>NZ_CP079800.1:0-2512500 GCF_028869115.1 Pseudemcibacter aquimaris
ATGAAGGGTGAAGTGGGACATCAAAACACAAATGAAGCGGTCATGAGTAATACTATTGATATGCAATGGAATCTGGTACTGGATACCTTGCGCGCTGAATTTGATGAGAATACCTATAAAAGCTGGTTTAAGCCTTTAGCACTTATCAATGTTGAGGGCGGCTGCGCCATTATGGCTGCGCCAACACGTTTCATGCGCAACTGGATTTTATCCAATTTTTCCGATCGTCTTAAAAATGCATGGCAACGTGTCAATATTAGTGTCACTGATATTGATATTGTTGTTCTTTCCGGGTTTCAGGGGGCTGATAAAGAAATCGAAGATGTTGATAACACGGTTTCCAAGTCAAAACCCAAAAAAGCGAAAAAAGAAAAGAAAGAAGCCATCCGCATCGTCAGTGACAATAGTTTTGGCGCGCCGCTTGACCCGAGGTTTACATTCGATAGCTTTGTTGTCGGTAAATCCAATGAATTTGCCTATGCCGCAGCGCGCAGGGTTGCTGAAAATAAAGACGTGAATTTTAACCCGCTATTCCTGCATGGTGGCGTGGGGCTTGGTAAAACCCATCTGATGCATTCGATCGCGTGGGCGATCCGTGAAAATTTCCCCGATAAAAAGGTTGTTTATCTTTCGGCGGAACAATTCATGTATCAGTTCATTTCGTCAATCCGATATAAAGACACAATGAGCTTTAAGGAAAAGTTCCGAAACGTAGATCTGTTGATGATTGACGATTTACAATTTATCGCCAATAAAAATTCAACCCAGGAAGAGTTTTTCCATACCTTTAACGCGTTGATTGATCATAACCGTCAAGTCATTCTGTCTGCGGATCGTTCACCATCAAACCTTGAAGGCGTTGAAGAGCGCATCAGATCAAGGCTCGGTTGGGGGCTGGTTGCTGATATTCATCCAACGGATTATGAACTGCGACTTGGTATTTTACAGCAAAAAGCAAACAGCATTCCTGAAGTGGAAATCCAAAGCGAAGTGATCGAGCTTCTGGCGCGTAGAATTAGTTCCAATGTGCGTGAGCTTGAAGGGGCGTTTAACCGTATGGTGGCTCATTCGACCCTTATTGGTCGCCCGATTACACTGGAAATGACACAGGAAGTTTTACAGGACTTGCTACGTGCCAATGACCGCCGCGTTACCGTTGATGAAATCCAGCGTCAGGTTGCCGATTATTTCAACATTAAACTATCTGATTTGCTGTCATCCCGCCGCGCCAGACAGGTTGCGCGCCCAAGACAGGTTGCCATGTATTTATGTAAACATCTGACATCAAAATCACTGCCAAGCATCGGCAGAAAGTTTGGCGGACGTGACCATACAACGGTAATGCATGCTGTAAAACGCATTGAAGAACTAAGGCAAACCGATAGTGTGCTAGAAGAGGATATCCTTCATCTGGAACGTATGTTCAGTACCTGATTTTAAGACGAAATATAGGCACGATTCTCTCTCACCCACAATATATTGCGACTCGGCAGAAAACTCTTAAAAAGCCATTGACGTAATGGCTGATTATGATAGTCTGTTTTTCATAAAAAAATAATAAAATGAATTGGGCTTTATTAAAGTCTTTGATTTAAAATCTTAACGAATAGAAGCGTGAAATTATCAAATGAAATTGAATATTGAAAGAGGCGCATTGCTTAAATCTCTTGGTCACATCCAGAGTGTTGTTGAGCGCCGCAATACGATTCCCATTTTGTCAAATGTTTTACTTGAGGGAGAAGAAGGACGCTTGAATCTGGCCGCTACCGATCTGGATATTGCCATTGGTGAAAGTGTTGCTGTTGAAACAGAAGAAGCAGGCGGTATTACAGCGCCAGCACATACGCTTTATGATATCGTTCGTAAGCTTCCTGAAGGGGCGCAGGTCGAATTATATTATGATGTGGATAGCGGTAGACTGTCTATTAGTGCAGGACGTTCCAAATTTACGCTTTCCTGTCTTCCACGCGAAGATTTCCCGGTGATGTCAGAGGGTGACCTTCCGGTAAAGTTTAATGTAACAGGTGTTAATCTGAAACGTTTGATCGATAAAACACGCTTTGCGGTATCGACCGAAGAAACACGTTACTATCTAAATGGTATTTATCTACATGCAGCATCTGATGATAACGGTGAAGCGGTACTTCGTGGTGTGGCAACGGACGGTCACCGTCTTGCTCGTTTTGATGTTGATCAGCCGGAAGGTGCGGCGGATATGCCGGGCATTATTGTTCCGCGTAAAGCCGTTGGCGAGCTTCGTAAACTTATCGACGAATATGAAGGCGAAGTAGAAGTCAGCCTTTCAGATACAAAAATTCGCTTTGCATTTGCGGACATTGTGCTGACATCGAAATTAATCGACGGTACTTTCCCGGATTATTCGCGCGTTATCCCGGAAGGTAACGATAAAAACATGGAAGTGGATAGCAAGGTTCTTGCTGAATCCGTTGATCGTGTATCAACCATTTCATCCGACAAGACACGTTCTGTGAAACTCGCCATGAGCAATGGCCAGCTTCGTTTGACGGTGACAAGTCCGGAACATGGCACTGCCCGTGAAGAAGTATCGGTAAGTTATGAATCTGATGAAATGGAAATCGGATTTAATTCAAGATATCTTCTGGATATTTTGGCGCAGGTCGAAGGTGATGTGGTTCAGGTATCCTTTGCGGATGCTGCGGCGCCAACAATCCTTAAAGATCTAACGGATGAAGGTGCGCTTTATGTTCTTATGCCGATGCGCGTATAATTAGGACGCCTTGGTGAACGTTTCAGCACAGTCTAACGAAACACATGATAATGTCAGTGCCTTGCCCTTGGGTAAGGCACTGGTTCTTTATGTGGACCGTATTATGCTGACGAATTTTCGTTCATATGAAAGCATGACGCTGGATGCGGGTTCAAATTCAGTGGTGCTGACCGGTGCAAATGGTGCCGGAAAAACAAACCTATTAGAGGCGATCTCATTCCTTTCGCCGGGGCGCGGATTAAGACGGGCCAAACTTTCTGATGTTAGCCGCATTAATGCAAACAGCAGTTGGGCGGTGGCGGGCCGTGTTATGACGCCAAATGGTGAACGCCAAATGGGCAGCGGTCTTGTACCAAGGGCGGATTTAAGTTCTGAAACCGCCAATGACAGACGCATCGGCAGGTTGGACGGGGAAACATTATCCAGTCCTGCTGCATTTGGTGAAATATTACAAGTGGCGTGGCTTACACCGCAAATGGACCGTTTGTTCATTGATGGTGTTTCAAGCCGCAGACGTTTTTTAGACCGCATGGTGGCGGCCTATCATCCGTCCCACACCCGCGAGGTCAGTGCGTATGAACGTGTGATGCGTGAACGAGCCAAATTATTAAGCGAGGGTGGTGCAGATCCCGTCTGGATCGGATCCCTTGAAAGCAGGATGGCTGAACATGGTGTTGCGGTGGCTGCAGCAAGGCTAGATGCCCTTGAAAAGTTATCCAGTGCAATCGCGGAAAGCCAATCTGCTTTCCCAAGTGCGGTTCTTGCCCTTGGTGGACTTTTGGAAGAGGGATTATTAAGCAAACCGGCGCTCGAGGTTGAAGCGGAATTTTGTGAAAAATTGGTTGCCAGCCGTCATATTGACGCAAGATCCGGCCGTACATCCGTTGGCCCTCATAAAACGGATCTGCTTGTGCGCCATAAAGAAAAAAACATGCCCGCGGAATTATGTTCGACGGGTGAACAAAAAGCGCTTCTTATCGGTATAACGCTTGCGAGTGCGCGTCTGACCGCCACACAATTTGGTGCGCCTCCAGTATTATTACTTGATGAAGTTGCAGCGCATTTGGATGAAAAAAGACGCGGATTTTTATTCGAAGAATTAGGGGATATTGGATCACAAGTCTGGCTTACGGGAACAGACAGATCATTATTTGATTTAATGCAAAAAAGAGCACGTTTTTTTCACTTTAAAGACGGAAAAATAGAAGCACATTAAAACGAAGCGTGCTATAGTCACGCAGTAAAATATTTGTATAAAAAAGGACGGGATTTTATGTCTGACGAAATGGAAACAAAAGACGCAACTGAGGGCGCAGAAAATTACGGTGCGGACTCGATTAAAGTTCTTAAGGGGCTTGATGCGGTGCGTAAAAGACCGGGTATGTATATCGGTGATACTGATGATGGTACTGGCCTTCACCACATGGTTTTTGAGGTTTCCGATAATGCGATCGATGAATCGCTTGCGGGTTATTGTGACAAGGTTCTTGTGACCCTGAATGATGATGGTTCCGTATCTGTTACCGATAACGGTCGTGGTGTTCCTGTTGATATCCACGAAGAAGAGGGCGTTTCAGCCGCGCAAGTGATTATGACCCAGCTTCATGCGGGTGGTAAATTCGATAGTAACAGCTATAAAGTTTCCGGTGGTCTTCATGGTGTGGGTGTTTCTGTTGTAAACGCGCTATCCGATTATCTTGATCTTCGTATCTGGCGAAATGACAAAGAACATTATATGCGCTTTGAAAATGGTGAAGCGCTTGAAGACCTCGTTGTCGTTGGTGATGCACCGGGTAAAACGGGTACAATGGTGACATTCAAGCCATCAGCCGAAACATTTACGCAAACAGAGTTTAGTTATGAAACATTGAAGCATCGTTTCCGTGAACTTGCGTTTCTAAACCGTGGTGTGCGTATCGTTGTTCAAGATCACCGTGGTTCTGATCACGAAGAAGTCGAGCTTTATTATGAAGGCGGTATTATTGCATACGTTGATTATCTAGACCGTAGTAAGACGGCGCTCATTGATGCACCGATTGCGATTATGGGTGAAAAAGACGACATCGTATTTGAATGTGCGCTTCAATGGAATGATAGCTATCATGAAAATGTGCTTTGTTTTACCAATAACATTCCGCAGCGTGACGGGGGCACCCATTTGGCGGGTTTCCGTGGTGCGCTAACCAGAACGATTAACAGTTATGCCAATTCGACGGGCATTGCGAAAAAGGCAAAAGTGTCCCTTTCTGGTGATGATAGCCGTGAAGGACTGACATGTGTGCTTAGCGTTAAAGTTCCTGATCCGAAGTTCTCATCACAAACAAAAGACAAGCTGGTGTCTTCAGAAGTGCGTCCGGTTGTTGAAAGCTTGCTGAATGAAAAACTTGGCCAATGGTTTGAAGAGCATCCACAGGAAGCCAAAACCATCATCGGTAAAATCTGCGAAGCGGCAGCAGCCCGTGAAGCAGCGCGTAAAGCACGTGAGCTAACCAGAACAAAATCTGTTGATGTGGCGTCACTGCCCGGTAAGCTTGCGGATTGTCAGGAAAGAAATCCTGAACTTGCTGAAATATTCATCGTGGAGGGTGACAGTGCGGGCGGTAGTGCCAAGCAAGGTCGCCACCGTAAGAACCAAGCAATTTTGCCGCTAAAAGGTAAAATTTTGAATGTGGAACGCGCACGTTTTGACCGTATGCTCGGCAGTCAGGAAATAGGCACGCTCATCACGGCGCTTGGTACCGGCATTGGTCGCGAAGATTTTAATATTGAAAAATTGCGTTATCATAAAGTTATCATCATGACCGATGCGGACGTGGACGGTGCGCATATCCGTACGCTTCTGCTGACGTTTTTCTATCGTCAAATGCCGGAACTGATTGAAAATGGCTATCTTTATATCGCGCAGCCACCACTTTATAAAGTGAGCCGCGGTAAATCGGAAGTATACCTAAAAGATGATCCGGCACTTGAGGATTATTTGATTGCGCAGCAGCTTGAAGAAATGTTGCTGACCCTTGGTGACGGTACACAAATCGCTGGTAATGACCTTGCGGACCTTGTTGAAAATACGCGCAATGTAAACCGTGTTCTTGCTCATGTATCCAACAGATACAATAAAGAAATCATCGAAGAACTTGCCGTGTTAGGTGCGCTTAATGAAGATGTGCTTATTCGTGGTAACGGGGCTGATGACGTTCTTGCAAAAGTAACCGCGCGTCTTAATGCCCGTGCGAGCATTGGTGAAGACAACTGGACTGCGCAATTGGACGAAAATGGTGATGGTGCTGTTTTTGTACAAGAAATTCGCGGTATCAAAGATGTTTACCGTCTTGATGCTGTGTTCATTGCTTCTGCGGAAGCACGTAAATTAAACGAAGCGGCCACAGAACGCGCAGATATTTTCGCAACAACGTCTGTGATTAAGCGTAAGGAAGAAAGCCACGATATTCATTTACCAAGTGAGCTTTTGAAATATATCATTAAATATGGCCGTAAGGGTCTTTCTATTCAGCGTTATAAGGGTCTTGGTGAAATGAACCCGGATCAGCTGTGGGAAACAACATTGGACCCTGATGCAAGAAGTTTGCTCAAGGTTAAAGTAGATCATGGTGATACGGCCGATGAAATATTCTCGAAACTGATGGGTGATGTGGTGGAACCACGCCGTGAATTTATTCAGGATAATGCCCTGAGTGTTGCGAACCTTGATGTATAGGATATACTCAATTTAATAAAAAAGCGGGCCAGTTGGACCCGCTTTTTTTATGTCTTATTTATTCTTTAAACTGTTCTTCATGAAGCCAGGCCGCATGTTTTAACGTCTTTTTGCTTTTGGCCCATTCGACCATCATTTCAGGTGCAATTTCATTTAATTTTTTAAGGTCTTCCGAGCTTGCTGTATCATAAGCAAGTTCAAGGCGGTGGCCATCCGGATCACGGAAATAAATGGATTGGAAAATATGATGATTGGTTGGGCCGACGACCTCAATGCCATCATCTTCTAACTTTTTCTTGGCGGCCATGAGCGTTTCTTCATCAGCCACTTTAAAAGCAATATGCTGTACCCAGTCTGGTGTATTATCATCAAAACCCATTTTGGGTGAATTGGGGATTTCAAAAAAAGCCAGAACATTATCACTGCCAGCATCCAGGAATATATGAATATATGGGTCTGGCTCGCCGGTTGACGGAACCTTGTCTTCGGAAATTGCCAAAACCAAATCCATATCCATATATTTTTTGTAAAAGTCCACAGTTCTATTCGCATCCATGCAGCGGTAGGCAACGTGGTGAATTCGGTCAATCATGGCAAAATCCTTTGTTTCAAGTTATAAATAATAAAATAGTTACAAATGAAACTAATGTCAAGTAAATTAGAATATCACTCTTTACTTGTCATATTTTTGCCGCTCTCTTATGGTGAAACAGTTTCATGAAGAAGAGCAGTGATGGTAAAGAAGAAAGCAGAAAAACAGAAGCCTGCTAAAAAAGGCGCCAGAGAAAAGATCATCAAAAAAAGAACGGGTTTTAGCCGTCTTTTTTATGGTGTGGCGGTGGCTGTTGTCTGGACGACAGTCTTAATGGTGCCACTCGTCATATATTATTCATATGACCTTCCGGATATTTCCAATATCGATAAGGCAACATCATCAAATACAATCATGGTTATGGACCGTGACGGTGGCACAATCGCCACATATGGTGATGTTTTTGGTGAATGGCTGGAATATGAAGAAATTCCCGTCGAACAAATCGAAGCTATCATTGCCACTGAAGACAGACGATTCTTTGATCATAATGGAATTGATTTTCGCGGCCTAGCCCGTGCGATGTTTAATAATATTTCAGAAGGCAGGCTTGTAGAAGGCGGCAGCACAATTTCACAACAGCTAGCCAAAAATTTATATTTAAGCTCAAGCAGAACTTTGAAAAGAAAAGTACAGGAATTGCTACTGAGTTTTCTGCTTGAAATGCGACTTAGTAAACAAGAAATTTTAACCATATATATGAACCGTGCTTATTTTGGGTCAGGCGCATATGGCATCGATGCGGCGGCTAGAACCATATTCGGCCATAGCGCACGTGATTTATCACTAACGGAAGCGGCGATGCTCGCCGGGATGTTAAAGGGACCAGCATTATATTCCCCGCTTAGGGATGTTGAGCGTGCCTATGACCGAACGGCGATCGTTCTTGATAATATGGTGGCAACAGAATTTATTGATCAGCAAACAGCGGATAGTGCAAAGCGCGATAATGTTCGGATCAATCAAAATTCTGGCGGTAATGTCAGATATTTTACTGATTGGATTGTCGAACAATTACCGGATTTAATCGGCAGTATATCAGAACCGATAATTATTCACACAACCATGATCCCTGAAATGCAGCAAATGGCCGCAGGGGCCGTAAGACAAACGCTCGGCAGACGTGATGAAGAAAATATGCAAGGCGCGCTTGTTTCCATGGATACGGACGGTGCTGTGCGTGCTATGGTTGGTGGACGTGATTATAACGAAAGCCAATTTAACCGTGCCGTTCAAGCACAGCGTCAACCGGGAAGCGCGTTTAAATTATTTGTATATCTCGCGGCACTTGAAGCAGGATACGGACCAGAAACAATGATGCGTGATAGTCCGATCATGTTAAATGGATGGGCGCCGAAAAATTATACCGACGAATATCTTGGCGATGTAAATTTAGAAACGGCCTTTGCAAAATCCATTAACACAGTGGCTGTGAAGCTTTCAGAATCAGTAAATAGAAATAACGTGATTAACATGTCACGTAGACTTGGAATTGTATCACCGCTGACAACTGAACCAAGTATTGCCCTTGGAGCATCGGAAGTAAACTTGCTTGAATTAACGGCCGCTTATACCGTAATTGCGCGGGGAGGCATTGCGACGACACCATATGGTATTGTGGAAATTCAAAATAGCGCGGGTCAGGTTTTATATAGACACATTCCAGAAGATGAAATCCGTATTCTTGATCAGGAAGTGGCCTATACCATGCATGCAATGCTGCAAAATGTGGTTGCAACCGGCACCGCAAGGTCCGCCTTGATGAATTTCCCAGTGGCTGGAAAAACCGGTACGACGCAGAATTATAAAGATGCGCTTTTTGTAGGGTACGGTAAAAACATGATCAATGGGGTTTGGGTTGGTAAAGATGATAGTACCCCCATGCAGGGGATTACAGGCGGTAGCACGCCAGCCCATATCTGGAAAAATTTCATGTACCGTGTAGATATTGGAAGGAATGACGCAACGCTTGAAACACCGAATGTAAGCCCAAGATCACGACCACAAATTTGATTAACACGCCTTTATGAGCATCAAATTCTGACCTTCAGTCTTTAACCATTTTCGCGATTTTTTAGAATTATCAACCAATTGATCAACAATTGCCCAAAAAGCAGAGCTGTGGTTCATTTCAGAAATATGTGCCACTTCATGGGCAACCACATATTCCAATATTTCCGGAGGTGTCATGATAAGGCGCCATGAAAAGGATAATGTACCGGTTGAAGAACAGCTTCCCCATCTGCTTTTGGTGTCACGTATGTGAATACGTTTAAATGATTTTCCGGTTTTGTCGGCCAGTTCATGGGCAATAGGTTCAATCAGTAAACGAGCTTCTTTTTTTAAGAAATTCTCTATTCTGACCCCAAAACCTTCTATCCGGCCACCGACAATAATTTCATCTTCTGTCATGATGACGCGTGCAGGGAAATCTGGTTCGTGAATAATGGTTTTATCGATACCGAGAAAGGGAATAATACTACCGGGTTTCATTAGTATGATATCTGGTGACTTATCACGTTGTTCAATTAACCAGTCAATGTGGTTTTCAGCAAAAGATAAAGCGGAACGTTTGCTCGTGAATGGTGGCAAGGTGATGATGGCGCGGCCATTTTCAGCATCATAACGAAGCTTTATGCGTCTTGCCCTTTTATGATATTTAATTTCTGGATTAAAATCATGAATGCTATTCATCATCTTCCCATTCGAAATGGATAATATGATCTTCAAGATTACCTGCGTCGCGTTCCGATATAACTTTGCCGGCAACAGATATGCCCGCTTCAAAAACGGTTAAGCTAGAGCCGCTCTTTAACGGATGCCAGTCATATAAATCTTTGCCTTCATGGATAAGACGGTAAGCACATGTTTTTGGCAACCATTTAAACCGATCCAGATCGCTAGGTTTTAATATGATGCAATCAGGAACCAGTTTTTTTCGTTTGTTGTATTTTTTACAGCGGCTGTTTTCGGTATTTAATAATCTACAAGCCACATTGGTATAGGAAACTTTCCCGGTATCCGCATTTTCAAGTTTGTGTAAACAGCAAAGCCCACAACCATCACATAACGATTCCCATTCATCATGGGTCATTTCAGAAAATGATTTTTCGTTCCAGAAAGGTTTGTTTACGGGCGCCATTAATTGATAAGTGCTGTGATTGTGCTTGCCATTTCAACCGGATCTTCGCCGTGATTGAAATGTTTTAAAAGTGAACCATCCTTGTCCATAAGGTAAGTATATGATGTATGATCCACCAGATAGTCTGCGCTATCATCAGCTTTAGCAGAATATACACGATATGCTTTTTTAATGTTATTTACCTGATCCACTGTTCCCGTTAGGCCGATCATATCTTTATGGAAAAATCCCACGTATTCCGCCATGACATCGACGGTATCGCGTTCCGGGTCAACGGAAACGAATACCGGGTTGATTTGATCAACAAGTGATGGGTCAAGTTCATTCATGGCATCTGCCATAATCTGTAGGTCCATTGGGCAAACATCTGGGCAATATGTATAACCAAAATAGACAAGCATATATTTACCTAAGAAATCTTTATCGGTAACCGCTTCGCCCATGTGATTGGTTAATGCAAATTCACCACCAATAAGTGCGCGACTGTTTTCTGAAGCCGTCGGGGTGTTATCCTGATTTAAGGCTTGAATCCAAACAATCGCAGCAATAATCGCCAATACTGCACTTAACAGTATTTTTACATTGGGTTTTTTGGGTTGTACATTCTTGCTCATGGTATCACCGCAGTTCAAGCTAGGTTAATAATAGACTCAATATAAAGTATGTTATATATAGTATGAGTTTCACAAATTATAAAGACCGGAGTTGACGTATGTGCAATGGAAAATCCTTAAAGTTATTCATTATGACCTTGTTCATGATAATGACGGCGCCTGTTATGACATTTGCGCAAGAAGGAAGTATGTCGGATGCATATAACTTATTGGAAGCGGTTAAAGATAAAGATTACGCAAAACTGCAATCGTATCTTCAAAAAGGCGCTAACGTGAATACGCGTGATTATTCAGATGGTGAAACACCGTTATATTTGGCGGCTGCGCAAAAAGACCGTGTGATGGTCACTTTTCTTTTAAGTGAAAATGCGAAAACGGATATTCCGCGTAAATCCACTGGTGAGACACCGCTTATGGTAGCAGCAAGATTAAGGGCTCGTGATGTTGTTGAGCTTCTTATTTCACAAAATGCAGATGTGAATATTTCTGATCGAAGCGGTGAAACAGCTCTTTACAAAGCGGTTGTTGGTAATGACCGCGAGACTGTAAAAATGCTGCTTGAGGCAAATGCAGATTGGTCAATTGCTGATAACACGGGCAGAACACCTCTTGATATTGCCAAGGAAGATAGAAGATTACGATCAATTGTACGTGTGCTTGAAAGTGCTGGCGTCGAGTACTAACGCTTAGATACCCTGTCGTCGGTCGACTTCGAATCCTTGAAACATGACTATCCCAAGATCAGAGCCATACTTTATGGCATCATGTGTGTCGCATTCTGAAAGAACAACACGCATTTTTCCTTGTTCTTTAATCGCTTGAATTATTCGTTCTCTTTCAGAAGTGTCAAGGGAATGTAAGTAGCTCTTTTTCCATGATATTTTTAAGAAATCAACATTCATCAAGCTGCGATCAAGTATGTAGAACGACTGGATGTCCATTTTACAGATACAAATTTTAAGTCCTAGTTGCTCTATTTTCTTTTGAGCTACATAATATTCACTTAAATCTGACATAATATCGAATAATGAAAACTCGAGTATCATGGGCTTATCTGAGAATTTTTTTTGTTCGGATATAAATTTATCAAATTCTTTGGTCAGCACATTAGAGACATTCATATTGATAGATAAAACCCCTGCCGGGAAGCTGCTGTAATCTATGAGCGCCTGCATCAATCTATAATCTAGAGTGCTGGTCAAACGTTGAAATAACCACTTGTCACCGGCTAATTGATAACCAGGCAAAACGGATTCATTAACTTCTGACATGGACACGAATTTTTTTGTATAAATGACTTCGGGTGAAATACCGTCCATGACGACGCAAACATTTTGTTCCCGAATTAAATTAAACATATCCATTGTTTGCAGATTACGTTCCAATTTATCCAGTTCCATAGGTCCCATTGGCGGGTCAACATGGCCAGGAAAGACATGTTCATATAAAGGAACTGTTTTCTTTTTTGGCTCGACGATAACTGCGGGCTTATCTTCTGGCTTATCTTGATCAATAGGTTTATCAATATCCGCCATTAATGTTTGAAGCGTTGGTTGGTTGCCGGGGTTATCAAGCTGTTCTTTGTTTCTATGCATGGCTTCGATGGTTTCCAGAAAATCATCGTAATCCATACTAAGTTTATATGTTTTGCAAAGGCTGGCTTCTCTGCCGGTTTCAATCAGGTTCTTCATGATTTCGGCTTCTTCGACGGCGCGAATAGCCAGCATTTGCGCTTTTTCGAGTTTTATTTCCGGGCATTGTTTACACACGACAAAAAGATCGAAATTTTTTGTCCAGAATAATTTTCCTTCATGGGCATTAACAATATTGTTAAAGCTTTGCGCAATAAGGCGGCGATGGTGGGGCTGTTGATGCAAACGGTCAAGAACAGAAAAATGCAGCTGTAATGCTGTGAAACCCTTTGGAAAACGACGAATCGAACGAATATAACCGATTAAATCTTCTAATTGATCGGGGGCTTCTGAACTTTCGGCATATACATTTTTTTCGGTTGTGCTCATTTACTATACTATCTAACTCATTAATAAGGACTAAGAAATTCAATATTTGCTTAGTTAGTTTATGACTTTTTATGAAGCCACCATGCATTCTCGTTGATAGAATATAATGGATTATAATGCACAATACGGTCATCTGGAATAACCTTTTGAATTTGATTATCCAGTATCCATACCTTCCCATTATGATACACGGCTAAAACGGCATGGGGAAGATTCTGCTTTTGGTCCTGTAATACGACGATACGTAGATCATTTGCTGAAAACCCAAGTTCCTTTAGTGAAAAATATTTTGCAATGGCAAAATCTTCACAATCGCCGGCATTATTTAAAAATTGGTCTGGTGTGGCCCAGTAATCTTCTTCTTTCCAGTTTTTTTCATCCGAGACATAGGTGATGTCATTAAAGAACTTGTTGACGCCGTCCAATTGTTCTTGAACGGGTTTGTTTCTAAGTTCGTTAATTAATACCGTCCATTCATCACTGACACATCTGAATTTTTTGCTCATACGGCAGTTATGTTTATTCACCCGTTTAAAGCTGCTTTTTCTATATGATTCTTCTTTTGTGTGACGCGCGCGTAAATCATTCCATTGTTTAAATGCGCTTAAATCGGAATATTCATTTTCGGTTGATCCGAAAAGGCTGGGTTTGCCGTGCGAATTTAAAGGGGTCATAATAGTGTATAGACACACTACGAGTATGGTTTTTAATAATTTTCCGTTCATTCTGAACCTCTGATCTTTTCTAAATGAAAATTATGCTATGTATTTTATTAAAATACTCACTATTTGGTTACAGATCAGTTAACAAAATTAATAAGACATAAAAAAAGGCGCCTTGCTTGAATAAGCAAGACGCCAGTTATAGTACTTATCAGGTATTAAGTACTCAGGGTATACCTTTGAAAAGGTCCCTGGAACAATTTTATTCCGGGTTTTCAGCTTCCCATTCTTTTTCGATCTTGTTACGTGCTTTGATCATGCCATCAGCAACGTAAACACAAAGACCACCAACAAGAACGGTTACAATCATAAATGTTGCAGGAAGCAGTAGATGCGGTCCAGCAAGTAAGATCGAAACAAATAGAAACAAACAAGTGATTCCACATGCGATGATATTGATTGTATTAGCCATGGTTTTCCTTTTCTTTCCTGAGTAGTTCTAATTCTTTAACTCAATTTAATCATTGACCTAAGTCAAGTACTGCGATTTTTATAAAAAATCAAGTTTATTGATAAAAGAAATGCGAAATTTCATGAAAAAGTGTATCAATACGCTCTGCCAAAAGAATTGATCAGGAAATGTGATGAAAAAAATCAAACTCAACGCACTGCAAAATAGAACACTCGCGCTTTTTCAGGAACTTGCGAAAAGTGATGAAACCTCAGCAAAAATAGAGGGTTCAGACGATATTTCTATTATGTTTATTCCTGAACCTCATGGCGATCATGTTCATATTGGCAAATATGTGGTATCCGCCAAAGATGCCAGTGGTTTTAATAATGAAAAAGTCTGGCAAGCGTTAGAACGTAAAGGTCTCGCCATATCAGAATACCCGTTCCGAATCATATTAAATAAGGCGGGACAGGAATTCGATACAAAGCTGCTTGGAAGTTTCGAAGAATCAGATCACTAATTTTAAATTAGCGCTGTTCGTCGCCCTTCATTTTCAGATGCCACATCAGGCCAACCACTGCACCCTTAATATAGGGTAGAAAGCCTAATGTTAGACCTAGAGTAAGTGCAGACCAGCCAACTGTTTGCATCCACATTGGTGGTGCATAGGCTGCTTCTACAAGCACAAGTGCTGGAATAATAATATGGCCAACAATAAAAATAGTTAGGTATGGCGGCATATCATCTGCTCTGATTTCAGCAAGTGGGGCATTACATGATTTACAATCACCAACTTTAAGATATCCAGTAAAGAATGAACCTTTACCACAATGTGGGCAAGTACGGCGAAAACCACGTAGGATGGCTGTCATTGTCGAATAGCTGTCACGTGAATAGCTTTGAGTATCTACTGCAATCATTTTAAGACCCTGTCTAATTATTTATTCAATAAAGTAATTAACGCAGAAGTATCCCAGCGTCCACCCCCATTTTGCTGAATTTCAGCGTAAAATTCATCCACCAGCTTTGTCACGGGTAGGGGGATACCTTTCTTGTCTGCTTCGTCAATCGCAAACCCCAAATCCTTACGCATCCAGTCAAGGGCAAAGCCAAAATCAAACTCATTCCTGACCATTGTGTTTGAGCGATTCTCCATTTGCCAACTTTGGGCAGCGCCCTTGGAAATGACATCCACGACATCGTCGGCATTAAGACCGGTTTTCATTGCGAAATTAAGTGCTTCTGATAAACCTTGTACCACACCAGCGATGCATATTTGGTTGACCATTTTTGCAAGCTGGCCACTGCCCACGGCGCCCAGTAGTTTGGTTTTTTGTGCATAACAATCAATAATCGGTGAAGCTTTATCATAATTCGCATCATCACCGCCCATCATAACGGTAAGGACACCGTTTTCTGCGCCGGCTTGCCCGCCAGAAACAGGGGCGTCAAGAAAGGCAATTTTTTTATCGGCACAGGCTTCACCAAGTTCACGGGCAAGAATGGCTGATGTGGTTGTGTGATCAATAAGGATTGAACCCGGCTCCATTCCGGCGAGGATACCATCATCGCCATAAACCACGCTGCGAACATCATCATCATTTCCAACACAGATAAAGACAATTTCCGACTCCGTGGCCGCATCCTTTGGTGTTTTGGCATATGCGCCATTATATTCAGCGGCCCATTTTTCCGCTTTTGCGCTTGTGCGGTTATAAACAGTGACGTCATGACCTGCGTTTTTCAAGTGACCCGCCATTGGGTAACCCATTACGCCTAAACCAATAAAACTGACCTTCATTTAACTTCCTTTATCTAAATAATTTAAGGGGAGAGTTTACCATTTTGTCCATAAGGTTATTTATATAGTGAAACCATTTTTACTTCTATTGTATTTTGGCCAAATATCTCTTAGGAAAACCGTAAGATCATTGGCGGCACCGTCACTTTTGATTGGATAGAGCAACGTGCTAATAAACCCTCTGTGATAAGTAGCATGGTTTACAAGATGCATTAAGATATTCGTACGGGTCATCTTACCACGTTTGCCGTCTATAAACGTGAATTGAATGTCTTCTTCTAGTTCATTTTGTGACCATTCGTTGGATAGTGTTACAAAGGATTTATTTATAGAACGCAAGCCTTTTGCGATTTCATTAAAAGCTAATGTTTCTTGACGACGCAGTGCGTTATGTGGGATAGGACGACCTTCCAGATGAGCTTTAAATATTTCACCAACGACCAAAATATGATCAAAGGTTCCGGCAATATTTTTAAAAAGAGCATTGCGATCGGCGATGATTTCTTTGCTTGGGATGCTTTCTACATTTTTTAGCATCACATCATCAGCCCAGGCCATATAGGCCACCATTTGCCGTATAGTTGAAGCGTTGTTCATATCAATCTCCTTGTATGGAAATGATTTACATTCTAATATTGTACCGATCAATTAAAACATTATCCTCGGAGCAATTTAATGTTCAAGCCGTATGCGCAGATTGCTGATCAAATCATTGAAAAGATAGTTAAGGGTGATTTACCTGTTGGAACCAGATTACCTTCACAGCGGTTGTTTGCTTATGAACATGGTATTGCCAACTCTACTGCCAGCAGAGTTTATGAAGAGTTAGGGCGACGAGGTTTTGTTATCGGTGAAGTAGGGCGCGGCACATATGTTACTAATCGTTTTACTCCTATTGATGCATCATTGCAGGAACCATCGACAGCTGAATTGGATCTTGAAATTGTTTTTCGCTTAGGATCAAGTGCCAAAGAAAAAATTTCTGCATCAACTTCAAGGTTCTTTAAAAAGGGCATTGATACACTTGATATTGCGCCACCATCAGTAAAAGCGGACCAAAACACGTCAAAAATATTATTGGATATTATGATGGCGGAAGATCAGTATCTTCAAGAAGGGTCGTTGTTACTCGCAGGAAGTGGAAAGGAAGCGATTGCAGCATCGCTGTCGGCATTGGCACCACGTGGCGGAAGAATAGGCGTTGAGGCACTTACCTATCCATTTGTTATTGCAACAGCAAGATTATTAGGAATTGATTTGGTGTCATTACCTATGGATCAAGAAGGTATTATTCCTGATGCATTAGATCATGAGGCTGCAAAAGGATTAGATGGAATATATCTACAGCCAACGCTTCAAAATCCATTGGTTTTAACAATGACAAATGCGCGGCGAAAAGAAATTGCTAATTTATTGCAAAAGAATGACTTAATCGCCATAGAAGACCGGGTATATGATTTTTTAAAGCCGACCAAGCCAATTGCATTTTATGCCCCTGATCATGTTATTCAAATAAACAGCCTTTCCAAATGTTTTATGCCGGGATTAACTATCGGGTTAATACTCGCCCCATCTCAATTGGAAGAAAACATTTCTATCTCATTAAAAGCGGGAGGGTGGATGGCCCCTAAATTATCTGTAGCACTTGCAAAACATTGGATAGAGGAGAGCGTTGTTTATTCCGTCGCAAATGAAAAGAGAGAAGAGGCAAAGCAAATGTATAAAATAGCAAAAAAGGAGTTAGCCGGTCTTAATTTTCAAGGTGACCCATTCGCATTACATGGTTGGCTTGAGCTTCCTAGTTATTGGAGAGCAGAAAGCTTTGTAACCGAGTGCGCAAAGTTAGGAATAGCCATTGCATCAGGTAGCGTTTTTGCGGTTTCTTCAGGTGTATCACCAAAAGGTGTTCGGATCGCTTTTTCTGCACCAAATTTGCAAACGTGGAAATTTGCAATGCGTGAACTAAGTAAGCTCATTAAGAAATCACCAAATTGATTTCTGGTTAATAATGCGGTGGTTTTTCATCCAATAAGCTTGATTTTTCGCCGGGGACATTATTTTCCAGACTTTCAATGCGGTCGTTGGCTTTGGTAAGTTGTCCGCCAAGCTTTTCAATCAGTTTCCATTGTTCGGAAACCATTTCGCTCAGGTCATTGATTTGTTGATCCTGATGCGCGGCCTTAATCTCAAGTTCGGTAATTCTGTCGTTTAAATCTGTCATAATGTCGTTGATATATCATGCAAGCAGGTTAAGTACCATAAAATAAAAAAGCACCGTGAGATTCACAGTGCTTTTCATTGGATCATCTATCGTTTTTAACGCGGAAGCTGTGAATGCCCCATTAAAAATTCATCGACGGCTTGGGCGGCCTGTCTTCCTTCACGTATCGCCCAGACGACCAGTGACTGGCCACGGCGCATATCACCGGCGGCAAAAACCTTTGGAATATCGGTTTTATAATTGCTTATTGGGGCAGATACATTACCGCGTTCATCAAGTGCCACGCCAAGTTCATCTAGCAATCCTTCTTTAACAGGATTGGTAAAACCCATCGCGAGCAAGACTAGATCCGCATCCATTTCATATTCTGATCCTTCGATTTTTTCGAAGTTTTCGTCAACTTCATGACAACGTATCGCAGCGACATTACCGTCTTCATCGCCAATAAATTCTGTTGTAGCGATACTGAAGATACGGTCTGCCCCTTCTTCCTGTGATGAAGATGTGCGGAATATATGCGGCCATGCTGGCCATGTTGTTCCTTTATCTTCTTTAAGCGGTGGCGCGGGCATAATTTCAAGCTGCGCTACCGAAACGGCACGTTGACGGAATGATGTACCGATACAGTCTGACCCGGTATCACCTCCACCGATCACAACCACTTTTTTACCGCTGGCGATGATATCTTTCACATTTGGTAATGGCTCACCAGCGTTTCGTTTATTTTGTTGCGTAAGGAAGTCCATCGCAAAATGAATGCCTTTAAGGCCACGCCCTGGAATGGGTAGATCGCGTGGATGCTCTGCACCACCGGCAAGAACCACTGCATCATAATGGTCAACGATTTTTGCACCCTGAATATCTTTACCGACTTCCATGCTTGTCCAGAATGTCACCCCTTCGCGTTCCATTTGGCGCACGCGGCGGTCGATCAATTTCTTTTCCATTTTAAAATCAGGAATACCGTATCTTAAAAGACCACCTACACGACGATTTTTCTCATAAACCGACACAGCATGCCCAGCGCGGGCGAGTTGCTGTGCGGCGGCCATCCCGGCAGGGCCACTGCCCACAACGGCCACTTTTTTATCGGTTTTGTCTGGGTTGATCATCGGTTTGATCCATCCTTCTTCCCATCCTTTATCAACGACGGCGCATTCAATGGTTTTAATGGTAACCGGTTGATCGTCGATGTTTAATGTACAGGCAGCTTCACAAGGTGCTGGGCACACTCGTCCTGTAAATTCAGGGAAATTATTGGTGGATTGAAGATTATCAAGCGCCTCTTCCCAGTCCCGGTTCCAAACCAGATCATTCCAGTCCGGTATCATATTATTGACCGGGCATCCGGTATGGCAAAACGGAATGCCGCAATCCATGCAGCGCCCACCTTGTTTGGCAACCGCACCATCAGAAAGCGGGTTTATAAATTCATTATAATGACGAACACGGTCACCAGCTGGCGCATAGGTACGATCTTGTCTCGGCAGTTCCAAAAATCCTGTTGTTTTACCCATAATTATTCTCCCGGTCCTGTATAAGCCGACAGCGATGTGGCTGCGGCTGCCATTTCTTCGAGGGCGCGTTTATATTCAACGGGCATGACTTTCACGAATTTTGGCAAATATTCATCAATATTGGCGAGAATGGTTCTCGCGCGGTCGCTGTTGGTATAGCGAACATGGTTTTCAAGAAGCTGCACAAGGCGTTCTTTATCATGGCCGGACATATTTCCGCGAAGAACATCAACGCGTCCATGTCCTTCGAGTTCACCGGAACCATGCAGTTTTGCCATGGCATCTTCTTCGGGTAGCGGCTCCAGTTCCACCATCGCAAGGTTACAACGGTTTTCAAATTCGCCCTCTTCGTCCAGGACGTATGCGATACCGCCACTCATACCGGCGGCAAAGTTACGACCTGTTGGGCCGATAACAACAACACAGCCACCCGTCATATATTCGCAGCCGTGATCGCCGACGCCTTCAACAACGGCGATGGCGCCACTGTTACGCACGGCAAACCGTTCACCGGCAAACCCGCGGAAATAGCATTCACCATTGATCGCACCGAACAGCACTGTATTACCAACGATAATGCTGTTTTCCGGCACAATTTTTGTGCCTTTTGGTGGATAAACGATCAGTTTTCCGCCGCTTAAGCCCTTACCGACATAATCGTTCGCTTCGCCTTCAAGCTCGAATGTGATGCCTTTTGCGACAAAGGCGCCAAAGCTTTGACCGGCAATCCCGTTTAATTTTACGTGAATGCTGTCATCCTTTAGCCCCTTATGACCATGCCGTTTGGCAAGTTCGCCGGATAGCATAGCACCCGTTGAACGGTCATAATTATGAACATCACTTTCAATTTTCACCGGTGTTTTATTTTCAAGTGCACTTGTGGCTTGTTCAATCAACTTGCGGTCAAGAATATCGACAACATCATGTTCTTGCGATTTGGTGTTATAAATATCATCACCATCAAGTTCCTGAACGCGGTGGAATAAATTACTGAAATCCAGACCATCGCTTTTCCAATGTGAAATGGCGTCATTTTTATCAAGCAGGTCAGAACGTCCGATAATTTCATTTAACGACCGGACACCCATTTCCGCCATAATTTTGCGCGCCTCTTCGGCGACAAAGAAGAAATAATTCACAACATGTTCAGGCTTACCAGTGAATTTACGGCGTAAAACGGGGTCTTGTGTTGCAACGCCAACCGGACAGGTGTTCAAATGACACTTACGCATCATAATGCATCCTGTGGCAATCAGTGGTGCTGTGGCAAATCCAAATTCATCCGCGCCTAATAGTGCTCCAATAATCACATCACGGCCGGTTTTAAGGCCGCCGTCCACCTGTACGGAAATTCGGTCACGCAGACGATTTAGAACGAGCGTTTGTTGCGTTTCCGCAAGGCCAATTTCCCACGGGGAACCGGCATGTTTTAAACTGGTCAGCGGGCTTGCACCCGTGCCGCCATCAAATCCGGAAATCGTGACATGATCCGCTTTGGCCTTAGATACGCCAGCGGCAACGGTGCCAACACCGATTTCAGAAACGAGCTTCACGCTGATGCGTGCGCCGCTGTTGACGTTTTTAAGGTCGTAAATAAGCTGCGCCAGATCCTCAATAGAATAAATATCATGATGTGGTGGCGGGGAAATAAGACCTACACCCGGTGTTGAATGACGCACTTTTGCAATCACGGGATCCACTTTGTGGCCGGGTAATTGACCGCCTTCACCGGGTTTTGCGCCTTGCGCCATTTTAATTTGAATATCATCGGCGTTCACAAGATATTCTGTTGTGACACCAAACCTGCCGGATGCCACCTGCTTAATGGCACTGCGGCGCAGTTCACCGTTTCTATCCGGTGTAAAGCGGTCTGGTTCTTCACCGCCTTCTCCGGTATTGGATTTGCCGCCGATTTGGTTCATGGCGATAGCAAGAGTTGTGTGTGCTTCGCGGCTAATCGATCCAAATGACATGGCGCCGGTGGCGAAACGTTTAACGATTTCGGCTGCGCTTTCAACTTCGTCAATTGGAACGGGTTTACCCGCCGGAATAATTTTGAAAAGCCCGCGCGGCGTCATTAATTTTTCCGCTTGATCATTAATAATCTTGGCATATTCATCATAAGTTTCGGCAGAATTGCCGCGTACCGCATGTTGTAATGAACTGATGCTGTCGGCATTCCATTGGTGTGCTTCACCACGAACACGCACGGCATAATCACCACCAACATCTAATGATTTTTTATAAATCAGACTGTCGCCATAAGCTTGCGCATGGCGCATGGTGGTTTCGCGTGATATTTCATCAAGACCGACGCCTTCGATCGCGGATTTGGTGTTTGTGAAATATTTTTCGATAAATTCGCTGTTTAACCCAACCGCATCAAAAATCTGCGCACCACAATATGACTGATATGTGGAAATACCCATTTTCGACATGACTTTTAGGATGCCTTTGTTAATGGCTTTTACATAACGGGACTTGGCAGTGTGCACATTTACCTGTTCCGGTAATTGCGGCAACATATTTTCAATGGTTTCAAAGGCAAGGTAAGGGTTGATGGCCTCTGCCCCATATCCGGCGAGGGCGCAGAAATGATGTACCTCGCGCGCTTCACCGGTTTCAACCACAAGGCCAACACTGGTTCTTAAACCCTTACGGATCAAGTGATGATGTACCGATGATGTGGCCAGTAATGATGGGATCGCGATACGTTCTGCGCTCACCTTACGGTCGGACAGGATAATAATATTATCACCTTCGATCACTGCCACTTCAGCAAGCAGGCAGATGCTTTCAATGGCGTTATCCATACCATCGGCGCCCAGTTCCGCGTCATAAGTGCAATCGACTGTAACCGTTCTGAAGTCATTATCCGGAATGTCACCAATGGTGCGGATTTTTTCCAGATCATTATTTCTTAGAACGGGCTGGCTGACCTCAAGTCGTTTGATGGTGCCGACCCCTTCAAGATCAAGCAGGTTCGGGCGTGGCCCGATGAATGACACAAGCGACATCACCGCTTCTTCTCGGATCGGGTCAATTGGTGGATTGGTGACTTGCGCAAAATTTTGCTTGAAATATGTATAAAGCAGTTTTGATTTGTCGGATAATGCCGAAATTGGTGTATCCGTTCCCATGGAACCAAGAGCTTCTTGTCCACTAGTGACCATTGGCGGGAATAACAGTTTCAAATCTTCCTGGGTGTAACCAAAGGCTTGTTGCTTACCAAGCAGGTCTTCGCCGCTTGCGGGTTGTGGTGAAACTTCCGCAGGCAGTTCTTCCAATTTAATTTGGGTGCGGTTCAGGATATCCCGGTAATTAAAGGCGCCCGCCATTTCCGCTTTAATTTCATCATCGGAAATAATGCGCCCTTCCGCCGTATCAATCAGCAGCATTTTGCCCGGCTGCAAACGCCATTTCTGGACGATGTTTTCTTCCTTGATGGGTAAGGTGCCAGATTCAGACGCTAGGATCACCATGTCATCGTCGGTCACAATATAACGCGCGGGACGCAGACCATTTCGATCAAGTGTCGCGCCAATTTGAATACCGTCGGTAAAGGCAACCGCCGCTGGACCGTCCCATGGTTCCATAAGGGCGGCATGATATTCATAAAAAGCACGACGTTCTGAATTCATCAGCGGGTTTCCGGCCCATGCTTCCGGGATTAACATCATCATGGCGTGGGACACGCTGTAACCACCCGCGACAAGCAATTCAAGTGCGTTATCAAAACAGGCGGTGTCTGATAGCCCCTCCGGGATCAGCGGCCATAATTTATCAAGGTCATCACCGATGATATTTGATTCCATGTTAAAGCGGCGTGATGCCATCCAGTTCACGTTACCGCGAACGGTGTTAATTTCACCGTTATGACATACCATGCGGAATGGTTGAGCGAGGCTCCATGTCGGGAAAGTATTTGTGGAAAAGCGTTGGTGGACAAGTGCAAGCGCGGAAACAACACGTTCATCAAGAAGGTCCGTATAATATTCGCCCACCTGTCCCGCAAGCAGCATTCCTTTATAAAGCACGGTGCGGCTTGAACAGCTACATCCGTAATAGGCGCTCGTGTCCTCTTCCATTTCAATCACGATGTTGGAAAGCTGTTTTCTGATGATATATAGCTTTAGTTCGAAATCACCATTGCTGGTTATATCGTCCGCTTGACCAACGAAGCCTTGCGCGATGAATGGTTCAGTTGATTTTACATTTTCACTGAAGCCGGAATTGTCCGTTGGAACATCCCGCCAACCTAGGAATTTTTGTCCTTCCTGATTAACCAGTTCTTCGAATGTTTTTTTGATCTTTTCTCTTACCTTTTTTTCCTGTGGCAAGAAAATCATCAGTACGCCATATTCGCTTTCTTGCGGTAGGGCGATGCCGATCTTATTGGTTTCTTCCCTAAAAAACTGATCAGGGATTTGTAAAAGGATGCCGGCGCCATCACCGGCGAGCGGGTCAGCACCAACCGCTCCACGGTGGTTCAGGTTTTCAAGGATTTTTAAGCCTTGTTTAATAATGGAATGACTTTTCTTACCCTTGATATTGGCTAGAAATCCAATACCGCAACTATCATGTTCGTTCGCAGGGTTATATAGTCCCTGTGATTTTGGCAGTCCACGACTGTTCAATGGCACCTGATGGGTCATTTTGATCATTCCTTAGTTTATGTTTATTCATCCAAGTGGCGCCAAAAGTAATGAAAATTACCATAACGCGCATTTAAGCCGAGCGATGAAGATTGCGTCTTTCAAATATGAAAACGTAATGCGTTATGCTCGGTAATATTGTAGACGATTAAAACGGACGGTGCTGTTAAACAGGGTTTAACCCGTCAAATGTTTCAATCTTTAAAAACTGTATCCAAGCGCTATTTGTAGCGTGAAAAATTTATTTTGCAAGTAATAATATAACAAAAGCGAAGAAAATTCGTTTTGTATACAATATATCAAAAGAATGTTTTGGTATAACATTGTAAATCTCGTTAAAAAATTAGAATATTTACATTGAACAATATGCCATTTAAACAAGGTGTTATGTCTTCGAACCTGCCTATCTATGAAATTATTCCAAATCTGTTGGATGCCTTAACGGTGAATAATTCTGCTGTTTTACAAGCACCGCCCGGGGCAGGTAAAACAACAGCTGTTCCACTTGAGCTAATAAAAGAATCATGGCTTGGGGATAAAAAGATCATCATGCTTGAACCCAGAAGGCTGGCCGCAAGGGCGGCCGCGCACCGTATGGCGGATATGCTAGGTGAAAAGGTCGGTGAAACGGTAGGGTACCGTGTGCGTATGGATAATAAAGTTGGTCCCAAAACCCGTATTGAGGTTGTCACAGAGGGTATTTTAATACGCCAGCTTCAAAATGATCCGGAACTTTCCAGTGTTGGCATCGTCATTTTTGATGAATTTCACGAGCGATCAATCGAAGCTGACCTTGGTTTGGCGTTGACGCTGGATATTCAGGACGCTTTACGCGATGATTTAAAAATTCTTGTGATGTCAGCGACCCTTGACGGTGAAAGAGTGGCGAAACTGATGAATGACGCCCCTGTTATTACCAGTGAGGGCCGTAGTTTTGATGTTGAAATTAAACATCTGGATTATAAAAAATCAGATTATATTGACCGGGAAATGGCATTGGCCATTTCAAAAGCACTGAACGAAGAAACCGGCAGTATTCTTGCCTTTTTACCCGGTGCCGGTGAAATAGAACGCACCCGAAAAATTCTTGAAGATTATCAACTGGGAAATGATGTTTTAATTTGCCCGCTTTACGGCATGATGAATTTCAAAGATCAGGATCTGGCCATTAGCCCTGCACCACTGGGAAAAAGAAAAGTTGTACTTTCAACGGCAATCGCAGAATCCAGTTTAACCATTGACGGGATCAGGATTGTTATTGATAGCGGCAGGTCAAGATACGCCACCTTTAACACCAGAAGCGGCATGTCAGGCTTAGAAACCAAAATGGTGTCCCGTGCGTCAGCGGACCAAAGAACCGGTCGCGCCGGCAGGCTTGAAGAGGGGGTTTGTTACCGCCTCTGGAGCAAGGCAGAAGACCGGGCATTGATCCCATTTGATGAGCCGGAAATAAAACGCGTTGATTTAACGCCACTTTCTTTAAGCCTGGCCCAGTGGGGCGTTCAGGATGCAAAAAGCCTGAAATGGTTGGATATTCCGGATCAAGCTACCATGGCGCAGGCAAAGTCACTTTTAAAATCGCTTGAGGCCTTAACAGAAAATGGCATCACCGATCTTGGCCGTAAAATGGCTGAGTTTCCAATGCATCCACGCCTTGCCCATATGGTGATTAAAGCGGGTGATATTGGTCATGGAAAATTGGCACTTATGATTGCGGCCTTGCTCGAAGAGCGGGATATCTTAAATCTAAGGCCAGATCAAAGAACAGCCGATCTTCGATTAAGGTTGGAAATACTACTGGGTGCTGATGCAAAAGGGGTGGGTTTAAAAAAAGGTATCGTAAGCAGGATTAAAGAACAGGTTAAACGTTGGCAAAAACAATTCCGGATTTCCAATCAAAATGTTGATGTTGAAATGGCCGGTCTTTGTCTTGCATTTGCCTTTCCGGACCGCATTGCTGCCAGAAGGGGCAACAACGATGGGGCATATATTTTGTCCGGCGGGCGCGGCGCCAGGTTATTAAATGATGATCCTCTTGTATCGGAAAGTTTCATTGTGATTGGTGATCTGGATAAAGGCGGAAAAGATGCTCGTGTATTTCTTGCGGCGCCAATTGAGCGGGAATGGATCGAAGAACATTTCGCGGATCAAATAATCAAAAAATGTGATGTTGCATGGGACCAAAGACAGAAAAAGGTCACGGCCCGTGAACAAGTGCTGCTTGGAAAAATGCCGATCACTTCATCAAATATTTCAAACCCAGATCCGGACAGCATCAAAGAGGCACTTATCCAAGGCATTCGCACAAACGGATTGAACGTGCTGCCGTGGGATAAAAAAAGCAATACGTTATTGCGCCGAATCCGATTGCTTTCTTCTTGTGGTGAGATTGAATGTTCTTATAAGGATGAATGGTTGTTAGAAAATCTCGAAGAATGGATCGGGCCATATATTGATGGTATGGCAAGCTTAACGGCTGTTGGTAAAATAAACCTCGAAGAAATACTTAAAAACACATTGGACTGGGAACAAGGGCAAAAACTGGATCAGCTTGCACCTACCCATATCAAGGTACCAAGCGGATCCAATATCATGATTGATTATGATAATGATCCGCCCGTACTGGCGGTTAAGTTACAGGAAATGTTTGGCGCAACGAAAAGTCCACGAATTTTAAATGGCAAACAGCCATTAACGGTGCATTTATTGTCGCCCGCACGCCGACCTTTGCAGATCACAACTGACTTGGTTGGATTCTGGAATAGTTCCTATCAAGATGTGAAAAAAGAGATGAAAGGCCGCTATCCGAAGCACCCTTGGCCGGATGATCCGATGGCGGCAAATCCAACGCGAAAAGTCAAGCCCAAAGGTAAATAATTTTTTTTCATTCTGAACGCCGCAGAATTATTAACATTTTATAAATTTTTAAAAAAACCGACATACTAGTTATTGACATTAAACGGTCACATAAATACCATATCTTGTGTTATTCGGGTGCTTCGCCCATACGGCGCCTAGAAAATGATTAAAAAGCAAGGCTCTAGCGAATCATAACCAAATAACAATAGTAATCAGTGTCATAAGAAACACATAAAAAGTTGCGATAAAAATACTGTAAACGAGAGAGAAAAAGCACCGATAAGGTTCATAATTTATGAAATCTAACGAATAATTCTGGCCTTTTTTAGAGTCGTTTTTTTGGAAATGCTTTTGATCCGTAAGTGGATTGATAAACGGGAGTGGAACATTGTCTGCGTCATTGTTAAATGAAACTATTCAGGTTAAAGACCATGCTAGGGTAAAAACCGATGATCGAAGAGACGACTTACTAACAGATTTCGGTAAAGCAACGCTTACCGATCGTTATCTAATGCCGGGTGAAGATTATCAGGACATGTTTGCCCGTGTTGCCAGTTATTACGGTGATAACGAAGCCCATTCACAACGTCTATATGATTATATCAGTAAACTTTGGTTTATGCCTGCGACACCTGTTTTAAGTAACGGCGGTACAAAACGCGGTCTTCCGATTTCATGTTTTCTAAACGAAGCCAACGACAGCCTTTCCGGTATTGTTGAGCTTTGGAACGAAAATGTATGGCTTGCATCAAAAGGCGGCGGCATCGGTAGTTTCTGGGGTAACCTTCGTTCAATTGGTGAAAACGTCAGCACAAACGGTAAAACATCAGGTATTATTCCGTTCATCCGTGTGATGGACAGCCAAACACTTGCGATTTCGCAAGGTTCACTTCGTCGTGGTAGCGCAGCCGTATATCTGCCGATCAGCCATCCGGAAATTGAAGAATTTGTTGAAATTCGTCGTCCAACAGGTGGTGATCCAAACCGTAAAGCGCTTAACCTGCACCACGGTGTTGCGGTTTCAAATGATTTTATGCGTGCCGTTGAAAAGGACGAAGAATGGGCGCTAACAAGCCCGCACGATGGTACCGTGCAACGTACAATTTCAGCGCGTGAGTTATGGATCAGAATTCTGACGGCCCGTATTGAAACAGGTGAGCCATATATCCTGAATATCGATCATGTGAATAAAGCAACACCAGAACATCATAAGCTTGCCGGTCTTAATGTGAAAACATCGAACCTTTGTTGTGAGATTACATTACCGACTGGTACAGACCACCTTGGTGAAGAGCGTACGGCCGTATGTTGTCTTTCATCTATTAACCTTGAAAAATATGATGAATGGAAAGAAGAGCCGAGATTTATCGAAGATCTGATGCGTTTCCTTGATAATGTGCTTCAGGACTTTATTGACCGTGCACCGGACAGCATGTCACGCGCAAAATATGCCGCAATGCGTGAACGCAGTGTGGGCCTTGGTGCGATGGGTTTCCATTCCTTCCTTCAGGACCGCATGATCCCGTTTGAAAGTGTAATGGCGCAGGTTTGGAACAAAAAGATTTTCAACCACATTAAAGAAGGTGTGGACCAAGCATCAAAAACACTTGCAGAAGAAAAAGGACCATGTCCGGACGCAGCCGATTACGGCATGATGGAACGTTTTTCAAATAAAACGGCGATTGCACCAACAGCATCGATTTCGATTATTTGTGGCGGTGCAAGCCCAGGTATTGAGCCGATTGCGGCCAATAGCTTCACGCAAAAAACGCTTTCTGGTTCTTTCAACGTTCGTAACCGTGCACTTACGAAACTATTAGAGGAAAAAGGCCAAAACACCGAGGAAGTATGGTCAAACATCACCATTAATGGTGGATCTGTACAGCATCTTGATTTCCTTGATGATCTTGAAAAAGACGTTTTCAAAACGGCGTTTGAACTGGATCAACGCTGGGTGGTTGAGCATTCTGCGGACCGTGCGCCGATGGTTGACCAGGCGCAATCAGTAAATCTATTCTTGCCGGCGGATGTTCATAAACGTGATCTTCATCAGATCCATTTCCAAGCATGGAAAAAAGGACTAAAAAGTCTTTATTACTGTCGTTCGCTATCAATCCAGCGTGCGGAAAGTTCAGAGGCATCTGGGGAAACAGCAAAAGAAGAAATGTTAAAAGCAATGGCAAAGGCGCAAGAATCTTCAGATTATGAAGAATGCCTCTCTTGCCAGTAGAATGATTAGGTAAGTTTTATCATGGGTCTACTTCAGGAACGAATTTATTATAAACCATTTGAATATCCATGGGCGTATGATGCGTGGCTTACGCAGCAACGTGTGCATTGGCTTCCTGAAGAAGTGCCAATGGCCGATGATATTAAAGACTGGAACTTAAAAATTTCCGATGCGGAACGTAATCTTCTGATGCAGATTTTCCGTTTCTTTACCCAGGCCGATGTGGAAGTAAACAACTGTTACATGCAGAAATACGGCCGTGTGTTTAAACCAACAGAAGTTCAAATGATGCTGGCGGCTTTTTCTAATATGGAAACGGTGCATGTGGCGGCATATAGCCATCTTCTTGATACTCTTGGTATTCCTGAAGTGGAATATGAAGCATTTCTAAAATATGAAGAAATGAAAGACAAATACGACTACATGCAAATGTGGGGCGTTGATACCAAAGAAGATATCGCAAAAACGCTTGCCGTGTTTGGCGCCTTTACCGAGGGGCTTCAGTTATTTGCATCATTTGCGATTTTGATGAATTTCCCTCGTTTCAATAAAATGAAAGGCATGGGCCAGATCGTAACATGGTCAGTGCGTGATGAAACGTTGCATATGACATCGATCATTAAGTTATTCCATGCGTTTGTTCATGAAAATCCGGAAGTCTGGACAGAAGAGCTGCAAAATGATCTGACTGAAGCGTGTAAAACAATCGTTAAACACGAGGATGCCTTCATTGACCTGGCGTTTGAAATGGGTGATATCGAAGGGCTGACAGCGAAAGAAGTGAAAGATTATATTCGTTATATCGCAGACCGTCGTTTAACGCAGCTTGCGCTTAACCCGATTTATTTTGTGGGTAATAACCCGCTTCCGTGGATGGATGAAATTCTAAACGGTATTGAACATACGAACTTTTTTGAAAATCGCGCGACCGAATATTCCCGTGCATCAACACAAGGGAAATGGGAAGAAGCGTTCGATTAAATCAATTCGAATTATTCAGATTTTTCAAAATCAAGGGCTACGCTGTTAATACAATAGCGTAGCCCTGTTGGTTTTGGACCATCTGGAAATACATGGCCAAGATGGGCATCGCATCCGGCGCATTTTACCTCTTCGCGGATCATGCCGTGACTTGTGTCGCGGTGAATGGTCAGGGCAGTGTCATTATATGGGGCATAATAACTGGGCCAGCCGCTACCGCTGTCATATTTTGTTTCTGATGAAAAAAGCGGCGCGTTACAGCATATGCAATTATATGTGCCGTCCTCTTTATGGTGGTAATATTTACCGCTAAAGGGGTGTTCCGTTCCGCCGCAGCGGGTTACCTGATAGGCGTCACTATCTAATTCTTCTTGCCAGTTTTGATCTGTTTTTTTCATGTTGTTGACTTTTCAATATTCCATATTACCTATAGATACTAACACAGGGTTACGAATAAAAAATAAGGAATTTTTACGTGGAATATCGACCACTCGGCAGAACCGATTTAAAAGTATCGAATATCTGCCTCGGCACCATGACATGGGGCAGACAAAACACAGAAATTGAGGCCCACGAACAGCTTGATTATGCCATCGGTAAAGGCATCAATTTTATCGATACGGCGGAACTTTATGCGGTTCCAAGTGGCCCTGAATATGCAGGGCAAACAGAAAAAATCATTGGTAACTGGCTTTCCAAAAATGGAAACCGTGATGAATTAATCATTGCCAGTAAAGTGGCGGGTTATTCAACGGCGGACTGGTTACGTGACGGTGAAAAAGAAACCCGTCTTAACCGTGATCAAATGACATATGCACTTGAAAACAGCCTTAAACGGTTGGGCACCGATTATATTGATGTTTATTATACCCACTGGCCGGACCGTAAAATCGGACTGTTTAAAGATAGTTTTGGCTATAATCATATTGATGATCCGGATGCCGTTCCCATTGAAGAAACCATGGAAGTGTTAAACGATTTTGTGAAATCCGGCAAGGTTCGTCATGTGGCCATTTCCAATGAAACGCCGTGGGGCGCGATGCAATATTTAAACAGCACAGGGCCACGTGTCGGCCTTATTCAAAATGCTTATAGTTTGGTGAATAGATTATTCGAGCATGGACTTGCGGAATTTTCAATGCGTGAAAATATGGGACTTGCTGCCTATTCACCGCTTGCGGCGGGTGTGCTGTCCGGTAAATATGTGAACGGCGCACTACCAAAAGGAAGCCGCAGAGAATTATTCCCGGAATTTACAACGAGATATAGTTCTGATCATACGAGCGTGGCGGTTGAAAAATATTATAACCTGGCAAGAGAGCATGGTTTGACACTAACGGCACTTGCACAAAAATTTGTTGATACAAGACCGTTTGTCACAACAAGTATTATTGGCGCAACGAGCATGGATCAGTTAAAAGAAAATATTGATGCATTTGATATCAAATGGAATGATGAGCTGGAAGAGCAAGTGAATAAAATTCACCGTGATAATCCATCACCAGCACCATAGAAAGGTAAGAATATTATGGAAAAAGCAATTTTTGCAGCAGGATGCTTTTGGGGCGTGGAGCTTAATTTTTCAAAAGTAGAAGGCGTTAAAGAAACAAAAGTAGGTTACATCGGCGGGGATACAGAAAACCCAACATACGAGGAAGTATGCGGCAAGGGAACCAAACACGCCGAAGCAATTGAAATTATGTATGATCCTGATGTGATCAGTTTTGAAGGGCTTCTTGAAAATCTTTGGGAATTTCATGACCCGACAACATTAAACCGTCAAGGACCGGATGTGGGTACACAATATCGTTCGGCTGTATTCTATCTTAATGATGAACAAAAGGCGGCAGCTGAAAAATCGATTGCTGATCTTGATGCATCAGGAAAATTTAAAGACCCTGTTGTTACATCACTTGAAGAGGCAACAACATTTTGGCCAGCTGAAGAATATCATCAGAAATATCTTGAGAAAAAAGGCATCACCATCGCTTGTGTATAAACGAGTGGTGATGCGCATCCATTATTCCCAATCAATGATCACCTTTCCGGATTGTCCGGAAAGCATGGCGTCAAACGCTTGTTGGTAATCATCCAGTTTGTAATGATGTGTCAGGATCGGGCTTAAATCAAGTCCGCCTTCCAGCATTGCAATCATTTTATACCATGTTTCAAACATGCGGCGGCCATAAATCCCGCGAATTTCAAGTCCTTTAAAAATCACATGGTTCCAGTTAATCGTGGTTTCTTCCGGTAAAATACCAAGTAGCGCGATTTTACCGCCATGATTCATCAAATCTAGCATATCACCAAAGGCAGATGGATTACCTGACATTTCAAGACCCACATCGAACCCTTCGGTCATGTTTAATTCATCCATAACCTCGGCCGCGGATTTGCGTGTTACATTAACGGCGCGCGTTGCGCCCATTTGTTTCGCCATACCCAGCCTATAATCATTTACATCGGTAATGACGACATTGCGGGCACCGACATGTTTGGCAATGGCAACCGCCATAATGCCGATGGGGCCAGCACCAGTAATAAGCACGTCTTCACCCACGAGATCATAAGTAAGCGCCGTATGGGCCGCATTACCAAGCGGATCAAGGATCGCACCAAGGTCATCACTAATGGTTGATGGTAACGGACATACATTTGTTGCTGGCGCGCTGATATATTCCGCGAATGCGCCCGGGCGATTAACACCTATACCGACCGTATTACGACAAAGATGGCGTTCGCCAGCGCGACATTTCCGACAATGTCCACATGTGACGTGTCCTTCTGCTGAAACGCGTTGTCCGATAGAAAGGCCAACAACTTCTGAACCCAGCTCAACGATTTCACCGACAAATTCATGGCCTACTGTCATGGGCACGGGAATGGTTTGTTGTGCCCAATCATCCCAATTGTAAATATGGATGTCCGTACCGCAAATGGCCGTTTTCTTTACTTTAATCAGTACATCATTATGGCCAATGGTTGGTTTTTCAATTTCTTCTAGCCAGATACCGACTTCTGACTTTGCTTTAACAAGGCTTTTCATTTTATCACCTATTCAATAACACCGAGTTCACGTCCAATTTTGATGAAAGCTGCAATGGCTTTATCCAATTGCGCTTTCGTATGGGCCGCGGACATTTGCGTTCTGATGCGTGCTTCACCCTTTGGAACAACAGGGAAAGAGAAGCCAATGACGAAAATGCCTTCTTCCAATAATTTATCCGCCATATCGGATGCGAGCTTGGCATCGCCCAGCATTACGGGGATGATGGCATGATCAGCACCAGCAAGTGTAAATCCGGCTTCTGTCATTTTTTCACGGAAATAAGAACTGTTGAACCGTAGCGTTTCAAGAAGTTCACGTCTTTCCGATAGCAAATCAATCACTTTGCATGATGTTGCCGCGATCACAGGTGCCAGTGTGTTTGAAAATAGATAAGGGCGTGATCTTTGACGCAGCCATTCAACGACCTCTTTCGATGCGGCGGTATAACCACCGGATGCACCGCCCATGGCCTTGCCCAATGTGCCGGTGATGATATTAACACGGTCTTGAACGCCGAAAAATTCAGGCGTGCCTGCGCCCGTTTCACCGGTAAAGCCAACGGCATGGCTGTCATCAACCATCACCATAGCGTCATATTTTTCCGCTAGATCACAAATCACCGGAAGGTTTGCTAAGATCCCGTCCATTGAGAAAACACCGTCTGTGGCGATTAATCTGAAACGTGCGTCTTGCGCATCCTGAAGACATTTTTCAAGATCAGCCATATCGTTATTGGCATAACGGAAACGCTTTGCCTTACAAAGGCGAACGCCGTCAATAATACTGGCGTGGTTCAATGCATCTGAAATGATCGCATCTTCCGGCCCCAGAAGTGTTTCGAAAAGACCTGCATTGGCATCAAAACAACTCGGGTAAAGGATCACATCTTCCATTTTCAGGAATTTGCTTAATTTTTCTTCTAACTCTTTATGGATGTCCTGTGTTCCGCAAATGAAACGCACGGATGACATGCCGTATCCATATTGATCAAGCGATTCTTTGGCCGTATCCACAAGGATCTGATCATTGGAAAGACCAAGATAGTTATTGGCACAGAAATTGATAAATTCATCATCGTTTGATGATGCGACTTTAACGGCTGCCTGTTGCGGCGTGGTAATCACGCGTTCCGATTTATATAAACCGTCGGTCTTAAGTGTTGAAATTTGATCATTTAAGAAATTTTTATAGCGATCTGACATGGCCTGCTCCAATAAATAGTATATTCATGAATCAGGTTGTACAATATATTAAACTAAAAGTCTAGTATATTGTATTTATGGTGTGTGAACGATCAATATGGCTTGTGCGGGCCATTCTTCATTGTTTTTAATATAGTGATGAACATCGGCGTCATATCTCGCGGTGTCACCGGCTTCTAATAATTTTTCCTCGTCCCCCATGGAAATGAGCACCGAGCCACGCAGTACGGTTAAATGTTCACGGGTGCCATTTGTGTGGGGTTCAGAATCAAGAATGCCGCCTTTTTCGATATTAAGCTCATACCATTCTACCTTGGAAACCAGATCGAGTGGCCCAAGAATTCTAAGGGTACAAAGGCCATCTGCGCTCTGTATTTCTGGGGTTTGATGGCTTTTTAAAATTTGAATATTTTGTTTATCTTGGGTTTCCTTGGGCGCGGCACCCAGCAAATCGCCAATATCAATATTCAATGCTTCCGTCAGGCTCCAAAGTGTGCCGACGGTTGGATTGGTTTTATTTCGTTCGATTTGAGAAAGCATTGATTTGGAAACACCGCTGCTTGTGGCGAGCTGATCCAGCGTTAATCCTTTTGCGGATCTTAACTGTTTGATCGTTTTTCCGATGTCTGGCAATTGTTGTTGTGACATAAATCTGCTTTCATGAATTTATGTTCAATATAATGAATTTATATGATTTTACAACATCAATTCTTCACTGCGATCGAGCAGGCGGTGTTCTATCTCTTGCATGAAGCTTTCTTTATCAAGGCCTTTGGGCATCGGTTCGGAATATTCAACGATTAATTCCCCTGGCCATTTAATCCATGATTTCTTTGGCCAACAAACACCAGCATTATGGGCAACGACAATCACATCCAGATCGGCTTCTTCTTGGAAATAGAATGTACCGGATTTTAATTTCCGCCTTTCACCAACAACCGTTCTGGTGCCTTCCGCGAAAATAATCAGCGGCATTTTGTTTTGGATCAGCGTTTTTACAATGTCGGCCGTTTGTTTTTGTGCTTCACTTGCGCCACGGTTGATGGCGGGGACTTTCATTTTTTTAAAGACATAATTTAAACAAGGTACCCTGAATAATTCTTTTTTTGCCAGTGCCGTAAGGTTTGGGGATCTGCGGTAAAGAAAAAGTGCATCCATATTGCTCATATGTTTGCTGCAAAAAATAAAGCTCTTGCCCACTGGGATATTTTCAATGCCGCGCTCGATTATTTTTATATTCGCGATTTTTTCATATGCGGTGATGATGATATCAATCATCTTCCCGATCGCATTACGCATGGGTTCAGGGGATTTGAAGAAAGATGTCGGGAAAAGCCAAAAAAGAACGCCAAGCGTGATGAAGCTATAAAAGAAAAAATTAAAGATCAGTGATCTAACGATAATCGAAAAGGTTAGTTTTTGTTTATCCGCGCTCATAGACCGGTTTTTTCACCATTGTTAAATAAAAGAAACGTGACGTTAATAATATAAACGATAGCAGGCTAGCGACAATGACGCATTCAATCAAGCCTAACTGTCCATGATCCAGTGTAAAGGTCAGATACCAAGCAAGCGGGATCATAACGATTGAATAACAGATGACATAAAAAATTGCCGGCATCCAGATATCTTGTGCGCCGCGCAAGGCATTACCCATAACGGTTTGCGCCGTATCAAGAAACAGCATCCATATGGATAAGATGATCATCGGGATGGTGAGGGCAATCAAGGCAGCGTCAGTTGTAAAAAAGCTAACGATAGTTTCAGGGTAAAAATACAATATGAACATCATCGGTAAACAGATCATGCCATTATAAGCAATGCCGCAAATACCAGCCAGCGCCATATCATGATGATCGCCACGCCCCATGGCGATGCCCACGCGAACGGATGTCGCCGCCGCAACCCCATAACAAACCATGAACGGAACACCAAAGATGGTAAAGGCAATGGTAAGGGAGCCAAGTGCAAGGCTGCTGATATATCCTGCAAAAATATAAAGCGCGGCAAAACCTAGATGCTCGATCGTGTTGGTTAGGCCCGCCGCATATCCGATGTGTCTTTGTTTGCGCCAAATCGGCCATTTAAGGTCCACTTTTTCAAGCAGGCCGTATTTTTCGCGGTCCAGTTTCATAAAGATATATGTAAACATGGATAAGGCAAGGAACGTACGAACTATCGTTGTTGCCCATGCGGAACCCACGGCCCCCATTGGATCAAACCCAAGATTGCCCCAAACAAAAATCCAATTCAGGAAAATATTCAGGAAGTTGGCAACTAACATAAACAACATACCAGGCAGCGGGCGGCTTATTCCTTCAAGGAAAAACTGTGAACATAACATCGGCCCTAGCATCATGATGCCAAAGGCAAGCACGCGGACAACTTCACCGCCGCCACGTGCAATGTCTGGCGTTTGACCAAGCGCGAGCAGGATAGGCTCACCAAACAGGCATATGATTAAACCAATAAACCCGACTCCAAGCCCATAAGGCAGGGACCTTTTCCAGACGCGGCCACATTCTTTGTAATTTTCAGCGCCATATGCATTGGATGTCAGAACCATTGTGCCCATCATAAGACCAATCATGGCAACCGTTAGGGTCGAACCAATCGCACTATTGGCGAGCCCCTGATAGGCGAGTTCTTCTGAGGAATATTGCGCAACCATCGCCGTATCGACAATACCAAGGGTCATAATCCCAAGGCGCTGCAGGATAATAGGCCATGATAAAGAAACCAGTTGTGAAAACTGTCTTTTTATCCGGGCTTTATCCCATTTGTCGTAATGTGTTTCAAGCGTGGTCATTTTTACCTCTTACTGCACTAAGAGTAAGAGGTACACGATTTAAATAAATTAGCAAATGTTATTTTTATGTCTGGGTTTTAAGCTGGTTCTTCGATGCCAGCTTGTCTGCAGGCGGCGGTAACCGTATTGGCAAGAAGAACCGCAATTGTCATTGGGCCAACGCCGCCCGGTACAGGGGTAATCGCGCCCGCTCGTTCCGCCGCACTATCAAATTCAACATCACCGACAAGTTTTGTTTTGCCATCGTCTTTGGTGATGCGGTTAATACCAACGTCGATCACTGTTGCGCCTTCTTTAATCCAGTCGCCTTTTACAAGTTCCGGAACACCAACGGCCGCGACAACAATGTCTGCACGGCGAACGACATCTTCGATGTTTTTCGTGCGGCTGTGGGCGATGGTCACAGTACAGCTTTCATTAAGCAGCAGTTGCGCCATAGGATTACCAACAATATTCGAACGGCCCACAACCACGGCATCAAGTCCGCTAAGATTTCCCAATTTATCCTTAAGCATCATGATGCAGCCAAGGGGTGTACATGGCACCATGCCTTTACCACCCGTGGCCAGCAAGCCGCTGTTGATTACGTGAAAACCATCCACGTCTTTTTCCGGTGAAATACTTTCAATCACGGCTGCTTCATTTATATGTTTTGGTAGCGGCAGTTGAACCAGAATACCATGAACAGCAGGATCATTATTAAGTTCGTTGACCTTTGCGATCAGGTCGGCTTCGCTGACATCATCATTCATAAGATGCTCGAAACTATTCATTCCTGCGGCAACGGTGGATTTATTTTTGTTGCGTACATAAACCTGACTGGCTGGATCCTCACCCACGAGCACAACCGCAAGGCCCGGTGTCAGGTCATGATCATTTTTTAATGTTTCAACTTTGCGGGCGACAGTTTCTTTTACATTCGCGGCGAATGCCTTACCGTCAATAATCGATGCGGTCATGAAAAATCCTTTTTATGCGAGTGAAACGATGGCTTCAGCAATGAACCTGGCGCCAAATTCCAATAATAGAATAATATAATCGGTGAAAAATCAAGACCGCCCATGCCGCCGCCCATTAGGCGTCTGAATGGCGCAAGCGCAGGTTCAAATAAGCGGTAAAGGGAGCCATAAATCATGTTTACAAATTGGTTATAGGCATTAATGACATTAAATGACATCAATAGGCTTAAAATGATGTAAACGAAAAGCAAAAATTTTGCGATGCTGGCGATTGTTAAGACAAGGTCAGCGAGTATAAAAGCAAAGTTACCCATAAATTATTTCCAAAATCAAAAATATATCTTTTGATAGATGTAAATGCAGAACGCCCATCTTTCAATAGCAACTTGTAAAAAATCCCAGAATTCTTGGGAAAATATATAATTTGTTAACAATTTGGTTATAGTCTATATAGTGCAATATTGTATCTGAAGAAATCAGAGTAGAAAAAAGTGGTCGACTTTAATTTGGTAAATTTAGACGTGTCGTTACTCGGCACGCAGTATAATGTCAGAAATGGCATTGGGACGAGCTCATTTGCGGCTCCGTCTTCGGCCGCGCAATCAAGAACCCCCGCCGTTATAACCCCTTGGGCAGAAGAGGATGACCGCTCTCTTCTAAGTCGTTATAATCAAATCAGAAATAAGACCAATTTCATCAATGAAAATACCAGTGCTGTACGTGAGGCTGGTTTTGACAAAGACAATAAAGCGCTTTTCACAATTTATTCAGCCATCAATGATTTACGGACAATCGCGGAATATGCATCGGATAGTGGTACACTATCTTCCCAAATTGCGGGGCTAAGCACGCAGTTCCAAACAGGCCTTTCACAGGTTGATGATTATATTAAATCTGCTGAGCTGGATAAGCTTATATTGATGGCAGGTGAGAAAAAATCATATGTCACGACTGAATCTGCGCTCGGTAAAGATGACCGTGATTATGTCGGCGGTGTCGTTGCAGCAGTTAGTGATACGGCACCAATTCTGGGGCTAAATGGTGATGAAGTATTTACAATTAACATTGATACGATTTCTGAAAATGAGGATATTACCATTGATCTGTCTGAAATCAGTGGCACCGTGTCCCTTGAAAATCTTAAAGACCTGATTAATCAGAAGATAAGCGAAATCACCACCTTAAACAACGAAGGCCAAACGGTAGGAAAATATAAGACCCGTGCTAGTGTGGAAGAGGTCGAAGACGGAAAATTCGCGTTAAAATTTGATATTGACGGTATTGAAAAAATTTCATTTTCCGCTGCAAGCTCTGATCCGGCATTGATTGTGGCAGGTACAGAAAGATCAGGTGATTTTGGATCGATTATTGGTGGCACATTAACCAAATATTCTAATATTGATAGTGCCGATCCGACGAAATCATTCAGCACAGAAATTCAAGGCATAGATGAAAATGGGTTTGTTATTCCCGCTGATAGTGATGATGAGGGTGCAACAGAAACACAGTCGACCACTGTGACTTTTAATACGACCCCTGTTGCGCTTCAAGTTGACAGTCAAGGAAACACTTTTGTTGTAGGAACAACAGAAGGCGACCTCGGCGGGCAAATCAATGGAGCAGAAACCAGCGACGTGTTCCTGTCGAAATATTCATCGACAGGCGAACTTCTCTGGTCACGACTCGTTGGAGCGAGCGATCAGGCAGAAGCCTTTGATATCGCCATTGATGCAAATGACAATGTGGTTATTGCCGGAAAAACCAATGAGGAATTAATCACAAGCGATGTGTTCGCCGGTACGGACAGTTTCGTTAGCAAGTTTTCATCATCAGGCGAAGAATTATGGACACAGCAACTTGATACCATTGCAACAGATCAGGCAAACAGCCTGACGGTGGATGCAAATGGTGATGTTTATTTTACGGGTCAAGTAAGCGGACGCATTGATGCAACCACCACTGCAAATGGCGGTGAGGATGTCACCCTGGTAAAGCTTGATGGTGACAACGGTATCGTGCGTGAAAAGGTTCAATATGGCGGCGCTGGCGATGATATCGGTAAAAATATCGCGATCGCCGATGATGGTAATCTTTTGGTTCTTGCGGAAGAAGACGGTAATGCCGTCATTCGTAAGCTTGATGCGAATGATCTTACAAACACACTTGCAACATATGATATTGGTGATTTGGACGGCGGTGAAATTACCGGTATTGCCGTTGATGGTACTGATGTATATGTCACAGGCACGACGTTAAGTGGGTCTCTAAACGGGGGAACAGTTGCAAACAGTTATAGCGGTGGACGTGACGGTTTTGTCACCAAACTTTCGGATAATGGCGGAAGTTTTTCTGCTGATTTTACCACATATGTTGGGACAGCGGCGTCGGATAGTATTGCTGATTTAAGTATTGCAAATGGGTCTGTTTATGTTGCGGGTACGACAACCGGCACCTTAAGCGGCGAAAGCAAAACTGGTATTACGGATGGATTTGTCACCAAGATTGATGCGACATCAGGTTCTATTACCTCACAAGATCAACTTGGTGGTATTGCAAGCGGTTATAATGATGCGGCGGCCATTTCTTTTGTCGCCAATGGGTCATCTGTTCTTGATAAGCTCGGGCTTCAGACGGGTACCATTGATAACGATCAAACCAGAAATATTGAAACACAGACATCGGCCCGCGAGGGTGATTATTTTTATATTTCCGTTAATGGTGGGCGTGATATTAAAATCGATATTCGTGAGGGTGATACCTACGATACACTTGCGACAAGAATTAACACATATTCAACACGTAATTTAAAGGCGACCGTTACTTATGGTGATGAAGGGCCAGCGCTAAAAATTCAGGCGCAAAACGGTTCGACTGTTGAATTTAAAGCAGGGGAAGATGGACGTGATGCTTTATCAAAGCTTGGACTAGAAGAGCGCAGCATCATCGCTTCAGAAGTTTTATTTGATCTTGATGACAGTGATGAAATAGATCCAAATGATCTGGGTGGTATTTTTGCACTAGGTCTTAATAACGCCTTTAATTTTGGTAATAAGCAAGAAGCTGAATATATAATGGGTGCATTGGATGATGCGTTACGCGTGATTGAAAGTGCACATAGATCGCTCACATTCGATCCGCTTAAAGCGCAACTACTTGCGGAAGCAAAGAATAATTTTGGCCCGGCGCCAGCCCACTTGCAGGAAAGATTATCCCGTTATCAGGATGGTTTACAGCGGGTATTGGCCGTAACCGGTGGCACAATAATATAAAAGGACAAATGATGATCAGGTATTTGTTAATAATGGTGGCAGGAATGATGTTTGGCGTGATGGCGAATGCAGCCCCCCCATCCGACGCCCCCGCGGAAGAGGTCAGTGAATTTCTTGAAATTCCACCGATCAATGTCGCAATGTATAATAAGCGTAAACGCCCCGCAGGAACGATGACTGTGGTCATGCAGCTTAAAATCGAAGATGACAAGCAAAGAAAGATTGCTGAGAAGATCATGCCGCGGCTTAAGAATGCCTATATGCAGGAAACCATGAAACTGGCGATGAATTATCTGGATGTGAACCGTCCGGTGAATGCCAACATGCTTGGCAATATGTTGCAAAACATCACCAATCAGGTTCTGAACCATGATCAGGCAAGAGTACTTATTTCCGATATTGCGGTCGCAAAACGTTAATTAATGCGCTTCGTTCCAGTTATCACCAATACCACAATCCACGGTTAACGGCACGGAAATTTCCAGTGCCGGAAGGGCCGCTTTTTCCATCACGCTTGTAATGATTGGCGTTGTTTTTTCCAGTTCATCTTCGGGTACTTCGAATACCAGTTCGTCATGCACCTGAAGCAGCATTTTGGCATTTAATCCTGCGTCTTTTAATGCGTCCGGCATACGAATCATGGCGCGGCGAATGACATCGGCGGCTGATCCTTGGATCGGGGCGTTAATAGCGGCGCGCTCACCGAATGATCTGCGCATGCCATTTTTATCGTTGATGCTGCCAATATGGATTTTGCGGCCGAATATGGTTTCTACATATCCTTTATCGCGGCAGAATTGTTTGGTGTCTTCCATATAGTGACGGATGCCAGGGAAACGTTCGAAATATTTATCGATGAATGTTTTTGCTTCACCGCGGCTCATACCCAATTGATTGGCAAGGCCAAATGAACTGATACCATATATGATACCAAAGTTAATCGCCTTGGCTTGACGTCTTACAATCGGGTCCATTCCTTCGATCGGAACACCGAACACTTCGGATGCGGTCATTGCGTGAATATCAATGCCTTCGTTGAAAGCGTTCTTTAGGCTTTCAAGATCGGCAATATGTGCGAGCAATCTTAATTCAATCTGACTATAGTCAGCAGCAACCAGTTTATATCCTTTTTCCGGAATAAAAGCGTTTCTGATTTTGCGACCTTCTTCGCTCCGGATCGGAATATTTTGAAGGTTCGGGTCCGTTGATGACAGTCGCCCTGTCGTTGTCGCCGCCAGTGAATATGACGTGTGAATGCGGCCTGTGTCTTTATTGATATCGTTTTGAAGCGCATCCGTATATGTGCTTTTCAATTTCGCAAGTGCGCGCCATTCAAGAACCCTTTCTGGTAACGTATGTCCTTCTGCAGCCAGTTTTTCCAGAATATCTGCGCCTGTGCTATAGGCGCCGGTCTTACTTTTTTTGCCGCCGGGAATGCCCATTTCATCAAACAGCACTTCACCAAGTTGTTTTGGTGAAGCGATATTAAATGGATGGCCCGCAAGGTCATGAATTTCGCTTTCCAGCTCGCTAAGACGGATGGCGAATTCATTGGAAAGACGGTTCAGCATGTCTTTATCGACTTTGATACCATTATATTCCATATCAACAAGCACCGGAACCAATGGACGCTCGAGTGTTTCATAAACATTGACCATCTTTTCCTGCACAAGACGTGGTTTTAATAGCCGATGTAAACGTCCTGTAATATCCGCATCTTCAGCGGCATATTCGGTTGCCTTTTCAACATCTACTTTATCAAAAGTGATTTGTTTTTTGCCTGTTCCTGCGATTTCCTTAAACGGAATCGTTTTATGATCCAAATGAACTTGCGCCAATTCATCCATGCTGTGTTTATTGACGCCCGCATCAAGCACATATGAAATAAGCATGGTGTCATCGAATGGTGTGATGGCAACGTCGTATTTCTTAAGGACCAGTGCGTCATATTTAATATTTTGACCGATTTTTAAAATGGCCGGGTTAATAAGCATCGGTTTTAACAGATCCAACGCTTCTTGCATTGGAATTTGGTCAGGTAATTTTTGATCCGTTGGTTCTGATAACAAATCAGCCGGTTCATCGCTATGGCTTACATGGGCAAGCGGGATATAACAGGCATCCCCGCTTTTTACGGATAATGATATCCCGACAAGATCGGCGGCCATGGCATTAACCGATGTTGTTTCCGTATCAATGGTCACCTGTCTTTCGTTTTCGCAAATTTTGATCCAGCGCTTTAAGGCGTCCATCGTCGTCACCGTTTCATAGTTCACTTCTTTTGGTGCGGCATTTTCGATGGGGGCAAACTCTGCTGATACATCAGGGCCAAGGTGGGTAAGAATCCGTGTTTGCAGGCTTCTGAAATTTTGTTCTTCAAGAAATGGTAAAACTTTATCCGGATCAATATCACCAAGTTCCATTGTACTAATTTCCGGCAGATCAGGAACATCAGTGGAAAGGGTTACCAGTTCAAGACTAACACGCGCGAGATCCGCATTTTCGATTAGGTTCTCACGGCGTTTATTCTGTTTTATTTCCCCCGCGCGTTCAAGCAATGTTTCCAGATCACCATATTCAGATAAAAGTAACGCTGCCGTCTTGACGCCAATACCGGGGACACCCGGGATGTTATCGGCGCTATCACCGGCAAGCGCTTGAATTTCAATGACTTTTTCAGGACCAAGCCCAAATTTTTCAACGACTTCTTCAATGCCGATGTGGCGGTTTTTCATGGTATCAAACATGGTGACATCTTCGCTGACCAGCTGCATCAAATCTTTATCAGTGGAAACGATGGTTACTTTACTGCCTTCTGCCTCTGCGCGTTTTGCATAGGTGGCGATGATATCATCGGCCTCATACCCTTCAAGCTGGATGGAGGGCAGGTTAAATGCTTCGACGGCCTCATGAATGATCGCAAATTGTGGGATTAAATCATCTGGTGCCGGTGGGCGGTGTGCTTTATATTCCGGGTAAATATCATTTCTGAATGTTTTCTTTCCGGCATCAAAAATAACGGCAAGGTGGCTTGGGCGTTCGCTATCATCAAGATCACGTAATAATTTAAACAGCATATTACAAAAACCGGATACCGCGTTAACGGGTGTACCGTCCGGACGGGTTAATGGACGGATGGCATGATAAGCCCTGAAAATAAAACTTGATCCGTCAATAAGATAGAGATGTTTGTCGTTTGACATGTGATTTGGTTTCCGTTTTTTTTGAATTATACCCAGATTATACATTGACCCGTAGACTAGCGAATGATACCGAATAAGCAAGCTCATATTGGATCATAAAAGATGACAGATCAAGAACTCGCGATAAAAATTCGCGGCCTAAAGAAAACATATAAAGCCGACGGCGCATCAAAACCGAAAGAAGCCCTGAAAGGGGTTGATCTTTCCATTCCGCGCGGTTCTATTTTTGGCCTACTTGGTCCTAATGGTGCGGGTAAATCAACGACCATTAATATTATCGCCGGTATCGTTGATAAATCCGAAGGATCGGTTGAGGTATGGGGATTTGATATTGATGAAGATATCCGTAATGCCAAGGCCAATATCGGTATCGTTCCGCAAGAAATAACCTTTGATGTTTATTTTACGCCTTATGAAATGCTTGAACTTTATGCCGGATTTTACGGTATTCCAAAAGAAGAACGCAGATCCGATGAAATTTTAAAAGCCATGCGCCTTGAAGAACAGCGTGACGCTTATACCCGCTTTTTATCAGGGGGAATGAAGCGCCGTTTGCTTGTGGGCAAGGCGATGGTCCATAGCCCACCCATTCTTGTGCTTGATGAACCAACGGCCGGTGTTGATGTGGAACTAAGAAAGCATATTTGGGAATATGTTAGGGAACTGAATAAACAAGGCGTGACAATTGTACTGACGACCCATTATCTGGAAGAAGCAGAAGAGCTTTGTGACGAAATTGCCATTATCAACCACGGTGAACTTGTTATTTGTGAAAAAACACCTGCGCTTTTAAAACAGGTTGATGAAAAGATGGTTGTGATTGCACCCGTTACCCCTGTTAATGAGGTGCCAGACGAACTTAAATCTATTGGCGGTAAATTAAATGATGACGGGGAAATTGTTATTCACTTTAGCCCAAGCAGCATTACAGTCGGTGAGATTTTAAAGAAAGTATCAGCAACGGATATTGAAATCGCTGATCTTAGAACCGAAGAAAGCGATCTTGAGGATATCTTCTTACAACTAACCAAAAGTAAGGAAGGATAAGCCATGCATGTCGCCCATGATTTCGATGTACTTGTGATTGGAAGTGGGGCGGCGGGCCTTAGTCTTGCGCTGCATGTTGCGGATAATGCCAAGGTTGCGGTTCTATCAAAAAATAAACTAAACAGCGGTAGCACGTCGTGGGCGCAAGGCGGTATTGCTGCCGTGCTTGATGATCGGGATACCAAAGAATCACACATCGAAGATACATTGAACGCGGGTGGCGGTCTTTGTGAATATGACGCTGTTAAGTTTGTTGTTGATCAGGGCAAGGAAGCCATTAATTGGTTAATTGAAAATGGTGCTGATTTTACCAAAGATGAAAATTCAAATGTCGATGGTGATTATCACCTGACTAAGGAAGGCGGCCATTCTTTCCGCCGTGTAATCCATAGTGCCGATGCCACGGGTAAGGAAGTTCAGATTTCACTGGAAAAAAAGGTGAAAGAACATCCGAATATCACCCTATTTGAACACCATATGGCGGTGGACCTGATCAGCAGCGACAAGAAAAACAGAAAAACACAAAAATGTGTGGGTGCCTATATTCTTGATACCAAACGCGGCAAGGTGGATTTATTCCGTGCTAAAGCAACGGTGCTTGCAACGGGTGGTGCCAGTAAAGCGTATCTTTATACATCAAACCCTGATGGGTCGACAGGGGATGGAATTGCCATGGCGTGGCGCATCGGATGTCGGGTCGCCAATATGGAATTTAATCAATTTCATCCGACCTGTCTTTATCATCCGGAAACACGAACGTTTCTTTTAACCGAGGCACTGCGCGGGGAAGGGGCTGTATTAAGACTGCCTGATGGGGAACGGTTTATGGACCGTTTTGATGAACGTGCGGAACTGGCCCCACGTGATATTGTTGCCCATGCCATTGACCATGAAATGAAACGTTTGGGTGTAGATCATCTGTATCTGGATATTTCCCATAAAGACGATGATTTTATCACAGAACATTTCCCGACCATTTATAAAAGATGTTTGAAGCTTGGTTATGACCTGACCAAGGAACCTATTCCGATTGTGCCAGCAGCACATTATACATGCGGCGGTGTGATGGCTGATCTTAATGCCAGAACGGATGTGAAAAATTTATACGCAATTGGGGAAGTGGCCCATACGGGACTTCACGGTGCCAACCGCATGGCGAGTAATTCGCTTCTTGAATGTTTGGTGTTTGCCCATTCGGCTGCGAAAGATATAGCAAAAAATATCGGTCATGAAAAATTTAGCGAAAATATCAAACCATGGGATGAGAGCCGCGTAAGAGATTCAGATGAAGAAGTGGTTGTATCCCATAACTGGAACGAATTGCGTCACTTTATGTGGGATTACGTTGGCATTGTGAGGTCCACAAGACGTCTTGAACGTGCCGCGCGCCGTATTGATATGCTCGCGGGTGAAATTCGTGAATATTATAGTGCCTTTAGGGTGACGCCCGATTTGCTTGAGCTTCGTAATCTTGTGACGGTATCTGATTTGATTGTACGTTCGGCCCTTTCCAGAACCGAAAGCCGTGGTCTTCATCATACGCTTGATTTTCCGGAACCTGACCCGGATATGGATGGTCGGAATACGGTTTTAAAACCCCCACGGCAGCCTTATCGAAAATAATTACTGAACCAGTTTAATCAGTTTTTTATCAAAATATTTAAGCACGGTTTTTAATTCGTGACCGCGTTTTAAAACTTGTCCCTGACTGCCAAGAATGGCAAAGGCACCTTGCTTTAACCTTAATGCCGGTGTCTTTGTAATGGAAAAAGCGGGCCGTTCACTTGCCTTTTGATAAACGGCGAAAATAGCCGCGTCTTTACTGCCGGAAATGGCGTAATCTTTCCAGTGACCGGATGCAACCATTTTACCGTAAATGTTTAAAATCGCTTCAAATTCCCTACGTTCAAAGAAAATATTTTGCGCAAAAGCCTTGTTATTCTGGCTTGAAGAAAATGGAATTATTGTTGGCTGATCAGTCATTAAAATGATTGTGTCGCGGGAAGAATTTATTTGCAAATAAAAAATGCCACAAAATGACCTTAATTGGGTCCTATCAATGCCCTAATTAAAAAATACATTTGTTTTTGTTAGTCCCTGCGGCCAGTTTTTTGAAATATTGCGAACCCTTTTCCCTCCCCTTCACCCAGCAATATGAAATCAACTGGCTGCAATTTTTTATGGGGTGTGTTACGCTTGATAAAAGATAAGGGAGTCTTCCATGAAATTATATGAACTTGTTGGTCGTGATCCGAATATGCCCTTTAGCCCTTTTGCGTGGCGTAGCAAACTTGCGCTTGCACATAAGGGATTAAAATTTGAAAGCGTACCCTTAAGGTTTACGGAAATCGCGGATACCCTTTCTTTCGCAGATAGCAAAACCGTGCCTGTATTAGTGGACGGCGAAAACATAATTCCGGATAGCTGGCATATTGCCTGTTATATTCAGGATGCATATCCGGACGGTGCAGACTTATTCGGTGGGCCACGCGGGCGTGCGGCGGCGCATCTTTTCGGTTTTCAAATGGGCATGCCATTATTGATGCCGTTATTCAGAACGTTGGTTTCCGATATATATAAAATTCTTGATGAAAGGGATCAGGATTTTTTCAGAAAAACCCGTGAACCACGTATTGGCTGCACCATCGAAGATGCCGCAGAAAATTATCATGATGCGCTGGTGACTTTTCAGAATAATTTAATACCATATGAAGCTTATCTTAAATCATCAGAATATTTTTGTGGGGATAGCCCCGCCTATCAGGATTATTGTTTTTATTCTTTATTTCTTTGGGCGCGTGCAACCAGCCCGAAATCAATATTGAAAGAGGATAGCCCCATCAAAAAATGGCTGGATAAAATGGACGGGTTATTTGATGGTCTTGGCGGTAATATAAAATTGATAAAATAGGGTGTTTTTCTCACGTTCCCCCCTTGAAATTATTTAACTTTACGCCATATCTGACGTGTAAAGTTAAATAAATGGGATTAGTGAAAATATGACAACCGAAAAACATGGTTTTGAAGCAGAAGTTTCCCGACTTCTTCATATGATGGTTCACTCTGTATATAGTGACCGTGAAATTTTCTTAAGAGAACTTATTTCAAATGCATCAGATGCGTGTGACAAGTTGCGTTATGCAGGTCTTACCAATGCAGATTTGATCAAAGATGCTGGCGAATTTGCCATCGATATCCGCCTTGATAAAGATACAAAAACATTAACAGTTTCCGATAACGGTATCGGAATGAATAAAGACGACCTGATTTCCCATCTTGGTACGATTGCCCGTAGTGGGACGTCCGCCTTCATGGAAAATATTTCCGGTGACGAGAAAAAAGACGTCAATCTAATTGGTCAATTTGGTGTTGGTTTCTATTCCGTCTTCATGGTTGCGGATAAGGTAGAGGTCCTAAGCCGTAAAGCAGGCGAAGAACAAGGGTATCTGTGGTCATCGGACGGTATTGGCGAATATACAATTTCGGATGCTGAAAAAGCGGGGCCGGGTACATCAATTATGCTGCATATCAAGGATGATGCAGAAGAATTTCTTGAAGTGATGCGCCTTAAAAACATCATCAAGACATACAGTGATCATGTCACCCTTCCGATTACTTTGATCAGCAAAAATGATGATAAGGACGCGGAAGAAAAAGAAACATCGGAAAAGGTAAATGATGGCACTGCACTTTGGGCGCGTCCAAAAACCGATATTACAGATGAACAATATAAAGAATTTTATCATCATGTGGCCCATGCCTATGATGATCCGGGCATGACCATTCATTACCGCGCAGAAGGCATGATTGAATATACGGTGCTTCTGTTTGTTCCAAGTCAGCAACCAATGGATCTGTTTGATCCAGCCCGTAAAACAAAAGTAAAATTATATGTAAAGCGTGTCTTTATTACGGATGATTGTGAAGATCTATTGCCAAGTTATCTTCGTTTCATTCGCGGTGTTGTGGACAGTGAAGACCTTCCGCTGAATATCAGTCGTGAAATGCTGCAAAATAACCCGGTCATGACCACTATTTCCAAGGCCGTAACCAAACGCGTTCTTTCCGAGCTAGAGAAAAAGCAAAAGAAAGACCGTGAGGGTTATGAAAAATTCTGGGAAAGCTTCGGCGCAGTTCTTAAAGAAGGTATTTACGAAGATTTCGAAAGACGCGATCAAATTTTAAAAATGTCGCTCTTTAATTCCACAGAAGGTGATGATCTGACAACACTGGAAGATTATGTTTCACGTATGAATGAAGGCCAAGATACGATTTATTACATCACGGCTGATAATCTAGCGGCGGCGAAACGTTCACCGCAGCTTGAAGGATTTAAAGCCAAGGGCATAGAGGTTCTTTATTTCGTTGATCCTGTGGATGAATTTTGGCTTCAAATGATGCCGGAATTTGACGGCAAAAAGTTAGCGTCTGTCACCCGCGGATCAGCTGATCTGGATGACAAAAAGGACGATGAGAAAGACCAGGAAAATGCACCGGAACTGGATGCTCTTATTGGTGTGCTAAAAACAAATCTTGGTGAAGCCGTGAAAGACGTTCGTAAATCAAACCGTCTTACCGATAGTGCTGTTTGTCTGGTTGCGGATGATAATGATATGGATATGCATATGGAACGCATTCTTAAAATGCATAACAAACTTGATGGAGCGGCCAGTGCCCGCGTGATGGAAATCAATGCGGAAAACGGACTTATCAAGGCACTTGCATCGCAAGCCGCGAAAGATGGATCGGTTGATGCGCTAAAGGATGCGTCATTAATGCTTCTGGATCAGGCAAGAATTATAGAAGGCGAGGTGCCGGAGGATCCGGTCGCTTTTGCAGCGAGGCTTTCAAAAGTTATGGAAGAAAGCTTTAAATAAGATCGTCCGATTCTTTTTTAAAAAATTTAAAAACCGCTTTTGATCAGGGCGGTTTTTTTATGAATATAATTAAAAGCTTATGGAATAAGTAAGGGTACGTTCATATCTGTGATATAATTTATAGAATAAGAACACCTTAAGGAGCATTCGTTGTCAGAAATTCATCATAATCATAATGTCGTTAAAGATGGTGAATTATCCATAACGGAAGTGATGCGCCTTAGTTATAATTTCCTAACCTCTCATTACGGCTTGTTTTTAAAATTATCTTCAATTCCTATTTTACTTTGGGTTTGGATCGGGATTATCTCGGATTTTTTATATCTGGAAATTGGCTTTGAAAATCAAATCGGTGTGTTAAGGGCTTTCTTATCCGCTGCTTTTGCGCTTGTCTGGTATCGCCATTTCTTAATGGGGACAGAATACGCCAGCTATAAAGAATTATATAAAACAATGCGCGCGAGCGGATTTCTTGGGATGGACGCATTTTTTAAGGCCTGCTTACGGTTTGTTATTATAACCTTTGCATTGATCGTGCCGGCATTAATCATATCCATTGCCACGATGATTTTTCAGGCATCAAATGGTGTGGAGCTTACCGATCAATTTGTCACATCCATTGTATCAAATTCAGTGTTCCTTGTTTTCTTGCTGTTATCACCTGTCATTATCCGGTTGTCATTCCTTTCTGCGGCGCGGGCGCTTGGGCGTAAGACGGTCGATTTTAAAATGATCTGGAATAAAACGAAGGGATATACCTGGACAATCTGGCACCTGATCTTTAGGGCATTTTTACCGCTTAGCATCATTACTTTCTTATTCCGCAATTCAGCAGAAAATATTGTAAGGCAAGCAAATGTTGATGTTTATGTGGCTGATATCCTTGTTGAATTGCCGACAGCATTTTTGACATTTGTGATGCTTGCGATTGTGGTGGCGGCGAATGCCAGTGCCTTTAAATATTTATTTGGGGCCCGTGAAAAGAAACGTGATTAATCGCGCATAAAAAAAGCCGGATTAAATGACCCGGCTTTTCTAAATCTTTTTTATTACTTACTGTGATGCAAGATTACGCAGAACGTAATGAAGGATACCACCGTTTTTGTAATATTCAACTTCGTTTGCTGTATCAATACGGCTTAGAACAACAATGTCTTTTGTTGAGCCGTCAGCATAAGTGATTTTCACATTCACGTCTTGTTGTGGTGCAAGGTTACCTGCAATACCAGTGATGTCGAATGTTTCAGTACCTACAAGGTTTAGGCTCTCGCGGTTGTCATCACCTTTAAACTGTAATGGAAGAACGCCCATACCAACAAGGTTGGAACGGTGAATACGTTCAAAGCTTTCCACGATCACAGCTTTAACACCAAGAAGGTTTGTACCCTTCGCCGCCCAGTCACGTGATGAACCAGTACCATATTCTTTACCACCAACAACCACTAGGTTTGTGCCGGCTTCTTGGTACTTCATGGATGCATCATAGATGCTCATTTGCTCACCAGTTGGGATATATGTCGTAATGCCACCTTCTGTGCCCGGTGCCATTAAGTTACGAAGACGAACGTTCGCAAAAGTACCGCGCATCATGACTTCGTGGTTGCCACGACGTGAACCGTATGAGTTGAAATCGATACGCTCAACACCATTAGCAGCCAGATATTCACCCGCCGGGCTATCCGCTTTAATCGCACCAGCTGGTGAGATATGGTCAGTTGTAATACTGTCACCAAGTAGCGCCAGTAAGTTCGCACCTCTGATGTCCGCAACGTCACCTGTTTCCATGCTCATGCCTTGGAAATATGGTGGGTGTTGGATGTATGTACTTGTGTCATCCCATGCGTATGTTTGGCCTTCAGGGAATTTGATCGCCTGCCACTGTTCTGTGCCTGCGAATACGTCTTTATAACGTTCAACAAACATTTCACGTGTTAGGCACGCACGAATTGTTTCTTCGATCTCTTGGTTAGTTGGCCAGATGTCTTTTAGGTATACATCATTGCCGTTTTTATCCTGACCGATGGCATCTTTTGTGATGTCGATTTGGAGTGTACCTGCAATCGCGTAAGCAACAACAAGTGGTGGTGACGCAAGATAAGATGTCTTAAGATCTTGGCTCACACGACCTTCAAAGTTACGGTTACCGGAAAGAACAGACGCACAAATCATTTCATTGTCATTGATTGTCGTACGTAGGTCATCCGCAAGCGGACCAGAGTTACCAATACATGTTGTACAGCCATAACCCACAAGATCGAAACCAAGAGCATCAAGATGCGGTGTAAGACCCGCTTTATCAAGATAGTCAGTTACAACCTGCGATCCAGGGGCAAGTGATGTTTTAACCCATGGTTTTGAATTAAGGCCAAGCTCGTTTGCTTTTTTCGCAACAAGACCGGCACCAACAAGAACGCTTGGGTTTGAAGTATTTGTACATGATGTAATCGCCGCGATCAGAACGTCACCGTGGTGAAGTTCGAAATCTTTTCCTTCAACGGCAAATCCTGTGTCTTTTTCAGCGGCTTTACCGCGTGCTTCAAGTACTTCGTTGAATGCGTTTGTTGCATTGCTTAGTGAAACGCGGTCCTGCGGGCGGCTTGGGCCAGCAAGTGATGGCTCAACTGTTGAAATATCAAGCTCAAGACCAGAAGTATATTCAGGATCAGGCGTTGACGCATCACGCCACATGCCTTGTTCTTTTGCGTATGCTTCAACAAGGTTGATTGTTTCTTCATCACGACCAGAGAACTCTAAATAATCAAGTGTTGCTTGTGAAACAGGGAAGAAACCACATGTCGCGCCATATTCTGGCGCCATATTCGCGATTGTTGCCTGATCAGCAAGTGTCATTTGATCAAGGCCGTCACCGTAAAATTCAACAAACTTACCAACAACGCCGTGCTTACGTAGCATTTCAACAACGGTTAGAACAATGTCTGTCGCTGTAATGCCTTCGCGTGCTTTACCAGTTAGCTTGAAGCCAACAACTTCAGGGATCAGCATGGATACTGGCTGACCAAGCATTGCTGATTCAGCTTCGATACCGCCAACACCCCAACCAAGAACCGCAAGTCCGTTGATCATTGTTGTATGACTGTCTGTTCCCACACATGTATCAGGGAACGCAACTGTGCGACCGTCAACATCCGCTGTCCAAACTGTTTTTGCGATATATTCAAGGTTTACCTGGTGACAGATACCTGTGCCAGGTGGCACCGCAGAAAAGTTATCAAAGCTGTTCTGGCCCCAACGTAGGAACTGGTAACGTTCGTTGTTACGTGACATTTCTAGATCAACGTTCTTTTGGAACGCGCTGTTATCACCGAAGTTATCAACCATCACACTATGGTCAATCACAAGATCAACCGGGCTTAGCGGGTTAATTTGTTCCGGGTCACCGCCCAGATCGTTAATGGCATTACGCATCGCGGCCAGATCAACAACCGCAGGAACACCAGTGAAATCCTGCATCAAAACGCGTGCTGGGCGATATTGAATTTCGCGGTTCATGCGCTTTTCTTTTTGCCAGTCAACAATTGCCTGAACATCTTCAGTTGAAACTGTAACACCGTCTTCATAACGAAGAAGGTTTTCTAGCAAAACTTTCATTGAATAAGGCAGACGTGAAATGTCACCTAACTGTTTTGCTGCTTCTGGTAGAGAATAATAATCATATTCTTTTCCGCCCACGTTAAGCGTGCGGCGTGTATTCAGGGTATCTTGACCGACTGTTGCCACGAGTTTTTCTCCATAATTATTTTTATTGAAATTTCTCACGGCCCTTTTGAAGGAAAATGCGTAATTTTTCAAGGAAAAACAGTCTTAAATTACCCCTTTACAGGTAAATTGTGGCGATCTGGCCCATATTTGCCCGAAAATGACCTTAAAGACGTCTAAGAATCACCATAGGGGTCATTCATATTCAACATCATGAAAACAAGGAGTATGGAAATGATCTTAAAAAGAAAGAAATCTGTTCGTGAAATTATGGTTCCCTTTTTTAATGGTAAATTGGCACTGGTCAGTTTAATGGTTGCGACATTTATGGTGTTTGCATCCGGTTCAGGCAACATTATTGAAAGCGGTCAATTTATGACGATCTTAATCGGTGCGGCGCTTTTCTCATTGGCCAGTGGACTTCTTATCTGGGCAGGGGAAGTATCAAGAAAACTGTATCAATAATTATTCATTAAAGAACCACACTCTATTCTTGGGGTTCTCATGCCCTAAATATACTGCTATAGCTTCTTGAAGAATAAATCTGCAACTTCAGGGCAGGGAAAAGTGAAACAAGAAGCATATTTTTCAGCAGAAAATCTGACGGTAAGCCGCAGTGATAGAAAGGTTTTTGAAAATCTGACCTTTCAGGCACCTGCTGGAAAGCTTTTAAAGCTTGTTGGCCCAAACGGGGCCGGTAAATCAACCCTTCTTAAAACATTATCAGGATTAATAGAGCCGGACACCGGTGATATTAAATCGGGCGATGCGTCCATTTTGTCTGATCATGACTGGTTATCACATAATCTTTGTTATCTGGGCCATAAGAACGCCTTAAAACGTGAATTTAGTGTTTATGACAATATTGAATTTTGGGCGGATCTTTGGGGAACGCAGGGTAAAATTGAACCAGCCATTAAAGCGCTTGGCATCGGGTATTTATCTGAAACACCCGTAAGATATTTATCATCCGGACAAACACGTAGAACGGCCCTTGCCAGAAGCATATGCCATCCTGGCAAAATCTGGTTATTTGATGAACCGACAGTGGGGCTGGATACAGAAGGGTTAAATTTGCTGGCTAAAGTGATGGAAAATCATTTGAGCGATGACGGCATTATATTATGCGCAACCCATGTTGATTTGGGATTAAGTGATGATCTGATCCATACCTTAAATCTCGCTGATTTTGCGGTTCCCTATTCCCATCATGAGGGGATGTGGTAATGATTAGATTATTTAAAGCGATAGCCCTGCGCGATATTAAAGTAAGCTGGTCTGGCGGCAGCACCAGCAGCATGGTGGTTGCTTTCTTTATCATTGTGGTGACACTATTCCCGCTTGGTGTTGGGCCGGAACTGAATATGCTGAGCCGTATTTCCGTGGGTGTGATTTGGGTGGCGGCATTACTTTCTTGTTTACTATCACTAGACCGTATTTTTCTGGCGGATTACGAAGACGGCACTTTGGATCAATATGCGTTATCCCCGATTTCTATGGAATGGATCGTGATCGCCAAAGCGCTTGCCCATTGGGTCACAACCAGTTTACCGCTTATATTAATCACACCGCTTCTGGGTATATTAATGAACATGCCGGATAATGCGTATTTGCCGCTTATTTTTACCATGCTTGTTGGAACGCCTGCGCTATCGCTGATTGGGACGATTGGGGCATCGCTTACGGTTTCCTTAAAAAGGGGCGGTGTGCTTTTATCCCTTTTGATATTGCCGCTTTATGTTCCCATTCTCATTTTCGGCGTAATGGCGGTGGATGCCTTAACCATCGGGTCTGGCGGAAACGCCACTTTGATGATACTGGGCGCGGCCACATTATTCAGTCTTGCTATTACGCCGTGGGCTGCTGCGGCTGCCATCCGGCTCGCGCTTGATTAAATTTACAAAATAAAAATTTCTGAAGTGATAGATCAATTTATTGGATTTGCATTACGAACAGCAAAACCCTATCAATATCTAATTAATGTAATCCCTTATTCTTAGGAAGAATTTCTCATGTTTAAATCATTTACGGTTCAGTTCGTTTTAAGTTTGTTGTTTTGTGCATCGGCAATGGCGAACGAAAATAAAATTGATCATATTATTTTTGCCGTAAGTGATTATGACGAGGCCATTGAATTCTTACAGAATAAAAGCGGTATAAAGGCAGCAGACGGCGCCATACAAAAAGAACGCGGTACCAGAAATGCGCTTCTTTCAGCGGGTAATCAGACATATCTGGAAATTTTGGCCCCTGATCCAGCACAAATGCCATTTAACCCAACGGAAAATCCGAAAACGGCCTTTGCTTCTGTGATTAGTCAATTTGAAAATTCAGAAGTTGATATGTTCGCTTATTCGACAAATGATATCGACGCGGCCAAAAAAAATGGTGAAGAGCTTGGTTTAAAAGTGGGCGGCCCATACGAAGGATCACGTACCATTCCATCGGGTGAAGTGATAACATGGTCAGAAATGGAATTTTACGGTCATGAATTTGGTCAATTTATTCCGTTTGTGATGAATTGGGGTACATCAACCCATCCCGGCACTACATCACCAAAGGGTATAGAGCTTAAAGAAATTATTGTTCAGCATCCAAAAAATGAAGAGCTTGCAAAAATTTATAAAGCGCTTGGTGTGCCAGCAACAGTTGAATACGGTGAAAAGCCAGTGATTAAAGTAAAGCTGAGTTCTAAAAAGGGTGATTTTGAACTAACAAGCGGTGAAAGTCTTAAGCAATATTACGCCAGTAAAAATGAGGGATAATTTTTAATCGGTGTGCTTATTCATCAGTTCGGCAACACCGGCTGCATTATTGGTATCAATTTCGGATAGGCCGCTAACCGCGCCCTTGATATCTTTTGCAGGCTTGTTCTGACCCATTTTCCATTTTGCATCAATCGTGTTGATGGTGACCTCAATGCCAGCGATTGCCTTTAATTGTTGCGCAATATAATCATCTGGTGCGTCACTGACTTTCCATGGAATTTCCTGATCATTTTCATGTTTGTCTGTCAGGTTATTTAAGAAAGAAAGCAGCCATTCCGGATCATCATTTAGTTCCATTGAACCCTGCACCTGAACGACGGCATAATTCCATGTGGGCACTTCTTTATGGTGTTCCTGTTTTGATGGGTACCAATTGGGGCTGATGTAATGATGCGGTCCTTGAAAAATCACCATTACGTCATCTGCATTTTTAAACTTTTTCCAAAGTGGGTTTGCTTTTGAAATATGTGCGAGCAACTTGGTATTATCATCATTTAAAATAAAGGGCAGATGGTCCGCGCAAAGCTCGCCATTAATTTGGGTCACTAAAGTCGCAAATGAATGTTCCCGGATTAATTCATGGATAACGTCAAGCCGGGTTTCTTTAAAAATTTTTGGCTGGTAAATTTTCTTTCTCCCTCTATCCGTCAGTATAGAAAATCAATTATTCCGCAAGATGCGTAGGGTCCGTGTCATCAATTACTTTTTTAAGGAACCGCGGCATATAAGGATGCATTTTCTTAAGCTGTCTTCCGATAACAGGAAGACGGCGACGGATTTTCTGCATTTTGGTTTTAACCCAATGGCTTTCAGAAACAAGAATACTTAGGCCGATAAGCGCAATGATTTGGCCAATAGGTATAGGGATCGGTGCGGTGATAATGCCAACAATTAGCATCACCCAACCGATTAAAAGCTTCAACGGTCTTTTAAATGTGTGCAAGCTCATAATACCTGATTCATACTCAATTCATTCTATGTGAATATATATATAATCAAAGTTAAAGAAATAAGAAGGTCTAAATATGGCAAATTCGTGTTTTTTTTCACTATTTCTTGATTATATCACACGAAAAGGATAGATCAAACCTATGCATAAGTTCGCGAATCCAGCCCGTTTCTTACGGATCAGCAAAATGATAACGCCATGGTGTCTCGTCATCACGGTGATTTCACTTGCTGTTGGTTTATATTGGGGTCTTTTTATTGCGCCCGAAGATTACCAGATGGGCAGTGCGTACCGGATTATTTTCATCCATGTACCGTCCGCTTATATGTCCATGTTCGGTTATGGGTTTATGGCGGTTGCAAGCGTTGTGGGTATTATCTGGAAACACCCGCTTGCGGATCAATCGGCCCGTGCGGCTGCACCCATTGGCGCCGTTTTTACCGCGCTCGCGCTTTTCACCGGAAGCCTGTGGGGTAAACCAATGTGGGGGACATATTGGATTTGGGATGCGCGTCTGACATCGGAACTTGTACTTCTGTTTTTATATTTTGGTTATATGGCCGTTTGGGAAGCGATCGAGGATAGCGCAAAAGCGGCACGTGTTGCGGCGATTGTGGCACTTGTCGGTGCCGTGAACTTACCGATTATCAAATTTTCCGTTGATTGGTGGAACACGCTTCATCAACCAGCAAGCTTAATGCGGTCTGGTGGAAGCAGTGTGCATCCGGATATGCTTGCACCACTGCTTATTTGTATTTTTGCATTTAATATTTATTTTTTAACTGTGGTGCTTTGGCGTATTCAAAGTTTGATTATCAGAAAACAGGTTCGCGGTTTACAAATGCGTATTGCTGAAAGGGGCGCACAAGATGGGTGAATATAGTATTTTTGTCTGGCCAAGCTATGGTGCCGTTGTGGTTTTGTTGCTTGTGCTTGGTGTTCAAAGCTGGATATCAAAAAGACGCGATGAAAAAGAGCTTGATCGCCTGAACCGCAGGTTTGAAGAATTAAACAAACAGGATTAAGAAAATGTCAGGACCGGTAAATACACGGGCACAAAAACGCAAAAAGAAAAGAATGTATCTGGTGCTTACCAGCATGACAATTCTTGTTCTCGCGGTTGGTCTTGTGCTAACGGCATTACAGGATAGTATCAGTTTGTTTCTTGACCCAACGGAACTTAAAGAAAGAAACCTTGATGATGGACAGCGCGTAAGACTTGGCGGTCTTGTCGCAGAAGATAGCTTTATTAAGGATGCGGATGGCTTGACGTACCATTTTGATATTACAGATGGTGCTGAAACAGTCAGTGTTGTTTATAAGGGGTCATTACCGGATCTGTTCCGCGAAGGGCAAGGCGTCGTCGTTGAAGGTGAGGTTAGCAATCAAGGGCCATTTAAGGCCACAGAGGTGCTCGCTAAGCATGATGAAAATTATATGCCGAAAGAAGTTGTAGATAGTCTTAAAAAGCGGGGTGTATTCCGCCACGCAGAAGATGAGGAAGTATGATCGCCGAAATTGGCCATTTTGCCCTGATAATTGCGTGTTCCCTTTCTGTTATTCAGGGGGTATTCCCGTTATATGGATCATATAATAATGATGGTCGCTTAATGGCACTGGCCGGGCCAGCGGCATATGGTCAGTTTTTCTTCGTTGCACTTTCATTTGCTGCATTGATGTATGCTTTTATTGTGTCGGATTTTTCAGTGGCCAATGTGGCGGCAAATTCCCATACATTAAAACCAATGCTTTATAAAATTTCGGCCACATGGGGCAGCCATGAAGGGTCAATTTTATTCTGGGCCTTAAATCTGGCGCTCTTTGGTGCGTTGGTTGCTTTCTTTGGACGGAATTTGCCAAAAAGTTTCCATGTTAAAGTGCTTAGCATTCAAGCCATTATAACGCTTGGGTTTTATTTATTTCTATTATTAACATCAAACCCGTTTGAACGTATTTTCCCGTTCCCGGAAGAAGGAAACGGTTTAAATCCGCTTTTGCAAGACCCGGGCCTCGCGTTTCATCCGCCGCTTTTATATCTGGGATATGTGGGGTTATCGGTAACATTTTCATTTGCGGTTGGGGCGCTTCTTGAAGGGCGTGTTGATGCGGCATGGGCCAGATGGGTGCGTCCGTGGACACTGCTTGCGTGGTGTTTTTTAACGGCGGGTATAACGCTTGGTTCTTGGTGGGCTTATTATGAGCTTGGCTGGGGTGGCTGGTGGTTCTGGGATCCGGTTGAAAATGCATCCTTTATGCCGTGGCTTGTGGCAACCGGTCTTCTTCATTCGGCGATTGTTGTTGAAAAGCGTGACACGTTAAAAGCATGGACAATCTTGCTTGCGATTATTGCCTTTTCATTCAGCCTTCTTGGCACCTTTATTGTCCGTAGTGGCGTTTTAACGTCCGTGCATGCATTCGCCACTGACCCGGAACGCGGTGTGTTTATTTTGGCATTTCTATTCCTTGTAATTGGCGGCAGTTTGTTTTTATTCGCGCTTAAGGCCGACAAATTGCAACCGGGCGGACTATTCGCACCGATTAGCCGTGAAAGCATGCTGGTGGTGAATAATTTGCTTCTGTCTGTGGCGGCGCTCGTTGTTCTTTTTGGAACGCTTTATCCGCTTCTGCGTGATGCATTAACGGGTGAAAAAATTACTGTGGGGCCACCATTTTTTAACATGGCGTTTGGCTCTCTTATGATCCCGCTTATTTTTGTGATGGCACTTGGTCCGCTATCAAATTGGAAACGGGCTGACCTTAAAGGGCTTGTGGACCGTCTTAAGTTCGTTTTTATGGCGAGCCTGATTGCCATGATCGCGATTTATTATATTGCGGGCGGTGGCACCATCATGGCTGCCGTATGGCTTGGGCTTGGGATTTGGTTGTTGCTCACGACCCTTCTTGAATGGGCGGGGCGTGTAAAATTGTTTAAGAGTGGTGCATTAAAAAGAATTAAACGCCAACCGCGGGCGTCCCTTGGTATGACCCTCGGTCATTTGGGTCTTGCGATTGCGGTGCTTGGTATGGCGTCTACGTCATATTGGGATAAAGAATATCAAGGCATTATGTCCTATGGTGATAAAGCAAGCATTGGCGGGTATGAGGTCACCCTAAAAGACACAGATGGTGTTATCGGACCTAATTATACGGCTGTTCGCGCCACATTTGATGTTACGAATGGCGGTGAAATAACAACCCTTAAACCGGAAGCGCGTGTTTATATGACACCGCCAATGCCAACCACGGAAGCGGCCATTTTAAGCACATTTATGGGTGATCTTTTTGTTGTGATCGGCGAAGCAAACAGTGACACATATGATCGCTGGGCGGTAAGATTATATTATAAGCCGATGCAAATCTGGCTTTGGGCCGGTGCGGCGATTATGGTGCTGGGCGGATTTATTTCATTATCTGATCGTCGTTTCAGAACCGGCACAGTAGGAGGAAAGAAATAAATGAAAAAAACATTTATCCCTTTTGCGGTTTTTTGTGTGATTTCAATTGCGCTTTATATTGGTCTTGGCCTTAACCCAAGCAAGCTTCCTTCTGTGTTCATCGATGAACCAATGCCGGAATTATCGCTTCCTGTTGTGGGGGGTGAGGAAATTGGTTTTACCAAAGCGGATATTGCCGCCGAAGAGGGGGTTGTGCTGCTTAATTTCTTCGCATCATGGTGTGCGCCTTGTTATGTGGAACATCCCTTTTTGATGGAACTTGAAAAACGCGGTTATAAAATTTACGGGGTAGCGTATAAAGACAAGCCACATGCCACCAACCGTTTTTTAGAAGAGCAAGGCAATCCATTTTTCAAGACGGCCGCGGACAATGATGGCCGTACGGCGATTGAATGGGGCGTATACGGCTTTCCGGAAACATTCGTGATTAAAGATGGCGTCATTCGTTATAAACATGCGGGCCCGATTATGGAAATGCAGTTTGAAGATGAGTTTATGCCAATCTTGGAAAGTCTTTCACAATGAGAATGTTTGCAAGCCTCATACTTTGGATCATGATGTCATTAACGGTATTGGCTGTTGGTGTTGATGAAAAACGTCTTGCAAATCCGGCTGATGAGGCCCGCGCCCAAGAAATTATGAAACAATTAAGATGTCTGGTCTGTCAAAACCAGTCTGTTGTGGATAGTGACGCAGGTCTTGCCAAGGATATCAGAATTATTGTGCGTGAGCGCGTGGCGCTTGGCGAAGATGAAGCAACAGTGCTTAAATATATGACCGACCGGTATGGTGACTGGGTATTATTGAAACCACCCTTTGACGGTGCGACGGTGATCTTATGGTTATCACCAGCGTTACTGGTGCTGATTGGTTTCTTTTTGGTTTACCGAAATATGAAATCCAGGAAACTTGCGGCGGTGGCGCCACTTTCCGATGATGAAAAAGCAAGGTTAGATGCGCTTTTAAATGATGGGGGTAAGGAATAATGTATATCGTTGCTCTTGTTGTTCTTAGCCTTATCGCCATTTTATTTCTTTTGGTTCCTTATTACAGGGCAAAAGACGTAAAACTTATCGAAGCACCGGACATCAGTGTCTATAAAGCACAGTTAAAAGAGCTTGCAAATGATCATGCGAGCGGCCTTTTGGATGATGAAGAAGCCGCAAGAACCAAAACAGAAATTGAACGCCGTATTTTAAAGGTCGCGGAAACGGGATCGGTCACATCATTTGATGCACCAAATATGCCGGTCATGATTTCATTGGTGACGATCATTTTATTTTCGGCCGCCTTTTATGCCGTCATCGGTACACCGGGTATGCCTGATTTCCCGATTGAGGATCACAAGGCCGCACAAAGCTCACCGGAAAGGTTAGCTGCACTGGCGGAAACAGATGCTATGATTGACCGCGTAACGGCCCGACTTGCCACCAACCCAGATGAGGTTCAGGGCTGGGCTTATCTCGCCAATTTGGAAATGAGCAAGGGCAATTTCCAAAATGCAGCGGAGGCACTCTATAACGCGCACTTGCTAGCCCCCGATACATTTGATTATCAGCTTATGTATGCGGAAAGTCTTATTATGGCGGCAAATGAACGGGTGACACCGGCGGCACTTATTATTTTAAACGAAGCCGCCAAGAAAGCCCCTGATCATGCAGGACCAAAATATTATCTGGCGTTGGCGGATTTCCAAAATGGTGATGTTGATGTCGCCCTTGATAAATGGAAAAGCGTTCAAATCGGTCTTGCAGATGATGATCCGTTAATGCCGCTTATCAATGTATGGATTAACCGTGCGGAAGTATCACTAGGACTTGCAGAACCACTACCGCAAACACGTGCACCATCGATTACAGCGGAACAAGCCGAAACCATCCAGAATATGTCCGAAGATGAACAGGCAGAACTTATTCGTCAAATGGTTATGCAGCTTGCGGATAAGCAAGCAGAAAATCCAACCAACATTGAAGGGTGGATCAGACTATCCCGTGCTTATATGGTACTGGGTGAACGTGAACAGGCGATTGCCGCTATGCAATCGGCTGTGGATAATGCACCAGACGGTCAAAAGGCAGCACTTCAGAAAGAAGTGGAAAAATTAACCATATTAGAGTAGAATCCGATTCTATCGCCGCAGAAAAGTGGCATTCCCGATAAGGCAGAAAGTCAGAATGATATCGGCTATCAAGTATTTTTGGTGGGCTGATGATGATTTTTGTGTTGGAATGATTTATGAAAGTAGGACCAGAGCAACAATCGCTCGTATCGTTATCATCGTTAATTGATGCTGCCAAACAGCAGCAACAGGTGAACCGCGAAAACCAGCAAGAAAAGAAGCTGAACGAGGAAAATTCCCGTGATGCTCGTATTGCTGCGCGTAAGCAAGAACGTCAGGAACTCATTCAACAAAATAGAAATGCTTTACAAAAAGCACAAACAGAACTTAAACAGCGTAATCTGGCTGCATTAAGCGCTGAATATGAACCAACGGAAATTACAAGTACGGATGCCTCCGATGAAACGGAAAGCCCGATTAATATCAATTTCCGTGAAAGCCTTGGTTCAACAGGCCGTGCACCAGGCCAGCCGGAATTTCAAAAACTGGGTCAGATCATTAATATTCTGGTTTAATCGTCCACATTTTCTTCTTCGATTTGATGCTTCATCATAACAGGCACTTGCGTAAATGCGAATACAAAACTCAGAGGTATAAACAACCACAACTTAGCCCATAACCAATCCGCAAAAGAGAAATTGCGCCAAATTATTTCATTTAATATTGCGCAAATAAGAAAGTATATTCCCCAGTTTCGGCTTAATATAAGCCAACCTTCGTCTTTCATAGGAGGAAGGCCCATTTTAAAAACGTTTTTTAGAAATGCTTTTTTCCCCAATACGCCCCCTAGAAGTACAGTCGCAAAAATTCCATATAAAACAGTGGGTTTAATTTTCATGAAAAACTCATCATCAAAATAGATAGACAAAGCACCAAAGAATCCTACTAATGCACCTGATGCCAAAAGCATTCTGGATATTTTTCCTAAATAAATTTTTGATGCGATTAGAGATATTGCCATTGCTATCATAAAGACTTTGATCGCAGGAACGGCACCGCCCATTCCGTTCTCATCCGAATAATGTTTGTTGGCCCAGATAAAGACGAAAACTGGTCCAATTTCAATTAGCAACTTAATGAACTGTTGTTTAACATCTTGTTCTTGGTTTGGAAGATTGCTCATCTAATACCCTTTAATTTATTTCCACGCCCACAAGCATTTTTGAAAAATCATTTGGATCAAATGCTTGTAAGTCGTCAATACTTTCGCCAACGCCGATCGCATGGATTGGTAATTTAAATTTTTCTGCACATGCCACAAGAACACCACCACGGGCGGTGCCGTCAAGCTTGGTCATGATCAGTCCGCTTACACCCGCCATTTCCATGAATACTTCTGTTTGAAGAACCGCATTTTGACCTGTAGTCGCATCAAGGATCAGAACCGTATCATGCGGTGCATCTTCATCGAATTTATGAATGACGCGGACGATTTTTTTAAGCTCATCCATCAGATGGCTTTTATTTTGTAATCGCCCTGCTGTATCAATTAGCAGAATATCTGTATTTGAATTTTTGGCTTGCTCAAGCGCGTCATATGCAAGTCCTGCTGCATCACACCCTTCTTTACCGCTGACCACGGAAACATCATTACGGTCGCCCCAGACCTTAAGCTGTTCAACGGCCGCTGCACGGAATGTATCACAGGCGGCAAGCATGACTGATTTGCCGTCATTTTTAAATTGTTTCGCAAGCTTGCCGATGGTGGTGGTTTTACCGGCACCATTGACACCGACCATTAAAATAACATGCGGGCTATTTTCTGAATTGATCACCAGTGGTTTGGCGACATTTTCCATAATTTCACCAATTTCTTCGGCGAGGGCTTGTTGAACCTCTTCCGCGGAAATGGATTTATCAAAACGGTTTTTTGATAGGCGGTCACAGACACGTGCGCTTACCGAAACACCAAGATCAGACATGATCAGCAGGTCTTCTAATTCCTCTAATGTCGAGGCATCAAGACGTTTTTTGGTAAAAATCCCCGTGATCCCTTCGGTAAGGGCGTTTGAGCTTTTCTTTAGTCCCTGCTTAAGGCGACCAAACCAGCTTAATTTTTTTTCTTCTTCAGACATCCATTACTTCCGTTATCAATATACCATCTTGATAGCCCGTCACGCGTGCTTTGGCAATATGGCCTGTTGGGATATTGCCCATAATTTTTGCCGGTGCAAAATGTTCCGTGTGGCCAATGACAGCATTTTGATTTTTAAGTGGTTTTTCCACCAAAATACTGACTTCTTGACCCACTTGAGAGGACAGAAGATTTCTAACCTTTTCTTCGCCAAGCGCTCTTAATCTTCCGGCGCGTTCTTTACGGATGCTTTTGTCCATCTGCGGCATTTTTGCTGCTGGCGTGCCTTCGCGTTCGGAATAGGGGAACACATGCAGATATGTCAGATTGCAATCTTCCACTAATTTTAGTGAATTTTGAAACATTTCTTCTGTTTCCGTGGGAAATCCCGCGATGATATCGGCGCCAAAAACCACGTCAGGGCGGGCAGCGAGCACACGATTGCAAAATTCAATGGAATCCTCACGGGTGTGGCGGCGTTTCATGCGTTTTAGGATCATATTATCGCCAGCCTGTAATGATAAATGCAGATGCGGCATCATGCGTTTGTCGCTTGTGATAATATCAAATAACGCTTCGTCCGTTTCAATACTATCAATGGAACTAAGGCGTAATCGTTCAAGGTCCGGCACATTGGTGAGAACTTTTTCACATAATGATCCAAGTGTTGCATTACCAGGCAGGTCAGGACCATATGATGTGATATCAACGCCTGTGATGATCACTTCTTTGTAACCGTTATCCACCAATCGTTTAATTTGATCTATTACTTCGCCTGCCGGAACAGAACGGCTGTTACCACGGCCATAAGGAATGATGCAAAATGTGCAGCGATGGTCGCAGCCATTTTGTACCTGAACGAAAGCACGGGATCGTTCCTCAAACCCATCGATTAAGTGAGGGGCGGTTTTCTTAACCGACATAATGTCATTGACCGCGACCTTTTCAGAATTTGATAAACCAAAATCCTGATAACTTTTTGAGTCCAGTTTTTCCTCGTTGCCGATGATGCGGTCAACCTCATCCATTCCGGCAAATTGCGCAGGATCGATCTGCGCGGCACAGCCGGTTACAATGATTTCTGCATCCGGGTTATCGCGGCGCATGCGTCTGATGGATTGTTTGGCCTGACGGGTGGCTTCTGCGGTCACGGCACAGGTATTGAAAATGACAGCATTATTTAACCCCGCCTGGGCGGCGTTGTTTTTAATAATTTCTGATTCATATGTGTTTAGCCTGCACCCAAAGGTGACGACCTCTGTTTTCCTGTCGCTCATATGGCCTTATATGGGCGTGTTTGATGAAATGTCCAGTGGATTCGGCGTTTTCAGCCAAAAATAACCGGAACCAATAGATAACTTGAACCCGTTATGGCGAAAATAGCGAATAAATTCAGGCGGAACCCTGCATTGGCCATTTGCGGTATGGTGACTTCGCCACTGGAATAAACAACCGCATTGGGGGCGGTCGCGACGGGTAACATAAATGCACAGCTTGCTGATACTGCGACGGGTACAAACAACATCATTGGGTCAATGCCTGTTGCAACGGAAAGCGCCCCAAGAATAGGCAGCAACGTGGCCACAGTCGCCGTATTACTGGTTAGTTCGGTTAAAAATACGACCAGCGCTACAAGAATTAAAACGATAAAGATCAGTTCCAATGAACCAATGGCACCAAGTTCATTGCCGATCCAAACAGCAAGGCCAGTTGATTTAACGGCCGCAGCAAGGCTTAATCCACCACCAAACAGTAATAATACACCCCACGGAATGGTATCGGCCGTTTTCCAGTTTAATAGTGTCGCGTGCTTTTGGTCTTTTGCACCCGCAGGAATCATGAACATGATCATGGCGCCACCAACGGAAATAAGCGCGTCACTTAACCATGGAAGTATTCCCAATTCATTTTGAATAGGTGTTCTGAATATCCAGCAGCTGGCAACAAAAGCAAATGTCAGCGCCATGCGTTTTTCCGGAGTTGTCATTGGACCCATTTCATCCAGTTCTTCTTGCAATAAATCCTGCGCTACTGAATTGGCATCCAGTTTAAAGGGATATGCCCATTTGGTCAGAACAAAAATCGCCACAGGCAACATAATCAGAATAGCCGGAACACCAAACATCATCCAGGAAAGGAAACTAACATCAATATTGTATGTTTCTTTCATAAAGGCAACCACAAGCAGGTTAGGCGGCGTACCAATCGGCGTGCCAAAGCCGCCAATATTGGCACCATAGGCAACCCCAAGGACAAGACATAATGTAAAGCCATACGTCTGTTCTGTTTTTTCTTTTACAACTTCGCTGGCAAGGGAAATGGCAATCGGCAACATCATGATGGTGCTGGCTGTATTACTGATCCACATGGAAATCATCGACGTAACACCCATGAATCCACCGATCAGGGCCGTAGGGTTATTACCAACCCGAACCAGAACCATAAGCGCGATACGGCGATGAAGATTCCAACGCGCCAAAGCCGTTGCCATAATAAATCCACCCATCAGCAGAAAAATCGTCGGTGCTGCATAAGGGGCGGTCGCCGCACCAATGCTCGATATTCCAAGCATAGGGAAACAAACAATGGGAAGCAGTGATGTAATCGGAACGGGTAATGCTTCTGTTGACCACCAACAGGCAAGAAGAACAGTAACCGCGGCAACGCGCCATGCGCTGATGCTCATGCCATCAGGCGCGGGTAGTATGAGCATGATGATAAAAAGCATCATGCCCAACAGCATATAAACGTTCTTTGCCCCGATTTTTTCCATACCCTATACCCTGATACTTTGTTCTTAGTACATATGAAGTACTGCACTTACCAGGATGCGGGATGTTTTTGGTTTGAATGTAAATTCGTCTGACCCGTCGCGGTAAACGGCGTCATTCACGCTTTGACGGGTATATTCAGCACGTAACGCGATGTTTTCCATAATGGCAACTTCAACACCACCACCATATTGGAAGGCTGTCACACGTGTATTATAATCAAGACGATCCGCGCGCTGTTCATTAACACCTTTGGATTTCAGGTTTAGACCAGAATAACCAATCAAACCGAATACTAGTGCCTTATCGGCAAGTGTGAAGCCGACACGGCCATTGATATCGAATGTATTACTTTTATTGATTTTAATGGTATTTGATCCATCCGAATAAATGGAATGTCCTTTATCGATGATAAAAGCCGCCTCAGCACCAAGATAAAGTGGACCATAATTTAGGCCGTATCCCGCAAGCATTCCGGCACCATAACTGTCTTTTGATGTGCCGCTGGTAATGCCGGTAAAATTACTTGGAAAATCATCGTTCGGTTTTTCAAGGTAAGAAGCCGTCGTTTCGAATGTGTTTTTGGTTGTCACCAGGCCTAAATAAAGGCCTTCAAATGGACTGCCATCCGGTCCAGCAAGCGCTGGTGAAATTGTAAGATAGGAAATAGCAGATATCATTAATATTTTAATGGTTTTCAGGTTCATTGGTCTGTTGTCCATGATCATTAGAACTAAAATTTATGACATCATATTACATTTTTTAAAGCCACCGTAAACAATAACTTGACTCTTACGGGGAATCCTCATATTTTCCGCTCGTTCCCGAATGGATCGTACATAATATGTGTCCAAGGATACCCACCAGTCAGCGAAGGTTCGCCCACTGGTGTGTTTGTGTTATGAAAAATTCATTAGGCAAATTTAAGGCAACTAAAAATAGAGAGCGATATGTTCGATAGTTTAAGTGATAAACTTGGTGGTATATTTGATAAGCTGAAACAGCGTGGTTCATTAAGTGAATCCCATGTTGATGAAGCCATGCGTGAAGTGCGTCTTGCACTTCTTGAAGCGGATGTTGCCTTACCTGTTGTTAAAAACTTTATTTCCAAGGTTAAAGAAGCCGCAGTTGGTCAAGAGGTTGTGAAATCTGTGACCCCAGGCCAGATGGTTGTTAAAATTGTTAATGACCAACTTGTTGAAATGCTTGGTGGTGATGCGCAGACGATTGATCTAAATGCGCCGTCGCCTGTTCCAATGCTGATGGTTGGTCTTCAGGGTTCTGGTAAAACAACATCGACCGCGAAAATTGCCAAACGCCTTAAAGATAAGAATAAGAAAAAAGTTCTTATGGCGTCCCTTGACGTTCAACGTCCAGCGGCGATGGAACAGCTTGAAATACTTGGTAAACAAATTGATGTAGCGACACTTCCGATTATCCCGGGCCAAATGCCGGTTGATATCGCGAATCGCGCCATGACAGCTGCGAAACTTCAGGGTTTTGATGTTGTGATGCTTGATACAGCGGGTCGTTTGCATGTTGACCAAAGCCTTATGGCAGAGGTTGTCGCGGTACGTAACGCCGTAAACCCACATGAAACGCTTCTTGTTGTTGATGCCTTAACCGGTCAGGACGCAGTGAATGTGGCGGAACAGTTTGGTGATCAGGTTGGTGTAACCGGTGTGATCCTAACCCGTATGGACGGTGATGGTCGTGGTGGTGCCGCGCTTAGTATGCGTGCGGTTACTGGAAAACCGATCAAGCTTGTCGGTGTCGGCGAAAAAATCGAAGACATGGAAGAATTCCATCCGGAACGTGTTGCATCACGTATTCTCGGGATGGGCGATGTGGTTTCACTCGTTGAAAAAGCCGCGGAAACCATTGAGGCTGAAGAAGCCGAAAAAATGATCAAAAAGATGAAGAAGGGAAGATTTGATTTTGATGATCTTCGTTCCCAGCTTCAGCAAATGAAAAAAATTGGCGGAATGGGCAGTATTCTTGGCATGCTTCCTGGTCTTGGCAAAATGCAAAAGCAAATGGCCGCCGCCAAGGTTGATGACAAGGTTCTACTAAGACAGGAAGCCATCATTAACAGTATGACACCAAAAGAACGCGCCAATCCGAAACTAATGAATGCATCACGTAAAAAACGTATTGCAGCAGGGGCGGGCGTCAGCGTTCAGGATGTCAACAAGTTGATGAAAATGCAAAAGCAAATGGCAACCATGATGAAGAAATTAGGCAAACAGGGCGGACGCATGCCGATGCCCGGACAATTGCCGCCTGGAATGGATGGTTTGCTTCCGAAATAAGCAGGCTTTCTGAAAATATTAAAACCAATTAAACGATTTAAATAAGCTAAAGGAAAATTAAATGGCTGTTAAAATTAGACTTGCACGTGGTGGTGCAAAAAAACGTCCTTACTACCGTGTTGTTGTGGCTGATAGCCGCGCACCTCGCGATGGTAAATACATTGAAAAAGTAGGTACACATAACCCACTTCTTCCAAAAGATCACGAAGACCGCATTAAGCTTGATGCAGAGCGTGTTCAATACTGGCTAGGTCAAGGCGCAAAGCCAACTGACCGTGTTGCTCGTTTTCTTGACGCTGCTGGCCTTATGAAGCGTGAAGAGCGTAACAACCCGAACAAAGGTAAGCCAGGTGCAAAAGCGCTAGAGCGTATCGAAGAGAAAAAAGAAAAAGAAGCTGCTGCTGCTGAAGCTGCTGCGGAAGCAGAAGCCGCTGCAAAAGCTGCTGAAGAAGAAGCAAAAGCTGCCGCTGAAGCTCCTGCAGAAGAAGCACCAGCTGAAGAAGCTGCTGCTGAAGAATAAGGTTTATGGCACACCCGCGTAAATATGATGATGAGGCCCCACGCGAAGACTTAATTTGTCTTGGGGCGGTATTTGGGGCATCTGGTATACGCGGTGCTGTAAGGCTTAAGGTTTTTACCGAGGATTTAAAAGCCATTTCCCAATATGGTCCGGTGACGATATTCAGTCAGGATCACAAAGATGGCAAAAAATATAAGGTAAAAATCCTGCATGAAGTTAAAGGCGGTGTTGCGGCGACACTAAAAGGTGTGAATGATCGCAATAAAGCCGAAGCTTTAAAAGGCGCGAAGCTCTATATTGAAAGATCGGCCTTACCGGACATTGAAGAAGAAGACGGTTTCTATTTCGAAGATCTGGTGGGGCTTATGGCAAGAGATACGGAGGGTAGCCAGTTTGGTAAGGTTGAAGGCGTTTATAATTTTGGCGCCGGTGACATTATCGAAGTGAACCTTTCAAAGGAAAAAGGGAAACGCATGTATCCTTTTTCTGATGAAGTGGTTCCGGAAGTGAATATCGAAGAAGGTTACATCGTCGTTAACCGTGATGCGTTTAATGACGGTGAAGAAGACAGGGAAAATTCTAAGAAAGGGTAACATATGTGGCAGGCACAGATACTAACCCTTTTTCCGGAAATGTTTCCCGGCCCACTTGGATTATCACTGGCGGGTAAGGCGCTTAAAAATAATTTATGGGGCATGGATGTGATGCAGATTCGCGACCATGCTACGGACAAACACCGTTCGGTGGACGATACCCCTGCTGGGGGTGGTGCGGGAATGGTGCTTCGGGCGGATGTGATGGGCCGTGCAATTGATGCGGCCGTCCATAAGCGCCCCGAAGGAACGGCAAAAGAAGACTGGCCGCTCATATATTTGTCCCCCCGCGGCAAAAGACTGGATCAGAAAATGGTTCATGAATTTGCGAATAAGAAAGGCATCACATTAATTTGTGGGCGTTTCGAAGGACTTGATGAAAGGGTTCTTGAAAAGAAAGAAGTGATGGAAGTCTCGTTAGGGGATTTCGTGCTTTCCGGCGGTGAAATTGCCGCCATGATGCTGATGGATGCGGTCGTAAGGCTTATTCCTGGGGTAATTGGAGAGCCGGATACGCTACTGGAAGAGAGTTTTTCAAGCGGATTACTTGAGTATCCGCAATATACCCGACCACAAATGTGGGAGGGACTCGGAATACCGGATGTTCTGACATCAGGACATCATGGAAAAATTAAGGACTGGCGCCTTAAAAAGTCTGAAAAATTGACTGAAAAAAGACGCCCAGACCTGTGGAAAGAATATATTGAGGCGAAAAATAAAGATTCGCACAATAAAAGTGATGATTGATATTGAAATATGGCTCAAACTTGTTTAAAAGGGCCGCCGTATAAGGATAAATGTTATGAATATTATTGAAAAACTAGAAAATGAGCAAATCGCTCAATTAACAGACGGCAAAGACATTCCAGAATTTGCTCCTGGTGATACTGTTAAAGTTAACGTGAAGGTTGTTGAAGGTTCACGTGAACGTATTCAGGCGTATGAAGGCGTATGCATTGCACGTTCAAACCGTGCTCTTAACTCTTCATTTACAGTACGTAAAATTTCATACGGTGAAGGTGTGGAACGTGTATTCCCACTTTACTCACCAAATGTAGACAGCATTGAAGTTATTCGTCGCGGTCGTGTTCGTCGCGCGAAACTATACTACCTTCGTGGTCTGCGTGGTAAGAAAGCCCGTATTGCTGAAAAAACGGATTATCACAAGAAGTCTGCGAATTAAGACCTGACCGTCTAATATCGAATTCGAGGCTTCAAGAAAATGAGCCTCAGCAAAATGAGGCTCGGGAAACGGAGCCTCATTTTTTGTGTTTATAGAAGAAAAATAAGGATAAGCGAAATGACAAGTCCGCGTACAATGTATGACAAGATATGGGATGCCCATGTTGTTGAAGAACAACAAAGCGGCAACACTCTTGTTTATATCGATCGCCATATCGTCCACGAAGTAACAAGCCCGCAAGCCTTTGAAGGTCTGCGTATGGCTGGCCGTTCACTGCGCCGGGTGGAAACTATTCTCGCTGTTCCTGATCATAACGTGCCGACAACATCTGACCGTGAAACACGTGTTGATAGTATCGAAAGTAAAAATCAACTTGATGCGCTTGAAAGAAACGCAAAAGAATTTGATCTTGATTATATCCCGATGATGGATGCCCGTCAGGGGATTGTCCATATTGTTGGACCGGAACAGGGTTTTACCTTACCGGGCACAACAATCGTTTGTGGTGATAGCCATACGGCGACACACGGTGCGTTTGGTGCGCTTGCGTTCGGTATCGGTACATCCGAAGTTGAACATGTGATGGCGACCAATACACTGATCCTGAAGCGTTCAAAGAACCTTCGTATTGATGTAAGCGGTGAACTTGGTGCGGGTGTTACCGCAAAAGACGTGGCGCTTGCTGTGATCGGTCATATCGGCACTGCGGGCGGTACGGGTTCCGTGATTGAATTTACCGGTTCTGCCATTAAAGGTTTAAGCATGGAAGGGCGTATGACCCTTTGTAACATGGCGATTGAGGGCGGCGCGCGTGCCGGTCTTGTTGAGCCGGATGAAAAGACATACGAATATATCAAAGGCCGTCCGAAAGCACCAAAGGGTGCTGAATTTGAAATGGCGGTGAATTACTGGAACAGCTTAAAATCCGATGACGGTGCAAAATACGACAACGAAGTGTTTATCAATGCCGCTGAAATCGTACCGCAAGTAACATGGGGCAACAGCCCTGAAGATGTGGTTCCGATCACTGGGGCGGTTCCAAACCCGGCTGATATGGCTGATGCGGATAAAAAGGCGGCCGCAGAACGTGCCCTTGAATATATGGGGCTTGAGGCCGGCACAAATATGACTGATATTTCCGTTGATAAAGTTTTCATCGGATCATGCACCAATGGCCGTATCGAAGATATGCGTGCCGTAGCAGACGTTGTTAAAGGCAAAAAGATCGCGGACAATATTAAAGAAGCATTGATCGTACCGGGTAGTGGCCTTGTGAAATTACAAGCCGAAGAAGAAGGTCTTGATAAGATTTTTGTTGATGCCGGTTTTGACTGGCGCGAGCCAGGATGTTCAATGTGTCTTGCCATGAATGCGGATAAATTATTACCGGGTGAGCGCTGCGCATCGACATCAAACCGTAACTTCGAAGGACGCCAAGGTCCAAAATCACGTACGCATTTGGTTAGCCCGGCAATGGCTGCTGCGGCTGCGATCACGGGTCATTTAGCGGATGTAAGGGAGCTATAATCACATGGAAAAATTTACTAAAATTCGTGCGGTTGCAGCACCACTTCCGATGACCAATGTTGATACGGATATGATCATCCCGCAAAACTTCCTGCGCACAATTGAACGTACCGGTCTTGGCAAGCATGCCTTTACGAACATCCGTTATTTTGACGATGGTTCTGAAAATCCGGAATTCATTATGAATAAACCGGCATATCGTGATGCAAAAATCCTAATCACGGGTGAGAATTTCGGTTGTGGATCAAGCCGTGAGCATGCGCCGTGGGCATTGATGGATATGGGCCTTCGCTGCATTATCGCGCCAAGCTTTGCTGATATTTTTTATGGCAACTGTTTTAAAAATGGTTTGTTACCGATCAAGCTGCCACAAGAAGTAATCGATGATTTGATGGCGGACGCGGATAAAGGTGCCAATGCGGTATTTACCGTTGATCTTGAAAATCTTGAAATCACTCGTCCTGACGGCGAAGTGGTGAAATTTGAAATGGATGGATTCCGGCAGCATTCAATGGTCAATGGCCTTGATGATATCGGCATTACCATGGAAAAGGGCGCGAAGATTTCAGAATTTGAAGCCAAGCAAAAGGCCGAGCAGCCTTGGTTATATAAATAAGAATAAGAAGAGAATAAAATGAGCAAAAAACACAGCATGTTAATTCTACCGGGTGATGGTATTGGCCCGGAAGCAATGGTTGAAGTGAAAAAGGTCGTTGCATGGCTTACCGCAAATAAGGGTATCGAATTTGATATTTCCGAAGACGAAGTGGGCGGTGCGGCATATGATAAATACGGCACATCACTTGCTGATCATACCCTTGAAAAAGCAAAAGAAGTTGATGCTGTGATGTTCGGTGCAGTGGGTGGCCCAAAATGGGACGGTGTTGAATATAGCCTTCGTCCGGAAGCGGGTCTTTTAAAACTGCGTAAAGAATTAAACCTTTTTGCAAACTTGCGTCCGGCTCTTTGTTTCGAACCACTTGTTGATGCATCAAGTCTTAAGCCGGAACTGGTGAGCGGTCTTGATATCATGATCCTTCGTGAACTAACTGGCGGTGTTTATTTCGGTGAGCCGCGCGGTATTGAAGAACTGACAAACGGTCAACGTCGCGGCGTTAACACACAAGTTTATGAAACATATGAAATTCACCGCATCGGTCATGTGGCCTTTGATCTTGCTCGTAAAAGAAACGGCAAGGTAACGTCATCTGAAAAAGCCAACGTGATGGAAAGCGGCCTTTTATGGCGCGAAGAAATGGAGCTGATCGCCAAAGATTATCCGGATGTGGAATATGAAAATATGCTTGCGGATAACTGTGGCATGCAGTTGGTGCGTGCACCAAAACAGTTCGACGTGATTGTAACGGATAACCTGTTTGGTGACATGCTATCTGATGTTGCGGCGATGCTTACAGGTTCGCTTGGTATGCTTCCGTCAGCATCCCTTGGTGAAAAGGGTAAAGGTGCCCTTTATGAACCGGTTCATGGCAGTGCCCCTGATATCGCAGGGCAGGGCAAAGCAAACCCAATCGCAACGATTTTAAGTTTCGCAATGGCGCTTCGTTATACATATGACGAGGGTGATGCCGCAGATTTAATTGAGAACGCAGTGAATGAGGTTCTCGCTAACGATATTCGCACGGCTGATATTAACCAGCCTGGAATGACGCTTGTATCCACAAGCGAGATGGGTAGCCACATTGTGGATGCCATGGAAAAACTAAGTAACTAAAATCTAATTAAACAAAAACAACTTAATACATACTGGAGAGTATAATGTCCTATAAAGTAGCCGTCGTGGGAGCGACTGGCAACGTTGGCCGAGAAATGCTGAATATCCTGCATGAACGCCAATTCCCCGTTTCAGAAGTAGTCGCATTGGCGTCACGTCGTTCCATTGGTTCCGAAGTGACCTTTGGCGACACGACGATTAAATGCAAATGTCTTGATGACTATGACTTCACGGGTACGGACATTGCGCTTATGTCTGCTGGTGGGTCAATTTCTGCCAAGTTCGCCGATAAAATCGCGGCGGCTGGTTGTGTTGTGATCGATAACAGCTCACATTTCCGTATGGATCCTGATGTTCCATTGATCGTACCGGAAGTAAACGGTGACGCCATCGCCGGATACACAAAGAAAGGCATCATTGCCAATCCGAACTGTTCAACGGCACAAATGATGGTTGCGCTTAAGCCGCTTCATGATGCGGCGGTGATTAAACGTTGTGTGGTTTCAACTTACCAGTCAGTTTCCGGTTCCGGTAAAGCGGCGATGGAAGAGTTATGGTCACAAACACGTGCGATTTTTGTGAATGACCCGGTTGAAAACGAAGTTTACACAAAACAAATCGCGTTTAACTGTATCCCACATATTGATGTGTTTATGGATAATGGTGACACCAAAGAAGAATGGAAAATGGTTGTGGAAACAGGCAAGATCCTTGATCCTGATATCCGTGTTACAGCTACATGTGTGCGTGTACCGGTATTCCTTTCACATTCTGAAAGCATCAACCTTGAATTTGAACGTGAAATTACACCGGAACGTGCGCTTGAAATTCTACGCGAAGCACCGGGTATCATGGTTGTTGATAAACGCGAAGACGGTGGTTACATCACACCTGTCGAAGCCGCAGGCGAATTCGCCACATACATCAGCCGTATGCGTAAAGATGAAACAGTGAAGCACGGCCTTAATTTCTGGTGTGTGTCTGATAACCTTCTTAAAGGTGCAGCACTAAACGCCGTACAGATCGCTGAAGTTCTTTGCCGCGATCATCTTAAAAAGGGTTAAGTCACTTTTTAGGTAAAGCATTAAAAAGGCCGGGTCATTTGATCCGGCCTTTTCTTTTTTCATAGGTATATGGGCGTTTCTTATTCATTTAAGATAGGTCTTAAAAAATGACGATCATATCGTTTGATGCAGTCAGTCTCTTCTGCATATTTGAAAGCTTTTAAGCATTCCTCATCTTTTAAGCTGTCTGTACGGTATTGCTCGTAATCAGCAAGTGATGGGAATGAGAATAAACATACTGCAAGATCATTAGGACTTTCGTGGGGTAGAAAATATCCATGATGGTTGCCGCCAAATTTTTCAACCAATGGAATCCACATACGGGCGTATTCTTCAAATTCATTTATTTTAGATGGATTTATTTCATATTGAATATAGCAAGTAATCAAAGCGTATCTCCATTAGGTGTATGTTCGTTGTCTTTAAAATATCACATCAAATAAAAAAGGCCCGCTGAATGAGCGAGCCTTTAAATTTCTTATAGGATTTTATTTATCCCTGACGCTCGACCATCATTTTTTTGATCTCGGCGATTGCCTTGGCCGGGTTAAGGCCTTTTGGACATGTGTTTGTACAGTTCATGATCGTGTGACAACGGTAAAGACGGAATGGGTCTTCAAGGTTATCAAGACGCTCACCAGTATTTTCATCACGTGTATCCACAAGCCAGCGATATGCTTGTAGAAGCACGGCTGGACCAAGGTAACGATCACTGTTCCACCAGTAACTCGGGCATGATGTTGAACAACATGCACAAAGCACACATTCATAAAGGCCGTCTAATTTTTCACGGTCTTCCGGGCTTTGTAGGCGTTCTGTGCCAGATGGTGTTGGTGTTTGCGTTTGCATCCATGGTTTGATGGACGCGTATTGCGCGTAAAAGTTGGTTAGATCAGGAACCAAATCCTTCACCACATCCATATGCGGAAGAGGGAAGATGTTCACATCACCCTTATATGACGCAATGTCAATGGTACACGCCAGCGTGTTTTTACCACCAATATTCATCGCACATGAACCACACACACCCTCACGACAAGAACGACGGAACGTCAGTGTTGGATCAATTTCATTTTTAATTTTGATCAGTGCATCAAGAACCATCGGGCCACATTTATCCAGATCGACTTCGTATGTGTCGATGCGTGGATTTTCACCGTCGTCTTCGTTCCAGCGATAAATGTTGAAACGTTTTACATTGGTTGCGCCCGCTTCCGCAGGCCAAGTTTTCCCTTTAGTATAAGTAGAGTTCTTGGGAAGTTTAAATTCTGCCATTTTTCTATTCCCTTCCCTTAGTAAACACGTGGCTTAGGTTTGATGTATTCAACTTCGTCCGTGAGCGTATAGTCATGAACCGGGCGGTAGCTGATTTCAACCTTGTTATCATTTAAATGAGCAACGGTATGTTTCATCCAATCGTCATCATTACGGTCCGGGTAGTCCTCATGCATGTGGGCACCACGGCTTTCTTTACGGTTGGCGGCACAGTGCATTGTGACTTGTGCTTGCCCCATAAGGTTCTCAAGCTCCATCGCCTCAATAAGATCACTGTTCCAAACAAGCGAACGATCGAATGTTTTGATGTCTGGTAACAGACCCGCAATCTCGTCGATCTTGACTTTACCTTCTTCAAGAACTTCTTCGGTTCTAAAGACGGCGCAGTTTGCTTGCATTGTGCGTTGCATCTTGTCACGGATTTCAGCGGTTGATAGTTCACCATCCGCATAACGAAGACGGTCAAGACGACCAAGCGCCATGTCAGCATGGCTTTCTGAAAGTTTCGCATGTGGCGCGCCAGCTGTTACCACATCGGCAACACGTTGCGCGGCCGCGCGGCCAAACACAACAAGGTCAATCAGTGAATTTGATCCAAGACGGTTGGCACCATGAACGGATACACAGGCCGCTTCACCAATGGCCATAAGGCCCGGCACGATACGGTCTGGGTCATCTTCTGATGGGTTAAGCACTTCACCGTGATAATTGGTTGGAATACCACCCATGTTATAGTGAACAGTCGGAAGAACCGGAATTGGTTCTTTGTTCACGTCAACACCGGCGAAAATTTTCGCTGATTCTGAAATGCCCGGTAGACGGCTTGCCAATGTTTCCGCATCAAGATGATCAAGATGTAGGAAAATATGATCGCCATGTTCACCAACACCGCGTCCTTCTCGGATTTCATATGACATGGAACGGGACACAACGTCACGTGATGCAAGGTCCTTGGCTGATGGTGCGTAACGTTCCATGAAACGTTCACCTTTTGAGTTCACAAGGTAACCACCTTCACCGCGGGCACCTTCCGTGATCAATACACCTGCGCCGTAAATGCCGGTTGGGTGGAACTGAACGAATTCAAGATCCTGCATCGGCAGTCCGGCACGTTGAACCATGCCGCCACCATCACCAGTACAGGTATGCGCTGATGTTGCAGAGAAGTACGCACGACCATAACCACCTGTTGCCAGTGTTGTTGAATGAGCGCGGAAACGGTGAAGTTTACCCGTATTCATATCAAGGGCGATCACACCGCGACATTCACCGTCTTCCATGATCAGATCGATGGCGAAATATTCAACATAAAAGTCTGTGTCATATTTAAGTGATTGTTGATAAAGCGAATGAAGCATCGCGTGACCGGTACGGTCAGCGGCGGCACATGTACGCTGTGCTGCTGGCCCTTCGCCAAATTCTGTTGTCATACCGCCGAATGGGCGTTGGTAAATGCGGCCTTCTTCGGTACGGCTGAACGGAACACCGAAATGTTCAAGTTCATATACGGCCTCTGGTGCTTGACGAACCATATATTCAATGGCGTCTTGGTCACCAAGCCAGTCGGAACCTTTCACGGTGTCATACATATGCCACTGCCATTTATCCGGCCCCATGTTACCAAGGGATGCGGCGATACCACCCTGCGCCGCAACGGTGTGCGAACGGGTTGGGAATACTTTTGTAATACATGCGGTTTTAAGGCCGCTTTCGGCGATGCCCATGGCCGCACGAAGACCGGCACCGCCAGCCCCCACTACGATCGCATCATAGACATGATCTTCTATTTCATATGCTTTAGTCATTTAAACGTACCTTAAAGCGCAATTTTTAAAATGGAGAATACGGCCAGCGTACCAACAAGCACACAGCCAAAAGTAACAAGCATCTGAAGGGCGATTTTCTGACCTTCAGAATGGATATAATCTTCGATGATTACCTGAAGGCCAAGCTTCAGATGGTAAATACCTGTTACGATAAATAATGTCAGCAGTACTGCAACGACAGGGGAACTCATCCATTTAAGGACGGTTGCGTAATCGGCCTGTGTCATTTGTACGACGCTGGAAACAAACCAGATTGTTAGCGGGATAAGTGCAACCGCAGTTACCTTTTGCATCCACCAGTGATGCGTCCCGTTCTTTGCAGAACCAAGACCGCGAACTTTTCCAAGAGGGGAACGTAAACTCATTTATTCTCTCCCTATACCAGGCCGTAACCGATAACCCAGCTAAGGATTGTCAGTACTGCAGATGAAATGAATACGACACGGCTGGAACGGTGAGTATCTTCAAGGTCGAAACCTTTACCCATATCCCAGAATAAATGACGGATACCGTTACAAAGGTGAATCATAAGGGCATATGTAAAACCAAAAAGAAAGACTTTACCAATGATGCTGCCCATAATGTCGCTGAACTGTGCGTAGGCCTCTGGCCCGGATGCGATGGCGATTACCCACCATGTAATAAGAAGTGCGCCACCGGTTAAAGCTGCGCCAGAAGCACGATGGAGAATGGACAAGGCCATCTCGAGGCTCCATGAATATACCTGCAGATGCGGCGAGGTAGGCCGCTTGGTTTGAGACATCTGCTACTCCCTCTAGAGATTAAATTTTTAAGGAGGCTATATTACCTCCCCTTCCACAGACTGTTTTTAGCATAATGAAGCGATAGAGCAAGGATTTAGGCACTTAAAAATCACAGAAACATCCTTTTTTTTGTAGTTCACGGAAAAATAAGTGTATATTTCGAAAAAACTAACGATGACGGGCCTCTATATGAATAAACAACTTATATCAGTTTTATCCGCAGTCATGCTGCTTTCCGCTTGTGCCGATAATTCAGCACCCGATTCCAATAATGAAATGAGTAACAATATGAATTCAGAAGCAATGCCACCAGTTGCCAAAAAAATTCCACACGAAATGGAAATCCACGGACATACACGAATCGATGATTATTACTGGATGCGCGATGATGAACGTAAAGATCCTGAAATGCTTGCACATTTGGAAGCGGAAAATAAATATCTAAAATCTGTGATGAAACACACAGAAGATTTTCAGAAAAAACTGTATGATGAAATTGTTGGCCGTATTAAAAAAGACGATAGTAGCGTTCCTGTAAAAAGACGTGGGTTTTGGTATCAATCGCAATTTGATGGTTCAAGTGAGTATCCCGTTCATGTTCGCTGGCTTGACGGAACAGAAGCCCAGGAAATTTTATTTGATGAAAATAAAATGGCAGAAGGACACGGTTATTTCCGGCTTGGCGCATATTCAGTATCTGAAAATAATATGATGGCAGCTTTTAGCACCGATACAGTAAGCAGACGGCAATATACAATTCAGATTAAGGATTTAAATTCAGGTGAAATTCTATCTGATAAAATCGTGAATACTGAAGGGTCACCGGTCTGGGCCAATGACAATCAGCATATTTTTTACATAAGTAAAGACCCGCAAACATTACTTGGGAACGAAGTTTACCGTCATAAAATCGGCACTGACCAAAGCGAAGATGTGCTGATGTACCGCGAAGATGACGAAACATATTATACCTATCTTTCGAAATCGCGTGATGGGTCGGTCATTTATATTCATCATTCCAGCACAACGACAACCGGGGTATCAATTCTTTCTGCGGATGATCCGATGGGAAGTTTTGAGCCGTTCCTGCCGCTTGAAGATAATCTTGAATATGCGGTCGAAAAGCTAAGGGATACTTATTATATCTATACCAATTGGGATGCTAATAATTTCCGTATTATGAGTGTATCTAAGGATAAAACATCCGATAAATCGGCGTGGCAGGATGTGGTTGCGCACCGTGAAGACGTATTCCTGCAGGATTTATCGGCTTTTGATGATGCGCTTGTAATTAAAGAAAAAGAAAACGGTGTCATCAGAATGCGTGTACTTACCTTAAGCACAGGTGAAAGTAAGAACCTTTCATTTGATGATCCGGTCTTTAGTGCAAATATTTCAAATAATCCGGAAGTATCAAGTGAAGTTGTGCGCATTGGTTATAGTTCCATGACAACACCATCAAGTGTTTATGAATTTAATTTAAAAAGCGGTGAACGCGCATTGTTAAAACAGGATGAGGTTCTTGGTGGATTTAAAGCGGAAAATTACCAAAGCGAGCGTATTTTTGTAGAAGCCAGAGATGGCAAGCAGGTTCCGGTTTCCATCGTATACCGTAAAGACATGTATAATGCGGATGGTACAAATCCACTGTTTCAATATGCATATGGATCATATGGCGCGACAATTGACCCGTCCTTTAGTGGACCGCGGTTAAGTTTGCTTGACCGTGGTGTTGTGTATGCCATCGCTCACATCCGCGGCAGCCAGATGCTGGGCCGCCCGTGGTATGAGGATGGTAAGCTTTATAATAAAAAGAACAGTTTTTATGATTTCATTGATGTGACAAAGGGATTAACCGCATTGAAATACGGTCACCCGGAAAAGATTTACGCCATGGGCGGAAGCGCGGGTGGCTTGCTTATGGGTGGTGTTCTTAATATGGCACCGGAACTTTATCTTGGGGTTGGGGCACATGTGCCATTTGTTGATGTTGTAACAACCATGCTTGATGAATCCATTCCACTTACAACCGGTGAATGGGATGAGTGGGGCAAACCGGCCCAGAAAGGATATTATGATTATATGCTTTCTTATTCACCCTATGATCAGGTTGAACGAAAAGATTATCCGAATATTCTCGTCACAACCGGCCTTTGGGATAGCCAGGTACAATATTTCGAACCCATGAAATGGGTCGCGAAGCTGCGTGATTATAAAACAGATGATAATTTGCTGGTTTTTGAAACCGATATGGAAGCGGGCCACGGCGGTGCATCTGGCAGGTTCAAAAGATATAAACAAACGGCCCTTGAATATGCGTTCTTTTTTGATCTTCTGGGGATAACTGAATAGTCACTTTTGACTTTCATGCTTAACTTGTTATTCTCTCCCATCAAATAATTTATGGGAGAGAATAATGAAGAAATTTGCGCTTATCGCACTTGCCAGTATGGCAGTTTCATTTTCATCTGTTGCACAGGAAAGCCCCCTGACACAGGAAATGAAGGATCATGCCGTTAAAATTGGTGAGGCCGCATATAAATCAAACCTTACAAAAGATTTGATCACGTCCCTGACTACAGAAGTGGGGCATCGCTTGGCGGGAACGGCCAACGATAAAAAGGGCCGCGAGTGGGCCATGCGTAAAATGCGTGAAATGGGTTTTGACCGTGTATGGGAAGAACCAGTTGATTTCCCACTTTGGCACCGCGGTTCAGCCAGTCTTGAAATGACGGCGCCATTTGAACACGACCTACACATTGTGGCGCTTGGTACCAGTATCGGTACACCGGAAGGCGGCTTGACTGCCGAGGTCGTTCAGTTTGATGAATATAAAGACTTGGTAGAGGCCGAGCCAAACAGCCTTGACGGTAAGATTGCATATGTTTCATTGCGTATGGCGAAAACTGGTCTTAAAGGATATGGCTATGCGGGGCAGGCTCGCCGTATGGGTTCTGTAGCCGCGGCAAAGGCCGGTGCGTCGGCCATCATTATCCGTTCAATTGGAACAGATGATAACCGCACGCCACATACAGGCAGCATGAATTATGAGGATGGTGTTACAAAAATTCCTGCCGCCGCGCTTTCAAATCCAGATGCGGACCTTCTTGATAATGCACTTAAGTATGGAGAGCCAGTAACATTAAAGCTAGAAATGTCATCCCATTCCCATGATCCAGTGGTGACTTATAACGTGCTTGGTGAAATCACTGGTTCGGAAGATCCGGAAAAAGCTGTACTTATAGGTGCTCATCTTGATAGTTGGGATCTTGGAACAGGGGCCCTTGATGATGGCACTGGCGTATCCATTGTAATGTCAGCGGCGAAACATATCCTTGATGGCGGTAAGCGCCCGAAACGTTCTGTTCGTGTGATCCTTTTCGCGGCTGAGGAAGAAGGATTAATCGGTGCGCGAGAATATGTTCGTGCCCATAAAGAAGACCATAAGGATTTTGATAATATTCTGCTTGGTGCGGAATGGGATAGCGGCACAGGACGCATTATAAATTTTGCACCGGGTGTCGGGCCAACATCGCTTAGCGTCGCCCGTGAAATTGGCTACGTGCTTGCGCCATATGGTGTAGCAACCTTAATGACCAATACGGCCAAAGGGCAGTCTGACATGTCACTACTTGGAAATGCAGGTATGCCTGCGGTTAATTTAGGGATGGAGCCAACAAATTATTTTGATTTCCATCACACGGCCAATGACACCCTTGATAAGGTCGATATGGATGCAATTACTCATAATGCTGCAATCTATGCCATGTTTAGTTATATGGCCGCGGACGTCGATGTGGATTTTACAAAATAATGAATGGCATTGATCGATTAAAAGGTATGATGGCGGGGGACATTCCTCCGCCAACAATGGCGAAAACCATGTCGACGAAACTTGTTGGTGTGGATGATGGATTTGTTCGTTTTATTGTGACGGCCGATGACAGGTTGCTTAATTTAATGGGGGGTGTTCATGGCGGCTTTAGTGCGACAGTGATGGATACCGTTACGGGCTGCGCGGTTAGTACATTACTCGATGAAAATACGGGCTTTGCAACCACGGACCTTAATGTCAAAATGGTAAGACCAATTCAAGTCGGGCAGGAACTGATTGCGGAAGGGCGCGTGATCAATAAATCCCGCAGGCTTGCAATCGCCGACGGGAAAATCATTGATGAAAATGGCAAAATTTATGCAACAGGGTCAGCGAGTTGCATGATCCTTAGCAAAGACTGTTAATATCACTTTATTAATATCCGGGACGTTTTCCGAAAACGGCGGTGCCCACACGTACGTGGGTGGCGCCGTGTTCGATGGCTTTTTCAAAATCGCCACTCATGCCCATTGAAATGATTTCTATGTTATTTCTATCTGCGATGGATTTTAACAATTTGAAATGATCTGTGGGGTCTTCATCAAAAGGCGGAATACACATGACGCCGGTTACATTTAATCCAAGTTCATCACGGCACAGGGCAATAAATTCATCGGCGTCTTCAGGGTTGATGCCAGCTTTTTGGTTTTCCATCCCGGTATTAACCTGTACATATACATCACAGTATTTATTTTCTTCTTTAAAAATACGTGCGAGCGCTCGCGCAAGTTTCGGCCTATCCACTGTTTCAATGACATCAAAAAGGTGAATGGCTTGCCGTACTTTATTGGTTTGAAGAGGGCCGATGAGATGTAGTACCACATCATCAAAATCTTCTTTCATCGCCGGCCATTTTTCGGCGGCCTCCTGAACGCGGTTTTCACCGAAAATACGTTGGCCGGCTTCAAGCACAGGGCGGATAGTTTCAGCAACATGGACTTTTGACACGGCAACGAGTGTTACGTCACCTTCATTGCGTCCTGATTTTTCTTCTGCGGTTCTGATTTTTTCATTTATGTTTTTCAGATTGCTGGTCATCGACACTGTCTTCCATTAAAGTCTGGGATATGAAACGAAACCTAACAGAGATTGCATTGGAGCTCAATCGCGAAAGTCGCTTTGACGATTTGCCGCGATTGATTTTTATGACCGATAAAAAGGCGCAACCTTTACCGGAAGAGGTAATCGAAAGAATGCCGTCCGGATCAATGGTGATCTTAAGAGATTATGATCATGAAAACCGGGCAGAACTCGCCAAGGCGCTTTGTTATATATGTCGCGTCAAGGGGATTAAATTTATGGTGGCTGGTGATTTGACGCTTGCTCTCATGGTTCAGGCAGACGGCATTCATTTGCCGGAATATATGCTTGATCAGATTGCGACCATTAAAAGAGAGAATCCGGATTTTACAGTCACGGTTTCTGCACATGATCACTCAGCGGTGCGTAAAGCGGAAAAATCGGACGCAGATGGCGTGCTTTTGGCCCCTGTGTTTCCAACCTATAGCCATCCTGAAACATTTGACGACCCATCAAAAACGATTGGTACGGACAAACTGGCCAATATTTGTGCCAAACAGAAAATTGCAATTTATGCACTTGGTGGCATCAATATTGATACAGCTTTATCATTAAAGGATACAGGTATAGCCGGGATAGCCGCAATTCGCGGGATATAAAGGATTAGAAGCTTACGTTTGTGCCAAACATAAGTGATTTGACATCTTCGATGGCGAGTGAATCAACCTCTGCACCATATGAATAATATGTGAAGCGGCCAGTTAAGCTGATGTTCGGGAACAGACGATATGCAGCACCAAGTTCATAAGCAGAAATAGTATCAAATACATCATATTCTGAATTAAGAAGGATTGAATTGGTGCGGTTATATTCAGCCATTCTTAAATTTGCTGACCATCTATCGGCAAAATAACCGATGCCAACATCATAACCGGACAAGTCGGCAGCAATTCTATTTTCATTGCGGCTAAATGATGCACCCAATCTAAAGCCGGAATATCCAATACCAAGTGACAGGTTATAGGCTTGCTGTGTGAAGATGCCATTGTTTAGCAACATGGCATAACGGCTTTCTGCTGATCTCATGAAGCTAGAACCGATACGTACGCTTAATGCCTTGCTATCGTTTTTCACTAGCGTATTTGGATCAGAAGATTCTAATGACAGGACAATTTCAGAACCGCCAACAGCCCTAGATAAGATCGAAGGGTTCGCTGCGCTGGCCATGGCATCTGTCATGCCAAATGAAAGCGACGGTGAATATGTATATTCCTGATTCAGTGTCAGAACTGATTCTGGTTTCTTTTCCGGGTTAAGGGTGATTAACGGTTTTTGCCCATCTTCAGGATCTTTGAGCAGGATATACTGGCCATCATCGTTTGATTTATTTAAAAACTGGTCAAATTCTTCACTAATTTCACCGGAGATAATGTCGTTATTACCGATCACTGGGTTTTGATCGGTCGGCCCCTTATAGTTTGGATTTAAACGAATCTGTTCTTGTGCACTCGCCGTAGTCACCGAACCGATAACTCCAAGCACACTAATAACAGTCGCTAACAAGCGTATTTTACCGCAATTAAAAGTCACTTTCCAAACCAATATAATTTACATAACACATTATAAATCAAGAACTTAGCAATATTTGCCAGTTTTTGACTTTGTGAAATTCTCATTATTTTTTAAATCGTATTTTACGACTCATCCTCTAAGTATATAGAATTAATATATAATTTCAATATGCTCTCATAAAAAACTGTTTTTTTTTGGTGAAACAATAAAAACATGTGCAAAAGCCGATAAACAGCTTTATCTAACAAGTTGCAATGGTTATGATGCAACAAAATGTGATGGCATTCATGACACGTTCATATGATGCATGTATCAAAGGAAAATATTTTAAATGAATAAATTGCAGGAAGTATCAATGAAAAGTCTGGCGACAATATTGATGATATTCTCTACCATTTTGGTATCTGGTTGTGATACGCGTAGTGAAATTGGTGAGCCGCGTATGAATATTACTGCGGCTGAAGAAGTTTATACAATTGGTGTAAATGCCTATATCTGGCGCGCAGCTCTGGACACACTTTCTTTTATGCCGTTGGTTTCCGCAGAACCAACAAGTGGTATTATTATTACAGACTGGAAAGTTAACCCTTCTGATGCAAATGAAAGAACAAAAGTTGATGTCTATATCGTAGGCAGTGAACTACGTGCTGATTCAATGAACGTAACTGTGCACCGTGAAACTATGCAAAACGGTAACTGGGTATCTGTTGAACCACGTCCGAATGCAGCATCACAAATCGTTCAGGCAATTACAATTCAGGCAAGACTGCTTCGCCGCGATAATGCGCCTGTAACGTCGTTCTAATAATATATTTATTTTCTAGAGAGTAAAAGTAATGACACGCTATAACGCCGGTGCAACTGAGGCAAAATGGCAACAAATTTGGGCGGAAAAAGACACGTTCAAAGTCGGTGAAGATCGTTCAAAACCAAAATATTACGTGCTTGAGATGTTCCCGTATCCATCTGGTAAAATTCACATGGGACACGTGCGTAACTATACGCAAGGTGACGTTGTTGCCAGATATAAGCGCGCAAAAGGATTTAATGTTCTTCATCCAATGGGGTGGGATGCTTTTGGAATGCCTGCAGAAAATGCGGCGATGGAACATAATGTTCACCCGGCCAAATGGACATATGAAAATATTGACCATATGAAAAACCAGTTAAAACGAATTGGTTTTTCTTTTGACTGGTCGCGTGAACTGGCGACTTGTGATCCAGAATATTATGGTAAAGAACAAGCCATGTTCATAGATTTCATGGAAGCAGGCATAGTTTACCGTAAAGAATCATGGGTGAACTGGGATCCTGTAGACAATACGGTTCTTGCAAATGAACAGGTTATTGACGGTAAAGGCTGGCGCAGTGGCGCGGTGGTTGAACGTAGAAAATTAAATCAGTGGTTCTTAAAAATTACGGATGCCGCAGACGATCTTGATGCTGAACTTGATAATCTGCCGAGATGGCCGGAAAAAGTTCGCACCATGCAGAAAAACTGGATCGGAAAATCCAAGGGTATGTTGCTGACGTTTTCGGCTAGCGAGAATGATGAAAAAGTAACCGTTTATACTACGCGACCTGACACGATTTTCGGCGCGTCATTTGTTGCGATTGCTGCGGATCATCCATTAAGTTTAAAAATCGCCGAAGAGAATTCAGAGCTCGCAGATTTTATCGAAGAGTGCCGGAAATTAGGCACCAGTGAAGAAGCATTAGAAAAGGCAGAGAAAAAAGGCTTTAAGCTTGATCTTCATATGCAGCATCCATTCATTGATGATTGCAAGTTGCCTGTATATGTGGCGAATTTCGTGTTGATGGAATATGGAACAGGCGCTGTATTTGGTTGTCCTGCCCATGACCAGCGTGACCTTGATTTCGCACGTAAATATGACCTTAATGTACAGGCGGTTGTTATTCCGGATGGCGAAGACCCATCCACATTTGCTATTGAAAATGTCGCCTATACGGATGCCGGTACTATTGGCAATTCGGATTTCCTTGACGGTATGGCCGTTGAAGATGCGAAAGCAAAAGTCATTGCCCTTGGTGAAGGGGGCGGTTTTGGTGAAGCCAAAATTAATTACCGTCTTCGTGATTGGGGCGTAAGCCGCCAGCGTTACTGGGGCGCACCAATTCCAATGATTTATTGTGATGATTGTGGTGTGGTGCCTGTACCGAAAGCTGATCTTCCGGTTGTGTTACCAGAAGACATCACCTTTGATAAACCGGGTAATCCGCTTGATCATCATCCAACCTGGAAACATGTTAACTGTCCGAATTGTTCGAAACCCGCCGTTCGTGAAACGGATACTTTCGATACATTTATTGATAGTTCGTGGTATTTCGCCCGTTTTGCGTCACCGCATTCAGATGCACCATATGATAAAGAAGCCGGTGATTACTGGCTTCCGGTTGATCAATATGTTGGTGGTGTCGAACATGCTATTCTTCATCTATTATATTCACGCTTTTATACACGTGCGATGAAAGAAGTGGGTCTTTGTGATGTTAAGGAACCGTTTGACGGTCTCTTTACTCAAGGGATGGTTTGCCATGAAACTTATCAGGATAAAAATGGTGACTGGGTTAACCCGGAAGATCTGACCAAACAATCTGACGGCAGTTATGTTTTGACCAAAACCGGCGAAGAAATTACCGTCGGCCGTTCGGTGAAAATGTCAAAATCCAAGAAAAACGTGGTTGATCCGACAGCGATTATTGATACTTACGGTGCAGATACGGCCCGTTGGTTCATGCTATCAGATAGCCCGCCGGAACGTGACCTTGAATGGACGGAAGAAGGCGTCGAAGGCGCATGGCGTTTCACTCAACGTCTATGGCGTACAGTCACGACATCGCTTGATGAAAGTGCGATCGGTATGGAAGAGCCAAAAGAATTTGGCAAAGCTGCAAAAGACCTTCGTCGCATGACGCATCTATCGATAGAACAAATCGGTAAAGATATTGAAAATTTCCATTTCAATGCATCGGTTGCGCAGTGTTATAAATTTGCCAATGCGATTGCCGCGTTTAAACCGGATGGATCAGATGGTGATAAATATGCGCTTTATGAAGCGATAGAAACAATCATTCTAATTACCGCACCTATGATGCCGCATTTATCAGAAGAAATGTGGACACTTATTGGTGGTGAAGGATTAATTTCTGATGCGGCCTGGCCTGTTGCGCGCCCTGAATTAATGCAAGAATCATCCGTGACTGTGGTGGTTCAAGTTCAGGGCAAATTACGAGATAAACTTGAGGTTGCCAAAGATATGGACAAAACAGAACTTGAAGCGCTTGCGCTTGCGTCTGAAAAAGTTCAGCAATTTGTCGGTGACAAGGAAATCCGTAAAATCATTGTCGTGCCAAACAAAATTGTTAATATCGTTGTCTAGGAAACATCCATATAGGACCGTTAATGCAAGTAATATTTAAATCCATAAGATCAGTACTCGGCATATCATTAATCGTTATGCTCGCTGCTTGTGGATTTAAACCGATGTACGGGCAAGGTTCTTCGAATTCATCGAGCCTTGCGCAGGTAATGGCGAATATTCAGGTTGATCCGGTTAGAAGTCCGGCTGGAAGGCAAGAACGCCTTTCGCAACTGATTGAGAATAATCTGAAAGATCGTATTTCCCCCTTAAGCAAAAGCGGTGAAACACAATATATCTTAAAAGCGATGTATGAAGTCACTGAGCAAGGATACGGTATCCGGGAAGACGAATCTGTAACTTTGCAAAACTTAAGACTGTCTGTTGCTTTTCAGCTTGTTGATGTGGCCAGTGATGAACCGATTATGGACGGCACCGCGAGAGCCATTGTGACATATGATCTGGTTCAGTCGGATTTATCAAACATGACGGCAAGACAATCGTCACTTGAAAGGCTCGCGGAAGAGGCCGCCAATCAAGTCGTTACCAGAATCGGTACCTATTTAAGTAATAATCAGGGAACACTTTAATGAAGATTGGCTACCGTGATATTGATGCGCAGATTAAATCCCTGTCACCACAATATCAGGCGGTATTGGTCTTTGGCCCGGATGAAGGACTTGTTAGAGAACGTGCAACGAAAATTGCCAAACAGGTGGTTGAAGATCTTCAAGATCCATTTCTGGTCGCGAACCTTGACCCTGATACATTGAAATCTGAACCGGGTATCCTTGCTGATGAAGTAGCTGCCATTTCAATGATGGGCGGCAGGCGCGTAATCCGTGTTGAAGGTGCAGCTGAAAACACAACAAAGGCCGCAACAAATTTCCTTGAAAATCCGGTTGGGGATGGACTGATTGTTATCACAGCAGGTAATTTAAGGCCCACATCGGGGCTTCGGAAACTTTTTGAAAAATCAAAAAATGCTGCCGCTATTCCTTGTTATGAAGATAACCAAGCATCACTTGATGCACTTATTCATGAAGTCATGCGGGAAAATGGATTATCCATTGATCCCGATGCGGCGTCATTTTTACAAATGAATCTTGGCAGTGACAGACTTGTTTCCAGAAGCGAGCTTAATAAACTTGCTATTTATATGGGGCCACAAGGCAAACGTGAAAGCGATATGGTGACGCTTGATGATGTGGCGAAATGTGTTGGTGATAGCGGTGCACTTAGCATTGACACGATCACAAGTGCCACAATCAGTGGTGATTTGAAACGGCTTGATGACACGCTTTTTAAAGCCTTTAACCGCGGCGAAAATGCAATTGCGGTGCTTAGGTCGTTATCCAGAAAAATTAACCGTATGCATCTCGCACGCGGCTATATGGACCAGGGGTTTTCTGCGGATCAAGCCATGGGAAAACTCGTGCCAAAAGTATTCGCGATGGAAGCCCGCAGATTTAAAGCGGATCTTTCAAAATGGACGACTGGCAGACTTGCCAGTGCCATGTCGATTACATCTGCCGCAGAAGAAGACTGTAAAACCACAGGCATGCCGGTTGAGGCGATATGCGCACGTGCTTGTCTTCGTATTGCCAACGCTGCGAAACGATAATTTTATAGCAGCAGGTTTATGCTAGGTTCTTGATAGGAATACCGTTTACTTCTTCATCAGTTAATTTTTCAATGGCGTTTGCGATGGCTGGCTGAATTCCAGCTTGCATTTTTTCACCGCATCCCATTGGGTGTGCACCATTATCCAGAAGCTTAATGTGAATTTTTTCTGGCCCTTCACCGATTAGGGAAACCGGATAATCATCAAAATTGCCTTGTTCAATCTGACCATTTTTTACGGTAATTTCACCGCTACGCATCATTGAAAGGGCAAAATATATTGATCCGTTGATTTGTTTTTTGAATCCGTGAGGATTAATGATGCGACCATGGTCGGCAACAACCCATATTTTATGCACTTTAATTTGGCCATCATCCAGTTTTCTGACATCAGCCATATGGGCGCTATAATATTGATAATCTATAACTGGCCTACCTTCATATGCAAAAGCAAACCCGCGGGACATTCCTTCTGTTACGGGGTTTTCAGAATTTAATTTCTGAAGTTCGGTAATAACAGTGTGAGCTCGCCTATTTTCAACTAATAACTCTGCACGAAGCTCAAGCGGGTCTCTATTGGCAATTTTTGCAAGCCTTTCAATCATGACTTCAATGGAGAAATTTGTATATCCATGAGATATGCCACGAAGAATTCCAACAGTAATAGGAAGGTCGAGCATGCCAAACTCTAAATATCTATTGGGAATATTATAAGCGGGATCAATGCCCGCTAATCCAATGCCGTTCCCTCTTCTCGTACCTCGATTTTCAGGAATAAAATGATACGGGTTTGTGTTTATGAAACTAAGATCGGCATCCCATGCAAGTAATTTTCCATCATCATCCATTTTGGCTTCGATTTTCATGGTGCTGCAAGAACGGTAATAATCATGACGCATATCATCTTCTCGCGTCCAGATTAACTTTACAGGGTAGCCAGATTTCCTTGATGCATCGACGGCTTCCAGAACAAAGTCTTCTTGTGCTCGTCTGCCAAATCCGCCGCCACAAAGGGTGCGATGGAATGTGATATCTTTTGTCTGACGATTTAGAAGTTTTGCAACTTCTTCCTGGGCTATAATCATGCTTTGCGTAGGAGACCAGATTTCGCATTTATCATCTGTGACCCATGCCGTTGTATTCATCGGCTCCATAGTAACATGAGCTACGAGAGGGAAATCAAATTCGCCTGTTAATTTTTTCCCGCCTTCTTGTTGAAGGACGGTTTTTGCTTCACCCGGTTCTGGGTTTTTGTCAACGGGCGGTTCATCCAAATTTCTTTTCAGCATTTGTTTAAGGGATGCTGACGAAGTATCTTTTAATTCACCATGATCCCATTCTATTATAAGGGCATCGCGCCCTTTTTTAGCGGCCCAAAATCCTTCGGCGATGACGGCAACCCCGTTATAAATCTCAACGACAGAAAGGACGCCTTTAATCTTCATCGCATCTTCACTGTTAAAGGATTTCAATGTTCCTCCAAAAGTGGGGCAACGCTCAACCATTGCTACTTTTAACCCTGGAAAATGAATATCCATACCGTATATCGCTTCGCCAGTGACACGTTTATTCGGAAATAGTTGCGGGAACGGTTTACCAATCAGATTTGACTGTTCTTTTGTTTTATATTCAGGATCATTAGGTAAATAAAGACCCGTCAGGCTGTTAATGAGTTCATGATAATGAAATATTTTTCCATTTTCTGGATCAATCACCTTACTTTTATCGGTTGTTAAGCGGTTGACGTCAACTTGCCAAAGTCCGGATGCGGCCAACTTAAAACCTTCACGCATACTGGCGCCTGCTTTACGGTAAGTTCTCCAACCTTCAAACATACTTATCGCGCCAACAGTAACAAGATCATCACCGTAAACGTCAGCACTTGATGCAGTTGCTTCTTTGGTTGCGACAAGTTTATCCCAATCTGCATTCATTTCATCCAGCACGATTTGCGCTAGAGATGTTAACGATCCTTGTCCCATATCGGATCTTGGGCTGATGAAAGTAATATCGCCATTTGGCGCCATTTCAATGATAGGCATAGGGTTCGCATCACGTCCTTTTGGATTCGCGTGTGCACCAATATGGGCATAAACAAGCAGGCTTCCTGTTGTGGTTACCGTGGCCTTTAAAAATGATCTTCTTGAAATATCCATTATGCGGCCCCCTCCGACTTAAGCTTCGCGGCCAAATGAATAGCGCGCCTCATCTCTTCATAAGAACCACAACGACAAATATTGGTATGGTAATTATTGATGTCTTCATTGGTGGGGTTTGGGAATTCTTCCAAGAATTTTACGGTTGCCATGATTTGCCCGGATTGGCAATAACCGCATTGGGGAACATCTTCTTCAATCCAAGCGCGTTGAACGAAATGAAGTTTTTCACCGTCGCTTATTGATTCAATGGTCTTGATATCAGCATCTTTAGCTTCAGCCATTGGTATGGTGCAGCTTCTGACCGCTTCGCCGTCAATATGAACTGTGCAGGCGCCACATTGACCAATGCCGCAACCATATTTTGTCCCTGTTAATTCAGCATTCTCACGAATAAACCAAAGCAGTGGCATATCTTCATCACCATCATATGAGAAGCTTTTACCGTTTACTGATAATTCTATCATCCCTAATTCCCCCTTAGGATATTATGATTTCTATTTTTTCGATAATGCGGGTTTCTGAGATGAGAGGTCGTGCCATGCCCCGAATTAAAATAGAATATGAACCCTTGTGAAAAAATTAGAAATCAAATGTGCCGAAATTAAGGCACAATTATTTTATGGACGTACTAGTTATGAACCATTACGTTAGGGGCTTATATAAAAATAATTATCGGGAGTTTTAAGTGGCACATGTAACTCAGGAAAAATGGTCGTCGGGTACGGCGTTTCTTCTTGCTGCGATTGGTAGCGCGGTTGGCCTTGGCAATATTTATCGTTTTCCATATGTGGTTGGTGAAAATGGCGGCGGCGCCTTTGTAATCCTTTATTTGGGGATTGTTTTATTCTTTGGTATTCCGCTTGTAATGACGGAACTCACCATTGGCCGTAGAAGACAATTACCACCAGTAACAGCATTCACCGAGCTTTCAGAAGGCAAGAAAAGCCAACCATTTTGGAAATTTATCGGTTTTACCAGTATTTTAACCCCACTTGGCATTTTAGGTTTTTACTTTGTGATTGCCGGCTGGACGTTGAATTATGTGGTCAGCATTGTTACCGGACAGCTTAGTGACCTTCAGGAAGGGCAGACGCAGGCCGTTTTTGCCGATATGATGGAAAGCCCGGGTACGCTTATATTCTGGATGACATTAAGTGTTGGTATCACGGCCTTTATCATTTCACGTGGCATTAAAGCGGGCCTTGAAAAAGCCGTTAATATCTTAATGCCGATGCTTTTCTTAATCCTTGTCTCACTGGTGATTTATTCCTTCTTTAATGGTGGCACCAAAGAAACATTTGAATTTATGTTCACGCCTGATTTTGAAAAGATCAATATGAAAACCGTGCTTGAAGCAACAGGACAGGCTTTCTTCTCGCTCTCTTTGGGTAGTGCGACGATGCTTGTATATGGTTCATATTTGCCGAAAAATGAAAGCATTCCAAAGCTTGCATGTGGTGTGGCATTTGCGGATACATTTGTGGCATTGATTGCCGGTTTTGCGATTTTCCCGATTATCTTTACGAATGGTCTTGAACTTGATAGTGGTCCAAATCTTGTGTTTGTGACGCTTCCAGTGATTTTTGATCAAATGCCATTTGGTCAGGTATTTGGAATTTTATTCTTCCTGCTTCTTGCCTTTGCAGCGATTACATCAACAATTTCACTGTTTGAACCTGCGGTTTCTAACCTTGAAGAACGTGGTATTTTCACACGCCGTAAAGCATCACTTGTTGTTGGTTTTGGACTTTGGTGTCTGGCTGCACTATCGGCCCTTTCAATGAATGTGCTGTCGGATGTGCGCCTGTTGACATTTAATGATACGGTCGCGAGCAAGAACATCATGGACTTGCTTGAATATATGTCGGCAAATGGAATGATGCTGTTTAATTCACTGTTTGCCGGAATTTTCCTTGGTTGGATTATGCACCGTAAAGAGGCGCTCGAGGAACTTGGGCTTGGTGACAGTACATTGTTTAAATTCTGGCGTGCGATCATCAGGTTTGTGGTACCGATTGTGGTTGGTTACCTGATTATTGATTTCCTAGGATACGGATTTATTTAACAAGAATGATCAAATCTGATTTTATTATCATAGGCGCCGGCATTGCTGGCGCCTCTGTTGCTTATGAGCTTAGCAAGCATGGAAAGGCGATTATCCTAGAAGCAGAAAGTCAGCCCGGTTATCACACCACGGGGCGTAGTGCCGCCATTTTTGAAACCACATATGGTGGAGGCGATCCAATTATCCGTGCAATTGTTCTGGCGAGTGGGAAGTTTTTAAGAAACCCGCCGGATGGTTTTACAGAACATGATCTGCTTCATCCGCGTGATATGATTTATATCGCCCCGAAAAGTGACCGTGAAAAACTTACCCAAGCTTATGAAAAACTAAGAAAACAATCCGATAACGTTAGGCTTATTGAAAAACAAGAAATCAATAAATTAATTCCTATACTCAATGAAAATTATGGTGATCTTGCCTTTATCATGGAAAATGAAATTGCCGATATTGATGTCCATGCCCTGCATGAAGGATACTTAAAAGGGGCAAGGTCAAATGGTTCAGATCTTCATACAAATAGCAAAGTCGTTGAAATTGATAAAACTGGTGATCAATGGATTATTAAAACAGAAAGTGGTGAATTTTCAGCACCCATTATTATCAATGCTGCGGGGGCGTGGGTTGATGAAATAGCCCAATTGGCAGGGGTAAAGGAAATCGGTATCGAGCCATTAAGACGCACCGTGATTACCATCGACGCGCCAGCGGGAATAGATAGTATTGATCACTGGCCAATGATCAATGAACTTGCGGAAGTATTTTATTTCAAACCGGATGCAGGTAAGGTATTGATTAGTCCTTGTGATAAAACATTATCGGAACCCTGTGATGCACAACCAGAAGAAATTGATGTGGCATACGCAGCCCATTATTTTCAGGAATGCACAGACATCGAGGTCCGCAAAATTGATCATAAATGGGCCGGTCTTCGTAACCGGACCAAAGATGGTTACCCTGCCATTGGGTATGATCCGGAGGCGGAAGGTTTTTTCTGGCTTGCAGGACAAGAAGGGATTGGCATCATGACGTCACCGGCGTTATCACGCATTGCCGCGTCCATGGTACTTGGCCATGATATTCCGGATGATATAAAAGAAATCGGTATTGATGATGCGGGCTTAAATGTCGCAAGGTTTTTAAAATAGTTTGGCTTTAAAGAACTTGTTCGCCGTTTTTATAAACGGCTTTTACCTGATTACCACCAAAGTGATAAGCGAGTTCAGCCGGGTGGCTGATATCCCATCTGACCAGATCAGCGAGCATGCCTTCTTTAATCATACCGCGGTCATTTAATCCAAGGGCCTTTGCTGCATTTCTGGTGACACCTGCGAGCGCCTCTTCCGGTGTTAATTTAAACAGCGTCGTTGCCATATTAATCATCAGCTTTAATGAAAGGGCGGGTGATGATCCTGGGTTGCTGTCACTTGCAACCGCCATTGGAACATCATGCTTTCTTAAAAGATCAATGGGCGGACATTTTGTGTCACGCAAGAAATAAAATGCACCGGGAAGTAGCACTGCGGTGGTACCCGCTTCTTTCATTTGGATAATGCTTTCTTCCGTTAAATGTTCCAGATGATCGGCGGAAAGGGCGCCATATTTTGCCGCGAGTGCAGCGCCTTGTTGATCGGATAACTGTTCCGCATGAAGTTTTAAATCAAACCCAAGTTCTTTGGCACGGGTAAAAATTTGTTCCATTTCGGGGTAAGTAAAACCGATATTTTCACAAAAGCCATCGACGGCTTTCGTCATGTTCAATTCGGCAATCTTTGGCAGCATCTCTTCTACGATTAAATCGATGTAACCCTGACGGTTATCTTTAAATTCCGGTGGCAAGGCATGGGCACCAAGGAAAGTAGGGATCACGTCAATTGCGGGACTAATGTTAAGCGCACGGGCAGCAGATAACATTTTTAATTCCGTATCCAGATCAAGACCATATCCGGATTTAATTTCAATGGTGGTGACGCCTTCAGATTTGAAATGAGTAAGTCTTTTCTTTGCGCTTTCGATTAGGTCCCCTTCGGTGGCGGCACGCGTTGCGTTTACGGTAGAAAGAATGCCGCCGCCGGATTTGGCGATTTCTTCGTATGATGCCCCTTTTAACCTTAATTCAAATTCATCAATGCGGTTTCCGCCATAAATCAGATGGGTGTGACAATCGATAAGCCCCGGTGTCATATAATCGCCATCTGTGCTTTCCATTTCATAGTCATAATGATTGGGGATTTCTTCTTCCGGTCCGATCCATGCGATATAATCATGTTCAATCACCATCGATACATTTTCCATAAGGCCGTAAGCGTGCCCATTATCCTGCATGGTGATTAGATTGACATTGGTCCAGATTTTATCGGCCATTTGCGATTGTTCCGTTTCGAATTGACAATTAAAATATTTGAGTTAAGCTAACTTGTATATACAACTATATCCAGAAGCATCGTAAATGAAAAGTATATTCTTAAAAAAGGCATATTTAAAGGACGGATGGGCAGATAATGTCCAGCTTGATATTGATGATGCGGGCATCGTTCATTCGATAAATGAAAATGTTGAAACATCAGGCCATTTCATTGCCGGGTTTGCATTGCCGGGTGTTAATAATATCCATAGTCATGCGTTCCAGCGTGCGATGGCGGGCCTTGCAGAATATTCAACATCAAGTGAAGACAGCTTTTGGACATGGCGGGATATTATGTACCGGTTTGCGGGCATTATTTCCGATAAAGATTTGCGTGCGATTGCGGCGCAGCTTTATATGGAAATGTTAAAGGCCGGATATGTCAGCGTTTCTGAATTTCATTATCTTCATGGCGGAAGAAGAAATGCGGTTCAAATGTCAAATGCGATACTTTCGGCGGCCCATGATGTGGGTATTGGTTTATGTCATTTACCGGTGCTTTATATGTCGTCCGGCTTTGGTGATCAGCCACTCAATGACAGGCAAAGACAATTTGGCCTTTCGGTTGATGAATATTTAAAACTTCAGAATGATTTGGAACTACTGAATGATAACCAGCATATTGGTACATGTTTTCATAGTTTACGTGCCGTACCCGAAGGGGCAATGAAAGACGTGCTTGAAAACACCGAATGCAAAGGCCCCATCCATATTCATATTGCCGAACAAATGGCGGAAGTGAATGATTCAATTGAATTTTCTGGAAAACGGCCCGTTGAATGGCTTTATGATAATGTTGATGTGGATGATCGATGGTGCCTCATTCACGCGACCCATTTAAATGATGATGAAACCCGTATGATTGCGGCGTCGGGCGCGGTTGCGGGACTTTGTCCAACCACAGAAGCAAATTTGGGGGACGGGTTATTTCCATTAACAGAATTTTTGGACAGACAAGGAACAATGGCCATCGGATCCGATAGCCATGTGTCGATAAGTGTCAGCGAAGAATTACGCCTTCTTGAATATGGTCAGCGTTTATCAAAGCAGGGGCGCAACATTGCTGTGAATGAAGATGAAATTCATACGGGAACCAACCTTTATAATCAGGTGTTAATGGGCGGCGCGCAAGCAAGCGGGTTTAATAATGGTGTGATCGAGGTTGGAAAGCGCGCTGATTTAATCGTGCTTGATGATAACAAATCCACCATGGTTGGAACGCCGGATAAAAACATTATCGACCGATTTATTTTTAATGGAAATCAGAATGTTGTTAAAGATGTTTTCGTTGGTGGCAATCATGTCATCAATGATTACCATCATATCAGCGAAGTGCGGATTTTCGAAAAATTTAAAGCCGTTGTGGAACGATTGAAAATTCATCTTGACTAAGCTGTATATACAAGTGCATAATTTATCGGTTCATAGGAGACCATAATGACCACAGACGTAAAGTCAGAACCATTATACCTGAAAATCAAGAACCACATTCTTGACCGTATTGATAGCGGCGAATGGGGTGCTTCCATGCGAGTGCCCTCTGAAAATGAATTGGTGAAGGAATTCTCCGTTTCACGCATGACGACGAATCGTGCATTACGTGAGCTTACCGATGAAGGATATTTGATCCGTGTAGCGGGCGTGGGGACATTTGTTGCGGAACTTAGGGCCAAAAGCAATCCGTTGGAAATTCATAACATCGCCGATGAAATCCGTGCCCGACATCATGAACATTCCGCAGACGTGCTAAAGGTCGAAGTCATTAAAGCCAATGAGAAAATCGCCACCATTATGAATATTGAGGTCGGTGATCAATTAACCCACACACAAATTGTACATAAAGAACAAGGTATTCCTATTCAGCTCGAAGACCGCCTTGTGAATGAGAGGATCGTACCGGGTTACGGCGAACAGGATTACACCGAACAAACACCATATGAATACTTAATTAAAAAAGCCCCACTGCAAAAAGTGGAACATATTGTGAAGGCCATTATTCCGACCCAGGGCATAAAAGAATTGCTTGATATGTCGGATGATGATGCATGTTTACTTGTGGAAAGACGCACCTGGACAAAGGGCCAAGTGGCGTCAACAGCGAAACTTTACCACCCCGGCTCACGGTATGAGCTATCAGGGTTATTTAAACCGGAATAATTTTTAATTTTATAAAGAATCGGACATGGAATTAGTCTGAAATTTTAACTTGTATATACAGGATGAAAAAAATGAGTAAAAACACACGAATTATCAAGGCGCCAACTGGCACAGAATTAAATGCAAAACACTGGGCCGCGGAAGCGCCACTGCGCATGATGATGAATAACCTTGATCCGGATGTTGCAGAACGTCCGGAAGATCTGGTTGTTTATGGCGGTATCGGAAAAGCAGCCAGAAACTGGGAATGTTTTGATAAGATTGTGGAAAGTCTTAAAAACTTAGAAGAAAATGAAACATTACTCGTTCAATCCGGCAAGCCGGTTGGTGTTTTTAGAACCCACGAAGATGCGCCGCGCGTATTAATCGCCAATTCAAACCTTGTGCCACATTGGGCCAATTGGGATCATTTCAATGAATTGGATCAAAAGGGTTTGATGATGTATGGCCAGATGACCGCCGGCAGCTGGATCTACATCGGCAGCCAAGGGATCGTGCAGGGCACATACGAAACATTCGTTGAAATGGGCCGTCAGCATTTTGATGGCAATTTAAAAGGAAAATGGATTTTAACAGGCGGCCTTGGCGGTATGGGTGGCGCACAACCGCTTGCTGCGACCATGGCCGGTGCATCGATGCTTGCCATCGAATGCCGCAGTGACCGAATTGATTTCAGACTACGTACAAGATATCTGGATAAACGCGCTGAAACACTGGACGAAGCCATGGCGATGATTAATGATGCCACCAGTAAGGGTGAGGCGGTATCAGTCGGCCTGCTTGGTAATGCAGCGGAAATCATCCCTGAAATGATCAAGCGAGGCATTAAGCCGGATGCGGTAACCGATCAAACATCGGCCCATGACCCGGTAAATGGATATCTTCCAATAGGATGGACCGTTGATGAATGGGAAAGCAAAATTGAAAGCGCACCCAAGGAAGTGGAATTAGAGGCCAAAAAAGCAATGGCCGTTCACGTGGAAGCCATGCTTGAATATCATAAAATGGGCATTCCAACCTTTGATTACGGTAATAACATTCGCCAAGTGGCCTTTGATGAGGGCGTTGAAAATGCGTTTGATTTCCCTGGATTTGTACCCGCATATGTAAGACCGCTATTCTGCCGCGGTATCGGGCCGTTCCGCTGGGCGGCGCTTAGCGGTGACCCGGAAGATATCTATAAAACCGATCAAAAGGTAAAAGAGCTTATCCCTGATAATCCGCATCTACATAACTGGCTTGATATGGCCCGTGACCGTATTCAGTTCCAAGGGTTACCGGCGCGTATTTGCTGGGTTGGTCTTGGTGAACGTCATAAGTTAGGTCTCGCGTTTAATGAAATGGTGAAAAACGGTGAATTAAAAGCACCAGTTGTCATCGGCCGAGATCATTTGGATAGCGGATCGGTTGCCAGCCCGAACCGTGAAACCGAAAGCATGATGGACGGTTCAGATGCCGTTTCTGATTGGCCTTTGCTGAATGCGCTTCTTAATACGGCAAGTGGTGCAACGTGGGTATCGCTTCACCATGGTGGCGGTGTTGGTATGGGCTTCTCACAACATAGTGGCGTGGTGATTATGTGTGACGGAACGGATAAAGCCGCTGAGCGTATTGGCCGTGTGCTTTGGAATGATCCGGCAACGGGTGTGATGCGCCACGCTGATGCGGGTTATGAAATTGCCAAAGATTGTGCCCGCGAAAAGGGCTTAAACCTACCGATGATGGAGGGATAATCAGATGAGTTTTCAAATCAATCCGGGTCAGATGACGCTGAAAGAATTACGTGGTCTTTACCGTAATGAAGCAAACCTTTCCTTAAATGATGACGCATGGGATGTGGTTAGAGCTTCCCGTAAGGTGGTTGATGATATCACCGATCAGGGTAAAACCGTTTACGGCATTAACACCGGGTTTGGACTTCTTGCACAGACATCAATTGCTGATGATGAGCTGGAGCTGCTTCAAACTAATTTAGTGTTATCCCACAGTACAGGTGTGGGAAGGCCGTTAACCGATGATGTAGTACGCCTGATTTACGCGCTTAAAATTTCAAGTCTCGCGCAAGGATATTCAGGCATTCGTGCATCGACCATTGAAACGTTTTTAAAATTTGTCAATGCGGGAATCATTGCGGAAATCCCACGAAAGGGTTCGGTTGGTGCGTCCGGTGATTTATCACCGCTTGCCCATATGACAGCCGCGATTATGGGTGAAGGGTTCGTTAGATTAAAAGGCGAACGCATGAGCGCGAAAGAGGGACTAGAAAAATGTGGACTTAAGCCATTATCCCTTAGTTCAAAAGAGGGGCTGGCCTTTTTAAACGGGACACAGGTTTCAACCGCCCTTGCGTTAAAAGGACTATTTCAAGCCGAAGATGTGTTTGCATCCGCCGTTGTAGCAGGGTCAATGAGCATCGATGCCTTAATGGGCAGCGTTGCGCCATTTGATGAACGCATCCATATTGCCCGCGGCCAACCGGGGCAGATCACGGTTTCTAAAAAATATCTTTCATTACTTAAGAACAGTGAAATTAATCTTGCCCATCATGACTGCGAAAAGGTGCAGGACCCATATTCATTAAGGTGCCAACCGCAAGTCATGGGTGCGGCTCTTGATATTATTAATAATGCAGCGAATACTTTATTGATCGAGGCCAACGCGGTAACAGATAACCCGCTTATTTTCACCGATAATGGGGACGTGATTTCTGGCGGTAATTTCCATGCGGAACCGGTTGCCTTTGCAGCGGATATTCTGGCGATGGCAATTTGTGAAATCGCCAGCATTTCAGAACGCAGGCTTTCCATTCTTGTTGATCCGAAAATGAGCGACTTACCCGCATTCCTCGTGAAAAACAGTGGGGTTAATTCCGGTTTTATGATCGCACAAGTTTCGGCGGCGGCGCTTGTTTCTGAAAATAAAACCATGTCCCACCCATCCAGTGTCGATAGCATCCCCACCAGCGCAAATCAGGAAGACCACGTTAGCATGGCCACCTATGGCGCGCGTAGATTAACCGATCTTGCCTTTAACAGTGCGACGGTGATTGGTGTTGAATTGATGGCGGCGGCGCAAGGCGTTGATTTCAGGGCGCCACATAAAACATCACCGATACTTCAAAAAGTACATAAAAAAATCCGCGATAAAGTACCGCATTATACGGTGGATCGCTTTTTTGCGCCGGACATGGATCAGGCCACAAATATGGTGCTTGGTGGTGATTTCTCGGATCATATTATGGATATCTTGCCGTCAGGAAATATGTAATGGAAGCATTTCATTATAAAAAGGGCGAAAGTCCACTGATCGTAAGTATGCCGCATATTGGTCTTGAAATTCCAGATGATATCAAGGCCCATATGACGGATGCGGGAAAAGAAATGGTTGATACCGATTGGAATATTGACCGTCTTTATGATTTTTTGTGGGCAATGGATGTCACCATTATCGGCGCGAAGTATAGCCGTTATGTGGTTGATCTTAACCGTGGTACGGATGGGGTTAGCCTATACCCCGGGCAAACGGTAACGACCCTTTGCCCAACACATACGTTTAATGGTGATCCGCTTTATCAGGATGGTTATGAGATCGATGAAGCAGACAGGATTAATAAATACTGGCTTCCTTATCATGAAATGCTTGCAAAGGAATTGCGCCGATTAAAAGAAAAACACGGTTACGTTCGTCTTTGGGATGCCCATTCCATCAAAAGCCACGTTCCGGAACTGTTTGATGGTCGATTACCGGATTTAAACCTTGGAACAGGCAATGGCATATCGGCGGATCATGCCCTTGTGGAAAAGTTAGAAAATATTGTGCGCACGTCTGATTATAGCAGTGTGCTCAACGGCCGTTTCAAGGGCGGCTATATCACCCGCCATTACGGGGATCCCAAAAATCAAATCCATGCCGTACAGCTGGAAATTTCCCAGATCACTTATATGAATGAATTGAGTAATGAATTTGATCAGGATAAAGTAGAAAAATTACGAAATATATTAAAAGCGTTGATTAAAATAATGTCGGGAAGCCCTTAAAATGATAATGATCGAAATTGACCGTGATAGCGTGCATCCAGCGGATGATATGGATGATCATGGTGTTTCGGTTGAACTATCCGGCAATTCGGATGTATCTGAATTATTGCAAATCGCACAAGATGCATGCCCGTTACCGAAAATTTCCGGAGGAAAAGCAACGTGGATTATTTATGCAGGGGACAATGACCTTCACTGCTTAGGTGTTTTGGCGCAACAATGGTCAGTTCCTCATTTTCTGATTTCTGCAAATGAAAAAATTAACACCATTTTTACTGATCAACCCGCTAAATTGATGTTTCGTTATTGGTGTCAGTCAAACCCTGATGACGTGTTGAAAGCCCTTAAAAACAAGACCGATCTGCCGAGCAAATATGGGTAATCTTTAGTGCTTCTATGATAATACTGTCAATCAATTGGGAATTCTAACTTAACAGTTGTACCAACATCCTTTTCTGAATGAATGGTCATTTTGCCACCAAGCAAGTCCATAAATTTAATAACCAATGGCAATCCTAAACCTGTACCTTGAAAACTTCTGGAATAGCCGGATTGTACTTGTCCGAATTCTTCTAGTGCCACTTTAAGTTCGTCCTCGCTCATGCCTATTCCTGTATCTGAAATTATTATACATGAATGGCCGTTTATACATTCATTTTTGATAGAGATACTTCCACCGGAAGGCGTAAACTTTATTGCATTTGAAAGGATATTTCGAACAATCTGGCGAAGTAATTTTTGATCCGTGATGAGGTTCATCTCTTGTAATTCGGTCTCTATTAATACACCGCTTTGGTCTGACATAACAGACATGGTTGCAATACAGTTTTCTAAAACTTCAATTACATCAACATCTTCTTCCAGGATTTCAATTTGGCCTGCTTCAATTTTTGAAATATCAAGAATATCATTGATAATACCCAACAAATGTTGGCCGCTTTCATTAATGTAACCAAGATATTCATTTTTGTTTTTGGCTAAAGTGGGGTTTTTATCTTTTGTCATTAATAAGTCGCTAAAGCCAATAATTGCATTTAAAGGAGTGCGAATTTCATGACTCATGTTTGCTAAGAAACTTGATTTAGTTTGATTAGCATTTTCTAATGCAGAAAATAATTTTGATACATTGAGATAGAAATATATAAGTGCGGCTATCGTTAGTAAAATGACAATGGTTAAGGGCAAAAGAATATTTTGTATCAGGTCTGACCCTGGTCTTTTTGGTTCCCAAATAATAGAAAGCTGGTCATCATCGGCAAAAAGTAAAGGAGAGAGGTTTTCATCTATTGATAAAAAATTCTCCATTGCATCTTCATCAGAATTTATTTGAAGTCCTTCTAAGTCAAAATTAGTACCATAGCTATCAAGACGGGCTTGGGTGATTTCGTACACATACACAAGTACAGGCCGTCTTTCAGGGCTTATCGTTGTTTGATCAGTATTTTGCGAGCGTTGAACAAGGCTAGCGCCAAATAAAAAGAGGCGTTTATTTTTTTGAATAATCCCTGAAAAAATTAAAGGATTGTAATAATCACTAACCTCTAAGGTTTTTAGATAATCTTCTAATCCTGTATCTAATAAAAGGTCGGCGCTTGGTGCATGATCAATTGAATATTCATATAACACTTGATTTTCTACGCCGTATAAAAATGCGGTATCGATATCATCAATTGTTTTTCCTGTTTCCCCAATACTATTATGTACCCATTCGGGATCATATGCGACGAACATTTTGGTATAAGCATCGTCCCACCATGCGGAATCTGCTGCTAAAATAGCCAAATTAGATTTAATTTGATTAATGTGAATCTGTAAAACGCGTTCGTTGTTATTTAAGGAGATAAGGTCGACATTTTTTATCTGCGAATTTAGAAATATGAAAAAACTCCCAAAAGATAATATTATGATAGCAACTATCGGCAACATTATCTGTTGAAGGTTCTTCATTTACTTCCTTTATATTAACTATTGCGAAATTACATTTCTAGGTGATGTATAAGGTATCGGTTAAAATAAAAATATCAAGTATATCGTTATGATTTTTATACGAATAATTGGTTTTGTTCGAACAATTATTAAATTGTATTGTCAAACAATGATTGAATAAAAATACAAAGTTTTTTATGATGCGCTATCAATTGGAAATGGAATTAAAGTCATGCAAAATATCTTCGTACAAATTAAATGTGAACTCGGTAAAGTCTATGATGTAGCGGAAGCGCTTGTTGATAATATCGAGGAAACAGAAGATCTATACTCCATTTCCGGCGCTTTTGACCTGATGATCAAATTTCACCTTGAAGATGACATTGATATTGGCCGTTTTATCAATGAAAAAGTGCAAACTGTTCCAGGTATTCAGGATACCTTTACGATTATGACTTTCAAAGCATTTAAGTAATTTAATAAAAATCCCGCTTTTCTGACATAGATCAATTATTTTAAAAAGCCTTTCTCCTATAAAGTCAGCATGACTCAGGAGAAAACAGTGCTTAAAAACAAGGTAAATACTGCGGCGCGTCCAAAACGCCTGCCCAGGTATACGAGTTATCCAACCGCGCTTGAATTTGGCCCGATGGATGGCAGCAAAAATGATGAATGGTTTAAATCGCTTCCGATTTGTGAGCCGGTCAGCCTATATTTCCATATTCCTTATTGTGATAAATTATGCTGGTTCTGTGGTTGTTTCACGACAATCAGCAATAAATATGAACCGGTACAAAAATTCCTTGAAGTACTGAAAAATGAAATAAAACAAACGGCAAAGAAAACGGGCCGTTTAAAAGTAAGCCATATTCATTTTGGCGGTGGATCGCCGTCCATACTTGAACCGGATGATTTCTTATCACTGATTGATGTTCTTAAAGAATGTTATGACATCAGTGACGCAAAAGAATTCGCGGTGGAAATCGACCCGCGTACGGTTGACCAGGAAAAAATCAAGGCATACGCATCAGCGGGTGTAAACCGTGCCAGCCTTGGTATTCAGGATTTCAATATCAAAACACAGGAAGCCATTAATCGCATCCAAAGCGAGGAACTAATCGAAGAAGTGATGGGTTACCTACGTGATAGTGGTATTGAACGTATTAATTTTGATTTGATTTATGGCTTGCCTTATCAAACCATTGAAACAATCACTGAAACAGTGGCGAAGACGCTTGCCTTTAAACCGAGCCGGATTGCGTTATTTGGATATGCGCATGTGCCGCATATGAAAAAACATCAACAGCTTGTTGGTAAACACAGCCTTCCGGAACAGAAACATCGACAAGCCCAATTTGAATGGGCCAGCAAAATGTTAAAAGAAAGCGGATATCGTTCAATTGGCCTTGATCATTTTGCATTGCCGGATGATCAATTATTTGTTTCATATGATAATGGAAAATTGAAACGTAATTTCCAAGGATATACGGATGATGCAGCGGATAGCTTGATTGGTTTTGGACCTTCTGCTATAAGCAGCCTACCTGATGGGTATTCGCAGAATATTCCATCAATCAAAGAGTATGTCGAAAAAGTAACAGGGGGGGCTTCACCAGTGGTGAGAGGGCTTGCAATTGATGGTCACGATAAAATGTTCCGTGACGTTATTTCCACATTAATGTGTTATTTCGAAGTTGATCCAGTCAAAGTCGCGATGGAACATGGCATTCATTATAACTTTGATAAAGAAATTGATGATCTGTCGAAGCTGGTTGATGCGGATTATATGGTTCGTGACGGCAATTCATTTAGAATTACCGAAAGCGGCAAGCCATTCCTTCGTGCAATTGCGACGATCTTTGACCAATATTTTGATCAAAATTCATCGGATATTATTGACCGCTGTATTCACGAAAGCGAAGGGTAATTATTTTTCCCTGATATAGCCTGTCAACTTGGTAAGGATATTGGTTAATTGTTCCTGTTCGTTTTTGCTTAGGGATTGAAGTATTTCATTTTCATATTTTAATACCATTGGCACAATCGCTTTATAGGTTTCTTGTCCTTTTTCAGATAGGGCAAGTTCGGAACGTCTTTTATCGTCATCTGAAAAACAACGGGTGACTAGACCGTTTTTAATCATGTTATTGATGGCGCGACTTACGGCCACCTTATCCATTGCGGTTTTTTCAGCAACCAATCCTGCCGAAACACCACTGGATACACCGAGAACAGCCATCACACGCCATTCCGTATGGGCAATGCCGAATTTTTCGGTGTAAAGTTTTGCAAGATCACTACTGATTAAATTGGTAAGATAGGAAAGTTTATACGGTAAAAATTCTTCCAGAAGCAGTGTGTTTTTTGTCATTTTGATTTCTTTTTTATAATTTACTTGCAATTAGTTTCATTTGTAACTATTATATATTCATCAATTCAATAGGTCAATATTATATAATTTGTAAGAAAGAGCAAACCATGAAACTGGCATCATTAAAACAGGGTAGAGACGGCAAGCTGGTCGTCGTATCAAAAGATCTTTCAAAATATGTGGGTGCGGGTGATATTGCCCCGACCATGCAAGCCGCACTGGATGATTGGGAAAACACTGAACCAAAGTTGGTCGCGCTTTATGATGCGCTGCAAAATGGTGATGTCGAAGGCAGTGATTTTAACCCGTGTGAATGTGATGCGCCGCTGCCGCGTTCTTATCATTGGGTTGATGGCAGTGCTTATGTAACCCATGTTGAATTGGTGCGTAAGGCACGTGGTGCAGAATTACCACCAAGTTTTTGGGAAGATCCACTTGTTTATATGGGGGCATCTGATGCTTTTATTGGTCCATGTGACGATATTGAGGCCGGATCGGAAGAATGGGGCATCGATCTTGAAGCCGAAGTCGCGGTAATTACCGACGACGTGCCAGCAGGCACAAAGGGTGAAGACGCCAAAAAACATATTAAGCTTGTCTCAATTTTAAATGATGTATCATTGCGTAATTTGATCCCGGCGGAACTTGGGAAACAATTTGGTTTTTATCAATCAAAACCATGGACGGCATTTGCGCCTGTGTTTGCGACACCTGATGAATTGGGTGATGCATGGGACGGTGCAAAAGTACATTTGCCATTACATGCAATTTTAAACGGTGAAAAAATCGGTTCACCAAATGCCGGTATTGATATGACATTTGATTTCGCGGAACTGATTGAACATTGTGCAAAATCACGCTCGCTTGTGGCGGGTACTGTAATTGGTTCCGGTACCGTATCGAATAAAGGTTCTCATGATGGATCATGCTGTCTTGCAGAAGTGCGTTGTCTAGAAACCATTGCTGACGGAAAACCGACAACACCGTTTATGAGCTTTGGTGACCGTGTTGAAATCGATATGTTTGATGCGGATGGAAACACAATTTTTGGCCGCATTGACCAAAAAGTGGTGCCATTTAACGAAGCATAATAAAAAAATATATAGTGATTATGATTAAGGCTCGTTACTATAGCGGGCCTTATTTATTTTTAGCTATGATTAATATTTTAGAATTGAAACAGCATCTATGAACCATAAAGCATTAAAATATTTAGATCCACATAAGGGATATTTTTATGCAATCCAAATTGTGCTTTGGGTTTTATATGGTTTGATATTCCGCCTTATATGGGTTGGTTATGATCAATATACCCCGCCTGAGCCAGCATGGTACATTGTCTATAATACCGGTGGCTTTATCTGTAGTTCATTTCTGGCGCTAATATTATGGAAATGTAAGGATAAAGAATTTTATTCCCAATGTATCATTGCCCTTTTTTGTGCAATGATTGTCGCGGTAATTTGGCGATATACATTCAATTATATTGATATCCATATTTTACTTGGTAAACAGCCAAAGGAAATTGACTTTTTCAAATATATTATTGGGGGAATGTCATCATTCATACAGCTCTTGGCGTGGAGCATCGGGTATCTGTTAATCCTGTTTTATATTAAATACGAAGATCAACAGGCGCGCGCAGCGAAGGCAGAATTGCAGGCAAAAGAAGCGATCATCAAACAACTTCATCAACAAATTAGCCCGCATTTTCTTTTTAATGTCTTGAATAGCGTTGATACCATGCTGATGAAAGAGGATGTCGGTGAGGCCAGATCAATGGTCGCGAAATTAAGTGAATATTTAAGACAGTCTTTAAAAAATAAAAATGAATATAGCACCACCTTAAAAGAAGAAATAAGCAGCGCCGCCAAATATCTTGAAATTGAAAAGGTGCGTTTTAAAGATAAATTGGATATTCGGTTTTCAAATGAACAAGATACCAATGATTTTCTGGTTCCAAGATTGATACTGCAGCCGCTTTTGGAAAATGCCATTAAGCATTCCATTAATTACAATATTCATGGGGGCATGATTGAAATCGGTAGCCGTCTTAATCAGAACACACTTGTCATTTATGTAAAAAATACCGCGAGAGATCATGAAAATGGTCAGGACGTGAAAAATGAAAAACATGGTATCGGGCTTGATAATACAAAAGCACGTATTGCCGTCTTTTATGGGGAAAAAGCCCACGTGGATATTGTTAGTAATGCTGAAGAATTTAAAGTGACTATAACCATTCCGATGGACAGTTTTGATCAATGATAAGAACATTAATAATTGATGATGAAATTCTTGCCAGAGAAAACATAATTTTACGCCTTGAAAAAGAGGATGGTTTTGAAATTGTCGGTCAGGCCGACAACGGCAATGATGCAGTATTACTGGTGGACCGATTAAAACCGGATTTAATTTTCCTTGATATAAATATGCCGGGAATGAACGGCTTAGATGCTGCGAAAGAATTATCAGAATATGCGGATGTCATGATTATTTTTGTGACCGCATATGATGATCACGCAGTTGAAGCTTTTCAGGTAGATGCGCTTGATTATCTGTTAAAACCGATCAATGACGAACTTTTTAAAGAAACCATTGAACGTGTGAAAAACAGATCGGTTCAAATAAGCAGTGCAAAAAATAATAAACCGTCTAAATCAATATCATATCTCAAAAGATTAGGGATCAGAGACAAGAATAATATCTATATGATTGATGTTGAAAAAATTGAAACGGTTGAAGTCGCAGGTGATTATCTTTGTATCACGGCGGGTGGGGATACCTATATTCACAGACAACCATTATCATCGCTGTTGGATATGCTAAATCCGGATAAATTCATCAGACTTCACCGGTCCCATGCCGTCAATGAAAATTATCTGGAATCATTCGTCGATAAGGACGGATATCATGTTCAGATGAAGAACGGAAAACAGCTTCCCGTCAGTCGCAGATATCAAAAACAGGTCAAAGATTTTCTAATTGAAAAACTGAATTGACCGCTTGGCGTCCCGTAATGACCGTTTAGCGCAAAGCTGCCCACACTTACTGTACATTGTTATGTGATCATATTACCAAATGAATGTTTGATAATTTTATCTGGAGCATTCAATGGTCAGCTTAAAAATAAACGGTAAAAATCATGACTTTAATGGCGATGAAGAAATGCCGTTATTGTGGTATCTGCGTGAAGAAATAAATCTGTCTGGCGCCAAATTTGGTTGCGGAATTGGTTCGTGCGGTGCCTGCACGGTCAATATCGACGGCCAAGCGGTTAGATCATGCATCATTTCCGTAAAGGACGCAGAAGACGCAAATATCACGACCATTGAAGGGCTTGAAAAAGAAAATAACCTGCATCCGGTTCAGCGTGCGTGGATTGATGAAGATGTTGCCCAGTGTGGATATTGTCAATCAGGACAAATCATGGCGACGGTGGCTTTTTTAAATGATCATCCAAATCCAACAGACCAAGACATAAACGAAAATATTTCAAATCTTTGCAGGTGTGCGACTTATTCACGCATCAGAAAAGCCATTCATAAATCCGCAGAATATATGGCGGAGGAAAAATCATGAATAACGGCGCACAAACAACATCAAGACGTAATTTCTTAAAATCATCTTTTGCCATGGGGGCGCTTGTTCTTAGTTGCCCATTAAAAACCTTGGCAGATGTAACAGGCAATATCCTTCCGGATATTGTTGAGGGCGATCTGGGTATTTTTTTGAAAATCTCATCAGCAAATATAATTACCATCGGATCGCCCATTCCTGATATGGGGCAGGGGGTAAGCACTGCCGTTCCTATGCTGCTCGCGGATGAGCTTGACGCAGATTGGGATCAAGTCAAAATTGAAAAATTAAAGCCTTACTTAACAATGATAAAGGGGCGGGTTGAAGAAAAAAATATCAGACAAAACGCCGGCGGTAGTCAGGGTATCAGAGAAGTATGGCTCGCCATGCGAGAGGCGGGTGCGATCGCCAGAAAACAATTATTAATGGCTGCATCCAAAAAAATGAATGTGGGATTGGATGAGCTTTACACAGAAAAAAGCCATGTCATTCATAAAACAGATGGTCGCAAGATAGCATATGGTGATTTGATTGAAGAAGCCGCAAAAATTGATATTGGTGATGAAATTCCGCCTTTAAAAACCGCAGATCAATTTCACATTATCGGTCAGGAAATTAAAAATGAAATTTCCCCTGATATCGTAAGGGGTGTGCCCACTTTTGGCATAGATATGAAAATCGATAACATGCGTTATGCGATGATCAAAAGAAGCCCCTATTCAGAAGGAAGCGTTCAGGATTTTAATAGAGCCGAGATCGAAAATATGCCTGGCATTGATCATGTCACCGTATTTAACCGCATCCCCGAAGATCACACTAAAGCCCGTATCATGTCTGCTGGTGTGGCCATCATCGGCGACAGTTTCTGGAATGTTAAAAAAGCATATGATGCAGTGGACGTCGTGTGGAACAAAGGACCCAATGCCCACAAAAGCAATGAATGGCTGGATGAACAATTTGATATTTTAGAAAAACAGGGCGGTCATGAGGTTCTATATGAATCAGGCGATGTTGATCAAGCCTTCAGCGATGCCGATCAAATTTTTGAAGCAACCTATGAAAACCCATATTGGGCGCATGTGTGTATGGAACCGCACGGCTGTATCGCGGATATCCGTGATGATGGTGCCGACATCATTGTATCCCATCAAACAACAGCGCGTGTGGCGAGAATTACACATGAATTAACGGACATCGATCTTAAAAACATCAATGTTAAAATGGCAAGAATGGGTACAGGCCTTGGCCGAAAATCACATCGTGATTTTGTTTATGAAGCGGTCCTTTTATCCAAAGAAATTAATAAACCAGTTAAGGTTTACTGGACCCGTGAAGATGAAATTGAACAGGATTACTTTAACCCGAAAGCACGACATATATTAAAAGCAGGCCTTGACCAGAATGGCAACATCAGTGGTATGACATATACGCTTCTTTGCGCCAATAATAACACCATCGCGTCAGAAGCTTTTCCGGCACATGCCATAGAAAATTTTAGAGCAAGCTTTGCTGTGGCAGAAGGATTGCAAACAGGCCCGTGGCGTGGCCCCATGGAAAATTTGGCTGGATTTACCAATCAATCATTCCTTGATGAAATTGCGGTTACAACGGGGCAAGACCCATTTGAATTTAAAAGAAACCTTTTATCCGGTAAAGGGCAGGCCCAATATGACACATGGGATAACTTGCCGGTTAATCATGACCGGTTATTAGGTGTACTGGAACTTGCCGCCGAAAAAGCAAATTGGCAAGTGAATGCCAAAAAAGCAAGCGGGTATGGCCGTGGCATTGCCTGTCACTTTACTTTCGGCGGGTATGCAGCATGGGTTGTTGATGTCAAAATTGATCCTGATGGCACATTACATATTTTAAAAGCAGTTGGCGCCATTGATTGCGGCATTGCTGTTAATAAGCTTGGGGTTAAAGCGCAAATGGAAGGGGGCGCACTTGATGGTTTCAGTGCCGCCTTAAACCAAAGTGTTGATTTTAAGGACGGCATGGCTGTTTCCAACAATTATGATCAGTATCAAATGGCACGGATCGGTGAATTGGAACCGGAAATAGAGGTGCATTTCGTTGAAAATGATCATCACCCAACAGGCGCGGGCGAAATCGGATTACCGCCTGCGATACCGGCGCTATTAAATGCGATTTATGACGCAAGCGGTATTCGCATACGCAAACTTCCAATTGCGGATCAGCTTAAAAAATAATTAGGGGAACTTTAATGAGCGTAAATCAAGCATTACAAAATAAAATTCAAATATCGCTTTTTTTAATGCGGGTGAGCATTTTTCTCGTCATGTTTGTCTGGACTGTGGATAAGTTTACCGACACAAATATGGCAATCCAGATTTATGAAGCTTTTTATTTCATAGGCGGCGTCAGCACAGAAATTATGCTGGCACTTGGTGCGATCGAAATGGTTTTAATTTTGGCCTTTGTGGCAGGTCTATGGAAAAATATTACTTATTCGGCCGTGCTGGTTTTACACGGCATTAGCACCCTGTCTTCATGGAAGCAATATATAAACATGGAACTGCTTTTTTATGCGGCATGGCCGATGTTTGCAGGATGCATCATGCTTTATCTGCTTCGTGATCTGGACACAAAGTTTATTTTAAAATTGCCTGAAAAAAATTAAAGGCGCTCAAGCACTGCGTATAACGCATCAAGCGAACTATGCCCTAATTTAATACTGCGTTCAGGGGACCATCCGGTTTCCTGATTTGGGCTGTCGACTGTGTCTTTAAATGGCATTTCCAGTGTCATGGCAACTGCGTCATAACGGTCAGCGATATGATTGGTGCTCATTCCTAAATTAGCGGTGCCTGGTGCGCTTTTGGTATATCCCTTTTCATTTTGGAAATCAGGATTTACGCGTTCCAGTTCGCGGCCAAACATATAGGCCGTATCAAGATTATATTGATTAAGGTTTGGAACCCCTTCGAAACAAGCAATGAAATTATAAGGAAGCGCTTCATCACCGTGGCAATCCAATGAAAAATCAAGCCCCTTTTCATCCATCTTATTCCTAAGGTGGAATACTTCCGGGCTGACATCAGGATCAGGATCGGCCCAATCGCGGTTCAGATTCTGACCTTTTGCATTGGTTCTTAAATGACCACGAATGCTGCCATCTGGGTTAGCATTCGGCATTACATAAAACACACATTGATTAAGCAGTTCTCTTGAAAGCGCGTCATCATCATCAAGTAAGCGGTTCAAAATTCCCTCAACCATCCATTCGGCCATGCTTTCACCTGGATGCTGGCGGGCGAAAATCCATATTTTTTTCTTTTCATCACGTTCTTCGCCGATGGTCAGTAAATCAAGATCCCGTCCGTCACATGTTTCGCCGATTACATCCAGCTTCACACGTGGATGCGTTGCTGCCGTTGAAACCAGTTCCTGATGACGGTCATAACTATAGGGTGCAAAATATGCATAATAAACGCTATCTGTTTCCGGAACGTGTTGGATGGTTAATGTGCCGTCTTTGTAAACGGTGCTCACTCTAAACCATGTTTCATGGTCATATGATGCACATGCCTGATAATCTTCCCAGCCACCCGGATATGCTGCGCCTTCCGCATTTTCGATGTTCAGTGCGCATAGCTGCCCTTTGGCACCCGTAAGGCGGAAATGAAACCATTGATAAAAATCAGAATTGTTATCTTTATTAATTGAAAGGCGGATATTGGCAGGGTTGCTTGCATCAATTACATTGATATTGCCGCTGTCGAAATTGCTGCTGATTTTCATGATGGTCTCTCATTTGTTGTTCTTGATTGTATTTATAATCTTAATTCTTTGAAACGTAAACGTGACATTTTGAAAATCTTCTGGCACAGTAGCGACAAACAAAATGTATTAGGGAGTAAGGATGTCTGACACGACCGAAGAAATGTATAAAGGCTCGCAAGAACGAAACTTGATGGGCCATCCAATTGGGTTATCGATCTGTTTTTTGACAGAAATGTGGGAACGTTTTTCCTATTATGGGATGCGTGCCATCCTTATACTTTATCTAACGAAATATCATCTGTTTGGTGCCGATAAAGCAAATATGATTTATGGTGCCTATATGGGCATGGTTTATATGATGCCAATCATCGGTGGATATATGGCCGATAGATATCTCGGTAGCCGTAAAGCCGTAACATATGGCGCAATTTTACTGGTTGCGGGACATGGGTTGATGGGCTTTCATGGCCCTGCTGCCTATATGGATGGTGATATCGTTGTTAGAGATGAATTTTATATCAATATTTTCTTCTTATCACTTGCATTAATTATTACGGGTGTCGGTTTTCTGAAGGCTAATATTTCTACCGTGGTTGGCGCCTTATATGGCCCAAATGATCCACGTCGTGATGGTGGCTTTTCCATTTTTTATATGGGCATTAACCTTGGATCTCTTTTCTCGATGGGCCTAGTTGGTTATGTCGGTGAAACATACGGTTGGAATTATGGATTTTCCATTGCCGGTATTGGCATGTTTTTTGGTCTTTGTGTCTTTCTATGGGGGCAGAAATACCTTGATGGAAGAGGTGATCCAGCGAACCCAGAGGTCTTAAAAGAAAAATCCCCGATTGGATTAAATAAAGAAAATACAATTTATTTGTTTGGTATGGGTCTGGTCGCGGCCAGTTATATAATGATGAAATATGATGAACTTGTCATTCAGTTTGTCGGTATTTCAGGTTTGATAATGGTATCCATTATCTTGTTTTATTCCTTTTCTCAATGTGAAAAAGAGGACAGAGAAAGACTTTGGGTCGCACTAATATTGATTGCGGTGCAAAGTGTCTTCTGGGCGCTCTTTGAGCAGCAGGGAGCAAGTCTAACATTGCTTACGGATCAGCAATTTAATCTTACGTTTCTTGGTATAACGTTTAAAGCGTCGCAAGTGCAGCTTTTAAATGCTCTCTTTATTGTAATGCTGGCTCCGGTGATGGCATGGCTTTGGCTGGCACTTGCAAAGCGAAATCTTGAGCCATCGACGCCTGCTAAATTTGGATATGCACTGCTTATTATTGGTGCGGGTTTTATTATATTCTCATGGGCGCTGACATTAGATGATACATCAAATAAAGATTTTATCTGGCTGGTGTTTATTTATCTTATGGTGACTTTGGCGGAATTATTCTTAAGTCCGGTTGGACTTTCCATGGTAACGAAATTAAGTGTGCCGAAAATCGTTGGTATGATGATGGGAACTTGGTTCTTGTTTACTGCACTCGGTAGTAACCTTGCTGGCGTCATTAGTTCATTAATGGGAAGTGGTGAACATGGTGCCGCTGCTGGAACATTGGATATGGCAGCGACCGTTGAGCTTTATACCATGATCGGTGTGTTTAGTGCCGGTGTTGGTTTATTCATATTATTATTGGCCCCCATTATGAAAAAATGGATGCACGGCGTTCATTAATATTAAAGATTTTAATAAAGAAAAGGCCCCGGATAGGGGCCTTTTTTATTGCTTTAAAACACTGTCATGATTTCATCAAGCGGCTTTTTCCATTTGGCGTGTACGGGTACAGTTGCCTTTTCATCAGGATGGCCTACCACCAAAATCATTTCCGGTTTTTCGCTTGCCGGACGGTCACAAAGTTCATTTAAGAACTTCATCGGGTTTGGTGTATGGGTCAGTGTGCTAAGTCCTGCTTTATGAAGCGCGGTGATTAGGAACCCTGTGGCAATACCAACGGATTCATTGACATAATAATTTTTAAATTTGCGACCATTTCGGTCAACACTCGTACGCTGCGCAAAGATAACGATTAACCACGGTGCTTCGGTTAGATGCGGTTTATGATCATTGGTGCCGATTGGCTCAAGTGCACCCAACCATTCATCGCTGGCGCGTCCTGCGTAAAATGTACGTTCTTCTTCCTCAGCGGCGTCGCGGATTTTTTGTTTATGTTCCGGACTTTCAATTACAGCAAAATGCCACGGTTGATGATTTGCGCCACTTGGGGCAAGGCCGGCCGCTTTAATGCAGTTTTCGATGACTTCACGTGGTACAGGACGTGATGAATATTCACGGACTGTGTGTCGTGTTTTCATTAGCTCATAAAATTCTTCTGATTTTGCGATCATTTCGTCATCGCTCATGTCCCAACGATCGGGAATTGGCAATGCTTTATATTCATGATCAAGCGGTATTGATGATTGATATTTTTTATCGTTTTCTGACATTTGTGGCCCTCCATTTATTTGATTATTCAAATGATAACAGCATTTTGTTTCATTTGCAACTAATTGCCTCATATGCGCATTGAAACATATCAGTCATAAAATTATCAAGTAATTGATATATTTTTTGCACATATCTGAAAGAAACACGTCAACTTATATTCATTTTTACTCAATTAAGCTGAAACAAACTCCTCTTAGAACCATCGCTGATAAGCAAAAGCAATATGTGCTTTCGCACATAAAAATATATATTAGAGGAAATTCAAATGGCTTTTTCAAAGAAGAAGTGTCGCCTTGCCCTTATGGCAGGTATCAGCTCTTATGCATTAATGGCTGCGAGTGCACATGCGGCGGATGTAACAGGACGTGTTGTAGCAAAAAGTGATAACAACGGCCTTGAAGGCGCAATCGTATCAGTATCAGATTCAAACTACCGTGCGACAACAGAACGTGATGGTTCGTTTAGAATTCCAAATCTGCCAACGGGTCAACATACGCTTGTTGTAAAATATATTGGTGCGGATAGCATCGCAAAGACAATCGATGTTGTTGATGGTGAAAGTGCACCGGTTGAAATCGCCCTTTCAGCTGCGGGCGCGGTGGACCATATTCTGGTTGTTGGTCAGCGCGGAAGTCTGAACAGCTCGATTTCAAAACAGCGTGCGGCTGATAATATATCAAACTTTCTAACTGCGGATAATGCCGGTAACTTCCCAGACCAAAATATCGCTGAAGCCGCCCGCCGTCTTGTTGGTCTTTCCGTTGAAAATGACCAGGGCGAGGGACGCTATATCGTTGTACGTGGTCTTGATAGTAATTTAAACTCAACATCATTTAACGGTGTAAGTCTTCCGTCACCAGAGGGCGATACACGTAAAGTGGCGCTTGATGTTATTCCAAGTGACATGCTTGAAACAGTAGAGGTCACCAAATCCGCAACACCGGATATGGATGGTAACTTTATTGGTGGTAACGTTGAAGTTCGCACCATTTCCGGTTTTGACCGTGAAGAGCTTTTCTTAAAAGGGAAATTGGAACTTGGTTATAACGATCTTGAAGATGCATATAACCCAATGGGCAGTTTTACATTTGCTAATCCATTAAGTGAGCAATTCGCGGTTTCTGGCGGCATTAGTTATAAAAGCCGTAAGTTTGGTGCGACCAATTTTGAATCCGGTGGTGAATATGCCGATGAAGATGATCTGGATGTTCCAGCGATGGAAGAGCTTGAATTTAGAGATTATAAAGTGACACGTGACCGTATTGGTGCGGCTTTCAATATTGATATTCGTCCGGACGAAGACAACGAACTTTATATCCGTTCAATGTACACTGATTTCAAAGACGAAGAATACCGCGACCGTATGGAAGTATCATTCGGTAAAGGTGATATTGATTTTGATAACAGCAGTGGCAGCACAGTTAATTTCACGGATTTCCGTGTTGACCGTGAACTAAAAGACCGTCTTGAAACACAGAAAATCTATTCTGTAATCACGGGTGGTGAAAGCTACGTTGATAATTTCAAATTTGAATATTCAGCGTCTTATGCCCATGCAGAAGAAACAGAGCCAGACCGACTAGATATAGCCTACCGTCAAAAAGATCTTTCCGGTGGTATCAATCTTGCTGATCCAATGATGCCTATGCTTGCATTTGATAATGACCAATTAGCAGCATTAAATGACCTGTCGGCATATGAATTAGACGGCATTGAATGGATTGACGGCATCACAGAAGATAAGCAATGGACCTTTAAATTCGATATGACATATGAAACGGACTTAAATGGTGTTCAGGCAGCCTTTAAATTCGGTACCAAATATGCGACGCGTGAAAAAGTGCGTGATGTATCGTTCGTTGAATATGAAGATTTTGATGAAGGTGATTTTGTAGGTACTGTTTTTGATGGCATGACGCTTGCTGATGTATCGGCACCTATTGATCATAATATTGACACGACCACTTTTAACAATGGCGTAAGAACTGACTGGAGCAAAGAATATCTTTCTGCATTACAAACTGCGGGTGGAACATTTGATCCTGACGATGCCCATGAAGATGCCATTCTTGATGATTATAAAGTAGAAGAAGATATCTTCGCTGCATATGCGATGGGTACATTCAATGTTGATGATTTTACCATCATCGGTGGCGTACGCTGGGAACAAACCAAGGTTGATACATTTGGTAACGTACTACAGGAAGGTGATGATGAAGGTTTTCAGGAATTCACAAGAAGCAGAAAATATGACAACTTCCTTCCAAGTCTGAACATCAAATATTCGCCGTCAGATGATTTGGTGATCAGGGGTGCATATTACCGCACAGTGGTACGCCCTAACTTCTCTGATATGGTGCCGTCAGGTACAATTGAATATGAAGATGGTATTCGTTCCGGATCGCTCGGTAATCCGGATTTAAGTCCATATAAAGCTGACAACTTTGATTTCGGTATTGAATATTACCCGAATAACAAAAGCATTCTTTCTGCGGGTATTTTCCATAAAAAACTTGGCAGCTTTATCTATGAACAGGGCTTAAGTGATACGAATTATCTTGGTCGTTTTTATGATGATCTAAGCATTCCAAATAACGGTGAAGAAGCAGAAGTAACAGGTGTTGAGCTTAACGCACAAACACAACTGTCATCACTTCCTGCGCCGTTTGATGGTGTGATACTTGGTGTTAACTATACATATGTTGACAGTAGCGCAAGCATCGAAGATGGTGATGGAAATCCGTATCTAACACCACTTCCAAAAACTTCAAGCAACATTGCCAACTTTATCATCGGTTATGAAAAAGGCGGGTTTGCAGCAAGATTTGCAGTGTCATACCAAAGCGAATATCTGGATGAAGTATTCTCGGAAGGTGATGACGATAGATATGTCCTTGATCACGTTCAAATTGACGCCCAAGCATCATATGAATTTTTCGAAGGTTTCGAGGTTTATGCGCAAGTATCAAACTTGAACAATCGTAATTTCCGTGCGGCCCTTAGACATGGTTCAACGGATTACCTAAGTCAGCGTGATGAATTTGGCTGGACAGGTAACACAGGTATTAAATTCAAATACTAAAAATCCACATTTTATTTCTGGAATGAGCGGGGTGTTAACCGCTCATTCCTTTTCAGTTTAGAGAGGCGGAAAAATGATTAAACATTCACTGTTATTAAGTATGGTTTTTGCAGTTGCGGCATGTTCCGGTGGTGAACATCAATCCAGACAGATGGAAGGTGAAGCCAACATGGATGTGGTTTCAATTACGGCGGACCTGGAAACAGCACCTGTGAAAAGTGATGATGACGCGGCAGATGATCCTGCGATCTGGATCAATCATGAACATCCTGAAAATTCATACATTATCGGTACTGATAAGAAATCAGGCTTGCTTGTTTATAATCTGGATGGTGAAATCGTTGATTATCAACCATACGGCAATGAAAATAATGTGGATTTAAGACAGAACCTAACTGGTGATCAGTTTGGCGGATATGACACATTAATGGCATCATCAAACAGAACAACCAATACGGTTGATATTATGACAATGGGCCCGTCAGGAAAATTATCATTTCTTGGAACCTATCCCACAAACGCTGATCCATACGGTTTATGTGTTGGCCTACCTGCTGATAAGAAGGCGTTACGTGTCCTGTTGAATTATAAAGACGGCCTTGTTCAAATTACCGATGTCAGTTTTGACGGGCAGGAAATGAAATATGAAAGACTGGCAGAATTTACGATGCCGGGTCAGCTTGAAGGCTGTGTTTTTGATGATCAGGCACAGGAATTTTTCCTTGGACAAGAAGATGGTGGTGTATGGCGTTTTCCAATGAATAATCCAGAAGGAAAAGGCGAATTACAAGCGGAAATTGGCCCAAGAACTGGCCTCGTGATCGACGTTGAAGGTATGGATATTTATCACGGCGAACATAAGAAAACATTGGTTGTATCCAGTCAGGGTGATTTTACATTTGTTGCTTTCGATATTACTGAAAATTCATTGGTTCCACTTACCAAGTTCAGAATTGCCGATAGACCGGAATTAAATATTGATGGTGTTCAGGAAACGGATGGCCTCGCTGTGACAAACTTCCCGTTATCCGCCAAATATCCAGAAGGCATTCTGGTGGTTCAGGACGGTGAAAACGAGGGCGGTATTCAGAACTTTAAAGTCATAGATTGGTTAAAGGTCGGTAATTTACTGTCGAAATAAAAATTGATGATGGAAGGATTGTTATTCCAGTTCTTCCATCATTATTTCCAGCTCTAAAAGCTCTTCTTCTTTTTCTTCTAACTGTAAGGTTAACTTTTCTAGCTCCGCGGAACATTTATTAAAAAGTTCTGGGTCTTTATTATAAAAATCTGGTTCGGAGATTTTTTCTTCAAACATTTTAATGTTTTTTTCAATTTTCGCGATTTCTTTTGGCAGATTTTCCAGCGCGAATTTATGTTTGTAACTTATTTTTTTCGCGGGTGCTTTTTCCGTCGGTTGTTCCGGCTTTTTCTCTTTTGGTTTTGCCGCTGTTTTTACAGAGGCATCTTTCCTGTTTTTACGTTGCCTGACATAATCGCTATATCCACCCGGATATTCAATTACGTCACCATTTCCTTCCATCACGATGGTGGATGTGACAAGGCGGTCAAGAAAATCACGGTCATGGCTGACCAGCAAAAGCGTGCCGTTATATTCACTAAGGACATCTTGTAATAAATCAAGCGTATCCATATCAAGGTCGTTGGTAGGTTCATCAAGGATCAAAAGATTGGTTGGCTGCGCCAGTGTTTTGGCAAGCAGTAACCTGTTTCGTTCCCCACCGGATAATGACCCGACAGGGCTGTGGGCTTGTGACGCATCAAAAAGGAAATCTTTAATATAGGATATAATATGTTTTGAATGACCACGAACCATAATATGATCGCTGCCATCGCTTAAGGTTTCCCATACGGTATCTGTATCCTTGATCAATGTTCTGTTTTGATCAAGATATGTCGCTTCCAGATTTGTGCCGAGCTTCACGCGGCCCTGATCAGGGTCCAAATCACCGGTCAGAATTTTTAAAAGTGTCGATTTACCCGCACCATTTGGGCCGATAATGCCAACACGGTCACCCCGTAATATTTTGGTGTTAAAGTTTTTAAGGATCACCTTATCATCATAGGATTTATATACTTTGTGCGCTTCGATGACTTTTTTACCGGATGTTTTATCGGTTTCTGTGGATAATTTTACGGTACCTTGTACGGCGATCTGCTGTTCACGTTGATGACGTAATTCCCAAAGCCTGCGCATCCGGCCCATATTACGTTTTCGTCTTGCGGTGATGCCTTTATGGGACCAATCAGTTTCCTTGGCGATTAATTTATCAAGCTTTTCTTTCTCGGCTGTTTCCTGTTCAAGGATCGTGTTTGACCATTCTTCAAAATGGGCAAATCCTTTATCCAGTCTTCTGACCAGTCCACGGTCGAGCCAGAATGTCGTATTGGTCAGGTTATTCAAAAATGTTCTATCATGACTGATGAGAACCAGCGCGCCACGCCATGATTTTAACTTGCTCTCCAGCCATTCAATGGTGGCGATATCAAGATGGTTTGTTGGCTCGTCCAATAATAATATGTCGGTTTCACTGATCAGCGCTCTTGCGATGGCGGCGCGTCTTTTTTCACCGCCGGACATATTCGCCGTTTCCATTTTGCCTTCAAGGCCAATTTCAGCAAGGATGATATCCGCTTGGAAATGATCATGTTCTGAACTATGGACAAGGCCGCTAATCACATAATCATGGGCTGTTTTATAACGGCTTAAATCAGGATCCTGTTCCAGATAAGTAACATGGGTACCGGGTTTTACAAATCGTTCACCGCTATCAAATTCAACGGAACCATGAATGATTTTCATCAGTGTTGATTTACCGGCACCGTTACGGCCCACTAGTGAAATACGGTCTGTTTCCCCAATAGATAGCTCAACCCCGCGAAAGAGAGGGTCGGGACCATACCGTAAGGCCATATCGGTTAATGTCAGTAGTGGCGGCGCCATATTTTTGTTTCCTGATGATTAGTTTTTATGCCAATAACATAAATGTGATATGCTGTTAATAGCGCAGAACATATTTTAGACATATATAAAAAATACTAGTTTAAAAGTAAGCGATAATAAATCAGGTAATGACATGTTAATCAAATCCAGAAATTCTTGGGACATAACAGAAAATCAAGTAACCACAATGGCCGAGTATAAAACCCGTCGTGATTTTATTAAGGCGGCCGGTATCGTTGGTGCTGGCGTTGCAGGATCGATGTTGATGCCCGGTATGGCACAATCAAAAACATTAAATGCCGCGGCAAATCCATATGACGGCCGTGATATCAAAGGTGAAAGTACTGATAAGCGCGCGATCCTTGGATATAACAATTACTATGAATTTGGTATGGATAAAGATGATCCAGCAAGATATGCACACAGCCTTGTGACCGATCCATGGTCCGTAAAGGTGGACGGTGAATGCGCAAAACCGGGGACATATGGCATTGAAGATTTGATTGATTTTAACGCCCTTGAAGAACGTATCTACAGAATGCGTTGTGTTGAAGCATGGTCCATGGTGATCCCGTGGATTGGTGTACCTTTATCCAGTATCATCGAGAAACTAGAACCGACATCAAAGGCAAAATATATCTATTTTGAAACACTGGTCGACCGTGAAACCATGTCCGGCATCAGACGTGGCATCATTAAGTGGCCTTATAAAGAAGGACTTCGTATGGATGAAGCCATGCATCCACTGACTATTATGGCGGTGGGTATTTACGGTGAAACGCTGGCCAATCAGAACGGTGCGCCAATGCGTCTTGTTGTGCCTTGGAAATATGGTTTTAAAGGGGTTAAATCCATTGTCCGTATTTCTTTTAGGGAAAGAGAACCCAATACAAGCTGGATGCGACTGGCCCCGCAAGAATATGGATTTTATGCCAATGTAAATCCGTCGGTGCCACACCCGCGTTGGTCACAGGCAAAAGAGCGCCGCATCGGTGATTTCGCAAGAAGGCCAACATTGATGTTCAACGGTTATGGTGAACAGGTGGCACATTTATATGACGGTATGGATCTAAGAAAAAATTATTGATGTTCAAAGATATTAAAAGACCGATTTTACATCTTATATGCGTGCTGCCATCATTGTGGCTGTTTCATCAAGTGTGGCTTTGGTACAATTTTGCACCGCATGATCTAACGGCGAACCCGATTGAATATATCACAGATTTTACAGGCGACTGGACGGTACGGTTTTTGCTCTTAACATTAAGCATTTCACCGCTTGCAAAAATATTCAAGCTACGGATTTTGAAATATCGTCGTGCAGTTGGTCTTTATGCTTTTTATTACGGTCTTTTACATTTTCTAAATTATATGGTGCTTGATTACTTTTTTGATTGGACACTGATTTTAGAGGATATCTTTAAGCGTCCAGCCATTACATTTGGCATGTTGGCTTTCGTGTTGCTTGTGCCACTTGCGGTAACATCAGCCAGCTATTTCATGAAAAAAATGGGTAAAGCGTGGCAAAAATTACATAACATAATTTATGTGATTACCATCTTTGCCGTGACCCATAATTACATGATGGTGAAAGCGGATGTACTTGTGCCAACTATTCATGCTATAATTCTTGCAGGTTTGTTGGGGTATCGACTTTATAGTTATAAAATCAAGCAAACAAAACGGGCAAACAGAAATAAACATGAAGCAGTTCACACATAACATAACGTTTCAAACAACCGGTTCCAGTCTTCTGGATGTTACGGGCCCCATTAAAAGCTGGATACATGGCCTAAATATCAGGGATGGTTTGCTGACTATCTTTATTAAACATACATCAGCATCACTGGTGATACAGGAAAATGCCGACCCGGATGTGCTTTATGACCTTAACCAATTCTTCCGTAAAATGGTGCCAGAAGGGCCGGGGCTATATCGCCATTCATTAGAAGGGCCAGATGATATGCCCGCGCATATTAAATCTGCCCTGACACAAAGCCAGCTTTCTATTCCTGTCACTGCTCATGATCTTGAACTTGGGACATGGCAAGGAATTTATATTTTCGAACATCGTTCACACGCCCATAAAAGAACATTGTCGCTTCATATAATGGGCGAATAATTCCTGTACATTTCTTTAATGCCACGCTTATAATCTCTAAAAAAGTTAGGGATATGAGTATGGATAATGTCATTAAAGAAAATAAACTTCTTGATAAGCGCCGCGGTCTTTTAAAAGCGGTGGGCATAAGTACTGTTGCGCTGATGAGCGGCAATGCGAAGGCTTTCTCGCAAGGGGTTGATTTTAACAATAGCAGCACACTTTCTGACGATGAATTATTTGCAGAAGTCAGAAAGCAGGTGATGTTAAAAGATGATCTTATTTACTTAAATACGGGCACACTTGGCCCAGCACCCAAAGTGGTTATGGATAAGGTCTTTACGTTAATGAAACGACTTGAAGCCAACCCGGCTGCAGAAAATTTTGGCCCTATGGGCAGGGAAATGGAAAAATCCCGAGCTAAGCTTGCCAAATTTCTTGGGGCACAGGAAGATGAAATTATCCTAACCCGAAATACCACCGAAGGGATCAATACTGTTTGTTCAGGGATCGATTGGCAAGCGGGCGATGAAATATTAACCACAAACCATGAACATGGCGGTGCGGAAACAGGGTTAAATTATTTGGCATCGACAAAAGGGTCGGTGATCAAAAAAATGACAATGCCTTATCCGGCAAAAAGTAAAGCTGAACTTCTGGATTTGGTGAAATCACATTTGACTGATAAAACCAAAATATTACTGCTTAGTCATATTGAAACTGTAACGGGGCTTCGTTGGCCGATTAAAGATGTGGCTGAAATGATAAAGGGCCGCGATATTTTATTCATTGTGGACGGCGCACAGGCACCGGGTATGATCAATGTTGATGTTCATGAATTGGACTGTGACGTTTATGCCTGTAGCGGTCATAAATGGATTATGGGACCAAAGGAAACAGGCGTTTTATATTTAAAGAAATCGATACAGAAGAAAATAAACAGTGTGTTTTTAAGTGGTGGTTATAAAACCTATACGGCGGCGACGGGTACACGCAATGCGCCCAACATAATTGGTTTTGGGGATGTGGCAGAATGGCATATGGCCATCGGTAAAGACCGCATTGAAAAACGGTGTATGGAACTGGCTGCCTATTGTTACGAGCAATTATCCAAACTGGACGGCATTAAAATCATTACGTCAAATGATCCTGAACTTGGAACGGCGATCGTCAGTTTTAGTTTACCTGATGGGGTCAACAATGGTGATTTGGTGCGTGCCATGCGTGAGCGCAATATGACCATTAAACGCTTACCGCAGTATAATGCAATCCGTGTATCAAATCATATGTTCACGACCAATGCGGACGTGGATAAAATGATCGCGATTTTAAAGGAATATATTTAAGCCCCAGTCATGATGACTAGGGCTTAAGATAGGATGATTAGAAATCATATAGAATACCGACACGGGTGATCGTGTCGGTTTTTTTACGGTCAATCGGTGCGTCACGGTTATAAAGCACATCAAAAGAAACTTTACCGCTCAAAGCGCCACTGATTTGTATTTTATAATCTGATTTATTTTCAATAACGACTTTATTACCTATATAAACTTTTGTTTCATTGTCAAATTGACTGCGGTCATTGATAACCCATGAAAAGATACTGCTGGCAAAACCGGTTAGGGTTGTATCATAATCTTCTGTACTGGCTGCTTTTGTGATTAGCATCGCAGGACCTGCTTCAAGGTTCCAACTATATTCATCATTATCAAGAACGCGGATACCGTAACCGGCGTTTAACGTGAAACGTTTGTTGAAGGCACCAAAACTATCCCCTTCGAAGCTTCCAAAGCCTGTGATATAGGAACGGTCATTAATGAAATAATCGTTTTTATAGGCAAGACCATATCTACGTTTATTAGTGATGCCTTCACTGTTGTTGTAATCAAAATATGTGGTGACCTCTTGACGGTATGCTTCAGCTTCGCGGACGAACTTTGTGCCTGTACCAAATGATCTTTGTCTGGCGTTACCTGTTGTAAACAGCAGGTTGACCTCGACCTCTTTATCCCAGCCGGGTAGGAACGCTTGCGAAAGTTTTTCTGCACCCTCATCAGAGAAAATAGTGCCACGTGCCGCTGCAAGTGTCGTTGGGCCTGATGGCGTCTGCACTGGCGGGGTTGGTTTTAATTCTTCAGCAATGCGTCTGAATTCTTCCGCGTCTTCAGGGTATGTTGCAGCGAGCAATTCAACAAGCGTTGCTAAATCTTTGCCGCCATCTTTACTGGCAGCAGTGGCAAGTAACTTATATTGATCGGGTGTAACCTCAGCAAGGGCGTTGGTGGCAAGCACAGGCAAACAGAACAGGCTGGCAGCCAGCGCTGTTTTGGAAATTCTATAGGCCATAATTTATAGTTTAATCCTTATATTAAAATCTATTTTTCAAAAGTTAGGTTAAAAGACATTGGAACAACAGTTGCAATGGAATCCAGGCCCGCTAAACCGCGTAATGTTTCGATTGCGGATACCAGATTATAATCATCAACATCGATAAACATCACACCATGTGGTGTTACCAGGACCTTATTTTCAGCAAGTCTTGTGACCATTAGGGTGACGTCATGTTCAATTTTTTCACCAACAAGTTCTAGACCGATTGTGGCTTCGACCATTTTACTGGTGCCGATTTCCTGATCATTGTGGGCTTGCAGGTTCATATCCCCTGTTAATTTGGCAGATGCATTTTCAGCAACCTTAAACACAATATCGCGCATGCGTTGGTCGCGTAGTTCGATTTGTGTGTCAACGGATGAAAGGTCAATTGTAATATCAATATGACCATCGTCATTCAGGGAACCGGAAACTTTTTTGAAAGTGTTATTTTCGCCGATCATGCTGTTTTTGATTGTGCCATATGATAAGTTTGAGCTGCCCTCAACCAATTTCCAGTCAGCCATCGCAGAATTTGCACATAAGAATGATGCAGCCAGAACCATCGTTCCGCCGATTAGATTTTTAAAAGTTCTCATTTTGAACACCCTGATTATTTATTATGAAAAAGTCGCGTAAAACCTATATCTCACAACGATTCGACAGATGCAAGGCTTAATCAGAAATCTTCTGCTTCCATTGCCATTACATCTCCTGCGCCGGCCTCGATTTTATATCTTAGTGACGTTGTTTCTGGCAAAATATGATGGAAGAAAAAATTACCCGTTATGACCTTATTTTTCAGGTAATTTTTATCACCTTCGTCAGCCTTGATCATTGCTTTGGCTTTAATAAGAATATTAAGCCATGCAAAACCCATACAAACGAGCGCCATAAGGTTCAGATAATAATGCGCGGTGGCACCCGCTTGATCCGGATCACTCATGGCATTTTGCATTAACCACATGGTAGCAGCCTGTTGTCTTTGCAGTGCTTTTTCAAGCAATGTGCAATATTCGGTTAAATCTTCATTGCCTTTATGTTCATCGATGAATTCTTGGATCATGGTGAAATATGCTCTTATGACCTCGCCGTTTTTACGCGGTAATTTACGTCCAACCAAATCCATTGCCTGAATACCATTGGTACCTTCATAAATTGGTGCGATACGGGCATCTGATAAGAACTGTGTCATGCCCCATTCTGTAATATATCCATGACCACCAAGGCACTGCATCGAACGGCTGGCGGCATCAACGCCTTGATCGGTCAGATATGATTTAATCACCGGCGTCATCAGTGAAAGCAGATCATAAGCAAGTGCTTTTTTATTTTCGTCCTGTTCATGGCGGGCAACATCCGATTGAAGGGCGGCCCAAACAACGATGGCACGCGCCCCTTCTGTGAATGCACGGGTTGTCATTAACATACGTCTGACATCAGGATGTACAATGATCGGGTCGGCGGCTTGGTCTGGGAATTTTGCACCTTTTAACGCGCGGCCCTGAATGCGCTCTTTTGCATAATCGGCTGCGTTTTGTTGTGCGACTTCCGCAATGGCAAGTCCCTGAACACCAACGCCAAGACGGGCTTCATTCATCATGGTGAACATGGCGCGCATGCCTTTATTTTCTTCGCCAAGCAAATATCCTTTTGCATTATCATAATTCAAAAGACAGGTTGCGTTTGAATGAATGCCCATTTTTTCTTCGAGCGATCCGCAGGTGACACCATTGTGATTGCCAAGTGATCCATCGTCGTTAACCTGGAATTTTGGAACGATAAATAAACTAATGCCGTCTGTGCCGTCCGGTGCACCTGTTATGCGCGCCAGCACAAGATGGATGATATTTTCAGTTAGATCATGATCACCCGCCGAAATGAATATTTTGGTGCCTGAAATTGAATAGGACCCATCATCATTTGGTTCCGCTTTGGTTCTAAGCATTCCAAGGTCTGTGCCGCAATGCGGTTCCGTTAGGTTCATGGTGCCGGACCATTCCCCGGATGTCATTTTAGGAAGGTATGCCTGTTTTTGTTCATCTGTTCCCCATGTATGAATGGTTTCGGCCGCGCCATTGGTAAGACCCGGATACATTGATAGGCCCCAGTTGGATGAAACCATCATTTCATTGATGGCTTGACCAAGCACCATCGGTAATCCTTGTCCGCCATATTCAGGGTCGCCACAAATTCCCTGCCAACCGCTTTCGGTAAATTGATCATAAGCGTCCTTGAAACCCTTTGGTGTTGAGACCACACCATTTTCAAGTTTACATCCTTCTTCATCGCCAGACTGGTTTAATGGCTGGAAAACATTTTCCGTTAATTTTGCCGCCTCTTCTAGAATAGCGTCAATGAGATCAGGTGAGGATTCTTCAAATGATTTTAAGTGCTCATAGTCAGAAAGATTAAAAACTTGATGTAGTAAGAATTGGTAATCTTTTACGGGTGCTTTATAGGATGGCATTTTTGAACCTCTTATGGCTGATATCAGTTTCTTATCATTGCATTAAGTTATAATTTAGTCAAAAAAATGTTCACCGTAAACATATGTTAATTTCTTTGTGATAATGCTACTTTTGATTGTCATATTGAATTCACCATAGACCCCTTGCAGGAACGAATTTTTGGGTCTATACAAGGCCAAAGGAATGATTCTTTTATTGGGTCTAATTGATTTTCTATCATGGCGACCGAAATGTAATTTTTAAACACCACAGAAAAAAGAATAACCATGCAGATCTACCTGCCCATCGCTGAACTCTCTATGAACATATTTGTTCTGCTTGCCATGGGGGGTGGTGTGGGCTTTTTATCCGGTATGTTTGGTGTTGGTGGCGGGTTTTTGATGACGCCGCTTTTGATTTTTTCCGGTGTTCCTCCTGCGATTGCTGTGGCGACAGAAGCCAACCAGATTACGGCGGCATCCGTTTCCGGTGCTGCGGCCCATTGGCGAAGAGGCGGCGTTGATTTTAAAATGGGCATGGTGCTGATTGCGGGTGGTATTGTCGGTACCTATATCGGTGCGATGATATTTACTTACCTGCGAACCATTGGTCAGGTGGATTTAATGATTTCTGTGGCCTATGTTTTGTTTCTTGGCAGCGTCGGTGGGCTTATGTTCGTTGAAAGCATCAGAAGCATGCTACGTGCCCGTCGCGGCGAAGTGGTAAAGGCCGTTAGACGTCAAAGAACATGGATTGATGCGTTGCCATTTAAAATGCGTTTTCGTAAATCGAAAATGTATATCAGTGTGATTATGCCGCTTGCGATTGGCGCTTTTGTCGGGATATTGGCTGCGATTATGGGTGTTGGCGGTGGCTTTATTATGGTGCCGGCCATGATTTATTTGCTGCATATGCCGACCAATGTTGTGATTGGAACATCGCTTTTCCAAATTACATTTGTAACTGCAGCGGCCACATATTTGCATTCGATTAATACGCAAACTGTGGATGTGGTGCTTGCTGTTATCTTGCTTGTTGCCGCAGTTATCGGGGCGCAGGTTGGTGCGGTTGTGGGCGCAAAATTAAAAGGCGAGCAATTAAGAATTCTTCTTGCGGGAATGGTGCTTCTTGTTTGTGCTAAGATGGCACTTGATCTGGTTATTGAACCGGATGAACTTTATACCGTTTCAACAATGATTGTGGAGGGGCATTGATCATGAACCTTCGTCAATTGATAGCATCAGTATTCGTATTATTATCAAGTATATTACCAATACGTGCGGAAACTCTGGTAACTGATCTTTCGCAAAGTGAAATTCAAATAACGTCTCAGTTTGCCGGAAGTGAGCTATTGTTATTTGGCGCCATCGAACGCCATGCCGTTGAAGCCACGCAAACAGATGAAATTCAGGTGCAGGGACTTGATTATGACATCATCGTTGTGGTGCAAAGTGACCCAACTGACCTTGTGATCCGCAAAAAAGAAAATGTCGCGGGTATCTGGATTAATAATCAAAATGTGAATGTTTCAGGTGTGCCAGGTTATTATGTGATCGGTTCAACAAGATCACTTGATGATTTTTTACCGGCTGATAAACAGGTTGAACTTGAATTGGGTCTCGAAAACCTGACCTTTAATAGTGATGCCGATCCTGCAGAAGTGCGTGATTATAAGGCGGCCTTGATCAGAAATATGATTGACCGTGGGCTATATCTTGAAAATTACGGTAATGTAGAAGTGAAAAATCAAATTTTGTTCCGTGCCAATCTGACTTTCCCATCAAACATGCCCGTCGGGAATTATAATGCGGAAGTATATTTGGTGCGTGACGGCAATATCATCATGTCACATAGCACACCGTTACTTGTTGATAAGCAAGGTATTGAAAGATTGATTTATAACTTCGCTCATGATTATCCGCCATTTTACGGTATCATGGCCATTATTGTCGCAATATCAGCGGGTCTTTTTAGTGGTTATGTCGCCCGAAAGTTTTCGTGATATTAATGTGCGATCAAGTTTCCGGTTTTTTCAAGATTGTTTAATTGTGCGGTGATCGCATTCCAAATGGCGGCGGCTTCCATATTTCCTTCATCTTTGAAATCGCTTTCAATTTGAAGGGAATAATCAAGAGCAATTGCACCATATTGATTGGCAAGATCACGTGCGGCAATTTCAAGAAAAGGAGTAGGATCAATACCCATCATTTCCATTTCCAGCAATATTCCTGCACTTTCCTTAAGATTGGCATTTGCGGATTTTGGAAGTGGTTGTTGGATAATGATATTTGATTGCATTTTATACTCCTTTTCTGATGGAGTAATTAGAAGCAATAAACATGCCATTTGTTAAAAGGTTGAATTTACGGGAGATTATTTTGAGTGATAAACAGAAGAGGCATTTAATGCCTGCGCAGATTGGTCATAAAAAACACATATTGCCTACTTATCTTCTTGCAAAAATAACGGATTCTGTAAATATAGTGACAGCAAAATTCAGAGGTTGAAATGGATAATAAATTATCGGCATTAAGGCAGAAAATGCGGGATCAGAAATTAAACGGATTTCTGGTACCTCATACCGATGAACATCAAAGCGAATATACACCGGGATACGCGAAAAGAATTGCTTGGCTAACCGGGTTTAAGGGATCAGCGGGCCTTGTATCTGTGACCTTGGATCAGGCCGCCATTTATGTGGACGGAAGATATACGCTTCAGGTACGTGATCAGGTTGATATGAAGCTTTATCAACAAATGAAATTGTATAAAGATAAACCGGAAGATTGGTTTTCAGATGTTTTGAACGATGGCGATGTCGTTGGATTTGATCCATGGCTTCATGATAAAGGGTTGGTCAAAAATATACGGGAAAAGTTGGCAAAAAACGGTATTGAGTTAAAGGCCGTATCTGAAAACCCGATTGACGAAATATGGCAAGACCGCCCGGAACCATCAAAAGAAATGGCCGTCCCTCATGATATTCAATATGCGGGGGAAACATCGAAAGATAAAAGAAAAAGACTTGCCAAAATCATCAAGGAAAAGCAAGCCGAAGCACAAATCATCACGACACTTGATAGCATTGCGTGGCTATTAAATATCCGTGGTTCTGATGTTGATTGTACGCCCTTGGTTTTAAGTTTCGCGATCTTGAAAAAGAACGGGAAAGCAGAATTATTCATTGATCCGGATAAACTTGATGATGATATTAAAAACCATTTGGGTGATGACGTAAAAATTTATGCCAAAGATCAATTTGAAAGCGCGCTGAAAAAACTTGGTGCAAAGAAGAAAACAGTGTTGGTTGATCCGAAAAGATCACACGTCGCTATTTTTGATGTGCTTGAAAAGGCGGGTGCAACTATCATTGATCATGAAGATCCATGCCAGCTGGATAAGGCGCAAAAAAATGATGTGGAACTGGATGGATGTAGGGCGGCTCATGTCCGTGATGCGGTTGCCGTTTGTAAGTTCCTTCGCTGGATTGATGAAAATGCGGCGAGTGGTGAATATGATGAACTCGACGCCGTTGAAAAATTATATGAATATCGTCAAGAAGTGTCGCTTTTTAAAGGAAACAGTTTCGAAACCATAAGCGGCGCAGGTTCAAACGGTGCCATCGTTCATTATAATGTAAAAGAAGCCAGTCCGAAAAAATTAGAAGACCAGATGTTATATCTGGTGGATTCTGGTGGACAATATTTGGATGGTACCACGGATATCACAAGAACCATTGCCATTGGTGACCCAACAGAAGAGCAACGTGATAATTTCACCCGTGTTCTAAAAGGCCATATTGCATTGGCACAGGCCAGATGGCCAGTGGGCAGGACAGGGGCGCATCTTGATACGCTGGCGCGGAAATCATTATGGGATGTTGGCCTTGATTATGATCATGGCACGGGCCACGGTGTCGGTAGTTACCTTGGGGTTCATGAAGGGCCGCAAAATATTTCGCCACTTGGTCATCATACACCGCTTAAGGCCGGTATGATTTTATCCAATGAACCGGGGTTTTATAAAACTGGTGAATATGGCATTCGCATTGAAAATCTTGTGATTGTAAGAAACAGCAATTTCAGAGGACAAGATAGACCGATGCAAACTTTTGAGACGGTGACGTTGGTGCCCATTGATACTCGTCTTGTGAACGCCCATATGATGACGGCAGCGGAAATTACGTGGCTTAATATTTATCATGCAAAAGTACGCGAGGAAATTGGACCATTACTTGATGGCGAAGATAAAGAATGGCTGATGGCGGCCACTGAATCCATCACAACACTTTAAGGGTATATTATGAGCGAAGAAATTCAATTTCATCAACAATCCGGTCTCGGCGTCATTTCATTAAATAGACCGGATGTACTGAATGCTCTGTCACTGGAAATGTGCCTGGAACTTGATCAAAAGCTTTCTGAATGGGAAAGCGATGATAGCATTCAAGCGGTGATCATTCGCGGTGAAGGTGGCAAGGCATTTTGCGCGGGTGGTGACGTAAGAACCATTGTTGAACAAGGGTTTGAAAATAACCAAATGGCGGATGAGTTTTTTGCCACCGAATATAAAATGAATGCCCGCATTCATCATTTTAAAAAACCGTATATCGCACTGCTTGATGGTATTGTTATGGGGGGCGGTGTTGGCGTCTCCATTCATGGTTCACACAGGATTGTCACTGAAAAAACGCTTTTTGCCATGCCGGAATCGGCCATTGGCCTTATTCCTGATGTGGGCGGCAGTTATTTTTTGCCGCGCTTGCCGGGTTCACTGGGTAAATATCTTGGGCTTACGGGCGCAAGGCTTAAAGGATCGGATGTATTATATGCCGGGATAGGAACCGCATATATGTCGTCAGAGAAATTAGAAGAATTCGTAGCCACATTGATGCAAGAAGATATTTCATCGGATGAAGATGTTGACCAGATCATTGCCCGCTTCGCGGAAGATCCGGGCGAGGCACCAATTGATGAATTTCGTGATTTAATTGATGCCGCTTTTTCAGAAACTACGATGGAAGATATTCTCGATCATTTATCTGATATCGATCATGACTGGGCACGGGAAACCGGGGCCGTGCTTAATAAAATGTCACCAATCAGTTTAAAAGTGATCGTTGAACAACTTAACCGCGGCGCAAAACTGGAATTTGATGATTGTATGATCATGGAATACCGCATTGTCGCAGCTATTTCGTCGTATGATAGTGATTTTTATGAAGGGGTACGTGCCGTATTGATTGATAAAGATCATAACCCAAACTGGGTGCCGCCGACATTAAGTGAGGTTAGCCATGCCATGGTGATGGCGCATTTTGATGTGCCGAAAAGTGGTGATCTGGAACTTTAAAATGGCACTTTACTGGTAAAGGTCATTTTTTCTTTTAATACAGGATGCATGATGGTGACTTCTTTTGAATGAAGACATAAACGGTTCTTCATTTTTAGCGCTCGCTCATTGGCGTAAAAACGATCACCAAGAATTGGATGGCCAAGTTCCATTAAATGTACTCTTAATTGATGAGAACGCCCTGTAATCGGGGTCAGTTGAACCCGAAAATAATCGTCATCTTGATTGATGGTCTGCCATTTCGTTTGGGATGGTTTGCCACGGTCATGATCGACCATTTGTTTCGGCCTATTGGGCCAGTCACAAATAAGCGGCAAATCAATTAAGCCCTCTGTTTCCTGTGGTGTGCCAATAGCAAGGGCCTCATATATTTTATCCACATTACGGTTTTGGAATTGAAGACTTAAATGACGGTGGGCAAATTTATTTAATCCCATCACAATCAATCCTGATGTGTCCATATCCAGTCTATGTACTGTCAGGGCTGTGGGAAATTCTTTTTGGGCCCGTGTTTCAAGACAGTCCGCGTGTTTTGGATCTTTCCCCGGTACCGTTAATAATCCGGCCTGTTTATTCAGCACCAAAATATCATCATCCTGATAGATAACCTCAAGAAAAGGATCACTTGGTGGGTTGTAAATAAAAGGCATTGTTAACTTTTTCTGGTTTTAATAACTGCGAAATATGAATTTCAATGGATAAAATATCGGCTTTTTCATAAATTTAGCAGCACATTCTGCTAACCCTATGCTAATTTCTCATCATAAATACATGAAAGCAGACGGTAAGGGAAGCTATATGAAGAAATCTTTGGGATTTTGGCGCTCATGGGCGCTGGTGGTTGGTACGGTCATTGGTTCGGGCGTTTTTACCCTTCCAGCGATACTGGCACCATATGGTAGTTTCAGTTTTCTTGGTTGGGTTGCAACGGGGATAGGCGCGTTATCAATTGCTTTTTCCCTATGTCATCTGGCCGCACGTGCGCCAAAGGTCGGTGGACCATATGCTTATGTCTTTGAAGCGTTCGGTCATATTCCGGCAGTGGTCGTGGCGTGGGGGTATTGGATATCATTATGGATCGGTGTGGCGGCCATTGCCATTTCATTTTCAGGATATATGGGTGTCTTTATTCCTTCTGTCGCAAGTCAGCCAGGCTTAAGCGCGGCTGTTGCGATAACCGTTGTTTGGATATTCACATACATCAATATTCGCGGCGTGGAAGAAGCCAGTATTGTGCAGCTGATCACCACAGTATTAAAAATGATCCCGCTGTTTGTCATTGGTGCCATTGGACTTGGTATGGGGGATATCACATCCGTACCCGCACTTAATCCAAACGGTGAACCGATGATCATTATGATTTCAAGCATGTGTTTACTTATTATGTGGTCGTATATCGGGATTGAGGCGGCAACGATCCCGTCGGATGATGTAGAAAATCCGAAAAAAACAATTCCACGTGCCTTGATTGCGGGCACCTTGACGGCAACTTTTATTTATATGCTTGCGATGGCAGGGGTGATGGCCATGATCCCGCCAATTGACCTCATGACGTCAACGTCGCCGTTTGCGGATGCGGCTATGATGATTTTCGGCGATGTCGGTGCGCTTATTATTGGTGTCGGTGCGCTTATTGCCATTGGTGGTGCATTAAATTCAATGATCCTTCTTTCTGGTGTGGTACCGATGGCTGGTGCCAAAGATAAAATGTTTCCCAAAATTTTTGCCAAACAGAATAAAAGCGGAACGCCTGTTTCTGCGCTTATTTATTCCAGTATTTTGGCGTCAATCGTCATACTGGTGAATTCGAATAAAGGGTTATTAAAAGCATTCGAATTCATGATCCTGCTTTCAACATTTACGGTGTTGATTGCATATTTAGGATCGGCATTTGCCAGTATCAAGCTTCAGATTACAGATATAAAAAAGGGCGTTTCTTTAAAGCCCGCACTTTTCTTCGTTTCAACATTAGCGGCCATATTCTCGGTAATTGCGATTATCGGGGCATATGTGCTCTATCAATAATTTAAAGGAATATAGTATGTTTAAAAATGCAATTGTCAGAACTCCAAGTCGTTCCATGGTTGATGGCATCACCGAAGCGGATCTGGGTAAGCCGGATTATGAAAACGCGCTAAAGCAACACGCCGATTATATTGAGGCCTTAAAAGAATGCGGGCTTGAGGTAACGGTACTTCCGGCGGTGGAAGAATATCCGGATAGCTGTTTTGTTGAGGATCCGGCCCTTATGACACCACATTGTGCAATCCTGACAAACCCGGGTGCAGAAAGCCGCCGCGGCGAAGTGGCCCATATCGCGGACGCGGTAAAAAGCTTTTATGATAATGTCGAAGAGATCAAAACACCGGGTTTTGTTGAAGCTGGTGACATTATGATGGTCGGTGATCATTATTATATCGGTCTATCCGAACGTACAAACCAGGAAGGTGCGGATCAAATGATTGCCATTTTGGAAAAATATGGCATGACGGGATCGGTGGTTGAAATGTCTGAAATGCTGCATCTCAAAACTGGGCTTGGATATCTTGAAGACAATAATCTAGTGGCGTGTGGTGAATTTTTATCAAAGCCTGAATTTCAGAAATATAATCTGATGGAAATTGACCAAAATGACAGCTATTCAGCCAATAGCGTATGGATCAACGGCACTGTACTTGTACCGGCCGGGTTCCCTGAAACATCGGCGTTGATTGAAAAGGCGGGCTATAAAGTTCGCGAGGTCGATGTATCTGAATATCAAAAACTTGATGGTGGCCTGAGCTGTCTATCGCTTCGTTTTTAATATAATGGCATTCTGATTTAATATAATAAATTTAGCATGGTTTATGTTATTTTTACGTATAACGTGTATCAGAATGTAAATTATATTAAAATGGAGCCTTCATGATCAATGTAGGATCAAAGGGGTACAAAGCGCTATTGCTTGGCTGTAGTATGTTGATTGCAAGCTGCGCACCCCAATTAAATGTTGATGACCAACTGGATATGGTGGCAACTCCAGCCAGTTGGCAAAGCGCAGATATTGTTTCGGTTGATGATCAGCTGAGCTGGCTAAGCAATGACAGCGATATGGCTGATCTAACCGAAATTGTGACAAAGGCGCTCGATAATAATCCGGATTTAAGGATTTCTGCCAATCGTTTAAGAACATCTTTGGCACAACAATCAATTACCGATGGCGCACGTAGTATTACGGGGGATCTGACCCTTGGCGCATCCAGAAATGGTGATTTTGAAAGCGGTACACCGGATAATCAAAATTTTTCCTTACGTGGTGGTCTAGCGTGGGAAGCGGATATCTGGGGACGCCTTGCAAGCAACAGTGCATCCGCAGAACAATCGGTTCGTGCCACAAAAAATGATCTGGATTATGCGCGTATGTCGCTCGCAACCAGAACGGCACAACGATATTTCGATGTGATCGAAGCCGTGATGCAGGTTGCGCTTTTGGAACAGAACCTTGAAAAATTGCTGCAGGCGCAGGACCTAGTGGACCGTAGATACGACCGTGGTATTGCCGATGTTTTGGATATGTTGCAAATTCAAACCAACGTGGCAACGGCGAAATCAAACCTTGCTAATCAGCAGCAGACCGTTATTCAACGCATGCGTACACTTGAAGTATTGATCGGATCTTATCCATCTGGAAAGGCTGATGGGGATTTAACGCTTCCGTCACTTGATACCCTAATGAATACGGGTATTCCAACGAATTTACTTGAAAAACGACCAGATATTATGGCGGCGAAGAACCGTGTATTGGCGGCGAATTATAATCTAGAATCCGCGAAAAAAGCGCTTTATCCGTCATTAAGGGTTTCCGGCAGTACGTCAATGAGCGGTAGTGAAATTAGCGATATTGCGGATATTGATGAACTGGTGTGGAGTGTGGTTGGCAATATGGTGCAACCTATTCTGGATGGCACACGTCGTCGTAGTCAGGTTGTCATCAATGAAGTGGCGCTGGATACAAGTCTTGCAAATTATTTAAAAACTGTGCTCAACGCTTATCAGGAAACAGAAAATGCCCTAACGGCCGAAATGACACTTGCTGAGCAGGAACGCCACTTAACCATTGCGGTTGACCGTGCCGTCTATAGTGAGGAACGCGCCCTCGATCAATATAGTAAGGGTCTTGTGGATATTCTTTCCCTTGTGAACGTACAGCGTAACCGAATTTCTTCACAGCAGAGTTTATTGCGTGTGAAATATCGTCGTTTACTTAATCGTGCTGATCTTCATTTGGCACTGGGTGGGGAAAATCTCGAAACTTATATTAATCAAATGACTGGTACGAATGAACCGGTGAATAATCAAGGTAGTTTATAATGAAAAAGTCACATTCACAGTTTATGATCGTTGCCGCAATCGCTGCTGTTACAGCTATTGTATTCACAGGCATGTATATCATGCGGCCCACAGCGCCAGTTGAAAAGCTTGAAGACCGTGTTGAAAGGCTCGAGGTTATTACAGCAAAACGCGGTGATTATACCCCAAGTGTGAAAACGCAGGCCGTCGTGGAAAGCCGTTTTAACATCACGATTAAATCACAAGTGGCCGGTCAGGTTATTTATATTTCACCTAAATTTATTTCAGGCGGTTTCTTTGATACCGGTGAAGTGATTATGCGTATTGATCCAAGTGATTATGAACTGGCGCTTGCACAGGCCGAAGTAAACGTGGCCCGTGCGGAACAAACGCTTAGCCTTGAACTTGAACAGGGTGAGCTAGCACGTCTTGATTGGGAAAAATATGGCGAAGGTGAACCAACGGATTTGGTTTTACGAATTCCGCAAATTAAAACTGCCGAAGCAGGGTTGAAAGGTGCGCAGGCTGCATATGAAACACAGAAAATCCGCCTTGAGCGGACTGAGGTAAAAGCACCATTTCCGCTTATGATCGCAACAAAACAAGTGGATCTTGGTCAGATCGTTGGCAATAATCAGGATCTTGCCGCTGTCTTTGGAACGGATGAATTTGAAATCCGTATGCCACTTAGTCAAAAGCAAATGGATCTTTTGAGTGTTAAAAGCGTTGGTATTTTACCAGAAGAAGAAAGACTGGATATTAAGGTACGTGATCTGACCCGTGATGCGAACATTGCTTGGGATGCGGAAATCACACGTATTGAAAGTAACATTGATCGTCAAAGCCGTGTTTATTTCGGTATTGGTACAGTTTATGACCCAATGAATTTAAAAGGGGATAAAGATACGCCGCCGTTATTGCCGGGTGTTTTTGTGGACCTTGAAGTCATGGGTGCAACAATGGAAAACCTTTACCGTGTGCCGACAAAATCCATGCGGGATGATAACAATATTTATATTTATAATGATGAACAGCTACTCACCAAACCGGTACAGGTGCTGGACCGTGATCAACAAATGACGACAGTGATTTCTGGTATAGATGATGGCGAAATGATTGTTATTTCACCGCCATTTTCATATGTGCCGGGAATGAAGTCAACAATCGCTAGCCTTGACGGTATGCCAGTTGGCGGCCCACGCGGCCGTGGCGGTCCCGGTGGATCAGGCGGCGGGCGTCCTGGCGGTGGTTCTGCACCAAGTGGTGGTGGTACAACAACGGCTAACGCGGCACCGGCTGGTGATGCGCCTGCGCAAACCGCTGCGGATGGGGAGACACAGAGACCAGATTTTGCTAATATGACACCAGAGCAAAGACGCGCGGCAATTGCCAATATGACACCGGAACAACGAGCTGCTTTGCGCGCCAGACGTCAGGCAAGTGGCCAAAATGGTGCATCAGGGGGCCAACCACAAGGAGGTAGCCAATGAGAAACTTAATAGCATGGTTTGCGGATAACGGTGTTGCAGCCAATCTGTTGATGCTTTTGATCATTGTGGCAGGTGTTGTCAGTGTTCCAATGCTTCGCACAGAAGTATTTCCAGTGGTAGAATCTGATGAAATTACCGTTTCGGTATCATATCTTGGTGCTGGCCCAAAAGAGGTCGAGGACAATATCACCATTCCTATTGAAGAAACGCTGAAAGGCGTGGCGAACATCCGTAAAATGTCATCACGTTCTTCGCGCGGCACTTCAACGGTGACACTTCAACTTGAACGCGGTGCCAACATCCAGATCGTGATGGATGAAGTTCAATCGCGCATTGATGGTATTCGCTCTTTTCCAAGTGATATTGAACCACCCCGTGTTCGTCATAATATTCAAAACGATGATATTATTGATGTGATTGTATCCGGTGATACGGATCAGAAAACACTGGCGGGTGTCGCCAGACGTGTAAGATCAGACCTGCTTGCGCTGCCCGACGTGACGCTTGTGGAAGTAAACGGCATGCCTCCAAACACAATCAGTATTGAAGTATCGGAATTTGATCTTCGCCGTCTTGGCATTTCTATGGCAACTGTGGCGCAAGCCATTAGCGCCAGTTCCGTGGATGTTTCTGTGGGATCAATCCGTACGGGTATGAGGCCACTACAAATCCGTGCTGAGGGTCGGGCTTATTATTCTGAAGAATTTAAAGAGATTACCATTTTACAGCAACCAAACGGCACACGTATTAAGCTGGGTGATATTGCTGTCATTAAAGATGGCGTCAGTGAACGACCATTTATATTCCGCTCAAAAGGAAAGCCGTCTATCGTCTTGGAAACACAGCTTAGTCCAGGGCAGGATGTGCTTAAATTAACATCAGCGGTTAATGGATATCTTGAAAATGCAGAAGGAAGTTTCCCGCAAGGTATCACTGTTTCCACATGGCGCGATGACAGTGTTGAATTTTATCAACGATTAGAAATGCTGATTTCGAACAGTTTGACAGGGTTATTACTTGTTTTTGTGCTTCTTGTGATGTTTTTGCGTCTTGATCTTGCGCTTTGGGTAACATTTGGTATCGCAATTGCTTTTAGTGGTTCGTTTATGGTGTTGAAGCTCTTTGATTTCTCGATTAATCAGATATCGCTCTTTGGGTTTTTGCTGGTGCTCGGGATTGTGGTGGATGATGCCATTGTTATTGGCGAAGGCATTCATGCGACTCAGCGGCGCGGCAGGAAGGGGCTCTCTGGTGCTATATTCGGGGCGCAGACACTTTCTTTACCGATTACCTTATCAGTATTAACGACCATCCTTGCGGTGATGCCACTGTTGTTTTTTGTTTCTGAAACCGGACAACAGGCCCGTGATATTGCAGTGGTGGTTGCGGGCGCGCTTTTATTCTCGCTTGTTGAATGTTTGCTTATCTTGCCGAATCATTTATCAGGAACAAAGCATTTTGGACTTAAGGCCGAGTGGTATCAAAAATTCGTGACATTCCAACGTAAGGTCGCACAATGGTTAATCGATGTTTCCCGTTATAAATATAAGCCGTTCGTGGAAAAATGTTTGCGGTATAAATATCTTACCGCAGCAATATTCTTTTCTGTGCTGATATTATTTACGGCGGCTTATTCGCTTGGTTTTATCCGTTCGTCTTTTAATCCAGAAATCCCGAGTAATATTTTAAGATATTCAATCGAACTTTCTGAAACGGCACCGGACGGAACGGGTGAACGACTTCATGATGAAATGGTCGCCGCCATTAGTGGCCCGGGCGGCATCGAAGAAGAATATGAAGAAAAAACAGGGTTAGCCCGTAATATTCTATTCCCCAATTACAGTAGCTTTGCGTTCGGCAACCGTATCTTTATGTCGCTAGAAATGTCATCAGAAGCGATGGCGATACTGGACGCGGAAACCATTATGAATGAATGGCAGGAACGTGTCGGTGAAGTACCAGAAGCGGTGGAGGTTACTTTAAGAAATTCAAGAAACACGGGCCGCCGTGGTGGTGATTTAAGTTTCTATGTGTCGGCAAATAATGATGCGGAACTTGAAGCATCCGTTGAACGTATTAAGTTAGAAATGCGTGATATTCAGGGGCTGACACAAATTTATGATAACCGTGACCGTCAGGGTCAGGAATTAAGGTTATCCTTAAAACCCGAAGCTGAACATTATGGCTTAACGCTTGGCACCTTAAGTGATCAAGTACGTCTTGGTTTCTTTGGACGGATTGTGCAGCGTATCCCACGTGACGGGGAAACCATTGATATTCATGTCCGTTATCCACTTGAAGCACGCCAGGATATGAACGCGCTTAGGGAAATGTATATTCGTACCCCGGGCGGTGGTGAAATCCCGTTTAATATGGTCGCTGAAATGGAATATGTACCGATGTTAAATTCACCGGAACGTATTAATGGCCAAAATATTATTAAGGTTCAGGCACGGATGAACAAAAATATTGTGTCGCCTTATGAGGCTTTCCAATATCTTGAAAACGGAATTTTCCAGGAATTAAAAGGCGAAGTCACGGGCTTTTCCGTCATTCCGGAAGGGGCGGTTGAAGAACAAGCAATATTCTTTGGTGAAATTAGTTTCTATTTATCACTGGTGTTGCTTGCGATTTATACATTGCTTGCAGTTGGCCTAAGATCATATGTGGAACCATTCATTATTCTGACGGCTATTCCGTTTGGGTTTGTGGGTGCGTTGATTGGTCATTTGATCATGGACATGCCGGTCAGTCTTTATTCATTCCTTGGGCTTTTTGCAGCCGCTGGTGTGGTGGTGAATGATAATCTGGTGCTTGTGGACTGTATCAAAAACCTTAAAAAAGAAGGAATGGCTTATACAGAAGCAATCGCCGAAGGCGGGCGCATGCGTTTCCGTGCGATTATTCTGACATCGATTACCACTTTTGTTGGACTTGTACCGATCATGCTTGAAACAAGTTATCAGGCGATTTTCATCATTCCAATGGTTGTGTCATTAACGTTCGGTGTGCTTTTTGCCACTATGATTACCTTAGTACTAGTGCCTTGTCTTTACGATATTAAGGACACAATTGCCGATAAACTTGGCGCATTACATGGCACATCCGGCCATGAGGCCGAAAGCGAGACAAAAGAAGTCGGTGCTGCCGAATAAGTTTCTATTCAATCTGGATAGGGGATCTCGACGGTTAATCCGTCGAGGTCTTCTTTCATTATGACCTGACAGCTAAGGCGGCTGCCCATTTTTCTGCCATTTAAGAAATCAAGCAGTGCGCTTTCATCTTCGTCGGCATAGCCTACCTTTGATAAATCGGCATGATTAAAAATGATATGGCATGTGGCGCAGGCGCATGCGCCACCGCAATCTGCATCAATGCCGTCGACATTATTTTTGACGGCGATTTCCATTAATGTTTCACCAATGGGGGCTTCAACATTAAATTCTTTTTTTTCTGGGGAAATAAAGGTGAATTTTGGCATTTATTTTATACTTCGTTACTTACGTTAATGGCACTGCTGGCTTTTATTTCTTCCATCACCACATAGGTATGTGTGTTACTAATGTCTTCAATCAGGGCCAGTTTCTCACTTAAAAACCGTCTGTAATGTTCCATATCGCGGGTTCTGACTTTAATCAGATAATCAAATCCACCGGCGACCATATGACATTCCTGAACCTCATCCATTCTCAGGATTACTTCACTGAATTTATCAAATGCTTCGGTTGTTGTCCGTCCTAATGAAACCTCGATAAATGAAACCAATGCTGAATTCAACATTTTAGGCTCTAAGACCGCGACATATTTTTTAATGTAGCCTTCTTTTTCCAAGCGCTTTACACGTTCAAGGCACGGTGTGGGACTGAGATGAATTTTTTCAGCCAGTTTGACATTTGAAATACGGCCATCTTCTTGCAGCAGGTCGAGAATTTTTCGGTCAATTTTATCCAGCGGTCTTGGTGGCGTTTTGTCCGTTAAATCGTATCTTGATTTCACTATGGCGAATATCTCTTTTCATTATAGATTGGTTAGATGAATCGAATGAAGAATCATAACATGGCAATATTTTATTCTATAAACTTGCAAATGCACAGATTTAAATATACCGTGTGAAATATGCCTGTGAAACCTATGTAAATATTTGTGAATATCTTTGGTTGACTTTGGGTTTTCAGGGGCGTAAATGCTGTGTTTTTTAGGGCATCTTATTGCCATAATGTTGTGTCATTATGTGAAAATAGTGAACGTTAAGTCAGTACCAAAGAGCAGGTAAAACCATGAGCGACCAAACAATTGAAGAGCTTGCAAAGAAGTTGATCCGACGTATGGGTCGTAGCCAAGCCATCGAAATATGTGAAGCGAATAAATGGTTAAGGGTATTAGAGCATATCAAATCACTTGATAAGAATGCTCAAAACGCATAGTCTGCGTTTTTAATATCTTTTTCAACACAACTCCCTAAATAACAGAGTAAGGGTGAGGGCATGTATTACAGCGTTTTCAACCTTTTTAAAATTGGTGTGGGGCCATCCAGTTCGCATACCGTAGGGCCGATGCTTGCGGCCAAAGATTTCCTTGAAAATATCGTTTCAATTGAAGCTGTTTCATCCGTAAAAATTGATGTTTATGGCTCACTTGCATTAACCGGTATTGGTCACGCCACTGATAAAGCCATCCTGATGGGATTAGAGGGCAATGAACCAGCCACAATTGATCCATCCATCATTGATGCGCGTTGTGACGAGATAAAAACGAGCCAGCGTATAAAACTGCTCGGCAAGCATGAGATTTATTTTTCGGTTGCTGACCATATGCCGTTTCATATGGAAAAATTATTGCCACATCATAGCAACGGCATGACATTAAGCGCGTATGACGAAGCAGGAAAATTACTTTCCAAAGATAATTATTATTCAGTTGGCGGCGGCGCGATTATGCGTGAGGCAGATTTTGGTAGAAATACACCGCCACCGGAAGAAATTCCAGTTCCGCACCCCTTTAATACGGGTGAAGATCTGTTGAAATTATGTGAAGAACATGATTGTTCAATTGCTGAGCTGATTTGGGAAAATGAAAAGGCCTTAAAATCAGAAGACGAGATTAAAGCCGGACTTGATCAAATATATGAAGCAATGGATTTTTCCATCAATCGAGGATGCGAAACCAAAGGAAAGCTTCCGGGTGGCCTTAATGTGGAAAGACGTGCTGCCCAGACATTAAAAGCATTACGCGATGCTCAGGAAAAACAATTAAGCGATCCTTCCGTTATTCTTGATTGGATTAATTTATGGGCGCTTGCGGTGAATGAGGAAAATGCGGCCGGTGGTCGTGTGGTCACGGCCCCCACCAATGGGGCAGCGGGAATTATCCCGGCGGTTCTGCGGTATTATGACAGGTTTTATAACCGAAATGGCGACATGGAACCGATCCATGAATTTTTATTAACGGCGGCGGCGATTGGGTCTCTTTATAAAAAGAATGCATCTATTTCCGGTGCCGAGGTCGGTTGTCAGGGCGAGGTTGGCGTGGCTTGTTCTATGGCAGCGGCAGGACTTGCAGCCGTAAAAGGTGGTACCCCGCTTCAGGTGGAAAATGCCGCCGAGATCGGCATGGAACATAATCTGGGTCTGACGTGTGATCCAATTGGCGGCCTTGTGCAAATTCCGTGTATTGAACGCAATGCCATGGGGGCGGTTAAGGCCATCGATGCGGCGCGTCTTGCCATGCACGGTGACGGGGTTCATCATGTGTCACTTGATAAGGTTATTGAAACGATGCGACAAACCGGAAAGGACATGCAGGAAAAATACAAAGAGACCTCAAAAGGTGGTCTTGCTGTGAATGTTGTGGAATGTTAGTAGCATAAAATCCTGTTTTAAGCATCTAAACTTAGATAAAATATCGGCACAATCCTGAAAAAAGTAGGACATTCTGCTATAAACTTGGCATAATTTTTGTAATCTCATTTACATTAATTTACAGGAGTGGCCGATATGTACGCGCTTAACGACCGTGAAAACGCACTTTCATTATCATTGGATGATATCCGTTTAAATCTTCGTAAAAATATCCATGCGGATGAAGAAAAATGTATCGATAATCTGTTGCATGCAACAGAACTGACATTCGGTGAACGTAACAGACTTGTTGACCGTGCCCGTGATTTCGTTACCAAATCACGTGATAAAAGCGATAGCCAAGGGACAATGGATTATTTCCTTCAGGAATTTGATCTATCTAATAAAGAGGGCGTTGCTCTTATGTGTCTGGCAGAATCGCTACTGCGTGTTCCCGATGGTGCCACGGCTGATAAGCTTATCAATGAAAAGATTAAGGCGGGCAAATGGTCTGATCACAAGGGACATTCCGAAAGCACATTTGTCAATGCGTCCACTTGGGGCTTAATGCTGACGGGTGAATTTGTTGATCTTGGCGATGTTGCTGGTAACACGGATAACTGGTTTAAAAGCTTTATTAAAAAGGCCGGTGAACCGGTGGTTCGTACTGCGATCATGCAAGCCATGCGCATCATGGGCGGTCAATATGTTCTTGGCCGCACCATCGAGGAAGCTATTTCACGTGGTATCAAGGAAAATAAACCTGGCACGCGTTTTTCATTTGATATGCTAGGTGAAGGCGCGCGCACTATGGCCGATGCCGATAGATATTTTGAAGCTTATAAAACGGCGATCCTTGAAATTGGTAAGGGTGAAAAAGAAACACATCCGTATCCAGCCAATGGTATTTCGGTGAAATTTTCCGCGCTTCACCCACGTTATGAAATGGGTCATCATGATGTTGTGATGTCATTTATGGCGCCGCGTATTATTGAGCTTGCAAAACTTGCTAAAGAAAGGAACCTTGGCTTTACAATCGATGCGGAAGAAGCAGACCGTCTTGATATATCCCTTGATATTTTTGAAGCAATGGCAAGATCAGAAGAACTTCAGGATTGGGAAGGTCTGGGTCTTGTGGTGCAGGCATACCAAAAGCGTGCGCCATATGTGATTGACTGGCTTACTAAACTGGGCCGTGAATTAAACCGTAAATTTATGGTGCGTCTGGTTAAGGGTGCCTATTGGGATAGTGAAATTAAACATGCCCAGGAAGCAGGACTTTCTGATTATCCTGTCTATACTCGTAAGCCATCAACTGATCTTTCTTATCAGGTTTGCGCGGAACGTCTTATGTCGGCACGTGATGTATTTTATCCACAGTTTGCAACGCATAATGCCTATTCCGTCGCTCTTATATTAGAGCTCGTGAAAAAATGGAATGTGGCTGCGGAAGAATTTGAATTTCAACGTCTACACGGTATGGGTCATTTATTATATGATACGGTGTCGGATAATACGGATGTTGATTTTAATATTCGTGTTTATGCGCCGGTGGGTGCACATAAAGATTTGCTGCCTTATCTTGTGCGTCGTTTGCTTGAAAATGGGGCGAACAGTTCATTTGTGAACCGCTTTATGGATAGTGAAGTGGCGGTTGATGATTTGATGCAAGATACCATTAAGTTGGTTGAGGAAAAATCACCAAAGCGTCACAGTATGATTCCACTGCCAGCTGATATTTTAAGTGCTTCTGAACGTGAGGCCATTGGCCGAAAAAATGCAAGTGGTTTTGAACTAACAGACCCGCTTGAAATTGAGGAATTATCAGAAAACCTAAAAATTGAACATGATTGGACAGTGGGGCCGATTGTTTCCGGTGAAATGTCACTTTCCAATCTGGAAGATGTCTTAAGCCCCACAACTGGACATGCTGTTGGTAAGGTTGGTATCGCGTCCGATGATGATATTGAGCGCGCATTATCCGCAAGCACGAAAGCACAGAAAGCATGGAATGCTATTGGCGGTGCCGCACGTGCAAAAATATTAAACGAAGCCGCCAATGAGCTTGAAGCCAGAACCCATTATTTTATGGGTCTGGTAGCCAAGGAAGCGGGTCGCACACTTGCGGACGGATTATCAGAGGTTCGTGAAGCCGTTGATTTCTTAAGATATTACGCAGGACAGGCAGAAGAAAAATTCGAAGGTGGTATTTTACTGCCTGGCCCAACGGGTGAGCGTAACGAGCTATATCTTAATGGCCGTGGTACATTTCTTTGTATCAGCCCGTGGAATTTTCCACTTGCGATTTTCTTGGGTCAGGTTACAGCTGCCCTTGCGGCCGGTAATGCGGTTATTGCAAAACCAGCCGAACAAACACCGATTGTGGCTGCGGAAGCTGTAAAAATAATGCATGAAGCGGGTGTGCCGGTTGATGTACTTCATTTGATGACGGGTGATGGTGCAACAGTGGGTGCAAAATTGGTTGCAGATGAACGTATTTCCGGTGTGGCCTTCACGGGTTCAACGGAAACGGCGAAAATCATCAATAGAAGCCTCGCAAACCGTGAAGGTGCGATTGTGCCGCTTATTGCGGAAACGGGTGGCCAAAATGTTATGATCGTTGATAGCACGGCCTTGCCTGAGCAAGTGGTTGACGATGCTATTTCATCAGCATTCCAGTCAGCCGGGCAGCGCTGTTCTGCATTACGCGTTCTTTATATTCAGGATGATGTGGCTGATACCATTATCCCAATGTTAAAAGGTGCCATGGACTGTTTATCGCTTGGTAATCCATTAAGCCTTAAAACCGATGTGGGGCCGGTGATCGATGGGGATGCGCGCGGATTGCTTGATGCTCATATTGAACGTATGGACCGTGAAGCAACGCTTCTTCATAAGCTGGAAACACCGGATGAATATAAAGACGGTACATTCTTTGGCCCGTGCCTTTATGAAATTGGTTCACTTGATCAACTAACCAACGAGGTTTTTGGTCCGGTTCTTCACGTGATCCGTTATAAGGCATCAAAACTGGATGATATTCTGGCGCAGGTTCAAAACACTGGTTTTGGCTTAACACTTGGTGTTCATAGCCGCATTGAGGAAAGTGCAAATTATATTTTCCGCAATCTGGATGTTGGTAATACCTATGTAAACCGCAATATCGTTGGTGCGGTTGTCGGTGTTCAGCCATTCGGTGGGCAAGGGTTATCTGGTACAGGGCCAAAAGCAGGCGGACCAAGGTATCTATACCGATTTGCGACTGAAAAAACATTAACGATTAATACGGTGGCAACCGGTGGTAATACTGAACTCTTCGCGATGGAAGAAGAATGATTTAATAAAGATCTAACTCAGACAAAAGAAAAGGCGGGCCTTAAAATTAAGGTCCGCCTTTAATATTTTTATTATCGACTATATTAGAATGTAGCGTCTAGACGTACTGAGATAGTACGCTCACGGCCATAGTAATATGTACGTGCGCCCAGTGACCAATCACTGTTGTAACGTTGTCTCTTATAGTTGATGATTTCTTTGTTGAATAGGTTTCTTACGTGAACGCTAACGTCCATGTTTTCAGATAGGTTAAGACCTGCTGAAAGACCAACAACTGTGTATGCAGGTGAAATATCTGTATCCTTCGCACGGAAGTGAGATTTACTTTCACCATAACCGTTTGCTTCAACACGGATAAACGCATCTTGTTCACCGATTGTGAAAGCTTGGTCAAGAGCAAGGTAGAAGTTATACTTCGGTACCATTGTCATGTCATCACCAGCTTCAGCTTGAAGTGCTGGAACAGCTTCTTGCATTGTTGATTTAGTGTATGACGCGTTCGCAAGGAACTTCAATGTGTCAGTAAGGTTTGTAGTACTTTCGAACTCAACACCTTTTGAACGTGCAGCAGCAGCGTTCGCAGTATAACTAAATCCACAAGATGGCATATAAACGCTTGCTTGTACGCCTTCCCAGTCGATTTGGTAAGCTGCAGCAGAGAAGCTCATGTTACGGTTAAATGCAAAACCTTTGAAACCAATTTCATAGTTTTTGATTTGGTCTGATTCATAACGGTCAACATATGAACCGATGTTTTCATCATTTCTACAGTCGTTAGGTGCTGATGGACCATTGTTACCACCTGGGCGGTAGCCTTCAGCATAAAGAGCGTAGATTGAGAAATCATCGTTTGGCATATAGTTCACGCTGAACTTCTTACGGAAGCCAGTTTCACCGTCATTAACCATTGTTGTATCAAGTGTTTGATTTACTGGATCAACCCATTGACCTGATTGATGTGAATCTTCAACATCTTTAAGATCGTAATAACGAAGACCAGCAACAAATTCCATACGACCAGCATCGCCAAGATCAGCTGTATAACCAACTTCACCGAATAGTGCGAATTCTCTTTGTTCGTATTTGTTTGTTGTTACGTTATAGTTCTTGGTTGGATCGCCATACATAGCAATACCAAGTGCAGTTGGATCAGCATAATCAGCATATGGTGTGCTTGGGCTATCCCAGTAAACATTCCATAGGTATGCTGCAATCGCACGACTTTGTGGATCAGATGCATGATACTGCCACTGTTCAGAATCTGTTGGATCCTGTTTCGTTTTGTCATAGAACGCACCAACAGTCCACTGAAGTGGAGCATCGAAGTCATTGTTCTGTAAACGAAGTTCTTGTGTGATACGCTCATCATCATATTCATCGATGATCCATGTACGGAACATGTCGTTTGCATCAAGACGAGTCCAACCAGATTGTTGGCCACGGTTTCTGTAATGGCGCCATGAACCAGCATATGTCAGGTCAACACCTTCGATAATGTCTGTTTGTTCAAGTGTTAATGCAACAACGTGATATTTATCTTCGTTATATGGATCCATAAGTTCCCAGTCAGCGAACTTAGGGTTATGACCATTTAATGAAGTACCGAAGCGATCATTATAACATTCAACACGTGACATGCCTGGATCGGCACAATCTGTGAATGCTGGTGTTACGTCATAGCCGTAAAGTGCACTATCATTCGCAGTAAGTTGGAAATCATAGTAATAGCCAGGGACTGTATGGTCAGAACCATCACGGCCGCTATCGAAATCACGTGTGTTAATCCAAGAAAGGTTTACTTTGGTGTTTTCTGTTGGTTCCCAACCTAGTTGAGCACGAACGAAGAAATCATCTTCTTTACCTGAATTGTTTGTATATGGGTTATAAATCTTACCATCTTCATGACCAGATGAAGCTGTAACACGGATAGCCATTTTTTCTTCAACAAGTGGCATGTTGAACATACCAGATGCACGAGTACCCATGCCAGGGCGATTCTTTTCAGAAGAAATCATTACAGATGCACTGCCAAGGAATTCGTTTAGGTTTGGCTTGTTAGTAATAACCTGAACTGTACCACCGATAGCGTTTGAACCCCAAAGTGTACCTTGTGGGCCACGAAGTACTTCGATACGCTCAACGTCATATAGGTTACCGAAGTCAAAAGGAATGCCGTCAGTAAATGTCGCTGTTGTTTCTGGTGTACTGTCGTTACCACCTGATAGACCACGAAGAATAAGCTCACCACGTGGGTTCGCAGCACCCGCGAATGTACGGAATGCGTCTTCAGCCATAACAAGGTTACGATGACTGATTTCTTCTGCACCAACAACCGCAATATTCATTGGGATTTCAGTTACGATTTCAGGTCTTTTACGTGATGTCACATAGATAATATCTACGTTGTCTTCGTCTGCTTGTGCAGCATCTTGTGCGAATGCACCTGTTACAGCAAACCCTGACGCTGCAACACCACACATCAGAGATGTTTTGAGCATAGTGCTCAATGGGTTGGATTTCATTTCATTTCCTCCATAGAAATAAAAATGGGAAACAAACTTTTCCCTTTACAATTTGTGTTGAGAAATTTCGAGGAATAAATCAACACGGCTCTCATCAGCAATTTAATAAAAAATGCCTTATCATGCCTACAGCATTCAATTGTGATCACGGTCAATTTATAATAATTATAATATAACATTCCAAAAGCGCGCATTTGCTAGTTTTTTCAAACAATGTTACGTTTTTATGTTAGTTACAAAATAATATTCGGCATGTGATTGGAAAATAAATAATATCTGTTGATTTTTTTGTAGTATATCAACAATAAGTCAAGATTAGAAAGGGCTTAGAATTAAATTATGTTATGAAATATTATTTTGTAATAATATTTTTCTAATTTAAAGTAAACTAATCTTTTATTTCATTTCGCAGCATAGAAACCAGATTATATGAGCAATCAAGACCATCAATTTTATCAATCAGTTACGAATCTTATTCGCCAGAATAATTATGATAATGCCATCAACGAACTAGAATCATTTTTAAAGCAAAACAAGAATGATGAAACGGCCATGTCGATTTATAGCAGCGCTTTAATGCGTAAAGGCGAAGAAAAAAGGGCAATTGATGTTTTGCATCAAATTATCGCTATTTATCCCGAATCATATGCGGCGCATGCAGATCTTGCATTTACATCGATGAAACTGGGGAATAACGAGCAAGCAATAGATTCTTTTGAAAAAGCAAAAAATTTGAAACCTGACTTTTATCAGGCCTGGGTATTTCTTGGAAAATTATATTTTGACGAAAAAAAATATAAAGACGCCGTAAATGCCGTAGAAGAAGCAGAAAAATATGATCCGTTTGATCAAGATTATAAAAGAATGCAACAAGCGATGCAGGAACAAAAACCAAATATTGCTGAGCAAATTGCAAGAGACATATTAAGAAAGCAACCTGGGCACCCACGTGCCGGATTTATGTTGGCTCATTTGGCAAGTACAGTTGAGGCCCACGAAGAAAGAGCTGATATTTTAAGACATTGTTTGGAATATCATCCAGCCAACATGATTTTGCGTAATGAACTCGTTACTGCATATGAAGCTATTGGCGATTATGAACTCGCGAGAGACGAGGCAGCCATTCTGGTTCAGACAGATGATAATTATAAAAATTATTGGGTTCAAAGCCGAATTTTTGGTCATTTAGGGGATCATGAGAACGCGTTGATTGCTGCAGAAAAAACCGCAGAAAAAGTAAAAGATGATGTTGATGAGTTAGGGAAAGTCGACCTAATGCTTGGACATGCATACAGGGTTCTTGGGCGCCGTAAAGAAAGCGAAGAAGCATATAAAAATTGCTTAAAAAATACACCCTATAATGGCGCGGGATGGTGGGGGCTTGCGGATCTTAAAACCTATAAATTTTCAGAAGAAGATAAGATGGAAATGAAAAGGTTAATCGCATCAGAAGAAATTGATCCGGCCCAACGTTGTCAGGTGGCATTTGCACTCGCGAAAGCCTATGAAAGCGAAGGTAAAATCAAGGAAACTATTGATCAATATAAGATTGCCAATGGTATGCGTCCAAACATTGACTATAAGCCTGAATATAATGATCAATTTTGTAATAGGCATTTAAAGGCATATGAGAAAAATACTTTGAAAAAACAAGCGGCACCGCAGCCAGCAGGAGCAACGCCAATTTTCATTGTCGGAATGCCGCGTGCGGGGTCCACGCTCATTGAACAAATATTATCAAGCCATAGCAAAATTGAAGGCACGATGGAACTTTCTACTTTGCCGAAGCTAGAGCGAAAAATTAAAATATTCGGCGGTAAAAAATATAAAGAACATTTCCCGGAAGTTGTGGAAAAATTCGATGAGACGGAACTTGCAAATTTTGGTCAGGAATATATCGAAAAAACGAAACCTTACCGTACGAATAAAGAATTTTTCATTGATAAAATGCCCCCCAATTTTGAACGTGTCGGCCTCATTCATAAGATAATGCCACAAGCAATTATTATTGATGCGAGAAGACACCCGCTTGATTGTAGTTATAGTGCCTTTAAGCAGCATTTTGCGGGTGGACATGAATATAGTTATGATCTTGAAAATATTGGGAAATATTATAATAATTATCTGAAATTTATGGATCATTGGGATAATGTATTGCCGGGTAAAGTGATCTGTATCCAATATGAAGAAATGGTGAGAAATACCGAAGCAACCGTCAGAAAATTACTTGATCATATCGGTGTTGATTTTGAAGAAGGCTGTCTTGAATTTTATAAAAATAAAAGAGCCGTAAAAACAGCCAGCAGCGAACAAGTCAGACAGCCTATTTATACAAAAGGCATGGGTCAATGGATGCCGGTAAAAGATGAACTGGGACAATTATTTGACAGCCTTGGTGAAGAAACCTTAAAAAGGTTTGAACAATTTTTACCGGAAAATAATTAAAAAATAAATTCGTGGGAGTAGGCCGTTGAATAAAATGAATATACTGAAATATGTTGGTTTAATTTCGTTATCATCTGGTTTACTTATATCCTGTTCTGAACATGATCTTGCGAATATTAAATTAGCGGCGCATCTTAAAAAATTTGATCAGGCGAAAGAACTTATTAGAGAGCGTAATTTTCATTCAAGTAATCCCATTTCACGTGAGGAGTGGGAAGAATTTTTAAAAGTTGACCCTTCTGATGAATTTACCGATATTGAAATGGGCTTGCTTCGTGAAAATCAACGTTTGATCATTGAAGCAAGCAAAGCAACCGCGATCAGAAAATCGGCAATTGATGTTGAACCACTGCGGAATGATCCCGCGGCACTCGCAGAATTTTGTCATGCTATTCCAAAAGGGGGCATGCTGCATGTTCATCCATATGGATTATTTACCAGACCTGTTATTGAAGAAATATTGAATGAATATAATCCGGTGATCGAACCGGAAAAGTTTATCACCACCATTAGTAATAATGGGCAAGTGTTATATGATCATGAACTGGACGCGTTAAGAAGCTTGCCGGGGAGCGCAAATTTCCTTGATTTATCTGATGCCGATAGAAGCCTGTTTATAGATTTCTTCTTTTTGCCAACTGATCCGGTATCCCATGATTTTACTAGGTTTGACGCAATTTTTGCCTTTGTCATATGGATGGTCGAGGATGATTATCTGGATACAAAGATGGAAAAACTGTATCTGGATTTCCTCGCCCGCGCAGCAGGTCACGGCATCAGTTATATTGAATTTACCAATGGTTTTTCACCGGAACTTTCCAGCATTGAAAAGCTTGATGCCTGGTCAGAGAAATTCTTTAATGAAACGGGTGTGGTCGTTAGGTGGAACCTTGGCCAGTTAAGGTTTTTACCAGCAGAAATGAACGCGGAAATGATCCGTAAATGGAACGAATTACTCGCTGAAAATCCATCGACAAGCATTGTCGGGACCGATCTTTATGCCATTGAACGCGGCAATCCGGCGCTTGAAAAAGCGCAGAATGCCTATGGATATTTAAGTGGTTATAATTGGGAAAATCAGGATCACCCATTAAAGATGACCATGCATGCGGGGGAAATGGGAGATCCGCGTAACGTCAGGGACGCGATGATCATGGGTGTATCGCGCATTGGTCATGGGGTTCTTTTGGATGAAGATTTAATCAATATTGAATATGCAAGAAACCTTGGTATCGGTATTGAAATGAATATCAACAGTAATCATCAATTAAGTGTTCACGATAAAAATGCTGCGCCGCATCCATTTTTAAAATTCTTGCGTCTTGGTATTCCTGTTAGTCTTTCCACCGATAACGACGGTATTTTTGACACCAATATTTCCAAAGAATGTATCGCAGCCGTCAGCACGACTGATGTGACCTACGCCGAACTTCAGCAAATGAGCTTTAATAGTATTTCCACAAGTTTTGCCAATGCCAAATATAAAGATATTTTGACCAATAGATTACGTCAAAGCTTCACACTGTTTGAACAGGAATATTTAAACCGCTGATTATCCCTTAACCGCGCCGGCGGTTAAGCCTTGCACGATGAATTTCTGAATGTATGCAAAAAAGATACAAACCGGAATCAGTGCGAGGATCATGGCGGCCGCCATTTGCCCCCAATCCACAGAAAATTTGGTGACAAAATTCATAATCCCAGCCGGAAAAGTCATCTGCGACTGGCGGCTTATGAACATAAGTGCGAATAGAAGTTCCGACCATGCGGCGGTAAACACAAACCCAAGCGTCGCACCAATGCCAGGCAGGCATAATGGAATGGTGACTTTTTCTAATGCTTGAAAACGTGTATAGCCATCTATCATAGCCGCTTCTTCAAGCTCAATGGGTAATCCATCAAAGAATGACTGCATCAAGAAACAGGCAAACGGCAAATTAAACGCGGTATAAACAAGAATAAGTCCCGCGATATGGTCCACCAAATTAATATAGGTCAGCACATTATAAATTGGCGCAATGATCATCACGATCGGGAACATTTGCGTAATAAGCAAGATAGTCATGATGGCCGTGCGGCCTTTAAAATTAAACCGTGATAACCCATACCCCGCAAGACAGGCAATCACGGTCACCAATATGGCCGTTGAAAAAGACACGATGAAACTGTTTAGGAAATAATCGGGGAAGCTTCCCTCGATGAGCACGGCGTAATAATGATCCCATGTTATCTCACTTGGCCAAGTGGTAATGCCTTCGCTAAATAAAAGCCTGTCTGGCGTAAGCGATATTTTCAGCATCCAGAAAACAGGAAACAGGGTAAAGATAAGAAAACCGACAATGAATGCATATTTTGAACTTTTCATTTCCGCCTCCCTAAAAATACGTTGTCATACGTTGTCTGATGCGCCCTAATATCAGGCCATAAACAAGCAAAAGGCTCATCAATGCAATGGATATTACGGATGCGTAACCAAAATCCATTTCCTGATAAGCGGTGTCATAAATATAGGTGGCGACAATCTGTGTTGAATTGGCGGGACCACCATTGGTCATGACGATGATTATTTCCGCAAAATTGGCTATCCATATGGCTCGTACCAGTAGCGTAATGATTATTGTTGGCGCAATTAGCGGTATTGTAATATGGCGAAATGCCTGAAATCCGCTAATGCCATCGATTTGGGCAGCTTCATATATATCGTTTGGTATGGACCTTAATGCCGCAAGCAGCATGATGGTGAAAAACGGGATACCAAACCACACATTGGCCGTGATTGGCCCCCACATGGCAAGATCAGGATCACTTAAGATATTTTCCGGCTCTTGTAATATACCCACAGCTTCGAACAGATATGGCAGTGGTCCTGTCACCGGATTAAACATCCATACCCACATCAAACCAATTAAAAAGGATGGCACAGCCCAGGGGATAAACAGCACCGGTTGAATGAATTTAACCCCCTTAAAGCCACTGTTTAAAATAAGCGCCAGCAATAACCCGAGCGTAAATTGGAAAAAAAGCGATGCACTTGTCCAGAAAAGCGTATTAAGCAAACTTTTGGTGAAAAGCGCGTCTTCACTTAATATCCGTTTAAATTGATCAAACCCCACATATTCCTTGGAGCCGGAAATTAGATCAAAATCATAAAAGGCGTATGTGATCCCCGTGACCAACGGCACAAGCACCATCAGGAATATAAACAAGAGCGTCGGCGCAAGATAAAGCCATGGTTCACGTATGTTATTCATTGGCCTTTAACCACCTTTTTTGAGATGCACTTAAAAAATCAGCCCAGGCGCGCGCCGTTTCTTCCGGTGTTTGTTCACCAAGCATCATGGCTTGGCCGCTTTGGACAACTTCGATGCTGTCAAATTCTGCGATATCCGGTAAGTAATTGGGATTAATCATATAATTCCAGCGGTCATCCTGTGTGGTTTCAAGCCATCCTGCGCCAATGTCACCACCCGCGAATATATCTTTCGCGAGGTTCTTATAAATAGGCACAAGTCCCGAACGTCTTGCCCATGCTTCGTGCTGTTCCCGTTCAAGTAAGTGACGAACCAGTTTAAAGGCCGCATCCTTTTTCGTTGATCCTTCCATCACGGACCAGCCGATATACCCTAAATGTGGGAAGCTTTTCCCCGATGGGCCAAGCGGCATTGGCGCCGATGCATATTCATCATCATTCATTCTTTTTCTTAAGCTCGTAAGCGCATCGGGCGTTTGATGAAGCATGGCACAGGTGCCGCTATAAAAACCGGAAACGGTTTCATTTAAGCCCCAGTTAAGGCTGTCTTGTGGTGCATAGCCGTTTTGATAAAGATCACGAATAAACGTCAGGCCATCAATGGCCCCCTGATCATAAAATGTGCTGTTGCCATCCTGATCAAAAAATTCATTTTTGCCGTTCATCGTGTTCATGATCCAGTAATAAAAAACAGCACCCCCGCGTCCGCCATGATGGCAATACCCGCTTGTGCCGGGCAGCTCGGAAATCTTCGCGGCCGTTTGATAAAATTCATCCATGGTCAGTGGTGGTTTTGAAATGCCGGCCTCGCGGAATATTTTCTTGTTATAAAGCATCGCCCGTAAGTAATAACCATAAGGCACCGTGTAAATGCGGTCATGAATGCTACCATATGCAAAGGTATCCTGTTCCAGATCAGCATCAAATGTTTCACCGGAAAGATAATCCGTCATATCGGCCACTTGTCCGGCACTGACATAACGGGATAACCAGAAATCTGGCATTTCAATCACATCGGGAATTTGCCCGCCCGCGATCATCATGCTTAATTTTTCAAAGGCCTGCCCCCATGAAAGCGAGATAACATCGACCTTAAGACCCGGGTTTTCCGCCTCGAAACTGTCGAGCTGTGATCTTAATAATCCGGTGCGTTCGGCGGATGTATTGACCTCGACAATCAGTAACCTGTTGGGGTCACGGTCGCGGTCTAATGCCGCCTGCCAACCGACAGCCGCCAAAATAATAATCACCAAAATGAATGCAATGCGAACCATGCGAGCATTCTATCAATCATCGGCAAGAATGGAATTCCTTTTTTATATTATGGGCGTTATAGTACGCGGGAAAGGGAATAATATGGATAAAGTTTATATCACAGCAGACGAACTGATGAGCGCGTCACTGAAACTTGGGGAACAGATTATCCGCGATGGGTTTCGTCCGGATTTTATCGTCGGTGTCTGGCGTGGCGGCACACCCGTGGGCATTGCCGTTCAGGAATTGATGGATTTCTGTGATATAAAATCAGACCATATCGCCATTCGCACCGCGAGCTATACGGGTATTGGCAAACAGGATAAAAACGTCCGTGTTTACGGCCTTCATTATCTGGTGGAAAATATGAATGCGGATGATAGCTTGCTTATTCTCGATGATGTATTTGATAGCGGACGCAGCATTAAAGCGATCATCGAAGAGCTTAAAAATCAAATGCGCAAAAACATGCCGACCGATTTACGGGTGGGTACGGTTTATTATAAACCAAATAAAAACATGACCGACCGCGTGCCGGATTATTATACCCATAAAACCGAAGACTGGCTTATTTTTCCCCATGAACTGGATGGCCTTTCTGACGAGGAAATATTATCCAATAAACAGGACGCTGAAATGCTTGTCGCGCTCCGCAATGATTGCAGCGGGTCATAATGGAAGAACTGGATTTTGAAATAACGGCCCCCATGTGGATTTATCAAGGCAAGGGCGCATGGCATTTCATCACCATTGACGGGGAAGAGGCCGCAAAAGTGCGCTTTTTCACGGACCCCGCCAACACGGGCCGAAAACGCCGGGGCTGGGGTTCGGTGAAGGTCACGGCCACCATCGGCAATACCACATGGGAAACCAGCATGTTCCCAAGCAAAGATTTAGAAGGGTATGTCTTACCCATCAAAAAGGACGTCAGAAAAGCAGAAGGCATATTCGCCGAAAATGACGTGACCGTTAGGCTTAAGGTCAAAACCGGATTATGACCGACTTTTTTTAATCGCTTGAAAAATACCAAATAAACTGATCATCAACCACGCAATTTCAATCACGAAAGACGCCATGTTGAAACTGACCGTTAATGAGATCAGAATGAATATAGCCCCAAGCGCATTGACCAAAGAATAAAGCAACGATTTCACATCCATACGGTCCAATTGCACCAACGAATAAACAACTAAAATCATCACAACACCAGTCATCCCGATGATATCAAAAATCAATGTGGTCATAGCACTGCTTTCAACAATGAGGTTCCTTGAGGGGGGAGGCCGTAAGGCCGGGGGGAGCTCAAGTAGCGAGGGCCACGAGCGGTAGATCCCCCCATTAAACTAAAAACTCGTCTGAAACTGCGTCAATGTCGCCTTGCCATCCTTGATCACGACCTTGAACATTTGCTCGTAATCTGTTTCCGCAAGTTTTGGTTGCTTGGTACCGGAAAGCAGTGACGCGAGATCGGGTGTTGATGAACTATGGGCGACGATCAGAAACGTACCGTCCAGTGATTTTAACATATCCGCAAAGCCGGAAAGATCATCTGTGCTGAAAAGCTCAACCGCGACACCCCTGTCGGCGGCGGTTGGTGTTGCAGTCATTACGGTGCGGTAAGTTTCCGTTGAAAAGACCCGTGAAATCGGTTCATCTTTTAACATTTTAACGATATGTTCCGCGCGCTTGACGCCCTTTTCGGTCAGGATCGGGTTATCCCCATCCTGCTTTTCCGCATGACGCACCACATAATAGGTCCCATCCGCCTGCGCAATCTGCACCATCCCAAACAGGGCCACTAAAATGAATGCAACAAATCTTTTCATGAATAAACTCCGGTAAAAAATGAATTACCTGCACTTTAACCATCATTCACGATAATGTCACCCCCCGAAGACCTTGATCATCAAGGTCTGAGAACGGCGCTTCTGCGCCGCGCGAACGTTTTCGCGGAGGGGGAGCGCGCGAGCGCGGGGGCAACGCCCCCATCAAACAAAGAAACTTTACACACTCAAGCGGTAAGAATCCTCGAAGTGGAAAAAATTATCAAGTAGAGACTAGCAATTTGATTTTCATACATTGATTGAAATTTGACACGTACAAATTTTGTTAATAGAATTACTAGAAATTACTTTAAGGGGGGACTAGATTGTCTAATATTGAAAAATTAACCTTATATATTGAAGAAAATTTGAGAGCTACAGTAAATTCTGGTATGGATTTTGTAGACCCTAAGAATTTTAAAAAGAAACTACTTTCTAAGCAAAATCATGTTGTCTTTGGTAGAAGAGGGGCAGGAAAATCATCATTAGTATCTTCTATTAATGACCAAAAAAAATATGCTTTTATTTATATTAATCTAGAAGATTATAAAGATATTAGTTTTCCAAATATTATTTTATATGTTTTAAAGACATTGATTGAACAATTAATTAAGGTCTCTAGAGAAGAAAGACCTCTCTATAAATGTAACTTTAAAGCATCAATCTTTAGAAGACATTTAAATCAAGTATTAAAAGATATTAATTTAGAAATACAAAAACCAGATTTTCAAGAAACTGACCTAAAAGAAAGAAATCTATCCGAAAATGGTGGTGCGGGTGAAATAAGTGGTAAACATGCAAGTGCTAGTTTAACAGGAAAAAAGTTGAGAGAGAAGGAAACTTCTACTAGTGTTTCCTATTATAAAATAGAAAATTTAAAATTAACTATAAATAAATACCAAAAGGTTTGTAACGATTATAGCAAAGCCAATGATGGGCAATTTATCTTTTTGATATTAGATGATTTTTATTTTTTAAAAAGGAATACTCAAGCATATTTTGTAGATTTCTTTCATCGAATATCAAAAGGGACATCTTTATATTTAAAAGTAGCTACAATTAAACATAGAAGTACTCTTTATGTCCAAGAAGATGATTCATATATTGGAACTGAATTAGGTCATGATATTTATGATATAGATTTAGATTATACATTAGATAAGTTTGATGATTTACAAGTTTTTATGAAATTCTTATTAGAGCATTCAATTGAGAAGAGTGGCGCATTAGGATTAAAGATAAATGAGATTTTTGCCGGAGATTCATTTAAACAATTGTGTTTAGCTTCTGGTGGGGTACCGAGAGATTTTTTATCTCTATTTGTAAAACTTATTCAATCAAAGCCTGAAGGTGAAAAAATTAATAAGATTCAGGTAACTGATGAAGCAATCTCATCAATTAGAAAAAAAATGGAGGGTATCGGAAAAGATTCAGAAGAAGATGCCAATTTATTAGAGAAATATTTACAAGAGATAAAAACCTTTGTTTATCATGATAATAGAACAAATGTATTTTTAGTTTCTAAGGAAGATTTGGAAAACATTAGAGAGTTTAGGCAGGCATTAAAAGAACTTGTAGATTTAAGGTTAATTCATATTATCCATATAAATACAAGTTGCGCACCTAGCGATGGTAAAAGATATGAAGCATATATGATTGATGTTGGTTTATATGACAATTCTAGGCCTATGAATTTCACATATGTGGAACCAGGGGCTGCAGATGATAAAGGGCGTAAAGATAGAATGAGAGCATCACCTAAGTTAAAATTGGATAGATTCTTAAAACTGAGTTAGTTTGTTTTATAGCGATTACAAACAATAACTTTTGCTGTCTCCTACCTAACAACCCCCATCGCCTGCTCAAGATCAGCAATCAAATCTTCCACATTCTCGATCCCTACGCTCAAACGAATAATGCTGTCCGTAATCCCCGCGATTTCACGTTCCGCTTTTGGGGTGGCGCTGTGGGTCATGCTGGCGGGGTGTTGGATTAGGCTGTCTACATTTCCGAGTGACACCGCAAGTGTCGGGACGGTCAGGGCATTGGTGAAGGCTTTGCCGTTTTCCGCGCCGCCGTTTTTGCCGTCATGCAGTTCAAAAGATAGCATGCCGCCGAAACCGTTGATCATTTGCGCTTTTGCTTTTTCATGGCCCTTGTTTGATTTTAGACCCGGGTAGTAAACGGCTTTAACCTCGTCACGGGCTTCTAACCATTCGGCGATGGCTTGCGCGTTTTCCGCGTGGCGCTGCATGCGGATTTCAAATGTTTTTAGGCCGTTATTAATCAGCCATGTGTCTTTCGGGCTTGGGGCCACGCCCAGCATTTTATAAGTTAACCCCACGCCTTGTCCGCCAGGGTGCATGTAATCAAGGTGGGTGCTGACGATGGCGCCGCCGATGATTTGGCCGTGACCGGAAATATATTTGGATGTTGAATGAACAATTACATCAACACCGAAATTTAACGGGCGCTGGTGAAATGGGGTCGCGAATGTATTGTCGGCAAACACCCACATGCCGTGTTGGTGGGCCTTGTCACACAGTGCTTTTAAATCAATCACTTCCAGTTTTGGATTGGACGGTGTTTCCACAAACACCAGTTTGGCGTCCGGATGGGCGTTGATTGCGGTTTCTAACCCTTCGCGGCTGCAATCGGAAACCCACATGACCTCGATCCCCAACCTTGGGGCCAGTTCATTGAAAAATTTAAAAGTGTTGCCATATAGGCCCATTTGAACAATGGCCTTATCACCGGCGCCGATGTGGGCGAGCACAGCCGCGGATGTGGCACCCATGCCGGATGATGTCACTTTACCCATGACGATTTCATTTGGTTCTTTGTCCGGGTTAGCCTTGATTAAATCGATCCCTTCCATATAGGCGATTTTATTGGCGAGATGATCATAATTGGGGTTGTGGGTGCGGGTATATGCGTAACCCTTAACGCGGCCCGCGAAAACATCGGCGGCGTCATCGACCGTGTCAAACCCAAAGGTAGACGTCTGATAAATCGGCATTTGATGGGAATGGCGGTCATGAATGCCTTCGCCCACGTGGTTTACGATGGTGCCCATGCCGGCGTCTTTTGATACTTTTCCGTCTTTGCTCATTTTAATGTCTACCTTTATTAATACTTTTATAATTTAATCTTTATCTTTAAATGCGTTTTTATATCTGTCGGTGCGGCCGAAATATTCCATTGATTTATCAAGGTCCTCGCCGCGCATGCCGTCGACGCTTAGGCCGGATTGTTTTAATGTCCAGAATATATCGGCGGCTTTTTCGACGACCTCAAGCTGGTCAAATGCGTGGGTGAGGGACGTGCCGACACTTAACGCGCCATGCATATGCCACAGGATCACATTGCGGTGTTTAACTTCTTCCGCGCTTAACAGGCCGAGCTCTAAACTACCCGGTACCTGAAACGGTAAGTGGCCGATGCCTTCCGGTAATTGGATGCGAGCCTCGCTTTGAAGTCCTAATATACAGTCGCTTAAGACCTTTGGGTCATGGAATTCCGGGATATGGGTCAGCGATATTAATTTTACCGGATGGGTATGGACAATGGCGCGATATTCCGGGCGGCTTAACATAAATTCATTTTGAATGGCGCAGTGGCTTGGCATTTCGCTGGTGGGGCGGTTGTTGCCGATAATCCACTGATATGATTTGCCGTCGTCGGCGATTTTATATAATCCGACGCCCTCTTCCGGGATTAAGGCAATATCACGGGAACGGGTGCCCGATCCGGTGATCAACAAATACTGACCGCCCAGTGCCGCAACCGTTAACGGCAGTGGCACGGGGTCACTATCAGGATTTCTTAAAATTTCCGGAATGTTTTCCGCATCAATCCTAAGGGACAGATTGCCGCCTTCTGCTTCTGACCAGCCCTTAAAGGCGAGCCATTCACAGATTTCTGAAAAATCATCAAGCGGTGTGATATTTTGAAATGTTTCCTGCATAAAATCCCCCTAAAGCAAAATTGGTGCTTCGCACGCATCGTCGGTGGTGGATTTTAAGACATCCAGCATCAAACGCACCATATTTTCTCTTACCTCATCAATGTTGCCCTCGTGAATGGTTATTTTTTCCTCTAACCCGGCCGCAAGGTTAATGGGTAATGCAACCGCACCCATTACCATGCCAAGCTCACCAGCAAGGTATACTTCCGGGCATCCGGTCATACCAACCACATCACCGCCCAGCATTTGATACATTTTAATTTCGGCCGGGCTTTCAAAACGGGGGCCGTTTGTCGCCACATAAGTGGCACCGTCATTGACCCTGATATTATGTTTATCCGCCAGTTCGATTGCCTTGGCGCTCATCACCGGGCAGTATGGGATGCTCATTTCCACGTGGCCGATGCCGCGTTCGATGGTGTCAAAGAAACTAAATTCACGGCCATTTGTGAAATCAAGGAAATCCCGCATAATCGCCAGTTCCATGACCTGATATTTGGCGGTGATGGACCCAACCGCATAGGTGGCCATGATGCGTTTAACGCCTGCGTCTTTTAATGCCTTCATATTGGCGCGGTAATTAACGCGGTGGGGTGGGGTCGTGTGATCCACACCGTGGCGGGTCATGAAAATGATATCGGCGTAATCCCCTTTACCCTGATAATAGACGGCCTCACCATATTCATTGGTAACGCGGACTTCATCAATTTCGATACCGGGCAGGTTATAAATCCCCGTGCCGCCAAGAATTGCTGCTTTTGACATTACCATTCCTTTAAATTCTTAAGTGTGTAGGGGCTGACGACACCCGATGTGGTTACCACACCGGATACATATTTCGGTGGTGTGATATCGAATGTCGGGTATCTTGCACCCACGTCATCACGGGTTGTTGGCTGGCCTAGCGCCTGCCTGATTTCCGCGGGGTCGCGTTCTTCGATCACGATGTCATCGCGGCTTAATTTATTATCGTCACGCCCCCACGCAAACGCGAAATAGGGGATATCATGGGCATGCGCGGTGATGGCATTTTGGTATGTGCCGATTTTATTGCACACATGGCCATCAACCGTGATTAGGTCGGCGGCGGTGATATATTTATTGATTTTGCCTTCGCGCATGATGTGTGCGGGCATATTGTCGGTGATCAGGTTGGCTTCAATACCCAGTTCCGTGATGCTTGGCGCGGTTAATTTGGCACCCTGTAGGTATGGTCTTGTTTCCGGGACGTAAGCGGTGATATTTTTACCGTCACGTTTTGCGAGCGCCAGTGACAGGATAAATCCGGCTTCACCAAAACACATGGTTAGGATCCCGTCACCATCATCAATTACATCGGCCATGGCACGGGCGCGCAGGGCGTAATTATCATAAATGCTGTTTTTAATGCTTTCGATTTTATTTTTAATCGCGTCATCAACGCTGATACCATTTTCGTCCGCAAGGCGGGCCGCTTCAAGAACCTCATCAAGGCGTAATGACATGGCGGTGTTGGTTGGGCGGGTGGCGACCAATTCATCGCGGGCCGTTTTTAACGCATCCGGCCCGTCATTTGCAACAAACCGTAATGCATTAACCGCCGCCATCCATGGGCCGCTTCCTTGTGTGACCATGTCTTTAATTGCGGTGGCGACATCGGTGACGGATGCGCATTCATGCATGACCTTTTCAAATGGGTATTTGCGGCGGTCACCGATCAGCACTTTATCGCCATCGAACCTTGCGATATTGTCCGGGTTAACCACAAACGGCAGCAGATCATAAATGCCCTCTTTAACGGCGGGTGATTTTCCGGCGCGTTTTGGCACAACGGCGCCATTTTCCTTAACCCATTTGCTAAAACCGCCATCGATGTGACAGATATTTTCCACGCCGACATCTTGTGCGGCCTTGGTCGCAAGTGCACTGCGCCAGCCAGATTTACAGTAAAAAATGAACTTATTACCGGAGGCAAAAATTTTCTTGTAATAAGGGCTTTGCGGATCGGCCCAAAATTCAATCATGCCGCGCGGCATATGATATGCGCCGGGAATGGTTCCTTCCGCGTCCAGTTCACGCACATCGCGAATATCCACGAATGTGTTATTGGGATCATCAAGCATTGATTTTGCCTGATCCACGCTGATGGTTTCAATTTCCGCATTTGCGGCCTGGACCATTTCCTTAGAAGTTTTTGCCATGTGTTATATCTTTATTCTGTCACTCATTTACGTTAAGGTTTGAACATAAACCTAAAATAAAATAATGGGAATAACTAATGCTTAAAAAATGGGGTACGTCGTTACTTGTTTTATCTTCTATGTCCGTGATGGCTTGTGCGCAAGATAGCACGGTGAACAGCAGTGACACGCAGTTTCTTGTGGTGGGTAAAACCGCCAATTACAGACAAGACCGAAATTCTGAAAATCAGGAAATGATCAATTATCATTTCTTCGCTGAAATTTTCGTGAAAGAGGGCGGCGCGGTTACGGATGGAACCCTTGCCAATGCGGGCATTGATACCATGAATTTCGCGGATCACCCAAGCGTACTTGAAACGCATGGCGGCCGTTATGAAACGGAAGCCGATCTCGATGCATTATATCCAGATGGGGATTATAATTTTACCTATACGGAAACGGGGAATAATACCCTTAATATCCCTGTGAATTTAAGCAAGAAAGCAGACGGAAAAACCCGTATCCCTGCGGCGCCCGTGATTACATTCAAGCAAGACGGCGGTGTCGTGAATTCATATGATATTGATCCGGAAAAGGACCTTAATATTTCATGGACACCATTTACAGAGGGGGGCTCGGACGAAAATGGCTTTGTTGATGATCTTGTGTTCGCGGTGGTTGGGAACTGCAAGGGCGAAAAAATATCCCATTCTGGTGTGCCGTTTGGCGGCGGGGCGCATTTGACCTACGCTGATACGGATGTGACCATTAGCGCGGATCTTCTTAATCCCGGCGAAGTATATTCAGTTTCCGTTGAACATGCGGTGATGGACACAAATTATGTGGGCAATGTACCAACCATTGCCACTTATGCATCCACGTCTTTCTTGGATTTTAATACGACAGGGGAAAATGTTGGCGGTTTGCAGTGCACGGAACTGCCGGTTCAGATGGACAAAGGACAAACAGACAGGAGCTTAAAAGGAACCATGGATTTACCAACAATCGATGAACAAATCACAATGCTTTATTATTCAGCAGATGATTGGGAAAAGGCCGTTAATTTCTATGGTCGTGATCTGTCATTAGAAGCCACATATGATGATGACTGGGTTAAAATTTATAAGCTTAACGCCGGTGCGTTCGTTGGGGTCGTGAAAGACAGCGATGGTGGTTTTCATAAACCCAACCCGGATAGTGCGGTGATGGTCAGCATTGTTTCAAAAAGTGTTGATGATTGGTATGGTGCGATCCTGAATGCCAAGAACATCAAAATTGAAAAAGAAATCGAAACCCATCAGGGTACACCAATTCGTGCCTTCCTGATCCGTGACCCGGGTGGTTATACGGTTGAATTTTTCCAGTGGATGAACCGATGAAAAGGTTACTTTTAACGACGGCTCTTTTATCATTAAGCCTGCCCGTAATGGCGCAGGATAGCCATCCTGATATTTCATTTATTCCAATTGGCAAGGCCGTCAACTTGAGGCAGATGAATGACGGTGAAACCAAGGTTTTAAATTATCATTTTTATGCTGAATTATTCATCAAAGAAGGCGGATCGGTAACCGATGCCAAGTTTACCGGTAACGGTAAAACCGTGGATTTTGATCTTATTGATAACATGCTTAAGGTAAAAGGGGATCGTTATAAAACCCGTGAAGAAATGGACGTCAAATATCCTGATGGTGAATATCATTATAATTTTAAAACCAGCGACGGTAAAAACCATGATTTGAAATTTATGGTCGGTGGTGAAAATGGGGATAGAACCATTCCTGATTTCATCAAGGTCACTTTTAAACAAGGCGGCATTCCGGTTTCGCAGGATAATATTAATCCGGATAAAGACCTGACAATAACATGGTCACCCTTTAGCAGTGGGCGTGCTGATCCGAACGGTATTATCGATGATATGATTTTTGTATCCGTTACAGATTGTCACGGTAACCGCGTTGATCATAGCGGTACGGCGTTCACGGATCGTGGGGCGATGACATTTCGTGAAACTCAATACCGCCTGCATGCGGATCAATTAAAAGCGGGGATGATTTATCCGATTTTTGTTGAGCATGTGAAAGCAGACACCCTTGATCAGGACGGTATAAATGGCATGGTTGCCAATGCAACGACTGTATTTGTGGATGTAAAAACCACCGGTGAAAATATGGGGGATGCTTGCCCGGCATTATTGCCGCAAATGGAACCGGGTCAAACCGACAGACCGGGGAAATATCAGGGTTAAGAAATTGAGAGTCGTAAAATAAAAAAGACGCTGAAAATAATCAGCGTCTTTTCTTTTGCAATCAAGAATTAACTTGAAGTTTATTTGGTTCTCGCACCACGTACGTCGATTTCTACGAGCCAGCCATCAACAGCCAGACCGGAAATTTCAACAACGGCACGAACTGGTTTATTTGGATTTTCTTCTGTACCGAAAAATTCACGGTATGCAGTGTTAAAACCTGCGAAATCCATTTTACCCATTGCCGGATCAGCAACAAGATACACACGAACCATTACAAGATCACTCATGCTCCAGCCTGCTTTTTCAACGGCTTCTTTGATCTTTGTGAATGTGCTGCGTGCTTGTTCTTCTGTTGAACCGTAACGTGCTACACCTTCTGCGTCTGGGTTAATGGCGCCTGGGCCTTTACCAGATACATAAAGCTGATCCGCACCAGCAGGTACTTCGATCGTTGAATAGAAATGACGACCTTCGTCGATACGTGTAATTTCCTGTGCGTTTGCAGTCACGGTTAGCGCAGCAAAGGCAGCAAGTGCAATTTTAAAGAATTTAGTCATAATGATTTCTTCCTTCGTATCTTATTATTTTGGCATGCGGATGGCGCGTGCTTCAACTTCAACCAACCAACCTGGTACAACAAGTGAATGAATACCTACGAATGTACGTGATGGAAGGTTTGTGTTACCGCTTGTTGAATTTTCACCGAAATATTCACGGTATGCTTTGTTGAATGCTGCTGAATCAACTTTGCCGTCTTCACCCGGTACACCATAAATACGAAGCATAACAACATCGCTTAGTGACCAACCAGCGTCTTCAAGCTGAGTTTTGAAAGATTCGAAAATTGCTTTACCTTGTTCATACATATCGCCCGGCTTACATTCGTCGCCTTTTGCTTGGCGCTCTTCGCGTGTCATGCAACCTTCGCCCCACGCGTGGTTACCTTTACCACTCATGTAATATGTTTCTGCACCAGCAGGGATTGCGATACCTGGATCTAGGAAACCTTTACTTGTTCTTTCGATTTCTTGTGCATTTGCAGAAAAAGCAGTTAGACCACCGATAACCAGTGCCGCTGCGATTTTAGTTAGTTTAGACATTGTTTTCTCCCTAGGAATTTATTTTTCAGCATCTTCATGCAAGGACGGAAGATAGCTTATAGGATTAAAAAAAAATCGCAATGAAATCTGTTTGAAATCATTGCGATTTTTCATGAATTTTTAGTTACCAGGACCGAAGCCGTCGTCTTCTTCCGCAATTTCTTCATAGGCGACGTCCATTTCTTCTTGTGTAATCTCACCGCCTGCATTGCCCCAACTGTTTCGAATGTAGTTAACGATCGTTGTTAGTTCGTCAACCTCAAGATCGCTGATGAAGGTTGGCATTCCTGCACGGCCTTCAAGAAGCAGATAAATAAGTTCTTCTTTATCGCCAAGAACAAACTCATTTCCTTTTAGCGCAGGATAGATATCTTCATATCCTTCACCACCTGGTTGATGGCATGCTTCACAAAAATCAGTATAGATTTGTGCGCCTTCTGCAGAATGATCTTGCGCATTTGCGTTTGAAATAATTGTCGTTGCGCCCATTAAAGCAACTAGTAACTTAAAGTAATTTTTCATATTCACCACACTATATATTATATATATTTATTATTAATCGTTACATTATATCATTATTTGATATTAATGTGACGACATTATGTCCTCAAAATCAAGATATCAAATTATCCTTGTTGTGCAACACGTTTGTCGATAACTTCCATTGTAGACCACGCACCTTCAATCGCACCAGCCATCCAGCCACCAAGAGCAGGGGAGGCGATGTTACCTGAAACAAAGATACGATTATCACCTTTATGCACAATTGGGAATGCACGTGTGCGTCCACGGCGTGTCCAGTTTTCCCAACCTGCCAGTGCATATTTCATCTTGTGCCATGCCACTGACATCGCTTCGCCAGTGAAATGTTTTCTATATTTGCCAGGGTGAACTTTTTCACCAACTGATAATGCAAATTCAATCCGTTCTGACATGGAAAGATTACTGATCGGAACAGATTGACCGCCAATTGGGTAATAACCAAGAATAACACCAGTATCACCATGTGCCTGACCAAATAGGTTGCCTGATGGATAAGCCAAAATGCGGTGACCAGGAATATCAGTGCTTGTTACACCGCCATAAATCATTTCTTCCTGTTCCCAGAAACGATGATCCATTTCAACACCGATTTTACAAGCCGGATTACCGTTTGTGGCCTTCATCGCGTTCGCAAAATCTTCGCTTAAGTTAATATTCATTTTCTGCATCACACCAAGTGGAGCAGTTGAAATCACATAATCAGCTTCTTCTGTTCGAACACGGCCATTTTGAGTATTTTTATAAGTAACCTTAACACCGTTATCGTCTTGAACCACATCTGTGACTTCAGAATTATAACGAATTTGGTTTTTCTTAAGTGCATTTTTCAAACCTTGCGCGATCTGATCCATACCGCCAACGGCTTGGAACATAACCGGTGGATGATCGGCCGTTTCATTGCGTGCTGCAGGCGTAATTGAAAGCGCATCCGCAAGGGCAAATGGCTCTGATAGTTCACCAAAGTTTGTTCCAGCACCTGGATAAACACTGTGGCCACGGGCGCGGTTTGCGCGGTAGTTAAGTTCGCGTGAATTGATTAGTCCGGAACGACGCAGGTTTTCTAGTAATTTTTCTTTATCTTCTTGTGAAATCAGCTGATCAAGACCACCTTGGTCAGCAACCTTTGCAAGGAGTTCAGTTGAATAACCTTTGAAATCTATATCTGCAAGTTCCTGACGGACAGGCTGACCTTTAAAGGCACCTTCTTTATTTTCATAATAGTAATAAGATTTACCTGATTTATTTACGAGCACTTCAAGGGGAACACCAAGCGTGCGGCAATAATAAATGGTTGATTTATGTTCGGCAGGGATACGCCATGGACCATAGTTCACATAGTTCCCATCTTGGAAATTACAAACTTGTTTTTCGCCGCCGATTTCTTCGATCACATGGCCTTTACGGGCGGATACACAACGGCCACCAGCATAATCGAGTGCTTCGATAATTTTCGTTTTGTAGCCCTTTTTTGACATTTCATAGGCGAGAACCATACCGGCAAGTCCGGCACCAAGAATAATAACCTTTTTACCATTACCATCTGTGGACATTTCTGGCGGGCGATCCACTTCGGATGCAAAACCCATGTCCCAGCCTTGTAATGCAGTCATTACAGCTGCTGTGCCACCGATCATGCCAACAGATTGCAAGAAAGAGCGTTTCGTAATAGCGGTAGGTTGTGAATTCTCAGTCTTTGTCATTTTGTTCCCTTAAAATTATGCTTTAGAATACTTATTTCATCACGTGACTAGGATCACATGATGTTTTAATTTTTTAAAAAATCAGAATGTTACATTATGATATAACATATCTATGAAAATTATGCAAATAATGTATTTGTCCCTGATCGGAATGGGGTTATTGGTAATTTCTTATAATATTAAGAACCATTGCCATCAAAAGGTATAACCCCTTCCTAAGCCCCGTAAAATAACGCTTTTTTATCAAAATAAAAGGGGAAAATTCAAAATAAATATAAATATTATTGGTTTTATTTATTTAGCGGTTTTTTCTTAATATCCACTTCGAAAACCAATTCATGGCTTTCCCCGTTATCTAATTGAAATTCAAAAGAAATACCTGATTTTGAAGGTTTATACTCACGTAGTAAATGATTCGGTAACTTAATTTGAAATCTATTATCTTTTACCATAAATGAGGGATCGTGATCAAGTTGGGCACTGATTGATATGTTTCCACCACCTGGAAAATGGGTAATTTGAGAAAGTTCACCCGTATCAAGGAAGGATTGAAATTCGGCCTTGCTCAGTCTTAATGTTGTTTTTTTAGGCTCTATCCTAAGCTTCATATTAGCCACCAGTTGATGACAGGTTTGTCATAATACCAGTGTTGCCGTCCTGTAGAAAATGTGATGATGCCTTGTAATCAAGTTGCTTTGAAATTGCGGCTTTTAGGTCATCTTTCTGATCATCGCTTTGTAACATATGGCGCAAAGGAATACCGACATTACCAAACAGACAAAGTCGTAGGTCGCCTGTTGAGGTAATCCTTAGACGGTTACATCCAGTGCAGAAATCTTTTGAATAAGGTGCGATTAAACCAATAGATCCTTTATAATCAGGATGGGTGAAATTGACGGCTGGGCCCGCACCAATTTGTCTTATGTTTTCAACCCAACCACGATCAATAAGTTGGTCTTTAACATAATCGGCACTTTGATGATATTTATTGAAATAAGTCAGGTTGTCACCTGTTTGCATAAGTTCAATATATCTGACGCTCACCGGCGTATCTTTCACATATTCAAGATAAGCATCTAGTTCATCATCATTGACGCCTTTTAAAAGAACGACATTGATCTTCACATCTTCGAAGCCGACCTCTAATGCTTTTTCGATGCCTTCGCGGACCTCTTGCATGCGGTCATGGCCAGTGATGTCATGAAATTTTTTCGCATTCATGCTGTCGATGCTGATGTTAATAGCATTTAAGCCAGCATCGCGCCATTCCGCCGCTTTTTCACGTAATTTATAACCGTTTGTGGTAAATGCCAATTTGGTGATTTCTGACTTTTCACCGATCATTTTGGCAATTTCGGTAAAATCCTTTCGGATTGTCGGCTCACCACCTGTGATTCTTATCTTCCAGACACCTAACTCAACGAAAGCATTCACAAGGCGCATAATCTCATCCTGGCGCAGGAATGATTTTTCATGATCTTTTTGATAGCCGTTGGGTAAGCAGTAACTGCAACTGAAATTGCAAACTTCGGTTATAGACAGCCGAAGATACGGAAAGGTTCTGTTATAATTGTCAACAAGCATGTTCATCTCTTTTCCAAGCACGGGAGGCCGGGACGTTTCCATCCAAACCCGGTGGGCGAACCCACGGCCTGACAACCATATCGTTATTGAGTTAGGCGTTCAGGCTTCAGAGTAAATAACTTATGACAGATTATTAAAATTTGCCGATAAGTCCAGTCACAAATATAAAAATCTTTGTGAATTTACAAATTAAGGATAATTGAAAATAAAGAGGTAAAATTGATTTAAGACAAGTTTTGACGCAAAAACCGTTAAAATGGTCTTCTTGAATTAAGGGCGGTCGTCAGTGTTCCGTCATCCAGATAATCAAGTTCCCCACCAATTGGAACACCATGTGCAAGGCGTGTGACCTCTATATCAAATGATTTTAATTGTTCTGTGATGTAATGCGCAGTTGTTTGGCCGTCCACAGTCGCGTTGGTGGCGATAATCACTTCTTTTAAATCAGGGTCGGCTGCGCGTTCGATCAATGTATTAATGTTTAGATCATCCGGACCAACGCCATCAAGTGCGGAAAGTGTGCCGCCAATCACATGATAAAGACCACGGTAAGAACCCGCCCGGTCAAGCGCCCAAAGATCTGATACATCCTCAATTACACAGATCGTTGATCTGTCACGTTTCGTGCTTTCACAAATATGGCAGGGGTTCTCAACATCCAGATTGCCACAAGTAGAGCAAGGGTGGACATTTTCCGCCACATCCGCAAGTGCACTGGATAGCGGCTTCATTAAGCTGTCCTTTTTCTTGATCAATTGAAGTGCCGCGCGTCTTGCTGAACGCGGCCCAAGCCCCGGAACCTTACCGAGGAGGCTTATTAAATGATCAAGTTCATTATTGTTAGAGGACGACTTATACATGATTTAAAATGGCAGGTTCATGCCTTCTGGCAACTGAAGACCGCCCGTCAGTTTGGCCATTTCAGTTTTGTTAAATTCATCAACCTTGCGTTTTGCGTCATTGAATGCGGCAACGATCAGATCTTGTACGATTTCAGCATCGTCGCTATTAAAAATGCTTGGGTCAATTTCCAAGCTGCGCATTTCAAATTTTCCGTTTAATCTGACACTAACCATTCCCCCACCGGCCGTGCCCATATGTTCTGATTTTTCAAGCTCAGCCTGCATTTCCTGCATTTTGGATTGCATTTCCTGGGCCTGTTTCATCATTTTACCAAGGTTTTTCATTTCTACTCTCTTTTAAAAATAAGACACCATTATTTAAATAAGGGGTGTAAAGGGTAAATTATTCTTCATCAAGCCCGAATTCATCGGGGCTGACGGAAAACTCCGTATCAAAAACTTGCGTTTCAAACGTAAACTCATCTTTGATTTTCTGAATATCAGAAATAGAGGCGCCTTCAAATGTTTCAATGATGGATTTTACCAGTTCATTATTTGAAACCATATCTTTCAAGGCTTCCTGTTCGGCGATCTCTTTTTGATAAAGGGTATCTTCACCGATTTCGTTTGATAAGGAAACGGCCCATATTTGACCAGTCCATTCTTTGAGTAACGCAGACATGCGACCCGTAAGGTTTTTAGGGGCACGTTCATTGGCACGAATATCAATTCGGCCTTGATCAAAGCTTACTGGATGAACGTTATCATTTAAATGAAATGCAATATCAGGTTCGCCTTTTTGTTCAAAAAGGGCTGCGAGTTCTTCAAAACTGGATATTGATATTGCATATCCACCGTCCGTTTGCGGAATTGGATCACTCACGCGTACTGCTGTTTGGCCACCTGATCCTTGAATAACATTAAAAGCATGTGGTGCACCGCCCATATCAGGCGAACCGTTGCTAATCGTCGTTTGCGCTTGTGCGGATGCGCCGCCGCCACCTGTTGATGGGGCAGCTCCGGCACCACTTGCTGCGGCCGCGGGATTGTTTTTAATTTGTTTTACCAACTCTTCCGGTGTGGGCAGGTTCGCACTATAAGTCAGGCGCACAATGACCATTTCTGCGGCTGAAATCGGGTTCGGTGAAACGCGCACTTCTTCCGTACCCTTAAGAAGCATTTGCCATGTCCGTGTCAGCACAGGGATTGAAAGGCCACCAGCCATTTCAAGGCCCTGTTTACGTTCTGCTTCTGATGTCACAAGATCGTCACCGGCATCCGGTACGACCTTAAGACGTGTAAGCCAATGTGTTAATTCGAGCATATCCTGAATGATTACGGCTGGGTCGGCACCATGATGGAATTGATGACGCAGTTTGGCAAGCGCATCAGCGGTTTTGCCCGCAAGAATATCATTATAAAGATCAAAAACCTGCGCCCTGTCAGCAAGTCCAAGCATATCACGTACTTGTTCTTCGCTAACTTTTCCTGCGCCGTGGGCAAAGGCCTGGTCAAGAAGGGATAATCCATCACGCACGGAACCTTCTGCTGCGCGTGCAATCATTGCAAGAGCTGGCTCTTCAATTTCGCAGTTTTCCTTTTCCGCGATATTGGAATAATGGTTCATAAGTTCTTCGATGGATACTCGGCGCAGATCGAAACGTTGACAGCGGCTTAAAACTGTAACCGGTACTTTTCTAATCTCGGTCGTTGCGAAAATAAACTTCACATGTTCCGGTGGTTCTTCAAGCGTTTTCAGAAGGGCGTTAAACGCATTACGGCTTAACATGTGCACTTCGTCGATGATGTAAATTTTATAGCGTGCAGATACGGATGCATATTTAACACCGTCAATAATTTCACGGATATCATCAACACCAGTGCGGCTGGCGGCGTCCATTTCCATCACATCGACATGACGAGATTCACTGATGGATACGCAATTTTCACATTCACCACATGGTTCAATGGTTGCTTCGCCATTGCCGTCTTTACCAATACAGTTAAGTGCTTTGGCAATAATTCTGGCGGTGGTGGTTTTACCAATACCGCGTACACCGGTCAGAATAAACGCATGGGCAAGGCGGCCTGTTTCAATAGCATTGGATAGGGTACGCACCATTGCGTCCTGTCCGATAAGTTCGGCAAAATCGACAGGGCGATATTTTCGCGCTAACACTCTGTAATGGGTATCGCCTTCGGTATTTTCTGCCATTGAATTGAATGTCCCTTGCTTAAATGAATCAGTTCACGAATGACTATAAAATCACTGCGTCATGATTGCTATAGGGATATGAAATTATTTTGAATTTTTTAGAAAAAAGAATGGTAAGTGAGAGATTGAACGACCCAGCGATCCCGTTGCGGCTGCTCCCTTCCGGGCCTGACCGGATTGGCGGGTAGACTGTCCGCCAATCTCTCGCGCTCTATATGGTCTTTTTTTAAAGTGATTTCAAGATAAATTTGTAATGATCAATAACATGGGTAGTAATTCATCAAGAAATATGTCACAGGTAACAAAAAAGGAGCCGTCATGTTTTTTGAAAATTCTTGTATTTTTGCAGAGTTTCCGCTGGATCCATGCGATCTATTGCGTGGAAATGAACATGAAATTTCAAAATTAAAAGAAAGCCAGAATGCCAGATATATTGGGTATTTGAACGGTGATATTCTATTATATGAGAACTATGATGTTTATTTCCTTGATGAACCAAGCCCTGATTCTGAGGTTATATTTTTAGGTAAGGATGACGAATATTCTTATTTTGCAGCAAATATTGATGAAAATTACCAAATTCCAGATGGTACAGAACTTATTGATATGCGTTCAATTGCAAATAAAGCATCAGAGAACGGATTTTCGGCGACACCATCATTATTGGCCCGAGGAAAGATGTTACTTGATTGGCATGCGCGGCACAAATTTTGTGCCAATTGTGGTTCAATAAGTGAATTACGTAAAGGTGGCTATCAACGATATTGTGAGAATTGCAATACGGAACATTTTCCGCGTATTGATCCTGTAGTGATTATGATGATCACCGATGGTGATAAATGTTTAATGGGGCGCAGCCCGCATTTTTTACCGGGAAGATATTCCGCGCTCGCCGGATTTATGGAACCTGGTGAAACCATTGAAGAAGCCTGCAGAAGAGAAGTTCTTGAAGAAGCAGGCATAAAGGTCGGTCATGTTGAATATATCAAAAGCCAACCGTGGCCATTTCCATCATCATTAATGATTGGTGTGATTGGTGAGGCGATCACCACAGAAATCGATATTGATAAAGATGAACTTGAAGACGCGAGATGGGTGAGCAAGGATGAAATCCGTGACGTACTTGCCACAGGCGGTGATGATCAATTTTCCGTGCCTGATAAGCTCGCGATCGCAAGGCATATTTTAGAGCAATGGGCTAATAGTTAAGATTAGCCGCGTTGATCAATGCGGTATTGTGACTGCGGGTAGCTTCCAAGAATTCTATATTCATCCGTATAGAATGATAGTTCTTCAAAAGCGTGTTTTACCCCTTCATCATCAGGGTGGCCCTCGATGTCAGCATAAAACTGGGTCGCGCAAATTTCCCCGTCAAGCTGATAGCTTTCCAACTTGGTCATGTTAATGCCGTTTGTGGCAAAACCGCCCATCACTTTATAAAGGGCCGCAGGTGTGTTTCGAACCTGGAAAATAAATGATGTCATTGTCGGTTGATCTTGCGGAAGATTGGTAAGAGGTTCTCTTGAAAACACAACAAAACGGGTTGTGTTGTGTTCGGCGTCCTCGATATCTTTTTTAATGCTTTCTAGGCCGTAAATTTCCCCGGCAAGTGATGATGCGATGGCACCAACAGTTGGATCACCCAGTTCGGCCACATGTTTTGCCGCGGCGGCTGTATCGGCGTAAACCTCTCTTTTAATGCCAAGCGCATCCATGGTTCTGCGGCATTGGCCAAGCGCTTGTTCATGACTTCTTACGGATTTAAGGTCTTCGACTTTGGTGCCTGGAATAACAAGCAGGTTATGATTAATTCTAAGGAAATGTTCCTTGATAATATGCAGATTGGAATGCGGGATTAAATAGTGGATATCGGCAACACGTCCCGCCACACTATTTTCAATGGGAATGGCGGCGTATTTTGCTTTTCCGTCATCAACAGCGGCAAGAGCATCTTCAAAAATGCGGCAAGGCAGAACCTCCATATCCGGAAACATTTGTTTTGCTGCCAGATTGGAATATGCACCAAGATCACCCTGAAAAGATATCAAATTATCGCTGTTGTTATTTGTCATTTTTAATGTCTCCAAAAATATCTCGGCAGTATTCATTTTTCTTATTATGCTGTCAATGAAAGACCTGAGATAAAAAATAATTATATTTTTTGTGTGTATATTAAGGATATTTAATGATTTTATGATTAAATCACCCTTGTCTCGGATGAAAAAAATATGTACATAAGGGGCATCGTGAAGAGTGATGATTCTGATTAGGGATAATTTTTGAATACTCTTTAAATATTTTACTGTTAATGATTACGGGGATTTACCGTGAATTCACATGATTTAAATAAATTCGCCATGGGCATCTTGATTGCGATGCTTGGCCTTATTGGTTTCAACCTTATTGCTGAAGAGATTTTCCATCAGGATCCACTGACTGCAAATGCATATCCAATTGATACATCTGCGGTTGCATCTGCAACTGTGGCAACGGCTGCTGTTGAAGAAGGGCCATCTATCGCGGAACTAATGCAAACTGCTGATGCTGAAAAAGGCGCTGGCGTATTTAGAAAATGCGCAGCATGTCATACAACAGAAAATGGCGGTGCTAACAAGATCGGTCCTAACTTATGGAACGTTGTTGGTAACGATGTTGGTTCAAACAGTTCATTTGGCTACTCTGACGCTGTTCTTGCCGTTGAGGGTGGTTGGACTTATGAACTTCTAAACAGATATCTTACTAAGCCAAAAGATGCGATCCCTGGTAATAAAATGGTTTTCGCTGGTCTTAAAAAAGGTTCTGACCGTGCTAACGTAATCATGTATCTACGTTCATTCTCTGATGCTCCTATTGAACTTCCAACAGTTGCTGCTGTTGAAGAGGCAGTAGAAGAAGCCGTAGAGGCAGCTGCACCAGAAGCAATGTAATTTAAATTACATAACAGAATTAAAAAGCCGCTGAATTTTCAGCGGCTTTTTTTGTGTTTTGATTAAATGCAAAATGAAACGCGTTTAATGCAACTAAGCGGTGGTTTGTCTGTTTGGAAGCTGACTATGTCGATAACCTCTTTTAACGGATCAATGCTGACGCGCATATGATGGGCATTGGCGTGTAGCAAATGCATATCATCAAGCATAATGCCAACGTGGCCCGGGAAAAAGGCCAGATCACCATATTCGGGGACCTCATCTTCTTTTAAGGCATTGCCAAAACCTGCTTCCTGAAGGTCAGCATCACGGGGTACGGAAATACCGATGGATGCAAAGGCAATTTGAACAAGACCGCTGCAATCAATTCCCGCGTTTGTTCTGCCACCCCAAAGATAAGGGGTATATAAAAACTTTAACGCTTCCGATACGGCGTCCTTGCCGTAATCCTTGGCGATATGGGTGGCATAAATCCAATTGCCATCAGCAAGCGGAACAAAACCATTTTGCTGTTTTTCATCAATGACGGCGACATCCGACATCATGTGAATTTTATCAACCGGCATGGATTTCAGATTTGGTTCTGGATAAATATGTGTGCTTAAGGCACTGACATGGTGGGTCGCAGCATGCAAATCAGGTGTTAAGTTTCCAACCGGACAATAGCCTACATAACCATCCTTAATTGATTGGCCCCATGCCCATCCGTCATTTATTTCAAAGACATTGAAATATTCACCGAACAAAAGCTGGCTGACCATTGGTTTTGAATAGCCCGCCTCTGGATAAAGTGGTGCAACGCCAATTGCCACCTGATATTTATCAGGTTCTTTAAACAGGGTTGCTTTGACTTTGTCTTTGAGATTGATGTCGGCGATATCGTCACGATATGCGTATATACGCTTATCCAGATCCATATGTGTCATTTCCCGCCCTAAGGTATTGTTTAATTTTTTATTCTTCTTCTTGTGCTTCGTCATTTGATCTTTCGATCATCTCTGCGAAATCCGTAAGGAAAACTGCCCCTTTAACAGTACGTGTGATGAATACATTTCTTTTATCTTTTTCATCACGGATCCTTTTTACCAGACCAAGGATACTCAATGTATCCACGCAGCGGGTAATCACCGGTTTTGAAACATCAATGGCAGCGGCAAGTCCGCGAACAGTATGCTGTTTTGGTTCAAGATAAACCGCCAATAAAACACTTAGCTGTCGGGCCGTGAGATCCGGCCCCTTCTTTAGAACAATGTTCGAAAGGGTTTGTTTCCAGAGTTTTAATCCGGCATGACCGCTAAGTTCAAATTCCATGATACTACCCATATTACTATATTTTGCACTCTTACAACCTAGATAATGCCAAGGAATCAAAGATTTATCAATGAATTTCTAAAATCAGCGGCTTCAGATTATCCGAAACGCTCTGATAAATATGCGAATACGGCTCTTATTCCCATCGCTTCGCCCCCCTTTGGTTTGCCGGGGCGGTCACTGGCGTTCCATGCATATACATCAAAATGTATCCACGGAATATCTTTACCAACAAAGTGTTTTAGAAAGAGTGCCGCAGTAATTGCGCCGCCAAATCCACTGCTTCCCACGTTATTGATATCAGCGATGCTGCTGGAAAGCATTTTACGGTATGGCGTATATAAAGGCAGTGGCCATAACGGGTCATGATGATCATGCTGAATTTCAAGAAGTTTGCTATTCAATTCCTCGTCATCTGTGAAATATGGCGGAACATCGACACCCATGGCAACCCGCGCTGCGCCTGTTAGTGTCGCGAAATCAATCATTAATTCAGGGTTTTCTTCACTGGCAAGCGCAATGGCATCGCATAATACAAGCCTGCCTTCGGCGTCGGTGTTACCGACTTCAATCGTTGTGCCTTCGTAACTTTTGATGATGTCGCCTGGTCTAAAGGCATTGGCGGAAATATTATTTTCCACGGCCGGGATCAATACACGAAGCCTGATTTTTAATCCCACTTCCATGATCATTTGCGCTAACCCCAATACATGGGCGGCTCCGCCCATATCTTTTTTCATCGTCAGCATGGCACTTGATGGTTTGATATCAAGTCCGCCGGTATCGAAACAAACCCCCTTACCAATAAGCGTGATTTTTGGGTCATTTTCATCACCCCAAGTGATATCAATTAATCGCGGCTCTTTTTCAGCCGCACGTCCAACGGTATGGATTGTCTCATATCCTTTTTCAAGCAGGTCATCACCGACGGTAATGTCACATGCCGCGCCATATTCTTTCGCAAGTTCTTGGGATGCGTCCGCCAATTCCGTTGGTCCCATATCACACGTAGGGATGTTGACCAGGTCACGGGTTAAGTTGGTGCCATTAATAATGGCTGATATATGGTCAAAGTTACAATTTTCAGGGGCGATAAGAACTGCGCATTTGTCATTTTTTTCTTTTAGATATTGATCGAATTTATAATGGCCCATCGCCCAGCCAAAAGCAGCCATTTCTGCTTGATTGTTGGGTAGGTCTGTTTCGATTTTATAAGTCCCGTTACTCAGCGAAGATGCAATTTTAGAAAAGAACCACGGGTCACTTTTTTTGGCATCAAAAATAATACTTATGTTGCCAATTGTGCCTCCTTCACCCGGGAACTTAACCAGATCACCATGCTTTTCTTTTATCTGGTTTGCCGCAAGCCAGCTTGTATGAGTATCAGACAAGCTATCTTTCCATTCATCCAGTTCATTAATATTAATTAAATGAAGGGGAATGTGGTTTTCATCAGATGAATTTATCACGGCGAAATGATTTTCGGTATTTATGTATTTAGGCACTTGCAATCCTTGTTATCTCGGTTATCGTGCCATTGTAATATGGCTTTTAAAAAATGACAGGATAAATTGATGTCTGACTTTACTTTAATCATTGGCAATAAAAATGTATCAAGCTGGTCGCTGCGTGGTTGGCTTGCGGTTAAACATTCGGGTGTGGATTTCGAAGAAATTCTGATCAGACTTCGCCCAACGTGGAACCAAGAAGAACTTGATGCCTTAACGCCAGCCAGTAAAGTTCCGGCGTTAAAACGTGGGGATATGTATATTTGGGATAGTCTTGCCATCGCGGAATATATGGCGGATTTATATCCTGAAAAAAAATATTGGCCAGCGGATGTAAATGTTCGTGGTCACGCAAGATCGGTTTCTGCGGAAATGCATTCGGGGTTTGTGCCGTTACGATCTATTATGCCGATGGATTGTCTAAATTCATATGACACGCCGGAAATGACACCGGAACTTGAAAAAGACATTAATCGGGTAATGGATATCTGGACGGAATGCCGTGAAAAATATGGCGATCAGGGACCATATCTTTTTGGTGAATATTCAATAGCCGATATGATGTATGCACCGGTGGTGTTCCGGTTCAAAGCATACGGCATTGAATTGCCGGAAATCATTCAGGATTATTGCAATAGCATGTTAAGTCACGATGACATCAAAGCATGGCTTGATGATTGTGATGCGGGTGATATCGCCTAAAGATCACATCTTTGTACGCTGGCGTCAGCAAAACTTGTGCGGCCAGCGGTGATGCTGAAGCGGTATTCTGAACCACCGGTGATCACGCTGTGATATAGGGGAAGTGTGCCTGAAATATCCTGTTTTTCACCGCCCGGCATCATAAAACTGATAAAGACTTCTTTCGCAGGATCAAACCATGCTTCCGGTGCGCCGTTTTCATTCATCACTGAACTTCCGGTACCGGATACGGTAATCAGACCACGGTAATAACTGGCTGTTGATACTTCATCCGGTGAAACGGGGGTAAGCACCATGAAACGTTTGCTGTCAATTTCTGCGTCACATGTGGCATCTTTGGAAATGCCGCTGATGATGTTTTCCATTCTGGCAAGGTCCACGCCTTCGTTTGCTTTGGCTGTAACGACGGCAATAACGTTTCTCATGTCTTCATTAGGTAGAAGCTGTTTCATTTGATCGAGTTCTGCCTTGTCTTGGCCCAGCTCGACTTTTAATTTTTCATTCTCGGCCGCTTGATTTTCGTATCTGGTTTGCCAGATCAGCACTTCTTCCTGTGCAACAGAAAGTCCAATTTCATGGGCGTAATAACCAATCCCGCCACAAAGGCCGACGACAAAAACAAATTTGATCATGGCCCATAATCTTCTTTTGCGGCGTTTTTGAACTTCTTTTCTATGTACGAGACCTAATGACATGTTTTTTCCGAAATTTGATATCTAATTGATTATTATATTATGTGAATTGTGTGAAAATTAAAGATAAAATATTTTTTGTTATATTTATGACGGGATTTTTATTATGTTTCATAAAAGCAATCAATAAAAACACAAAAAATAGGGAAATTAATGAGCGGCGATATCAATATCGAAGCCAATGAAGCTAAGTTAAAACGTGACATTGGGTTATTTGCAGCAGGATTATTAGTATTAAATGGTGTCATCGGTGCCGGGATTTTTGGACTTCCCGGGAAGTTAGTTGAACAAGCCGGCATTTGGGGGCCGTGGCTTATTATCATATTTGGTGTTTTAATTTCATCGGTTGTTTGGACGTTTGCCTCTATCGCCAGTTATTTTAATACGACAGGTGGCCCGGTCGCCTATGCAAACCGTGCCTTTGGTCCATTGGTCGGATTTCAGACGGGTTGGCTATTATATATTGGTCGCGTCACCGCGATTGGTGCCAATACCAACGTACTTGTGACATATGCCCTTGATTTGGCGTCAGTGGCAGATACCGAGATACTGCGTGGGTTTTTATTATTCCTTATTATCGGTGGCTTGGTCGCCATTAATATTATGGGCGTCAAAAGAACGGTTAAAGCGATTAATTTAATCACAATGATTAAAATCCTGCCTGTGCTTTTATTGATATTACTTGCGATACCGTACCTTACACCGGATAAAGTATTCCCAGCGGGCGTTCCTGAATTTGATCAGGTCAGCGGCCTTGTGCTTGTTATTCTTTATGCCTTTGTTGGCTTTGAAGGGGCGCTTGTAACGGCTGGTGAAACCAAAAACCCAAAGAAAACAATTCCGCGTGCGCTCTTTACTGGGATTTTTGTTATCACAGCAATCTATTTCCTAATCTCGCTTACTTATGTGAATGCGGTGGAAAATACCGGTGGTGATACGCCGCTTATCGATATGGGTGAAGTGCTGATGGGGCAGGTCGGTGTGGTGATGATCGTGATTGCGGCGATCTTTTCTATCCTTGGTAATGCGACGGCCATCGTGGTGGCTGCCCCGCGTATGACATTTGCGATGGCAGAGGAAGGATCGCTTCCAGCGTGGTTTGCGAAGGTTCATGACAAATATTCGACGCCTGCAAATTCGATTATGTTCTTAGGGGTGCTTGCATTCTTACTGGCAATTTCAGGAACTTTTATTTATCTGGCAGCGGCGAGTACGCTCGCGCGAATGATTGCCTATATCATTTGTATGGTTTCACTGCCTAGGATTAGAAAGAAAGCAGATAAAGAAACACTGGAAAATGCAACACCGCTTCCTGGTGGGTACCTAATTCCGGCGATAGCCGTTATTGTTTGTGTGTTTGCAATTCTGCAGGCGGACATCATTAACTGGGCTTATATCGCGGGCTTTATTGCACTTGGTAGCGGTTTATATTTTGCCAATTATATTTTTACCAGAAAATCAGAATAAATAAGGATTTTTGATATCGTTGAAAAAGCATCATTAAAACGTGAGATTGGTTTTTTAGCCGCGTGTTTTTTGGTGCTAAACGGTATTATCGGTGCGGGTATTTTCGGCCTTCCCGGAAGGCTCGTTAATGCCGCCGGTGATTTTAGCCCTTGGCTTATTTTAATCTTTGGGTTTTTAACGCTCACAGTCGTTTGGTCGTTTGCGTCCCTTGCCAGTTATTTCAGTGATACGGGAGGGCCGGTAAAATATGTATCGAAAGCGTATGGCACCCTTATGGGGTTTCAAGTGGGATGGCTTTTTTATATCGGCCGAATTGCGGCATTTGCTGCCAATGTAAACCTGCTTTTTGATTATGGCATGTATTTGTGGCATGGCGCAGAACCGGGTTTATTCAGAAATTTGATGATCGCTTTCGTGGTTGGTACTTTAACCATCATCAATATTTATGGCGTTAAAAAAGCGGTCGGCGCGATCAGCATACTGACTTATTTAAAGCTGTTACCGCTTTTATTGTTAGTGTTGTTGGGCTTAAGCCACATACCCGCTGAAAATTGGACGCCAGGCGAAATGCCAAGCTTTGATGATACGGGTGCGGTGGTTCTGTTGATCTTTTTTGCCTTTACAGGCTTTGAATCGGCACTTGCATCCGCAGGGGAAACAAAAAATGCGAAAAGAACATTGCCGATTGCATTGATGGCAGTGCTGATTTTTTCAAGCATCGTTTATTTTATGTTGCAGCTTGTCTATGTGTCGGTTGCACCGACCAATATTACTGAAGCGCCGCTTGTGGAACTGGGGCGGATTTTTATGGGGCCTGTGGGTGGCACCTTTATCATATTGGTCGCGATCTTTTCTATTCTTGGCAATGTGTCGGGGATTGTTTTATTTGCATCACGCACATCATTTGCCATGGCCCATGAAGGAACGCTGCCGAAATGGTTCGGTAATATCCATGAAAAATATTATACGCCGTCCAATTCGCTTTTATTTCAGGGGGGATTGGTGATCCTGCTCGCGACCACAGGAACCTTTGTTTATTTGGCGGTGGCGGGAACGCTTGCCAGAATGATCGCTTATTCGATTTGTATTTCCGCACTTCCTTTTGTAAGACGAGATGCGACAGAAGAAGAGCGTGACAAAGCTTTTAAAATTCCGGGCGGATATGTCATCCCGGTGATTGCTATTTTTGTATGCATTTTTGCGATGACACAATCGGAACTGCGAAATTGGTATTATCTAATTTCTTTTGTGGGGCTTGGCAGTTTCTTATATTTTCTAAATACCAGAATGAAGAAGGGCGACTGAATAGCCGCCCTTTTAATTTCTAATTTCAAGGTAATGTCGGATATTCAATACCGAGCTGTTCCAGATAAGTATTATACCGTTTTGGATCATAGTATAGCTTTTCAAGTTCAGGTTTGAACTTGGCCATGATGTCCACATTTTTCTCAATCGCCGGTTTTTCAGTGGCACTAATAAAAGGCACGTATGTGGCTTCTTTTAACTGAACATCATTAAAATATCTTTTCGCATCTGCCAGTATTTGAGGATCCATAAACAAATCGACCAATGTTCTGGCGATAACCTTTGCACCCACAACGGATCCTTTATGGGCGACGGGGGTTGCCATGGCGATGGTGTTGCGCCAGTTATGACCACCCAGGTTATTAATATTGGCCGGGAAGCGCAGGTTAATGGTTGGCACAAGCCACGATATATCACCGATGTCATCTGATCCACCACTGATCGGATATTCGGATGGGCCGCTTAATTCATTGACTTCTGTCTTTAAGCCTGTTGGTTCTGTATCCGCCAGTCTTTGAACCGCTCTTGCGAATGTTTGGTCTTTCTGATCCCATTCTGGCATACCGATGACTTGAATATTTTTATCGACCGCCTCTGCAATTGCTTTGTTAAAATGCCTTGGCCATGCGCCACCGACCACACGGTGTGATACGGTTGTGTCGGTCATGAGCGCAGCACCCTCGGCCGTTTTATTCAGCTTTTCATAATTTTCCAGAATTTTTTCTGCGGTCATTTCTCGAATGTAATACCAAACGGACGCGGTTTGCGGCACAACGTTTGGCTGATCACCACCATCGGAGATAATATAATGTGATCTTTGTAATGGATGCAGATGTTCACGACGTGCGTTCCATCCTGCATTCATCAATTCAACCGCATCTAGGGCGCTTTTGCCGCGCCATGGTGCACCCGCACTATGGGAGCTTTCCCCTTTAAATGTATATTCCACGGAAATAAGGCCCGTGCCATTGGCTTTCCCCCATGATACACCAAGATTACCGGATACATGGGTGAATAAGACGGCATCCACTTCATCAAATACCCCTTCACGGGTCATGAATGCTTTTCCGGCAAGTAATTCTTCTGCGATGCCTGGCCAGATCATGATGGTGCCGGGTAAATTTTCGCGCATCATCACATCTTGCATGGATAGCGCGGCTGCAATGATAACTGCCATACCGGAATTATGCCCTTCGCCGTGGCCCGGTGCGCCTTCGATCATCGGGTCTTTATAAGCGACGCCCGGTTTTTGCGATGCTTTTGGAATACCATCAACATCTGTGCCTAAAGCGATTACCGGATGACCACTGCCCCATTTGGCAACCCAGCCGGACGGTAGTCCCGCCACATCTTTTTCAACACGAAAGCCGTTATCTAATAGAATATCGGAAAGGTAACGTTGTGTTTCATATTCCTGAAAACCCAGTTCGGAAAAACTGAACAGGCTATCGACGATTTCCTGCACCATTTTTTTATTATTTTCAACTGTTTGGGTGACTTCATTTTTGATGGCTTCGATTTTTGCTGTGTCCTGTGCCGATGATAATGATGGTAAAATCAGGCACATAATTGCGATCAACAGACGCATATATTCTCTCCCTAAATATATTTTGATGTATTATGGGATAAGAAAATCATGAAGTCAAAAAAAAGGCCGGGTCATTAAAGCCCGGCCAGTCCATAAATGGAGTTTATTTTTAGATATTAGAATGAACCTTGTAACGTTAGCGAGAATACACGTTGTTGTGACGCTTCACGGATTTCATTGTAATTTACATTACCCAGTGAAATGTTTCCTGTGTATTTTGTCAGGTCGTAACCTGTTTTCGCTTTAAGAATATTTTTCGCGTCAAACCTTAGCTTCATATTTCCGAATACAAGCTGTTCAACATAAAATGATGCTTTTGGTTCGATGGTTTTTTCCCATAATTCAATAACGTCTGTTCTAAAACCAACTGAACCGCCACCTGGGCCTACAGGACCTTTATTAGTCACGCTGAAACCATATGACGTACCAGTACTTGGCAGATCATGTTGGAATGAGACGAGCCATTCATGTTTTTGGACATATTGAATAGGGCGTTCCATTTCAAGGAATGGATCCATGGCTTCTGTTTCACGCAGGATATATTTACCGCTGATGATCGCATTTGGAAGATCCATTGCCTTAAGGCGCCAGCTACCGTTAATCTCTACACCGTATTCTTCTGCGTCACCAATGTTGCCCGGAACCGAAAGGGTTACAACCTGATTGATGTTATCTGGGGCAGGAAGGTCTCCGCTATAGACACCAATTCTTGCGATATGGTCACGGATTTTATTATAGAAACCTCGGATTGCGATCGAGCCCTGATCATCGGCAAAACGATTTTCATAGGCCACGGAAAATTCAAGACGGTCTTCTGGAACCAGTTCGCCGTTACCGCCATCTGTTTCACCATCTTCGGCGTCAAAGTTACTACCGAAAGCGCCGAAATCAAGCTGACTGATTTTACGTTCTGCTGTCACACGAATTTGGTTTTGCTCGTTGATATCATAACGAAGGTTCATACGTGGCTTCAGGAATGAGAAGTTACGGCTGTTATCCGGTACATCATTGATATTATCTGTCTGTGTGATTTTTGAAAATTCAGCATTCAATGAACTTTGAAGCGAGATATTTGAGGCAATAGCATAGTTATGACTGATGAATGCTTCTGCGCGTTTTTCCTGTGTGTCCGTGTCGTTAGTTCCTGGTAGAACAACACCATCAAAACGTGTCGTTTCCGTTGATGTACCGACATCATTGATCGCAACTTCGCCGCCATATTCAATGGTGTGTACTTCTGCGAATGTTTGGGTCAGTGAAGCACGAAGAATTTTTTCACCGTGTGTACGAGTACTGAAGTTTGTCACATCTTCGCTGATTTCAGCGCCATTAAGGCCGCTTTCAAAAATTCTTGTGAAATCATGTTTACCGTGGTTGATCACGAATAGTGCTTTTAATAATCCGACATTGTCGAAACGGCGCTCATAGTCACCACCAAATTCCCAGTGGAAGGGGCGATGGTATGTTGTTCTTGATACTTGGTAATCATCGCCAGCGGTTAGGGTTCTTGAATCGCCAAAAACAGAGAAAGTATTTTCTGCAAGGTGGGATTGATTATCCAGCTCAATTGTATCCTGTGTGTCAAATTCAAGCTGACCATTCAGGCGCAGGATGTCACCATTTTCACCATTATATTCGATGCCGCCGTTCACAAGCGCTTTTTTCTGATCCATATTATTGGTCAGCATATTGTCTTGATACTGTGTGCCATCGGCAAAGAAGAATGTATCATTAAAATTTCTTCGTGTTTGCTTGATCGCTGAATCAATCGCCAAAGAATATTTTAAGCGGTCGACTTCACCAGTATGCGTAATTTTAAGAAGCGGGTTAACAGACGCGCCATCAACATATTCACCACCACCAATCCAAACAGTGTTTGATTTGGATGCGCTTTCTTTCATCACAACGTTAATGATCAAGCCTTCTGATTGCACATCAAGCCCGGCTTTTGTTCCGCGGATCAGTTCAATATAACTGACAGAGTCCGCTTGAATACGCTTTAGCTGAAGACCAAGTGAGTTTGTTTTACCTGCGATACGCTTACCATCAATAAGGATCTGGTCACCGTTTGAGCCAAAACCACGTACACGACGACCGCCTTGTTCTTCATCGGCTTGTGCGAGTAGTGCTGCTGTTCCAGGGACGCTTCGTAGCATATCTTGAAGTGTTACAGGGTTATATTGAACAAAGTAATCTTCTTTATATGTTACAGTTGATGAATTGTCGTCAGTTGTTAGTTCCTGGGCGAGGGCTGTCGTTGACATCAAAGACATCATCGTCAAACCAAATATGGTTTTCTTGTTAAGCAACACAGTAATTATCCTTAAAAAAATATATATATTAGTATTATTTAATATTTATGGCGCTGCTTGCTAAATGTTTCCCCTGCTAACATCAAACTCAGACGCAGTTATGCCAAAACGGGAAATGTAATATCATAACGTTTGTGCGCTGTCTAGTATCGAGTGGCGTGATATAATGTGATTGTGGGAAAATTTTGCGATTCAATCTTATTTTCTGGAAAGTGTTTCTTAACCTGCATGGCTGTTGAAAAAATATTCTAATGTTGCTCATGAATTAAACGATATAAACAAAATATTACTATTTGAAGTTATGTTAAAAAGTTTAAAGTATAAAGTAGATCACAAAAATATATCAGGGTAAACGACAGCGGGACTTCATGAAAATCGATAATAGTACAGAAATTAAAACCACGACTTGTTATATGTGTGCTTGTCGCTGTGGGATTAATGTTCATTTAAAAGATGGGCGTGTTAAATATATCGAAGGAAATCCAGATCATCCTGTTAATGAAGGGGTTTTATGCGCCAAAGGGTCCGCAGGGATCATGCAGCATTATTCCCCGGCAAGGTTGACATCCCCATTAAAAAGAGTGGGTCCGCGCGGCAGCGGTGAATTTGAAGAGATTTCATGGGAAGAAGCCATGGAAATCGCCACCGAAAAATTGGCTACTGTCCGTAAAAAAGATCCAAAAAGATTGGCTTTCTTTACCGGGCGTGATCAAAGTCAGGCGCTGACCGGATGGTTTTCCGCCAAATTCGGCACCCATAATTATGCGGCCCATGGTGGGTTTTGTTCTGTGAATATGGCCGCCGCAGGGCTTTATACCGTTGGTGGGTCATTCTGGGAATTTGGTGAACCGGATTGGCATCAAACCAAATATTTTATGATGTTTGGTGTCGCCGAAGATCATGACAGTAACCCGATTAAAAAAGGGATCGGCACCGTCAAATCAAGAAAAGATACAAAATATGTGTCCGTCAATCCGGTGCAATCTGGATATGCGGCGATCGCCGATGAATGGCTTGGTATTCGACCGGGAACAGATGGGCTTTTTGTTGGCGCGCTTATATCAGAGCTTTTAAAATCAGAAAAAATCGATTGGGATTTTCTGATCCGTTATACCAATAGCCCGTGGCTTGTAATTGATAACCCGGGTTCTGCTTATCATGGTCTTTTTGCCCGTGACGGTGCGGATAATCCGCTTTGTTATGATCAGGATTTAGGAAAAATTACGCCTTTTAAATCCGGAACATCAAAACCCGCTATGGTGGGTGAATTTGATCTTGGCGATGGTACGGTTGCGGTGCCGGCGTTTCAGCATATCATTCAGGAATTTATGGGCGAAAAATATGATCTTGGTATGGTTGAAACGGAAACCGGAATTGCCGCAAAAGACATAAAAAGAATTGCCGCTGAAATTGCCGAGACCGCCTTTGATAATGAAATTATTATTGATCAACCATGGACGGATAGCTTTGGTAATAAACATGAAAAAATGATTGGTCGCCCTGTATCATTCCATGCCATGCGCGGTATTGCCGCCCATAAAAACGGCTTTGAAACATGCCGGATGATCCATTTATTGCAGATGTTACTGGGTGCGATCGATGTGCCGGGCGCGTTTAGATATAAGCCACCATTCCCAAGACCGACACCGCCCCATAAGAAAAATGCGACAAATGCCGCAGCACCGGGTGAAGAATGTACCGCGGAACCGCTTGGTTTCCCATCAGGACCAGAAGATCTGGCCGTTGATGAAAACGGAAACCCAACAAGGCTTGATAAAGCTTTCTCTTGGGAATATCCATTAGCGATCCATGGAATGATGCATATGGTGCTGCATAATGCATGGGCGGGTGATCCGTATAAAATCGATGTTTTGATGATGTATATGGCAAACATGGCGTGGAATTCATCCATGAATGCGGAAAATGCCATCAAATATTTAACGGATAAAGATCCGGAAACGGGTGATTATAAAATCCCGTATTTCATTTATTCGGATGCCTTTTATTCGGAAACGGTGCCTTATGCGGATCTGGTGCTGCCTGACACAACCTATCTTGAAAGATGGGATGCTATTTCCATGCTCGACCGACCAATTGGAACTGCTGAGGCTGCGGCCGATTCAATCCGTCATCCTGTAGTTGCGCCTGACCGTGATGTAAGACCATTTCAGGATGTTGTTCTTGATCTTGGTGCAAGACTTGGGCTTCCGGGAATGGTGGATGATGATGGTAAGGCGCTTTATCCCGGTGGGTATAGTGAATATTTGATGGGCCATGAACGGGCACCGGGCGTTGGCCCGTTATCCGGCTGGCGCGGTAAAGATGGTGAAAGCCACGGTAAAGGTGCACCAAATAAAGATCAGTTAAAGAAATATATTGATAATGGGTGCTACTGGGAATTTGAACTTCCAAAAGATCAGCAATATTACCGTTTCGCCAATCAGGAGTATTTGGAAACTGCGACCAAAATGGGCTGGATGGGGTCACCTGAGGCAATCACGCTTAATGTCTATAATGAAATGTTGCAAAAATTCCATCTCGCGGCAGAGGGGCATGGGGAACATACACCGCCAGAAGCACAGAAAGATCATATCAAAACGTATTTCAATCCTGTGCCGACATGGTATCCGGTTCTTGAACACGTGGATAAATACAGCAGTGAATATCCGCTTTCGGCATTAACGCAACGCCCAGCCCATATGTATCATTCATGGGGCAGTCAGAATGTATGGCTTAGACAGCTGACATCACAGAATTACCTATATATCAATAGTGACACTGCAAAATCACAAGGCATTGATGATCTTGACTGGGTTTGGGTCGAAAGCCCGTATGGGAAGGTTCGGGTGCAAGCCAAATATATGGATGGGCTTAATCCGGGGACGGTCTGGACTTGGAACGCGATCGGCAAGCGCCGCGGTGCATGGTCACTGGATGAAAAATCACCGGAATTTCAAAAAGCATTTCTGCTTAATCATGTGATTTCAGAAGTCCTCGAAGATCAAGATGGTAACAAGATTTCAAATTCCGATCCGGTAACGGGACAGGGCGCGTGGTTTGATACACGTGTGAAGGTCACAAAGGCCGACGACCAAAGTGATGAGACAACAGCACCACTTCTTGATCCGGTGAAATTTTATGACAAGCATCCGCGCCCGGATGTGATGCAATATGGGTTTGATAAAAATCAGCCATTTGATGAATATGAACGTTCTCTTGGAACAGATAAGGAGGAAGTATAATGACCTGCTTACCTGAAAAAACTGATAAAAAACTTGGGTTGCTTATTGATCTAAATATCTGTGTGGGCTGTCATGCTTGCGCGGTAAATTGTAAAGAATGGAACACAAGCGGCATCACTGGCCCGATGGAAGATTTAAAGCCATACGGTGATGACCCAAGTGGCGTTTGGTACAACCGCATTCACAGTTATGAATTTAAAAAGGAAGGTGAAGCCGACCGTACCGTTTATTTCCCGAAATCCTGCCTGCATTGTGAAGATGCGCCATGCGTGACGGTATGCCCAACGGGTGCGTCACTGAAAAGATCAGAAGACGGTATTGTGCTTGTAAATCCGGATGTTTGTATTGGCTGTAAATTATGTTCTTGGGCGTGTCCATATGGTGCACGTGAATATGATACGACCGGTGGCGTGATGCAGAAATGCACATTATGCGTTGATAAAATTTATGATGAAACTATTCCCGAAGAAAGACGTCAACCGTCATGCGTGACAACTTGTCCGGCGGGTGCACGTCATTTTGGTGATTTCGCAGATCCAAATTCAAATGTTTCGAAACTGGCCAGTGAAATGGATGGTCGTGACCTTTTCCCGGAAATGGAAACGAAACCGGTCAATCAGTATTTGCCGCCACGCAAGCGTGAACAGCATACGGACCGGACACTCAATGAAAAAGTATCAAGCGTTAAAGATGCCCTTGTAAAATGGGCCAAATTGGATTTTACGGGGTAATATCATGCATCCAGCTTTATCAGTTATTATATTTACGACATTTTCCGGCATGGGATATGGTCTGTTTATCTGGCTTTGTTTTTCTATCCTTGGCGCGCATCCATTATCCGATGATCAGGTTTTTACTGGAACGGCTATGTCATTTGTCATGGTGACAATTGGACTGTTATCATCAACAGCACATTTGGGACATCCTGAACGGGCGTGGCGTGCATTCAGTCAATGGCGTACTTCATGGCTTAGTCGTGAAGGAATTATGGCAATTCTGACATTTGGCCCAATGGTGTTCATCTGTGCACAAACCAATATGGGGTATTGGTTTTCTGATTTGGTAAAACCAATGGCTGTTTTTGGTGTAATCGGGTCTATCATCACTATTTATACCACTAGTATGATTTATGCATCCCTTAAGGCGATCCCCGCTTGGCATAATATCTGGGTGAAAATCGGTTATCAGGTATATGCATTATCATCCGGTGGGGTGGCCTATATAATGATCGCGGGTTGGGACCATTATTTAATCGTTATTGGATTATTAGTTGCGGCCCTTGTTGTAAAAATCATGACATGGATACATGTGGATAAAAACCGCGGTCAGTATAAACGCGAAGATGCGCTTGGATTATCTGATTTCGGCAAAGCGCGCCCGTTTGAGCCTGCTCATAGCCAGAAAAATTATCTTCAGCGGGAAATGGGTTATGATCTTGAACCGGGTAAAAGAGCGTTGATGAGATGGGCTGCGCTTGGGTGTGGCTTCATCATTCCGGCTATTTTACTGTTTATTGGATTTCCTTTAACCATATTGATTACGGTAATTTGTTTAATGGGGATGATGGCGGAACGCTGGCTCTTTTTTGCGGAGGCAGAGCATGTGGTCAGGCTTTATTACGACAGGGAAACTGTATAAATCGTTGGCTATTTATCGTGCGTTTTGTTATAGCATAACAAAAATCATATAAATCAGGCTTATCCATATGTTTAAACCAATTGTAAAAGCGACACTATTATCAGCAGTATCATTTTATTCATTAAATGCATTTGCACAAAATGCTGATAGTGATCAATCTGTTGTTACATATGGACAGGATTATTTTGAAAAATTTGCCCCTGTTACCCTATTGGATATGCTTCAACGCGTGCCGGGTGTACAGGCAATCCTTGATGCCAACAGACAAACAGGCGGCACGCAACGGGGTGGTCAACAGGAACGCGGATTTGGTTCTGGCGGTGATCAGATTTTGATCAATAACAAACGACTTTCCGGTAAAGCCAACAATATCAATAGTACACTTCAACGTATTTCTTCCTCTCAAGTCGAACGTGTGGAAATTATTCGTGGCGCATCGGGTGATCTTGATGTGCAAAGTCAGGGACTTGTGGTTAATGTGATTATGGATGAAAGTGGTTCATCATCCAGCACGTTCTGGAAAATTGGTGGCCGCTTATCCGAAGGATATATTTTTACCCCGAATGTTCAGATATCCCATAACGGTTCAAACGGTAATCTTGATTATATGTTTGGTGTTGAGGCCAAACAAGGCCAGCATATTGAACATCGTGATGATACCATTTTTACGCCGGATGATGTGGAAACGGGCATTGCCGAAAGAAGACTGGATAGACAGAATAAATACGTAAGGTTAAATGCCAATATTACCTATACCCCGGAAAATGGGGATGAGATTAGGTTAAACGGACAATTTGAACCGGGATCATTAAAAATTAGAGAGCCTCGTTTCAGCCAGACAACCGGTGAAGAACGAGCATTCCAACAATGGAATGAAGATGCCGATACGCAAAAATGGGAATTTGGCGGCGATTATACCAAAAGAATAGATGGCATTGGTTCATGGAAAACCTTGTTTATTGCAAACCGTGACCGATCAGATAAATTGGATCTCTATGAAAATATAATTGATGGTGATGGTGTACCGTCATTTCGAAATGATCAATACCGCGTTAAATCGGAAAAAATTATTCGCACATCTTTAACGACCAATATTTTTAAAGATCAAAGTCTGGAAATTGGTGCGGAAGCAGCGATCAATAAATTTGATAAAATATTCGTCAGCGAAGATTATGATTTGGGCGCATATACCGTCAGTATCAATGATGATGTGGCGGTTAAGGAAAACCGCTACGAAATTTTTGCCAATCACACTTATAATATTTCATCCAGTATGGTTTTACAAAGCTCGCTTATTGGTGAATTTTCAAAAATTAGTTCTGTGACTGTGCCACTTGTCGGTGAAAACATCGAACGCAGTAAAAAGTTCAGCTTTTTAAAGCCGCGTGTTGATTTCCGTTATGATTTTTCAAATTCCGATCAGTTAAGGCTTACGGTTGAAAAGAAAGTAAGCCAACTTGATTTCCAGAATTTCGTGGCAAGCTATGACCAAAGCAATGATTTATTGCGCCTTGGGAATACTGGCATTGTTCCGGAAAAATCATGGAATTATAATATCGCCTATGAACACCGTTTTCCAAATGATGCAGGTGCAATACAGGTGGAATTATTTTACCGTGACCTAACCGATTATATTGAACTTGTTGATTTTACAGAATTTGAAGACGAGCTTGGAAATCCAATTGCACGTGGTGATCTTGATCTGATTTCGAAATCAGGCAATATCCCAACAGCAAGGTCATATGGTATCAAAACCACCGGAAGCATTCGCCTTGGTTTTATCGGGTTACGTAATGCTGTTATTAGTGTTGACCACACTTGGGATGATACAGAGGTAGAAGATCAATTCAGTGGTGTTTTAAGACCATTTAAATGGAAAAGCGAACATGAAATTACGTTTAATTTCCGCCACGATATTACCGATTGGGGCATATCATATGGCGGTCGCGGCACCATTAAAACGGATAATAGTCGCCATGAATTAGACCAGGTTGCCAATTCATATAATGGTGATAACTATGAGGCGTTCTTGGAAAAAAGAATTCTGGGTGATATGCGCTTGATTTTCCAGTTTGAACATATCACACCATTAAAATATGCGACACATGTTGATTTTTATAATGATCATATCCGTTATAACGATCTTAACCGTTATGAAAAACGTAACTGGAATTATGTGCGTGAATGGTCAGTGTATCTTCAAGGAACATTTTGATAAGTGTTAATGGGAATAATGGCCCGTCCGATCTATTCTCAAAAATACTATCTGTTTTTCCCGGGTACCCAAAGCACGTCATCCGTACCGTTGTTATTGGTTTTTCTGCTCATGACGAATAAATGATCGGATAACCGGTTTAAATATTTAATGGCGATATCTGAAATCTCTTCTTCCTCAGATACGCGCACAAGCAGGCGTTCTGATCTACGAACAACGGTTCTCGCTTGATGAAGATATGCGGAAGCGGCCGATCCACCCGGAAGGGTAAATGATTTTAATGGGGAAAGATCCTCGTTCATCTGGTCAATTTCATTTTCCAGTCTTGTGACCTGTTCATCGGTGACCCTTAACGCATGTTCTTCAAATTTTGTCCCATGTGGCAAGGATACATCCGCACCCAGATCAAAAAGATCATTTTGAATGCGGCCTAACATGTCATCTTCTGCGCCGGACGTATGCAGTCTCGCGATGCCGATGATGGCATTGCTTTCGTCAATACTGCCGTATGCCTCAACACGGGGGGCATATTTTTTTGCGCGCGTTCCATCGGTCAGCGATGTTTCCCCCTTATCACCGCCGCGTGTGTAAATCTTATCTAATTTAACCATTCCTGATCCAGATATATAAGACGATCAAAACAACTGTGATAAATTGCGACGCAACACGGTAACGCATCAGTCTATTGCTTTGGCGTCCGTCGTTCACTTTCTTGGTCATACTAAACGCACCGGCAAACATAATGCCAATGGTCGCAATAACGCTGATCGGGATGAGAATTTCTAGTAAAATCTGCATAGATAAACCTGCTTTTTATTCATTATTCGGTATTATAGCAAAGACACGCGCGGGAAATCCACTGCCGTTTTGTGGCTTGGCCCATGTTGCAACGATATAGGCACCATTTTCAGGAACCTGATCCAGATTGGTCATATTTTCGATCTGATATTTATCCAGTCCCATGTAATAAGTTTGCAATGGCCAATTACCAGTTCCGGCGATTTTTCCCGGGTCCGTATCAAGCGTTTCATGGCCGATTGCGGTCACTTTTTGATTTAAAACCAGATAATCAATGACTTCGCGGCTCCATCCCGGGGAATGACTGACATCATTTGCATCACGGTTTCTCATTCTTTCAAGTGACGGCCATCTTTTTGACCAATCTGTTCTTAAGGCGACAAAACTATTTGCCGGAACGGGGCCGTGTTTTTCTTCCCATGCGTAAACATCGCTCATGCTAACTTGATAATCGGGATCAGCTTCGACCTTTTCATGCACATCAATGACAATTAACGGCAGGATCATTTCGGATAGTGCAATGTCCTCAAGGTCACGCAGTCCACCAACAAAATGTACCGGCGGATCAACATGTGTTCCCCATTGGCCCGGGAAATTGTAACGGTGGATGCCTGATGTGCCGTCTTCGCGTGGGGCAACGGGTGTGATTGTTGGTGGGGTGTCACCGGATGGGCCGGGCGGCATGCCTTCTTCCATTGTGTGTGTCAGATCGACAAGCGTCGCTTTCGCAAGAATTGACCCCAAATCAGCGCTTTGAACTTGTGGGGTATTCTGGTTTCCGGATGATAGATTACTAACCGCGGCCAAATAACCGCCCATAGCGGCAATGCCAACAAAAAACAGATTAAGCCAAGATTTCATTTGCGCTCTCCTTTAATGGATAAACCTTACCCTTATGATTATGAAGAATAAAGGAAATTATCTGCTCCTATGGTGTTTTATAAAAAATGCTGTAATAATGATTTTCATAGACATAAAGGGGAATGAAATGAGAAAAATATCTCTAATAATATGGTTTATATTCAGTTTGGTGTTATCTGCTTCAGCCAATGATGAAATTAAGATTTCTGTGGAGTTCCCTTCTGTATTGGGGAATAAGCAGGATGGCAGATTGATGGTTATGCTTGCTAATAATAACCTTAATGAGCCACGTTTTCAGATTAACCCGGGTGCAAGAGGGCAGATTATCTTCGGCAAAGACGTTAAAGATTGGCAACCTGACACGATTGAAGTAATTGACAATTCAGTTATTGGTTATCCATTTGATAGCTTAGAAGATGTACCAGCAGGTGAATATTATATTCAAGCGATCATTAACCGTTATAAGGATTTTCATCTTTCAAATGGAAAAACAGTTTCATTGCCGCCGGATATGGGTGAAGGACAGCAATGGAACAGAAAGCCCGGCAATTTTTATAGCAAACCGATAAAAGTAACTATTCCTGAAAAGGGTGTTGCAAATATTCACATTATCCTGGATCAGGAAATAGCACCAATAGAGCCGCCAAAAGACACGAAATACATCAAACACATTAAATTGAAGAGTGAAATGTTAAGCAAATGGTGGGGGGAGGATATATATCTAGGTGCCAATGTATTGTTACCTGAAGGATTTGAAGAGCATCCGGAAGCGAAATATCCCTTAATGATTTTTCACGGGCATTTTCCACATACATTTAGGGGGTTTAGTGAAAACCCGCCTAGTCCAGATATGAAGCCAGTTTACAGTGCTCGTTTTAATTGGGATGGATATAATATTTATCAAGCGCAGGCCGCATATGATTTTTTTAAAAAATGGACCAGTGAAGATTTTCCTCGCTTCATAATTATTGAAGTACAACATGCCACACCATATTATGATGATAGCTATGCTGTTAACTCTGCCAATCAGGGGCCGTATGGTGATGCGATTACCTTTGAATTGATTCCGCATGTTGAAAAAATGTTCAGGGGTATCGGTGAAGGTTGGTCACGATTTACTTATGGTGGATCAACGGGGGGATGGGAAGCACTTGCAGTGCAGGTATTTTATCCCGATCAGTATAATGGGGCGTTTGCAGCTTGCCCAGACCCAATTGATTTTCGTGCTTATACAGCGCTCAATATTTATGAAGATAAAAATGCTTACTTCTATGAAAGTGATTTCAGTAAGAAACCACGTCCGGGGCAACGTGATTATCTAGGTAATGTTGGGTATAGTTTATATGATGATAACAGATTAGAAGCCGTGATCGGCAGTAAATCCCGCAGTGGTCGTCAATATGATATCTGGGAAGCAACATATTCCCCAATGGGGGATGATGGTTATCCTGTTCGCCTATGGGATAAACTAACTGGTGAAATCAATCATGAGGTCGCAGAATACTGGCGTGAGAATTATGACCTACGCCATATTATGGAGCGTGATTGGGCCAAAATCGGTCCTAAATTAAAAGGAAAAATTCATATATATACAGGTGATATGGATAATTATTATCTGAATAATGCTGTATATTTGACAGAAGAGTTTTTGGAAAATACAAAAAATCCGTATTATGAAGGTGAAATCGATTATGGTAATCGGGCAGAGCATTGCTGGAATGGTGATCATGATAATCCAAATGCAGTTTCTAGGCTGAATTATAACTTTATGTATGTGGATAAAATTTTAAAACGAATTGAGAAATCTGCACCAAAAGGGGCAGATCTCACTAGCTGGAGATATTAGGAGAAAATAATTAAATGACGGAAGAGTTATTCCGCGAAGACGCGTATCTGAAATCCTGTGATGCCAAGGTTTTAAAAATCAATGATCTTGGCGGTATTATCTTGGACCGTACGGTCTTTTATCCAACGGGTGGCGGACAGCCGGGCGATAGTGGAAAAATCGGTGATGTTGAAATAGCCACAACTGTTTATGACAGGGATACGGGTGAAATTGTTCACGTCCCATCAGAAGGACAGATCCTGCCTTCAGAAGGGGATGCGGTCACAGCGAGTATTGATTGGGATAGACGTTATCTTCATATGCGTATGCATACGGGGCTTCATTTATTATGCGCGGCCGTGCCGTGCGGTGTAACCGGCGGGCAAATTGGCGCAGCAAAAAGCCGCCTTGATTTCGATATTGGTGACATGACCTTGGATAAGGAAGAAATCACCGCGAAGATCAATGAATTTCAACAAGGCAATCATGATGTAAATTCATCATGGATAACGGACGAAGAAATGGATGCAAATCCAGAACTGGTGCGCACCATGTCTGTAAAGCCGCCACGCAAAGGGGGACGCGTCAGGTTAATGCATGTGGGGGATGCGGTTGATCTTCAGCCATGTGGCGGAACGCATGTGAAAAACACATCAGAAATCGGGCGTTTACGCGTTTCAAAAATTGAAAATAAAGGAAAGCGTAACCGCAGAGTGAACATCGTATTTGATGAATAAAAAAACGGGGAACATATTATGAAAAATTTACTAGTATTATTAATCAGTTTTGTGGCCATGACATCCATTTCATTGTCACAAGAACTCTCACAAGATCAAAAAGAAATCAGTGCATTGCTTGATGGCCTTCATGATGCAGCAAAAAACGCGGATAAAGAAAAATATCTGGGTTCTTTTGCAAAAGGTGCCGTTTATATGGGGACAGATGAATGGGAACGCTGGCCGATTAAGCCTGATTTTACCGATTACGTCGGAATGCGTTTTGATAATGGCGGTTGGTCATATCATTCAGAAGACCGCAATATTTACATTTCACCGGACGGCGCATTCGGATGGTTTGATGAAATTATGATTTCCAATTCAAGTGGTAACCGTTTCCGTGGATCGGGTGTCGTTGTTAAAGAAGACGGCGGATGGAAGTTTAAACAATATATTCAAAGCTTCATGATTTATAACGAGATTTGGGACGACGTTATCAATCTGATGGCGGAAGAAACGAAGAAAAAGAATAATTAAGCAACAAGGAAAGAATTATGCAGAAATTACTGTTTTTAATCATCGCTACCTGCCTTGGCTTTACGGCGGCGAGTGCCCAGGAGTTTGAACAAGACAGAAAAGCAATCATTGCGGTGCTTGATGATTTCCATGATGCAGCATCCAAAGCGGATAAAGACCGTTATCTTGGTCATTTTACTGAAGATGGTGTTTTTCTCGGAACGGATGAATGGGAACGTTGGCCCTTAAAACCGGATTTCACCGACTATGTTGATATGCGTTTTGCAAATGGTGGCTGGTCTTACCATTCGGAAAAGAAAAATATTAATTTTTCAAAAGACGGCACCGTTGCATGGTTTGATGAAACCAGCATTTCCAACCGTAATGATGGTCGCTTTCGCGGGTCAGGCGTTCTTGAAAAAGTGGACGGTAAATGGAAAATTGCCCATTATGTTTTAAGCTATCTTGTTTATAACGAAATTGGCGGCGAAGTGGGTAAAGTAATCGCGGAAGAACGTAAAAAACATCCTGAACATAATTAAAGATAATCACTTATAATGGCATCCAGTTCTTCTGGATGCGTTCCGCTTTCACGTAATGAATTGATGGTAATGGATTTGTCCCTTTTGGCCAGTCTGTTGCCATCTTTTGTTTTTAATAAACCATGATGTTGATAAGTCACGGTTTTTAATCCCAGTAAATGCTGTAATAGCCTCTGTAAGTGACTTGCGTAATATAAATCTTCGCCGCGTATGACGTGGGTAATATTCTGGATATCATCATCCACCACCACCGATAAATGATAACTGGTCGGGAAATCTTTACGGGCAAGTACCACATCTCCCATGACTTCCGGGGTTGCTTTTTGAATGCCGGTGTTCAAATCTTCCCAATATAGTGGCTCATTCACTAACTTTAACGCCTTATCCATATTCAGACGCATGGCATGGGGAATGTTTGCCGCCATTTTTTCTGCAATTTCCTTGTCCGTCAGATGTTTGCAAATCCCGGGATAGAGTAACCCTTCCGGTCCCATTTTTGGTCCAAGATGGGGGGCACGACTGCTTTCGTTTATTTCTTCACGAATGTTGCGTCTGGTGCAAAAACAGGGATAGAGCAAACCCATATCGGATAGTTTGTTTAGCGCCGCGGCATAATCATCAAAATGATCGGATTGGCGTCTTACTGGGGTTGGCCATTTTAACCCAAGCCAATGTAAATCAACGAAGATCTGATTTTCATATTCCGTCTTACATCTTAAATGGTCAATGTCTTCTATCCGCAGGATAAATTCACCACCATTTTCCATGGCAAAGTCATAATTCAGTTTGGCGCTATAGGCATGACCAAGATGCAAAAGCCCGCTTGGGCTTGGGGCAAAACGAGTGATGATTTTATCAGTTTGCGTCATTTTCATCTTTGGTTTAAAAGGGCTTAAATATTATTTTACCAAAGGTACTGTTACAATGAGCGAATTACCAGAATTAAATGGACCACGTCTTGAACCGGAAGGGGGCAACCCTGAAAAACTGGTAATCCTTTGTCATGGGTTTGGATCAAATGGTGATGATCTTTATGGTCTTATCCCTCATTTAAAACAAGCGTTGCCGAATGCCGTATATATTTCCCCGAATGCACCGGAAATTTGTTATGGCGCGCCCAATGGCTATCAATGGTTTCCGCTTTCGACACTTAGCCGCGAAGAAAGGCTCGTGGGTACATTAAAAGCCGCGCCAACACTTGATCATTTCATTGATCAGGAACTTGAAAAATATGGCCTTGAAAATAAAGATTTGGTTTTAGTTGGTTTTTCACAGGGAACCATGATGTCGCTTCATGTGGGGCTTCGTCGTAAAAGTGATATTGCCGGAATTATCGGTTTTTCAGGCGTAATGACCTTGCCGGAAAACTGGCAAGAAGAAATAACGTCAAAACCACCCGTCGCGCTTATTCATGGCGATATGGATAATGTTGTGCCAGTCGGCATGATGCATGAAGCCGCAAGTTCGTTAAAAGAAGTTGATGTGGATGTAACAAGCCATGTTTCACCGGGCGTGATGCATTCAATTGGTCCGGATGGATTACAAGTGGCGCTTGATTTTTTAGCGAAGCTTTAATTAAACGCGTTCGGCGATTTTAATCACGGCCTTTACACCAAGCTTAATCGCACCATAAAGAACACCGTGGGCTGGCACTTCTTGTGCGCCGTTTTGGATGGCGATTTCTTTGTGTTCTACTTCTTCCTGACGGAAAATTTCCAGTGTTTCCGCAAGCGCGCCTTCATCACCGAGAGCTTCTAATTCTTCGATTTGTTCGGCGTAATGTTTATCGATCACTTCTTCGACCGCTTCGGTGCACGCCATGGCGGCTTCGGTACTCAATAACGCTGTACCGGCACCAAGCGCAAAACCCGCCGCATGCCAAATTGGCGTGATGACAGTCGGACGGGCATTATATTCTTTGACCAGTTTATTAAACCGTTCCAGATGCACATCTTCCTGTTCTTTCATGTGTTTGATTGTATCTGACATGGGATGATTATCACCAAAAACGGCAAGCTGCCCTTCGTAAATGCGCACGGCACCATATTCGCCGGCGTGGTCAACACGGATAATGCGGTCAAGCAGTTCATCTTTGCTCATTTGGTTTGGGATATTCTTGCCTTTTAAATCGGTCATTTTGCCAGATCCTTTCTAAGGCTTAATGATAACATGATAAAACATCCCAGGGAAATCAGAAAATTATATCCGGCCATCGAAATTCCGAACATTTCCCACGGAATTTCATCACATCTTATAAAGGTTGTGTTTTCAAGCGATCTTTGAAACGATTCAAACGTAAGTCCCATATCTGACGCTTGCATGGTACAGCTATCTGGACCTTCCCACCATTTTTGTTCGACGCCGGCGTGATAGCCGGAATATCCAACGCTCACCGCCCATGAAACACAGGTTAGTACTTTGAAGCGTTGCCATTTAATGGGGTTAAGTTTTTTGAAATATAATGCAAATGCACCGAAAACAATCACCGCCATATGGGCATACCGTTGCGGCCAGCATAAATCACACGGAACAAGTCCGCCGATATATTCAAAACCATATGCACCCGAGAGCATCAATATGGATGCAATCCAAGACAGGATTAAAATATTGTCAAAGATAAACCCGTATATTTTTTTAATATTTTCCATCATGATCTCAAAGATACTTCAGTATGATAAATGATCCAACCAAAAGAACACAGAAAAGTAATGTTAATTTTGCAAGATGCTTTTCCACAAATCCACGGATCGGTTCGCCAAATTTCCAAAGAAGGGCCGCGACAAGGAAAAACCTGGCGCTTCTGGATAGGGCACTGGCAGTTATAAATGTACTGATGTCCAGTCCGGTTACACCGCTCGCGATTGTAAATACCTTATAGGGAATTGGTGAAAACCCAGCCACAGCAACAATAATAGCGCCGTGGTCATTATATAACACTTTGAATTGTTCAAACTGATGTTGCAGTGAATAAAAATCAACAATCGGCTGGCCAACTACATCAAAGAAATAGGCACCAATGATATAGCCGAAAATACCACCTAATACGGATGCGGCCGAACAGACAAAAGCAATGCGAAATGCTTTTGTTGGTGCCGTGAGTACCATCGGCAGCAGCAATACATCCGGCGGGATCGGGAAAAAGGAACTTTCTGCAAAAGAAAGCAGTGCCAATATCCAAATTGCCTTTGGGTGATCGGAAAGCTCAAGTGTTCTATCGTATAATTTTTGAAGCATTAAGAAGCCATATTTTTATTTTTCTTAACTTCTACACAAAATTGATGCGATGAAAAGTAAAATTGTTGTGTCTGTGCTTGACGGGGGCATTTGTTATGCTTATAGCATTACTCTCATTCCATATCACAGAGCCCCTGTGGCGGAATTGGTAGACGCGCCGGATTCAAAATCCGGTTTCCTTTGGAAGTGTCGGTTCGAGTCCGACTGGGGGCACCATTAATCAGAAATACTCACGAATTAACTGTAGTGCACGCCTTACAGCCTTGCGGCCTTCTTCGATGGCTTCTTCTGCGCGGTCAAATTCTAAAATACCGATGTTTTTGATTTGTGGCGTGATTAAAATATGGGGCGGTTCACCGGCCAATCTGCTGCGGGTAATTTGATCTTGCATAATGTTAATGGCATTTGCACTTACATCAAAATAACCTGGGGCTTGATCCTCGGGTTCAAGCAGGTCAGGTGCAATATTTTGTAAACTTCGGCCAAGCCTTGAGGGAAGATTAGAGATTAATTTTTCCAACATTTTGTCTTTATTGGGTGATTTACTATCGAGTTTTTCTTGTTTCTTACTAACAAGATCACCGTTTAAATTGACGGCAATAATGATATCGGCGCCCAAAGCACGGCAGGCGGAAACGGGGACAGGATTGACGATCCCGCCATCGATGAGCCATTTACCATCTAGTTTTACGGGGCTAAATAAACCCGGTAATGTGATGGATGCGCGCACGGCATCTTTCATTGAACCTTTTTGCAGCCAAACTTCACGACCGGTGGTAAGGTCGGTTGCAACCGCGATGAACGGTTTTTTGAAATTTTCGATCGGCATTTCAATATTATAGGTTTTCATAAAATCCATAAGACGGTTGCCTTGGATTAACCCACCATTGGAAAGATCAATATCCAAAAAACCAACGATATCACGCCACCCGATTGAACAAGCCCATTCTTTCATCGGATCTAATTTATTGGCGACATAAGCGGAACCAACCAAGGCGCCCATTGAACTGCCGCAGACGATATCCGGTTCGATCCCTTCGTTATGAAGTTCTTGTAATACACCGATATGGGCCCAGCCTCTTGCGGCGCCACTGCCCAGCGCAATTCCGATTTTTTGTTTAGTCACTTATCAATACACTCCGATACGGGTTACGATCTTATAATTTGAGTTTACGCATCCTATTCGCTTAAGCAAGTTAGTTAAGTGATCACACTGATTGAATGATTCACATTCATCTATGATGGTTTCGTAAAAAATCATGAAAAAAGTTCGTGAATTTTATTTGGTCTAAACAATTGAATATAATATACAATTTATACAAGTCATTGAAAATGTTAAATTTAACCGAAAAAAAGCTGTTGAAAAGCAGCAATCGTTTATATATTACCAACATCAAGTTTATTATTTTATAGGAGATGGCATTATGGGATCGAACCCCAATATTTTTTCAGGCTGTATGCCAGCGTTAATGACACCATGTGATGAAAATGGTGAACCAAATTTCGATGCAATGGTTGCAACTGCAAAGGATCTAATGGCTGCCGGTATGGATGCTGTTATTTATTGTGGTTCCATGGGTGATTGGCCGCTGCTTACGGATGAACAAAGATGCGAAGGCGTATCACGTTTATGCGATGCAGGTATCCCGGTTGTTGTTGGAACTGGCGCACAAAATACAAAATGTGCAGTTAAAATTACTGAGCATGCGGCGGCGGCCGGTGCAGTTGGTCTTATGGTTATCCCACGCGTGTTATCACGTGGTATTTCCCATCAGGCACAATTTGAACATTTTACAGCAATTCTTGAAGCGGCACCAAATCTTCCGGCTGTTATTTACAATAGCCCATATTACGGTTTTGAAACCAAAGCGGACCTGTTCTTTAAACTTCGTGATAGCCATAAGAACCTTGTTGGTTTTAAAGAATTTGGTGGCGGCCCGTCACTAAGTTACGCGGCAGAACATATCTGTGCAGGTCATCCTGAAGTTGTTCTGATGATTGGTGTTGATACTCAAGTATTCCATGGTTACGTGAACTGTGGTGCAGGTGGCGCGATCACGGGTGTTGGTAACGCACTTCCAAAAGAAATCCTACGTCTTGTTGAACTTTGTAAGAAAGCAGCAGAAGGCGACGCGGAAAGCAGACGTCTTGCGAAAGAACTTGATGAAGCATTACATGTTCTATCCACATTTGATGAGGGGCCTGATCTGGTTCTTTACTATAAGCATCTAATGGTTCTTGAAGGCAATAAAGAATATGAACACCAGCTATATGGTTCCGATAAATTAAGTCCTTCACAAAAGGCCTTTATCGAGGAACATTGGCAACGCTTTAGAAACTGGTGGGCAAGTTGGCCGGGTGCTAACTAACCATAAGTTTTTAGGAATGAATAGAAAAGGTCGTTTGATACGGCCTTTTTTTTTATGATGCATCGGCAAGCGCCGGTAATGATCTGCGTAATTTCACGTAAATCCATCCATAGATCAGCATGCCCATTAAGGCTGCACAGGCACACATCATAAAGACGGCGTCGTAGCCCATATTATAGCCAAGCAAGCTTGCCGCGATATTTGGGCCGATGATTTGACCAACGCCTTGTGCGCCCGGGATTAGGGATACGTACTTGCCGCTCGGGTCATAATTGGACATGGTGCCCATTTGATAAACATCGACAAAAATCCATAAGAAATTAAAGGCGAAAACGCTGGTGACGAAACTGGTTTGATCCGGGTTGCCAATCATAATACCCGCGGATAATGCAACACAGGAAAGTGTTACAAGTAACGGTCTAACGAGGCCCATTCGGTCACTGATTAACGTGGCAACCAGACATCCACAAAGGCTCATGAATGATGCAAGCACAAGCATATCACCTATGAATTCGGCATCAACACCCGCACGAACGGTCGCCAGTTCAATATATGTCCAATACGTACCAATGTTAATATAGGTAAAGAAAATCGCGGTTAGACAGACCCATGGCACATAGTGCGGCATATATTTTTGTTCAAATCGATGTTTGTTTTCAGCTTCTTCGATATCCAGTTCGATTTCATCCTCGCGGTGGGCGGCCTTGGCTGGCACCCAACCAAGGAAAGGAACACTGACGAGATATAATGAAATGAAAAGCGTATAAATACCATTCATTGACATTTGCGGTAATATTTGCATTTCGGCTGCCTGTGTAAAGGCAAAAGCAAAAAGCATCATATTAAAGGCACGTGCTGGCTTTGCCGTGCCGCCCAGCGTGGCAATTGCAACGGATGTGTATACGCCACTACCAATGCCCGCAAGGCCCCGTAACCAAAGCGTATATTCATATTCCAGAAATACCATACAAAGGCCATTGGCAACCACGGCCATGACAATGCCCGCGAATACGACAATGCGGCGGTTAATGCGGTTTAAAAGTAATGATGCAAGCAAGGAACCAATCGACATACCACCAAGATCGGCACCTGCAACGCGGCCAACTTGTTCTTCAGTGAACCCAAGCAGGTTAACCCATGCGGAACTGATAACAGGAATACCCACAACAACGGCATAGCCAAGAAGGGCCATATAAAGTGCGATGGTGATTGATTGCCAGCCGTCAAATTCGGTTTTTGAATGGTGTAATGTTGTTTTCGGTCGCGTTATTGGTTTCCCGTCATCCATGAATATGTATTTACCCTATTTTGTATTTTGTTTTTCAAGTGCATTCAGATACCAGGTGATTAAATCATCAACCAGATATTCCATATTGGAAAGCGGTCCTGGTGCATATTTCTTACTGTTTACCCCTTTTTGATTATCAACAATAATGCGTTCATCGGCGCGTGTTGTCACGTCCCATAACCATGTCAGGCGGTCCAAATCGTAATCTTTTCCTTCCTCTGCATCCGCACGTACCAGCCAATATTGATCGCACTGTGATGTTTCATGAGATGTGGGCGTAAATACATAAACAACCACATGATCATTATAAGCAAGCATATAGGTAAGCGGACCAATCCCGAAATCAGAGGCACCATGATCCCACCCTGTAATGCTGCCAAGAAATGGTGCCAATGGTTTGCCGTCTTCGCTGCCGGTTACATATTTGTCAAACAGTGCATATCGACCATAGCTATATTGTTCTTGGCCCTCTTCTTTTTCACAGAATTGATGATAAACATCGTAATCTTTAATGCCACAGGCTTCCATCTTTTCTAGCATGGGTTCCTGCAGCGCATTATATTTGTCGTTGTCGGTTACTTTTAACGTATGGCTTTTTGCATATTCAGGGTGTGACGGGGCGCAGTGATAACATTCCTGATAATTTTCAAGCGTGATTTTCCAATTGGCGTTTATCGGATAATTTCTATGTTCGGCCACTTTCATGTTTTTGAAATCAAAGATTTCCATGGCGGGCATAAGATCACGTCTCGCATTATCAAGGGATTGCGGGTTATCACTTAAATTCACGAAAATAAGATCATCAATAATTTCCATTGCGCATTTATGCAGACTGATTTTATCTTTATCAAAATCATCGGGCATGCTGTGGGCCGCGAATAGTTTACCATCCAGATCAAAGCTCCATGCATGATAAGGACAGGAAAAACGTTTTGAATTACCACTTTTTTCAAGGCAGACGTGGGAACCACGGTGCGGGCAAACATTATAATGAGCCGCGATGCTTTCGTCTTTGGTGCGGACCAAAATGATGCTTTCATCAAGCAGGTTAAACAGGAAAAAATCACCAACATTTGGAATTTGCGAGGCATGCCCCGCAAAAATCCAACTGTTGTAAATAATGGCTTCTTTTTCCCGTTCGAATATGGATGGATCTTTATAAAATTGACGTGGCATTGACCAGCCGGATTTACTGCCGTCTGCACGTATTCTATCCGGTATTGCTTTTCCGGTGTAAGATTGCTCCATATTCATATATTTTCCCTTTAACTATTAATCACTGGATGGGAAGCTTAGGTTTGCTCCTGCCATAATACTGGTTGGCCAGCGGCTTGTTACTGTTTTAATTTTGGTCCAGAAACGAACGCCTTCTGGGCCATACATATGATGGTCACCGAAAATGGATCTTTTCCAGCCACCAAAACTATGGAAAGCAAGCGGAACCGGAAGTGGTACATTAACACCAACCATGCCCACTTTAATTTTACGGGTAAATTCGCGGGCGATATCGCCGTCGCGGGTAAAGATACAGGTGCCATTTCCATATTCGTGGTTCTGCACAAGTTCCACGGCTTCTTCGTAACTGTTTACACGTACAACGGAAAGAACAGGGCCAAAGATTTCTTCTGTATAGACGGACATATCCGTTGTGACATTGTCAATAATGGTTGGGCCACAGAAATAACCGCCTTCTTTTCCTTCTGGTCCTTCAAAAGAACGGCCATCAAGTGCGATTGTTGCACCGTCTTTTTCACCCTCGGAAATTAATCCCTTAACACGTTCGCAGTGTTCTTTGGTAATCAACGGGCCCATTTCATTGCCGGAAACCATACCACAGCCAACTTTAATGTTTTCGGCTTGCTCTTTAATCTTAGCGATCATTTCATCGGCAACTTCGTCCCCGACAGCGACCGCAACCGATAACGCCATGCAGCGTTCACCAGCGGAACCAAATGCCGCGCCAATCATGGCATCAACAGCTTGTTGAATGTCAGCATCCGGCATGATGATTGCGTGATTTTTTGCGCCGCCAAGTGCCTGTACGCGTTTATTGTGTGCAGTACCGGTATGATAAATATATTCCGCAACTGGTGTTGATCCAACAAAGCTTACGGCTTCGATACCGTCATGCTTAAGGATATGATCAACGGCTTCTTTATCGCCGTGCACCACATTAAACACGCCATCCGGAAGACCTGCTTCAGAAAATAATTTCGCAAGCAAGTTCGCACATGACGGATCACGTTCCGATGGTTTAAGAATGAATGTATTGCCACAGGCAATCGCCAGTGGAATTGTCCATAATGGCACCATCGCCGGGAAATTGAACGGGGTAATGGAACATACAACACCAAGGGCCTGACGGGTGTTATAAACATCAATACCGCCACCCACTTGCTGGGAAAATTCGCCCTTTAACATTTCAGGAATGCCACACGCGTTTTCAACAATTTCAAAACCACGGGTTAGCTCACCCATTGCATCGTCCCACACCTTGCCGTGTTCTTTTACAACATGTTTACAAAGCTCATCACGGTTTTGTTCAAGCAGTTCGCGGAATTTGAACATGATGGCGACACGTTTCATCAGTCCCGTATCTGACCAGCTTTCAAAAGCTGCAGCCGCAGTGGCAACCGCCGCATCAACGTCAGCCGTGCTAGCAAGGCCTACTTCACCCTGAACGTCACCTGTGGATGGATCATAAATTGGTGCCGTGCGGCCACCTGTTGCGGCAACGGTTTTACCACCAATATAATGGTCTACTTTATACATTTTATTCTCTTTTCTTAATCGATTTCGTTTGCTGCTTTTTTCAAGGCATCAAAAATTGGTTCTAATTCTGACTGACTGCTCGTCAAGATCGGTGCAATGGCTACTGTATCACCATTTGACCGGATGCCAATACCATGATCGTATGCCCTTAAGAAGAAATCATAGGAACGGGCACCAATTTGGCCATCACGTTGTTCAATGGTAAGGCCGCCCGCATATCCAATATTCCTAATGTCGGTGATGAATGGGCTGCCTTTTAAATCATGAATGCAATCTTCGAAGAATTTCGCATTATTTCTAACATTTTCATAGATGCCTTCTTCGATGAAGATTTCCTGTGCCGCAAGGGCTGCCGCGACCGCAAGCGGATGGGCGGAATATGTATACCCATGGAAAAATTCAACACCGGCTTTAGTGCCATCGATGAATGTATCATAAATTTGCTTACTTGCGATAACACCACCCATTGGAACGGCGGCGTTATTGATCGCTTTCGCCATCGTGCAGATATCAGGTGTCACACCGAAATAAGTAGCGGCGTTTGCCTCACCCAGACGGCCAAACGCGGTAATGACTTCATCAAAAATAAGCAGAATGCCGTGTTTTTCTGTAATTTCACGAAGTTTCTGTAAGTATCCTTTTGGTGGCACAAACATACCGGCAGAACCGACCATTGGTTCAACGATCACCGCAGCAATGGTTGATGCATCATGTAGGGTGATGATTTGTTCCAGTTCCTTAAGATATTTCATCGGGTCTGTTTCTGGTTGACCACGGGTGAAGGCATTTTCAGCCACATCATATGGAAACGGAATATGATCAACGCCACTTAACATGCTGCCGAAAAATTTGCGGTTATTGACCATGCCACCGACGGAAATGCCACCAAAACCAACACCATGATAACCATTAACGCGGCCGATCAGACGGGTGCGTGTTCCTTCGCCGTTAATGCGGTGATAAGCCAGCGCCATTTTAAGGGCGGTATCCACGGCTTCTGATCCGGAATTGGTGAAAAACACATGATTTAAATCACCCGGGAATTGATCCGCGATAACATTGGCAAGTTCAAATGCCTTTTCATGACCAAAGTTAAAGGCCGTTGAGTAATCCATTTCCCCGGCTTGATTTTGAATGGCTTCGGTAATTTTGGGATGACAGTGACCTAGGTTTGAACACCAAAGGCCGGAAAATGCATCGAGAATTTTACGTCCATCTGTTGTTTCGTAATAAAGCCCTTTTGCGCTTTTATAAAGGCGCGGTGCTTCTTTAAAAGCACGGTTTGGCGTAAATGGCATCCAATAGGCGCCCAAATGGTCATTTTTTGCGTCTGTGTGATTCATAGCACAAATTCTTCTTTGTTAATATTGATAGATAATGAGAATGTAGCGAAATTAGGGTAATATTTTCAAGTGTTTTGTGTATAAGATTAAGTTATTGAAATTAATCAGTACATATTTTAATGTGTTTAAAATAATAAACAATTGAACAGGTGTACAATGGTAAATGTTGCGAATCGTTTAAGATTAATGCGTGAAACGGCCGGAATTTCACAGCGGGAACTAGCACGGAAAGTCGGGGTCAGTAACGGAACAATTTCACAAATTGAAAAAGGAAATAGCGATCCTTCGGTTGGGCTTTTGAAACAGATATTAGAGGGGCTAGAGCTTTCGATCGCCGATTTTTTTGAAGAGAAAATCCAACCACGGCAAAAAATATTTTATGCCGAAGATGAACTCGTTGATGTCGGATCCGGTAAAGTGAAATTTTTACAAATGGGGCCATCAACTGCAGGGCGAAAAATTCAGTTCCTAAGGGAATTTTATGAGGGTGGCGCATCAACGGGTCATAAGTCACTTGTTCATGAAGGCGAAGAAGCAGGTTTCATTCTTTCCGGGCAGCTAGAAGTAACAGTAGGGGATCAAAGACGTGTTTTAAATGCCGGTGAGGGTTATTACTTCAACAGTACAACACCGCATAGTTTCAGAAACGTCAGCCCGGAACCATGTGAAATTATTAGTGCTTGTACGCCACCGTTTTAATTTTATAATCTCTAATGATGAAACAGGATGCACAAAGCATAAAAAATTTGGTGACCCGTTACATGGGGTATTGGGACAGTTCGGATATTGACGGACTTATGTCCATGTATGATAAATCCATGTCGTATCATGATCTGCCATCGGGCGAGGTGATAAAATATGATGAACTGTATCAGTTTTTAAAAGACACATTTGAATTACAATCTGATCCAAGAATTAAGTTAAATGAAACGACCGTGATCGAGGGGAATTCCGCTTTCATTCATTGGACCCAGAGCTTCTTATCAACCGATACAGGACGGAATGTGAAAATTAACGGTGTGGAACTGATTAAATTTCAAGATGGCAAGATCATAAGTATTCATGAATTTTATGAATATCAAACCACGGCGTCATTATTGATGCCATCACCCGGCACCGAAAGTTACATGGAAAAAATGACCAAGCTTGGTCTTTCCAAAGAAATGGTTGAACAGATTAAAATTGAACTTACAGAATATCTTAAAAAGGAACGCCCATACCTGCTTCCGGATTTGACGTTGGCGACGGTGGCGGATAGGTTGGGATATACCCGCAATCAAATATCCTTCGTCATTAATCATGTCCTTGATAAAACATTTTATGATTTACTTAATGGTCATCGGATTGATCATGCCATTTCGAGAATGTCATTGCCGGACAATAACCTATCAATTCTTGAGCTTGGTTTTGATGCGGGTTTTAACTCTGTATCCGGATTTTATAACGCCTTTAAAAAGCAAACATCGAAAACACCCGCACAATATTTAAGGCACTTGAAACGATAACCCGATTTTCCAATCGGTCCCGCGAAGAAGACGAAAAAATGTTATCATCCCTATAGTCATAGGTAGAAATATAGGGAAACATAAAAATTGACAGTGAGATCACCTGCTGAACAAGCGGGGATATATGATATTTTTTTGGCCTTTATCGCCCAGCATCAGCAAAAGTTGAAATGGACGGTATATGCTCTTTTGCTGCTTAATTTCGGATATTATATTTTTGATGATCTGCGCGCAGCACAAGCAACCCTGACGGATCAATCAAGCTTTTTACAAATCACTTCTGCCTTTGCCACGTCACTGGACGAACTTGGGTGGTTTGTTATTCTGTTTATGTTAGAGGCCGAAACATACTGGATGGAAGAAGAGGGCGGCCCCATATACTGGATCATGAATGTGGTTAACCGAGTTTGATTTGCTGATCTGGATTGTTTTCATTGACGGGCTTAGCTGGTCTGTTGCCTATGCCATTGGCCCATGGCAGGCTGGCCGTCATCTGATGGCCAAAAATGAACATGTGGTTTTACGTGCGTCAATTTATGCGCTTATTATTATCATCTTTATGCAGTATGCCATTTATGGACTTGGCGGATTTGTAAACTTGGCAAATCCGAATATTGAACCCGTTGAAACGGTGATCATTTGGGCCGCTAAAAATATGGTTCCTGAATTCCTAGGGGCTTTGTTGCTTGCGGGTATTATGGCGGCGGCGCTTTCATCGGCGTCCACCTTTTTATCATTGATCGGGTTCAGCCTTTCTAACGATATCGTTAAGCGTGATGAACCGCTTACGCTTGGCAAAACGCGAATAATTATGATGATCACGGGCATCGTGGTTTTAATCGCCAGTTTTTATTTTCCGGCGAATATTTTCTGGCTGATGATTTTTATCGGTACTGTTTTTTCATCATCATGGGGTGTTGTTGGGTTCATGAGCGTCTGGAGTAAGAAATTAACGGCGGACGCCGCATTCTGGGGCATGATATCGGGCTTGGTGTTTAATGTGGTGCCCGCGGCACTTGTTTATTTTGAGTTTATATCGTTACCCAGTTACATGAACCCGGCCATTATCGGCGTTGTGGTAAGTCTGATAGTGACTTTATTCATGTGCACAAGAACCACGGTTACACGCGCAGAAGCCAGATACCGAATGCGCATGCACCGCCCACCAGAAGAAGATTGTGATCCGGCGGCGATTAAGAAAACGATGATTGCGCCAATTATTCAGATCATATTCGGCTTCATTATGCCGTTCTTATTGATTTATAATTATGTCATTCCATATCAACGCGGTGCGGGACAATTATTACCAGACGGCAGTTTGGATTGGACACAAGTTGAACCGATCCTGGCGGTTTCATGGGTGTTCATCCATGTTCCGCTTGGCTGTTTGACGATATATATTCTGCGAACGCGGTATGCCCGTGGCATTAAAACCAGAAGGCACTGATTAAAAACCGGCATCACCTGTTGGCCAAGCCGGGCTGTCACCAACATTTTGACCTTCACGGTCAATCTTGGCGATGGCAGTTTCCATGATTTCAAGCCCTTCTTTAAAGGTATCAATATTCATGTTTAGGGCCGGATACATGCGGATGTTTTCTTCACGGTCGCTGATGGCCCATACACCTGTATGAAGCATTTCGCTTCTGACGGCGCGGGCGTACCACCAATGTTCATCATCCGGCTTATCAGATGGTTTTTGGAAACTGACGCCCATAAGTAATCCGCTGAGACGGACTTGTCTGACGATTTCATATTTGCATTCCCATTTTCCCATAACATCTTTTGCGATGTCCGCTAGTTTCACGGAATGGGCAAGTACATTATCGCGTTCATATATTTCCAGCGTTTTAAGGGCAGCAGCACATCCGGCAGGGGTGCCTGCGAATGTTGAGCTTGCGGAAAAATCAGGATTGTTACCAAGAATTTCATCTTTTGCAGAAACGCCAGCCAGTGCCTCGATCCCGCCGGAAAGGTTTTTACCCATCACGAGGATATCCGGTACCACATCATAATGTTCAACGGCCCACATTTTTGTGGTTCTGCCAAGGCCCGTTAAGACCTCATCAGCGATCATCAGCCAGTCATTGCGGTCACATATATCACGTATGCCTTTTAAGAAGTTCTTGGTCGGGATCCAGTTGCCGCCTTCCGCGAGGCCCGGTTCCACCATTACGGCAGCGATGTTATCTTTGTCGGCTATATATTTCGGAATGTGATGCTCAAGATAATGAAGACAGTAATCTGAATATTGATCTTCGGTCATGTTTGCTGGAATATGATCGCTGTGTGGATATGGCGCGATAATGGCGCCGCCATTCCAGCCTTCCATATATTTTTTGGTGTTTAAACCGCTGAATATTTTTGTGCCAAGGCTATTGCCATGGAACGACGATGAAAAGGTAATGACATGGCGTCTTTTTTTGTAACACATGGCCATGTAATAAGCGGACTCGGCGGCTTCGGTACCGGATACTTCGAATGTAAAACGGGGGAGTGCTTTTTCCGGGGTAATGGCCGCTATTTTTTCCGCCAGTTCGTATCTAAGTGGGTGATCATAATGAAAACCGTATCTTTTATGGGCTTCGTGAACGGCTTCAATAATTTCAGGGTGGGCGTTGCCGATAGGGTTCGTTGCCCAGCCATTTTGAAAATCGATATATTTATTATCATCAACATCCCAAATGTAATCCCCTTTGGCGCGGTCGACCATGACTTGTCCCGCTGGCCTAAAACCGCGTCTGGATGCTTTTTGCACATCTTCGGCGTATCTTAATCCATTATGGAAAACAGGAATGCCACGTTCAAGTATCGCTTTTGCATTTGGTCCGGGAATTGATTTTGTCATTTTTATCTCTATAATATTTTGTGATCACATTTTCTATTTCAGCAAGATGTCATATAGTAGAATGGATGTAAAGAGAGAAAGATAAGCAGAAAATGAAGAATAAAACTTTCGCAAATATCAATAGACGTGACTTCCTGGGGGGTGTTGCATTAACAGGTGCCGCAGGCATGATGTTATCACCAGCAGAATTATTGGCCAAACAATCTGGAACGGCTGCGAATTATTATCCACCGGCACTTACAGGTATGCGCGGCAGTCATGTTGGCTCTTTCGAGGTTGCACATTCCGTATCATGGGAAGGAAAGGATTGGGGAATTCCCAAGGACCAAACCGATGATACATATGACATGATTGTTGTCGGTGGTGGTATTTCCGGTCTTTCTGCCGCGTTTCTTTATCAGCAAAAATCAGGTGGCGGGAAAAAGATACTCATCCTTGATAATCATGATGATTTTGGCGGTCATGCAAAACGTAATGAATTTACCGTTGATGATGTACTGATCATAGGTTATGGCGGCAGTCAAACTATACAGGACCCAGGACAATATTCACCAGAAGCAGCACAATTGCTAAAGGATATATCCATCGAAACAGATAGGTTTTATGGGTATTATGATCAGGATTTTTATAAGAAATGGAAACTCTCTTCTGCGCTTTATTTTAAAGATGATAAAAAAGTTATTCGTGACCCTTTTCAGGGCGAAAATGGCTTTATCGGCGGGATAAAAATGAACAAAAAAGAACGTATCGCCTTAATTCGAGATTTTCCCATTTCAGAGGAAGCACAAGATGCACTTATAGAACATGTGTTTGATGCAAAAGATCGATTGCCTGATCTATCTACGGGAGAAAAAATCGTAAAATTACGTGGTATGAGCTATACGGATTTTCTGGAAAAACATTGCGATATGCCCAAAGAAGCCAGAGACATTATCCGCGATTCTGCAATTGGCCTTTGGGGTGCTGGATGGGATGCGCTTTCTGCGCTTGAGGCAATTAACATGTGGCAACCGGGCATGCGTCATTATGATGACGTTAATGAAGTGATCTTTGCAGATGAAAAGGAAAGTGAGCCTTATATTTTTCATTTTCCAGACGGAAATGCCGGTGTTGCCAGATCACTTGTGCGAAAATTAATACCGGATGCAGTACCTGGATCAACCATGGAAGATCTGGTGCTTGCTCGTGTTGATTATAGCAAACTGGATCAGGGCGAAAATGATAACCGCATCAGATTAAGCAGTACCGCTGTTAATGTGCAGCATACGGCTGATCAGTCACATGTTGATGTCACATATGTGAATAAGGATACCCCATATCGCGTAAGGGCAAAGCATGTTGTGATGGCATGTTATAATAATATAATCCCGTATATTTGCCCGGAAGTGCCAGAAAAACAAGAGGAGGCCATCAATTATGCCACCAAGATTCCTCTAGTTTACACGAATGTGGTGATCAGAAATTGGCGCGCATTTGCAGAACTTGAAACAAGCCGATTTCATATTCCAAACAGCGATTTGACGCAGGATTATTATCTGGATTTCCCGGTATCAATGGGCGGGTATGATTTTTCTGAAAATCCGGACAGGCCAATTGTGGTGCATGGAACCTATGTACCGACAGTACCAGATCAGGGGTTTAACCAAAAAGAACAAAGCCAAATGGGCCGGATGAAAGTATATCAAACGGATTTTTCAGAATTTGAAAAGCATGTTTATGAAAGTTTTGATGGCATGCTTAAGGGGGGCGGTTTTGACGCTGAACATGATATTGCCGCCATTACTGTAAACAGGTGGCCGCATGGTTATTCGTGGGAATATAATCATCTTCATGATGATCCTTCCTATACACCATATAACGGGCCCCATATTGCAGGACGCGCCAGAATTGGACGCATTTCAATTGCCAACGCCGATGCATCCGCATATGCGTATGTGAACGGCGCAATTGATGCTGCCGTTCGTGCCGTTAATGAGCAAATAAGCTTATAAATTGTGATCACAATAATGGGTTATTTGGATGATGTATGCCCAAGTAATTCCATGCCAATGCGGTCCATACCATCATAAATATCAAGTCTGATGGCTTCGCGAAGCGCTTGTTCATCGCCCTTTTTAAGGGCATCAATGGCGCAAATGTGCTGATCAATGACCAGTGAAGTACCCAGCCTTCCGACCACAACCCGCATAAATGGGCCAAATTGTAGCCAGATGCTTTCAATAAGTCTTAACATAATTGGGCTATTGGCTGCTTTATAAAGTGTGAAATGGAACTCTCTGTTTCTTTCGCTATAGGCATCCGGGTCGCCGTTATCAATCGCTTCTGAAATTTCCAGATCGATTTTTTCTAACGTTTTAATCAGTTTATCATCACAATTTGCCATTGCCAGGGCCGCAATTTCCGGCTCCAAAATTGTGCGTGTATGCACAATTTCGCGGTATTTTTCATCGGTCATACTGGCTACGGAAACGCGCCGTGTACTGCGCATTTCAAGCGCCCCAAGTGCCACCAAACGGCGGATCGCTTCGCGTACCGGCATTGGGCTTACGTTTAGTTCTTCCGCTAGTCCCCGAATGGTAAGCGTACGACCCGGGCCAAACTTGCCCGAAATAATTGCTTCGTACAGACTATTGTAAACGGTTTCATGGGTGATTTCTCGTTCACTTGGCTGGTTATCAACAGTATTTGTTAGTGCCACTTTTTTTTCCAATTTATTGGTATTGTTGTATTTTGTCCCTATTCACAACCTCAATGACCCATTTCATTAGGAAATGCAAGGGTTTTCTTCTATTTACACAGTTAAGTAAAACTTATTTTCGAGTTAAATCAATAACTTAGTCAGAATGTAAAATGTGTGTTTGAAAAGACTTGAATATAGGATTATATAATGACATAATTTTGTGATCACAAAATTGCATGTATTGAAGCATTGAGGACCAAATTGAAGTTATTAATAGTTGAAGGAAATACCGCTGAAGCGAGGGATCAGGCAGTCGCCGCTGGCAGTATGGCGCAAAGTACGCTGTATCATAAAACGCTGGAATGGCTCAAGCCAGGCATTTCATGTGATATCGTATATCCTGCTGATGGGTCAGTGGGCTTACCTGATGCTGATAGATTGAATAACTATGCCGGTGTTGTCTGGACGGGATCGTCGCTTAATATTTATGAAGATGACCCAGCGATTACAAGGCAGGTCGATTTTATGAAACTGTGCTTTGAAAGCGGTGCAATGATTTTCGGCAGCTGTTGGGGATTACAAATGGCCGTGGTGGCAACGGGTGGCACGGTTGTGAAAAATGAAAAGGGCCGCGAAGTGGGTATCGCACGTGATATCGCGCCAACACATCAAGGTGAAAATCATCCAATGTTTGGTGGAAAGCGCGGTATTTTCGATGCAAATGCCATTCATCTTGATCATGTTGAAAAAATTCCAGAAGGGGCAACGGTTCTTGCTGGCAATGAAATGTCCGAAGTGCAGGCAATTGAAATTAAACGTGGGGACGCGATTTTCTGGGGTGTTCAATATCATCCTGAATTTGATCTTGAATATATGTCTTACATCGTCAGGAAATATAAACAAATGATGGTGGACGAAGACATTTGTGAAAGCAATGAAGCGGCCGAAAAGTTATCATCGGATTATCTTGCTGTTCACAATGATCAAACACGAAAAGACATTATTGAGAATCTTGAAATTGGTGAAGATGTACTTGACCCGTGTCTTAGGCTTAAGGAAATCGGTAATTGGTTGGATTTCATAGAAAAACCGCTAAACTGAACGTCTTATAAAAATAAATAAACAGGTGAAAAATGGAAAAGGCGAGCAATATAGATAACTTTAAAACGTGGTTAAGCGATAATGACGTGGTGGAGGTTGAAATCGTGGTGTGCGATTTTGCGGGGATTGCCCGTGGAAAATTAATACCGGTTGAAAAATTTATCGGCAGCCTTGGCGGGCGTGATTTAAGAATGCCGGATTCAATTTTTTCTACGACCGTTGACGGCCAGTTTGCTTTAAATGAATATCTTGATGATCTGGAATCTGATCTTTATCTGATACCGGAATATGAAACATTACGCATGACGCCATGGCGTAAAAAGAAAACCGCATCCGTGATCTGTAGTTTAATTGATGATGACGGTGAAAATGCAAAAATGGACCCGCGTCAAATCCTTAAAAATGTGCTTAATCTTTATAAAGAAAAGGGATGGCAGCCGATTGTTGCGCCGGAATTTGAATTTCACCTTATTGCACAGCAGGGCGACAGTCTTGATGACCCAAGTACAGCATCTGGAAAAACCGGAAAACCAATTGGGGATAAGGCAATGTTTTCCATGGATAGCCTTGATGAATTTGAAGGGCTGTTTTCTGATGTTCGTGAATATTCCGCGATCATGGGTGTTCCCATTGATACAATTGAAAAAGAGGCGGGCGCAGGACAATTTGAAATTAACATGCAGCATGGTGATCCACTTGATGTGGCGGATCAGGCCTTTCATTTCAAAAGAATTTTAAAGCAATCAGCCAATAATCATGGTGCAACCGCGACGATGGCGGCGAAACCTTTCCCGTCTGACTATGGTAATTCCATGCATATTCATCAAAGTGTTGTGGGTGCAGACGATGGTAAAAATATTTTCGCGGATGATGATGGCAATAACACGGAAATTTTTGAAAATTATGTGGCCGGCATTCAGAAATATGTACCGAACCTGATGCCGATATTCGCACCCTATTCAAACAGTTATCTGCGTTTTGGCAGTGCATTAAGTTCACCTGCCAATTTGCATTGGGGTGTTGAAAATCGCTCAGTAGGCCTGCGCGTCCCAGCCGGAAGCAGTAGAGCAGCAAGGCGTGTTGAAAACCGCATCGCGGGATCGGACGTTAATCCGTATCTTGTTTTTGCGGCGTCACTGATGGCGGGATATCTTGGTATTGAGCAAGGTTTGAAACCGAGCGAAGCCGTCGATGATTCAGCATATGAGATTAAAACACTATTGTTACCAACAAATATTTATGAAGCACTGAATGATTTCGATAAATCGAAGATGATCCGAAAATATCTTGGGGATGAATTTGTGACCACCTTTAAAGGGGTCAAGCAACTTGAATGTCAGGCAAATGAAAGCAAATTAACCGAGTGGGAAATTCGCTATCTGCTTGCCAATGTATAGAGATTAAGAAAGTTAAAGCATGAACACATATAGCGACTGGAAAGATAAAGCATCATGGCTATCCATCAGAAATCAGGCGTTTATCGACGGTAAGTTTGTAAATTCCATTTCTGGGAAAACGTTTAGTAATATTAATCCTGCAACTGCAGAAAAGCTGATTAATGTTGCCGAATGCGATAAGGCCGATGTTGATTATGCAGTTGCTGTAGCCAGAAAAGCGTTTGATGACGGCCGTTGGTCAAATATGCATCCATCCGAACGTGGCAAGCGTTTAATGAGGCTTGCTGAACTTATTGAAGAGCATCAGGATGAACTGGCGCTTTTAGAAACGTTGGATATGGGTAAGCCTATTACGGAATCAACGCGCATTGATATTCCGGGCTGCGCGCGCTGTATCCATTGGTATGGTGAGGCCGCCGATAAATTAATGGATGAAATTGCGCCAACTGATCCATCGGCACTTGCGATGGTAACGCGTGAGGCTTTAGGTGTGATCGGTGTGGTGGTTCCATGGAATTTCCCACTGATGATGGCGTGTTGGAAATTGGGGCCTGCTCTCGCGGCGGGTAATAGTATCGTTCTTAAGCCTGCTGAACAGTCACCGCTGTCTGTTCTTAAACTTGCGGAACTTGCATCAATGGCGGGTATTCCGGATGGTGTTTTAAATGTGCTGCCGGGGTTTGGTGAAACGGCGGGTAAAGCCATTGGCCTTCATATGGATGTTGATATGATTGCCTTTACCGGTTCAACCCAGGTTGGCAAGTTTTTCATGGAATATAGCGGTCAGTCGAATTTGAAACGTGTGTCGCTTGAATGCGGTGGAAAATCACCGCATATCGTGATGAATGATTGTCCGGATCTTGACCGTGCAGCAGGTGATGCGGCCAGCGCGATTTTCTTTAATCAGGGTGAGGTCTGTACAGCGGGTTCAAGGCTTCTTGTTGAAGAAGGCATTAAAGACGAATTTATGGAAAAACTTATCAAGGCAAGTGGCAGCCATAATGTTGGTGACCCACTTGACCCTGATACGACGATGGGATCGCTTGTTGAAGAAGGCCATATGAATAAGGTGCTTTCTTATATCGATAAAGCAAACGAAGAGGGCGCTTCTTGTAAGCTTGGTGGTACAAGAAGTGCAGGTCGTGATGGCTTCTTTGTTGATCCGACAATCTTTGATGATGTTAAGCCATCCATGACCATCGCGAAGGAAGAAATTTTTGGCCCCGTGCTTTCTGTTTTGACATTTAACGGCGAAGAAGAAGCGGTGAAAATTGCCAATGATACCATTTACGGCCTTGCTGCGGGACTGTGGACAAAAGATATTTCAACCGCACATAGAATGGCGCGCGCTGTGCGTGCAGGAACCGTATGGGTGAACGGATGGGACCCAAGCGGCGATATGACAATCCCGTTTGGTGGATTTAAACAATCAGGATTTGGCCGTGATAAATCAATTCATGCGCTTGAAAAATATACAGACCTTAAAACAACCTGGATTTCGCTTTAAGCGCGGATTATCGGTTTAGGAGAATAAATTATGCTGAATTACAACAGAACAACCGAGCAATGGCAGGAATTTGACCGCGATCATCATGTGCACCCTTTTTCGGATCCTGATGCGCTGGGTAAAAAAGGTGCCCGCATTATAACAAAGGCAGAAGGCAGTTATATTTTCGATTCAGAAGGTCATAAAATCCTTGATGGTATGGCGGGATTATGGTGTGTGAATGTTGGTTATGGCCGTCAGGAATTAATCGATGCCGCAGACCGTCAGATTAAAGAACTGCCATATTATAATAGCTTTTTCCAAACCGCACATCCGCCGCAGATTGAATTATCACGGTTGCTTTCTGAAGTAACGCCAGAAGCGATCAATCATTTCTTTTTCGCGGGTTCCGGCTCAGAAGCCAATGACACAAATGTAAGATTGGTTCGCCATTATTGGAATATTAAAGGGAAACCGGAAAAAAGTACGATCATCAGCCGTAAAAATGCGTATCACGGCAGTACACTTGCGGCAACCAGCCTAGGTGGAATGGGTTATATGCATAATATGGGCGGTAAGGATGGTTCACTGCTGCCGGGATTTGAACATATTAATCAGCCATTCTGGTATCTTGAAGGTGGCGATATGACCGAAGAAGAATTCGGCCTTACTCGTGCACAAGAACTGGAAGAAAAAATTCTTGAACTTGGTGCGGACAATGTGGGTGCTTTCTTTGGTGAACCAATTCAGGGTGCGGGTGGCGTGATTGTTCCGCCGGATAATTATTGGCCGGAAATTCAGCGCATCTGTAAAAAATACGACATTTTGTTGATTGTTGATGAAGTCATTTGTGGTTTTGGCCGCACAGGAAACTGGTTTGGTTGTGACACATTCGGCATCACACCTGATATGATTACAATGGCAAAGGGGATTTCATCCGGATATATCCCGCTTTCAGCAACAGGCATCAGTGACGATGTTTTTGAAGTGCTGAATTCAGGTGGTGATATTAACCACGGATATACCTATAGCGGTCATCCTGTGGCCACGGCCGTTGGTATTGCTAATATCAATTATATCAAAGATCATAAACTGGTTGAAAAAGTTCGCGAAGAAACCGGGCCACATTTAATGGCGGGTCTAACAGATCTGGAAGAAAATCATCCATTGGTTGGTCAGGCCAGAGGGCGCGGCTTAATGGCGGCCATTCAGCTGGTGAAAGATAAAGAGACACATGAAATTTATTCCGGTGATACGGACGCGGCATTTATTTGCAGAGAACATTGTTTCAATAATAATCTGATTATGCGCGCCACAGATCAATCGATGATTTTAAGTCCGCCGCTTACCATTTCAATTTCAGAAATTGATGAGCTTCTTGAAAAGGCGAAATTCTGTCTTGATGCAACAGCAAAAGATTTGGGTGTGCTTTAATGTCAGAAGAACATTGTTCGTCCTATTACGCGGCGACCGCAAATGATACGACCACATATCCTGAACTTGAAGGGCAGGTAAATGTCGATGTTTGCGTGATCGGTGCTGGTTTTACGGGAACCTCTACGGCACTCAATCTTTCTGAACGTGGTTTTAAAGTTGCCCTTATTGAAGCAAACAGGGTTGGCTGGGGTGCATCGGGCAGAAACGGCGGTCAGGTTGGATATGCCGTGTCAGGTGAAGGAAATCTGCGCCGCGGACAAAAGGAAGCAGCTGATAAATTGATCAAGGAAATGAATTTCTTAGGTCATGATATCATCAAGACTCGCATTGAAAAGTATGGCATTGATTGTGATTTTAAAGCGGGCAATATGGCGGCCGCTTGTAAACAAAGACAACAGGATGATCTTGCCGAAGAATATGACCATATGTCATCGCTCGGTTACGAAGATCATTTTACTCTCGTGGATAAATCAACCATTCAGGATTATATCGGGTCTGACCGTTATGTTGGTGGTTTATATAACAATATTGATGGTCATCTTCATCCGCTTAATCTGTGTAAAGGGGAAGTTAGGGCAGCCGCAAGCTTGGGCGCACTAATATTTGAACAAAGCCCGGTCACACACATAAAGCACGGTAAAAAGCCGGAAGTTCACACGGAAAAAGGACATATAGTTGCGGACAAGGTTGTACTTGCGGGTAATGCTTATCACCGGCTCGAAAAAAGAAAGCTAACCGGATATGTGTTTCCGACGGGTTCATACATTATTGCAACGGAACCACTAGAAGATGAGCTTGCAGCAGAACTTCTTGGAAAAGACCAATCTGTATTCGAAGTGAACGAGATACTCGATTATTACCGTCTGTCGGCGGATAAAAGAATGCTTTACGGCGGTAAGGCCAATTATTCTGGTCGTGACCCGGCCAGTATTAAGGGCGCAATGCTGCCGGATATGCTGAATACGTTCCCGCAATTAAAAGATAAGCATATTGATTTTGAATGGGGTGGCATGATCGGCATCACAATTAATAGAACACCACACGTCGGAAGAATAAACGGCAATGTTTATTATTCACAAGGGTATAGCGGCCACGGTTTAAACGCGACGCATATTTTAAGTGAATTTGTATCGGATGCGGTTGCAGGGCAAATGGAACGATATGATATTTTTGCCAAGGCAAAACAAATCAGACTTCCGGTACCTAGGTGGGTCGGTAATCAGATGGTGGCATTAGGGATGCTGTATTACCGAATGAAAGATCTTTTTTGATCAGTAAATTAGGGTAGGAATTAATGAGCACAGATCACACATATAAAACCACAGGTGAAAAATTATATATCCTGTTTAAATATTCGATCTATACGTTGCTCAGTGCCAATATATATTTTTTCTTTGTGGATGATTACGCCGCTGCGGCCCATACATTTAGTGACGGTGTAACTTTTTCAAATGTTATCGAAGCTTTCACCGCGACCATTGATACCGTCAATTGGGTCGTTTTGCTTTTGCTTTTTGAACTTGAAACCTGGGTTATATCCGACGAGGTGCTTGAGAAAAAAGGCGTAAAATGGATATTAACGGGCATAAAAACCATATGTTATGTGTTTCTTGTTTATGCCCTTTATGGGTATTTCAGTAAATTTTTCATGCTTCATGATGTTGCGCCACTGTTGGTTGATAACGTCTGTAATCTTGTTGATGGTGAATTGGCCTTTGTCGTGACAATGGATGAATATATTTATTTGACCGCCGAAAATTGCGCACAATTTACAGGACAGCAATTATTTAGCATTAACGGCCAATCTCTCTTTGGGAATGAAGAGGGGCTGTCATCCGCACAAGGACTTGCCTGGTGTGACATTATCAATGCGTCATCCTGGTTGATTGTTGTTTTCTTACTTGAGGCAGATGTATGGCTGCAGCTTAAAGGATTATATGAAGGAATGATCCTACGTGTGAGCACCATTGCAAAAATCGTTCTTTATAGTGCGCTTGTTGGGTGTGCTGTATATTGGGGTGTACTTGGAAGTTTTCTGGATTTCTGGGATGCGTTTCTTTGGATTGTTGCCTTTGTATTCATTGAAATGAATCTATTCCAATGGCATCAGGAAACAACCGAAGCCAAAGAAGCAATCGCCTAATTTAATTTTTTAATGATTTGACGTAACCCGTTTTCGGAAGCGGTAAGTTCTTATGTTCTGTCAGCAGGTCGCTTTCCGTTAAGAAACCCATTGATTCACGTATGTCAGCTTCGATTGCGCTTTTTAAACCAAACGGGTTATGGCTCTTTAGTGATTCAATGATATCGCAGTGACGATCATGGGTATAATGTTCCGGTAGCTTGGCAACAGATAATCTGTGCAAGGGACCAATTTGAAGCCAGATTTGTTCTATCATGGGCATGGTAACCGGATGCGGGTGTGCGGTATAAAGTGTTCTATGGAAAATCTGGTTGCCCAAAATAATGCCTCTAAAATCTCTGCGTTCGAATGCATCATTTTGTTTGCTGTTTAATTTTTCTAATAGGCTGAGTTTATCGCCATCGATATAAGGAAGCGCCCGTGCAGCAGCATATGATTCCAACTCAACACGAAGCTCGATTAATTCAGCGAGCCTTGCGGGCACCAAAGTGGGAACAATGATGCGTCTGTTGGATTTAATGGTCAGCGCCCCTTCGGCGGTTAATCTTTTTAATGCTTCACGGACCGGCATTGCACTGACGTCAAGTAATGCAGCAATTTGTCTTATGGTGAGAGCTTGGCTTGGCTGTAATTGCCCTGACATAATTGCAAACCGAATTGCACGATAAACCCATTCCTGTGATGTTTCATGTTCATCATATGTCAGATCATGTAGGTCGATTTCGGGAACGGATTTCATTTAACTTTACCCTCATTTACGTCATTTCCCCATAGAAGGTGATCACAAAAATATTTATCAGTCAAGAAATAATTCGATGATATCAGTGTTGAATAGTCTGATATCCCGATAAATTGCATGCAAAGAACTTGACAATTCTCAAAAATGTGATCACAATATTTTTTGTGTTTTTAAAAGATTTAACGTGATGTTGAATTTAAGGAATTAGATGCGTTTAAACGACCATATTCATAGTAACGAGTACCCCAATTCTTATTACGCTGCGACACGCAATGATCGCGGTGGTTTTTCTGTGCTTGAAAATGATGAAACGGTAGATGTTTGTATCGTTGGCGGCGGTTTTTCCGGTATCGCAACGGCACTACATTTAAGCGAACGCGGTTTCAAGGTTGCGGTCGTTGAACAAAATAAAATCGGCTGGGGCGCAACAGGACGCAACGGTGGCCATATTATTGGCGGATATGCCCATTCATTATGGGATCATCAGAAAATGGTAAAATCTTTTGGCGAAGAAGGGGGAAAAGCTGTATGGGATATGTCCGTTGAATGCGTTGAAATCATAAAGGATTGGGTCAGCAAATATAATATCGATTGCGATATGGAATTTGGCTATATCGACGTGGCCATGAACAATAAAGAATTGGATGGTTTAAAGCGCGATAATGATAAATTGGCTGACAAGGATTACGCCTATGAAACGCGCATCGTTGAAGGGGACGAACTTAAGCAATATGTGAAAAGTGATCAATATATTGGCGGTCGTATCAACATGGGGTGGGGGCAAATCCATGTGCTTAACCTCGTGTTAGGTGAGGCACGCGCAGCCGAAGGACTGGGCGCAAAAATATTCGAAGATACCGCTGTCACAGATATTATTCATGGACATAAACCAAAGGTCATTACCGAAAAAGGAACAATTACTGCGGATCATGTTGTTGTTACGGGTAACGGGTATCTTGGCAATTTAATTCCGCATCTTGCCTCACGGGTTCTGCCCGCGGGCAGTTATATTATTGGTACTGAACCATTAAGTGATGAACAAATCGCCGCAACAATTCCGTATGGATGGCCCACATGTGATCAACGTTGGGCGCTTGATTATTACAGGATTTCAGCGGATAAAAGAATGATTTTTGGCGGTCTCGCTACATATTCCGGTCGTCATCCGAACAGCATCAAATCGGTGCTTGAGCCAAAAATGCATAAGGTTTTCCCAACACTGAAAGGTGTTAAAATCGATTATGAATGGGGCGGGTATATGGGCATTGGACTTAACCGTATCCCAATGGTTGGACATTTAAGTGAAAATGTATATTACGCAACTGGTTACGGTGGTCATGGTGTTGCCCCAACCCACATGTCCGCAAAGCTGATCAGCGAGGCGATTTCCGGAAATAGTACAAGGTATGATATACTGGCATCCGTTAAACATATGCCGTTCCCGGGGGGGCGTTATCTTATGCAGCCTGCCTATGCGATTGGAATGGCGTATTACAGAATGAGGGATGCGCTGGGATGGTAACAACAACGACGACTAAAAAACCACCTGAATTTACGATGCAACATGCATCGAAATATCTTGAACGCGGTTTCAATGCTTTAATGAAAAAGGATCTAAAGGATGCGGGGGCGTGCGCCCAACTGGTCCTTAAATATATGCCGAAACTCTCGCAAGCACACTTTCTTGTGGGTTTAATTGCTCTTGAAACTGAAGATTGGAAAATAGCGTTAAGCGCATTTGGTACTGTCGTTGAAATTGATGAAAAGCATGCAGCCGCTTGGGCACAATATGCGCGCGTAATGCTAAAAATGGCAAATTATAATGGTGCTGAACAGGCCTTGAAAAAGGCGGTTGAATATGGCTCAAATGATCCGCTCGTTCAAAATGTCATTGGGACGGCTTATAATTTGCTTGGTGATCAGAAAGCGGCTTTTGAATGGTATAGTAAGGCCTGCGAGAAGAATAATTCACCGATGTTTGTTCTGAATAAAGCCAAGAGTTTAGTGTTCTTAGGTAAGATTGATGAGGCGCGCGAAGCACTTTTAAAAGTACTTTCGGTGCTTCCCAAAAATGCAGAAGCACATTGGATTTTATCAAGACTTGAGAAAGCCAAAGATACAAATCACATCAATGATATTATTAAGCTATTGGAAGATGTGGATGAAACAAGGCAGTCAACCGCATATCTTTATTATGGTCTTGCAAAAGAATATGAAGACCTTGAAATGTGGTCGGACGCATTTAAAGCATATGAAAAAGGCGCCAAGATTAAACGCGCGCATGTCCAGTATGATGAGAAGGCAGAAATTGATGCTTTTGAAACACTGCAAAAGACATTTACGAAAGAATGGCTGGAAAATATCGGCGAAGGGCATGATGCATCTTCGCCGATTTTTATTGTGGGTCAGCCACGTACTGGTACCACACTAATTGAACGTATCATTACGGCACGTGATGATGTCCATTCTGCAGGCGAACTTCAACAATTCGGCCATGCTGTAAAAAGCACGGGCGGCGCAAGAATTCCTGGAATGGTATCCAGCGAAAATGTCATTGCCGCTGCAAATGCTGACCCAAAATATTTAGGCAAATTTTATATGGAAGCAACTCGCAGTTTACGTGGCGATCTTCCTTATTTTGTTGATAAATTGCCGATCAATTATCTATATGTGCCGCTGATTGCGGCAGCGCTTCCGAATGCGAAAATCATTCATGTGAAACGTGATCCAATGGATGCGTGTTTTGCCAGTTATAAACAGCTTTTCGCAGAAGCATATTTTTATTCATACGATCAAGGTGAGATGGCGAGACATAGCATTCGCTATCAAAAATTGATGAAACATTACCGCGATATTATGGGCGACCGGATGATTGAGGTCGCTTACGAAGATGTGGTGGACAATATGGAATTTGAGGCAAGACGCCTCATTAAGTATTTGGGGCTCGAATGGCAAGATGCCAGTCTCGAGTTTCATAAGCAAAAGACTGCTGTAACTACCGCAAGTGCGACGCAGGTTAGAGAAAAAGTACACAGTCGATCTGTTGGAAAATGGCGTCGCTTCGAAAACGAACTAAAGGAAATGTACACTATTATTAGAAATTCAACCATTTAAGGGAGAAGACAATGAAAATACGAATGGGTAATAAAAGGGCCAGACTATTGGCGGGTGTTTCCGCCATATCTTTGGGCCTTGGAATGGCTGGTACGGCCACTGCGCAAGAGGCGCAGGACAGTGATCAGGGGGATGTAGAAACAATCGTTACGGTTGGTAAACGACCGGAAAATGTACTTGATGTACCGGTTGCGATGACGGCATATAATGCAGAATTCATGGACCGTGTAAATTTGGATGATGTAAAGGACCTGATTAAGTTTTCACCAGGATTTGCCGGAGACAGTAAAGACAGTTTTATCGATTTCGTTAATATCCGTGGTATTTCGACCATTGATTATGGTGTTGGTGGTGATCCATCCGTTGGTTTCTTTAAAAATAATATGTATCAGGGCCGTCAGGGTTCAGCAGTGACGTCAATGTATGATATGGAACGCGCGGAAGTGCTACGTGGGCCACAAGGTTTCCTATTTGGCCGTAATGCAATTTCCGGTGCCATTAGTTTCCATACAAAAAGACCGGATATGGAAAGTGTAAATGGCTATGTGGATCTAGGTGTTGGTGAGCGTGGCTTATGGGAAGCGGACGGTGCCATTAACCTGCCAGTGAATGAAAATTTTGCTATCCGTGTGGCGGGTTATACAAGCCATGAAGATGGTTGGATGACAAATACATTAAATGCGACAACAGCAGCAGGTAAAAAATATGGCGGCCATAAAAAATCGGCAGGCCGTTTTTCCGCAGCCATCGAAGGTGAAGGCTGGGATGCTTTTTTTGTCGCAGAATATGAAGACCGCGATCAGGATGGTACGGTTTACCGTGCACAGTCAGATGAATTTACCGATAATCTCGAAGATATATTCGGTACTGGTTGGATGCCGGATACGGATGATTTAAGATCATTTAAATCACACCTTGGGCTTGGTAATGATGATTCAGGTGAAATTGTTACTATTAATGCAGAAATTAACATTGATCTTGAATTTGCGACCTTAACATCCTTAACGGGTTTTAAAGATCATAAGTATAATTACGCCGAAAATTATGGTGGTACTGGCCTTGATATGCTTGATTATGGTCAGGAACAAGACGGTGATTATTTCGAAGAAGAGATTAGACTGGTTTCCAATACTGATGGGCCGTTAAGCTGGTATGCCGGTGCGTCATTCTATAAGGAAAATATTGATGCACTTTTCAAATCACGTTCTTCAGAAGATATCATGTGTGCTTATTATAACTATTATGGTTATGATAACTGTGCGGATTTATATGCTTATTATTCATATGCCTTTACCCCGTCAGATGGTCTAAATGAACCAAGTGCAATTATCGGTGAATATACCGGTTGGGCAGCCTATGTGAATATGGCTTACGAAGTAACAGACAAATTTGATGTTGAAGTCGGTGTTCGTTATACGAAAGATACAAAAGATTTCTCATTCAATGCATTGCCGGTTACCAGTGACCTTGGCCCATATTGGAATATCGGTTTCACAACCGATGGATATGTAAGAGAAAAAATCACATGGGATGATTATACACCGCGCTTTATTGCACGCTATAGACCCGATGATAATACCATGATTTACGGTAGTATTACCAAAGGTTATAAATCCGGCGGCTTTAATAGTTTTGGTGCTGATTTGACAGATGGTAACGGCGGTTCTGGCGTTGATGATGATTATGTCGCGCTTCCAGGTACCACACCGAATGAGTTTGGACCGGAAACAGTTTGGTCATATGAATTGGGTGTAAAGGGTAGCAACCCTGAAAATACCATTAAGTATGACTTTGCGGGTTACTATTATAAATATGAAGGATTGCAGTTTACATATTTTGACCGTAGTACCCAAACGGCAAACGTTGGTGAGGTAACATCATATGGTGTCGAAGGTACCGTTCAGGCATTCCTTGGTGAAAATGTCAATGTGATCTTATCTGGTTCCTATAACCACAACGAGATTAAAGACGCCAATTTGATTGCACCGGGCAGTGACGGAAACCGTCTTTCAGGTGCACCAAAATACAAGGGTGCATTCCTTCTTAATTATACTGCGCCGGTTACACAAACTGGTGAAGTGAATGCGTCATTTGAACTTGCTGCACAAAGCAGTCTATTTGTTGGTCTTGGCAACATTCCATCTGGTGAGATGGAAGGATGGGCTGATGCCACAGTGCGACTAGGATACGCGGATGATGCAGGTTGGTCGATCACTGCATATGTCGAAAACGTCTTTGATAAAGTTTATTATGACGGCGGCTATGAAGGTGGCGATATTCAGCCAACTGTATTCTTTGGGCCAAGTCGCCCAAGAACATTTGGCGCAAGACTGTCATATAGATTTGGCGGTAGCTGATAATCAGTGAAATATTTTGATCGAGGGCTGCTTGTTTAAGCGGCCCTTTTTCGTTGGTATTAGAGCTATTTTCAATATGTGATCACAAATTAAAAACAAACACTTGTGCTATTTGATATGAATCACTATATTTGTGATCACAAATATAGTTTATATGAAAGGGAGATGAGTTTGCCGGAAATAATTGTTCAGCATCAATGTGCTTCATTAACAGATTTGGTTGCTGCCGAAAGTTTCGGTGAACCGATAGGACCGCTGCCAAAACAAACGGATAGTTGCTTTTATGAAGAAGGCAATCTTTTTGCCGGCACATGGGAAGCAGAGCCGGGTATTTTAAAGCTTGATTTGGATTTGATGGAATTTTGTCACTTGCTGAAAGGGCATTGGAAATTAACATCAGAAGCGGGTAACGTCACAGAAATTAAGGCAGGGGATAGCTGGATCTTTCCAAAAGGATGGAAAGGCACGGCAGAAGTCATTGAAACTGTGCGTAAAGTGTATTTTATTATTGCCTGATAACGAAGGGGTTTGGGATTGAAAAATTATGACGCAATCGTCATCGGCGCGGGTCACAATGGCCTGACCAATGCAGCCTTTCTCGCAAAAGCGGGACTTGATGTTTTGGTGCTGGAAAAGAATGATTATATCGGTGGCGCGACAGTTAGTCGTGAACTGTATGAGGGATGGAAATATTCAAACTGCTCTTACGTTTGCAGTCTTTTTCGTCCGGAAATTTATCAGGCGCTGGAACTTGGTAGACATGGATTAGAAGTTGTGCCCATTCAGGGCGGCATTACTTTCATGCAAAATGGTGATTATTACGGCAACTATCATCAACATGATGTTCAGCGCCGCGAAATTGCCCGCCATTCAAAAAGGGACGCTGACGCGGCCATCCGTTTTGATGCGGATTTGATGAAATGGTGTCGATTGATCCGTGGTTTCCTGCTACGTACGCCACCAGATCCCGCGTCATTTAAAATTCGAGATGCCATGGAATTTGCGGCACTTCTTAAAGCATTTTATGAGCTAAGTGAGGAACAAATTTATGAATTTATTCGTTTCTTCACCATGTCTATCGCGGAATATTTGGATGAATATTTTGAAAGTGAAGTAATCAAGGCGCATTTCTCCGGTGGCAGTATCATTGGTACGGGACTTGGTGTTTATTCACCGGGGACGGCTTATGTGCTGCTTCATCACGCAATGGGTGATGTAGACGGAAATGTCGGATCATGGGGGTTTGCCCGTGGGGGAATGGGGTCTGTTTCCAAGGCAATCGCATCGTCTTATAAATCCCATGGCGGCGAAATAAGAAGTGGTGCCGAAGTAAAAGAGATCAAGGTTAAAGGAAATAAAGCAACGGGTGTGACCTTAGCAAACGGTGAAGAAATTAATGCCAAGGTAGTCGTTTCAAACCTGGATGCGAAACGAACTTTCCTTAATATTATGAACCCGAACGATATTCCGGATGAAGTGGTCACCAGAGCAAAGAATTTCAAAATCCGTGGTTCATCAGGGAAATTAAACATTGCTCTTGATGCGATGCCGGAATTTTCAGCGCTGCCGAAAGGGTCGCCATTAACGCTTGGGCATATGCATTTTTCAGATACGCTAGAACGGCTCGAGCGTGCATATGACGATTGGAAAGACAATAAATGGTCACAGGATCCATATGTTGATATCGTTATTCCAACACAATATGACCCGACCATGTCACCACCGGGTAAACATATGATGAGTGTCTTTGTTCAATATTGCCCATACGAAGTAGAGGGCGGCTGGACAGAAGAGAAAAAACAAGCCTTTGGTCAAACGGTGATTAATCAAATCGCAGAATATAGCCCGAATTTTAAAGATATACTGCTGCATGCGGAAATCAGAACACCAAAAGAAATAGAAGCAGAAGTCGGTCTTACCGAAGGGAATATTTTCCAAGGTGAACTGACACTTGATCAATTGATGTTTAACCGACCGTTCCCGGGGTACGCCCAATATCGGGGACCAGTGAAAAATATGTATATGTGTGGATCATCAAACCACCCGGGTGGTGGTGTGATGGGTGCGCCGGGCGCCAATGCGGCACGTGAAATCCTTCGTGATTTAAAACGAACAAATACAACGCCGGAGGATTTTGGTGATGACTAAGAAAAATGTAATTATCATTGGTGGCGGTCATAACGGTCTTGTATGTGCAACAAAACTTGCAAAAGAGGGCCATTATGTAAATGTATTAGAAGCACGTGAAACCTGTGGCGGTAGTGCAGCCAAATATGAATTCGCAAATGGGTATCATGCGCCGGGCCTTGCGAGTGTTGTGCATCCGGTTAATCCGAAAATTGCAAAATCTATTGGCCTTAAAAACATTGGAACTGCCATTGAAACCATTTCACTTGGTGAAGATGGCCGTCATTTGACGCTCGGCATTAATCAGATTTCCAGAAATGGATTATCTGAAAAGGATCAAAAGGCCTATCAGGATTTCAAAAAAGAGTTTTTAAAATATGCGAAGGCGCTTGAGCCATTAACCTTGAATAAGCCTCCACGTCTTAAAGATATGGATAATAAAGATAAATTTACGCTCGCGAAATTGGGATGGTCGCTTCGTTTCGGTCTTGGCGCATCATCCATGCGGGAATTTTTACGTGTTGGCGGTATCAATATTTATGATGTGCTTAATGAATTATTTGATGATGAACAGCTTAAAGGCGCGATCGCGTTTGATGCGGTTCTTGGTCATCAAATGGGGCCACGTACGCCAACCACAGTGCTTACATATTTGAACCGCTTGCGCGGTGAAACTTATGGCGGACAATATATACCAACCGCTGATATGGGTAATGATTATAAGGTGGCTGCCGAAAAGGCAGGTGTCAAAATCGAAACGGGAATTTCTGTTCGGAAAGTGATCATTGAAAACGGTCGTGCTGTGGGTGTTGAGCTTGAAAATGGTGAAACACGAACTGCGGATGTGGTTGTGTCCAATGCGGACGCGAAAACGACGTTTCTTGATATGGTTGGCGTTCGTGAAATGGATGCCATGTTCACACACCGCATAAGCAAAACCAGAACAAACGGTAATGTGGCCAAGCTTAATTTCGCACTATCTAAATTACCAACATTTACGGGATTGAATGAAAGTGATCTTTCAAACAGGCTGATTATTGCGCCAGACATGCGGTATATTGAGCATGCATTCAATCATTCAAAATACGGTGAAATTTCAGAAAATCCGATCATTGAAATTACGTTCCCGAGCCTTGTTGACGGATCGCTTGCATCAAACGGCGGACATGTCATGTCAGTATCGGCGAGTTTTGCGCCATATACGCTTAAAGCGGGATGGGATAAAAACAAAAGTGTATTTGCCCATAAGGTTCTTTCAACCATTGAGAAATACGCACCGGGAATTTCTGCGGATGTAAAAGCGGATGATATTTTGACGCCGGTCGATATTGAACGCGATTTTAAGTGTAAAGGCGGTTCATGGCATCAAGGTGAAATGATGATTGATCAAATGTTTATGATGCGTCCCATTCACGGAACGGCGCAATATAATACCCCAATTGATGGATTATATTTATGCGGCGCAGCAGCCCATCCGGGTGGTGGGATAACGGGAATACCCGGTCATAATGCTGCAGAGCGAATTATCAACATGGAAGGGGGTAAATAAGATGTCAGAAATGCATGATTTTAAAGAAGTCCTGAAACCAACACCTTTCCACGACCGAATTGAAAAATTAAACCTGATGAATTCATGGGCCCCTTGGGGTGGTTATAAAGTGTCAAGGGTCTTGGACAAGCTTGCCGCTGAATATTTTGCGGTACGTAGTGGCTGTTCCGTATTTGATATGACGCCCATGGAAAAATATCGCATTAAAGGACCTGATGCGCTTGAATTTTTAAACAGGTTAGTGACAAGGGATGTTTCCAATTTAAAACCGGGCCGTGTGACTTATGTCGTGTGGTGTAATGATGCGGGCCGCGTGCTTGATGATGGGACAATTTTCCACCTTGGTGATGATGGTTTCCGGCTTTGTGCAGCGCATCATCAACTTGATTGGTTGCTGTTATCAAGTATTGGTTTTGATGTCACCATCGAGGAAGAAACCCATGACGTCGCCGCTCTTTCCGTACAGGGGCCAACGTCATATTCTGTCCTGACCGAAGCCGGCATTGACGGGCTTTCGGATCTTAAGCCATTTGGTATTTTAAATACCAAACTCGGTGGCAAAGATGTCATGATTTCAAGAACCGGATTTACTGGTGACCTTGGTTATGAAGTGTGGGTTGATCCAAGTGATGCTTTAATGCTTTGGGATGCGATTTTCGGTGTTAAGGAACGCGGTCTTTATGATGTGCGGGCCATGGGGCTGGATGCACTGGAAATGGTGCGTATTGAGGCTGGGTTCCTGCTACCGGGTGATGATTTCGTTACCGCAGAAACGGCCGTTCGTTCCGGGCGTGATCGTTCGCCATTTGAGCTGGGCCTTGGATGGGCAGTGAGTTTTGATAAGCCGTATTTTACAGGGCGTAAGGCGCTTGAAAAAGAAAGAGTTACGCCAATAAAACGTAGACTTGTTAAGCTTTCAATTGAGGGTAATAAACCACCAACAGATAGTTTTCTTTATGATGGTAAAAATGGTAACCGCATTGGATCAATACGAAAAACCGTATGGTCGCCGATCATGAAACAAAATTTTGCCATGGCCGATATTGAATATCAAAATGGCAGAGTTCCAAATGAAATTTGGGCGGAAATTTATTATCAGAAAGAACTGGAATGGAAAGCCAACTGGGCTAAATGTGAAATTTCCGAAAAGCCGTTCTGGAACCCGCCAAGACGAAATCAAACCCCGCCGGGTGCATTCTAATTGCTCTCATGCTTCCGCTAGACGAAATCTATATGTTTGTTTAGCGGAAGTTCCCTTATCCGTTTACCAGTGGCTGCGAAAATGGCATTTGCAAGTGCTGGGCCGGCGGGTGGAACACTTGGTTCACCAACACCGCGTACTGTGTTTCCGTTTTCTAACCCTTTAACGATAATTTCTGGGCATTGTGCCATATTCATTCCTTGGAATGCGTGGAAATTATCTTGTTCGGGTTTGCCGTCGCTATAGGTCAGTTCACAGTTCATGGCATGTCCTAACCCCCAAACAATGCCGCCTTTCACCTGATTATCAAAGTTAACCGGATCAAGCACTTTACCGACTTCCAATGCGATATAAACCTTATCAATACGAATGCCGTCTGGTGTGTTCGTGACTTCGACGACCTCTGCTGTTGCAACACCAAATGAAAGCGTAAACGCCACACCGCGTCCACGATTTTCACCAAGTTCTGTACCCCATCCTGACATATCACGGACTGTTTCAAGAACTTTACGGGACGCATCATGCCAACAAAGGCGGATACGCTCTTCCATTGGGTCGGCGCCTGCTTCATGGATCAATTCATCAAGGAAGCAGTCATGCATAAAACCGTTTCCTGATGCACCAACGGACCGCCATGAACTGACGGGAACCATTACCGGGGCGCGGTATCCGGTTACCCGGTAATTTGGAATATCAAACGGCTGATCCCATGCGCCATCAACGATGGATTGGTCGGGTCCCGGTACGGATTGCCCCATACGCTGCATTGATGATTCAATGGTGGATGTATGGGCGATGGAAAGATCGAATGTTTCAACCCGTCCGTTATTAATCTTGCCCCGTCCTCTTGCCATGCCGATGGTTCTTGGAAAGTCATGGGTCATGTCTTCTTCACGCATCCACGTCATTTTAATCGGTACATTTTGATGTCGGATTGCCAGTTCAACGGCCTGGTGAACATAGTCATCCTCTAACCTTCTGCCAAAACTGCCACCAGAATAAAGGGCATAGACAAAAATATTTTGCTGCGAAATGCCGTAAATGCGTTCGATATTAGCCATCATGAATGTTGGTATTTGGGTGCCAGTCCAAATTTCTAGCTTTCCGCCACCATATTTCACGGTCGCGTTCATTGGCTCAAGCGGGGCGTGCGCAAGGTATGGTACTTTATATTCAGCAGTCACCAACCCACCAGTAGCAAATGATAGCTCCACATCACCATCATCACGTTTCCGGCTGTCTTGTCTTTCTTCGGTAAAGCTATCTGAAACTTGTTTCCAGATTTCCTCTTGTTCCGCGGGATATGGGGCAGGGCCCCATTCAGCCTCAACCGCATTTGCCGCTTGAAAGGCACGCCATGTATTATCGGCAATAACACCAAACCCGCCAGTGACAGGGACAATATCAATGACACCATTCATTTCACGTGCATTGGTCGCATCAAATCCGGAAAGACTGCCGCCGATGCGTGGATTGGTTTTTACAGTGGCATAAACCATGCCATCCATTTTGACATCAATACCAAATTCCTGAGTTCCCGTTGATTTGGCGGGAATATCAACACGGGTCATATCCTTGCCGATATATTTCCAGTCACGTTCCGGTCTAAGTACGACACTTTCCGGCAATGCTATTTTGGTGGCTTCTAAAGCAAGATCGCTATAAGGAATTTTTTTGCCGTCAGGTAAGATGACATTGCCATTTTCTGTTTTTAATGTGCCGATGGCAACACCATGTTTCATGGCAGCGGCCGTTTTTAATGTTTCGCGTGCGAGGGCGCCGGCGACACGTAATTTTTCATAACAGTCTGGTACCGTTGATGAACCGCCGGTGATTTGTAAGCCCATCAATTTACCAATTACGGGGCCGAGTAGCCTTGCTTTCGTCGCGAGGAAACTTTCATCAGTGGATGGGAAGCCAACGGCTTCTGCACCAACGGCCGTATTATAATAAACACCACCATTTGGCATGCCGGGATCAACGTTAATTTCATTTAAATCCACGTCGAGCTCTTCGGCGAGTAGTGCCGCCTGAATACTATAGGCACCTTGCCCAAGGTCTGCGCGTGGTGTGATTAATGTAACACCATCCTGATTGATTAACACGTAAGGGGTAATGGCCCCTTCACCGTCCCCAAGGGTATCAAGAAGTGGGTTTTTAATTGGTTTTTGATATGAATAATATCCAAAGCCAATGCCCCCGGCGATGGCAGCAGAGCCAACAAGAAATGTTCTGCGGGTGATGGTTGCAATTTTTCCCATGATTATGCCCCTCTTACCGTTTTGGCAGCCGATTTTATGGCCTCACGTATTCGGGGGTATGTGCCACAACGACAAAGGTTCGCTGACATGGCGTCATCTATGTCCCTATCAGATGGGTTTGGATTTTCATTTAATAATGATGCGGCGGTCATCATTTGACCGCCCTGGCAATATCCACATTGCGCCACCTGGTGATCAAGCCATGCTTGTTTCACGGCATTTATGGAATTTGATGAATCTTGTTCTTCAATTGTTGTAATTTCACCATCGACATCACCCACGGGCATGGAACAGGATCTGATCGGTTCCCCGTCAATATGCACGGTACAGGCGCCGCAAAAGGCGATACCGCAACCATATTTAGGGCCCGTAATGCCAAGCTCATCCCTTAATACCCAAAGAAGCGGCATGTCTTCTTCAACGTTGACTTCATACTTGCGACGGTTGATGGTTAAAATCATTTGGAATAATCCCTTTAAACATTTTATACATAGGATATCACCAATATAACTTTACTTTACGGTTAAGTAAAGTTATATTGCATCTGTCACATGAATATTGGGATCATATTATGAATAAAAAGGCGCAGGCAACAAGAAACAGAATTATTGATGCTGCCATACATTGTTATGCTGAACTTGGCGTTCAGGGTTCATCAATGGATATCATAGCAGAGCAGGCTGGTGCAACCAAGCCTACTTTGTATGCGCATTTCGGATCAAAAGATAATTTGTTTGAAGCGGTTCTCGCCAAAATGACGGAAGAACTTATTGAAGAAGATAATTTTTCTTATGATCCAACCATTGAACCGGTTACGCAGTTAATTGCCATTTTTAACCGTCATATGGAGCGTTCTTTAAATCAGGATATCTTAAAATTTTATCGTGCATTACTGATTGAAACCATCAGGCGCGATGAAGATGTACCAGGTTATGACAATTCAAGAAAAGAAATGCTCTTAAGAAAATGGTTTAGTGATGCGCGCGAAGACGGCGTAATTGATGTGGATGATATTGAAACCACAACCAATAATTTACTCGCGATCATTAGTGGGCGTTTTTATTTTCCGTTAATCATGGGCATTAAGCATTTTACAAAAGAAGAATTAGAAAAAGAAATGGCCAAATCAATTGAAACATTTCTTTGGGCATTACTAAATTAAATTTTAGGAGTAGTGAATGACAGATGAGATAAAATCATTTCAAAGCAAACGTGATTTCTTACAATCACTAGGCGTAATTGGGGGATCAGCAGCCGTTTATACGGCGATGCAGGGCATGGGAATAGCCAAGGCAGCAACATCCGAAAAGCCACCGGTTATGAACACAGAAGCAAACGGTAAAAAAGTCATTATTCTCGGCGCTGGTCTTTCCGGAATGGCGATGGCTTATGAAATGACGAAAAAGGGCTATGATTGTAAAATCATTGAGGCCCGCTCATTTGTCGGCGGTCGTTGTCAATCCGCACGAAAAGGAACGGTTCTTCAGGAAGTGGGCGGTGAAACACAAGTCTGCCGCTTTGAAGATGATCAATATTTAAACATTGGCCCATGGCGCATTCCTGCGGAACATAAGCCAACTATTCATTATTGTCATGAATTGGGTGTGCCGCTTGAACCGATGCTTAATGAAAGTAATCATGCGTTACTATATTCAGAAAATATTGAAGGCTCGCTTAAAGGAAAACGGATCAAACAAATTGATGCGAAAATTGACAGGCAAGGCTATATTTCTGAATTACTTGCCAAGGCAGCTAGCGGCGGAAAACTTGATGATGAATTAAATGAAGAAGATGTTGAAGGATTACTTGATTATCTGAAAAGTACGGGACTGCTAAGCCGCAAAGAGCTTAATTACCGTGCTAATCGTGCCCGTGGTCATTCAGAATATCCTGGAGCGGGACTTGATGGCGGTAAACTGTCAGAACCATTTGCATTATCAGATATCTTAAAAGTGAAACTGGCTGCGCTTTATCACACAGCAGATCATCCTGCAGGTATGTTTCAAGTAAAAGGTGGAATGGATCAAATTGCTTTCGCATTTGAAGATAATCTACCGAATGGCATAATCAGTTTTAATTCTGAAGTGACAGATATCTATCATGATGATGAAAAGGTAAGAATTACTTATAAAGATACAAAGACGGATACTGAAAAAGCTATCGAAGGTGATTTTGTTATTTCTACAATACCATATCCTGTACTTACCAAAATTCCCACGAATTTTAGTCAGGAACTAACCGATGCATTAAAAACGGCACGTACAGCGCCAGCTTATAAAATCGGCCTTCAGTTTGATAATCGTTTCTGGGAAAAGGACGAAATGATTTATGGTGGTTCGTCTTATTCCGATCTGGAACATCACGGTGAAACCAGCTATCCATCCAGTGATCTTCATGGTGATAAAGGGGTTATTCTTGCGAACTATATTTTTGCGTTTGCAGGTTCGGTTGTGCTTAGTAACATGACGCTTAACGAGCGAATTGAACACGCCCTTAATATTGGTGAAAAATTGCACCCGGGTAAATACCGAAAATATTATAATGGTAATGCTGTTTCCTATTCCTGGCATAAAGATAAATATGCATTAGGTGGTGCTGCAGGCTGGTTTGGCCGCGGCATCAGAAAAAATCTTCCAACAATCCTTAAAGGCGAAAAACGTGTACTCTTTGGCGGTGATGGTGCATCGCCATATAATGTAGGCTGGATGGTCGGTGCATTTGAAAGCGCGTGGATGGTTATGAAGGAACTCGATAAACGTGCTGCTCAAATGTAAGTGTTTTTAAGCTAATATAAAAATTAAGAAAATGCCCCTTATGGGGCATTTTTTATTTGTTGGGGAAATTTTTTAGGTATATCGTCTTATTAACCGGGGGAGGCCCAATGGACATATATTTAATCGTTAAAACCATTCACATTATATCCGCAACTATACTTTTCGGGACGGGAATGGGCATTGCATTTTTTATGTTTTGTTCGCATTTTTCCGACAATCTATTTCAAAAATATTATGCCGCAAAAAATACGGTTTTGGCCGATTACATCTTCACATTACCAGCTGTAATCATACAGCCTATTAGTGGCATATGGTTGATCATGGAAATGGGGTATGATTATTTTGAGTTTTGGTTACTTGCGACCTATATCATTTATATTGTTGCTGGTATTTGTTGGTCACCTGTGGTTTGGATACAAATCGAGCTAAAGAAAATGATTGCCATCGCGATTAAGGATAAAACTGAATTACCGCAAAGATATGATCGATTATTCAGAATTTGGTTTTTGTTAGGATGGCCGGCGTTCATTGGTCTCGTGGCGGTATTTTTCTTGATGGTCTTTAAACCGGTATGAGCGAGCCAATATTTAAATCAATTTTCGGTGAATGTTGGGATGACTTACCTGCGGTTATGAAGAAACATTATGCCAATACGCCTTTTAGTTCTGATGTTACCAAAACGTCAGGCTTGATGAAGGTGGAAGGGTCAAAAATCTGGTCGCTATTATCACCATTTGCAAGATTGTTTGGTTTATTGGTTCCTTTTACTGGCAACAATATTCCTGTTACGGTTGCTTTTAGGTCGGCCCCTGAAAATAATCATTTCGTATTTGATCGCATTTTTCAATTTCCAGATAAAAAGCCCTATCAATTTTATTCCACATTACATCCAATCGGAAAAAGTGAAGTCATAGAAGTAATGAAACTTGGCATTGGGTGGAAATGCGAATTTAAATGGGATGGCAGCAAAGTGTTGCTATTACATAAAGGATACTGCCTTAAATTATTTGGTAAATTTATTCCTTTACCAATCGGCTTTCTTTTTGGAAAAGGGTATGCGGAAGAAAAGGCAATTGATGATGATCATTTTCATATGATGATGGAAGTTGTTCATCCATGGTGGGGAAAAATTTTGGGCTATAGCGGTACTTTTAAAATGTTAAATGGTAATACAATATGACCAAACGCGTGTTGATCATTGGCGGGTATGGCAATTTTGGTTCATATATTGCCAAAACATTGGCAAAGGATGATTTGCAAATCATCATTGGCGGCAGGTCTAAGATAAAATGTCTAGATTTCATTGAGGGAGTTGATGATTTTAAACATCCACTGGAATATTCCATTTTTGATATAACCATCTCGATCCCATTTGCGGAAATTACACCTGATATTGTTATTCACACGTCTGGCCCTTATCAGGAACAAGGATATGATGTCGCAAAATTATGTATTGAATATGGCTGTCATTATATTGATCTGGCGGATGGTCGAGAATTTGTTGCTAACATTCATAAACTTGATGAGAAGGCAAAATCAAGTGGAGTTTCGGTGATAAGCGGGGCAAGTTCGGTGCCTTGTCTTTCATCCGCGATTATCGAAAAATATAAAGATGAATTCGAGTATTTGGAAGAAATCGAATACGGCATTGCAACAGCGCAACAAACCAATCGCGGCCTTGCAACAACAGCATCGATTTTAAACTATACGGGTAAGCCGTTTAAAACACTTATCAATGGGAAAATGGAAACGGTATATGGATGGCAAGATTTAAGTTTCCATAAGTATCCTGAATTCGGTTACAGGGCACTTGGTAACTGTGAAATTCCGGATCTTGAATTATTTCCTAAAATATATCCTAACCTTAAAACGGTAAGATTTTATGCGGGTACTGAAATTACATTTCTTCATATAGGATTGTGGTTACTTTCATGGTTCGTGCGTTTAAGAATTTTTAAGAGCCTTCGACCTGCTGCGAAATTATTTGTTAATATTGCCAATAAATTTGATTGGATCGGAAGCAGCAATAGCGCGTTCCATATGATTTTAAAGGGTAAAGGCAAAGAGAATGAAAATAAATCTGAAAAGGTTTATATCCTTGCAAAAGAAGGGGACGGTCCCTTTATACCGTGCGCCCCTGCTATCATTCTTGCCAGAAAAATTGCATTCGGACTAATGGAAAAATCTGGTGCAATGCCCTGTGTTGGCCTAATCGATCTGGATGAATATATGTCGGAATTGAAAGATTTGAATATCAAGTTGATCTGCGAATAATATTGATATTGAAGATTCTCATGGAATTGCTACATTACCCGAGCAAATAAAGGGATTCTCTTAAGAGAAGAAACGAGCCAAATAGTATAATGAACCTGAATAAATTAAACCGTACCATTCATAACTGGGTGTCAATTTTTATCGCGCTTCCGTTATTGTTGATCATTGTTTCTGGGTTATTTCTGCAACTGAAGAAAGATTTTGAATGGATACAGCCGTCTAGCGTTCGTGGTGAAAGTGATGCGCTTCCCGTGGTTTCCCATGAAGCATTATTGGCCGCCGCGACCAGTATCCCGCAAACTGCAGGAATGAAGTGGTCGGAATTTGACCGCATCGATTATAAAGTCGATCGCGGCATGGTAAAATTTATGACTGTTGATGGTTGGGAAGTGCAGGTTGATACCACCAATGCAAAGGTTCTATCTGTTGCAGAACGCCGTTCTGATTTCTTTGAAAAACTTCATGATGGTTCTTATTTTGGTGATTTTGCCAAATATTACATAATTTTACCGACAGGCATTATTCTGTTTGTTCTTTGGATTACGGGGCTGTGGATGTTTATTTATCCCTATATTAAAAAAGCAGCAAACAAGAAAAGAAAAGCACGATTAGCAGCAGAAAAGAAACAATAATGGCCATAGATTTTCACGCACATTTTATCGCACCGAAATTAATGGAAATGCTCGAAGCACGTGATAGTGACCCGCGTATTACGCACCCTGAAAGTGGATCACTTTATCATATGCCGATAAGCACGCTTCCATATTCGAGTGCCTATTATGATGCTGATGAACGTATAGAATATATGGATCACATTGGTATGGAAAAACAGGTCATTTCATTGCCTGGATTACTTGGAATAGATTATTTGCCGATTGATCAATCCTTGCCAATGATTAAAGCCAGCAACGATGGCATTGCGGACGCATGTAATAAATATCCGGATCGTCTTGTTCCACTTGCTGCCGTTCCGCTCGCGGATCAGCAAGCCATGTTGGATGAATTAAAAAGATGCGTGGAAGATCTGGGTTTTATTGGTGCTATACTTCCAAACAATGCATTTCTGTCACTGGAATATGCACGTGAATTAGCGCCGCTTTTTGAATATGCCAATGAAAAGAAGCTTCATTTCTTTATCCATCCGGGATGGCGTGCCGATGAATATCCGGTCCTTGATACAAGGCCAAAAGATGATCCGGATGAACTTCTAATTGCCCGCGGTGCATTGGGTGTCCAGCATAGTGTTTCGCTTGCGTTAATCACACTGCTTTATACTGATTTCTTGGATCAATATCCGAATATGACAACACATATTGCCAATCTTGGCGGAACATTTCCAATGGTGGTTGAACGTATGCATCATACAGTGGAAGCGCGTTTCCCTGATGCCAAAATGCCATCAAGCCGCAAAGACAATCTTTATGTTGATACGTCATCATTAGGATCACGTGCCGTTGAACTGGCTGCTGAAATTTATGGGGCCGATAAGTTGATTGTTGGAACGGATACGCCGATCTTTTCCGGTGAAACTGGTTTGAACGTAATCAAGGAAAGCAGGCTTTCTGATGATGATAAGGAACTTATCCTTCGCTCTAATGCATTGAAATTACTATCAAAATGATTTTTTAACAATCCTTTCACGACAACGTGAATTGTTGATTTCGCGTATAAATGGTATAATAAGTCGATTTTTCCTGTTTAATGATCGGGAGATTGCTTGTTCACTTTTGTTAGAAATATATTCATATTTTTTGGGTTACTGGCTTTATCAGCTTGTAGCACGAATACGTTTGAATATTCGTATACCGCTTCCTATTCAGAACAAACATTATTGGATGGTTATTTAATACTCGGTAAAAAACTTGAGGATAGCGACCTACCTGAAACGGATATTTTAACCGTCACACCGGAAATGGAAAAATTTCTTACCGATGAATTGGGTAAAGTTAATGGGGACGCTAATAAAGCGAGAAAGTTATCGAAAGCGATTTTCGATGAAAAGAGTTTAGGGCTTATTTATGATCCCAAATTAACATACACTGCAAATGAAGCCTTTATTAAAGGGTATGGAAACTGTCTTTCGTTCAGCTATTTATATTCTGTTTTGGCCCGTAGATTAGGGCTCGATATTCAATTCCAAGAAATTCATATTTTGCCGGAATGGGATTACGCCAGTGATGATATTTATGTGGAAAACAAGCATGTAAATATTCGTGTAAAGGTTTCCGGAAACCCTGATTTAATTGTCGATATTGATGAAGTGCTTCCTGAACGCCAGCTTGACTATACATTGTTATCCAAAAATGATGTTGAAGCCCTGTATTACGGAAATATTGGGGCCGAATATTTAATCAATAATGATTTTCAAACGGCTTTTAAATATTTCGTCAAAGCCATAAAGATGGACCCGGATAATTCATCATACTGGGCAAATCTTGGTGTGCTTTATCGTCGGGCAGGCTATAATAAAACTGCTGAAAAGTCATACTTCAAGGCGCTTTCATTAAATAGCCAAGATAAAGCGACGTTAAATAACCTTTCTTTTATGTACCGTGAATTAGGGGAAAACGAAAAGGCCGATTATTTTGGTAACCTTGTAAAAAAATACCAGAATAAGAACCCTTATTTCAGGTATGTAAAAGCAAAAAAAGCAATGGAAGAAAATTTATATGACCTCGCGATGGATCATATAAATCAGGCCATTAAAAGAAAGGAACAGGAACCACGCTTTCATGAATTGAAAAGTCAGATTTATGCAAGGGTTGGAAACCTACGCGAAGCACAAAAAGCGCTTCGCGTTGCTGAAAATTTAAAATCAGAAGCTATATGATTATTTCATTCTGTTCTTAATTAAATCATCCACAACTGATGGGTCAGCCAAGGTTGATGTATCACCGAGATTTGAATAATCATTTTCGGCAATTTTTCTTAAAATTCTGCGCATGATTTTTCCTGAACGGGTTTTCGGTAATCCCGGCGCAAATTGAATATGATCAGGCGATGCAATCGGTCCGATTTCTTTTCTTACCCAGCCGACCAATTCTTTACGAAGTTCATCTGATGGATCATTCCCTGCCATTAAGGTCACATAGGCATATATGCCTTGCCCTTTAATATCATGTGGGAAACCGACAACGGCTGATTCTGCAACCATTTCATGGGCAACGAGGGCACTTTCGACCTCGGCTGTACCCATGCGGTGGCCGGATACGTTAATGACGTCATCCACACGTCCTGTGATCCAGTAATAACCATCTGCATCACGGCGGCATCCATCGCCAGTGAAATATTTACCGTCATATGTGGAAAAATAAGTTTGAATGAAACGTTCGTGATCACCATAAACGGTTCTCATTTGCCCGGGCCAGCTTTCAGTAATACAAAGATTACCTTCTGTTTCGCCCTCAAGAACGTTGCCGTCATTATCAACAAGCTGTGGCTGAATACCGAAAAATGGTCTTGTTGCGGACCCCGGTTTCAAGGCTGTGGCACCAGGTAGCGGCGTAATCATAATGCCGCCGGTTTCCGTTTGCCACCATGTGTCGACGATGGGACATTTTTCATTACCGACAACATGATAATACCATTCCCATGCTTCCGGGTTAATGGGTTCACCAACAGAACCAAGTAATCTTAACGAAGTTAAGTCGCATTTTTTCACAAATTCATCACCAGCACCCATTAAGGCACGGATTGCAGTTGGCGCTGTATAGAAAATGTTGACCTTATGTTTTTCACAAACCTGCCAGAAACGTGATGCATCTGGATAGGTAGGCACCCCTTCAAATACAAGCGTGGTTGCACCGTTTGCCAGTGGCCCATAAACGATATAACTGTGCCCCGTGACCCAGCCAACATCAGCCGTACACCAGTAAATATCGCCTTCCTGATAATCAAAAACATATTTATGGGTAAGGCTAGCGTAAACCAGATATCCACCAGTTGTATGAAGAACGCCTTTGGGTTTTCCTGTTGATCCAGATGTATAAAGAATGAAAAGCGGGTCTTCCGCGTTCATTTCTTCTGCCGGGCAATCTGTGTCCACTTTTTCTGCTGCTTCGCGGTACCAAACATCACGTCCTTCGGTAAATCCGACGTTGCCGCCTGTTGCCTTTACAACGATCACTTTTGATACGGATGTTTCCGGATTTTCAAGTGCTTTATCGACATTATTTTTTAATGGGATTGCTTTATTACCGCGCATTCCTTCGTCTGCTGTGATGACAATATGGCTGTCACAGTCAATGATACGTCCGGCAAGCGCATCTGGTGAAAAACCACCAAAAACCACCGAATGGATAGCGCCGATGCGTGCACAAGCCAGCATGGCATAGACGGCTTCAGGTATCATCGGCATATAAAGGGTGATACGGTCCCCTTTTTTAGCGCCACTAGTTTTCAATACGTTAGCGAAACGACATACTTCTTCAAACAGTTTTTTGTAGGTAATATGTTCAGAAACGGATGGATCATCCCCTTCAAAAATGATCGCGGTTTGGTCACCGCGTGTTTCCAAATGACGGTCGACACAGTTCACACAAACATTAAGGCTTCCGTCACCATACCATTTGATATGTAAATCTTGTTTATCATATGACACGTCACTGATTTCGGTAAATGGCTTGATCCAATCAATGCGTTGTCCCATATCAGACCAAAATTCTTTCGGATCCGAAACAGATTTTTCATATAACTCTATATACTGATCATTATTGATTAATGCATGATCCGCGACTGATTGATCAACCGGATATGTTTTATGTTCTGACATTTGTGCCTCGCCATTAATTTCTTATTTTTATGGATGGTAATTTGTTGGGATTTGAAAGTCTATTTTTTTGATAGTTTTCTGATCATAAATCTGCCCGGGTGAAGCGCGTTTGATACACGTTCTGATAAATTGTTTTCGTCCCCAGTAATCATCTTTGTTAAATATTCAGAGAGTAGGGGAGAACTTAAAAATCCGCGCGCGCCAAGGCCAGCGAATATATATAAGTCATCATGATATTCGGCATCTTTCCATTTCTGATGAAACGGGCCGTGATGGAGCGTTTTATATTCGCTGTTATAAAAGTCCTGATCCGGTACGGCGCCCACAACGGGTAAATGGTCATGAACCATGGCACGGTTTGATCTTCTACCGCCAATAACGTCCGTTTCTTTTCGTTTTGATGGTGATTTTTCAATATTTTCTTCGTGGGCTTCTTCTGTAACCTCGTTTACGTTTTTACGCTCGAATGTTGCGCCCATTATATCAGCCGCGCCATATTTTGTTTCAACGTTCGGAATGTAATACCCTTCAGAACTAATGACTTTTTTGATTTTTTCCTGCGGCGTCGTAAATGTAATTTGTCCAGAAACCTTATCAAGCGGCAGATGGTTTGTTTCTTCAAATTTTAGGGCATCATGGGCATTGGCAATAATCAAGATATCACATTTTAATATTTGCTTATCCTGCTCGTCTTTAATGACCCATTTGTTTCTTGTTCTTTTGATGCTATTCGCAAGCGTTAGACATTTAATATCAATGGTTTCGGGAATATATTCCAATAACTTTTGCGGCAGTAAATAGCCGCTGTTTTTAAAATGAATGCCTTGTTCGGTCAGTTCTAAGAAATTCTCAGGATAGATTTTTTGGAATTTAATGAATTTTTCTTGTTCTTGCTCGTTTTTTGCAATGCGATCAAGACCACAATTATGAAATATGCCATCACCGGCATTATTATAAAAATCAATCGCGTAGGGATAAGCGGCAGCATAAAATTCCTGATGAACACTATCACCGACGGTTAAGTATGGTTCTAGAATTGCAGCCGGGTTTCCAGACGCCGCAGAAAGAAGATTATTCCTTTTTTCAATAATACTGACTTTAAACCCTGCCTCGTTTAATTTGAAAGCAAGACATAGACCCGCAATACCCCCACCGATGATTGCCACGGATTTTGATTTATTATTTGGGGTGGGTCTTTTAAACCATGGTTTATTATTCGTTGTTGCCATTTTTGACATATATTCCAAATTTATCAGGACTTATTTTATTCATCAGATTATAGTGATTTAAAATAGAATAACAGTATTGTTTTTCTGGGAAAGGTAAGCAAGTGAAATTATTATTAACGATGATCATTGGTTTAGGACTGATCATGCCATTGCAATCAGTTGCACATGCACAAGCAAGCGGGAAATTTGTTGTGCCTTGCGCAGTGCCTTTTTACCGGGAACTGGATTTTATCGTTGGTGACTGGCAGGTTTTTCATAAAGATACAGGGAAACTGGCCGGCTATGACAGAATTGGCCGAACGCTTAGGGGATGTGCTATTCAACAAAGTTGGATTTCACTGGATGATCATTTTTCATCCGAATATGTACCCTTTAGAATGTATGGAAAAAGCCTGACAGCCTTTAACGGGTCAAAATGGGTGCACATGTGGGTTGATAATAATGCGGGTGTGCAAATTCTTGAAGGTGGCCCGGACAATGATCGGTTTGTATTAAAAAGCAAAGAACCTGTCGGTGGTTTTGAATATGAACTTTCCTGGAAAAAAGGTGAAAATGACAGGATTGAAAATCTTCACCGCAGACGTCCCATCGATGGCGGTGACTGGGAAGTATTATATCATTGGCTCTATGTGAAAAATGTCAATCAAAGTCTTCTTCCTGATGATGAAGAGATGAATTGATTATTTTTTCTTAGCTTGTTTTTTCTGGAACTTGACAAATTCATCGTGTTCAATCGGGCGGCAGAAATGATACCCTTGGAAAACATCACATTCTTTCTGCCTTAATATTTCAACATGCTCTTCTGTTTCCACACCCTCTGCAACGACACTAAGCCCCAAACTGTGTCCCAATCTAATCACCGCATCGGTGATGGCGGCATCATCATGGTCTTCGTGAATATTACGAATGAATGATTGGTCGATTTTTAATTTGTTTACCGGGAAACGTTTTAGATAAGCCAGTGATGAATATCCGGTTCCAAAATCATCAATAGAAAGATAAACACCAAGCGCCTTAAGCCCTTCAAGTTTTGTAACCACACTATCGGCATTTTTAATCACCATGCCTTCGGTAATTTCCAGCTCAAGCCATTTTGGATTTAAATTTGAAACCTTAATCGCATGCACGATTGTATCCACGAAATTATCAGCATGGAACTGACGCGCAGAAATATTAACGCATATACGAATTTTCGGTAGTCCCATATCCTGCCACCGTTTCGCGGCGATACATGCGGTGTTTAATACCCATTGGCCGATTGGAATCATCAGGCCACAAAGTTCCGCGATCGGAATAAATTCATATGGTGAAATCATTCCTTTTAACGGATGTTGCCATCTGATCAGCGCTTCTGCGCCAACGAGTTTTAAATTCTCTGCATCAAATTGTGGCTGATAATGAAGAAGTAATTCATTGTTTTCGAGCGCTTTATTCAGATCCATTTCGATCTGTTTCTGCGCTTTTGTTTCAGCATCCATTTGTTGATCATAAAGGCGGTATACCCGACGACCGTCTTCTTTGGCCTGATAAAGTGCAACGTCAGCCATGCGGATCAGTTCAACAGGTGTATCTGAATCCTGCGGGAAAAAGCTCATGCCGATGCTTGTGCCGATTTGCAGAATGTTACCATCAATATCGGTTGGTTGTTGGATGCTGTTGATAATTCTGTCGGCGATCGTGATGATATTTTTTTCATCTTCGATATTTGTAAAGACAATGGCAAATTCATCACCACCAAGACGGGCAACCGTGTCGATATCTCTTGCGCATTTTAAAAGTCTATCTGCAACAACCTTAAGCAGTTTATCACCGGTTGCATGTCCATGAAGGTCATTAACAGGCTTAAATTTATCAAGATCCAAAATCATAACCGCAACTTGCTTGTCGGTTCGTCTTGCCATTTTTAGGGCTTCATCGAGGCGTTCAGATAATAAATTTCTGTTGGCTAGTCCCGTCAGGCTGTCATGCCACGCCATGTGTCTGATTAGCTTTTCAGCTTCATATTGTTCGCTAACGTTTCTAAATAAAACGGTGTAATGTTTTTCCTGTTCAAGAAAAACTTCACGGATATCGATTTTAAGCGGAATTTCAGAACCGTCTTTGCGTTTACCCATTTCATCGGATTTATAGACATTAAACCCGTCTACTTGCTCGCTCAGCAATGCAAGCACATCTTCTGATGAATTTAACTGGGTTGATTTAACAAAATCAATCAGTTCCATACCAATGAAATCAGATGGGGCGTATCCGAAAATGACGGACATGGCATTGTTGGCGGAAACGATTTTACCAGACAGGTTTAACGTTACCAATCCTTCTTCCATGGCGTTTAGAATGGTTTGAATGCGTTCGGCAGAATTTGCGGCTTCTTCCTGCGCGATTGCCAGGTCTTCTGCCATGTGGATGGCTTGTTGAGTTTGGGATTCAAGATAATCTTTGGCCGCTTGGAATTCGATCATTTGGTTTTCATCGGTTTGACGAATTTCATTTAAGGTGATGATCAATCCACGGTCTGGGAAAAATTCTGTTTTTAAATTAATCAGCTCGCCGGACTTTAAGAAAAATTTATTGACCCAGTTAAAGGAATTTGCCGAGCTAGATTCCTTGAACATCTCTTCAATAAGTTCATAGGCATTGATGTTTTCTCTCGTGTGTTCTGCATCATCAAGTTCAAAACTCATGAGACTATAAAGAGATGGGTTTTCTTTTGACTGGAAATTATCAATCTGAATCTTTTCTTGAAAGATGGAATTGCAGTTTACCATCTTTAGATCTTTATCAAACAGTGCGACCCCGTTTGGAAAACTGTTTAAAAGACACCCTATATCAAACAATTCATTAGAACTTTTTGATCGGAATGCCATAATCTTTTTGCCCAACTGATTCATTGTGCCCCATACTATTTTTTTTACTTCGGTAAAATATTAAATATTCTTGTTTAATTTTACGTTAATTTGATTGCAAAATCATTGCATGGCGGGATTGATCGGCAAAAATGGCTGAATGCCTGATATTTTGAAGTGTTTAATGGTATTTAATGCCGCGGGTGAGGTAATCCAATTCATGATAATTTGTTGATTTTCATCTGAAATATGATCAAAGAGATTCGGGTTTACACTGATGAAGCTATAGATGTTTTCAAGTAGCGGATCTTGTTCAAAGAGTATCATTAATCCTTCTTTATTTTGATAAGATAGCCACGTGGCTTTATCGGTTAAGACATACCCGTTTTTTTCGGTTGCAACACCAAGAGTACGGCCCATACCACTTCCGGTGATAACGTATTTTTCATTTGTAAAATCTTCGATGTTTAATCCAGCAGTTTCCCATATTCTAAGTTCCGCATTATGTGTGCCGCTTTCATCGCCGCGTGAAACAAAGGGGATTTGCGATTTTTGAATGGCGGTGAATGCTTCGCTCGCAGATTTGGATTTAGCGACGTTCGCAGGGTCATCAGCGGGTCCAACAATGATAAAATCATTTTGAATGAATGGAATTCTTATCTTTCCGTATCCGTTATCCATGAATTGCTTTTCTGCTACTGGATCATGCACAAAAATGATATCTGCATTACCATCCATCGCTGAACGAAGAACTTTTCCTGTGCCAAAGGCGATTACTTTAATTTTTAAGCCAGTATCTTTTTCCATCGCAGGGATAAGAATATCCAGAAGTCCGGAATCCTGTGTTGTGGTCGTTGCCATTAAGGTCATTTGATATTGATCAGAAGGTTTTAAAGCCCAAATAGATAAAACAGCAATTACGGCGATCATGAATATCGTTTTTAATTTCATAACCGCCCTTCAATAAATCGCTGGGCCTGTTCTGTTTGTGGTTTTTCAAAGAATTGACTAGCAGCCGAAACTTCGATGACCACCCCGTTTTCGATGAAAATTATTTCTTCTGCAATGCGTTTAGCTTGCATCAAATCATGTGACGCCATTACGGTGGTAAGGTGCGATTTTTTAATCATTTCTTCAAGTGATGCCGTTGCGGATGGGTCAAGGTTTGCCGTGGGTTCATCAAGGAATAAAATATCCGGCTTTAAAAGCAGCGCTCTAATTAACGAAAGGCGTTGTTTTTCGCCGCTAGATAACTGTCTTGCCGGGTAGTCAGCAAAATCAGTCATGTTAAATTGATTTAGTGCTTGTAAGGCTAGTTTTTGTTTTTCATCTTTTTGAAGTTTCTGATGATCAAGCACAAAAGTTAGATTTTCCAAAACGGATCTTCTTAAAAAAATGGGTTTGGGAAATACCATGGCGGTACGGGTGTTCGGGTTTTCAAAATGAACTGTTCCTGTATCGGGTGTTAATAAGCCATGACATAATTTCAAAAGGATACTTTTTCCAGCGCCATTGGGGCCAAGAATTACAGTGTTTTTGCCAATTTTAATTTCAAGAGAAACGTTATTCAGCGCTTTGCCTTTATCATGGCTGATGCTTACATTTTTAATGGATAGTGCGGACTTATTCATTTCGCACTCCCTCAATATTAGCATTAAAGCGCCCCTTCACCTGTTGCATAATGATATTGATGCCAAGTGATATGGTCAGCAGGATGATGCCAAGTGCCATGGCCAGTTCCAGGTTTCCTTTGCTGATTTCCATCTGAATTGAAGTTGTCATGGTACGGGTGGCATGTTCGATGTTGCCGCCCACGATCATTACGGCGCCAACTTCTGCGATCGCTCTACCAAATCCGGCAAGGAGGACAGTTGTCAGGCTAAACCTACTTTCCCAAAGCAATGTTTTAATTCTGTTACTTTGGCCAACTAGCAATGAACGGAACAGCTCATCATATTCGTTATTCATATCTTCGATGATTTGGCGGCTAAGTGCGGCGATAATCGGGAAAATAAGCAGGCTTTGGGCGATAATCATGGCACTTGGGGTGTATAATAATCCAAGTAGCCCTAATGGCCCTGCGCGGGATAACATCAAATAAACTATAAGACCCGCCACAACCGGCGGCATGCCCATGAAAGCATTAATCAAAATGGTGATGATTTTTGATCCGCTAAATTTCCTGGTCGCGAGTATCGCACCAAGAGGCAAGCCGATAACCGCTGCAATGATAAGTGCGGAAATACTGACATATAAAGACAGGCCAATGATTTCCATCAAGTCATTGTTGAAGGAAATAATCAGATATAATGCTTCAGTGAATATGCCGGAATTTTCTGCCATACTTTTCTTTTTCTTTGCCTGGCACTAAACTAATTGCTAAACGTGCATGAGTAAACTTAAATTTATTGATCAGGATGATTAGAGAGTGACTTCAGTGGCGCAGGAAATATTAGATGTAAGTGGCCATAAATGCCCTATCCCTGTTCTTCGGTTAAGAAGGGCTCTTGAAAAACTTGCTTCCGACACCATAATTGAATTGGTTGCTACTGATCCAATGACATTAATTGATGTGCCGCATTTTTGTGATCAGGCTGGCCATGACATTATTGAACAAATTGAAACAGAAGAATTTATTCGTTATTTAATTAAAAAATGCTGATATGATCGGCAAAAAAGAAATGCGTTAAAATGAATATTGAAGAAGTAAAAGAAACATTTGAGTTTATGGATGAATGGGAAGATCGTTATAGATTTATCATCGATCTTGGTAGAAAACTTCCTGAATTTGACGAGGCCGATCAAACAGAAGAAAACCGTGTGCATGGATGCACAAGCAAGGTTTGGCTGATTTATGATCGTGACGGTGACAAAATAAATTTCCATGGCGATAGTGATGCTCATATCGTGAAAGGATTGGTTTCTTTAATCCTGATGATTTTTTCCGGTAAAACACCAGATGAAATTAAATCGGTTGATGCGGCCGCGATTTTAAATGATCTTGGGCTTTCGCAACATCTTTCACCAATGCGGACCAACGGGTTATTTTCCATGGTTGAACGCATTAAAAAAATCGGGGCAAGTTTCGGTTGAATGAATTCGCTGACCTTTCCGTACTTGTATTGATGCTGCTCGGTGGCGGTATCATCAGCGGATTGATGGCAGGACTTCTTGGTATCGGCGGTGGTATTGTACTGGTTCCTGTTATTGAAATTGCTCTTGAAATATATGGTGTCAATGAAAGCGTGCGCATGCATATTGCCATCGCAACATCACTAGCGGTCATCATTTTATCTTCATTTTCATCGACCAGGGCCCATTATAAACGCGGTGCGGTCGATATTGGAATTATCACGAAATGGGCACCAGCCATGTTGTTTGGTGCGGTGCTTGGCAGTTGGGCCGCATCGCGGCTTGATGGTACAATTCTGGTGATTTTATTTGCCGCACTTGCGTTATTTGTTGCACTTAAGATGTTGTTTAAGGGTGGCACTAAAATGATCCGCGATGGAATCCCCGATCACCCATTGGTGCAAATCATGCCTTATTCAATTGGGATGCTTTCCAGTATGGTTGGCATTGGCGGTGGTGTTATGGGGGTCAGTTATATGTCACTTTTTGGTGTTCCAATTCACCGTGCTGTGGGAACGGCGGCATTTTTTGGTGTTTTAATCGCCGTACCCGGCACAATCAGTTTCATGATATCCGGCCAAGGGATTGATGGAATGCCATCCGGCAACATTGGTTATGTCAGTTTCATTGGTCTTGCGATCATTGCACCGGCATCATATTTTGCGGCGCCATTTGGCGCGCGGCTAGCGCATAGTTTAAGTCACCAAAAACTGACTTTTGCATTCGGACTTTTCCTGTTGTTCGTCTCAAGTCAGATGCTCTACAGATATTTATAAAAAAAGACCAATTATAAAAAAGGCCCCAGCCAAATGAATGACCGGGGCAGTTACGGAAGATATCGGGTGAGGGGAATTCCTCACCCTGAAAGTTAAACTTGGTTTTAGGTTAAAGTGTGACGCTTTCTGAAATATACACAGCCATATAACATTGCGGCTGAAATCGCGAGGCCAATATAAAAGGCCGGTTCAGAGAAGCTTGTAAGGGCAAAATATGTGCCGTCACCGAAATTATCACCCATGCTATCGAATAATGAAACGATTGCGTTTAGTAACAATGATCCTTCAAAAAACAATTCTTCAGTCGCGATGATTAATGCAGGTGCTGCGAAGGCCACAAGGAATGGTGGTCTGCGTGAGAAACTTGATACCAGCATAAACCATGTAATGATTGGCATAATCCAAAGCACAGTCATAAGCGGCGGAATGATATTACCAATAATCAATCTGAAGATATTGATGTTTGAATATAGATACGTCCATACATCTACCCCATTTGCAAGACCGATAACGGTCATGGCAAGAATAAGGAATGCCTGAATGATAAAGGCAAATGGTACGATCAATAACGGTATCATCACGGCAACAGAAACAAGCTTGATCAAAACTTCTTTAGTGTCGGAAACAGGCATTGATTTCCAGAAGAGAATACTGCCGTCTTTACGTTCATCATGAAGCGATGAAAGTGCTGTAAATGTAATGGTAAATCCTGATGCCATCCAAAGTAGGGCTGTTGATGCAAGTAGCATACTTGTTACGATGAACGATGATTCAAGTCCTTCTTCACGCGCTTCCATAAAGCCTTTTCGAATGCCTTCCTGAAGTGACATGTCGTTAAAAATAATATCGTTCCCAGTGATCATCATGACAATCATAAAGGTAATAAAAAGACCTGTAATGACCATTGGGGTGATTAACATGGCACGGCGATGATCCCAGAACTCTCTAAGAAGGAGTGCTTTTGTCGGGTTGTAGCCGTTTATTTTTGTTAAGGTGGAAATCATAATATTCTCCAATAAATTTTTTACATCATTGCACATTGGCCAATGGCACAAACCATTACATTCTCAAGCTGCGGCAGGCTGCTGCTTGTGCCTGTCAGGCTATAGTCACCCGTATAAGTCAAGCTGCGCATTCCGATTGTCGCGGTCAGGATCAAAAAGGCTGAAAGCGCAAGATTGATCAATGTGTGAAAATGTTTCTTTTTTTGTGCTGACTTTTGCATGATTATTCTCCGGTCATTAATGTGACGAATAAATCAGATAGTGATAGGCGTCTTACGTCGCCAAAGGCACTTAATGTTTCGCGGTCTTTATCGTTAAAAATAAAGCTAACGCGGCCTAATGATTTATTTTCACGGAATGGTGAAAGTGCGCGAACTTCGTCAATGACATCCGGTTTTGGCTCAAGCACTTTCCATGTGGAAAGTGTGTCTTCCATGGATGCATCATACATAATGCGGCCTTCGCGGATGAAGATAACGTCTGTTAGGATGTTTTCAATTTCATCTACCTGGTGGGTTGTAATGATGATCGTGCGTTCTTCATCAAAGTAATCTTCGAGTAGCTGATCATAAAATCTTTTACGGTAAAGAATATCAAGACCCAGTGTCGGTTCATCCAGTACAAGCACCTTGGCATCAATCGCCATAATTAGCGCGAGATGAAGCTGCACCACCATGCCTTTTGAAAGTTTTCCAACCGTTTTATCCATCGGGATTGATGTTTCTTTTAAGAAACCCAGTGCTTTCTCGCGGTCAAATTTCGGATGAATACCTTCAACGAATTGAAGTACTTCGCTAACCTTAATCCATTTTGGAAGTGTTGCTACATCTGAAATGAAACATACTTCTTTCATAAGTTGGTCACGTTCTGTATGTGGATCATAACCGATTACATCCAGTTCACCTTCGAATGAAGCAAGGCCGAGTATTGAATTAATAAGAGTTGTTTTTCCTGCGCCGTTTGAACCAATAAGGCCGACAATCTGCCCTTTTGCGATGTTAAGGTTTACTTCGTCAAGAGCTTTAAAATCACCATATGACTTAGTTAGTCCCGTTGCGCTGATATAATTTGTCATGGGTTATTCCTTTTTAATTGCTCTGCGCATTTTTTGCTGCATTTAACAGCTCTTCAGTATCAAGACCGAGCCTTGAAATAAGTTCAACAATTTTTGGCCATTCAACTTCAAGGAAGGCTTTTTGTTCTGCTGCGAGTAACTTTGATCTGGCGCCATCAAGGATAAACATGCCAAGTCCTCTTCTTTTTTCTACCAGTCCTTCATCGACCAATTCTGCATAGGCCTTGGAAGCGGTAATGGGGTTAATCTGATATTCTACGGCGACCTTACGGACGGAGGGAAGTGCTTCTCCCTCCGTGAGTACTCCATCCATTATCATGGTAAGGATCTGATCCTTAAGCTGGAGGTAAATTGGTCTGTCATCTTTCCATTGTTCTACCACGGGTTATTCCAATCTTTGTCTTTGGTGTTCATCGTTATGCCCTTTACATCACTATTGGCTGTGTTTCGATGTCCTTAGACAATTGATGAATATGATCCGATGGATGCTAATTGCTCTAGCTCAACAAGTTTTTGTGACTGTGCACCGTTTACCATGACGGATACAAGTAAAAGACTGGCAATTGCAAAGCTTGCAATGATGCTGTTGCTTTTCTCTATATCGCTTTCAGAGATTTCATTTGTGTTTTTACTAACAAGACCCATGAAACCATCTTGGTCAATTGCATCTGCATATAAGTTAAACATTTTTCGATTCCTTTGTTTCAAGTGTTCGTGTGTTTCGGTGTTCAAGTGTTGTAGTTATATATAACACTAAAACGAAAAATGTCAACACTAATCAGGTAAGTTTTTCTAATGCAATAATATTATCGTTTAAAAACAAATAGTTAATTGAATTAATTTTTTACCCATTTTGGATGGATAGGTGTTATATATAAGGCCAAACAGTGTTATATAGGTGTTATATCCATGCAAAAAGAATCAGTATACGAACAGACATACAAGCAAATATTGGCTGTCACAGATGGTGAAAATAATGTGATTGCCAATATGGCGACGGTCAGCTGTCTTCTTAATCTTGCGTTTGAAGATTATTTCTGGACTGGCTTTTATGTTGTCGATCCAGAAAAGGAAAGAGAACTGGTGGTTGGACCATATCAGGGGACATTAGGATGTTTAAGGATTTCATATGACCGTGGTGTTTGTGGGGCAGCAGCCAGAACGGGTGAAACCCAAATCGTCGAGAATGTCCATGAATTTCCAGGGCACATTGCCTGCGATAGTCAGACGAATTCCGAAATCGTTGTACCTGTCTTTAATAAGGATAACGAACTGATCGCAGTTTTTGACGTGGATAGTACAAAAATTTCTACCTTTGATAGCATCGATCAGTTATGGTTGGAAAAAATTATCAATAATGTATTTAAAAAATAAAGTAGAGCAGAGAAAATGATAAAAAAATTAGGGACAATTTTAATATCAATGGGGCTGGTTGCTTGTGGTTCTGAACAAACCGCAACTCCAGATGTTGAAGCGGCAGATATGATCTTGATGAACGGACATGTTTATTCATTATCATGGGATGAGCCATCCGTTGAAGGGGTGCCGGCAGCAAATGCGCCATATAGTAATGGGACATGGACGCCGGACGGTGAAGCGGTTGCGATTAAAGACGGTAATATCCTTGCCGTTGGTACATCGGCGGAAATCGCCGCTTATAAGAATTCTTCGACCAAAGTTGTTGACTTAAAGGGGGCATATGCCCTTCCGGGTATCGTTGATAGCCATGCACATATTGGTGAGCTTGGCGCTACATTTGATAATGTAGATTTATTCGGCGTAGAAACTGAAGAAGAAGTGGCAGAACGTGTCGTAAGGTTTATTGCAGAAAACAATATCCCGAAAGGGGAATGGATTGTTGCCCGTGGATATGATGAGGGTAAATGGGCTGATAAAAAGCCAACTTATAAAATCATTTCTGAAGCTGTTCCGGATCATCCGGTATATGTTGATGGCGCAACAGGTTTTTCCGCATATGGAAATAAGCTTGCGATGATTGAAGCCGGTATTGTTAAGGGCGCAGAAGACCCGGTCGGTGGTATTATGGTTCGTGATGAAAATGGTGAACCGACAGGCGAAGTAAGAAACCGTGGTGTGACGCTTTACCGTAATGTTGTTCCGGAACTAAATCTTGAGCAATGGAAACGTCGCCTGACAAATGGTCTGCGTACGATGGCAGACAGCGGATTTACTGCAATTCATGATGCCGGTGTAAATACGCCAATGATGGATGCGTATGAATCGCTTGCAGTAGATGATACGTTGCCAATCCGTGTTTACGCTATGATCAGTGGACGCGATAAAGAACAAATGGAAAAATGGCGTGCGCAAGGACCAAAACATTATGAAAATGGCAAGCTGTTTATCAATTCCGTAAAGGGATATTATGACGGCTCGCTTGGTGCAAGGGGCGCTAAAATGATCGAAGAATATGCCGATCAGCCTGGTCATCATGGTGTTGCAGGTGTTGATTACGGTTTCTTTGTTAAAGAAATCGGTGCAATGGTACAAGCCGGTTTTCAGGTGAATATTCATGCGATTGGCGATGGTGCAAACCGCGAAGTTCTTCATTTCTTCCGTGATAATTATGCGAAGAATCCTGAGCTTCAAAAGAACCGTCACCGTATTGAGCATGCACAAGTGGTGCATCCTGATGATTTCAAACTTTATGACGAACTAGACATTGTCGCTGCTGTACAGCCACCGTTTGTTGCTGAAGACAAACTATGGACAGTTGACCGCGTTGGTGAGGAACGTGCCAAAGGTGCTTATGCGTGGCGTACATTCCGCAGGAATAATGTACCGCTTTCGTTTGGTTCTGACTTGATGGGCTATGACTGGAATATTTTTTATGGCTTGCATTCAGCAATCACCCGTAAAAGTAAAGAACTAGAAGCAGGCGAAGGGTGGTTCCCGGATGAAAAGCTAACCGCTGAAGAAGCACTTCGTGGTTATACAATTGGTGCTGCATATGCATCGCATCTGGATGAGAAAACAGGAACACTGGAAACTGGCAAATGGGCGGATATCACAGTTGTTGATATGGATGTCTTGAATGTTGGAAATCAAAATCCGGCAGAACTGTTTAATGGTAATATTCTTATGACTATTGTTGGCGGGGATATCCTTTACCAGAAATAAATATATGAACCATATATCAGGAGGAAAGAATGGATGAAAATCAGGACCATGCAAAAATCATAATGCACCCACCGGTGTTTTATATTATTGCAGCTTTAATCGGACTTGGTATTGATTACTTCTTTCCTCTTTCTTTTGGATTTGAAGGGGCGACAGGAACAGCAGGTATCCTTTTATTTATTCTTGGTGTCATCATAGCAATTCTAAGCATGAAAAATTTTGCCAAAGATAAACAAAGCCCAAGCGTGCATGCACCGACCCATAATATTTATACTTCTGGTATTTATGGTTATACGAGAAACCCTATTTATCTTGGCGCGCTTATTTGGTTGATGGCTGCGGCAGTGTATTTTGATAAGGCCTGGATATTTATCATGTCTGCCCCTTTGATCGTTTTCTTGAATAAAGCCGTGATTGAAAAAGAAGAAGCTTATCTGGAAGAGAAGTTCGGCGATGAATACCGTTCCTATAAGAAAAAGGTAAGGCGCTGGATTTAAAGCTGTAATACCCCTTTGAAATTTGGTATTCTTACCGCGAAGGGCGGTAAAATATTATATTTTGGAGGACCTAATATGAATAATAAAATCCTGAAATCATTATTAATCTGTGCGACGGCCGGGCTTATATCAGGTGCAAATGCATTTGCACAAACGGGCGACGCAAATATTGATGCCGCATTAAATAATCCGAACCGTATGGAATCAAATAGTTCACGTGACGACGCACGTAAACCGGGTGACGTGATTAAATTTATGGGCGTAGAAGCCGGTGATACCGTTCTTGATATGGTATCAAATGGCGGTTATTACGCAGAAATTCTTGCGGGTGTTGTTGGTGAAAATGGCCGTGTTATTGCGCATATGTTCCCAAACGCCGGTATGGATCCGGATAACGAATATGCAGCCTATATCCGTAAAAGCAAACATATGAATAATGTTATTCCGATTTACGCGAGCTTTAATAGTCTGGATGTGAAGGAAAATTCACTTGATTATGTTTTCCTCATTCAAAACTTCCACGATTTTTACTTTGATCGTTTTGATGTTGATGTGGACCGTATTCTTGCCATGTATAAAAAGGCACTAAAGCCGGGCGGCGTTATGGCTGTTATTGATCATCAGGCAGTTGAAGGTGCGCCAAGCACAACAGGTACTACCGTTCACCGCATTGATTCTGCGATTGTAGTGCGTGAAATGGAAAAAGCAGGCTTTAATTTTGCCGGTGAATTGGATGTTCTGAAAAATACAACCGATGATCCAACGAAATCTGTTTTCGATCCTGCAGTACGCGGTAAAACAAGCAGATTTGTCATGAAATTCACAAATCCATAAGTGAAAATAAAATTCAGATTTTGTGAAATCCCCCTGCTTGATGGTAGGGGGATTTTTTTATCATTGCTAACACGAGCGTGAGTGCGTTATATAGAGCCAAATTTATTTAAGGATTTGAGAGAACAAAATGGCTTCCTATCAATATAGTTATGTAATGAAGGGCGTAGGAAAAACTTACGCAGGTGCAAAACCAACATTTAGTGATATTACACTATCGTTCCTTCCAGATGCGAAAATCGCCATTATCGGTGTTAACGGTGCCGGTAAATCCACGCTGATGAAAATCATCGCCGGTATTGATACCGATTATGTCGGTGAGGCTTGGGCCGCAGAAGGTGTACGTGTTGGATACCTTGAGCAGGAACCACAACTTGATCCTAATAAAACCGTTTTTGAGAACGTCATGGACGGTATGGGTGAATTAAAAGCCGTTGTTGATGAATTTAACGCGATCAGTGCAAAATTCGCTGAACCAATGTCAGATGATGAAATGAATGACTTGATCGCCCGTCAAGGTGAGTTGCAGGATCAAATCGATGCCGCTGATGCATGGGATCTGGATAGCCGTGTTGAGCTTGCGATGGAAGCGCTTCGCTGCCCGCCAAAAGATGCGGATGTAACGGTTCTTTCCGGTGGTGAAAAGCGCCGTGTGGCATTATGTCGTTTGTTGCTTGAAAAACCTGAAATTCTACTTCTTGACGAACCAACCAACCATTTGGACGCGGAATCTGTTTCATGGCTTGAAAACCACCTTAAAGAATACACAGGTACTGTTATTCTCGTAACCCATGATCGTTACTTCCTTGATAACGTTGTGAACTGGGTACTTGAGCTGGACCGTGGCCGCGCCATTCCTTACGAAGGGCATTATTCCGATTGGCTTGAGCATAAGCAAAAACGTCTTATTCAAGAAGAGCGTATGGAGGCTTCCCGCAAGCGTACGATGAAACGCGAACTTAAATGGATCCAGCAATCACCAAAAGCGCGTCAGGCAAAAAGTAAGGCCCGTATTAAGGCCTATGATGATTTGCTAGCGGCTGCTGAAGAGGGGCGCAACGGTGAAGCACAAATTCAAATTCCGGTGGGACCACGCCTTGGTGGTAATGTGATTGAAGCCGAAAAATTGAATAAAGGCTTTGGTGATCGTTTACTTATCGAAGATTTGGATTTCCGTCTACCTCCTGGTGGTATTGTTGGTGTCATCGGTGCAAACGGTGCCGGTAAATCAACACTCTTTAAAATGATAACTGGGCAGGAACAGCCGGATGGCGGAAGCCTTAAAGTGGGTGAAACGGTTCTTCTTGGTTATGTGGATCAAAGCCGTGATGGCCTTGATGATAACAAAACGGTTTGGGAAGAGATTTCAGATGGTCTTGATGTGTTTGATTTCAATGGCCGTAAAGTACCGACGCGCGGATATGTCGGTAAGTTTAATTTCAAAGGGACGGATCAGCAAAAACGTCTGGGGCAGCTTTCTGGTGGTGAAAGAAACCGTGTTCACTTGGCAAAAATGCTTAGAACGCCAGCAAACGTATTGCTGCTCGATGAACCGACAAACGATCTTGATGTGGAAACATTATCTGCACTTGAAGCTGCACTTGAAGATTTCGCTGGTTGTGCCGTTATCATCTCGCATGATCGCTGGTTCCTAAACCGTATTGCGACACATATTCTTGCTTTCGAAGGAAATTCACACGTTGAATGGTTCGAAGGAAACTACGAAGATTATGAAGCGGATCGTCGTAGAAGACTTGGTGATGCAGCCGATCGTCCGACCAAGATGCAATATAAGAAATTGACGCGCTAGGAAATCCTAGCGCATCAGATGATTTGAAATTACTGAAGCTTGCTTTCGACCACAGAGATATTCTGTGCGAGCACGTTACCAATTTCATCGTTCGGTGAATTTTCATGCGCTAGTTTGAAATCAGCAAGTGACTTTTCAAAGTCCTGTGTCATGAAATAAAGTGTCGCCCTGCTTTTTAAGCTTTCCCAATGATCTGGGTTATAGGCGATCGACTTGTTACATGCATCAAGCGCATATTCAACTTTTCTTAGTGAAGTTGAAGCGACACAAAGGATGTTATAAGCCTCTTTTACATAGTCTGTTTTTTCCACACCATTGCGTTCGTTTCCTTCGCTGCTGCGAATGAATTTAATGGCACGGTCAGCTGCTTTTTCATGTTTGCCTTCCATCATAAGAGATCTCATCTTCTTAAGAGATCTATAATTATTGTTACTAAACTCCATGGTTACACCGTTTGTGCGACCAGTTGATGTGGCTAAACTTTGTGCGTTTGCAATTTCTGCTACAGAAAATACAAACAGCAGTGAAACAATTGAAAGATATAGTTTCTTAGATAGTTTAAACATTGAAAATGCCCCCCCTAGGGTTAAAAGTTAATGTTGGTATTTTGAAAATAATTTAGCTCTTCATCAAATGCAAATCAACTTATTGTGATTGTACGAAAAAGATATGCTAGCATTACTGGCATATCATGGGTTCTAATTTAATTTAGATTCTACAAGAGAAACGTTCTGGGCCAATCCCTCTCGAATTTTATCGCTTGGTGAATTTTGATGAGCTAATTTAAGATCAGCAAGCGCTTTATCGTAATCATTTTTTAAATAATGAATAACACCGCGATTTTTAAGGCTTTCCCAATGATTTGGGCTTAATTGTAACGATCTGTTGCAAGCATCCATAGCATATTCAAGTTTACCCAGTGAAGTCGAAGCGACACAAAGGATGTTATATGCCTCTTTTAGATAGACTGTTTTCTCAACGCCGTTACGTTCATTTCCTTCGTTATTGCGGATAAATTTAATGGCGCGGTTAGCAGCATTGTCGTACTCGCCTTCAATAATAAGTGAGCGCATTTTTTTGAGGGAATCATAATTGTTGTTGTTATATTCAATTGTGATGCCATTGGTTCGCCCAGTTGATGTAGATAATGTCTGTGCTGATGATAGTTCCGTCATCAATGCAGCAGCAAGCATAATGCTAATAATATATGATAGTTTCATGACTTTCCCCTTTAGCGATGAAGAGATGTGACTATAAGACGTATAATATTACAAGCGTAGAGTCAATTTATTAATGAATAAATGCTATTATAAGGTGTAAAATAAAACTATAATTAGAATTTAATAGAATATTATTTATTATAAAGTGTGTTTTAAGATTTAAAAGTACTTCCAAACCTTAAAATAGTTCGAATCTATCTCGCTAATTAACGGAGCTTATTACTTAGGGAGTATTTTGCGCGGATTTTTCTTTATAGATGAAAACTCGCGCTGTATGTCCGAGTGCCAACAGATATAAGCTAAGGGCTACCGCAGGGGTCCACCAAATAAGATCAGGCCATCCTGTAAAGAGCATTAATCCCATGACACCTGCGAAATATCCGCAATAAACGACACTTTCAATATGACGGCTTGAAAAGGAATAACGTCCTTCGATAACAATATAACCGCCGGTTCCGGCAAGATAACCGCCAAGAATTTGTTCCGTTGTGAATAAATCAGATAACGCGCCAGTCAGTATAAGGAAACAAGCAATGAATGTGATCAGCATAACGGTAAAGCGCCATGCAAACCCTGGATTAATGCCATATTTAGCTAAAATCACCAGTTGTGTCATGCCGCATATTAATAGAATAGTACCGATAAGTGCAGTTTCATCTACGGTTCCTAAAATAGGTAATATAATGCCGATTAGTCCTAGAACAGTATAAGAAGGCCATTGCATCAACAGCATTGTGCGGCTGGCTTTAATGGCTTGCTTGCGTTTTTGTTCGTAACTTTCCGTTTCGGTAATATCTGTCATACTATTGATCCTTCAAATATCTACCTGAAACCCTTTTATTCTTATAATTGGCAACATAATAAGAGCAAAAGTTTTTAAAAAACAAGAATAAATATGATTAGAATTCAAATTCGTCGTCGAATTCTTCGTCAAACAGGTCATCTTCGTTACTGGTGTCTAGATCACCATTGTTGATATCATAAAGTCGAAGCTGGCGATAACTGCTGCGCATTGTGGCGTAAAAGTCCGTTGAAGATTTACTCAAATCATCAAGGGTTTCCAGATTTTCTTCACGGTAGATTAGGCCGCGAAGAGCCAATCTTCCATATCTGACATAAGTCCAGTTTTTATGGGCAAGCCAAAGACTGACCGGATCATAAAAGAAATCGACCATAAAGCCGGTGAAATCACGTGCATTGGATGGGCCAAGTAAAGGCAGGATCAAGAACGGACCTTCCGGAGCGCCCCAAACGGCAAATGTTTCGCCGAAATCTTCGTTATGACCTTCAATGCCCCATTTGGATGCTGTATCAAATAAACCAAGGATGCCGAATGTTGAATTGATGGCAAATCTGGATATGGAATTCCTAGCACGCTTCGGTTCAGCTTGTAGAACATCATTAACGAATGTCACAGGCTCGCGCCAATTGGTCACAAAGTTTGAAATACCATCACGAATATCAGGTGGACCCCACATGCGGTAAAGTCGTGCGGTTGGTTCCACGATCGTGCGGTCAAAGAACATGTTAACAGCAAATATTTTTCTGTTCATAGGCTCAAGCGGGTCATTGGCTTCGTCATAAACAAGGCGCGCTTCAATATCAGTTTCAGGTGGGCGCTTTGCGCAGGCGGAAACAAATAATATCATTAAGATGAGCATACAGAATCTAAAAAAATATTCTGTAATTTTATTGTTTCTTAATGACAGCATTATTTTTGTTCTTTTGTCCGTTAATGAATTTCAATGGCTATGTAATCATTCATATATGAATATTCAATGAATGAATAAGAAATTTATTCATTTATAATATATAATCTGCCTATGATTGGATATATGAAAAATTACGGATCTTAATTTTCAGTAACGCGTGCTTCAGAAATTCTGATGTTATGTTCGATGATACGTCTGATATGCGTCGCATCAGGTGCGTTTTCAAGCGCGGATCTATAATCATTAAGGGCATTTGCAAAATTACCAGTTTTGTAATTCAGTGAGCCTCTACTGTTATAGGCTTGCCAACGGGCAGGTGTATGTTCAATGGCTTGATCACAAGCTTTTAGGGCCTCATCAAATTCTTTATGGGCGGTATGGCTAATGCATAAGGCATTATAACCATCATATAAATAACGGTGCGTAACCCCTGAACGGGTATTCGTGTTTAAACTTGCGATGAATTTTTTGGATTCAAGTACGGCTTCAGCCGTTCTGCCGGCATTTATCATGCGGCGAATGTTGCTTAAAGTATCATGACTGCCCAGATGGATGGTGGCACCTGTTACGGTTCCTGTCCATGGCTCATATTCCTGGGCATTAGCCTTAACGGTGGCGAAAGTCACCATTAAGGCCATGCTAAGTACGAATGATATTTTACTTAAATTCGGCATACTTAATATTAATTACCTCTTTGTGCCAACTGAACATTATGTTCTAGAATCGCCTTAATATCACCTGTATCCGGTGCATATTCAAGTGCTTTTCTATAATCTTCGGCGGCTGCACGGGCATTGCCGGACTTAAGATTTAAAGAACCACGGCTATTATAAGCCATCCAGCGCTCTGGTGATTCATTAATTGCTTCATCACATGCTTCTCTTGCAGCATCATAATTTTTTTGTGCTGATAATGCCAAGCAAAGTGCATTATAGGCGTCATAACGTCTTGGGGATGTTTTGCCGGAACGCTTGTTTTCTTCGAATGATTCTGCATATTCACTGGCAAAAACGACGGCTCTATCAATATCACCATTGTTTAACATGCCGCGAATTCTTACCAGATTGTCATCAGTGCCAAAATAAATTGTGTCACCGGGAATTGCGCCTGTCCATGCTTCTGTTGCAGTTTGGGCCACTGAACTGGCAGGTAATGCAGAAATTCCAAGAAGTACTGCAGCGCCCAGAGCTATTGCTTTTTGTTTTATGTTAGTCATTTTATAATCCTCTGTCTTGTTACCTGTAAAATGTTTGTTATACCCACCTTATACAGGAATTTATAATTACTCCGTTCTCGTTAACTATTACATAATCACTCACCCGGAATAATCAATTCACATTAGATCGCTAAACGATCACAATAATGTTATTTACTTTATATAAAGATATCTTTATATATTTCTTTATGATTTTTATAGAGTGATTCTTATGACATTAACTTTGGACCAATTATTACATGCATTGAAGGGCGCGGGTGAAGAAACCCGTTTGCGTATTCTTGCGCTTTTTAAAAGTGGTGAACTGACGGTAACGGAAATTGTATCGGTCCTTAGACAAAGCCAGCCAAGAATTTCAAGACATCTTAGGTTATTATGTGAAGCGGGTCTTTTAGAACGCCACCGTGAAGGGACTTGGATTTTTTATCGCCTTTCAGAAGGAAAAGAACAGTCAAAACTGGTGAAATCCATTTTGGATTTTATGCCTTATGATGATCAGATTTTACAACATGATCAAGAACGCCTTTCTGAGGTTAAGCGCGAAAGAGACAGAAAAGCCGCTGAATATTTTAACGATAATGCCGCAAACTGGGATCAAATCAGATCACTTTATGTTCCCGAGCAACAGGTTGAAGAGTATCTTTTGAAAGTTACAAAAGATATGCAAATTGAAGAAATGCTTGATGTTGGCACGGGAACCGGACGAATGCTTGAGCTCTTTTCTCAGAATGCGACGTCCGGCGTAGGAATTGATTTAAGCAGAGAAATGCTTGCTATAGCCAGATCGCATCTTGAGCAAAAGAGCATAAACCATATGCAGGTAAGACAGGGTGATATGTATGATCTTGCATTACCTGATCAAGCAATGGATTTGGTTATTTTCCACCAAGTGTTACACTTTGCTGATGACCCGCTGGCGGCGATTAAAGAAACGGCCAGAATTTTAAGACCAAATGGTCGTGTGGTCATTGTTGATTTTCTTCCTCATAAAATTGAAAAATTACGTGAGGAATATGCCCATAGAAGACTAGGGTTCTCAAAATCAGAAGTTCAGGACTGGTGTTCATTAACAGGATTAAACCTTAAATCCACTGAGATTATGAAGGGCAGCGAATTGGATATCGCCATTTGGGTTGCCACTAAGAAATAAAAATAGCCAGAATATACTAAAGAAAGAATTATGAATAATAATCAAAAGGAAGACTTGCTTAGACCAAGTCAATTTGCCGCGACAGCAAAGGATATTGACGTTTCGTTCGAATTTTTCCCCCCTAAAACGGACAAAATGGAAGAAACGTTATGGCAAAGTATTAGAAAACTTGAACCGCTTAACCCGTCTATGGTTTCTGTAACGTACGGTGCGGGCGGCAGTACGCGTGAACGAACACATAGTACTGTTGAACGTATTTTAAATGAAACGTCACTTACGCCGGCGGCGCATTTAACATGTGTCGGCGCAACAAAAGACGAAGTCGACGAAGTGGCGCGCGCATACTGGGATGCGGGTGTTCGTCATATTGTTGCTCTTCGTGGTGATATGCCAAAAATTGGTCAGGCCTATGAACCCCACAGCGGTGGTTATGAAAATGCGGCCGACCTTGTGAACGGATTAAAGAAAATCGGTGATTTTGATATTTCCGTTGCTGCTTATCCTGAAATGCATCCAGATAGTGCTGATGTCAATGCGGATATTGATAACCTGAAACGAAAAATTGATGCGGGAGCAGACCGCGCTATAACGCAGTATTTCTTTGATACGGATATTTATTTCCGCTTTATGGATAAGGTTTTGGCGGCAGGCATTGATGTTCCAATTGTGCCAGGCATTATGCCGGTTACGAATTTTAAAATGGCCAAGAATTTCTCTGAAAGATGCGGTACATCTGTGCCAACTTGGCTAGAAAGATTATTTGATGGTCTTGAAGACGCACATGATGTCAGACGCCATGTGGCATCAATGGTGACGGCTGAACAATGTTTGCGTCTTTATCAGGGCGGAGTAAAGAATTATCATTTTTATACCCTGAACAGATCTGATCTGACATATACTATTTGTCATATTCTGGGCATTAGACCACAAGGAGGGTCAAATGACTGATCGTACACAATTACTGAAAGATGCGCTTAAGAACAGAATTTTGGTTCTTGATGGTGCCATGGGGACAATGATCCAAGCGAAAAAGTTTACCGAAGAAGAATTTCGCGGTGACCGTTTCAAGCATATCAATCAGGAAATCAAAGGAAATAACGATATTCTGGCGATTACGCAGCCAGATGCCATTTGTGATATTCATAAAGAATATCTTGAGGCCGGATCAGATATCATTGAAACAAACAGTTTTAACGCAACTGATGTTTCACAGGCCGATTATCAAATGGAAGATGTGGTTTATGATCTAAATAAAGCATGCGCAGAAGTTGCAAGAAAAGCCGCAGATGAATATACAGCTTTAACGCCGAATAAACCTCGTTTTGTTGCGGGTGTGCTTGGCCCAACATCAAGAACAGCATCACTATCGCCGGATGTGAACGATCCTTCATTCAGAAACATCAGTTTTGATGAACTGGTAAATACTTATAAAGAAGCGACAGAGGGACTTGTTGATGGTGGTTCGGATCTTATTTTAATCGAAACCATCTTTGATACGTTAAATGCCAAAGCTGCAATCTTTGCTGTGGAAATGGTGTTTGAAGAAAAAGGTGTTAAACTTCCGATCATGATTTCCGGAACCATTACCGATGCGTCAGGCAGGACCCTTTCCGGACAAACCGCAGAGGCATTTTGGTATAGCGTAAGACATGCGGATCCAATCAGTGTTGGATTTAATTGTGCGCTTGGTGCACAGGAATTAAGACAGCATGTCGCGTCAATTGCAAAAGTTGCTGACACGAATATTTCCGCGCATCCAAACGCAGGATTACCCAATGAAATGGGTGAATATGATGAAACACCAGAAGAAACGATGGCGCATTTGAAAGAATGGGCCGAGAGCGGCCTCGTGAATATTCTTGGTGGTTGTTGTGGTACAACACCTGCTCATATTAAAGCTATTTGCGATGCGGTGGAAAATATTGCACCACGCAAAATACCGGTCGTTGAACCCCATATGCGCCTGAGTGGCCTTGAAGCGTTTAAGGTGATCTAATATGACAAAAAGACAAGGTGTATTTATAAACGTTGGGGAAAGAACTAACGTTACCGGATCGGCAAAATTTAAACGTCTTATTCTAAATGGTGAATATGACGAGGCCCTTGATGTCGCCCGCCAACAAGTTGAGGCAGGCGCACAGATCATCGACGTCAATATGGACGAAGCCATGCTGGATAGTGAAGCGGCGATGGTGAAGTTTTTGAACTTGATCGCGTCAGAACCTGATATTTCACGCGTTCCGATCATGGTCGATAGTTCCAAATGGTCCGTGATTGAAGCTGGGCTTAAATGTATTCAAGGTAAAGCGGTTGTGAATAGTATTTCCTTAAAAGAAGGGGAAGAAAATTTCATTGAGCAAGCCAAGCTTATCAAACGTTATGGTGCAGCTGCAGTTGTAATGGCATTTGATGAGACGGGACAAGCTGATACGTTAGACCGCAAATATGAAATATGTGAAAGATCATATCGTGTGCTCGTGGATAAGGTTGGTTTTCCGCCGGAAGATATTATTTTTGACCCCAATGTGTTTGCGGTGGCAACAGGCATTGAAGAACATAATAATTACGGTGTTGATTTTATCGAAGCCACACGAAAAATTACGGATAACCTACCACACTGTCATGTGTCGGGCGGGGTGAGTAACGTTTCATTCTCGTTCCGTGGTAATAACCCGGTTCGTGAAGCCATGCATAGTGTGTTCTTATATCATGCCATCCAAGCGGGCATGGATATGGGGATCGTTAATGCGGGTATGATGACTGTTTATTCTGAAATTCCGGATGAACTTCGTGAATATGTTGAGGACGTTATTCTCAATCGTCGTCCAGATGCCACGGATCGCTTGCTTGAAATCGCCGATAAATATAAAGGCGTAAAAGGTGAGGTTAAAAAAGAAGACCTAGAATGGCGAAATGGTACTGTCAATGAACGCTTGACCCATGCGCTTGTGAAAGGAATCACAACCTTTATTGATGAGGATACCGAAGAAGCACGTCAGCAAGCAGACCGCCCACTTTCCGTGATCGAAGGGCCGTTGATGGACGGAATGAATGTGGTTGGTGACCTGTTTGGATCGGGTCAGATGTTTTTGCCACAGGTGGTGAAATCAGCCCGGGTGATGAAGCAAGCTGTTGCCTATCTGTTGCCATTTATTGAAGAAGAAAAGGTCGATGGTGAAGCAAATTCATCCAACGGTAAAATCCTTATGGCGACGGTAAAAGGTGACGTTCATGACATCGGTAAAAATATTGTTGGTGTGGTGCTTCAATGTAATAACTATGAAGTGATCGACATGGGTGTGATGGTACCGTGCGAGGATATCTTGCAAAAAGCACGTGAAGAAAATGTCGATATGATTGGTCTTTCAGGGCTAATTACACCGTCCCTCGAAGAAATGTGTACGGTCGCCGCTGAAATGCAGCGCACAGGAATGAACATTCCGTTGCTTATTGGTGGTGCAACCACGTCAAAAGTTCATACAGCCGTAAAAATAGCCCCGAATTATACAGGGCCGCTTGTTTATGTACTTGATGCATCGCGCGCCGTTGGTGTTGCTGGGCAGCTGCTTGGTGAAAGCACGAAAGTGTCATTCCAACAGGAAGTCGCCAAAGAATATCATGACATGCGCGTAAAATATGAAAACCGTGATAAATCAGATAATCAGATCAAAATTGACGAGGCGCGCGCCAATAAGTTCAAGGTCGATTGGAATGGGTATGTTCCGGAAAAACCAACTTTCACCGGACTAAAAACATTCGATGATTATAATCTGGGCGATTTGGTGAACCGGATTGATTGGACGCCGTTTTTCCGTACTTGGGAACTGGCCGGTAATTATCCTGCGATCTTAACCGATGATGTTGTTGGTGAAAGCGCATCGGAACTTTTCCGTGATGCTGAAGCCATGCTTCAGAAAATTGTCGATGAAAAATGGCTAAAAGCCAAAGCGGTGATTGGTTTTTGGGGTGCGAATTCGATTGGCGATGATGTTGAACTTTATGCCGATGAAAATAGATCCGAAGTGATCGATACGGTTCATTTCATCCGTCAGCAGATGAAAAAACGAAGTGGTAAAGCCAATATGTGTCTTGCAGATTTCATTGCACCAAAAGAAACAGGCATCAATGATTATTTCGGTGGATTTGCGGTAACAGCAGGTATCGGCATTGATGAAAAGCTGGAACTCTTTAAAGGCAAGCATGATGATTATAACGACATCTTGTTAAAAGCACTTGCAGATAGACTGGCGGAAGCGTTCGCGGAACAAATGCATGAACGCGTCAGAAAAGAGTTCTGGGGTTATGCAAGTGACGAGAATTTCAGTAATGAAGAACTGATCAAGGAAAAATACCGTGGAATTCGCCCGGCACCGGGTTATCCGGCATGTCCGGATCATACGGAAAAAACGGGTCTTTTTGCGCTGCTGAATGCGCGTCAGAATGCGGGTATTGATCTGACTGATAGTATGGCAATGTTACCCGCGTCATCGGTTAGCGGTTATTATTTTGCCCATCCGGAAAGTCAGTATTTCGGCATTGGTAAAATTTCTAAAGATCAGGTTCAGGATTATGCAAACCGTAAAGATATAGACTTAAATCTAGTCGAAAGATGGCTTGCGCCGAACCTTGGGTATTCGCGAAATTAATCTATAACCTTGCGGGATTTTATTTTCTTCTATAAAATGCTACTCATCAGTAACATTTTATAGAAGGATGTCCCGTGGATAAAAGGCGCGCAACCATTGATGACTGGCAAAAGCTTGTTTCCGGTGAACTTAGGAACCGTGAACTTGATGACCTGACGTGGGACACACCAGAAGGAATTAAGGTAAAACCGCTTTATACCGCGGATGATGTTGCGGATATCCCGCAACGTGAAAATTTACCGGGCTTTTTCCCTTTTACCCGTGGCGTGCGCGGCAGCATGTATGCGGGGCGCCCATGGACGATCCGTCAATATGCCGGTTTTTCGACGGCAGAAGAAAGCAATGCATTCTATCACCGTAATTTAAAAGCCGGCCAAATGGGTCTTTCGGTGGCGTTTGATCTTGCAACACACCGTGGATATGACAGCGATCATGAACGGGTTGAGGGCGACGTGGGCAAAGCGGGCGTTGCCATCGATAGTGTCGAAGATATGAAAATCCTGTTCGATGGTATCCCGCTTGATAAAATGTCTGTATCCATGACCATGAATGGCGCCGTAATCCCGTGTCTTGCGTTTTATATTGTCGCAGCGGAAGAGCAGGGCGTTGCCCATGATCAATTAAGCGGCACTATTCAAAATGATATCTTAAAAGAATTTATGGTCAGGAATACTTATATTTACCCGCCGGACGCAAGCATGCGGATTGTGGGCGATATCATTGATTATACATCCCGCGAAATGCCGCGTTATAACAGTATATCCATTTCCGGCTATCATATGCAGGAAGCCGGGGCAACGCAGCTTCAGGAACTTGCCTATACGCTGGCGGATGGGATGGAATATGTACGAACCGCGATGAACAAGGGGTTAGATATTGATGATTTTGCCCCGCGTTTAAGTTTCTTTTTCGCGATCGGAATGAATTTCTTTATGGAAGTTGCTAAGCTACGCGCGGCCCGTACCATTTGGGCGCAAATCATGGAAAATTTCGGTGCTAAAAAACCGAAAAGCATGATGTTAAGAACCCATTGTCAAACATCTGGTGCATCACTCACTGAAAAAGATCCCTATAACAATGTTATCAGAACCACGATCGAGGCCATGGCATCCATGCTTGGCGGCACGCAATCGTTACATACAAATTCATTTGATGAAGCTATTGCCCTGCCAACCGATGACAGCGCCCGTATTGCCAGAAACACACAAATTATACTGCAGGAAGAAACAGGCATGACCAATGTGGTTGATCCGCTTGGTGGGTCATATTATGTGGAAAGCCTTACCAATGAATTGGTGCAGGAAGCGTGGAAAATTATCTCTGAAATCGAAGACATGGGCGGCATGACAAAGGCTGTTGCCAAGGGATTACCGAAACTTGAAATTGAAAAAGCATCGGCCTTAAAACAAGCGCGTATTGACCGCGGTGAAGAAACGGTGGTTGGCGTTAATAAATATGTTCTTGATGAAGAAAAAGACATCAACATTCTTGAAATTGATAATGTGGCCGTACGTAAATCACAGATCAAAAAACTTAAGAAAGTAAAAGCAGAACGTGACGAAGAAAAATGTCAGGCGGCGCTTAATGCCTTAACCGAAACGGCGAAGAGTAACGGTAACCTGCTAAAAGCCGCGATTGTGGCGGCGCGTGCCCGTGCGACCCTTGGTGAAATATCAAAAGCAATGGAAGATGTCTTTGGTCGTCACCGCGCTGATGTAAAATCCATTTCCGGGGTTTACGGTGGTGCCTATCATGGGGATAATGATTATATGGATATTCAAAAACGCGTCGAAAATTTCGAAGATAAGGTGGGCCGCAGGCCACGTATCCTTGTTGCCAAAATGGGACAGGATGGTCATGATCGTGGTGCCAAGGTGATCGCAACCGCTTTTGCCGATATTGGTTTTGATGTTGATATTGGTCCGCTGTTCCAAACACCCGCCGAAACTGCACGTGAAGCGGTGGAAAATGATGTTCATATTGTTGGCGTATCATCACAAGCCGCCGGACATAAAACATTGGTGCCCGCATTGACTGATGCCTTAAAATCAGAAGGGGCGGATGATATCATGGTGATCGCGGGCGGCGTGATCCCGGCGCAGGATTATGATGATCTTTACAAGGCGGGGGTATCCGCTATATTTGGTCCAGGAACCAATATCCCGGCTGCGGCCGCGGAAATACTTGATAAATTAGAAGAACATTTTTAATTCATGAAAATTAAAGCATTTATTTTATTCTTGATGATGGGTGTGATGACCCATGCTCAAGAAATTAGCGAAAATTCAGATATCACTGCACTTTTTGATGCTGAAAGTGTCACAGGAACCTTTGTATTATATGATCCTGAAAAAGATCAATATATCGGTCATAATGCATCGCGCGCGAAAGAGCGGTTTATTCCAGCCAGCAGTTATAAAATTGCTCATACATTGATCGGACTTTCGGTTGGTGCCGTATTTGATGTTGATGAAATTCTCCCCTACGGCGGCAAGCCGGCATATTTAAAAATCTGGGAAAAGAATATGTCGCTTCGGGATGCGATTAAAATTTCCAATGTGCCGATTTATCAGGCATTGGCCCGCCGCATCGGTCCTGATGCGATGAAAGAGGGGTTAGCGAAATTAGAATATGGTAATCAAAAAATTGGCGACAAAATTGACCAATTCTGGCTTGATGGTCCACTTGAAATCAGCGCAGTTGAGCAAGTGCAGTTTCTTGGTAAACTTGCAAATGAACAGTTACCCTTCATGAAATTGCATCAACGTGCGGTGGCGGAAATCACGACATATGAAAAAACGGATGATTATACTTTACATGCGAAAAGCGGTCTGACAACATTCTCTGATCCTGACACCGGTTGGTGGGTTGGATGGGTGACCCGTAACGGCATTCATTACCCATTTGCTTTGAATATTGACGTTATGAATGATCAGGACATTGCAAAACGTGAAGCTTTGGCGAAAGCGTCATTAAGAATTTTGGGGCTATTGTAATTTACATGATCAGCAGGAGATTACTTGATGGATCAAAGTGGTAAAAGAAAATTAGAAGACAAATCAGTTCCGGTAAAAATCAAGCTCGCGCTTCTTTGGGCGGCATTAATGTTTTTATATGTCTATAATGATTATTTCAGCATGTATCTGCCGGGAACGATAGAAGATATGAGCACGGGACAAATTGGTCCACTTGGTGATGCAACTGAAATGGTACTCGTTTCTGTATCGATGATTTTAGCCATTCCTGCTCTTATGGTTTTTCTTTCGGCAGCACTCCCGGCGACCTATAGCCGGTGGCTAAATGTAATACTTGGGGTCGCCTACACAATCATTGAAGCATTAACAATTACCATGCCACACCTGTTTTATCAGATCGTAGTGGTGTTTGAAATTTGCGTCACGCTTTCTATTGTTTATTATGCGATCCGGTGGCCGAAAGAAGCGTAGCGGAAATATTTATAAAACTTCCAAAACCCTGTCCGCAATATCAATATATCGTTTTGAATGTTCGCTGTCCGGATTGCTGATGACGATTGGATTGCCGGCATCTGCTGTTTCGCGAATTTCCATGTGAAGTGGAATGCCACCTAAAAATTCCATGCCTTTCTCGGCGGCTGTTTCCTTGGCGCCGCCATGACCAAAGATATCGGCGCGCTCACCACAGCTTGGGCAGACAAAATAGCTCATATTTTCAATGACACCGAAACAGCGTGTGTTTGTCTTATCAAACATGGTGATCGCTTTTCGTGCGTCGATCAGGGCAAGGTCCTGTGGTGTTGAAACAATGACAGCACCATCAAGTTTGATATTTTGAACCATGGTCAGTTGCGCGTCGCCTGTTCCTGGTGGCAGGTCAATAACAAGTACATCAAGCGGGCCAAACAGGTCCCATTTGACATCCCTTACCATTTGTTGAATGGCGCCCATCACCATTGGGCCACGCCAAATTGTCGCAGCATCTTTTTCCATCAGGTATCCAATAGACATACTGACAATATCATGATTTTTCAGGGGTGTGATCTGACCATTTTCTAGTGATTCCGGTCTTGCATCCGACAGTCCCATAAGGCGCGGCACACTTGGTCCATAAATATCAAGATCAAAAATCCCAGCCTTTAATCCAAGTTTTGAAAAAGAAAGCGCAAGATTGATTGAAGTGGTTGATTTGCCGACACCGCCCTTACCACTGGCAACAGCGATGATGTGTTTTACGCCCGGGATGCCTTGTGGTCCATCTTGTGGTGGTGGTGTACCATGGCCACCAAATGGCTTGGGTTGTGGTTTTTGCTGAAAGGTGCGTTTTTCACCAAAACCCGGTTTTGGCGGTTCATTTGCAGCATCGCGTTCAGCGGTTAAAACCGATGTTACTTTTTTAACGCCGTAAATCTGATGCAGCAGGTTATCGCAAGTGCCGCGCAATTGTTCCATTGCCTCAACATGGGCGGGATCAATATTAAGCGCGTATCCAACATTACCGTCTTTGATGACCAGTCCCTGTACCATGCCGGAATCAATGATATTTTCCTTAGTTACTGGATTTATAATGGTTTTTAGGGCTTCAATAAGCTGATCACGCTTGACGTCTGACATTTCGTTATTACCTATAAAATAAATTAACCGTTCCGCCGTTGCGGTGGGGCACTTGATAGCATATAAGATAGGGTAATCATTTTTTAAAGGGAATAATGTGCTAAAATGATAATTCCCTAAGTATTTCATGTAAGGAGCAATAAATGTCGTGGCAAAATAACGGTGGTGATCGTGGACCATGGGGGCAGGGCCCAAAAAGAGGCGGTGGCGGCGGTAACGATGGCCCACCTGATATTGATGAGCTGATCCGTAAAGGCCAGGATAAGTTTAAAAGCGCCTTTGGCGGCGGCGGTGGAGGCGGTGGCGCTTCTGACCTTGGCGGCGGTAAAGGGATCGGTACGGCATTACTTGTATTGGTTGGTGTATGGCTATACGCATGTTTTTATACGGTTGATGCCGGTGAAGAAGGTGTCGTAACACGCTTTGGTGCCCTTGTTAAAACATCGCAGCCTGGCATTCATTTTCACTTTGTGCCTGTTGAATCTGTTGAAACGACAAACATTGATCAGGAACGTTCAACGGAAATTGGTTTTGCAAGCGAAAAAGAACGTCAAATGCTTACTGGTGATGAAAATATCGTGGACGCACAGTTTCGTGTTTTCTGGCAGATTAAAGATGTGGCAAATTTCCAATTTAATCTGAAAGACCCACAGTTTAGTGTAAAATCCATTGCGGAAAGCGCCATGCGTGAAGTGGTTGCCAGAACCGAAGTTGAACGCGTAATTACGAGTGATAAAGCTGGTATCGAAGAAGAAGTACGTCAAATTACACAACGTATTTTGGATAGTTATGAAGCCGGTATTACCATTACACGCGTGAACCTTGCGGAAGTAAGACCACCTGTTGAAATTTCTGATGCCTTTAACGATGTTCAAAAGGCGGAAGCAGACCGTGACCGTACAATCAGTCTTGCGATGCTAGAACAAAACAGAATTGTGCCGGAAGCACGTGGTCAGGCCGCAAAAATGTTGCAAGAAGCAGAAGCCTATAAAGAGCGTGTTATTGCAGAGGCAGAAGGTGAGGCATCAAGATTTGAATCGATCTTAGCGGAATATTCAAAAGCAAAAGATGTGACCCGCAGTAGACTTTATCTTGATACAATGCAGCAGGTTCTTTCTGGTACCAATAAAATCGTGATTGATAACGATGGGGGCGGCGTCGTGCCTTACCTGCCGCTTAATGAAATTAACAAACGTTCTGGTGGTTCATCCAACCAACCAAACAGTGGCCAATAAGGGAGAAATATGATGAATAAATCAGCTTTATTTGGACTTATCTTTGTTGGTCTTGCGCTTGTTGGTTTCAGCGTTTCAACATATCAGATTAAAGAAACCAATCAGGCGATCATTCTAAAGTTCGGTGAATATCAAAGAACGGTGAAAGAGGCAGGCCTTCATTTTAAAATGCCTATTATTGAAGATGTTGTCTTCTTTGATAAACGTGTTCGTCTTTTAGATATGGAAGAATACACCATCTTTACATCAGACCAGAAGCGTATGAATGTGGATGCTTTCCTTGAATATAAAATTGAAGATCCGCTTCGTGTTTATCAAGCGCTTCGTACGGAACTTCGTGCGGAAGCAAGATTACGCGACATTTCAGAATCAAGCGTGCGTGAGGTATTCGGTCTTCAGCAGCTTAATACAGCATTAAGTGGTGAACGTATCGGTATTATTAATGCTGTTAGAGAATCTGTAACAGCCGAAGCATCAGAACTTGGTATTCAGATTGTTGATCTTCGTATTAAACGTACGGACCTACCACCAGAAAACAGTGCGCCGATTTTCCAAAGTATGATTGCTGACCGTAATCAAGTGGCCCGTGAAACTCGTGCCCGTGGTCAGGAAGAAGCACTTAGAATTACTTCGAAAGCGGAACGCGACCGTACTGTTATTCTTGCGGAAGCAACAAGAGATTCTGAAAAACTTCGCGGTGAAGGTGATGCAATTGCAGCAAAAATTTATGCGGATGCTTATAGTAAGGATCCAGAATTTTATGCATTCTACCGTTCAATGGAAGTGTATAAAAACGCCATGAAAAATGGCGATACATCCATGGTGCTTTCACCGGATAGTGAATTTTTCAAATATTTTGAAAATATGGGGGGCAATTAAAGCCTTAAATGACGGATATCATTATCGCAATCGGTCTCGTGTTGGTGATAGAGGGTCTTTTATATGCCCTCTTTCCCAACAATATGAAACGGATGATGGCGATGGCGTTGGAACAACCGGCAGAAAGCTTGCGTAACGCCGGATTAATCGCCGCCATCATCGGTATTGCGATAATTTATTTGATAAAGTGAAGGGTTTATTCGCTCATTTGCGTATCATGTTCGTAATTTGGTCATAATTGCCAATAAAAATAGTTGATATAAAAAAAATTAAACGATCAGGAAGAAAACATGACATTAATTAAAAAAGTATCAGGTGCGTTCATCATATTAGCATATATGGTTCTGACGCCATCACTATCTAATGCGCAAGGGGCGCCAGATAGTTTTGCTGATCTATCGGAAGAACTGCTTCCGGCGGTGGTAAACGTATACACCACACAAAATATTCGCGTTGATAGAAACAGAAGAGGCGGCGGCGCATTCCCGCCGGGATCACCATTTGAAGAGTTCTTCAGACGTTTCGGTGAACCAAATCAGGATGGTGAAGAAAGCGACCGCAATAGCCGCCCACGTGTACAGCAACGCCGCTCACTTGGTTCCGGGTTTATTATTGATGCGGAAGGTATCATTATTACGAATAACCACGTAATTGATGAAGCTGATGAAATTTCAATTCGTCTTCAGGATGGTACAGAACTTGAAGCCGAGGTCATTGGTAAAGATGACAAGGTTGATCTTGCTGTTCTTAAGGTCGAAGCAGATGAGCCGCTTCCATTTGTAAGATTTGGTGATGATACGCAATCTCGTGTTGGTGATTGGGTATTGGCGATTGGTAACCCGCTGGGTCTTGGTGGTACTGTTACAGCAGGTATTATTTCCGCACGTAACCGTAATATCAATTCAGGTCCTTATGATGATTATATCCAAACGGATGCTGCGATTAACCGTGGTAACAGTGGTGGCCCAATGTTTAATATGGACGGCGAAGTGATCGGCGTGAATACGGCGATTTATTCACAAACAGGTGGTAACATTGGTATTGGTTTTGCTGTTCCGTCAACACAAGCGCAAATCGTAATTGCACAGCTTCGTGAATATGGCCGCACAAAACGTGGTCGTATCGGTGTTCGTATCACAGAAGTTTCTGATGAAATTGCAGAAAGTCTTGGTCTTGAAAATTCAAACGGTGCGCTTGTAAATAGCGTCGAAGAAGATAGCCCATCCGAACGTGCAGGCGTTGAATTCGGTGATATCATTATTGAATTTAATGGCACTGAAATTAAAGAAATGCGCGATCTGACATCAACTGTTGCAAACACTGAAATTGGCAGCACAGTACCAATGATCGTTCTTCGCGAAGGTGAGCGTAAGACACTACGCATCACAATTGATGAACTTGATGAGGGTAACGGCGACGAAGAAGAAAGCAGTGAAGGTGATGATGAAGGAAGTTCTGATACAGAATCCATCATTGACCTAACGCTTGCTGAACTTGATGATGATGCCCGTGAAGAACTTGAAATTGACGAAGACATCCAAGGTGTTCTTATTACCTCTGTTGATTATGACAGTGGCCGCGAAGGACTACGTCGACTACGTCGTGGTGATGTGATTGTCGAGGTTACTCAACGTGATGTTTCATCTATCGAAGATGTAAAAGAACGTATTGAAGCGCAAAAGAGTGCTGGCCGTTCGGTTGTTCTTCTTTCGGTTTATCGTCGCGGCGAATATGCCCACGTTCCGATCAGCCTTGATGAAGACGAAGAAGAGGAATAACCACTTCAAATATTTAAAAGAAAGGCTCGGGATAATCCCGGGCCTTTTTTGTTTTGGGATACTTGCAAAAATACGTGATATTTCATAGGCTCTTAGGTGAGGATTCTGACCCTTAAAAATAAATCAAATGGGAGGACCCTATATGGGACTATCAAATATAATTAAAATGACAGCAGTACTTGCGGCATCATCGGTTGCCGTAAACGCAGCAGAAGTCATTCGTGGCTTTACGCCGGAAAATAGTGAAAAGCAATATGCGCTTGAAGCTGAAATTGATAAACGTATCAACAAACAAAATATGGACGACTGGATGAAATTTATGACATCGCGTCCACATGCGACAGGCCAACCATTCGATAAGGAAGTGGCCGATTTTATCGCCGGAAAATTCACCGAATGGGGATATGATACGGAAATCAAAGAATATCAGGTTTTAATGCCAACACCGAAAGTGCGTGTGGTTGAACTTGTTGAGCCAACAAAATGGACAGCCAAACTTAAAGAAGACGCTGTTCCAGAAGACCCAACATCGGGTCAGGAAGATCGTCTGCCGATTTATCACTCATTCTCACCAGACGGTGAAGTAACAGCAGAAGTGGTGTTTGTAAATCAGGGCCTTCGTGAAGATTACGAAGATCTGGAACGTCGCGGCATTGATGTTAAGGGTAAAATTATTTTGGCGAAATACGGCGGTTCATGGCGCGGTATTAAGCCAAAAATGGCAGAAGAAAAAGGTGCCATAGGTACATTGATTTATTCTGATCCTGCGGATGATGGTTACGGCCAGGGTGATGTCTATCCAAAAGGGGCACACAAACATCCATCCGGTGCACAGCGTGGTTCGATTATGGATCTTCCAACACGTCCGGGTGATCCGTTAACACCATATGTTGGTGCAACGAAGGACGCGGAACGTATTGACCTTGATGATGTTGAAATTTTTGTTGGTATTCCAACACTTCCAATTTCATATGAAGATGCCCAACCGATCTTAGAAGCTCTTGAAGGGCCAGTTGCACCACCAAGATGGCGTGGTGGTCTTCCAATCACATATCATATGGGTCCTGGACCTGCGAAGCTTCATATGAAGCTTGAATTTAACTGGGATATCGTTCCTGCGTATAACGTGATTGCGAAAATGAAAGGTTCTGAGTTTCCTGATCAGTGGGTAATTCGTGGTAACCATCATGACGCATGGGTGCATGGTGCAGCTGATCCGGTTTCCGGCATGGTCGTTGAAATGGAAGAAGCCCGTATCCTTTCCGAAATTGCTAAAGAAACAGGTTGGCAGCCAAAACGAACGATCGTTTTCGCGGCTTGGGGCGCTGAAGAGCAAGGTTTGATCGGTTCTGTTGAATGGGTTGAAGATCAAGCAGAAGAGCTAAGCGAAAAGGCGGTTGCTTACATTAATACCGATGGTAATGGTGCCGGTTTCCTAGGTGCGGGTGGATCGCATACACTTGAAACATTCTTTGATCAAATCGCACATGATGTAAAAGATCCAATTCAGGGAATGAGTGCTGCTGAACGTGTTCAGTCACGTAATTTAATGTCAAGTAATCCGGTTACGCGCTCACGCGCTGAAAAATCAAGCCATTATTACTTAAGCGCGCTTGGTTCCGGTTCTGATTATTCCGGATTTTTCCAACATTTGGGAATTACATCAATGAACATCGGATATGGTGGTGAATTTGGTGGTGGTTCTTATCACACCAATTATGATAGCTATCATTATTATACGACTTTCCGTGATCCGGGACTTCATTATACCCATGCGCTTGGTTCAGTAACAGGCCGTGTGGCAACACGTCTTGCCAATGCGGATGTGCTTCCGTTCCAGTTTGGGAATTTCGCGAGAACCGTTTCCGAATATGCTGATGAAATGGTGAGCGCGATGGAAAAAACACGCGCTGATGTGCTGCGTCATAATATGCTTGTGAATAACGGGCATTATAAAGCAGCTGCAAACATCCGTGAAGCATTCCAGGAACCAACTCTTCGTGAAGAGGTGCCGTATATTAACCTGTCACCTATGCAAAATGCCGTGAAGCGCCTGCAAGCATCTGCAGAGGCTTTCGATACAGCCTATAAAGCAATGGGGGCCGCAGGATTTAACCTGTCCAAAAGCGATGTGAACAAGCTTGATAAATTGATGTATCAAATCGAAAGCAAGCTTACCCGTCCAGAAGGTTTACCACGTCGTCCGTGGTATCGTCATCACATTTATGCGCCAGGTTATTACACGGGTTACGGTGTAAAAACATTGCCGGGTGTTCGTGAAGGGATCGAAGAATACAAATGGCAAGAAACACAGGAACAAATGGCAAAACTCGCCGAGGTTCTGAATGCCTATTGTGATCAGCTTGATCAGGCGACAGCAATGATGCAATAAAACATATCGGGCCGGGGCAGAAATGTTCCGGCCTTTTTTAGAAAGGCTAGTTATGACTAAATATAAACGCATTGATATTTCTGCAATTTCCGATGAAAAAATGCCAGTAGCTGCCGATAAGTTATTAAGTGGAAAGCCCGTTCAAAGTGCAGTGAACCAATATACTAATGACAAGGAAAATTTCTTTGTTGGGGTTTGGGAATGCAATTCTGGAAAATGGGCTGTCGATTATTCCGAAGAAGAATTTCTAACCATTTTGGAAGGTGAAGCAATCATTACCGAAATTGGCGGTGAGCCACAAACCCTTAAAAAGGGGGATCATATGGTGATTTCAAAAGGTTTCGTTGGTACATGGGAAACCGTGGATTACGTCAAAAAACTATATGTCATTTATGAAGATTAATGAATTTATAGTTTTATTTTAAATGTCACCTTAAGTCCGCCATCAGGAATATTTTCTAAAATAAGTGTGCCGTCATGGGCCTCTGCAATATCACGGGCAATGGATAAACCAAGACCAAACCCGCCTTGATCTGCATGACGTTCTTTGCTTAGTCGCTCAAACGGTTCCATGGCTTGTTTTAAAAACTCGTTTTCTATTCCCTTACCATTATCTGTAATTGTTATAATGGCTTGATCATTGTCTTGTGATAGGGAAACTATGGCTTTTTCACCATATTTGCAGGCATTATCAATCAGGTTGCTGATGGCTCTGGAAATGGCGTCCGGGTCGCAATTGGCAATTATGGATGGGTTTTCTTGTAAACTGACAGATAAACCCTGATCTATAAATTCATTACATTCTGTTTCAAGTAATGAACTTAGATCCGTTTTTCTCTTTGTTAGTTCTTTGGTGCTGCCTTTTAAATAATCAATGGCGGATGCGGATATTTTTTCCATTTTATTGATGGATGCGATGAAACTTATCTTTTCATCACCATCATCCATTAGTTCTGCTTTAAGCCTTAATGATGTTAATGGCGTTCTGATGTCATGGCTCATGGCGGCGAGTGTTTTGGTACGGCTTTCGATGTGGTTTGCCACATCTTTTTGCATTTTATTAAATGACCTTGTCGCGAGGCGCAGATCTGATGGTCCTTCTTCTTTAACTTCTGAGACTTCGAAATTCTGGCTAAATTCACCAATGGATTTGGTAAGTCGGTCAAGCGGTCTTGCTATTCTTAAGACGACGAATATAGCAACAATGATTACGATGATAGAAATGGTTGTCGAGTAACTATAAAACCATCCAAAACTAAAATTATTATGATTGTGGACATTCATCGCCACATTCAACCATTTTCCATTTTGAAGCTTTATGGAAACGACGGTTTTAATGATTTTACTATGATCATATGAATCGTAATAGGTGATATTAAATTCATCAGGAAGAACATTGGTTTTACCAATAATGACTTCATTTACAGGTACATTTAACCTGTTTTTTAATTTTTCTGTCGCAGATTTTATGGGCGCATCATCATATGGCGTTGCGAGTGAAGTCTCTGTAAGGGCGTAATGTAAATATCTTAAATTTACCATATCGAGGAAGGTGGGTAAATTTTCTTCTTCGATACTTGCGTTCATTTCGTATATGTTTGCTAAATGATCGATTAAATCTTCATCGACAGTTCGTTCATCCTCGTAATCTTCTAATAATTCTTCGACTTGTTCACTAATATGAATAGCCATCATTGATATGATGATAACAGCGACTAATTGTCCAGCAATGGATGATGGCATTAGATTTTTAATCATTTTTCTATCCATTCCAGTTCAGCTGAAAACACATAACCGCCGCCCCATTTGGTTGTTATAATTTCCGGATTTTTAGGGTCAATTTCGATTTTTTGTCTTAAGCGACTTACCTGATTGTCAATGCTTCTGTCAAATAGCTGTGCTTCGCGTCCCTTGGTCAGATCAAGCAATTGATCACGGTTTAATACTGTTCCCGCATGCTCAATTAGGGTGGACAGTAAAGTATGTTCGCCGGAACTTAGTCTTATTGAAACACCATCACAATTTATGACTTCTTGCTTCGTAAGGTCGAATGTCCAGCCAGCGAAGGTTGCGATGCCTTTTGTGGGTTGATCATTTTTCGGGATTAATTGTGTGCGTCTTAATACGGATTTTATACGCGCGAGTAATTCACGGGGGTTAAACGGTTTCGATACATAATCATCTGCCCCTAATTCAAGGCCGACGATACGGTCCGTTTCATCGGTTAATGCTGTAAGCAAGATGACGGGAATTTTCGTTGTTTCCTGAATGCGTCTGCAAATGGATAGGCCGTCTTCGCCCGGCATCATGATATCTAAAACAATTAGGTCGATTGACGCTGTTTTTAATACGGCATCCATTTCCACGCCACCAGCGGCCGTTGAAACGCGCAGACCGTGTTTCGTCAGATACTGTGCAAGTGGATCACGAATATCGGCGTGATCGTCAATGACAAGAATATGTGGTGTTTCCGTGTTCATGATTTCATCTTAGCGGAAGAATTTCGTTTTACGAAAATTATTTTGTATCAAATTGTCGCAAGTCCGGACCTTGATACATTTTGATACAATTTACTGATTTCTCGACACACTTTTTAGGGTGGTGCTGTGCTTTTATGTCTTTAACGCAATTAATTTAATGAAAGTTCAGTATTATGAAAAAGTCACATCAATTCACCGCACTACTTATGACAACCGTATTTGGGTTTGGTCAAATGGCCTTTGCGCAAAAGGTTGAAACCACGGCGGATGGATCAACAGTTACCTACGAAAAAGATTTTTTTACAAATTATAATGCCGTAACGCTTCTTGATATGCTGCTTATCATTCCAGGCGGTAAAGAAATTCTTGATAAAAACAGTAACCAATATAGCGGCGGCGCAGAAGGACAGGGTGAGCGTGGATTTGGTTCTGGCGGTGATCAGATTTTGATGAACGGTAAACGTCTTGCTGGTAAATCCAATAATATTGAAGACACACTGTCACGAATTTCTGCGGAACAAGTTGAACGCGTTGAAATCATCCGAGGCGTTGCGGACGGTCTTGATGTTCAAAGTCAGGGACTTATTATCAATGTAGTGATGCAGGAAGGTGGCAGCAACGCCACAACATTCTGGAAAGTATCAGCATTAAAAACTTTCAGCAGGGATACTAAACCTGAATTTACCCTATCCCGAAGCGGATCGGTCAGCGGCCTTGATTATAATGTCAGTATTGAACGGTCAGATAGTGGCTATTTTTATAATCGGGATGAGACTGCCTTTAATAGTACAGGTGATGTGACATCAGAACAAAATGTTGATGCCGGTTTCGCGTGGGATAGCTTTATTTTTAATACCAATCTTGGTTATCAGTTCGCGGATGGCAGTCAATTACAATTAAACGGTCTTTATTCGCCGGGTGGCAATGATGGTTATGAAATCCGTAATAAAACGACCAATGCACTTAACCCGGTTTCTCGTCTTATTGATGGGTCATCTGATGAATGGGAAATTGGTGGTGATTATACAAAAAATCTTGGCGTACTTGGTAACTTTAAAGCATTGTTTGTAATTAACGGTGATGACGGTTCGGAAAGAGTGTCCGTGACAAAAGGAAGCGATGCTGACAATTTTGAAGCTACGAATGAAACAGAAGTGACGAGCAAGTCAGAAAAGATTTTGCGTCTATCCTTAAATAAAGGGCTTACTGAAAAACAGTCACTGGAATTTGGTGGTGAAGTGGCCATTAATACATATGATAAATCATTCGTCAGAAATCAACGCAACGCGGCCAGTGAAGATTTTCTGCTTATCAATAGTGATGAAGTGATGATTAAGGAAAACAGGTACGAAGTTTTTGCCAATCATACTTATAATATTTCCAGTAACTTTGTTTTGCAAAGCTCCCTTGTGACGGAATTTTCAACCATTATTGCGGATAACGTGTTTGCAGGCGGCACGCCAACAAGACGTGATACCAGTTTCACATATTTCAAGCCGCGCTTTAATTTACGATATGATATTTCCGATCAGGATCAGTTCCGCGCCACAGCTGAACAAAAGGTCAGCCAACTTGATTTTGGGAATTTTGTCACCCGTTATGACCAACAAGCAGAAGTATTAAGGTTCGGTAATCCCAATATCCGCCCGGAACAGGTCTGGGAATTCACGGCGCAATATGAACACCGTTTGCCAAATGATGGTGGGTCAATTGCAATTGAAGGATTTTACCGTGCCTATGAAGACCACATCACACAAGTGGATTTTACAGAGTATCAAAATTTATCAGGCGATGTGATTACGGCCGATCAATTTTTCACCTTACCACCGACAGCGGGCTTGCGTGACATGATTGATTTTACCTCAAAAGCTGGGAATATTGACCGTGCATCATCGATCGGAGCCAAATTAAACATCACGAAACGTCTTGATTTTATTGGTTTACCCCAAGCCGTATTCAGCACCAATTATACTTATGAGAAACGTCGTGCCACAGATCAGTTTACCGGCGAAAGCATTAAATTCCCGTTTGCATCCGATCATACGCTAACCTTTAATTACCGTCATGACATTACGGACATCGGGTTTGCTTATGGCTTTAGCGGTGAATGGAAAAGCGATTATGAAATGCGTGATATCAATTGGCACTGGCCAACCAATCCGAATTTTAAACTTGAGGCCTTCGCCGAATATATTGTCATGGATGGCATCAAGCTTGCGGTACAGCTCGAAAATATTATGAAAAACAGAAGCACATCCACATTCACATTTTATAATGACCACAGAAGATTTAATGAAAGCTTTGGGCATACGGACCGGAAAACAACCAATTGGACGGAACTGACCATATCATTACAAGGAACATTTTAAAAAGAAAGGCCCGGTTAATAGCCGGGCTTTTTTATTACCTTGACAAAACCCGCGCATGAAATTAAATATGACTGACCGTTCGGTCATTTTAATGAAATGGATGTAATATGCGTCAAAAAATTGGCAAAGAAAAAATTCTGGATACGGCCTTAAAACTGTTTGCTGTAAATGGGTATCACAAAACTTCAATCAATCAGATTGCGATTGATGCCGGGGTTTCAAAAGGGCTTACCTATAATTATTTTCGAAGTAAGGAAGAATTACTTCTTGCGATTATTAACCGGGCAACGGACCAAATGATGATTGTGGCTGATGATATGACAGCTGATGAAAGTTTCGAAGAAACTTTAAAAACATCGCTTGATCAGTTCATAGCATTTTTAACGGAAAACAAAGAATATCTGACCTTTCAATTAAGCCTTCTTTTCCAGCCGGATTTAAAAGAAATCGTAAAAGAACCGCTTACGAGACGAGCAGAAGAACTTTTAAAACAAACGGTCATTATGTTTGAAAAGGCAGGGATCAATGACGCCAAATTAATTGCACGTGGGTTTTTGGCTGAGCTCGATGGCATAGCCCTACATGAATTATCAGTATTTGAAAATTACCCACTCGAAGAAATGAAAAATCAGCTATTTGAAAGATATAAGGGCACAGGTAAATGAGTAACTTTGTAATAAATAAATGTAATATTGATGATGTCGCTGATTTAAAAAGTGAATATCTTAAAAGCATTTCTGCACCCATTGATGGCATGTGGATGGTTTTTATTTCAATGGCTGATCATTATGGCATTTATCATCAGGATAAATTAATTGGAAGCATTGCCGTTAATGCGGAAAATAAAATGCTGCAGTTCATTGTATCGGCTGATTATGATCATCAGGAAATCTTTAAACAGGCAATTGGTGAGCTGGATATCAAAGGAGCAGTTGTTGAAACACAGGAAGAGCTGTTTTTATCTTTGACGATGGATCATCAGAAAACGGTATCAGTAAATGCTCATTTATACGAATGCGCAGATGAAAAGGTTTTGGACAAAGCTATTTTTCCAAAAGGCATGGTTTTCAAACCTGTAAATATGGATGAATTTGAAACGGCAATTGATTTTGGTGTGGCTGCCATTGGCGCGCCGGAAGAATGGTTGCGTGGTTATTATAAAGAACGGATTGATAGCGGTGAATTATTTGGTCTTTGGAATAATGAAGATTTAATCGCCGCAGGTGAAACCAGACCGAGCGCCAACCAAAAACCCTATGCCGATCTTGGTATGGTTGTGGCCACAGATTATCGGGGTAAAGGTATTGCAACGGAAATTATGAAAGCGATGCTTCATGATTGCAGAAAACGAGATTTGAAACCAATTTGTTCTACGGAAAGTGGTAACATTGCTGCACAAAAAGCCATCTTAAAATCAGGCTTTAAAAGTAAGCGACGAATATTGGATGTTAGTTTTGGTGAATAAAGTCACAAAAAAAAGCCGGGTTATTGACCCGGCTTTTTGTCTAGGAATTTATATCTGATTAAGCCAGTAGCACTTGAACGCCAGGAAGTTCTTTTCCTTCCATCCATTCAAGGAATGCACCGCCTGCTGTTGAAATGTGGCTGAACTGTTCAGCAACGCCCGCATGGTTAAGTGCAGCGACGGTGTCGCCACCACCAGCAACAGAAACAAGTGTTCCGTTTTCAGTGAGTGATCCTGCCGCCTTGGCAACAGTAACTGTTGCCGCATCAAACGGCTCAATTTCAAACGCGCCCATTGGGCCGTTCCAGATTAGCGTTTTGCAGGTTTCGAGCGCTTCAGCAACGTTCGCCGCAGAAGCTGCACCGACATCAAGGATCATTTCATCTGAAGCAACATCATCTGTGCCTGATGTTCTGTTTTCTGCGTTTGCCGCAAATTCTTTCGCAAGAACAACATCGCTTGGCAGATGGATTTTACATCCTGCTTTATCTGCATTTGCCAGAATATTTTTTGCTGTGTCCGCCAGATCATGTTCACAAAGGGATGCTCCAACATCCACACCTTGCGCCGCAAGGAATGTGTTGGCCATACCGCCACCAATGATCAGATGATCAACTTTTTCCACGAGGTTCGTAAGCACATCAAGTTTCGTTGAAACTTTTGCACCGCCCACAAGGGCCGCTACAGGATGAACCGGTGAACCAAGCGCGCCTTCAAGGGCGTTCAGTTCTTTTTCAAGGGCAAGACCAGCCGCAGATGGTAAAATCTTTGCTATGCCCTCTGTTGATGCATGGGCGCGGTGACAACATGAGAATGCGTCATTCACATAAAAATCAGCATTTGCCGCAAGGGCTTCTGCGAAGTCAGCATCGTTATCTGTTTCTTGTTTATAAAAACGAACATTTTCAAGAAGAAGAACTGCACCGTCTTCCATGGCGTCGATTACTTCACCAACTTCGTCACCAATACAGTCATCAATATATGAAACCGGAAGGCGTGTTGCATTGGCCAATGGTTGACCAAGTGGTTCTAGCGACATTTCTGGAACGCGTTCGCCTTTAGGGCGACCGAAATGAGATAACACAAGAACGCGTGCGCCGGCCTCAGCAAGTGCCATAATGGTTGGGGTTACTGATTTAATGCGTGTGTCGTCGGTGACAACGCGGTTACCGTCATCATCAAGTTTCATCGGTACATTTAGGTCAGCACGAAGAAGGACGCGCTTGCCAGCAAGCGCGCCCAGACTTTCAATGTTTCTGAATTTTGTCATTATGACTTAGCCGGCGTTGTGAAGCACAACAGCTGTATCAGACATACGGTTCGCAAAGCCCCACTCGTTATCGTACCAAGTAAGGATACGTACAAGGTTGCCATCCATAACCGCAGTTTGTGAAGCGTCAAAGCTTGAGCTGTGTGGATCGTGGTTATAGTCGATAGAAACTGTTGGCTCTTCAACATAACCAAGCACACCTTTAAGGCGGCCATTTGCAGCTTCTTTAATCGCTGCGTTGATTTCTTCAACCGTTGTGTCTTTCTTAGCAACGAATGTTAGGTCAACAAGTGACACATTCGGTGTAGGTACGCGGATTGAAGTACCGTCTAGCTTGCCAGCAAGTTCAGGAAGCACAAGACCAACCGCACGGGCAGCACCAGTTGATGTTGGGATCATGCTTAGGCCACATGCACGGGCGCGGCGTGGATCACTGTGAAGTGTATCAAGTACGCGTTGGTCACCTGTGTATGCGTGAACTGTTGTCATTACACCTTTTTCGATGCCCACAGTTTCGTTAAGAACTTGTGCAACCGGTGCAAGACAGTTTGTTGTACATGACGCGTTTGAAATAACAGTATCGCCCGCTTCGATTGTTTCGTGGTTAACACCATAAACGATTGTTTTGCTTACGCCTGATGCCGGTGCAGAAATAAGTACTTTCTTAGCGCCAGCGTCGATGTGTGCTTGTGATTTATCTTTGTCAGCAAAGAAACCAGTACATTCATAAACCATATCCACATCAAGCTCACCCCATGGAAGGTCAGCAGGATTACGTTCAGCAGATACTGCGATCACGTCGTCACCAATTTTGATATTGCTGCCTTCGACAGAAACGTCAAATGGGAATGGGCCATGAACACTGTCACGCTTAAGAAGGTAAGCGTTCATTTCAACATCACCAAGGTCGTTAATAGCAACAACTTTTACGTCGTCACGACCGCTTTCATAAATTCCACGTAGCGCAAGGCGGCCAATACGACCAAAACCGTTAATTGCAACACGAATTGCCATGATTATATTCTCCAGTTAATAAATTATAATTTCGCTTTGATTTGTGAAACGAGGTTTTCTTTCGTTACACCAAAATGTTTGTATAGGTCTTTTGCCGGGGCAGAAGCACCAAATTCGTCAATACCGATCTTAACACCGTTACGGCCAACATATTTGTCCCAGCCGTATGTGCTTCCCGCTTCGATAGATGCATATACAGATGTATTTCCAAGAACACTGTCTTGGTAATCCGCAGGTTGAGCATCAAATGTTTCTGTCGAAGGCATAGAAACAACACGAGTTGGCGTGCCGTCTGCTTCAAGCTCGGCTTGTGCTTCGATCGCAATTTCAACTTCGGAACCAGTGGCAATGATTGTAACTTTGGCGTCACTGCTTGCTTCACTGATCACGTAACCGCCCTTGGCACATAGATTTTCATCTGTATGTTCAAGGCGTGCTTGCTTAAGTCCCTGGCGGGTCAGCACAAGGATCGATGGTGTGTCTTTGTCTTCAAGTGCTGCGAGCCAGCATTCAGCCGTTTCAATCGCATCACAAGGACGGAATACATTCACGTTCGGCATCGCACGAAGGCTTGCCAGATGTTCAATCGGTTGGTGGGTCGGGCCGTCTTCGCCAAGGCCGATACTGTCATGTGACATCACGTATACAACGCGTTGTTCCATAAGAGCACTTAGGCGAATTGCCGGACGACAATAATCTGTAAACACCATGAACGTACCGCCATATGGCATATATTCACCATGAAGCGCCATGCCGTTCATCGCTGCAGCCATACCAAATTCACGCACACCGTAATACATGTAACGGCCAGTGAAATCATCTGGTTTGATCGGACTTAGGTCCTTTGTCAGGGTCATGTTTGACCCGGTAAGGTCCGCAGAACCACCGATTGTTTCTTGCATGATTGGGTTGATCACCTCAAGCGCCATTTGCGATGCGATACGCGTTGCTGGCCCAACCGGGTTTTCAGCCAGATCTTTTTTGTATGCGTTAATCGCAGGAACAAGGTCAGCCGGAAGGTCTTTATTCAGGCGACGGTTAAAGTCTGCCTTTACATCGTCAGCAAGGGCTTCAAATTTTTCTTTCCATGCCGCAGATGCAGAAGCACCGCGTGCGCCCGCTTCGCGCCATGCTTTAAGCACATCATCTGGAACAACAAACGGATCATGTGGCCAGTTCAAAAACTCACGCGTTGCTGCGATTTCTTCGTCACCAAGTGGTGCGCCGTGGGTTGCGGATGTGCCACCCTTGTTCGGTGAACCGTAACCAATTGTTGTTTTACATGCGATCAGCGATGGACGATCATCGTCTTGTGCCGCTTTAAGTGCGGCTGCAACAGCGTCCGTGTCATGACCATCAACGGCAATTGTATGCCAGTTTGACGCTTCAAAACGTTTTAGCTGATCATCAGACGTTGTCATGTCTGTTTCACCGTCAATACAGATGCTGTTGTCGTCCCAAAGAACGATCAATTTACCAAGCTTAAGGTGACCTGCTTGTGAGATCGCTTCTTGTGAAACGCCTTCCATTAAGCAACCGTCACCAGCAATCACATATGTGTAATGATCAACAACATCACCCATACGTGCAGCGCTTAATTTTTCAGCTGCTGCAAAACCAACGGATGTTGCGATACCCTGACCCAGTGGGCCAGTTGTCATTTCAATACCCGGTGCTTCACCAAATTCAGGGTGCCCCGCACATGGTTGATGCAGTTTACGGAAGTTTTTGATGTCTTCAATTGTTGGGTTTTTATAACCTGTCAAATAAAGCAGGGAATAGATCAGCATGGAACCATGTCCAGCTGACAGAATAAATCGGTCACGATCCGGCCATTCTGGCCAGCTTGGGTCAAATTTCATGAATTCTGTGAAAAGTACAGTGGCTGTATCAGCCATTCCCATTGGCATTCCGGGATGTCCAGACTTGGCTGCCTGAACCGCATCCATGCTAAGTGCACGAATTGCGTTTGCCATTTCCCTTTTTGACGCAGTCATTTTTTTAAAAAAAGCCTTATAAAATATTTTAATTTTTACCCGAAAAATTTCGGGAAAAATATCGAACCAGTTCAAACAAAAATTCCTATCTGAATTTTATGGGCGCACAATGGACTTTCTTGGGCCTTGGGTCAATATTCTTGTGCGAAAAATAGCAGATTTTGTGCGAACTTTTCACTTTTTTTGCTCGTTTTCTACAATATCTAGCTTTTTGGTGGATTTTTTTCTTAAAATGTTGCTAGCATGAGTGCGAAAAATAAAGAAAAAAATAAATATTGGGATTTTAGAAATGTCACAGAATGAAACGCGACTTTCCGCGGAAAAAACCGTGATGGCACTAGAGGAAGTTTTAGGAAGACTTGAAAAAGCAATTGCCTCAAATAAGGCGATAGGCCAGTCTGGCTCTAGTGAACAGGCCGATTTTATCCATCAACTTGAAAAAGAAAATCGTGCTTTAACCCGTGAACTCGAGGTGGCCCGCGCCAATGTCGAAAAGCTGGAAGAGCGTGTTGAGCACCTCGAAAAGGCGGGCGACTCGGCGGAAAAAGAAATGGGGTTGATGATAAAACAGCTCGACAGCATCATTGCTGATCAAAACGCGCATTAATCAGAAAGGCAAAAATCATGGGTCAGGTTACCGTTTCATTTAATAATCAGGAACATCATCTTGCCTGTCAGGATGGTGGTGAAGACAGACTTCTTGAACTTGCATCTTATGTTGATAAGCGTGCATCCGTTTTACAGGAACACCTTGGAAAGGTTGGGGATACAAGGCTTTTATTAATGACATCCATCATGCTTGCGGATGAACTTCAGGATTTAAATGATGGGGAAATGCCATCAAATGCTGAGGCGGACGCGGAACTTAAACGCATGGATGTGGCCATGGGCAAGGCGATCCTGAAAATTGAAGAAATAGCCAAATCGTTGGAAGCTTCCTAAAATATCTGAACTTCGCATTGCTCTTGCATTCAATAATCATTAAATAAGGGCTGCGGGTACTGCTCTGTTGGTGTCTCATATTATCCCCGGGGCGATAATTCTCCATCGGGAGCTGCCTCTGTTAGGGTCGTGGCCTTATTATCGCGGCGCCCACCTATACGTATTAGGTTCTGGAGGATAAAATAGAATTCACGGCCGATCGGTCCCGCACCTTCATAATTTAAAGAATTTAAAAAATGATCGATAAAGCAGATTTAAGAAAAAACGCGAAAATCAAACGCAAGGAAGCACGTGATAATGATGGCGGTATGGCCGCAAGATTGATTGCGTCAAAAATCATCATGATGGAAGAATTGGACGAGGTAAAAACCGTTGCCGGATATGTCCCTATTCAGGATGAACTTGATTTGATGGTAACGTTAAAGGCGCTCCATACCGCACGTTTTCCAATAGCGCTGCCGGGTATTGTTGGTGATGATAAACCACTTGAATTTCGGTCATGGGATATGAGGTCGGAACTTAAAGACGGCCCTTTTGGCACAAAAGAAAGTGCGGAAGATGTTGTGACGCCAGAAGTCATTCTAGTTCCGCTTCTTGCCTTTGATGAAAATGGTGGTCGTCTTGGTTATGGTGGTGGCTTTTATGATCGCACCTTATCCAAATTACGTGCTGAAAATGCAGATTTGATTGCAGTGGGGATTGCTTATGAAGGGCAAAAGATTGATCAGGTGCCAATGGATGATTATGATCAGCGACTGGATATGATTGTAACTGAAAAAGAATTTTATAGGGTTTAACACGGTGAAAGTAGTTTACTTAGGCGATATCATGGGACGAAGCGGCAGAAATGTCGTGCTTGAAAGATTGCCGGAAATTAAAGAACGTCTGAAACCCGATTTTATCGTGGTAAATGGTGAAAATGCGGCGGCAGGGTTTGGTATCACCGGCAAAATCGCAAACGAACTCTTTGAAAATGGCGTTGATGTCATTTCGACGGGCAACCATGTCTGGGACCAAAAAGAAACCAAAACATATATCAATACGGAAAAACGCATGATCCGCCCGATCAATTACCCAGAAGGTACGCCTGGCAAAGGTTCAGTCATTGTCGAAGATAACCGCGGCCGTAAAATGCTTGTCGTGAATGCAATGGGGCGTGTGTTTATGGACCCGCTAGATGACCCATTTAAAGCGGTGGATCAGGAATTAAAAAAATACCCGCTTGGTAGTGCCGTGAAATTCGTTCTTGTGGATATGCATGCGGAAGCGACATCGGAAAAAATGGCCATGGGCCAATACCTTGATGGAAGAGCGTCGCTGGTTGTGGGAACTCATAGCCATATTCCAACCGCAGATGCGCAAATTTTTGATGGCGGTACTGCGTATCAAACGGATGCGGGCATGTGCGGTGATTATGACAGTGTGATCGGCATGGATAAAGTGGAACCAATTAACCGTTTTACCAAGAAAATGCGCGCGGACCGCTATAGTCCGGCATTGGGTGAAGCCACACTTTGCGGTGTATATGTTGAAACAGATGATAAAACAGGCCATGCCACACGCATTGATCCAATCCGTCTTGGTGGACGTTTAAAGGAAACTTTTCCTGAAAATTAGTGAAAAACGGTTCACAAATGGGACTCGTTGGTTTATCAAGGGTTCATACACAAAATTATCACAAAATCAGACCCGTCTCAGGGTGATTAAGAGAGAAGAAAATGGCAGGCCATTCCAAGTTTAAAAATATTATGCACAGAAAAGGGGCGCAGGATAAAAAACGCTCCTCACTATTCAGTAAGTTATCAAAAGAAATTACCGTTGCTGCGAAAATGGGCGGACCAGACCTGGATGCGAACCCGCGTCTTCGTCTTGCGGTACAAAACGCGCGTTCAAACAGTATGCCGAAAGATAATATCCAACGTGCGATTAATAAATCACAAGGCGGCGATAGCGATAACTATGAAGAAATCCGCTACGAAGGATTTGGTCCGGCTGGAACAGCGATTATCGTTGAAAGTCTTACCGATAACCGTAACCGTGCGGTAACTGAAATCCGTACTGCATTTTCAAAAAATGGCGGCAACCTTGGTGAAACAGGAAGCGTATCTTACCAGTTTGATAAGGTTGGCGAAATCATTTTCGAAGAAAGCAATGTTTCAGCAGACGACATGTTTGAACAGGCGCTTGAGGCTGGCGCCGATAATGTTGAATCTGATGAAAATACACATGAAATTACATGTGCGATGGAAGATCTCAACACAGTGTCATCTGCGCTTACAGAAGCGGTTGGCGAAGAGCCAAAATCAGCAAAACTGATCTGGAAAGCACAAAATACAATCGAACTTGATCTGGAAGGCGCAACAAAGCTGATGAAGATGCTTGATGTGCTAGAGGATCTTGATGATGTTCAAAACGTATATGGTAACTATGATATTCCTGACGATGTGATGGAGAAACTTGGCGCGTGACAACAGGCCGACAACGTTTAATAGGGTTGGACCCGGGTCTTAGAAAAACCGGCTGGGGCATCATTGATGTTGAAGGGTCCCGCCTTAGTCACGTTGCAAATGGCATTGTTAAATCTGACGCTAATTTATCACTCGCGGAACGTTTGGTTCAACTTTACGACGGATTAGGTCAGGTGATATCTGATTGGGAACCTGTTTCCGCCGCCGTTGAAGAAACATTCGTTAATAAAAACCCAAATTCAACATTAAAACTGGGGCAGGCGCGCGGTGTATCATTATTGGTGCCGGCGTTATCCGGGATTCCGGTTTCGGAATATTCGCCAAACCATATTAAAAAATCTGTGGTTGGTTCTGGACATGCTGGAAAAGAACAAGTGACCGCAATGCTTGGCATTTTGTTACCGGGTGTTAAGATAAACGGCGAAGACGCCGGAGACGCGCTTGCGGTTGCCATATGTCATGCCCACAGTGGTGGTGCACATGGCCGGTTAAGCGAAGCAATAAAAGGAAGCGGTGTAAAGGGAAGCGGCGCGCAAATAATTATGAAGGGGAGCCGACATTGATTGCCAAATTAAGGGGATTATTAGACAGTTTTGGTGATGACTGGTGCATTGTCGATGTAAACGGTGTTGGTTATTATGTTTTTTGTTCTTCCAGAACGCTTGATAAATTAAATGGCCTTGGTGAAGAGGTCACATTATTGATCGAAACCCATATCCGCGAAGATCATTTCCATTTATTTGGTTTTGCCACTGAACTTGAGAGAGATTGGTTCACATTATTACAATCCGTGCAAGGCGTCGGGGCAAAAGTGGCGCTTGCTATTCTTTCTGCGGTAAATCCGGATGAACTTTCAAATTCAATTGCGGCGCAAGACAAAACCGTGGTGGGGCAGGCAAGCGGTGTTGGTCCAAAACTGGCAACACGTATTGTTAATGAACTTAAAGACAAGGTCGCGAAATTCGCCCTTGCCCCTGTTAAGGCCGAAAGTGGCAAACCTGCAAAATCAAGTTCGCTTGGTGATGCAGTATCGGCGCTAACGAACCTTGGATATAAACAGGCGGAAGCTTTTACCGTTGTGAATAAAGCGCTGAATGAAGGCGCAGATGATGATGTTCAGACATTAATCCGTCTTGGTCTTAAGGAGCTCGCGAAATGAGCGAAGACAGATTAATCAGCGGCAGTGAATTACAGGGCGATTTTGATGCGTCGATCAGACCATCGACCCTTGGTGAATTTATTGGCCAGCGTAAAGCATGTGAAAATTTAAAAGTTTTTATCGAAGCTGCAAAAGCGCGCGGTAAAGCCCTTGATCATGTTCTTTTCTTTGGTCCGCCGGGACTGGGGAAAACGACATTGGCGCAGATTATGGCCCGGGAACTGGGGGTTAATTTCCGTGCAACAGCGGGGCCGGTGATTTCAAAATCCGGTGATCTTGCCGCACTTCTTACCAACTTGGAAGAAAACGATATTCTTTTTATTGATGAAATTCACCGCCTTAATCCTGCTGTGGAAGAAATTCTTTATCCGGCGATGGAAGATTTCCATCTTGATCTAATTATTGGTGAGGGGCCAGCCGCGCGTTCGGTACGAATTGATCTGCCGCCCTTTACGCTTGTTGGTGCCACAACAAGGTCGGGCCTTTTAACAACACCGCTTCGGGATCGTTTCGGTATTCCGACGCGTCTTAATTTCTATGAACCAGAGGATCTCGAAAAAATCGTAAGCCGTGCGGCACGCGTTCTTGGTGTGGAAATGACAACGGACGGCGCCCTAGAAATTGCAAGACGTGCCCGTGGCACGCCCCGAATTGCAGGAAGACTTCTAAGGCGGGTTGCTGATTTCGCCCTTGTTGATGGTGGTGGTGCCGTGACGGCGGAAAAAGCCGATAGTGCGCTGCAGAGATTAGAAGTGGACGCCCACGGATTGGATGCGATGGATCATAAATATCTGCGCTGTATCGGTGAAAGTTATGGTGGCGGTCCAGTTGGGATTGAAACACTGGCTGCGGCATTAAGTGAACCGCGCGATGCGATCGAAGATATTATTGAACCATATTTGATGCAAAAAGGACTTGTGCAGCGTACGCCACGTGGTCGCATGTTGTCGCCGATGGCCTTTGATCATATCGGGCTTACGGCGCCAAAGAATTTTGAAACAAACCAACTTAATCTGTTGGATGAAGAGGCAAAAAAATAATAATGACTGAAATTTTGCCACATTCTGGGGTTATGAAGGACAAAATACATCATTTTCCTATCCGTGTTTATTATGAAGACACAGATATAGGGGGCGTTGTTTATTACGCCAATTATTTAAAATACATGGAACGGGCCCGTTCTGAAATGCTGCGGGTTCTGGGTATTGATCAGGCAGAGATGTTAGATTATAACCATTCCGATGATGTTGCCTTCGTTGTGAAACGCGCCGAAATTGATTTTAATAAAGGCGCAAGGTTTGACGACCATCTGGTGGTCAAAAGCGAAATTACAAAGCTTGGCGGTGCCAGTGTAATCATCAAACAGGATATTACACTTGATGATCATATTTTGGTCACAGGAATGATTAAAATAGCATCTGTCGGTCAAGACGGAAAAGCAAAACGATTGCCGGGGGCAATAAAAGAGAAATTAAAAATATAATTATTGAATTTGTTAGTAGGGAACGGAAATGGAAGAAGAAGTAGCACCAAGTGCGGCCGGCGCAATTGACGCAGTAGAGGCAGTTGATCTGGGCGGTACAGCTGCCGCAGCGCCAGATTTTACATTTTTTGGCATGTTTATGCAGGCTGACTTTGTTGTTCAAAGTGTGATGCTGATGCTCTTGGGCGCGTCTGTCTGGTGTTGGGCGATTATTTATGACAAATATAAACGCCTACGCGAAGTTCGTGAAAAGGCCGATGATTTTGAAAATGAATTTTGGTCAGGCAACAGCTTAGAAGATCTTTATGACCGTACTCGTCATAATCCGGATCACCCGATTGCGATGCTTTTTGTGTCTGCCATGCGTGAATGGCAACGCTCGACAACAAACCGTACAGGTAAAATTGCCATGGGTGCACAAGAACGTATTTACCGTGTGATGCATGTGACAGTTAGCCGCGAAATGGAGCGACTTGAACATTATTTAAGTGTGCTTGCAACCGTTGGTTCAACGGCGCCGTTTATTGGTCTGTTTGGTACCGTTTGGGGTATCATGAACAGTTTCCAATCGATCGCATCAAGTAATAATTCATCGCTTGCGGTTGTGGCCCCCGGTATTGCCGAGGCACTCGCCGCGACGGCAATGGGTCTTGTGGCCGCGATCCCGGCGGTTGTTGCATATAACGTTCTATCGAATGATCTTGGGCGTTATGCAAACCGTATGGAAGGTTTCGCAGAAGAGTTTGGCACCATTCTATCCCGTCAGATGGAAGAGGAGCACCATTAATGCAAATGCACGGCAATAAAGGTGGCAGCGGTCACCGCACCGGTTTTTCAAAACGCCATCAGCAAATGAGCGAAATTAACGTGACGCCATTTGTGGACGTGATGCTTGTGTTGCTTGTTGTGTTTATGGTGACGGCGCCACTTTTAACAGTGGGTGTTCCGATTGATCTGCCGAATAGTCAGGCAAACAATTTGCCGGAAAATAATACGCCGCTTTCCATCACCATTGATGGTGAGGGTAAAATATATCTTCAGGACGAAGAAGTACGCCTTGAACAACTTGTGCCGCGTATTACGGTGATTTTTGAAAACCGTAAAGAAGACCGCATTTATGTTCATGGTGACGAGGGGGTAAGTTATGGCCGCGTGATGGAAGTCATGGGGCTTTTAAACGGTAACGGATTTTCAAGGGTGGCCATGGTCACTGATCCGGCGAGGTAATTAAATTTGAAGAACGCATTATACATTTCTGGTGGTTCACACGTGGCACTGTTGCTGATCGCAACGGTGGGTATCCCGTTTTTCAGCACCCCCAGAGATGTAGAAATGGTGATCATTCCGGTGGAAATGGTCGAAATTGCAAAAGAGACCGCGACACAGGAAATTGCAAAACGCGTTGAACCAAAAGACAAACCCGCGCCGCCGGACCGTCCACGCCGTGCAGCAGAATTACCACCCCCACCACCGAAAATGGCATCAACCATGCCATTAATGGATCAGCCAAAAGATAAGCCTGCGCCGAAACCAAAACCGGAAGTGCGCGCAGAAGCACCAACCGTTAGCCCGCGCTCAAGGCCACGCCCACCAAGCAGAATGACCAGTGACCGAATGGCCGCGCTTTTGAATAAAATTCCAGAAACACAATCTGTCACAGAAAGACTTACAGAGCGTTTCGGCGAAAGAGAACAAAAGGCAACATCACTTGATGTACGCCGCCAAACCATGAGCATAGTTGCGGCCATTCAAAAGAAAATTTATGGCTGCTGGAACCCGCCATCCGGCGCTTTTGAGGCAGGCACACTTAAAGTGACTGTATTTTTTAGCCTGTCACGGGATGGCTCGATTATGGGGCAGCCGCGCATTGATGATTATGTAAGAATGTCCGGGCCACAACGTACCGCCGCCGATAGCGCAAGACGCGCGGTATTAAGCTGTGCGCCATTTAGTGACCTTGAATTACCAAGTGATATGTATGATTACTGGCGTGATATTAAAATGAATTTTGACCCGTCCGCCATGATATCATAATGTTGTCACGATTGATGACTAAAGAATAACAATAATAAAAGAATATAGAACCGGAGAATACGTGTGAAACACTTGAAAATTTTATTGATTTCCCTAGTTGGTTTTGCCCTTGGGACACTCTCGTCCCACGCGGTAATTGAAATTGATATTACCCAGGGTAACGTGCAGCCAATGCCAATTGCGCTTGCGAACCTTGTGGGTAGCGATCAGGACCTGACGTCCCATGGTACGGGAAGAGAACTGGGTCAACAAATTATTCAGGTGATCACGTCGGACCTTGAAAGATCAGGACTATTTGCACCGATTGATCAGCGTGCGTTTATTAATTCCGGCTCAGCGAGCACGGCACCGCAATTCGCCAATTGGCGTGCGATTGGTGCACAGGCTCTGGTGACGGGTAATGTTGCATTGCGCGAAGATGGTCAGGTCAGTATCGAATTCATGCTTTGGGATGTATTTGATGGCAGAATGATGGAAGGAAAACGGTTAACGGCATCGCCACGAGCATGGCGAAAAGTGGCGCATCAAATTTCGGATTTGATATACGAACGCCTAACAGGTGAAAAAGGATATTTTGATACTAGAATTGTTTATATTGCAGAACATGGTCCATACCTTGATCGTATTCGTCGCTTAGCGATTATGGATCAGGATGGACATAATCATCAATTTATGACCGATGGATCATATATGATCCTTAGCCCACGTTTTTCACCAACCGAACAGGTTATTACGTATCTGTCGTTCTATAACGATATGCCGCGTGTATATCTTTTTGATCTTGAAACAGGAAAGTCGGAAATGCTTGGTGAATTTGACGGTATGACATTTGCGCCGCGCTTTTCACCTGACGGCGAAAGCATCATCATGTCAAAAGCGGAACGAGGAAATTCAGATATTTTCTCAATGGATTTGCGCACGCGCCAAATCGCGCGTTTGACCAGTCATTCAGCCATTGATACATCCCCGAGTTATTCACCATTTGGGCGTCAGATTGCGTTTAACTCTGACCGTGGTGGGACACAGCAGATTTATGTGATGGATGCCGATGGCAGCAACGTAAACCGCATCAGTTTTGGTGAAGGGCGTTACGCGACACCGGTTTGGTCACCACGGGGTGATTTGATCGCCTTTACTAAGCAGCTTGGCGGTAAATTCTATATCGGTGTGATGCGTCCTGATGGATCAGGGGAACGGATTCTCACCGAAAGTTATTTCGAGGAGGGGCCAACCTGGGCACCAAATGGACGTGTACTTATGTATTACCGTAAATACCCATACGATAACCGTGGTGGGGGCGGTGAAACACAGCTTTGGTCCATCGATTTGACCGGATATAACGAACGTCAGATTATCACGCCACTTGATGGTTCCGACCCGGCGTGGTCACCGTTAATGGATTAATGGTTAACGTATGGAAAAATTTATCACTTTATCCCCTTGATGCCGCTTGATTCCTGACGAATCTATGTTTATAGTCACGGGTAATTATATGGGCCAAGGGAATATATGATTGATTGCGCATGTCAATTCTGATGGGGAATGACAGAAGTTTGGAAAAATAAGAATACACAAAATTATATGTGAAGGATCACTAAATGCTTAATAAAATTAATGCGAAATATTTAATAATGGTAGGGGCCGCACTTGTGTTAAGTGCATGTGCGAATACAAATGACACTGCTGTAACGGAAGCACCAGCTGACCCAGCACCAGCGCCAGCTCCAGCTCCTGCACCAGAAGTTGCACCAGTTGATACAACAACTCAAGAATATCTTGAGAACAGCCTGATGGCTGGTATGGATGCGTCAATGGTTCACTTCGGTTTTGACCGTTATGATGTTGATGCGGATGCACGTCGCATTCTACAGGCACAAGCCAACTGGATGAAAACTCATAACAAATCTATCGTTGTTGAAGGTCACTGTGACGAGCGTGGTACACGTGAATACAACCTTGCACTTGGTGATCGCCGTGCAAACGCGGTTAAGAACTATCTTGTTGCAATGGGTGTAAGCGCTAACCGTATCCGTACAGTAAGCTACGGTAAAGAGCGTCCAATGGGTACAGACCACAACAAAAACCGTCGTGGTAAAACACGCGTAGAGTAATACTCGAATTATTTAAAGAATGCCCGTGGGACGTTGGACAGTCGCGCGGGCATTTTTTTTAGGGCTAACGGATAAACCCGAAAATTAATATGTAAAGCATACGGAGCTTAAAAGATGTTAAATATAATGCATCATAAAACAACGACCCTATTAATGACGGCAGCACTTGCGATGGCGATGTTCATTTTGACCATCGATACATCGTCTGCACAATCAACACGCCAACGATTGACCGCGATTGAAAAGCAATTAAATGCGCTTCAGCGCCGCGTATTTACACCAGGTAGCCGTTTTCAATCTGGCGAAGAGCAATCATCAAGCGCGGATGCAGTGACATCGGCACCGCTTGACATGCCAGTGGGTGGTGAGGGTGCATTGATGGCAGAAATTAATATCCGTATTTCAGAGCTTGAAACACAAATCCGCCAAATGACAGGCCAACTTGAAGAGGCAAATTTCAAGGTTAATCAATTAACCCGCCAAATTGAAACCATGCAGAAAGATAATGATTTCCGTTTTGGTGAACTGGAAAATGGTAGAGGTATGGTAAGTGGTAGTGCAGGTGGCGGCATGGCGGCACCAATGGCCGGCGCATCAACAGCACCAGCAGCAAGTGGTACAGCAGGCGGCACACCAAAAGAAAAATATGATTATGCATATGGCCTTGTTTCCAATGCCAATTACGCAGAAGCAGAAATTAATTTCCTAGAATTTCTTGAGCAACACCCGCAGGACGAATTAGCGGGTAATGCACAATATTGGCTTGGCCAAACATATTATGCGCGCGGCAATTATGCTGATGCGACCCGTACATTCCTTGAAGGGATGAGCAAATATCCGGAAAGTTCAAAAGCACCGGCCTATTTATTAAAAGTCGGTATGTCGCTTAACCTTTTGGGTGAGAAAAATGACGCCTGCGAAGTATTCCGCGAATTAAATGCCCGCTTCCCGGACAGCACGGAAAATACCCGACTTCGTCCGACCGAAGAAAGAAAAGCAGGATGCAGTTAAAAGGGGGTAATCTTTCCCCCTTAACAAGCGCCGAATTCAATGAATTAATGGCGGGGCTGGATATTGGATGCTCTACAAAGATCGCTGTGGCCGTTTCCGGTGGCGCGGATAGTATGGCGCTTGCTTTAATGCTTGGTGATTGGTGTAGTGAACATTCGGTTCATCTGACGACATTAACCGTCAATCATGGTTTAAGGACTGAGGCAGCTCAAGAAGCAGAACAAGTCAATAATTGGTTATCAGCATATAATATCAATCATGAAACACTTAAATGGCAGGGTGATAAACCATCGGCGAATATTCAAAATGATGCACGAGATGCCAGATACAGATTAATGGCGGAGTATTGCGCGGACCATAAAATCAATCATTTATTCTTAGCCCATCATAAAGATGATCAGGCGGAAACATTTTTAATTCGTCTGCTGCGTGGTAGTGGTGTTGATGGATTATCCGCCATGGATAAGGTATCACCGGTTCCACAGAAAAACGTGAATACTGAATTAAAATTATGCCGTCCGTTTCTGGATGTTGATAAATCACGCTTGCTTGAAACCCTAAAAGTAAAGGGGCAGGAATGGATCAATGACCCCAGTAATGAAAATACGTCATTCACACGGGTAAAAGTTAGAAACTTATTACAAGAAACAGATTTGGATGGGCTTGATAGTGACCGATTATCATCCACTGCAAAACGGATGTCACGTGTCAGAGATTTGCTTGATGAACTAACGGAACAGGCCGAATCGCAATATCTTGAAATTAATGAATTGGGGTATGCGCGGTTAAATTCGGGTTTTCATCATACTCTACACGAAGAAATCGCTTTAAGAATGCTAAGTCGTATTTTCAAGAAAATTGGTGGCAATGATTATGGGCCTAGATATCAAAAACTTTTGAGTCTCTATTCAGATTTGGGTAATAACGATTTTAACGGTAGAACACTCGCAGGTGTCGTGCTTCATAAAACCAAAGAGGGATATTTTGAGTTTGTAAGAGAAGCAGCCAATATAGATCATGAAATTAAAATTACGGAAGCGAAACAAATTTTATGGGATGGTCGTTTCATGATCAATTTGTGTGGTCAAATAGGAACAGTGGTTTCATTTAGCACGGATCATATGGATCAGTTATCAGAAAAGCACCCTGATTTAAAAACAGAACTTTATGAACTTTTTGATGATTATAAGTTAAGGGATAAATTATTGCCGACTTTACCGGTTTTAATTGATAATAATGGTCAGGTGATTCTTCCTGATTTGCTAATTAATAAAATAAAATTGGATTTTTCGGGGAAATTTTCAGCCGTTTTTAACGATTAACTCGTATTATGTTATGTAATTGCCATAAAAACGGCTAACATTGATAAAAATATATATTTTCAACTTGTTTCTGGCGCATTTGCCCCTATCTATTGGTTATGGAACATTAAGGTTTGAATTTCAGGTACTAAATAAAGGTTTAATGCGTGGACAATATGAAACGTAATTTTGCATTCTGGCTTATCATTTTAATTTTGCTTCTTGCGCTATTCAGTGCGTTTAAGGGACCAGCTGGCGGTGATGCACGTCAGGAAATTTCCTATTCTGAATTTTTGGCGGGTGTTGAAAATGGCAGCATCACCAGCGTCACGATACAGGAAAATAATATTGCGGGTACGATGACCAATGGTCAAACGTTCCAAACATACGCACCTGATGATGCCACGCTTATTGATAAGCTGAATGAAAGAGGCATTAATATTAATGCGAAACCTGTTGAAACCAGCGCATTCTGGATGTTTGTGTCCGGATGGCTTCCTTTCATTATTCTGATCGGTATCTGGATATTCTTTATGCGTCAGATGCAGGGTGGCGGCGGAAAAGCCATGGGCTTTGGTAAATCAAAGGCTAAACTGCTTAATGAAATGTCGGGACGCGTCACATTCGAAGATGTCGCAGGTATCGAAGAAGCCAAAGAAGAGCTTGAAGAAATTGTTGAGTTCTTAAAAGACCCGAGCAAATATCAACGTCTTGGTGCGGTAATCCCGAAAGGCGCGCTTCTTGTGGGCCCTCCTGGAACTGGTAAAACGCTTCTTGCCCGTGCAATTGCGGGTGAGGCGAATGTACCGTTCTTCACCATTTCCGGTTCTGACTTTGTGGAAATGTTTGTCGGTGTTGGCGCGAGCCGTGTTCGTGATATGTTTGAACAGGGTAAACAAAATGCTCCATGTATTATCTTTATTGACGAGATCGACGCAGTGGGTCGCCACCGTGGTGCCGGTCTTGGTGGCGGTAACGATGAACGAGAACAAACGCTCAACCAGCTGCTTGTTGAAATGGATGGATTTGAAGCGAATGAAGGTATCATCCTGCTTGCGGCGACAAACCGTCCGGATGTTCTTGACCCGGCGCTACTTCGTCCGGGACGTTTTGACCGTCAGGTGGTGGTATCAAATCCTGATATTCTTGGCCGTGAGAAAATCCTTAAAGTTCATATGAAAAAAGTTCCACTTGCTGCGGATGTTAAGCCACGCGTAATTGCACGTGGTACACCGGGTTTTTCTGGTGCGGATCTTGCGAACCTTGTGAACGAAGCAGCACTTCTTGCAGCACGTAGAGGCAAGCGCGTTGTCACAATGGAAGATTTCGAACAATCCAAAGACAAGGTGATGATGGGTGCGGAACGTCGTTCCATGGTCATGCAGGAAGAAGAGAAAAAATTAACTGCTTATCATGAAGCAGGTCACGCACTAGTGGCGCTTCATTGTCCGGCATCTGATCCAATTCATAAGGCAACAATCATTCCACGCGGTCGTGCGCTTGGTATGGTGATGCGTCTGCCGGAACATGACCAGCTTTCAAAATCACGTGAAAAAATGCATGCTGATCTTGCGGTTGCAATGGGTGGTCGCGTGGCTGAAGAGATTATCTTTGGTTATGATAAGGTGACGAGTGGTGCATCATCTGATATTTCTTATGCAACCAAAATGGCACGTGCCATGGTAACCCAATGGGGCATGAGCGATATTCTTGGCCCACTTGAATATGGTGAAAACCAACAGGAAGTTTTCCTTGGTCATTCTGTATCGCAAACACAAAATGTTTCTGCGGCGACAGCGAAAATCATTGATGAAGAAATCCGCCGTATTGTGGATGAAGCACATGAAAAAGCAAAACAAGTGCTTAATGATAATCTTGATGATCTTCATACACTTGGTAAAGGGTTGCTCGAATATGAAACACTTAGTGGTGACGAAATAAACGATCTTCTTGCCGGTAAAGATATCCATAAAGATTTCGATGACGAGGACAAGACAGATAACAAGCCGACAGGTTCTGTACCAACAACCAAAAAATCAGATGATGCAAAAAAATCTGATGACAAGGAAGGCGGTGTCGGTTCGGACCCTGTTCCAGAAGGTTAGGATAAAGAACAAATGGGGATGGCAGTAGATTCAAGCTACTACATAGAGCCCCTGGGAATTACCAGGGGCTTTAATTTATTGGATGATGTATCCATGGAAATTCTGGGCAGCGATTTACGTTGCTTCGCTGTTCGCATTATTACAAAAAGTGCGGGTGAAATATCTTCGGAAACAATTCCTGTAAATAGTCTTGGCGTTTATCTTTCAACACTGGATGATGATAAAAAAGCCAAACTTTGGACATTGATTGATAATATTGCTGCGAAAAGAAGCAATATTTTAAATCTGGATTTTCAAGATACAATTATTCAAGGCGTGTTAAATGTAACGCCGGATAGTTTTTCCGATGGTGGAAAATTTGCTGACCCGAATTCAGCAATCAAGCAAGCTCAAGAAATGATAGATGCAGGCTGTGATATTCTTGATATTGGCGGTGAATCCACAAAACCTGGTGCAGAACCCGTTTCAATTGATGAAGAACTAAATCGCGTAATTCCTGTAATCCAAAAGATTTCTGATTTAAAAATCAATGTTTCAATTGATAGCCGCAATGCTGATGTTATGGAAGCGGCTGTTAAAGAAGGCGCCCATATCATCAATGATGTTAGTGCGATTGAACATGATCCTAAAGCCATCGAAGTGTTGAAAGAAACCGATGTTCCCGTCATTTTAATGCATGCGCAGGGTACACCTGAAAATATGCAGGATAACCCGAATTATCAAAACGCTGTTCTGGAAATCTATGATTATTTGGAAAGCAGAATTGAATTTTGTGTTGCGAACGGAATTGACAAGAACAGAATTATTATTGACCCAGGTATTGGTTTTGGCAAAACAGTGGATCATAATATTGAACTGATAAAACATGTTGCAATTTTCCACGGACTTGGTGTTCCAATCTTAATTGGTGTTTCCAGAAAAAGCTTTATTGGAAAAATCAGTGGTGAAGAAATTGCGGCGAATAGATTGCCGGGTTCACTTTCTGCGGCGCAATATTGTGTGCAGAACGGGGTTCAGGTTGTTCGCGTTCATGATGTTCCTGAAACCGTGCAAGCCATATCGGTATTTAAGAAAATTCGCCATATAAAAGACAATTTTTAACAATATTCAGCTTCTGTTAAGACAAAATCGCTATTTATTGGTATAAAAGTTAAGCTCAATTTAAGAAAAAATAAAATGACGAGAAAATATTTCGGGACGGACGGAATTCGCGGTAAAGCGAACGAAGGTAAAATGACATCAGAAATTGCCATGCGCGTTGGTATGGCCGCGGGGCGCTATTTTACCAATGGCGATCATCAGCATCGTGTCGTCATTGGTAAAGATACTCGTCTTTCCGGGTATATGCTTGAACCTGCGTTAACATCCGGCTTTATATCAATGGGCATGGATGTCGTACTTCTTGGCCCAGTGCCAACCCCGGCTGTTGCGATGCTAACAAGATCACTGCGTGCAGATCTGGGTGTGATGCTTTCTGCGTCACATAATCCCTTTCATGATAATGGTATCAAGTTGTTTGGGCCTGATGGCAATAAGCTATCGGATGAGATCGAGCTTCAAATAGAAAGCATGATGGATAACGGATATAACGAACATCTTGTTGCATCAGAAGAACTGGGACGAGCACAGCGTCTTAAAAACGTGGTTGGTCGTTATAATGAATTTGCCAAAAGCACTTTTCCCAAACATTTAAGATTAGATGGTTTTAAGATTGTTATTGATTGTGCTAATGGCGCCGCATATAGGACAGCACCGGAAATTCTATGGGAATTGGGTGCAGAGGTTATTGCCATTGGTGTTTCACCAAATGGAACAAATATCAATGAAGATTGCGGTTCAACCAAACCGAAAGCCATGTGTGATAAAGTCATCGAAACGGGTGCCGATATCGGTATTGCTCTTGATGGTGATGCAGACAGATTGATTATTTGTAATGAAAAAGGCGAGGTCATCGATGGTGACCAGTTGATGGCAACAATTGCCACCAATTGGGATCAGTCAGGCAAGCTTAAGGGTGGCGCACTTGTAGCGACCATCATGTCAAACCTTGGTCTTGAAAAACATATGAAATCGCTCGGTTTAAATTTGGTGCGTACCAAGGTTGGCGACCGATATGTGGTTAAAGCAATGCAAGAGCTTGGCTGTAATGTCGGTGGGGAACAATCAGGTCATATCGTGCTAAGTGATTTTAACACCACGGGTGACGGTCTTGTTGCAGCGCTTCAGGTTTTGGCGGTTCTTGTGGAAAAAGGACGTCCGGCAAGTGAATTATTCAGGCTGTTTGAGCCTTATCCACAGCTTCTTAAAAATGTAAGGTATGATGAGGCCACAGACCCGCTTTCAGATAATCATGTAAAACAAGCTATTGCTGACGGTGAAAATTCATTAAATGGTAATGGCCGTGTTGTGATCCGTAAATCAGGTACAGAGCCGCTTATCCGTGTCATGGTTGAAGGCGATGATGATACACTGATTGAAAATGTTGCGAATGATATTGTCGCATCCGTAGAAGCAACAGTGGGAAGTGCCTGATTATAATGAAGGGTAGAGTACTAACAATTGCGGGTTCAGATTCAAGTGGTGGCGCCGGAATTCAGGCGGATATAAAAACCATTTCATCACTGGGTGCGTATGCCATGTCGGCGATCACCGCCATTACGGTTCAGGATACCAATATGGTCAGCGACGTTCAACCGGTGCCGGAAAATATCGTCAAATCCCAAGTTTTATCTGTTATAGGTGATATTGGTGTCGATGCCATTAAAACCGGCATGTTGATGTCACCGGAAATCATTGAAGGCATTGCTGAAATAATCGGTAAACATGCAGCAGATGTGCCGCTTGTAGTTGATCCGGTGATGATGTCGACCAGTGGTACGATGCTTCTGAAACCAAGAAGTGTGCGTGCGATGGTTTCTGAAATTCTGCCGTTAACGACATTACTTACCCCTAATCTTGCAGAAGCATCAAAATTAACGGGTGTTGAGCTATTAAAAAATATGGATGATATGCGACGCGCGGCATATGATCTTTTGGAAATGGGACCAAAAGCGGTACTTGTAAAAGGTGGTCATTTAAAAGGGGATATTCTGACCGATTTGTTGGTTACGGAAAATTCAGAAAAAATATTTTCTGCCCTTCGTGTTCCGGGTAAAGACAATCATGGTACCGGATGCACGCTTGCATCAGGCATCGCAACCGGACTTGCGCAAGGATTAGCGCTTGAGGATGCTGTTAACCGTGCCCATAATTTCGTTCAAAAAGCACTAGAGGCAGCGCCCGGATTTGGTAGTGGTTGCGGCCCGTTAAATCATCTTGTCCGTGTTGAATAACGTCATACTGGACTAACCCGCCAATAAAATATACTATCGCCCCAACAAAATATAAAAGTCAGTTAGGGGACTATAGAAATGCTCAAACTAAAATCCGTCATTTTTGGTTTTATTGGTGCGGCTGCGCTTGTTGTGCAATCCAATGCACAAACCATGGAACAGCTGAATGATAAATTCCGTCAATTAAATGAATATTTGCCGACACCCAACGCGTATAGAACAGCATCAGGTGCGCCTGGCCATGAATATTGGCAGCAACAGGCCGATTATAAAATTGATGTGACGCTTGATGATGAAAATCAATCGATTACAGGTTCAGCAACGATTAAATATTATAATAATTCCCCGGATGCTCTTAAATATATTTGGCTGCAAATGGATCAAAACCGTTTTGATCCAGAAACGTCGATGGATATTAGCAGTGAAACTGTTTCTAAAAACACAAAAGGGATGTCATTTTCCGCATTTCGTAGCCATGTTGAACGCCGTAAATTTGACGGTGGTTTTAAAGTAAGCCGCTTACAGGATTTAAATGGCAACGATCTTCCTTATACTGTTGTTGGTGCAATGCTACGTATTGATTTGCCGACCGCACTTGAGCCAAACCAAATCACGGATTTCGAGATTGATTGGTCATATAATATTATGGATTCAAAAATCCTTCGTTCCCGTCAGGCGGCCGAATATTTCAAACGTGATGATAACTATATTTATGAAATCGCCCACTGGTACCCGCGTGTAACCGTATATTCAGATTATGACGGTTGGCATAATAAAGATTTCGTGGGTGGTGGTGAATTTACTCTGGAATTTGGTAATTATGACGTGACAATTACGGCGCCTGCGGATCATATTGTGGCATCAACAGGCGTGCTGCAAAATGATGCAGAGGTGTTAACACAAGATCAACGTGACCGTTTGATCGAAGCACGCACAGCATCCGTTCCGATTTTCATCGTAACTCCGGAAGAAGCGGTTGAAAACGAAAAGGAAAAATCATCTGAAACCAAAACATGGCATTATAAGGCGGAAAATGTACGTGACTTTGCCTTTGCATCATCGCGTAAATTTATCTGGGATGCCATGGGTTACCGAATGAAAGAAAACGGCAAAACTGTTATGGCCATGTCTTATTATCCGATGGCAGGTCAGCCTTTATGGTCAGATGTTTCTACACAAGCCGTGATGCATACGCTTCAGGTTTATAATAAATATTCAATGACATACCCTTATCCGGTGGCCATTTCCGTGAACGGTCCGATTGGTGGTATGGAATATCCAATGATCAGCTTTAACGGTGCGCGCCCAACAACGCACCCTGATGGAACACGTACATATGGACGCCGTACAAAACACGGTCTTATCGGCGTGATTATTCATGAAGTTGGTCATAACTATTATCCGATGATCATCAATTCAGATGAACGTCAATGGACATGGATGGATGAAGGTTTAAATACGTTTGTTCAAAACCTTGCTCATCAAGAATGGAAAGATGATTACCCGCTTGGCCGTATCGATCCGCGTAATATTACCGGGTATATGACAAGTACAAATCAGGTTCCGATTATGACCAATTCGGAATCATTGCTTCAAAAAGGTAATAATGCCTACGCGAAACCGTCAACGGCGCTTAATATCCTTCGTGAAAGTATCATGGGGCCGGAATTGTTTGATTTTGCTTTCCGTGAATTTGCACAGCGTTGGAAATTTAAACGTCCGACACCCGCTGATTTCTTCCGCACAATGGAAGATGCCAGTGGCGTTGATCTCGATTGGTTCTGGCGTGGATGGTTCTATACCACGGAACATGTTGATATTTCGCTTGATAATGTACGTCATTTCACCATCGATACCAAAGATCCTGAAATCGAGGAAGCGTTCAAACGCCGTCAAGAAATGGCAAAACGTACGCATCCATCATATTTCAGTAATGATGAACTTCCCAAACGCGTTGATGAGTTCCCATCGATTAAGGATTTCTATAACGATAATGATGAATTCACTGTCACTAACAAGCAACGCGACGAATATAATAAATTGATCGCGGAACTCGAAGATTGGCAGGTCGAACTTCTTAATGATGATAGTCATATTTATCTGATGGATTTCTCGAATGTTGGTGGGCTTATCATGCCGATCTATCTTGAAATTGAATATGCTGATGGCAGCAAGGAAGAAAAGCGTTTTCCGGCTGAAACATGGAAGCAAAATTATAAAAATGTGACCAAAATGATCATAACTGATAAGGAAATCGCATCGGTTACTCTTGATCCGAAATATGAAACAGCGGATGCGGATATGTTTAATAACTTCTTCCCGCGCCGTATTCTTGAAAGCAGATTTGATCTTGCAAAACAAAAGGCAAGACAGCGTCGTGACATGCTGAAAGAAAACCTTGAAGAGGTTAAATCGCTTGAGGATTACAAGTCCGAAAAAGAAAAGAAAGATGCAGATGATGAACGCAGTGCAAAGCGTAAATTTGATGCACTTGTGAAAGAGTATCAATAGTGAAATTTTTCACCAAAATATTATTTCCAATTTTAATTTTGTGCGTGGCTATTCCTAGTCACGCACATCGATTCTACGCGGCCTTTAGCCAAGTGGATATGCAATCTGAAAAAGGGACCATCGAAATTACCCACCGTTTATTCACACATGATATTGAAGATCTTTTGATGCGGTATAACGGTGGGCCGGTTGAGTTAACCGACGACATAATTGAGTCGTTTTTACAGGAATATATCATCCAGTCATTCGCGCTTTACGGCACAGACGGCGATCAAATTCCACTGAATTGGATCGGTGTTGAGGTAACATTCAGCGACATTTATGTTTATCAGGAAGCGCCATTATCAGATGGTCAGGACACATTGATTTTGACCAACCGGATATTAATGGATCTCTTTGAAGAACAAAGCAATACAGTCAATGTAAAGCTGGACGGTAAGGTGAAAAGTCATACGTTTCAATATGACAGTAAACTCTATCAAATATCATTCAGCGGTCAGACTGGCGACTACCCATTTGACCCGTCATAAATTTTTCATCAAGCTTCTGATTGACAATTAATTTTTGATCTCTATATTCCGCTGTGGGCTATCCCTCCCCAACGAGGGACGTCTGTTCTGGAAGGAATAGGAGAAAATTGATGTTACCAGAAAAGAAACCAGCGTCACCGCTGTTTTCGTCAGGTCCGTGTGCGAAACGCCCGGGCTGGACGATTGATGTATTAAAAAATGCGCCTCTTGGGCGTTCTCATCGTGCCGCAATCGGCAAATCCCGCTTAAAAGAAGCAATTGATAAAACGCATGAACTTTTAGAATTACCTGAAGGTTACCGTGTTGGTATCGTGCCGGGTTCAGATACCGGTGCTGTTGAAATGGCATTATGGTCACTGCTTGGTGAGCGTGGCGTGGATATGCTTGCATGGGAAAGCTTTGGATCGGGATGGATTACCGATGTAACCAAACAACTTAAGCTTGATGATGTCCGTAAAATCGAAGCGCCATATGGTGAACTTCCGGACTTAAGCCAAGTTGATTTCGCCCGTGATGTGGTGTTCACATGGAACGGTACAACGTCTGGCGTTAAAGTGCCAAATGGTGACTGGATTGCCGAAGATAGAGGCGGCCTTACAATTTGTGATGCGACCTCAGCGGCATTTGCCATGGATCTTCCATGGGAAAAATTAGATGTTACCACTTTCTCATGGCAGAAAGTGATGGGTGGCGAGGGTGCGCATGGCATTCTTATTTTGTCACCACGCGCTGTAGAGCGCCTTGAAAATTATACGCCGTCATGGCCGCTTCCGAAAATTTTCCGCCTTACTAAAAACGGAAAACTGATCGAAGGTATTTTCAAAGGGGCAACGATCAACACACCATCTATGTTATGTGTTGAAGATTACCTTGATACCCTTAACTGGGGCGCTGAAGTTGGCGGTCTAAAAGGACTGATCAAGCGTTCAGAAGATAATCTTGCGGTGCTTAAATCTTGGGTCGAAAAAACCGATTGGGTTGATTTCCTGGCCTCGGATCCTGCGACATTATCGAATACTTCAGTGTGTCTTAAAATCACGGCTGACTGGTTCCAAAACCTGTCCGACGATGACAAAGCGACAGCGGCAAAGAAACTTGCATCATTACTTGATGAGCAAGGCGTTGCTTATGACATCGGTGCTTACCGTGATGCGCCAGCGGGCCTTCGTATTTGGGCCGGATCAACCATCGAAGCGGAAAATCTTGCTGATTTGACGCCATGGCTTGATTGGGCGCACGACGAAGTACGCAGTATTTATAAATAATTTTTTACATTTAAAAACCGAATTACATGAAAGGTACACCTGATGGTTAAGGTACTTATTTCTGATAAGATGAGCCCGCTTGCAAAAGAAATTTTTGAACAGCGCGGTATTGAAGTCGACGAAATCGTTGGACTAACTAAAGAAGAACTAGAAGCAAAAATTGGTGAATATGATGGTCTTGCCATTCGTTCAGCGACAAAAGTAACACCGAAAATTCTGGCGGCTGCGACGAATTTGAAAGTTGTCGGCCGCGCCGGTATTGGTGTTGATAACGTTGATATTCCAGCAGCAACAGGTAACGGTGTTGTTGTAATGAACACGCCAATGGGCAACAGCATCACGACCGCTGAACATGCCATTGCAATGATGTTTGCTGTTGCGCGTCAAATCCCGCAAGCGAGTGCATCAACCCACGAAGGGAAATGGGAAAAATCCAAATTTATGGGTGTCGAGCTTACATCAAAAACACTTGGTATTATCGGTTGCGGTAATATTGGTGCGATCGCAGCAAGCCGCGCAATCGGCCTTAAGATGAAAGTAATCGCGTTTGATCCGTTCCTATCCGAAGAACGCGCAGAAGAAATCGGCGTTGAAAAGGTTGAGCTGGATGAACTTCTTCCACGTGCTGACTTTATCTCGCTTCATACGCCATTAACGGATAGCACACGAGGTATTCTTGGCGCGGATGCATTCACAAAAATGAAAGACGGCGTACGTATCGTTAACTGTGCGCGTGGCGGTCTTATTGATGAAGATGCGCTGAAAGAAGCACTCGATAGTGGTAAGGTTGCCGGTGCGGCGCTTGATGTGTTTGCGGTTGAGCCAGCAAAAGAAAACGTTCTATTTGGTCATGAAAAAGTTGTGGTAACACCACACCTTGGTGCGTCCACAACAGAAGCACAGGTTAACGTGGCCGTGCAGGTTGCAGAACAAATGTCAGATTACTTGCTTGATGGTGCAGTAACAAACGCACTGAACATGCCGAGCCTGACAGCGGAAGAATCAAAACGTTTAAGCCCGTATATGTCACTAGTTGGCCAGCTTGGCGGATTTGTCGGTCAGCTTACAGAAGATGCAATTAAAGAAATCCATATCGGCTATCAAGGTGATGTAACGGATCTTAACGTTCGTCCATTAACTGCGATTGTTGTTGAAGGGCTTCTTCGTCCGCTATTAAGCAGTGTGAACATGGTCAATGCGTTAAGCATTGCCACAGAACGTGACATCGATGTTGTTGAAAGCAAACACGAAGGTGAAGGCGATTACCACACGCTCGTAAGTGTAAAAGTTATCACGGATAAAGGTGAGTTTGGTGTTGAAGGAACATTGTTCGCGGATCGTCGTCCACGTATCGTACAGGTTGATGACATCCGTCTTGAAGGTGAACTGACAGACAATATGATTTTTGCCACAAACGAAGACAAGCCGGGCTTTATCGGTTCACTAGGTACAATTCTTGGTGAAGGCGGTCTAAATATCGCGACATTTAACCTTGGTCGTCACCATGAAGGTGGTCGTGCTATCGCCCTTGTTGCGGTTGATCAAGCGGCACCAGAAGCGGTTATTGCAGAGATTTGCAAGATCGATCAGGTACGCCGCGTTAAGGCTTTAAATTTTTAATATTGTAGAAACTGTATCCAAATTTGATTTCTACAATTAGGGAGGGTTTTAGCCCTCCCTTTTTTCGTATTTTCGTTTTGGGTTTTTTGCCATTGGTGATATAAGCACAGCGAAACTGTGAGTCTAATTTCAATCGGCTTTAAAAAAATGCTTGAACCAAATGAAACAGCCCTGCTGCCAGAAGGATTGCACGACAGTCTTGTCGGCGATGCAATGCAGGAAACCAAGGTTGTTGAAAACCTTTTAAACAGCTTTTCTTCTAATGGATATGATCTGGTTCTGCCGCCGATGGTGGAATTCGAAGAAAGCCTTCTTTTGGGGCCTGGAAAGGCACACTCTCGCAATATGTTCCGCTTGCTTGATCCTGCGTCACAGCGCATGATGGGTGTGCGTACGGACATGACGGGGCAGGTGGCCCGTATTTCCCATTCAAGGCTTAAAAATGCACCGCGTCCATTACGTCTTGGATATGCTGGTGATGTTTTAAGAATTAAAGGAACACAACTGCGCCCGGAACGCCAATTTAAACAGGCGGGTGTGGAACTTATTGGTTCCGATAGCACGGAAGCATATGTTGAAATTATTATGCTTGCTTATGATGCGCTTAAGGCCGCAGGCGCAAAGAAATTAAGCATTGATCTGGCGATGCCAATGTTGGTTCCGGCGATTACGGATGGTCTTGGCCTTGATGATGCGACAAGTAAACTTGTGCGTCATGCCCTTGATGCCAAGGATATCGGCGAACTTTCCAATATTCAGGACGAAATTGGTGAGATTAGCCGCGCGTTGCTTGGTGCAGCGGGCCCCGCTGAAAAAGCGCTTGATGCTATTGGGGTGCTTTCACTGCCGGTGGCTGCGAAATCAATTGTTGATGAGCTTGTAAAACTCGTTGAAAAATTATCGAATGTCGCCCCTGATTTGGTTGTGACCATTGATCCGGGTGAATATACCGGCTTTGAATATCAAACGGGTATTAGTTTTAGTTTCTTTGCGGGCGGTGTGCGTGGTGAACTTGGCCGTGGTGGCAGATATATCGTAAACGCCGAACGCGGCGAAGGCGAGCCTGCAACCGGATTTTCCCTTTATCTTGATAGCCTTATTCGTGCGATCGGTGAATATAAGGGCGCAGAAAAAATATATATTCCGCTAGGAACAGATAGAGCCATTCTGAACGAGCTTCAGAATAAAAATTATAGAACCATTCAAGGGCTAACGGAAACGGATGACACTGTTTCTGAAGCCAAAAGAATGGGTTGTGAATGTGTCTGGCTTGATGGTCAGATTGAAAATATTTCCTGAAGATGATGAGAGGAAGAAAACGTGTCTAATGTAGTTGTTGTTGGTTCCCAATGGGGCGACGAAGGTAAAGGTAAAATTGTTGACTGGTTAAGTGAGCGTGCCGATGTGGTCGTGCGTTTCCAAGGCGGTCATAATGCCGGACATACTCTTGTGATTGATGGTGAAGTTTATAAATTAAGTCTTCTTCCGTCCGGCATTGTTCGCGGTGGAAAGCTTTCTGTTATCGGTAACGGCGTTGTGGTCGATCCATGGGCGCTTGTGAAAGAAATGAAAAAATTAAGCGAGCAAGGCGTAACCATTAACGCTGAAAGCCTTCTGATTTCGGAAGGATGTTCACTTATTCTGCCGCTTCATGGTGAACTGGATGCGATCCGCGAAGATGCCGCGAAAGCAAAATCTGAAACTGGTCCGGTAATTGGAACAACACGCCGTGGTATTGGCCCAGCATACGAAGACAAAGTAGCACGCCGTGCATTACGTGTGTGTGACCTTAAATCCGAAGAAACCGTTGCAAAACGTGTTGATGTGCTGCTTGCGCATCATAACCCACTGCGTAAAGGACTTGGATTTGATGAAGTAAACCGTGACGAATTGATCGCGCAAATCATGGAAGTTTCAAAGCATGTATTACCGCTTGTGGGCGCAAGCTGGAAAATCCTTGATGAAGCGAAAAAAGAAGGTAAGAAAATCCTGTTCGAAGGTGCGCAAGGCATCATGCTTGATATTGACCACGGAACATACCCATTTGTAACATCATCCAATGTGGTTGCATCACAAGCGGCCGGTGGTTCCGGTATGGGCGCGGGCAGCCTTGATTATATTCTTGGTATCACGAAAGCATACACAACACGTGTCGGCAGTGGTCCATTCCCAACGGAACTGTTTGACGAAGTTGGTCAAGGCCTTGGTGAACGTGGTCATGAATTTGGCACCGTTACGGGTCGTAGCCGCCGTTGTGGTTGGTTTGATGCGATCATGGTGCGTCAAGTGATGAAAATTTCCGGCATCACGGGTATCGCTTTAACCAAGCTTGATGTTCTTGACGGTATGGAAGAACTTAAAATCTGTGTTGGTTATGAACTTAACGGTGAAAAGCTCGATTACTTCCCAGCATCAACAGATGATCAGGCAAACGTGAAGCCGATCTATGAAAGCATGGAAGGCTGGAGCGAGAGCACATTCGGCGCCCGTAGTTGGGTTGATCTTCCGGCGAATGCGATTAAATATGTACGCCGTATCGAAGAACTAATCGAAACGCCAGTGGCAATTCTATCCACAAGCCCGGAACGTGACGACACGATCCTGGTTAAAAATCCATTTGAATAAGAATGAATTGATTACGATTGATTACTGATCAATCGTAATCATATTGTCTTCGGCTGCAGCACTTTGCATGGCTTGCTGCAGCTTTTCAAACGCGCGTGCTTCGATCTGACGAACGCGTTCACGGCTGATGTTATATTCGATGCTTAGCTCTTCCAGCGTTTTTGGGCTATCGCTTAGACGACGTTCAGCAATAATATGCTGTTCACGTTCATTAAGCGCGCTCATGGCATCGGCCATCAATCCGCGGCGATAATCCATTTCTTCCGCATCAGCATAGGCCGTTTCCTGATCTGGTGTGTCTTCATCAACAAGCCAGTCCTGCCATTCGCCCTCAATATCGGCTTTCATTGGCGCATTCAGGGAATGATCACCACCGGACATACGGCGGTTCATTTGCACAACTTCGTCTTCTTTAACATCAAGCTTGTTGGCGATTTCCGTCACCTGATCCGGGTGAAGGTCACCATCATCAACCGCTTCAAGCTGGCCTTTAATACGGCGTAGGTTAAAGAATAATTTTTTCTGTGCGGCGGTCGTGCCGATTTTAACAAGCGACCATGAACGCAGGATATATTCATGAATGGATGCTTTAATCCACCACATGGCGTACGTGGCAAGTCGGAACCCTTTATCAGGGTCAAAACGTTTTACCGCCTGCATCATGCCGACGTTACCTTCTGAAATCAGGTCACCCAGTGGCAAACCATACCCGCGATATCCCATGGCGATTTTCGCCACAAGACGCAGATGTGATGTCACAAGCTTATGCGCGGAATCCGTATCACCGTGTTCCGTCCATGCTTTGGCGAGCATAAATTCCTCGTCTGGCTTAAGCATTGGGAATTTACGGATTTCATGCAGATAGCTCGTTAAACTTCCATCCGGCGATATTGTCGGTAGGTTATTCTGTGCCATTTTGAGTATTACCCCTGATCCTTAATTCATTTTTTTGAGCTTACCAAAACAATTAGGCCATAATTAGACGGCTTCAAGCGCTTGAATAAGCTGTTTCATATCATTTGGTATTTCTCTTTCAAATGTCAAGTGCTCCTTGGTAATTGGATGGATGAATCCAATTAGATATGCGTGTAAGGCCTGACGTTTAAAGCCATTTATCGCTTCTTTGGCTTTATCAGAAAAATTTTTCTGGGGGTTGTTTCTGCGACTATATAGCGGATCACCAACAAGTGGATAACCTTTATGTGACATATGGACTCGGACTTGATGGGTTCTTCCGGTCTCTAACCGACACTCAACAAGGGCAAGACTTGGGGGTAATCCCTGTTTTACATTTTGCCTTGATGTGATCTTGCGGGGTGGCTCAAGTCTTCTGACGACACGGTAATGTGTTAGCGATTCTTTTCCGCCTTCGCGTACCGCCATTTTAAGTCTGTTTTTCGGATCACGTTTAATGGGTGCGTAAATTTCATCTGCCGTTGGGTTTGGAACCCCCCAGCATATGGCGTAATATGCACGTTCAAGGCTGTGTTTTGCGAATTGTTTTGCAAGTCCCTTATGGGCTTTGTCGGATTTGGCCGCAACCATAAGGCCGCTTGTTTCTTTATCAATACGGTGAACAATGCCGGGGCGTTTAACACCATTTATGCCCGACAAGCTATCACCACAATGATGAATGAGAGCATTAACAAGAGTGCCGCTATTATTACCAGGGGCAGGGTGAACAACCATTCCGGCCGGTTTATAAAGAACGATTAAATGTTCATCTTCATAATGGACCTCAAGCGGGATGTCTTCCCCGATCGGATCGGGGTCAACAATTTCCGGTACAGTGATGACGAATGTTTCGCCTTCTTTCACTTTATAGGAAAGTTTATCCATTTTCTGTGCTGATTCTTTCAGAATCACTTGACCTTCCCCGATCAGGCTTTTAAGACGGGAACGGCTAATGTCCGGCAGTTTATTGCTTAGAAACTTATCAAGGCGTGTGCCTTGATCGTCTTCATCGGCGACTGCTTCAAATATGTGAGGTTCATTTAAGGTCATGACAGAAGAAGAAATGCCAAAAAATTACAAATTACTCAAGGGAATAGTGATTACCCTGGGTATTTTAATTATTGTGATGGTTGTTGTGATCATTGTTGCCTCCATCATGAAATATAATGAACAAAAGTCTGCAGAAGCCGCACTCGTTGAAAAGTATGAAGCTTCAACAGGGCCAATTTCTTCCATCTCGAGACCATTTGAAATGGATCTTAAACTCGAAAACGGTCAGCAGGTTATTTCGACATCAAGCAGTGAAAAAGGTATTCTTGTGACCGTTGGCATCAACGGTGTTGCGCAAAAAATCTTACTGATTGATTATTCCGGCAAAGTTACCGGCACGATTAATGTCAATTAATCTTCGTCCACTGGCAGTGAAAATTTAACGAGCCCCTTCATTTTATTCGGGTCGATTACTTTGCCACGTCTTAAAATGCTAATGCGACCTGCGCGCGCCAAAAATTTGGCTTGCTGTTTTACCGCAAGCATATATTTGCGCCAAATATCATCAGGATCGCTGTCTTTCGCGCGGTCCTTGGCGATTTGAATGGCAATATCGTTTGGGCTAACATGTGATCCATCAGCCACAGCATCAAGGATATAAAGGCGAACCGGGTCTTCCTTTTTTTCCTCTGTCTCATTTTGTTCATTTGCATCAGTCATGCCCGCCATGTAACATGTTTTCTTAAAAGATGCACGTTAATTAAATTCAAGAGAGTAGAATGTATCTCATATGGGGAGTATTGATCGGGCTGGTGATGGCAGCGCCTATTGGTCCGGTAAATATCATTTGTATCCGCCGCGCACTGACCAAGGGACCAATGAATGGTTTTACGGTGGGAACAGGTGCTGCAATTGCAGACGGCATATTTGGGGCATTCGCCGCGTTTGGCCTAGCAGGTCTTACAGCATTCATCGAAGAATTTAATATATGGTTTCAAGTGGTGGGCGGAAGCGCCCTTATTATCATTGCTGTTAAATTATGGTTCAGTCACCCTCATGTAGATGATGTAAAGGATACCTATAAAGACAGAATAAAGGCCGCTGTTGGAACGTTTTTACTGACGTTTTCGAACCCACTTACCGTACTTGGGTTTGTGGCGATATTCATCGGTATGGGGCTTGGTGAAATGGGCAATGACCTTGTGAATGCGACCCTAATTTCAACTGGCATTTTATTAGGGTCGTTATCTTGGTGGTTTATTGTGTCATTTGGCGCCGCTAAACTTGGAAAAGGGTTATCGGACCAGGGACTTGAAACCGTGAATCATGTTTCCGCCGTGATCATTTTTCTTTTCGGTATTGCGGCTGTCGCCAAAAATTTATCGGCCGTATTATGAAACATTGCCTTTTGCGATAAAGGCGCCATTTAAATATCCTTTTTTCTGATATTCAAATGGTGAACCGTCAGGGTTGGTGACGGTGCCGCCCGCTGCTTTTAAAATGGCGTGTCCGGCCGCAATATCCCATTCCATGGTTGGCCCAAATCGCGGGTAAATATCCGCACCACCCGTTGCAACAATGCAGAATTTAAGTGAACTGCCAACGGATACCGTGTCTTTGATGTTATGTTCTTCAAGGAAACTGGCAGTTTTTTCATCCATGTGTGATTTACTAGCAACGGCGGTCATGCCGTCTTCCGGGGTAGGGCGAATGGTGATTGTTGTTTCTTCGTCATTAATAATGCCGTCTGTAACATTTTGAAGAACGGCTTTTTCCGAACCAAAGGCTGTGTATAATTTTCCGGTAGCTGGTACATAAATAATACCGAATGTAGGTTCACCATTTTCAATAAGTGCGATGTTCACTGTAAAATCAGTGCCGCCACCAATAAATTCTTTTGTGCCGTCAAGTGGATCAACAAGCCAAAATTTTTCTTTCGTTTCCGGAATTTCACCGGCACTGACGCTTTCTTCCGCGATAATGGGAATGTCCGGTGCTACTTTTCTGATATCTTTTAATATTATTTTTTCCGCTTCCTGATCGGCGATGGTAACGGGTGAACTGTCCCCTTTAATCTGAACGCCAAGGTTTCCGGAACGGATTTCCATAATTTTTAAGCCAGCACGTACGGCTGTATCCCGCAAAGTATTCGCGAATTCTATGTAATTTATTTTCATTTATTATGATCTTATAATATTAGACTTGTCGTTTTAAATATGCTCGGTATTATATGTTTCGCAAGTAACAAAATACAAGACGGAAAATTACTTATGAAAGAATTAGAATTTGCCTCACTCCTATGTTCGCGTCTTTGCCACGACTTAATCAGTCCTGTGGGTGCGATATCAAACGGTATTGAAATTCTAAGTGATGAAGATGATGAAATGATGCGCGCCGAAGTTATGAAGCTTCTGGAATTAAGCGCTGGACAAACATCAAACCGTCTTAAATTTTATAGACTTGCTTTCGGTGCCGCAGGGGGCATCGGGGCACATGTTCCAATTCGTGATGCCAAAAACGCGACCGTTTCATTATTTGAAGGCACACAAATCAACCTTGAATGGGAATCCGAGGTTGGTGAAATGGAAAAAAGCGCTCTTAAGGTTCTGCTAAACGTTATATTGGTGGCTAGTGAAACATTGATTCGTGGTGGCGACTTAATTGTTAATATTTCTGTGGCCGGTGAAAAGCTAAATACGGAAGTTACCGTTAAGGCGGACCGTATTATTTTCCAAGACAAGGCAAGAGAGATGATTTGCGGTGAAGTTGCTGAAATGGAAGCTGATCCAAAAATCGCGCCGGCATATCTTGCGGCAAGCGTTGCTGCAGAGTTTGGAAGCAAAATTGAATATATTTCTGACGAAGAAAACAGCTTTACATTAAAGGTTGTCTTATAAGGCTTACCTTACGTTCCATAAAATTTATGTAAATATTTCTCTTTTTTTACGGATTTTCGTAAAAAGCTTTACCTCATTTTAACCAATTTCCTAGAGATTAGATCAGGTATACCCGGAATTTAATAATAAAGGTAATTGGAATGGATGATCTATTAAATGAATTTCTCACAGAAACGTTCGAAAGTATTGAGGTCGTAGACGTTGAGCTGGTGGAGCTAGAGAAAGATCCAAACAATAAATCTGTACTGGATAATATTTTCAGATTGGTTCACACAATCAAAGGAACATGTGGCTTCCTTGGACTTCCAAGACTTGAATCTGTCGCCCACGCCGGCGAAAACGTACTGGGTAAATTCCGTGATGGTGAAATGGAAGTAACACCGGATGCGGTGACACTTATTCTGAACGCGCTTGACCGAATCAAGGAAATTCTTGAAGGGCTTGAACAAACACAAGAAGAGCCCGAAGGCGATGACAGTGCAATAATCGATGAACTTAACGCCATGGCAGAAGGCAAAAGCGCCCCTGCTAAGGAAGAAGCGCCAATCGAGGTCGCTGAAGAACGTGAGACAAGACCCGGTGAAGTATCACTGGATGAACTTGAAGCAGCCTTTGCAGCGGCCCCAGGTCCAGATGATGAAGAACCGGCAGATAACATTCCTGCTGCCGCTGGTCGTCTTGATGCATTTGGTGGCGCTGATACTGTGGCCGTACTTGCTCATTTATTCCATAACCGCATTTTTGGCGATGATTCTCTTAAAGCAATTCTTGAAGGCGCAGACGTTCGTCAAAGCAAGAAGGCGATGGAAGAGTTCTTCGTAGGATCGCTTCAACAAGATAAATGTGACACGGATAAAATTTCATCCGGGTTTGTGGCATTTATTAAAAATGGAATTGCTGAAGATCAATTTTATAACACAGTGAAGCATCTTGAAAGTGTTCTTAAAGAAGTAGGTGTTCCAAATTCTGAAGTTGAATTTATGAAAGATATTTATTTCCAATGTTCAGATGGAATTCTTGCTGAAGCCAAGAAAAATTCAAAATCAGTTGTTAAGGCCAAGAAAAAAGAAGTGGCAAAACCAGCTGGTGGCGGTGCTGCAAAAGAAACAAGTATTGCCAACCAGTCTATCCGTGTTGGTGTTGATGTTCTTGATAACCTAATGAATATGGTGAGTGAGCTGGTGCTAACGCGTAACCAATTAATGCAAATTTCAAGACGTGCTGGTGAAAATGATTTTGAAATTCCATTACAGCGTTTAAGTCAGTGTACAACGGAACTTCAGGAAGGTGTGATGAAAACACGCATGCAGCCAATTGGCAATGCATGGTCAAAACTTCCGCGTATTATTCGTGACCTTCAAATGGAACTGGGCAAAAAGATCGACCTTCAGATGCTTGGTGCTGAAACAGAACTTGACCGTCAGGTTCTTGAACTGATTAAAGATCCACTAACGCATATGATCCGTAACTCGGCTGATCACGGTATTGAAAGTGTTGCTGACCGTATTGCAGCGGGTAAAAAAGAAACAGGCACAATTCGCCTGAATGCGTTCCATGAAGGCGGTCAAATTATTATTGAAATTGCTGATGATGGTGCGGGTATCCCTGTTGATAAGCTTGCGGCTAAAGCACTTGCCAATAATCTGGCAACAGAAGAAGAAATCGCTGAAATGTCAGACACGCAAATTCAGCGCTTTATTTTCCACGCTGGTTTCTCAACAGCGCAGAAAGTAACAAGTGTATCCGGTCGTGGTGTGGGCATGGACGTTGTAAGAACCAATATTGAAAAAATCGGTGGTACAATCGAACTTAAATCAACAGAGGGTAAAGGAACGACATTCTTTATTAAAATCCCACTGACACTTGCGATTGTTTCGGCGCTGATCGTTGAATCCGGTGAAGAGCGTTTTGCGATCCCGCAAATCAGTGTTCTTGAGCTGGTTCGTGCATCTGGCGATTCTATGCATAAGATTGAGTATATTAATGCGACGCCGGTGTTGCGTCTTCGTGACAGATTGTTGCCGCTATTACACTTAAATAAAATTCTCGGGTTTGATGAAACCGCAGGAACTGAGGCCGCCGCCGATGATACTGAAGATTTCATCATTATCACACAAGTTGGTGATTTCACATTCGGTATTGTTGTTGACCGTGTGTTTGACACAGAAGAAATCGTTGTAAAACCTGTTGCACCAATTCTTCGTGATCTTACAGTCTTTTCCGGTAATACAATTCTTGGTGACGGTACCGTGATTATGATCCTTGATCCAAACGGTATTGCGAACGAAGCAAGTGATGCAATGACTGATATGTCTGATCAAAGAGGTGAAGAATCAGATGAAACAGCCATCGCGACAGTTGATGATAAAGAAGCAATTCTGCTGTTCCGTGCGGGTGGAGAAACAAAGCGTGCCGTGCCGCTATCACTTGTTTCAAGACTTGAAGAATTTGATGTTGCACAGATTGAAATTTCAGAAGGCAAGAAAATGGTCCAGTACCGTGGTAAGCTGATGCCTCTTGTCATGATTAATGATGATTATGAAATTAAATCAGAAGGCCGCCAGCCAATGTTGGTATTCACAGATGATGATAGAGCCATGGGCATCATCGTTGATGAAATTTCCGATATTAAAGAAGACAGCATTAATGTTGAACTTTCATCAAGTACTGTTGGTCAGTTGGGCACAGCGATTATCGACGGCGACGCGACAGAAGTCATCGATATTGCTTATTATTTCGAACAAACATTCAATGACTGGCAAATGGGACTTGAATATTCGCCAACAGAAATCAAAGCGAAGCGTAAGAATATTCTGATCATTGATGATAGTGCATTTTTCTTAAATCTGCTTAAACCGCTTCTTTCATCATCTGGCTTTAATGTCACGATTGCCAATTCGGCTGCAGAGGCGCTTGAATTAAGAGACGAGGGTTACGAATTTGACTTGATCGTTAGTGATATTGATATGCCGGAAATGGATGGGTTTGAATTTGCAGAAGATGTTCGTTCAAATGGTATTTGGAAAGAAACACCGATGATCGCGCTTTCAGCAAACAGTTCTGAAAAACGTTTTGCCAAAGGTCGTGAAGCAGGTTTTGATAATTATATCGAAAAGTTAGACCGTGAAACTTTGATCAAAGCCATTGAAGAACAAATCAGTGATAAAGATACAGCTGCGTAAGTTGTTATATATGAATAATATTTGAAGGATTGAAAATGGAAGTTTTAAATAAAAATGATTATGTAACAATCTGGCTGGATGGGCAAATGTGCGGCATTCCTGTTCTTGAGGTTTATGATGTACTTTCAAAACAGACGATCACAAAAATTCCGAAATCCCCGGCCGCTGTTGCTGGTGTGTTAAATCTTCGTGGACAAATTGTGACAGCTATTGATTTACGTAAGCGTCTTAAGTTAAAAGACCGTGAAGATGATAGCGAAGAGATGAATGTTGTTGTAGAATTTCAATCAGAACCGTATAGTCTAATTATAGACAGGGTAGGTGATGTTTTGTCGCTTTCGGATGATGCCTTCGAGAAGAACCCGGTTACTCTTGAAGCACATTGGCAAGAAGTGTCGACAGGAATTTTTAGATTGGAAGAAGAGCTTTTGGTTATTCTCGATATCGAGAAATTATTGTCATTTGGGGATGCGAAAGCAGCCGCTTAATAAATAAAAACGTAGAAGAATGTTGGAAATTTAAAATGAAATCATGTCTCGTTGTAGATGATTCTAAAATCATAAGAAAAGTGGCAAGAAGAATACTCGAAGAACTGAACTTCGAAATCAGGGAAGCGGTAGACGGTCAAGACGCCTTGGATTCATGCAAGACAGAAATGCCAGATGTTGTTTTACTAGACTGGAATATGCCGGTTATGAATGGTCTGGATTTCCTTAAAACACTCCGTAAAACAGAAGGTGGGACAGAACCTGTTGTGGTATTTTGCACAACAGAAAATGATATGGCCCATATCAGCGCTGCTATTTCTGCGGGTGCCGATGAATATATTATGAAACCATTTGATCGCGAAATTATCGAATCAAAATTTGTGCAAGTTGGATTATTATAACGTGAATAGCCTTCCATTGGATAAAGAGATGAACCGAAAAAGTTCAGCTAGATCCGGCCCTTATAAAGTAATGCTTGTTGATGATTCCTCTGTCATTAGAGGGTTATTGTCCAGATGGCTAGGGGCTGATCCCGCCATTGAAATTGTTGCCAGTGTTGGCAATGGTCAGGTTGCGCTTAATTCATTAGAACGCACTGACCCGGAAATTGTTGTTCTGGACATTGAAATGCCAGTTATGGATGGCCTTACAGCATTACCTTTAATTCTGAAAGCCAAGCCTGATGTACAGGTTCTGATGTCTTCTACACTGACCGCAAAAAATGCAAAAGTCAGTCTTCAGGCAATGTCACTAGGTGCAGCTGACTATATACCAAAGCCGACGACAAACCGCGAAGTGATTACATCAAGATCTTTCCAAACGGAAATCATTGAAAAAGTAAAGAACCTAGCGGCATCGAAACGTAAGCTATTGGGTTATAGACCATTTAAAGAAGAAACGGATGCTAAATCCGCTCCTGAGCAGGATGTTGCTAAACCGGCACCTGTTAGTAAACCAAAAACATTGGTTACAAGAAAAGCATCACTTACAGCACCAAGAATTATTGGCGTTGGTAGTTCAACGGGCGGCCCACAAGCGCTTCTTAAATTTTTGAACGGTATTAAGGACGGATTAAATTTACCGGTTGTGATTACGCAGCATATGCCGTCTTCATTTACAAAAATTCTGGCTGGTCATTTATCAAAGGCAACAGGCCTTGATTGTATCGAAGCAGAAGATAAAACTCTGCTTGAAAATGGCAAGGTTTATATTGCACCAGGTGATCATCACATGGTGATTAAAAATGACGGTGGTAATCGGTATTTAAGACTTAATCAGGACCCGCCGGAAAATTTCTGTCGTCCTGCGGTTGATCCGATGTTTAGAAGTATTTCTGATGAATTTGGATCCGGTTCATTATGTGTCATACTAACAGGTATGGGACAGGACGGATTAAAGGGCAGCAAATATGTCGTTGATAATGGCGGTACAATTGTTGCACAGGATCAGGAAACAAGTGTTGTTTGGGGGATGCCGGGTGCGGTAAGCGAAGCTGGAATTTGTCACGCAATTCTACCGCTTGACGAAATCGGTGGTAAAATTCAGAGACTGGTAAAGGGGAGATGAAGAAGATGAGATCAGAAGATTTTGATTTAATCAGCGGCATCCTTAAGCAAAGATCCGGCCTGGTTCTCCCGAAGGATAAGGTTTATCTGCTTGAAAGTCGTTTGACCCCAATTGCACATAGACGCGGTTTGGAGACGTTAGACGATCTGGTTAATGAAGTACGTTTGAAGCGTAAGGAAGATCTGCTTGTTGAAATTACAGAAGCAATGACAACGAATGAATCTTTCTTTTTCCGTGATAACAAGCCGTTTGATTTGTTTAAAGAAACGGTTCTTCCACAACTGCTTGCAAGCAGAGCAAATTCGCGTAGGATTAGAATTTGGTGTGCTGCGGCATCAACCGGACAAGAGCCATATTCACTGGCTATTATCTTAAAAGAGATGGAAGCAAAGCTTGCAGGTTGGAAGATTGAAATTCTGGGAACTGACATTTCACAGGAAGTTCTTGATAAAGCAAAGGTTGGTTTATTTTCCCAATTTGAAGTACAGCGTGGACTGCCAATTCAGCTGTTGATTAAATATTTCAATCAGGTTGGCGATCTGTGGCAAATTTCTGATGATATTAGAAATATGGTTACGTACCGTAAATTTAATCTGCTTGATGCCTATACAATGCTTGGTTCGTTTGATGTTATTTATTGCAGAAACGTACTTATTTATTTCGATCAGCAAACAAAATCCGAAGTGCTTGAAAAAATGAGAAGGCTTGTACCGGATGATGGGATGCTTTTCCTTGGTGCTGCGGAAACGGTGCTTGGTATCACTGATAAATTTAAACCGGTACCAGGGCAACGTGGTCTATATTCCACATCTGATGCCAGCTCGGAAGTATTGGAAAAATTAAGAGCATAGAAGAAATTCATAGAAAACGAAAAAAGGCTAATTCCTAGGAATTAGCCTTAAGTTTTTTAATCGCAGTTTTTATTCTTTTAAATTCTGATTATTAACCTGCTTCAGCGACCGAAGAACTGTCTTCGTCCGGATCACGTAGCACATAACCTCGTCCCCAAACGGTTTCGATGTAATTCTCGCCACTGATAGAAGCGAGCTTTTTACGCAGCTTACAAATAAAGACGTCAATGATCTTAAGTTCTGGCTCATCCATGCCACCATATAGATGGTTTAAGAACATTTCTTTTGTAAGTGTTGTTGTTTTGCGCAAAGAAAGAAGCTCAAGCATTGCGTATTCTTTACCCGTAAGGTGTACGCGTTGGCCGTCAATATCAACCGTTTTCTTATCAAGATTTACGGATAGTTTTCCTGTACGTATAATTGATTCAGCGTGCCCTTTTGAACGGCGAATAATCGCCTGAATACGTGCAACGAGTTCTTCTTTATAGAATGGTTTTGTAAGGTAGTCATCAGCACCAAAGCCAAGGCCCTTAACTTTGTTTTCAAGCTCTACCATGCCGGAAAGAATAAGAATTGGTGTATTCACTTTCGACATGCGTAATTTTTTCAAAACATCATAGCCGTGCATGTCCGGCAAGTTTAGATCAAGCAGGATGATGTCGTAATCATACAATTTTCCAAGATCAATACCTTCCTCTCCCAAGTCGGTACTGTAAATATTAAAACCTTCAGCAGAGAGCATCAGCTCAATACTTTTTGAAGTGGAAGGATCATCTTCTATGAGTAAAACCCGCATTTTGAGGTTCCTTTCTTGTTATTATTATTAACCTTTCAAAGGCGTTGTTAACCATATAACGTTAACCATTGTTAATATAAATGGTTAACAAAGTATTATCAATGTCAAAATTTTCACTCTAATATAACGTGATGTTAAAGAATTATTTTGTGCTTATATTATGGTTAAATAATTAATTTATTGATATTAAAGGATAAATTTTATTTTGAGGTTATGTGAGTGGGTTTAAATTAAAAAGTAACTTTGGTTAATTTTTATGATAATTTTTTGGATTTTAACCAATTAACATCGTATAATTTGTTAATTTTAATAGAATCTAACGGGCAAAACCGGTGCATACCTTACAAAAAGAGATAGAACGACTCCAGTCAACAAAGGTTTATGGCCGTGTATCTGGTATTCAAGGTTTATTGGTTGAGGTCGCTGGCGCTTCCAGAAGCTTAAGCATTGGTTCACGTATAAATATTCAATCACGAAATGACAAAATGATCCCGTGTGAAGTGGTTGGGTTTAATTCCGATAAAGCATTATTAATGCCATACACCATGATCGAAGGTGTTGGTGTCGGCTGCAAAGCGTTTGTGGATACTGATACCGCCCATGTACATCCTTGCGAAGCATGGCTTGGTCGTGTGGTTAATGCCATGGGTGAACCGATTGATGGCAAAGGGCCGATTAAATATGGCCCAGAATCCTATCCAATCAGAAGTGGGCCACCACCAGCACACATGCGTGGCCGGGTACGCGGTAAAGTGGATTTAGGTGTGCGTTCCATCAATACATTTGTCACATGCTGTAAAGGGCAACGGATGGGAGTGTTTGCGGGTTCCGGTGTTGGTAAATCTGTACTACTTTCCATGTTTGCAAAATATACGGCATCCGACATCACCGTTATTGGCTTGATCGGTGAACGTGGACGTGAGGTTCAGGAATTTATCGAAGATGATCTTGGTGAAGAAGGTTTAAAACGAAGTGTGGTTGTGGTTGCCACATCAGATGAAACAGCCCTCATGAGAAGGCAGGCGGCTTATCTGACATTGGCGATAAGTGAATATTTCCGTGATCAGGGACGTGATGTTCTTTGTTTAATGGATAGTGTAACCCGTTTTGCGATGGCACAGCGTGAAATTGGTCTTGCGGGGGGGGGAACCACCGGCAAGTAAAGGATATACACCAACCGTATTTTCAGAGCTTCCGAAACTATTGGAACGCGCTGGCCCAGGTACAAATCAGGGTTCAATAACAGGATTGTTCACAGTGCTTGTAGAGGGTGACGACCATAACGAACCAATATCAGATGCGGTGAGGGGTATTTTGGACGGCCATATTGTGCTAGATAGGTCCATTGCTGAACGGGGGCGTTTCCCAGCCGTAAATATTTTACGTTCCGTTAGCCGTACATTACCCGGCTGTAATAATGATGATGAAAATCAGTTATTACGATTGGCCCGGAAATATATGGCCGATTATAATGACATGGAAGAAATGATCAGACTTGGTGCATATAGGCCCGGTGCAAACCGTGAAATTGACGAAGCCATCTATTTCCATCCGGAATTAGAAGGGTTTCTTGCACAAAATAAAGAAGAACAAAGTAATTTGGCTTCTGGATACGAGTTGTTAAGTAATATATTGCATAATCAACCTCAGTTCGAAAATACTGATTCTGAACAATAGGTTCTCTGATATGAGACTAAGATAACAATAAAAACAATAAGAGTATCATAATGGCTAAAGGTTTAAGCGGCGTAATCAGATTACATAAGTGGCAAGTGGATGAAAAAAGACGTCAAATTGCCGAACTTGAAAGCATGCGCGAAGAACTTATCCAGAAAATGGAGAGGCTCGACCAGGAACTGGCCAGAGAGCAAAGACAACTTGCTGAAAGTAATGTGGTTGATATCAATTACGCGAACTATGCCAATTCTGTTATGCGCCGAAAAGAGAATCTTGAATCATCAATAAATGAGGTCGACGTTTCTATCGAAGAAATGAAAGACGAACTGGCAGATGCATTCAAAGAACTTAAGAAATATGAAATTGCCCAGGAACGCGCCGAAGAGCGTGAACGTGAAAAACTAAAACATAAAGAGCAGGAAAGACTGGATGAGCTTTCCTTAAATATGTTCCGTTCAGGACAAAGATAATTTAATCATTTAAATCTGTGTTGATGGATACTCGGTATTTTCTTTGCCGGGTTGGCGGTCTTCTGCCTGAATGGTTAAACCATCCTTTTCATAAATAACCTCAAGCCAGTCAGGTATCAGCTCATTATTAATGGCTTCCATGATACTTAGAACAAGATCTTCCGGTGTGTCATATCCCTTATTCACGATAGACATAATGCAATTTTGCAAATCTTCGTGACTGGCCATGAATTTATCCGGAATAAATTTAAGCGATATTGAAACGGGATTTTGGACAGCAACTTTAATGACCCATTTTTTTCTGGGGTCTGGGTTTGTATATGTTTGAACCATATTTTTCCTTTAAACCGAACTTTCAAATTTTTTATTATGGATCATGTTAGCGACTATTTTTGATACGCTTGCTTCGTCAGGTGAATTATCAATTATAACAAGTTCTCCTTCGAAGTCGCTTTTATTTAGAGCTTCCGTAAAGTGTCGTGATAATTTCATTTTGGTTGCGAAAGGAACCTGTTTTTTCGATTTTAAAATAATATCCAATCGTTCGTGTCTTAACATGCCATCAATTGTCATAAGGCCGAATTGGCTGAAATTAATCTCGATGATAAACCGTTTAGATGATTTCGCGGCCTCGTCATCATTTTCATTCTGGCGTTTATTTTGTTCATCTTCATCAACGATATGTTTGGTGAGCATCGGGATCGCATTTACGTCAGGCCCATTTTGAACCGGAATTAAATGTGGACGCCATTCTGATTGCGGCACATCAGAAGAGAGACGCGCAATTCTGGATAAATCCGCATCAATTTTTTCAATAATTTTATCAGCACCAATTTGCGTGAGCCTTTGGGTTACATCCTTACCCAACCAAGTTCTGGTTGGATTGGCGACTTTAATGGCACTAAGGAAGAAAAACATGGTGGCCGTAAATTGTTCCGGCGTTTGAATGTTTGGTATCCTGCTCATCATCGCGGTGGATGCTGCCGCTGAGTTTGTTGACGCAAGCGCGCTCATCGCCAGTGAAATGCTGTTCCATTCTTCGATTAAATTTTCAACCGGTTGCGGATAAAAATGTTCTATCTGTTTTGCAAGCGTTGATGAAATTTCATTACTTTGTGGTTGGCTAGATGGTTGAAACTCACTTTGGGGTGTAGATGTTGGTGTTTGTACCGTTTGTTGTGATGATGCACCCGGATTTGTTTCCTGCAGTTCAACCGCCGCTTTTTCGGGGCGGCTTTCTTTAGCAGCCATTGTAAAGCTAACAATTGTACCGGGTACAAGCGGCGTGTCACTTTTAAATTTCATCACAGATGTCGGTGTCGCTAGCAAATATTCATTGTCCGGTTTTTGGGATCTACTGTCTGTTTGTTTGTTCTTCTCATTTTCAACGATAATGCCAGACATAACCGTATCCTGTAAGGATGTCGCTTTCCCTGTATTTGTTATGGGTGGGGTATCCGTTGGTGGTGCAAGCGATATATCATCCGTCTCGGGAATTGCCACGGCGGCAATGTCGATATTTATTTTTTGACCGACGTTCACATAATCCAGTGGAGTTAAGGCATTTATGTCTTTAACAACAGATGCCGGCAATCCTGCGGGTAATGGAGTTGGTGTTTTTGGAACAGATTTAATGACTTCTGCGGCGACTGTTTTTCCAAGAATTTGTCCCAGATTGACCTGTGATTGTGGTGTGTTAGGTTTGCTTGCTACGGGTGCTTGTTTCTTTACTTCCTGAACAAATATATTAGTGGAAACCTGTTTTGGTGCTGGGACGGATGACATAGTCCCTTCCGTGGAAGCACCGAAAATTGTGTAATTTGGTGATGATGTCGGTAAGGGAAGGTTATCCAGTTTGTCTGAAATTTCCCGTGCGATCCGTTCCGCCTTGAACAAAGTTGTCGCCTGATATTGCGATCTTACATCATCAATAGGGGTGTCTTGTCTTGCCGCGGTGGCTTGTGTTTTCAAAGAATCTTTATCCAGTGGCTGCGCCAGTTCAGTAAGCAGCAAGCTAACAGGAATGATGTTTGGTTTGAAACTTTCACTGTCAGGAATAGGGGGGCGAATGATTTCCGCTTTTATTTCTTTGCCTACCGATATTACGCGTAATTCAATATGGGCTTCGCTTGGAATTTTTTGAATATCATCTGCATAGCTTGCACTAACATCAACCAGATAGGTTCCAATATCCGATGAAATAATCTGACGCCCGTCGGCATCTTTTCCCGTAACAGTGGCGACAAAATTACTGCCAGCATCAAGTTTTGATAAGGTTGACGCTAGGGTCACAGCCGGGTCATGATGCGAAGCGTGTTTTTCTTGTTCCTGTTCAGCGGTATGTCCGCTGCCCGGTTGTTGTTGTTCGCCAGCCTGTTTTCTTGAAGGTTCCTGATCAGCAGAAGCACCAATACGGTTAATCCGGGAACTTGTATCCCCGGTTGGTATTTCCTGTGGTTGCTGTGTGATTTCGCTCATTACATCCCTTCATTGATGGTCAATGAAGTGATTCTACACCAGTTTACAACTTTTTGGCAATTTCAATCACATTCTCACCCGCTTTACATTGTGGGTACTTGCTTAATAGCGGTGTTTGAGAACGGATTGCCTGCGCGACATGTTTGTCCCTCACAATAACGCCAAGCAGCTTTGGTGTTAGATTTAAAAAGCTTTGGCAGACTTTATTGATTTTATCAAAGGCACGCCGTCCTTCGGTTTGATCTTCTGCCATGTTAACGACGATATTAATTTCCGCCTTTTCATTGCGCATTCTGTAAAGCTTGATAAAAGCATAAGCATCCGTAAGCGATGTTGGGTCAGGTGTAATAATCACAAGAATTTTGTCTGATGCACGTGCAAGTGTCATTACGGAATTTTCAACACCAGCACCAAGGTCCATAACGGTATAATCATATTCCTGTGAAATGCCGCTGATATCTTTGCCCAATGAAATCAAGCTTTCCATGGTGAGGGATGCAAGTGCCCCACTGCCGGATTGACCTGAAATGACATCAAATGAAAGGCCGGATTCAGTTTGCGGGTAAATAGCTTCGAGCATGCTTATTTCGCTTGAGATAACTTGGCCCAAGTCATTTTCGGGCATGAGCCCAAGTTGAATGTCCACATTTGCAAGACCAAAATCACAGTCAAAAAGAAGCGCTTTTTTACCGCGTGATGCAAGAGCCTGACAAAGAGTGGCGGCGAACCATGTTTTACCAACACCGCCTTTGCCTGATGCCACTGTCACAAGCATTTTCGTCAAATCGTTATTTTGTGCCTGATCATTCATCTTATCAATCTCTTTCAAAGCTAATATTATTCTTTTTCGGGATTTTGGTTAGAAGCCTGGATAGCTTCATACTATCCAGTGTTTCAATCCCATCGCCAAGGTAAGGTGTGATACCAACACCAGCGAAAGCCATCTTTCCGCTTTCTGCAATAGAAAGCAGGCTTGCGTACCTACGCGCGACATCAAGTTTTGTTGTGATAAACCTTTTGACGCCAAGTCCGGCATATGTTTCGCCCACTTCTCTGGCTTCATAGGGGTCCATGCCGGCGGGCACCACCAAAATGGCTTCGCAGTTCGTGGTTTTTAAAAAGGAATGCAGCTCTGACATTTCTTTTTTGCTGTATGGGTTATACCCCATGCTATCGATTAGAATGACATCGCTTTCTTTTTCGGCCGTTTTGATGGCGATATCCAAGTCTTCTGGTTTTTCGGCTTCGGTCAGGCTAACGTCAAGGACACTTGCGTATCCTTCAAGTTGGGCGACGCCACCGGTTCTGAAAACATCAGTGCTGATGAAATGGACTTTCTTTCCACCAATCACATAATGGCTTGCGATTTTCGCCGTGGTGATTGTTTTACCAGCACCGGGTGGGCCGATTAACATAATCGGGCGATTGGGCACTGTGTCTGTGATCGGTTCGAAATGGAAAATATTATCAAGGGCCGTGGCCAGCGTCAGTTCCGGTGTTTCGCATTCAAGGGATTTACCAAGATCCATCAGTTTCAATTGCAAACCGTCAGCAAAACCATGATGTTTTAAGCTGCTGACCAGATCGAGTTTATCATCCGTTGAATATTGTTCATCCAGTTCACGAAGTGATTTTTTAACCGGGGCTGGTTTTGGTTTTGGCGCAGGGTTCACATGCGGGTTTACACGCGGGGCTGGTGCCTCAATCGCGGCCGTGATTTTAACCGTTTTAACACCATTGATAATCTGTTCTGTAGTATCAATGATAACAGCATCATCACCAAGTTTCTTTCGAACCTGCTTTAATGCTTCTTCCATACTTGGTGCGCTAAAGATTTTCAGCTTCATTTTATTGGCCCTGCCTTTTTCCAAAATGAGAACCACTTATATCAATAATATTCTGAAAAAGCATTAAATCTGTCCCAAGGTTTTAATCTTAACTTTCGGATGAATTTCATTTTGTGAAAGCACCACAGTTGCGGGACGGAAACGTTCGATAATGGATCTGACATATGGTCTGATCATCGGGCTTGTTAGCAGAACCGGAAGCTCACCTGCATGGGCCTGATCCTCGAATGTCATTCGGACCAGACCGATAAATTCCTGTAGCTGACTTGGCGCCATGGCGAGTTGTTTTTCCTCGCCTTGTCCAACGAGTGATTCAAGGAAGTTTTGTTCCCATTCCGGTGACATGCTGATAAGGGCAACGACACCTTCCGCATCGGCATTGTCATGGCTAATCTGACGCGCAAGTCGGGTTCTGACGTGTTCTGTTACCATGATAATATTCTGTGTGTATCCGCTTGCTTCTGATATCCCTTCCATAATGGTTGGCAGATCACGGATTGATACACGTTCACCCAATAAATTTTGCAATATACGCTGTACACTGCTTTGTGAAATTTGCGACGGGATCAAATCAGCAACAAGTTTTTGATGTTCTGATGGCAGATCATCCAGCAGTTTCTGTACCTCCGCATAAGATAACAGTTCAGACATATTGTCTTTAATCACTTCGGTAATATGGGTGGTGATCACGGTTGCGGCATCGACGACCGTATAACCGCGGAATGATGCTTCTTCCTTCATGCTTTGATCAACCCAAACGGCAGGCAGACCAAATGCCGGTTCTGTGGTGGCTTCGCCCTGAATGGCGACTTGTTCGCCGCGTGGGTCCATCACCATTAACATATTCGGGCGAATGTCACCCCGCCCACTTTCTGTTTCCTTAAGTCTTACAACATAGGTGGTCGCGGGTAATTGCATATTGTCCAATATCCGAACGGACGGCATAACAAATCCCATTTCCGATGCCATCTGGCGACGAAGCGCTTTAATCTGATCAGTAAGTTTTACACCCGTATCATCATTAATTAATGATAATAGACTGTATCCAAGCTCAAGACGGATCGGGTCAATGGCAAGGGCCGTTGTAATCGGCTCTTCAACGGGCTCATCTTCCTCTTTGGTTAAATCTTCAAGGGCCAGAGCTTCTTCGCGTTCGGCTTCCTCGATTTTATTTCTGGCAGCAACAACGCCAGCTGATGCAAGCAGTGCAGAAAATACGGCAAATGGTAAAAACGGAATACCAGGTAATAAGGAAAGCGCAGCAAGAAGTCCTGCCGTAACATATAAAGCGCCCGGATTAAGTGAAAGCTGATTAATTAGGGCTTTATCGGTTTTACCTGTAACACCTGCCTTGGTGATTAAAAGACCAGCTGCAACAGATACGATCAGGGCAGGGATCTGGCTAACGAGGCCATCACCAATGGTTAACAGTGTATATGCATTGGCGGCCGCACTGAATGACATGCCGTTTTGGGCAACACCGATAATAATACCGCCGACGATATTGATGAATGTAATCAATAGGCCCGCGACAGCATCACCACGAACAAATTTGGATGCACCATCCATGGCACCGAAGAACGAGCTTTCGTCCTCAAGTTCCTTACGGCGTGCGCGTGCGGCATCCTCATCAATAAGACCGGATGATAAATCCGCGTCAATTGCCATTTGTTTGCCGGGCATGGCGTCGAGGCTAAAACGCGCGGCCACTTCTGCGATACGGCCAGAACCTTTGGTAATAACCATAAAGTTTACAATCAAAAGGATGATGAAAACGATACCGCCTACAATGTAACTGCCACCTGTTACAAATGATCCAAAGGCGGCGATTACGTTACGATACCTTCTTCATTAACACTAACACCGATCACACTACCGAACTTGGCACCATTTGTTGTTGATGAAATCACGGTTGATTCGCCAGCGAATTCTGAAATACCATCACTTTCGCCATCTGTACCTAAGTTAAATGTGATCTGTCCTGGCTCAGCACCACCAGCCCAGTTCACTGTAAGCGGTGCAAGCAGCGCAGCGGATGAGGCACCAACATCAATTGTACCGTCACCATTAAACGCGATCTGACCTGATGCAATTTGACCAGTACCGGCAAGAGTACCAGCTGTAATATCAGCAGCAGGGCTGATGAAAATTTCAGCATTCCAAAGATTGTCAGCTTGTTTCATTGCTGCAAAAGTTACTGTGTGGATACCACCTTTTGCATCATAAACCTGAATATTTGTTTGGAAGTCCGGCTGCACACCTTGTGTTGCAGGGATAATGCCTGCTGAAATATCAGCATCATATCCGGCCATAGAGTTTGCAACAGAGTTTGGATCATAAGTACCACCCGTAATTGATGGGTGAAGTGCTTGTGATGATTGAAGGTTCGCACGGATTGTTACGTCCGTGGTTGCTTCCGCGGTGATGGTAAAGTTCGATACGTTGATCGGTTCAAGGTTATCAATATTTACCGTTGGTGCATTACCACTTGAATCAAGGGCGTAGCCTTGTAAATAAAGGCCTGCTGTATTTTGCAGGAAGCCATTGTCATCAGGTGTAAAGGAACCAGCACGCGTATAGGAAATTGTTGAGTCAGCATCTGTGCCGTCCGGTTGATTGGATACGACAAAGAATCCGGCACCATCGATACTAAGGTCCGTTGCGGATGTGGAACCCTACAATAGGCCCTGTTGACTGATTAAGGCTTGTGGTTTTGCTTGTACACCACCTGGTGAATACGACGCAGTAGAGTTTGATTCTGTCACAAGAGACGAAAATTTCGCCTGTGTGCCTTTATAACCAACGGTATTGATGTTCACGATATTATCGGAAATCATACCCATCGCACTGCTGTTCGCGGCCAAGCCTGATACGCCTGAGAATAGGGATGCGTAAAGACTCATAATTGTACTCCTTCTTTATCTTTTAAATGTCCGTTGTCCTGCGACATTTCATTCAATTGTTTTTCGTGTGTTTCACACATTATTCTGTGCTTGCTTCTGCAGGCGCGGGTTCTTGTTTGATTTCTCTTACGACCAATACATTGTTTGGTGAGGTGAGAATTCCATTAGCGGCGAGCAAAACGTCGCCATTATATTTTTCAACTCCTGTGACTACTCCTTTTGAGTAAACAGAGTGACTGATTGCTTCCTCATTCCCTGAAAGCGGTTCGATTTCTACTCGGTAAATACCAGGTTCTGATCCTTGAGGAACCGGCCATTTTAGCTCATGTGTTCCTGCTTTAAGTTCACCGTTGAAACTATCCACTTCAAAGCCGTTCTCGTCTCTGATTGTGATTTTATTGGTACTTGCTGATGCATCCAGCGTGTATTCCCAATTGACTGTGCCGTCTTCTGCGACACCGGCTTTGTTGGTTTCAACGATTACTTCGCGACCCAGATAATTTACGGCATTGCTTGCTTTGTTGGCATTATTCTGATTTACGATTGCTTCCAAATTCTGGTTGGTTGCGATGGCTTGTTCTACGCCGGTAAATGCCACAAGTTGCTGTGTGAATTGGTTGGAATCCATAGGGGAAAGCGGGTCTTGATACTGAAGTTGCGTTGTTAGCAGACTTAAGAAATTATCAAAATCCTTTGCCAGCGTTGCTGCTGAATTTCCAGCGGCACTTTCTTGTGCCTGTTGTTGTCCTACGATTGCGCCAATATCCATTATACGTCCTTTTCTATACGCTTATATCCAGGGCTTGATTAGAGTAGGCCATGCGAATTTCTTGCACGCTTGCCATATCCATAAATTCATCCATACCCATTTCATCATTTGATGACTGGGTCATGTTTGCAAAATGCCTTGCGTTATTTTGCTGGTTTTGCTTCATCAATGAGAAGCTCAAATTCTTATTCGAAAGATTGATGCCTGCATCCTGTAATGCTTTTTCAAGCGATGCTTGATCGCGTTGTAGCATTGATAGTGTTCTTTCATTTTCAACCATCATTGATGCCTGCATTTTACCGTCAGCGGCAAATTCCAGTTTGATATCCACTTGTCCAAGTTCGGCTGGATGCAAGCGAATGCTGAAATTGTTTAATCCTTTAACAACGTTTTTGTTGATCGCCACTGTGATTTGTTCATTAATCATTTTGGCGCTCGAAGGCAGATCGGTTTTGGATGTTGCACCGACACTCGAAAGTGTTTTTTGGAAATTTACATCCTGTGCGGCAAGCATGCTGTTGTTCGGTAATGTTGATCCACCATTTGCGGTCATGCTTTGGCCAAGCGGAGCGTCAAATTTTTGACCGGCTAAGCCCATATCAAGCTGAATATCGCTTTTTTGTGCGTTTAGTAGCGCTGACTGTGACGCACTATTTTGCATTGCCTGGGCAGCTACATTATTTGCAGAAGAAGCACCTGTAACTTTTGTAGCAGTAACCGAAGAGCCTGACTTTTTACCCGCGGATGATGGTCTTGCAGCATTATTCGGGCTTTGTACCACAGCAAACGGAAGTGTTTTTTTGCTTTCCATGGCCACTGTTTCCGGCTGCGGTGCTGGTTTTTGCATGAGTTCAGCGTTATTGATCTGATCTTTCATGGCTTTTGCCATTGCTGAAACAGATGCGCCGATTTCTGAATGCTGAACTTCTTCATTCACCAATGGGGCAGGGGTATTAACCGCTGCGTTTTGTTGGTTTTGTGGCTTTTGTTGTTCTAAAACTTTTGCAACTTCTTCTGCAATGCCGCCACCATTTGAAACGGGTTTAACAGTTTCATCAGCTTGGCTTGCTGCAACTATGCCAGTGTTTTTCGGATCGGTTGCCGCATTATTAACGGGCAATTGTTCTGAAGTTTCTATAACAGGTTTCGTAGCGGTTTTTGTCGAAGCAGGTGCAGCGTTATTTGTTGCGATTGTTGGTTCCTGAACTTTTGTTTCTTCAGGAATTTCAGTCGTATTTGCCGCAAAAACAGGCGCTTTTTCCTGTGCATTCACATTGTTGTTTTCAAGCGCGGTTTGAAGGCCGTTACCTGCATTTGGTTTACTTTGACCATTGTTATTTTGTTCAGCATTTCCACCAGCTTCTGATGATGATTTCATAACCGCATTTAGTGCGGTTTGTGGCACAGATTTATTTTCAGAATTTTCAGTGTTTATAGCTGAATTTTGGTTGCTGACGACTGCTGCTTTTTCTGGTGCAACTTCAGAAATCAAAAGATCTTTTGTGGTTAAGCCGGGTTTATGATCAGCGGGCTTTTGTGTACTAGCGTTTTCAGATACGACATTTGTTTCATTTTCTGAATTTTGCTGTACTGGTTTTTCGCCTGTTTCAATGTTTTGTTCTGCGTGCGCCTGCTGATCATTAGGGTTATTGTTATTATCTTCTGATGCAGGGCGTTCTTGAGGGGTATTTTGATCATTGTTATCTGCACGTGTGTTATTTGCGTTATCCGTTACAGGACGTTCGTCAGATACACGCTCATTTTCAAGATGATCGGTGAATGATTTTTCACGAACCTCGTCATTTCTATCATTTCTGGATACAGAAGAACGTTCCTGACTGTAATCCGAATTTACAGATGGCGCATCAGGGCGACTGATGCGGTCATCTGCACGGCTTACTGTCGGAAGCTCTTTAAATAATATGTCAACGCCAGTTGTCATTTTACGTTTTTATCCAAAATAATTTAACTCAGCCCATTAAATGCAAAAAGCGGGCCAAAAAAATAAACCATTGATATTAAAAGGTTTTTATTTTTTATAATTGGATTTGAAGGCCAAAAAGGCAAAAGATTCCCGCCCCATGAGGATTAATTTTCACAGTTCAGCCGATTTTGCCTATTGAACGTAAATTGATGCCAATTTTAGGGAAGCGAAAAAAGTTGGCATCATGTTTGCATATATAAGGGGTAGCAAAGAGCGAAGAAAATGCGAGATGTGTAAAAGTTCGTTCTTATAAAATTATAAAAAACGTTTATTAACAGTTGGTTATAAAGAAATTATGGAAAAAAATATAACGGATAATAATAAAGTGAATGTGGCTAGAAACGCTGCAGATACGCGTAATTTTTTCCTGTTCGGGCAACAGTTGCCTATCCTTTTAATGAATGTTTGGCGAATTGGAGACGTGTAAAATGACTATTAGCACAATCATCAATAATTCACTGACCGGTATTTTTACAAGCCAAGCCGCGCTTCGTACAATTACGGATAACGTATCCAACGTAAATACCGAAGGTTATGCCCGTAAGGTCGTAAGGCTTGATCCAAAAATTACAGGGGCACAAGGGGCCGGTGTTGATATCACATCCATCGAACGTGTTGTTGACAACTTTCTTGTGAAATCTTCATATGAAACCAGCGCTGAAGCATCAAGATACGAGCTAGAAAATACATTTCACGCTCGAATGCAGGCATTGCTTGGTCGCCCGGATGTGAATAGTTCATTAAGTGGTAAAATGAATAACATTTTTACCACTATGTCTGAACTGGCACTTAATCCGCTTTCAACTATTTTAAAAGAGTCCACCGTTACTAGTATCAATTCATTCGGTACCGAACTTGGAATGATTGCGGAAAATATCCAAAGCATGCGTCTGGATGCCAGTACCCAAATCAGTGAAACAATTGAAAAGATTAACGGTCTTGTAAGACGCGTTGAATATCTTAATCCGCTAATTGTGAAAGAAACTGTGACAACCGGTGATGCTGGTGCTCTTATTGAGCAGCGCTCACAAGCCTTAAGCGAGCTTTCAAAATTAATTGATATTAATATTGTCGAAGTTGGTAACAATAAAATCGAAATTAACACCAAATCAGGCTTAAGCTTACTTGGTAATGTCAGACGTGAATTACAATATAATACACCTGGCCTTGTTAGTTCTGCGACACCATTCCCGCCTATTACGGTTCATGATGTTGATCCGACAAGTGGTAATGTAACACCAACCGGTCTGACATTAGATGGCAATATTTCGTCTGGTGAGATTTATGGTCTGATGCATCTTCGTGATGTTGAACTGGTCGCAATGTCAGAAGAGCTTGGCGCGTTAGGTGCTGCAGTGATGCATGAATTTAATAAAGTTCATAATGAAAATACGGCTGCGCCGCCACCCAATAGTCTAACAGGTATTAATACAGGAATGCTTGCAACAGACCCGCACCGTTTTACGGGGGAAAGCACATTCGCGATTACAGATGCAAATGGAAATTTGGTGGACAGCGTAACCATTGATTTTGGTGTAACAGGTCCTAACTTTTCTGATGTGATCAGTGCCGTGAATGCGGGGCTTGCTGGTAATGGTTCCATGGCTCTTACGAACGGTGTTTTAACATTTTCTGCGACCAATGGGTCAAACGGTGTTTCTATTTCGCAAGTCGCTGGTAACGAAAGTGACCGTGCTGGTAAGGGTTTCTCACATTTCTTTGGAATGAATGATTTGGTGCAAGCTCGTGAAATGGGCATGTATAAAACAGGTATTGATGCAACTGATGCACATGGTCTTGTCGGCGGCAGTACTATCAACCTGGAAATTAAGGGTGAGGGTGGCATCGATCTTGCCAGTTATACTTATACCGTAACTGCCGGACAGACTTATAACGATATACTGACGGATCTTAATGCAAGCTCGCTTGGTGCTTATATGAATTTTGCCATTAATGCGGATGGTGAATTTACATCCACACCGAACGCCGGCTATCCGGAAGCAAAATTACATGTGAAATCAGACAGTACATCACGGGGTACAACAGCGGTTCCAATTTCAGATTTCCTTGGTATGGATAGCAGATATAAAATTGATGCTGCTTTTGATTTCTCGGTCGTGGATAGAATTAACGACGATGTAAATTTACTTTCGCTTGCCCGTTTTGATGATACGGCCCTTGTTGGTGGGACAGCCATTAGTTTCGGTGATCAACGCGGTGGTATCGCCCTTCAGGATATTGAAAATGCAACTGTGAATATTGCGGCGGCTGGCGGATTAAATCAGTTTAACAGCTCGCTTGGTCAATATGCGGCAGCTGTGCTTGCTGATTTTGGTTTCCGTGCCCAACTTGCGGAAAGTTTTGGCGAAGATAGTAATGTGCTTCTTGGTGAAATTAACCAACGCATTGAAAGTATTTCCGGTGTTAACGTCGATGAAGAGCTCAGTAACATGATCGTTTTTCAGAATGCCTATAGTTCATCAGCCCGTATGTTGAATGTGGCAAAGGAAATGTATGACGAGCTAATCGGGTTAATTCAGTAATAATAAGGATAGGATAAGAAAATGACACGCGTATCAAGTTTCGGACAACAGCAGGTAATGTTAAATAGCCTGCTTAATAACCAATCCAAATTATTCGAAGATCAAAAACAGGTTGCGACGGGTAAAAAGTTTGAAAGTTATAAAGAGGTTAGTGGTGACTTAAGCACGCTTCTTGGCTCTAAAAACGTTCTTGACCGCACGACAAGTTACATCAATGCGGCGACACATGTGAAACGTAATCTTGATGTTAATAACCTTCAGCTTGAAAATGTCATTGGTAAGGCGGAAGATATTCGCCATGCGATGCTTGAAAGTATTGCGCAGGATAAAACATTTGTACTTATGGATACAATTGAAGAAGCCTTTAGTTCAATGATTGCATCCTTAAATACTGATATTGGCGGCGTCCATATTTTCAGTGGTGGTCGCACAGATGTTGATCCGATTGTTGGAACTGAATTAAATGATCTTGTTGCCGCTGCCTCTGCGTCAGATATGTTCCAAAATGATGGTCGTAAGGCCATTGCAAAAATTGGTAAAAATACGGATATGGAATATAGCTTGCTTGCGGATGAAGTTGCAGAAGATTTATTCGCAGCAATTAAAACCATTGCAGATTTTAATAACCTGACCCCAATTCAGGGTGATCTGACACCAGCGCAGAATGCATTCATTGAAGGTGAGCTGGCAACTTTTGACGCGGTGATCGAAGATTTGCGTATCGTTCTATCTAGTAACGGTATGCGCTATGGCCGTGCGGATGAACTGCTCGAGGAGCATCAGGAACAAGAAAACTTCATGTTAAATTTCATTTCCGATATCGAAGATGTGAATATGGCCGAAGCGATCACTCGTGTGAATAATGATCAAACGGCGCTTGAGGTTTCTTATAAGCTAACCAGTGAATTATCCCGATTATCGTTACTGAACTTCATTTAATGACTTGAAAATTACTTAATGACTTGAAGTTTTGCAGCCAAAGCATTATGTGACGGTCATGGAACAGAATGAAGTCAATAGCCTTGGAATTGCCAAGCCCGTAAGTGAAACGCGTGTTGTCGTCGCCATGTCAGGTGGTGTCGATAGTTCCGTTGTGGCTGCAATGTTAAAAGATCAGGGTTATGACGTGATCGGTATTACGCTTCAACTTTATGACCATGGGGTTGCTATTCAGAAAAAAGGCGCATGCTGCGCGGGTCAAGATATTCACGATGCGCGCCGTGTATCCGAAGCCATCGGTATCCCCCATTATGTACTCGATTATGAAAGCCGTTTTAAAGACAGCGTGATGGAAGATTTCGCCGACAGTTATATTCGCGGGGAAACACCCATTCCCTGTGTCAGATGTAATCAGGAAGTGAAGTTTAAAGATTTGCTAATCACAGCAAAAGATCTTGATGCAGATGTATTGGCCACAGGACATTATGTTCAGCGCATTGATGGTGAAATTAAATCAGAAATGCGCCGAGCGGTGGATCCGGCAAAAGATCAAAGCTATTTCCTTTTTGCAACCACGCAAGATCAACTGGATTATTTACGTTTCCCTCTTGGCGGTATGGTTAAAGATGACGTGCGTAAACTTGCGGAAAAATATGGTTTAAGCATAGCCAATAAACCGGATAGTCAGGACATCTGTTTTGTACCAGAAGGTGGCTACGCGAGTGTAATTGAACGCTTAAGGCCGGGCGCTGGTGAACCTGGTGAAATCGTTCATATGGATGGTCGTGTGCTTGGTGAACATAAAGGTATTATTTATTATACAATTGGCCAGCGTCGTGGGCTGGGTATCGGCGGTGGCGATCCGTTATATGTCATCAAGCTTGACCCTCATAAAAAACAAGTCATCGTTGGGCCAAAGGAAGCGCTCGAAATTTCTAAAGTCGGCATTAAAGAGGTTAACTGGCTTGGTGATGTTGAAATTCCGAAAGACGGTCTTGATGTAATGGTCAAGGTTAGATCGACACGCCCTGCGGAGCCAGCGACACTTTTCCCAGGTGAAAATTCACAAGAAGCCTATTTTAATCTGACCAAACCTGAATACGGCGTTTCGACAGGACAGGCAGCCGTTTTTTATAAAGATGACAGAGTGCTTGGTGGTGGCTGGATTGCCAGCGCTGAGACATCATTCACATTATAATTTCAATAATTAAAAATATCTGTTTACAGCGAAATAACAATTCACTATAAGAGCGCTGTCTGACGCTATTTTAGAGTCGGAAAACATATTTGGTATGGCGGGGTAGCTCAGCTGGTTAGAGCAGCGGAATCATAATCCGCGTGTCGGGGGTTCGAGTCCCTCCCCCGCTACCAAATGTTTAAATGAACCGACCTTTTGGGTCGGTTTTTTTATAATAAAGTATCTATCGATGTAGTTCCTATCTTGGGTCACCATACTTATAATTAGTTTTACGTGCTGCTTTTCTTCGGATGACTAATATCAATCGTATTTGCTATCCATTCAATATTCAAGAAATCACCTATATCTTGCCAAGGTGTTGTGTGGACGTCATTTGTAAAAGAGGAAGAGACAATTATATTTGAACTATTATACTTAAAATTCACTCTTTTTTCCGTTTTAAATAAAATTCCATATTCAAAAATCGAAATGACTTCCGCATTTTTACATTGAAAAGTTACTTCATTGCAAATCACCCAAGGCTTTTTAATTTCATCATATAAAAGAATGCTTCCTTTTTCAGCACCATAAGTGAATGATAAAGCGAAAAATGCCGGAAGCCAATGAATTGCATTTCTTAACGCCACGTTATTATCAATATAGTTTTGCGCAGGTGTTAACATGCTTAGTCCATACTTTAACCATATAAGCATTGAAAACCACCCCAATACGCTGAGCCACGAATGTAGTTTAAGTATCATTAAGAATGCAGCAAAGTGCATTAATATATCAAAAAAAATTGCTTTATATTTTGTTGAATTAATAGCACTATCTTTTGCGATACTATTTTCTTCTGCTGCAGACAACCCAATATAGAAAGCAAGTGCTTGTGATAAAAATACATATGGTGTTAACTTTAAAAAAATCATTATATGATCTTGCAAACTCAGTATTGTGAAAAACTGGAAGCCTATCTCTTGGTAGAATCCAACTTGATATGACATAATTAGACCAATTGATATTAATGATCCCCATTTTAATAAATCAGAAATGGAAAAATCTGTTTCGTTTTCTTCACTCATAAATCGACCTTTGTTCAATAAGTGTTTGTTAAAAAATTGTCAGAATTAATTATTACTTTCATGCTCTTGATTTTCGCCATCCAGCTTGTCTTGGCATTTTCCATAGAGCCGTTTGCAATACCGGCAATGATAAAAAAAGCTGCAGAAAGAATGAATAGAATAATTACTAAGTTTTGAAATTTTGCTGCCGTTCTACCGCCGCGTAAATTTATCCATGTGAGGATGGCGCTGCCGCCTACGCCAATTAATAATGAATAAACGGTAATTGGTGCGTCTAAAAATTCATAAAGTGCTGTGCCTTGGCTGAGGGCAGGGAAAATGGCACCGAGTATCCAGGCGGTTGAGACTGCCTCAAAGGCGCATGCTGAAATAAAAATTAATGCTAAAAACCAGCCCATTGCATATGAAATTTCTGTGCCAAATCCTTCGTATGCGTAAACAACTTCGCCCCCGGATTGTGGGAACATCATCCCCATTTCACCGTAACATAAACCAATGATCATCACGGCGAGGGCACCCACAAAAAATGCAATAGAAGCGCCAAAAGTGCCTGCGCTTTCTATCCATCCGCCGGCGAGCATAATCCAGCCAACACCGACCATAGTACCAAATCCAATGGCAAATAATTGATGCAATTTTACGCCTTTTGCCAGTGTATTTGTACTCATGCTATTGGTTCCCTGTAATTGCTTTATCCCTAAATGCTGATATTAATTATAACGATTAGAAATATAAGTTCTTTCTTTTTCAGCTATGCGAAAATAAATGAACTAGAATACAATTATATTAATTGTATAATGCATAGAATGTGAGTTGCGACATATTCATATTAATTAGGATTTTGTTGCATGTTTATCAAAAATAATAATTACACAACATCAAAAAATAAAGGGAATGTCATGAACATTAAAAATATTGCAGTAGTGATTTTAAATGTAATGTTTTTATCAGCAACCGCATTTGCTGATGAAGGAAATAAATTTGGTATTGATCATATTCTTGGTATTCAAACCCCTAGTGCTGTGACGGTGAGCCCGGATGGTGAATGGGTTGCTTATGTTGTTAGTCGCAATGACGAAGAAGAAGATAAGGGGTATTCCCAAATTTGGATGACATCCGTTGATGGAAAAACAACAATCCCAATGACAGCATCATATTTAAATGCGGGAAGTCCGCAGTGGAACCCTGATGGCAGTTCGTTGGGTTTTATAGGCACACGTGGAAAAGGCGATGATGCCAAATCACAAGTTTGGCTGCTTGACCGCCGTGGTGGTGAGGCGCAGCAATATACCCATGTTGAGCAAGGCGTTTCAGGTTTTCTTTGGTCGCCGGATGGTAGTAAAATGTTACTATCCATCAAAGATCCGGAACCAAAAGAACTGGATGAGAATGGTGAAGAGGTTGATGCACCAAAAGAAAAGCCCTTCGTTATCGACCGCCTACAGTTTAAACGCGATTATGTGGGTTACTTAGATCGCCGTAGAACGCATTTATACCTTCATAATGGTGATGAAGATCCAATTCAAATTACAGCCGGTGATTATGATAATAGTGATCCAAAATGGTCACCAGATGGAAGCAAAATTGCATTTGTGTCCAAAAGAGAAGGTGATCCGGACGGCAATTCCAACAGTGATATTTGGGTGGTAACGGCTGATCCGGATGCGGGCGAATATACACCGACCCAGATTACCAAGAATAAAGGATCAGACAGCAGCCCTGCATGGTCGCCGGATGGAAAATGGATTGCCCACATTACAATCACGGAGCCTGAAAAATTATGGTATGCGACATCAATGCTTGCGGTAATTGCATCGGACGGTAGTGGCAAGGCCAACATATTGACCAAAGATTATGATTATATGGTCTACCGCCCATCATTTTCAAAAGATGGTCAAAGTATATATTTCTTACCCGACGAAGGTGGAAATGGCCCATTAATGTCAATTGGTGTTAATGGTGGTGATATGACCACTCATACAAATGGCGAAATAACGGTTCGTGATTATGATGTTGGTCAGGATGGAACCATCGCTACCATCCAATCAAGCCATCACATTCCACACGATGTACATGTTTTGAATGATGGAATGGCAAATCGCATCACAACACTTAATGATGAACTTCTGGATGGAATTGAGCTTGCGAATGTCGAACGATTAAAAGTGCCGGGTTGGAATGACGAGCCAGTTGAAAGTTTCGTTTACTATCCACCAAACTATGACAGCAGTAAAGCTTATCCGACTATCTTTGTCCTTCATGGTGGTCCGGTTAGTCAGCATGATACGGCGTTTGATACATGGGGACAGTTATATGCCGCGAATGGATATATCGCCGTCCTTCCAAACCCGCATGGATCAACCGGATATGGCAGTGATTTTACATATTCACTGAACCGCCAATGGGGAGTGCCGGATTTTGCAGATGTTGATAAAATTGCTGATTATTTGGTGGCGAACGGCATCAGTGATGATGACCGTCTTGGTGTTGGTGGCTGGTCTTATGGTGGAATTCTTACCAATTATGTGATTACACAATCAGGGCGCTTTAAAGGTGCCGTGACCGGTGCAAGCGAGGTAAATCACCGCGCCAATTATGGTCATGATCATTATCAACTTCAGTGGGAAATTGAATTTGGTCTTCCGTGGGAAAATATTGATGCATGGGAAGCGATTAATCCGTTCAATAATATCGGTAAAATCACAACGCCGACACTTGTGATGGGCGGACAACTTGATTGGAATGTTCCAATTCAGAATTCAGAACAACTTTATCAAGGTCTAAAACGATTGGGAATTGATACCCAATTAATCGTTTACCCAAATGAGCATCATGGCATCAGAAGGCCAAGTTTCCAACGGGATCGGTTAGAGCGTTTCTTGGGGTGGTATGATAAGTATGTAATAGGGCAGTAAAACTCCCAAATTCTTGCCGTCAATTATGATGTATGTTATACTCACTGCTGGTAAATTGTTGGGCAATACAAATTTTTTACAACTTTAAATTAAATTAACGGTTCTTTTACAAGAACTCGTTATGGTAATTTCATGGATAAATGGGCCATTGAGGAAATCTAAATGTGTCTAGGGAATTAAAGATGTTAAAAAAATATCTAGATTTATTAAAGAAATGTCATAGTCACCAAAAAGGTGTAACAGCTGTATATTTGGGTATTATGTTACCGATTTTTGTTGGGTTTGCTGGGTTGGCGTTTGATACGTCTGTTTGGTTTTTACAAAAACGGCATAATCAAAGTACTGTTGATGCAGCCGTAATGGCCGCAGCATTGGAAATTAGAAATCAATTGGATAATAACAGCACAGCCACGCAGGCAAGCTTGTCTGCAATTGCAATTGCAGATGCTGCAAATAACGGATTTACTGTTGGCGGTAGCAATTCACTAACTGTCAGCAGTCCGCCTTCGGCTGGATCATATAGTGGTCAAAATAATTACGTGCATGCGGTAATTTCATCACCAGTAGAAGGGTTTTTCACGAGAGCTTTAGGTTTTAGTGACGTTATGGTAACGGCATCAGCTACTGCTGGGACACGTGAAATTGTTGCTGGTGGTGGCGGTGGATGTATCGTAGCACTGGATGAATCAGCATCAGGTGCCCTTATAACAATCGGCACCACAACGATTGATGTGAATTGTGCGCTTTCTTCTAATTCAACAGCTGAAGATTCAGTTATTCTAAGTGGTAATTCAACCCTAGAGGAATTGGTTTCAGCTATTAACGCAGTTGGAAATATTAAAATTGGTGGCAGCACAGATATCCATGTGGATACAGATGTTAATACGTATACTTCTGGCACTGATGATCCTTTTCCTGATTTAACTGTGCCTGCGATACCGTCTACTTGTGAAGTAAATGTTGGAAACGGACGAGGTAATTCATTAAGTACGCTTGCATCGGATTATCCATCATTTGTCATTGAAGAAACGAACGATAGTGGTGATGTTACAGGTTATACTTTTAAGCCAGGGCGTTATTGTAATACGGGAAGTAGTAATAACGCCATTGATTTTGGTGGTGAGAATATCACAATGGATACAGGCGTCTATATATTTGATGATGGTTTGAATTTATCTGTTGGCTCCAGCGATAATATTTCTGGAACAGGTGTGTCAATCGTTTTAACTGGTGATACTTCATCATCTATTGGTGATGTAAATATTAATGCTGGCGCAACCGTTAATTTGACTCCTCCCACGGTAGCTGGGGTTGCATCGTGGTCAGCAGAAAATGCGCAATATGCAGGTGTTACTCTTTATGTTGACCGAAATAAAGATTGGGAAAATAATGCCAATAAAATTAACGGTGGTGCGAATGTTTTATTAGATGGCGCCGTTTATATGCCATCTCAGGATTTGGAATGGATTGGTAATTCGAATAATGTCGGTGGTTGTGGAATGTCTGTTAGCGCAACTGCAAAATTTTCAGGTAGCAACGGATATAATCTTTCGTTGACTGAGGCTACATGTACAGCATATGGTATTTGGGACCTAATTAATAATAGTGGTACGTCAGTTCGCATTGCGTTGTTGGTTGAATAATGGGCGTGACATGATAAGATTTTCTCTTAAAAAATTTACAAAAGATAACAGCGGCACTTCTGCGTTAGAACTTGCGCTATTGTCGCCAGTGATTATTTTAATGCTTGTAGCTGCGGTTGATTATGGTTCTGCGTATGTGCGGCAAATGGAAATTACAAACGCTGTAAAAGCTGGTATTCAATACGCAATGGTGATGAGACCTGTTACAATCACAAACGTTAATGCAGATACGAATGAAGTTACGGTTATTGCAGATATTGAATCACTTACTTCTGCAGAAGTGAATTCCCATCTTGCATCGTCATCGAATGATACAACAACAATTGTTTCTAATCTTTATTGTACATGCGGCGGGACTGAGCAATTATGTACGGCAACTTGTGTTTCTGATTTTGGTGCGTATATGGAAGTAACAGTTTCAGAAACGTTTGTGCCACCACTTTTAAATTATAATTGGTTGCCTGATGGATATATTAACTTGTCATCCAGCTCTACCATAAAAATTAATAGTAAATAATGGACGTTAAATGTTTCAGAAGTTAAGAAAACTTAGAGAAAGTGAAAATGGAGCTGTTGCTGTAGAATTTGCAATGGTAATTCCTGTTACATTGGCATTGACGTTTTTTTTCTTTGAACTTTGCCGAATAGTTTTCTTGCAAAATGTATTAAGCTATTCAGCTGCTCAAGCATCCAGATATGCCATGGTGCATTTTGATAATACGAGTGTTGACAGCGATTATCTTGATGGGCTTGAAGCTGACATCAAGACATATGCTAAGCGTTCTATGTATTTAATTGATGACAATTTGATTTCCGATTTTACTATCACTACTGCTGATCCCGATGACGAAGGGCGAAGAAATGTTGATATATCTATCAGTTATTCATATTCTCCTATGATGCCACTTTTGTCCGAACTAGAAGTGACAATGAAAGGTGAGTCAAAAGCATTCCTTGTGCAAGGTATTGATTAGTTTATTTCTCTTTCACAATTCCAAGTTTTCTTAAATTGGAAATGATAATTCCGCTACATACAAGCACGAACCCAATGATGTGGTATGTTTCAACGGGTTCATCCAATATGATTATGGCGAGTATGCCGCTGAAGACTGGCATGCTGTAATAAATCAGGCTGGTTTTAACGGAGCCGATATTATCCACAGAATACTGCCATGCGAACCATGCGACAACGGATGCCATAATTCCCACATATGCATATATGCCCCATGCTTCTAATGTGAATGGGGTTGGTGCCACATAGGTTGCTTCCCATAAATAGCAAGGCAGTAAGAACAATGTGCCAATACCCATGATCGCGGTTAAGAATGTCCTCGTTGACATTTCTTTTGGCTTAAAAGTAATTGCAACGCTCCATGCCGCCCAAATCAGCGTACTGAATATCAAAATAATATCACCATTGTTCCAATCCTGACTGAATACGGTTAGCGGATTACCATGGGTCACAACCATTAGCGCGCCAATGAAAGCGCAAATCGCACCCAGAACTTTATATCTGGATAATCTTTCCACACCCATGATACCGGCAATGACCAGCGTCCCGATAGGCGCTGTGGCAGATACGATGGCAATATGATGGGTTGTTGTAAATTGGCCTGCGAAATAAATCAGCGTGTTATAAAACCCGATGCCGATAATCCCCATGACCACCATGAATTTCCAGTTATCCCTTACCAAATGCCATTCTTTAATGGTTGCTTTTAATCCGATAGGCAATATGAAAATAAACGCCACCAGCCAGCGCCAAAACGCAAGGGTAAATGGCTTTATCCATTCATTGACACCCTGGGCGATCACAAAATTACCTGACCAGATAACGCAGGCGGAAAGGGCGATTAAAATCGCTAATAACTCTTTTTTAGTCATGGTGAATTATCCCAGTTTCGCGATTTCTGATGTGACCGCGTTAAAATGATCAATGTCTGCGTCGTTGTTAAAAAGTGATGCGCCAACGCGGATTTTTGTGCCGCCATGTTTGTATGTGACCTTGATGTTTTCATTTTGATATTGTGATCTGACAGCATCCGGCGATTTTCCGTGATAGAAAGTCACGACCGATGACCTGTTCCCTTCGGGTGTATCGCACTTAAGGCCCAGCGACACAATATGTTCACGCATTTTGTGGGCAAGGGCAACTGTGTGGCCTTCTATGTTGTTTACGCCAATGCGGCCAATATAATCAAGCGCAGTTCCAACAACAGATACGGACCCAAAGGCCGGTGTTGCAAAACCATATTTTGCCGCATCAGGGTACGGATCAAAATCACGGAATTTTTCCATATCGGTCACGGCGAACATGCCGCGACGATCAGCGGCGATCATGTCCTGTAATTCACGCTTTACATAAAAGAAAGCCGTACCATAACTGGCGAGTAGCCATTTATATGTGCCGCATCCCATAAAGTCGATATCTGCCGCCTTGACGTCAAGTTCGACCATGCCGACGCCTTGAATAGCATCAACGTAAATATAGGCGCCATTTGCATGGGCAAGGTCGGATAACGGACGAAGGTCATGACATAAACCATTTTCATGGGATACGAATGACACGGAAACAATGCGCGTATTGTTATCAACCATTTTTTCGAAATCTTCGAACCGTGTGCGGCCTGTTTCATCGCGTTCTACTATGCGGACTTCTACGCCCATATTCTTGGCGAAATAATCATAGAGAATAAAACTCGCGTTATATTGAAGATCATCCGTCACCACATTGTCACCGGCTTTTAGTCCAAGATTGTTAACGACAATATTTTCGGCTTCTGTTGTGGTGTAAATTAGTCCGATTTCGCCCTGTTCCGCATTCACAAGGTTTGCAAACTTTCCGCGCACAACACGCCCTTCCGCAAGGAATGGCCCAATACTATCGGCTGGATCAGCACGGTCCTTGAAAAAATTAATGCCTGCTTCCACAACTTGATTGGGGGAAACTGCATGATAGGCCGTGTTGAGGTAATTTGTGGTTTTTAAAAGCGGGAAATCTGAACGAATACCAAGCGGGTCATCATGGCTGTTACTTGCCGCGCGCGCCGCCGTTAACATTGGCGATGCGACAAGCGCAGCGGAAGTTGCCCCAACAAATTTTCTTCTGGTGATATCCATTAATTTTCCCTCTTTTACAAATTACTTATCCGCCAGGTCCTCAGCAGTGAAACGCGAATCCGGATCAATGATAAATTTATCACGGTTTGGCATTTTTATGGCCTTAAGGCTTTCTGCATCAAGTGTTAAATCCGGATCATCAATCACACCCGTTTCAACAAGTAAGAATGCTGTTAAACCGTAGGCTTCATCATTGCTAAGTGTGCCCGGGTCGGTCAGTGGCATGGCACGGCGAATAAAATCAAACAGTGATGTTGCATAGGGTAGCTTTTTGATATCGCGGCGACCTTCGTGCATGCTGCCTGCCCCCATTGCGCGCACGCCTTCTAATTTTTCACCGTGGCATACGGCACATTGATATTCATATAATTCACGGCCAAGGGCAACATTGCCGCTGCCGTCTGGTAAGCCAGTACCATCAATATGAATATCGCCGTCATATCTTGCAATTTCATCGGGGCTGACGGATGTGCCGAAGCCATATTTTTCTTGCGCAGTCGCGTAAACAGCACCAAAGGTGAGGGACGTTGCAACGGCTGTAAAACCGATAATATTTTTATATTTAGCGAACATTTGTAATCTCCCCATCTTGTGCGATGTGCCATTTCTGGATGGCGTTGTTATGCATTATGCCAACGGGACCCTGAAGCTTATACATTTCATCATAGGTCGGCTGAACATATCCGGTATCATCGGTGCAGCGGCTAAGGATTGTTGTTTCTTTGCCGTCCCAACGCCATGGATGGGTAAAGCGCGTATGACATTTCGGAAGTACTGGGCCTTGCAATGTCGCGTCCTGCCAAGTGTTGCCGTCGTCCGTTGATACTTCAACCTTTTTGACGGTGCCATGACCAGACCAGCCAAGACCGCTTATTTCATAAAAACCGGGGCCATTCAGCTTCATTCCTCCGGATGGGGATGTGATGACAGAACGTGCTTCCATATAAAATGAAAAGGCGCGGATTTCATCATTGGGTCGTGGGTCGGCATATTCGGTGTTTTCATGATGGGTCCACCATGGTTTATCACCAACCTCTAACCTGCGTAGCCATTTGACATTCATGTTGCCTTCAAAACCCGGTACAATAAGGCGCAGCGGGAATCCTTGTTCAGGGCGAAGGAATTCACCATTTTGCGCATAGGCAAGAAACGCATCATCCATCGCTTTCCAAAGCGGGATGCTTCGGGTCATGCGGGCGCCATCGTCGCCCTCGGCCAATATCCATTTGGCGTCACCACGAACTCCAAGTTCATTAAGCAGCACTTTTAATGAAACACCCGTCCATTCGGAACAGCTTGTAAGTCCGTGTGTTTGCTGAACGGTCTTGCCGCGCGGGGCCATCCATTCACCCATACCGTTTCCGGCGCATTCAAGGAAATGAAAATGACTAACCGATGGAAATCTCAGAAGATTTTCCATGGTAAATATTTTTTCATCATCCACCAATCCGTGGATCAGCAATTTATGCTCGCTCGGATCAATATCAGGAACACCGCTATGATGTACTTCGAAATGAAGACCGGATGGTGTGACCATGCCGCGGCTGTGTTGAAGTGGGGTAAAGCCACCACCCACAAGACCGTTTGCAGATCCCCGCATTTTCGCGTCTTTTACATAGGGTGATCTGTCAGCATAGGTAACAGAACTATCAATTGGTTCCCCCGGTCCGCGCCCTGGTATCAGTGTAGTATCCTGCGCGAGTGCACTATCCGCAAGCAGCGCGGCACTTCCCGCCAGGCTAGCCTGCATAAAATGTCTTCTGGATGATTTCATGATTTTTTCTCCCTGAGTATGGAGAAAGAGTATGATCGCTGAAATGCAATTTGGCAATAAAAAACCCCGCCGAATTTTTAAGGGCGGGGTTTTAAATCAATCGGTTACGATCTATTCGCGGTTGCCTAGGAATTGGAGTAGGTGTAAGAATAGAAGGATGAAATCTAGGTATAAATCTAAAGCTCCATAAATCGCTTTCTTTTTAGCAACCTCATGACTGTCGTTAATATCATACCATAATTTTATTTTCTGTGTATCGTATGCTGTAAACCCTGCAAAGATTAGAACGCCTACTGCAGATGTTACAAAATGTAGCATTGTAGATTGCAAGAAAAATGCATTTACAAGCCCGGAAATGAGTAGGCCAATTAGCCCCATCATTAAGAATGTTCCCAAAGGGGCCAAGTTTCTTTTGGTTGTATAACCATAAATACTTAGTGATCCAAAAGCCGCTGCTGTTATGAAAAACGTTCTGGCTATGCTTACACCTGTATAAATCATAAGTACGTATGATAATGAAACACCAAATAATACAGCAAACACCCAATATAGTATTTGAACAGTTGAAGCTTTCATACGGTTCAAGCCTGCACTAATTCCGAATGATAAACCAATAGTCACGATAAATAGAATCATTCCTAAACCTGTTCGCCCGCCCTCAGCTGTAAAAAAGAGCGAAGCCAATGCAGGCGTATTCGCTGTCACATATGCAGCAAGACCCGTAAGCGCAAGCGCAGATGCCATGTAATTATACACGGTTAACATATACGCGCGCAGGCCCTCATCGATCTCTGCCGCAGTCTGTGTGCGTGAATTTGAATAATATTGGTTTTGATCAACCATTAAAATCAATCCTTTCAAAAATAAACATAGTTACACTATATATTGTCATATCATCACAATATTTCAAGAGTTTTACAGATTATGTTCTCTTTTTATATGATTTAGGAAACCTTCGGCGGCATCCTCAATAATTGAAAATGTCTTTTCAAAACCGTCACTTCCACCGTAATAGGGATCCGGAACGACCGGTTCGCCAACGTGACGATCACAAAATTCAGTAAATTTGAAAAGCTTATGACGATGTTCGCCCGGGCATTCTGACTGCATATTGCGTAAATTTTCATTGTCCATGGCAATGATGTAATCAAATTCTGTGTAATCGGAATATGCAACCTGCCTCGCGCGTAAGGTGGATAGATCGATACCATATTTACTTGCCGTGTGTTGTGATCGTTTATCAGGTGGATTACCGATATGATAGGCGGCGGTTCCGGCGCTATCGATCATGATGTCCGTTAATCCTTCTTCTGATGCTTTATGTCTGAACACCCCTTCTGCGGTTGGGGATCTGCAAATATTCCCAAGACAGACGAATAGTATTTTTATCATTATATATCCTGTTTTCTGTTAATCGCTTCACGGTGGGCGGCATATACTGCGCTGCCTAGAATAATCGATGCACCGATGAATGTGTAAATATCCGGTGTTTCATCAAAAAAGAAATACCCGATCAGAGCCGCGAAAATCAATCTTGTGAAATCGATGGGTAAGATGGCTGTGGCTTCTGATTGTGCAAATGCTTTTGAAATAGAATATTGGGCCATGGCGGCACACATACCCACGGCGATGATGGCCCACCATAACTCGACAGGCGGCCATGACCATTGGGTCAACGCCACAATGAAGGAAAGCGGTAATGTGAATAGCAATGACCACACAGCCACCACATTCGGTTTGTCGGATTGGCTTAGGGTTCTGATGCAAATAATGGCGATGGCAACTGTAAAGGCACCAGTAAGCGCTGCCGCAACACCGCTGTTAAACGGAATTGATCCGGGTCTTAACAGTATCAGCATACCAATAAAGCCTGCGATCACGGCGCTGATGCGTGGTAACCTGATGCGTTCTTTTAAGAATATGGCTGCCAAGATCGTTGCAAAAATGGGCGCCGCGAAACTATATGATGTGGATATGGCCAGCGGAATAACGGTAACCGCATAAAAACTGGCAATCACCGCAATGCCTGATACCATGCCGCGAAAGAAATGTAGCCCTAATCTTTCTGTTCTTAACCCGCGAAGGCCGACTTTGGAAAAGGTGGGGATAAGAAATATGATCGCGAATAATGTTCTGACAAATGCAGTCATAAAGGGGTGGATATCATGAACCGATAAATATCTGATAAGGCCGCCCATTGTTGAAAACAAAAGACAGCTCAGCAGCATAAACAATGGACCTTTCAAATTTTCGTTTATGTCCATTGTTCTCTTTCAGTTTTGATTTATTTATCGTGATCGGATGTCTATATCGAGCCAGTCTTCGATATCTCTTGGGATATCAGGATCGATCAGGTCCCGTTTCCTCATCATAAGAAATGCAAAATTATCTGCAATGATTTCTTCAGGGTGGTAATCAAAATTCGTGTTATGGCCAACCTGTTCATAAAAATCCGGAACATCTTCATGTTTATAAATGCTTGGGCTTCCGTCCGCTTTAATCACAGGCTTACATATTCCTTTATCCACGGTGACTTCTAATAAATCGGCGGATATATGACCATCAAAACCACGCTCAATACTCGCATCGAAACCATCATGTGTTGTATGCAGATGGGTCATCACATATGTGTCGCGGTCATCGATTTCCACAGGTACAAAAAATTCTGTAAACGGTGCTTCCGGGTTTCTGACGCTGTATTTATCAACATCTTCCGTCGGTTGGAAATAACAAGGACGGAAATTAATCAGTTTATAAAGGCTTGCGCGTTTTACACGGTTATGTCTTGAGATGATGTGGAAAATCTGATGGAAAAATAGCTTTGTTGATAAAGATGTTCTGCGCGCTGGTGAAATAAAGGCATTACCACGCGTGTGCGGAACGCCACCTTCAATTTCATCGGTAACTTTGATGAAATAAACCTCATCCGGTAACAAGTGTGCAATTTTGGCAAGTTTCTTTTTATGTGTGACAATAAGCGCCTTAAGAAGTGCTTTTTCGGCTTCCGGCCACGGAATGACATTTGCCGCATAATGTGCTTTTAAATCATCAATGGTTTTGTCAGCCGTCGGCGAACCAACACGTAATGCAATTTCAATTGGTTTCATTGCGGTCAGATATTCATCATCTGCCGTAAGAATTTTTATGCCGGTTTCAACATCAGCAAATTTAAAATCTGTCGCTAATGCAGCGTTGTTTGTAAATGCAATCAGCGCTGAAAATGCAAGAATGACTTTCTTAAAATTAAGCATACAAAAATCAAGTCTCTATAATTTTTATTCTTTATTATGAATCAGTCAGCCTTTATAGCGTATTTTATAACATAATGGCATATTTTTTTATGAAATATCTGCTGCAATCTTAAAATCGGCCTCGGTTCTGGCTTTGGCGTCGTCAATTGTAACACCCGGCGCCAGCTCTGTTAAGGTTAAACCCTGATCATTTATGGTGAAAACACCGACATCAGAAACAATCATATCAACCACGCCCACACCGGTAAGCGGCAATGTGCATTTTTTCAGTAATTTTGCACTGCCGTCACGCGCATTATGATCCATGATCACCACAACTTTTTTTACGCCAGCAACCAAATCCATAGCGCCGCCCATGCCTTTAACCATCTTGCCTGGTATCATCCAGTTGGCAAGGTCGCCTTCTTCGGATACCTGCATAGCACCCAGAATACTTAGGTCAATATGGCCGCCACGGATCATGCCGAAACTGTCGGCGGATGAAAAATAGCTGGTGCGGTTTAGTTCTGTGATTGTTTGCTTGCCTGCATTGATCAGGTCGGGATCTTCTTCGCCCTCATATGGGAAGGGTCCCATACCAAGCATACCATTTTCACTTTGTAACGTGACATCAACGCCGTCCGGAATAAAGTTGGCAACCAGTGTCGGAATACCAATACCAAGATTTACATAATAACCATCATTAAGTTCCTGAGCTGCGCGGCGCGCCATGTCTTCTCTTGTCCAAGCCATGATTATGCTCCTTCTCTTGGTTGTGTTGTTCTTTGTTCAATGCGTTTTTCAAGATCTTTTGAAACGATGATGCGCTGCACAAAAATACCCGGTGTGTGGATTTGATCCGGATCGAGTTCTCCTGTTTCAACCAGTTCTTCTACTTCGGCTACGGTGATTTTTCCGGCCGTTGCCATCATAGGGTTAAAGTTTCTGGCGGTTTTTCTGAAAATCAGATTGCCTTCTTTATCGCCTTTCCATGCTTTAACAAGGGAAACATCGGCCTTTAGACCAGTTTCCATGATGTATGTTTCACCGTCGAAATCTTTATGTTCTTTTCCTTCTGCAACCAATGTGCCGACACCGGTTTTCGTATAAAAACCCGGTATGCCTGCGCCACCCGCACGAATGCGTTCTGCAAGGGTTCCTTGCGGATTAAATTCAAGTTCAAGTTCTTCTGCAAGATACTGTCTTTCAAATTCCTTGTTTTCACCAACGTAAGAAGAGATCATTTTTTTAATTTGTTTGGTTTGCAGAAGTAATCCCAACCCGAAATCATCAACACCTGCATTATTACTAATGGCCGTAATGCCTGTTGTGCCGCTATCGCGAAGGGCAATGATTAGATTTTCCGGGATACCGCATAATCCAAATCCACCAGCCATTATTGTCATATTATTGGATAAGATGCCTTCCAATGCGGAAGTCGCATTTTCATAGACTTTGCTCATGATCTCAAGTCCTTTTGAAATTAGTTTCATTTGTAACAATATGTTTGTTACATCAAATTTTGATCTATTGCTACAATAATCAGATTAGCAGACAAAAAAACAGCAAAAATTAAAGAAAAATCGTGTGAAATTATTGACAATCGTTACAATATAATCAAAATTCTGACAAAATTGATTTATAACTATAAAATAGACTTGAACCGTTTGGCAGATAATTGCCAAAAAGATGTGATTTTAAGAGGAAATTTGATGAATAAAAAAATGACTTGGTTATCTGTTGCCATTTCATCTTCATTGGTATTTACATCCGTTGCGATGGCGGATAGCCGCCAGCTTTTAAGCAGCAATCGTGATTGGGATGCATTTAAATTGAGCAAGGATTCAGGTGAAACTGAATGTTATATGATTTCTGTGCCAAAAGTGAAAAGACCAAATTCATTAAGGCACGGTAATCCATTCATCACAGTGACACACAAACCTGCAAAACAAATCACGAATGAGTTTAATTTCATTGCCGGTTATAATTTCCAAACGAGTTCACAGGTTCGTGTCAATATTGACCGTAAAAAACAGGATGATCTATTCACATCCGAAGATGGTGCATGGGCGTATGACGCAAAACAGGATGCGGCGTTGATTGCATCGATGAAACGTGGAAACAGAATGGTGCTTAATGCGACCAGTGGTCGTGGTAATGCCACAAGCTATGAATTTTCACTATCAGGCTTTACAGCAGCGCATAATGCGATTACAAGCGCCTGTCGTTAAGGAATTTGGCTGTGTTTGACAGCCTGCCTAAAACTTGAGATGATTTGATTATGAAAACTTTGCCGTTAGGGGTGGAGCCATTAGTTGCACCACGCCATACTTTTGATGAAAATAAAAGTCTTATTGGACTGACACGTGATGAGGTCGCCGAAAAATTAAAAGAAATCGGTGTGCCTGAAAAACAATGCAAAATGCGTGCTCAGCAAATTTGGCATTGGATTTATTTTCGCGGTGCAAAATCATTTGATGAAATGAGCAACATTTCAAAAGATATGCGGGGAAAGTTAAATGAAAATTTTGATGTCGGTCGCCCGGAAATTGTGGAAAATCTTATTTCCAAAGACGGTACACGCAAGTGGTTGATGAAATTCCCTGATGGGCAGGAAGTAGAAACAGTCTTTATCCCGGAAGAAGACCGCGGCACGTTATGTATATCATCGCAAGTTGGCTGTACATTAACCTGTAAATTCTGCCACACAGGAACACAAAGGCTGGTTAGAAATCTAACATCTGCTGAAATTATCATGCAGTTGCTTGTAGCACGTGACCATCTTGGTGAATGGCCAAGCCCATCTGAAGGACGGTTGGTTTCAACAATTGTGCTGATGGGTATGGGTGAGCCACTTTATAATTTTGATAATGTCAATAAAGCGATGCATATTGTGATGGATGATAACGGTATTAACCTGTCACGTCGCCGTATTACCTTATCCACATCAGGTGTGGTGCCGGAAATTTATCGTTGTGGTGATGAGATGGGCGTAAATCTCGCTGTATCACTTCATGCGGTGAATGATGAAACGCGCACAAAAATTATGCCGATCAATAACAAATACCCGCTTCACGAATTGATGACGGCGCTTCAGAATTATTCAGGCATTAAAAACAGCCGGAAAATAACACTGGAATATATTCTTTTAAAAAATGTGAATGACAGTGATCAAGATGCGCTCGATCTTGTGAAACTAATCAAGGATTATAAGCTTCATGCAAAAGTAAACTTGATCCCGTTTAACCCGTGGCCTGGTTCTGAATATGAAAGACCAAGTAACGCGAGAATTAAAAAATTCTCATCGATAATTTTTGATCGTGGAATATCGGCGCCGATTAGAACACCGCGCGGCGAAGATATTCTTGCGGCATGCGGACAGCTAAAATCTGAATCTGAAAAAGCACGAAAGAAAAAGCCACAAGCGAGCTAATAAAATTTCATTACACCGCGCTCTTAAGAACTATTATTATATATAGACTTGTCTAAACCATATGTTTGGTTTAAAACTTTACATGTTTATGACAGTATTTAGTAAATTCCGGTGGATAATTAATGAGACTTACTTCTTTTACAGATTACTCGGTTAGGGTTTTGACGTATGTCGCCAAAAAGAATGGCGAGCTTGCATCAATCCGCGAGGTATCAGAAGTTTACGGCATTTCCAGTAATCATTTAATGAAAGTTATCCATCACCTTGGTAAGGGCGATTATCTGGAAACCATTCGCGGAAAAAATGGCGGTTTCCGTCTTGCGAAAGAACCAAAAGACATCAACATTGGTGAGCTTATTAAATACACAGAAGAAGATATGACCCTTGTTGAATGCCTTGGTAATAAAGAAGGCAGATGTTTACTACAGGAAGAATGTAATTTCAGTAATGTGATGCAAGAAGCACTCGACGCATTCATGGGTACGATTAACAAATACACTCTTGCCGATTTGATAAAAGGCGCTACGCCGATCAATTTCCTTGATAAATAATATTTTTAAATCTTTTTTCCGAGAGTCTTATAATTTCTTCTTTTCCTCATTGGAATTGTAGAGTAAAAGAGGGCAAGAAATTATTTTGAAGGTAATCATTATGGTAGCACGTATCTTTAAACCAACGAAAAATGCTATGCAATCAGGAATGAAGCGTTGTGACAAATGGCGTTTTGAATATGCACCTGAGCAATCAAAAGAAATTGATCCATTAATGGGATGGACCGGTTCATCGGATATGAAGAGTCAAATAAGATTAACCTTTGACAGCAAGGATGAAGCTGTGGCATATGCTGAGCGCAATAATATTGATTATGTCGTTCATGAGCCACATGTCCGTAAAAAACGTCTTAAGAACTATGCGGATGTATTTGCCTATCGTTCATAATCATTGAATACATAAATTATGCGCCCGTAGCTCAGCTGGATAGAGCAACGGACTTCTAATCCGTAGGTCGAGGGTTCGAATCCTTCCGGGCGCGCCATTAATAAAGGGGACACCTTCTAGGTGTCCCCTTTATTAATTCGTGCCCTCGAAGATTCAAGCCTTGTTCGGTTCCGAAGCGCAGCGTAGGAGACGGAGGGCGCGTAGCGGCCGAGGTCAATCCTTCCTTGTTTCCTTGCGGAAAAAAGAAATGATTTGCGCCCGAATAGTTTTAAATTCTTGATATTTGGGCGCGCCATTAATAAAGGGGACACCTTCCGGGTGTCCCCTTTATTAATGGTTTGTCGGCTTTAAATAGATTGAATCCAACTCGAAATCGAAGCAGATGAAGGTGAATGGAAGTGTGTGGCTACTAGATTGCTTTTTAGGGTAGAGAATCTTTTCCTTTACTCTATTAATTTGGTCACTGTATAAATGCATTTATGCGTAATCATTCGATAAGAGTTGGTGAGGTTTCAATAAAAAGAAATCGTTTAAAACCACATGTGCATGACGCACTTTCCATCGGTATCATTGATGAGGGAGTATGCGACGTTAGCTGTGCTTCGGACAGGCTTATAGCAGGTGTCGGAAGTGTTACTATCATAAATCCTGGGGTAGCTCATGATGGCGCTGATTTTGATGGCGAGGGGTTGCGTTATAGTTGCATAAATATTCCGAAAGCTTTCATTGAATTTAACCAGAAAGATTGTGTATCGTTTTTAGGAGAGGGACCAGATAGTGGATTTATCGTAAATGATCCTACAATATTGACGATGCTTAAAAAACTCTACTTCATACTTTCCAATGGTAATTATGATAAAATGCTTAGTGAAGAATATTTTGAGTTATGTCTTTCTAAATTGATCGACAGATATGGCAGAAGCCTTGAAAATGAACCACTGAGCCGTGATAAACTCAAAAATTTAAAGTGTTATTTGAAAGAAGAATGTCAAACTGTTGTTGAATTAAAAACTCTTTCTGACTCTGTAGGGATGCATCCAACACATCTTATTCGATCATTTAAAAGAGCATTTGGCCTTTCTCCATACCAATATTTGATGAGTTGCCGCATCGAAAAGGCAATGGGATATTTATTGGATGGTATGAGAATAGCCGATACAGCAATAGAATGTGGTTTTGTTGATCAAAGCCATTTTCATCGCCACTTCAAAAAAAGCGTTGGATTGACGCCAGGACAATATATCCGATCTTTTACTCGAATTTGCTAATATCGTACAAGAATTAGTTTTTCACATCGTTATTATTTACGTATGACAAAAAAATACGATTTTAATGAACCCGAATCCTTAAATCTGCCACCAGGTCAGATGAAGAAATTGGGGTACCAAGTTATTGATATGATTGTTGATCATATTGCCAATATTGAAGAAAAGCCGGTCCATAATTATCAAAATCGATCGATTTATAATTCAATGTTAGAAACTAGTTTGCCCGAAAATGGTATGGACCCTTCCCTGATATTGGAACAGGTTGATAAGGATATTCTTACCGGGATCACGCACACTGACCATCCTCGTTTTTATGGATACGTCCCTGGGTCAGGTAATTTTATTAGTACGCTTGCTGACGCAATAAGTTCTGGGTTTAATATTTTTGCTGGGCACTCATTCGTTGGGTCCTCTGCTGCAGCTGTTGAGGCAATGACCTTGGATTGGCTCAGACAATTGATGAATTTTCCTATCGAAACGGCTGGGGTTTTTGTAAGTGGTGGTTCAATGGCAAACCTTACAGCATTGCATGCAGCCAGAACACATGTTCTAGGAAGCCCCACTGGACATGATCCCGCACTTGTTGTTTATGGAACCTGTCAAACTCATTCAACCATAAAGAAGGCTCTTAAGATTTTAGGTTTTTCTCCTAACCAATATAAAGTTATACCTGTTGATGAAGACCTCTCTATGAAAATGGATGTTTTAAGAATAACTATTAAGCAGGATATTGAAAATGGCCTCAAACCTTTTGTAGTTATTGCCACAGCAGGAACTACAAGCAGTGGTGCAATAGACCCATTATATGAGATGAGAGCAATCTGTGATCAGTATAGTTTGTGGATGCATGTTGATGGTGCTTATGGTGCTGCGGCCTATCTTACTAAAAAAGGTAAGAAACTATTAGCAGGCCTAGAAATGGCAGACAGTCTGGCACTTGACCCACACAAATGGTTGTTCCAACCATATGAAATTGGCTGTTTGTTAGTGCGAAATGGTCATTTGCTGAAAAATGCATTTTCCATGGAGGCGGAATATCTTCGAGAAGCAAAAGAAGTATTGGATGGTAGTATCGAAGCCGAGTATTATTTAAGTAAAGAAATAAATTTTTTCGACTATGGGCCACAACTAACACGATCTTTTCGGGCGCTAAAATTGTGGATGTTTTTTAAAACCCATGGTGTAAAACAACTGACAAAATGCATTGAACGAGGGATCTTAATAGCAGAAGAAGTAGCACACCATATTAATATTTCAAATGATTGGGAAATCGTCACGAAGCCCTCCATAGGTGTTTTAAATTTCCGATCAAAAGAAAAAGAAAACCGCTGCGAGAAAAAAATGCGTAGCGCTGTCGAGGGCCTGCTTAACGATGGATTTGCATTGATTACAACAACAGAAATTTACGAGGAGAAGGTATTCAGATTATGTCTCATTAATCCGAACGTCAAATATGATGATGTGATACATAGTCTTAATCTATTAGCTTCACTTCATATCGAATAAATAAATTATACGCGTAGCTCAGCTGGATTGAACAAAGGGCTTCTAATCCGTAGGTCGAGGGTTCGAATCCTTCCGGGTACACCATAAATTAACGCGCTTGCCATGCTTGAACGTTCGTGTCTCTGGCAAGAACCTTTTGCCTGCTGGAAATGACATCGCGGTCAATGTATGCTTGCCTCATATGACGTTTTCCCGTTTCTGGTTTAAATGCAGTGCGTCTATGGATAATGCGGTAATTATCAACAATGAACATATCGCCTTCTTTTAATTTAAACCGGACTTCAAGCTCGTCTGACTGGATCAGTTTTTTAAATTCTCGCCGTGCTTTATAAAATAAATCCAATTTATCTGGGTCTGTGATAGATACACGGTCACTGCGACCATGAAAACGAACATGGCTGACTTCTTGATTACGGTTTAATTCGATGAAGGTTGATGAATCTTCAAGAATGGCTTGTTCATCACTGTACTTCCAATTGATGGGAACGGTACAAAGGACATCGAACAATTCTGGCGATTGTTTTTTTAATTCATAAGCTGCTCTGAAGCCGTCGGTCATACCGCTTTCACCGCCTTCTGTTGTGTTGGAAAGACAATGTAGCAACACATATCCGGGTTGTGGCCACCTGAATGGATTATCTGTGTGCGGTTCAAGGGCTCTCGCTGTCATGCTAAGATCATAGACGTCACCTGGTGGAAGGGCTTTGATGTCTTCGATAATTCCATTGTTTGTTGTTCTAATCGGGCCAAGCAGATCAGTGAATTCTCGCATGCCATCCATTTCAGAAGGTACATTTCTGATAAGGGCGAAGCCAAGCTTGGAAAGATCGTTTAAAGCAGCAAGCAGTTGTTCAGGGTTATTTTTTATTTCAGTAAGGTCATGCCACGGTAACGGATCAAGATTTGAATCCCAATATTCTTTACTTCCGATCAGTTCTTTTGATGTTGGCTCTTCGGTGTATTCACGTAAATTATCAATTGAATAGGTGGATTGGTGAAGATCGCTAAAGGTTATTTCTATATGGCGATCAATGATTTTTAAATTGTTAATTTCCAGATCAAGCGGAAGTTCATCCGCGTCCGCGATTTTGTGTCCAGTTTGGGGGTCACGAAATGCTGGGTTATCGCTCATTTCCCTTAACCATAGGGCGCTATATGTGAAATCAAACCCATCAGGTTCCGTAAGATAAAGTCTATTTTTTTTAAACGTAACGTTCAATTAATGCCTCAAATATAATATTCCCCCAATTATTTAAAATTATGCTTTGGCTTTGTTCAGCTTTTTTCTGCCAAAAGTAAAAATCAATAATGTAACGATGCCACATACCATAAAACTGGTGACGAGTGGTTCTACAGTTCCGTTATACATTTGCCCGACGATTGCGCCAACAATTACTGCGAAAAAAGTTTGAATGGCGCTCATCACGGAAGTAGCAACGCCAGCCATATGACCGAAAGGCTGCATCGCCATACTGTTAAAGTTTCCGTACAAAGGCGCTATGCTGAAAAATGTTGTCGATAAATATATCATCAGCATCGCAAAGGACATTTCATGATTATTGATTTGCAAATAACCGAAAAATAAGATGCTGGTTATAGTCAGTGTCGATAATGAGAAAAGACAAATTGTTTCCATAGAATATTTGGAAAGTAATTTTGAATTCAAGAATGAAGATGCGCCATATACAAAAGCCTGAATACCAAAATATACGGCAAACATATCACCGACATTATATAGGCCCTGCATAATCTGGGCCGATGTATTTAAATAAGCAATGAATGATCCAAAAACTATACCGGAAGCGATGGTGAATGAAATCGAAACAGGATTGGTGACAACTTCAATCGTTCTCGTGGCAATTCTAAATAATGTAAATGGATGTCTTCCTTCGGGGGCGAGTGTTTCATATTGTCTGAAATGAAACCACATAATCGCGCTAAAACCGAATAAGAACATAAAGCCAAAGATATATTCCCATCCGGCAAAAAATAATATGAATTGTCCTACGGATGGTGCCAGTGCGGGAACCAAAATGAATATCATCATGATTAGCGACATAAATTTGGCCATTTCGGCCCCTTCGAAACGGTCGCGAACCATGGCAACGGTGATGACACGACAAGCTGCACCACCGAATCCTTGTAAGAACCTGCCTACTAACATAATGGTGAGGTCGGATGCCATTATGGAAATAACATCACCGATTAGAAATAGCGTTACACCAATATAAAGAATTGGTTTTCTTCCATAAGCATCGGAAAGTGGTCCATAAAATAGAAGTCCCGCTGACATACCAAAGAAAACAAATGAAATAATCCATTGGCTGTCGTTTAAATCCATGATGTTGATGTCGTCTGCAATATTGCTTAATGCAGGAAGCATTGAATCAATCGCGAGTGCGACCAATGACATAATCACTGCCATTAACGCAATAAATTCACGGTCTGATATTTTTGGCTTAGTGGTCATTCGTGGCTCTTTTTTATCGTTTCTTTATTCATATGTGGAATTGATCAAAACAACAAACATATAATGAAAAAAATACATGTTCTCATTTTGTTCTTGATTTATTCATATTATTAGTATAATGTTCTTGTCAATAATAATAAAAATAATGAACAGGAGAGATATGATGCTTATCACCTATAAACAAAAGAAACTGTGCTTCCAAAAAGGATTATATAAATGCCCGGTACCACCGGGTGAGATCAGCCGCTTTTGGACAGATGTTGATTGGTGTCGTCATATTGATGCGTATGGTGAATGGTGCCATTAAAACTGAATGCAAGCTTTTGCGGCTTCGAACACATGACGATGATCGGTGCCGCAACATCCACCAATAATTTTAATTTGCGGGTTAACGGCTAAAATTTCCCTGTATTCCTGGCCAAATTCAACCGGATTTCCATCATCCAGCTCTTTTGAATTATCCAGTTCCTCGTGACTGCATTTTGAGGCATTTGCACGAATACCAATAAGTCGATCTTTCCATGCGCCGTCTTCTTTTAACATATGTGAAAAATGTGTGGGGTGGGCACAATTGATCATATAATAGGCTGGATAGGCATTTGAATTTTCGTCAACCTTTTCAATGGCTTCTTTTATGCTCATACCGGTTGGCAAATTGCCATCGGTTTCAACGGTGAAGGAAACGGCAATCGGCATGCCGATCTCTTTGGCAGCAAGAACGATACCGATTGTTTCTGGTGTATTCGTCATTGTCAACGCAGAAACAATATCTGTTTCGCTGTCAAAGAATGACCTAATCTGTGCGCTGTGATATTTTTTGGCTTCTTCTATGCTTATTGGATTTCCCGGGTCATAACCATCACCACGCGGGCCAAGGCTGCCACTGATGACAATCGGCATATTTTCTGTTTCCAGCTTATCGCGAATTTCAATTAAATAACGGATTACTTTTTTAACGACGCCGTCAACAGCATCAGGGGTATCATATCCGAACTTGGCACCCCAATCGTTATTAGCACGCCATGTAAGGCCACCTAATATAAAGCCAGCATTATGTTCGGCGGCAATATCGGTATATTTTTTAAAATAATCCTGGATGAATTTTTCCATGCCCGGCTTTTTTAAAAGCTCGAATGTTGCGAAATGGGGAATATCAATTCCATGATGGAATATAAAATCTGTTTCCATTCCACCATCAGTCAGAAAATATCTGCCATCGGAGAATGGTAAATTGCTACGATATTTGCTCATGAAAAATTAAAGCGCATCAACCGGAATTTTAATATATGAAATGCCGTTGTCTTCTGCTGGTGGCATGTCGCCAGCTCGCATATTGACCTGCACAGACGGAAGGATCAATTTCGGCATACTCAGTTCTGCATCACGGGCCGTTCTTGCGGCAATATACTGTTCGCGTGATTTACCCGCGATATGAATATTTTTTTCTTTCTGTTCTTTAACGGATGATACCCATTTATAGGCGCGCCCACCCGGCGCATAATCATGACACATGTAAAGCGTCGTATCATCTGGTAACGATAGAATACGTTGAAGACTATCAAAAAGCTGCGCCGCATCACCGCCTGGAAAATCGCAGCGTGCAGTACCAAAATCTGGCATAAACATAGTATCACCGACATAACAATCACCATCAATGACATATGAAATACATGCAGGTGTATGGCCCGGTGTATGAAGAACTTCTGCTTTTAAATTGCCGATGGTAAAAGTTTCACCATCTTTAAAAAGGTGATCAAACTGGCTTCCGTTTGTTGCGAATTCTTTTTCAGCGTTGAAAACATCACCAAATGTTTTTTGAACTGTTTGTACGTGTTCGCCAATCGCAGTTTTGCCGCCAAGTTTTTCTTTTAAATATGGGGCACCTGATAAATGATCCGCGTGGACATGTGTTTCTAAAATCCAGTCACATGAATATCCATTATCATTGATGTGTTGAATGACTTCGTCTGCTGATTTGGTTGATGTTCTGCCTGACGCCTGATCATAATCAAGTACACTATCAAGAATAGCGCACTTGTTTGTCTCTTTATCGGCAATCACATAGGTGACGGTGAAGGTGTCTTCGTCAAAAAAGGCTTTTACATCGGCGGAATTTGTCATTTTCAAAACTCTCTAAAAGTTGGAATAGCTATAACTTAACGTGCAATTTATTGCATAAAAAATCAACTTTGTATTTTAACTATTCTGCCCCTTAATTCTTTGACATGCGTCAATTTCAGGAATGCTTTTAATAAGCAGTAACTCTATGAAGCCGCGTGTAGAGGCACGAGCTTCATAGAGATAGTTTTAAAATTACAAAATAAATTTGGATAGGTCGGTTGTATCCACAAGATCACCGATATGATCTTTGATGTATTTTGCATTAATGGTAATCTCGGTTTCTGCCATATCTGTTGCTTCGAAACTAATCTCGTCAAGGATACGTTCAAGCACCGTATGAAGACGGCGTGCGCCGATATTTTCCACATTTTCATTGATGTTCGCCGACATGCGGGCAATCTCTGCAATACCGTCATCGGTGAAGTTCAGTTTCACATCTTCTGTGCCAAGTAACGCCACATATTGCTTAATCAAGCTGAAGTCCGGTTCAACAAGAATATGTTTAAAGTCATCTTCGGTAAGCGCATCAAGCTCAACACGAATTGGAAGACGGCCTTGTAATTCAGGTAATAGGTCAGATGGCTTTGCCACTGAAAAGGCGCCTGATGAAATAAACAGGATATGATCCGTTTTTACGTTGCCGTGTTTTGTGGATACCGTACATCCTTCAATCAACGGTAATAAATCACGCTGAACGCCTTCGCGGCTAACTTCACCGCTGTTTCGGTTTGCTTTACCGGCGATTTTGTCAATCTCATCAATAAATACGATGCCTGATTGTTCGGTCGTTTCGATGGCTTCGCGGATGATGCCGTCTTCATCAATTAGCTTATCCGCTTCATCACCGACAAGCACGTCATGTGCTTCTGCAACGGTCATTTTTTTCTTTTCGGTTTTTTGACCGAAACCACCACCAAGCAGATCACCAAGGTTTAACATACCCATGCTGGCGCCCGGCATGCCCGGAATGTCAAAGGATGGCATATTTGCAGTTTGGCTTTCAACAACGTCGACTTCGATTTCTTTGTCGTCTAGCTGACCTTCACGAAGCATTTTTCTGAATTTCTGTCTTGTATCTGCGCTTGCTGTTTCACCGACAAGGGCATCAAGAACGCGTTCTTCTGCGGAAAGTTCCGCTTTACTGGTGACTGTTTTCTTTTTCTTTTCACGGATCAGTGCGATTGAAATTTCCATCAAATCACGGATGATTTGTTCAACATCGCGGCCAACATAACCCACTTCGGTGAATTTGGTTGCTTCGACTTTAACAAACGGGGCATTAGCAAGTTTTGCAAGTCTTCTTGAGATTTCCGTCTTACCAACACCAGTTGGCCCGATCATAAGAATGTTTTTTGGAAGTACTTCTTCCTTCATTTGATCATCAAGTTGCTGTCTGCGCCAACGGTTTCTTAGGGCGATTGCAACGGCGCGTTTGGCTTTATTCTGACCAATAATATAACGGTCGAGTTCGGATACGATTTCACGTGGTGAAAAAGATGTCATTATATTTTAATCCAATATTATTTAGTGTCTAATGTTTCAACGGTAAGATTGTCATTGGTATATACGCAGATGTCAGCGGCGATACCAAGTGAACGTCTGCCAATTTCTTCTGCGTCCAAATCCTGATCCATTAATGCTTTCGCTGCGGCGAGGGCGAAATTACCACCAGAGCCAATGGCAATAATGCCGTCAGCTGGTTCAAGTACATCACCATTACCGGTAAGAATAAGCGATACATCTTTATCAACCACGGCCATCATGGCTTCCAGTTTTCTTAGGTATCTATCGGTACGCCAATCTTTTGCCATTTCAACACAAGCACGTGTTAATTGGCCGTTATATCTTTCAAGTTTTTCTTCAAGTCTTTCAAATAATGCAAAGGCATCGGCCGTTGACCCGGCAAAGCCGGCGATAACGTTTCCATCACCGATTTTACGCACTTTTCTTGCGTTTGCTTTAATTACAGTATTTCCAAGTGACACTTGGCCATCGCCAACGATGACAACTTTGTCACCTTTTCGCACGCTGAGTATCGTCGTGCCGCGCCATCCTTTTGGTTGTTCGCTCATAAATAAAAACCTATTTTTTTCAATGTTGATCTATCATGTGGGAAATTTTTGGGGTTCGGTCAAGGGTAAGATGCCAAAATAATAAAAAAAACGCTTAAATTCGCGCCAAAAGCTGGCACTTTGGCCAAACTGCTGCTATATGTCGTGGCGAATTATGAAAAAGAGGTACAAGGAGGCCCCTATGCGCACAGCAACAGTAGAGCGCACCACAAAAGAAACATCTGTTTCTGTTAGTGTTAACCTTGATGGTGAAGGCAAGTATGACATTGAAACCGGTGTTGGTTTTCTCGATCATATGATGGAACAGCTTTCCCGTCATAGCCTGGTTGATATTACCATTCGTGCGAAAGGGGATACCCATATCGATTTTCATCATATCACAGAAGATGTCGGCATCGTGGTTGGACAAGCAATTGCCAAGGCGCTTGGTGATCTGCGCGGAATTACTCGTTACGGTAACGCAATCATTCCTATGGATGAAACATGTACGCGTTGTTCCATCGATATTTCCGGTCGTCCTTATACTGTGTTTATGGTTGAATTTACCCGTGATAAATTGGGTGATATGGATACGGAATTATTCCTTGAATGGTTCCGCGCATTTGCACATGGCGCGGGTATGACGCTTCATGTTGAAAATATGTATGGCGTCAATAACCACCATATTATTGAAAGTTCATATAAGGCACTTGCACGCGCCATGCGTCAGGCCATTGAAATTGATCCGCGTAAGTCGGATGCAATTCCATCCACCAAAGGTATGATTGGCGATAAAACGGATTAATCATGAAAACCGTTATTATTGATTATGGATCAGGGAACTTGCGGTCTGCTGAAAAATCAGTCGTCCGCGCGGCCCTTGATAATGGGATAAAGGCCGACATTTCGGTGACCTCATCCCCTGATGATGTAAAATCCGCTGACAGAATTATTCTGCCGGGTGTTGGTGCTTATGCTGATTGTATGGCGGGTCTTTCCGCGCTTGATGGCATGCGTGATGCACTGGAAGAAAGCGTTCATGCAGAGGGTAAACCATTTCTTGGTATATGTGTGGGAATGCAGCTTTTAAGCACGGCCGGTCTTGAATACGGCAGAACCGAAGGGCTCGGCTGGATTGATGGTGATGTAAAAGAAATCAAGGTCAATGATCCCGCACTTAAAGTGCCGCACATGGGTTGGAATAACCTTGAACTTGATAGTGATCATCCGGTGCTGGACGGTATTAAATCCGGTGAACATGCTTATTTCGTTCACAGTTATCATTTTGAAGCGGCTGATCCGAACAGCGTTCTTGCACATGTGGATTATGATGGTAAAATCGCAGCCATTGTGGGACGTGACAACATTTTAGGAACACAGTTCCACCCGGAAAAAAGCCAAAGTGTTGGACTTAAGTTACTAGAAAACTTTTTGAAATGGACACCATAATGTCCGAACTGGAACAGGAAAATAAAGGTCCGCGCCTTAGCGTTGATGAAGTCACCGAGCTCGATAACGTTGATATCTTAGAGCTTTGTGAAGCAACGCGTATTGCCATCCTTGCCCACGAAGGGTTTAATTGGTTAACGCCGCCACCGGAAAAGACATTAGAGAGTTTCTGGAAAGGGGTGTTTATCATCCCTGAACGTACGCTGATCATTGCGCGTATGGATGGTCAGATCGCAGGGGGATGTCAACTTGTGCAGCCGCCAAAAAATAACGAGGCGGGCGCATTTCGCGGCAACCTTGAAACATTTTTCCTGGCGCCGTGGGCCCGCGGCCATAACCTTGCAAAAGCCATGCTGCAAAAAGCAGAAGATGTCGCGCGTGAGAAAAACTGCCGCACACTTGAATGTCATATGGCTGCCGATCAACATGCGGCGATTGCCATTTGTGAATGGATCGGCATGACCCGTTGGGGGATCAAGGAACGTTATGCCATGATCAACGATAAATTTGTCCCCGGTTATTATTACTCAAAAGATTTGGATTAATTAAATTATGATTTTATTCCCAGCCATCGACCTTAAAGACGGTAATTGTGTACGCCTTTATAAAGGTGAAATGGATCAGGCCACTGTGTTTAATACGGACCCGGGTGACCAAGGCCGCCAATTCGCGGATGCGGGTTGTGAATGGCTTCATATTGTGGATCTAAATGGCGCGTTCGCGGGTAAACCGGTAAATGGTGATGCGGTGGATAGTATTCTTGCAAACGTTAATATCCCGGTTCAGCTTGGTGGTGGTATTCGTGATTTAAATACCATTGAACAGTGGGTAACGAAAGGCATCAGCCGTGTGATCCTAGGCACGATTGCTTTACGTGATCCATCAATTGTCATTGAAGCCGCCAAAGAATTCCCGGGCAAGGTTGCTGTTGGTATTGATGCGCGTAATGGCATGGTAGCGGTTGAAGGTTGGGCGGAAACATCGGATATGTCCGCCATTGATCTTGGGAAAAAGTTTGAAGATGCGGGTGTTTGCAGCATCATTTATACGGATATCGACCGTGACGGAACCATGGAAGGTCTTAACGTGGATAGTACCATTGAACTGGCAAACGCATTAAGCATCCCTGTGATTGCATCGGGTGGTGTTGCATCCATTGATGACCTTAAGGTGTTAAAAGCGGCGGCAGCCAAGGCAACAGGAACGATTGAGGGTGCGATTTCCGGTAAAGCACTTTATGACGGACGTCTTGATATTGCCGAGGGCATCGCATTCCTGAAAGGTGAAAATTAATGCTTAAATCCCGAATTATTCCTTGTCTGGATGTTAAAGATGGCCGTGTTGTAAAGGGCGTAAACTTTGTTGGCCTTCGTGATGCGGGCGATCCGGTCGAACAAGCCAAAATTTATGATGAAGCTGGTGCAGACGAACTTTGTTTCCTTGATATCACCGCTTCAAGCGATAATCGTGGTATCATTTTGGATGTGGTTCGTCAGACGGCGGAACAATGTTTTATGCCGTTAACCGTAGGCGGTGGCGTCAGAACAGAAGAAGACGTTAGAAACTTATTGCTGGCTGGTGCGGATAAAGTATCCGTTATGACAGCGGCGGTGAAACGCCCTGAACTGGTTCGTGAGCTTGCGGAAAAATTTGGGTCACAATGTATTGTGGTTGCCATCGATGCAAAATCGGTTGGCCCTGATAAATACGAAGTTTTCACCCATGGTGGTAGAACACCAACAGGCATTGATGCAGTGGAATATGCGAAACAAGTTGCCGAATATGGCGCAGGTGAAATTTTGCTTACCTCCATGGACCGTGACGGCACCAAAAGCGGTTTTAACATTGAACTGACCCGTGCCATCGCCGACAGTGTTTCAATTCCAGTGATTGCATCGGGGGGTGTCGGAAATCTGGAACATATGGTAGAAGGGATCAGGGATGGGCACGCGACGGCGGTGCTTGCTGCATCCATTTTTCATTTCGGTGAATATACTATTTCCGAATGTAAAGAATATATGGCAAATGCCGGCCTTAATGTAAGGATCTGATATGTCGAACAATAGTGAAATACTTGAAGCCTTAGCGAACGTGATCGAAAGCCGCATAGGCGGTGACGCGGAAAAGAGCTATGTTGCAAAACTCTTTACAAAGGGCCGCAAAAAAATCGCACAAAAAGTGGGTGAAGAGGCAGTAGAGCTTTGTATCGCGGCGGCGGATAATGATAAGGATGAGGCCGTATCAGAATCGGCTGATCTTATTTTTCACATGATGGTTCTTTGGGCGGATATGGGGATTAAGCCAGAAGATATTTATAATGAATTGGCATCGCGTGAGGGCCTTTCCGGTATTGAAGAGAAAAAATCAAGAGGGGATAATTAATATGGCATATGATCAAGAAAATATTTTTGCAAAAATTCTGCGCGGTGAAATTCCAAATGCAACCGTTTACGAAGATGAATATGCCCTTGCGTTTAAAGATATTAATCCGCAAGCGCCGGTTCATGTGCTTGTCATCCCTAAGGGTGAATATGTCAGCATGGCAGATTTTAGTGCCAATGCCCCTGCGGAACTGGTTACGGGTTTCATTCGCGCAGTTGGTGAAACCGCAAGACAATTGGGTCTAGAAGAAGGCGGTTACCGCCTAATCGCAAATACAGGTGCGAACGCCCATCAGGAAGTACCGCACCTGCATTATCATATTTTAAGTGGAAGACCGCTTGGCCCGATGCTTAGCCGTTAAGCATTTTCAGCAATAAATCTTTTTAGATCAATATCCGGTCGTGCACCCATATGGGTGATCACTTCGCTTGCGACAAGATTACCGAGCGCACCACATTCACCAAGAGATTTCCCCTTCGTCAATCCGTATAGGAAACCGGCAGCAAAGTTATCGCCAGCGCCCGTTGTGTCCACAAGGCGGGCCGCGTTTCGTCCTTGGATATGACCAACACCGTTGCTGTCTGTTACGATGCAACCTTTGGCGCTGCATGTAATCACACCAATTTCGACATCTTCTTGTAATTTTGCGGCGGCCTCAGCCAGATCATCTGTGCCATAAAGGATTTTAATTTCTTCTTCGTTGCCGAAAAGAATATCAACATCATTTTTCACAAGCTCTACAAACTCTGCATGATGACGATCAACGCAGAAACTGTCAGAAAGGCTAAGTGCCACTTTGTTGCCGGCGTCATGTGCGATTTTAATGGCTTTTCTGAAAGCTTTTTTCGCTTCTTCCGGATCCCAAAGATATCCTTCCAGATAGATGATTTTTGATTGTTTCACCATGTCTTCGTCAATGTCATCTTCGGTTAGGTTCACACAAGCACCAAGGTAAGTGCACATGGTACGTTCCGCATCTGGTGTCACCAAAACAAGACTGTGTGCAGTTGATGGCCCGTCCATTGATGGGGCACTATTAAATGTTGTGCCAATCGCTTTAAGGTCATGTTTGAAAACGGCACCAAGCTGATCACGTTTCACCTTACCGATAAAGGCTGTATCGCATCCAAGGGACGCTAAGCTGGCAATGGTATTTGCCGCAGAACCACCTGAACATTCAATACATTGACCAAGCTTTTTATAAATCGAATTTGACCTAACCTCGTCAACCAGTTGCATGCTTCCTTTTGGAACATCAATTTCGGATAATTTATCATCATCAACATGTGTCAGGATATCTACGATGGCATTCCCAATGCCAAGAACATCATACTTCATTGCCTTATTTTTTCCTTCATTAGAATATAGATAGGCATATTAATAAAAGTTTATCAACGAAAGGTAAACTTTTGATATGTACTTGCTTTTTTATTTGAAAATACCATATTCTTTTTTAAGGGATTTTGGGAAATAGTCAGGATTGATATTCGTGAAGCCATTACTCACGGCACTTGAACGTACAGGACAACAAATTTTTGACCGTCCTTTTATGAAAGTTTTCCTATTGGGGTTACTCACCACAATTGGTGCCATCATTATTTCCTATCTGGGCGCCAATGAAATCATGAAAAATGTGCCGGGCTATCAATCAGACTGGCAATGGTGGGAAGATTTCATTAACTGGATCATGGGATATGTGGTTGATGTTGCGTTTTTCGTCATTCTGTTCTTTTTCTTTGCGCCCATATCCACCGTTTTTATTTCCATCTATCTGGATGATATTATTGATTGCGTCGAAGATCGTTTTTATCCAGATCATAAGGCTGGTAAAAGACTTGGGGTAGGGCATTTGGCTTTCCTCGCGACAAGGCTTTTATTTTACATTGTGATCCTTAATATTCTGGTGATCCCGCTTTATATTTTCTTTTTCTGGGTGCCGTTTTTCCCGTTAATTGTTTTCTATTTCTTAAATAGTTATTTACTGGGATGGGGTTATTATGAAATGGTCGCGGTCAGGCATTTAGGCATTAAAGAAGCCGGCGTTCATAGAAAATCAATACGTGGTGTGATATTAACGGCTGGACTAGTGATGACCATTTTGTTTATGGTGCCGATCGTGCAACTTGTAGTGCCGATACTTGGTGCCGCAATGATGTGTCATTTGTTTCATTTAAGCAGGTATAATTATATATGAGACTGATATTCATTTCCTTAAGTTTGTTGCTTTTAGCAGCATGTACACCAAAGACGGAAGTTGTGGAAACGGCGCCGCCCGCGCCGGAAGCCGCACCAGAACCAGTGGTTGCCGCCGCACCAAAACCGGCAGAGCCTCGTTTTAGAATGGATACGATATTGGGACTTGAAACGGGAACTGTTGAACAAATCCTTGGTGTGCCGTCGTTAAGACGTGTGGAAAAGGATGCGGAAGTCTGGCTTTATGATAATCAGTTCTGCAATGCCCATGTTTATTTCTATGAAAATGACAATAGTGATCTTCATGTAGAATTTATTGAAACCAGCGAAGAAAAGAACTTAGCCGAGCTAGAAGGGCAGCACGCTGATTTCTGTATTTCAACTTTTCTACAGGATTAATCTTTTAAGACTGTTTTATCCTTGAATGTACATAAATCCTCAACCGGGCAGGTTGGGCAACTTGGTGTGCGCGCTTTACAGATATAGCGACCATGCAAAATCAGCCAATGATGGGCATGTCTTGCGAATTCTTTGGGTATTTTTTTCTCTAACTTTAATTCAACAGCAAGTGGGGTTTTACCGGGTGCCATTTTGGTGCGGTTTGAAACGCGGAACAGATGGGTATCAACGGCAATCGTGGGATGGCCAAAGGCGATATTAAGCACGACATTTGCCGTTTTTCTTCCAACACCCGGAAGACGTTCAAGTTCTTTACGGTCTTCTGGAACAACACCATCATATTCATCCACAAGCATTTGAGCAGCTTTGATTACATTCTTGGCTTTGGTGTTAAAAAGGCCGATTGTTTTAATATATTCTTTTAATTTTTCCTCACCAAGATCCAGCATTTCTTGTGGTGTGGAAATAACCTTGAATAAATCCTTGGTTGCTTTGTTAACGCCGACGTCGGTTGCTTGCGCAGAAAGTGCCACGGCCACCAGTAACGTATAAGGGTTCGTGTAATCCAATTCACCCTGTGGTTCCGGGTCGCGTTCTTCTAATCTACGGAAAAATTCGTGGATGTCGGCTTTTTTCATGATGGTTCCTTTTTTGGAAACTTTACTGAAGCCGCAATAAAAAAGAAAGTGGCAATAAATATCATCTTCAAATTAATTCACTGTGGGTGTAGTGTGTCCTTATGGCTGATAATGAAAAAATATGGTTTGAAGAAATTCTGTTCCCGCAAAGATCGCTTGGGAAAACTGGCTTTCGTATTCTAATGACCATAATTTTTGTTTTAAGTGCGGCCATTGGCATCATGTTTTACACCCTTGGTGCATGGCCAGTAACGGGTTTCTTCGGGCTTGATGCGCTACTCATATATTGGGCGTTTCAAATTCATTATGAACACGGAAAAGCATCGGAAATTATCAAGCTAACGGGCGAAAAACTGACGATAACCCGCATTGACCACAAAGGCAAAAGACAGGAATTTGAATATAATTCATATTGGGTGAATGTTTCGATGGTCCGTCCGCCGAATGTGCCGAAAAATATTGGTGAAACCTATATTCAGGCACGTTCACATGGCAAGGGTACATTCTTTGGCACTTATTTGACACAAGAAAAAAGAATTGAGCTGATGATGTCCTTGAAACAAGCACTGACCGAATGTAAACAGTATCGGCCCGCGTGAATCATAGGATTATTTGATGTTACTTGTTTTTATCGCCATATTTATTTCCCTTTCAGTTATCATTAAGACCTATAAGCGCATCGATAACGATGTGATTACACAGCGGGACGTATTAATTGCGTGTGGATTTGCGGCGATTTCGATCTTTTGCTTAACCTTGCGGGTGACGTATTTTGCACTACCGGATGAAGGAATGGTGTCAATAGAATATCTGAATTACCGAAGATATCTGATCTGGGGATTTTTGCTTTTTATGGGCTATATATTGCGCGCCATCGTTTTTGGCACAGTATATCTATACAGGCGTAAAAATTAATTTTGCTCTTCCGCTTTTTTACGCTGTTCTTCCGCCATATCATCTTCTTCGAATAACGCGCGGTAAGTCGCACCATCAAGATCTTCGTATTGATTACTTTTTAAGGACCATAAAAACCCTGCAAGCCCAGCGAGGCCCAATAATAACGCAGCAGGTATCAGGTAAATTAATCCTTCCATGGATTATGCTTCCTTACTTTCAAATAATTTCTCAAAATTTAGCCTTAATGCATTGGCTGTTACCACAACCGATGAACCGGACATGGCAAGTGCCGCAATAAGTGGCGTTAACATGCCCGCGGCCGCAAATGGCACAGCAATAATGTTATAAATAGCGGCGAGCGCAAAATTGATAAACACCAGACGGCGGCTTCTGACGGAAACCTGATAGGCACGAACGACACTGTCTAATTTTTGTGACTGGAATATGAAATCGGCCGCGTTCTGACTTACTTCGGCGGCATTGGACGGTGATATGGACACATCTGCGGCACTTAGGGCAGGGGCATCGTTAATACCGTCACCAACCATTAGTACTTTTTCGCCGTTTGATTTCATCCGTTCAATGATTTCAATTTTTTCTTGAGGTTTGCAGGCGAATTTATAACGTGAAATACCGAGTTCTTCTGCGGCTTCAACCACCACATCTTCGCGGTCACCGGATAGAAGAACGACTTTCATATTTTCGTTTTGGAACCACTTCACCACATCACCGGCATCACGGCGCATACGGTCTCTAAAGCAGAAAAGTACCGCTTTGGCGCCTTCCGCTTTTAACCACAGTTCGCTATAGCGGTTATTCGGGAAATAGCTTTGTGGGATGCCGCACCAGTCACGGTTTCCAAGTCTGACTTCAACGCCATTAATTTCGGCTTTAATACCCATGCCTGGTTCCTCATGAATTTCACTGTCTGTGGCGATGGTCGGAATATCGCGGTCATGACAGGCAACAATCAGCGCACGGCATAATGGGTGGCTTGATGTTTTGGCAAGCTTAGCCGCAAGCTCAAGATTAAACGCGCTGACATTTTCATCATCCGCATTGGCAAGTTCCGGTTGGCCTAATGTTAAGGTTCCTGTTTTATCAAAAACGACGGTGCTAATTTCAGCCATTCTTTCCATGCCGTCTGCGGCTTTCACCAGCACGCCGGACCTGAATAGCTTACTGGATGCAACGACCTGTACCACCGGCACAGCAAGGCCAAGCGCACATGGGCATGTGATAATCAGAACGGCGATAGCTGTGATTAATGATTGTTCCCAGCCAACAGTGGAAAAGAAAAACCAACCAATGAATGTTAAGGCCGCCAGCGCATGAACCAGTGGTGCATAAATGCTTGCGGCACGGTCCGCGAGCCTTACGTATTTGGCGCGCCCCTGTTCGGCCGTTTCCATTAATTCGATAATCTCATCAAGAAGGGTATTGCCTGTTGTTGACGTGATTTTGATATTCAGATTGCCGTTGATGTTAATGGTGCCTGCAAATACTTCCGTATCTTTTTCAGCTTTCACGGGAACGGTTTCACCAGTCACAAGACTGGTATCAATGTCCGATGTACCGGATACAACAATACCATCGGCTGGTATGCGGCCGCCGGGAATAACCTGGATCACTTGATTTGGCACAAGCATTTCTGTTGCTACATCTTCTGTACTGCCATCTTCATGCAGTAGTGTCGCCTTGGATACTTTATAGCTCATCAAATTATGGGCAACGCTTCTTGCATGATTTCGCATTTTCTGATCCAGAAAACGACCGATCAGCAAGAAAAATAAAAGCATCACTGCGGCGTCATAATATGTTTCTTCTGAGTGCAGGTATGTTTGAAATAACGACATGCCACAGGCAAGAATAACCGCGAGCGAAATTGGAACATCCATATTAAGACGGCGCCCTTTAATGGCATTCCATGCGGAACTAAAAAACGGCATTCCGGCATATGTCGCCGCTGGTAGAACGATCATCGCAGACACCCAATGCATCAGGCTTCTGGTGCTTTCGTTCATTTCGCTGCCATCCCAAACGGCAACGGATAAAAGCATGACATTGGCCATGGCAAATCCGGCGACTGCCATTGCTTTCAAAAGACGGCTACTGGCCTTGTCACCTTCGGATTGGGAACTTGTGATTTTAAACGGAAAGGCTTTAAAGCCGATATCATCAAGCGCAGAGATCACCTCTTCAGAATGTTCAATATCATTGGCGACATTATCCTGCCATTCAACAGCAAGACGCTGCGTGCTCAAATTAACACGTGCGTTTTTGATTTTCTTGTTTTCGCTAAGCGTGCCTTCGATCTCGCGGATGCATTTCGGGCAATGCAGTCCTTCGACAACAAAATGTTCAATTTTAAACATATCCTGCTGCATGTGATGTCCTTATTTAACCAGAATCCAATCTTTCATCTTATAAATAAGGGTATTCTGGGAATTCACAACCACTAAAACATTCCATTGGCCAGGAAGCGGCAAATCAACGGGTGCGCCGTAAAGGCCATTACCCATTGGGGCAAGGGTTACTTCCTGATCGTGGCCCTCAACAACGGCACGAATAAAAGTTGCTTTTACCTCTGATGGTGCAATGGCACTTTCCGGATAATCAATCTTTACTTCAAAACGCCCTGTTTGTGATTCGGGCTTGGTAACGATATCCATCGTCCAGCCCGACGCATTTTGCGTGCGGGCATTTTCCAGTTCATCATTATAATTAAGCCCTTTTACATATGAATCTTCGGTTTCAAGACCGGTCCATGTGTTCAGGGCAAAATAGGTCATAATGCCGTTCGCAGTGAAGACAACTAAGAAAAAGCCTACAAACCAGGCCAGAATGCGTTTCCCTGTATATGGTTTTGCTTGAGTGCTCATTATCTTGGTCCTTTAAAGGTGGTGGATTGAATGTCTTCTGCACCACTTTCAAGTTCTTTAATCTTGAAGGTCACATCCATACTGCTATCAACAACATTAGTAACAGGGGCAGAAACAAAAAACTTAAGCGATCTTAATTTATCACGTTCAACAGTGACGATCGGGTTTCCATTATCATCATACTCGTTAATGCCATCTGCGCGCAAATTGTAATTTTCAATGCCGCTAAAGGTGACGGAATATTTCTGGGTCGATGTTGATTTGTTCATAATCTTGATGGTGTAACCATTTCGTATATCACCAGACGAAAGCTGAACATATAATGGATTTCGGTCTCTTAAGATATTCACATCAAGCAGTGATCTGTTGAGTAACGCAAACAGCATGATGAAACCGACAACTGCCAAAATGATGCTGTAAATAATTGTGCGCGGTCTGATGATCCGAAATACATTTTCTTTACCTTCTTTGCGGCGTTCGAAATTTTTCAAACTATCATACGCGATCAGGCCTTCCGGGCGGCCGATTTTATTCATAATGCCGTTACAGGCATCAATACAAAGCGAACACTGGATACATTCAAGCTGCATTCCGTCACGAATATCAATACCCATTGGGCAGACAACAATACATTGGCGACATTGAACGCAGTCACCGCGCCCATCCCATGTTTCGTTTTTCTTATGTGGGCCGCGTGGTTCACCACGGTCATGTCTATACATTACCGCAAGGGTTTCTTCATCCATCATCACGGCTTGGATACGCGGCCATGGGCACATATAAGTACAAACTTGTTCACGGGCTAGTCCACCAAACACATATGTAAATGTGGCCAGTAATCCCATCCATAAGTATGCATCAAAAGATGCAGTATTGGTCATCAATTGCATGAACAATGTCGGCGCATCCGCAAAATAGAAAATCCATGCGCCACCAGTCATAAGCGCAATGATAACCCACACTGTATGCTTCATGACACGTTTTCTAATTTTGTCGAATGTCCAAGGGGCTTTGTCTAATCTAAGGCGAGCATTTCTTTCGCCTTCGAAAAAGCGTTCAACAACAAGGAATAAATCTGTCCAGATTGTTTGCGGGCAGGAATAACCACACCACATCCGTCCTGCGGTGGAAGTCACCAGGAAGAGGGCAATACCCCCCATAATCATTAGCCCCGTGACGTAATAAACTTCTTGTGGCCATATTTCGATAAAGAAGAAATAAAATCGGCGGCCTACAATATCGATCAAGATAGCTTGATCCGGCATTCCTTCACCGCGGTCCCATCTGATCCATGGGGCAATATAGTAAATACCAAGTGTGAATAGCATCATGAACCATTTGATGGTTCTAAACTTGCCTTTGGCGCGTTGTGGATGGATTTTCTTACGCGGTGCATAAAGAGAGCGTTCTTCCGCCTTGTTAACGGCTTCTACTTTTGCTCTTTTAATCTCACTTGCGTCAGCATTGGGAGTTTTGGCATTCATATCTTCATCTGCCATGATCATATACCCTGTTCTTTGTTTATCAGGGCCAGTATCCTCCCGTATACGGGCCCTGAATAAACAACATTAATAAACTATGTTATTCACCGCCCCCGAGTGAATGAACATAAATTGCAAGACTTTTGATGGTCGCATCATCAAGTCTTCCGTTCCAGGTCGGCATTACGCCGCCACGGCTATAGGAAACAATATCAACGATACTGTCGCGGTCTGTGACGTAAAGAGTAATGGCATCGGTTAGGTTTGGTGCACCTAATTCTCTCATGCCTTTACCGTCTTCGCCGTGACACATGGCGCAGTTATCCACAAAGATTTGTTGTCCTTCTGCGCTGGACGCGATTGATCCGTTTGATAGGCTTTCCACATAAGTGGCCACTTCGTTAATTTCTGCTTTTGTAAGCAGTTCATCACGAAGATATGCTGGCATATCATTGAAACGGGTGTCATCATGAATACCGCGGATACCGTAATTGATGGTATATTCGATATCATCGAGTGTACCACCCCAGATCCATTCATCGTCGTTAAGGTTAGGGTATCCAACAAAGCCTTGCGCCCCTGTACCGTGACATGGTGCACAGTTATCACCGAACGCAGCGCGTCCAGCTTCCATGGCAAATGTATTCAGGCTGCCATCATTTTTAATGTCTTCAATGGCCATTGTTGCCATTCTGTCTGAATACTGGCTTCTTTCCTGTTTAACTTGGGCCAATTCTTCATGAACACCATCGCGCAGTGTTTTACCGAAATAGCCCTTGTAATAATCGTTAATAAGCGGGATCGAAGGGTATAGGAACATATAGATAACACCCCATATGACTGTTACATAAAATGTATATACCCACCATCTTGGCATTGGGTTATTCAGTTCCTTAATGCCGTCCCATTCATGTCCAGTGGTGTCAACGCCACTAATTTCATCAATTTCTTTTTTATCTTCTGACATGATTATTCCTCATCCAGCGGACTTTGCGCCGCCTTATTGAATTTATCTTTGTTGGATGGCCATAGGGCATAACCAACCGCGATCACAAACATGCTCATCAGGAACACCAGTCCCCAGCTTTGAGCAAAACTTGATACGTCTTGATATGACATCTGGTCCTCCTATCGGTTGTTTTCGTTATCGTTATAGATTGAGAAATCTACGAGTGTGCCAAGCATTTGCAGATATGCAATCAAGGCATCCATTTCAGTGATCTGTGAAGGATCACCGTCGAAATCTCGCACCTGTGCGTTTGGATAACGTTCGATAAAGGCGTCATAACCATCAGAAAACTCATCAAGCTGCGCTTTAAGATCTGCTTCTGCATTTTCAACCATTTCATCAGTGTATGGAACACCGATCATTTGGTTTACCTTAAGATCATTCGCAATCAGCTTATACTTAAGTGGTGCAGTCGCAAGGAATGGATATCCTGGCATAATGGTTTCCGGAACAACTGAACTTGGTTTGATCAGATGTTCTTTATGCCATTCGTCAGAATATTTATTACCAACCCGTGCAAGATCAGGACCGTTACGCTTAGAACCCCAAAGTTGCGGATGATCATACATGCTTTCTGCGGCCAGTGAATAATGACCATAACGTTCCACTTCATCACGTGTTGAACGGATCATTTGCGAGTGACATGTATAACATCCCTCGCGAATGTAAACGTTACGCCCCGCAAGCTCAAGCGGTGTATAAGGACGCATGCCTTCCACTTTTTCAATTGTGTTTTCAAGATAGAATAATGGAACAATTTCCACCAATCCACCGACTGATATCATTACAAGAATACCGACTAGCAAGATGATAGGGTTTTTCTCGAAAATGGCGTGTTTGTTTAATAATTTCATTTTCTTGCTCCTACTCGCCTAACGCCTGTGCGGCAATTGCATTGTCAATATTTTCAGGTGATTTTTCGCCGGCAGTATGGCCAAGAATAGTGCGCCATAGGTTATAGCACATAATCAAGCTACCAACGATGAAGAGCAAGCCGCCAACAGCACGGATAATGAAGTATGGTTGCATCGCTGCCACAGTTTCCACAAATGAATATTCAAGGAAACCAAGGTCAGTGTAAGCACGCCACATTAATCCTTGCATGATACCGGAAACCCACATCGCACAGATGTAAAGTAGGATACCAACAGTGGAAATCCAGAAATGCCAGTTCACAAGTTTAAGTGAATATAGGCCTTTACGATTCCATAACCATGGAGTTAGACAGTACATAGCACCGAAGCTAACATACGCAACCCAGCCAAGTGCGCCTGAATGCACGTGACCAATGGTCCAGTCTGTATAATGGCTAAGGCCGTTCACTGCTTTAATAGACATAAGCGGACCTTCAAATGTACTCATACCGTAGAAGGCAACAGATACCACAAGCATTTTAAGAACCGGATCTGTTCTAAGTTTATCCCACGCACCGGAAAGGGTCATCAAACCGTTGATCATACCACCCCAAGATGGCATCCACAGCATGATTGAGAATGTCATGCCAAGTGTCTGTGCCCAATCAGGGAGTGCAGTGTAATGAAGATGGTGAGGACCAGCCCAAATATATAGGAAAATCAGTGACCAAAAGTGGATAATTGAAAGTCTATATGAAAAGACAGGGCGCTCAGCACGCTTTGGTACGAAATAATACATGATCGCAAGGAAACCAGCCGTTAAGAAGAAACCCACAGCGTTATGCGCATACCACCATTGTGTCAGTGCATCCTGAACACCGGCAAAGACAGTATAGCTTTTTGGTTCGAACCATGAAATCGGAATTGTTGCATTGTTCACAAGGTGAAGCATCGCAACAGTTACGATAAACGCAAGATAGAACCAGTTTGCAACATAGATATGCGGCTCTTTACGTTTATAGATAGTGCAAAGGAACACAAGAAGGTAAGCCACCCAGACAATAGTCAGCCAAAGGTCCACATACCATTCTGGTTCTGCATACTCTTTAGATTGGGTAATACCAAGAAGATATCCGGTTGCCGCCAACACAATAAAGAGCTGATAACCCCAGAACACAAACCATGGTGCAATTTCACCTGCAAGGCGTGCTTTACATGTTCTTTGTACGACATAGAATGATGTCGCCAAAAGCACGTTACCGCCAAAGGCAAAGATCACGGCGGACGTATGTAGCGGACGTAGGCGTCCGAAGTTTGTCCATGGCATATCAAAGTTTAATGCAGGAAAGGCTAGTTGCCAGGCTAGTACGTCGCCGACAACAAAACCAGCAATGCCCCAAAATGCAGAGGCAATAACACCATATTTCACAATAGTATTATTATAATATACGCCAGATGGTGACGGTTTATGCGTACCGTCATTAATGCGGCTGCCTAAATTGAAAATTGCAATAATACCAGCGAGAAATGCTGCCACTATTAATAAAGCGTGAAACTGAAAGGCGTCCGATGTTGTTTTACCAGCAGCAAGCACGGCAAATACAGCACCAAGCCCAAGCGCACCCGCAGTCAGTGACTGCGCGAGGCTGTTCACGGTAGGTGGATTGTGTTCATTGGTCATTTTTATACCCATTGGTTTTTAAGAGTAAAAAGTACTTTGTCTTAATACGGTAACTAAAACCGTAAATTTTTTCCACAAAAAGCGGAACAGTACACTGAGTAGGGTTTTTGCAATTTTAATTCTTTGACCTAGGTCAATTAACTCTAAATGTCGAAAATAATGCGATTGAATTCTTTAAATTATGAGAGTTTTTAAGGGTTTTTATATTGTATAAAATTGTATCTAATTTTTTACGTGGGATTCATACTTTATGTGTAAAGTAAAGATTATTGGGCAATTAGTAATGAGACTCGGGGGGGATTAGTATTTAGAGTAAAGGCGTATTAAAGTGGAGAATGAGAGAATGAGTAAGTATAAAGTAAAAAATGACTTTGCGTATAAACGTGAATTAGCACATCAATTAATCAGACGATTTGGAATCACAGCAGCCAGACAAACTTGTGTTCAAAATAAATGGGAAGAAGTTTTACAAGCCGTAAACATGGTTCGTTCCCATTCATAAAGAATACGATGTCGTTTTATAGTGCCACCTGATTGTAAGCTGGTGGTATTATGTAAGCTGGTGGTATTATAAAGTGATAATGTACCCAAGCCGGAAGTGCTTGGGACTTCCTATTGTTTCGCAATCCGCGAATCTCTTGTTTTAGAATCCTTCAAAAAAATAGAATTTATCTTAAAAACCGCAATATATGATCACAATTTGGTCAATTTATTGTGATAATTGCAGTATGAGAGCGATTTTACTATATGGTGAATTTTATATATAAAATAAAAGGTAAGTTGTTGATAGCAAATTACTTTGCTAGTTTCATAGGATCATGAACTTGGCTATTTCCTTTCGATAAATTGATATAAAATACGTTTTTTTTGATTTTGACCAAAAGCAGCTCTTGAAATTTGAATAGGTATTGAGGTAGTGTTTGCGCAGTCTGAGATAAAAGCTCTGGGAGGAGCTGTGACTGCCATGTTTATCTTGTCGAAAAAAATATACAAATTTAAGCGATAAGATAAGTATGGATATTGGTTTGGGAAAGCTAGTCAATATTATGATTAGAAAACCGAAATGAATTAACGTATAATTACTAAAGGGAATACGCAATTATGGGGCTTAAGGGAAATACATCGGGCGCATTGGGCGTTCAATCTAATTTATCTCTTGAACGAAATGTTGCCATTTCATTTTGTATTATTAATGCCACGGAATGTGGATTAACCATAACAACTCAAAAAAAGCTGTAGGAAGACGCATGATTAAGCATCGAGTAAGAACAGTTGTTCTTTCAGCCGTTGTTGCAGCAGGGGCCCTTTCAATGGGTACTGCGGCAATGGGGCAAACTACATTAAACGAAGTCCTTGAAGAAGGAATTTCAGCAAATGTACTTGCACAAGAATCACAAGCACGTGTTAACGAAATTGTGAGCGACACAGACAAGATTATCACTCAATACAAATCAGTACTTAAAACTGTAGACGGTCTAAAAGTGTATAACGCACAAATGGAACGTTCCATTGAACGCCAAATGCAGGCGATGGAAGAATTAAGTGAAAACATCAAAAACGTAACAGACGTTAAGCGTCAGGTAGAGCCTCTACTAGACCGTATGATTGACGGCCTTGAGCAATTTATCCGCAATGACCTTCCTTTCCAAATGGAAACACGCCTTGAAGGCCTTAACCGTGTTAAAGACCTAATGACAAACCCTGATGTTGATTCATCAGAGCGTTTCCGTTCTGTTTTCGAACTATATCAGATCGAAAGTGACTATGGTCGTGTATTCCAAAGCTATCAGCAAACAATGGAAGTAAACGGTCAAGAGCGTATCGTAGATATGCTAATGGTTGGTCGTGTTGCGCTTCTGTATCAAACAACTGATGGTACAGTTTCAGGTGCTTACAACAAAGAAACTAAACAGTTTGAAGTTGTTGACGAAGCAACTTACCGTAAATCGATTACATCAGCAATCCGCGTAGCTAACGCACAAGAAGCTGCTGACAAAATCCTGATTCTACCAATTTCTGCGCCGGAGAGAATGTAATGAGAAAATTTCTTAATGTTGTAATCGCTATTGCACTTAGCGGTTTTGCTTTCTCTGCAAACGCACAGGAAGCTGCTAATCTGGACGAGCTACTTGAAATTGTTCGTCAAGGTAAAGTGAATGAATCAGCTGAATTCCGTCAACGTGAACAGGAATTCCGTAACAACCAAGCTCAGCAACAGCAACTTCTTGCTGATGCAAACGCATCACAACGCGCTGAAGAGCGTCGCTCAGATCAACTAGAAGCACAATTTGCTGCTAACGATGATCAGCTAGCTGCTCTTGAGACAGAATTTACAAATGAACTTGGTGCTCTTAAAGAAGTGCTTGGTGTACTAACAATGGTTGCTGGTGATGCCCGTTCACAAATGGAACAATCACTAACAACAACTCAATTCGAAGGTCGTGACGAGTTCATTACTTCTCTTATTGAAAAAACATCATCAGGTACACAGCTTCCAAGCATCGAGGAAATCGAGCGTCTTTGGTTTGAAGTACAACGTGAAATGACTGAACAAGGTCGTGTTGTTACTTTTGATCGCTCAGTTAAAATGACTGACGGTTCTGAAGAAACTCTTCCTGTTACTCGTATTGGTGTGTTTAACATTGCTACAGCTGGTAAATACCTTAAATTCGAACAAGGTCTTGTTGCTGAACTAGATCGTCAACCTGAAGCACGTTTCGTTGAATCAACAGCGGCTCTTCAAGGTGCGTCATCAGGCGTTGCGCCATTTGGTGTTGACCCATCACGTGGTTCAATTCTTGCGCTACTTATTCAGGCTCCTAGCCTTCGTGAGCGTGTAGATTTTGGTGGTACAATTGGTTACTTGATTCTTGGCGTTGGTGCTATTGGTATCCTTCTTTGGATCGAGCGTGTAATTTACCTAACTGCTATTTCTGGTAAAGTTAAAGCACAAATCAAATCTGACGTTGTTAATGAAAACAACCCACTTGGACGTATTCTTGCTGTACATGAAGCAAACAAAGGTGCGGACGTTGAAACACTTGAACTTAAGATTGACGAAGCAATCTTGAAGGAAATGCCTCCTCTAGAGCGCTTCCTAACTATGATCAAGCTTATCTCAGCGATTGCTCCTCTGATGGGTCTACTTGGTACGGTGACTGGTATGATCAACACCTTCCAATCAATGACACTATTCGGTACAGGTGATCCAAAACTAATGGCTGGTGGTATTTCGCAGGCTCTTGTGACTACTGTTCTAGGTATTGTTGTTGCGCTTCCAACTCTATTCCTTCACTCAATCGTGAATGGTATGAGCCAACGCGTAGTGCATACTCTTGAAGAACAGAGTGCTGGCATTATTGCTGTTCACGCTGAACAGAATAAGGGAGCATAATCATGTACGCCCTAATAGATATCTTTGAACAAGTTCGCGACTTTATGGAAAAAGGGGGGCCTGTACTCGTCGTGATCTTCGTGGCTATCTTGGTATTATGGGCTATGGTTCTGGAACGTTTGATTTATTTTAAAACGGGTCATAACCGTCAAGTGAATGAAGTTATGGGTACATGGGAAGGGCGCGATGAGCGCACTTCCTGGTACGCACACAAAATTCGTGAGGCCATGATTAGTCAAATTACAATGGATCTACGCGGCTCTCTTGGACATATTAAAACACTCGTTGCTGTTATTCCTCTTATGGGACTACTTGGAACAGTGTGGGGTATGATCGAAGTGTTTGACGTACTTGCAGTACTTGGATCCGCTGACGTTAAAGCGATGTCAGCCGGTATTTCAAAAGCTACAATTCCTACAATGGCCGGAATGGTCGGCGCGCTTTCTGGCGTGTTCGCATCATCCTACATTGAAGGACGCGTTAATAAAGAAGCCGAGCTGGTCGAAGACCATTTAACAATGGATCATTAAGAAAGAAGAGATATGCGAAAACATTCCGCAAAAACTCAAGATGAAGCAGCGATTGATATGACGCCGATGCTCGACATCGTGTTTATCATGCTGATCTTCTTCATCGTTACCGCATCCTTCCTTAAGGAAGCCGGTATCGAGGTGAATCGCCCTGAAGGTAATTCAGGACGAGCACAGGAAAAAGCTAATATCATGATCGCGATTACTGCTGATGATGAAGTATGGATGGAAAAACGTCGTGTAGACGTACGTGCCGTTCGTGCGAACGTTGAACGCTTGAAAGCTGAGAACCCAGAGGGTACTATAGTGGTGCAGGCGGACCAAGATTCATCAACAGGTATCGTTGCAGATATTATGGATTCGCTTAACCAAGCAGGATTTACGGATCACGTTCTTGCAACTGACGTTAACTAACCTAAGGAGGCTATAATGATCGCACGTTATGCTATTTCTTTTACTTTTGCCGCGCTAATCACGTTCGGGCTATTCTTCGGAATGCAATGGCTTATCGCTATGAATAAGGTAGAGATTGGTGAAGAGGAAGAAAGAATTCGCGTCGAAATGGCTCAGGTTCGTGAAGTTCAGGAAGTTCGTGAAGTTGAACGTAAACCGGAAGCGCCGACTGAAGTTGAAGCAGCACCGGAAATTTCAATTGATATGTCATCATCAGTAGACAATGTTTCTGGTGTTGGTGTTGAAATTTCGGCAAACGCAATGGAAGCAGCACCAATTTCTACTGGAACTGGTGGTTTCTCAGCGTCTGACGGTGAATTTCTTCCGATCGTTCGTGTTAACCCGGCTTACCCAAGCCGCGCCGCTGAAAACGGTGTAGAAGGATATGTGCTTGTGGAATTCACAGTGCAACCTGATGGGTCAACTGCTGACGTAATCGTGATTGAATCAAGTCATAAAATGTTTGAAAGAAACGCTGTTCGCGCAGCGCAGAAATACAAATACAAACCTCGTGTGGTAGATGGTGAGCCAGTACCAGTTACAGGTATCCGTGTTCGTATTGAATTCAAACTTGAATAGTCAGGAAAGGATTAAATTATGAAAAAGATGAATAAAGTTTCAAAAGTCCTTTTAATGGCAACTGCTTTATCAACAGCGACAGTAATGTCATCAGCTGTTGTTCCAGCGGTAGCTGATCTGGCTGGAATTGAAGCTTCTGCTCAATCTAACCCACCTCTTGCTTCTCAGGCACGCGCTGATGCAGCAACTGCTGCAAGAGCAAACCGCCCGAAAATTAGGTCTACGACTGGTATCGGTGAACGCGCTGGTAAGTTTCTGAAGAAAGTTCAGGAAATTGCTTCAGGCGAGAATCCGGATTATCAGGAAATTCTTAATATCCTTGAAGGCGAGAGAATGGATAGGTTGAACCCTGCGGAACAACTTTCTGTTCACCAGTTTATGGCGATGGCGAAATCCAATATGGGTAACCTATCATCAGCACTTGTGAACTTTAAAGCAATTCTCGAGATGGATACAATTTCCAACACAATGAGAGATCAGGTGACCTTTAACGTTGGTCAGATTGAATTCTCAGAAGGAAATTATGATGTTGCACTTCAATATCTTTATGAGTGGCTGCAATATCAACCAACGCCATCAATCACACAGATTGTAACATTTGCGAACCTTCACTATACAATTGGTATTAGTGATGGCATTGCTAAGGCCGATGCTGAAAGTAATTTCAGAACGGCAGCTGAATTCCTTCATTGGGCGATTGATAAATCAAAAGCCGAAGGTAAGGAAGACAAAGAAGAATGGTATGGTATTCTTCGCGCAATTTATAACAGTCTGGAAGATATCGACAAAGCCGTTGAGTACACAGAACTTCTTGCTGTACGCTGGCCGAAAAAAGATTACTGGACACAGTTGTCTGGTCTTTATGCACAGAAAGCTTCTGCTGAAGGTTTAACCGAAGAGCAAGCTTTTGAGTATGAAAAAAGACAGATGGTTGCGTTTGAGCTTCTTTATCGTCAGGGGCTATTAGAATCAGGTCGTGAACTTGAATCAATGGCACAGCTTTATCTTTATCACGAAGCTGCTTACCAATCGACTAAGGTTATGAAGAACTCTTTAGATGCTGGAACGTCAGAAGAAAACTTTAAAAACCTTAATCTTCTTTCGATCGGTCTGTTGAACAGTAAAGATTATGAAGATTCAGTTGAACCTCTAAGAAAAACTGCTGAGCTTGCTGATGATGGTAATATGTACATCCAGCTTGCTAATATTCTTCTAAATCTTGATAGATATGAAGAAGCAACAGCAGCAATTGATATGGGCATTGAAAAAGGTGGCGTACGTCGTGAAGACCAAAGCCGTCTGCTTCAAGGTCAAGCATATCTAAGCCTTGAAATGTTTGATAAAGCACGTGAATCATTCCGTGAAGCGGCTAAGGACGACAGATCAAGACGTAATGCAAATCAGCTTCTTAGATATACTGATGCAGAAGAAAAGCGTATCAATGATATTAAAGAATATCTTTCTTAATATCTGAAGAAAAATACTTTTGAAAGCAGGGTTAAATGCCCTGCTTTTAAGAACAGTAACCTATCTTGACTATTAAATAGATATGTTACTTTATAAAAAATATCTATGTGATTAAATGAACAAACGCCAATTTAGGCGATATCAGTTTTTCATGAATATTCTGTTCTGGGAAAATTGATAAGAGTTAAATGTTCAATATTAGTGAACATAAAAGGAAGGAAAGAACAGAATATGCGTAAAAAACATTCAAAAGGCCAAGAAGATGCCGACATTGATATGACACCGATGCTTGACATTGTGTTTATTATGTTGATCTTTTTCATTGTGACGGCATCTTTCCTGAAAGAAGCAGGAATTGACGTGAACCGTCCAGAAGGTGGTGCGCCACCTGATAGCCCAGAAGATTCACAAAATATTATGATCCTGGTTACAGCAGAAGACGAAGTATGGATGGAAGCTCGCCAAATCGATGTTCGTGCAGTTCGCGCGAACGTGGAACGCCTTAAAGCAGAAAATCCAGATGGTGCAATCGTTGTTCAAGCTGAAAGAGATTCGTCAACAGGTGTTATTGCCCGTATTTTGGACTCTTTGAATATGGCTGGATTTAGAGATCACGTGCTTGCAACGTCAGATTAAATACATATAAATTCATTTTCATATGAGTAGATGGATAATTAAAAAGCAGGGTTTTTGACCCTGCTTTTTTTATGGGGGTTTTGCACCCTTGACTCAAAATTAGTAATGTTATACTATTACATTAATGCTTTAATATAAAGCAGATGCCCAAGTGGGACGTCCCTTTGCTTGGTTGTAACTTGAAAACGGGGATACCGGTTATCATGTCACGACTAAGGTCAGGCTATAGCAAATAGAAACTGATTGAAAAAGGAGACTAACCATGATTTCAAGATATTTTATATCCTTCAACTTAGCTGCATTGATCACAATCTCGCTATTTTTTGCGATGAATTTGTTGATTAGTAACGGTGAGACGGTGTTGGTTGAAAAGGAAAACACAGTACCAATAATATTTATTAAACCTAGAGAAGTAGAAGAAACCAAAACGAGGGAGCGTATGCCTGAAGAACCTATCGTTGAACTAATACCAGAAGTTAACATTCCTTTAGTTCCTGGTGATACAACTAATGTAATTCCCACAGGAGGGGAAATCGTAATAGTTGACCCAGTAGTAACACATAAGAAAAATCCAACTGGTTTTGACATTGAAGGTGGACACACACCAATCGTAAGAGTAGCGCCGCAATATCCCACGAATATGGCCTCGAAAGGGATCGAAGGTTATGTAAAAGTAAGCTTTACAATCACTGTTAACGGCAGTGTTAAAGATGCAACTGTTATTGAAAGTAGCCACCGGGGCTTTGAAAGAAACGCATTGCGAGCCGTTGAAAAATTCAAATATAAACCCAAAGTGGTTGATGGTGTCGCTGTACCAGTTACGGGAATGACAACGACATTAGAATTTAAATTGGAAAAATAATCCTTCGGGGCGCAATTTAAACTGCGCCCCAAATTTCAAGCCCCCAAATTGAACTGTTCCTTGATTGATAAAGTGAATTGCTTTATCGTGAGTTCATTGATTTTAAATCTTTTTTTGTCTGAATAACGCGACAAACGGGGCTGTTGATGAATTTCGCAACACATGTCATTTTATTAATCGGTAATTTAATCATATCGACTTTTGCATCGATGATGACATTAAGTAGTTATCCTGAACTTGGAAACTTTGCTTCCTTAATTGTTGGCGGCTGTGTCTTTTTACTGGGCGGGCAAATTCATCTAATCTATGTTCTGCGTCAAACCAAAGAAGACCTGCAGGCGCGTTTACTGGCGCTGCATCAGGACAATCAGGTTTATCTTGATCGTATCGAAGAACTGTCTCATGAAGCGGATAGTTTGAAAGAGCATGTTAATACACTTGATAAGGGCGATAACAAAGAAATTGTTAATGAAATGCGCCTGTTGCAAACGCTGTTAAATCAGGTTGTTGAAAAGTCTGGAAAATCATTTTCTAAGGCACTTAAAACACCGAAAACAGATGACTATGCACAGGGAATAGAGCGTGAGGCAGATGAAATCCTGAATGTGATGCATTATGCGCTCGAAGATAACCGTATTGATTTATATCTTCAGCCAATTGTATCACTTCCATCCCGTAAAACTGTTCACTATGAAGCATACTCAAGGGTAAGAGATGATAAGGGGGAGGTAATCTTCCCTTCACAATATATCAAACTAGCGGAAGACTCCGGACTGGTGAGCACACTTGATAATTTACTGCTGTTCCGCTGTATTCAAGTGATCCGCCGTCTTGGCGCGCGTCGTCCGAATATGCGCTTCTTCTGTAACATTTCATCGGTGTCACTGAATGATAAGGACTTCTTCCCGCAATTCGTTGATTTCATGTTGGATAATCAGGAACTGGCAGACCGCCTTGTGTTTGAATTTACACAGCAAGATGTCATGAGACAGTCCAATGACGTTTGGCAATCACTCGGAAGTTTGGGGCGTAAAGGCTTTAGTTTCTCAATGGATAATGTGGATGTTCTTAATCATGATATCGCTAATCTGGCAGGACGTTATTTCCGTTATGTGAAAATTAAACCGGATTTATTCCTTGATGATAAGCTTGATATAGATCGACGTGACTTGAAAGAAGCATACGCCCGTTATGAGATTGAGCTTATTATTGAAAAAATCGAACAGGATGACATGCTTGTTGAAATACTTGAATGTGGTATTGAGCGTGGACAAGGATACCTGTTTGGCGAGCCAGTTCTAAGCAGTGATATCACCAGCAAGTTATAAAAAAAGGCGCGCTTTAAATTAAAGCACGCCTTTTGTGAATTCTTCTATTAGATATTAGCCAAATAAACTATCAATATCGTTTTGAGAGGTTTCTTCTTTCTTCTCAATATCATCTTCTGAAGTTTCTTCAGCATCATCAGCAGATGCTTCTGGTGCTTCATCAAAATCGCCGCCAATAAGGGCGTCAACATCACCTTGGTCGATACCTTCGCCGGCTAAAGCTGGGCCATTTAATAGATCTTCATCTGATGCTTCTTCGCTAAGTTCACCTGTTTCTGGATCAATGATTGGCTTGGTGCCTTGACCACCTGCCGCGCCTTCTGCGATACCAAGAATAGTAATTAGCTTACCAACACGATCTTCAACATGGTTTAGTGTTTTAACCACCTTGCTGATGCGTTGTCCGGTAATATCCTGGAACGAGCATGCTTCGAATATTTTCATCACTTCGTCATTGATGTGAGCTTTATATTCATCAAAATCATCAGAATCGAAGCTCATTAAATCTTCGGCTGCCTGCATGATTGTATCTGTTGCTGATTCTGTTGCCTCAACAATCGCATCCAGTTCTTGTCCCGCACGCGGGATTCCTGCACTATCCGCATGATCTGGGGATAATGATGAAATTTCTGCGCGCGCATCTTCGATATAATCTGCGAGGTCCTGACACTCTTTATAAAGCGTCAGGTCAATAGACTTGAAATAACTTTCAAGCGAACGCATAAGAATTTCTGTAACCGCCGCTACATCCGGTAATGCAATAGGAAGATGATCGCCGGCCCGTAATCGATCGACAAGTGGTCCAATATGGTCTGGCAATAATCCTGATGACATTAAAATTCTCCAAGCACGCTACTAAGCTTTGCTTTCAATGTGGCTGCGTTAAATGGCTTAACGATGTAATTGTTAACGCCTGCTTTTTTCGCAGCAATAACGTTATCCGTTTTTGATTCGGCAGTGACCATGATAAACGGCAGTGATTTAAGCATGTCATCTGCACGCACTTCTTTAAGAAGTTCATAACCAGTCATTGGTTCCATATTCCAGTCGGAAATGATCAAATCATAATTTTTTGTACGTAACTTGTTTAGCGCTTCCGCGCCATCTGTGGCTTCGTCAACATTGTGAAAGCCAAGTTGCTTTAGCAAATTACGAATAATTCTTAGCATTGTTTTATAGTCATCTACGATCAAGATGGATAATGACATATCTACGGCCATTTTTTTCCCTGTCCTTATTTATGGTTAAAAAAATTATCTTTGCTGAATAAAATTTGCCAGCGAATGATTTCAACTTATCGCTAGAGCCTAAAAAAAGGGTTAATAGAATGGTTAATCAGGCAATTTTTGTAAAAAAAACATAAAATTTGTTCAAAAAACCCTATAAAAATGACTGTAATAATTGATTTATTTGCACTAGGGTGAGTAAATAATATCGTTTTTTCGCTTAAACTACAACTTATTTGGCCTAAAGTAATGCTCCATGAAAATATTCAGACACATTGATTCTTTCCCTGAAGAATGCAGAGGATCCGTCATTGTACTTGGAAATTTTGATGGTTTTCATAAAGGTCATCAAAAAGTAATCGGCCAAGCGGGAAAGATCGCCCATGAAATGGGGACCACTCTTTCTGTCTTAAGTATGGAACCGCATCCAAGGATGTTTTTTAATCCAGAACAGCGTGAATTCAGACTAACATCATTTAGAACAAAGGCGCACTTGTTGCAGGAATTCGGGGTTGACCATTTTATTGTACTGCCGTTTGATAAAGAGCTCGCAACCATGAAAGCACAGGATTTTGTGCTTGATGTGCTTGTGAAAAATATCGGGGCGATACATGTTGTTGTTGGTTATGATTATTGTTTCGGCGCCGGTAGAAGCGGCGGTGTAAATGTGCTTGGCTGGTTATCCAAAGAAGAACAATTCGGATTAACCGTTGTCGAAAAAGTCATGGAAGATGATCATACTTATTCTTCAAGCAATATTCGCGCAACACTTGAATTGGGCGATGTGCGTAAAGTGGCCGATAGGCTTGGTCATTGGTGGCATGTGGAAGGGCACGTTAGAAAAGGGGACCAGCGTGGCCGTACCATCGATTTCCCAACGGCAAATTTATTGATGGATGGCTATATTGAACCAAAGTATGGCGTTTATGCTGTAAGGGTTATTATTGAGGCCGGAGACCATAAAGGAACATGGAAGGCAATCGCAAATGTTGGCAGGCGTCCAACGTTTAATAAAGAAGACATACTTCTTGAAAGCCATATTTTCGATTTTCAAGGCGATATTTATGAACAACCAGTGAAGGTTGAATTTGTTGATTTCATCAGGCCGGAAATGAAATTTGACGGTCTTGAAAAATTACGTGAACAAATTGAAAAAGATTGCCTGATCGCAAGAGAAATCCTAGATAGACAAGAAAATCAGCAATCATTTATCCCAGCACCAGCATTAAGCGATCATATATAGTTAAATATCGCAAAATAAGCTCGACATGGGGGTAGTATGCTTGCTACATAGTGTAAATTTTAATTCATTAGACAAGCAAAAGTTATGACCAAAGATTATCGCGAAACTATTTTTCTGCCGAAGACAGATTTCCCTATGAAGGGCAACCTGCCGAACCGTGAACCACAGTGGCTGGAACGTTGGAACGAAATTGGTATTTATGACCGTATTCGTGAGAACGCACAGGGTCGTGAAAAATATATTTTGCATGATGGACCGCCATATGCGAACGGTAACATCCACATGGGCCATGCCATGAACAAAATCTTGAAAGACATCATTGTGCGTACGCAACAAATGTCCGGTAAGGATGCACCATATGTTCCGGGTTGGGATTGTCACGGTCTGCCGATCGAATGGATGATCGAAAAGAAATACAAAAACGCTGGTAAAAATAAAGACGAAGTTGATCCGGTTGAATTTCGTAAAGAATGCCGTGCGTTTGCCGATAAATGGGTTGGCACACAGAAAGAACAGTTCCAGCGCCTTGGAATTTTTGGTGATTGGGAAAAACCATATCTCACCATGAATTATGACAGTGAAGCACAAATCGTTCGTGAGCTTTTGAAGTTCTTAATGAATGGTGGTCTTTATCGTGGATCAAAATCCATCATGTGGTCGGTTGTTGAAAAAACAGCCCTCGCGGAAGCTGAAGTGGAATATATGGACCACACATCACATATGATTGATGTGGGTTTTAATGTCGTGAAATCAGGCATTGACGCAATCATTGGTTCCAAGATCGTGATCTGGACAACAACACCTTGGACGATGCCGGGTAACCGCGGTATCGCATATGGCGTTGATTATGATTATCTTGCATTCGAAGTCACAGAGGTTTCCGAAGAATCCCGTGTTAAGGTTGGTGAAAAACTTGTCATCGCACGTGATCTGATGGAAGAATTCTGTGGCCGTACAGGCATCACGGGCCACAATGAATTTGCATCATTCAAGGGTGCGGAATTAGAAGGTACAATCTGTCACCACCCATGGAATGGCAAAGGATATGATTATGATGTGCTTGTGGTGGAAGGATTCCATGTAACAACTGATTCTGGTACTGGTTTTGTGCATATCGCCCCAAGCCATGGTCAGGAAGACTTTGAAGTCGGTCAACAGTTCGGCCTTGAAACACCATTTACGGTGGATGAGGGTGGACTTTATTATGACAATATCCCAATGTTTGCCGGTGAACATGTTTATAAGGTCCATGACCATGTTTGTGAGGAACTAACAAACGCTGGTGCGCTTCTTGCCAGATCAAAAATTGTTCACAGCTATCCACATAGTTGGCGTTCAAAAGCACCGCTGATTTTCCGTAATACACCGCAATGGTTTATTTCCATGGATACAAATGACCTTCGTGATAATGCGATGAAGGCCGTTGATAGCGTGCGTTGGGTGCCGGAAAACAGTAAAAACCGTATCAGCGCGATGGTTGCGGATCGTCCGGATTGGCTCATTTCCCGTCAGCGTGCTTGGGGTGTTCCAATCACTGTGTTCGTACATAAAGGTACCAATGAATTATTACGTGATGAAGATGTGAATGAGCGTATTGCCGCTGCCGTTGAAAAAGAAGGCGCCGATGCATGGTATACATCTGATCCGCAGGCGCTGCTTGGTGACAAATATGATGCGGCTGATTATGAACAGGTAACAGATATTCTAGACGTATGGTTCGATAGTGGTTCAACACATGCATTTGTTGTTGAAAAACGTGATGAACTTGACCGTGGCGAAGGAAAACGAAGCGCGGACCTATACCTTGAAGGGACAGACCAACACCGTGGCTGGTTCCAGTCATCCTTGCTTGAATCATGTGGTACGCGTGGTGATGCACCATATGATCAGGTTCTGACCCATGGTTTCACCGTTGATAAAGACGGCAAGAAAATGTCCAAATCACTTGGTAATGGTGTTGATCCGCTTAAGGTTATCAAACAATATGGTGCGGATATTCTGCGTCTTTGGGTGACATCGACCGATTATTTCAGTGAGCATCGCATTGGTGATGAAATCATTAAAAATCAGGCGGAAGCATACCGTAAAATCAGAAACACAATGCGTTTCATGATCGGTAACCTTGCTGAATTTGACGAAGCAGAAATTCTACCGATTAATGAAATGCCGGAACTTGAAAGATGGGTTCTTCACCGCCTGACGGAAGTAGAAGAAAAAGTACGCAGCGGATTTGATGATTATAATTATCATCGTGTCTATAATGCGCTTTATAATTTCTGCGCGGTTGATTTATCTGCTTTCTATTTTGATATCAGAAAAGATGCTCTTTATTGCGATGGTAAAATGACGACACGCCGCCGTGCAGCCAGAACCGTCATGGATGAAGTCTTTAAAGCGGTTACAAAATGGTTCGCACCGATCCTTGCCTTTACAGCAGAGGAAATTTGGCAGTCACGTTTCCCAAGTGAAAGTGATAGTGTGCATTTACAGCAGTTCCACAATATCCCTGCTGAATGGCGTGACGAAGCGCTTGGCGAAAAGTGGGAAAAAATCAGAACACTTCGTAAAGTGGTTACTGGCGCGCTTGAGGTAGAGCGCCGTGAAAAACGTATCGGTTCAAGCCTTCAGGGTGCCGTTGATGTTTACGTTAAGGATGCATCATACATTGACGTGATGGATGGCATTGATCTTGCGGAGATTAGTATTACATCATCAGCAAAACTATCCGAGGGCGACGCACCGGACGGCGCGTTTACGATGGATGATGTCGATGGCATTGCCGTGATCAGCACCCTTGCCGAGGGCGGGAAATGTGAACGTTGTTGGCAAGTATTACCGGAAGTTGGCACCATTGATGGTCACGAAGATATCTGTGGTCGCTGTGCGGAAGCGGTAGAAGCACTTTAATTATGATGAAGCATGGCGCCATATTTGCTGTGATTGCGTTCATTCTTGATCGCATCAGCAAATGGTGGTTCCTTGATATTTTCGATTTACCGAATAAAGGTGTAGTCGAAATTCTGCCAATATTCAATGTTGTTATGGTGTGGAATCGTGGCGTTAGTTTCGGCATGTTTTCGGCAAGTGATGAAGTTGGAAGATGGGCCCTTGTTGTTTTAACCCTTGTTATTGTTGGTGTACTTGTACACTGGTTAAGGGCCGCACAAAATATTTGGCAATCCGGTGCAATAGGGCTTGTGATTGGCGGCGCATTTGGTAACATCTATGACCGTGTAAAATTCGGCGCGGTTATTGATTATTTCCAGTTCCACTGGAACGATTGGTATTTTGCTGTATTTAATGTCGCAGACAGTTTCATCTTTATCGGTGCTGTGTTATTAATTATAAATTCTACTTTCGGCGATGATCCGGAAGAACAAAAAGATCAAAATTGAGGTTCAACCCTATGAAAAATAAATTAGTCTTAGTGACATTTATGACTGCGTTAGTCGCAATGATTTCCGGCTGTAGCGGTAAACAGGCTCCGGATGAGTTTCTAGTTCTTAAGAATGCGCCTCTAACTTTGCCGCCTGAATATCATTTATCACCGGGTGATGCGAATGAAGATCTTATTGATGTGAATGACCCACAGGCAATCGCAAAACGCGCCTTATTCGGTGAAGGACAGTAAAAAGTGACCATTCGGTTACTCTCTGAAAATACCATAAACCAGATCGCCGCCGGCGAAGTAATCGAACGCCCGGCCAGTGCCGTAAAGGAACTGGTCGAGAATGCTATTGATGCGGGCGCGAAAAATATTGATGTGGTGATGGTCGAAGGTGGCCGTAAATTAATCAGCATCACTGATGATGGTCATGGTATGACAGCGGATGAATTAAAACTTGCTGTTCAGCGTCATGCCACATCCAAATTAAAAGAAGACGACCTTTCCAATATCAACACAATGGGGTTTCGCGGCGAAGCATTGCCGTCAATTGCGTCTGTCAGTAAATTTACCTTCAAAAGCCGTGCCGACGGCAGCGACGAAGCATGGCAGATCGTTATTAATGGTGGCAAAACCAATGGGGTTGAACCAACGGCCCTTAACAAGGGATCTCATGTAGAGGTCCGCGATCTTTTTTATTCAACACCCGCGCGTTTAAAATTTTTAAAAACAGACAGGACCGAATTTTCACAAACACTTGATGTGATTAAGCGGTTGGCGATGGCCAATCCGGATGTTGCCTTTTCATTATATAATGATGAAAAAAGGGCGTTTCAGGTTTCTTCCGCGCAAGGTGAACTGTTGGATAAACGGTTGCGCAGACTTGGTGCGATACTTGGTGCGGAATTTACCGATAACGCATTACCAATTGATGCGGAACGTGAAAATATGAAATTAACCGGATACGCCGGTCTTCCCACATATAACCGCGGTAATGCACAGCACCAGTATTTATTCGTCAATGGCCGTCCTGTGAAAGATAAGCTGTTAACGGGTGCGGTACGTGGCGCCTATATGGATTTCCTGGCCCGTAATCGTCATCCGGTTCTGGCGCTGTTTTTAGAAGTGCCGACATATATGGTTGATGTTAACGTCCATCCTGCAAAGGCAGAGGTTCGTTTCCGTGAAAGTGGTGTCGTCAGGGGATTAATCGTTGGTGCGTTACGCCATGCATTACAGGAAGCAGGACACCGGGCCTCAACAACCGTGTCAAATGCCGCCCTTGGTTCCTTTAACGCTGAACCTATGCCGACAATGCCGTTTCATAGCGGCAGACAGTCAACGTTTCAGATGCCACCAACGACGCCAAGGGTAACGCCTGGCCTTTCTGATACATCACGTGATTATTATGCGCCAATTCGGGAAAATACAGAATCATTTGCCCCACCGATGGGTCGGAATGAGGACCTTGAACAAGATACAACCGTGTCATTCGCTGCACCTGCCGAAGATTTAACGGAATTCCCGCTTGGTGCGGCGCGTGGGCAGCTTCATGAAACTTATATCATTTCGCAAACCGAAAATGGCATTATCATCGTTGATCAGCATGCGGCACATGAACGTCTTGTCTATGAACGTATGAAAAAACACATGTCCGAAGGGGATGTGCCAAAACAAGTGTTGCTGCTGCCGGAAGTGGTGGAGATAGAACAAGATGCCGTTGACCGATTAATGACAAGACAGGAAGAGCTTTCTAAGCTTGGACTAGTATTTGATGCCTTTGGTGATGGTGCGATTGTGGTGCGTGAAGTTCCAGCACTTCTTGGTGATACGGATATCATTGGCTTGATCAGGGACCTTGCGGATGAACTTGCGGAACTTAATCAGGCACTTGCCTTAAAAGAACGCCTTGAAGAAGTGTGCGGTACAATGGCGTGTCACGGTAGTGTCCGTTCCGGTAGGCGTCTTACGACCGCCGAAATGAACGCGCTTTTACGTGAGATGGAAGAAACACCGCATTCAGGGCAGTGTAATCATGGCCGTCCGACCTATGTGGAATTAAAACTGGCTGATGTAGAACGATTGTTCGGTCGTCGTTAAGTGGAAAGCATCAAAATTGAAAAGGTGGCGTCACCCATTTTCTTTGATTTCAGAATTTCAAACTTTTCCGGAAAAACGATCTCTTCATCCGATGCATATTCCGCAACGATAATACCGTCTTCTGTTAGTAATTCTTGTTTCAGAATGTTTTCCAAGGTTGGCTCAACCAAATCTTTACGGTAGGGCGGGTCCATAAAAATGACATCAAAAGTTCCGGATCGTTTACTGATTTTGGAAGCATCCATTGACAAATATGATGCATTATCAGGATTACCCAAAAGCTTCGCGTTTTCCTTGATAAGCTTCATTGATCTATGATTGTTTTCTACGAAGGTAACATGATCTGCGGACCTTGATAGCGCCTCAAGGCCCAATGCGCCGGTACCGGCGAATAAATCAAGAATTTTTGATCCGCGAATGCCGGGTCCCGCACCATGTTCCAGCATATTAAACAGTGTTTCCCGCATACGGTCGGTTGTCGGACGGATGTTTTTATCCTGTGGCGGGATTAATTTCTTACCCCGGTATGTACCGCCGATTATTCTCATTTCTCTTTTGATTTACGCTTAAATTTATTGCGTTTTGGTTTGGCGTTTTTCTTTGGCTTACTTTTCGCCCAACCTGCTTTTTTGGCTTTTGGTTTGTCACTGATTTTAACGTCAGGAATTTCAACACTTTTGTCTTTGAAATATTCCTTACAGTTAATAAGCAAATCACTTCGTGATACTTCCTCGACGCTTCCGCGCTGAATTTTTCCAAGTTCAAACGGGCCATATGAAGTGCGCAACAATCTTGTGACCGTCATGCCGGCATATTCAAGCAGCTTACGAACTTCACGGTTTTTACCTTCGCGGATTTTGACGGTCATCCATTGATTGACGCCTTCTTTGCGGTCATCAAGTTCAATGTCGACTTTGCGGTAATTGACCCCGTCAATGGTAACGCCCTTACTAATTTCTTCTAGCTTTTTGTGGTGGAAACGCCCATTAACACGTACGCGGTAAGTGCGAACCCACCCCGTTGATGGTAATTCAAGCCATCTGGCAAGCCCACCATCATTGGTCAGCAGCAATAACCCTTCGGTGTTTAAATCAAGTCTGCCAACGGAAATGACACGCGGCATATTGGCCGGTAGTGCTTCGAAAATTGTCGGGCGTCCTTCTGGGTCGTGGTATGTGGTCAGGCGGCCTGTTGGTTTGTGATAAACCCAAAGGCGTTCTTGTTCCGGTTCCTGTACCTTTTGCCCGTCTACAGTAATACCATCAACTGACGTGATGAGCATTGCGGGGGTATCAATGATTTTCCCGTCAATTTTCACCATACCAGCGGCAATCATACGTTCCACAGCGCGGCGTGAGCCGATACCAGCACGTGCCAATACTTTTGCAATTCTTTCACCTTTTAGGGTGTTATCTTGTGTTTTTTCTTCCATAATTCTGACACCATAGGGAAACTACGGAAAAAAGCAATCTTTGCTTGACCTTTTTCATAGGCTTACGCAATCTGTTCATATGTCTTTATTTGAAAATATGCATATGAACAGGGCACTTGACGCTGCCAAAGAAGCCGCAATGAGGGAAGAGGTCCCCGTTGGTGCTGTGATCGTACATGGCCCAACCGACAAGGTAATCGCCGTGGCGTCAAATCGCGTGATGGAATTAAAAGATCCAACCGCCCATGCGGAACTGCTTGCCATACGTGAAGCATGCAATCAACTGGACAGTGAAAGACTGATTGATTGCGATTTATATGTGACGTTAGAACCGTGCCCCATGTGCGCGCAAGCCATATCATTTGCCCGTATAAGACGGCTTTATTTTGCGGCTGCTGATGAAAAGGGTGGTGGCGTTGAAAATGGTGCATTTGTATTTAATGCAAAAAGCTGTCATCATAAACCGGAAGTATATGGTGATATCATGGCCAAACAGGCCAGTAAGATTTTAAAGGACTTTTTTAAGGAACGACGATAAATGGATCAAAGCGAACTGCTTTCAAAAGATGAAATTCTTGCAAGAGTTTCCGAACTTTTTGCGTCCCTGTTAAATTGGGCGGAAGTCAATCTGTTTACTTATGATAGCTTAATACAAATTGGTGTTATTGCCACGTTATACTTGACCAGCGTTTTGATTTGCAGCCGTCTAAAACCTTTTATGCATAAGCTTTTTGAAGAAAAACGCATTTATCAGAAAACGGAAGTGTTTCTTAAGGCGCTTTATTTGCCTGTAATATGGTGGCTCTTTACCTTTACGGCGTGGCAAGTGACTGAAACTTTGGGCTATCCAATCATTCTACTAAGGATGGCCAGTTCGTTGATTGCCGTTTGGGTGGTGATCACCCTTGTCACGGAAATGATCGAAAGTGAAGCAATATCAAAGATCATAAGGGTAACAGCCTGGACAATGGCGATCCTCAATATATTTGGTTTGTTGGTGCCGTTCATTGATTTTCTTGGAGGAACAACCTTTACTGTCGGCGGAAATACTTTAAATTTACTTGGTATCATTACCGGGGCAATTAGCCTTGTCGTGTTGCTGTGGTCAGCGGTCTTTTTATCCAATTTCATTGAAGGAAAATTGAAGGAAGCACCGAATGTGACCCCTTCTGCACGTGTATTGCTTAGTAAAGTTTCACGTATTGTATTGGTGGTGCTTGCGTTTCTTTTTGCCATGTCGAGCATGGGTATTGATCTGACAGCTCTTGCGGTATTTGGTGGTGCGATCGGTGTTGGTCTTGGTTTTGGTCTTCAAAAGGTTGTGTCGAACTTTATCAGTGGCGTGATCTTGCTCGTTGATAAATCGATTAAACCGGGCGATGTGATCGAAATTTCCGGCACATATGGCCGTATTAATAAACTGGCGGCACGTTATACATCGGTTATTTCACGTGATGGGCGTGAACATCTGGTGCCGAATGAAGACATCATTACCCAGCCTGTTATCAACTGGACGTTTTCAAATAAACGTGTAAGACGACATTTGCCGGTTAATGTTTCATATGACAGCGATATTGAACATGCGATGCAGTTAATGATGGATGCGGCCACTGAAACAACGCGTGTGATTAAGAACCCGGCACCGCGTGTGCTGATTAAAAGCTTTGGCGATAATGGTATTGATCTTGAGCTTCGTATGTGGATCAGGGACAGTGAAAACGGCGTTTCCAATATCGCCAGTGATGTTTATTTGTTGATCTGGAAAAAGTTCAACGAAGAAGGCATCGAATTTCCGTTCCCACAACGGGATATCCGGATTGTTTCGATGCCTGATGGAAAGACTGACTTTAAAGAATAATTATTTCTTTTCTTTCATAACCGTTTTTAAGAAATTCATGAAATTTGCAAAACCGTGCTCCACTTCTTCCATGTGTTCCTCAAGGTGGTCAATTTCATTGTGTCTTTTTTCAAGTTTCCTACTTTCAAGCTCTTCCTGAAGTTCGTTCAGGGTTTCTTTGGTTTGCTTGATCAGTTTCTTAAGCTTTTTGTTCGATAAGGATTCATATTGATCGTACATAACTATCCCCACTTCTTAATTTGTTATAAAAATAAGCGCTGCAGGTAAGGCGAAAAACACACCTAATATATAACCGAGAGCGATCATTTTATTTTCTGTTGCAACGCGCGCAAGCCATAGGGCGCCACGAATTGGAATTTTACGAAGGTTCTTAATGCCGTAAATAAGAAGCACTGCACTTGAATTATAGAATAAATGTACCAGCGCAATTTGTAACGCAAACACGGCTGTTTCACCGGAAATGGCCGTTGCTGCAAGTAAGGCCGTAATGGTCGTACCGATGTTAGCACCAAGCGTGAATGGATAAATTTGTTTTAACCTGAATACCCCTGAACCCGCGAGCGGGACCATAAGGCTGGTTGTTGTTGATGATGACTGTACAAGTACAGTGATAATTGCACCAGAGAAAATACCGGTTACTGGCCCCTTACCAATGGCGTTATGCATAATAATTTTTGCGCGACCAACCATCAATTTTTTCAGAAGTTTACCGATCACGGTAATCGCCAAAAAGATGATCATGATGCCAAACGCGATCAGCAGATAAAAAGCAATATTTTCTGAGATTGCGTTGGAAATATTGGTAAATAGCTCAATGACAGGTTTCGTTGCAGGTTTAATGAAATTTAAGCCCTTAACGCTCATGTTTTCGCCACCAACAAGCATTTCTGCAAAATATCCGCCAACAGTGGATAATGGCTTAAACATAATTTCAATCGGCAGGAATATAACAACAGCCATCACATTAAAGAAATCATGGACGGTTGCGGATGCAAAGGCACGTCTGAATTCTTTTTTCCGTCTGACGTGACCGAGGCTAACGATTGTATTGGTAATTGTTGTACCAATATTGGCCCCCATAATCATGGGAACGGCCGTTTCAACCGGTAAACCGCCGGCTACAAGCCCAACGATGATTGATGTAACCGTTGATGATGACTGGATCATTGCGGTCGCAAGAATACCAATAATAAGACCGGTAAACGGGTTTGTCGCAAACTGGAACAGTTCGCTTGCCTGCCCTTTGGTGGCGCCTTTAAAGCCGGCACCAATCATACCTACTGAACTGATCAGTAAATATACCAATAATGCAATTGTTATCCATTGGAGGGTCGTGGTTAAAGTACTTTTGGGAGTATCGATCCCCTGTGACGTTTCAGCCATATCAAAAGTCCATAATCAATAATTAATATAAAACACAAATTCATTCTGTAACAAAATTGAAACAAATCTGTAACAACTGGCGTTGTAACAAAAATGAAATAATTTTGTAACAATTGAATTATGAAACTTTTGTTACAGTTTGTGAAGCGCTTAGTTTTTTTCGCGTTCAATGGCGCGCCAGCCAATATCTCTGCGGCAAAAACCACCCGGCCATTCGATCTTATCTAAGGCGGCATAGGCATCTTTTGCGGCATTTGTGACAGAATCGGAAAGGGAAGTGATATTAAGAACGCGACCGCCTGTTGCTAATATTTGTTCGCCATCCTTTTTTGTGCCGGCATGGAAAATGGTTACATTGTCTGCGGCGCCTGCATCATCCAGATTATTAATTTCTGTATTTTTTTCGTATGAACCGGGATACCCTTTCGCGGCCATTACAACATTCATGGCGGTTTTTTCTGACCAATCCACTGAAATCTGATCCAGTGTACCGTCCGCACATGCCATAAGCGCAGGTACAATGTCACTGTTTAAACGCATCATCAATGTTTGACATTCAGGATCACCAAAGCGAACGTTATATTCAATAAGTTCCGGACCTTTATCCGTAATCATAAGACCTGCGAAGAATACGCCTTTAAACGGTTTTCCTTCTGCGGCCATGCCTTTTACAGTTGGCATGATAATTTCATTAATGGTGCGGTCAATCATTTCATTGGTCATCACTGGTGCTGGTGAATAAGCACCCATGCCACCTGTGTTTAGACCCGTATCCCCTTCGCCGACGCGTTTATGATCTTGAGCCGTACCGAACGGCAGAATGTTTTCACCATCACAAAGAACGAAAAAGCTTGCTTCTTCACCGCTAAGGAATTCTTCGACGACTAATTCCGCGCCCGCGTCACCAAATTGTCCGCCAAGTATGTCATCAATGGCGGCGAAGGCATCATCCATACTTTCTGCAATAATCACACCTTTACCGGCGGCAAGGCCGTCCGCTTTAATGACCACAGGGATATTTTGTTTGGCAGTAAATTCTTTTGCGGCTTCTGCATTTGTAAATCTGCCGTATGCGGCTGTTGGAATATCATATTTTGCGCATAGATCTTTCGTGAAACCTTTTGATCCTTCAAGAATTGATGCGGCGGCACTTGGGCCAAATGTTTTTATGCCGGCTTCAGTTAGGGCATCACTTAAGCCACCAACAAGAGGGGCTTCCGGCCCAATAACCACAAATTCAATATTCTTATCACGGCAGAAATTAATAACCTCTGCATGATTGCTGTCATCTAAGGATACGCAAGTGGCAATATCACCCATGCCACCATTTCCCGGGGCAACGTAAAGCTCATCACATAGATCACTCTGTGCAATTTTCCAAGAAAGTGAATGTTCGCGACCACCAGAGCCAATGACAAGAATATTCATGCGCAATTTCCTTTTTAAATTCTTTTCCCTCTTGTATCATAGTAAAAACAATTAGCAATATGACAAAAAACAAATTCCGACTTTATGAGCGATTATCCTTATTCATCAAATAATTCACCAACAAATGCGCAGGAATATTCCGTTACGGAAGTAAGTCTTGCTTTAAAAAGAACCGTTGAAGACCAGTTCGGCTACGTTAGAATCAGGGGGGAAATTTCCGGCAGTAAACGCGCAGCGTCTGGTCATGTTTATCTTGCGCTTAAGGATGATAAATCCGTGCTGGATGGCGTTATGTGGAAAGGGGTTGCTGGAAAACTGACATTCCGCCCTGAAGACGGCCTTGAAGTGGTGGTCACAGGAAAGCTTACGACATATCCCGGTAGATCGAAATACCAGATCGTCATTGATAAAATGGAAGTCGCCGGTGAAGGGGCGCTTATGGCGCTTTTGGAAAAAAGGAAAAAAGAACTGGCCGCAGAAGGGCTATTTGATCCGGCCCGTAAACTTCTCATTCCATATTTGCCAAAAGTCATTGGCGTTGTAACGTCGCCAACGGGTTCCGTAATACGTGATATTTTACATCGTCTATCGGACCGTTTCCCAAGACATGTGCTTGTTTGGCCGGTTCTTGTTCAAGGTGAGGGGGCACAAACCCAAATTGCAGAAGCCATTGACGGTTTTAATGCCCTTGAAGAGGGTGGCGAAATTCCAAAACCCGATGTGCTTATTGTCGCCCGTGGTGGTGGTAGTCTTGAGGATTTATGGTGCTTTAACGAAGAAGAGGTCGTGCGTGCGGTCTCGAGGTCGGATATTCCGCTAATTTCAGCGGTGGGTCATGAAACAGATACAACACTAATTGATTATGTAGCGGACCTTCGTGCACCAACGCCAACGGCTGCAGCCGAAAAAGCCGTGCCCGTACGTGCGGATTTGATTTATACAGTCCGTGATTTGGATACCCGCCATGAAAAAGCCATAAGACGGCGTATTAATGAACTTAATGAACGCGTTGAAGGGCTTGGAAGAGGCCTGCCGAAACCATCAGAACTGTTGGGTCTTGCAAGTCAACGTTTTGATGAAATGAGTGACCGTTTACCACGTGCACTTAAAGTTGGTGTTGAAAGGCAATCTATGCGCCTTGATGGTATTGGTCGTATGTTACGCCCGGAATCAATTATTTCGGATATGAAACGAAAAGATGATCAATTAAACGTCTTAGAAGAAAGAATGAACAGGGCAATTGAAAATAGAATAGGCGCCAAAAGAAGCGAATATGAAAGCCCGGCAAGACTTCTTGAAAGTTTAAGTTATCATCGTGTGCTTGAACGTGGTTTTGCGGTTATCCGTGATGAAAAAGGAAAAGCCATCAGCGAAGGTAAGGGAATTGCAAAAGGCGCAGCACTAGGTGTCGAATTCCGTGATGGCGTCGTTGATGTGGTAAGGGCAGGAAAGCCCGCGCCGAAGAAAAAGAAACAGGCAGAAAAACCTGAACAAGGTACATTATTATGAAATTAATTTTTGGGGTCATTGCATTTCTAATTACCAGCATCCACGCTTATGCCGATAATGATCTGGGTATGCCGGATACATTAAAACAGGGCGGATATTACGTTGGGAAAATCAACCCAAAAGATAAGGTTACCTTTCATGGTAAACGGGTAAAAGTTTCTGAAGATGGATATTTCGTCATTGGTCTTGGTTGGAAATATAAATCGCAAGCCAACATCCGTGTGGATCATATGGCCGGTGGGCACACCATGTATCATATTCCGGTTAAGGAACATGATTACGATGTAGAAGAAATTTCGGGATTGCCATCTAAATATGTTGCCCCGCCAAAAGCGGTTCAGGAACGCATTGCCAAGGACGCAGCAGACGTGAGACGCGTGAGAACCATCGATAGTGATTTACAAAATTTCCGTGATGATATGATTTGGCCGGTCAAGGGGCGCATAAGCGGCAGGTTTGGCAATCACCGAATTTTAAACGGTGAACCAAGAAGCCCGCATACAGGGCTTGATATTGCACCGGGCCAGGGTGCCTTAATTGTGGCACCTTTGGGCGGTAAAGTGACGCTCGTTAGTGATCAGTATCTTACTGGCAATACCATGGTAATTGATCACGGTCATGGTATCAGTAGTGTATATGCCCATATGGAAAAGGCCATTGCCAAGGAAGGTCAAATGGTTGCAAAAGGTGATCCAATTGGTACAGTGGGGATGTCGGGCCGTGCAACTGGGCCACATCTTCATTGGGGAATGAACTGGTATGGTGAACGATTAAATGCCGGTATCGCTCTTGGAATTGAATAAGAGGAAATAAAAAAATGAAAATCAAATTCTTAATCGTATTTTTGTCAGGGGTTTTTCTTAGTACTCAATTTGCAAATGCCCAATCAGGGTTATTCAGTGGTGATGTGCAGATAAATGCACAAGCGGTTAGTGATTATCGTTTCCGCGGTATGTCCAGAACCAATAATGACTTCGCTATTCAGGGCGGTATTGATTTCTATTCCGATAGCGGCCTTTATGTTGGGGCATGGGCATCCAATGTTGATGGTTTTAATGGCGCGGATGCAGAAACCAATCTTTATGTGGGATATAGCGGTGAAAACGAAGGCATGATTTATGATTTCGGTGTAACCGGATATTTATTCCCCGGCGGCAGCAACATTAATCATATCGAAACCTACGGTTCTGTTGGTCTTGATTTTGGTCTTTTTACCAGTTCTGTTGGTGTTGCCTATATGCCGGAACAGAGCAACTTGATGGATATGGATAACATTTACGTTTATAACGACACGAAGATTTATGTGCCGGATACCCCGTTCAGTATCGATCTTCATCTTGGGTTTGAAGACGGTTATTTCGGCAATGAAAAAATTGACTGGAAAATCGGTACGAGCGTTACATTTGAACAATTTGAACTTGGTATTTCATATGTTGATACCAATGTGACTGGCCTAGGTAAACGTGCAGATAGCGGTGTAATTTTCAGTATTGCTGCGTTCTTCTAAGACTATTTTAGCATCGTTTCTTGTTTCAAGCGTCTTTGTGCGTAATAAAGACAGATTGATACAAATACTATTGAAATTAATAAGGCAATATTCGGTAAATTGGCAGCATTTACTGATGGTGTCGCGATATTCCTAATGGTGTTTGCTTCCCAAAGAAGAGGCAGGAAAGTAAAATTTTCCACGATTTCTGGATCCATAAATGCTGCGGTCATTGGTCCGATACCAGAAAGACTTAAGTAATAAATTCCCTCTTTATAACTTTTGGCAAAAAGTGCGACGGATACCTGAAGTGCTGCAAACATCGCGCACAGCGGAATTAGGGAAATATATATTTTTAGCGCATCGAAGCCATTAAGATAAACATCAAATCTGTCGGCTACTTCGGGTTTATACATAAAAATTAAAGTCAGTAATGTTGCAGTGATAGCGCTACCAAACATGGCAACAGAAAATGACGTGAGCCACTTACCGCTAATGATTGTTAGCGTACTGACTGGTTGCGCAAGCAATGGTTCCAGAGTCATTCTTTCACGTTCACCGGCCGTCATGTCGATGGATAGCGACATGCCCGTAAAGGCAATAGCCATAAAGAAACTAAGGGAAATCATACTGATCAATGTTTTTCCAAGCGCACTTCTTACCTGAACCACTGTATCTGTTTGTAACCTTATCGGTTCAATATATTCGATCGTCAGGTCGTATGCTTTTAATCGCTCGCGTAAAATTTCATTGTTATACTCTTCAAGTGTTGCACGTAAATCCGTGACAATGGCACGGGTTTTTGTAAGATCAGCGTCGATAACAATACGGCGTTGCTCACCGTTTGCAAGTGCACTATCAATATCATTGGGAACGATGACTTTAATGGGGGAATTCTCATCTAATATAAAATTATTTTCTTCAAGAAATCTTGCAATTTCAGTGGATTTATCATCAATAACCAAATCAATTGATTTTTTAAGATTACCGGTTCCATTGGGAGGCATAAATGCAAATACGGTCATTAGCAGTGCAGGGCCGATGACTGTATATAGAATGGCAGCAATCATGGCGCCAGGGTCACGAAGGGCGTCTTTAATTTCTTTTTGTGCGATGATGAAAATACCGTTTAACAAATTATCCTTCTTTCCTAGCTGACATATTGCACGAAGGCATCTTCTAGATTGTCTGTGCCTGCTCTTTCAATTAGTTCTGCCGGACTGCCGGTTGCTTTTTTCTTACCATCAGCCATGCATACAACTTTATCTGATAAATCTTCAACTTCTGCCATTACATGGCAAGACATTAAAATGCATACCCCTTCTTTGGTAAGTTTTCGCAGGTGGTCTCTTAAAAGACGGACATTAAAAATATCTAAGCCCCGTGTCGGTTCATCGAGGACCAGCACTTTTGGTGAATGAATGAAAGACCGGCCAAGGGCCACTTTCATTCTTTGACCCTGACTAAAACCTTCTGTGCGTCGATCGGCAATATCAGACATATTCAAAATTTCAACTGTATTCTTTACGGCTTTATCAAGAATATGACCTTTTAATCCGTGGAGCTTACCAAAATATTCAAGATGCTCGATGGTGGTTAATCTGGGGTATAGGCCGAAAATGTCAGGGAAAATGCCAAGATGCTGTCTGGCTTCAATAGTGTGCTCATGAACATTAATACCGTTTAGGATAATAGACCCCTGATCCAGAGGGATTAAGCCAGCAATTGCCCGTAAAGTCGTTGTTTTGCCACAACCGTTGGCACCTAGTAACGTTGTTATTTGCCCCTCATGTGCGGTGAATGACAGGCTTTGAACGGCTTTTACCTCGCCATATGATTTACTGATTTTTTTTATTTCAAGCATATTTTGCCTTTTTCATATCTTGCAAGACGATAAATGGATAAAATTAAAATATCACTAACGTTATGGAAGCATGGTATTTTATGACTATTACATCTCTTTCCTCTCAGATCAATGTTGTGGCTTCTGGGCCAGTATTATCGGTTAAGTTCAAGAGGCCGGATAAAATGAATGCCTTTACATTTGAAATGTATAGGTCGCTTACCGAAATTTTAAACAAAGCGGAAAAATCAGATGGCGTTCGTGTTGTTGTTTTATCCGGCATGGGGGAGCATTTTTCAGCAGGTAATGATATTGCAGATTTTGTGAGTGTCCTTGAAGAAGGGGGGATGGCACGTGATAGTGATGCTGCAATTTTTGTCGATACGATCCGGGAATTTTCAAAACCGATCATTGCGGCCGTAGATGGCTATGCTGTGGGTATTGGTACAACGTTATTATTATATTGTGATTTGGTATATGCATCGTCAATGGCAAAATTCAGAACGCCCTTCACGCACCTTGGGTTATGCCCAGAAGCGGCGGCAAGTCATATTATGCCTAAAATGATGGGACGCGCCCGCGCGGGGGAATGGCTGCTGCTTGGTGATGTCATCTCATCTGAACAGGCAATGAGGGATGGCATCATTACTCGCATTGTTGATGATCCAATAGGAATGGCAATGGATAAAGCAAAATTTTTAGCAGGACTTTCTCCAAAGGCTTTACAGGATACAAAAAAACTGATGTCATCAAATAATGAAGTTTTACGAAATGCATTTGACCAAGAAATGATCAAATTCGCTGAATGCCTTGAAAGTGACGAAGCTAAGCAAGCCTTCAAGCAGTTTTTGGAAAAACAAGAATCCTAATTCCCAGCAAGCATCATTTTATCAATACGCAATGTCGGGGCGTCGGTACCATATTTTAATTCGAGATCATCGGCAGCGGTCATTTGCATATACATATCTTTTAGATTGCCGGCGATAGTGATTTCGTTCACTGGGTAATCCAGTTTGCCGTCTTTAATCCAGAAACCGCTGGCGCCACGACTATAATCACCGGTAATGCCGTTAACCGCACTGCCGATTAGTTCTGTGACATAAAAACCGTCTTTAATATCGGAAATCAGGTCTTTCGGGCTGATCGATCCCGCCTCAAGGAACAGATTAGTGCTGGCTGGTGCCGGTGGGCTTGATGTACCGCGGCTGGCGCGACCATTGGTCACTAGATCAAGCTGTCTCGCACTGACGCTATCAAGAATCCAGTTTTTTAGAACACCATTTTGCACAATCGCAAGCGGCGCGTTTTTGACGCCTTCTCCATCAAATGGTCTTGATGATGGCCCGCGTGCAATGTGGGGGTTATCGGTAATATTGATATTTTCCGGAAAAATTTGTTTTTCCATCATTTCAAGTAAGAAACTTGTACCGCGCGCAATGGATGAGCCATTGATCGCGCTGGCCAGATGGCTGACCAGTGATCTTGAAACACGGGGGTCATAGACAACCGGAATTTCACAAGTATTTGCCTTGTGCGGGTTTAATTTTTTTAAAGTGCGTTCTGCGGCTTCGCGGGCGATTTTATAAGGGCTATCCAAGTCTTCGAAATGGCGGCGTGATGTCCATGCGTAATCACGTTCCATTGCTGTGCCTTCACCGGCGATCACAGAAACACTGCATCCGAAATTACTGGAACCATAATGGCCCAAGAAACCATCTGTGTTAGCGAGCGTGATATGAGCTTTACTGAAACTGGCATTTGCGCCTTCCGAATTGGTGATACCGCCTACTTCTAATGCGGTGGTTTCCGCCTCCGCGGCCATATCCTTTAATTCTTGTTCGGTCAGTTCTTTATCATCAAAAAGATCAAGTTCAGGCAGATCACATTTGGCAAGGAGTTCACTACTTGCAAGACCCGCGTATGGATCCTCTGGTGTATTTTTTGCCATATCTAGAGCGCGGCTAACCAGTTCATCAAGGGTTGCATCTGACATATCGCTGGAAGAAACAATTGCCTGATTTTTGCCAATGATCACTCGTAAACCAAGATCAGAATTTTCTGAACGTTCAATGTCCTCTAACTTGCCAAGGCGCCAAGAAACCGCATTTGAAATGCCTGTGAAATAAACGGCATCTGCCTGATCCGCGCCTGCTTTTTTGGCCTTGTTTACAAGGTCAGCTAATCTATCCGGGGTCATTGAATTTTTATTGCTCATGATTTCTTCACTTTATGTTTAATTTGTCCCACTTGGCATCAACCGTTTTGATGATGTCGTCATCCATTTCGATCAGCTCACCCCATTCACGGTCGGTTTCACCGTCCATCTTATTGGTGGCATCAATACCGATCTTACCACCAAGTCCGGAAACAGGCGATGCAAAATCAAGATAATCAATAGGTGTATTTTCAGTAAGCGTTACATCACGCACAGGGTCCATACGAGTTGACATTGCCCAGATCACTTCTTTCCAATCGCGTGCATCAATATCTTCATCGACGACAATCACAAATTTTGTATATAAGAATTGCCTTAAATAGGACCAGACGCCCATCATGACCCGTTTGGCGTGGCCCGCATATGCCTTTTTCATGGATACCACAGCAACGCGGTAAGAGCATCCTTCCGGCGGTAACCAGAAATCAACAATTTCCGGGAATTGTTGCTGAAGCAGTGGTATAAACACCTCGTTTAATGCTTCACCAAGAATGGCGGGCTCATCAGGTGGTTTTCCGGTATAGGTTGAAAGATAAATCGGGTCTTTCCTCATGGTCACGGCAGTGGCGGTGAATACAGGGAATTTTTCCACGTTATTATAATAACCGGTGTGATCGCCAAATGGCCCTTCGTCACGGTAATCGTCTAATGAAACATGGCCTTCGATAACGATCTCGGCAGTTGCGGGTACCTTGATTGGAATTGTTTTACAATCAACAAGTTCCGTTTTCTTTCCACGAAGAAGTCCTGCGAATTGATATTCACTTAGTGTATCCGGCACAGGCGTTACTGCACCAAGGATTGTTGCCGGATCCGCACCAAGAACGATCGCAGCGGGTAGCGGTTCTGATTTTTCATTTTTCCATCTGCGGTGATGCTGTGCTCCACCACGATGTTTTAACCAGCGCATGATGGTCTGGTTTTTATTTAAAACCTGCATACGGTAAATACCAAGATTAAAATCATCCTCACGTAATTTACCGGGGCCTTTGGTGACCACAAGCGGCCATGTGATTAATGGGCTTGCGTCATTCGGCCAGCATTTCTGAATTGGGAATTCGTTGATATCAATATCATCGCCAGTTAGCACCACTTCATGAACGGGTGCTTTCTTCACCGTTTTCGGGCGCATGGTCATTGCTTTTTTCAGCATTGGTAATTTGTCGATGGCGTCCTTGAAACCGCTTGGTGGTTCCGGTTGACGTAGTTCCGCGAGCGTATGACCAATACCGCGTAGGTCTTCCGGTTTTGCTTCGATGCCCATGGCGACCCGTTCGACGGTGCCAAACAGATTGGTTAGCACAGGCATGGTAGCCTTGCTGCCATCGCATTTTATTGCATTTTCAAAAAGTAGAGCAGGGCCACCGTCGTTAAGCACGCGGCAGCCGATCTCTGTCATTTCAAGATCAGCGGAAACCGTTTCGGTAATCCGAACCAGTTTTCCGGTCTTTTCAAGATGTTCGATAAAATCTCTTAATGATGAATAAGCCATGACTTCTTATAAGAGATAACATCATAAATGATAAGCAAAAATTACGTTTATGCGTTCTCTGCTTTGTCGCGTTCGATCGCTGCTTCGATCATTTCTTTGGCTTTTTCCGGGCCTTCCCATCCAATGATCTTAACCCATTTGTCGCCTTCAAGATCTTTATAATGCTCGAAGAAATGCTGGATTTGTTGGATTAGAAGCTCTGGAAGATCTTCGTATGTGTTTACTTTTTTATATGTCGGGTCCGTTTTTACATCAGGAACCGCAAGGATTTTTTCATCACCACCAGCTTCGTCTTCCATCAGAAGAACGCCAATCGGGCGCGCACGGATCATACAACCCGGTACAAGACTTTCACCAACAACCACAAGCACGTCACATGGATCACCATCATCAGAAAGTGTATGTGGAATATAACCATAGTTTGCCGGATAACGCATTGGTGTATGAAGAATACGGTCCACAAGGATAGTACCGCTTCGCTTATGCATTTCATATTTTACCGGTGCACCGCCTGCTGGTACTTCGATGATTACGTTGATTTCTTCCGGCGGGTTAAGGCCAGCGTTGATGTAGTCTAAATTTGGCATTTTTAAAACCTGTATTTCATAAGTTGAATCATTTGGGCGCAATATAGCTAAAAATAGAATTTTGTCAGCAGTAAACTTGCTATTTCTAAATTCTTCGATTACCGTTTCATCACTAAGTTGAAGTAAGAAGAGGTTTTTAAAAAATATACGAGAAAATAAGGGAGAAATAAATTGGATTTAGCACTCATTCCACCACTGCTGGGGGCAGTTGGTCTGGTCGTCGCGTTTATATTGTACGGATTAGTAATGAAATACGACGAAGGAAATGAAAAAGTTGCAAAAATAGGGGATGCTATTCACCGCGGAGCCATGGTATTTATGAATAGAGAATATAAGATGCTTCTTATGTTTAATATCGTACTTATCATTCCGCTTTATCTGGCGTTAGGTATGGAAACAGCGATATCATTTGCTGTTGGTACACTTTGTAGCGGTATTGCCGGATATCTGGGGATGTTTTCAGCAACAAAAGCGAACGTAAGAACAACCACTGCCGCACATGAAGATGGCGCAGGTGCCGCGTTAACGGTGGCTTTCTTTGGTGGTTCTATTATGGGGATGTGTGTTGCTGCACTCGGTCTATTAGGATTAGGTCTATTATATTATTTCTTCGGTGCTGAACATGCAGAAGCCGTTCATGGTTTTGGTATGGGGGCTTCTACGGTGGCTCTATTCTCTCGTGTTGGCGGCGGTATTTATACCAAATCCGCTGATGTTGGTGCCGACCTGGTGGGTAAAGTGGAAGCCGGTATTCCTGAAGATGACCCACGTAACCCGGGCGTGATTGCCGATAATGTTGGTGACAACGTTGGTGATGTTGCCGGAATGGGTTCTGATATTTTCGAAAGTTATTGCGGTGCGACGATTGCGACTGTTGCATTGGCTGCGACAATGGGCGTTGCCAATCAGGCGGACTTAATGTCATTACCACTGCTTCTTTCATCAGTGGGTCTGATTTGTTCGATCCTTGGTATTATCCTTGTGAAAATGATGTCAAACAGTGCTGCTGAAAAGGCACTTCGTACTGGTACGATTGGTGCTGCGGTTCTTTTTGTTGCTGCGGCATATATGGTACTTCAACATTTTGGCATTGATATTGGTAAGTTCTACGCCATCGTGTGCGGTGCTGTTGGTGGCGTGATCATTGGTCTTGTGACCGAATATTATACGGCTGCGGCGCCTGTTCGCCGAATTGCTGAATCCGGTGAAACCGGTTCTGCGACTGTCATGATTACGGGTCTTGCTGTGGGAATGCAGTCAGTGGTTTTACCGATCCTGACCATTTGTGGGATTATCTTTATCTCAACTCAAAGCGCTGGCCTTTATGGTGTTGGCTTGGCCGCGATTGCGATGCTTGCGACCGTTGGTATCACCATGGCGATTGATGCATATGGTCCGGTTGCGGATAACGCAGGCGGCATCGCTGAAATGGCGGGACTTGGTAAAGAAACCCGTGATATTACAGATAGCCTTGATGAGCTTGGAAATACAACGGCGGCGATTGGTAAAGGTTTTGCGATTGGTGCGGCGGCGCTTGCGGCGCTTTCGATTATTGCGGCATTCACCGCGACCGTTTCACAAAATATTCCGGATTTTAGTTTATCACTTGATAAACCAGCCGTTCTTATTGGTCTATTCATTGGCGGCACAATCCCGTTTTTGATTGCATCGATTACAATGACAGCGGTTGGTGATGCGGCCATGGAAATGATTGTGGAAATCCGTCGTCAGTTTAAGGAAATCCCGGGCCTTCTAGAAGGTAATGCAGATCCGGACACAGAAAAATGTGTGGATATCGCAACAACAGCGGCCCTCAAGAAAATGATTATTCCTGGCGTGATCGCGGTGAGCGTTCCGGTAATCGTTGGTCTTGGCCTTGGCGCGGAAAGCCTTGGTGGTATGCTTGGTGGTGCGCTGCTTGGTTGTGTGCTAATGGCGTTGATGATGGCCAATGCTGGTGGCGCGTGGGATAACGCCAAGAAATACATTGAAAAAGGTAACCTTGGTGGTAAGGGTTCTGAAACCCATGCTGCTGCGGTGGTTGGTGATACGGTTGGTGATCCATTTAAGGATACATCTGGCCCGTCCATGAACATCCTGATCAATGTGATGGCAATTGTAAGCTTGGTTATTGCACCACTGCTTTCATAATTATTACCTTTTAAAATGAAGAAGGCCTCCGATATTCGGGGGCCTTTTTTATATATGGCCAAGTAATATACTGATAAAGACAATGGCACCAAAATGATGATTTGAACGGAATAGGTTTAAGCATAAATCCCGGTCATCAATATCTAATTTTTTAAGCTGATATGCCAGATGCGCACCAGCCGCGGCCATGCCGATAAAGAAAAGCATGCTTAAGCCAGAAAAATAGCCGGCCACGAGAATAAGCGTGAAGCAAATCAGGTAAAAACCTGTTAGCCATTTATGGGTATTATCAGCAAGTCTTAATGCCGTTGATTTAACGCCAACCTGAATATCATCTTCTTTATCCTGATGGGCGTAAATGGTGTCATATCCGAGTGTCCAGAAAATACCTGCGACGTAAAGAATAACGGCGGGTAACTTAATTTCTCCACTAACTGCGGCCCAGCCCAGTAACGCACCCCAGTTAAATGTAAAGCCAAGGATCAATTGCGGCCAATATGTAATTCGTTTCATCAGTGGATAGATTACAATCAAAACAATTGATGCCGCCCCCACATAGATTGTGAACATATTTAACTGTAATAGAATGAGTAGCCCGATTAAGCAGAGCATCCCTAAAAATACAAGTGCACCGAATACACTGACGCGTCCACTTGGTAGTGGTCTTCCTTTGGTGCGTTCAACCATTGCATCTGCCTCGCGGTCCCAAAGATCATTGACCACACATCCAGCACCACGCATTACAAAAGCACCAACAGTAAATAAAAGCATTAATTGCCAATTTGGAAGCATTGAAGCATCACTATAATAATGACTGGCAAGCAAAATTGACCAAAGACAAGGCCATAGCAAAAGCCAGGTACCAATCGGCCTATCGGCGCGCATAAGCTGAAGATATCCAAGGGCAAAATCAGGTGACATTTTATTGACCCAATTTCGCTCTATTGTGTCTTCTGGCGCGTTTTTTATGCGCTCACTAAATTCACTTTTTGGTAATTTTGTCATTTGCCTTTACGCATTTAATGCTATCATTAAGTCTATAGTCATAACTGAAATAAAAAAAATGTCGAATAAAAGTTCAAGAACGCGTCTATTTATCAATGAAGCCTTTATCAAAGGATCGGAATTTCTGGTTGATGGTAATCAGGGGCATTATCTGGTGAATGTTTTAAGGGTGCGTGAAGGTGAATTGGTCACACTTTTTAACGGTGATCAGGGTGAATGGCATGCTGAAATCACCAAAGTTAAAAAGGGGAAAGCTTTTTTAGTTATATTGGATAAGGTCGCCGACCAAACCAGTGATCCTGATTTATGGTACATTTTTGCACCCGTTAAAAAAGCACGTGTCGATTATATGATCCAAAAAGCAACGGAACTTGGTGTAGGGTATATTCGCCCTGTGATGACACAGCACACCAATTTGGACCGTATCAAGGATGAAAAAATTATTGCCAATATGATTGAGGCTGCCGAACAATGTGGGCGTATGACCGTACCGCAACTTGACGTCATGACGTCACTGGATGATTTACTTGAAAATTGGCCAGATGATAGAGGATTGATTTTCTGTGATGAAGCGGGCGATGCTAAACCATTCATTCAAATAGAAAAGAAATTTGATAAGTGGGCAATTCTAATCGGCCCCGAAGGTGGGTTTTCCGCCGAAGAAAGAGCTTTGATCAGAGAACATCAAAATAGCATTCCGGTCACACTTGGACCACGAATTTTAAGGGCGGATACCGCGGCCGTTGCGGCAATATCGTTATGGCAATCATACATAGGGGACTGGCAGCATGAATAACGAACAATCACCATGGGGACGACCATCCAATGAAAATGAACCAGAGCCAGAAAAAGGCAATATGGGTTCATTTATGGTGATCGTGATTGGTGTTGTCGTTATTGTCGCCTTAATTGGTTGGGTATTAAGTGATGGTTTGACCAGTGGCCAAAGTGCAAGTCTTGTTTATGATTTTCTATTACTTGCTTTAATCGGCGCAGGTTTAATCGGGCATGTGATCGGTAACCCGGGGCAGGCACTTCGCAATATTGCGGGCTGGGTGATCATTTTTGGTATTCTTGGACTTGGTTATTCGATCTGGAATGGTGGTGGTATGTTATCCGGTGAACTTAACCCATCAAACGGAATGGCATCGGATCAGTCAATTACATTTCGCGCAGATAGAAGCGGCCATTATATGGTAAGAGCCTTTGTGAATGGGCAGGAAATCGATTTTGTTGTTGATACGGGGGCCAGTAGCGTCGTTTTAACCAAGGCGGACGCGGAAAGAATTGGATATAATCTTAATGATCTTTCGTTTATGGCGCCAGCGTCGACGGCAAATGGTACTGTATATAATGCGCCAGTTAGATTGAATGTCATGGAACTGGGCCCCATTAGATTGGAACGGGTCGAAGGGTTCGTTAATGAAGGCGAAATGGACACATCATTATTAGGCATGACATTTTTAAATCGCTTAAGTGGTTACGAAGTGCGTGACGGCCTATTGACATTATATCCTTAATCACCACATGATGACTGTTCCGGCGGAACAGCAACTGATGAAGAGCAGGGTAATAATAAAAAGGCAAGGAAATGAGCGACATATCAAAAAACGCCCCCATTGAAAGTAAGCAGCAATTAATCGATTATATCGCCTCTGGTGCGAAACCGAAATCGGACTGGACCATTGGTACGGAACACGAAAAATTTGTCTATTGTGTCGATTCCGGTAAACCTGTTCCTTATCACGGTGAACGCAGTATTAAGGCGATTTTGGAAGCTCTGCGTGATGAATTTGACTGGTCTCCGATTATGGAAGGTGACAATATCATTGGCCTTAAAAAAGATGGGCAATCCGTGACACTTGAACCCGGTGGGCAGCTTGAATTATCGGGTGCGATGCTCAAAACGCTTCATCAAACCTGCGCGGAAAGCACAAGCCATCTTAGGCAGGCACAAGCGGTCAGTGAAAAGCTTGGTATTAATTATATTGGTATGGGTTTTAACCCGAATACCAAACGCGAAGATGTTCCGGTTATGCCAAAGGGGCGTTATAATATCATGCGTGCCTATATGCCGACTAAGGGTGACCTTGGCCTAGATATGATGCTTAGAACATCAACAATTCAGGTTAATCTGGATTATTCGTCAGAAGCGGACATGGTGAAAAAATTCCGTGTATCGCTCGCGCTTCAGCCGCTGGCAACGGCGATTTTTGCCGCTAGCCCCTTTACTGAAGGAAAGCCAAACGGTTTCCAAAGTTTCCGTTCCCATATCTGGACAGATACAGACCCGGATCGTTGTGGCATTCTGCCATTTGTATTCGAAGACGGAATGGGATACGAAGCATATGTTGACCATGTGCTTGATGTACCAATGTATTTTATCAATCGCGGTGACACATATCATGATGTCAGCGGTAAATCATTTAAGGATTTCATGAACGGAACCTTAGAAGGGTTTAAGGGCGAAGTCCCAACGATAAAAGATTGGGAAGATCATATGAGTACGCTTTTCCCGGAAGTCAGACTTAAAAAATTCCTTGAAATGCGCGGCGCCGATGGCGGTACTTGGAACCGAATTTGTGCATTACCTGCATTATGGGTTGGGCTTTTATATGATGATCAGGCCCTTGAAGAAGCATGGGATATGATCAAAGACTGGACCGCGGACGAGCATCAAGCACTACGTGATAATGTGCCGCGTGATGCACTTAATGTGCCGTTTAGAAACACCAATGTTCAGGGACTTGCAAAACAAATGCTTGAAATTTCCGCAGGTGGTCTTGAAAGACGGGCAAATCTTAACAATATGGGTGAAGATGAACGTGTGTTCTTAAAACCACTTTTTGAGGTGGTGGAAAGCGGAAAAACCACTGCACAGCGGATGTTGGATTGTTATCACGGTGCGTGGAATGGTGATATTTCAAATATTTTTAAGGATTGCAGTTTTTAATTGAAAAATTACTTGCAACAGTAAACTTACCCCAGTAGTGTTTTGATCATAATGACAAAATAGTATTGGGGGATAGTTGCATGCGTGCGCCTAATAAAGATAATAAACTTAAATCAAAACTTTCTAAAAAATCATCTATTTTGATGACCGTATTACCACTTGCGGCATGTGGCGGCGGCGGAACAGCCGGCGGCGGTGGTGGCGGTGGAAATAATACACCAGCACCCGCACCAACATTGCCGGCTGAATTTATCGAAGATCCTGCTAACGTATTTATTGCAAGGGATAATCGCAACACCACACTTGACCAAAAAGTGGCGACAGCAGACCTAACGGTTACCGGTAAAGGTGGTAATGACGTCATTAATACTGGTGCTGGTGCGGATACGATTGATGGCGCCAGCGGTAATGATTTAATAAGATCCGGCGCAGGCGCGGATACTGTGAATGGCGGCAATGGAAATGACGCTATTGTGTTGATCGGGACGACAACAGCGGGACAGTATGATAACGGTGACATTACAAATGCAGGAAATGGTTATAATTTATCATCATTAATTTCATTAGATGACATTAATGATAATGCCGTTAGCGATGTTGAACCGGGTGATGTCATTAATGGTGGACCAGGTACCGATACGCTGTTCATTTACGGTACTGTTGATTTAACCGGTGTTACCATATCCAATGTGACTATTCTTGAAGTGCATTCTGTTGTTACACTAACACCAGAACAGCTCGCGCAATTCATCACAGTGGATGGTGATGGTAATTCGGTCATAAACATCGAAGTTCCAGATGGGGACACATATATCCTTGATTTATCAGTCATTGATATGAGTGATATTGGTGAAATCAATATTGATGGCGATTTGACCGTTAAAGTAAGTGATGAAGATGATTTTGGCGGAATTACCGAAATCACTTCTACAGACGGCAGTACCGTAAAATTAGAAGTAATTGACGGTGGTACAGATACATCAATCGATCTTGATGTGATTGCGGATACTTTTGATAAAATTGATGAAATCATCCTTGATGATCAGGTGACGTTGACTGTTACCAACCCAGCGACGGTCACGGATGTAGCACTTGGTGATATAAGCGGAACAGGTACTATTGAAACAGATGGATCGTCTGCTGTGGATACGGCACTTGATGGTGTTACAATTGACCCTGCCGTGAATGGTGTCCCGTATGCGAATGACGACATAGATAAAAGCGGTGAAAATGAAACCATATTGGTTGATGTACTCGCGAATGATAGTGATATTGATAATGATACCTTAAGCCTACAGTCAGTGTCTGTTCCAAGTGGCATGGGTAGCGTATCGATCGTCGATGGTAAGGTGCAATTCAACCCGGGATCGGATTTTGACGATCTGGATGATACGGAAACGCGTGATGTTACAGTTACATACACGGTAACGGATGGCAGTGATACGGATGAGGGCACGTTAACGATCACGGTGCACGGCGATAATGATGCGCCGACGGCACAAAATGATACTGGAAATACATTCGAAAATGACAGTAAGTCATTCGATGTTCTTGCCAATGATAGCGATATTGAAAATGATACCTTGTCTATTACAGCAGCGTCAGTTGATAATGCGGGGCAAGGCAGTGTTTCCATAGTTGATGGTAAGGTTTTATTTAATCCGGGTACGGATTTTGATGATCTTGCGACGGGCGCAACCGAAGATGTGGATATATCCTATACCGTCAGTGATGGTGATGATACGACGGATGGTAAATTAACCATTACCGTAACAGGCGTAAATGATCCTTCAATTGCCGTTGATGATACTGCGGATGCGGATGAAAATGAAATAATTTTGATCGATGCTTTAGCAAATGACATTGATGAAGAAAATGATGACCTTTCATTCTTTGATGCTTACCTTGTCGATCCCGAGGGTGGTGGAAGTATCGAAATTGTAGATAACAAGATAAAATTCGATCCGGGCACGGATTTCGATTATCTGGCCACAGGCGCAACCAAAGAGATCATAATTAATTATGCTTTATCTGATGAAAGTGAAGTGAATCTGGGATCTGTGACGGTTACTGTAACAGGTGTTAATGATGGACCGAATACGGTTGACGATTTTGATGAAATTTTGAATACGGAAACCACTACCGTTGATGTGCTTGCCAATGATGAAGATGAAGAGAACGATGTTCTCGTAATCAATAATGTTTCTGGGCCAGATGGAAAGGGTATAGCATCAATTGTCGATGGGAAAATTCATTTTGATCCAGGCAGTGATTTTGATGGATTAGCGCCAGGTGAAAAAGAAGATGTAGTATTAGATTATGTCATCTTTGATGGTCAAAAAACGGCCTCTGGGGCATTAACGATTACGGTTGTTGGCCCAAATGAAGCTCCTGAAACAACAAATGATACGGCAACTGCAGGTGAAAATGAGACCATACTTGTTGATGTTCTCGCGAATGACACGGATGCAGATGGTCACGATTTAAGCATTTCCGATGTTTCTGTGGATGAAGGTAAAGGTTCCGTCAGCGTTGTTGATGGCAAAATTGAGTTTAATCCCGGCTCTGATTTCGATTATCTGAAGGACGGTGAATCTGTTGATGTCGATATCACATATTCTGCCGATGACGGTATTGATCAAACAGAAGGCACATTAACAATCACTGTTAATGGCGTTAACGATGATCCGATCACGGTTGCTGATGAAGGTGAGGTTAGAGAGGGCAATACAGTTTATATTGACGTTCTTTCTAATGATAGTGATCCAGAAGGCGGGGAACTGACGCTTGTATCGGCGGAAACTGACAAGGGAATTGTCACTGTAGAATACGGTCGCATTAAATATACTGCCGCCGATGATACAACAATTGGGGTTGGTGAAACGGGAACTGCAACTATTACATATGTTGTCTCCGGATTAAACGGCATTAGTGAAGGTACTGTGACTGTTACCATTAACGGCACAAATGATAATCCTGAAACTACGAATGATACAGATGATTTATTTGAAGGTAGCAGCAAATTAATTGATGTGCTTTCAAATGATAATGATCCAAATGGCGATAATTTATCATTGTATGATGTAAGTGTTGTTGGTGGTCGTGGACAAGTATCAATTTCTGGTGACAAAATCAATTTTGATACTGCAGGGGATTTCAACAGCCTTAATTTTGGGCAAAGTATTAATGTAACGGTAAAATATGTGACTATTGATGGATATGGTGGATATGCAGAAGGCACATTAACTGTAAGGGTAGATGGTCTCAATGATGATGAAGTTATTACTATCAATAATTTCACCGAGACTAGCTCAAACTTGTTTGAGGTGACGACTGATGCTGCGGCTACCTATAACAATGTATATTCATATAGTAATACAATTGTACTAGGATGGACTTATTCGGATAATATAATCATGGGTTCCGGTGATGACATTGTAATAGGGTATGATGGTGCCGATATTTTGGATGGTGGATTTGGCCAAGATCTGATTAGCTATTTTTATTCTGATGCAGCTGTTAACGTAAATCTGACTACGGGCACAGGAAGTGGTGGTACGGCTGCTGGGGATCGTTTATCTAATTTTGAGGGGCTCGAAGGTGGTGATTATAACGATACCTTAACAGGGGATGAGAATGATAACTGGTTCTTTGGTGGTCTTGGTTCAGATAAAATTTATGGCTTAGGTGGCAATGATAGGGTCGAGGGCGGCGTAGGTCGTGATACGCTAGATGGCGGTGATGGTATTGATCTTTTAAGTTATTATTATTCTGCGTCAGGTGTAACTATTAATCTTTCAACAGGTGGTGTTAGTGGTGGCGATGCAGAAGGCGACATAATATCAAATTTCGAAGATGTTAATGGATCTCAATTTGCCGATACATTAACTGGCGATGATAACGATAATTATTTTATCGGAAATGAAGGAAAAGATACGCTTTCCGGGTTAGGGGGAAGTGATAAATTTATCATTTATGAAACTGATGGTTCCGTGGAAGACATCATTGATGGTGGTGCTGGGTTTGACGGGCTATTCTTTTATGGAAATAGTGATACTTTTAAAATTGATTTATCAACACTTGATGTTTCTAATATTGAATTTATCAGTACCTATCCAAGTTTAGAGGCAGAAGAACTTACTTTCTCGGCACAAGATGTCATAAATATGACAGATGAATATAACGAGCTAATGATATTTGCGGGCCATAATGACAGTTTTAGAACAGGTGATGAATGGACATATGTTACCGAAGGTGATGATGGGCAGTATACATATCAAGTTTATCAAAGCGGTGGTGCAACAATTTATGTTTATAACACAATTGGTGAAGAAAATTCATTTTTGGGTTTAAATAGTTCATTTGTTGAAGTGGTAAATAATTTATGGGTGCAAGAAGGTACAGATGAGAGTACCTTAGACTTATCTGACACTTCAGAAGATCTTACTATTATAGCTAATGAGCTAACCAATGGACAAGCTACTATATATACGGGATCAGGTGATGATATCGTCTATATAGATGATACATATGTTTATAGCAATGGAACCGATTATGCCTATACAGGAGAAGGAAATGATACAATTTATCTGTATTACACTGATTATGTAGATGGTGGAGAAGGAGTTGATACTATTGTAGGATTAACTTCTGCTAATTTAGAAGAACCTACTCATGGTAAACTTCTAAATATTGAAAATATTATTGGAACTTCTAGTAAAGACATTTTTAAGGGGGATTCTAATGCTAATATTATTGATGGCCTAGAAGGTAATGATGTTATTCACAGCTCAGGCGGTGGTGATACATTATATGGTGGCGAAGGGGTTGATACATTAAGATTTGAAAGTTCCGAAAGTGCAGTATTCTTGGACATGTTTAATGAAACTGCAAGTGGAGGGCATGCAGAAAATTTAACTTTTTCTGGATTTGAAAATATCATCGGTTCTACATATTCTGATACATTAATAGGCAATAACGAGAATAATGAAATTGAGGGTAGTTATGGAAATGACATTATTTATGGTTTAGAGGGGAATGATATTCTAAACGGACAGTCTGGAGAAGATATAATCTATGGGGGACTGGGGCAAGACAGTATGTATGGAGGCCTAGGAAATGATATTATCTATGCAGGTGATGAATTCGATCTGATGTCTGGCGGTGATGGAGACGATATGTTTTATATTGTTACTAATAATGGCGATATTAATGGTGGTTTAGATGAAGATACTATTAATCTCGATAATTATGTGAATAGTGAAATAAATCTTGCTGCATTAGAATGTACTAACATTGAAATATTTGAGACAACAGATTCAGATGTGATAGAGATTACATTGACGGTAGATGATCTATTGGGTATTACAGATGACGATAATATTCTTCAGATTGATGGAAATGTAAATCAAACAGTCACCTCAACTGGTCAAGGATGGGTGCAGGGTGCTGATCAGGTAATTGATACAGAAACTTATCATACTTATACAGCTAGTGGTGCGACGTTATTGGTTGACACTGATATCATTCAGGATATTTCGTGATACTGGATTTTTATACAACCAAAAAGGCCGGATCATTTGATCCGGCCTTTTGTTTTTTATGAATTAATATTTATTCCTCGTATCCACCGAAGTTGCCCATTGGCCCGGGGAAAACGACGGGAGTTTCTGCGCCGTCTTTCGCAACTGCGACGACACCGAAGTAGTAATTATCAACCACTAAGTTTTCGAATGTGTATGTTTCGACGTCACCGACAAATTTGCTGTGGGTCCATTGATTGGCATCTGTAAGGCGCCAGTAAACTTTGTATCCGGCCAGATTTTCTGCTTCTTTACCGGTTGGACGTTTCCAGCTGATGACGGCGCTGGCACGGACCGCGCCTTTTAATTCCACTTCTGCTGGGAATGGTGGTGCCGCAGCCATTTCAGCGAGCGAAACGATATTAAGTGCCGTCAGTTTTCTGGCATAATCGAAATCAACACCTTCTATCACATCGCCATATTCACGGCCATCTTCGACGCGGATGTCCTGATGCTGACGGTCATAATGTTCGTTAGTTTCCATGATACGCACACCAGGAATACCTACCGCGTTAAACGGGCGGTGGTGACCACCACGGCCAAAACGATCAAGGCGGTAAACCATCATCACATCAAGATTCGGGATATATTTATCGGCTTGTCTGTCGATAAACCTAGCAATGTTTCTGGATGGGCTGTCAACCTCACCGCCGCTGAAACGGCGGATGCGGGCCTCTTCCGGTGTTTCAACGTCACGTGTGCCTTCTGAAAAAACACGGGCCGTTGTATTGTTGGTTACACCATTAATGCCGGTAATATTGCCGATCATGTCATTATTCAGCACTGCTTTCACACGCCAATTGTTATCAAGTGCGTGCTGAGCGACAATCTGCCCCCCGAATAGGCCCTGTTCTTCGCCAGATAAACCCATATAGATAATAGATCCCGCAAATTTATGTTTGCTTAAAACACGTGCTGCTTCGATCGCACCCGCCATGCCGGATGCATTATCATTGGCACCGGGGCTGTCATCAATACCATTTAACGGATCAGATACACGGCTATCAATATCACCGGACATGGCCACATAACGGTTCGGATCGCTTTCACCACGCTGTATGGCAACAACGCTGACGATTTCGGTTGGTTCAGGAATGCGGTTACCGGTAACCGTATCGCTAACATACATAACTTCAAGACATCCACCACAATCAGCACTGATTTTTTCAAATTCAGAAAATATCCAACGGCGTGCGGCACCAATGCCACGCGTTTCTGATTTTGTATCTGATAACGAGTGACGGGTTCCAAAACTTACCAGTTTTCTAATATCTGCTTCGATGCGTTCTGCTGATACATCCTTGACCAGTTCATGCAGTAGCGGTAATTCCTGTGGCGGTACATCCGCGGCTTGTGCTGTGGTAAATGCCATCGCAAACGCGGTTGATGCTATCGCCATTTTTTTTAACGGCATCTTATCCTCCCTTAATTTTTATGATTACCCCTATAAAACCGTATCCTTGGGGGCCCGTCAACAGACATTTATTGCATTGCGGCTTGCGGCGTACTAAAAATAGTAAAATAAAAATATAGGGACGGAACATGAAAAAATATTTATTGGTGATGTTGGGTATCATTTTATTACCCGTAGTATCGTTTGCAAACGACAAAGAACTGGATGCAACATTAACGCCCATGATTGAAAACATGATGGCTGAAAGCAATATTCAGGGCTTTGTATTTTCTGTGGTCACAAAAGACGGGCCAATTTTAAAGAAAACAATGGGTATTAAAAATATGTATACCCGTGAACCAGAAACAAATGAATCTTTGTTCCACATGGCTTCTGTCACCAAAACATTCGTCGGTACTGCTCTTATGCAGTTACATGATGCGGGCAAGCTTGATATTGATCAGCCTGTTGTTGATGTGGTTCCCTATTTTGTATTGGTGGATAACCGTTATAAAGACCTGACCATTCGCCAATTCGCGTCCCATATTTCCGGTATGCCGGATTTTGACAGTAACCCGTGGCATAACCCACAATATGATGAAGGGGCGCTGGAAAGATTTACCCGTAATTTTATTTCACATAAATTTCTGACCTACCCACCGGAAACCGAATATCAATATTGCAATACCGGATATGAACTCTTGGGTGATGTAATCGCAAAAGCATCAGGCATGAGTTTCGAAGATTATGTGCGTGAAAATATTCTGATTCCGGCAGGTATGATGAATAGTACGTTACTAATTCAGGAAGCGGATATGACAAAGCTTAATAGCCTTCATCAAAAAAGGGATGATAAATGGCGCGTCGCAGATGTATTTCCATATAACCGAATGCATGGGCCAAGTTCGACACTGATTTCCAATATTGATGACATGGCCCGCTGGGTGCAGTTAAACTTGAATGGCGGTATGATTGAAGGCAACCAAATTTTAAAGAAAGAAACATTGGATCATATGTGGGCGCCAACGGTCGCATCAAACGGGAAAACATTTGACCGCGTTGGTGTAAGCTGGCAGCGTCGCAAGCAGGGCGATTATCAAACGATTTTCCATGGTGGTAGCGATGGATTTAGATCATATGTTGTGATGATACCGGAACTTGACATCGGGTTCGTGTGGATGTCCAATACATCTGGCCAGCCGTATCATGATTTTTCACAAAAACTTGCTGATAAACTAATTGAATACAGGACGAAATAAATGACAACAGTCGCAGAACAAAGAAACGCAGACATTGATGCCTTACTGAATAAAGCAAGATCACTTGCTGAACCATCAGCGGTCAGCCGTGAAAACTTGGAAGACATTAAAAATGATCTGATCGCCATTGCGGATAAATCCGAATATTGGGCGGAAGATCAATTTCCCGCCCCAACGGATGGCAAAGTTCATACAAGGTATCTTTTAAGTCAGGACGATGACGATAGTTATGCGCTATATTTGAATGTGATGCATACGGGTAAAAAGGCACCACCCCATAACCATACCACGTGGGCCTGCATTGCAGCGGTTGAGGGGGAAGAGTATAATTATCTTTATGATACAGTGGATGATGGGCCACTATTACCGGGTGATCGGGAAATTACACTTTCTGAAACAATCGTCGTGAAGCCGGGGCAGGGCGTTGCCTTACTGCCGGATGATATTCATTCGATCGCCATTAATGATGGGGAAAGTACAAGACACCTTCATTTTTATGGCCGTGGTTTAGAAACACTTGATAAAAGGCTTATGTGGGATAAGGAATTAAAATCCTGCAAATATTTTGTCATGGACGTTAAAACCACCCGGGATAAAGCCAAATAAAGGATAAAGCCAAATAATTTAAATTCAGGAGAGCATAATGGGTATTTCGCGTAACATCGTTTCAAAAGAGGAATGGCAAGAAGCGCGGAAAGCCTTCCTGAAAAAAGAAAAAGCGCATTTAAAAGCGGCGGATGCCCTAAGCGCAGAACGCCGCGCGCTTCCGTGGGTGGAAATCACGGAAAATTATCAATTTGATGGGCCTGATGGAAAAGTCGGTCTGGCTGAACTCTTTAAAGATCATAATCAACTTATCATTCAGCATTTCATGTATGGACCAGAGTGGGAAGCAGGTTGTCCGGGCTGTTCATTAATGGCGGATAGCCATCAAGGCGTCCATACCCATCTTGAACAGGCGGGTGTGCGGCTTGTGGTGATATCCAATGGGCCACTTGATAAATTGGATGCTTATAAAAAACGTATGGGATGGGGTTTTGAATGGTATTCCTCACTTGGGTCACCATTTAATTACGACTTTGATGTTTCATTTACCGCTGAACAAATTGAACAGGGTGATGGGCAATATAATTATGCCCCTAAGCAAGGGGATATGACGGAACTGCATGGGGTAAGTTGTTTTTATAAGGATGATGATGGCAAGATTTATCATACTTATTCCACCTATTCCCGTGGCGTGGACACATTGATGGGCGTTTATCAATATATTGATCTTACACCGCTCGGCCGTCAGGAAGATGGCCCCATGTCATGGCTAAAACGTCATGATGAATATGTATGATTAAAAAAGGCCGGATCAGATGACCCGGCCTTTTCTTTTTTATTCTTGCTCTTCTTTCGTCCAGCGTAACTTTGGCTTTCTAGCAGCGCCTGTTTCATCAAGACGTCTAAGCGGCGCATTATATGGTGCGCCAGTAAAGCGTTCTGTTTCGCCTGCTTTTGCCTTTTCACAAAGGAAACGCATCATACCGATGAATTGATCAACGGCTTGTTTGCTTTCGGTTTCCGTCGGTTCAATCAGCATTGCGCCATGGACCACAAGTGGGAAATACATGGTCATTGGGTGATAGCCTTCGTCGATCATGGCTTTCGCGAAATCAAGTGTGCTAACGCCCGTATCTTTTAAGAAGCGATCGTCAAACAATGCTTCATGCATGCATGGCCCTTCAAATGGGGCGCTCATGATGTCTTTAAGGCTCGCAAGTACATAGTTAGCGTTTAGAACACTATCTTCTGCGACGCGTGCAAGACCGTCAGAACCGTGTGACATCATATATGATAGCGCACGAATGAACATTCCCATTTGACCGTGGAATGCGGTCATACGGCCAAAGCTGTTACCTGTATCATCATGTTCTTTGATGCTGAACTCTTCATCGCCGGCAACCACATATGGAATTGGTGCATATGGGGCAAGAGCTTCGGAAAGCACAACAGGGCCCGCACCCGGACCACCACCACCATGTGGCGTTGAGAATGTTTTATGCAAGTTAATGTGCATGGCATCAACACCAAGATCACCTGGGCGAACCTTACCAACAATGGCGTTAAAGTTCGCGCCATCACAGTAGAAATACCCACCAACTGCGTGAACAGCATCGGCAATTTCAATGATTTCGCGTTCAAAAAGACCACATGTATTCGGGTTTGTGACCATTATCGCCGCAACATCAGGGCCAAGCGCTTCTTTCATTGCGTCAAGATCAACGCGGCCATCTTCTGTTGCTGGGATTGGTTTTACTTTATAACCACAAAGTGCCGCTGTCGCCGGGTTGGTGCCGTGGGCACTTTCCGGTGCAAGCACCACTGATCTTGCGTCGCCCTTTGCTTCAAGCGCCGCACGAATTGCCATCAGGCCGCATAATTCACCATGGGCACCTGCTTTTGGTGACATGGCAACGGCTGGCATACCAGTTAAAGTTTTAAGCCAATGGGCCAGTGTATCGATTAGATCCAACGCACCTTGAACTGTGCTTTGCGGCTGAAGCGGGTGAATATCACCAAGACCAGGCAAGCGCGCCATTTTTTCATTCAGGCGCGGGTTATGTTTCATAGTACATGAACCAAGCGGATATAACCCAAGGTCAATGGCATAGTTCTTACGGCTAAGACGTGTGTAATGACGCATGGATTCTGGCTCTGAAAGACCAGCAAGACCGATTTCATTATCACGTGTTACACCACCAAGACAGTCATCGAAATCTTCCACGTCCGGAAGATCAACACCTGTTCTTTGCGTGTCACCGATTTCGTAAATCAAACCCTCAACCTGTGATAAACCACGATTTCCGGTATAAGTTTCGAACTTAGTTGACTGTGTTTCGGTAATTTCCTCAACACCAGTCGGGCGTCCCTGATTATTAAGCATTTAGCACCTCCTTAAGTTCGGCAACCAGAATATCAATGTCATCTTCCGATGTGGTTTCTGTCACTGCGATCAGAAGATCATTTTTCAGTTCTTCATTATCAGGATAAAGCCTTGAAACCGGAAGGCCGGCAATAACGTCATGTTCAACAAGTGCTTCAACAACCTCTGCTGCGTCTTTATTTAAACGAACAGTAAATTCGTTAAAGAATGTCTTGTTCAGTACTTCAACACCGTCAACGTTAGCCAACTTGTTTTTAAGTTTCACTGCGCCAGCATGATTGATTTTCGCAAGTTTGCGGTAACCCGCTTCACCAAGAAGCGTCATGTGAATGGTAAAGGCCAGTGTACAAAGACCAGCATTGGTACAAATGTTACTGGTCGCTTTTTCACGGCGGATATGTTGTTCACGTGTTGAAAGCGTTAACACAAACCCGCGCTTGCCATCCGCATCAATTGTTTCACCACATAGGCGACCCGGCATTTGGCGAACATATTTTTGGCGTGTTGCAAAAAGCCCCACATATGGGCCACCAAAGTTTAAACCGTTACCGATTGATTGTCCTTCACCGACAACGATATCCGCACCCATGGAGCCGGGTGATTTAATCGCGCCAAGAGATACAACCTCTGTTGTTACAACAACAAGAAGCACTTTTCTTTCATGAAGTGCATCTGCAAGATCCGTGAAATCATTGACGTTACCGAAAAAGTCAGGGTTTTGAACGATCACACAGCTGGTATTTTCATCAACCTGATCAAGAAGGTTTTCTGATTTATTCACTGTCGGGTCATTTACCACGACCACATCATCGGTATATTTTGTCGCGCTTCTAACAACATCAATATACTGCGGATGTAGATTACCACTGACAACAACGCGTTTCTTTCTTGTGATGCGTCTTGCCATAAGGGCTGCTTCACCACATGCGGTCGAGCCATCATACATTGATGCATTGGCAACATCCATTCCGGTGATTTGTGCTACCTGCGTTTGAAATTCATAAAGGGTTTGAAGGGTTCCTTGTGAAATTTCCGGCTGGTATGGCGTATAGGCCGTTAGAAATTCGCCGCGCTGTAGCTGATAGTCCACTGATGATGGTACGTGGTGGCGATATGCACCCGCGCCCACGAAAAACGGAACAGAACCGGCAGCAACATTTTTTGCAGCAAACGCTTCAAAATTTTGCTCAACTTCCATTTCTGTCATATGTGTCGGTAGATCAACCAGTCCTTTAAGAAGAGCGCCGTTTGACACATCAACGAACAGGTCGTTAACGTTGTCTACACCGATTTTTCCAAGCATTTCTGCACGGTCATCGGCTGATAATGGTAAATAACGCATGAGGTTAAACCTTACTTTAAAATTTTATTCAAGTCCTGCTACGAACGCTTTGTAACCATCCGCGTCCATAAGACCTTCAAGTTCATCAGCGTCAGCAATATTTACTTTGTAAAACCATCCGTCACCATCTGGTGATGAATTAACAAGTGCTGCATTGTCTTCTAATTCTTCGTTTACGGCTGTAATCTCGCCGCCAACTGGTGCATAAATTTCTGAAGCAGCTTTTACTGATTCAACAACGGCAACTTCGTCACCTTTTGCAAAATCATCACCAACTTCCGGAACTTCTACGAAAACGATGTCGCCAAGTGCGTTTTGAGCATAATCTGTGATGCCCACTGTTCCTTCGTTTCCATTTACACTAATCCATTCATGATCTTCTGAATAATATACGGTCATAACGTATCCCTTCTACTTTGATTTACGATAATATCTTTGTTCAACGAAAGGCATTGCTGCCACTTTTGCTTCTAGTTTCTTCTTACGGACCTGTAAGAATACTTCTGTCCCAACTTTTGAAAATTCTGACTTCACATACCCCATGGCAACAGGGCCACCAAATGTCGGACCAAAACCACCACTGGTGATTTGACCGATTACATTGTCATCTGCATCCAGAATTTCTGTACCTTCACGTGCGGGGGCGCGACCTGATGGTAAAATACCAACACGAAGTGTTTCTGTTTCACCGGAATTAATTTGTGCAAGAATTTTTTCTGCCCCCGGGAAGCCACCTTCTTCGCGGCGGCGTTTACCGATTGACCAGTTAAGCGCACCTTCTGCTGGTGTTGTTTCCGTTGTGATGTCATGGCCATAAAGGCAAAGACCTGCTTCAAGTCTTAGGCTATCACGAGCACCAAGACCGATTGCTTCAACTTCTGCTTCTGCAAGTAATTTTCTGCATACGGCTTGGGCATGTTCAGCTGGAATTGAAATTTCATGACCATCTTCGCCAGTGTAACCACAGCGGCTGATGAAACATGCTACACCGTCAATTTCCGCTTCTGTGTATGACATAAACGGCATTTCATCTACACCATCCGCAAATCGTGCAAGAACGGATGCGGCAACTGGCCCTTGAAGTGCAACAAGCGCACGGTCAGTCAGTTCAGTTAGTTCCAGATGATCTGGAAGAGCGGCGCGCATATGTGCGATATCTTGTTCTTTACATGCGGCATTGACCACCATGAAAATGTCTTCATTGCGTTTGGTGATCATAAGATCATCTAAAATGCCGCCATCTTCGTTGGTAAATGTCGTATAACGAATTCGGTTTTCTTTAAGGTCGATGATATTGCCCGGAACCAGTGTTTCCAGCCATTCATCCGCATTATTTCCTGTAATGACCACTTGTCCCATGTGTGAAACATCAAAAAGACCTGCTTTTTCACGGGTATGGTTATGTTCACCCATAACGCCAAGTGGATATTGAACTGGCATAAGGTAACCCGCAAATGGAACCATTTTACCGCCAAGTTCTTCATGTAAGGAAAAGAGTGGTGTTTTTAATAGGTTTTGTTCTTCTGCACCCATCTATTTTCTCCAGAGCTAGCACGTTCAGTACGCAAACCCGTACCATCGGTGCCCCCTCTGTCATTGATGCCTGAGAGATTTGACCCATTTTGAATGGGTTTACCCCGTCGGCGGAGGATTTAACCTCACTTTCCAGAGTGCATGTTTTCCTGGCGGTCCTTTTGCCTGAGAGTTTCCGGGGCGGTTGCTCCTTCGGCGTCACAAATGATCTCTCCCGCCGGGAAAGTAATTGCGAGCCCATAATACGTTTTAATCTTTATGAGTCAATCAAAGTAGAAAAATATTTTCTCTTTCAATTTATCCATTGAAATTAAGAGATTATAAAGCAACAATGTAATAGATTGTTTTTCATGGAATAATAAACAGGTAAGCTCAGATGCAACTCTTAAAATCCTTTTGGAAATTTATACAAAATTTACAATCCTTTGTTGGAACGTTACTGTTTTTGATCGTAATGATCATACTCTGTAGTCTTTTTATTGGTGGGGTCCTGTTTGATTCGTCCGAACAAAAAATAGATCAGAAAAATGCGGCGTTGCTGATTGATTTCAAAGGAACTGTGGTTGAACAAGAAGCTTACAGTAGTGATCCATATGAACAACTACTCGCCGGTGAGGTTGAAGCCAATACCAGATTGCGTGATGTGGTGCAGGCAATTGAACATGCAAAGAATGATGACAATATCAGTTCAATTATTCTGAATTTTAAAAAGTTTAATGGCGGTATGCCATCCAAGCTTCATTATATTGGCAGCAAGCTTGATGATTTTAAAGAAAGCGGCAAGAAAATTTATGCTTACGGCAATTTATATGACCAGGGTGACTATTTAATCGCGTCTCATGCCGATGAAATTTATATGCATCCGCACGGTGCGGCTCTTCTTTATGGTTATGGCGGATTTCAGAATTATTTTGCAGGGTTCCTTGAAAAAATTAAAGCCGAAGTTCAGTTATTCCGTGTCGGAAAATATAAATCCGCAATGGAACCATACACCCGCAGTGATATGTCAGATGAGGCTAAAGAAGCCAATATGGAATTATACGGTGGTCTTTGGGATCATTATGTCTCGGATGTTTCATCGCAAAGAGGGATAAGTGAAGATGCCCTTCGTTCGGCGATTGATAATTCAGATAGTGCACTATCTGCTTTGGGTGGTGATCTTGGGAAATTGGCACTGGAAAGTGGATTGGTTGACGGGCTTAAAACGCGTGAGGAATGGGTTACATTTCTGCAGGATATTGTTGGTGAGGGACCAAACGATTCAGAGGTCAATGTTATTGGCTTTAGAAGATATCTTATCGATAAAAATGGCCTTAATAATTTGAAAATTGGCGGCAATCAAATCGCCATTGTTTACGCAACTGGTACCATTATGGATGGTGATATGCCGCAGGGCACAGTTGGTGGCGATACCATGTCTCGTCAACTTCGTGAAGCAAGGCAGGATGACAATGTAAAAGCCGTGGTTCTTCGGATCGATACGCCAGGGGGCAGCGCATTTGCATCGGAATTAATCCGTCAGGAAGTGTTGCTTCTTAAAGAAGCAGGCAAACCAGTTATCGCATCAATGGCATCGGTAGCAGCAAGCGGCGGATATTGGATCGCGGCTAATGCGGATCAAATCTGGGCTAGCCCAACAACCATCACAGGATCTATCGGTATTTTTGGCGCGGTTCCAAATATTGAAGGAACGCTTGCGGAAATTGGAATTAATACAGATGGTATTGGTACAACGGATCTGATCGCACCGGGACTTGTGAAACCATTACCGGAAAAGGTAAGCAATATTATTCAAAGTAATATTGAAAATGGCTATCAACGCTTTCTAAATATTGTTGCCGAAGGACGTGGCATGACCACGGAGCAAGTTGATGAAATAGCACAAGGTCGTGTCTGGACTGGTGAAAAGGCATTAGAGTTAGGATTAGTTGATAACATTGGAAATATTGATCAAGCGATCGCCGCCGCAGTCGAGCTCGCGGAACTAAGTGATTATAAGGTCATTCATTGGGAAGATGAGCTACCATTTGAAATGCAGCTTATTAGACGCATTATGAACCAAGACGGCAATTTGCAAAATACACTGGATAAAAGATCCATTAGTCCGGAACAGATTTTGTTAAAGAAAATAAGAGATAATTTATCACTTTTCAGCATGATGAATGATCCGGGACATGCTTATTTATTGTGCTTAACCTGTGTGGACGGATTTAATCCTCAATATTGATGCGGAATGTTGAATTTCCCTGAACTATGTGTATAAGGTCTTTCTATGATGAATACAGAAATGAACCTTTATATTGCCAATCCGCGTGGCTTTTGTGCTGGCGTGGATCGTGCCATTCATATTGTTGAATTGGCACTGGAAAAATATGGCGCACCTGTTTATGTACGCCATGAAATTGTCCACAATAAATATGTTGTCGAGGGGCTTCAAAAACGTGGGGCAATTTTCGTTGATGAACTTGATGAAGTGCCAAACGATAAGCCGGTTGTTTTTTCCGCGCATGGCGTTCCAAAATCTGTTCCGGCTGAGGCCGAAAGCAGAAAAATGCTTTATATCGATGCGACATGCCCGCTGGTCAGTAAGGTTCACCGCGAAGCAGAACGATATGATAAGCAAGGTTCAGAAATTGTTATGATCGGCCATAAAGGTCATCCTGAAGTCATCGGCACGATGGGACAGTTACCAGAAGGGGCAATTCATCTGGTTGAAGATACTTCTGATGTTGAAAAGCTTGAATTAAGCAATTCTGACAATGTGGCATATATCACGCAGACAACATTATCCCTTGATGACACATCAGAAATTATTGAAGCGTTAAAAGGAAAATTTCCATCCATTAAAGACCCGAAAAAAGAAGACATCTGTTATGCAACAACAAACCGTCAAAACGCGGTTAAGGAGTTAGCTAAAAAAGCGGATATGGTTTTGATTATTGGGGCGCCGAATAGTTCCAATTCAAGGCGACTTGTTGAAGTTGCCCGTAAATATGGATGTAGATCAGAGCTTATCCAAAGGGCGGCTGAAATAAATTGGGAATGGTTTGATGACATTAAATCTGTTGGGATTTCTGCGGGAGCTTCTGCACCGGAAATTTTGGTCGAAGAAGTGATGAACGCGTTTAAAGAAAAATTTGAAACGAAGGTGGAGAATATTCTTACCGTTGAAGAAAACGTAACCTTTAAAGTACCGGCAATTTTAACGAAGGATGATGCATAATGGCCGTTTATACACATGTGACAGCCAATGACATTGCAGAATTTTTGGAAGCTTTTGATGTTGGCGAGGTTGTATCCTTTAAAGGCATTGCGGAAGGCGTTGAAAATTCAAATTATCTTCTAGCCACGACCAAGGATAAATTCATTCTGACGTTATTTGAAAAACGTGTGAATGAAGATGATTTGCCGTTTTTTATGAACCTAATGAAACATTTATCTGATAAGGGCATAAATTGTGCAGAGCCAGTCGCCGATAAAAATGGCGAGGTTTTAAAAACATTATGTGGTCGTCCAACGGCGCTTATTGGCTTTCTTAATGGACTGTCTGTCACAAAGCCATCTGCAAAAAATTGTCGTGATCTGGGCATTGCGATGGCAGAAATGCATTTAGCCGTTGCGGATTTTGACATGAGCCGTGCCAATGATCTTTCGCTTGCTGGTTGGGTTGAACTTGCTGAAAAATGTGAAACTCGCGCTGATGAATGCAAGCAGGGTTTATCAGCCATCGTTCATAATGAAATGGAATTTTTAAAGGATGCATGGCCGAATAATTTACCGGAAGGGATAATCCACGCCGACCTTTTCACTGACAATGTATTCTTCCTTGATGATGAGCTATCCGGCTTAATTGATTATTATTTCTCATGTCATGATGCGCTTGCCTATGATGTTGCGATTTGTATAAATGCCTGGTGTTTTGAAGAGGATGGATCATTTAACGCAACTAAGGCCGCAAACCTTGTTAAGGGATATCAAAGCATAAGGCCCCTGACAGATGAAGAAATTGATGCTTTGCCAATTCTTTGTCGCGGCTCAGCAATGAGATTTTTGCTAACCCGTTTATATGATTGGTTAAATCAGGTTGAAGGGGCACTAGTAAAAGTGAAAGATCCGCTTGAATATTTATCCAAGCTTCAATTTCATCAGAAAGTTAAATCTGCTGGTGAATATGGCGTGGAAACATCATGATGAAAGAAGTGATTATTTATACCGATGGTGCATGTTCAGGTAACCCCGGCCCGGGGGGATGGGGTGCGCTTTTGATGCACGGTGATAACATCAAAGAAATCATGGAAGGTGCGTTTGAAACCACCAATAACCGTATGGAACTTACCGCGGCCATCGAAGCGTTAAATGCTTTGAAAAAACCATGTAAGGTCATTTTACATACAGATAGCACATATGTGAAAGACGGCATTACCAAATGGATCGAAAATTGGAAGAATAACGGCTGGCGCACATCCAATAAAAAACCGGTTAAGAATGTTGAACTGTGGCAAGCGCTTGATGAGGCGGTATCTCGTCATGACATAACCTGGAAATGGGTTAAAGGTCATGATGGCGACGAAGGAAATGAACGCGCTGATGAACTCGCCAATATGGGTATGAATAATTACAAGGTGTTATAATTTATGCGTGATGAAGTTTTTAAAGCAATTGATGTTGCTGATAGCGTGGCCTTAAAGCTGCTGCTGGAACAAGATGCTAATCTGGCATCATGCCGCAGCAATGATGGTATGTCGGCGGTTTTATTTTCGCTTTATATCAATAGACCGGAAATCACTGAAGTTTTGCTTTCCTATGAACCGGATCTTGATATTTATGATCTGGCTGCACTCGGTGGGGCAGGGCAGATATCTGTGATACTCGCTACGGAACCAAAATCAGTTCATGAATATAGTGGGGATGGATTTACCGCGCTTCATGTGGCTAGTTATTTTGGTCATGCCGATGTTGTGAAGCTATTATTGGATCATGGGGCAGAAGTGGACAAACTTGCCATGAATGGCAGCGATCTTACGCCCTTACAAAGTGCGGTATCAAATTGTAATGTTGAGGCATTAAAGGTGCTGCTAGAATTTAATCCGGATGTGAATGTCAAAATGATGGGTGGTTTTACACCTCTTATGACAGCTTATGCCCTCGAAGATGAAGAAATTGCGGAGTTATTAATTACCGCGGGTGCAGATAAGGATGCAAAAGCGGACGATGGTAGGTCGGTTGCTGATTTCGCCAATTTGTCCGGCAATAAATAAGTTTTACATACATTTTTATAAATTAAAAAACCCCCCTTGATTTCTCAAGGGGGGTTAATTTTATCTTTTGTGTTGTGAGCCACCGAAGCAGCTCACACTCTTCTAATAGAATTAGAAGTTAGCTTTAACACGTGCGTAGTATTTACCACCCATCCAGTCCATGCCACCGAAGTCCATGTACTGACGACCACGTAGACCGGAACGCTCAACAACTTCAGGATTCTTCTTAGGGAAGGTATTCATGATGTTGTCAGCACCGATTGTTACAGAGAACTGCTCATCAACATCATATGTGATGGCTAGGTCAAAGTAAACGCGGCTTGGGTTTTCGTCAACGCGGTAAGCAGATAGGTCAGAAGTTGTACCAATGTAGTCACCGTTGTTGTCGAAACCAGTTACACGACGCATTGTTGACCACCAACGAGCACGACCCATAACACTCACATTGTCCATGTTCCAGTTAGCTGTGAACGTAGCTTTGTGAGGGAAGTTGTTTAGGTTTTCTTCGTTGAATAGGTCATAGTCACTCATAGCGTGCTCTGTCACGTTAAGTTTAACGTGAGCATAAGCAGCTGTCAGACGTAGTGTACTGTCTTCAAGATCGATGTTGTGTGTAGCAACGATTTCGATACCACGAACACGACGCGCACCTTCGTTTACAAGGAAGTCAACACGGTTAAGTGTTTCCGCACCTGGGATACCAAGAGCTTCGATTTGAGCAAATTCAGCTGGGTAATCATCACGGTCAAATGTTGGTGAGTCTGTGATAGAGTTACGTAGCTTGATTTGGAAGAAGTCAACAGTGATGTTTGTGTCATCACCTGGTGTCCAAACAAAACCAGCAGAAAGGTTGCGAGCTAGCTCAGGACCAAGTACCACGCCACCGAAGATTTGTGCTACTGGGCTATCTGCTACGAATGTACCAGACTGAGTTTGCGTACCGTCAGCACGGAAACCTGTACGTACCTGTGTATTGTTGATCTGACCCACTGTCGGAGCGTGGAAGCCTGTTGAGGCAGCGCCACGGAAAGCAAGTGTATCTTCGATCAACTGGTAACGAGTTGCGATTTTCCATGAGAAGTTGTCACCGAAGTCTGTGAAGTCTTCGTAACGACCAGCGATAGCGATATTGAAGTCTTCTGTTACGTCAGCATCAATATCAAGGTAAGCAGCCCAGTTTGAACGACGAGCGTCAAACACAACGCCTGGTGCGAAACCGCCGAAGCCGTCAGAACCAACGTTTAGGTCACCTGCAAGTGGACCTGGTCTCCATGAACCCCAACCGCTGTATGTGCGGCCAGAACGTTCGATTTCACCAGCACCAGTAATTTTGTAGTATTGGTCAGTACGGTATGTACCACCAAACGCTACGTTTAGGTTTTCAACAGCGTCTGTGTCTACTGTGTAAACAAAGTCAGCACCAACTTGACGTTCGATGTTCACAAGTGAACCAATGTAGAACGCAGTAGGAGCAGCACCATAGTTGATTGAACCATCATCATTCATAGGCGCGCCCATTGATGGGTTTGCTGTGTCATAGATGTAGTTGTCAACGCGGTTACGACCAACAGAACCCCAGATATCCCAACCTAGGCCATTGTCAAGTTCGCCTTTGAAACCAAGGTATGAACCTAGGTCTTGTGAATCCATTTCAAACCAAGGTGTGAAACCGTTTGGATGGATGTTACGAGCTTGGAAACCACCATTTGGATTTAGAGTACTTGGATGTAGAGGAGCTTGTGGGGCGATTGTTCTTAGCAGGTATGAATATTGGTCAGCCGCAGCTTGGCCATATGCATCTCTGTATGAGTTATAATCGAAAGATACTACGTCAAACACACCGAAGTTATCACGTGTTGAACCATCAAATGTCGCACCAGCACCACCAGCACCTGAACGGTATGTTGATGGGAAGCTTGGACGATAGTTGAATGGCTCTTTGTGATACTTACGTGAGAAGTTACCAAATGCATATACAGATGAGTTCTCACCGATTTCCATTTCTGAGTTCCATGTTACAGTGAACTGTGTCTCACGGTTAATACCGTAAGGAGCTACTGTATCAGGGTCTAGATCGCCTGGATCAGCAAATTCATATTGCCAACCTTGTGAGCCGTCCATACCTGGAAGACTGTAACCGCTTTCGCCGTCTAGGAAGAATTGGTCAGCGAATTCACCGCTGTTACCCCAGTCAAGAAGAGCATCGTTACGTGTTGCACCTGAGTTTGCAGCTAGGAATGCAGAAACGTGAGCTTCTTGTGCATTGTATTTTTCAATGTGGTCAAGAGCAAACAGATGGTTTGTTGCACGATCTGTTGGATCAGTTGCACCATATGAAGCTGTTACTGTTAGGAAACCACGGTCAGCAAGTGAGATACCAGCTTTAGAAGCAAGTACGTATGAGAAACCGTCGCCTTCATAGTATTGACCGAAGTTAGCTTCAGCAGAAATACCTTCTGAGTCGTCAAGTGTTAGGTTAACAACACCAGCAACCGCGTCAGCACCGTACTGAGCAGCAGCACCGTCACGTAGGATTTCAAGGCTCTTAAGAGCGTTTACTGAAAGTGAGCCAACGTCAGCAGCCTGCCAACCACCGTAAGTGATGATTGCAGAACGGTGCATACGCTTACCGTTTAGAAGTGTAAGAACTTCACCTTGGTGTAGACCACGAAGTGATGAACTACGAACTAGTGAGTCACCATCGGAGATCGCATCACGTTCCACAGAGTAAGATGGAGATACAGCTTGCATCGCATCTTTCATGTTTAGTGATGGTGTAGCTTGAAGTTCAGCAGCTTGGATAACGTCAACTGGAACGTTTGAGTCAAGAGCCGTACGACCCTTCACACGAGAACCAACCACTGTGATTGTATCTTCTTCTTGACCGTCTTGCGCAACCGCCATATCAGCGATTACAAGAGCAGGTAGAGAAGCAGATAGAAGTAGTAATTTTTTCATATCTAAAAATTCCTCCCAAAAAGCCAGTAACATGTGTCACATGACTGATTGATAGTTTATACTTAAAGGCTGAGATCAATATCCCAACCTCGCGAATGACAAGATTGTTGCAATTAAAATGATAACCAAAAGGATATCCAAAATAACAGCAATCCTGCCAATAGGTGTAATTAGCAATAATCAGAAAGTTTATTCATAAGGACCATTCGAGATGTTCTTTTTATGATTATATAGCAATGCTAAATGTTTAATTTTTCTAATTAATTGCTAGCCGATACCATAAATTAATCGCAAAATGTTGGCTATTGGGGGATTCACCCTAATGCATAACTATGTGTTTGTTTGTTAGAGTCAATCGTCTTTGCATATTAAGTATATTTTCGTTTGATAGAAAATTCCTCCAAATGATTGTATAGAAGACATCTTACTACCGTAAACGGACGAGTTCATCTCGTCCGTTTTAGTTTATGAGAAAGATTTTATAATCTCTCGCTAAAGAAAATGTAATTTGCAAAGCGTAATCTGCTTTATTACTCTTTAAACGGGTAGGGGGGGCGATTGTTTCAATCTCACGTTTAAGTGATACGGTTTGATTGTGTAGATACTGCCAGTTTCTCATATGATTCCTTCAAGTTATTTTAATTGTTTTAAACTTAATAGGAAATATGCAGTTTTTAATAATTTCTTAATAGGGGGATTCCCCCAATTGAGATTTGAGGGAGCTGTCGTGTAAATTTATAAGAAGATTATATACAAAATACAAGATATGATATATGATAGATAGGTTAATAGTAGGGAAGAATTAAAGATCTATAAACAAGGGAAGTTAAAGCAACGTGGGGGTTGTTATGGGACATAATATATTATTATCAAAACGAGAAAAGGAATGCTTGGAGTATCTGGCTCAAGGGTTAAGATATCAACAAATCGCATTCCAATTAGGCACGAGTGTACGTACGGTAGAAAAGCAAATTTCATCTGCGAGAATTAAGCTTAAAGCAGCAACAATTCCGCAGGCGGTTGCTATTGCTGTGAGTGATTCTTTAGTGTGTCTATAAAACTTAAAATAAAGAATATGTAGCATTTATATGTTGCGGATAAAAAAGCCCCCCTTGATTTCTCAAGGGGGGCTAATTTTATCTTTTGTGTTGTGAGCCACCGAAGCAGCTCACATTCTTCTAATAGAATTAGAAGTTAGCTTTAACACGTGCGTAGTATTTACCACCCATCCAGTCCATGCCACCAAAGTCTAGGTATTGGCGACCACGTAGACCGGAACGCTCAACAACTTCAGGATTCTTCTTAGGGAAGGTATTCATGATGTTGTCAGCACCGATTGTTACAGAGAACTGCTCATCAACATCATATGTGATGGCTAGGTCAAAGTAAACGCGGCTTGGGTTTTCGTCAACGCGGTAAGCAGATAGGTCAGAAGTTGTACCAATGTAGTCACCGTTGTTGTCGAAACCAGTTACACGACGCATTGTTGACCACCAACGAGCACGACCCATAACACTCACATTGTCCATGTTCCAGTTAGCTGTGAACGTAGCTTTGTGAGGGAAGTTGTTTAGGTTTTCTTCGTTGAATAGGTCATAGTCACTCATAGCGTGCTCTGTCACGTTAAGTTTAACGTGAGCATAAGCAGCTGTCAGACGTAGTGTACTGTCTTCAAGATCGATGTTGTGTGTAGCAACGATTTCGATACCACGAACACGACGCGCACCTTCGTTTACAAGGAAGTCAACACGGTTAAGTGTTTCCGCACCTGGGATACCAAGAGCTTCGATTTGAGCAAATTCAGCTGGGTAATCATCACGGTCAAATGTTGGTGAGTCTGTGATAGAGTTACGTAGCTTGATTTGGAAGAAGTCAACAGTGATGTTTGTGTCATCACCTGGTGTCCAAACAAAACCAGCAGAAAGGTTGCGAGCTAGCTCAGGACCAAGTACCACGCCACCGAAGATTTGTGCTACTGGGCTATCTGCTACGAATGTACCAGACTGAGTTTGCGTACCGTCAGCACGGAAACCTGTACGTACCTGTGTATTGTTGATCTGACCCACTGTCGGAGCGTGGAAGCCTGTTGAGGCAGCGCCACGGAAAGCAAGTGTATCTTCGATCAACTGGTAACGAGTTGCGATTTTCCATGAGAAGTTGTCACCGAAGTCTGTGAAGTCTTCGTAACGACCAGCGATAGCGATATTGAAGTCTTCTGTTACGTCAGCATCAATATCAAGGTAAGCAGCCCAGTTTGAACGACGAGCGTCAAACACAACGCCTGGTGCGAAACCGCCGAAGCCGTCAGAACCAACGTTTAGGTCACCTGCAAGTGGACCTGGTCTCCATGAACCCCAACCGCTGTATGTGCGGCCAGAACGTTCGATTTCACCAGCACCAGTAATTTTGTAGTATTGGTCAGTACGGTATGTACCACCAAACGCTACGTTTAGGTTTTCAACAGCGTCTGTGTCTACTGTGTAAACAAAGTCAGCACCAACTTGACGTTCGATGTTCACAAGTGAACCAATGTAGAACGCAGTAGGAGCAGCACCATAGTTGATTGAACCATCATCATTCATAGGCGCGCCCATTGATGGGTTTGCTGTGTCATAGATGTAGTTGTCAACGCGGTTACGACCAACAGAACCCCAGATATCCCAACCTAGGCCATTGTCAAGTTCGCCTTTGAAACCAAGGTATGAACCTAGGTCTTGTGAATCCATTTCAAACCAAGGTGTGAAACCGTTTGGATGGATGTTACGAGCTTGGAAACCACCATTTGGATTTAGAGTACTTGGATGTAGAGGAGCTTGTGGGGCGATTGTTCTTAGCAGGTATGAATATTGGTCAGCCGCAGCTTGGCCATATGCATCTCTGTATGAGTTATAATCGAAAGATACTACGTCAAACACACCGAAGTTATCACGTGTTGAACCATCAAATGTCGCACCAGCACCACCAGCACCTGAACGGTATGTTGATGGGAAGCTTGGACGATAGTTGAATGGCTCTTTGTGATACTTACGTGAGAAGTTACCAAATGCATATACAGATGAGTTCTCACCGATTTCCATTTCTGAGTTCCATGTTACAGTGAACTGTGTCTCACGGTTAATACCGTAAGGAGCTACTGTATCAGGGTCTAGATCGCCTGGATCAGCAAATTCATATTGCCAACCTTGTGAGCCGTCCATACCTGGAAGACTGTAACCGCTTTCGCCGTCTAGGAAGAATTGGTCAGCGAATTCACCGCTGTTACCCCAGTCAAGAAGAGCATCGTTACGTGTTGCACCTGAGTTTGCAGCTAGGAATGCAGAAACGTGAGCTTCTTGTGCATTGTATTTTTCAATGTGGTCAAGAGCAAACAGATGGTTTGTTGCACGATCTGTTGGATCAGTTGCACCATATGAAGCTGTTACTGTTAGGAAACCACGGTCAGCAAGTGAGATACCAGCTTTAGAAGCAAGTACGTATGAGAAACCGTCGCCTTCATAGTATTGACCGAAGTTAGCTTCAGCAGAAATACCTTCTGAGTCGTCAAGTGTTAGGTTAACAACACCAGCAACCGCGTCAGCACCGTACTGAGCAGCAGCACCGTCACGTAGGATTTCAAGGCTCTTAAGAGCGTTTACTGAAAGTGAGCCAACGTCAGCAGCCTGCCAACCACCGTAAGTGATGATTGCAGAACGGTGCATACGCTTACCGTTTAGAAGTGTAAGAACTTCACCTTGGTGTAGACCACGAAGTGATGAACTACGAACTAGTGAGTCACCATCGGAGATCGCATCACGTTCCACAGAGTAAGATGGAGATACAGCTTGCATCGCATCTTTCATGTTTAGTGATGGTGTAGCTTGAAGTTCAGCAGCTTGGATAACGTCAACTGGAACGTTTGAGTCAAGAGCCGTACGGCCCTTCACACGAGAACCAACCACTGTGATTGTATCTTCTTCTTGACCGTCTTGCGCAACCGCCATATCAGCGATTACAAGAGCAGGTAGAGAAGCAGATAGAAGTAGTAATTTTTTCATATCTAAAAATTCCTCCCAAAAAGCCAGTAACATAAGTCACATGACTGATTGTGTTTTAAAATTCAGGATAACGTCTTACTACAAACATTATCCCACGAAAGATTAGGATCAATAATCACCTAACCAATTACTGCGAAACGTAAATTTAGAATATAACTCGTGCCCTATATAGTGGAGAATATTTGAGATAACTCCCCTGCGTAGAATACTATTATTTCCTTATTACGGATTCCACTGCGAATCTTTGTAAAAGATAATTCAGCATAAATCAAACAATTATGGGGGGTTTGACCTATATCAGTTCAATTTTTGTTGCATTTTTGCATTATGTTGCATTTTTGCAACTAAATTCGCGTTTATTCCAATAAAAACAAGGTAGTAATTGTTTTTATAAAAGTTTAATTGTGGTTTTTTTGTAAAAAAATGTGAATTTAAGCAGAGCCAGACTCTGAAGATAGCATGGATAGATCTACGCCCAATTTTGCCATCGCACGGGGATATTTTAGATCCAAATCCGTGCGAAAAACGAGTTCCTCATCGGCTTCGATTGAAAGCCAACTGTTTCTTTTAATCTCGCTTTCGAGTTGGCCGCGCCCCCAGCCGGAAAAACCAAGTGCGATAAGATAATCCTGCGGCCCTTCATCATTTGCAATGGCTGTCAAAATATCAATAGTGGCAGTGAGTGCAATTGTTTCAGATATAATGAGTGTAGTTTCTTGAACATAATCGGCACTATGAAGAATAAAGCCTCTGCCTGATTCTACTGGGCCACCTTCGTGAAGTGTAATTTTTTCAAGGGGAATTTGTTTTTCAATGTCAGATGGTGTTGAGATGCTCAATTGATTTAGAAGATCAGGGAAGTCAATGTTGTCACATAATTTATTAATCACAAGTCCCATGGCCCCTTCTTCTGTATGTGTACACATATAGATAACAGCATTAGCAAACCGTGGGTCTGTCATGGCTGGCATGGCGAGTAGTAATTGTCCGCTTAGATATCCTTGTTTTGTCACCCTTTATTCTCAGTCTTAAAAAATGTGAAAAACTTATATTTTTATAATAGTTAGCGTTAATTCGCTGGTCAAGTTCAATAGTTTTAAATTCATGAAAGCCGAAGGAAAGGTAAATATAGTTGGTGATACTCAAAAGTGTGAAATTCGAATATATTGCAATTTATCATTTTAGACTTATATTTAAAGTATGCAGAAATTTCACACATACATTAAATATTTATAATTAAAGGGGAAAAATATGTTTATGGCTGAGCTTAATATTTTCGCGATAGGTCTTGTTGTACTTGTAATTTATTTATTTTTCGCAGGTGTAAAGACAGTATCGCAAGGTTATAATTATACTGTGGAACGATTTGGTAGATACACCAAAACTTTACAGCCGGGTTTTCATTTAATTGTACCGTTTTTTGACAAAATCGGCGCAAAAATGAATATGAAGGAACAGGTTCTTGATATTCCATCGCAGGAAGTAATTACCAAAGATAATGCCATGGTAACGGCAAATGGTGTTGTCTTCTTTCAGGTGATTGATGCTGCCAGAGCATCATATGAAGTGAATGATATGTATACGGCTATTCTCAATTTGACGATGACGAACTTAAGAACGGTAATGGGTTCAATGGATCTAGATCAGCTTCTTTCCATGCGCGATCAGATTAATGCAAGGCTTTTGGATGTTGTTGATGATGCAACGCAGCCATGGGGCATTAAGGCAACCCGTATTGAAATTAAGGATATCGAACCACCCCGTGATATTGTTGATGCTATGGCCAAACAGATGAAAGCAGAACGTATTAAACGCGCCAACATTCTGGATGCGGAAGGTGAAAGGCAAGCAGAAATTTTACGTGCCGAAGGTGAGAAACAAGCAGCAATCCTTGAAGCAGAAGGCCGTAAAGAAGCGGCATTCAGGGATGCCGAGGCAAGAGAAAGAGAGGCCGAGGCGGAAGCAAAAGCGACTGACATGGTTTCAAATGCTATTGCAAGCGGTGATCCGCAGGCGATTAATTATTTCATCGCACAAAAATACGTTGATGCAATTGCCGGGTTTGCAAATTCAAATAACGAAAAACTTGTCTTTATGCCATTAGAAGCCAGTGGCGTAATTGGTGCACTTGGCGGTATGACGGATATGCTTAAAAACTTAGACCTTAAAAAAGATGGCGGAAACGCCAAGCATCTTCCATAACCCGATAAGAGAAGGAAACATAAATGTTTGATGATTTTGTTTTTAATCACTGGTTTTGGTTTATTTTATCCTTATGTCTGTTCGCACTAGAAATGGCGGTGCCGGGTGTGATTTTCATGTGGCTTGCTTTTGCAGGGATCATTGTCGGTGGGGTGGTGTTAATTGACCCTTCTATGGGTTGGGAAATGCAGTTTATCATTTTCTCGGTTCTTGGCATTATTAGCGTTTATGCGGGCCGCACTTACCTGCGCAAAAACCCAATTGAAAGTGAAGATGACAAATTAAACGATCGTGGTGCTCGATATATTGGCAATAGATATAATTTGGAACGTCCAATGGAAAACGGTGAGGGCAAAGTACGTATTGGCGATAGTTTATGGCTCGTGCGCGGTGATTTTACCGCCGATGTCGGCACGTCCGTTAAGGTGGTTGGTGCCGACGGGGTCGTTCTTTTGGTTGAGGAATAATTACTTTCCTATTTGAATAAGACCTTCTTCCAAATAATCAGGTAGCAGCGGAGTGTCCATTAGATATTCCGCTGTATGCTGATTGTCAGATGATCTGGCGTTATTCATTGCTTTTTCCGCTTCATCAGGATTATAGGTACCACGTCCAATCCACATAAGCGCAACGAGGGCGTACCTTTCTTCTTCGTTTAGGTTTTCGATAGCGCTTTTCAGCTCTTCATAGGAACTGTTCATGGCGTGATCTTCGGATGTGAAGCTTTCAACCATATTCGCGACGGAATGTTCGGTATAATTATCAGCCGCATGGTTTTCTGATAATTCTTCGCTTACCATGGCCATTGAACCTTCGCGATATTCACGGGCCACTGAGATAATAAATTCTACTTTGTCTTCGTTAATAGGAATCATAACAGCACCTCTTTATTAACTTATATAATATCATTTTTAAAAAATATCGCCAAGTCCTGCTAAATTTAATGATCTGGATCAAATTTCAGTTAATAATCAAAATGTAGAACACTTTAAAAATCATGATATTATCGTGACATGTCACGACAGTGACGTGTTTAATTCATTTCATTCGGTTTAGATTGTAGTTACGCAAAGCCAATAAAAGGAAATAAAAATGTCAGTTCGAAAATTACGTAAAGACAATGGATGGTCACAAGAACAGCTTGCTCAAATTTCAGGATTAAGCGTCAGAACCATTCAACGAATTGAACAAGGTGGAAAAGCAGGACTGGATTCACTTAAAGCATTGGCGGCTGCGTTTGATGTAAATATTCGAGATTTAATAAATGAGGATGAAATGAACGAAGTCGAAGCAAGAAACGGTTCAAAAAAACTAAAAGACCGAAGAGAAGAAGAAGCCATTGAATATGTAAAGAACTTAAAAGGTTTTCACATTAGTTGGATGACTTATTTAATAATCATACCAGGGCTGTATCTGCTTAATATCTTTGTGACCCCAGGATATTTGTGGGTGATTTGGCCGGCGCTTGGATGGGGCGCGGCTATCATTCTTCATGGGTTTACATTATTTGGTTTGTTTGGTGTCTTTGGCGCCGATTGGGAACAGCGACAATTTGAAAAACGTATGAAGCGTGATTGATTAATTGTTCGCGAATAGAATGATGTCATGACCGAGTTCCCATTTTGGGTATTTGGTCATTATGGATTTGAACAAATCACTTTCAAGATTTCTTTCCAGCCATTTTTGTAAATGCGGGTAAGGACGACTATCAAAATAATCTTTATCAACAAAGGCAAACTGCCTGATGAAGGGGAACACAGAAAGGTCCGTCACGGTTATCTGATCCCCATTTAGAAACGGTTTATCTTTTAATCGTTCATCAAGTAAGGCAAGAAAAAAGTCGCCGTTTTCACGGTGTTCTTCTTTGCTGAGTTCAGGGTGTCTGCTGGAATATTTATATTTATCAAGATGTTGTTTGAATTTATTATCGTTAATATCAACGAGCTCTTTTGTTTCATCAATAAATTTTGACCAGCCATGAGGATCATTTTGTTCAATGGCCCAGAACATCACATCGCGGCTTTCATCGATAACAGCGCCGTCTTGTAACTGAAGTACAGGGACCGTGGCTTTCGGTGAGATTTCAAGCATTTCTTCTGGCTTGTCTCTAAGCACGACTTCACGTAATTCGCATGTGATGCCACAGGCATAAAGCGCGAGCCTCGCACGCATGGCATAAGGGCATCTTCTGAAGCTATAAAGAATAGGATAATTTGAATTATTCATTATTTGAAATGGCTTTATTAATTAATTCAACTGCTTTCTGGGGACCATCATTATGGTCCCATACACCAGAACATATGGCGACAAAATCAGCACCGGCATTTGCGATGTCCGTGACATTGTTTGCGGTGATGCCGCCAATCGCGACACATGGGACCTCAAACAATTCCTGCCACCATGTGAGCAGTTCGGGCCCCGCGACACTCGTCGTTATTTTAGTTGGTGTTGGGAAGAATGAACCAAAGGCCACGTAATCGGCGCCTTGTTCGCCGGCGGTCATGGCCAAATGTTTGCTATCTTTACAGGTAACACCAATGATTTTATCTGGGCCGAGAAGTTCACGTGCTTTGGCGTAACTCATGTCTTCTTGTCCCACATGAACACCGTCTGCACCCACTTTGTTGGCAATATCTGGGCGATCATTAATGATGAAAGCCACATCTTTTGCATGACAAATCGGCATTAATCGTTTCGCTGCCAGAATGATTTCTTCGTCATAGCTGTCCTTCATCCGCAGTTGAAGGCTTGCAACATCGCCACCTTCCAGTGCATTTTCAAGTTCACCGGCAAAGGCATCAAGATCAAATTTTGAAGGGGTGATTAGATATAAGCGTGTGTCTGTCATGGTCAAACCTGATTGTTTTTATTTTATTGTATCAATAGCTATTCAGGGATCAAGTCATTATCACGAAGAACCTGACCAGCAAGATAAAGTGACCCACAAATAACCACTGTTACGGGGGCATCTGCATCAATTTTTTGAATAGCATCCAGAACATTATCTGCTGTTTCGGCCTTGATGTTGTGGCTCCATGCAAATTTGACAATTTCTGTCGCGGGGTGACTTGCTTCCCCGTCAACATGAATGCCATAAAGTTGATCGGTCAGTGGTGCTAATGGTTTTAAATATCCTGCAGTATCCTTATTTTCCATCATACCACAAATTAAAATAAGCCTTTTGTCACCAAATGAACTTGCAATAACATCACCAGCTGCCGGGTTATGACCACCATCAAGCCAAAGTTCTGACCCTTCTGGTAAAATTTCACCGAACCTGCTTTTACTGATATTTTGCATGCGCGCGGGCCAATTGGCGTTTGATATACCCTGATTGTAACATTCTTCGGGGATGATGAGTGTTTCTTGAGATCTTAATGTAGCAATAGCAAGGGCCGCATTTGAAATTTGGTGAGGGCCATTCAGATTTGGGTTAGAAAGATTTAATATGCCTTTCTCATCTTCATATGAAAAACCATCTTCTTTAATTTCATAGCCCCAGTTAGAAATAATATTCGCCCGTTTATCGTTTGCGGTTTTTAATATCTGTTCACCCGCATCGGGCAATTGTTTTCCAATGATAAGCGGAGCATCTTTTTTGGCAATGTTAGCTTTTTCCATCGCAATATGTCTTATTTCAGAACCTAGGAACTGTTCATGATCAAATGACACCGGCGTAATAACAGAAGCAAGCGGCTCATCAACTACATTGGTTGCGTCCAATCTGCCACCAAGTCCAACTTCAAGAATAAGCACATCCGCCGGATTGTCGGCGAATGCTTTGAATGCGGCAGCGGTTGTGATTTCAAAATATGTTATTGGATCGCCGTCGTTGACCTGCTCGCAATGTTCAAGTAGCTCTGAAAGGTAATCTTCATTAATCAGCTTACCACCTAGCCTAATCCGTTCGTTAAAACGCACGAGGTGTGGTGAAGTATAAACATGAACGGATAGATTTGCGGCTTCTAAGATCGAACGAAGATAGGCAATCGTGGACCCTTTACCATTAGTCCCGGCGACATGGATAACAGGCGGTAGATTTTTTTCAGGATTTCCAAGTCTTTGCAAAATGTCATGCATTCTATCCAAAGACAGGTCAATGATCTTTGGATGAAGATCTAATAATCTTTCCAGAATGGCATCACTTTTTTGCATTTTGTTGGCCTTAGGCCGCCTTTTTCATCAGAAGTCCGATAAGCTGGCTTAATTTGTTCTTCATATCTCTGCGGTGAACGATCATATCAATCATACCATGCTCAAGAAGATATTCACTGCGTTGGAAACCTTCTGGTAGTTCTTCGCGAATGGTATCTTTAATCACACGTGGCCCCGCAAAACAAATTAGCGCGTTTGGTTCAGCAATTTGAATGTCACCAAGCATCGCATATGACGCTGTCACACCACCCGTTGTTGGGTCAGTCAACACAACAATATAAGGAATACCAGCATCTTTTAATTTCTGCACAGCAACAGTACAGCGCGGCATTTGCATAAGTGAAAGAATGCCTTCCTGCATGCGTGCTCCACCGGCGGCGGTAAATAAAATAAGCGGTGCTTTTTTCTCAAGCGCTTGTTCTGCAGCGGCAATGATGCCGTTACCAACACCAATACCCATTGAACCACCCATAAACAGGAAGTTCTGAACGGCGATAACAGTTTCAACATTGCCCATTTTACCAAGCGCAACGGCAATCGCATCTTCATATTCGCTTTTGCTTCTGGCGGCTTTAAGGCGTTCAGTGTATTTCTTTTGATCTTTAAATTTAAGCGGGTCTTCATTTGCCTTTGGCAGTTCAACCAATGAATATTTACCTTCATCAAAAAGATGCTTAAATCTTTCGGTTGGGCCAATACGTTCATGGTGGTCACAATTTGGGCAAATGCTTTGATTTTTTTCAATGTCATTTACATAAAGAAGCTGTCCGCAGCCCTTACATTTATGCCAAAGATTGTCTGGTGTTTCTGATTTTTGTCCAATAATGCTTTGAATTTTTGGACGCACAAAATTTGTTAACCAGTTCATATTTTAACCTCAATCTTCTCTTGTTGCGGCTTTTACACCGTTTGAGAGTTCATTTACAAAAGATAGGACTCTACCTGTTAGTTCAGAATTTGCAACATTTTCTTGGTTCACATTCTGCTTAATTATATCAACAATTGCTGATCCAACAACAACGGCATCGGCAAATTCGGCGAACCTTTTTGCATCTTCCGGATCCTTAATGCCAAAGCCAACGGCCATCGGAATATCCGTGTCTTCGCGGAAATTATCAAGCGCCGCTTTTACGGGCGTCAGGTCCGGTTTTGCAGTGCCGGTAATGCCAGCGATTGTAACGTAATATAAAAAGCCCGAACCATTTTCCAGAATTTGCGCCAAGCGTGTTTTATCAGTCGTTGGGGTTGCAAGGTGTACCATACCCATGCCGGCTGCTTTTGCAGGAATAGCAAGTTCTTGATCCTCTTCCGGGGGCAGATCAACAATAATCAATCCGTCAATGCCCGCACTAAGAGCGTCTGTTAAAAACTTATCAACGCCATAAATATAAATCGGGTTGTAATATCCCATCAGAATGATCGGTGTATCCTGATCATCTTCACGGAAAGCTTTAATCATATTCAACGTTTTGGTAAGCGTCATGCCGCCTTTAAGGGCGCGGATGCTGGCTTCCTGAATGGCAGGACCATCGGCCATCGGATCGGAAAATGGCATGCCGATTTCAATAATATCTGCGCCAGCGGATGGTAATCCTTTTAAAATTTCAAGCGATGTATCAAGATCAGGGTCACCCGCAGTGGTAAATGTAACAAGACCAGCGCGGTTTTCTGATTTTAATTTTGCAAATCTTTTTTCAATACGATCAAGGGCCATTAGATTTCCTCCCCAAGGGCGTCAGCCACAGTAAAGATATCTTTATCACCACGGCCGCTTAAGCCCATAACGATAATATGATCCTTTGGAAGTTCTGGTGCCATCTTCATGACATGGGCAATGGCATGTGCACTTTCAAGGGCAGGGATAATGCCTTCAAGGCGTGTACAAAGCTGGAATGCCTCGAGCGCTTCTTTATCGTCAATCGGCACATATTTCACGCGGCCAATATCATGTAAATGGCTGTGTTCTGGGCCGATCCCCGGATAATCAAGGCCCGCTGAAATGGAGTGTGCCTCTAAAATCTGACCATCGTCATCCATCAATAGGAACGTACGGTTACCATGCAGCACGCCCGGCGCACCACCAGAAAGGGATGCGGCATGTTTATCTGTATTTACGCCGTGTCCCGCCGCCTCAACGGCAACAATATCAACATCATCATCAAGGAATGGATGAAATAGGCCAATGGCGTTTGACCCGCCACCAACACAAGCAACAAGGCTATCGGGCAGGCGCCCTTCTTTTGCGAGTATTTGTTCACGTGCCTCATCACCGATCACACATTGGAAATCACGCACAAGTTCCGGATATGGGTGTGGTCCGGCTGCGGTGCCAATAATGTAAAATGTGTCTTTTACATTGGTAACCCAATCACGAAGCGCTTCATTCATACTATCTTTAAGGCTTTCAGAGCCGGAGGTCACAGGGACAACTTCTGCACCCAATAATTTCATGCGAAATACATTTGGTTTTTGGCGTTCAATGTCTTTCGCACCCATGTAAACAACGCAAGGCATACCAAATAATGCACAAACGGTTGCGGTTGCAACGCCGTGCTGTCCAGCGCCCGTTTCCGCAATGATACGCGTTTTACCCATACGGCGCGCGAGTAGGATTTGACCGATGCAGTTGTTAATCTTATGTGCGCCCGTGTGGTTTAGCTCTTCACGCTTGAAATAGATTTTTGCACCACCAAGATGTTCGGTCATACGTTTCGCATAATAAAGCGGGTTTGGACGCCCGACAAATTCTTTTAACAGTTCATGAAATTCCTGTTTAAAGGCAGGATCATTTTTTGCTTCGTTATATGTTTTTTCAACATCAAGAATAAGCGGCATCAATGTTTCTGCGACGTATCTGCCACCGAAAATACCAAAATGTCCCTCTTCATCTGGACCGTTACGATAACTATTTTTAATGCTATCAACCATTATTCAATTTCCTGTATCGCCTTCATAAAGGCGTTAATTTTTTCTATATTCTTTGTTCCCGGCGTCTCTTCTACGCCACTGGATACATCAACCATTTTTGCGCCACTGATTTTAATGGCTTGCGCAACATTTGTCTCGTCTAATCCACCGGATAATAGCCAGGGCACTTTCCATTCTTTTCCAGCAATCAGTTGCCAATCAAACTCAAGACCATTGCCGCCCGGTAACGCATTTTCCATATCAGTAGGTGGCTTTGCATCAAATAAAAGCATATCAACATGATTTTCATATTCACGTGCCCGTGCAATATCACTGACGGATGCGACGGAAATTGCTTTGATCACTTTTTTACCAAATCTGCTTTTGATATATTGAATGCGTTCAAGTGTTTCTGTTCCATGAAGTTGTATGTAATCAAGATCCGCTTCTTTTAATACTTCACCAAGAAGCGCGTCATCAGGGTTTACGAATACACCCGCCGTTTGGATTTTCCCTTTGGCAGAATTACATAATTCTCCGGCAATTACTGGATCAACATTTCTTGGGGAAGGGGGGAAAAATACAAAACCAATGATACTTGCCCCAGCATCAATGGCAGCATTCATTGTTTCAAGGTTTGATAACCCGCATATTTTGGCTTTGGCTGTCATGATTATCCGTTTATTTCGTCAGCGATTTTCTTTGCTGCTTCGGCTGGGTTGTCATCTTGTGTAATAGGGCGCCCAATGACCAAATAATCAGCGCCAAGGGCCACTGCCTCGGCCGGGGTCATTGTGCGTTTTTGGTCACCAATGGCGCTGCCCGCTGGGCGAATGCCCGGCACAACCAATTTGAAATCTTTACCGCAGGATTCTTTTATTAATTTGATCTCATGTGATGAACAAACCACACCATCAAGGCCGCTTTCTTTTGCAAGGCGGGCAAGTTTCACCACTTGCATGGAAACTTTATTTTGATAACCAATTGCACACATGTCTTCGTTATCGAGGCTGGTTAAAATCGTTACGCCAACAATAAGTGGGCGTTCACAGCCAACATTCTTGGCAGCTTCAGTTGCGGCCTCTGCTGCGGCACGCATCATTGTTGGTCCACCAGCTGTATGAATTGTCATGATTTTTGGTTTTAACGGCATTAATGAATGAATGGCCTTGGCAACCGTGTTTGGAATGTCATGAAGTTTTAAATCCAGAAAAATATTCTGGTCGGCATTTGCAACTTCATTAAAACCTGCTGGGCCATTGGCGCCAAAAAATTCAAGCCCCAATTTGACACCACCAACATGTGGACCAAGGTCACGGGCAAGCTTGGATGCTTCATCTGTACTGATTGTATCAAGAGCACACAGAATGCGTTCAGAAGGTTTTAATTCGCTCATCATTCGTTCCATTAAAATTTATGATGTGCTTTTGCCATGCTTTTTGTCATTTGACAATTCAATATTGCTTACGCCCATTGATTTTAACTTGTTTTCAAGCTCTTTAATCTTTTTATCGGCAAGTCTATGGCGTCGTGCGTGACGGATGCCAGAATATATTGAAACAAGCCATCCACCACCAAGCCCGATCAATATACCCATAAAGACAAGCATATAGGCAGGAAGATCAACAAGTACCGGTAATGGGAATAGGCTAAACGTAACATTGTCGCCGTTCGATACAGCGACAATTATACAAAAACAAGTGAAGAATATAAAACCAGCATAAAATATAAAGCGCATGTTTGCCTCTTGAAATTATCCTATGCCGAGTAATCCGAACAATTATTTATTGTTCAGCTTTTCTCTTAGGTCTTTGCCCGTTTTGAAATATGGGACACTTTTCGCAGGAACTTCGACAGCTTCGCCAGTGCGTGGATTACGTCCCGTGCGGGCAGGGCGGTGTTTAACGGAAAAAGCACCGAAACCACGTAATTCTACTCTGTTTCCATCTGCAAGTGTATTTGTAATTTCTTCAAATATAGTATTTACGATACGTTCAACATCGCGTTGATAAAGGTGGGGATTGGCGTCAACCAACTTAGCTATTAGCTCCGACTTTATCATCGTTAGACCCCTATATGTAGTTAATATTGCTTTTTACTTTGTTCTAGTAAGTTGCCAGAGAGTCTTATGGGTGTCAAGGCTAAGTGCCTTCTGGATCACGATTTTTATGAAATTAAATATATTTTTTTTAAAATATGCCTCTTTAAGGCATGATTTTGGGTGAAAAAACCATGAAATGAAGAAATACAACCTGTGATCATGTAGAATCAATTCAATAAAAAACCCGACAGGAATGACCTGTCGGGCTTAAATTGGATAAAACTAAAAGAGTTAAGAAATTATTCTTCGTCTTTAGCAGCAGCTTTTTTCTTAGGTGCAGCTTTCTTTTTAGGGGCTGCTTTTTTCTTAGCTGGCTTTTCTTCTTCCGCAGGAGTTGCGTCAGCAAGAGCCGCACCAAGAATATCACCAAGGCTAGCGCCACTGTCAGATGAACCGTATTGTGCCACAGCTTCTTTTTCTTCAGAAATTTCAAGCTGCTTGATTGAAAGACCAATCTTGCGGTTCTTCTTGTCCATTGTTGTTACTTTAGCGTCAACTTTGTCACCTACAGAGAAACGCTCTGGGCGTTGTTCTGCGCGGTCACGGCTAAGGTCAGAACGACGGATGAAGGCTTTGAAGCCGTCTTCATCGTCTTCACCAAGTGAAACTTCAAGGCCGTTTTCGTTAACATCAGTAACAGTACAAGTAACAGTTCCGCCTTTCTTAAGGCCAGAAATGCTTTCTACTGGGTCAGAAGTTAGTTGCTTAATACCAAGTGAGATGCGTTCTTTATCTGTATCGATATCAAGGATAACAGCTTTAACCACATCGCCTTTTTTGTATTCTGCGATTGCTTCTTCGCCTGATTTGTTCCAGTCAAGATCAGAAAGGTGAACCATGCCGTCCATTTCATCTTCAAGACCAACAAACAGACCAAATTCAGTGATGTTCTTAACTTCGCCTTCGATTTCTGTGCCAACAGGGTATTTGTCAGCAAATGTAAGCCATGGGTTATCCATGCACTGCTTAAGACCAAGTGAGATACGACGTTTTTCGCTGTCGATTTCAAGAACCATAACTTCAACTTCTTGGCTGCTAGATACGATCTTGCCAGGGTGTACGTTTTTCTTAACCCAGCTCATTTCTGAAACGTGGACAAGACCTTCTACACCGTCGTCAAGTTCAACAAACGCACCGTAATCGGTGATGTTTGTAATACGACCAGTAAGTTTTGAACCAATTGGGTACTTCTTCGTGATTGTTTCCCAAGGATCTTCTGTAAGTTGCTTCATACCTAGTGAGATACGTTGTGTATCTGGGTTCAGACGGATGATTTGAACGTCGATTGTGTCACCAATGTTCAAGATGTCTGATGGGTGGTTGATGCGTTTCCATGAAATATCAGTAACGTGAAGAAGACCGTCGATACCGCCAAGGTCAACGAATGCACCGTAATCAGTGATGTTTTTAACAACACCTTCAACAGTTTTGCCTTCAGCAAGGTTCGTGATGATCTCAGAACGTTGTTCAGCGCGTGTTTCTTCAAGGATAGCACGACGTGATACAACGATGTTGCCACGTTTGCGGTCCATTTTAAGAATTTGGAACGGCTGTTCGATATTCATAAGTGGTGTTACGTCGCGAATTGGGCGAACGTCTACCTGGCTACCAGGTAGGAATGCTACAGCGCCGGAAAGGTCAACTGTGAAGCCGCCTTTAACACGACCAAAGATAACGCCGTTTACGCGCTCTTCAGCTTCGTAAGATTTTTCAAGAACTGTCCATGCTTCTTCACGACGTGCTTTTTCACGTGATAGCATGGCTTCGCCTTTGGCGTTTTCGATGCGCTCTACGAATACTTCAACTGTGTCACCTACGTTTAGGTCAGCTGTTTGTCCGTGAGCTGCGAATTCTTTAAGAGGGATACGACCTTCAGCTTTTAAGCCGATGTCGATTGTTGCAGCTTCTTTATCAACTGCGATGATTGTACCTGTGACAACTTTACCGTCAAACTTGCCTTCAGGGCCAAATGATTCTTCGAGCATTGCTGCGAAGTCTTCAGTGGATGGAACATTAAGTTCAGTCATTATAATTTACCTATTATATCGGATGATAAAACATCCGAAATTTATGAAGAATATCTTCATAAAGGGGTTAGTGTTAATATTCATAAAGAAAGACAAATGCATCCCCAACCCATCCGATAGGATCGGTTGAAACTGACATTTGTTTGTCTTACTTTACATTTTTGCCTGAAACATACTTAACGGCTGCTTCAAACACGGCCTCTATAGACGAATTTGAAGTATCTAGCAAGTATGCATTTTCATGAGGTTTTAAAGGGGCTTCGCTACGGTTCATATCCCGCTCGTCACGCGCTTTAAGGTCGAATAGAATTTTTTGATAGTCATCATTAGAACCATCAGGACCAAATTCTTCCAAAAAGCGCCGTTTTGCGCGGGTTTCAACGTCTGCTGTGATGAAAATCTTATAGGGTGCATCAGGGCAAATTACAGTGCCGATATCACGCCCGTCTAGTATAGTGCCAATTTTGCCCAATGGGGGATTTACCGCAAAATTCCTTTGATATTCCAATAATTTCTGCCTGATGGCAGGCATGGCGGCCACTTTTGATGCGGCCGCGCCGGTTGATTCGCCGCGGATTTCAGGGCTTTTAAGAATTTCTTCGTTTAATTTTGACGCAGCATTAAGGGCATCTTTTTCATTTTCAGGATTGCCGCCTGCCTTTAGAACACCAAGACCAACCGCACGGTAAAGTGCACCCGTATCAAGAAGTGCAAGATTAAAATGTTCTGCCAGTTTCCTTGCAAGTGTTCCTTTTCCGGATGCCGCCGGACCATCAAGTGCAATAATGGTTGGTTTTTTTAACTGCATATATTAGCCCCAAGACCGTTCATTAAATCAGTAAATCCTGGGAAACTGGTTTCAATAACGGAACCATCATCCGCCGTAATTGGATTTTCTGCGATCATTCCAAGCACAAGGAATGACATGGCAATGCGGTGATCAAGATGGGTTTTAATAACCGCGCCACCTGTTACATCGGATTTTGAAACGGTCATACCGTCTTCATGTTCTGTCACATTAACACCGCATGCTTTAAGCCCTTTGACCATAACAGAAATACGGTCTGATTCTTTTACGCGTAATTCTTCTATGCCGCGCATCACTGTTTCCCCTTCTGCGGCTGCGGCAGCAGCACAAAGTACGGGATATTCATCAATCATTGATGGTGCGCGTGATTCTGGCACAGTAATGCCGCTTAGTTCAGAATATTTCACATGAAGGTCGGCGACATTTTCGCCGCATTCTTCGCGTTTATTTTCAAAACTGATATATCCGCCCATTTCAGCTAGTGTGGAAAATAGACCGGTTCTTGCCGGGTTCATTCCTACATTTTTAATGACAATATCTGATCCCGGTGTGATAAGTGCCGCAACAACAAGAAATGCTGCGGATGATGGATCCGCCGGAACGGCCATTTGTTTGGCTGTGATTTCAGCTTGTCCGGTTACATGGATATCGTCCCCTTCAAGAGACGTTGGTACGCCGAAATATTTGAAAATGCGTTCTGAATGATCCCGTGTTGGAATGGTTTCGGTTACTGTTGTGATGCCGGGTGTATTAAGACCCGCCAACATCACCGCAGATTTCACCTGCGCAGAGGCAACGGGTAATTCATATTTGATAGGCATAGGATTAGACGTACCCTTAACTGTAATAGGTAAGGTACCGTCATCACTACCTTCAAATTCTGCGCCAAATCCGGTAAGTGGATCTGTTACACGTTTCATCGGGCGACTTTCGAGCGAATCATCGCCTGTAAATGTCACCGTAATCGGGTGTGTGGATACAAGTCCCATCAATAGACGAACACCCGTACCGCTGTTGCCCATATCAAGTGGTGCATCAGGTTGCTTTAAGCCACCAATGCCAACACCATGCACATGCCAATAACCATCATCATCTTTATAAATATCTGCGCCTAATGCTTTCATTGCGGCGGCTGTACCAAGCACGTCTTCGCCTTCAAGTAAGCCGGAAATGACGCTTTCACCGATGGCGAGCGATCCCATGATTAGTGATCTGTGGGAAATAGATTTGTCGCCAGGAACAGTAATATTGCCGTTAAGTGGTCCTGATTTTGATGATGATAACTGATTCATAATTTCTACATTTTTATTAGAAGTTAAATTTTTCCAAGTCAGATACCATAGTTTTATGACAAAGTGTCACTTTTTATCGTTAATTTCTCGGAAAAATACATTTTTTATCGCGATTGAGGGCTCTTTTATAAGAATAGGCTTTGACAGGGGGGCTATAAAATGGCAAATGATGTTTTTTTACGAAGTGACGAACAGTTTATAATGTTCTAAGGAGAAAAACTTTGGCAAAAGCTGAGTGGGGCGAAAAACGTCAATGCCCTAAATGTGGAACAAGATTTTATGATTTAGGCGAAGATGATCCAATTACGTGCATCAGCTGTGGGAATCAGTTCCAACCTGAGATTATTCTGAAAAGTAAAACGCATTCTATCGAACTTATCACTGACAAGAAAGAAAGTGATGAAGATGATGATGAAACAGATCTATTAGATGATGATGCGCTACTTAGCGATGACGATGATGATGACATTGAATTAGAAGCAGATGATAACACTGTTGTGCTATCAGATGACGATGAAACCAATGTTGCAGATGTTGTTGATGCGCCAATTGCAAATCCAAACGCGGACGATTAATTTTTTTAAGCTTTGTGCTTGATTAAAAATTAGACTGCGCATAGATTGCGCAAGAAATTTACCCGGATCATTTCAAACCAGATAGAAATGAGAAAAGAATAACGGGGCTATAGCTCAGCTGGGAGAGCGCCTCGCTGGCAGCGAGGAGGTCAGCGGTTCGATCCCGCTTAGCTCCACCAAATAGAAAAGGACTTAGTCGAATTTGGCTAAGTCCTTTTTCTTTGTCGCGGGATCTTCTTTTATATGCGGCGCTGCGCGCAATGCGCTTTTGGCCCGCTTAGCGCTTTAATATTGAAAAAGCCCGCTCAATTTGAACGGGCTTTTTATTTTTTTACACTGGAGAGGCATGTCCTAATGCCTTGATCAACGGGCCGAGATATTTTTCATATCTGCGCCATTTTTCCATTGATGATTTATATATTGGTTTTCTGACCTGGGTCACGCTTGCTGTTCTGATTGAGCGTTTGTTTTTATGGAAATTTAGGCAGTCCTCGTGCCAATCAAGACCACAATGTGCGATCAGTGCTTTTGATTGTTCTTCTGGATTTGAAACCAGTTCTTCATAACAAAGTTCATAAAAACTACCCTCTGGCAGTACTGTACGCCAATGATCCATCAGTTCGACATAATTTCTGTAATATGTTCCCAGTTCGGTCAAATCATATGTTTGATATTGATTGTGGCCAAACAGCCTTTGGAAACAAGAGATACATGTATCAAGGGCATTACGTTTAACATGAACGATTTTCGCATTAGGGAGTAACGTATGAATAAGCCCAACATAAAAATAGTTGGCGGGCATTTTATCCGTGATAAATTTTGCATCAGGTGCATGCGCCGTAATTCTTTTTACATATTCAACCGGGATATGTGAAAGCTGTTCGGGAGTTAAGGATGTCATTATATTTGGATAACGGTCCGTGCCTTCAAAATTAGGGATGCTTTCCAAAGATCCAGAAAAATCCTTCAATTCGCCGGCGCCAAATACATCCGGATGGCTGGAAATAATCTGTTCAGTTAGGGTTGTTCCTGATCTTGGTGATCCAAGAACAAAAATTGGTTTTGCAGATGGATCTGCATATTGTTTTAGGCTTTCTAGAAATTCCGGCGTAAAGACTTCTGCCGTTTTCTTGTAAGTCATAGTCATTTCTTCGCTGCTATATTCAAAAGTTTCCCGCTTCAAGGCGCAGGCTTTTAAATAATGCTCGAATGCTGTTTCATAGTTCTTTAAATCGTCATTGGTTTTGCCAAGCGCATAATGAAGCAACATTGTTTTCTTATCGGAAAGATCATCAATCTCTTTTTCGGCTTCCATAAGGGCAAGATATTCTTCGCTTCCTTCTTTCATTTTGATGGCGGAAACCAGATTGAAGAGGCTTTCAAGTTTTGCGCCATCTTCGGTTTCAAGTGCCATTCCTTTGCGGAAATTCTCTTCGGCTTCGCTCATTTTACCCTGATCAAGAAGCAATGATCCGCGCGCATTATAGGCGGACCCCAGTTCCGGATTAATTTTATTTGCGTTGTCGTAACATTCGTGCGCTTTTTCTTCCTCACCAAGGTTTACGAATACACGGCCAAGCATGGTATGGGCTTCTGCGCGATCATCTTCCGCGTTAATGGCGCGTTCGGTCGCAACCTTCGCAACGTCGTAATTTTGTTTTTCAAGCATAATGGCAGCAATTCCCATATGTGCGGAACAATGGTTGTTGTCTAACTTTGCTGCTTTTTGGAAAGCGGGAAGCGCTTTGTCAAATTCATCTTGTTGTAGCCATGCACGACCTAGATTATTAAGTGCCTCTACATAATTCGGGCTTAAATTTACGGCCTTCTCCAAGTATGGAAGTGCTTCTTCAGCGCGGTTATTATCAACCAGCGTTGTACCCAGATTGTTCAAGCTTTCTAAGTAATTTGGATCAATTTCAAGTGCTTTTTTGTACCAAATTTCAGCATTTTCAAGATCCTTTTGTTCTTTATAAATGCTGCCACGGTTGTTAAGTGATGAAAGCTGTTTTGGGTCAATTGTCAGGGCTTTCTTTTGATGGAGTTCAGCTTTTTCATAATTTTTCTGATCAAAATATGCGATGCCAAGGTTGCCTTGGGCACTTGCTAATTTTGGTGCGATTTTAATGGCTTGTTTGCCATGATGAATGGCTTCATCAAGTTTGCCAATTTGTCTGAACATTTCACCGCGATTGCTATGGAATAGAGCATTTTTATTATCGCCTTCAATGGCCTTACCTAGAAGTTCAGTTGCCATTTCTGTCTTGCCAACCTGATGAGCAATCACACCAAGCAAATTAAAGGCTGGCGGATATCCGGGACTTGCAGCCAGAATTTTGTTAAGCATTTGTTCTGCTTGTTGAAGCTGACCTTGCGTTTGAAGCTGGGAGGCATGTTGCATGGCCTGTTCAAGAGAAATTTGTTTGCTTGGTCCAGGGGTTGGAACCGTAGGTTTATTTGCTGGTGGCGCTTGCCATTTACCTTGTGTCATTATTCGTTATTCATTTCCTGATTTTCAAGACGTGCTTGTCTTAGTTCATTTTGTCTTTGTATCATGGTGCTGTATGCCTGTCTAAAGCCACGCATGTTCAAGGCTACATTGGCAGTGTTTTGATTTAACAATGTATAGTTAAATTTCATTTCTGGTACCGATTGCATTGTGGCTAGCATATCATCTGCAATATTCGCTGTAGCCATACATCCATTTGCTAAGCATGTACGGTAGCCAATCTTCACTGGGTTATTTTCTCCGGCTTGTAATGTTAAGCCGCCCGCTAACTGAATACCGAGGGGGACAGTGACTTGAAGAGTGGCAGGAGTGTCATTTGAAGCCTTGTTTACTGTCATTGATAAAAAAAGATGTTGGTTCTCGTCGGAGCGCATCGTTTGCGTTGCAAAACATCTAGGTGGTTGATTAGGTTGGACATTTGGACAATTAATGACCCATCTTACATTATTTTCTGATGTTGCATCTGTGTCTTGTGCATGTGCAAATGTTGTGAACATGGCACTTGCTACAATGACGGGTAAAAATATTTTCATAACAAATTCATTTCTATTCGGGAGCAACAATATCTTTAAGTGGTTTTAGATGATCACCAAAATTTTTCCATCTTTCTACCGATGATTTATAAATTGGTTTTCTAACTTGTGCAACGCTCGCTGTGTGGACGGTGCGTTTGTTTTTGTGGAATTCCAGACATTTATCATCCCATTCCAAGCCCACAAATTTAATGATACGTTTTGCTTGATTTTCAAGATCATCAACGACTTTTTCATAATGAACGTCAATCAATCTGTTTTTCGGTAATACGGAATGCCAGTGTTTTATTAAATCCTGATAACGATTGTAATATCGTCCTAGCTCTTCAAGGTTATAGGCGAAATGCATGGTTTGGTTGAATAGGCGCCCGTAATTGGAAAGGCAACTATCCATAGGATTGCGTTCAGTATTTATTATATGGGCGCCGGGTAAAGCTTTGGCGATAATTCCCGCATAATGAAAATTAGCAGGCATTTTATCAACGATTCTTTTGGCATCCGGCTCAAGTAAACGAATTCGTCTAATGTAATTTTCACCGATTTCTTTGATATCGTCATCACTTAGTTTTTCATAGTCATTTGGGAAAATATCGAGTTTTTCATTAATGACTTTTGACATGGTGTCTAATTCACCGGCGCCAAATACATTATCATGACTACACAGAATTTGTTCGATTAATGTTGAACCGGAACGTGGCATGCCAACTACAAATATCGGTGTTGGGTCATCACTTTTCTTTTTGCGACTGCCTTTGAAATATTCTTTATTGAAAATTGTTTTTAATTGTTCGGTTATTCCAATGGCGCGTTTTTCGTTGAATTTAAAGGTCCTGCGGTGAGCGGTATTGCCTTTTTCAAAAAGATCAAATGCAGCATCATAATTTCCAATATCTTCATATGCTTTACCAAGTGCAAAACAAAGTTTGACACGCTTGTCGGCGGGAAGAGCTGCACTGTTCCTTGCTATAGCTTCTAATTGGGTAATGTGTGCATCATCTTCTTCATAGTTTTTAATCGTGGACAAATTATAATGCGGTTCTACAAAGAGAGGACGAGCTTTAATCGCTGCTTCGAAGTGTATTTTTGCATTTTCGACATCGCCTTCGGCAAGCAAGATAGCTGCCAGGTTGTTTTGTGCTTCCGGGTGATTTGCATTAATTTTTACGGCGTTGGCATACGCATGTTTTGCGCGTTCTTGTAATCCGGAATTTTCCATAATCGATCCAAGATTATTGTATGCAAGACCGTTGTTTGGATTTAATTCGATGGCTTTGTTGTATGCGGTAATGGCCTTTTTCGAATTGCCAAGTGCTGCCAAGGCTGTGCCTGCAATATAATGAAAATGAGAAACATTTGGGTTAATTTTTAATGCATGCTCAATGGCAATTAAGCCTCCTTTGGGATTGGCGTTGTTGCAGAGCACTTCCGCGAAGTCACAATGATATTGTGCGTTTGAAGAATCAAGGCTTATGGCTTTGTTTAACATATCAATGGCAATTTTGTTTTTGTTAACACGCGCTGCCATTCGACCTAGCATATGATAGGCTGGGTGAAATTTTTTATTTGCATTGATTATATCGTTGCAGATTTTTTCGGCTTGTGCCAATTGGCCGGATTCAGCGAGTGTTTTTGCTTTCGTGAAGGCGTCCTTAATACTGAGTATTTGCCCGCTACCCGTTGCAGAGTCTGCTTTCTTAATCACTTAAATATTCCCTAATTCTAATATAAAGCTAACTGTTTATGTTTATTGTCATAAATTAAAGTTATGTGACAAAGTGTCATTTTTTTAACGGAAACTGAATAATTTTGTGAAGCTATCATTCAAAAATTTGAATTTAAAGAAAAATTTCATATTTTAATGCTTGAAATTAGAATGATTATTGTTTTAGTATCCCGAACGATAAATGTATTATTTTTATAAAATTTTATACAAACCGATAATAACACTAATTCCTGGTTAGGGGAGCATATATTCTAATGTCTGATATTAAGAACACCACAAAGACATCAAAATCCGTAAAAACATTCATGATGGCGACTACCGCACTTGTTGCGGTGCCGATGGTTTTACCGGCAACGGTAAATTACGCGGCGGCGGATAGTTTTTCCGTTACGTCTGGTTTTACAAACTTGCTACAGGAAAACCTTGGTGATGGTGAAACGGGTTATATCGAAAATGGGTCTGCGCAAAATGGCGATGTGACGATTTCCGGTAATACTAATGTGACGCTTACTAACGAAGGATTGGTTACTGGTAAGATTGTGGTGGATAACACTGGTGCAGGATCAACAGGTGTGTCGATTACCAATGACACCAGCGCAACGATTAGTAATTCACAACAAGCTATTCGTGTGACATCAGGTAGTGATATTTCCGGCGGCATTGACAATGATGGTGTAATCGTTGGTGACCAGCAGGCGATTTTGGTTGATTGATCAGGTGATATTTCAGGCGGTATAGCCAATAATTCCAGCGGTACGATTAGCGGTTTTTATGCGGTGGCTGTAATTTCTGGTGGTGATATTTCCGGTGGTGTGGTGAACAACGGAAATATTAATACAGGTCCAAGCGGTGTTTATAACGGTATTTATGTTGATGAAGCATCAATTTCTGGCGGTATTGAGAACTACGGCACCATTGGTGGTGTTGTTGGTATCTATATGGATGGATCAACAAGTTCGATTTCAAACGGTATCGTAAATACTGGAACAATTAATGCATCAATGTACGGCATTAGTATCGAAAGCGGTACTGTCAATGGTGGCGTATCGAATACCGGGCTGATTATGTCTGATACAGGTGTTAACGTTCTGGAAGGTGGCTCTATTGTTGCGCCAACGACTGGTCCTAACACTGGTGTTGCTATTAACAATGTGGGTTCAGGTTCGATTCTGTCGACAAAAACTGGTGTGCTTGTTGCAGGTGGTCAGATTGATGGTGATATTGTTAACTCTGGTGTGATCGCGAACGGTGAATCTGGTATGGCTATCGTAGAAGATGGTCAAGTTGCGGGTGATATTGTTAATCATTCCAGTGGCGTTATTGCTGGTTCCGAGCACGGTATTGTTGTGGCATCTGGTTCTGGTGTTACAGGTGCAATTAATAACGCGGGCCGCATTGCGGTTAATGATCCGGAAGGTGTAGCCGTATTGCTCGCTGGTGATGCTTCAGTGAATAGCATCACAAATAGTGCTGGCGGCACGATTGCCGGTGGTGATAGCGGACCATTTGCAGGCGGTGTTTCTGTGTTGTTTGGTTCCGAAGTTACAGAAGGCATCACAAATGCTGGTGATATCTATGGTATGGTTGGTGTTGGAACTGCGATGGGTTCAAATATTGGTAGCATCAATAACCAAACAGGCGGTGAAATTTACGGTGATCTTGCTGGTATTATTGTAACGGCTGGTTCAAGTGTTGGGACGGCAGATATCGAAGGTAATCCTGTCGGTAATGCGATTACCAATGCGGTTGGCGGTTCAATTGGTGTTGGCCATAATATTGATGACGGCACTAGATTAGCCGATATCGGTATCGATGTTGAAGGTGGTGCGATCATCGGAAATATTGATAACTCAGGATTAATCGTTGGTGAAAGATCTGGTATTTCATTTGGCGGTGGTTCAACAATGGATGGCGATATTGTTAACCGCGGCACGATTGATGGTGAAGCCGGTATTGTTGTGGCGCAAAGCTCAACAATTGATGGTGATATTATCAACGAAGCTGGCGGCGCTATTTCGGGTGGTACAGGTCCTGGAATTTATATCAGTACCTCTTCTGATGTAACGGGAACAATTATCAATAGCGGTTCAATCCAGGCAATTAATCCGGAAAGTGCGGATAATGCAATTCTGATTGATGGTGGTACATCTGGTTCCGATGTTGGTGTTACAAACAAAACTGGTGGTGACATCGAAGGTAATGTCACAATGGGTACAGGTGATTATCGCGCCGAGGGTGGTACTGTTGAAGGAAACGTTACTGGCCATGGTGGCGAATTTGTATTTGCTGACGGTGCGGCTGGTGCATCTGGCGTATCTGGTACGGTTTCTGGTTTTGGTTCAATTGGTATTGATGCGGATACAACGGTTACTAATAACGCAGGTGGCTTAAACCTAAACGGTTTTGCAGATGGCGAGATCAATATTTATGACGGTACTCTTGTTAACCAAACAGGCCCAGCTCTTGTAAGAGATATTGTTGTTGGCTCGGGCGTGACAAATGCTGGGATTTCTAACACAGGCACGATTTCTGCGGATATTTCTGTGATGGGTGGTGATCTTTCTGGTGGGTTAACAAACTCAGGTGTAATCAACGCAGGTAGTACGCATACAGCACTTTATGTGGATAGTAGCGGTGATGTTTCTGGTGGTATTACGAACTCAGGATTGATCACAGGTTACCGCGCTATTGTGGTTGATTCGTCATCCTCAATTTCTGGCGGTATTGTGAATAATATTGGTGGTGCAATTCACGGGGATTCTGCTGGATTATTCATTAGTAATGCGTCCACTGTTACTGGTGGTGTTACAAACCATGGGACAATCGGTTCTTACGGTACAGCGCCATCAAACCCGGCGCGATATGGTATAGTTTTACGCGAAGGAAGTGAAATAAATGGCGGTATCCTTAATACCGGTGATATTGATGCGAATAGCACAGCATTATTCATAGATAGCTCAACAGTGAATGGCGGCATCACCAACAGCGGTACAATTACTTCTAGTGTGTCGATGGCAGTTAGCGTAAGAGGATCATCGGTTGGTACAATCACTAATGCAGAAGGTGGCATGATTTCCGGTACTTCAGGTATCGTTATCGAAAGTGGTTCAGTAGATGGTTCATCCGTAACAAGTATCATTAATGCTGAAGGCGGTATGATTCGAGGCACATTAGACAATGGGATCGATATAAGTGGTTCTGGAACTACTGTTGGCAGCATCACAAACGCGGGTACGATTTCCGGTGATGATCAAGGTATTTATGTTTCAAGACAAGGGTCAATCACAGGTGGCATCAATAACAGTGGTCGTATCGAAGGTGATCATGCAATCCGCGTAGATGGCACCGATATCGAAGGTAACCCAACAACGGTTGCTGGCGGTATTATGAACCAAGTGGGTGGTGAAATTGACGGCGATACAGCTGGTATCTTCGTGAGCAATGGCGGTTCCATCACGGGTGGTGTTACGAACTATGGTGATATTACAGGTGACCGTTACGGTATTCGTTTAAGTAATGACCTTGAAGGTATTCCGCTAAGTAGTCATACAACGGGATCATCTATCACGGGTGGTATCAATAATGCGCTTGGTGCAACAATTTCTGCGACAGATACAGCAATTTCAATTGATGATGGCGCGTCAATCACAGGCGGCATCACAAACAGTGGTCGTATTGAGGCGGAATCAGGTGCGGCAATTAGTATTCGCGATGAATCAACGGTTGATTTCATTACGAACGCTGAAAGCGGTGTGATTTATACACCGGACTATAACAGTGCAACTGGTATCAGAGTTGATAGCAGTTCAACTGTTACTGGTGCAATTACCAACTACGGCACAATCGATACCGAAGGTGTCGGTATCAAGATCGAAGATAGTTCACAGGTTCAAGGCGGTATCGCGAACCATGGCACAATCGATACTGAAGGTGCATCAATTGTAATTAATAGAAGTTCAGATGTTCTAAATGGTATTACAAACTCTGGTTTAATCCGTTCAGAAGATGATTCTGGTATTGTTGTTGATAACGAATCCGGTATCAGTAACGCATCCGGATACGGTATTAATAACAGTGGTACAATCGACGCATATTCAACTGGTATCGAAATTAGAGATGGTTCAACAGTTAGCGGCGGTATTAATAATACGGGTACGATCTTTGGTGATGATCGCGGTATTTATGTTGATACAGATTCAGAAGGTGGTGTTTCAAGTATCACTGGCGGTATTGCAAATGCAGTAAGCGCGACAATCAGTGCAACGAATACAGCCATTAAGATTAATGACGGCTCAACAGTAACTGGCGGTATTACCAACAGCGGTAATATTAATGCTGAAGAACATGCAATTTACGTTGATGACGAATCATCAGTGGATTTCATCACCAACCATGGCAATATCTTCATTACAGGTTCATCGTCTTGGGATGCAGCGATCCTGATTGAGGATACAGCAACAATCACCGGTGCGATTACAAATAACGGTACAATTTCTGCACCTTCTGGTGATGCGGCAATTAGAATTGCATCTTCATCAGAAGTACTTGGCGGTATTGTTAATAATGGTAAGATTTATGGCGATGACTATGCCATCGACGTTGAAGGATCTTCAGTCGTAACAAACGGCATTACCAATAATGCATCTGCAACAATTAGTGCATCAAGCTCTGCGATCAGAGTTGCTAGCAATTCATCAGTAACGGGCGGTATCACAAACAGTGGTGATATTATTTCAACTGATAATGATGCAATCCAACTTGATACTGAAGGTTCGGTTGACTTTATCCTGAATACGGAAAGTGGCCTGATTGATGGTTACTCTGCTGGTATCGATATGGATGATACATCAACGGTTACTGGCGCCATTACCAACCATGGTGACATTATTGGTGAAAGTGGCGGTATTAATATCCGTAACGGTTCAATGGTGGGTAATGCAGAATCTGGTGGTATTATTAATACTGGTCTAATTTCTGCGACTACATCTGGACAGGGTATCGATCTTGAAGATGGTGCATCAGTTACTGGTGGTATCACTAACAGCGGTACGATCCAAGGTTACTCAACCGGTATCGAAATTGAATCCGCATCAAGCGTAACTGGCGGCATTACCAACAGTGGTAAAATCATTGGTATGAATAGCCATGGTATCAAGCTAGAATCTGATATCGAAGGGACACCTTCAACGATTTCCGGCGGTATCAATAACCTTGCTGGCGGCACGATTTCTGGTAGCAGCAATGCGATCTGGATTACTAATGGTTCCGTTGTTAATGGCGGTATTACCAATAGCGGTTTGATTAAGGGTTCTTATGGTATCTATATGGATACTGAGGGCGGTGTCATTCTTCCGCCACCTCCTCCTCCGCCACCCCCAGCATCACTTGCTCCGGAAGCGGCACTAATTGGTGATCCTGATCCTTCAGAATTGCATGGCGGTATTGTAAACCAAGTTACTGGTACAATTTCAGCAACGAATGAAGCGATTAAACTTGATGATGGTTCAATTCTGACTGGCGGTATTACAAACCATGGTACGATTGTTAGTTCTGATAATGATGCAATTGAAATTGATGATGGATCAACAGTAGACTTTATCACGAACGCAGCTGGCGGTGATATCACAGCCTATAGCACAGGTATTCAGATCGATTCTGGAAGTCGTGTTACAGGCGCGATTACCAATGCTGGCTACATTGATGCTGAAGTTGGTATTGCGGTAACAAGCAGTTCAAACGTCGAGGGCGGTATTGTAAACACCAATGTCGGTACAATCAGTGCCAGGTTTAATGGTATTTACACATCAAGTTCTACTGTAACTGGCGGCATTGTTAACAGTGGTTATATTAATGCAGAATCCGGTATCAATATTGATGGTCGTTCCATTGTCGACAGCGTTACGAACGCTGCTGGCGGTACGATTAATGCTGATATTGCTATTCACATTGAATCAGGAAGTACTGTAACCGGCGCTGTTTCAAATCATGGTACGATTAGCGACGGAAGCTCAGGCGTTGTCGTAAGCAGCACTTCAGATATTGAAGGCGGTGTCATAAATACAGGCATGATCGATGTTAGCTCTGCTGGTATTCGTGTTACGTCCTCTTCTGATATTTCAGGTGGCATTAACAATAGCGGAACAATTTCTGGCGGACATTATGGTATCTACGTAACAAACACTTCAGATATCTCTGGTGGTGTAACAAACAGCGGAACAATATTCGGTGGTGATGCTGGTATCTCAGTAGATGATCCATCTGATATTTCTGGTGGTATTACGAACGAAGATGGCGGTGTCATTGATGGCGGCGCAGGAAGAGCGATCGAAGTGCTTGCAACATCTGATATCTCTGGTGGTGTTATGAATATGGCTGGCGGTGTTATTACCGGTTCAACAGCCATATATGTTGATGGAACAAGTGACATTACTGGTGACATTGATAACTCCGGTACCATCAATGGTAACGGCGGCGATGCGATCTTGATTGATAATGCCGCAGCGGGTGTAAATGTAGTGAACAACGCTTCGGGTATCATTAATGGTGATATCTCAATGGGTGCTGGTGATGTTACATCTGCTGGTATGATTAACGGCGATGTTATGATGAATGACGGCACATTGACTGTTGATGGTGGCAATATCGTTGGCGCCATTACAGGTGGCGCAGCTGGTACATTTAACATTAACGCTGACCTAAGTGGTGCAACATCTGTTGATGGTTTTGGCACAATGAATGTTAATATGGGTAACCTGATGGTTGCTGGTGACTTTGGTCAAACAACAACAATCGGTGATGTTAATGTTGCAGCTGGTGCGAATATCGAAATGAATGGCGGTAGCTTCAGTTCTGCGTCCATCACTAACTCCGGCACGGTAACAATTCCTGCCAATGAAACACTTGATGTAACAGGTGATTATACTCAAGTGGGTGATGGTACGGTTAATATCGGTATCGATGGTACGGATCATGGTCAAATGACTGTAGGCGGAAATGCTGATCTATCAGCAAATGATAGCCTTCAGGTATCAGCGGATAATCTTCCGTTTGCAGCGACAACAACATATCAAGATGTAATTGATGCAACGGATGTATTATCTGGTGACATTATGGTTGATGATCTAAATGACAACGTAATGTATACCTTCGAAGCGGTAGAAGATGCAGACGGTAATGTTGACCTTATCGCGACACTGAACGAAGTTGAAACAGTGCTGACACCAAATGCATCTGCACCAACACTTGACGTGGCTGATGCTGTTGATGATTTGGTTGATGAAAATATGGGAGATGATGAGGTCGGTGACCTGATTAGTGCGTTGAATGATATTTCTGATGCAGGTGATCGTGAAGATGCAGTTGATACACTTCAATCAGTAATGCCAGGTGCTGACCTTCGTATGGGTGAAGAAAGCATCATGAATTTTGCTGGTATCATCAGCGGACAAATTGGTGTTGATATTGATCCTGGTAACAATCTATGGGTAAGACCATTTGGCGGAAGTGATAGACAGAAAACTCGTCTTGGTGTCGATGGCTTTAAATCCAAAGATTACGGAGTAGCATTCGGTTTCGATAAAGATTTCGATGATATGCGTGTCGGAATCGCGGCTTCATTCGCTGAAACAACTGTTGATGGCGAAGGTAGCTTTACTGGTGGCAGACTAGAGGTTGAAACGAAGCAAATCGCGGGTTACGCACGTAAGAATATCGGTAATGCATACATTGGTGTGATTGCGGGTTACGGTGACAGTGATTATGAAAGCTCTCGTAGAATTCAAGTGGGATCATATGCTGCCACAGCAATGGGTGATTACTCTGGCTCACAAGTTCATGCGAAAGCTGACATGGGTCATAGATTTGCCTTTGGTGACAATGGTTCATTTACTCCAATTGTGAGCTTGCACTATGGTAAAATCGATGTTGATACATACTCTGAAACAGGAGCAGGTAATTTATCACTGACAGTGCTTGAGCATTCACTAGAAACATTAAAGGCAAGTGTGGGCGGTAGATTTGTACCAACAATCACTGGTTCAGATAGCTCAACCATTACACCATATGTTGAAGCACATATGTCATACGACCTGCTGGATAACGGTGTTAATGTGACATCACGCTTCACAAGTGGTACTGCAACATTCTTGTCAATTGGTAACGATAAATCCCGCTGGATGGGTACTGTCGGTGCAGGCTTGAATATTCAGACTTCAGAAAATATCTCAATTAACGTTGGATATAATGGTGACTTTGCAAGTGGCTATACAAGCCATAACGGTCAAGCAACATTTAGAGTTAAGTTCTAATAGACTAGAAAATAATAAGAAGAAAGCCGACCCATTGGGTCGGCTTTTTTTATGGAAAAATTATAATGTGATTGAAATTAGATTTATATATTAAAGCTTATTAAAAATCTGTGCCGCCCACAGTAATACCGTTTAAGCGAAGCGTAGGTTGCCCGACACCAACTGGAACAGATTGTCCGGCTTTGCCGCAAATTCCAACACCATTATCAAGTTTGAGGTCATTACCAATTGCGGTAATGCGTTTTAGAGCATCAGGTCCATTGCCGATCAGTGTCGCCCCTTTAACGGGTGCATCAATTTTACCGTTCTTTACCTTATAGGCTTCAGTACAGCTGAAAACAAATTTACCGTTGGTAATATCAACCTGACCACCCCCAAAATTAACGGCATAAAGGCCGTCTTTAACACCAGCCAAAATTTCTTCAGGTGATTGATCGCCACTTAACATATATGTATTGGTCATGCGTGGCATGGGTTGGTGTGCATAACTTTGGCGTCTTCCGTTGCCGGTTGATTCCACACCCATAAGGCGGGCATTCATGCGGTCTTGCATATATCCAACAAGAATGCCGTCCTCAATTAACGTTGTGCAATTGGTCGACGTGCCTTCGTCGTCAATACTTAATGAACCGCGGCGGTTTTCTAGAGTGCCGTCATCAACAACTGTTACGCCTTTTGCAGCGATTTGTTCACCCATAAGACCAGCAAAGGCAGACGTCCCTTTGCGGTTGAAGTCGCCCTCAAGGCCATGTCCGATGGCTTCATGAAGAAGGACGCCGGGCCATCCTGGCCCAAGAACAACATCCATTTCACCAGCTGGGGCAGGAACGCTATCCAGATTTAATATTGCTTGTCTGATGGCATCATCGGTTTGTCTTTTCCAGTTTTCTTCGGATAAGAGTTCGGTGTATGTGTATCTTCCACCTGCGCCTTCGTAACCGCTTTCCATGCGGTCCCCGTCTTTTGCAACGACGCTGACATTTAACCTGACGAGCGGTCTGATATCTTGAACGCGATGACCACCAGGTCTGATAATTTCAACGACTTGCCATTCACCCGCTATTGAACAGCTGACTTGGCAAACTTTTGGATCTCTAGAACGGGCATATTCATCAATTTCTTCAAGAAGTCTGATTTTATCTTTGAATGCTACACCCCCAAGCGGGTTTTCGTCGCTATATAGTTTTTTGTTAGTTCGGATCGGTGGAATGGCAAGTGTGCCGCCTGAACCTGACTTAATACTACTGACTGTGTCTGCCGCACGTTTAAGTGATTCTTTATTTATTTCCGAAGAATGTGCGAATCCGGTGACTTCGCCCAGTATACTTCTTAATCCAAAACCCTTTGACGTATCATATGCGGCATTTTTTAGCCTGCCATCATCAAATGAGAAAGTTTCAGATTGCGAATATTGTAAATATAGTTCGCCGTCATCCATGCCATGCAAGGCTTCATCGACAATGCGCTGTGTCTCTAATGATGAAATATCAGAATCATCGCTAGATTCTGCAAAAAAGTGAGAATTTTCGTCTGAAATTATGGTCATAGGTGTTTATATACTTCGTAATTTTTGGGAATATTATATAGACAAAATCAGTAATATCCATTTGTTTATTGTATTTCAAGCATAGAAAAAGAGCGGTTTTGAGAATGATTCTACAACTGTGGTATGGCTAAAGGGGCGTAACTATTCAATTGATATAGATCAAAGGGGCAAAAATAATAATATTTTTTGCACTTGTAGACTTGAGCTAGATCAAAATTCTGGTATAAACTCACCCGAAGGTCGTTTGATGTGGAGGAAGGGGAACATCTTTATATATTTATAAAGAGCTCTTTTCGCATACATTTTACGTCAAAATAATCGTTCATATCCGTATTTAAGGGGTAAAGAGGAACATGTTGTTCAAGAAAACATATTTGATGATTGCTGCAATGCTAGCAACATTTGTGGGTTCGATCTTCTCTGCTGTCGCAGCTGAAGACGGACTTTATAGTGCCGCGCCAGGCCAGCTTGGTTTTATGGAAGCTGCGTCACCGATTATGGAAGAAACTATCGCTTTCCATAATCTTCTGCTTTGGATTATTACTGCAATCACTATATTCGTGACTGCGATTTTGGCTTACATTCTTATTAAGTTTAACGCCAAATCTAATCCTGTGGCATCAAAAACAACGCACAACACTTTGCTTGAGATCGTTTGGACAGCTGTTCCGGTTCTGATCCTTGTTGTGATTGCGGTGCCATCATTCAGACTTCTTTACAATCAGGACGTCCTTCCAGAAGCGGATGTGACTGTTAAGGCGATCGGTAACCAGTGGTACTGGTCATATGAATATCCTGATCACGAAGAAATTATGTTCGATTCTATCATGTTAACGGATGAAGAAGCTGCAGCGGCAGGACATCCTCGTCTTCTTGGTACAGATACAAAAGTTGTTGTGCCGGTAAACAAGGTTATTCGTATGCAAGTAACAGCGACCGACGTGATCCACGCTTGGACCATCCCAGCATTCGGTGCGAAAATCGATGCGGTACCTGGCCTTTTGAACGAGACATGGTTTAAAGCAACAAAAGAAGGTCTTTACTACGGCCAGTGTTCAGAACTTTGCGGTATCCGCCACGGCTTTATGCCGATCATGGTTGAGGTTGTATCCGAAGCTGAATATGCAGAGTGGCTAGAGTGGGCTAAAGAAGAATATGCATCTGTAGATGCACCACGTACACAGCAGTTCGCGTCTGCTGACGTAACAGAATAATTGGAGAATCTTACATGAGTAACGATGCACACACAGCTGACGGCCATCATGACGATCATCACACTCCTACGGGGTGGCGTCGTTGGATGCTTTCAACAAACCATAAAGATATTGGTACACTTTACCTTATCTTTGCGATCGTAGCCGGCGTTATTGGCGGTATTTTCTCTGGACTTATGCGTGCGGAATTAATGTATCCGGGCATGGACTTCCTACCGATGTTAAAAGGTGGTGATGTTGATGCGGCATATCATTACTTTAACGTGCTGATTACAGCTCACGGTCTTATCATGGTTTTCTTCATGGTTATGCCTGCGCTTATCGGTGGTTTCGGTAACTGGTTTGTTCCGATCATGATCGGTGCGCCAGACATGGCTTTCCCACGTATGAATAACATTTCATTCTGGTTGCTTCCTGCAGCTCTATTACTGCTTGTTCTTTCAACAGTGTTTGAAGGACCTCCGGGACAAACTGGTGTTGGTGGCGGTTGGACCGTTTACGCACCGCTTTCAACAAGTGGTCAGCCTGGACCGGCGATGGATCTTGCGATCTTCTCGCTTCACGTTGCTGGTGCGTCATCGATTATGGGTGCGATCAACTTTATTTGTACAATCTTTAACATGCGTGCCCCAGGCATGACACTTCACAAGATGCCACTATTTGTGTGGTCAGTTCTTGTAACAGTGTTCCTGCTTCTTCTTGCGCTTCCTGTTCTTGCTGGTGCGATCACCATGCTTCTGACAGACCGTAACTTTGGTACTGCATTCTTTGACCCATCAGGTGGTGGTGACCCAATTCTTTATCAGCATTTATTCTGGTTCTTTGGTCACCCAGAAGTGTATATTCTTATCCTTCCTGGTTTTGGTCTTATCAGTCATGTTGTTTCAACATTCTCTAACAAGCCGATCTTTGGTTACCTTGGTATGGCATATGCGATGGTTGCGATTGGTGTAGTTGGCTTCATCGTGTGGGCTCACCATATGTTCACTGTTGGTATGGACGTTGATACTAAAGCATACTTTACTGCTGCAACCATGGTTATTGCGGTACCAACAGGTATTAAGATTTTCTCATGGCTTGGTACAATGTGGGGTGGTTCAATCCGCTTCGAAACACCTATGCTATTTGCGATCGGTATGATTTTCCTATTCACCATCGGTGGTGTAACAGGTGTTGTACTTGCGAACGCCGGTGTGGACCAATCAATGCATGATACATATTATGTTGTGGCTCACTTCCATTACACAATGTCAATGGGTGCGCTATTCTCGATTTATGCTGGCTGGTATTACTGGATTGGCAAAATCAGTGGTAAACCTTACCCGCAGCTTGTATCCAAGATTCACTTCTGGCTTACATTCATCGGTGTTAACGTGATCTTCTTCCCGCAGCATTTCCTTGGGTTAGCTGGTATGCCACGTCGTATTCCTGATTATCCTGATGCATATGCGCTATGGAACTTCTGGTCATCAGTTGGATATGGCATTATGGCAGTTGGTCTGGTGTTCTTCTTCATCGGTATCTGGATGACACTTCGTTCAAAAGAACGTGTTGGTGATAACCAATGGGGCGAAGCAGCGACCACACTAGAGTGGACGTTATCTTCACCACCACCATTCCACCAATTCAATGAATTGCCACGAATTAAATAATTTTAATTTGCCGGGCTTTTAACGAAGCCCGGCAGTTTTACCTGATAGAAGCCAAATAGAATTATGAGTAACATGGAAATCACAAACGAACAGGAAATGACGGATTATTATCTGCCGACTGCGGGTGATTATTTTAGCCTGCTTAAACCGCGGGTGATGTCTCTTGTTATTTTTACAGCTTTTATTGGTCTTTTGGTTGCACCGGGTGAAATTCACCCTGTGATTGGATTTACTGCAATTCTTTGTATTGCGGTTGCTGCGGGTGCTTCGGGCTGTCTTAACATGTGGTACGAAGCAGACGTTGATGCGAAAATGAAACGCACAGCGAGCCGTCCAATCCCTGCTGGGAAAATTGATGCAACGTCTGCACTGCATTTTGGTGTAGCACTGGCTGTTGGTTCCGTTCTTATTATGGGATTAATGGTTAATGTTATGTCGGCGGTACTGCTTACTGTTACGATTCTGTTTTATGTTGTGGTTTACACAATGTGGCTTAAGCGCCGTACAGCACAAAACATCGTGATCGGTGGTGCGTCTGGTGCGTTCCCACCGATGGTGGCTTGGGCTGCGGTTACTGGTGATGTTAGTATCGAAAGCATTACACTATTTGCTATTATTTTTATGTGGACACCGCCACATTTTTGGGCGCTATCACTTTTTGCCTGTAAAGATTATGAAAATGCAGGCATTCCGATGTTGCCGGTTGTCAGCGGTGAAAAAGCGACCAAAACACAAATTATGCTTTATACGCTTGCGATGGTGCCAGTAAGCATCTTGCCTTGGTATTTCGGTTTTGCCGGTGTCTTTTACGGTGCGACGGCAGCACTGCTTGGCGGTATGTTCATTTGGTTATCTTTTGCGCTTTATACGGATAAAGTATCTGTTGATGAAAATGCAGCAAAGGCAAAGAAAGTCTTTTTCTTTTCTGTCTTTTATCTGTTTGCATTATTCGCGGTACTTGGGATTGAAAACTTGATCGGGAGGGTATTATAAATGCCACTTCATGAAGAGCATAAAAAAAGAAAAGGTCGCAATTTTGCACTAGCAGCCGTGCTGGGCGGGCTTGTGTTCCTGTTTTTTATTATCACTTTGGTTAAGTTAGAGGTTATTTAAATATGTCTGTACCTGCTAACCAGAGTAATGTTCATACAAAGACACTGATTTTAACGCTCGGTATCGTTTTCGGTATGGCGATCCTTGTGGCAGCGTCCGTACCACTTTATCAGATGCTATGTCAGGTAACAGGGATCGGCGGAACAACAAATCAGGCTGAATATGCACCGGATGTAATTCTTGACCGTGAAGTTACAGTGCTTTTCAATTCCGATATTAACGGAAATCTTCCGTGGAAATTTAAACCTGTGCAGCGCCGTGTAAAAGTTAAAGTCGGCGAAGAGGCGCTCGTTTTTTATAAAGCTATTAACGAAAGTGATAAGCCGATCACGGGTGTCGCAACATATAATGTTACGCCATTTAAAACGGCATATTATTTTAATAAGATTGAATGTTTCTGTTTTACAGAACAAACATTACAACCTGGCGAAGAAGTTGATATGGCAATCAGTTTTTACATTGATCCAGAATTCGTTGAAGACGAAGATGTGGATGAAATTAAAGAATTGACCCTATCATATACTTTTTTCCCAGTAGACGATTACAATAAACAATTTGAATAATTAAACTAGAAAAGTAAGGAATCATTTATGTCAGATTCACATGCTCCAAATCATAATTACCACTTGGTTGATCCAAGTCCATGGCCAATTGTATGCTCATTATCAGCATTCGTATTATTCTTTGGTGCTGTAATTTACATGCACTTTGAAAGCCCATGGTTATTTGCGGTTGGTCTGCTAGCAACACTATTCGGTGCATACAGCTGGTGGGGTGACGTTATCCGTGAAGGTGAACATGAAGGACACCATAAGCCAATCGTACAGCTTGGTCTTCGTTATGGTATGTTCCTGTTCATTATTTCAGAAGTAATGTTCTTCGTAGCATGGTTCTGGGCATATTTTAATGCAAGCATCTTCCCAGTAGAAGCTGTTGGTTTTGTATGGCCGCCAGAAGGTGTTGAAACACTTGATCCATGGCATCTGCCGCTAGTGAATACTCTGATCCTTCTTCTTTCTGGTTGTACGGTAACATGGGCTCACCATTCACTTGTTGAAGGTGACCGTAAGATGTTCATTCAAATGCTATTATATACTGTATTACTTGGCGGTTTATTTACGGGTGTTCAGGCATACGAATACAGCCATGCAACATTCGGTTTTGCTGATGGTATCTACAGTTCAACATTCTACATGGCGACCGGTTTCCACGGTTTCCACGTTCTAATTGGTACAATCTTCCTGTGCGTAAATCTGTTCCGTGGTATTAAAGGTCACTTTAAACCTGATCACCACTTTGGATTTGAAGCAGCAGCTTGGTACTGGCACTTCGTTGACGTTGTGTGGCTCGTACTATTCTTCTGCATCTACGTAGGAATTACAGGTTAAGACACTTGTCTGATTATTCAAATTCTGACACCCCAGTCTCGCCAATAAAAGCGGGGCTGGGGTGTCGTTGTCCTAGATGCGGAAAAGGAAAACTATTTAACGGTATTCTTGAATTCGCGGAAGGGTGTAAAGTGTGTGATCTTGATTACGCAGAATTTGAAAAGGGTGATGGCCCCGCCGTTTTCATTATTTTAATTCTTGGCTTTATTGTGGTGGGTTTTGCTTTACTGGTTGAAGTGATTTATGAACCGCCATTATGGTTACATGCTATTTTATGGGGCCCTATGATTATTGGTGGATCAATTTGGATGTTACGCCCGATGAAAGCATTTATTATTGCAATGCAATATAGCTATAATGCAAGAGAAGGGCAGCTCGTCAATAAGGATACCGACCAGGATACATAATATGTCTTCCTATACATTTAAACCACGGCTATGGCCGACCATCATCACTTTACCTATTCTTGTTTGTTTACTGTTGCTGGGCAATTGGCAGGTTGAACGACTTGATTGGAAATTAGACCTAATTTCAAAAATTGAGGCACGTGCAACAAGCGAACCGGTTGAATTGCCACAAGGGATGGCGGATCAGGATGAGCTTGAATATCTACATGTGACGGTTACGGGTAGGTACGATAATGCTGCGGAAGTCACCATGTATAGCGTTGGTCCAAATGGGGAGCCGGGATATGACTTGTACGCCCCGTTAAAGTTAACCGATGGACGCAGTATTATAATCAATCGTGGATGGGTTCCTGAACAAATCAAAGATCAAAACGTAAGGCCGGAAACATTGGTGGATGGTGAAGTGACCATCATAGGGTTACTTAGAAAGCCATGGGAAAAATTATGGTATGGTCCGGAAAATGATCCGGCCGGCAATATGTGGTTTTATGGGGATGTTAATGGTATGGCCATGCATATGGGAATTAATGCCTATTTCCCGATGTTCCTTTATGCCGACAAAATCGATTCGGATAATGGTTTCCCGGTTGCCGGAAGAACGGAATTTAACATTGTGAATAATCATCTTGATTATGCAATGACATGGTATGGACTATCGATTGTATTGATTGTTATTTATTTGATTGCCCATATCCGTAAAAAAGAACAGTAATTCTACAGAAAAGCTTGAAAGAAATTTACATATCGCTAATGTCTGTTGCGAAATTTAAATCTGAAGGACAAATCAGTGAAATATATAAGTACACGTGGTGAAGCACCTGAATTAACATTTGAAGAAGTTCTATTAACCGGACTGGCGCGTGATGGCGGTCTTTATCTGCCGGAAACATGGCCGACATTTTCAAGTGATGAAATTGCTGAAATGCAAGGAATGCGATATCAGGATATCGCATTTAAGGTAATGTCACCTTTTGTTTGTCCTGAAATTCCAGAAGATGATTTTAAAGGATTAATTGAAAAAGCATATTCAACATTCCGCCATGATGCGGTTGTGCCACTGGGTCAGGTTGATAACAATGAATGGATCCTTGAATTATTCCATGGGCCAACACTTGCGTTTAAGGACGTTGCGCTTCAGCTTCTTGGCCATTTATTTAATTATGTACTGACCAAACGCGGCGAAAAAATCACGATCGTTGGTGCAACATCCGGTGATACGGGTTCGGCGGCGATTGATTGTGTCCGTGGCCGTGATAGCGCCAATATCTTTATGCTGCATCCAAAAGGACGCGTGTCCGATGTTCAACGTCGCCAAATGACCACAGTGATTGAAGGCAACGTGCATAACATCGCGATTGAGGGCGATTTTGATAATTGTCAGGCACTTGTGAAGGCGCTCTTTAATGATCTTGAATTCCGTGATCAGATTAACCTATCCGCAGTGAACAGCATCAACTGGGCCCGTGTGATGGCGCAGATCGTTTACTACTTTACATCTGCCATTGCTCTTGGCGCACCTGATAAAAAGGTTTCATTCAGTGTACCAACCGGGAATTTCGGTGATGTTTATGCCGGCTATATCGCGAAACAAATGGGTCTTCCGATTGAACAGCTTGTAGTGGCAACAAACGTGAATGATATTTTATCGCGTACTATCAATGGTGGTGAATATAAAGTTGGTGAAACAATCCCAACCATCAGCCCGAGCATGGATATCCAGGTTTCCAGTAACTTTGAAAGATTACTGTTCAACATTTATGATGGTGATGGCGCGGCCATTCGCAATCTGATGGAAAACTTAAAACAAAGCGGCCAGTTCAATATTGGTGAAGCGCAGCTTGAGAAAGCAAAAGAATCATTTGTTGCCATGCGCGTTTCTGAAGATGAAACCAAAAAAGCAATCGCTGACGTGTTTGAAAATGGCGGTCATTTAATCGATCCGCATACTGCGGTTGGTGTTAAAGCAGCCCGTGAAAATTGGGCTGATAAGAAAACACCTATGGTGACATTAAGCACGGCCCATCCGGCAAAATTCCCGGATGCTGTGAAAGAAGTAACTGGAATTCATCCGGAACTTCCGGCGCATATGGCTGATCTTTTTGACCGTGAAGAAAAATTTGATGTTCTTTCGAATGATCTGGAACAGCTTAAAAAATATATTCTGGAAAATTTATGAGCGTCCGCTCCACCACATTAAATAATGGACTTCGTGTTGTAACGGATCACATGCCACATGTGGAAACAGTGACGGTGGGCACATGGGTTGATGTAGGCAGTCGATTTGAATCTGCATCGGAAAATGGTCTTTCGCATATGCTGGAACATATGGCGTTTAAAGGGACTGATCGCAGAAGTGCGCTTGATATCGCGGAAGAAATTGAAAATGTTGGTGGTTATCTCAACGCTTATACATCCCGTGAACAGACAACCTATTATGCACGCCTATTAAAAGATGATTTGGCGCTTGGCGTTGATATGCTTGGGGATATTCTGCAAAATTCCACTTTTGAACAGGATGAACTTGAACGTGAACGCGGCGTCATTATTCAGGAAATCGGCCAAGCCGAAGACACGCCGGATGATATCATTTTTGATTTGATGCAAGATGCTGCTTATCCTGATCAACCGCTCGGACGCCCCATTCTTGGAACAACTGATCTCGTCAATGCCTATAGCCGTGATGACCTTAACCGTTATATGAAAGGGCACTACCGGTTTGATACAATGGCCGTGGTCGGTGCCGGTAACCTTGATCATGATGATTTTGTAAAAATGGTGGAGAAGGGTTTCTCATCATTTGCTGCCGTTCGTGATTACGAAAAAAATACCGCTAAATATGTTGGTGGCGATAAACGCGTTTCAAAGGAACTGGAACAAGTAAACTTGCTTTTCGGGTTTGAAGGGGTGTCTTACGACGATCCTGATTATTACGCGGCACAAGTCATGTCGATGATTTTCGGTGGCGGCATGTCATCACGTCTATTCCAAGAGGTAAGAGAAAAACGTGGTCTGGTTTATTCCATTTATTCATACAATATTTCATATGTTGATGGCGGTACATTTGGAATTCACGCGGGTACGGGACCTGACCAAACGGCGGAATTAATCCCTGTTGTGGCGACAGAATTTAAAAAGATGGCAGATCATATTGCTGATCAGGAAATTATGCGTGCCAAGGCACAATTAAAAGCAGGCATTTTAATGTCGCTTGAAAACACAACCAGCCGCATGGAACAACTTGGCCGTCAGCAAATGATTTTTAATCGTCATATTCCAAGAGAAGAAATCATCGAGAAAATCGAAGCTGTTGACGCAGCACAAATCAAACGCGTCACGGAAAGATTTCTTTCAAAAAGTGATTTAAGCTTTGGCGCGATTGGCCCGCTTATGAATATTGACCCTTATGATAAGGTATCGGCCTTTTTTAGTTAGGCGCGTCTTTTTCATATTTCGGCAAATCATCATCCAACTTCACATGTTTAAGCGCACCGCTTGACCAGATATGTTGCGTGATTTCGATGTCATCCGGGTTTTCAAGAACCCCAATTGGTAAATCAAAACATTTATCAGTATGGATAGAAACGTTTGATCCGCAATTTTCACAAAACCCGCGGGCGAGGGCCGCACTGGATTGATATTTTTTAATGTCGCCTTTTGTAACACGCACATTTTCTTTATCAAAAACCACCCATACCATAAAGCTGGAACCAGATGATTTCTGACACATATTGCAATGACAATATTCTGCATAGTTTGGCTCGCCCGTGGCTTCTATTTCAATGGCTCCACATAGGCATTTTGCTTTATGGATCATGTTAAAACATCTTTATGTAATTGGGTTCGGCTTCAATATTTTTGCACCACTTTTCAATGGCTTTGAAACGTGACATATCAAAATCACCCATATGTGCTTTATGGGTATAGGCATAAAGGGCAATATCCGCGATGGACATATGTTCACCAACCAACCATTTATGCTCGCTTAAATGATCTTCCATAATTTGAAGCGCGGCATATCCCTTTTCATGAAGCGTTGGAATTTCCGCGCGACGTGGTGTGTCTTTTGGTAACATGGTCAGGATGAACTTAGCCACAGCGACAAATGGTTCATGTGAATATTGTTCGAAACACATCCATTCCATGACCTTGGCTTGTTCCCAGTCATCATCAGGAAAATATTTTGTCCCTTTTGCCATATAATAAAGAATGGCGTTTGATTCCGGCAGGCATCTACCGTCTTCAAATTCAAGGACAGGAATACGTCCATTTTTATTGATGTTCGCTAGATATTCCGGTGTGCGGGTTTCACCGTTTACAACATCATACTGGATGCATTTATATTCTTTACCCAGTAATGATAATAAAAGTCTTACTTTATAGGCGTTACCTGATTCAATATTGTCATGGAGTATCAACATTTTATAAATCCAATAATGGTTGTCCGACGTGGTTAAATACTTTTTTCATTACAGTGGGCAGCGCATATTGATCTTGTTTATCAATATCGCACCATTCCCCTTCCTGCAGGTTGATCATTTCTTCAAGCTGCAGTTTGACGACCTTAAGTTCCAGATGAAAATGGGTAAAAGTATGGCGCACAACACCCGGCAGCAATTTCCAGTTTGCAATGATCGGAATGCGTGGTGTTGGAATATTTTGCCAGCTGTTGCTTGGTGCCCATTCATCCGATGGCACTTCCATCATGCCACCGAGCAATCCTTTTTCTGGTCTTCGTCTTAACCAAACCTTGCCATCATACTCGGCCCAGAAAACATATCCGCGTCTGGTTTCTTTTTCTTTTTTATTTTTACGCCTCGGAAGATCAGCTACAAGATCATTTTTGCGCGCAAGACAGTCTTCTTGTAAAGGGCAACTTCCACATTTTGGTGATTTGGGTGTGCAGATGGTTGCACCAAGATCCATTAAGGCCTGTGCATAATCACCTGGACGATAATCTGGGGTTAATATTTCTGCATGCCCCCTGATTTCCGGGCGCGAATCCGGTAGTGGGGTTTCAATTTGACATAACCTTGAAAGGACGCGTTCAACATTTCCGTCGACGACGGTTTCCGGAATATCATAGGCAATGGAACTAATGGCCGCTGCGGTATAGACACCGATACCCGGTAATTTTAACAGTTCATCATTGGTTTTGGGAAAGTTGCCGCCAAGGTCATCATGAATGGTGCGTGCACATTTATAAAGATTTCTTGCTCTTGCATAATATCCAAGCCCGGCCCATTCGGTTAGAACGTCATCAAGATCCGCTTCTGCTAATTTTTCAAGCGTCGGCCATTTTTCCATGAATTTTTCAAAATAGGATTTTACGGTTGCAACAGTGGTTTGTTGCAACATGATCTCGCTAAGCCATACGTGATAAGGGTCCGGTTTGATGCCGCCACGTTTTGCTTCGGGGGAAATACGCCATGGCAAGGTTCTGGCATTATGGTCATACCAGTCAAGAAGCGCATCCACGAATTCGGGCTTTTTATCTGTTATTTCGGCAATGGAGTTCATTTCCACCCTGTTTAAGTGATTCTTATTTGGAACTATACAATATAGAGGGGCCTTTTCCAGAAACTATTCTGTAATAGAAATGATTAAGGTCTTATTTTTAAGGCAATTTTTATATCCTGTGTGGAAAATTAAGGGTATTATCCCTCTATGTCAGACGAAAAGAAAATTAAAAGAACATATAAGACATTATCCATTGCCGAACTTGCGCAAGGGATTCAAGGACGCGCTTTTCGTCGGTTTGGTTTTGCGAAAAGCGACATTCATATGCATTGGGCGGAAATTGTGGGGCCAGTGCTCTCAAAATCAAGTATTCCACAACGATTAGTCAGGCCAAAATCACAAGAAGAAAATGCGAATAATGTCGGAACGCTTCACATCCGTGTTGAGGGCAGTTACGCACTCGAGATGCAGCACCTTGAACATTTGGTGATTGACCGAATCAATTCTTATTTCGGGTTTAAAGCCGTTGACCGGTTGGTATTTCACCATGGAAATGTGGAAAAACAGGATGTGGCTACTAAATATAGTGAGCCGATTCTTTCCGATTCTCAAAAAAATGCGCTGGAAATGACGTTAAAAGATGTAAAAGATGATGAACTTCGTAAAAGTTTATATAAAGTCGGTGCAGAGATTCTAGGACAGCAAGAACGCAAAAAACCAAAGCAGGCCAAGCGTTTCACCAGAAGAGGCATGGGCAGCACGAAAACGAAATAAATATTTTAAAGACAAAATTGGATTTTCTTACATTCGACACTTGATTTGTCGAACTTTTCATTTTTATATTATTAACAACATATTGTAGGTGAGGTATGACCAAACAACTATATACGCCAAAAATTGGCTCAACGATAAAAATTACATTATTGGCAACAGCGAGCATGCTGCTAGCAGCATGTGGTGATGCAGCTGATGATAATCAGGCTGCGGCTGATATCGCACAAGAAACACAACAGGCTGCGCAATCTGCGCCAGCTGAAACGGCACAGGTGGCTGATACAACACCAGCTGAGACCGTATCTGCTGAGGAAGCCGGGTTCTTAAATCATGATATGGTTATGGGCGATCCGAATGCGCCTATTGAAATTATCGAATATGCATCGTTAACATGTAATCACTGTGCTACATTTCATAATAATGTTCTTCCACGTATTAAAGAAAAGTATGTTGATACAGGAAAAGTGAAAATCGTATTCCGCAGTTATATGTTAAATGCCATTGATATGACGGCATCATCGATTTCACGCTGTCTTCCAGAAAGAAGATATTTTCCGTTTATGAACATGCTGTTTGAACGCCAAATGCAATGGTATGATGTTGCCAAGTATCAGGAACTTTCAGCAAACAATGATCAGGAAACAGCAAATAGATTATTTGTTGAAAGTGTGATGGGTGAAATCGAAAAATACGCGCGTCAGGCTGGCCTAAACAAAGCGAAAATTGATGCATGTCTTGCAAACGAAGAGGTTGGCAAATACCTGTTCGAAGTGCAGCAACACGCCGTTCAGCATTATAAAGTCAATGCAACACCAACCATCATAATTAACGAAAATAAGGTTGGAAATGATTATGCATCGATTGAAAGGGCAATTGAAGCAGCACTTAATTAATAAGTGTGGTTAGAAAGGGAGAAAATTGCATTTTACGCGACTGAGATTATCTGGGTTTAAGTCATTCGTTGACCCAACCGAACTGGTAATCGAGCCTGGCCTTACCGGTGTGGTAGGGCCAAACGGTTGTGGAAAATCAAATCTTCTTGAAGCATTGCGCTGGGTGATGGGGGAAAATTCCGCCAAAAGCATGCGTGGTTCCGGCATGGACGATGTGATCTTTGCCGGTACCAACAGCCGCCCGGCCCGGAATTTGGCCGAAGTTACCCTGACCCTTGATAACGAAGAACGCACCGCACCCGCAGCATTTAATGATGAAAAACTGCTGGAAATTTCAAGACGTATTGAACGGGATAGCGGTTCTGCTTACCGTTTAAACGGAAAAGAAATCCGTGGTAAAGATGTGAAGCTGATGTTTGCGGATGCCTCAACCGGTGCCCATTCACCATCGCTTGTCAGCCAGGGCCGCATTGGTGCATTGATCAGCGCAAAACCAAAAGAACGCCGCGCCATTTTGGAAGAAGCCGCCGGGATCAGTGGTCTACATTCAAGACGTAAGGAAGCGGAAAGCAAATTAAGAAGCGCCAATAAAAATCTGGAACGTCTTGGTGATGTGGAAATCGGTCTTAATGATCAGATCAGAAGCTTAAAGAACCAGGCGCGCCAAGCAACACGGTATAAGAATGTCGCCAAAGATATTCGTAAATTACAATCTTTGCTTCTTTATATAGAGTGGAAGAAAATTCAGGAAAATATCCTTGAAACTTCAAGCGAAGATAAAGAAATTTCCATTCTAGTTTCTAAAGTGACCAATATGCTTGCTGCACTGAGTAAAGAGCAAGCAATCTTGGCGGCGAAGCTTCCTGAATTGCGCCAGAATGAAGCAGAACTTGCTGCGAAACTTCATCGGATCACCGTAAGCCGAGACGGCCTTGACGGGGAAGAAGCCCGTATACTTGAAACACAGGAAAAACTTCGTGCACTAATCGAACAAATCGGCCACGATGAAATCCGTGAAAAAGAGGCTGTAAAAGATAGCCAAGAAACGCTTGCGAGACTGGAACTTGAACGCGGTTCATTAGAAGACGCGATGGACGGCGCCAGCGGCAATATTGAAAAACTGGCGCAATTGCTTGCGGAAAAACAGGCCGATACATTAAGTGCAGAACTGGTGCTTGAAGAATTAATGGGCCGTCAAGCGGAACGTAATGCGGACAGATTGAACTTCGCCCGTGAAATCGAAGAGCGCCGCGCGCAAATTCAAAACCTGCAGGACCAGCGCATTACCGTTGAAGAAAGACTTGTAACGTTACAGGAAAGCAACCTGTTTACGCAAAATCTGGATGGTGCAGAGAAAAAAGTAAATGACGCTGAAGAGCTGATAACAAAAATGCGTCTTGCCTTTAACGAAGCAGAAGACAAACGTCAGGCCATTCAGCAAAAAGAACAAGATGCGAGAAACCATCTTCAGGCATGTGAAGGAAAGCTCGCCCGCGTAAGAGCGGAAAAACAAGCGTTAGAAGAAGTGCTCAAGGTTGATTTCGAAGATGGCGGCGAGCCAATCCTTGAAAAATTAACAGTGACAAAGGGTTATGAAACCGCACTTGGTGCAGCACTGGATAGTGACCTGGACGCAAGCGATGATGAATTTGCGGCCATGCATTGGCGTGATCTTCCGCCGTTATCAGATAATCAGGCATTTCCAAACGGGATTGATACACTTGATAAATTTGTTAAGGCGCCGTCGGTTCTTAAACGCCGTCTTAGCCATATTGGGGTCGTCGAAAGTGAAGAAAAAGCGCTGGAATTAATGGGCGCATTAAAAGCTGGTCAACGTCTTGTAACCATGGCTGGTGGTGTTTGGCGTTGGGATGGTCTTTGTGTATCACCGGACGCGCCAAGTGGTGCGGCGATTAGGCTTTCACAAAAAAACAGACTTGAAAATCTGACGGCAGAATTTGAAGCGCGCACGAAAGAAGCGGAAGACGCAGAAGCAGCGCACGCCAAAATTCAGGAAGAACGAGAAGCCATCAAAGAGATTAGCCGCAAGGCACGTGATGAATGGCGCGATGCGGATGAAAAAGCAAACATCGCCCGCCGTGAACTGACCGAGGCAGAAAAACTCGCGGCTCGTCATCAATCGGAAGAAAGTGCATTAAAAGAAAGGCTGGCGCATCTAAACGAAGATTTGGAAGCACATAATATTCGTTATAAAGCGGCCATCGAAAATCTGGAAAAATTACCTGAATCAGTTGAGCTGGAAAATGATATCGCAAAGAATCGTGAGATCGTTGAGGCAAAACGTGGTGAACTTTCCGAAGCACGTATCGCGCACGATAGTCATAAAAGCCAAAGCGAAATGAAGCGTAATCGCCTTGAGCAAATCAAGCTCGAATATGAAAATTGGCAAGGCCGCATTCGTAATGTGAATGATCATCTTGAAAATCTTGTCGTGCGAAAAGAGCAAGCCGCAAAAGAACTTAAAGAGCTTGAAGATCGTCCGGGTGAGATTGTTGTTGAACGTCGTAAGCTTAATCAGTTGATTGACGAAGCAGAAACAGAAAGACAGGAAGCGGCAAAAATTCTAGCTGAAGCAGAAGAAGCGCTGGCAACCAAAGAACGTGAAATGCGTGACGTTCAAGGCGAAGTTGCAGAGGCACGTGAACATAAAGTCCGTCTTGAAACCAATCTTGAGCAGTTCACAGATCAGAAAGATAATCTTGTGCGCCGTATTCACGAAGAGTTCGATTGTGAACCGGCCGCACTATTTGCGATGGCAGAGCTTAAAGAAGATGAAGAACTTCCGGATGAGGATAAATCACATCACAAATTAGAGCGTCTTAAAATTGAACGTGAACGTTTAGGTGCAGTTAATCTGCGTGCTGAAACGGAGCTTGAAGAAATTAATGAACAGTTAGACGCATCGATAAAAGAACGTGAAGAGCTTGAAGAAGCGATCAGACGGTTAAATAAAGCGATCTCGGATCTAAATCGTGAAGGTCGCGCCAGAATGTTATCTGCATTTGAAGAAGTGAATAACCACTTTAAAAATCTATTCACATCACTGTTTGGCGGTGGTGACGCGTATCTTGAATTAACCGAATCTGATGATCCGCTTGATGCTGGTCTTGAAATTATGGCCTCACCACCCGGCAAAAAGATGCAGAATCTTGGTCTGTTATCCGGTGGTGAACAGGCTCTAACCGCACTATCACTTATTTTTGCGGTCTTCATGACGAACCCGTCACCAATTTGTGTGCTTGATGAGGTCGACGCCCCGCTTGATGACGCAAATGTGGAACGATTCTGTGACTTGCTTGATGAAATGAGAAAAAATACATCAACCCGATTCCTTATCGTAACCCACAATGCCATCAGCATGAGCCGCATGAACCGTTTATTCGGTGTAACAATGGCGGAAAGAGGGGTTTCACAGCTTGTTTCAGTGGATCTTGAAAGTGCTGAAAGAATACGTGATCGGGTAGGGGATTCTCATTTTCAGAACGCGTAATAATATTTTCACAAAAAGCCCTGAAAATAACGTTTTGAAAAATCCTTTAAAATCAATAAGTTAAAAAATATATAAAGAGTGAAAAAACTGTGATTTTTGGTGCTTGACACCGCACGTCTCTGAAACTATGTTGCACACAATTTTAAGGGTGTAGGGATGGTGTGTCTTTTTGACGCTTTTTCCCATGATTTTTAAGGAGCTTTCCTTGGCTGACGATAAAAAAAAGTCGGAAGAAATGAAAGCATCATTGGATGATTTAAACACCCGATTAAGTGCCGCGCGCGAGGCTTCGAAACCGAAAGAGGCCCGCGGATTTAAAGAAGCGACCACTTATGGCGTTGCCACAAGATTGGTTGCAGAATTGATTGCCGGGATACTGGTAGGGGTGCTTTTTGGCTGGTATTTGGACCAGTGGTTGGATACAAAGCCGTGGTTGATGATCATTTTGATCATTATAGGTGCTGCGGCAGGTATAATGAATGTTATGCGTGCTGCGAAGCAATTAGCGCCAAGCGAACCGCATGATGAAGATGACGATTAAATACTGAGGTAAATAAAGTGGCAGGCCCGCTCGAACAGTTTGAAGTAATTACGCATGTGCCTTTGCAAGTTGCTGGTTACGATATCTCTATTACTAATTCAGCCGTATATATGGTGATTACACTAGCAACGATCATGATTTTCATGGTTGGCGGTATGCGTAAAACAGCACTTGTGCCAGGACGTTGGCAGTCAAGTGTTGAAATGTGTTATGAATTTATAGCTAGGATGCTCGGTGATACAGCCGGACCGGAAGGCCGCAAGTATTTCCCATTCGTCTTTACGCTGTTTATGTTCATTCTAGCGGCCAACCTGATTGGTATGGTTCCTTGGATACACGCTTTCACCGTAACAAGCCATATTGCCGTAACATTCGCGATGGCTTTCTTTATTTTTATCGGTGTGACGATTATCGGTTTTATCAAACACGGTATCGGCTTTCTAAAATTCTTTGTACCGGGCGATGCGCCGATTGCGCTTTTACCGTTACTTGTTGTGATTGAGGTTGTTTCTTATCTCTCACGTCCAATCAGTCTTTCTGTTCGTTTGTTCGCTAACATGGTTGCTGGACATACGATGCTTAAAGTATTCGGTGGTTTCGTCGTAAGCCTTGCTGCGGCGGGTGGTGTACTTGCGGTTGGTTCAATTGTACCGTTCGCATTCATTGTTGCACTAACCGGACTAGAACTACTTGTTGCTTGCTTGCAAGCATATGTATTTGCGGTACTAACCTGCATTTACTTAAATGATGCTCTTCATATGCACTAAGGGTGTATGGGGTATAACTATTAATTAATTGAATTTGAATTTGAACTTTTCATAATTAAAGGAAAATAAAATGGAAATGGAAATCGCAACTCTTGCTGCTAATGCAGACATTCAAGCAGCTCGTTACATCGGTGCTGGTCTTGCTTGTACAGCTCTTATCGGTGCTGGTGTTGGTATCGGTGTGATCTTCGGTAACTACGTTTCTGCAGCTATTCGTAACCCATCTGCAGCTGGCCCAGTATTCGGTCAAGCTATGCTTGGTTTCGCGCTTGCTGAAGCAACAGGTCTATTTGGTCTGGTTATCGCCTTTATTATCCTGTTCGTATAATAATCTACCCCAAGAAACTTTAGATTATTAATGATCAGGCCTGATCCTATAAAAGGATCAAGGAGGAAACGATGCCACAATTAGATCCAGCGGTATTTATACCACAGATTTTTTGGTTAGCTGTTGTCTTTGCAGCGCTTTACATTTTTGTTGCCCGTAATGCGGCACCGAAAATTTCAGAAGTTCTAAAAAGACGTCAGGATACCATTGCGGATGATCTTGCAAATGCTGAAAGCCTTCAAGCGAAAGCAGAAGAAGCGCGTGTAGCATTTGAAAAATCACAAGAAGATGCGCGTAACAATGCGGCGGCACTTGTTCTTTCAAAACGTGAAGAACTAAAGGCCCAAGCAGAAGCTGACTATCAAAAGCTTTCTGATGAATTATCAGCCAAAGCAGACGAAGCAGCAAAACGCATCAATGACGCAAAAGAAAAAGCTCTTGGTGAAGTACGCGATGTAGCAACCGAAGTTTGCGCAGAGATTGTTTCTCAGGTTTCTGGCCTTTCACTTGATGGTGAAACAGTTGCCAAAACCGTTAATGCTAAAACAGATGCTGCTCTTAAGGGAGAAGGTTAATGGAAGAACATGTAACTTTCTTTACTGACCCATCAACATGGGTGTCGCTTGCGATTACTGTATTTTTTGTTTTGATTATCTGGAAAAAGGTTCCGGCTATCTTTGCAAAAATGCTTGATGATCGTGCAAAAGAAATCGAAGACCAACTGGATAACGCCAGAAACCTTCGTGAAGAAGCGGCAGCACTATTAGCAAAATACGAGCGTGATCAACACGCTGCTGAAAAACAGGCTGCGGAACTTATGGCAAACGCTGAAGCAGAAGTGAAGCTGATGGTAAACGACAGTAAAGCGCAAGTGGAAGAAATGACCAAGCGCCGCTCTGAAGTTGCCGAACAGAAGATCGCTCAAGCAGAAGCAGCTGCACTGAAAGAAATTCGCACACTGACAGTTAAAGTTGCAACTGATGCTGCACGTGACCTGATCGAAGCGAATATGAAGAAAGCTGACCATGCAAGCCTGATTAAGGCAAGCACAGACAAGCTTGACGCAAAGCTTCATTAATCAGTTTCTGATACGAATTAAAACCCCGTAAGCGTTGCTTGCGGGGTTTTTTTATTTTGGAAGTTTGTAATGTGTGTCTTCTGATGGTTCGCCGTCGCATATAACCTGTTCAAGTCCAACCAACCGGATTAAATGAGCGTATATGGTTCTGGCTGCGGCGGGATAAAGTCTTTCGTCAATGGTCACATAAATCTTTAAGACGATATCTTTGATTGTGTTGGCATCATCCTCAATTGCGCGGATGATTTCCTTTTCCCGCCTTAAGCGGTGACCATAAAGTTGTTTGACGAACTGATGTGGTTTTTCAATCGGCCAGCCATGGGTTGGGTAATATATTTTATCATCGCGTCCTAATAACATTTCAAGGCTATTCATATAATCCTGCATATTACCGTCTGGCGGTGACACAATGGTGGTTGACCATCCCATAACATGATCACCGGTGAATAATGCCTTTTCTTGGTTATATGCAAAGCAATAATGATTGGACAAGTGGCCTGGTGTGTGAATGGCCTCTATGGTCCAGTTACTTCCTTGAATGATCATTCCATCATTAATGATGACATCGGCTTTAAATGATTTATCGATGCCTTCTTCGATTTTTTCATTGGAATATTGCTGATCTGATGTATCTGGGCCAAATATTTTTGCGCCTGTTTTTTCCGATAATAATTTTGCCCCCGGTGAATGGTCCATATGGTTGTGAGTTACCAGAATATGGCTGATCTTTTCACTGCCGAGTTCAGAAAGGATGGCATCAATATGATCTTCAAGCGCGGGCCCGGGGTCAATGACGGCCACTTCACCATATCCAATGATATAGGTTCCAGTGCCTTTAAATGTAAAGGGCATAGGGTTATTGGCCGTGATGCGGCGAATGTTTGGGGATATGATTTCCATTTCCCCATATGGGGGTTTGAAATCATCCATGCTTTAATAAGCCCTGTTAATGCAGAAATCCAGAATACCGATTAATGATTTGCGGTATTCATTATCCGGGAAAATCGCCAGTGCATCTTGGGCGATTTTTGAATAATGACGTGCTCTTTCAATGGTATCAGTAAGGGCGTCATATTTATTCATCAATTCAATGGCATGTTCCAGATCGCCATCTTTTTGATCAAGATCTTCCATGGTGCGTTTCCAGAACTCACGTTCCTCGTCAGTACCGCGGCGGAAAGCAAGAACGATCGGGAGCGTGATTTTCCCTTCAAGGAAATCATCACCAATGGTTTTACCAAGTGTTTTCTGTTCCGCGGAATAATCAAGCACATCATCAATAAGCTGGAAAATAATACCAAGGTTTTTACCGTAGCTCATTAACGCATCGCATTCTGATTTTGGACGTTCGGAAATGACGCCGCCGATTTCACAGGCGGCCGCGAATAATGCAGCCGTCTTGGCACAGATCACTTCCATATAAGCTTCTTCTGTGGTGTCGGTGTCGTTAGCGGTCACCAGCTGCATCACTTCGCCCTCTGCGATGATGGATGATGCATTGGAAAGAATTTTTAAAACTTCAAGTGACCCGTCTTCGGTCATTAGTTCGAATGACCTGCTGAAAAGGAAATCACCCACAAGAACGCTTGCCTTATTACCCCAGATGGCATTGGCGGTATCTTCGCCGCGGCGAAGTTCGCTTTTATCAACAACATCGTCATGAAGAAGCGTTGCAGAATGGATAAATTCCACACATGTCGCAAGCTGGATATGGCGATCGCCTTCGTAACCGCAAAGTCGGCTTGATGCTAATGTCAACATTGGGCGTAAACGTTTGCCACCGGATGCAATCAAATGACCGGCAAGTTGCGGGATCAGTGCAACCGGACTTTGCATTTTTTGCATAATGGTCTGGTTCACTTTATCCAGATCATTTTGAACGAGTTCAAGAAGGTTGGTAAGGGCCTCTTTTCCCTTGTCCTTCTTTTCTTCTTCCAGATTAATTACAACACCCACGACACTTTTCCTTGTGACCATTAAAATTTAATGCAAAATAGTCCGAACCGCGCCGAATGGCAAGGATACAAACGATAAACCAATGAAAAAAAGGACTTGGCTTAGTGAAAGATCTGCTTTTTAGCGATAACCCCGTCGTCATATCACGTATTTCCGCCATGTTAGAGGCCGAAAACATTGAATATGTGGTGCTTGGCGGTCATGCCAGCCTTTATGGTGTCGGGTTAGAGGGAATCCAGTCTCGTATGATGGTGGATGAAGAAAACCATGAACGCGCCGTCAGCCTGATTCGCGCGGAAAACCTTGAAAATGTTGTGGATTTGAAAGATGGCTAACTTTGAAAAAACACACGATGATTTTCTTGGTGGCCGTATAAAGCTTTATCAACCGAAAAAAGGATATCGGGTAACCAGTGATAGCGTTTTTCTTGCGGCGTCTGTTACGGTAAAAAGCGGCGAAAAAATATTGGATATTGGTGCGGGAACGGGTGCAATTCTATCCTGCCTTTCTGCGCGCTTGGAAAATCGAGCTGATATTACCATGCACGGTTTGGAATATCAGGAAGACCTTATTGAGCTTGCCAGAAAGAACGCAGAAAATGTTGAATATTTTCAAGGTGATGTTTTTGGCGACGATGTGCTTGAGCCAAACAGTTACCATCATGTGGTCAGTAACCCGCCTTATTATGATAAGGGTACGGTAACGGAATCGCCATATGTAACCAAAGCAATGGCCCATGGTGGCGGTATGGATAGCTTAAAATTATGGATCGAACGCTGCGTTAGAATGGTAAGACCAAGAGGTTACATCACCCTTGTTCACCGTGCCGACAAAATGGATGATATCATTGAAATATTAAACCAAAAATGTGGTGGCATGATTATCTATCCTTTTTATTCAAAGTCGGGACAGGACGCGAATAGGGTCATAATTCGCGCGCAAAAGGATGCAAAAGGACTTTTATCCTTGAAATCGGGGATGATCGTGCATAAATCAAATGGCGACTATACTAATGAGGCCGAAAATATTTTAAGGCACGCCCATTTTTTAGATATTGAAAAATAAAGAAGATTATAAATGAAAAAAGCAATTAGAAATCTGATTTCAAAATTACCTGTTGAATCGCTCGCTAACCCTGCGCCGGTGGTTGCCGTATTGCCGTTAGAAGGGGTGATTGGATCATCAGGTCGTTTCAGCAAAGCGATTAATCTTGGTAACCTTGAAGAAAAAATCGTTCAGGCATTTGACGTTTATAATGTAAAGGCGGTGGCACTGGCCATTAATTCACCAGGCGGATCACCGGTTCAATCGGAACTTATTGTGAAACGCATTCGTGAATTATCCGAAGAAAAAGAAATACCGGTATATGCCTTTGCCGAGGATGTGGCCGCATCCGGTGGGTATATGTTATCCCTTGCGGCAGAAGAAATTTACGCAAGCCAAGCATCAATTGTCGGTAGTATCGGTGTAATTAATGCTGGATTTGGCTATCCGGCCGCACTTGAAAAATTAGGCATCGAACGCCGCGTTTATACGGCCGGTGAAAGCAAATCGATCCTTGACCCGTTCAAGCCGGAAGTGGAAAAAGATGTGAAGCTGATGGAACGGCTACTGAAGGAAGTCCATGATTTCTTTAAGAATTTTGTGAAGGACGCCCGCGGAGATCGCTTAAAAGGTACGCAAAAAACAATCTTTTCCGGTCAGGTTTGGAATGGTGACGAGGCCCTTAAACTGGGTCTGATTGACGGTGTTGGTGATATGCGCGCCATTATGAAAGACAAGCTTGGTGATGATGTTAAATTCAAGCGCATAAAAGAAGAAAAAGGTATGTTGAAAGGCATGCTTGGAATGCGTGCCGATAAAGCATCAATCGCTGACGAAGTGATCAAGACTTTGGAAACCAGAAGCGAATGGGGTCGATTCGGACTGTAGTTTACGTGTAATCTATTGAATTTTAAGCGATTTAAGCGGATAAAACCCCTTCTAATCATTCACTTTCAAAAAGAATGGATGAATATTAATTTCTGTCCTTGACCAATCGGGTTCGGATGGGTAGTTTTGCCGCAGTTTTTCGATATTTTTTACGGGAAAAGGCAGCCTCATGAGCGGCGTAAACAAAGATGATAACAGCTTTCAGAATTTAATTTTGAAACTACAGCATTACTGGGCAGATCAGGGGTGCTTAATTCTTCAACCTTATGACATGGAAGTCGGCGCCGGAACATTCCATCCTGCGACCACATTACGCTCACTTGGCAGTAAGCCATGGAAAGCCGCCTATGTGCAGCCTTGCCGCCGTCCGACCGATGGTCGCTACGGTAAAAACCCGAACAGATTACAACATTATTATCAGTTCCAAACGGTACTGAAACCATCACCACAGAATATTCAGGAATTATACCTGGAAAGTCTTGCTGTTCTTGGGATCGACAGCAGTCAGCATGACATTCGCTTCGTTGAAGATGACTGGGAAAGTCCAACCCTTGGCGCCTGGGGACTAGGTTGGGAAGTTTGGTGTGACGGCATGGAAGTCAGTCAGTTCACCTATTTCCAGCAAGTTGGTGGCTTTGACTGTAAACCTGTGATGGGTGAGCTTACTTACGGACTAGAGCGTCTTGCCATGTATATTCAAGGCATCGATAATGTTTATGATCTAAAATGGAATTCAGAAGGCGTAAAGTACGGTGAAGTATTCCTGCAAAATGAACAGGAATTTTCCGCCTATAACTTTGAAATGGCAAACACAGATACGCTGTTCCAGCATTTCGCGGATGCGGAAGCAGAATGTAAAGCAATCCTTGAAAGGGGTGTTTACCCATTACCAGCTTATGATCAATGTATTAAGGCATCGCACACATTTAACCTGCTTGATGCTCGTGGCGTGATCAGTGTGACGGAACGCCAGGCTTATATCGGCCGTGTTCGTGCGCTTGCGAAAGCATGTTGTGAAGCTTACCTCAAATCATTAGGGGAGGCAGAATAATGGCTGAATTTTTACTTGAAATTTTTTCTGAAGAAATTCCAGCACGTATGCAGCAAAAGGCAGCCGCGGATTTAGAAAAGTTAGTAACGGACAAACTGAAAGACGCCAAGCTTGCATTTGATGGTGTTAAATCATTTGTGACTGCACGTAGACTGGTTCTTATAATTGCTGATCTTGCAACCGAACAGCCGGATGTTTCCGAAGAACGCCGCGGCCCACGTGCCGACGCGCCGGAAAAGGCCATTGAAGGGTTCCTTCGTGGTGCGGGTGTTACGCGCAAAGACCTTGAAGAACGTGAAGATAAAAAAGGAACGTTCCTTTACGCGGTGATTAATCAGAAAGGTCGCCCTGCGAAGGACGTCGTTTCAGAATTTATGCCGGAAATCATCCGTAATTTCCCATGGCCAAAATCACAGCGCTGGGGCGCCGGATCGCTGCGATGGGTGCGTCCAATGCACAGTATTCTGTGTTTGCATGATGGCGCGGTTGTTGATTTTGAAATTGACGGTATTCAGTCAGGAAACAAAACTCGCGGTCATCGTTTTATGGCACCAGCGGAATTTGAAATTTCTAACTTTGCTGAATATTCAGATGCACTAAAGAACGCTTATGTGGTTCTAGATCGCTGCGAACGTATCGGCAATATCGATGACGAAGCACAGGCACTGGCATCAAACGCCGGACTTGAACTTGTAGAAGATAAAGCACTATTAGGAGAGGTCGCAGGCCTCGCCGAATATCCGGTTGTGATGATGGGTTCTTTTGATGAAGAATTTCTGGATATGCCAGCTGAGGCACTGACATCGGCCATGCGTACCCATCAGAAATATTTTTCTGTGAATGGTAAAGGCGGCAAATTAACCAATAAGTTCATTTTTGTATCCAATATGAAAACGGATGATAATGGTGCAAAAATTATTGATGGTAATGAACGTGTGCTGCGTGCGCGTCTTTCTGACACGAAATTTTTCTGGGATAATGATTTAAAAACTAAATTAGAAGATCACTTGCCAGCACTTGATGAAATTGTGTTCCATGCGAAACTTGGTACTGTTGGTGACCGTGTGAAGCGTCTTGAGGCGCTATCAGGTTTCATCGCGGGCCGCATTAACGCGGATGCGGATAAGGCATCAGTCGCTGCCATGCTTTCAAAATCAGACCTTGTTACAGGTATGGTTGATGAATGTCCGGAACTGCAAGGATTAATGGGTAAATATTTCGCGGTCGCAGAAGGACAAGATGCAGAAGTCGCAGACGCAATCGCTGATCATTATTCACCAAAGGGCCCATCGGATAATTGTCCATCAGCGCCAGTGAGTATTGCGGTAGCAATGGCAGAAAAGATTGATACGCTTGTTGGGTTCTTCGGCATCGATGAAAAACCAACCGGATCAAAAGATCCATTCGCACTTCGCCGTGCGGCACTTGGTATCATTCGTCTGGTGATTGAAAATAATGTTCGCATTAATCTTGAAGATGCAATTATGAAAGCGGCTACGCTTTATAGTCATCAGCTTAACGAAAGAAATCAAGAATTTCTTCATAACACGACCATAAGAATTGACCTTAAATCATTCTTCTGGGACCGTCTTAAGGTTTATGCGAAAGATCGCAACATTCGACATGATGTTATTGGTGCAGAATTTAATTGGGATTTCGTCTGCATGATGGCAAAGGCAAACGCGCTTATGAACTTCATCAAAACAGATGATGGTGAAAACCTGCTTGCCGGGTTTAAGCGTGCGGCAAATATTCTTAAGGCCGAAGAAGAAAAAGATAACACAAGTTATGACGGCGAGGTTGATGAAACAGCTCTGACCCTTGAACAGGAAAAAGAGCTGAATGTAACCTTGTGTAACGTTGCAAATGATGCTGCAAAAGCATTAGAAAAAGAAGAGTTTGAAATGGCAATGACGCATCTTTCTAAGCTGCGTGGTCCAATTGATGCATTCTTCGATAAAGTTACGGTAAACAGTGACAACAAAATAGAGCGGGAAAATAGACTTAAATTATTATCACACATCAGATCAACTATGAATGATGTGATCGATTTTTCAAAAATAGAAGGTTAAGTTGAAAATGACTAAATGGGTTTATAATTTCGGTGATGGCTCTGCTGAGGGTGAAGCCTCAATGAAAAATCTGCTCGGTGGTAAAGGTGCAAACTTGGCAGAAATGTCAAATCTTGGTCTTCCTGTTCCACCTGGATTTACGATTACAACCGAAGTCTGTACCTCGTATTATGATAACGATAATACATATCCCGCCGATCTTGCTGATCAGGTCGCTGCATCGATTAAAGTAATCGAAGAAACAGTAGGCGCGAAATTCGGTGACGAAGAAAACCCGCTGCTTGTTTCTGTGCGTTCCGGTGCACGTGTTTCCATGCCGGGCATGATGGATACTGTTCTTAACCTTGGTCTTAATGATGTGACGGTTAAGGCGCTCGCGAAACAAAGTGGTGATGAACGTTTCGCGTATGACAGTTACCGCCGTTTCATTCAAATGTATTCTGATGTGGTTCTTGGTGTTGATCATTATCTGTTCGAAGAACTTCTTGAAATTCATAAAGAAGAAAACGGATTTACCCTTGATACAGAACTTGAAGCCGAAGATTGGAAAGAGTTGTCCGCTGCCTTTAAAGCAAAGGCAGAAGATGAGCTTGGCCGCCCATTCCCGCAAGATGTAAACGAACAGCTTTGGGGCGCGATTGATGCGGTGTTTGGTTCATGGATGATTGAACGCGCGTTTGTTTATCGCCGTCTTCACAATATTCCGCATACATGGGGCACTGCGGTGAATGTCCAGTCAATGGTGTTTGGTAATATGGGTGATGATTGTGCAACGGGTGTTGCCTTTACCCGTGACCCGTCCACTGGTGAAAATACTTATTACGGTGAATATCTGATTAACGCGCAGGGCGAAGATGTGGTGGCGGGTATCCGCACACCGCAAAACCTAACGAAAGCATCACGAATTGCTGCAGGTTCAGACATGCCATCCATGGAAGAAAGCATGCCGGAAGTATATGGCCAGCTTGCTGATGTTTTCCAAAAACTTGAAGCCCATTACCGTGATATGCAGGACATTGAATTTACGGTTCAAAAACAAAAACTATGGATCCTTCAAACCCGTAGCGGTAAACGCACGGCACCAGCCGCGCTTAAAATTGCCGTTGAAATGGTACATGATGATATCATCAGCAAGGATGAAGCGCTTCTTCGTGTTGATCCGGGTGCGCTTGATCAATTACTTCATCCGACACTTGATCCTGATGCAGCGCGTGATGTGTTGACAAAAGGTCTTCCGGCGTCACCAGGTGCCGCCAGCGGTAAGGTTGTCTTTACAGCGGACGAAGCAGAAATTCTTTCTAAAAACGGTGAAGATGTAATCCTTGTTCGTATTGAAACAAGTCCAGAAGATATTCATGGAATGCATGCGGCGCGTGGTATCTTAACGAGCCGTGGTGGCATGACATCACATGCGGCGGTGGTTGCCCGGGGTATGGGGCGCCCATGTGTATCTGGTGCAGGATCACTTCATATTAATATGGCTGAACAAACAATCACGGTTGATGGTCGTGTGATTAACAACCACGATATCATCACCATTGACGGCGGTAACGGTGAAGTTATGGCGGGCAAGGTTGCCACCATCAAGCCGGAACTTGGCGGTCATTTCGGTGAATTGATGGCATGGGCCGATGATAAACGTGAACTTAAAGTACGCACCAATGCCGAAACACCACTTGATGCATCAGCAGCACGCGAATTTGGCGCAGAAGGTATTGGCCTTTGCCGTACTGAACATATGTTCTTTGATGCGACACGTATCATTAACGTACGTCAAATGATCATGTCATCTGATGAAGAGGGGCGCCGTGCTGCCCTTGATAAACTTTTACCAGATCAACGTAGTGATTTTGTTGAGCTATTCACGATCATGAAAGGCCTACCTGTAACGGTTCGTCTACTTGATCCGCCACTACATGAATTTCTTCCACATAAAGAAGAAGATTTTGTTGATGTGGCAAACGCCATGGGCGTTGATATGGCGTTCTTAAAGCGCCGCGCAGAAGAGCTTCATGAATTCAACCCGATGCTTGGTCATCGTGGTTGTCGTCTTGGTATTTCATTCCCGGAAATTTATGAAATGCAGGCACGCGCCATTATTGAAGCGGCGCTTGAAGTTTCAAAAACACTTGGCGAAGCGGTTATTCCTGAAATTATGGTGCCACTTGTTGGTTCCGCAAAAGAGCTTGAAATACTTAAAGAGCTAATCATTAAAACGGCTGATGAGATTATCGAGGCCTCTGGTGAAAAGCTTGAATATATGGTTGGCACCATGATTGAACTGCCACGTGCGGCACTTCAAGCGGGTGAGATCGCAAATCACGCTGAATTTTTCAGCTTTGGTACAAATGACCTGACGCAAACAACATACGGTATCAGCCGTGATGACAGCGCGCGTTTCCTTGATGATTATCTAAAAGCCGACATTTATGATCAGGACCCGTTTGTAAGCCTTGATCAGGACGGTGTTGGTGAACTGGTTAAAATCGGTGTTGAACGTGGACGCAACACACGAAACGATCTTAAGGTCGGTATTTGTGGTGAACATGGTGGTGACCCTGCATCCGTAGAGTTCTGCCATAGAAACGGACTTGATTATGTGTCCTGTTCACCGTACCGCGTTCCAATCGCAAGACTTGCCGCGGCGCAAGCGGTTTTAAGAAAATAATTTGATTAAAAAAGGCACCTTGAAAAGGGTGCCTTTTTTAATTCAAGACACGGCGGCCAGAATAATGATAATGAGCAGGCCTGCCATAGCCATGGTAATAAGCAGTCTTTTGTCTTTTTGGCCTGATGATTTCTTCTTTTTGTTTCTGTGAAATTTACTCATTTCGTCCCCTACAATATTTGCCGTTTTCTTCGATTCATCTTAGCGCAATATTGCCCACTTCAGCAAGAACTGGTCAGATATCACATCTTTTTGATAGTTGTTAATTAATATGGTTAACGCGAAGGTTGTGATAAACTCTTAAAAATCAATAACTTATAATGGTGGTGTTGTCTTGTTTAGATAATTTCACAATTGTTTCATGAAATTGGCACGCCCGTTGCAAATAGCCCTTGCAAACTGTTATCGATTAGTTAATATGTCGTTAACAAAATATTAACAAATAGTTAACGCTATTTAAAATACGAAGTATTTAAGGGATTAGAGAGTATGTTTAAGAAAGCTATCACATCAGGTATCAGTATTTTAGCTTTAATGATCACAATGATAACTTCTGCCAATGCATCTTTACATGCAAGCATTCCAACATTTGAAGACCAGCAAAAATTTGATCTCGCATATTATGAGAACAAAGAAAACCGTTGTCTTCAGGCTTTTGCGCAATCTGAATTTGAAATGGCATTTTCAATTTGTACGCCGCTTGCAAACCTTGGTTTTAAGGATGCACAGTTGATCACTGGTCTTTTATATGCATATGGTGAAGGCGTTGATAAAGATTTACGCCGTGCGAAAATCTGGTTAACAGAAGCGCTTAAAAATGGCCGCGAAGATGCTGCGGATGCTCTTACCCAATTTGGTCTTAACTAATTCAAAAAAATAAAGCTGTACATTAATCAGCGAAGCTCTTAAATTCCGGCGAGTTTAAGAGCTTTTTTTATATTTAGAGAAAATGAATGTCCCAACTTGAGACAGAGGTAAACAGACGCAAGACATTTGCGATTATTGCCCACCCTGATGCCGGTAAAACCACACTGACAGAGAAGCTACTTCTTTTCGGTGGTGCGATCCAAATGGCGGGTGAGGTAAAAGCGCGCGGTGACCGCAGACGTGCTCGTTCCGACTGGATGAAGGTCGAGCAAGAACGCGGAATTTCTGTGGCGTCGTCTGTGATGTCATTTGAATATGAAGGACGTATGTTCAACCTGCTTGATACACCTGGGCATGAGGATTTTTCTGAAGATACGTACCGGGTGTTAACGGCGGTGGATAGCGCCGTGATGGTTCTGGATAGTGCGAAGGGTGTTGAGGGCCAGACAAAGAAGCTTTTCGAAGTATGTCGCCTGCGTGATATGCCTGTTATTTCATTCTTTAACAAAATGGACCGCGAAGCACTGGACCCGTTTGAGCTTCTTGATAATCTTGCTGATACATTGGCGCTTGACGTTGCGCCGGCCACATGGCCAATCGGTATGGGACGCGATTTTAAAGGGTGTTATGACCTTATCAATGACAGGTTGATCCTGATCGAACGATCAAAAGGCGATCTGCCTGATGAAGGAACCGTCTGCGAAGGGGTGGATGATCCGAAATTAAATGAATTACTGCCTGCTGATTTGGTTGAGAAACTTCGTGAAGATGTGGAGATGGTTCGTGAACTGTGCCCTGAATTTGATGCTAAGGCTTATCAGGAAGGGACATTGACGCCAGTTTTCTTTGGTAGTGCGATTAACACATTTGGCGTGCGGGAATTGCTGGACGGTCTTACTGAACATGCACCGACACCAGGCACATATGGCACCCAGAGCCGCGATGTTGATGCCCATGAAACAAAAATGAGCGGTTTTGTATTTAAAATTCAAGCCAACATGGATCCAAAACACCGTGACCGTATTGCGTTTTTCAGAATGGTTTCTGGCAAGTTTAAGCGGGGAATGAAGCTTAAACACGTCAGAAGCGGCAAGACGGTTAATCTGCATAATCCGGTACTTTTCCTAGCACAGGACCGTGAACTGGCCGAGGAAGCATGGCCGGGCGATATTATCGGTATTCCAAACCATGGCAACTTACGCATTGGTGATAGTCTTTCAGAAGGTGAAGAATTAAAATTCACCGGTATTCCAAGCTTCGCACCGGAACATATCCAAACGGTGCGTGCAGAAGATCCAATGAAAGCAAAACACCTTTCCCGTGCACTTATTCAGCTAGCGGAAGAGGGGGCAGCCCGCGTGTTTAAACCGACTATCGGTGCCGAATGGTATGTGGGTGTAGTTGGTATGCTGCAATTCGAAGTGATGGCAGACCGTATCAGAACCGAATATGACGTTCCGTGCCGTTTTGAAACGACATCGCTATATACGGCGCAATGGGTCGAATCGGATGATCAATTTAAGCTAAAGAAATTTGTCGATGCTAATAAGGCTAATATGGCTGAAGATCATAATGGTTCACCTGTATTTTTAGCACGAAATTCGTGGCGACTTGATAAAGCGATAGAAGAAAATCCGGATATTCGCTTCTTAAAAACCAAAGAACAAACAATTTGATCTAATCGTAAATATTTTGTTAATTTCTTGCGATTTATAATACGGACTTAAGTCAACCCTTGGGGGATGATGAGTATTGAGTAAGTATAGTAATGAGTAAAGTAGTTAAATTTTGTTCGGATTTTTCCGAAAGCGATTTCACATCCAATCAACAGATTAAATTCTTTGAATACTGGAAAGCCTTAAAAGGTGATCGCAGTATGCCTTCACGCGCGGATATTAATCCGGGTGATGTGGTGAGTGTTCTTCCTTATATCATTTTGGTGGAATTAAGTGATGGTCAATATACCGTGCGGCTTATGGGAACCATTTGCGCAGAAATATTTGGTGAACATACCGGAAAAGAATTAGGCACTATACCAGCCGCTGTGGATGCGGCAACAAGGTATGATTGGCTTGTAGAAAACAAGAAGCCCTATTTCAATATCAAATCACTTGAATATTTAAATAAGGATCATGTTGAAGCCTCAACAATCGCCATGCCGTTATCAAGCAACGATAACGACGTGGATATGATCGTGCTCGTGCATCACTTTTATTGATTTTTCAAATTATTTGTTCGTGGCTGACCAATTTTGCGTGATTGCGGCAACATCCGGGCGGCCACGTTCGGCCGGGTCTTTGGTTGCGCTTCCGATATATATGAAACCTGCTATTCTTTCTTCTTGAGTAAGGCCAAGTTCATTAAGAATATCCTCGTCGAAAGCGTACCACTCGGTTAACCACTGCCCTGCGTAACCAAGAGCATTGGCAGCGAGTAATATATTCTGACAAACGGCACCTGCTGTCAGGATTTGTTCCCATTCAGGTACATTTTTCGGATTGTCTTCAGTGGCTGTTGATATGACAGCAATGACCAATGGGGCGCGCATCAATCTGTTTTCTTCGAAATTTAGAAGTTCTTCATCCGCAACAGGATTGTTTTTATGGAAAACTGTGCGCAATGTTTTTCCAAGATCGGCTCGTGCGCCTCCTTGTATCGTAAGGAAGCGCCATGGTACCAATTTCTTGTGGTCCGGTACTCTTGATCCTGCGGTCAGAATGGTTGCTATTTCATTATCCGATGGGCCAGGTTCGGTCATATCTTTTACGGTTAATGATCGGCGACGTAATAAAATTGATAACATCTCTTCACATGGGTTTGACGCAGGCAAACGATCACTATTGATAGCGCTTTTATTCATTGGGTACTCTTAATATTCTTAAGTTATGGTTTCACAGTCACTGTGTTTGAAGTTCCACTTTCACCTGGGAAACCTTCAAATAAGGCATTTACCAGAAAAGGCATGACTTGTGCAAGTGATGGGCTTTCTGAAACATTTTCCACATGTCCTTCGTAAATTCTGTTTCCACTGCTTAAGTCGACAATGTTCATATGCAGACGGCTTAGGTATTTTTCTTCGCTCCTGGATGAACCAAGACCGGTTGAAATGCCAAAGCCAACGGATGTGCCGCTGCGGCTGCCGCTACCAACGCCCATGCCAACGGAAACAGGTGACCTTCCCTCTACAACGCCGCCCATAGGATGGATTTCATAACTGATTTCAGCGATATATTGTGATGCACTGTTCTGAGCTGGACGGTATCCGTATTTTCCAAGTTGGCTACCAATCATGCCAGCGTAATTTGCGAATTCAATAGATTGTTGCTGGTTTGGATCCATGGCGATGACTTCGATTGTCTCTCCATTAGGGGCAGGCAATTGATGAAAACGGGTAACATCACTTTTTATGCTTGATGAACAGGCGGCAAGCGTAATTGCGATTAAGAATACTGAAATCTGTTTCAATCGGATCATGACATTCTTTCCTTATTTTTAAGAGAGGATATCAAAGGAAGGATTAATCTTCCATGAATAAATAATCGTATTTGAAATATCTTAATGCTTGCTTCTTTTATAAAAATAGTTATAAAACCTAAATCTCTTTGGGGCGGTTAGCTCAGTGGTAGAGCACTACGTTGACATCGTAGGGGTCACTAGTTCGAACCTAGTACCGCCCACCATTCATTCTCCTTCATATTGCTATATGTAGTTTATTGATTTCTTCACGTTATAGTGCATTAAATAAGACTCTGATTTCTTCCCATAAACTTCTATTAGCGATTGCTTCTTCACGCATGGTTTCAAGTGTTTCTCTTGAATACCAATTTCCATTTTTCATCACGGCTTCTGGGTTTTTAAGAACGTTGATGTTTTGAATTGGGTTTTGAATTGTGTAGATTAAATCAGCATTAAAACCATCTTCAATTTTACCGATACGTTCATCCATTTTAAGGGTTTTTGCAGCATTGATTGTTGCCGTCTTTAAAACATCATATGGGGTTAAGCCGGATTGTAATAACAGGCTCATTTCATTGTGTGTGGCAATTCCATGCGGGGATAGCAGCACACCGGAATCAGATCCAACGAGTAAGGGTATATTTTGTTTATGAAGTTCTTGGGTTATATATTTTAAAAAATCCATTGTTTTAAGATTATGGGTCACCATTTCATCTGATGCCTCAATCCAGCGTTTGATTTGATTTTTTGATGCCTCAAGCGCAATAAGATCGGACGTATAATGTTCATGTGTTTTTTCTAAATGCTTTTCTTTATCCTGACTAAGTTTTGTAAGTTGATGAAAGATATTCAATGTTGGCGTGATGGGTACATTTGCCGCTTTTAAAGCCGCAATAATTTCAGGTAATTTTTCACTATCAAATTCATAATTCAGTGGTCCTTGATAAATATCTTCTGCGTGCTCTAATGATTGAAAAGTGGATAGTTGTGCTGGGTTAACTTTGCCAGCAATATGTGGGCCATGCTTGGCAATGGGCATGCCAATTTTTTGTCCTTCTTCAATTAATGCGGATATTACCTTTTCATCAAGACCGCCATAAGCTTTGATCAGGTCATAACCCATCGCATGATATTTTCTGATGGCCTTTCGGGCTTCATCAGCACTGTTAATTCCGTGTTGAAGGATTGCCCCTTCGGCTGCTGATATAATCGGGCTGCTGACTGTGGAACTGCTGCCGATCATTGTTCCGGCATTAACATTATCACGCCATTCTAATTGTTTGGGAACGCCATTCATAATACGAACGTGTGTTATCCCATGGCTTAACGTCATAAGGTATGCGGCTCTTTCATACATATGAACATGCATGTCGATCAAGCCGGGTGTGACATATCCATTTTGGCCATCAATCACGTCATGATCCGGATAATTTTGTGGTGACGGGGTATCAATTATTTGTTCGATTTTACCCTTATTTATCAGTAATGATTTGGCGGGTAAGATTGTTTTGTTTTCAACGTCAATGATGTTTACATTCTTTAAAATGTAACTGGATTGGTGTTGAACATTTTGCGCCTGCACATTGATGACAAAAGTAAGCACGATAAAAAACACTGTAATTATTCTCATTATTCACTCCTTGCTTTGAATGCCTTGGTGATAATGGGAATGGGTATTACTGTCGTCTCATATCATGATAATAGACTTGATTTGTATTGAGATGGGGTAGTACCAGTAAGTTCTTTAAAAACTTTATTAAATGATGCTTTTGAACTAAACCCTGCTTCAAATGCGATATCAAGTATGGATTGATTAGGGTTGTCTTTGATTTTCTGACACACAAAATCTACGCGGTATTGATTGATATATTCATTGTAAGACTTTTTAGTCACAAGGTTAATTGCTCTTGAAATGTCACGTATGTTTAAACCTGTTTTATGACTTATGTCACTAAGCGAAATTCTTGGCTCTAAAAACCAATTGTTTTTTTGAACCAAATGGTCGAGTTCAGTAAAAAGAGTTTGATAATCGTCTGCTTCTGAAGTGTTCTTTTCTTCTTTTGGTTTAAAGAGGTCTTCAATGACAGGCGTAGATTGCTGAAGTTGAAGCTTGATAATAATGATCATTGATATGATTAACCAAATAGCATTATTCACAGCTTGTCCGATTACATTGAGGGCATAAGGCAAAAGATGTTGAGTATTTAACCGAACAAGATCGATGAAATTAAATAATGCCGTAATTACCAAAATCCAGACCAGCCAGTTTAATGAATGATCATCTGAATCTGAACGTTGTTCATCCAATTCTTTTTTGTAATTAATTAAGGTCCAAACGGTAAGGAAGGCGTATGCCAACCGCCACAACGTTCCTATTGCTATTACCGTAGACGTATATGATGTCATCATTAAAAGCGGAAGTGCGGGAAAAAAATGCCAATAAGCTTTTTGTTCAATTTTTTTATCAATGATTAATTTTACGGATAGAAAAATGGCCGGACCAAATAACATTATAAAAATCGGGCTGATTAAATAATAATCTCGAGTTAATCCGGTTTCTTCTAATATATTGATTAATGATGCTATTGCGATCATTGCAAATGTAAGTGCAATACCGCGGAATTCATTTGGTTTTGATAACCATAATAAAATGGCACCCATAATCCCTGTTGTAATCATGCCTGCTTGAATAAGGTTCACATAATTTAGGGAATAAATCATGGTTTATATGGTTCCGAAAATACGGTCACCTGCGTCCCCAAGGCCCGGTACGATATAGCTTTTTTCATTTAGTTTTTCATCAATTGCTGCGGTATAAATTTTTACATCAGGATGCGCATCGTTTAATGCCTTAATTCCTTCTGGCGCGGCGAGTAGGCAAAGAAAGGTGATGTTTTTGGCGCCAGCACGCTTAATTCTATCAAGGGCAGTGATTGCAGAATTGGCGGTTGCGAGCATAGGGTCGACTACCAAATTAAAGCGTTCATTTAAATGGGGCGGTGCTTTAAAGTAATATTCAACCGCATGTAAATCATTCGGATCACGATATAGGCCAACATGCCCTACTTTAGCGGTGGGGATAAGATCAAGAAGCCCTTGTGCAAGCCCTTCGCCTGCTCTTAAGATCGAGAAAATGCACATTTTGCGACCACTTAGTTTTGAACCCGTTGTTTTGGATACGGGTGTTTCAATATCAATGTTTTTAAGCTCAAGATCTCTGGTGACTTCGTACCCCATAAGAACACTTATTTCTTTAAGCAGTCCTCGAAATAGTGCAGGGGGCGTGTCTTTTTTACGCATCAAAGTTAGTTTATGCAGAATAAGTGGGTGGTCAATTAATTGAGCTTCCATGATTTTATTATCCATTCAATTTGAATTGCGTTACTGAAAATTAGTAACGAAAATAATTATAATTGCTACAGGAATGATGTAGCGAATAGCAAAATGCCATATTTTAAAAACAAGTCCGTCCCCCAAATCAATTTCATTCACCATAGATTTCCGCGCCATGATCCATCCTACAAAGAGCGCGATTAACAGTGCATTTAGCGGAATAAATAAATTAGTAATGATAAAATCGGTTAATTCAAGAAGGTTCTTTTCCTTCAATATTGGTGTGTTTGGAAATAGCCGAACATCTGCCCAGATATTATATGATAATACGAAAACGATCCCAAGAAGCCATGTTGATCCACCGGCAATAAGGGCCATAAGCGGGCGGCTAAATCCACGATCTGATAGCCACGCCACCGTTGGTTCCAACATGCCAACAGCGGTGGAAAATGCAGCGCAAAAAAGAAGAATAAAAAACAATAATCCCAGCAAATACCCAAGCGGCATCTGACCGAACGCAACAGGCAAGGTTACGAATATCAATTCCGGTCCGCCGCTTGGGTCAAGCCCATATTCAAACACAATTGGGAAAATGGCAACGCCAGCGAGGATGGCAACCAGTGTGTCTGATATGGCAATTGTTGCTGCAGATGTTGTAAGTGAGAATTTCTTAGGCATGTATGATCCATATGTCATCATGGCCCCCACACCAATACCCACAGAAAGAAAAGCCTGTCCCATCGCCATGGTAATTACGGCAGGTGTGATTTTAGAAAAATCAGGCGTGAATAAAAACTTCAATCCGGCACTGATGTCTGCTGTCAGTACTGAATTTATGACCATAATTACCAATAGTATAAATAAAGCAGGCATCATGATTTTTACAATCCGTTCAATGCCGTTTTTAATGCCGCGACCGACGACCAAAACCGCCAGTCCGGTAAAAATGGTGTGGGCTATAAAAAGTTGTGTTGGGGACGCGACAAAACTATCAAAATTTTCTTTTGATTTGATGCCCTCGATGGCATCAAAACTATTCATTCCGGCTTCAAGAATATAATACAAGGCCCAACCGCCGACCACACTGTAAAAACTTAAACTGATAAGCGGAATGCCGACGCTTAACCAACCAACGATGCTCCAGCCATTGTTGGCATTTTCATGTTTGCTGATTGACTGCATTGAATTAATCGGATTTTTTTGCCCGCGCCTGCCAATGCCGAGTTCGGATACAAGTAACGGAATGCCAAATAAAGCCACAAAAAACAAATAAACAAGAACAAATGCACCACCACCATTTTCACCGGCAACAAAGGGGAAACGCCATAAGTTTCCAAGGCCAACAGCTGCGCCTACGGTGGCGAATAGGAATGTGGCTTTTGAAGACCATTGTTCATGTTTATTATTCGTAGCCATATTATCCCTTATATTTCGATTGTTTCGAGTGCTTGTGCGAAATCAGCAAGGATGTCTTCCTCATCTTCGCATCCGACTGAAACTCTTATAAGGCCGTAGTTTACTCTTGCAGCAGCCAATGTGTAAACATCACCAAGGCTGGTTGCTTGATCAACCATAGTCAACGCATTCATAAATTTATGAAGATTATCCGGATCGCCTTTAATATTAAAAGAAAGCATACCGCCGCACCCTTTCGGGAATTGCTTTTCCATCAGTGCAACTTGATTGCTGTCTGGTGTTCCAGCATAGCGAACCCATTCTATCTTTTCATGGTTTTTTAGCATCTTGGCTAGCGCCATTGCGTTCTTCGTATGTCTTTGCATCCTAAGCGGTAATGTACGAATACCACGTAAGATGAGCCAAGCATTAAACGGGCTAATACACTGACCAAAGGATGACATGGATGAACGTGCCCTGGAAATCAACTTCTCAGAGCCACATAGAATGCCGCCAACAGCATCACCATGCCCGCTAAGATATTTTGTCGCTGAATCGAGGATGAGATCGGCGCCGAAATCAACGGGTTGTAGCAAATATGGGCTTAGGTAGGTGTTATCGACAATCAGTGATAAATCATAACTGGTCGCTATCTTTTTTAGGGCGGCAAGGTCAACAACAAACATTTCGGGGTTTGTAATCGTTTCAACGAATAATGCTTTTGTATTTGGTTTAATGGCATTTTTAACGCTTTCCAAATCGAGCATATCAACGAATGTTACCTCGATCCCCATTGCCGGGCATTCTTCTTGAAAGAAGCTTCTGCTTACGACAAAGATTTTGTCTGTAACAATGACATGGTCACCCGCTTTGGCGCATAACCTGATTGACGCGGCGACGGCGGCCATGCCGGAAGCCATTGCAAGGCTTGCCTCGGTTTTTTGTAAGACCGACATTTTGTCCTGCAGCATACTTATGGTTGGATTGCTTTCCCGGGTGTAAAGGTCAGGACAATCGGGCTTACCGTAATTGATAAAGGCATCAGCGAGTTCTTCTGATGTTTCAAATGAGAAAGTAGCCGTTTGATATATAGGCGTATTGTGAGCACCGGTTACAGGGTCACGGTGTTCGCCTGCGCGAATTGCGTTGGTATCGAAACTCCAATTCGTTTGTTTGTTCATGTCCGGTTACTCCTTATCTCAAATTATTAACTGCGACTTATTAAGCGGAATCATCTTATAAATTTTCTGACTAAGTAGTCAAGTTTTTAAAAGAATGCAATAAACCTTTAGTGGATATTTAATATTATAAAAATGGGGAAGGACAGAGATGATTAGGTTATTAACGGTTTTCTATAATAACGCCTCTTACGACCATATTTTCAGCGTCACGGTATACTTTTTCACGTTGTTCTTTGCTTAAATATTTATTGTTATTCAATATTTTGATCTGATCTCTTAAGTCGGAAAAATGTCTTGTCACACCCCATAAGAAAAAAAGCAGGTTTTGCGGCTCAATTGGAATGATTTGTCCTGTATCAATCCATTTTTGGATAAGTTCCGTCTCTTGGCTATGGCGCTTGATCATGCTTTGTTTAATTTCTTTGGAAAGATTTTTTGCGCCGAACATCATTTCCCAGCTCCAGATTTTATAGGCACGGGGATTTTCAAATGAAATATCCAGCAAACTTCTGACATATCCGCTTAAGGCCGTCTTCGCGTCATCTTCATTCATCAGGATACCAATGTCGCTTTTCCAAATGTCGCGTAAATTTTTAATGACCGAAAGATACAAATCTTTTTTGGTTGGGTAATAGTAATGGATGTTGGCTTTTGGTATATCAACGAGGTCCGCAATTTCTTGTACGGTTGCGGCGATATATCCTTTTTCCGAGAATATTTTTTCCGCAGCGGTAATGATTTTTCGTTGATTACGGTTGCGCACACGTTGCTTGCGCGCAACCCCATTTTTTTCTTTAGCCGTCATTCGATTTTCTTAAATACCAAATATATTTTTGAAAATACTAAGACGCTTTTTGTTATTTATCTACTATTTTTCTTATAAAGGGGTCGAGCCTATCAAATGCTTGATGAAGGCGTTCTTCACTTTGAGCAAAACATAATCTGAACCAGTCTTTTGCACTTGGGTCAAATGCAACGCCTGGGGCAAGGCCGACACCGGTTTCATCAATAATATATCTTGCCATTTCCATATTATTTTTTACGCCATCAATTTGAAAGTAAGCATAAAAGGCAGCTTCCGGCCGTTTGAACGATATGTTTTGATGTCTGGAAAGTCGATCTTCAACCACATCTAATCCTGCATTATATCTGTTTTTTGATGTTTTGATGAAATCCTCGCCTTGCTCAAGTGCGACTTTTGCAGCGCGTTGAATAAAGACGGGCGCGCAGGCAACAGAATATTCCATCAATTTTTCCACTGTGGGAATAAGTGACGGTGGCAATGTTAACCAACCAATGCGCCATCCAGTCATTGCCCAAGTTTTTGAAAAACTATTCACAGCGATCACCCTATCTTCAGGTTCCGCGATTTCAAGGAATGATGGCGCAGCGAGGCCGTTATAATAAATTCGGTTATAAACCTCGTCAGAAATCAGCCATGTTCCGGTTTTACGAAATTCTTGTAAGATAGTTTGCTGTTCCTCACGGCTTAAGGTCCACCCTGTAGGGTTGCCCGGACTGTTTAACAGAACCACCTTTGCACCGCGCGCAGCTGCAAGAAATTTATCAATATCCAGTTTCCAGCCATTTTCACCGTATTCAAGATGTACTGCTTCAACCGCCGCGCTTTGTAAGGACGGGATTGCAAGCAAATTGGGGAAGGCGGGAATGGTGGTCACGACCTTATCACCATCATTCAGGATAAGCTGAAATGCCAAATTTAAAGCATTGCCACCGGATAACGTGACGGCAATGCGGTCCGTTCCAATTGTATTTTTGAAAAGTCCGGATTGATATTTGGCGATTGCCTCTCTTAAAAATGGTTTACCTAGTCCTTCGGAATAAAATGTCTCGCCGTGTTCAAGTGATCCCGCCGCCGCTTTACAAATAAAATCGGGGGTGGAAACATCAGGTTCCCCAAACCACAGCGGGATAATATTATCGCGCCCCATTGTGGCGTTTGCTAGTTCCCGTGTGGCTGATCCATTTAGCCGTAGACCTTTACTTTCTAGGCCATCGATAGCTTTAAATTCTTTAGTCATTAGTAAGTTGCCCTTCCGCCAGAAAGATCAAAAACCGCGCCGCTGTTAAAACTACATTCGTCTGAACATAGCCACATCACTATCTCGGCCACTTCATCAACTGTTCCCAATCTTTGCTGGGGGCTTTTATTGATCATGGTTTGCACATGTTCCGGTGACATCTGTTCTAGGATCGCGGTTTTTACGGCCGCTGGTGCCACTGAATTTATTCGTATGTCGTAATCCGCGAATTCTTTGCCCATTGATTTGGTTAAGGCGATGACGCCTGCCTTGGCGGCGCTATAGGCCGATGCATTTGGCGTGCCTTCTTTTCCGGCAAGAGAGCTGATGTTAACGATGCGTCCATATTCAGAGTTCCGCATATGCTTTAAAACATTTCTGCAAGTTTCAAAGACGCCTACCAGATTAATATCAATAATTCTTTTCCATTCGTCAGGATCATATTGATCAACCGGCATAGTTGGCCCCGCATAACCCGCTGAATTGATCAGCATGTCGATGCGGCCATGTTTATCTATGACCGACTGTGTGGCGGTTAGTACATTTATTCTGTCCGTCACGTCGACTTGCAAATATTCCGCATCATCAGGGTTTTCTTTCGTATTTAAATCCCACACCACAACAGTTGCACCTGCGCGGATAAGGTGGTTTTTTATTGCTTCCCCAATACCGGCGCTGCCGCCTGTTACAACGGCAATTTTACCTTCATAATTATAAGAAACAGACATCATTATTACCTTATGAATTGGTCAACATAATTGGCGCCAAGGCCGACTTCTTCGTAATGTTTGCGGCACATATCAATTTTTGTGAATACGTCCTCATACCCAAGATGTTTTCCATATGGGTCAACATAATTCATGGTGCCATTTACCTGAAACAATGTGATCATTTCTTCTACATCATCTGGAACGACCAAGGTGTGTGTTTCACCTGGTGGTTCATATACATAACCACCTTCTTCAGCGACCCAGTCATGTTCCAAATAATGCCAGCGCCCTTTAATCACATACCCATGTACAGGGTTAGGGTGGCGGTGGCGACTTAGAACACCGGATTTTCTAACCCGCAATAAATTCATCCAGTAACCATTACTGACGTTTAGGCATAATGGGCGAAAGCTTACCTTTTCGCCCTGTGGTACCCAAATGCGTTCATCATTCGGAATGGCATGTGGCACAACGATTTCCGGTGCCGCTTCCTTTGGCATTGGGAATTGGTATGGGATTTGCGGGTTTTTATCTTCATTTACTAACGGCATATTGAAAACTCCAAATAATTAATTGTCCATATTATAGACATTATATTCATATTATGATAATATTTGATTCTCTTGAATTAAGTCAACACAGTAAATAATCGGGAAAAATAATGAGTAAATCAGTCAAGGGCGCAGCATCATTTTCAAAGAATATGGCTGTGTTAAAGGCAATCGCGGATGCGGGTAAGCCTTTATCGGTTCCAGAGCTAGTTGAAAGTGTCGCAATGCCAAGGCCGACGGTATACCGGTTCATTGCGGCTCTTGAAGCTGAACAGTTAATAGAGCAGACGGTAAGTGGGGGATGGCAATTGAGTTTGGGGCTTCTTAATCTGGCATCAAAAGTTTGGCAAGGGAATGACATCAGGCAGGCAGCGCGGCCATTTTTGGATAAGCTTCGTGATCAAACTGGTGAAACTGTTCACTTAGCGATCAGAAGTGGTAATGAACTGACCTATATTGAAAAAGTGGAAAGTAGAGAGTCTGTTAAAATGACATCCACCATTGGGGCGCGTGTTCCATTTCATTCTTCGTCAGTTGGTAAAGCTTATTTAATGGCAATGGATAATGATGAAAGAGAGAAGGTCTTATGGGAAATCTCATATCCACCAATTACAAGTCATAGTGTGACGTCCCGTGAACAGTTGGAAAAACAGCTGGATACATTAAGGCAAGCTGGATACGTCATGGAACGCGAAGAAAATGAAGAGGGCGTTGCATGTTACGGGGAAGCAATTTTAAATTCTGCTGGTAAACCTGTCGCCGCCATCAGCGTTAGTATCCCTTTATATAGATTGAAACCAGATCATCATATTTATACAGCGCCTCTTGCAAAGGTATGCCAAGAGATCAGTTTAAGATTGCCACCGTGTTAATATTGTATTTGAGAGGGGGGGGTAAAACTGGCGACTTAAAAAGCCGCCAGTTCAATAATTAGACTTGATTAGTTTTTCGAATATTTAATGTCGCCACCAACGATGGTGTATTCAACCTGAACATTCTTAAGATCTGTTGATTCGATGCTCAACACATCACGATCAATAACGATAAGGTCGGCATATTTGCCCGTTTCGATTGATCCTAAGATATCTTCATCAAAACTTGAATAAGCAGCCCAGATTGTGTGCGCTTTGATCGCTTCTTCGATGGTTACAGCTTGTTCAATGTTCCAGCCGTTTGCCGGTGTGCCGTCTTCGTGCATACGTGTTACGGCGCGGTACATTCCTTCAAACGGGTTGATTGATTCTGTTGGGAAATCAGAACTAAAGATCAGCGGCGTTCCAGTATTAAGGAAATCACGGAACAAATAAGCACGTTTGATACGCTCTGGACCAATACGTGTTTCTGTCCAGTCCATGTCTGTAATCACAGAACCCGGTTGAACACCCGGAATAACACCTAATTCAACAAAGCGGTTTACGTCTTCTTCATGGATGATTTGTGCATGTTCCATGCGGAAACGGTGATCTTGCTTACCTGTTTCATTGAACGCTTTTTCATAAGAATTAAGTGTTGTTGAAACGGCTTCGTCACCAATAGCGTGGGTTACAATTTGAATGCCTGTATCAATGGCTGCTTTTGAAATTTCATAAACTTCTTCTTGGGTTGCAACCTCGATACCATAGTTATGGGTATCATCGTGATATGGTTCAGTTAATAACGCACCACGTGATCCTAGTGCACCGTCACGATAAAGTTTAATGCCTTTAGCCATAAGCATGTGATCGTCAATATTTTCAATCTTGTTTTCTTTGAAAAACGCTCTGTAATCGATTTCTTCCGCAGGGTTATCGAACATGACATTTACGCGCATGTCAAATTCACCATTTTCTGCCATTGCTTTAAATACTTTAAGCTCAGCTGGTGATGTACCAAGATCGTGAACCATGGTTAAGCCAACGCTTAACGCTTTATCCGCCGTAACTGTTAATCTATCAGCGATGTTTTTGTCTGTTACAGGCTCATATTGTCTGATTAACTCTTCCGCAAGGTCAACGAAAACACCTGTTGCTTCGCCAGCTTCGTTTCGGATGATTTTTCCGCCGTCTGGGTCTGGTGTGTCGTTGGTGATACCAGCAATGTCCATTGCGTTTTTATTTGCAAGGATCGCATGACCATCTGTTCTGTTAAGAATAACCGGGTTATTCGGTGAAACAGCACTTAATGGTTCCTGTGTTGGGAAGATTTTTTCGTCCCAATTATTTTGGTCCCAACCTTGGCCGATAATCCATTCGCCAGGCTCAAGTGTTTCTGCCTTGGCTTTCACCATGGCAATAATTTCAGCATAGCTTTTGGTATTATTCAGATCCAAGTTTTGTAATAGTCGGCCATATGAATGAATATGACCATGTACGTCAATCAGACCTGGAAGAACTGTTTTACCTGCAAGATCAATCACATTCGTGTCTGAACCGATATAGGCTTTAATGTCTTCGTCACTTCCGACGGCGATGATTCTTTTGCCTTGAATGGCAACGGCTGTTTTAAGCGAAAATTGATCGTCAACAGTGATGACGTTCCCGCCCATAAGAACCATGCTTGCAGGGTCCTGTTGTGGTTGTGCGGCATTTTCGCTGTTGTTACTACAGCCGGTGATCACCATCATCATGGTGATCAATAAGATTGTTAACTTTTGCATGGTTACTCCCTTAACCTGTTGCACTCATATAAAAGATTATAGAAATCGCAACAGGTATAAAGTAACGCATTAAGTTAATCCAGAGTTTATATCCTTTACTGTCTTTCGAAAGACCAATTTCTTCCTGAATGATGTGTGGTGGCAATATCCAGCCAATAAATATTGATGTCAGAAGCGCGCCAAATGGGAATAGAATATTGGCGGCGAAATAATCAATAATGTTGAAAATGGTCATATCAGCGAATTTTTCGATAAATCCAAGTGGTCTTACATCTTCAAGAATATTAAGAGAGGCAAGCGCAACAAGGCCAAAGACCCACATGACAATACCGGAAACAATCGCGGCCTTTGTATGTGACATTTTAAATTTTTCTGCGCACCATGCATTAACCGGGGCAAAGTTACTGATACAAGATGTCAGTGCTGCCGCAATCAATAACATAAAGAAAATAGCGCCAAAAACCTGACCACCCGGAAGACCGCCGAATGCGAGTGGTAATGTTTCAAACACAAGACCCGGTCCTGAATTAATTTGTAAGCCATAACTAAACACGATTGGGAAGATCGCGAAACCAGCGATTAACGCAACAAAAGTGTCGGCACTTACAACGATAAAGGCATTTTGTGGAATTGATGTATCCTTAGTAAGGTACGATCCGTAAGTGATCATCACGGCCATGGCAATACCGATGGAAAAGAATGCCTGACCAATTGCAAGCAGGATTGTTGACGCGTTAATTTTGCTGAAATCAGGTGTTAGTAAGAAATCGAATGTTGATGCGATATCGCCAACAAAGAACGAATAAACCACCATCAGTAGGATACAAATGAATAGTGACGGGATAAGAACATTAACCGCTTTTTCAATACCGGCTGTGATCCCTTTTGAATTAACGGCAACAGTAATGACGACAACAACCGCATGCCAGAACATCAGTCTGCCCGGGCTTGCCATAAGATCCTGAAACATTGATGTTGATCCAGCCGCTGTAATTTCATTGAAACTACCGGAAACGGCGCGAATGAAATAATCGAATGTCCAGCTTGCTACCACTGTGTAAGTAAGCATCAACATAAATACGGCAAGTACCGCAATGTCACCAATTACGGACCATTTGTTGGACACATTTCCTTGTGATGCAACATCGCTAATGCAGCTAGGCGCTGATGCAGAATTACGGCTGCGACGACCAATTGACCATTCTGCCATCACAAGCGGAACGCCGATGATAAATGCGCATAACAAATATACGATGATAAAGGCGCTACCGCCATTTTCCCCAGTGACGTACGGAAAGCGCCATATGTTGCCAAGCCCGACGGCAAATCCAACGGATGCCATAAGGAAGGTTAGTTGTGATGACCAAGTTTCCTGTGCTTGTGGTGCTGGTCCAGCCATAATGATTTTCCCTTTTTAAAAACGATCAATTGAAAATGATCTATTGTTTGTTTTAATTGTTTCTGTTTCTTTATTTGCGACCATGTCGCGGATTATATTTGCAGTTGACGCTGCCTGAGTTAGCCCAAGGTGACTATGACCAAATGCAAAGAAGACATTCTCTTTTTGGTCAATGACCGGCAAGTAATCAGGCAATGTCGGACGACACCCCATCCATTCACTTTCAATCTCTGATGAAAGATCTGGTAATAATTCGGTTGCGAATTTGGTCAGCATTCTGGCGCGATCCATTGTCGGATTTTCGCTGTTTTTTGCAAATTCTGCGGTTCCGGCTAGTCTTAATCCATTCTCAAGTGGTGTAATCACAAAATGGCGTTCATGATGGGTTAGCGCATATTCAAGGTTTTTGTGTTTCGGCAACATCAAATGATAACCGCGCTCTGCTGTGAGTGGCACTTTATAGCCAAGCTGCGCCGTTAATTCGGCACTTTTATATCCTGCGGCAATGACCAGTTTTTCTGCGTGAAGAGTGTTTTCACCGTATGAAATGTCAACGCCAGTTTCGGTTTTCTTTAATGTGTGTACTTGCTCTTTTATGAATGTACCGCCATCAGCGATAAATTGATCAAATACTGCACGGACAAGTCCGTGTGGCTCAATGCTGTGACCGGTATCCAGAAACTGAACCGCGCCGTGTTGATCATCGGAAATATCAGGAACCATTTCCTTTAATTCTTGTGCGTTTACCATACGGGCACGAATATCATGTGTATTCAGGCTTTCAAGTAATTCTTTACCTTCTTCATGACCGCGCGCCGTTTTAAAGACGTGAAGATTGCCATTTTGCCTTAAGAACCGATCAGCGTTCGCGGATTTCATCACATCTTGCCAATCGGCAAGCGCATTTTTATTTAAGTTTTTAAGGGCTTCGACACCTGATTTATTTTTTGATGGCCGACACGCCCATAGAAACCTTAGTCCCCATGGGATAAAGGAAAGCATATAATCTGGCTTAATGACCAAAGGGCTTTCCGAATTAAAAAGCATACCCGGAATTTTGGGTATGATAGAAAGACTTGGTGTCGGGAAAATTTCATCTGTTGCGAAAAGTGCGCAATTGCCATATGAACATTCCATGGCTGGCTCGCCTTTGTCGATCAGCGTTACTTTTTTTCCGCTTTTTAAAAGTTGGAATGCAGTAACAACGCCAATGACGCCAGCACCTATTACGACACAGTCTTTAGTATTTTTATTAACCAATTTACTATTTACTCTTAATGTGTTGATAAATAAGAAATAATTTTAATTTTAAAATTGTTTTTTGACTTATTGTATAAAATATACGATAAAACAATTTATGATTCAACAGACATTCTGGCTGTGTACAATTGTTGTGATTGAATAACGAAATTAAGACACAATCAGCGTTTGTGACCATGGTGAATAATTATTATTTCTGGGACGAATATTAATAATAATTATGCAAAGTATAAAGGATAATTGATAATAAATGAAATCACATACATTTAAATGTGTTGATGGACACACCTGTGGAAACCCTGTTCGTGTAGTTATCGAAGGGGGGCCGGAATTAAACGGCCATACAATGAGCGATAAAAGACAGGATTTTCTTAATAACCACGATTGGATCAGAAAAAGCCTGATGTTTGAGCCACGCGGCCATGACATGATGTCAGGTACAATTCTATATGATCCAGTGGATGAAAATAGTGATACAGGCGTTCTATTTATTGAAACAACAGGGTGTCTTCCAATGTGTGGACACGGCACCATCGGTACTGTGACAGCGATCCTTGAACGCGGAATTGTAACGCCGAAAAACGAAGGTGAATTGGTTCTTGAAGTGCCAGCTGGTCTTGTCAAAGTCGAATACCAAAGAAACGGCGAATTTATTGAATGGGTGCGTATTCATAATGTTGCAAGCTACTTGGCGGCAACCGACATCGTTGTTGAATGTCCTGAACTTGGTGAATTAGTTGTCGATATTTCATATGGTGGCAATTATTACGCAATTGTTGACCCACAAAAGAATTATGACGGTGTAAATGATTATAACGTTGAAAATATTTTGCGTTATTCACCAGTGTTACGTGACCGTTTGAACGAGATCATTAACCCTGTTCATCCAGATGATGAAACAGTGAATGGCGTATCACATATCTTATGGTCAGGGCCAAAACTTAAGGAAGAATCGCATGCTAGAAACGCCGTGTTTTACGGTGAAAACGCTATTGATAGATCGCCTTGCGGTACGGGAACAAGTGCACGTATGGCGCAACTTGCTGCTAAAGGTAAACTTGATGTGGGTGATGAATTTATTCATGAAAGCATTATTGGCAGTCAATTTGTTGGTCGTGTTGAAAGCAAAACGAAAGTTGGCGATTTTGATGCCATCAAACCAAGCATTCGTGGCTGGGCGCGTGTAACAGGCATCAACACAATTTTTGTTGATGACCGCGATCCATACGCAGAAGGTTTTACAGTTAAATAATTATAGAATAATAGGATAATACAGTGGATAAATTTGATAACTATATTGGCGGTCAATGGGTAGCAGCTGATAAATATGTGGAAAACATCAACCCATCAGATCTTTCTGATGTCATTGGTCTATATGCATCCGCATCAAAAGAACAAGCGCATGAAGCAATCGATGCGGCGGAAAAAGCATCTGAAGTTTGGGGCGCTTCAACACCGCAAGACCGTTTTAATGCATTAGATAAAATCGCAACTGAAATTTTTGAAAGAGCAGCGGAGCTCGGTGAGTTACTTGCCCGTGAAGAAGGCAAGACGCAACCGGAAGCAACGGGTGAAGTAATGCGCGCGGGACAAATTTTCAAATTTTTCGCCGGTGAAGCACTACGCCTTACCGGAGAGCTTGTTGATTCTGTAAGACCGGAAGTTGACGTTGAAATTACACGTGAACCTGTTGGTGTTATTGGCTTGATCACACCTTGGAATTTCCCGATTGCAATTCCAGCATGGAAAATCGCACCTGCAATTGCCTATGGTAATAGTGTCGTGATTAAACCAGCGGAACTGGTTTCTGGTTCTGCATGGGCGCTTACAGAAATTATTTCAAGAGCTGGCCTTCCAGACGGTACTGTAAACCTTGTAATGGGTTCCGGCCGTGTTGTTGGTGAAGAAATCGTGGCTTCTGAAAAAGTTGGCGCGGTAAGCTTCACAGGTTCCGTTGGCACTGGTGAAATGATCCGTAACAAGGTTGTTGCTCGTGGCGGTAAAATCCAACTTGAGATGGGTGGTAAAAATCCACTTGTTGTTCTGGATGACGCTGATCTTGATACGGCGGTTAATTGTGCGGTTCAGGGTGCATTTTATTCAACAGGTCAGCGCTGTACTGCATCAAGCCGTATTATTGTTACAGAAGGTATTTATGATCGCTTTATCGAGAAAATTTCCGCTGAAACAGAAGCGCTTAGAGTGGGCGATGCCCGTGATGCAAATACACAAATCGGCCCAGTTGTTGATGAAGCACAATTTAATATTGATATGAACTATGTTGAGATCGCTCTTAAAGAAGGTGCGAAGCTTGTTTGTGGCGGTACTAAAGCTGACTGTGGTAAAGAAGGTTATTATATGAAACCTGCTTTATTCATCGATACGACACCTGAAATGACAATTAATAAGGAAGAGGTATTCGGGCCAGTTGCCAGTGTGATTAAGGTAAAAGATTACGAAGAAGCACTGAAAGTTGCAAATGATACTGAATTTGGCCTTTCATCTGGTATTTGTACTAAGTCATTGAAATATAGCCGTGATTTTAAACGAAGAGCAAAAGCGGGTATGGTTATGGTGAACCTGCCAACAGCTGGTGTTGATTATCACGTACCATTTGGTGGACGCAAAGGATCAAGCTACGGGAACCGTGAACAAGGTAGTTATGCTAAAGAATTTTATACAATTGTAAAAACAAGCTATATTTGGGCGCAATAATAGTTTAATATATTCTTTTTTATATTTTTAAACTACTAAAGGGTCGATATTTGTCTTTTTCACCTTTTCGACGAAATACTGTTGTTGATAATGTTTTTCAGGAACTTAAAAAACGAATAATATCTAATGAATACGAAGCTGGTTTCCAGCTTCGTCAAGATTCACTTGCCAATGAACTTGGGGTTAGCCGTATCCCGCTTAGGGAAGCTTTGCTTCGTCTTGAAGCGGAAGGGCTGATTGAGATCGTTGCTCATAAGGGGGGCGTCGTTAGGTCGCTTTCTCAAAAAGAAGCGGCCGAGCTTTTTAATCTACGTATTCTGATTGAGTGCGATTTGATGAAGCAAGCGGTTCCAAAAATGAGTGATGATGATTTGGATCAGGCAGAAGTTGCGCTGAAGAAATTCGACAAAATGGTTATCTCAGGTGAAAATATTGATAATTGGACCAAGCTTAATTGGGATTTCCATTATCAATTTTATAAGCCTGCTGATCAGCCAAATACCATTAAAATTCTACAAATGCTTCATAGTAATACGGACCGTTACATCAGACAGCAGTTGCTCGAAGAGGGCGCACCTGAACGTGCCCATGAAGAACATAATGAATTGATCGAGCTATGCCGTAAAGGTGATGTAGACGGAGCGTGTTTATTACTTAAGCAACATATCAATGCGACGTTCGAGCAGATTAAGCCGCATCTTTCTTAATTTTTTATTTTTTTAATCACGAAAAAAGCCAAAGTTATTTTTAAGTAACTTTGGCTTAGTTATTTCTATGGAGGTAGAATTTTTTAAATTTTTTTATTGTTATCTCTAAAAATTCTTAGTTATTACCAAATGGGTCGTCGATGGCGACACTTGGTTGCGTGAACCAACGTGGGCCGTCTTCGGTCATGTAACATACATCTTCCAGACGAACGCCGAACTTACCCGGAATTGCAATCATTGGTTCAATACTGAAACACATGCCTGGTGCAAGTGGTGTTTTGTTGCCAAGCACAGCATTACCCCATTCGTGACCGTCAAGACCAATACCGTGACCGGTACGGTGCGGAAGACCTGGTGTTTTATATTCAGGGCCATAACCAGCATCCGTGATTACTTTTCTTGCTGCAATATCAACATTTTCAAGCGGGGCACCCAGTTGTGCTGCTTCGAAACCGGCTTGTTGTGCTTTTCTTTCCAGATCCCAAACTCGTTTTTGTTCATCTGTATGGGTACCGTGAACGAATGTACGACTGATGTCTGATTCATAACCATGAACAGTACAGCCACCATCCATAAGAACGATAATGCCGTCTTCTACTTCTGGCTCAACAAGAAGACCATGCGGTGATGATGATACGATGCCAACTTGAGCATAAATTGTACCATAAACCCCCATTTTGGCGTGGGCAGCACGTGTGATATCACGAATGTCTGGTGCAGTCATGCCTGCTTCAATCATTGAAACACTTGTTTTATAAGCTTCGATTGTGATGTCGTTCGCTTTTTGTAAAAGCGCTAGTTCATGCTTTGATTTATAAAGACGACATGGAATTGTAACAGGATCAGCACTTACGAATGTTAGGTGAGGTGCTTCTTTACGGATACCGTCAAATAAGAAGAATCTTGTTCTTTCGCCAATACCGATTGTGCCATTGTTGATGCCCATGTCTTTAAACATTTGTGCAACATGTTTATATGGGCTTTCGTGTTCTTCCCAGCCACGAACATCATCACCGAAAATGATTTTTTCACGAAGACGGTCGGCTTCAAACATTGGACAGATATATTTTACTTCACCTTTTTGCGGGATGATGGCAGCCATCATACGCTCGCTGCGTCCCCAAGTCACACCTGTGAAATATTCAAGGTTGCTTGAACCTTCAAGGTAAATCGCGTCGATATTGTTTTCACGCATCAGGCGCTTTGCCTTTTCAATACGGTTCATGCGTTCTTGTAATGTAATAGGCTCAACCCCACCCATCATATTTTGAAGCTTGTCTATTGGAGTGGCATTTACCTTTACCTTTGCAGAGGCAGGTGCAACCAAACCAGATGTCGCAGAAAGTGCTAATCCTGCACCCGCTGCTGTCGACATTTTTAAAAAGCTTCTTCTGTCGTTTTTCATACTTCTTCCTTATTTGCTGAATTGATTATTTATAAATTTTGTATACAATATATTATATAACATTATATGTGGCAATCACCCATTTTAAAGAATTTCAAACGGGAAAAGTCATTATAAAGAAACGGGATAATTAAAGTGAAAAAAATTATATTTTTAATCGTGAGTTTGCTTTTTGTTTTTCAGGCATCCGCACAAAACATTGATCAGCCATTAGGGGTGTTTATCCCGCTTAAATCAGGGGAAACTGCGAAAAATCAGAATGAAATTACGTCTGATATGATTTCATTTTTACTGTTGAATGATTTGCGTTATGCGTCAAAAGTACCGTTTATCAGTGAACAGGATTTCAATGCATTCTTTAAAGATGGTGACAAAAAACCAGATGTTATTGTGTCCGGTGAATTTCGTGGTGGTGATAATAATGAACTGATTCTCAATATCGATTCGGGCGGTAAGACAGTCACAAAAAATGTGATCATCACAAATGGCCATGATTTATTAAATGGTGGCATAAAAAAATTGACGACTGCTGTTCTTAATCAGCTTCCATCGTCACCTGCACGCGGAAAATATTATTTCACTAAAAACTGGGATGCTTTTCTTCATTATAATGCATCAATGAAGCATAACGATGATGATGATGACCAGCGCAGACTGGATGAACTATTAAAAGCCATTGAAATTGATCCTAATTTCAATAGAGCAAAATATGAAGCGGCCGGTATCTATAGCGGTTTTGGTATTTACGAAGAAAGAAGAGCGCTAATTGATGAACTGTTGGCGAGTGGCGATCAGTTAAATGAACTACAAATGCTTGAAGCAAAAGCAGCAGATGCATCGGCGGCCGGTAATTATCCGGTATATCGTGATTTAATGCTTCAAATTGAACGCTTTAGACCATATGAACTTTCAACATATATGACCACGGCTGGCATGTTTTATGGCATGAGCGAAATGGAAAATGCCGTAAAATATTATAATATCGTGCTTAATGTTGATGAAAATAATGCCCGCGCCCATAACAATATTGGCTATGCTTATAGCCATATGGGAATGCATGACAAGGCTATTTCCCATTATCAGAAATCCGTTGATTTAAACCCGTCTGCTAATGCGTATGACAGCCTTGCGGATGGTTATTCGACGGCAGGCTTTACTGAAAAAGCGATAAAGGCCAAAGAAAAAGGCATCGAACTTGATCCGTCTCTTTTCTACCTGCATGGTTAGGCGACTTCACAAGCGAGCAACCCATATGTGTTACAAGCTGTTCTGTGGGTTTTCATAGTTGCGCGCATAAGGTCTTCGTTTTGTGTGAAGAAATGCGCGACACAAAGGCTTGATTGGCTGAATGTCTTACTGGATGAACGGTATGTGATGCTTGTGTTTGCATATTTTTCACCAAGGGATGAATAGGGCGTAAATTTCTTATCCTTTCTTATGAAATCACAATGAATTTCGTCAGAAAGTACCGTAACGCCATGTTTTATACAAAGATCGCCCAACGCTTTTAGTTCATCCGCGCTCCAGGCGGTGCCGGTTGGGTTGTTCGGATTACAAATGATTAGACATTTTGTATCGTCATCAAACGCGCGTTCAACCGCCGCAAGGTCCATTGAAAATTTACCGTTATTTTGTTTAAGCGGAACTTCAACCCTTGTCATTCCCGCGCGTTTGATCGCACCCCAAAATCCGCTATAGGTTGGGGTTTGGATAATGACTTTTCCTTTATGCGGATTTAAACCGACCAGTGATGCCGTAATGCTTGGCAGCAATGTTGCTGAGTTTTTAATCCATTCTTTTTTTATACTTTGGCCATAACGTTGTTCGTTCCAGTTGATGATAGACTGGTAATAACTATCTGGCACCATTTCATAGCCATAGTTTTCATATTTTGTGCGCTCTCGTAAGGCGCTGTTAACTTCTGAAAATTGGCGAAAATCCATATCGGCAACGCCCATGGATGCTTTAATTTTTTCCCTACCATATTGCTGGATAATCAGGTCCCACTTGTCACTGTTATGACCAATGCGGTTAAAGTGTTCATCAAAGTTATGTCTTGATGTACTTTGTTTGTTAGAGGTTCCTTGGGAAAATGCTTTATGTGTTCCCATTGATGACAGCAATGCTGTCATGCCCGCTGTTTTCATGAAACCACGTCTTGATGAATTTCTCATAATGTACCCCTATGATTAAATTTTGTATATTTTATACAATTTATCAATGAGGGATGATTATTGCAAGGATTGAAAATCCTTAAGCTGCGTTATCTTTTTCCAGCTTTTTAAGCCTGGATGAAATATCGCAAACTTCATCGGAAATATTTTCAAGCGATTTTGCAAGTTCCGGCGGAATGTCATCGAGCGATAACCCATAAGCACAAAATGCATCTGATGCTTTATTTTTCTTAATCGCTTTTGCCGGAATACCGACCACAGTATTTCCAGCATCAACTGAATTAATAACGACAGCATTTGATCCCACGCGAACATTTTCGCCAATTGTAATTGGGCCCAGAATTTTTGCGCCCGCGCCAACGATCACATTATCTTTAATCGTCGGGTGTCTTTTTTCATCCTTAAGCGACATACCGCCTAGCGTCACCCCTTGATAAAGGGTGACATTGTCGCCGATAACGGCAGTTTCACCAATGACCACACCCATGCCGTGATCAATGAAAAGAAATTTTCCTATCTTGGCGGCAGGATGTATTTCAATCCCGCTAAAAAAACGGCCAAGATGGGAAATGAAACGCGCCAGTGTATAAAGGCGTAGGTTCCAAATGAAATGTGCAGTGCGGTAAAACATAAGCGCATGAACACCCGGATAAGAAAGAACCACATCCAATGCTGATTTTGCCGCAGGATCACGGTCCAAAACCATGGATATATAACGATTTATTTTTCCAATCATTCTATTTCCTTTCTTATAACCAGTCGGGAGAAGGCAGGCCTTTTTCCTTTAAAAACGCAGGGTTATAAAGTTTGCTTTGATAGCGCGCACCACCATCACAAAGCAACGTTACGATTGTATGGCCGGGGCCCATTTCTTTGGCCAATCTGATCGCCGCAGCCACATTAATGCCGGAAGAGCCACCAAGGCATAATCCTTCATATTTAATCAGGTCAAATAAGACATGTAATGCTTCTTCATCAGGGATTTGATACGCTTCATCAATTTCAATATTTTCAAGGTTTGCTGTTATGCGCCCTTGTCCGATCCCTTCCGTAATTGATGTTCCCTCAGCTTTTAATGAGCCACGTTTATAATAATGATAAAGCGCGGCACCCATCGGATCGGCGAGAGCGATTTTAACATCCGGATTAAATTCCTTTAAGGCAAGCGATATACCGCCAATTGATCCACCGCTTCCCACCGCGCAGGTAAAAGCGTCAATCTTGCCATCGGTTTGTTGCCAAATTTCCGGGCCAGTTGATGTGATGTGAGCCTCTCTATTGGCAACATTATCAAATTGATTTGCCCAAAATGCACCATTTGGTTCTTTGTTGCCAATTTCAACGGCTAATCTACCGGAAAAATGAATGTAATTGGCCGGGTCCTTATATGGTTTTGCCGGCACAAGTTTTAATTCAGCACCCGCAAGTTTGATCGCGTCTTTCTTTTCCTGCGATTGGGTTTCCGGCATCACGATAACCGTTTTATAGCCAAGTGCATTACCGACAAGCGCAAGGCCAATGCCGGTATTGCCAGCCGTGCCTTCAACGATGGTGCCGCCTGGTCTAATTAAGCCATCTTCTTCTGCTTGCAGGATAATATTGAGCGCGGCTCTATCTTTTACGGACCCACCGGGGTTTAGGAATTCTGCTTTTCCTAAAATGGTGCAGCCTGTTTCCTCTGATGCTTTTTTCAGTTTAATAAGAGGGGTGTTGCCAATTGCACCGATAAATCCATCACGAATGTACATATTAATTTGCCTTATAAAAATATGTATTAATATGATGCAGAATGAACAGTTTTCAAGCAACATTATCTTGTTTTAAAGACAAGGAAATATTACCCGTAAAGCCACAGTGAGTAAGGGATAGGCAGTTTTACGGCATCACCCCAATAAAACGGTCGCTGATCATCATATGAACCCAAATACTTGCGGCGTATCCAATGGCAATAACAGGTGTCCATTTCAGATGACCAAAGAAAGTGTATTTTCCTTGTGACTGTCCCATAAGGGCAATTCCGGCAGCGGAGCCAATGGAAAGCATGCTGCCGCCAACGCCGGCCGTTAAGGTTACAAGCAACCATTGTTGGATATCCATGGTTAGGTCCATCTGTAATACGGCTACCATTACAGGGATGTTATCTACAATCGCTGATAAAATGCCGACCATAATATTGGCAAAAGTAGGTCCCATTTCCACATACATCAGGTTGGATGCAAGCGCCAGGTAACCGATAAATCCAAGGCCGCCAACACACATAATCACACCAAAGAAAAAGAGAAGCGTATCCCACTCTGCACGCGCAATTTCGCGAAAACTATCAAATTTACGGGTGTCACCGATTTCGCCGACACCCATATCTTCGCCGGGGCTGTTTGCGATAAAATCTTGATGGGTGATACGTAAATAATGGCCAAATGCCTTTAGATACGCGAGACCCACCATCATACCGAGGAATGGTGGAATATGAAGGAAACTATGGAAGCTGACCGCTGTGACGATAGTAAGACCGAAAAGAAGCATGATACGGCGTGCGCCTCTAAGCATAACGACTTCTTCCTCTTCTTCGACGGCGGGGACCTCTTTACTGACGGCAAGTGACATAAAGAAAGCTGGAATGATATAGTTCACGACACTCGGTAGGAATAAATTAAAGAATGTCCAGAAGTCCACCACACCTGTTTGCCATACCATCAGGGTGGTAATGTCACCAAATGGACTAAAAGCGCCCCCAGCATTGGCTGCAATTACGATATTCACAAATCCAATGGCAATAAAATTATTATTATCACGGCCAACTGCCATAATCACCGCACACATCACAAGAGCCGTGGTCAAATTATCAATGATTGGGGATAGAAAGAAGCTCATCACACCCGTTACCCAGAAAAGTTGACGATAACTGAATTTATGGTGTACGAGCCAAACGCGTAAGCTATCGAAAACTCCGCGTTCGTTCATGGCATTTACATATGTCATTGCCGCAAGTAAGAATAAGAAAAGTTCACCAAATTCAATAAGTAAATGCTTTATTGCCTCTTCCGTTTGATGATTAGGATCACCAACATATTGGACAGCCACAATCAACCAAATAAGACCAGCGCCAAAAATGACTGGAATTGATTTTTTAAGATGTAAATATTCCTCTGCAATCACCAGAGAATAAGACAGAACAAAAATTACAATGGCGGTAATACCAACCCAATGTGATGTAAGATCCATGATGGTTGAATCCATAATAATATCCTTTCGAATGTTATTATGATTGTATCACATGTTGACAAGTAATTGTATAGGTTGTGGTTCGGGTGCTATTTAATCAATTTCGTTTCTGGGAAGGCAGCCTGCCATCCAAACCAAAATGCACGGTGTGCCGGAAGACGTTCAAGTGTTTTTCCAGAACTTGATGTCATCATGTCTTCCGTGATGGACCATGTTTCACCATTTCTGTCTGTGACGGTAATATCCTGATCATAGTCAGTAAAGATTAAGCCCGCACTATCATAAACACGGTTGGCGCCGGAACTGTCGGTTAGTACAACAAAATTCTGAAGGCCAATTTTCCCCATAAATACAGGATGGGTATTTAGAAATTCTGTATCAATGGCCAATTGTTCATCAGGGCTCGCGGGAAAACGTAATGCCAGAATTTCCTGTTTGTTCTTAAGCCGGTCATCACTAAACGGTGTGCTGAACATCAATTCATCTGTGTCGAAGTAATCTTTATAGGCTTCACCCTCATCATAATCACGTGTGTATCCTGTATCCAGTGATAGGACCTTTGTATCTGGGTGACGTTTTTTCCATTCGCCCCAAGTGGTGGTGACAACACCAACATATTCAAGGCGAATACCCTGTCCAACCAATGGGCCAAGTACGGGTTCACCCATAAAAGTATTCCAAAGCGATTGGGTGCGGCGGTCATACATCAATTTATTGGATCTATATAAAAATCCGCTGGTACCTAGATTATAATCACCGGATTTATAAGGGATGACCGTGCCGCAAAGAGTGCAATAAACGCCGGATATTTTTTCACCGCCGATTTCGTCCACGAACATTTCGTGCCATGCGAGAATTCTTTTGGGATAGGCGCGTGCATCACCATTATTTTCAATGCCAAACACGATATTGTCGTCTTGCATGTATGTGGCTTCATCCGCGCCAACCATGTCAGGATTTCTTAATGGTGGGATGCCATCCTGCTGAACGCCGCCCCAACGAATTTCATCAAGTCTGATGGTGGATGTTTCCCCGCGTCCACTGAAATATTTTTCAAATCTGGGATCAATGTTTTTATAAAGAAATGCTTTGAAATCATCATATGTTTCATTGGCATATGTCGGCTCGTTCCAAAGCCAGTGATACCAATCGTTTACATTATTACGAAACTTCTGTTCTGTTTTTTCCTGTAATAAATTCATGATTTTGGTGCGCATGTATCTGGACTGTGAAAACATGAAATTTTCAAGCATCATGGGAATGAATTCCTGTTTCCAGTTTTGATCAATGCGTTTGATCGCTGTATCCATTAATTTTTCATCTTCGATGAAAATAATTACCGATACCAATTGTTCATCATCAAGATCATCAATGGTCAGTGACGTGCGCTGCGCATGGGAAACGGTCATCGCCGATAGAGCAAGCCAAAATACGATATGTTTTAATAACCTAATCATTGATTGTAATAGTTTGGTTTTTACATAAAAAAAGCAAATCAAAAAAGCATCACATTATCGTGACGATTAAAGTCGTGACGTTTAATGTAGAAGTCAGTATGCTGAATTCATGGATAAATTAAATAGTATACAGGGTAAATTTTGTGATCCGGAATTCACCAAAGACGGTAGTCCGCGTGCACACGTTGGTTTAAAAAAGCTGGAAACATTGTGGTTTAACACAGGTACGCTTTGTAATCTGACTTGCGTGAACTGTTATATTGAATCGTCCCCTACAAATGACGCGCTCGTTTACATCAGCCATGATGAGGTTCTTTCCTATCTTGATGAAATAAAGGATCAAAATATCCCGACCGCTGAAATTGGTCTTACCGGTGGTGAGCCTTTCATGAACCCGGATATTATTCCGATTATGGAAAGCGCGCTTGAATATGGTTTTAATCTGCTGGTACTGACCAATGCCATGAAGCCGATGATGCGGCACACGGATGCTCTCCTTAGATTGAATGAGCAATATGGTGACAAACTATCAATCCGTGTTTCAACTGATCATTACACGAAAGAAAAACATCAGGACGAGCGCGGCGAGCGCAGCTGGGATCCGATGTTGCTGGGATTGAAGTGGTTAAGTGATAATGGGTTTGATATTCATGTGGCGGGCCGTACATTCACCCATGAAGATGAAAATGATTTACGGAGTGGTTATCAGACGTTTTTTGATGAAAATGATATAAAAATCGATGCATCCAACCCGCATTCGTTAATTTTATTCCCGGAAATGAATGAAAAGGAAGATGTCACCGAAATCACCAGCGCTTGTTGGGATATTCTTGGTATATCCCCATCTTCGATGATGTGTGCAACGTCCAGAATGGTTGTAAAACATAAAGGGGCCAAGACGCCTGCGATTATGGCTTGTACGTTGCTTCCATACGATAGTGAGTTCAATATGGGTGAAAAACTTGGCGATATGAGGGATAAAGTGTCGTTAAATCACCCGCATTGCTCAACTTTTTGTGTACTTGGTGGGGCATCTTGTAGTAATTAACGTGTCTTGCGGATTTATGAATGCCGCATTTTGACAATTTAAGGCTAAAGAAGATGAAAAAAGACACAGGAAAAAATAAGGAAATTACGGATAAATGGCGGCTTCAAACGAAGCTTGTTCGCGGCGGTACATACAGAAGTGAAATCGGCGAAACAAGTGAAAGCATGTTCATGACATCCGGATATGCTTATGACTGTGCCGAGGATGCGGCCGCCCGTTTCGAAGGTGAGCAAGACGGATACACATATTCGCGCCTACGTAACCCGACATGTGCGATGTTTGAAGATAAAATGGCCCTGATCGAAGGGGCAGAAGCGGCCCGTTCAACCGCGACCGGTATGGCCGCAATGACGCAAGCGATGCTTTCGATCGTGAAAGCGGGCGATCATGTGGTTTCAAGTAAGACGCTATTTGGATCATGCCGCGTGTTCATCGAAAATATCCTCGCGAACTTTGGGGTTAGTTGCACGCTTGTGGATGGTGATGATAACGAAGCATGGAAAAATGCGTTTAAGCCAAACACCACAGCGGTATTTTTAGAATCGCCAGCGAACCCGACACTTGATGTTGTGGATATTGAATTTGTTTGTAACGTTGCCCATGAAAATGGCGCGCTTGTGGTGGTGGATAATGTTTTTGCAACGCCGCTACTACAAAAACCGATCCAAATGGGTGCGGACATCGTAATATATTCATCAACAAAACATATTGATGGTCAAGGGCGCTGCCTTGGTGGTTGTATTTTGACATCAGAAGAAATTTTGGAAGAAAATATTTTGCCGCTTATCCGCCATACTGGTCCAAACCTTAGCCCCTTTAATGCATGGGTCATGCTTAAGGGTATGGAAACAATGGATCTGCGTATTGATCGTATGTGCGAAAATGCAAGCAAGGTTGCGCATGGTTTGCGTGATCTGGGTTGTTTTGAAACGGTTAATTATCCGGGGTTTGCGGATTTCAAACAACGTGATCTGGTTGAGAAACAAATGAGCGCTGGTGGTACGGTCGTAACTGTATTTATGCCGGAAGGACGCGAGCAAGCTTTTAAGTTTTTAAACGCGTTAGAAGTAACGGATATTTCCAATAATATTGGTGATGCAAAAAGTTTAATGACCCATCCGGCGAGCACGACCCACAAATCGGTCGAGGAAGAAGCACGACTTGGCATGGGTATTACTGAAGGCATGTTAAGGCTTTCTGTTGGGCTTGAACATCCAGATGACTTGCTCGAAGATTTCGCAAAAGCAGCACATGCAGCAGGTCTAAAGGTATAAGAAAGTCATATGGACGATAAAAAAACATATAAATCCATTACCAATGATATTGGTGTGTCAGTAGAACCATTTTATCTGGATCAGGAATCTGAACCGGATGAGGGGCGTTATGTATGGGGATATCAGGTTCAGATTGAAAATCACGGACCTGATACCGTGCAATTAAGACGTCGCCACTGGATCATTACCGATGGAAATGGTATGACACAAGAAGTCGAGGGCGAAGGCGTTGTTGGTGAGCAGCCCGTGCTTGAACCCGGTGAGGCATATGAATATACAAGTGGCGCGCCGCTGAGAACACCATCAGGTTTTATGGTGGGAAGCTATAAAATGCAGGCAGGTGACGGCACATATTTTGATGTTGAAATTCCAGCGTTTTCATTGGATATGCCAACATCATCAAGACGTTTGCATTAAGCCAAAGCGTTGCATAAAGGAAGAAGAATGACTGATAAACCAAGCCGCGAAGAAGCTGAAGAAGCAGTAAGAACATTACTTAGATACGCAGGCGAAGACCCGATGCGTGAAGGGTTACTTGAAACACCAAAGCGCGTGGTTAAATCATATGATGAATTTTATAAGGGCTATACAGAAGACCCGCATGAATATCTATCACGTACTTTTGAAGAAGTAAGCGGATATGATGAAATGGTGGTTTTACGTGATATTCCGTTTGAATCACACTGTGAACATCATATGGCACCGATTATTGGTAAGGCTCATGTTGGTTATCTTCCGAAAGATAAAGTAGTTGGCATCAGTAAGCTTGCGCGCGTTGTGGAAACATATGCAAAAAGACTTCAGGTTCAGGAAAAAATGACGGCGGAAATCGCAGATTGTATTCAAGACATACTTGAACCATATGGTGTTGGTGTCGTTATTCAGGCGACACATGAATGCATGAGCACACGTGGTGTCCACAAACATGGTGTATCCATGGTCACAAGCCGTATGGCTGGTGCATTTCGCAAGGATGAAAAAACAAGACGCGAATTTTTGGCCGTGGTTGGGCCAATTGAATCCTTAAGGGGATAAACAAAACAAGGGGCGAGGGAATTGGTTGATTTTCGACCCATATGGATGGTTTCGGGAATATTCCTTATCATTATTGGTATCGGGATGTTGTTTCCTGTTGCCGTCGACCTTTTTGTATCCAACCCCGATTGGGAGGTATTCGCCCTTATTTCCGGTGTGGTTCTTTTTTCCGGTAGCAGTCTTTATCTAGGGAACCGTGGGGAATATGACGAATTTTCAGTGCAGCAGGCATTCATTCTTACGTTTGTGTCATGGATATTGATGCCGGCGGCCGGCGCACTACCGTTCGTATTTTCAGAATTATCATTAAGTTATACCGATGCTTATTTCGAGGCCATGTCAGGCATTTCAACAACCGGATCAACGGTGATCACAGGACTTGATACGGCGCCGCCGGGCATTCTTTTATGGCGTAGTATGCTGCAATGGTTTGGTGGTGTTGGAATTATCGTGATGGCGGTTGCGATTTTGCCGATCCTGCAAATCGGCGGTATGCAGCTCTTTAAAATAGAAAGCTTTGATGTATCTGATAAATTATTGCCGCGGGCAACACAGCTGGCATCAGCGTTATCGCTGCTTTATATCGGTCTTACTGTGATTTGCGCCGTGACATTCTGGATCGTCGGTATGACCCCGTTTGAGGCGATCAATCATTCATTTACAACCATCGCCACGGGTGGCTTTTCCACATCTGACGGATCAATTGGTCATTTCGACAGTGCGGTTATAGATTATACAGTGACCATTTTCATGATCGTCGGAAGCCTTCCGTTTCTTTTGTATTTGCGATTGCTCCGTGGGCAAAAGGACGGCTTTTTCCATGATTCTCAGGTGCGGTGGTTTCTTGCTTTAACTTTTTTGTTAATTAGCCTTGTTGTATTATGGAATTGGTCACAGGGCGTATATGATTTTGAAGAAGCCTTGAGATACACAACATTTAACATCGTTTCGATTTTGACTGGAACTGGGTATGCGACCACGGATTACACGATGTGGGGTGCGCTTCCGGTTATGGTTTTCTTTTTCATTATGTTTATCGGAGGGTGTGCGGGATCAACATCATGCGGTATTAAAATTTTCCGTTTTCAAGTGCTTGTATCCATGACAGCGGCTCATTTTAAAAAATTGCTGCGCCCAAACGGTATTTTTATTCCTCGTTATAATGGCGGCGCCATTGATGAAAGCGTTACTGGTTCCGTGATGTCATATCTGTTTTTATTTGTGATTTGTTTTATGTTCTTGGCCTTTGCGCTTTCATTAACGGGACTTGATTTTGTCACGGCCGTATCCGGCGCTGGCACGGCAATGGCGAATGTCGGCCCGGCACTTGGCCCTATCATCGGCCCATCCGGCACATTTCAGGAATTACCGGATATATCAAAATGGCTGCTGACTTTCGGCATGCTGCTTGGCAGGCTGGAATTATTTGCAGTACTGGTATTATTCTCACCTAAGTTTTGGCAACGTTAAGTAGAATATTTTTTTACTGACAACTAAAAAAATAGTGGTTAAGCTGACGACGGTTTATTTAATGAGAGGGGGGACTTATGTCAGACAATCCTATAGACAACAATCAAACTGCGGAAAACATTCACAAAATTAATTATTCAGGATCTACGTCCGAATTAATGCCGATTGTTTTGAAAAACTTATTTTTCACAATCATCACTTTTGGAATTTACAGGTTTTGGGCCAAAACAAATTTAAGGAAATATTATTGGAACAAAACAAAATTGGATGATGAAATATTCATTTATACGGGCACTGGTGGCGAATTGTTTTTAGGCGCAGTGATTGTATTCTTTTTATTTGTTATTCCATTTACAATATTGTTTGGTTACGTATCAGCAGCGTATCCGACTATAGCGCCTTTTCTTCCTATTGTGCTTTATCCATTTTTCATATTCATGATTGGTGTCGCCATATACCGTGCACAAGTTTATCGCATGTCACGTACATATTGGCGCGGCATTAGAGGGGCGCAAACACCAGGAAGCATGGCTTATGGCTGGCTGTCTATCAAATACGCTATTTTGTATTTCCTTACATTGGGATTAATTGCACCATATGCAATCTGTAAAATGTGGAACTTTATGTTTGATAATAAACGATTTGGCAGCGGATCATTCAAATCTGACGCTAAATCAAAGCCTTTGTTTAAAGTGTGGCTCATGACATATGTTGCTATGATCGTAATCGTTGGCGGCATTGGATCAATGTTGGTGGATGCATTTGTTAGTCAAAATATTCCTATGATTATAACCGGATATTTAATCATTTTTGTTGCTATGAGCGTTGTTTTGGCATGGTTTCAAACGGCCATGTATAATACGCTGATTAGCAGCGTTACATTTGAAGGTGCAAAGTTAAACTTTGAAATGGATGTTATGAAATACATCCTGTTTTCACTTAAAAATACTTTGATTTTAATCTTCACATTGGGGTTAGGCGCGCCTTTTGTCATGCAAAGATGGGTAAGATTGTTCTGTGAAGAATTATCAATTCACGGTCAGATCGATTTTAGCAATATTTCACAATCACCTGAACAAGGGCCAGAATTTGGTGAAGGGCTCGTTGAAGCGTTCGATATTGGGTAAATCGTGAAATTAAAAGCTTTATTTTATGACGGTAATACAGCGTTAGCTCAATCCATTGAGGTGGTTTTGCTACCCAATGGATTTGAGCTGCCTACAGGGGAAGTTTGGGAATATGGCTTGCTCAAGCTAATTTCCCAGAAAAAAGATCAAAATCAACTGACTTACCGCCATAAAAATCAAAAAGATCCGTCTTTAACCATCCTGTTTGAGGGTGAAAAAGATCTTAATAAAAGAGATTACTTAAACAGAGTTTCCAAGCATTTAACGGGCGATAATAATTGGCATTTTGTTCGCTGGCAGATTGTCTCAGCGGCGGCCATTTGCTGTTTGGCATTTGTTTTTTATTTGGGTTATCCGTACCTGAACAGAGCTATTGTTGCGACAGTACCGGATACATGGGCGGAAAAAGCGGGTGATTTGGTTGTTGATGCATTATACCAGCAATATACATCAGATACTTGCCATAATCCTGCAGGTGATGTAGCCCTTGGTAAAGTAATTAATTCCTTGGAAGTTGATGATCTACCTTACCCGCTTAGGGTTGAAGTGGTTGATAATCCGCTGGTAAACGCAATGACCGCGCCAGGTGGTCGCATTATTATTTTCAATGGTTTATTGCAACAAGCAGAAAGTCCGGAAGAAGTGGCCGGTGTCTTAAGTCATGAAATTGGCCATGTATATTATCAACACCCTATGCAGGGCCTAGTAAACGTAATGGGCTTTAGCATTATTGGATCATTTTTAGGGGGTGATGCGGCGAGCATCGCGATCATAGGACTGAGCTTGACCTATAGTCGTGACCTTGAAAGGGATGCGGATGAAATGGCATTGGACATACTCAGAAACAATGAAATAACAGCAAGCGGAATTTTGGATTTCTTTAAGAGAAATGAGGAAAAAAAAGAAGATAACATTGTTGCAGAAATCGCAGATATTTTTTCTACTCATCCCTTAACTGAGGAAAGAATTGATCTTTTCAATAATCACATAGAAACATACGAGAAATCTTTAATATCTAAAACGCTTCTTTCGGAAACTGAATGGCAGTCTTTAGTCAATATCTGTTCAGCAGTTGAGGAATAAAGACCGCCATTTGTTTTTAGATCAAGATCTAGGTGGCCATGCTTTTTCAGGCATGTCGAAACTTGGTTCACCAAGCAGTGGGCTTGAAAGCAAATAAATTCCGTGATTAACAAATAACCAGAATAGATTTCTATCATATTCCACATAAACGCTGTGGCTTAAGTTGCCCATGGCGAAACCCGGTACTTTTTCTTCATCAAAACGTGGGACAAAATAGGCGGCGATTTCTGGGTTTTTGGGATCGGTCGCATCAAATACCTGAAGGCCGGCGTTATAAAAATTAAACGGCAAGATCCCTTCGCGTGATACGCCCGGTTGATGGTAATACCCAGTTCGTTTAGGACCAAAGCTTCCACCGCGTTGGCAATAATCAGTGTATGGTGCATCTTCTGGTGCAGTAGGACGCGGAAGGACACCAATATTCTTTGGGTTTTCAGGATCGTTTACATCAAGAATATAAACATCCTTGTATGGTTCCCAGCAATCTTCATTTAACGGGTACCCGGAATAATAAATCAGGCCGCTTGAATGATATTGACTAATATCGATATAATCACCCTCTGTTCCGGCAACGCTCGGCGGGAAATCAAGGTGGCTGATGATATTCATATTGGCTGGATCAGAAATATCAACCACATAAAACCCAAGTCCACCCATCGCGGCAAAGCCGTACTTTCCTCCTTCATCAACAGGTGTCGGAATAAACAGTGACATACGTGCACCAAACCAGCTAGTGCGGTTACCGGCACGTGGATTTGCGGCAAAGATTGCTTCATCTTCCGGATTACCGAGAATTTGTCCTGGCATGGAAATCGAACCAACGAATTTAGGGTCAGCGGGATTGGACATATCCCATGCCTGATATCCTGCGGAATAAAGATCATTTGGATATTCCGTCAACGCATGATTATCATCTGGTGCTGCAGCAACGAACATGTATTTACCACCCGTCCATTGCGGGATATCGCGCACACCTGAACCTTGTTGATTACCAATTGGTGCATCAGGATTGGTAAGATCGGTTGTTCGTTCCGCAAGTAGTGTCCAGTCATCCGGCATCGGGCCATCCATACGATAAACTTTAAATCCTTTTAAATGGGGTGATTTACGAATGGCTTCAACATTTTTTGGTTGGGTTCTTTTATCAGAAAGTAATCCGAACCTGCGAATTTCATATGCTTGTACCATGACATAAGCATTTTGGGCCTCGCTCCATTGTATGGTGGCGGCGCCAAACATTTCATCTTCCGGATATGGGTTGGTTTCTTCGTTTGCCGGGCCATGTGGTCCCCACTCTGCACCACGTGTCAGCAGCACTTTGATATCTTTAGGGTTAGTGATATCGAATATTTTTAAATCACGTCTTACATATTGATACATATATCTGCGACCGTCAAAGTCGACAATATTCTGCCATGTGTGGAATGGTTCAACGGTGATGGGGTAATATGCCTCCACCTTCATATTATGGGCGTAATCATTGGCATCCCAATAATCCAGTTTTCCTTCGAAATCCTGACTGTCGTGTTGTTCCGGTGTTGCAGCGGGATGCTTGAAAATTCCCGTTTCTGGGTCCATACCGTAGCTATCCTTGGATGGATGGGGCGGTGTTCTGTCAGGGGAAAGTGCATCTGAACCACGTACATAAGGATCGGGAATATCCATGGCGACTGCTGGTGAGTGATCTTCAGTATTTTCTTCTGTCATAGCGGTGTTTTCACTCGCGCATGACATAAGCAAGCAGCCCATTGCGACACCGGATAAAAACTTAAAAGAGTTTAATTGCATTGTTATCTCCTGAAGATCGTATTAATCTACGAACAGGTTAGCCAAGGTTAATAATGGCTGCAACTGCAAACTATACTCAAATATATATTGTTTTAAGGTGTTGATATAATAAAAAAATTATAGGTCTATTGATGTCTCGTCTTACTTCCGGGGAAATTTTATCCAAGCTTATTTCGTTTAATACGGTCAGTTCAGAATCAAATATGGAACTGATTGAATATGTCAGGGACTATCTTGCGGAATATGGAATTGAGGCCCAGATTATCCATGACAAGGTTGAAAAGAAAGCAAATTTGCTTGCGGTCATTGGGCCAAAAGATGTGGCAGGCATAATGCTTTCCGGACATACGGACGTGGTGCCGGTTATAGGGCAGGACTGGCAAACAGATCCATTTGAAATGATCGGGATGGATGATAAATATTATGGTCGTGGCACCTGTGATATGAAGGGGTTCATTGCCTGTGTTCTTGCGAAAGTGCCGGATTTCGCGGCTGCTGAATTAAAAGAACCCATCCATCTTGCCTTTTCATATGATGAGGAAACAGGATGCACTGGTGTTCATAGTTTGGTGGACGTTGTAAATGAAATGGCGGTGAAACCGCGTGCCTGTATCGTGGGTGAACCAACAGAAATGAAAGTGGTCAATAGCCACAAAGGCATTAGACATTTACTAACCAAAGTTTACGGCCTTGAAAATCATTCCAGCACAGACCGTGGTGTCAACGCCGTCAGTTATGCAGCGGAAATTGTTGTGTTTCTAGATAAATTACAAGAAGAAATGCGGGGAAGAGAACCCGAAATAGAAGGGTTTGATCCACCATATGCCACTATCCACGTGGGACGCATGACTGGCGGCCATGTACAGAACATCACACCGAACTATTGTGAAATTGAATGGGATTATCGCCCCATACCCGGAACGGATGAGGATGAAATTTTTAACCGTTATCAGGAATACATTGATACGGTGATTTTGCCTAAAATCTGTGAAAAATCAGATGAATATGGGGATGTAAAAACCGATTATCTGGCGAAGGTACCGTGTCTTTTCCCGGAAACAGGATCGGATGCAGAAACGCTCGTTAAGCATTTAGCGGAACAAAATTCGACCCATGTTGTCTCATATGGTACAGAAGCCGGTATTTTCCATCAAAAGGGTGGTGTGCCAGCAGTTGTGTGCGGGCCGGGCAGTATTTTACAAGCTCATAAAGCCAATGAATTTGTCGCTATTTCAGAATTGGAAGCATGCGATAAATTTTTGGACCGTCTTTTTGAAATTATAAAAAAATAAAATTTCCGGTTCACAAATCAAAATTTTAATTGTAAAACGGGCAAATCATTGAACAAGGCAGAAAAAATGATCGAACGTATTTTAAACATAAATGCATTCTTAAGCGCGAAGAAGCTACCTTCTTCTGCGTCACTTCTGCTTGGTTCACTTCTACTCCTCGGTTTGGGTCGACTTACTCGCCCCTGAGCGCTTAACCATTAAAAGCTAGATTATTAGCGAGCGTTTAGGGGAGAAAATCCAAAACGCCGGAATTCCTTATATTTTTATATTTGTATTGTCCGGAAATATGATAAAATATTTTAATTGAATTAGAAGGACTTAAAGTCAATGAGCAGAGATAAGAACAGGGTTATCATTTTTGATACGACCTTAAGAGACGGGGAACAATCACCAGGTTGTTCTATGACGTTAAATGAAAAATTACGTGTCGCTGAAGCATTGGAAGAACTTGGCGTTGATGTAATCGAGGCTGGTTTTGCCATCGCATCCAATGGTGATTTCCAAGCAGTTTCACAAATTTCCGCACTTTTAAAAGAAACAACCGTATGTTCGCTTGCACGTGCATCGACGAAAGATATCGACCGTGCATGGGAAGCGTTGAGGGGGGCAAAGCGCCCACGTATTCATACATTCATTTCTACAAGCCCGCTTCATATGGAACATAAATTGAATATGTCACCAGAAAAGGTATTGGAAAAAATCGCGGAAAGCGTTTCATACGCAAGAAATCTTTGTGATGATGTTGAATGGTCATGCGAAGACGGAACACGTACCGAAGAAGATTATTTATATAAATCTATTGAAACGGCGATTAAAGCTGGCGCAACGACGATTAATGTGCCGGACACAGTCGGATACACAACACCCGTAGAATATACGGAAATGATGCGCAAGATCATTGAAAATGTGCCAAATTCAGATAAGGCGATTTTCTCAACACATTGCCATAATGATTTGGGTCTTGCGGTTGCGAACTCAATCGCCGCGGTTGAGGGTGGCGCGCGTCAGATCGAATGTACCGTTAACGGAATTGGTGAACGTGCAGGTAATGCAGCATTAGAAGAAATCGCCATGGCCTTTAGAACTCGTCATGACATGCTTCCTTATACGACAGGGATCGTTACAGAAAATATCACCAAAACATCGCATTTGGTGTCATCTGTGACCGGCTTGAATGTCCAACATAATAAAGCAATCGTTGGGGCCAACGCATTTGCCCATGAAAGTGGCATCCATCAGGACGGTATGCTTAAGAATGCAGAAACCTATGAAATTATGACCCCTGAATCTGTTGGGCTTGGTAAATCAACATTGGTGATGGGTAAGCATTCCGGTCGTCATGCCTTCAGTGAAAAATTGAAAGAACTAGGGTACGAATTAGGCAACAACGAATTTTTAAGTGCGTTCCAGCAGTTTAAGGATTTGGCCGACGCGAAAAAGGTTGTCTATGACGAAGATATCATTGCAATCGTTGATGACGGCATGCGTGATAATGATGGAATGCAGATCACATCATGGAAATTTGTCTGCGATCATGGTGTTCCTAATAGTGCTACTTTTGAAATCGTTGCCGATGGTTCCGTGAAAGAAGTTCATAGCGAAGGAAACGGACCAGTGGACGCGGCATTTCTTGCCTTAAGTTCATTGATTGAAGGTGAGCCAGATTTGGAACTTTATCAAGTGCATGCTGTGACCAAAGGAACCGATGCACAGGCAGAAGTTACGGTGCGTCTTTCCGATGATGGAAGAACGGTGAACGGTCACGCAGCACATACCGACACATTGGTTGCATCGGCCAAGGCATATTTAAACGCAATCAATAAACTTCTTGTGAAACGCGAGAAGGGTAAGCCAGAAGAAATGGCCGTTTAAAATAGACATTTTTATAGGGCAATTCATGTTTTTTTGTGAATTGCCCTAAAATCGCCAATAATCCCCCTCAAAAGCCCATATATATTATCTTTATTGATCAAATTCTGATAAATAATTTGCAATCAGATTCGTATGTTAATACAAACATATTATAGGGTTGCAGAAACCATAAAAATATTATGAACCGCGCATGAGCGGATAAGGGCAAAAATTGAATGTTTGAAAAAATTCTCGGCATGTTTTCATCGGATATGGCAATCGATTTGGGAACAGCGAATACACTCGTATATGTAAAAGGTCGCGGTATCGTACTGAATGAACCATCTGTTGTCGCACTTAAGACATTAGGTGGCGTTAAAGAGGTGCTCGCGGTTGGTGAAGCTGCGAAAATGATGCTTGGCCGTACGCCGGGTGATATCGAAGCCATTCGTCCGCTTCGTGATGGTGTGATCGCCGATTTCGAAGTTGCCGAAGCAATGATTAAAGACTTCATCCGCAAGGTTCATAACAGAAGCATGATGGCCAGCCCGCAAATCGTGATTTGTGTGCCATCCGGTTCAACACCTGTAGAAAGAAAAGCGATCCGCGACAGTGCCCTAGAAGCGGGTGCAAGACGCGTATTTTTGATCGAGGAACCAATGGCCGCCGCGATTGGTGCTGGGCTTCCGGTAACGGAACCAACAGGATCAATGATTGTTGACATTGGTGGTGGTACATCCGAAGTTGCGGTTCTGTCACTTGGTGGTATCGTCTATTCATCATCGGTTCGTGTTGGTGGCGATAAAATGGACGAAGCGATTATCGCTTATATCCGCCGTAATCATAATCTGCTTATCGGTGAGAGCAGTTCAGAACGCATCAAAAAAGATATCGGTACAGCTGCCGCACCAGAAGACGGGGTTGGTCAAACCATGCAGATTAAAGGCCGCGATTTGATGAACGGTGTTCCAAAAGAAATCGTGATTGATCAACTGCAAATTTCAGAAGCGCTCGCAGAACCAATCAGCGCCATTATCGAGGGCGTAAAATTCGCACTTGAGCAAACACCACCGGAACTGGCAGCAGATATCGTTGATAAAGGTATTGTGCTGACGGGTGGTGGTGCGCTTCTTCGTGATCTTGATAAGGTTCTAAGAAAAGCAACTGGTCTTTCAGTGATTATCGCGGAAGAGCCGCTAACATGTGTGGCACTTGGTACTGGTCGTTCGCTTGAAGATGAGATTCTCAAGCACGTACTTAGCGATTCATATTAATTTCAATTCATTTGTTAAGGGAGGGAGCCGGCAAATAAATGAAGAAGTTAGGTCAGAAATATATCGCCTTCTTCTTTATCGTTGCTTCGCTTGCCTTGCTGATAATCGGGCGTGGTCAAAACGCGCTTATTGAACAGACACGCGCGCAGATTTTTAACGCGATTATTCCCGCAATTCAGGTGGTGGATTTTCCCCGTGAAACCACATTTGGTTTTTCCGAATGGGTTCGGGATGTGGCGACGGTTTATTCGGATAATGAATTTTTGCGTGAAGAAAACGCAGAATTAAAACGTCAACTTGCAGCATCAACCGAACTTGAAATTGATAATCTGCGACTTAAGAATTTGTTGAATATCAAGGACGGTACCGTAACAACCATCACCGCGTCCCGTATTGTATCAGATAGCAATAGCCCGTTTTTTAAAAGTATGCTGATCAATAGCGGTACAAACGATGGTGTTGCAAAAGGGCATGCTGTCGTTAATGAAGAAGGTGTGATCGGCCGGATTATTAATGTGGCATCCAATTCCGCGCGGGTTTTGCTGCTTAATGATATCAACAGCCGTATTCCCGTGAAATTTGCTGAAACGGGCGTTAATGTTATTCTCGCTGGAAATAATACTGCCCTGCAACGTATTGAATTTATGCCGCCAGAAGAAACGGCCCGTGTCGGTGATGTCATTTTAACATCTGGAATGGGTGGGGTATTCCCGCCAGATATTCCGGTGGGTTTGGTTAGCGAAATTACAGAACTTGGTGAAATTATCATTAAGCCTTCCATTAATCTCGACAGACTTAATTATGTCAGCGTTATTGAATATGAAATTGCGTCATTCCCAACCCTTAATACACCATCACAAGAGGTTGAAGATTCTCCACCATCAGAAAATGAGGAACAACAATAATGAATATTGCGTCCCCCTCTGAAAAATCAATTGGTCTTAAAGGTATCATACCTTTCCTTTCGATTTTTATTCTGATTCTTTTTATGGTGCTGCCCTATAAATTGGCACTTTTTAGTGATATAATGCCGTTTTTAACATTGATTGGTGTCTATTACTGGAGCGTTTTTAGAGCGGAGCTAATGCCCACATGGTGTGTGTTTTTGCTTGGACTTATTCAAGACATCTTGATGGGCAGTCCGTTTGGTATGATGCCATTGCTGCTCGTTATTGTTCAGCAAGTGATCTTTATACAGGGGCCGAGGTTTCTTGAACGGGATTTTATTTTCAACTGGTTGGTGTTTGTGATGCTGGTTGCTGGATTTGCAGCTGCGTCCTGGGGAATTGCATCAATTTATTTCAGATCCATGATGGAATATTGGGGATTAATTGGACAGGCATTAATGACGGTTGCTTTTTACCCGATCATCACATGGTTACTTGGACAGGTAAGGAAACTACTAAAATAAATGAAATCGTCTGACAAAAATAAGATGAAAATGTACACACGCCGCGCGACATTGGTTAGTGCGGGCATGATGTTGCTTTCGTCTGCGCTTGTCGGACGGATGTATTATTTGCAAGTTACAAGCCGCAGTAAATATGAACTGCTCGCGGAAGAAAACCGAATTAGCGTTCGCTTGCTTGCGCCAACACGAGGGGACATTGTTGATCGTTACGGAAACCCTTTTGCGACCAGCACGACCGATTACCGCATCAATGTGATCCCTGAAGAAACAGAAGGGTTACAGGAAACACTGGATGCTATTGGTGCCTATATTCCAATTTCTGAACGTGATAATGAACGCATAATCAGGGCATCGAAAAAACAGCGATCCTTCCTTCCGATTAATGTGGCTAATAATCTGGATTGGGAAACATTTTCCAAAATGAATGTGAATATGCCGGACTTGCCGGGTATTCAACCGGATATGGGAACGACAAGATTTTATCCTCAACGGGAACTTGGTGCACATATCATCGGATATGTCGGCGCCGTCAATGAACAAGAATTACAAAATGATAGTGACCCGTTATTGGAGTTACCGGATTTTAAAATCGGCAAAAACGGTATTGAAAGGGTTCTTGATGACAGGTTGCGTGGTGGCGCAGGAAACAGCCAGGTAGAGGTTAATGTACTTGGCCGTGTGATCCGTGAACTGGAAAGACAAGATCCTGAGCCCGGCAATCAGGCGCGTCTAACACTTGATCTGGAAATGCAAAGCTTTATTGCGGAACGGTTAAAAGATGATACTGCCGGCGCTGTGGTGATGGATATTCATACTGGTGAAATTCATGCGATTGTGTCTAACCCTTCGTTTGATCCAAATGATTTTAATGGTGGTATCAGTCAGGTTAAATGGGATGCGCTTAGAAATGATATTCGTAAACCGCTCGTGAATAAACCGGTCAGTGGCCAATATTCACCGGGTTCCACATTTAAAATGATTGTGGCACTTGCCGGACTTGAGGACGGTATTATCACAGCAGAAGATACGAAATATTGCGGTTACCGTTATCCATTTGGGGATCGGGTATTCCATTGCTGGAATAAAAATGGCCATGGAGATATCAATTTGGTGCAAGCACTTGCGCAAAGTTGTGACGTTTATTTTTATCGATTAGCGCGTGAACTTGGCATCGATAAAATTCATGCAATGGCCGCGCGTTTCGGTATTGGAGAACGTTTTAACATCGGCATTATGTCAGAAGCAAGAGGGATCAACCCCAACGGCAGTTGGAAATTCGGTATGGTCGGTGAACGTTGGCAAGGTGGCGATACCATCAATGTGGGCATCGGGCAAGGGTATGTTTCAACCACCGCTCTTCAGCTTGCCGTCATGACGTCACGTCTCGCCAATGGTGGCAAGATGGTTTATCCGAAAATTTATTTTGATGAGAATAACAACACCGTTCCAGAAGATATGGGGATTAATCCAGACCATCTTGATGTTGTCTTAAAGGGTATGGAAGATGTTTATTACCACCAGCGGGGTACAGGTTTCCGCTATAGGTTAAGAAATAAAGATTATAAACTGGGTGGTAAATCGGGCACGACGCAGGTAAGGGGTATTTCCGCCGCAGAACGCGCTGCAGGCGTAATTGATAACGAAGACCTTGAATGGGCTAAACGGGATCATGGCTTATTTGTCGCGTATGGCCCAACAGAAAATCCAAAATATGCAGTTTCCGTGCTATTGGAACATGGTGGTGGTGGTGGTTTTGCCGCGCCCGTGGCGCGCGATATTCTGGAGTATGTTATTGACCGCGACATTGAACGCAATCAACAAACTAATCAGCAACCAAGTATGTCAGGACAACCCGTATAATGGCAATGTCAGCACGCATAGGAAGTAATAAACGTATAGGCCTTAGGCAAAAATTTGCTGAGCTTAATTGGTTTATTGTTTTAATTATTTGTGCGATTGCGGGCCTTGGTTGTGCCATGCTTTATTCTGTCGCAGGTGGCAGTATGGAACCGTGGGCAAAAAATCAAGCGATCAGGTTTGGTGGCGGCCTTGTGTTAATGCTTGGTGTTGCTGTGATTGATATACGGTTCTGGATGTTTCTTGCTTACCCGTTATATGCGGCGGCGCTTGCCATGCTTGTGGTGGTGGATGTCATGGGTGAAATGGGCATGGGGGCGCAGCGTTGGATCAGTCTTGGGTTTATGAACCTGCAACCATCGGAATTTATGAAAATTGCTCTTGTTATGGCCTTGGCGCGGTATTTCCATTGTTTAACCGATGATGAAACCGTGCAGTTAAAAAGCCTGATTAAACCGATTATATTAATTGTTTTGCCTGCGGTGCTTGTTTTAAGACAACCTGACCTTGGCACCACGCTTTTGATTATCATGGGTGGTGTTGCAATTCTATTTGCTGCGGGTGTTCGTATGTGGCTGTTTGTCGTTAGTTTTCTGGCGATGTTCCCCGCAGCATATGGTGCATGGCAGTTTCTTAAGGAATATCAAAAACAACGGGTCAGAACATTCTTAAATCCGGAACAGGATCCACTCGGGGCAGGGTATCATATTATTCAGTCAAAAATTGCCCTTGGTTCTGGTGGTGTTGACGGTAAAGGGTTTATGCAAGGCACCCAAAGCCAGCTTAATTTTTTACCAGAAAAACAAACCGATTTTATCTTTACTGTGATTGCAGAAGAGTTGGGACTAATTGGTGGGTTAAGTCTGCTTGGGCTTTATATCGTGTTGATTGGTTACGCGATGATCATCAGTATGAGTGTGAAAAGCCAATTTGGGCGACTTTTGGTCCTTGGTATGGTGATTACATTCTTCCTTTATATGTTTATTAATATCGCCATGGTGATGGGCTTGCTTCCGGTGGTTGGTGTACCGCTTCCGCTCGTGTCATATGGTGGTTCTGCCATGCTGACATTGCTTGTTGGTTTTGGATTAATTTTAAGCGCAGCCATCCATAAAGAAACCACCATCCCACGGGGTGGGGCGTTCGCTTAAAAATTTTTTTTACGAAAAATGAAAAAAAGGGTTGCGTAATATTTTTTAAAGGTGTATATAATATATATCTACTGAGCAACATGCTCTTCTAGATAAACAGGCTGAGCTTCCCCCCCAAGGGCTCGGCCTGTTTCCTTATTGGGGGTATTTATTTATCATACCTGTGGCAAGTGACAAGGTGATCATTAATGATACCAACCGCTTGCATAAATGCATAACAAATGGTCGGGCCGCAAAATCCGAATCCCCGTTTTTTAAGTTCTTTGCTCATGGCGCGTGATTCTTCACTTTCGGTGGGCACGTCGCTCATGGATTTAAAGTTGTTTTTCTTGACTTCACCGCCCGTAAAGCTCCAGATAAATTCAGAAAATGCACCTTCACGTTCTTTTTCAATCTCAAGATAACTTTTCGCGTTTTTGATGGTCGCGACAATCTTCATACGATTCCGGATGATGCCCGTATCATTCATTAATCGTTCAATATCATCGTCGTCGTATTTTGCGATTTTTTCAGGATCAAAACCATCAAACGCACGGATGAAACCATCACGTCTTTTTAAAATGGTGATCCATGAAAGACCCGCTTGAAAGCCGTCCAGTATCAGTTTTTCCCATAAATCACGGCTGTCATAGACGGGCACACCCCATTCTTCATCGTGATAGGCCGTATATATCGGATCATCTCCGCACCAGTCACATCTGACTATTTCATTCATTATCCATCCAATCTGGTTTATATGGTGTGACGGTTATGTCACCGCATTGATATGGCTTATCCATTTCCATCTTGTCTATCCGAAACAGCGCAATGGCGGTGTCACCTGAATTTGATCTTATATCACCAATTTTATTGCCATTTTCATCTGTGATTTCTGTGCCGAACTCTGGTGCTGGGCCAGATAATTTAACTGGATACATTAATTTTTTAATTTTACCGCGATATTTCATGCGCGCGATAACCTCTTGCCCGACATAACACCCTTTATCAAAATCGACGCCATTTAGTGCTTCGAAATGTCCTTCTAAGATCGTACTTTTGTCGGTGATGAAATCATTTGTGCCTTCTGGAATACCAAGGGCAATGCGGCGGGAATGATATTCATTCGTTTCATTTGCTGCTTCTTCACCAATGGATCGATACCCCATTTCAGGGTTTCTTGGGTCTTGAAAGCAAATATCGTTAACTGATTTTTCTGATGTTGCTAATACATTCAAATCCGCGCTTCGGTCGATGATTTCAACGTTTGATCTTAATCGGTACATCAGTAATTTTTGAAATAGTTTCGGCAATCCTTCCAGTTCACAATCCAGATAAATAACGCCCTCTTTTTCAATCAGGAAAAAATCATGAAGAAATTTTCCCTGTGGTGTTAAAAGCGCGGCATAAATAGCCTCGCCAGCGATAAGTGGTTTTACTGAATTTGTGATGATGCCACGTAGTAATGCGTGGCGATCTGGTCCGGCGAGCGTGATGATGCCGCGGTCTTTTAGAGTTTCTTTCATAATACCCGTATTGTTTAATTATTATTGCGATACACTAACATTAATATATGTTAGAGAACAATTTTTTAAAGTTCGAACTGGTAAGAAAAAGTGACTATTGATGTAATTATAAAAGGCGGGACCGTCGTTTCCCATATGGGGATAGAGCGTAAAGACATCGCAATCCGTGATGGTATCATCGTGGCTATGGGGGATTTATCCGGCATTAACAGTAAAGCCGTACATGATGCGGGAGGATTGCATATTCTGCCAGGTGTAATTGACACCGATCTTTCAATGGGTGAAACACCGGAAAATGAATGCCGTGCAGCCATCCGTGGTGGCGTGACGTCAGCTCTTATCCATGGGGGCACTGATGGATTATCCATTGATCATGCCAAATACATTAATGTGACTACAGATAATGTTGATGCTGCTATTGATATGGAATTGGATGATGGGATAGCGGGATTATCTGTTTCGATGGTAGACGGTCTTAGTGATGATAAATCGCTGCATGAATTACTTTCCAATGCAAAACGCCGAGTTACTATTCATGCGGAAGATCACGATGAACTGGAAAAATCAAAATCAAAAATTAAGCCGGGTGAAATTGCCAGTCATAATGACTGGCATAACGAAAAGGTTCAAACAGAAGCAACGCGCCGTATTTTAGCAATAGCGCGTGGGGCAGGGCAGCCGGTTCATTTGACGCATGTTGGTTCTGATAAGGCGCTTGGAATGATTGCGGCTTATAAGGAACTTGCTACATGTTCACTTTCACCACATCATATGTTTTTATCTACGCCACATGCTTATAATCATTTTCAAGAATATGCATTGATTGACCCGCCCGTTGGTAGCGATGAAATCAGAGAAGGTTTATGGAAAGGATTAATGGGTGGGATTGTTGATATGGTCTGTTCGTATCATCAACCGATTGGTATCAATGATAAAGAACCGAATTATCCAAATTGTAAAAGCGGGGCACCATCCGTTCAAACCATGTTGCCGTTACTTTTGGATCTCGTGAATAACGATAGGCTTTCATTACAAACTGTTATTGATCTTACCAGCACTGGTCCGGCACGTGCTTTTAATATTGTGAAAAAGGGGCGTGTGGCGGTTGGTTATGATGCTGATTTCACCATTATTGATTTGAATAAAAAGTGGATGCTTGACGATGATGATGTGGAAAGCGGGTGTGGATGGGACCATTATGCTGGCTGTGAATTCCACGGTGCTGTAACCGGCACTATGATCCGCGGTGAACTCGCCCTGTGGAATGGCGAACTTACAGGCAGCACCAAAGGTGAAACCTTAAAGTTCACTGACACATTTCAAGAATATGAAAAACTTTAAACCTTTTCATCCACAGGGAACATTTCAGGTTTTCCCTGTGTGACTTGTTCCGGTAAGTTTTCGATATAAATTGATTGGCTCGGGTACGCAAAACCGCTGCCGTTATTTTCAACGATTTCTTTGATCGCCAAGGCAAGCTCTTCTTTAATTTCAAGCCATTCGCCCCAAACGGTTGTTTTGGTGAAGCAATAAAGCATGATGTCAATTGAGCTATCATTAAAGCTGTCGATACGGATGAAGGTGGATACTTCCGGTGGCTTGGCGAAGTCATCATTGGTCATGATGTAATCTTCGATTTCTGCACGGATTTTATTTAATTGTTCACGGCTTGTGTCATACAGAAGCCCTATTTTCCAGTATATGCGTCGGTGGCTCATGCGGGAAAAGTTTGTAACAGCATTATCAGATAGTTTGGCATTAGGCACATAAACCGGGGCTTTATCAAAACGGATTACTGTTGTTGTTCTGAAGCCGATTTCTTCCACAGTGCCTTCGACGACGCCGTCAATTTTGACCCAATCACCCGGATGGAAACGGCGTTCACCGATTATGAAAATGCCGGAGATCAGATTTTTAAACAGGTCCTGTGCACCCAGCGCAACAGCCACACCAAAAAGACCAAGACCGGCAATAAGCGGTGCCACCTGAATACCCCATATTTCGAGGATTGACGCCGCACCAAGAAAAATAAACAAGCCATGCATGGCTTTAATCAACCAATTGATCATGCTGCTTGAGAATATTTTCTTTAATTTTCCGAACGTCAGACTAAGTGGGCCGATGATGTTATAAAATGCCCAGAAAATATTAAAAGTAATCAATGAACGGTTCAGGTTTTCTGCGCCTTCTGCCAGATTTCCATCAAGGGTAATGATTTCAGTGGCGAAGAAAACACCAAGCACGATAGGAAGGAAACTTAATGGCCCTTCCAACACTTCTATAACCTCATCATCCATTTCAGTTTCTGTTTTGGCGGTGATCGCTTTTAATCTACCGATGATGATACGGCTGAAGACATGACGGAAAAGCATGAATAGGAAAAAAATAAGCGCTGCGGCCAGCATTTTTCCAACATCAACGCCGTAAAGGCCATTATTCCAAACATCAAGGACCAGATTCCAGAATTCCTGTAATGATGTCATATCCATATTGTCATTTTCCCGTCAGGTTATTGTCATATGGGTATATAATCCATTGTTTCAAAAAAAGTAAATCAATTACGGCAAAAAATATGATACTATGGTTTTAATAACCCACAATGAAACACAATCAAAAGGGGAATGTTCCGATGTCAGATGAACCAATTAAAACCGATATGATAATTGTTGGGGCAGGGCCAGTGGGCCTGTTCGCGGTATTTGAAGCGGGATTATTGGGTTTGAAATGTCATCTGATTGATAATCTGGATCGCCCGGGCGGTCAGTGCACTGAACTTTACCCTGAAAAACCCATTTATGATATTCCAGCACGGCCAAAGGTCACCGGACAGCAACTTGTTGATGATTTGATGGAACAGATAAGCCCGTTTGATGCACAATTTCACTTAAGCCAGCAGGCGGAAAGTTTGACGCAACTAGATTGCGGTGATTGGATTATGGAAACAACAGCGGGTGTAGAGCTGCAGGCGCCTATCATTGTTGTTGCGGCAGGTGCCGGTAGCTTTGTGCCAAAAAAACCACCCTATAAAGATATCGATTTATATGAAGAAAATTCAATCGATTATGCGGTTCATAAAATGGAAAAGTACCGTGATAAAGAATTGATTATTGTTGGTGGTGGGGATAGCGCACTTGATTGGGTGATGGCATTACAGCCGATTGCCAAGAAAATAACCCTTGTTCATCGCCGAGAAGGGTTCCGCGCCGCACCAGATAGTGTGTCGCAAGTGAAGCAAATGGTCGCGGATGATAAAATTGATTTTGTTATTGGAAATGTCAAAGAATTAATTGGTGAAGATGGGGTGTTAAATTCTGTTGGTATTGATCCAATTGATGGTGGCCGCATTCATGTAAACTGCGATTATTTAATGCCATTTGTCGGTCTAAAAATCAGTTTGGGACCCATTGCCCATTGGGGTTTAAATCTAAACAAGAAACACATCATGGTTGATCATGAAACGTTTGCCACTGATGTGGATGGAATATACGCAATAGGGGATGTTTGTTCATATCCCGGTAAGATTAAATTAATCCTGACCGGATTTTATGAGGCAGCTGTAATGTGTCATTCATCCTTTAAATATGCCTTTCCGGATCGGAAAATGGCGACGGGTTATACCACAACAAATACAGCAATTCAGGAAAGGCTTGGCGTATAGTTAGAAAGGGTCTAATATCCCGGTCGGAACGGGTGTGGAAGAAAGAAAATGGGGGTATATCTTATTCATCCTGTATTAAGCAGTGCGAGAGTAATATTCAGGCATGATGAGAATCAGTGCGTTCATAATGGTTTTGTTGGTTGGCTTTGTAGTGGGGCCAATGATTTCGCTTGCCCAGGAAATAAGGGAAGCACCAACCGCACGCCAAAACATTAGGCCCAATGGGGCACTGCCGGGACCGGGTCAAAGATTACGCGTTCCAGACCAGTTTTTCAGACATGATCAGGCGCGTGATGCGGTTCGTTCCGGTAATATTTTATCGCTTTCTGCGATCAGGCGCGCTGTCAGCTCACAGTATCCAGGTAAAATTGTTGATGTAAGGTTGCTTGTCCCGAAAAGACAAGGGATGAGCTATCTTTACGATGTAAGGGTGCTAACCAGAGGGGGGAAATTGCTTTCCGTAACGGTTGATGCACAAAATGCAAAAATTCTCGATGTTAAAGGATAATAATAAAAATGAGACTATTGCTTGCGGAAGATGATCCGGATTTATCACGTCAGTTAAAAAGTTTTCTTGAAGATTCCGGTTATGCGGTTGATGCGTCACTGGACGGCGAAGACGCACATTTCCTCGGGGAAACGGAAAGTTATGATGCGATTATTCTTGATCTTGGCCTGCCCGTGATGGACGGGATCAGCATATTAAAGAAATGGCGTGACGCTGGTATTGATACCCCTGTTTTAATTTTGACGGCACGTGACAGTTGGTCGGAAAAAGTCGCCGGCCTTGATGCAGGTGCCGATGATTACGTTCCAAAACCATTTCAAATCGAAGAGGTTCTTGCGCGTATTAGAGCCCTAATACGCCGTGCGGCAGGGCAAGCGTCATCGGAAATTTCAATTCAGGGTCTTACATTAAATAGTGCCACGTCAAAGGTTACAGTAGACGGGATGCCGATTAAGCTAACGGCGCAGGAATATAAGCTTTTATCATATATGATGCATCACCCGAACAAGGTGATTTCCAGAACGGAACTAACAGAACATATTTATGATCAGGATTTTGACCGCGATTCAAACACAATTGAAGTGTTTGTCACACGTGTTCGCAAAAAAATCGGTATTGATATCATTAAAACCATAAGAGGACTGGGGTACCAGCTTGTCTCTGAATAAAGAAGTGCATATCGACGATGGTGTCAGACGTAAGCCTTTATGGGTCAGGCTGGTAACGATATCAGCCGTATGGATGGTGCTTGCACTTGTGCTTGCTGGATATTTATTATCCGTGGTTTTCCGCGATACGTTAGAACAAAATTTTGATGATCGTTTAAATGGTTTATTAGAAAATCTGGTTGGGATCAGTGTTGATGATACTTCTACTGTGCTTAATTTCACAAGAAATATGGCTGACCAACGATTTGAACAACCTTATTCCGGATGGTATTGGCAAATTTCACCAGAAGGGTTTAATCCGCTTAGATCAAGATCGCTTTGGGATGTGAATCTCGATGTTGATTTTAGTGAAACGCTTGACGGCACCAGATTTAGGGAAGCTACTGGGCCAGAAGATCAGGTTTTAAGGGTGATTGAACGGGACGTAACATTGCCGGACAGTGATGTGGTATACCGTTTTGCGGTGGCAATTGATACCATTGAAATTGAAAATCAGGCCATAAGGTTTGATCGAATTCTGGTATTTGGGCTTTCAGCACTGGGACTTGGTTTGCTTGCTGCGTCAATTTTGCAGGTGTTTCTTGGTCTAAAGCCGCTAGCGCATATTAAAGAAACACTTAGCGAGGTCAGAAGCGGCGAAAAGGAATATTTGCCAAGTGATTTTCCCCGCGAAATTCAGCCGCTTGCAGATGAGTTAAATGCGCTTATTGATCATAATAATGAAATTGTTGAACGGTCCAGAACGCAAGTTGGTAACTTGGCGCATGCTTTAAAAACACCGATTGCTGTTTTGCGGAACGAAGCGCGCATGAACGAAGACAATGCAATGGCAGGGACGGTTAGTAAACAAACTGAAAATATGCATAAGCATGTTGAACATTATTTAAAACGCGCCCGCGTAGCGGCAAACATTAAAACCATCAGCAGCCATTCGCAAATAATGCCATCCATAAATAACATCGCACGGGCGCTTGGTAAAATTCACGATGATAAATCCATTGAAATTATTCCAATGACAGATGAAGACGGTCTTTTGTTTAAAGGCGAAGTGAATGATTTCGAAGATATGGTCGGCAATTTGATGGAAAATGCCGCCAAGTGGGCGACAGAAAAAGTTCAGATTTCTTGCGAAAAAATAGATAATCAGTTGAAAATCAAAATTTGTGATGATGGCCCCGGCATTAAAGAAGAGGAACGCGAAGCCGTATTCGGTCGTGGCAAAAGGCTTGATGAACAAAAGCCGGGTACAGGACTTGGTCTTTCCATTGTAAAAGATCTATCGGACCTGTACGGCGGGCAAGTTGAATTATCCGATCACGATGATACATATGCAAAAACGGGTCTTTGTGTTACATTAATACTACCATCGGTTTAGTTTTCTGAACCTATTCTGACTTTAGCTGAATTCCATATTCAGAATTCGTTCAGTTTCACTTTGATATTCTTTTTTCATGATCAAGTTTTGAGGACGAAGAATATGAAAAAAGTTACAGCAATTGTTTTATGCGCATTCAGTCTTACTGCCTGTCAGGAAGGTAACAACGAAGGTTTCGGTACATTCCTGGGAATGGTTGGTGGTGCGGTTATTGGTTCCGCGATTGCCGGCGATGGCGCGAGCCATGATGGTAAAGCATTCGCTGTAATGACCGGTGCGATTGCGGGTGCAGCGATTGGTAATAGTATCGGTAAAAAACTTGATGAGGCTGACCGCATTAAAATGTATCAGGCGCAACAAGTCGCTTTCGAAAGTTACCCATCTGGTCAATCATCAAACTGGTATAATCCGGATAGCGGTAATCACGGAACATATACCCCTCGTCCAGCATATCAAAATGACCGCGGTCAGTATTGCCGTGAATATCAGCAAACCGTGACCATCGGTGGTGAGCTTCAGGAAGCATACGGCAAGGCTTGCCGCCAACCGGATGGTAGCTGGAAAATTGTAAATGACAGCGTTTAAGTTGAGAAGAGAGTATTATTAAACAAGTTCATGCGTATGAGTGTCCCCGGTAATTCTGTATAACCCTTCCCCCTCACAATTTGTGCAATATCGGGGGCACTTAAACTAAAAAAGGAGGTCATTTGGCCTCCTTTTATTTTTTAAATGACGCAAATGCCAGTGATAACCATCCGAGCAATAAACATAATCCCCCTAATGGAATGAGCAAATGAAGCGGGTTAGTTCCCAATATCGCTAGGATATAAAGATTGCCACTGAATAGCAGAATGCCCACTAAAAATGAGTAACCGGAAAGTTTTAATTTCTTATGATTTTCTATGTGCGGCCAAAGAAGACCGATAGCAATTAACGCAAAACTATGGGTAAGATGATAAAGGCTTGCGGTTTTAAACTGAGAGAGCCCCTCATTATCCATGAGAGGCTCCAAAGCATGGGCGCCCATGGCGCCGATTAGAACGGCAAGGAAACCTGATATTGCTCCTAGCCTGATCCAAAAATTCATTAGTTCACTCTGATTAATTCAACTGTGAAAATAAGATCTGCATTTGGTGGAATTGGGCCACCTGGTGTACCAGATGGGCCATAACCAAGATCAGAAGGAATGAAGAATTTATATTTTGCACCTTCCTGCATTAATTGAACACCTTCTGTCCAGCCACGAATAACACGGTTTAGCGGGAATTCAGCCGGTTGACCACGGTCATAGCTGCTGTCGAATTTTGTGCCGTCAATCAATGTGCCTTCATAATGAACGGTTACCATATCAGTTGCCATTGGGCGTTTTCCTGAACCTTCAAGTAAAACTTTATACTGAAGACCGCTTTCGGTTACTTCGATACCCGGTTTTGATTTGTTTTCTTCTAAAAAACTTGATGTCGCGCTCATTTCTAGCTCCATGTTTTCTGCTGTATCAGCGGCTTCTGCTGCTGCATCTGTTTCTGTTGATTGTTCCGAACAGGACATAAGAACAAAAGCTGACGCAGAAAGTACTAAACCCTTAAAGAACGTATTAATTTTGAATGGCATTAAAAACTCCATTTTCTTTTCAAAATAAAAATTGTGATGCAAAACGTATATAGCAATTTTGGGGCAGTTCCAAGGCGGAATTTAACCAGCCCAAAATGTTACATTTTCATGTAACGGTTAAATGCTTGTCACATGATTGTAATCTATAGTATAAGCGCTGTTTAAATTGTGGGTAATTTTATATTGCTCAATGAATTATTCAGACAGTCAAAAGGTAAATTAAAATGTCGAAAATTAAAATCGCGATTGCAGGTATTGGTAACTGCGCAAGTTCACTTATTCAGGGTATTTACTATTATACACCAGAACGTGTTGGTTCTGATCATGTTGTACCTGGTCTTATGCATTGGGATGTGGCTGGTTACCGTCCATGTGATATCGATGTTGTTGCTGCATTTGATGTTGATGCGCGTAAAGTTGGCAAAGACGTAAATGATGCGATCTTTGAAAAGCCAAACTGCACAACAGTTTTCCATTCTGATCTACCGAAAAGCGGTACAATTGTAAAAATGGGTAACATTCTTGACGGTGTTTCCGAGCATATGGCTGATTATGATGATAACCGTACTTTCGTACTAGACGGCACACCATCAGCAACAAAAGAAGAAATCGTTCAGGAACTAAAAGATAGCGGTACAGAAATTCTTTGTAACTATATGCCGGTTGGTTCTGAAGAAGCGGCGAAATTCTATGCTGAATGTGCGCTTGAAGCGGGCGTTGCTTTCATCAACAACATGCCAGTGTTCATCGCAAGTAACCCAGAGTGGGCGAAAAGATTTGAAGAGAAAAACATTCCAATCGTTGGTGACGATATTAAAGCGCAGCTAGGTGCGACAATCACACACAGAACGCTTACTGACCTGTTTGCGAAACGCGGTGTTGTTCTTGACCGTACATACCAGCTTAACACTGGTGGTAACACAGACTTCTTGAACATGAAAAACCAGGACCGTCTTGCGTCTAAGAAAGAATCAAAAACAGAAGCTGTACAAGCGGTTGCTGGTGCACGTCTTGATGATGAAAACATCCACGTTGGCCCAAGTGATTATATTCCATGGCAGAATGACAACAAAGTTTGTTTCCTACGCATGGAAGGCGACCTGTTCGGTGGTGTTCCAATGAATATTGAACTTCGTCTTTCTGTGGAAGACAGCCCGAACTCAGCTGGTGTTGCGATTGACATGATCCGTTGTTGTAAGCTAGCGCTTATGAACGGTGAAGGCGGCATTCTAACGGCTGCATCTGCATATTTCTGTAAGCATCCACCAGTACAATATACTGATGATCAAGCATACGAAATGACAGAAGAGTTTATCGCGTCACGTGTTAAAGCAGCGAGTGCAGCAGAATAATGAAGCTTCTAATCGTAGCCGCTGGACAAGGCACAAGATTACGTGAAAAAGGTGAAAGCAAGCCGCTGATTGAACTCGGCGGCGAGCCTATCATCGAACGCGTAATTAAAAATGCACGTGCCGGCGGCATTGATGATTTTTATGTTGTGACCGGGTATCGCGGTACAAAGGTTCGTACATTTCTGGATGAGTTGGCGGAACGCGAGAAACTAAGTATTACGCATATCATTAACGATGAATGGCAACGCCCGAATGGACTGTCTGTTGCGTGTGCCAAAGATGTTATTGATGGGCCGTTTGTGCTTACAATGTGTGACCATTTGTTCGATCCGGAAATCATTAAAGATCTACTGTCGCATGATCATGAAGATGACACAGTGACATTATGTGTTGATTACAACATTGAAAACCCAGTGGTTGATCTTGAAGATGTGACGCGTGTGAACTGCACAAAGAATGAGATCAGCAATATCGGAAAAGTGATCCGTGATTATAATGCTTTTGATACGGGTATTTTCTATTGTACAACTGCTATGTTTGATGCACTTGATAGGAGCGCGAAAGAAGGTGACGAAAGTATTTCGGGCGCCATGAATGTTCTTGGCGCGGCTGGTAAGGCCCGCACATTCGATATTAAAAATCGTCTATGGCTTGATGTTGATGATCCGATGGCTTTTGGTAAAGCCATTGTTTACGTTGACCAAGGTAAGCTTTAAAAATTATTTATCAGCACCACTGATTTTTTTGTGGTGCTGAATTACTTCCTCAATAATAAAATCCAGAAATTTTACTGAGAAATCAGGGTCGAGTTGCGCTTCTTCCGAAAGTTTACGAAGGCGCTCAATTTGTGTTGCTTCACGTGCTTTGTCAGATGCAGGCAGGCCGTATTTGGCTTTATAATGCCCGACTTTCTGAGTGATCTTAAATCGTTCAGCAAGCATATTAATCACGGCGGCATCGATGTTATCGATACTGTTTCTATATTCGATCAGTTTTGATTTTTTTTCTTCTTCGGTCGGAATATGTTCGCTCACTTTTAAAGCCTCTTCGTTTTAATCGTTCCAGAACTTAGCAAATCTTACGCGTAAAGAAAAAGTGTTTTTATAGGAATTTTGCTTTTAATTTTTTTACGTCCGATTTTTTCATGGCGATAAACAACATTGATAACCCGTATATAAGGAATAATACAGGTAAACCCACTGCAAAACCCCATCCGTTAATAAGATCGAACGGGGAAATGATTGTTATCAGATGGAACAATCCTGCTGCCACGGCGGCCGCAAGAATGACCCGGAAAATATCAAAAGTAATCATATTGATGCTGTAAAGCTTGATGATGGTAATGACACGCACCAAGTTCATCAGGAAATATGTACTGCATAATGCCATGGCAACACCAATCGGGCCAAAATCAGAATATTGGGTGAGTAGATAGGCAAGCAAAACATAAACAGGAATCATCGTCAGTGATATGATCGGGTTAAAGAGCGGCGTGCGGTAAATCACCGGAAGATCCGCCATGCCAAAGCCGCCATTGATGGTTTCGCCCACCATCAAATAAAACAGAACAATACCACCGATTATGGCCATGTTCGGTTCAGTGCCAGCGGGCAGGATGGCGTTAAATATGGTTTCGCCATAAAATACACAAAGAATGACAAGCACACTTTGAATCATCAATATCCATCGCGATACCATGATCATTTGTTTCTCAACCGTAACAAAATCTTTTTCGACCAGATTTTTCGCCATTACCGGTGAAAGAATAGGGTAGAAACTTTGGTATATTTTCTCGACGGATGTGGCGAATTGCTGGGCAATGGTATAAACACCAAGCACCGCTTCAGAGAAGAAAAACTTAACAGTAAAAATATCCATACGCATGAAGACAAGAAGTGCCAAATCATGAAATGCCGTTGGTCCTGAAAAACGCATCAAACGTTTCATTAATTTAAAATCAGGGCGAGCCTTGATGGTTTTTTCAAATGAATATAAATGACAAAAACCCCATATGGCATAAATAAGCGCGGCAATCAGGGCTACTGCATAAGCCATCAATAATCCAAATGTGGTAAAGCCCATATAAAAGAACAGAAGCATAGATCCAAGCAACATATAGGGTTCAACAAGACTACGGGATATGACCTCATATCGCATTTTACGGGTGGCGCGTGTGCCCGCGAGAATGACATCAAGTGCTGTGATGATGATCACCATCGGCGCAAGAGATTTAAGCCCCGGTACCATTTCCGGATAATCAAAAATGTAGGCAAGGAATTCCGCACCCAGAATAATAAGGCCAGTGAATATCAGGCTGACAATCACGGAACTCAGAAGCGCGGAGACCATCACCTGTTCTATGGAATAACGACCCGAATATTCATCATCGTTAATAAATTTAAAAAGTGACCGTTTAAAGCCAAATGTGGCGAACGCAGCGCATATTTCAATGGTTGTGATCGTATAATTATAACGGCCATAAAGTTCGTTACCGAAAAGCGCAACAGCTAATATTAAAAAAGGAAGACGTGAACCAAGCCGGATAATAAAACCAAAGAAGTTGGCACCCGCCCCCTTGGCAATATCTTTATTATCCTTTGCCGTGGTGGCGGCCTTTTCCTGTTCTGGCGACATACGCTACAATCTGGTTATTAACGTCTTCTGCGGCGACGGTCTTTTGATGCGGCTTTCTTCACAGGCTGAATATCGACATATTCACTTAGTGCCTTACCGGTCAATTGCTGTTCGCCTTCAGACGTTTTATATACCAGATTATAGTCGGCAATATAGCGAAAATTTGTAATCACTGGATTTGATTTGGCAAATGAACGTTCAAAAAAGTTCAGATGATCATTCAAATTGAAGTGATCCATTTTCTTGGTAAAGATGACTTCGCCTTCGATATCGCCTTTTTCGCCTTTTGCCTTGATTTTTAATTTGCGTGGATAACTTGCATCTTTTTCCTTGGTCATATTTTCATATTTAATGTCAACATCGGAAAAAGTATCAAGCGTTTTATCAGCGACGAATAATTTGAAAATAGTATCCTCATTATCATCCGGTCTGTTGATAGCGGATAGGAAAATTTTGTGATTTGCATCACCGACCGTAGTTACACGGGTCCAGTTTTTAATAAGTTGATCGACCTTATCGGTCATCAGAACATGGACACCAAATCCTTCGGTGATGTCTGCATTATGTACGGGACCATTTGGTTTAAAGCCTGCTTCTTCGCCAAGCTGCCAATTACCGTATCCTTTTAAGGACGGGGCGTAATAACTCGTTTCAATATAACCTTCATCACTGGAATAACTGTCATGTGAGAATGCGGGAATTGGTGATTTTGAATTGATATCAACAATTGCCATTGTGTTTTCAAGGTGCACATTTACATCATCACCACTACCGCTTAATCGGTGGGTATGGATAAAAATATCAAGCACGTCTTCCTTATATCCCCAATCACCAAAATTACGGCCATTTTTTATGACATATAATTCACCTTCTGGTGTCACGAGAGTGCCAAGCATAATGCCGTGGTCTTTGCCAACGGGCCACGGGAAATTGGCCACAAGAAACTGACTGGTTACCAGTGATCCATCGGAAAGATAGAAATACTGTTCCCAATATTCCGTGTAATTTTTGTCTTCTAACATCATTGGGCGTTTGTCATTGATTTCATGAGCTTGCACCATATGAAATGGGAAACTCATAACAAGGGCCAAACTAACAATAATCTTTTTAAAGCTCATCAAAGGCTTTCCTAATACCGCACAATTAAACTAAAGAATTTCTTTCAGTTTCATTGTGAATAAATCATTTAATATTTTCTGTTTCTGCACCAGGAACATCAATGCAATATTCAAGGCGACAATTTCAAACCAGAAATAATATTCAGGTTCACCGCTAATTGACGCGATAAATATGGCAAAAGTACGGTAATTGGCACAAAGAATTGACCAGTTATTCACGGCGGGCGCATATAATTCACGGTAAAGCGATCTGATATCACTTTCTTTTTCGGGGGCGAGTGAAAGAACCTCTTTTAACGAATGGCGGAAATTACGGTCAACACCGCTAAATGCATATTGCATGCGGATATAACCAATATGTAATTGATTGGCGATCTGGCCCATTCCTGACTTTGTGCGGCCTTCTTCTATCATGTCATTGATACTTGGCAGATCGGCATTTTCCTTGCCCTTACCCCAAAAATCATATTCGCTACGTTGAAGTTCATATGCGCCCGATTGGATTGCATGACAAACGCCCGCAAAAATTGACAAGAACCAGATTTCATTGCCGAATGTCGGTGCAAGTGCAAGTGACAAACCAACATAAACACTAATGAATGTCACGTAATCGCATACGCCATCGATGACTTTACCAATTTCAGAAAAATTTTGCGTTGCACGGGCAAGCTGACCATCCGCACCATCAAACACATGCCACATAAACATCAGTAAAAAACCAAGCGCAGCGAGTAGCGGGTTTTGATAATTATAGTAACAAACGCCAGCCAGCAAACCACAAGCCATACCCATGGATGACACCATGTTCGGGGTGATTTTTAAGTCAATGAATTTCGGGACGAGCCAGCTGCTGATCGGGTGGATGATATGTACGTTCGAGAATTCCTCGATATCAAGGGTACGTTTTACATCGTCCTGACTATTTTCCATAATTTTGGCCTTATATTCTAAATAATTATCAATAAATATGTGTTTATATTATCAATGTTTTTTATTTATTACGACCAAAAAACTGGACGATAAATTTAGTTTCGGTATATAAGTTGAATATGAAAGAAAATAATAATTCCAAGATATTCGTTATCGGCTTTGTGCTGTTTGTGATCATCACATACACAGCAAGCTTTTTTTATACCCGCGATAAAAACGACATGCTTTTATCAGCTCCTAGATTAGTTTTACTCATTGGAAATGAACAGAGCGTTAACGCAGAATTTTCACCGCTTTCTATCGAAGATCGTCGCAATAAAATCAGATCCATTGCCCAATTAGGTCTTATTCAAACAATATCGCAGATTAATTATGATAACGGTGAAACGGACATCGCTGAAAAATATAAAGATGTTATCAATGGGGGCGAATTCGCGGTTGCCGATTGTTTGGAATATTCCGAACTAATCAAAAGAACCATGGCAAGGGATGCCAAAACGGCATTAAAAGCCAGCTGGATTTTCTCAGCCTGCGGTATTATCGAATAATTCCTGAAAACTGCTTAAATAAATTTCCATATCTTGCTTGCGTTTAAACCATTTGGCGCATTCGGTTTCAACATTGTCTGGAAAATCCGGATAAAGCCTGATTAAGTTATCATATGCTGTTTTCGCAAGTTCATATTCACCAAGTTCAGAATAATTAATTGCTTGTAATGCATATGGCCAGAACCAATCGGGTGTTTCAACGGTACTGACATAATCGGCGGCAATTTTATAGCTACCTTTTAAGAAATGTTGATGGAATAAGGCAAACTGACACCAGTTCGGATGCTGCGGGTTTAATGATATCGCTTTGTTTACAAGCGACGTACCTTGTTCCAGTTCACCCATCAAACATAGATAAACGCCACTATCAGCAAGCACGGCTGGGCTATTTGGTGCAATGCTTAGTCCCATTTTGATATTTTGTTGGAATTTGTCCAGATCACCTTTATGGAAATGAATGATGGTCAGGGCATACCATGCAATTGAAAATTGCGAACTCATTGAAATGGCTTTTTCCGCAAGTTTTTGCGCACGGTCAAGAGCAGGTTCTTTTAAATCCTGAATATTAAAACTAAAGCGATATTCATCAAGTGCAAGAAATGAAAGACCGGCCCATGCATCTGCATAATGCGGGTCGATTTGCACCGCTTTTTCAAGGCTTTCGCGCGCCTTTAAATGGGAACTTTGCGATAGCTCAAACAGATAATCATGAAACAGCAGCATCGCTTCATAGGCTTCCATGAATTCCGTGCTGCTGCGTTTCATATCTATGGCGCTAGTGCGCATGATGGTGCCATATGCATCACCGATTGTCGCACTAACTTTGCCCGCAATTTCATCTTGAACATTAATAATATTTTCCGGTGTAAGTTTATAATCAAATTTTTCTGTCCAGATAATCGCACCATTTGTACCGTTTAAAAGTTTTGCACTGACACGAACCATATCACCGGCCTGTCTAATGCTGCCTTCTAAAATATAATGGGTTTCAAGTTCACTTACGAGTTCCCGAAGATTGATATTTTTACCTTTATAAAAGGATGTGGCCTTACGGCTGATGACATAAAGGCTCGGGCTTAAGCTTAATTGATTGATAATTTCTTCTGTGATGCCATCCGCAAAAATTTCAGTATTTCCATTGTCGCCAATTACTTCGAAAGGAAGAACGGCAATCGCCGGGCCAGTTGGTGGGGCTGCTGCGGCATTGATGACAGGATCCTGATTGCTGGATTTTTCATTATTTTCAATTTTCGAAAAGACAGGAGTATATTTTCCCTTAGGGAGTGTTATTAGAATCGGATCATCTTTGCCATCATCCATATAATAATGTTCAAGCAGGCGCCTTAGTCGTCCCGCTTCAACACGAACAATAGCATCTGTTCCCGGATCAAAACTTTCATCCTTATCAAAAACTTCAAGGCCCAGTGTGTATCCTTTAATCAGGTCGGCGTTTCCATTTAATGTTTCGGTTACCACATAGGAAAGAAAACGTTGCAGCCTGTTTTTATTTTCAAAAAGCGGACTGTTAACGATTCTGTTTAATTGTTCAGAAATATTTTCGGATGAAATGGAAATTATAATGCCCCATCAATAAAGTTGATAATGCATATAACATACTAATTGTGTCGAAAATGAGAAGATTTTTTTGAATGAAAATAAAAAGTTATCAGCGATGCGTGTGAAGGGGGAACAGTGACTGGTCGGGAATGACGATCACAAACAAGCACCGCTGACATCTATAATACGGGTTACGAATTCAAACCTTGCGATTTTTTTACATTAATTCTAACGCGACCGCAGTTGCTTCACCGCCACCAATACACAGGCTTGCGATACCGCGTTTGCCGCCATGTGTTTTTAACGCAGAAAGCAATGTAATCATAATGCGTGATCCCGATGAACCAACTGGATGTCCAAGGGCACATGCGCCGCCGTGTACGTTAACCTTGGCATGATCAAGATTAAGATCATGCATCGCCGCCATTGTTACAACGGCGAATGCTTCGTTAATTTCATAAAGATCAACGTCGGCATCCGTCCAACCCGTTTTTTCATAAAGTTTTTTCATCGCACCAACGGGTGCGGTTGTGAACCAGTTTGGTTCCTGTGCATGGACACTATGGCCAACAATGCGGGCAATTGGTTTTAAGCCGCGTTTCACGGCTTCTGCTTCGTGCATCATAATAATCGCAGAGGCTCCATCGGAAATTGAACTGGCGTTTGCGGCGGTTACAGTACCGTCTTTTGCAAATGCAGGACGAAGGGACGGGATTTTTTCCGGACGTGCTTTACCAGGTTGTTCATCAGTATCAACAACGGTTTCACCCTTGCGGCTTTTTACAGTAACAGGTGAAATTTCGTCTTTAAAATATCCTTTTTCAATGGCTTCATTAGCGCGTGATAATGATGAAATTGCAAACTCATCTTGTGCTTCACGGCTGAAGCCATATTTTTCTGCGGTACGTTCTGCATATACGCCCATAAGAGTGCCTTTTTCATATGCATCTTCTAACCCATCAAGGAACATGTGATCTTTTACATCTGTATGACCAATGCGTGCACCAGAACGCATTTTGGGCAGGATGTAAGGAGAATTGCTCATGCTTTCCATGCCGCCTGCAATAATGATGTTTGCTGAACCAGCCATGAGTGCGTTATGCGCCAGACGAACAGTTTCCATACCACTGCCGCACATTTTATTCACTGTGGTACATGCAGTGCTTTTAGGAAGTCCTGCGCCAATTGCCGCTTGCCTTGCTGGTGCTTGTCCGATGCCGGCTGGTAATACACAGCCCATATAAACTTCATCAATTTCTTCCGGTTTGATGCCTGTTTCTTTTAACGCACCTTCGATCGCAACAGCACCAAGCGCAGGTGCGCTAACAGTGGCGAAATCGCCTTGAAGGCCACCCATAGGGGTGCGTGACATTCCAACAATTACAATTGATTCATCGGCCATGATGGCATCTCCTTGAATTTATAGTGTCTTTTTTAAATATATATGTTACTATTCGGTAACATATATAGGGGCTATCACTGATAATAGCAAGGTTTAAGCATTTTAAAGTGGGATCTGTGATTAATGCAAGCTACAGAAACTAATATAACACGTGAAGAAAAAAGAAAACAGAAACTTGATGTCATTTTAAGAAATGCATCAAAAGCGTTTATGGAAAAGGGTTACTATAAAACTTCACTTGATGATATTGCCAAAATGCAAAATGTAACCAAACCGACCCTTTATTATTATATCAAAAATAAAGAAGACATTCTTGTAAAATGCGAAGAGGAAGCATGCCGCAGAATTAATGGCTTGCTTGATGATATTTTTGCTGGTGGCGGTAATGGCTTTCAAATGCTTTACCGCTTTGTGCAAGGGTATATCGGTATTATTACCGATGATATTATCCGCTGCCATGTGCGTCACCGTGGCCAGATGGAAGATGAAACTCTACGCGCCGCCAGTATTCAAAATCATAAGGATATCGAAAGCAGGGTTCGTGAGATCATCAGAATTGGCATAACTGACGGTACCATTCGTGATTGTAATTCAACCATTTTGGCGATTTTATTATTCGATAGCCTTAACGGTATTACGGCTTGGTATAAATCAGATGGCCCGGTGAAAGAAGATGAGCTTACCGAAGAAGTGCTGGCTTTGGTCACTCATGGCGTAATTGGTGATTAAATGAGCGAGCTTGCTGATAAAATCATCACTGGCAATCGCCGCGCTGTTGCCAAAGCAATCACACTGATTGAATCATCACGCACCGATCATCAGGAAAAGGCGCAAAAATTACTTAACAAGTTATTGCCGCATACTGGCAAAGGCTTGCGGCTTGGGTTAACAGGTATTCCGGGTGTTGGTAAATCCACATTCATTGAAAGTTTCGGAAAACTTTTAACAGGGCAGGGGTTAAAAGTCGCGGTCCTTGCTGTTGATCCATCATCTAAAATAACCGGCGGTTCTATTCTGGGTGATAAGACAAGAATGGAAGAACTTGCCCGTGATCCAAATGCCTTTATCAGGCCAACACCATCGAAAGGGACGCTTGGCGGCATCGCAAGATATACACGTGAAGCCATGATGATATTAGAAGCCGCAGGTTACGATGTCATCATCATTGAAACTGTTGGTGTCGGCCAATCAGAAGTCGCTGTGCATGATATGGTGGATATGTTTTTGTTATTGCTGTCGCCGGGCGGTGGTGATGAATTACAGGGCATCAAGCGTGGTATTATGGAATTGGCAGATATTGTTATTATTAATAAGGCTGATGGTGATTTTGAAAATGCAGCCGGGCTTGCGGCGGGTGATGTAAAAAATGCACTTCATTTAATGCGGCAAAAATCAGAAAATTGGGTCGTTAAAACCTTAAAAACCAGCGCTATTAATAATCAAGGGATTGATGAAGTATGGCAAGCCGTATGTGATTATAAAGAAGCCATGCAAACAAGCGGCGAATTTGATGCCAAAAGAGCCGAACAGGAAATTGATAATATCTGGAAAGAATTAAATGAATTTCTAACCAGTGAGGTTAAAACTAGGCAGAAATCAGAAATTAAAACACTGGAAAAAGCCGTCAAAGATAAATCGATAACCCCACTGGAAGCCGCGAAAACGCTTTATGAAAGTTTGATTAAACCAGTAAAAAAACATTGATCTAAACTTAAAAGATATATATTATATATTTGTTAACTTTTTATACAATATACTAATTAGATACAGGGTTAATTAGAATAATTTAAAAGTTACAGGTAGTTTATTTTTAGTAAAGGCATGTAATGTATAGCTTAAACTCTGGTGTTAAATCTGATGTAAAAGTCAGAAACTTTGAAGCTGGTCCACAAAAAGATTTTTATCAACATTGGTTAGGGGTAAAAGGGGAAAGAATATTGCCTGCGAGCAACGATCTGGATCCTGAATATATGGCAGATTATATCAGCCAGATTATCTTGATTGATTATCATGAAAAGGACGATGAATTTAGTTTCCGTCTTATGGATCAGGATTTAAGAGAAATCCTCGAAGAACTTTCCGAGCAAGATTTAAAAGAGGGCAGTTCCCGCTTAAACCTTTTTGATAGCTTCAAATGGTGTATTGAAAATAAAGAACCATATTATTCAAAGCACAATATCGAGCTGGCCTTTAAAGATTACAGCAATTATTCGTCAGTTGTTTATCCGCTTTCTGATAATAATAAGGATGTAACCAATCTTGTGTTGGTTGTTCATCTGAATTAATTTTTTGCAGGCACATTATCAATCAAGCGCGTCTTGCCTAACCATGCGGCGGCTAAAACTCTATCCCAGCGTTTTTCGATATAATCGATTTTATCAAAACCTTTTGATCGTAATGCATCACGCGCTTGATCAAAATTATCTGTCAGTGCCGCTTCTTTTAATATGGCATTTAATGATTGAGCGATTTTAATTTCATCTTGGGATAAATATGCATTTCGTGATGATAATGCCAATCCATGTTCGTCTCTTATGATTGGGGCGCCAATGATTTTTGTCGTACGCCCTGTTTCATCAACCATTTGCTTGATAACCTGAAGCTGTTGATAATCTTTATTGCCAAAAACGGCTACGTCCGGATTAACGGCGCTAAACAGGCGGTCAACCACATTCACAACCCCTTTAAAAAAGTCAGGACGGAAATCTGTTTCTAATCCCATGGCCGCGTCCCCGGTTTTAATGTCGGAATGTAGACCACCTGCATAAATTTCATTCACGGTCGGTAAAAACAAAAGATCAGCACCCACTTTTTCAAGAAGCATTGCGTCTTGTTCTTCCGTGCGTGGATATTGGTCAAAATCTTCGTTCGGGGCGAATTGCGTTGGGTTAACAAAAATACTGGCGACAACAAAATCGCTTTTTTGATTGGCAATATCAATTAAGGACAGATGCCCTTGATGCAAGGCACCCATTGTGGGCACAAAACCAATGGATTTATTATTTGATCGTTGCTCGTCAAGAATTTCATTTAATTCAGCAATGTTTTTAACGGTAATCATGTTGAGGCCTTATTCTGAATAAACATATTCTTGATTTGGGAATTTTCGGGATCTGACGTCCGCCGCATAATTTGATGCGGCAGTATCAATTCTGTCTTAGAGGTTTTCATATTGCTTCACAAATTGCGGTATATAGTCGCTGTTTAAACCCAACATGTCTTCTGTGACAAGGATTTGTCCGTCGCATTCGGACGATGCGCCAATGCCAATGGTTGGGATTTCGATTTCTTTGGTAATTTGTGCAGCACTATTTTCCACAGTGCCTTCGATAACAACGGAAAATGCGCCTGCCTTTTCGACCTCTTTTGCGTCATCGATTAATTTTGAAAGCCCGCCTTCTGTGCGTCCTTTAATTTTATAGCCGCCCTCTTTAACGACCGATTGCGGCAGTAATCCAATATGCGCCATCACGGGGATACCGTTATTTGTCAGATACGAAATGGTTTCGGCCATTTCCATGCCGCCTTCTAACTTAACGGCGTCGCAATTTGTTTCTTTTATTATGCGTGAAGCGTTTTTAAAGGCGGTCTCAATATCATTTTCATATGTATCATACGGCATATCGACCACCACGATTGAATTTGATGACGATTTAACGACGGCCTTCCCATGATTAATCATCATGTCTATTGAGACACCAAGCGTATTTTCCATACCGTATAAAACCATGCCGACTGAATCGCCGACCAACAGGATATCACAGTGCTTATCAAGTATTTTTGCAATCGGTGCCGTATAGGCCGTTAAACAGACGAGTGGCGTATCAGATTTTTTGAGGGTGCTTATTTTCATGGGTTTAAACCGGTAAAAGAGGTTCCAAGCTGAGTCAGGGCGTAAATATTTCCAGCGCAGTTAAATATATTGGATTTCTGCCAAACGCAAGGATATCAATCGCTTTAAGTCAGGATTATTATAGCATGTCTTTAGCCGGACTTTTTGGTATATAATTGAATTGATAAAAAAATATCGGATTTTTAAGAGTTTTTAGGTTATATTTCTTGACGTATTTCACTTGATCCCCTATATACCGCTTTCAAGTTTTATAGGGGCTATGGTTGATTCTTGTAATAGGAAACCCAAAAAGCCTTTTAGATTAAGAATATAAGTTAAGGAAAAGACGATGTCACGTGTATGTGAATTAACAGGCAAAGCTGTAATGAGCGGTAACAACGTAAGCCACGCGCTTAACAGAACACGCCGCAAGTTCCGTCCGAATCTTACTAAAGTGACATTGATGAGCGATGCACTTGGTCAATCAGTGAAGATGAAAATCTCTGCGCACGCTCTTCGTAGCGTTGAACACAATGGTGGTTTGGATAACTTCCTTGTGAAAGCAAACGATGCTGTTCTTTCACTGAAAGCGAGACGCCTAAAGAAAAACATCAAAAAGAAATTGGCTGCTGCTTAATTTCATTTGATAATATTTTTAAAGAAGGCCGCTGATTTTTCAGCGGCTTTTTTTATGTTATAATCCCCTTAAATAGATAGCATTTTAGATGAAATGTAAGGAATATTTCATTTCCTGTGTCTATAAAACTAATCTGTCAGTTTTTTCATAGTACATTTGTTTGGTTATTTTTATCATTTCTATCATCAAGAGGTGTAAATGAGCAGTCGTGCAATTACAGCGGCGATTATAAAGGCGGCAAAAAAAGAATTTCAAAAACATGGTTACCGTAAGGCGGCGATGGATGACATCGTACGCGCCGTTAATGCGGCCAATGATGATGCGGATTTCACCAAAAAAGAAACCTGTCTTAACGTGTTAAAATCATACTATAATTCAGTAAAACGAAAGCTGGAAAGTTATGAAGAAAACATCAACGCCCGCCAGCGATTAAGCCTGTATTTGGATGAATATTTTCAGGATGCAGAAACCATCGCGAAAGAAGGAAACCCGATTTTCAATTTATATTGGGACCTACGCGGACAGGACGAAGAATTATTTCATGAGGCTGAGAAAATTTTAAAGCTTCAGCATAAATGGATTGATGATCAATTTGTTATCATATTAAAAACAGAAAATGTGGCTGATCAGGGCAATAGATTGATGGCGGCGCTTCACGGGCTATTCTTTTTGGCGCGCCTTCAGGATGACGCAAGCATGTTTAAATCACAGCTCATTCAACTAAAATCGTGGATAAGGTCCATGTAAGCGGAAATCGGTCTTGACCTTGCCATAATGATGGGCCACTGTGTGGAAAATCATTACATAAGGTCAGTCATTTGTCAGATACCACAGTTCAAGAAAAATCAACACTTGAAGCCATAAAAGTATATTTCAAGCCAACAGTTTTTGCCATTTTGTTTTTGGGTTTTTCATCTGGTGTTCCTTATGGTGTGCTTTCGGGTGCCCTTAGTTACTGGGTATCAAAAATTGAACTTAGTCCCAGTGAAATTAGCCTTCTACTCGCCGCGGGTTTTCCGTATACCATCAAATTTTTATGGTCGCCGTTCATTGATCAGGTCAAATTACCCATATTGAATAAGCTGCTCGGTCAACGAAGAAGCTGGCTTATTTTATCGCAAGCATTGCTCGCGGGTAGTATCATTTGGCTTGGATTTACCAATCCGCTTGAGGATTACACGGAAACCTATATGGTTGCGTTTTTAATCGCGTTATTCGGTGCGACGCAGGATATCGTTATTGATGGTTTCCGAATTGAAATTTTAAAAGATGATGAACAGGCGGCGGGGGCCGCGCTTTATATTTACGGCTACCGTATCGCGGGGATTATATTCTCTATCGGTGTGATTTACATTTATTCGCTGTTTGAAATTGATTGGTCGTTACTGTTCATTATGGGCAGCTCGACCATGCTGGTGGGTATGATTGCGGTTTTATTTATCCGTGAACCGGAACATAAAGCCACAGAAGAAAAACAAAAAATAAAAGAAGAAATCGATGCATTCCTTGCCGAACGCGAGGAAGCCGGAAAACAAAGCAAGGAATATTTCGCCTGGATTTATATGACGGTTGTGGCGCCGTTTCGGGAATTTATGATGCGGCGGGGATGGTTTGTTTTTATTCTTTTTGCGATTTTTTACAAAATCGGCGACAGCATGGCCGTGTCACTACAAACGCGATATTTCTTGTCACTCGGGTTTGACGATCTGGTAATCGCCAATTCCGGAAAGCTGGTTGGTTTCTGGGCATTGTTCATCGGTTTCGCCGTTGGTGGCTGGCTCATGAGCAAAGTGGGCCTTTGGAAAGGCTTATTGATCTGCGCCATATTGCAGCTTGCGTCCAATTTTTCATTCTCGGCGCTTTATCTTATTGGCCCCAATGCATATTTCCTTGCCTTTACCATGGGATTTGAACAATTCGCCACCGGCATGGGCGCGACAGTTCTGGTCGCATTCCAATCGCTTCTTTGTAACCGTTCATTCACGGTCACTCAATATGCACTCCTCAGCGCGCTTAATCAGTTCACCGTAAAACTGCTGTCCGCACCAAGCGGCTTTATCGTCGAAGGCGTCGGCTGGTTCTGGTTCTTCATCATTACCGCTGTTGTTGCAGTGCCGGGGATACTCTTATTGTTCTGGATTAAAAGGTTAGAACATCCGGATGAGAAGTATTCGGAAATGAAAGAAGAATAGTCGTTAATTACGACGGATTGATTTATTGAGATAATTTATTCTATTCTATTCAACTAGAATTGAGTATTGTCTCAGGGGAAATAAGAAATTGAAAAGAGAGCTATTAATATTTTCGTTAAAAGAAGGCATTATTTACTCATTTTTAGGAATGTTATTTTCAATTGTAGCGACACAATCATTTAAAAATATTTCAATTATGATAATTGCAATTCCTATTTTAGGGGTTTTGATTTCATTCATTTTTACATACTTGAGAAATATTCAGAAGCATGAAAATTTAATACGATTGTATGGTGATCTGTACATTGAGAAATTTCAAGAAGTATATAATGAGAAAGGATTGAAAACGATCGTAAGGGAAAAATGGTTAGATAAGCTTGAAGTAAATTTAAAGGAATTTGAATAATTTAATCAAAATCAAACCTTCCGAACAACCAGTCTTAATTCCGTAGAATACCTCGAAACACGACTAACCATTTGGAAACCGTGTTGTTCCAGTAGGAACATTATGTTTTTAGACCTAAAAAAATTAACCTGTCCGTCCTGTGGTTCTGGTGTTTTATAAACGCGGGTGACGGGGATGGATAATTGGAAAGTTTCACCGTGTTCCATGGTTTTATATTTGTTTTTGAAATAACCATTTATATTTTCTGCGCGAATTAGGTCTTTATTTGAAAGGTCGGGGCTTTGGTTAAGGCTCTTTTCAAATTTGCAAAAGGGGCAAATGATTTTATCCGCGTTTATTTCTGCAACCGCGCCGCAAACCTGGCAATGTGTATCGGGTGATAAATTATTCATGGGGTCTTTGTACCCCCATAAAAACTGTGGGTAAACAGAAGAAAATAAAAAACCATTTGGTTCGTGCTTAAAATAACTATATCATCCCAAAGTTTCGCCGGGAAAGCGAAGCTCAAGAGGGTAAAGAGTTATTTTATGACGAATTCGTTAAGCAAATATGTCATTGCAACCGATGATAATCCCATTCTGGTTGCCAGTGGTGATATTGAAGTACGACTGGCACAGTCACATGAAGAAATAATCGCAGGTCAAAAATTGCGATATAAAGTTTTCTTTGAAGAAATGGGCGCAAGGCCATCAAAAGAGGTCGCCGAACAAGCCCGTGATTTTGATGCCTTTGATGATATTTGCGATCATTTGCTGGCGATTGATAATTCGAAATCCGGTGATGACCGTGTTGTCGCCACATATAGATTGCTTCGTGAAGAAAAAATCGACAAGAAAGATGATTTTTATTCCACCTGCGAATTTGATCTGGATAATCTTTATAGTGATCATTTTCGTGATCTGATGGGCGACCGTCAGTTACTTGAACTGGGCCGCAGCTGCGTAAAGGAAGATTATAGAACAAATGCCGTCATGCATTTGATGTGGAAATTTATCGCAAGATATATCGATAAACATAAAATTGCCTATCTGTTTGGTTGCGCAAGCCTGCCGGGCGTCGATCAAAAACCGTTAGAGGCACAATTATCCTATCTTTATCATTATCATAAAACACCGGATGCTTATAATATTCCAGCACTTGCTGATCAGCGTCAGAAAATGAATTATTTTGATAAGCAAGATTTTGAAAAACGCGACGCAAGACGAGGATTAGCCCCACTTGTTAAGGGGTATCTTAACCTTGGTTGTTATATCGGTGACGGCGCGGTGATTGATGAACAGTTCGGCACGACGGATGTGTTTATCCTGCTTCCGGTTGATCGCTTGGAAAAACGTTATCTTTCTTTATTTGAAGATTGATCGAAACCGAAGAATCGATCATATTTTCAAGTAATAAATAACGCACCAGCGAAAATGGTAATGACCGAACAAAAAACAAAAGAAAAACCAAATACAAAAAGCAAGCCCGCAAAAACAACACCCATGATGGCACAATTCCTTGAAATAAAGGAAAAGCATCAGGAATATTTGCTGTTTTACCGCATGGGGGATTTTTACGAGCTTTTCTTCCAGGACGCGGTGACGGCTGCGGCGGCGTTGGATATCACGCTGACCAAACGTGGCAAGCATAATGATGAAGATATCCCAATGTGTGGCGTTCCCGTTCATGCGGCGGAAAATTATCTTTCCCGCCTGATTGGAAAGGGTTTTAAGGTCGCCGTCTGCGAACAGATGGAAGACCCCGCAGAGGCTAAAAAACGCGGCAGTAAATCCGTCGTGCGCCGTGATGTTGTCCGTCTTGTGACGCCGGGCACGATTACCGAAGAAAATCTGCTGGACGCGCGGGCGCATAATTACCTTGCCGCCTTATCGCTTGCGAAAGGAAATTACGCATTATCATGGCTTGATATCACCACCGGTGATTTTTACGTTTGCAAAATGGAAGCCGCCAATCTGGATGCGGAACTCGCCAGGTTACAAGCGGGTGAACTAATCGCGTCATTCGGTGTGCTTGATAAGGGTGAACTTGTGGATGTGCTCGATGATTGGCAACATATCATCAGCCCCGTTGAAAATAAGCTGTTCGACAGCGCCAAGGCAGAAGAAAAATTAAAAGAGGTTTACGGCGTCAGTGTCCTTGATGGCATCGGATCATTTGATCGCGCGGAACTGGCGGCCTGTGGAGCATTAATTGAATACCTCGAAGAAACCCAAAAGGGCAAAATTCCAAAACTTAAAAAACCGATGATGGTTGGCGAAGATGCGGTCATGATGATCGATAGTGCCACACGTCGGAACCTTGAATTAAACAGAACATTATCGGGTGAGAAAAAAGGAAGCCTGCTTTTCACCATTGATAAGACCATTACGGGTGCGGGTGCGCGGCTTTTAGGCAGTTACCTAAGTGCGCCACTGACGGACCCAGTGCGGATTAATAAACGTCTTGATCTGGTGACTTACTTTTTAAATGCGGAAGCGCTACGTATTCAATTGCGCGGGCTTTTAAAAAGCTGTCCCGATATTGAACGGGCGATGTCGCGTCTTTCAGTGGGGCGCGGCGGGCCACGTGACTTGGCGGCCGTTGGGCAGGGGCTTGATCAGGCCTTTCAAATACGTGAAATTATTGAACGTAATATTGAAAATACCCGTGATGATCTATCCGGTAAAATTGATGATTTAAAAGAAATCATCGGAAAATTTGGTCATCATAGCGATCTGGTGGATGAACTGCGCCGTGCGCTGCTTCCTGATCCGCCGCTTATTATCCGTGACGGTAATTTTATCGCGCGTGGGTACAATGCACCGCTTGATGAATTTCAGACATTAAAATCGGAAAGCAAGCGATTGATCGCCGCACTCGAAGGACGATACCGTGAAAAGACGGGCATCAATGGCCTAAAGATCAAATATAATAACGTGCTTGGTTATTTTATCGAGGTCACAGCAATGCACGCGGATAAATTAATGACCGCGCCGCTAAACGAAGAATTTATTCACCGTCAAACGCTTGCCAATAACGTTCGCTTTAATTCACAGGAACTGGCGGAACTAGCAAGCAAGATCGGGCAGGCGGCTGACCGCGCGCTTGCACTTGAACATGAACTGTTTGAAAAATTGGTTCAGATGGTTCTGATGCAGTGGGACAGTATTATTGTTGCCTCGACGGCACTGGCGAAATTGGATGTTGGTTCATCGCTTGCGGAACTTGCCGTCGAAAATAATTATTGTCGTCCAAATGTTGACGAAAGCCTTGCCTTTGAGGTCGAGGCAGGACGTCACCCGGTGGTTGAGGCATCCATCAAACAAAATCTTGAAGGCAAGTTCGTCGCCAATGATTGTGATCTTGGTGTTGATAATCGTTTGTGGTTGATCACTGGTCCAAACATGGCGGGTAAAAGCACGTTCTTACGTCAAAATGCGCTTATCGCGATCCTCGCGCAAATGGGCAGTTTTGTGCCGGCATCAAGCGCGCACATCGGTATTGTTGACCGGTTATTCAGCCGCGTTGGCGCGTCCGATGATTTGGCGCGCGGGCGTTCCACATTTATGGTGGAAATGGTTGAAACGGCGGCGATCCTTAATCAATCATCGAAAAAATCGCTTGTGATTCTTGATGAAATTGGTCGTGGTACGGCCACCTATGACGGGTTATCCATTGCATGGGCGGCCGTTGAGCATCTTCACGAAGTAAATAAAGCGCGCGGCTTATTTGCGACACATTATCATGAGATGACAGCGCTATCTGCAAAATTATCAAAGCTCGCCCTTCATTATATGAAGGTTAAAGAATGGGACGGTGAAGTGATATTCATGCATGAGGTGGCCGCAGGGTCAGCCGACAGATCATATGGTATTCAGGTGGCGAAACTTGCTGGTCTTCCGGCGGTGGTGGTTGAACGCGCGACACAGGTTCTTCATAGTCTTGAGCAAGGCGGGCAAGAGGGACAAGGCGTTGCCCAAGGCCAAAAAATGGAAGCCTTAAGTGATGAATTGCCGCTTTTTTCCGCGGTGCAGGAAAAAGTAAGTGCGCGACCATCCGAACCATCAAAGCTTGAACTGGAAATGGATAAAGTCAATCCGGATGAGCTTAGCCCGAGAGAGGCACTCGATATCATTTATCAATTAAAGGGATTATTACGGTAACGAATGATCAGGATCAAAAAACACCGCGAAATTTTTAATACCAAAGATCAGGCAAAAAAGCTTGATGCTTTGAAGCAAGAATTTCGTCCTGATCAGATTAGAACGCCGCTTTTGAAGCATTTTAAAGAAACCTATTCACACGGGTTCGAAGTGATAAAAAAGCGCGCTGATAAGGGGGAAACCGGAACCAATCTTGCTAATGCACAAAGTTATCTGACTGATCAGATCATTGTTATGCTATCGGATGTGGTGGTCAATTATATTTTTCATAACGCGAACCCGAGTAAGGCGGAAACATTATGTGTCGCTGCATTCGGCGGATACGGCAGACAGGAAATGGCCCCATATTCGGATATCGATATCCAATTTATCCTGCCATACAAGAAAAACGCATGGTGTGAGAAGGTCGTTGAATACATTCTTTATTTCTTATGGGATATGGGTTTCGATGTTGGTCATGCGGTGCGCACTATCGAAGAAGCCATAAGATTATGTGAAGAAGACCTAACCATTAAAACCGCGCTTCTTGAAATGCGGTATATCTGGGGTGATGAAAGTCTGTTTAAAAGTTTGTTATCTAAATACGACAGAAAAATCATTAGGGGCAATGCACCTGAATTTACAGAACAAAAGTTAGAAGAACGAGATAACCGCCACAAAAAACTTGGTGATACCCGATATGTGGTGGAACCAAATTTAAAAGAGGGTAAGGGCGGGTTACGCGACCTTCATACGCTTCATTGGATTGCCAAGTTTATTTATAAAGTTCATTGGATGTCTGAAATTAAGAAAAAAGGCGTTTTTTCAGACGAAGAATATAAAGAATTTAGCAAAGCGGAAGATTTCCTTTGGGCCGTAAGGTTCCAGCTTCATTATATGGCGGGAAGGCCCAATGAACGTATTACGTTTGATGTTCAGAAGGATTTATCTGAAAAGCTTGGCTATGCGGACCGGGCCAGCATGTCGGGCGTTGAACGCTTTATGAAGCATTATTTCCTTACGGTGAAAAATGTGGGTGATCTGACGCGGATTTTCTGTGCGTATCTGGAAGAAAAACACAAAAGAAGACCACTTAAATTTTCGAATTTTTCATTTAGATCAAAATATGCCGATGGCTTCCCACTTGTGGGCAGCAGGATCAGTGTTAAGAACGCAAAAGAATTGGAAGATGACCCGGTCAAAATGATCGAAATTTTCCATGTGGCGCAAAAATATGAATTGGATATCCATCCGCGCGCTTTAAGGATGATCAGGCAGAACCTTAAATTTATTCGTGGCCGTACACGTAATGATCCGCGCGCAAATGAATTGTTTATAGAAATCATGACCCATGAAAAAGGGCCGGGATTTGCGTTAAGGTTGATGAACGAGGTCGGAGTGCTTGGTCGCTTCGTGCCTGATTTTGGGCGTGTTGTCGCGCAGATGCAATATGACATGTATCATGTTTATACGGTGGATGAACATACGATCCGCGCCATTGAACTGACATCCGAGGTTGAACGCGGCATTCTGGCTGAAGAACATCCGCTCGCTAATGAAATTATTCATAAGGTGTTATCCAGAAAAGTGCTTTATGTTGCCGTTTTCCTGCATGATATTGCAAAGGGAAGAAAAGGCGATCATTCAATACTTGGCGAACAGGTCGCCCATAAATTATGTCCTAGATTTGGATTTACTCCCGAAGAAACAGAAACGGTCGCATGGCTCGTCAGGTGGCATTTGCTTATGACGTTGTCGGCGTTTAAGCGCGATTTAAGTGATCCAAAAACCATTTCTGATTTTGCCGATCAGGTACAAAGTCCGGAACGGTTAAGGCTATTGCTGGTGTTGACGGTTGTTGATATTCGCGCCGTTGGGCCAAAAGTATGGAATGGATGGAAAGGGCAGCTTTTACGTGAACTTTATAGCCGTTCGGAAGAGTATCTGCTCGGTGGTCAGATCAAATATGACAATGTTCATCAGGTTGGTCATATCATTGAAAACTTAAGAAAAGAACTTCCTGAATGGGATGATGAAAAATTTGATGAATATACAAACCGTTTTTTCAGTACTTACTGGTTAGCGGTTTCAACCGACCATTTGGTAAGAAACGCATTGATGATGGATATGTCGGATAAATTCAACGATAAATCCACAGTGAATATTCATATTGATGATTTTCAAAATATTTCTGAGCTAACCATTTACGCAGAAGATAACCCGGGGCTGTTTTCAAGGCTTACGGGTGCGATTGCCTTAAGCGGGGCATCCATTCAGGACGCCCGCATTTTCACGACCAAAGACGGCATGGCACTTGATGCTTTCCGAATTCAGGATGCGGATGGGAATGTTTTTAAGGATAAAGAAAAACTTAAAAAATTAGAAAAGAATATCAATGATACTCTTTCGGGTGAACTCATACCACGAGATGTGTTTGATAAACGCCGGATTAGGAAAAAACGCACGGATGTCTTTAAAGTAGCGCCAAGGGTGCTTATTGATAATAAAGCCAGTAACAGCCGTACAGTGATCGAGCTTAACGGCCGTGACCGGATTGGTTATTTGTTTGAATTATCATCGGTACTTGTGGATTTAAAAATATCCATTAATTCGGCCCATATCGCCACATATGGTGAACGGGCGATTACGGTGTTTTTTGTACGTGATATATTCGGTCATAAAGTGACAAATGAGAAAAAACTAGAACAGATAAAAGAAAAATTAATGAACGTTCTGGAGGCGAAATAATAATGTCAGTGATTAAATCCACTGCCATATTCGGGGCATTTACCATGATAAGCCGTATACTCGGTTTCGTCAGGGATATCCTTATGGCGGCTGTGCTTGGTGCCGGAATGATCACGGACTGTTTTGTGGTTGCTTTTAAATTACCGAATTTCTTCAGACGATTATTCGCAGAGGGGGCATTCAGTGCATCATTTGTGCCGATATTCTCAGCAACCTTGGAAAAAGACGGCAAGGAAGAAGCACTTAAATTCGCAGAAGAGGCATTTGCCTGCCTATTCATGACGTTATTGTTGTTTGTCGGGATTGTTGAAATATTTACGCCTGCACTTATCTACGCTATCGCAAATGGCTTTACGGGGGATGAGGCGAAATTTTCATTAGCCGTTGTGCTAACGCGTTTTACATTTCCGTTTATATTATTTGTTTCGCTTGGATCATTGCTTGCCGGCATCCTTAATTCGTTAGGGCGTTTCGCGGAAACGGCGGCAGTGCCGATCATTTTAAATATTTGTATGATTAGTGCTCTAATGTTTGCATCTAATATGATGGAAACTCCAGCGCATACCTTAGCGATTGGGGTAAGTATTGCAGGTTTTCTACAGGTGGTTTTTCTTTATAGGGCAACCAGAAAAGCGGGATATAAATTTAGAATTCGCGCCCCGAAAATTACACCTAAGGTAAAAAAACTCCTTATCGTAATGGGGCCGGCGGCACTCGGTGCCGGGGTCGTGCAGCTTAATTTGTTACTTGATATGATCATTGCATCGCATCTTCCTGATGCGTCGATGTCTTATCTTTATTATGCGGATCGGTTAAACCAATTGCCCGTTGGGGTGATTGGTGTGGCGCTTGGAACTGTGTTACTGCCATTTCTTTCACGGAGTATCGCAGCGGGGAATGAGACGCAAGTGATGAAAAGCCAAAATCAAGCGATTGAAATGGGACTATTTTTTACCATTCCGGCGGCGGTGGCGTTTATTATTGTTCCAGCAGAACTTATTCATGTTTTACTGGAAAGAAGCAATTTTACAGCACTTGCAACAACAGAAACATCATTAACGCTTGCTGCCTATGCGGCGGGGCTTCCGGCATATGTACTCGCGAAAGTATTCGTGCCCGGCTATTTCGCAAGAAGTGATACAAAGACACCATTAATATATGCGATTGTAGCACTTGTGATTAATGTCAGTTTGAACCTAATATTAATGCAATATTTTTTACATGTAGGACTTGCCATGGCGACGGCCATTTCAGCATGGATCAATGTCTTTATGCTTGCGGGTGGTTTGATTTACCGCGGTCATTATCATATTGAAGGGGCAGTGATTATGAGGCTGCTGAAATATGTAATGTGCAGCGTTATTATGGGGGGCGTCGTTTGGTATCTTCAAGGGATGGTCAAGCCGCTGATCTGGGGGAATATGTCTGAACAATTGCTTGGTCTTTCCATATTAGTCGTCAGCGGAATTGGTACATACCTTATTGCGACCTTTTTGACCGGAACGGTGAAAAAAGAAGAACTCAAAGCCGTATTTTCAAAGAGATAGTTGACCTGCGCCTTTTATGACGTCATATAGGGTGCTTATTGGAAATTGATAAAGGATATGTCCAAAATATCCATAAGGAAAAATGATGACAGATTTCAAACAACGTGTGTTTTCTGGTGTTCAACCATCAGGCAATCTTACTCTCGGTAATTATCTTGGCGCAATTAAAAATTGGGTTGGCTTACAGGATAGCCATGAAACAATTTTTTGCGTCGTTGATCTTCATGCGATTACGGTCTGGCAAGACCCGGAAGTATTACGTAACGCAACACGCGAAGTCGCAGCAGGCATGATTGCGAGTGGCGTTGATCCAAAGAAAAGCATCATTTTTAACCAAAGTCAGGTTCCAGCCCACGCTGAACTGGCCTGGATTTTCAACTGTGTGGCCCGTATGGGGTGGCTTAACCGCATGACACAGTTCAAGGAAAAAGCAGGTAAACATAAAGAGCGTGCGAGCGTTGGTTTATATGTGTATCCCGATCTGATGGCTGCTGATATTCTGGCATATAAAGCAACCCATGTTCCAGTTGGCGCGGACCAAAAACAGCATTTGGAACTGACACGTGACATCGCGCAAAAGTTTAATAATGATTACGGTGTTGAATTTTTCCCAGAAGTTGAGCCGTTAATTTTCGGTGAAGCAACACGTGTGATGTCGCTTCGTGATGGTTCATCAAAAATGTCAAAATCCGATCCATCTGAAAATAGCCGAATTAATTTGACGGATGATCGTGACCTAATTGCCAAGAAAATCAGAAAGGCGCGCACGGATAGCGAACCATTACCGGCATCAATGGATGATCTTGATGACCGCCCGGAAGCAAAGAACCTGATTAATATTTTCGCAGCGCTTAGTAACCGTAAAGCTAGTGATATTTGTGCAGAGTACGAAGGACAAGGTTTTGCTGATTTTAAACGTGATCTTGCCGATTTAAGTGTTGAAACGCTTGGGCCGATTACTGAAGAAATGGCTCGTTTGATGGACGAAAAAACATATCTGGACGGCATTTTACGCGAAGGTGCGGAAAATGCTGACAAGATCGCAAAACCGATTTTAACAGATGTTCAGGATATCGTTGGATTCTTACGCCCATAATAATTGGGCCAATTTTTGCCATAATGATCAAGTATTTATTAATTGAAAATATTTGATCTCCTTTGTAAGGTATGGATATGGACAGATTCTTAAAAATAGCTATTACAGTGTTATTCGTTGGTTTTTTGGCCGCTTGTCAGCAAACTATTAAAAGCGATGTAATGCGTTTTCACCAGCTTCCACAGCCAAATGGTGAAAAGATTATGATTGTACCCATGAACCCGAACAATACTGGAAGTCTTGAATTTGCGAATTATGCGACCTTGGTTGGTAATGAGCTTGGCCGTTATGGATATGTTCCTGCTGATGGTGCGGAACCTGATTTAATCGTCGAACTGGATTACGGCGTTGATGAAGGTCAACAAGTCGTTCGTCATACAGGATCAATGATGGGGGCAATGTATTTTGGTGGTTATTACGGTCGTTTTTATCACCCATGGTACATGTATAGATATCCGTTTTATCGTCCGATGTATTACGGCGGATTTTATGATCCGTTCGGGTATTACCCGCTTGGAATGCAGAGCCGCACACGTACATATGTGAATTATAACAGACACCTTAAAATGGTAATCAAGCCTAATCGTAATGGCGCACAAAACCTTTACGAAGGGGAAGTGAAAAGCAAAGGCAGAAATAATAATCTGCACGAAGTGATGCCATATATGGTTCAGGCATTCTTTACTAACTTCCCGGGTGTAAGTGGCTCTTCGGAACGAGTTTCCGTCGAAATCCCTGAAAATTCATAACATTAGCTTATGGGGGCTTGACGTTTGGATTGCCGTCTCCATCTATAAATAAAGCAATAATTCGGATGTGACCATGTGGGAAACTATAAAAGATATCGGCTATTGGCTTCGGGAAACAATTAGTGCCCAAGTATTAAAAAAGATAATAATTAGCCTGATTATTATTATGCTTCTTTATTATCCGGTTGGCATGTTTTTGATCCATAAGGTGGATGCAAACCCGGATTTCGGACTTCAAAATTCATCACGTGGCAGTAATGCCGTTGCGGTCAGTATTGCGCTGATTGACCGCGAAGTGAACCAGCATGGCTGGGTTGCCAATGACCCAATATTCAAACCGGGCGCAATGCTGGATAATATGCCAAACTTTCAGCAGGGCATAATTTCCGCTATAGCAAGGTTTAGTTATGAACTTGTTGATCAGCTTGGGCGAACACGTGGTTCCAGTGCGGTTGACCCGGATTTACAGGAAGTATCAGGATTACTTCAATATGCGGGCGACATATGGTGGTGGAATCCTTCAACATCCTTATTGCCGGTTGCTACATCAGAACAGCAATATACAAAAGCCATGGAACAGATGATTGTTTACAACGAACGATTGGCCCGTGGAGCGGCGGTCTTTGAAAAAAGATCTGATAACTTACTTGCGACACTTGATCGTATTTCACTTGATCTTGGGGCATCATCTGCAAGCATCGATACATATGTGAAGGGTGGTTTTGGATGTGTAATGGATTTCGGCGCGGATGATCTTTTCTTTAATGTGAAGGGGCAGGCCTATGCTTATCGTTTGATCTTGAAGGCATTGAGAAAAGATTTTTCAGAAATTATTGAAACCCGCGATATTGCATCCAGCTGGGATGAGATGGAAACATCATTTGATTCGATCATTTCAATGGACCCATTGATTGTTTCCAACTGTGAAGTAGATGGATTTTTGTTCCAAAACCATCTTGCAGCAGAGGGTTTTTACCTACTGCGGGCGAGAACGCAACTCAAAGAAATTACAAATATTCTACTTAAATAAATATAATCTTGCCAAATTGACATCATGAATGGCACTATAGCCCGCAACTAAACAAAAAAGTTATTTCACGGGGAATAGTAAAGGGGCTTTGGTATGTCCGAAGGGGACAACAAATGGAAATTTCTGATCATTGCTGATGATACGCCTGAATTTGTAAAAGTATTAAGGCTGGCCAGTAAAAGAGCAGAAAAAGTCGGGGGAAGTATTTTAATGCTTAAAATTATCCCGCCGGGTGATTTTCAGCATTGGATGTCTGTGCGTGACATCATGGAAGAAGAAGCACGCGAAGAAGCCAAAGAAACTCTTGCCTATTATGCCGGTGAAATTAAACGCATTTCCGGCCTGGAAGCGGAAACTGCAATTCGTGAAGGTAAACCGGAAGAGGTCATTTCTAACATTATCGCAGAAGACCGTGATATTCATTTACTTGTGCTTGGTGCCAACGTGGATGGTGACCCAGGTCCACTTATCCGTAGTTTCCGTGAAGTCCTTCTAAACGAGCTTCATATGCCTGTTCTGGTTGTTCCAGGCAACATGACCGATGAAGAAATCGATAAATTTGCATAATATTTAACATATGAAACCTTGATTAATTCGCTTTTTATAATTATTTAAAAGTGGATATTTAAAGCTACAGGAAAAATGCATGTTTATTCAAACTGAACAAACCCCCAACCCATCCACCTTAAAATTTATTCCGGGTGAAATGGTTCTTGAACAAGGCACAATGTTTTTTGAAAGCGAAGAAGATGCGAGTGGGTCGCCGCTTGCGCTTGCGCTTTTTAAAATCGATGGCGTGTCTGCGGTATTCCTGGGTAGCGATTTTATTACAGTTGAAAATAAAGAGCAGGATTGGAATGATTTAAAACCTGCGATCCTTGGCACGATCATGGAGCATTACACAGCCGGGCTACCGATTGTAACCGGTGATCAGGAACAGCAAGTTTCTGACGATGATGCGGATCCGGAAATTGTTGCGCAAATTATGGAACTGCTTGATACGCGTGTGCGCCCGGCGGTGGCACGCGACGGTGGTGATATCACGTATCATGGTTTTAAAGACGGAGTTGTTTACCTGCGTATGCAAGGGGCATGTTCCGGCTGTCCAAGTTCAACCGCGACGTTGAAGCACGGCATTCAAAATCTGCTTAAACACTATATTCCAGAAGTGGAAAGTGTTGAGCCGGTCGAATAAGCCAGTTTAATTATTCAGATTAAAAAACGGTAATCCTAACCAATACCAGCGTCCATCAGGACCTGGCATGGTGCAGTTAATTCTGCTGCGTCCATTTGGAAAGGGCTGATCAAACCTTAATTCAACCCTGTTGTCGCCGAGTAATGTTAATTCGGCGGCCTCACCAGTATGTGACGGGAAGCATCCTAGGCTTGTTAAGCCGGTAATTTCAGGATTAACTGTAAAGCCAATCGCTGGTGGATTGTCGGTACCGATATTAGGGTCACGCGGCAATACATCTTTGACTGGTAAAGCCCGAGCATTAAAAATAAGTCTCACTCTTCCCATGTCGGAATAATTTTCATTAAAAGCAAATCTCGGTAGTGCATTTATATTGTGGGTGCTTGAGATTGCACCAGAATGTTGACCAAAGATGGCTTTATAGTTTCTGTCTTCTATCGCCTTTACCAGTTCAGGTGAATACTCACCGAATGGATAGGCGAACAGATCGGGGATATAGCCCAGTTCTTTCATAAAAATGCGGTCAGCAGTATCAAGATCGTCAACGGCAGCTTCAATCGACATAGATGACATATGACCATGGGCGTGAGCATGATGGCCAATATCGATCAGCGGATCTTGTGCCATTTCACGAACATGATCCCATGACATCATCGTATCGAATTCTGCACTAACAGGTTCAGTTGAAACAAAGACGGTTACCGGGAAACCTGCTTTTTTAAAACGTGGCCATGCTTCTTCGTAAACGGATAAGAAACCATCATCAATTGTAATTGCGATTGTACGGGGCGGTAGTTTTTTGCCGCTTTTAATGGCATCTACAACCTCTTTTAAGGGAACAATATTATATTGCTCCTTGCTAAGCTCGGCGATGTGTTGGTCAATTTGGTCAAGTGTAATATTGGTAGAAGGATATTTGCTTTCACCAAAACGGTGGTACATGATAATGATAGCGCTATCTTCTTCTTGCGCATAAGATGTTACTGTCAACGAAGACATAATCAGACAAAATAATAAGTATGCTTTTTTCAATTCCACCTTCTATAAAATACATAAAAATACTACACGTTTTGCCCCGCTGGGACTATAACAGAAAAAAGATTAGTTTTTTAAGTAAAAAAGATATTCGAAAATTATGACATATATTCTTGCATTTGATACTACACTTGGCGCGTGTTCTGTGGCCCTTTTACAGGATGGAAATATATTATCATCCAAAAAAGAGGTGCGTGCCCGTGGTCATGTGGAACGCCTGCTGCCGATGGTGGATGAAGTCATAAATGATGCTGGAATAAAGTTGGAAACGGTTGATTTAATCGCAGTGACAATCGGGCCTGGTACTTTTGCCGGTGTACGGATTGGATTATCCGCGGCAAAGGGAATGGCTCTCGCGTTAGATGTTCCAGTTATTCCTGTAACTTCATTAGAGGCAATAGCATTTGCCGCTTTCCGTGATAATGACGTGTTAGAAAATGTGAACATTTGCATTGATGCAAGACGCGGTGAATTTTACATGCAATCATTTCAAAGCGATATGACGCGGCTTAATGAAGCAGAGGCCGTACCGCTTGCTGATATAGAAAATCGTCAATATCCAAATGCTCCATTCGTGGGAAGTGGAGGGAAAATGATCGCAAAGATTATTGAAATTGATCAAGATGAAAATCATGAACAGTATGATAGCCCGCATGCTGAAAATATTGCGCTTTATGCGTATCAAATTATAGATAAGGTAACGAATGCCGATACCATTAAACCCTTATATTTAAGAGCGCCAGATGCAAAACCGCCATCCGCATCATTGGTGCCAGAAATCAAATCATGACCCATGATATTGGTGTTATAAGCATGGGCGTAAGTTCGGCTGACTTGATCAGTCAAATTCATGAAGAGGTTTTTCTGGGTGCGCCAGAACAAAGCTGGACGAAAAGTGAATTTGAAAGCATGTTTGCTATTTCCGGAACGGAATGTTTTATCATTAAAAATAACGATAAACCGCTTGGTTTTTCGCTTGTCAGATCAGTGGCGGACGAGGCAGAAATTATAACATTTTGCATATTGCCAAACCACACAAAGAATGGTTATGCTACGCTACTTTTAGAATGGATCGTAAAAGAGCTGCAAAAGAGAGCCTTAAATAGATTATTTCTAGAAGTAAGAGAAAATAATATTGCGGCTATAAAGCTTTATAAAAAATGCTTGTTTGATATAATAGGTCGCAGAAAAGGGTATTATCATAATCACCAAGGCGAAAAAATTGATGCGATAGTCATGCAACGCTGTCTGGTGAATAATGAATAGGAAATAAAATGGCTTCAGCAATTGAAAAACTTTGTATCGAAAAAAATATGCGTATGACAGATCAGAGACGCGTTATCGCACGTGTTCTCTCGGATGCGACAGACCATCCTGATGTGGAAGAAGTATATAAACGCTCTACAGAAATTGATGATCAGATCAGTATTGCGACCGTATACCGCACAGTTCGTCTTTTTGAAGAAGCCGATATTCTAGAGCGTCATGATTTCCGTGATGGCAGATCACGCTATGAACTTGTGACGGAAACTCATCACGATCACATGATTGACGTTGAAAGCGGCGAAGTCATAGAATTTGTTGATGATGAAATTGAAAAATTGCAGGCTTTAATTGCCAAAAAACTGGGTTACAAGCTCATTGACCATAGAATGGAACTTTATGGCGTAAAAATTAAAGATTAGGCTGAAATAGTATTTATGGCTATTTTAGACGATCAATGCTATAGGATGCGGCACTGCGTAAGGTTATCTTGCGCAGTGTTTGTTTATTGGTGAAGGGTGCATGGGTAAATATTTTAAAATATTTCGAATAGCAATATATCTGGGGATTTTGTTGCCGCCGACAATATTGCTGAAGAAATTAAAATTTCCGGGCTATAAGGCCTGGCCACACCTTGTGCATCGTTCCATGTGTAAGGCACTTGATGTTCGTGTGAAAACCTTTGGTCATGCCTTGGAAGGCTCACCGACCCTTTTTGTTTCTAATCATGTTTCTTATTTGGATATTATTATTCTGGGTCATGTGATTAAGGCATGTTTTGTCGCCAAAAGAGATATGATCGATTGGCCGGTTCTTGGATATTTATCCACATTACAGCGAACGATCTTTGTTGACCGGGAAAAACGTAACGAAGTAAAACGCCAACGCGAAGAAATGCAGGATAGAATGAAGAGGGGCGATAGCCTTATTTTGTTCCCTGAAGGAACCACATCAAATGGTGGTACGGTGCTTCCGTTTAAGAGTTCATTATTCGGTGTGACAGAAAATTATATCCATCCAAAGGCCGATGAAGAGGGAAGACCACTTGAATTAATGGTTCAACCGGTCACGCTTGTGTATAAAAGAATTGACAATATGCCCACAAACCGTATGAACAGACCCCGTGTTGCGTGGTACGGCGATATGGAAATCGGCCCGCATTTTGATGATTTTCTAAAATCACAAAGTGTCGAGGTAGAAGTTCATTTCTTGGAGCCGGTTTCAAGGAACCTGTTTAAGAACAGAAAAGAGCTTTCTTCTTATTGCCACCGGACAATTGAAAAACATTTGGAAGAACGTTTAAGACGTGTTGATGATTAAGGATTAATCATGAAAAAGAAATTATACATCAAAACATATGGCTGTCAGATGAATGTCTATGACACGGAACGTATGGTCGATGTAATGGCACCGGAAGGGTACGAAGAAACAGAAACGCCTGATGATGCAGATCTGGTTGTTCTGAATACTTGTCATATTCGTGAAAAGGCCGCGGAAAAGGTTTATTCCGATATTGGCCGCATTCGTAAAATGAAAGATGCCAAAAAAGAAAAAGGCGATGAAATGGTTCTGGCCGTTGGCGGATGCGTTGCACAGGCTGAAGGTGCCGAAATTATGAAACGCGCCCCAATCGTTGATATGGTTTTTGGCCCGCAGACATATCATAACCTGCCGGATATGGTGAATAAGTCGCTTGAGCTAAAAAGCGAAGGCCAAAAATCGCGCATCCTCGATACGGATCTTGCGGTTGATGAAAAATTTGACCAGCTTTCCAAAAAAGAAGTTAAGCAAAAGCCGACCGCTTTCCTGACTATTCAGGAAGGGTGCGATAAATTTTGCACTTTCTGTGTTGTGCCTTATACACGCGGTTCTGAATTTTCCCGTTCAATCGACGATATTATGACCGATGCCAAAAAGCTTGCGGACGCGGGCGTGGTTGAGGTCACATTGCTTGGACAAAATGTGAATGCTTTCCATGGAACCGCTGATGACGGCAGTGAATGGGGTCTTCCTCAATTAATTCGTGAACTTGCAAAAATTGATGGTTTTGAACGCATCAGATATACCACATCACATCCACATGATATGACGGATGAATTATTAGAGGTGCATGGTGATCTGGAAGAATGTATGCCGTATCTGCATTTACCGGTACAGGCGGGATCGGACCGTATCCTTAAAGCCATGAACAGAACCCATGATAGTGCGTCTTATAAGAAAATTATCGCTGATCTGCGTAAACAACGTCCAGATATTGCCCTGTCCGGTGATTTTATTGTTGGCTTCCCTGGTGAGACAGAAGAAGACTTTGAAGCGACCATGGATTTGGTGCGTGAAGTCAAATATGCGCAAGCCTATAGTTTTAAATATAGTCCGCGTCCAGGAACACCAGCCGCCGAAATGGAAGATCAGGTTGATGAAGATGTGAAGTCAGCAAGACTTGCAAGATTACAAGCGCTACTGAAAGAGCAGCAAACTGAATTTAATAATAGTGTCATTGGTAAAACTTTCCCTGTTTTGATAGAAGCAAAGGGTAAAACAGAAGATACCGTTTTTGGCAGAAGTCCTTATATGCAGGCTGTGCAAGTTAAGGTTGGTGCAGATAAGATTGAAGAGCTTCTTGGGAAGATCGTTGAGGTAAAAATCGAGGATGCCAATGCATTTAACATTCAAGGTGTACTTGTATAGAATTTTTGGGTAAAATTTTTAAGATGAAGCAAAAAAAGATCGAAAATTATACCTCTGGCGTTTTAGAGTTTGAAGATAACTTATTACTGCCTGCTCTATACGGTGAACATAATTCCTTCCTTGCACGCATTGAAAATGAATTTGGCTGTGAACTTTCTGGTAAAGGCAACTTGTTATCTGTTGAGGGGCCGGAAGAAGCCTGTCTTTTAACCCGTGATGTACTGTTAAGTTTATACGAGCGCCTTGAAGAAGGAAACGAGGTCACAATCGAGGACGTCGAGGGCGCCATCCGCATGGTGGCCATGCTTGATAGCCCCGCTCCAGAAATGGTTGTTGAACGTGATGAAGTGGCCGATGAAGATGCGGTTATTCGCACGCGTAAAGCCGTCATCAGACCAAGATCAAAAAATCAGGCGAAATACATCAAAGCCTTAAAAGCCAAAGACATGACATTTGGATTAGGTCCAGCGGGAACAGGTAAAACGTTTCTTGCGGTGGCCATGGCTGTTTCCCATTTGTTAGAGGGTAAAGTAGAACGTATCATCCTATCCCGACCAGCCGTAGAAGCAGGGGAAAAACTTGGTTTTCTTCCTGGGGATATGAAGGAAAAAGTCGATCCATATCTAAGGCCGCTATATGACGCGCTTGGTCAAATGATTTCCATGGAACAAACGGAAAAAAGACTTGAACGTGGCGAGATCGAAGTCGCCCCACTTGCGTTTATGCGTGGTAGAACACTTTCTGACGCGTTTGTTATTCTTGATGAAGCGCAAAACACAACACCAATGCAGATGAAAATGTTTCTGACACGCTTTGGTCAAAACTGCCATATGGTTGTATGTGGTGACCCGTCGCAAGTTGACCTGCCGGATGGAACCAAATCAGGCCTTAGAGATGCAATGGAAACACTGGGTAAGATTAGAGATATTGCCTTTATCAATTTTGATTCATCGGATGTTGTTCGTCATAAGCTGGTTGGTAAGATTGTAAAAGCGTATGATGAAAAGCAGGGTACGCAAAGCTGATGACCCAAAATCAAGGTCTTGAATGGGATATCGCCGTTGATTATGCGGAATGGGAAACGGCCTTACCGAATTTTCATGAAATCATCGAACAATCCATCGAACTTATCAAATCGGAAGTTACTGAAGGGGGGCGCCTAGAACAATTTATGTTGATTGAGGTGGGCGTTGTTTTGTGTGATGACAATCTTATTCATGAACTTAATCGTGATTATCGTAATAAAGATAAAGCGACCAATGTGCTTTCGTTTAATGGTCTGGATGAAGATGAGATTTCAACGCTTTTAAAAGAGGGAGAGCCGTCGGCACAACATCCTTATTCGTTGGGCGAGATTTATATCGCATATGAAACCGTTAAACGCGAAGCAGATGAAGCAGGTATTCAATTAAAAGCCCATTTTACCCATATGGTTATACATGGCTTACTGCATTTGCTGGGCTATGATCATATCAAGGATAATGAAGCAGAAATCATGGAAGCAATAGAAGTGAAGCTCCTGAAAAAACTTGGTATTGACGATCCTTATACCACATGAAATAGTACCCAAAACCAAAATGGGAAGAAAGGTTTCAAAAGTCAATTATGACATCATCATCACAGAGTGACGATCAGTCGCGATCCGAAGGGCGCTTGTTCGGGGGATTAAAGAAAGTCTTTAGTCGCTCGAAAATCAACAGCGAGCTTAAAGAAAGCCTGGAAGAGGTCATCGAGGAAATAGAGGCCGACGACGGAACCCTTGGGGAAGAAGAGCGTTCAATCATTATGAATACGCTTTCTTTTGGTGATCTGCGTGTAGATGACGTGATGGTGCCACGCGCCGATATTGTGGCTTTCGTACCGCCTTCAATGAAATTGATTGATTTGCTCACTAAAATGCAGCGCACACGCATCCATATGGCACTGGTTGTGGATGAATATGGGGGAACGGACGGGCTACTTACTATTGAAGACCTGGTCGAACAGATCGTTGGCGATATCGAAGATGAGCATGACATTACCGAAGGCGTTTTAATGCGTGAACTTTCTGATGGTAAGTTACAAGTTGATGCAAGATTACCGATTAATGAACTGGAAGATTTGCTTGGCATTGATTTCTTGAGCGATGCGCAGGACGATGATGTTGATACCATTGGTGGGCTGGTATTCACACTGGCTGGCCATATTCCGCAAAAAGGGGATATCATCGCCCATGAAAACGGTGTCAGTTTTGAAATCGTCGAAGGGGACAGTCGCCGCATTAAATCAATTTTGTTACATAGAAGCCTATAGATGACATTGAAGAATATCGACATAGTAAAAATCGAAAAGGCAATAGCGGGCCTAAGCAAGAATAAGCGATCTTTATTAATGTTGTTTATGGGATTGTTTTCTGCAGCTGCATTCGCGCCGATTTATTTTATGCCGGCTTACATGATCGCAATGCCACTGTTTCTTATGACCATTATGGCTACACGTGGATTTAAACAGACTTTCATGGCTGGATATCTTTTTGGCTTTGGTCATTTTTTTGCGGGGCTTTATTGGATTGGTAATAGTTTCGCGGTTGAGGCCGATGTTCCCGATTGGGGCGGTCCGATTATGGTTGCGTTGCTCGCGGTTTATTTGTCCATATTTCCTGCGCTTGTGGGGCTTGTTACAAGATATCTGCACGATAAGTTTGGTAATCGGGGTAATATCTTTCACGATGTATTGAATTTTTCAGTTCTTTGGGCCGTTTCAGAATGGTTGCGTGGTGTTTTGTTTACCGGATTTCCTTGGAATCTTACCGGTTACCTTTGGGGTTTTTCTGACACTATGCTGCAAAATGTGTCCATATGGGGAATATATGGATTAGGGTTATTCACCATCATTTTCTGCTTCGTGCCCTTTTTAATGATGACAAGGCAGAACAGATGGTGGGCGCTGGCTGGCGCTCTGGTTATGGTGTTTGGTCTTTTCTATTACGGAAATGCAAGATTACCAGAACAGATCGAATATGTGGATGATGTGAATTTAAGAGTTGTTCAGGCAAATATAAAACAGCAGGATAAATGGCCATATGAAAATTGGGCCAAAAATCTTATTACCCATATGGATTTAAGCGAAGGGGAAGAACGCAAAACATCAGGTAAAGATATTATAATCTGGCCGGAAACAGCAGTTATTTATTCACTTTCCGAAGAGCCGATGAGGCGTGACCTTATTTCAAGTGTGCTTGATGAAGGTGATATGGTCTTAACTGGTTTTCCGCGCCGTCAACGTGATCCGGATCAAACAAGGATTTATAATTCACTGATGGCCATTGATAAGGCAGGGGATATCGGTGGCATTTATGACAAAAGCCATTTGGTGCCCTTTGGCGAATATATACCAAGTTTCATTGAAGCCATTATGATCCCGCTTGGGCTAAATCAGTTGTTCACAGGGGGGCAGGGATTTTCATCTGGTGAAGGCATTAAGACGTTAAATTTGGACGGGTTACCTCCCGTTGGAATTTTAATCTGTTATGAGGTTATTTTCCCGGGGCAGGTTACGGAAAATGGCAACCGTCCAGACTGGCTTTTAAATATCACCAATGATGCATGGTACGGGGAAAGTACGGGCCCTTATCAACATCTTTTGCAAACACGCGTCCGGGCGATTGAAGAAGGACTTCCGCTCGTTAGATCAGCGAGCACAGGTGTATCCGCAGTTATTGATCCATATGGTAGAATAGTGGATCAGGTCGAATTAAATAAGAGAGGCGTTATAAACCGCGCTCTGCCTCAGAAAATTTCAAATGAGACACTCTACTCAATCCTGAAACAATGGACTTTTACTTGTATAAGTGTTATACTATTTATCGTAAACATTGTGCTTGTTGCAAGAAACGCAAGGGTTAACAGATAAAGCTTGACGTTAATTCGCATGATCACTAAATAGAGACATACTTATGGGTGGGGCGGCCTTTATTTAGTAGGGCTGAGGTAGCATGTAGATTCAATTTTGAACAAGGTACATTTAATATGAGCATGATTAAGTCATCACCTGATCCAGTAGATATCCACGTAGGAGCAAGAGTGCGTTTAAGAAGAACGCTTCTCGGGATGAGTCAGGAAAAATTGGGGAAAGCACTTGGGTTAACATTTCAACAAGTCCAGAAATATGAACGTGGTGCAAATAGAATTGGTTCAAGCCGTCTATTCCAACTTTCAAGAATTCTTGACGTTCCGGTATCATTCTTTTTTGATGAAATGACTACCGATACAACTAAAAAAGCCGATGGCATGGCCGAAGGCAACAAACAGGTATTTGAAGTAGACAAGCTATCTCGTCGTGAAACACTGGAACTTGTTCGCGCATATTACAAAATTTCTGATCCATCAGTTCGAAAGAAAATTTTTGAAATGGTGAAGGCTGTAGGAAACTCAGCAATCGGTTCAGATGTTGATTAACATCACATTGAACATAATAAATTAATTTTGAACATGCCCTGAACATCACAGGGCATGTTTTTTTATGAGGTTTGAATGTCTGAAAATATTATTTATAAAATTTGTTCAAAGGAAGAATGGGATATTGCCAATGAAAAAGGCGCATATACCGGATCAGCGGACGATATTCGAGATGGGTTTATTCATTTTTCATCAAAGGAACAAGTCGCCGGCACGCTAGCAAAACATTTTATAGATATCAAAAATTTGTTGTTGCTTTCAATTGATGCTGACTTATTACCAAGTGGGAAATTGAAATGGGAAGTTTCAAGAAATAATCAGAAATTTCCACATTTATATGATGATCTGAATTTGGATGCTGTTATAAACATAGAAAATATACCCGATGATCGTTAATCAATATCAGGACTAGAAATGAACCTATATACTTTTGCAAAGCCTTTCTTTTTTATGTTCTTACCGGAACAGGCCCATACATTGGCGATTACGGCATTAAAATATGGTTTAATTCCGGGAAGCAACCTTCCGCAAAATTCGCGTTTAAGCCAAACATTATGGGGGCTTAATTTTAAAAATCCGGTTGGTCTTGCAGCAGGGTTTGATAAAAACGCGGAAGTTTATAAACCGATGCTTGGACAGGGATTTGGTTTTGTTGAAACCGGTACGGTAACGCCACTGGCGCAACCAGGTAATGAACAACCGCGTATTTTTAGACTGACGGAAGATCAGGCGGTGATTAACCGTATGGGGTTTAATAATAAGGGGCTTGATTATTATATTTCACAGCTTCAAAAACGCGATCCAAATGATGGTATTGTGGGTGCGAATATTGGCGCGAATAAATTAAGTGAAGACCCGATTAATGATTATGTTATTGGGTTAGAACGTGTACTCGGCTTAGCAGATTATTTTACCATCAATATTTCATCACCGAATACACCGGGCTTAAGAAAACTACAGGGTAGGGAAGCGCTTGATGAATTATTGAGTAAGCTTAAAGCTGTGCGTGAGAATGCAAAACTTGAAAAAGAACCGCCGCTTATATTGAAAATTGCACCGGATCTGGACGATCAGGAATGCGAAGATATTGCGGACATTATTTTAAAGCATGAAATGGATGGCTTGATCGTGAGTAACACAACGCTTTCACGTGATGGCTTAACATCAGATCAAAAAGATGAAGCCGGTGGTATGAGCGGTAAGCCGTTATTTGAATTTTCAACACAGGTTTTATCGAAAATGTATAAGCTCACAGAAGGAAAAATTCCACTCATCGGTGTTGGTGGTGTTAGTAATGGTGAAGAAGCGTATGCAAAAATTCGCGCTGGTGCGTCTCTTGTACAGTTATATTCTGCGCTTGTTTATCATGGGCCGTCACTTGCTGAAAAAATCAATCTTGAACTTAATGAGCTTCTAAGAAAAGATGGCTTCAGCAATATTACTGAAGCCACCGGTATAGATCATAAGTAATTGCAGCGATTAATTAATCGTCAGCTTTTTCCATTTGTGACTGAAGGTAGTTTTGTTCACCGACCTGTTCAATAAGAGCAAGATTGGTTTCAAGCCAGTCGATATGTTCTTCTTCGTCTTTTAAGATTTTATCAAAAAGATCACGAGATATGTAATCACGGATTTCTTCGCAGTATGCAATCGCGTCTTTAAGATCTTTATGTGCATCATGTTCAAGAGCCAGATCGCTTTTGAATATTTCGGTTACATTTTCACCGATGCGAAGACGCCCTAAATTTTGCAGGTTAGGAAGTCCTTCGAGGAAAAGGATGCGCTTGATAACGTCATCAGCATGCACCATTTCTTCGATTGATTCTTTATATTCGTGCTTTTCCAGAGCCTCCAGACCCCAGTCGCCCATCATGCGGCTATGCAAAAAATATTGATTAATTGCAGTAAGTTCGTTTTTTAGGACTTGATTGAGATGCTCAATGACCTTTTTATCACCCTTCATAATATGCTCCTGATTACTGTAAGGAAATTACAGTCATCATATTATCAATAAGGGGCTAAGTCAATTGAAACGGGAATTAAGTTATTGATTTTAATAGTGAAAATCATTCTTAAGAAATGATCTACGAGGCACGTTGGATGCTCTTTTCACTGTTGCAGATGTTCTGCGCATCACAAAGGCACATACCACACTGTGGCTTAACACCAAGTGATTGATAAACTTTCACTGCACTTTGGCTGCCTTTGCTTTTGCGGGCGGCTTCGCGAACTGTGTTTTCATTCAATGCATTGCATACACATACATACATTTTTTGCGTCTCCAAATTAACTGATTCTCATTATATGATATTAAGAATGATTGTCAACAATCTTAATAATCATTCTCATTATCTTTTATATTTTAAGAAAATTTGGGTTGTTTTTGTCCGGTAATATTGCCTATAAAACAGTATAACGATTAAAAATTCAGGAAATAAAATGACCGTCACAATTTACCATAATCCACGTTGCAGCAAATCTCGCCAAACAATGGCATTATTAGAAGAAAAGGGTATTTCACCAGTTGTTCGTGAATATTTAAAAGATGTGCCAACAGCAGAAGAACTAAATGATATTCTAAACATGCTTGGGCTTGAGCCACGTGATTTTATGCGTAAAAAAGAAGCGGAATATAAAGAAGCCGGTCTTGATGATGATAGTTTGTCCAGAGATCAACTGATCGCAGGAATGGTTGCTAATCCAAAACTGATTGAACGCCCGATTGTAATAAAAGAGGGCGAAGCCAGAATTGGTCGCCCTCCTGAAAGTGTTCTTGAAATTTTATAAATTATTTCTTTTTAAGAAATAGTAACCAGACTTGCGCTGTAATAATACAGATCGCAAAGAATGAAAGCATCCAGGAATTAAGGTACCATTGTTCGCCCCATGTGAACTCACCTTGTTGAATGCGTACCCATCCTCTGAAATGTTGGTTGCTGGCTACGATTAGGCCATAAACACCAAGGATGCTTGTTACATATTTTAGTATAAAATGACTTGCCCCCGGTAATGTCATAAAGATACCAAGTAATAGAATTACAGTTCTTTGTGCGCGACAGAACGGGCATACATATACTGCGCCTGTAAAATCCATCGCCCATGTACCAATGCCGATTAAAATGGCAATGACACCTAGAATTCTAATATTTTCAAGATACCAATCTAGATCAAACAATCTAATCATTAAGTTTTCCTCTCCCTATATTTATCCCCAAGGATGGGAGGGAAGTTAGCAGTGAACACACTTAATGTCAAATTTTGTTATATTATAACGAATGTTACAACATATCATTAATGTTGCATTGATCTTGCCATCCATTTCGCTTAACGAACCGACCGCTGAAAACATTATTATGTTCACCATCTTTAAGAGCGTGTCCACCATTAACGAAAACATGCACCATACCTTCGGCATATTGATGAGGTTCTTCAAAGGTTGCGGTATCTGAAATTTTGGCAGGATCAAAAATGGCGAGGTCAGCAAAATAGCCTTCTTTAATAGCGCCGCGGTCTTTTAATTTTAAATTGATTGCCGGCATGGAAGTCATCCGTCTGATGGCATCAGACATGGTGAGTGCTTTTTCATCGCGAACATATTTTCCAAGCAACCTTGCAAAATTGCCATAGGTACGTGGATGAGTGCTTGAATTTAAAAATAAGCCTTCATTTGGAATGGCGCGAGCATCTGAACCGAAGCCAACCCATGGCAATGCGAGTTTCTTTCTTATGTTTTCTTCAGACATCATGAAATAAATGGTACTGACATCTGCGCCATTTTCAGCAACCAAATCCATTGCGGTTTCTTCAGGTGATGCGCCGCGTTCTTCTGCAATTTCTGTAAGGCGTTTACCTGTATAATGCCGAAGGTCAGGGTTTGTGAACCCGGCCAGGACAACATTCTCATAACCGGATGCTGCCCCAAGACTTTCCCATGCACGGTTTGGGTCTTTCATTTCTGAAAGTGCTCTTGCGCGCAATTCTGGATCCTGCATATTTTTAATCCAGTTATCAATGCCGCCTTCCTGTATCCATGGTGGGATCATGGCATCAAGGCCCGTTGAACCTGCTGTATAATTATACATGTTGGCACGGATGTCATAACCCGCGGCACGTTCTTCTTCAATGCGAGCAATGACCTTATCCATTTTCGCATAATTTTCCTTGCCCGCTGCTTTTAAATGATAGACTTCTGCAGGGATGTTGGCTTCTTTCGAAATAGTGATCAGCTCTTCAACCGCTTCTTCAAATTTGTTCCCTTCGCTGCGCATATGGGAAATATAAGATCCGCCACAGACACTGGCCGCCTTACTTAAGCTTATTAGTTCATTGGTATCTGAATAAGACGCGGGGGCGTATATAAGCGATGTACCAAGTCCAAGCGCCCCTTCGTTCATGGCATAAATCACATGCTGTTGCATGCGTGTCATTTCTTCGTCTGTCGGTAATCGGTTTTCATAACCAAGCTCGTTTATACGGACGGTCGTTGCCCCGACAAAAGAAGCGACATTTAAAGACGTTCCTTTATCTTCCAAATGTTGCAAGAACTCACCCAATGAGTTCCATGGAATATCGAATTTCATTTCCCCTTGAGCTTCAAGCTGGCTTTTCTTCATTTCATCATTTAATGGTCCAGGCGATGATCCTTCACCAAAAATTTCGAGGGTGACCCCTTGTTTAAGATCGCTCATACCACGACCATCATAGGTAAGCGGTTCTGCCGCCCAGCTAAGTACATTAATAAAACCCGGTGCGACAATCAGGCCATTTGCATCAATTTCATGTTTACCCGAAACATCACCCAAATCACCAATGGCGACAATACGGTCACCTTGAATAGCCACATCGCCAATTTTACCTTCACTGCCCAAGCCGTCATGAATTAATCCGCCACGGATGACTGTATCATACTGTTTTTGTACACTTTCTTCCTGATTAGCACATGCTGTAAGGATGGAGGTAATAGCGAGTAATGCGAAGTGTTTGAGTTTCATGGTGTGGCCCTCGTAAATTATTTTGATACACTCTATAATGATGAATAAAATTGTAAAAGCTTTTAATGCTATATTGAGAAAAGCTGATTAAAATGGAAAAATAAATACTAAAAAGGGGAATATCATTTTAGTACAGAATTTCTTTTCAAGATATCTGATGGCTTTGGCCATATTGATCAGCGCATTTTTGCTGTTTCAAATTCAGCCAATGATCGCGAAATATATTCTGCCTTGGTTCGGCGGAGCATCAACGGTTTGGACAATATCAATGTTGTTTTTCCAAGCGGTGTTGCTTTTAGGTTATGGGTATTCCCACTTTGTCGTAAGATTTTTGAAACTGAAACATCAACCGGTCCTTCATGGTATTGTTTTAATTATAGCATTTGCATTTTTGCCCATGTCACCGGATCAATATTTAAGCGAAGGTTCAAGCAATAATCCGATACTGAATATTTTGATCCTGTTATCTCTGGCGATTGGATATCCATATTTTCTACTTACGACAACAAGCAGCTTGATACAGTCATGGTACGGAAAATTAAATCCGGATAGGTCTCCGTATCCACTTTATGCGCTATCCAATTTTGGATCACTCGCGGCATTATTAAGTTACCCGTTCTTTTTTGAAATTAGGTTAGCTCTTCAGGATCAGACATATTACTGGTCGGTTACAATGATGGTTTTGATTGTATTGATGATCTGTAATTGTCTGTATTTTTATATTAAATGCGGTAGAGAAAATTTAAAAACGGATGAAACAAAAGAAAGTACCAAACATAGCTCTCCATTTATGTGGTTTTGTTGGTCATCCGTTGCATCTGTTCTGTTACTTGCGACATCTGATTATTTAAGCCGTGATGTTGCGTCCGTGCCGCTTCTTTGGGTGGTGCCGTTATCGTTATATCTACTCACCTTCATTTTATGTTTTGAAAGCCAAAGATGGTATAAAAGAGCGGTTTTCTTACCATTATTTTTCCTGCTTATTGCAGTTGCAATTTTTGAACAAACCAAACTGGTTGAATTGACGTATGTGCTTCAGATTGTTCTTTATAATTTAACTTTATTCCTTGCCTGTATGCTTTGTCATGGTGAACTTATAAAGTTGAAGCCAGATGTTGATCATTTAACAAAGTTCTATCTTTTTGTATCAATCGGTGGCGTGTCGGGCGGTGTGTTTATCGGCCTCGTCGCGCCGGTGTTGTTTCAAGTGCCGATTGATATCCATATTGGATATTTGTTTTTGGTTGTTTTACTGACGGTGATGACCCTTAAAAAACCGGAAGCGATAAACCGTATTTTCTCCGTACGGGTTATGGGGGCATGTGTGTTGTTATATTTTGTGTTAATTGGATCATATTATAATAATTACACCAGTGCTGCCGTCGATATCTCCAGAAATTTTTATGGCAGTGTCCGTGTATTGGATGAACAGGCCGGATCAGATCAAATAAGGTCGCTTGCCCACGGCACCACCGGCCACGGCATTGAAATTGTCGGGGATGACCCGGATAATCTGAAGGCCACGGCATATTACGGCATTTTTAGCGGTGTTGGACAAGCCATTCAGCTTTTTGATGATAAGCCATTAAATATGGGGATGGTGGGCCTCGGCATTGGTACCGTTGCAACATATTTAAAACCAAGTGATCATCTTGAGGTTTATGAAATAAATCCGCAAGTGACAGAATTTGCTAATAGCTATTTCAATTACTTAAAAAATACACGTGGTACAGTAAATGTGAAACATGGGGATGGCAGGTTGCTGTTAAACGCAGATGAAAATAAGAATTTCGATATTCTCGCCGTTGATGCGTTTAGCGGTGATTCAATTCCCGTACATTTGCTGACGAATGATGCAATGGACATCTATAAAAAACATTTATCACAAGACGGGATACTTGCGTTTCATACATCTAATAATTATCTGGATTTAAGGCCTGTTTTATATGGACTTGCGGATAAGGCGGATATGTTCGTTGTGGAAATCCTTGATCGGGGTAACATTAGTTCCCATACAAAACAGTCCCAATGGTTTTTATTAACCCGCGATGAAATGACATTCGAAGAATTGAGGTTGTTTTCCAGCATTGTGGAAAAACCGCAGGATTTGCAGCCAATATATTGGACTGATACCAGCAGCAATATTTTTTCTATCTTGAAATAGATTTTGAGTTTCCAGCACAGCATACCAAAAACGAAACAGTTGTGCCGATTAATAGCTGCCAACTAAAAGCAATATGTTGCATGAATTCTGGAAAATCAAAAAGCGAAACAAAATATTTTTGCTGAAAAAGTGTTACCATGAAACCGGTAATAAGTGCCGCAATTACGGAATTATTTGATCCACGATTGGTGAATAAAACCGTGAAATAAACACCAAGCAATCCGGAATAGGCAAACACCATTAATGATAACGCAAAATCAATCAGCGGAAGTTCGGAGTATCTTTGCCAATAATAACAAATGATCGACATAGCAAATAGAACGATACCTACTAGTGCCATGCCGATTTGTCCTGCGCGTACGAAATGCTTTTCTGTTTTTTTGTTTTCCTTATCAAACAGCGGACGGTAAAAATCTTGTATCAGAACCGATGACATGGAATTAAGGCCGGAGTTGATCGTCGATACTGCAGCGGCGATAACACCAACTGTAACCAATCCTTTTAAGCCTGCAGGCAGTTCATTTAAAATATAAAACATAAAAATGGTGACCCGTTCGCCATTGAATGATTGTGACGCAACATCGATCCCATTCACCAGTTCGGGATGGTCGTAAAATATGTAAAGCAGTGACCCGATTGCCATGAATAATGCAATAATTGGAATACCGGCGATGGTTGATAATATTAATGCATTTCCGCCTTCGCTGGATTTCTTACAGGTTAAAAGCCGCTGGGTAATATCCTGATCTAATCCCAGGCTCGCGATATAAAGCAGGATCATTCCGGAAAAAATGGATATCAGCGCATAGGGCGCAGAAAAATCAAGACTTGCATCAAAAAGAGTCAGTTTATTTTCTTGTGCAAGAGTATCAATAATATCAAATCTGCTTAACGGAATTTCACCAAGCAGGAAATAAAGAACCGCAATTGCTGAAAAGACATACATCACAAATTGCAACAAATCCGTCCATATTACTGATCTGATCCCCCCAAGGAATGTGACAGAAAAGCCAAGTGCAACAAGTATAAGTGATGATAAAATAATGTTCGGTGCATCAATATTGGAAAAAAGAATCATTGATATGGCAATGGCCGCAAGAAATAACCTTGCGCCACTGGCGAAAAAACGCCCCACTATATACATCAACCCCGCCGCGCGCATGGCCAGTTCACCATACCTATCGTTAAGAATGTCATAAACGGTGGTGGCATTTTGTTCATAATATTTGGGAATTAATACGCGCGCGACAAACAGTGCACCAATTAATGCGGAAATATTGGCGGCAAGATATGTGAAATTACCGCGGTATCCTTGATCCGGGCCACCAAGAAAGGTCGCCGCCGATTGTGTGGTTGCAATAACCGATATCGCCACCACAAATGGCGCCATATTATGGGAACCGAGGAAATAATCTTCAATATTTCGGGATTTCTTACTGAACGACCAGCCAATCACAAACAGGATAAGCAAATACCCGCTTACAATAAACCAATCTAGTATTGAAAATGCACTTGTCATGAACTACCCGAATTTGCGTTAGAGGGCCATGTATAAAGGGAAAATGACTTTCGGGCAATTTTATATTATTTTAGGAAAATGTTACTAAGACTTTCCTTTTAAAAATAAAGAGTTATAAAAGAATTGGCTATAATTTATGGCGTTGTTTGAATTAATGTAGGGGAAATTAATGAATATCATATTTACTGGGGGTGCTGGATTCATCGGCAGTGCTGTAATTCGTCATATCATAAATAACACTTCCCATCATGTTTTAAACGTCGATAAACTTACGTATGCGGGCAATTTAGACTCTCTGGCTTCTGTAGAGCACTCAGATCATTATCGGTTTGAACAAGCGGATATCTGCGACAAAGATAAAATGATTGAGCTTGTTGATGATTTTAAGCCCAATATAATAATGCATTTGGCCGCTGAATCCCATGTTGACCGTTCAATTGATGGTCCGGGTGAATTCATGACTACTAATATTATTGGAACATATACATTATTAGAAGTTTCCAGGCACTATTGGCAGAGCCTTAATGATGAAGAGAAAAATAATTTTCGATTTCATCATGTCTCCACGGATGAAGTGTATGGAGATCTTGATGGAACAGATAATCTGTTTCTTGAAACTACACCTTATGATCCTAGCTCTCCTTACTCTGCATCCAAAGCCAGTTCCGATCATTTGGTTAGGGCCTGGAACAGGACATTCGGTTTACCTGTTGTTGTGACAAATTGTTCAAATAATTATGGACCATTTCATTTTCCGGAAAAATTGATCCCACATATGATTTTAAATGCATTAGCAGGAAAACCACTTCCAATATATGGTGATGGACAACAAATCAGGGATTGGCTTTATGTAGATGATCATGCCCGAGCCCTCTTTAAAGTAGCGACAGAAGGTAACATCGGCGAAACATATAATATTGGCGGGCATAATGAAAAAGCAAACATTGAAGTCGTGCACGAGTTATGCGAATTATTAGAAGAGTTGGCACCAGAAAAACCAGAAGGCGTTGAAAATTATAAAGATCTAATTGTTTTTGTTAATGATCGCCCCGGACATGATGTACGTTATGCAATTGACGCCAGTAAAATACAAAAATACCTTGGTTGGAAACCTGATGAAACCTTTGAAACAGGCTTAAGAAAAACAGTCGAATGGTATTTAGATAATAAATCCTGGTGGCAGCGAGTGTTAAATGGTGATTATAACTTAGAACGTTTAGGGTAGGGGGAAATAATGACTACGAATTTTAAAGGTATTGTTTTAGCAGGTGGTTCTGGTTCCAGATTGCATCCAATTACGATCGGTGTCTCAAAACAATTGTTACCAATTTATGATAAACCGATGGTTTATTATCCAATTTCAGTGCTCATGCTTGCGGGTATAAATGATATATTGATTATTTCTACCCCGGAAGATATGCCAAGCTATCAACGCCTGTTAGGGGATGGCTCACAATTTGGTGTTCATTTCTCATATAAAATTCAGCCTTCGCCGGACGGGCTAGCTCAGGCCTTTATTTTAGGCGAAGATTTTATTGGTAATGATAATGTGGCCCTTGTGCTTGGTGATAATATTTTCTTTGGACAATCTTTTTCAGACTTCCTTGCGGCCGCGACTAACTGCCAAAGCGGTGCGACCGTATTTGGATATCATGTTAGTGACCCAGAACGCTTCGGCGTTGTCGATTTTGATGAACATGGGAAAGTAACAGGAATTGAGGAAAAACCGCAAAAACCAAAATCAAATTATGCGGTAACGGGGTTATATTTCTACGATAATGATGTAATTGATATTGCTAAAAATATTAAACCATCTGCCCGTGGTGAACTGGAAATTACGGATGTAAATAAAGCATACCTAGAAAATAATATGTTGAACGTTAATTTGTTGGGGCGTGGGTTCGCATGGTTAGATACAGGAACACACGACAGCTTAATGGAAGCAAGTCATTTCATTCAAACGGTTGAAAAGCGACAGGGTTTCAAAATAGCTTGTCTTGAGGAAATTGCCTATAATAAAGGCTGGTTGAACAAGGGTGATTTATTACAAAGAGCCGAGAAATTGAATAATACAAGTTATGGCCAGTATCTAATACAAATAGCTAGGGGCTATTAAAATGAAAGTGATTCCTACAGATATTGCAGATGTGGTTATCATTGAACCAAAAGTGTTTGGTGATGATAGGGGGTTTTTCCTGGAAACTTTTCAGAAAGAACGATACCGGGAACTAGCTGGGATTGATTGTGACTTTGTTCAAGATAACCATTCGAGGTCAAGTCAGGGCGTTCTTAGAGGATTACATTTCCAAAAAAATAATCCACAAGGAAAGCTAGTTCGTGCGGTAAGAGGAGAAGTCTTTGATGTCGCTGTTGATATTCGTAGAGCTTCTCCAACATTTGGTAAATGGGTTGGGGCGCATCTATCAGAGGGAAATAAAAAACAATTATGGATTCCACCTGGATTGGCACATGGTTTTCTTACGCTATCCGAAACGGCAGATTTTGAATATAAATGTACCGATTATTATGATCCCACTGATGAAGGATGCATAATATGGAATGATCCGGACATTGGTATAAATTGGCCCATTGATATGCCACAGCTTTCTGAAAAAGATGCCGCTGGCGCACGTTTAATGGATCTTTTTTCATGAGGGTATTAATCACTGGCAGTGAAGGACAATTAGGTTCTTGCCTTTTAGATAGGGTGCCTGATGAATGGGATGTCCTTGCAACATCTAGAGCAACTCTTGATATAACTTCATCAAAAGAAATAAATGAAGTTCTAGGCCGATTTAATCCGGAAATCGTGATTAATACTGCGGCCTATACTGCTGTTGATAAAGCAGAAGATGAAGAAGATGTTGCTTTCGCGGTGAATGCGCTTGGTCCTAAATATCTTGCAGAATATTGCACTCAGAATGGGGCTCTACTGATGCATATTTCAACGGATTATGTTTTTGATGGAAGCAAGACAGGTTTATGTAAAGAAACCGATGTCATTAATCCCATCAATGTGTATGGCAAGACTAAAGCCGCTGGTGAAAAATACATTATTGAGAGCGGCTGTAATTATATTATCATCCGGACATCTTGGGTTTTTAGTGAATATGGAAATAATTTTGTCAAAACAATGCTCAATTTGGCAAAGACGCGCGAAGAGATAGGTATTGTATCGGATCAATTTGGCGGCCCAACCTATGCCGGCGATTTGGCCATGACTATAATTGAAATTATTAAACATAGAAAAGATGAATTAAATTCTATGTTCAATATATTTCATTATAGCGGAATGCCACACACGACGTGGGCTAACTTTGCAGAGGAAGTTTTCGAGATTGCCTTTAAAGAGAAAATTCTGCCTGACCGAGTAAAAGTAAATCACATTCTTACTTCTGATTATAGAACTGTTGCGCGTAGGCCGATTTGCGTCAAAATGAGCTGTGAGAGAATAGAAAATACCTACAAAACAATTCCTACAATGATGTGGAATAAGGGGCTTATTAATGTTTTGTCTAAAATTAAGTATCAATATAGTAGTAAAACGATAGGGGGTTGAAATGAAAAAAATATTTTCAAATGCAAATGCCCCCATAGACTTGAATGGAAAACTAAAGAACTCAAGCGCTCAAATCATATATAAGATATTAACAAAACAAGGTGTGTGCAGGGAAAATATTGTTGGCTCTCATATTGCTCATATGTATAACTCATTAAGAACGTTATCATCAGTCCCTGACTTTCAATCTATTGTCGGTATTTTACCCAATCAACGCAAACATGAGTTAGGCGAAGATGTCCCAGTATTAGGTGTTATCGTTGAAACTAGGGAACATCCGCAGTTATCGTTTGTTATCGAAAATGTGATTGAAAACACAGGCATTCCAGTCCAATTATTTCATGGGGAAAAAAATCTTGAATTTATACTGAATTCGCCAATATCCAAATGGATTAAAAGTGGTCAAGTGCATCTGACGTTATTAAATACTGACGAGCTATGTGCACGAAAATATAATGCTTTGTTCCTTTCAAAAGAATTTTGGCACAATGTGCGTGGGCGAAAAAAAATATTAATATTTCAGACGGATGCCATCATATGCAGCAATTCTGAATATAGTTTAGATGATTTTCAGAGTTATGATTACATAGGATCAAAATGGAATCGTAATCGTACATTAGGATTAATCATTGACGGTGGTAATGGCGGTCTTAGCTTAAGAGATTGGTCAAAAACATATGAATGTATAGAACGCTTTCCAGCTGAATTTTGGCGAGGAGGGGAAGACGGATATTTTGCTTTTCATATTGATCTAATCGGTGGTAAGGTTGGACGAGAGGATGAATGTGCAAAATTTAGTACGCAATATCAATTTTTATATAACAGTTTTGGGGCGCATCAGCTTTCATGTTTAATTGAAAAAACAGATAGAGAAGCTTTTAAGGATTATTGCCCTGAATCTGCGTTTATGATTTAAATTTCTAATACAAATGAAAGTAAGCATCTAAGTCATATAATCTTAGAAGTGGTTTGCAATATAACTTTAAGAGAAAAGGTGGTGCCCCCACACGGACTCGAACCGCGGACCTATTGATTACAAATCAATTGCTCTACCAACTGAGCTATAGGGGCACACTAAAAGATGTGTGTTTCACGTTGTTTCGTGAAAGTAGGCGCAACCTAGTGATGTTTTATTTTAAAATCAAGCGTTATTTTTATCAAAATTATTTTTTTTTGATCACGCCGAAAAAACATACAGCGCTACGGCTGCTGCATTGGATACATTTAGGCTTTCTACGGTACGGCTAATTGGCAGTTTTACAAGGCCATCGCAATGGTCTGCTGTACCTTTACGGATGCCTTTTCCCTCTGCACCTAATACAAGAGCGATATTATCACCAAAGTCGGCATCACGGACATCCTGATCCGCATACCCATCCAGTCCGATACGCCAATACCCCATTTCGGCTAGGGTGTCCAAGGCACGACTCAGGTTAGTCACACGAACCCAGGGTAGGGCTTCTAATGCGCCGGATGCTGATTTTGCGAGTACACCTGATTCTGGTGGTGCATGTCTGTCGGTTGTGACAATCGCTTTTGCGCCAAAGGCAGCGGCGCTTCTGATGATCGCTCCAACATTATGAGGGTCAGTGACTTGATCGAGAATAAGCACCAGATTTCTTTGATCGGGTAGGGCCACACATGCTTCATCCAAATGTGTATCGGGTAACGGATCTGTTAATAGGGCAATGCCCTGATGCACAGAATCAGCGGGTAGATTTTTTTCAAATACTTCGATTGGTGCGATTTCAGGATTTAACGCCCGGTGTTCAAGATGTATTTTTTTTAGATCAGCCTGATATTGGTCATGGCTTCTTTTGCTAACGATTAATCGTTTGATTCTTCTTAACGGGTTTTCAAGCGCAGAAAGAACCGCGTGTTTTCCATATAACCATAAACCGTTATTCGTGACTTTTGGTGATTTGGATGCATCAAAATTTTGACCACGTGATTGATGATGTGTTTGACCACGGGGCGAATTATTTTTTTTCGGCGCGCGGTTTTTATTTTTTGGTGACGATAATTTGTTTTTTTTTCTGCTCATGGCCCTTGCTATAAGCTACTATTGCGGTAATGGCAACAGCTTTGAAACATTACGAAAATATGTTTTTTTTATAACTTTCTTCGTAGTTTCTGAAAAATAGTGAAAAATAACATTGACATCGTGAAATAAATGTCCATATTGCGGCTTCAAGTTACCAATATTTATTGGTGACTGACTCCTGTTTTTTGGAGGGGTGGCCGAGTGGTTAAAGGCACCAGACTGTAAATCTGGCCGCGTAGCGTACACAGGTTCGAATCCTGTCCCCTCCACCATTTCCCAGACTTTTGTTCTTATAACAAAAGTTAGGAAAATAGATAACCAGGGCCGGAGCGGAGCTTATGTGCGGGCGTAGCATAATGGTAATGCAGCAGCCTTCCAAGCTGAATACGAGGGTTCGATTCCCTTCGCCCGCTCCAAAAGAATTTAATGCGGTGGATGTGCGATATCGCCATACACTGATGTGTTTAATAAGGGAAAAGAAGAAAAACCCTTTTGAAACTTAGGTAGAGAAAAATGGCTAAAGAAAAATTTGAACGCAATAAGCCGCATTGTAACGTAGGTACAATCGGCCACGTTGACCACGGTAAGACAACTCTTACTGCGGCGATTACAAAAGTACTATCAGAAGTTGGTGACAGTGAAGCAGTTGACTTTGCAAACATCGATAAGGCTCCTGAAGAGCGTGAGCGTGGTATTACAATTTCCACAGCACACGTTGAGTACGAAACAGACAACCGTCACTATGCACACGTAGACTGCCCAGGGCACGCTGACTATGTTAAGAACATGATCACTGGTGCTGCTCAGATGGACGGTGCTATCCTTGTTGTTAACGCAGCGGACGGACCAATGCCACAAACACGTGAGCATATCCTGCTTGCACGTCAGGTTGGTGTTCCGGCGCTTGTTGTTTACCTAAACAAAGTTGACCAAGTTGATGACGAAGAGCTTCTAGAGCTTGTTGAAATGGAAATCCGTGAGCTACTAAGCGAGTATGAATTCCCTGGTGATGATATTCCAATCGTTGCGGGTTCTGCACTTGCTGCTATGGAAAGCCGTGACGACAACATTGGTAAAGAATCAATTCTTAAGCTGATGGAAGCTGTTGATGAGTATATCCCACAGCCAGAGCGTGCTATTGATGGCGCATTCCTAATGCCAATCGAAGACGTATTCTCAATTTCTGGTCGTGGTACAGTTGTTACTGGTCGTGTTGAGCGCGGTATCGTAACAGTTGGTGACGAAGTTGAAATCGTTGGTATTAAAGAAACACAAAAAACTACGGTTACTGGTGTTGAAATGTTCCGTAAGCTTCTTGATACAGGTGAAGCTGGTGATAACATTGGTGCGCTTATCCGTGGTGTTGGTCGTGAAGAAGTTGAGCGTGGTCAGGTTCTTGCACACGTTGGTACAATCACACCTCACACAAAATTCAAAGGCGAAGCTTACATCCTTACTAAGGATGAAGGTGGTCGTCACACACCATTCTTCACAAACTACCGTCCACAGTTCTACTTCCGTACAACTGACGTGACTGGTGTTGTTACACTTGAAGACGGTGTTGAAATGGTAATGCCTGGCGATAACGTTTCTGTAAACGTTGAGCTAATCAACCCAATTGCGATGGACGAAGGTCTACGCTTTGCGATCCGTGAAGGCGGTCGTACAGTGGGCGCCGGCGTTGTTGCCAAAATTATTGAATAGAAATATTCAGAACGGAGCGCACTTGAAATATAGTGCGCTTCGCCTATTTGTAGGAGTGTAGCTCAGTTGGTAGAGCACCGGTCTCCAAAACCGGGTGTCGGGAGTTCGAGTCTCTCCACTCCTGCCATTTAATTTAAAAGTGGATTAATGATGAAATTTGGAGTATTCATCATTTTTTATTCACAAAGTGACATGGAAGTTTGACAATGGCAAAAACAAGTCCTGCAGAATTTGTTCGTCAAGTTCGCCAAGAAGTATCAAAGGTCGTATGGCCGACACGTAAAGAAGCGATGATTACCACCATTATGGTGTTTATCATGGCATCTGTAATGTCGATTTTCTTCCTTGGTGTTGATCAACTGTGGAGTTTTGTCGTTAGTTTCTTACTTGGGCTTGGAGCATAAATCATGGCAGCTGGTGCAAAATGGTACATCGTTCAAGCCTATTCAGGCTATGAAAAGAAAGTCGCGGAAGCAATCAAGGCTTCAGCAGAGCTTCACGGATTAGACGCGCTTATCGAAGAAGTGCTTGTTCCTGTTGAAGAAGTTGTTGAGGTGAAGAAGGGTAAGAAGGTAACTTCTGAGCATAAATTCTTCCCTGGATATGTTCTTGCGAAAATGATTATGACTGATGCTTCTTATCACTTAATCAAGAATACACCAAAAGTCAGTGGCTTTTTGGGTGCAAGCGGAAAACCTTCTCCGATCAGTGAAAAAGAAGTTGCGCAGATCCTTCATCAAGTTGAAGAGGGTGTAGAGCGTACTTCACCATCTGTATCTTACGATGTGGGTGAAGAGGTTCGCGTTATCGACGGACCGTTCAATTCATTCATCGGTGTTGTTGAGGGTGTTGATGTTGAAAAAATGCGCCTTAAAGTTTCGGTTTCGATCTTTGGTCGCGCTACTCCTGTTGAACTTGAATATAATCAGGTTGAAAAAAACTAGTAATATTGTAAATAGGCTGCTATAAGCCGCATTTACGAGTCGCTAAAAGATTTTTTGTTTTTTGGCGGCTTCTCATTTTGGAAATAATTTCTGGAATGGGTAGGGCGTAAGCCCAGAGCGTGTGGTAGGCCCGCCATAGCCGCACCACATCCCTTTAAACTTTCGGGAGTAATCCCGTGTATAATTATTAAAAGGTATACAATGGCGAAGAAAATTGACGGATACATTAAGCTACAAGTGCCTGCGGGCGTAGCTAACCCATCACCACCGATTGGTCCAGCACTTGGTCAACGCGGTGTTAACATCATGGAATTCTGTAAAGCGTTTAACGCAAAAACACAGGACATGGAAAAGAATATGCCGATCCCGACTACTATTACGGTATACGCGGATCGTAGCTTTACGTTTGAAATTAAGTCTCCACCAGCATCGTTCCTTATTAAAAAGGCTGCGAAACTTAAATCTGCTGCAAACAATCCTGGCCGTGAAGTGGCTGGTTCTGTTACTGCGGACCAAGTTCGTGAGATCGTGGAAATGAAAAAAGCTGACCTTAACGCGAATACGCCTGAGGCTGCTTTTGATATTATTGCTGGTACTGCCCGTTCAATGGGTATCGAAGTAAAAGGATAAGATGATGGCTAAACTTTCAAAACGCGTTAAAGCAATGCGCGACGGTCTTGACCTTGATGCTTCATACTCAGTTGAAGATGCAGTTAAGATTCTTAAAGAGCGTTCAAAAGTAAAATTCGACGAAACAATTGAGGTGGCAATCGGACTTGGTGTTGATCCTCGTCATGCTGATCAAATGGTTCGTGGTGTTATTGGTCTGCCAAACGGCACAGGTAAAGATGTGCGTGTTGCGGTATTCGCACGTGGTGACAATGCTGAAAAAGCAAAAGCTGCTGGTGCTGAACTTGTTGGTGCAGAAGACCTAATGGAAACAATTCAAAAAGGCGAAATGGACTTTGATCGCTGTATTGCGACTCCGGACATGATGGCTGTTGTTGGTCGTCTTGGTAAAGTTCTTGGTCCACGTGGCCTTATGCCAAACCCAAAGCTTGGTACTGTGACACAGGACGTTGAAGCTGCTGTTAAAGCTGCTAAAGGCGGTCAAGTGGAATACCGCGTTGAGAAAAACGGTATTATCCATTGTGGTGTTGGTAAAGTAAGCTTTGATGAAAAAGCGCTTGCAGAAAACGTAAAGGCACTTGTTGGTGCTGTTGTTAAAGCAAAGCCTGCTGGCGTTAAAGGTACGTACTTTAAGACAATGTCCATGTCATCAACAATGGGCCCTGGTCTTTCAATTGATACATCATCAGCGCTTGGCGAATAAGCCAAGCTGATGAAAAAGAATTCCGTTAGACGTGTCTGACGGGAACTTGGGGTTACGACTTCATTGACGTAATCCCGGCTTGTCCGAAACTGCAGGTGTTGGAACCTCGAAAGAGGGAAAGATTTAAGCCTAGAGGCCTGCATAGATGGGGTTGTGATTTATGTCACAGTTTCCGTGTGGAAGCCCGAAAGGGTGAAAGCGACAGGCATGAGCGGTAAAGTGGTTTCGCTTTATCAAATTTGAACGGTAAAGGTTGATTTATTAATCTTTGCAAATTGAAATCGGAGACGAGAATGGATCGTACTCAAAAAGAGGAAATGGTATCCTTTCTTAAGGGTGTTTTCGACACTTCTGCTTCTGTTGTGGTAATTCGCAACAATGGTTTGAATGTGGCTGAAATGTCAGACTTACGCAGACAAATGCGTGAGGGTGGCGCCACTCTAAAGGTTGCCAAAAACCGGCTTGCTCGTCTTGCTCTTGATGGCACTGAAATTGAAGGCCTCGGAGATCAATTAACAGGTACAACTGTCCTTGGATATTCTGAAGACGTTATTGCGCCTGCAAAAGTTCTAGTGAAGTATGCTAAAGATAACGACAAGATCGAAATCGTTGGTGGTACAATGGAAGATACTATTCTTGATGAGAATGGTGTTAAAGCATTGGCTGCACTTCCAGGACTTGATGAACTTCGTGGTAAAATCGTTGGGCTTCTACAAGCACCAGCAGGAAAACTTGCATCTGTTACGCAAGCTCCTGCCGGTCAATTGGCTCGCGTATTCGGTGCTTATGGATCGCAAGGTTAAAGCGACCCAGGTTTCGATTAATTATTAATATTTGTACTAAAGGAAAATAAAATGGCTGATCTTGAAAAGATTGCTGAAGAACTATCTGCACTAACGGTTATGGAAGCTGCTGAGCTTTCAAAACTTCTTGAAGAAAAATGGGGCGTTTCTGCTGCTGCTCCTGTTGCTGTAGCTGCTGCACCTGGTGCTGCTGCTGGTGGCGAAGCTGCTGCTGAAAAAGACGAATTTGATGTTGTTCTTGCTTCTGCAGGCGACAAGAAAATCAACGTGATTAAAGAAGTTCGCGGTATCACAGGTCTTGGACTAAAAGAGTCTAAAGAAATGGTAGAAGGCGCACCTAAAGTAGTTAAAGAAGGCGCTGCTAAAGCTGAAGCTGAAGAAATTAAAGCTAAGCTAGAAGCTGCTGGTGCTACTGTAGAACTTAAGTAGTTCTAACTAAATTTTGAAGGTGGTGCAGGACAAAAGTCCCGCACCGCCTTTGCCCTTATTTTAAGGGGAAGTGTATTAAACAACGATTTGGATATATAAAAATTTGTTGAAGAACAATAATTTACCATTGATTTTGGTAAGATTTTGACTAATTTAAAATAGCCGTTTTCAGAAGCTTTTCTGAAGCGGTTTTTGGCGTATCTGATTTTTTGTTTATTTTTTTAATGTTGGTTTGCTTTTAAGTTGTTGTAATTTATTGGTAAATTTAACTTGATCGAGAATATATTGGCGAGGGTTGAACATGGCGACTTCTTATTCCAGTCGTAAAAAAGTTCGTAAGAATTTTGGACGTATCCGTGAAGTGGCAGAAATGCCTAATCTTATTAAGGTTCAAAAAAGCTCTTATGATCAGTTTCTACAAACAGATATTGCACTTGATGATCGTACGAATGACGGTTTGCAAGGTGTGTTCAAAAGCGTATTCCCTATTGCGGATTTTGCTGAAACGGCATCACTAGAGTTCGTGTCATACGAACTAGAGAAGCCAAAGTATGATACTGATGAGTGTCAACAACGTGATATTACATATGCAGCGCCGCTACGCGTGACGTTGCGTCTTATTGTTTTTGAAGTTGATGAAGAAACAGAAGCGCGTTCTGTTCTAGATATTAAAGAGCAAGACGTATACATGGGCGATCTGCCGCTTATGACAGACCGTGGTACATTCATTGTAAACGGTACTGAGCGTGTAATCGTATCTCAAATGCACCGTTCGCCAGGTGTGTTCTTTGATCATGATGGTGGTAAAACACAGGCGTCAGGTAAATTCCTGTTCTCTGCTCGTGTTATCCCATACCGTGGTTCATGGCTTGATTTTGAATTTGACGCGAAAGACATTATCCATGTTCGTTTTGACCGTCGTCGTAAGATGCCTGTTACTACGCTTCTTTATGCACTTGGTTTAAGTGCGGAAGATATTCTTGATTATTATTATGGCCGTCTGACTTACAGCAAAGTCAAAGGTGGCTGGAGTGTACCGTTTGATGCTGAAAGATGGCGTGGTTCAAAGCCGACGTTTGATCTTGTTAATGCAAAAGACGGCGAAGTTATTGCCGAAGCAGGTAAGAAGATCACACCGCGCGCTGTGAAGAAGCTTGAAAAAGCTGGTGTTGAAAACCTTCTTCTTCCTGATGATGATCTGATTAACCGTTTTGCTGCTGAAGATATGGTCAACGGTAAAACTGGTGAGATTTACATCGAAGCCGGTGAAGAGATTACTGCAGAGCACCTAGAAGTGCTTTCAAAAGCAGGTTATAAGAAAATTGATACGCTTGATATCGATCACGTGCGTGTTGGTCCGTTCCTGCGTAATACATTGATGGCTGATAAAGTTCAGAACCGCGATATGGCGCTATCTGAAATTTACCGCGTTATGCGCCCTGGTGAGCCACCAACACGTGAAACAGCGGAAGCGCTATTCGAAGGCCTATTCTTCGATGCGGAACGTTATGACCTGTCATCTGTTGGTCGTGTGAAAATGAACATGCGTCTAGACCTTGATTGTCCGGATGATCACCGCGTGCTTCGTAAAGAAGATATTCTTGAAGTTCTAAGAACAATGATCGATCTTAAAGACGGTAAAGGTGTTGTGGATGATATTGACCACCTTGGTAACCGCCGTGTTCGTTCAGTTGGTGAGTTGATGGAAAACCAATACCGTATTGGTCTTCTGCGTATGGAACGCGCGATCCGTGAACGTATGAGCAGTATTGATATTGATACAGTAATGCCGCATGACCTTGTGAATGCGAAGCCAGCTGTTGCTGCTGTTCGTGAATTCTTCGGTTCATCGCAGTTAAGTCAGTTTATGGACCAAACAAACCCGCTTTCAGAAATTACGCATAAGCGTCGTTTATCTGCGCTTGGACCAGGTGGTCTAACGCGTGAGCGTGCTGGTTTCGAGGTGCGTGACGTGCATACAACTCACTATGGTCGTATTTGTCCGATTGAAACACCTGAGGGTCCAAATATTGGTCTGATCAACTCGCTCGCGACATATGCGAAAGTGAATAAGTACGGTTTCATCGAGACACCTTACCGTAAAGTTGAAGGTGGCAAAATTACTGATGAGGTTGTTTATCTTTCAGCGATGGAAGAAGAGAAATACACAATCGCGCAGGCGAACACGCCACTTGATGATAAAGGTGACTTCGCACATGAAGTTGTTGACTGTCGTCAAGCAGGTGATCATGTACTTAAGAAACATGAAGATATTAACCTTATGGACGTTTCACCGAAGCAGGTTGTTTCTGTTGCTGCGGCGCTTATTCCGTTCCTTGAGAACGATGACGCGAACCGCGCGCTTATGGGATCAAACATGCAACGTCAGGCCGTTCCTCTTCTAAAAGCGGAATCACCATTCGTTGGTACTGGTATGGAACGCGTTGTAGCGCGTGATAGTGGTGCAGCGGTTGTTGCAACACGTGGCGGTGTGATTGACCAAGTTGATGCGATCCGTATTGTGATCCGTGTAACGGATGAAATCGATCATGATAGCTCAGCTGTTGATATCTATACGCTACAAAAATTCCAACGTTCAAACCAGAACACATGCATTAACCAACGCCCGATTGTTAAAGTGGGTGACGTGGTTAAGGCTGGTGATGTTATTGCTGACGGTCCATCAACGGATCTTGGTGAACTGGCACTTGGTCGTAATGTGCTTGTGGCCTTTATGCCATGGCATGGTTATAACTTTGAAGATAGTATCCTTATTTCCGAACGTATCGTGAAGGACGACGTATTCACATCGATCCATATCGAAGAGTTCGAAGTAATGGCACGTGATACGAAGCTTGGCCCAGAAGATATCACACGCGATATTCCAAACGTGGGTGAAGAAGGTCTTCGTAACCTTGACGAAGCTGGTATCGTATATCTTGGCGCTGAAGTTCATCCTGGTGATATTCTTGTTGGTAAGATTACACCAAAAGGTGAAAGCCCAATGACACCAGAAGAAAAACTTCTTCGTGCGATCTTTGGTGAGAAGGCTGCTGATGTACGTGATACATCAATGCGTCTACCGCCAGGTGTTGCCGGTACAGTTGTTGAGGTTCGTGTGTTTAACCGTCACGGTATTGATAAAGACGAACGTGCGATCGCGATTGAGCGTGAAGAAATCGAACGTCTTTCAAAAGACCGTGAAGATGAGCAAACAATCATCGATCGCAGTATCTATGTTCGCTTGAAGCCGCTACTGCTTGGTGGAAAAATCCTAAGTGGTCCAAAAGAAGTGAAAAAAGGTGACAAAGTTACTGAAGAGCTTCTTGGCGAACTTTCAAAAGGTCTATGGTGGCAAATCGCTGTTGATGATGAAAAAGTCATGGAACAGGTTGATGCGCTTCATCAACAATTTGAAGATGCACGTGCGCAACTTCTTGCTCGCTTTGAAGAAAAAATTGAAAAACTTCAACGTGGTGATGAGCTTCTTCCAGGCGTTCTTAAAATGGTTAAGGTTTTCGTTGCTGTTAAACGTAAACTTCAGCCTGGTGATAAGATGGCTGGTCGTCATGGTAACAAAGGGGTTATTTCCCGCATTCTTCCACAAGAAGATATGCCGTACCTTGAAGACGGAACGCCAGTTGATATCTGTTTGAACCCACTTGGTGTTCCATCACGTATGAACGTGGGACAGATTCTTGAAACTCACCTTGGTTGGGCGTCACGTGGTCTGGGTGTTCAAATCACAGAAATGCTTGATGCGCATGATAAAGCCGAAGTTGAAAAGGCTGAAGAGCTACGTGCCAAGTTTAAAAACGTATATGACGAAACACAGTATGATGCTGAGATCGCACCTCTAAATGATGAAGATGTGATCGGTATGTCAGACAACCTACGTAACGGTATTCCAATGGCGACACCTGTTTTTGATGGTGCACATGAGCCAGACGTTGTTAGCATGCTTGAAGAAGCAGGTCTTGACGGATCAGGTCAGGTTGATCTTTATGATGGTCTGACAGGTGACAAGTTTGACCGTAAAGTAACCGTTGGTTACATTTACATGCTTAAGCTTCACCATCTTGTTGATGATAAGATCCATGCTCGTTCCATTGGTCCATACTCACTTGTTACGCAGCAACCACTTGGCGGTAAAGCCCAGTTTGGTGGTCAGCGCTTCGGTGAGATGGAGGTATGGGCACTTCAGGCATATGGTGCTGCTTATACACTTCAGGAAATGCTAACCGTTAAATCGGATGATGTGAATGGCCGTACGAAGGTATACGAAAGTATCGTTCGTGGCGATGACAGCTTCGATGCGGGTGTTCCGGAATCATTTAACGTTCTTGTGAAAGAGATGAAATCTCTGTGCTTGAATGTTGAACTAACAAATCACAACCAATAGGACCGTTACTGGATAAGGAGAATTGGCTATGGGCCAGGAAATCGTAAACTTCTTTAATGCAAACGCAAAACCAGAAACATTTGATAATATCAAAATTCTGATTGCAAGCACTGAGCAAATCCGTTCATGGTCTTTTGGTGAGATCAAAAAACCGGAAACAATTAACTATCGTACTTTCAAACCGGAAAGAGACGGGCTTTTCTGTGCGCGTATTTTTGGACCGACTAAAGACTACGAATGTCTTTGTGGTAAATATAAGCGCATGAAATACCGCGGCATCACATGTGAAAAATGTGGTGTTGAGGTTACATTAAGCAAAGTACGTCGTGACCGTATGGGCCATATCGAGCTTGCTGCTCCTGTGGCGCATATCTGGTTCCTAAAATCACTTCCAAGTCGTATTGGTCTTATGCTTGATATGACATTGAAGGATCTTGAGCGTGTGCTTTATTTCGAACAGCACATCGTAACAGAACCAGGTCTTACGAACCTTAAGATGAAACAGCTTCTGACTGAAGACGAATATATTCGTGCACAGGAAGAATACGGCGAAGATAGTTTCTCAGCAGGGATTGGTGCGGAAGCGATTAAAGTCCTTCTAGAAAATATCGATCTTGAGCAGGAAAAAGAAGACCTTCTTCGTGAGCTAGCAGAAACAAAATCTGAACTTAAGCCGAAGAAGATTGTTAAGCGTCTGAAAATTATCGAAGGTTTCATTGAATCTGAAAACCGTCCAGAGTGGATGATTCTTGAAGTTCTTCCGGTAATTCCACCAGAGCTTCGTCCACTTGTTCCGCTTGATGGTGGTCGTTTCGCAACATCTGATCTTAACGATCTTTACCGTCGTGTGATCAACCGTAACAACCGTCTAAAGCGTCTGATGGAACTTCGTGCACCGGACATTATCGTTCGTAACGAAAAACGCATGCTGCAAGAATCTGTTGATGCGCTATTTGATAACGGTCGTCGTGGTCGTGTGATTACAGGTGCGAACAAGCGTCCTCTTAAATCACTTTCAGATATGCTAAAAGGTAAGCAAGGTCGTTTCCGTCAAAACCTTCTTGGTAAGCGTGTTGACTATTCTGGCCGTTCTGTAATTGTGGTTGGTCCTGATCTACTGCTTCATCAGTGTGGTCTGCCGAAGAAAATGGCGCTAGAGCTATTCAAACCTTTCATTTATGCACGCCTTGATAAGCTTGGTATCGCAACAACAATTAAACAGGCAAAAAAGCTTGTTGAAAAAGAACGTCGCGAAGTATGGGACGTACTTGATGTTGTTATTCGTGAACATCCGGTTTTCTTAAACCGCGCCCCTACACTTCATAGACTAGGCATCCAAGCGTTTGAGCCGGTACTAATCGAAGGTAAGGCAATTCAGCTTCACCCACTTGTGTGTGCGGCCTTTAACGCTGACTTTGATGGTGACCAAATGGCGGTTCACGTACCGCTTAGCCTTGAAGCACAGCTTGAAGCACGTGTTCTGATGATGTCAACAAACAACATCCTTAGCCCGTCAAACGGTAAGCCGATTATTGTTCCGTCACAGGATATTATTCTTGGTCTTTATTATATGACGACTGCGAAGCAAGGCGAGCCTGGTGAAGGCATGGTCTTTGGTGATCTGGATGAAGTTGATCTGGCACTTAATGCGAAAGCTATTACGCTACATTCATCAATCAAATGTCGTATTGACAGTGTTGATGATGAAGGCAACCCGATCAAGAAAGTTGTTGAAACAACACCTGGTCGTGCGATGCTCGCGAAAAACTTGCCGCATCACCCACAGATTTCATTTGAGGAACTGATTAATCGCCGTATTGGTAAACGTGAAATTTCCGAAGTGATTGATGTTGTTTATCGTCATGCGGGTCAGAAGCGTACAGTACTATTTGCGGACGGTGTTATGCGTCTTGGTTTCCGTGAAGCGTGTAAAGCGGGTATTTCTTTCGGTAAGGATGACATGATCATTCCTGATACGAAGGCACCGATTATTGATGAGACAACAAATTCCGTTAAAGAATTTGAAGAGCAATATCAGCAAGGTCTTATCACGCAAGGTGAGAAATACAACAAAGTTGTTGACGCATGGTCACAATGTACTGACCGTGTTGCCGACGAAATGATGGCTGAAATTTCCAAAGAAGAAGTTGACGAAAATGGTCGTTCACTTCCAACAAACTCCATCTTTATGATGGCGGATTCCGGTGCTCGTGGTTCTGCTGCGCAGATGAAACAGCTTGCTGGTATGCGTGGTTTGATGGCGAAACCTTCTGGTGAAATTATTGAAACACCGATTATTTCAAACTTTAAAGAAGGCCTAAGCGTTCTTGAATACTTTAACTCTACCCACGGTGCCCGTAAGGGTCTTGCGGATACCGCGCTTAAAACTGCGAACTCTGGTTATCTGACACGTCGTCTTGTGGATGTATCACAGGATTGTGTTGTAACCGAAGAAGATTGCGGTACAGAAATGGGTATTGAAATTGCAGAAGTTTCTGATGGCGGTGACGTGATCGTTAACCTAAGTGACCGTATTGTTGGTCGCTGTCTGGCAGTTGATGTGAATGATCCTGTTTCAGGTGATGTAATTTATGAAGCTGGTACTTACCTTGATGAAGTAAAAGCGGAAGAAATTGAAAAAGCTGCTGTTTCAACGGTGAAAGTTCGTTCAGCACTAACATGTGAAACCAAAAACGGTTGCTGTGTGAAATGTTACGGTCGTGACCTTGCACGCGGTACAGTCGTGAATATGGGTGAAGCAGTTGGTGTTATCGCGGCGCAATCAATTGGTGAGCCGGGTACACAGCTTACAATGCGTACGTTCCATATTGGTGGTACGGCGTCATCTGTGTCACAGCAGTCAGCGATTGAAGCATCACATGACGGTATTGTTAAAATTAACAACAAGAAAGTTGTTAAGGATAGTAAAGGCCGCATGGTTGTTCTTTCTCGTAACATGGAAATCGTTCTTGTTGATGAAGAAGGCCGTGAGCGCGTAACGTATAAAGTACAGTTCGGTTCACATCTTCTTAAAGACGAAGGTGAAAAGGTCGAGCATGGCGAAAAGCTTTGTGAATGGGACCCATACACACTTCCGATCATCACAGAATCCGGTGGTACAGTTAAATTCGTGGACCTTGCTGACGGTGTTGCTGTTAGTGAAAATGTTGACGAAGCAACTGGTATCTCAAGCCGTGTTGTTGTTGACTGGCGTTCGCATCCAAAAGGTGCTGATCTTCGTCCGCGTATTACACTTCGTGATGACAAAGACAAGGTTGTTGCACTGGCTAATGGTACAGAAGCAAGATATTTTATGTCAGTAGGTGCTATTCTTTCTGTGAATGATGGTGACGAGGTGCATGCGGGTGATGTGATCGCGCGTATCCCACGTGAAGCGTCAAAAACGAAAGATATTACCGGTGGTCTGCCACGCGTTGCTGAACTATTCGAAGCACGTCGTCCGAAAGATCACGCGATTATCGCTGAAGTTGACGGTTATGTTGAATTTGGTCGTGACTATAAAAATAAGCGCCGCATCAGTATCAATCCACGCAACGATACAGATGATGTTGTTGAATATCTGATCCCTAAAGGTAAGCATATCTCCGTTCAGGAAGGTGACTTCATCCGCCGTGGTGAGTATCTGATCGACGGTAACCCTGCGCCGCATGATATTCTGAAATCACTGGGTATTGAGGCACTAGCCGAATATCTTGTGAACGAAGTTCAGGATGTTTATCGCCTGCAGGGTGTGGGTATCAACGATAAGCACATCGAAGTGATCGTTCGTCAAATGCTTAAGAAAGTTGAAATCACCAAGTCCGGTGAAACAACATTCCTAATCGGTGAACAAGTTGACCGTGAAGAGTTCGACGAAATAAATGAAAAAGCAATCGCAGAAGGTCGCGAACCTGCAAAAGGTGAAGCAATCCTTCTTGGTATTACCAAAGCGTCGCTACAAACACGTTCATTTATTTCTGCGGCATCCTTCCAGGAAACAACACGCGTTCTAACCGAAGCAGCGGTGTCTGGTAAATCAGATAAACTGATCGGTCTTAAAGAAAACGTGATTGTTGGTCGCTTGATCCCAGCTGGTACTGGTTCAATGATGAAATCTTACCGTCGTCTTGCACAAGAGCGTGACGCGCAGACAGAAATTGAACAACAAGCCTCTGCGGAAGCACAGAATGTTGATCCGATTGCAGAATCGCTAGGTGAAACTGCTGATTCCAATGAATCGGAAGCATAAGAATAGCTGATTACGTAAATTTCGGCTTTAAATAGTCGAAATAACCAAATAAATTAAAGGCCGGAGCATCTAAAACACTAGATTCTTCGGCCTTTTTCATAAAAATAACTTACCAATCAAATTTTCCTTGACTGTAAGGGACTGTGAATGTAGGTTGCGCTCACTTCTTAGAGGTGCTGGTGGTAGTTCAGGTTCGATCTAAACGCAGCACTCTGAAGAAACAGGAAATTAAAACTTAAGTAATTAAGGTGGCCGGGGTGACGTAAGTCGCTCTTTTTTCTATTTTTGGAAACAGGCTGTCTTTTTTGCTATGGAAATGAAAAAACGATTAAGGAATCAAAATGCCGACGATCAACCAGTTGGTACGTAAACCGCGCAAGAAGCCAGTTGCCTCTAATAAGGTGCCTGCACTTAAAGGCTGCCCGCAAAAGCGTGGTGTTTGTACCCGTGTATATACAACGACACCTAAGAAACCTAACTCAGCTCTTCGTAAAGTGGCCCGTGTGCGCCTGACGAACGGCTTTGAAGTAACAAGCTACATTCCGGGTGAGGGTCATAACCTTCAGGAGCATAGTGTTGTGCTTATCCGTGGTGGTCGTGTGAAAGACTTGCCGGGTGTTCGCTATCACGTTCTTCGTGGTGTGTTGGATACACAAGGAATCGCTGATCGTCGTCAAGGTCGATCTAAATATGGTGCTAAACGTCCTAAGTAAGGACCACAGCTTTAAGGATTTAAGATATGTCGCGTCGTCACGCAGCTGAAAAAAGAAAAGTGCTTCCAGAACCAAAATTCGGTGATGTTGTGCTTGCTAAATTCATCAACAATCTAATGATTGATGGTAAGAAATCTGTCGCTGAGCGCATTGTTTATGGTGCTCTGGACATTATTAAAGAAAAAACAGGTCAGGATCCTGTGGAGCAATTCCATAATGCGCTTGAAAATGTACGTCCTGCTGTTGAGGTTCGTTCCCGCCGTGTTGGTGGTGCTACGTATCAGGTTCCTGTAGAGGTTCGCGCGGGCCGCGCACAGGCACTTGCTATTCGTTGGCTCATCGGTGTTTCACGTGGTCGTAACGAAAACACAATGACAGAACGTCTTGCAGGTGAATTCCTTGATGCTGTTAATAATCGTGGTGGTGCGGTTAAGAAGCGCGAAGACACTCATAAAATGGCGGAAGCTAACAAAGCATTCTCGCATTATCGTTGGTAGAACTGGTAAAGGTTTAATAAGATGGCACGTACTACTCCACTTCAAGATTACCGCAATATCGGGATTATGGCCCATATTGATGCTGGTAAAACAACAACAACAGAACGTATTCTTTTCTATACAGGTATGAGCCATAAGATTGGTGAAGTGCACGACGGTGCTGCCACTATGGACTGGATGGAGCAAGAGCAAGAGCGCGGTATTACAATTACGTCTGCTGCGACAACATGTTTCTGGAAAGAAAAACGCATTAACATTATTGATACACCTGGTCACGTGGATTTCACGATTGAGGTAGAGCGTTCGCTACGAGTACTTGACGGTGCTGTGGCGGTTTTTGATTCTGTTGCTGGTGTTGAGCCGCAATCTGAAACAGTATGGCGCCAAGCTGACAAGTATGACGTTCCTCGTATGTGTTTCGTTAACAAGATGGACCGTATGGGTGCGAACTTCTATCGTTGTGTTGATATGATCAAAGAGCGTTTGGGTTCAAACGCTCTTGTGATTCAAATGCCAATCGGTGCTGAAGCAGAATATAAAGGTCACGTAGACGTTGTGAAAAACGTTGGTATCATCTGGGAAGATGAAGGTATGGGCGCGAACTATACTGAAATCGATGTTCCTGCTGATATGGTTGATCAGGTTGCTGAATACCGTGAAAACCTTCTTGATATGGTTGTTGAGCAAGACGAAGACGTAATGGAAGCTTACCTAGAAGGTAACGAACCTGACGTTGATACAATCAAGCGTCTTATCCGTAAGGGTACAATCGCTGGTGATTTCGTTCCTGTTCTAACTGGTACAGCATTTAAGAACAAAGGTGTTCAAACACTTCTTGATGCGGTTGTTGACTTTATGCCGTCACCGCTTGACATTGAAGATGTTCAAGGTGTTGAGGTTGGTGGTGATACTCCTATGTCACGTGCTGCTTCTGATGATGAGCCTTTCTCAGCGCTTGCGTTTAAAGTGATGAACGACCCGTTCGTTGGTTCCCTAACATTCGCTCGTGTTTACTCTGGTGTTGTTGAGGCAGGTACAACTGTGATCAACTCAGTTAAGGGTAGAAAAGAGAAGATCGGTCGTATGCTTCAAATGCACTCAAACGATCGTGAAGATATTAAAGAAGCACGCGCAGGTGACATTATTGCTCTTTGTGGTCTTAAAGAGACGACGACTGGTGACACGCTATGTGCCAATAATGATCAGATCATTCTAGAGCGTATGGAATTCCCTGATCCTGTTATCTCTGTTGCGGTTGAGCCAAAAACAAAAGCTGACCAAGAGAAAATGGGTATCGCTCTTAACCGTCTTTCACAGGAAGATCCGTCTTTCCGCGTGAAATCAGACGAAGAAAGTGGTCAAACAATTATTTCAGGTATGGGTGAACTTCACCTTGATATTCTTGTTGATCGTATGAAGCGTGAATTTAAAGTTGAAGCGAACGTTGGTGCGCCACAAGTGGCATACCGTGAAAGTATCGCTCGCGCTGTTGAAGTTGACTACACACATAAGAAGCAATCTGGTGGTTCTGGTCAATTCGGTCGCGTTAAAATGACTGTTACACCTGGTGAGCGTGGAACTGGTATCCAGTTTATCGACGAAATTAAGGGTGGTAACATTCCTAAAGAATATATCCCTGGTGTTGAAAAAGGTATCAACGATATCGCTGAGAGTGGTGCGCTGATTGGTTTCCCAATCATTGACTTCTCAGTAACGCTTGTCGATGGTGCTTACCATGATGTGGATAGTAGTGTTCTTGCGTTTGAGATCGCAGGTCGTGGCGCTATGCGTGAGGCTGCTTCTCAAGCGGGTATCAAGCTTCTTGAGCCAATGATGGCTGTTGAGGTTGTGACACCAGAAGAGCACATGGGTGACGTAATTGGTGATATTTCATCACGTCGTGGACAGGTTTCAGGTTCTGAAACACGTGGTCCAAATACAGTTGTAAGTGCAATGGTGCCGCTAGCCAACATGTTTGGTTACGTTAACCAGCTGCGCTCATTTACAAAGGGTCGTGCTACATACTCAATGCAGTTCGATCACTATGCAGAAGTACCTCAGGCAGTAGCCGAAGAGGTAAAAGAGAAGTTTGCTTAAGCTTTAAGTAAATTAATTATTAACTAGCTCTTCCTGTGAGGAAAATACAGGGCGCTTGAATATAAGTGAATTAAGGTAGAGAAAAATGGCTAAAGAAAAATTTGAACGCAATAAGCCGCATTGTAACGTAGGTACAATCGGCCACGTTGACCACGGTAAGACAACTCTTACTGCGGCGATTACAAAAGTACTATCAGAAGTTGGTGACAGTGAAGCAGTTGACTTTGCAAACATCGATAAGGCTCCTGAAGAGCGTGAGCGTGGTATTACAATTTCCACAGCACACGTTGAGTACGAAACAGACAACCGTCACTATGCACACGTAGACTGCCCAGGACACGCTGACTATGTTAAGAACATGATCACTGGTGCTGCTCAGATGGACGGTGCTATCCTTGTTGTTAACGCAGCGGACGGACCAATGCCACAAACACGTGAGCATATCCTGCTTGCACGTCAGGTTGGTGTTCCGGCGCTTGTTGTTTACCTAAACAAAGTTGACCAAGTTGATGACGAAGAACTTCTAGAGCTTGTTGAAATGGAAATCCGTGAGCTACTAAGCGAGTATGAATTCCCTGGTGATGATATTCCAATCGTTGCGGGTTCTGCACTTGCTGCTATGGAAAGCCGTGACGACAACATTGGTAAAGAATCAATTCTTAAGCTGATGGAAGCTGTTGATGAGTATATCCCACAGCCAGAGCGTGCTATTGATGGCGCATTCCTAATGCCAATCGAAGACGTATTCTCAATTTCTGGTCGTGGTACAGTTGTTACTGGTCGTGTTGAGCGCGGTATCGTAACAGTTGGTGACGAAGTTGAAATCGTTGGTATTAAAGAAACACAAAAAACTACGGTTACTGGTGTTGAAATGTTCCGTAAGCTTCTTGATACAGGTGAAGCTGGTGATAACATTGGTGCGCTTATCCGTGGTGTTGGTCGTGAAGAAGTTGAGCGTGGTCAGGTTCTTGCACACGTTGGTACAATCACACCTCACACAAAATTCAAAGGCGAAGCTTACATCCTTACTAAGGATGAAGGTGGTCGTCACACACCATTCTTCACAAACTACCGTCCACAGTTCTACTTCCGTACAACTGACGTGACTGGTGTTGTTACACTTGAAGACGGTGTTGAAATGGTAATGCCTGGCGATAACGTTTCTGTAAACGTTGAGCTAATCAACCCGATTGCGATGGACGAAGGTCTACGCTTTGCGATCCGTGAAGGCGGTCGTACAGTGGGCGCCGGCGTTGTTGCCAAAATTATTGAATAATTAGTCATTTAGGAGCGCAGACCGTAAGGTCTGCGTAATTTTTTATGTTGGAATCACAAAACATTCGCATTCGCCTTAAGGCATTTGATCATCGCATCCTTGATCAAGCTGCTGGTGAAATTGCAAATACAGCAAAGAGAACAGGCGCTAGCGTTCGCGGCCCTATCCCTATGCCTACGCGAATCGAGAAGTTCACGGTCCTTAAAGGCCCGCACGTGAACAAGAAATCTCGTGAACAATTCGAAACACGTACTCACAAGCGTCTTCTTGACATTGTTGAGCCAACACCACAAACAGTAGACGCTCTTATGAAGCTTGATCTTGCTGCTGGTGTTGAAGTTGAAATCAAACTGCAGGGGTAATGGATATGCGTTCAGGACTTATTGCAAAGAAGGTTGGTATGACACGTGTTTTTGCTGAAGGCGGCAAACACGTTCCTGTAACAGTTCTTCATGTTGATGGTGCACAAGTTGTTGCACATAAAACATCTGAAAAAGACGGTTACAATGCCCTTCAACTAGGTGCCGGTGCTGCAAAAGTAAAGCGTACTTCGCAACCAATGCGTGGTCACTTTGCGAAAGCACAGGTAGAGCCTAAATCAAAACTTGCTGAATTCCGTGTAGCGGATGATGCTTTTATCGATGTTGGTGCTGAGCTTTCAGCAGAACATTTTGTTGCTGGTCAAAAAGTTGACGTTACTGCAACATCGAAAGGTAAAGGTTTCGCAGGTGCGATGAAACGCTGGAACTTCGGCGGTCTTCGCGCTACTCACGGTGTTTCTATCTCTCACAGATCTCATGGTTCGACAGGTCAATGTCAGGATCCTGGTAAGGTTTTCAAAGGTAAGAAAATGGCTGGTCACTATGGTGATGCCCGTATTACTGAACAAAACCTAGAGATCGTCTCAACTGATGCGGACGAAGGTCTAATCCTTGTAAAAGGTGCAGTACCAGGCGCGAAAAACGGTTGGGTTCTAGTTAATGATGCAGTTAAAAAAGCACGTCACGCTGACGCACCATATCCTGGTGCAGTAAAAGCGGCACCTGCTCCTGAAGCTGATGCAGCTCCGGCTGAAGAAGCTCCAGCAGAAGAAACTGCAGCGACAGAGAATGAGGAATAGATTGATGAAAGCACAAGTCGTAACACTTGACGCCAAAAAGGCTGGCGACATCGATCTTGATGACGGTGTATTCGGTCTTCCAGAGCGTGGTGATATCTTGCAACGTGTTGTCGTATGGCAGCTTGCAAAACGTCGCGCTGGCACACATAAAGTTCAATCACGCGGTGAAGTAACAGGTACAACAAAGCGTATCGGTCGCCAAAAAGGTGGCGGTACTGCGCGTCATGGTTCTGGTAAAGTTAGCCAGTTCCGTGGTGGTGCTCGTGCCTTTGGTCCGGTTGTTCGCTCTCATGCGACAAGCCTACCTAAGAAAATCCGTACACTTGGACTAAAGACAGCTCTTTCAACAAAAGCAGCGGGTGGTAACCTGATCGTTGTTGATAATGCTGATCTTAAAGCAGGTAAAACAAAAGATCTTCTTGCTAAATTAGACAAGCTTGGTCTTAAAAATGCACTTTTCGTTGATGGTGCAGAAGTAAATGAAAACTTTAAGCTGGCTGTAAGCAACATTCCAAATGTTGACGTACTTCCAACTCAAGGTGCGAATGTTTATGACATTCTGCGTCGTGAGAAACTAGTACTGACTAAAGCCGCTGTTGAAGGTTTGATGGAGAGATTAAAATGACCGATATCAAACACTATGACATCATTAAAAACCCGGTGATTACTGAAAAGTCTACTATGCTTTCAGAAAATAACGTGGTTACTTTTAATGTACCTATGACAGCTACGAAACCTGAAATCAAAGCCGCTGTTGAAGCGATTTTCAGTGTTGAAGTTGAAAAGGTAAACACACTTCGTCAAGACGGTAAAGTGAAACGCTTTAGAGGCCACCTTGGTCGCCGTAATGACACTAAAAAAGCAATGGTTAAGCTCGCTGAGGGCCACTCCATTGACGTAACAACAGGGGTGTAGAAAGATGGCTTTAAAAACTTATAATCCAACTACACCTAGCTTGCGTTCACTTGTAACGGTTGACCGTAGTGAACTTTGGAAAGGTAAGCCGGTTAAGGCTCTGACCGAAGGTAAGCACAGCAAAGGTGGACGTAATAACACTGGCCGTATCACAGCGCGTCGTCGTGGTGGTGGTCATAAACGTGCGTATCGTATTATCGACTTTAAACGTCGTAAATGGGATATGGAAGCAACAATCCTTCGTTTGGAATATGATCCAAACCGTTCTGCTTTTATCGCGCTTATTGAATACACAGATGGTGAAAAGGCATATATCCTTGCTCCACAACGTGTTTCAGAAGGCGACAAAGTAATCGCAGGCGAAAAGGTTGACGTTAAGCCTGGTAACGCAATGCCACTTTACAGTGTTCCTGTTGGTTCGATTGTTCACAACGTTGAAATGAAACCTGGTAAGGGCGGTCAGATCGCTCGTGCTGCTGGTGGATATGTACAGGTTACCGGTCGTGACCGTGGCTATGTGCTTCTTCGCTTGGCATCAGGTGAGCAACGTTACGTTCGTTCAGATTGTATGGCAACAATTGGTGCCGTATCAAACCCTGATAACCAAAACCAAAAACTTGCTAAAGCTGGTCGTAGCCGTTGGCTCGGTAAACGTCCATCCGTTCGTGGTGTTGCTATGAACCCGGTAGACCATCCACATGGTGGTGGTGAGGGCCGTACTTCAGGTGGTCGTCATCCGGTGACACCTTGGGGTAAGCCTACCAAAGGTAAGCGCACACGTAGCAATAAGTCGACTGATCGTTATATCTTACGATCACGTCATGAACGCAAGAAGTAGGAGCAATAAAAGATGTCACGTTCTGTATGGAAAGGTCCTTTTGTTGACGGCCACTTACTAAAGAAATCGATAGTATTGGCTGAATCAGGCAAGTCAGAGCCGATTAAAACATGGTCGCGTCGTTCTACGATCCTACCACAATTCGTCGGTCAGACTTTCAATGTACACAATGGTCACAAATTCATCCCTGTTTATGTAACAGACGAGATGGTTGGCCATAAACTTGGTGAATTCGCGCCGACACGTACTTATTACGGTCACGGTGCCGATAAAAAAGCGAGGAAGAGATAGTGGGTAAGAAATCAGCACCACGTCGCTTGGCCGACAACGAAGCAAAAGCGGAATTACGCATGGTTCGTATCAGCCCCCAAAAACTTAATTTGGTGGCAGGTCTAATTCGCGGCTTGAAAGTAGAAAAGGCTCTAGCCAATCTTACTTTCTCCAAAAAACGCATTTCAACAGATGTTAAGAAACTTCTGGAGAGTGCAATTGCAAACGCAGAAAATAACCACGGTCTTGATGTTGACAACCTTGTTGTTGCAGAAGCAAGCGTTGGTAAAGCTATGGTCATGAAACGTTTCCGTGCTCGTGCACGTGGCCGCGGCGCAAAAATTCTAAAACCATTTAGCAATATGCGCATTGTGGTTCGTGAAGTTGAAGAGGGAGACGAATAATGGGTCAAAAAGTTAATCCAATCGGGTTCCGTCTAGGAATCAACCGCACATGGGATAGCCGTTGGTACGCTGAAGGCGATAGCTATGGCACAATGCTTCACGAAGATCTTAAGATCCGTGATGAACTTATGAAGACACTTAAAGCTGCTGCTGTAAGCCGCATCGTGATTGAGCGTCCTTCTAAGAAAATGCGTGTAACTATTTACTCAGCACGTCCTGGTGTGATCATCGGTAAAAAAGGTGCAGACATCGAAAAACTACGTCAGAAAGTTGCCAACATGGCTCCTTCTGCTGGTGATGTTAGCCTTAATATCGTTGAGATCAGAAAGCCTGAAATCGATGCACAGCTTGTTGCGGATAACGTAGCACAGCAACTTGAGCGTCGTGTTGCTTTCCGTCGTGCGATGAAACGCGTAATGCAAAACGCTCTGCGTCTTGGCGCAGGTGGTATTCGTATTAACTCAGCCGGTCGTCTTGGCGGCGCTGAAATCGCGCGTACTGAATGGTACCGTGAAGGCCGCGTTCCACTACACACACTTCGTTCAGACATCGATTATGCAGAAAGTAAAGCACACACAGCTTACGGCGTGATCGGTATTAAAGTTTGGATCTATAAGGGTGAGATCATGGAACACGATCCAATGGCTCGTGATAATCGCATCAATGAACAACAGAAATCTTCTGGTGGCGGCCAAGGTCGCGGTTCCAGAAACCGTAATGCAGGATAAGGAATATGTTACAACCAAAAAGAACAAAATTCCGCCGCGCGCATAAAGGCCGCATCAAGGGTGCTGCTAAAGGCGGTACAACACTGACTTTTGGGTCATGTGGTCTTAAGGCGCTTGAGCCGGAAAGAATCACAGCGCGTCAGATCGAAGCTGCGCGTCGTGCAATGACTCGTCATATTAAACGTCAAGGTAAAATCTGGATCCGTGTATTCCCAGACGTGCCTGTATCCAAGAAACCTGCAGAGGTTCGTATGGGTAAAGGTAAAGGTTCTGTTGAATATTGGGCAGCCAAAGTTAAGCCTGGCCGTATTATGTTTGAAATGGATGGGGTTCCGCTTGATATTGCTCGTGAAGCATTTGAGCGCGCCGCAGCTAAACTACCAATTGCGACACGTTTTGTAACGCGTCTCGGTGATAATTAGGAGAGTTCGTGATGAGCAAAGCATCTGAACTTCAAAATAAGTCTATTGAAGAGCTACAAGGTGAACTTGCGGATCTGAAAAAAGAGCAGTTCGGTCTGCGTTTTCAGCAAGCAACAAACCAGCTTGAAAATACGGCTCGTGTGCGTCAGGTTCGCAGGTCAATTGCCCGCATCCAGACAGTTATGAATGCAAAGAACGCTGAAGCAGCGGCCAAATAAGGGATAAACTGATATGCCTAAACGTATTTTACAAGGTGCAGTTGTAAGTGATGCAAATGACAAGACAGTAACAGTTCTTGTTGAGCGTCGTTTTATGCACCCGATGGTGAAAAAAGTGGTTCGTCGCTCGAAGAAATATCGTGCACATGACGAAAACAATCAATATAAGGTTGGCGATGTTGTTCGCATCGAAGAATGCCGTCCAATCTCAAAGAATAAATCATGGAAAGTTATCGAAGACTCTAAGTAATAAAAGAGTCTGAGATATTAATTTAAGTAAGTAGGAAAAACTTATGATTCAAATGCAAACCAACCTTGACGTCGCCGACAACTCTGGTGCGCGCCGTGTGCAATGCATCAAGGTACTTGGCGGTTCAAAAAGAATGACCGCCGGCGTTGGTGACATTATAGTCGTAAGCGTTAAGGAAGCAATTCCACGCGGACGTGTCAAAAAGGGAGAGGTGCATCGTGCCGTTATCGTACGCACTAAAAAAGATGTTCAACGTGTAGACGGAACAACAATCCGTTTCGATTCCAATGCAGCTGTTTTGATCAACAAACAAAACGAGCCAATTGGTACACGTATCTTTGGTCCAGTGGTACGCGAGCTACGTGCAGCTAACCATATGAAAATTATTTCGCTGGCTCCGGAGGTGCTCTAATGGCTAACGTAAAATGTAAAATCCGTAAAGGCGATGAAGTCATCGTTCTTACCGGCAAGGACAAAGGCAAATCTGGTGAAGTCACCAAAGTACTGCCTTCTGAAGGTCGCGCGATTGTACAAGGCATCAATATGGTGAAACGTCACCAACGTCAAACACAGACGCAAGAAGCCGGTATCATCAATAAAGAAGCTTCAATTCATATTTCTAACTTGGCTCTTAAAGATCCTAAATCAGGAAAAGCCACAAAAGTTGGTTATAAAATTGAAAAAGACGGTACAAAAACACGTATCGCTAAAGCATCAGGAGAGGCCATCTAATGTCTTATGTTCCTCGTCTAAAAACTGTTTATGAAAAAGAAGTACGCGATAGCCTACAAAAAGAATTTTCATATTCAAATGTAATGGAAATCCCAAAGCTTGAGAAAATCGTTCTTAACATGGGTGTTGGACAAGCAGTGAATGACACAAAGAAAGTGAAAAAGGCTCTAGCCGAAATGACACTTATCGCTGGTCAGGCACCTGTAACTACACGTGCTAAAAAATCCATCGCTGGATTTAAAGTTCGTGAAAATATGCCACTTGGTTGTAAAGTAACTCTGCGCGGCGCAAGAATGTATGAATTTCTTGACCGTCTGATTCAGATTGCTCTTCCACGTGTACGTGACTTCCGTGGCGTTAACGACAAAAGCTTTGATGGCCGTGGTAACTATGCTCTTGGTCTTAAAGAACAATTGGTGTTCACAGAAATCAACTATGATGACGTAGATGATATTCGTGGTATGGACATCATTATTTGTACAACAGCGAAAACTGATAAAGAAGCTCATGCTCTGCTTACTGGCTTCCAAATGCCTTTCGCGTCAAAAGCGGGAGATAAATAATGGCTAAAGTAAGTGCAGTTAATAAAAACCTAAAGCGTGAACGTCTTGTTGCAAAATATGCAGCGAAACGTGAAGCACTTAAAGCAGCAGCAAAAGATCCGAACCTTTCATTTGATGAACAGTTCGAAGCTCGTTTAAAGCTTGCTGCATTACCTCGCAATGGTGCGAAAGTTCGTCTTCGTAACCGTTGTCAGGTTAATGGTCGCCCACGCGGTTATCACCGTAAATTTAAAATGTCTCGTGTATCACTACGTCATTTAGCCTCACACGGCTATCTTCCTGGCGTTGTGAAGTCGAGCTGGTAGGAGGACTGATTAATGTCTATGAGTGATCCTCTAGCAGATATGATTACACGTATCCGTAACGGACAACGTGCTAACAAAAAAGCTGTTTCTTCACCTGCATCAAAGATGCGTCAGCGCGTGCTAGACGTACTTGAGCGTGAAGGTTACATTCGTGGTTATGTCAGAAACGAAGAAAATGCTGGCAAGCCTGAATTAAGTATTGAACTGAAATATCATGAAAGTGATCCAGTGATCCGCGAAATTAAACGCGTATCTAAGCCTGGTCGTCGTGTTTACTCATCTGTTGGCGATCTGCCACGTGTGCGTAACGGTCTTGGTATCTCTATTGTATCAACCCCTAAAGGTGTACTTTCCGACGCTGAAGCTCGCGCTGAAAACGTTGGTGGCGAAGTCATCTGTACAGTATTCTAAGGAGAATAAATATGTCTCGTATTGGTAAAAAAGCTGTACAAATTCCAAGCGGTGTTGAAGCAAACCTGAACGATAACGTTCTGACTATTAAAGGTCCTAAAGGTACGCTTGACATGACTTTCGTAAGTGAAGTTGAAGCTAAATTGGAAGATGGCGCAGTGTCAGTAAATCCTCGTGGAAACGGCAAACGTGCTCGTTCAATGTGGGGTATGCAGCGTACAATGGTAAGCAATCTGGTTGAAGGTGTTACTGAAGGTTTCAGTAAAAAACTTGAACTAAACGGTGTTGGTTACCGTGCACAAATGCAAGGTAAAAACGTAAACCTTCAACTTGGTTTCTCTCACGACATTCTTTATGAAGTGATGGACGGTGTTGAAGTTAAATGTCCAAGCCAAACAGAGATCGTGATCTCTGGCATTGACAAACAAAAAGTTGGCCAAGTTGCGGCAGAAATTCGTGAATATCGTAAGCCAGAGCCTTACAAAGGCAAAGGTGTTAAATACGAAGACGAATATATCTTCCGTAAAGAAGGCAAGAAGAAATAGGTGGATCGTTATGCTTAAAGGTAAAAAATTATTTGAACGTCGCCGCAATCGCGTGCGTACAAGCCTTCGCAAAGTAGCGAACGGTCGCCCACGTCTTTCAATTCATCGTACGAACCAGCATATGTATGCTCAAATCATCGATGATGCGAATGGTGTGACTGTTGCTGCTGCTTCAACACTTGATGAAGCTCTAAAAAAGCTGAAAGTAGGAAGCAACTCAGAGGCTGCTGCAGCCGTAGGTAAATTAATAGCGGACCGTGCGAAAAGTGCCGGTGTTGAACAAGTTGTTTTTGATCGTGGCGGTTTCCTATACCATGGTCGTGTTAAAGCACTTGCAGACGCTGCACGTGAAGCTGGTTTGAATTTCTAAGGAATAGATTATGGCAAGAGCAGAAAGAGAACCTCGTCAGGAAAGTGAACTAACTGAAAAGCTCGTTCACATTAACCGTGTTGCTAAAGTGGTAAAAGGTGGCCGTCGTTTTGGTTTCGCAGCACTTGTTGTTGTGGGTGACCAAAAAGGTCGCGTTGGTTTCGGTAAGGGTAAAGCCCGTGAAGTTCCGGAAGCAATCCAAAAAGCAACTGAAGCAGCGAAGAAGAATATGATTCGTGTTCCTCTACGTGAAGGTCGTACACTTCATCATGATATTGAAGGCCGTCACGGAGCAGGTAAAGTGGTTATTCGTTCAGCACAACCTGGTACAGGTATTATTGCTGGTGGTCCGATGCGTGCAGTGTTTGAAGCACTTGGCGTACAGGACGTTGTAACAAAATCACTTGGTACATCGAACCCATACAACATGATCCGCGGTACATTTGATGCACTATCCAAACAGGTGTCACCTCGTATGGTTGCGTCACGTCGTGGTAAAAAAGTAAGCGATATTGTTGCCCGTCGTGGTGACCGTAAAGCTGCCGCTGAAGCTACGGAGTAAGTTTAGATGGCGAAGAAAACTTTAAAAGTGACACAGGTCGGTAGCCCGATCCGTCGTCAAGCAGATCAAAGAGCGACACTTATCGGTCTTGGTCTTAATAAAATGCACCGTACTCGCGAGCTGGAAGATACACCAGCCGTGCGTGGAATGATCCGTAAGGTTCGCCACATGGTCAAAGTTGAAGGCGAATAGGTGATATTATGAAACTTAATGAAATTGCAAATAAGCCAGGCTCAACAAAACCAAGAAAACGCATTGGTCGTGGTATTGGTTCAGGCACAGGTAAAACTGGTGGTCGCGGTGTAAAAGGTCAAAAGTCACGTTCTGGTGTAGCCATTAAAGGCTTCGAAGGTGGACAAATGCCAATTCATATGCGTCTTCCTAAGCGCGGCTTTAACAACATTAACAGCAAAACATTTGTTCCTGTTAATCTTGGTCGCCTACAAGAAGCAATCGATGCCAAGAAACTTGACGCGAAGAAAACAATCACAGTTGCTGAACTTAAAGCTGCTGGCGTTGTAACACGTGTTAAAGATGGCGTTCGTCTTCTTGCTAAGGGCGAGCTAAAAGCCAAAGTAAATATCGAGGTGAACGGTGCTTCTAAAGCAGCGATTGCAGCAGTGGAAAAAGCCGGTGGTTCAGTAACTGTTCCAGCAGCGGTTGAAACTGAAGCAAAGTAACCTTAAATAAAGTAACTGGTATTTGAGCATAGGATAACGAAAAGATGGCATCAGCAGCGGAACAGTTAGCAGGCAACCTTAGTTTCAGTTCTTTTTCAAAAGCAACTGAACTAAAACAACGTATATGGTTTGCCTTACTTGCACTTATGGTATATCGCTTGGCGACATATCTTCCGCTGCCTGGCATCGACCCTGTTGCGCTTGAACAAATGTTCACGCAAAATCAGGGCGGTATCCTTGGAATGCTAGATCTGTTTAACGGTGGCGCTATCCAGCGGATGAGCGTCATCGCACTTGGCATTATGCCATATATCTCTGCGTCTATTATCATGCAGTTAGCCCAATCTATGAGCCCTAAGCTTAAAGAATTAAAGAAAATGGGTGAGGCAGGACGACGCACACTAAACCAATATACGCGTTACGGTACAGTGCTTCTTTGTATTGTTCAGTCATATGCGATTGCTACTGGTCTTGAGAGTGGTATCGCGATTGAACCTGGCATGTTCTTCCGTATGACAACTGTTATTACCCTTGTTGGCGGTACAATGTTCCTTGTATGGCTTGGTGAACAAATTACAGCACGTGGTATTGGTAATGGTATCTCACTAATTATTTTCGCGGGTATTGTTGCACAGCTTCCATCAGCGATCGTAAGTACACTTGATATGAGTGCCAAGGGCACATTAGGTGGGCCGCTTGTGATCGTAGCACTTCTTGTGATGGTTGTTGCTGTAATCGCAGGTATCGTGTTCGTAGAGCGTGCACAACGCCGTCTACTTATTCAATATCCGAAAAGACAACAAGCTAACGGCATGACACAAGGTGAGCAATCACATATGCCGCTTAAGCTAAATACTGCTGGTGTTATTCCACCGATCTTTGCGTCATCACTTCTTATGATGCCAATGTCGCTTGCTGGTTTCGCATCTGCTGATAGCCCTGATTGGGTGACAACAGCGACTGCGCTGCTTGGCCCTGGTCAGCCGCTATATATGCTGTTTTATGTTGTTGGTATCGTTTTCTTCTGTTTCTTCTATACAGCGCTTGTATTCAACCCTGAAGAAACAGCAGACAATCTGAAAAAATATGGTGGTTTTATTCCGGGTATTCGTCCGGGTAAAAACACAGCAAAATATCTTGATTATGTATTAACCCGTTTGACTGTTGTTGGTGCGATTTATCTTTGTATCATTTGTTTGCTGCCGGAAATTTTAAGAGCGCAATATGCAATTCCTTTCTACTTCGGTGGTACATCACTTCTTATCGTTGTGAACGTGACAATGGATACTGTTGGCCAAATCCACAGTCATCTTATGGCACACCAATATGAAGGCCTGATGAAAAAATCAAAACTTCGTGGTGGAAAGAGGCGTCGCAGATGATCATTATTTTACTTGGACCACCAGGTGCCGGCAAAGGCACACAGGCACAAAGAATTGAAAGCTCTCAAGGTCTAGTTCAGCTATCCACAGGAGATATGCTTAGAGCAGCAGTGGCCGCAGAGACAGAAGTTGGTAAAAAAGCCAAAGATTTCATGGAAGCAGGGAAACTTGTAACAGATGAAATCGTTGTAGGAATTATCGCGGACCGTATCGAGGAAGAAGATTGCAAGAATGGTTTCTTGCTTGATGGTTTCCCACGGACCGTAGCACAGGCGGAAGCCTTGGATAATATGCTTGATCAGAAAAATCTAAAGCTCGATGCTGTCATCGAGATGCAGGTTGATGATGGAGCACTCGTGGACCGTATTACAGGTCGTTACACATGTAGCGAATGTAACCAAGGTTATCACGATAAAAACCTTAAGCCGAAAGTTGATGGCGTCTGCGACAACTGTGGCTCTACGAATTTCAAACGCCGGGCGGATGATAATAAGGAAACTGTTACATCTCGCTTGGAAAGCTACCATGCTCAAACAGCACCACTATTACCATATTATGGTGATAAGGGTGTCTTGAAATCGGTAGACGGGATGGCTGACATCGATGATGTTACCGCCCAAATTAATGATGTATTGGGTAACTTGTCATAGAACCTTGTATCTATGGATTAAAGTTTTTTTCAAAAAGCTTTTTTTCAAAGGTTGACTAAGTGAACTTAATACCTATAATCGCGCAACTTCACGTTATGTTATTTAACATGGCGGGATTTGCTGAACTTGTTTGAATTTTTTAGATCGGGAGAAACGATCGTGGCGCGTATTTCTGGCGTTAATATACCCACTGCCAAAAGAGTGGAAATCGCATTAACCTACATCCATGGGATCGGGTTAACATCTGCGAAAGAAATTTGTAAGAAAAACGGCATTTCGCCTGAGCGTCGTGTAAACGACCTTAGCGATGCTGAAGTAATCAAGATTCGTGAAACAATCGACGAAGAATACCTTGTAGAAGGTGACCGTCGTCGTGAAGTTGCCATGAACCTTAAACGTTTACTTGACCTTGGTACATACCGTGGCCTACGTCACCGTAAGAGATTACCTGTTCGTGGTCAACGCACTAGCACCAATGCCCGTACCCGTAAAGGTAAGCGCATTGCGATTGCCGGTAAGAAGAAATAAGGATACTGGACAATGGCTACTGATAAACGTGTAAAACGTAGAGAACGTAAAAACATTACCAATGGTGTTGCACATGTAAATAGTACATTCAACAACACTATCATTACTATTGCTGACGTACAGGGTAACACTATTTCCTGGTCAACAGCTGGTGCAATGGGCTTCAAGGGTTCACGTAAGTCAACTCCTTATGCTGCTCAGATCGCATCTGAAGATGCTGGTAAGAAAGCAATGGAACATGGCATTAAAACTCTTGAAGTTGAAGTTAAGGGACCAGGTTCTGGTCGCGAATCAGCTTTACGTGCATTAATGGCACTTGGTATTACTATTACATCGATTCGTGACGTGACACCTATTCCACATAATGGATGTCGTGCGCCGAAGCGTCGTAGAGTGTAAATTGTAGCGTCTCTCTATCAATTATGGTTAGAGAGCGTTATTTATTCGGGCCTGATAGATATAGATAAGGATTTAACTGTGATCCAAAATAACTGGCAAGAGCTAATTAAACCGACCACCCTTGAGATTACTCAAAAAGGTGAAGGACGTAAAAAAGCAAAGATCGTAGCAGAACCACTAGAGCGTGGCTTTGGTATGACACTTGGTAACGCGCTTCGTCGTGTGCTTTTATCGTCTTTACAAGGTGCGGCTGTAACTTCCGTACATATCGACAATGTACTTCATGAATTTTCATCAATCGCTGGCGTGCGTGAAGATGTGACAGATATTATTCTGAACATCAAAAAGCTTGCTGTAAGCGTTGAAGAAGAATTTGAAGGTTCACGTCGCTTGACATTACAGGCAACTGGTCCTGGTGAAGTTACTGCGGCTGATATCGAAGAAGTTAACGGCGTTACTATTCATAACCCTGAACTGGTTATTTGTCATCTTGACGATGGTGCTGATCTTCGTATGGAACTGACAGTAAGCACTGGTAAAGGTTACGTTGCGGCTGTTAACAACCGCGCTGATGATGCACCGATTGGTCTTATTCCGGTTGATAGTATCTTCTCACCAGTAACACGTGTCAGCTATAAAGTTGATAACACACGTGAAGGTCAGATCCTTGACTATGATAAACTGACTATGGATATCGAAACCAATGGTACAGTGACACCGGAAGATGCGATTGCATTTGCTGCTCGTATTCTTCAGGATCAGCTTCAAACATTCATCAACTTTGATGAGCCAGAAGATACTTCAGCAGATAAAGAATCTGACGAGCCTGAATTTAACCGTAATCTTCTTCGTCGCGTTGACGAACTTGAACTATCTGTTCGTTCGGCCAACTGCCTTAAGAATGATAACATCGTTTACATTGGTGATCTTGTACGCAAGACAGAAGCAGAAATGCTTCGTACACCAAACTTCGGTCGTAAGTCACTGAATGAAATTAAAGAAGTTCTTTCCTCAATGGGTCTTCGTCTTGGAATGGAAAATCCAGGATGGCCACCAGAGAATATTGAAGAACTTGTGAAGAAACTGGAACAAGAATTTTAATTTAATGGGACCGGGTCCTGAAAAAGGATACCCCCTCAAGGAGTAAAGGATATGCGCCATCGTAAAGCTGGGCGTAAGCTTAACAAAACAAGTTCACATCGCAAAGCGATGTTTGCGAACATGGCTTCAGCGCTTCTAAAGCATGAGCAAATTATTACAACACTGCCGAAGGCAAAAGAACTTCGCCCGATTGTTGAACGTCTAATCACGCTTGGTAAGCGTGGTTCACTTCACGCACGTCGTCAAGCGATCTCTAAACTGCCTGCGTCAGACAAAGCAATCGTTCAAAAACTTTTTGACGAGCTAGCAGAACGTTATAAAGAGCGTAACGGTGGTTACACTCGTGTTCTTAAAGCTGGTTTCCGTCACGGTGATGCTGCACCAGTAGCAGTGATCGAACTGGTTGACCGTAACGAAGACGCTAAAGGTCAGGACAGTGGTCCGGTTTTTGACGATATCGAAGACGAAGCAGTAGCTTAAGTCTACGGTTGTAGATAAGAATTTAAGAAGCGGTCCTTTGGGGCCGCTTTTTTTATGGGAAAATGATTTTTCTTTACCGCTTACTGTTGCGGCAAAGGTCATATAATCATATAAAGAAGAAAATAATTTTCATTCAAAAAGGATTTATCAAATGGCACTAAAACCTGGCGTCGTAAGCGGCGCAGAATATGCTGAACTTGTTAACGCATGTAAGGAAGGTGGCTATGCGCTTGCAGCCGTAAACTGTGTTGGAACTGATTCAGTAAACGCAGTGATGGAAGCAGCAGCAAAAAACAACAGTGACGTCATTATCCAGTTCTCAAATGGGGGCGCACAATTTTACGCTGGTGCCGGTATGGAAGACAGCTTCCAAGCAAAGGTACTTGGTGCCGTATCAGCTGCGCAGCACGTGCATTTGCTTGCGGAACATTATGGTATCTGTGCTGTACTTCACACTGACCATGCAAACATGAAGCTTGTGCCATGGGTGGAAGAACTGATTAAACATTCAGAAGCGCATCACGCGGCAACTGGACGCCCGCTATATTCATCACATATGCTTGATCTTTCTGAAGAAGATATTGATGTGAACCTGAATGAATGTGCACGTGTTCTCGAACGCATGGCAAAAATCGACATGAGCCTTGAAATCGAACTGGGTATCACTGGTGGAGAAGAGGACGGTGTTGGCCATGATATTGATGAAAGCGCTGATAATTCACATCTATACACACAGCCGGAAGACGTTCTTAAAGCATATGATCTGCTGACACCGATCGGGCATTTCTCTGTTGCGGCGTCATTTGGTAACGTTCACGGTGTTTATAAACCGGGTAATGTGCAACTTCGTCCTGAAATCCTTAAACACAGTCAGGATCTGGTTGAACAAACACATAACACGGGTGCGAAACCGCTTAACCTTGTGTTTCATGGTGGTTCAGGTTCAGAAAAAGATAAGATTGAAGCCGCTATTTCATATGGTGTTTTCAAAATGAACATTGATACTGATACACAGTTTGCTTTCTCTGAAGGTGTTGGCAGATATGTGAATGAACATCCGGTTGCCTTTAAACATCAGATTTGTCCTGATGAAGGAACACCGCAGAAGAAATTCTATGACCCACGTAAATGGCTTCGTGAAGGTGAGAAATCATTTGTTGCTCGTCTTGATGAAGCATTCGAAGATCTGGGTTCAGTTGGACGCTCACTTGCAAAATAATTTCAAGTGATTAGATTAAAAAGGCGGCTCAAATCAGGGCTGCCTTTTTTTATTTTCTTGCAGGTTTCACAATTTCGCCACGTAAAAAGAATATTGGTAATAAAAGAAATAAATGGATGGATCGAATATGAAATATATTATCAAAATTGGTTTAGGTCTTTTCTCGCTTATCGCGATAACGCTTTTCATGATGAATGGCACGATGCAGTCATCATCAAATGCACAAGTTTCCAATAAACGTGTGCCGACATCGGATACGGAAGTGAAGTTATCATATGCACCCGTTGTGCGTGAAGCCGCACCAGCGGTTGTGAATATTTATACTAAACGAGTGGTTAGAACCCGTACATCACCATTTTTAAATGATCCATTTTTTAGCCGTTTCTTCGGTGGATCATCCGCCCCGCGTGAACGTATTGAAAGATCACTTGGTTCCGGTGTGATCGTCCGCGAAGAAGGCGTTGTAATTACCAATCACCATGTGATCGATGGCGCTGATGAAATTACCGTGGCACTATCCGATCGCCGCGAATTTGAAGCCGAAGTCATTTTGATGGATGAAAGTACTGACCTTGCGGTTCTGCGCATTGAACCATCGGGTGAGCCGCTAACCATTTTAGAATTTAGTAATAGCGATGATGTTGAAGTCGGTGACCTTGTGCTTGCGATCGGTAACCCGTTCGGTGTTGGGCAATCAGTGACCAGTGGAATTGTTTCAGCACTTGCAAGAACACAAGTGGGTGATGATGCCTATCAATTTTTCATTCAAACTGATGCAGCGGTTAATCCAGGAAACAGTGGCGGTGCGCTTGTGGGGATGGATGGTAAGCTTGTAGGTATCAATACGTCCATTTATTCGCGTTCTGGTGGCTCAAACGGGATTGGCTTTGCTATTCCGGTTAAAATGGTCGATTTTGTGCTCAATGCCGCTTTAAATGATGGTGAGATCATCCGCCCGTGGTTTGGTGCGACAGGGCAGGCGGTTTCATCGGAAATTGCCGAAAGTTTAGGGTTTGATCGCCCGGGCGGCGTTCTTGTGGATAATGTATATCCGGATAGCCCGGCTGATCGTGGTGGGTTAGAACCGGGTGATGTGATTTTATCAATCGACGGCGAAGAAATTTTTGACACGCAAGGTTTAAGATATTTTATTGGTCTTGGCCGTATTGGCGGCGAAACTGTTCTTGAGGTTCTAAAAGGGGACGACAGTCGTACTCTGACTATTGAACTGGAAGCCGCGCCGGAAGACCCGCCAAGAAATATCACGACCCTCGATGGGGATCATATCTTTGAAAATGTTGAGGTAGGCAACCTATCACCGGCATTTTCATCGGAACTTGGTATTAATCTTTTTGAAAAAGGCGTGATCATTCTGGATATCCCGAGATCAAGCCCAGTACGCCGTTTAAATGTACTGCGTCCAGGTGATATTTTCGACCGAATTGATAATGAAGACATTGATACGGTTGAGGGACTAGAAGATGCTCTTGATGATGCAGAATCAGACATTTCATTCGCTGTGCGCCGTAATGGCAGACTGATAGAATGTCAGGCCCGAGGCCGTAACAGTTATAGCTGCAGGTAATCAATGACGGATTTATTTGAAAGCGCAGGGTTAGAGCAGGGGGCGCCACGCCCATTAGCGGATCGACTGCGCCCGAAATCTATATCCGAAGTGGTTGGTCAGGGGCATTTGATCAATCCCGAAGGGACCCTTGGCCGCATGCTGGATGCGGGTCATTTATCATCACTTATACTTTGGGGGCCGCCGGGAACCGGTAAAACCACGACAGCAAGATTACTTGCGGAACATGTGGATTTATATTTCGAACAAATATCAGCCGTCTTTTCCGGTGTTGCCGATTTAAGAAAATGTTTTGAAGCCGCAAAAGAACGCCGCAGAACAGGAAAAGGTACACTTCTTTTCGTTGATGAAATTCACCGATTTAACAGATCACAACAGGATGGATTTTTGCCATATGTTGAGGACGGTACAATTGTCCTTGTCGGGGCGACAACGGAAAATCCGTCCTTTGAATTAAATGCCGCGCTTTTATCGCGAATGCAGGTGTTGACGCTTAACCGTCTTGATCAGGATGCGATGGAAGAATTGCTCGGACGGGCGGAAGCGTTAGAGGATAAGAAGTTACCGCTAACCAGTGATGCCCGTGTCATGTTGTATAATATGGCGGATGGTGATGGTAGGTATCTATTAAACCTCGCGGAAATATTGCTGGGTCTAAATTTCGATAAAGATTTAGATGGCAATGAATTGCTTAACGTTCTGCAAAAACGTGCGCCTGTTTATGACAAAGACCGCGAAGGACATTATAACCTTATTTCGGCATTACATAAATCGCTTAGGGGTTCTGATACGGATGCCGCGCTTTATTGGTCGGCGCGAATGCTTGCGGGTGGTGAAGATCCGCTTTATATCCTGCGCAGGCTGGTAAGATTTGCTGTAGAGGATATCGGCCTTGCTGATCCGCAGGCGATTGTTCAGGCGAATGCCGCAAAGCAGCTTTATGAATTTCTTGGTTCACCCGAAGGGGATTTGGCCATTGCACAGCTTGTGATTTATTTGGGGACTGCACCAAAATCAAATGCCTCTTATATGGCCCATAAAAAATCATTAAAACGGGCCAAGGAAACAGGTTCCTTAATGCCGCCGATGCATATTTTAAATGCCCCAACCAAAATGATGAAAGAAATGGGGTATGGTAAGGGCTATCAATATGACCATGATGCGGAAGATGGTTTTTCAGGGCAGAATTATTTTCCAGAAGAAATAAACCGTGAACAATTTTATAAACCGGTAAACCGTGGTTTCGAACGCGAAGTTTCAAAACGCCTTGAATATTGGGCGAAGATGCGAGAAGAAAAGAATTAATCTATTCCCAAAGATACCGCCTATGTAACGGAATGTTTTCCTGTTTTTTCGCAAGCTGGAATTGAAAAACCACATGGCCAAGGTTTCTAAAGGCGCATTCTGCACTAGCAAGGTAAAATTCCCACATTCTTAAAAATCGGTCATCATATAGTTCTATGATTTTTTCCTTATTCGCATCCACGCGCTTGCGCCATTCGGCCAATGTTTTTGCATAATGAAGGCGAAGCACTTCCATATCGGTAATATACAGGCCGCTTTTTTCAATGGCAGGTGCAATTTCGGAAAGGGCGGGTGCATAACCGCCTGGAAAAATATATTTCTTGGTCCATGGATCTGTTTCCCCCGGACCGTCGGCGCGTCCAATGGTGTGGATCAATGCGATACCGTCCTCATTTAAGGCTTCATATACCTTATTAAAAAATGTTTGATATTGTTTTCTACCAACATGTTCAAACATGCCAACCGATACCACGCGGTCATATTGTTCCGGAACAAGTCGGTAATCCTGAAGACGGTAATTCACGCGATCATTGTCTTTCGCGTTTTCTTGGGCGACTTTTAACTGTTCTTCGCTTAATGTCACGCCAGTGACCTTTGCGCCTGAATATTTATTGATATGCAAAGCAAGGCCGCCCCAGCCGCAACCGATATCAAGAACCTCATGGGTGTCTTTTAAGAAAAGTTTCTTGGCAATCAGGTCTTTTTTGTTTTCCTGCGCCTGTTCCAAACTGTCATCATTATTTATGAAATATGCGGATGAATACTGCCTGCTTGGATCAAGGAATAAATCATATAAACCATCGGAAAGGTCATAATGATGGGCGACGTTATCTTTTGATTTTCCTGGCCAATTAATTTGCCCTAGCCATCCTTTAAAACGGCTATAGGGATCACCCCCCATCAGGTGAAAGGGATTATCAGGCCGCCATTCCATATTTTTGGTGATCAGGTTTAAAAAATCAAAAACATTATGGGGCGGTTCTATGGTGAGCGCTCCATCCATATAAGCTTCACCGGCTTTAAGGTCAGGTTTTAAAAATATTTTCCAAAGAAGCGAACTGTCGTTAAATTTAATGGTGACTTCGGGTTCGGGCGATCCAGAAAAACAATGTTTCTTTCCTTTTGCGTCAATAATATTTAAAGTACCCTGCTGAATAAGCTTATTTAAAAATATTGATAACGGAAACATATAACCCCCTTGGATTACTACCATATTGTTATTATGTGGAAATTATTTCAAATTATACGTTAAATGACAATAAGTAATTTATTAAGGGTCGGGAGTAACACCATGAACATGATTTTAGCAGTGGCGGCTGGTGGTGCCATTGGTGCGACGGGACGGTTTCTGGTTGGTCGCATGATGTTTACCCTTATGGGGCCTGGTTTTCCGTATGGCACGTTGGCCGTTAATATCATCGGGTCGTTTATGATCGGTTTATTGATTGAGGCGTTGGCGCTTAAATTTAACGCAAGTCACACCATGCAGGGTTTTTTGGTCATTGGTATTCTTGGTGGTTTTACGACCTTTTCTGCCTTTTCAATGGAAGTGGGACTGATGATGGAACGGGGGGAGCTGGGTACAGCCGCGATTTATGCATTTGGTTCTGTTCTTTTGGGGCTAGGTGCGCTATTTAGCGGTCTTTATATCGGAAGAACTTTTTTTTAAGGGTAATCAATGTCTGGCGTTTCAAGGGAATATGTAAAAGATAACGAAGCCGAATGGCGACTGGATAAATGGTTTAAGGTTCATTTCCCGGGTTTAAGTTACGGCCGTCTTTCCAAATTGCTGCGTAAGGGTGATATTCGGGTGAATGGCAAACGCGCCAAGGCGAACCTGCGGCTTGAAGGCGGGATGGAAATTCGTTTGCCTCCGCTTGGAAAGGATGAACGCGCTGCCCCGAAACCACAAAAACATAAAAAACATCTTTCTGAAGAAGATGTGGATATGATGCGTTCCATGGTGATCTATCAGGATGATAGCGTTATTGTGTTAAATAAATTGCCGGGCCTTGCTGTGCAGGGTGGAACCAATACCAAAAAGCATGTTGACGGTTTACTGGATGCTTTACAAGGCACCAAAGACGAACGACCAAAACTGGTCCATAGACTTGATAAAGATACAAGCGGTGTCCTTGTAATCGCAAGAACAGGTGCAGCAGCAAAGAAACTGACCGAAAGCTTTAAAACCAGACAAACCAATAAAGTTTACTGGGCACTGGTAAAAGGAAAACCACCACAGCAGGAAGGCGCCGTCCAAGCGCCGCTTGATAAAGAGCCGGGAACAAAAGGCGAGCGTATGGCTGTTTCCGAGGATGGCAAGCGCGCAATTACCGATTTTAAAGTAATGGATAGTGCCGCCGGAGAAGTGACATGGATGGCGTTTCGTCCGGTGACGGGGCGCACCCATCAAATTCGTGTTCACGCAACCGTACTTGACACCCCGATTGTTGGAGATGGTAAGTACGGTGCCAAGGACGCATTCGTTGAAGGTGCCGTAAGCAAGAAACTGCATCTACATGCACGAAATCTTGAAATTGAACATCCAAATGGTGGCACATTATCTGTAAAGGCAACATTACCGAAACATATGAGTGAGAGTTTCGATATGTTTGGGTTTGATGCGGATGATGAAAGCAACCCGTTTGAGGAAATGGACAATGTCTGATCCGCTAAAGCTTGCCATTTTCGACTGTGATGGAACGCTTGTTGATGGTCAGCATATGATCATTTCCGCCATGAAATATGCCAGTGACAGATGCAAAATTCCATATCCCGGTGATGAACAGGTAAGACGAATTGTAGGGCTTTCATTACTTGAGGCCATATCACATGTTTACCCGCAACATACAGATAATGATCATCAATTATTGCGCACAGAATTTATTGATCATTTTCAGTATTTAAGAACACAGGATGATCATGAAGAGCCACTTTTTGATGGAATTCGCGAAACCATTGAAACTTTAAATGACATGGGCGTATTGCTTGGCGTTGCGACAGGTAAATCAACACGGGGCTTAAAGAATACTTTAATGAACCATGGCCTTACCGAATATTTTATTACGCTTAACACCGCGGATGATGGCCCGGGTAAACCGCATCCATCCATGATTAATGTGGCATTATCGGATGCGGGTGTGGACCGTGAAAATGCGATTATGATCGGTGATACGACCTTTGATATGGTGATGGCGAAAAATGCGGGTGTAAAGTCCGTTGGGGTGACGTGGGGATATCATCCCGAACATGAATTAAAATCATCCGGTGCGGATCATATCATTGATCATATTTCCGAACTTGTAGAATTGGTGAAATAATGAAACGTTTTTATAAGCAAGCAACCGTCACTGAACAAGACGGCATGTTTACCGTAGAACTTGATGGCAGAGGCATTAAAACGCCCGCCAAAGAAAAATGCCTTATGCCAACCCGTAAAATGGCAGAGGTTGTCGCAGAAGAATGGAACGAACAGGGGGAGGAGGTTGACCCTCATTCTATGCCAATAACCAAACTGATGAACACTGCCATCGACCGTGTTGAAGCAAGGCGCGATGAACTTATTGCTGAACTCGTTAAATATGCGGGATCAGATCAACTTTGTTACCGTGTTGAACATCCTGCGGAACTGGTTGAGGAACAAAATAAAATCTGGAATCCACTTCTTGAACGGATGAAAGAAAAATACGGCATCAATTTTAAATTGGCATCGGGCATAATTTTTGAAAATCAGGATGATGAAGCAATTGATACCTATAAAGCATTGATTGACGGCATTGAAAGCTTTGAATTGACGGCTTACCACGGTATGACCACGGTAACGGGTTCCGTTACAATTGGCCTTCATTTGTTTGATGGGCATCTTACTGTTGATGAAGCATGGGACGCAGGACATGTCGACGAAAATTTCCAAGCATCACAATGGGGCATCGATGAAGAGGCCGAAGAACGCCGAAAAGAATTAAAAACTGAACTTGGTAACGCTGCAAGGTTCCTATCACTTTGTCGATAATATTGTAATTTTATACAATTTTCGATTAATATTGATACTGCCTGATAAAATATGTTACTCATGAGTAAGCAAATATAAATCCAGGGAGCAATTATGCAGGAAATCCTAGATAAACTTGAAGAACGCCGCCAATCAGCCCGTATGGGCGGCGGTGAAAAGCGCATCGCAGCACAACATGCCAAGGGAAAATTAACAGCAAGAGAACGTATTGAGCTTCTTGTCGATGAGGGCAGTTTCGAAGAATATGATATGTTCAAAGAGCACAGGTCTGTTGATTTCGGTATGGAAAATACGAAAATATCAGGTGATGGCGTTGTAATAGGATCAGGGACCGTGAACGGTCGCCTGATTTTTATTTATAGTCAGGATTTTACTGTGTTTGGTGGCTCTCTATCGGAAACACACGCGGAAAAAATATGTAAAATCATGGAAATGGCCATGAAGGCAGGCGCGCCCGTAATCGGCATTAACGATTCCGGTGGTGCGCGTATTCAGGAAGGGGTATCGGCCCTTGCCGGATATGCAGAGGTTTTCCAGCGTAATATCATGGCGTCCGGCGTCGTACCGCAAATTTCACTCATTATGGGGCCATGCGCTGGTGGTGCCGTTTATTCCCCGGCGATTACCGATTTCATATTTATGGTGAAGGACAGTTCTTATATGTTCGTAACCGGCCCTGATGTTGTGGAAACGGTAACCAATGAAAAAGTCACACAAGAAGAGCTTGGCGGTGCAACAACACACACGGTGAAATCTGGTGTTGCAGATAATGCTTTTGAAAATGATATGGAAGCGATCAAGCAAACAAGGCGTCTTATTGATTTCTTACCTTTAAGCAACCGTGAACAACCACCTTCAAGACAAGTTTTTGACCAGCATAACCGCGAAGAATTATCGTTAGATACACTTATTCCTGATAATCCGAATAAACCGTATGGTATGCATGAATTGATCCGAAAAACGGTTGATGAGGGTGATTTCTTTGAAATTCAACCTACCTATGCCAAAAATATTATTACCGGTTTTGGCAGGATGGAAGGCTCAACTGTCGGAATTGTTGCCAACCAACCAATGGTACTTGCAGGGTGTCTTGATAATGATGCATCGCGAAAGGCCGCAAGGTTTGTAAGGTTTTGTGATTGTTTTAATATTCCGATCATTACATTTGTTGATGTGCCGGGGTTCCTACCTGGAACGGCGCAGGAATATGGTGGCGTTATTAAACATGGTGCCAAATTATTATTTGCATATGGTGAGGCAACAGTACCAAAAATTACGGTTATTACCCGTAAAGCATATGGTGGTGCCTATGATGTGATGGCATCAAAGCATCTTCGAGGTGATTTGAACTTCGCATGGCCGACGGCGGAAATTGCCGTTATGGGCGCGGAAGGGGCGGTTAAGATTATTTTCCGTGAAGAAGCAAAAGACGAAGAAAAGCTTGCTGAAAAAACGGGTGAATATTCTGATAAGTTTGCTAACCCGTTTGTGGCAGCAAGCCGAGGGTACATTGATGATGTCATTATGCCCCATGCAACACGCAGACGAATTAGCCGCGGCCTTAGAATGCTAAAAAACAAGGATGTTCAAAATCCTTGGAAAAAACACGACAATATACCGCTGTAAGGGGAGTAAATGATGTTTAATAAGATATTGATTGCAAACCGCGGTGAGATTGCCTGTCGTGTGATTAAAACGGCCCATAAATTGGGTATTGGTACAGTTGCCGTATATTCAGATGTTGATGCAGATGCGCTACATGTGCGTATGGCACAGGAAAAAGTGCATATCGGCAATGCACCGGCGGCGGAAAGTTATCTTGTGATAGATAAGATCATTGCGGCGGCGAAAGAAACAGGTGCAGATGCCATCCATCCGGGTTATGGGTTCCTTTCCGAAAATGCGGAATTTTGTGAAAAACTTGAAAAAGCCGGAATTACGTTCATTGGGCCAAATCAAAAGGCCATTGGTGTGATGGGTGATAAAATTTCATCAAAGAAACTCGCGGAAGATTCCGGTGTTAATACCATTCCGGGTTTCATGGATGTGATTAAGGATGCCGATCATGCGGTCGAAATCGCAAAAGAGATCGGTTATCCTGTTATGCTTAAGGCATCCGCTGGCGGTGGCGGTAAAGGAATGCGCGTTGTTTATAACGATGATGAAGCCCGCGAAGGTTTTAATTCAGCGGTGAATGAAGCGAAATCAAGCTTTGGTGATGACCGTGTTTTTGCAGAAAAATTCATTGAAAACCCACGTCATATTGAAATTCAGGTGCTTGGTGATAATCACGGTAATGTCATTTATCTGGCGGAACGTGAATGTTCCATTCAGCGCCGCCATCAAAAAGTTATCGAAGAAGCACCAAGTCCGTTTCTAACCATGGAAACACGTGTGAATATGGGAACACAGGCCGTGGCCCTTTCCCATGCGGTGGATTATAATTCGGCAGGAACCGTCGAATTTATCGTTGATAAGGATCAAAACTTTTACTTCCTTGAAATGAATACCCGCCTTCAGGTGGAACATCCGGTTACGGAACTAGTGACAAATGTTGATCTGGTGGAACAAATGATCAGAAGTGCGGCGGGCGAACCACTGAACATCAAACAAGAAGAAGTGATGGTAAACGGCTGGGCCATGGAAGCGCGCGTTTACGCGGAAGATCCACTGCGTGGGTTCTTACCGGCTGTTGGCCGTGTTACGGATTATATCCCGCCAGAAGAAGACGAGAATATCCGTATTGATAGCGGTATTTATGAGGGAAGCGAGATCAGCATTTATTATGACCCGATGATTTCCAAGGTGATCTCATATGGTGCAGATCGTGCGGAAGCCGTTGATAAATTAAGAATAGCGCTTGATCAATATTATATTGGTGGTGTTGGTCATAATATTTCCTTCCTTTCGGATGTGCTTAAAGCACCGCGTTTTCAAAGCGGTGATATTTCCACAAAATATATCGAAGAAGAATACCCAGACGGTTTTAATGGTGGTGAAATTAGCCTTGATAAATGGGCGCATTTTATCTGTGTTGCGACCACGGTACATTCATGCGAGGTCGGCAGACAATCAACCATCAGCGGCCGTATGAATGAGGACGCCAGTTCATTTAATGAAACATGGCAAGTACAGCTTGACGGTGAAATTCAGAGCTCGAATTTCCTTATGACGCAGGATGGGTGCAACATCATTACGGGCGGCCTTGTATATAACGTCGTGACATTATGGGCACCGGGTAATCCAATATTTACGGGTACAATTAACAATGAACCGGTAAATGTGGAAATTGAATATCTCGCCGATGGTTATAGGCTGACATACGATGGTGCCAGCGAAATTGTATATGTGAGAAATAACCGCGAAGTGGAACTGGCGACTATCATGCCTGAAAAGGTTGAAGCCGATATGTCAAAGTTCCTACAATGCCCGATGCCGGGTCTGGTGGTATCTATTGATGTGGCCGAAGGGGATGATGTTCAACCGGGTCAGGTTCTTTGTGTCGTGGAAGCTATGAAAATGGAAAATGTTCTACGCGCAGAAAAGCAAGGCACGGTTAAAAAGATTTCAGCCGCAGCTGGCGATAGTTTGGCCGTTGACGAAATCATCATTGAATTTGAGTAATTAATATGCTGGATGAGGGGCAAAAAGCAGCAAGGCTTGTGATATACGGAAGGGTGCAAGGTGTGTTCTTCCGTGATTGGACCGTTGATACGGCAAGCAGGCTGGGTCTTGATGGGTGGGTCAGAAACAGATCTGATGGAACAGTAGAAGCTATGCTTGTTGGTCAGGAAGAGCTTGTTGAGAAAATGATCAAAGAATGCAGGACTGGGCCGCGCATGTCAAAAGTGGAAAATATTGATATTTCACCGGCAAGAGGCATCGTTAAAAAGGGGTTCGAACGCAAGCCTACCGTGAATATTCACGAAAGGCGTGGGCTTTAATCAACCAATTGTATAAAAACTTGGGGTTGTCTTATTAGCTCACGTTTGGCTTCTCTTTTGGGTTTTACCGCGCGTAATTCACAAACCATTTCTCTTACGATATTTCTTTCTATTGAGATTTTTTCTTTTATCTCTTCCATACTTAAACCTTGGCACCGTCTTTTGTTAACACGAAGTTGTATTTTGACGGGCTGCCAATCTCCTCCGTAACCATAATCAGCATGCCAGTAATATGGTTGAGAAAAATACGAAAAACTTCCCATAAAATATGGTCTGACGTGCGTTTGATCCTCCCAAGCATTATCACTTGATCCATAAGGCACATAAATTTGTGCTACAGCATCATCTGTGGCTAATCTCCATAATTCCTCCATTAAACCCAAGCTGTTATTTATATGTTCTATAACATGTGAAAGCAAAAATTCATTTACTGAACCATCAGGTAAATCAATAGGGTTTTCTTTCAGGTTTTCCAAATCACATATTATATCTACACCATCTAAGTCAGTAGAATCTAAATTGACCCAATCCGACATAGCCTTGCGTCCGCAGCCTACATTTAATTTGTATGGAGGTTTTAAATCGATGTTTTTTAAATTCATTAATTAATGGCCTAAATATTTTGTATTTTATAAAATTAAGTGCTTTTTATCGACTAAGGAATACTAGGGTTGTTATCCAAAAACTTTTTGCCAGTTTTTCTGTAGTGACGCATCCAGATCATCCATTGTAACCGGCAGACCAAGATCAACCAATGATGTTACACCATGTTCGGAAATACCGCATGGTACGATGCCAGTGTAGTGGCTTAAGTCCGGCTCTACATTGATACAAATGCCGTGGAAAGTAACCCATTTTCGAACACGAACGCCGATGGCGGCGATTTTATCTTCGCGCCCACCTTCTCGTTCAACCCATACGCCGACGCGCCCTTCGCGAATTTCACCGTGAACGTTAAATTCAGCGAGCGTTTCAATAATCCAGCGTTCCAGGTCAGCGATATATTTTCTAACATCGCGGCTACGTTTATTTAAATCAAGCATCACATAAACGACACGTTGCCCCGGCCCATGATAGGTATATTGACCGCCACGACCCGCATAATGAACGGGAAATCTTTTGGGGGCGAGCAAGTCCGCTTCCTGTGCGGATGTGCCCGCCGTATAAAGCGGTGGATGTTCCACGAACCAAACAAGTTCGGATGCATTGCCCGCATGTATGTCGGCAACGCGATTTTCCATTGTTTCCAGTGCCTCTTCATATGAAGTGAGGCCTTCGCTGAATTTCCATTCAATATCGTTTTTTGTTGTCATTTATGTTTATCTTTTCAAAATTAACCAAAAAATAACTATAATACATCAGTTTGGTGGTATATATTTATAACACGCTGAAAATCAAGATAAAGGGTGATAATGCCACAAGGTGTTGAAGACGTAGATATCGAGCTTACTGTTGTACTGGGTCAAAATTTGATGCCGGTTAAACAGTTGCTGAAACTTGGACGTGGTGCTGTGATTGAATTACAGGAACATGTGGATAGCCCCGTAAAGATTTATGCAAATGGTGAATTGATTGCCAAAGGCGAAATAATGGTATCCGGTGAAAATATCGGTATTACCCTGCTTGAAGGGGTAAAAGGATTTCGTGAATTGGGTTTTGTTAAAAAAACCTAATCATTTTTCAGATTTTTATTGCGCAAATCTTTTAGTTTTGATACTTCACCACAATCTATTTACCAAATCACGAATGCGGTCGTGGCGGAATTGGTAGACGCGCAGCGTTGAGGTCGCTGTGGGAGTTGATCCCGTGGAAGTTCGAGTCTTCTCGACCGCACCATTTTCTAAAAAGATATTGATTTAATATTTTCAGCTGGCTGATTTAATAAATTCGGCTAAATCATTTTTCATTTTAATCAGTGCTTCTTTTTTCACATACATCATGTGCCCAGCTTTATAATATTCAATGCTAATGCGATCAGCGACGGAACTAGGAAAGGCAAATTGTCCGATGGTATGTTCTGCCCAATAATATAATTTATCGTAATAACCGTCTGTGAATAACACTTTCAAATGTTCATTATGGGTAAGGGCGGTGCGGTAATCTTCCCATGTATCTACCGCATAACGGTTCCAGCCAACATCAGCAGAAACCACATATTCAAGATCACTGTCATAATTTAGATCATTTCTGACGTAATCATTAAAGGCCGCAGGGAAAGCACCAAATAGTGCCATTTCACTTGGATCCAGTTCAGGTCTTTCGGCGGTTTGGTCTTTATTAATACCTGTATGGCGACTATCTAAACGGCCGATGATTTTTCCTTCTTCACGAAGTAGTTCCGCCCTGAATTTATATCGGTCGAGTCTTAAATTTGCGCCAAGAATATAATCTTTACTAAGACCGGTGAAATGGGCTGTTCTTTCTGCGATAGCTTCTTTGTCACTTTCTGAAATGCTGTTGCCTTTAATAAGCGCTGATGCAAAGTCACCCATTGCAAACTCTTGTGATGCTTTAACGGCTTCTTCCAATGTACCGTTTTGAAGGGCGGCAGGAAGTTTATTATGATACCATGCGGTGGCGGTGAAATGCGGGATATTCAGGGCAAATTCCATGCTTCCAACACGTCTTAAGCCAATCGAACCGCCGGATACCACGATAATGCCATTTAAGAATATCCCTTGATCTTGCTGCATAATTCTTGCCATCGCACCCGCGCGCACGGTTCCATAACTTTCACCAAGTAGGAATTTTGGTGATGACCATCGGTTATGCTTTCCAAGGTATTTTCTTACAAATTCAGAAATATATTTTGCATCATTAACGACGCCAAGGAAACGATCGTCATCGCCATCATTCACGGGTCTGCTGTAACCGGTAAAAACTGGATCAATAAACACCAGATCCGTATCTTCAAGAATTGAATATTCATTTTCAATCACGCTATAGGGTGGCTGCGGGGCGAAACCTTCGTCATCATACTTAACCCGTTTTGGGCCAATGCCGCCCATATGAAGCCAAATGGATGCTGAACCCGGGCCGCCATTAAATGCAAATGTGATAGGGCGCGTGCTGTTATCATCCGTATCGGTTCTTTTATAGGTGGTTGAATAAACGCTTGCGACTGGGTTGCCGTTTTCATCATCAATTGTCATGGTGCCGGCGATGGCTTTATACGGAATTTTGTTGCCACCAATTTCAATAACATGATCTGTTTCTACAAAATTATTATCCGCACCCATCGATTGTGCATTTGTGTTCACAAGGGTAATGAAAAGACAGATTTGAATGTAAAAAAATGTTCTTAAAGCTGGCAACATGACGCATCCTGTAGATTATATATTATATACAATTTTGGTAGTTTAAGCAGATTAAATGGGTAAGGGCAAACAATAATATGAACTATATGATTTTTTCTGGCTTCTAATCAGTAAAACGGTGATTTTGTTGTTGCTTTGACGGGAAAATTATCCTTTCATGAACATTGTAACAATTAAATAAAAGTTCGAAAATGTTGGGAGAGAAAATGATTAATAATAAGCTTAAAATCGGAATGGTTTCATTGGCCGCACTTGCAATCGCCGGATGTGGTGAGCAGGGTGGAAGTGATGCTAGTGCTTCTGCTGATAAAGACATGAGCGTTGAGGCCATTCATGAACGTGTAATTACGCTTGATACACATATCGACATTCATGAAGATATGACATTCGACCCGATTTATGATCCGGGCACAGATACACCACAGCAAGTTGATCTGGGTAAAATGGAAGTCGGCGGTCTGGATAGTGGGTTCTTCATCGTTTATGTCGGTCAAATGGAACGCACACCTGAAGGGTATGCCCTGGCCGAAGAAAAAGCGCGCCGTAAATTCAGTGCTATTCACCGCATGACAGAATTTTATCCTGACCGTATTGGTCTTGCCTATACGCCGGATCAATTTATGGAAATCGCCGAGAGCGGCCGCAAAGTCGCGACAATCGGCATTGAAAATGGTTTCGTGATCGGTAAAGACCTAGAGCGTATTGAAGAATTTTATAATCTTGGCGCCCGTTATATGACGCTTGCCCATAATGGACATAATGACATCTGCGATAGTTCCGGTCCGCTTGAACGTCTTGGTGATGCAGAAGAAGAACACGGTGGCGTAAGTGAATTTGGATATAAAGTGATCGATGAAATGAACCGTCTTGGTATGATGGTGGATATTTCACATACATCTATCAAATGTATGATGCAGGCAACGGAATATTCCAAGGCACCGGTGATCGCATCGCATTCTGGCGTTTGGGAAATTGCAAAACATAGACGTAACTTAAATGATGAACAGCTAAAGGCTGTGGCAGCCGTTGGTGGCGTGGTGCAGCTTGTTGGCTTAAATAGTTTTGTTAAATATTACCCTGAAAAAGGACCAGAGGTTGATGCCCTTCGTCAAGCGGTTGCCGCGGCGGCCGGTGATACAGAATGGGATAGCACCAAACACGCAACAGCGCAGCAATATATTGACGGAATGGCAGCCATTGATGTCAAATACCCAGAAGCAACGGTGAGTGATTATGTTGATCATGTTGATTATGCCGTTAATCTGATCGGTATTGATCATGTTGGTCTTGTATCCGATTTTGATGGCGGTGGCGGCGTTAAAGGTTGGATGAGCGCTGCTGAAACCATGAATGTAACTGCGGAAATGGTAAAGCGTGGCTATACCGAAGAAGAGATCGCAAAAATCTGGAGCGGCAATACACTTGATCTTTGGCGCCGTGTTGACGAGGTTGCCAAGACGCTTCGTTAATGCAAATAAAAAAATGATTTTTAAAAACTTTAGAATCCTCATATCATTCATTTGGTATGAGGATTTTTATTAGGGAGGAATAAATGAAAAAAACAATAATCGCCGCTATTTGCGCGTTAACAGCATCAACCGCAATGGCACAGGATGATGATAAATTAAAAATATATATTTCTGTTGATCTTGAGGGGATCGCTGGCGCTGTTACCGGGGAACAATTAGGGCCGGGCGGGTTCGAATATAACCGTTTTCGTGAATTTGCCACCGCAGAGGCGCTTGCCGCCGTTGAGGGCGCGTTTGAGGCAGGTGCTGATGAGGTGTTGGTCAGTGATAGTCACGGCAATGGTCAAAATTTGTTAATTGAGAAATTCCCTGAAAATGTAAAAGTCATCCGTTCATGGCCAAGAAAGCTCGGCATGATGCAGGGGATTGAAGAGGGCGGCTTTGATGGCGCGATTTTCATTGGTTATCATTCAAGCACCAATTATATGTCCGGCGTGCGTGCCCATACAAAATCCAGTGCAGATCTGACGGGGCTTTGGTTAAATGGCAAGGTCGCTGGCGAAAGTTATTTCAATGCGGCGATCGCAGGGCATTACGGTGTGCCGATTATTATGATTTCCGGTGATGATGCCGCTGTGAAAGAGGCGCAAGAAACAATCGGAAATGGCCTTGAAGGGGCAGTGGTGAAATGGAATTACAGTTTCCATTCGGCAAAAAATCTGCATCCAACGGCAGCACAAAAACTGATTAAAGAAAAAACCATCGCGGCCATCAATCGCATTGATGATTTTGAACCAATGAAGATCGAAGGGCCGATCACGATGGATATCAGTTTTAAAAATTACCGTGTAAGTGAAATGTTAGACTGGCTTCCGCAAATGGAAAGAATTGACAGTCATACTATTCGTTATGTGGGGCCAAACATGCCTGAAGTGTCGGCGATTTCGACCGTGATCACCAGTTATAATATTAATCTGGCGCCTTAAGCCGTAGGAAATCAAAATGAGCGCATATTTAATTTTGGATGTTGAAATTCATGATCAGGAAAAATACGCTGAATATATGAAACTCGCGCGTCCACTTGTGGAAAAGTATGGCGGTAAGTATCATGTACGTGGCGGGCCATTTGAAATTATGGATGGCGATTGGTCACCAACAAGGCTGGTGGTGATAGAATATCCAGATATGGAAACAGCCAAAGCCATGTATAATGGCGATGAATATGCGCCCATTAAGGCAATCAGAATGTCATGCAGTACTGGCCATACGGTCATTGTTGAGGGAGGAATGGTTTAATGAAGAAATTTATAGTTTTGTTGATAGTGTCAGCATTAACGGCATGCGCATCCGTATCACAGGATGCAGTGATTGCCATTTATCCTAAAGTAACACCATCAAATGTGGGGCATGGATTACCGTTATCCATATCCGTAGAAGATAACCGCCCAAGCGGTGTGATTGGCACATATGGTGATGGTGGGCAAATTTCAACCAGTCAGGATATGGCCCAAACTATTGGCATTGCCTTAGTGGATAGTTTTTCGAAAATGGGTTTTAGTGTAACCGATTCCAACGATCCGGGTGCTATTCATTTGCATATATTCCTTGAAGAAATGAGCTACACAACAGATGGCGGCACCATTTCAACGGATGTTGAAACCAAAACCCGTGTGAAGGTAGAAGCCGTTGAAAGAGGCTTTAACCGCACATATAGCAATTCCGAACAGCGCACCATCCCGTTTTCTTCAAATCCGGATACCAACAATTCACAATTAAGCAATACGCTAAACGCAACGGTTCAGCGTATCGTAAGCGATAATGAATTGATTACGGCATTAGCACGGTGATTAATTCATCACCGCTTTAAAGGCTGCGAGGCATTTATTTACATTTTCTTCGCACGCACTGTGGCCCATAAGGCCGACACGCCATACTTTTCCGGCAAGTGCGCCAAGGCCAGCACCGATTTCCAAATTATGATCATTTAGTAATTTGGTTCTAATCGCGGCTTCGTCGGTGATATGCTCCGGGATTTTGATGGTGTTTAGCTGCGGTAATGCGCAATTTTCATCAACAAGATATTCAATTCCCATATCATTAAAACCTTTACGCAGTTTCGCGGACATATCGGCATGACGTTTCCATGCGTTTTCCAGTCCTTCTTCCTTAAGAATTAAAAGACTTTCATGAAGGGCATACATCGCATTAACTGGCGCTGTATGGTGATATGAGCGACCACCTGATCCGTCCCAATAACCCATCACAAGGTTAAGATCCAAGAACCAACTTTGAACCGGTGATTTGCGGTTTTTAATTTTTTCGATGGCACGGTCATTAAAGCTAACCGGTGAAATACCCGGTGGGCAGCTTAAGCATTTTTGTGAACCGGAATAAATGGCATCGATGCCCCAACCATCCACATCAAGTTCAGAACCCCCCAGTGACGTAACGGCGTCAACAATGGTGATACAGTCATGATCATGGGCCAGTTTACAAATTGCCTTGGCATCACTGGCGACACCCGTTGATGTTTCCGCAGCAACAAAGGCGACGATTTTTGCATCCGGATTTGCTTGTAATGCACTTTCTAGCTTTTCTAGTGAAACGGGTGTGCCCCATTCATCGCTTACCTCAACGGCTTCACCGCCGCAACGAACAACATTTTCAACCATTCGTGTGCCAAAAACACCATTGACGCAAATGATTGCTTTGTCGCCTTCTTCAATTAGGTTGGCGAAACATGTTTCCATGCCGGCTGAACCTGGTGCGGATACAGGGAAGGTTAATTTATTTTCTGTTTTGAATGCGTATCTTAATAGTTCTTTGATTTCATCCATTAAAGTTTGAAATGCAGGGTCAAGATGACCGATAGTTTGTCTTCCCATGGCTTCGAGTACACGTGGTGATACGTCAGACGGGCCCGGGCCCATTAAGGTTCTTTTTGGCGGAATAAATGATTGCACTTTATTTCACTTTCAATTTTTAGTTTTAATTTTTATGCGAAACTTAATTGATAATTATGAATATGAAAAGAGTTTCCTGTATATTTCATTTAAGTTCTTGACCTCAAAAGATATACGGTTGATAAGGGTACGGAACTCAGGGGAAGAAAATGAACGCGAAAGTCGAAAATAATCTTTCTGAAAATGAAAGCCATCTGGATGATGTGCTACCGGTTTCTCCTGAGCTGGTGGATGAAATTATTTATGCCCTTGAGCAAGGGGATAAAGACCAGATTGATTATCTTCTTGAGCCTCTCCATAACGCTGATATCGCGGACGTTTTTGAACAGATTAATGATCACCATCGTAAACTTCTAACTGGATTTGTAGGGGCGGACCTTGAACCGGAAGTTCTTTCTGAACTTGATGATAGTACCCTTGATGACGTTATCACGGAAATGGATGATGAGGACATCGCCCGCGCCGTTTCGCAAATGGAAAGTGATGACGCGGTTCACGTTCTTGAGGATCTGGACGAAGAAGATCAGCGGAAAATTATCGATGCGCTTCCGGATGAAGACCGCCTAGTCGTAGAAGAAGGTCTTTCTTACCCGGAAGATAGTGCGGGCCGCTTGCTACAACGTAATTTGGTATCTGTTCCTGGGCAATGGTCGGTTGGTAAAGTAATTGATTATTTTAGAACTGATGATGAACTGCCGGAAGAATTTTATGAAATCTTTGTCGTGGATCATTTACATCACCCGATAGGAACGGTCGCCTTAAATAAAATCATCAGAAGTGACCGTGAAACTTTAATTCATGAATTAATGGAAGAAGAGCCAAAAGTCGTTCCTGTTGATATGGATCAGGAAGAAGTGGCCTATCTTTTCCGTCAATATGACCTGACCTCCATGGCGGTGGTCGATGATAATGGCCGTTTGATCGGTATGATTACTGTGGATGACGTAGTTGATGTTATCGACGAAGAAGCAGAAGAAGATTTGATGCTTATGTCCGGTATTAAGGAAACGGATATTTCGGAGAGCGTTCTTGAAGCATCAAAGAACCGTGTGATTTGGCTGATTATTAATTTGGCGACGGCAATTTTGGCATCGCTTGTAATTGCAATGTTTGACGCGACCATTGAGCAAATGGTGGCTTTGGCGGTACTTATGCCGATTGTTGCATCAATGGGCGGGAATGCAGGTACGCAGACCATGACCGTGACAGTAAGGGCAATTGCCACGCGTGATTTGACATCAAGTAACGCCAAACGCATTGTATTTAGGGAATTTTCCATTGCTCTTGTAAATGGCGTTATCATTGCCATTATTATTGGTGGTTTATCTTGGCTTTGGTTTCAAAATGCTGCGCTTGGCGGTGTGATGGGCGCAGCGATGATTGTGAACATGTTGATGGCAGGACTTGCGGGAATTCTTATTCCGATCATGCTTGATAAAATGAATGTGGACCCTGCGCTCGCCAGTAGTATTTTTGTGACGACAGTGACAGATGTCATTGGTTTTTTTGCCTTTCTTGGACTTGCGGCGGTGGTGCTTCTTTAACAATGGCCGTAAATATCATCAAACTTTGTGTGGGGATTGAAAGTGTGGAACATTTGATCGAAGCACGCAAAAACGACCCACGTAACAAAGGGCTTGATTATAATTTCCATGTGACCCGTTTTAAACCGAAGCGCGCCGATGAAATATTGGATGGCGGTTCGCTTTACTGGGTGATGAAAGGGTTTATTCAGGCAAGACAACGCATTATCGGATTTGAAGAAGTAAAAACCGATAACGGCACAAAATGCATGATTAAAATGGATAAGAAAATTTACCTTACAGAAAGCCAGCCACGTAGGGCGTTTCAAGGATGGCGGTATCTGGATCAACAATCAGCGCCAAAAGATCTGCCGGAAAATAGCCCCGAACAAAATATGCCGACTGAACTTAGAAATGACCTTAAGGAGCTAGGTCTAATTTAATTTCTTGATATTCCGCGTATCTGAGTGATGCATGATCAAATTGTTCCAGGCTGTTTGCACGGATCACGTTGTTTAATCGGTCGATATATTCAAAACCCAATTCTGAATAAAAGATAAGAGTAATAAGTAAATCGCTTACCTTAATATCTTCTGGTTTTTCGTATCTTCTGCGTTCAATGCGGAAATCTTCGTATGCAGGGTGGGTGTTTAAATTCATGGCATATCCCTTAACCGCGCCCAGAAGGTCATCAAATACTTTAATCGTATGGGTTTTGCCCGCTTCGCGTCTTAAGGGGACCATGCCTTCTTCGTCATCCCATGTCCATTGGCCATATAATGCGTTTGCTTCTGTCGCAAATCTAGATGTTCCCCATCCCGTTTCGATGGCCGCTTGCGTGATGGCTAGTGAAGGGGGAATGATGTTCATTCTTGAATATAATTCTGGAATATCAAACCCTTGGATTTGATATTGTTTCATTTTTTGCTCAAGCCAAATGCGGTCGGCATCTTTAAATTCACCGGAAAATTCACGTGTGAACATGATCTCGGATAATAGCTCGCGGTCCGCCTGAATATCATCGTTTACTTTCAAAATCAGCGGCAGAATGATGGATATAAAAACATTCTTTCTGGCGGTAACATCCAGATCAGAAAGTGTTGTAGGAACGCTGTTTAAAAAAATCGGTGGAACGTCAATATGACCGCGCCTTACCGCGATAATATCATATCCATATGATGCCAATATTGATTGAATATCAGATGGCTTAGGTGTTTCTTCAACGATTTCAACAGGGGGTTCAATTAAAACTGCTTTTCTGCTTTCGATCACTTGGTAAACGGATACAGACAAAGGCAAAATTAGGAATAAAGTTGCCAATAAAATGAAAGAAACAGTTTTTTTGCCAAAAAATGAATTTTTTGTTTCCAAGCTACTAGCCATGTAAATCCTAACAGGATAGATTAACGAACATGATTATTGATAATAATATAACGAGCAGCTAATTGCTAGATTTATTGTGGAACTGGTGTTTGGAGAAAGTGATGCCTAAAGATAATAACAAGGCACATGTTATAGTAGTGGGGAATGAAAAAGGGGGATCGGGCAAATCAACAACAGCGATGCATGTTATTGTGAGCCTGCTTAGAAAAGGATTTAAAATTTCTGTGATTGATCTGGATTCGAGACAGAAATCACTTGCAAGATATCTTGAAAACAGATTGAAATATTCAGAAAAAAATGAACTAGATCTTGCTATTCCGGATGTTTATGTCTTGTCACGCTCATTAAATGGTGACGTGGATAATATGATGTATGAAGATACAAAAAACTTCTCGGAATTGATGGAAGAGCTTCATGAAGGATCAGATTTTATTTTAATTGATTGCCCGGGAAGTGATTCTAATCTCTCCAGACTTGCTCATGCTTCTGCGGATACATTAATAACGCCGATTAACGATAGCTTTGTTGATCTTGATCTTCTGGCTTCTGTCGATCAGGATACCTATAAAGTTGATAAATTAAGTCTTTATAGTGAAATGGTCTGGGATGCTCGTAAACATCGCGCGGCAACAGACCGTGGCACCATTGACTGGGTCGTGATGCGCAATAGAACATCTGCGCTGGATGCAAAGAATAAACGCCGTGTTAATGCGGCGCTTAAAGAATTGCAGAAACGAATTTCATTCAGATATATTCAAGGCCTTGGTGAAAGGGTGATCTACCGTGAATTATTCCCAAAAGGGCTGACCCTTGTTGATTTGCGTGATACAAAAGAGAAAATGACCATGTCCCATGTGGCTGCACGTCAAGAACTTAGAAGATTAATGGGTGACCTGGATTTGCCGGAATGGGATGAGATTGAACAGAATAAGCAAAGCAAGGCTTCTTAAATGATTTTATACGCGCTCATATTGCTGCTTGGTGCTGGCATTTCCTATTACGCGATTTCAAATTACATGAAAACGCAACCGGAAAAATTTAACGATACTTTTCGTAAAGTGTTGGCAATTGCACTGGGGGCAATGGCGTTTATCATTTTAATCAAAGGTAACATTCCTGTGGCGGGCGTACTTGCGGTGGCGGCCGCATTATCATGGCAGGGCACATTGTGGTCTTATTTACGGTCAAAAGCAGGTGTTGAACAACCCAAACCAAAATATGATAGCAAAATGAGCCGTGAAGAAGCGTTGGAAATTCTTGAATTACAAGGGAATCCTACGCCTGACGATATTAAAGCGGCTCATCACCGGTTGATGATGAAAATTCATCCGGATCAAGGGGGATCAGGATATTTTGCAGCCAAACTTAATCAGGCAAAAGATATTCTGCTCAATAAATAATACAGGATAAATTTATGCATCAATTTAACAGCAGCATTCTTCGTGAATATGATGTTCGCGGAATTGTTGGCAAAACACTTGATGGCTATGACGCATTTTTTCTTGGAAAATCTTTTGGCACGATAGTGCGCCGCAACGGCGGAAAAAAAATATGCGTCGGATATGATGGGCGTATCAGTTCCCCGGATTTTGAAGAAAAAATAACAGAGGGCATCATTTCAACGGGTGTTGATGTGTTGCGCATTGGGTGCGGTCCTTCACCGATGCTTTATTATTCCGTTTTCGAATTGGACGCTGATGGCGGGATTATGATTACCGGTTCACACAACCCGCCTGATTATAACGGGTTTAAATTTATGCTTGGAAAATCTGGTTTTTATGGAAAACAAATTAAAGCATTAGGCGATGTTGCAGCAACGGGTGATTTTGAAAAAGGGCACGGCGAAGCAAGGCATGTTAATGTTTTTGATCGGTATGCAGACCGATTGTTAAGGGATGTTGATTTCGCAGCGTGGGAAAGAGCCGATCTTTCAGTGGCATGGGATCCGGGCAATGGCGCCGCCGGGGAAGTGGTTGCGGCTCTTATCAGCCGGCTTCCGGGAAAGCATTATCTTATCAACGGGGAAATAGACGGGACGTTTCCAAACCATCATCCTGACCCGACAGTCGCAAAAAACTTATCGCAAATAAAAGAATTGATTGCAGATAAAAAAATGGACATGGGCGTTGCATTTGATGGTGATGGCGACCGAATAGGGGCTGTGGATGGCCGGGGTGATATTATCTGGGGCGACCAATTATTGGCTATATTCGCCGAAGAAATTTTAAAATCCAAACCGGGTTCCAACATTGTTGCTGATGTAAAATGTAGTCAGATGCTATTTGACCGGGTTAAGGAATTAGGCGGTAATCCTGTTATGTGGAAAACGGGGCATTCTTTAATCAAAAGCAAAATGGAAGAAACGGGCGCGCCAATAGCAGGTGAAATGAGCGCTCATATCTTTATCAAAGATAATTATTATGGCTTTGATGATGCAATTTATGCCGCGATCAGGCTGATAAATATTGCGTCAATGGTTGAAGGCGGATTAACTGCGTTAAAAAGGAAACTACCGAATGTTGTCAATACGCCTGAAATCAGGATTGATACAAACGGAAATGATCCATTTGAAATTGTTGATGATATTTTAAAACATCTGAAAGAACACAATATTGCGTATAACGATATTGATGGCGCACGAGTTGTCACAGATGATGGATGGTGGTTGATACGGGCGTCAAATACGCAGGATGTGGTTGTCGCACGCTGTGAAGGCAAGGATGAAACGGCATTAAATGCACTGGTATCAGAATTACAATGTTTGTTGGATCGGTATGGCTTAAAATTGCCCGAAGTTTTATAAAAATTAAGTTTTATGATAAGATAAATATCAGTTAATTTTATAACTGACCCTTTAAAATCAAAAATACGGTTTTATCTTTAATAAATAAGATGTGTAGCAATAGTGGAAAACGATGAGTGAACAAAACAACGATAATGGCATGGATTTCGAAGGTTCGGTCATTACGAAATCAAAGCCCAAGACGAAAAAACCGTCTATGTATAAAGTTCTAATGCTGAATGATGATTATACACCGATGGATTTCGTTGTTCACGTTCTGCAAAAATTCTTCAGAATGCCGGAAAGTGAAGCCATGCGTGTGATGTTACAGGTGCATCAGCAAGGTATCGGCGTGTGCGGTGTGTTCACCTTTGAAATCGCAGAAACCAAAGTTCATCAAGTTGTTGAATATGCGAGAAAAAACGAACATCCACTACAATGTACACTCGAAAAAGATTAGAAGCAGGAGATAAACGTGCCGACATTTTCACCAAACTTGGAACATACTCTTCATCGCAGTGTTGCTGAAGCCAATAAAAGACAACATGAATTTGCGACTCTTGAGCATCTACTCTTGGGGCTATTGGATGATCAGGATGCAGTTGCCGTTCTTCGGGCTTGTGATGTGAATATCCAACAACTTCGCGCCGAAGTTAAAGTGTATCTGGACCAAGAACTTGGCAATATCACTGAAGAAACGGCAATTGATGCTACGCCGACGGCGGGTTTTCAACGGGTTATTCAGCGCGCGATCCTGCATGTGCAAAGCAGCGGACGTGAAGAAGTGAACGGCAGCAATGTACTCGTCGCGTTATTTTCAGAACGCGAAAGCCATGCGGTCTTTTATCTTCAGCAACATGAAGTTTCGAGGCTTGATGTTGTGAATTATATTTCACACGGTCTTGCAAAATCCGGCGATCCGGATGGACATGGTAACATGGATGATGATCTTGATGAAGAAGAGGTCGCAGAAGGCAGTGGAAAAACTGCCCTAGAAAAATATTGTGTGAACCTGAATGACAGGGCACGTGAAGGAAAAATTGACCCACTTATTGGTCGTGTGAATGAGGTTGAACGTACAATTCAAATTTTATGCCGTCGTTCAAAAAATAATCCTTTATACGTTGGCGACCCCGGTGTTGGAAAAACTGCGATTGCAGAGGGACTGGCATTGCGTATCGTCAAAAAAGAAGTGCCGGAAGTTTTACACGAAGCAGAGATTTATTGTCTTGAAATGGGAACCATCCTTGCGGGAACTCGTTTTCGTGGTGATTTTGAAGAACGCATCAAGGCGGTTATTAGAGAGATAGAAGAAAAAGAAAAATCCATTCTTTTCATTGATGAAATTCATACGATCATTGGTGCCGGTGCCACGGGCGGCGGTGCCATGGATGCATCCAACTTGTTAAAGCCAGCGCTTGCAAAAGGTGCACTACGCTGTATCGGTTCAACCACATATAAGGAATATCGTTCATATATTGAAAAGGACCGCGCGCTACTGCGTCGTTTCCAGAAAATTGATGTGGTGGAACCAACACCGCACGAAGCAAAAGAAATTCTAAAAGGGATCAAAAAATATTTCGAAGAACACCACAATGTGAAATATAGCGACGAAGTCATTGAAACAGCCGTTGATCTTTCCGTACGTCATATTAATGAACGTAAATTACCGGATAAAGCAATTGATGTAATTGACGAGGTCGGTGCGTCGCAAATGCTGTTACCGGAACCAAAACGCAAAAAGAACATTACCGTTTCCGATGTTGAAAATGTGGTTTCAAAAATGGCGCGGATCCCGCCAAAATCAGTATCAAAAGATGATAAGTCGGTGCTTTCCACATTGAACAAAGATTTGAAACGTGTCGTATTTGGTCAGGACCGTGCCATCGAAGTTCTTTCGGACGCGATTAAATTATCACGTGCGGGCTTACGTGAAGATGATAAACCAATTGGTTGTTATCTATTCAGTGGCCCAACGGGTGTCGGTAAAACAGAAGTCGCGAAACAGCTGGCGAGCCTTCTTGGGGTTGAGCTCGAGCGATTTGATATGTCTGAATATATGGAACGTCATACGGTTTCACGTCTGATTGGTGCACCTCCCGGATATGTAGGTTATGATCAGGGTGGCTTGCTGACGGATGCCGTCGATAAAACACCGCATTGCGTTCTTCTGCTTGATGAAATCGAAAAGGCCCATCAGGATGTTTATAATATCTTGCTTCAAGTAATGGATCACGGAACGTTAACCGATAGTAATGGTAAAAAAATCGACTTTAGAAACGTGATTTTAATTATGACCACCAATGCGGGGGCGGCAGAATTAAGTAAAGAATCAATTGGGTTTGGTGTTTCTGATCAGTCAGGCGCTGATGAAGAAGCGATTAAGAAGCTCTTTACTCCCGAATTTAGAAACCGACTTGATGCGATTGTGCCATTTGGCGAATTGCCGCCAAAAGTCATTGAGCAAGTGGTCGAGAAATTTATTCTTGAGCTTGAAATGCAATTAGAAGACCGCGGCGTTCATATTAAAATGACACCTGCTGCGAAAGCATTTATCGCAGATAAAGGTTATGACAAGCATTTCGGTGCAAGACCATTAAAACGCGTCATTCAGGAAGAGATTAAAAAGCCGCTTGCTGACGAACTTTTGTTTGGCAGACTTGTAGAAGGTGGTGAAGTTAAAATCGGTTGCAAGAATAAGAAGTTACAGATTGATGTAGAGCCTGGAAAATTGCTGCCGAAACCGAAACGCAAAAGGAAAAGCAAGCCAAAAGAAACGGCTTGAGGATGAAATAGAACGGGTGACTTGATAGTAGGAGAACAACTATGTTGAGAGTACTGATTATTGGGGCACTAACATTTGGAATAGGGGCGAGTGTCTTTGCCCAGGAAGAAAAGTCCGAACGTTATAATAAAGAAATGGCGAAATATAGCCAAACTGGTGAATTTAAAAATTGTGTGCGGGCAAACAGTATAAGAAGAACTAAGATACTGGATGATCAACACATCATTTTTGAAATGACTGGAAAAAATATTCTGTTGAATACATTAGACAGAAAATGTCATTCGCTAGGATATTTGCAGCAGATTTCATATTCCGTAAGAAACAACAGGCTATGCAATGTGGATTTCTTTAATGTGATGGATAATATGCGGGCGCGTACAACCTGTGGTTTTGGTAAATTTGAGGTCTTAGAGAAAAAAGAGGCTGGATAAGCAAGAAATTACGCAAATTATGTAGAAAATTGCCATTTCAATGTTTTGGGTGGCAATTTTTTTATGAGTAAATTTATGTTATTTAAATTAAAAGTTGTAAAATGCAATTATAGGGTTGTATTTAGGGTGTTTTTTTGTTACTTTTGATTCATTGACACAAATGAGGCGCAATATAAAGGAAGTTACGATGAAAAAAACATTGGTATTATTGATCGGATGTTTAGCAATTGGCAACAGTGCTATTGCTTATGAAACAGCGGCGCAAAAAGCGGCGAAAAAGAAACTGGATAGATATAATCAAACAGGTACTTTTGAAAATTGCATCAATTACAAGAATATTAAAAAATCAGTTGTCATTGATAATAATCGCATCTTGTTTGAATTAAGAGGCAATAAAACAGTCCTTAATACAATGGACAATAGATGCGAAAGCCTGGAATTTGAGCGTCAATTTAATTACGCTGTCAGAAATAGCAAACTCTGTGCAAAAGACGTGATTTACGCAAGACGTGATACATGCATGCTAAGTCAATTCGAAGTTCTTGAAAAGAAATCCTAATTGAATGATTGGGGGTAACATGAACAAAATTGCATTCTATACCTTTTCAACATTAATAAGCATTGGCGTTGCTATAAGCGCCAGTGCCGAAGAAAAGCAATATTCAGAACTAGACGGCTTTTCTAAGACTACTCTTAAAGCTGAATGTATCGCAAAAGAAAGAATTAAAAGAACACGTGTTTTGGATAATGAAACGATATTATTCAAAATGACAAATGGCGATTATGTCTTAAATAAGCTAAGTGAAAAATGCAATGTGATGGGTGTCTCTGGGCATCTCGTTAATGAAAAAAGCGCTTATTGCAGTGATGATGAGTTTCTAACGGGGCATGGACCCGCTCTTGGCAATAAAGTTGCACCTGGTGGTGGAAATGTCAAAAGTTGCAATCTCGGACATTTTGAAATTTATCGCCGAACTTCAAGCTAATCAGTGTTTTTATAAGGCGTAAACCCGCTTAAATAATCAATTTCTCGTTTCACGGCTTTTCGTTCTTGAGCGAGAAATTTTTTTATGGCGTCTTTAAAAGACGGGTTCGTAATCCAATGGGCACTATTTGTTGCGATCGGGATATAACCACGCGCGATTTTATGATCGCCCTGGGCACCTGCCTCGACCTTTTTAAGTTTTTGTTCAATGGCAAAATCAATTGCCTGATAATAACATAATTCGAAATGTAGACATTTATGATATTCGGTCGATCCCCAATATCGTCCGTAAAGCGTATCCGGTCCGATTAGATTGAGCGCGCCAGCAATATATCTTCCGTCACGTTTTGCCATGATCAATAATATGTCGTTAGGGATGTTTTCGCTAAGTATTGAGAAAAAAGCCCTGTTCAAATACGGTCTGCCCCATTTGCGGTTTGAAGTGTTGATATAAAATTCATAATAATGATCCCAATGAACTTCCTTAATATCTTTTCCATTTAACCATTCAATTTCAATGTCATTTGAAAGTGCTGTTTCGCGTTCCTTTTTAATATTCTTTCTTTTCCGTGAAGAAAGGGTGTTCAAAAAATGATCGAATGTTTTGTAATTGTCATTGAACCAATGAAATTGTTGGTCTTGACGTAATAACAATTCTTGTGACGTCATAACCGTTGCTTCATCATCGGTGATGAATGTGAAATGTAGGCCCGAGATACCCAATTCTTCTGTATGGGAAATTGCTGCATGCAGCAATTGTTGTCTGACATCAGCAATGGGGCTTAGTAATTTTGGCCCGTTAACAGGGCTAAACGGAATGGATGATTGCATTTTGGGGTAATAATGGCCACCTGCTTGTTCATAAGCATTGGCCCAACCATGGTCAAAAACATATTCACCTTGTGAATGGCTTTTAAGATATTGTGGTAATACACCAACAATTTCATCATCATCAATAATGGCTATATGTTGCGGGTGCCATCCGGTGTTCGCGTTAACGCATCCGCTTTCTTCAAGTGCAGATAAAAAGCCATATGATGAAAAAGGGTTGTTTGTATAGTTACAGCGATCCCACTGACCTTGCGGAATGTCTGTTATTTTATCAAATACCCTATATTTCATTTAGAACCTTTTTGGGGGCGGTTAAACCCCCAAGAAGAAAATATTTTTATGCGTCCGCAATATCCACAAGCGCATCAATTTCAACAGAAACATTTCGCGGAAGGGCGTTTGTACCAACGGCTGAACGAGAGTGCTTACCTTTATCGCCAAAAACTTCAACCATAAGATCGGATGCGCCATTTACGACTTCCGGCTGGTTACCAAAACCGTCTGCGCAATTTACAAATCCGCCTAATTTCACAATGCGGTTAACACGGCTTAAATCACCGTCACAAATTGCGTTGATTTGTGCGATAATATTGATGCCACAAAGACGGGCTGCTTTTGCACCTTCTTCTTCTGAAATATCGACGCCAACCTTTCCAGTGAAAGGAAGGTTGCCGTCTTCGATTGGAACTTGTCCTGAAATGGAATAAAGCGTACCCGATTGCGTATATGGAACGTAGTTCGCAACCGGGGCCACCGGTGCAGGTAGATTAATGCCTAATTTTTCTAAATTTTCTTTTGGCGAATTGCTCATGTTATCTCCGTATAATTTATTTTTTACGTGACGAAGATTACGATTTTTTTATCGCAAAGAAAAGGCTTTAATCTTAACTCATGTGATATCTGTTTTTGGTTCTTTTGCGCTCATTTTTGTTTTGATACATGGACAGATCTGCTTCATGGAAAATTTCCTCGAGACTGCTATTGCTGTCGATAATGGCATAACCCAAGCTTGCACTAACATGTATTTCATGGCCTTCGTGCATGACTGTAATTTTTCTTAGTTTATGACGGATGTATCCGGCACGTTCTTTTGCTTTTTCAATATCACATTTATTTAGAAGGATGCCAAATTCATCGCCGTAAATACGGGCAGCGAAATCAGTTTGTCTGATTGATTGTGCAAGCAGAGTTCCGATTTTAAGCAGAATTTCATCGCCAATTTTATGGCCGAAGCTATCGTTTATGATTTTAAATTTATCAAGATCAAGATAAGCAAAAAGACTTTGTTCACCAAATCTTTTTGCACGCGCAATAGCCGCGGAAACTTCATATTCAAACCCTTGCTTATTCAACAATCCAGTTAACATGTCAGTTGATGCCATCGATTCCAAATTTGAAATATATGCTTTTTGCTCAGCAATGGTTTGTTCTGCTGCGGCGGCGTAATCAAGAATTTCAGAAAGCGCTTTCCAGTTTTTTAAAGTAAGACCATCAGCGGACTGATGGAATTTCTTCACAAGTTCAGATGCTTTTTCGCTGATCTTGAAATTGGAATGATCTAACTGATTTTCCTGACTATATTGAATGATATTCATATTACGCTCCTTTTTAATAAACTACTGCTGTAATTTATTGCAAAAAGTGTGCCAGATGCTTGAGGAGTGAGAATGAAGGAAAACCTTGTAAAACAAAGGGCAAGCAATCCTATATTTAGGAAAAACTTGCCCTTATATGGGTAAAATAACCGCTTTTATGGTTAATAAATGGTTAACGCTATTCTTCGCGCGGTGTGTTGGCGATCGCCAGTGGTTTATCTAGTGATATGCCGGCTTCGATCTTTGCTTCACGAACCATTTCACGAACGTCAGCACGTAATTTAAACGCGTCATAAACAATGCCGTCTTTAATGGTCCAGCGAACACCACCGACACGTTCTACTAGGCCAGTTTCCTCGTTTAACTTGATGGCACCCGTTCCATAAAGAACTTTAAAGTTATGGAGTGGGTTTTCATCGACGATGGCAAGGTCTGCTTTTTTGCCAACCTGTAGGCTGCCGATTTCATCTTCCATTTTAAGCTCTTCTGCGTTGATTAAGGTTGCAGAACGGATAACCTCAAGCGGGTGGAAGCCTGCTTCTTGTAAAAGCTCAAATTCCTGAATGTATCCAAAACCATAAAGGCTATAAATAAAACCAGTGTCGCTTCCAACGCCGACTTTTCCGCCGCGATTTTTATATTCATTAATGAATTGCATCCACAGCTTATAATTCTCGTTCCACTGTACTTCATGTTTTGTTGTCCAATAGAACCAGTATGAACCATGCGCAACCGGACTTGGGCGGTAAAAATCCCATAAAACTGGCATGGTATATTCGTCATGCCAGATGGCGCGGCTCATGCGCATTAAATCGCGTGATGCTACATAAATGGTAAATGTTGGATTAAGCGCAAAATCACGATCAAGCAATGTTTGCATTACTTCGTTCCATTTGTCAGAGCCCGGTTTTGCCGCTTGTCTCCAAAGTTTTCCAGCTTCGCCAAAACGGTCCATTTCATCGGTATAGATATAATCGGATGGATAGTCTTGTACTAAACGATCTTCAAATAATGCTTCCGGTAGGCCGTACCAATGTTCCATACTGTCTAGGCCGCGTGCCGATGTATCAAGGACGTTTGCGTGGGTCACGTCCGGTTGTGCGTGATGCATTGTGGTCTCAAGGCCGATTTTTTCCGCTTCATCAAGGGCCGCCCAAAGGATTTCTTTTGGTGCGCCGAAAAATTTAATGCCATCTGCGCCGTTGGCTTTAATTTCACGAACACGTTCGCGGGCCCCTTCAACGGTGTCAATGCCACTGAAGATCGGGAATGCAACAATACGGGGGGCCGTAATTTCATTAGCTGCACTTTGTTTTTTAAGGCCGACAACGCGTGTATCACCACCGGAACCAAGACTACGTATTGTTGTTATGCCGTGGCCCATTAACAGTTTGAAAATATATTCCGGTGACACACCCTGCCCAGAATTTTCAGAATGGATGTGTGAATGAATATCGATTAAGCCCGGCAAAATATATTTGCCATGAACATCAATTTCACGGTCACCGGGGGCAGGGCGTCTATCGGGATTAATCGGGCGCCCTGGGGTGCCGACCACTTTAATTTCAGTGATGCGGTCATTTTCAATGACTACATCCGCGGGACCATATGCAGGTGCACCTGTGCCATCAATGATAAAACCACCACGCAGCACGAGTCGTTCATATTGTCCTTCACCCTCAGCACGTGGGGGTACTTCGTTTTCTTGGGCGTACCCCGTTGTAATGGTCATTAAGCCAGCAATTATTGCGGCTGATATAATATTGAATTTCATGCTCTTATTCCCCTTTTTGGAATTATTGAATTTATTTTATATGAAAAAAATTCTTTGTCAGGTGAATTTTCGGCCTTTGTTGATAATATCTTTGCCAAACTTTTCCCTGATTTTATCTATGGCTTTTTCTGTTTTGATTTTTATTTCTTTATCGGGGTCAAGCAGGTCAGGTAAATCGGAAAAGCTTTCATCAATGAATTTTGAAACACCAATGCCGATCAATCTATATTCAAGGCCATTACATTCTTTTTTAAGAAGCGATTTTCCGTGTTCATAAATTATTTCGGCCATTTGGGTCGAATCATCCAGTGTGACAGCACGGGTGACAGTTCTGAAATTTGCAGTTTTTAATTTAAGAGTGATTGTTTTGGCGGAAATATGTTTGTCTTTTAATCTGCCGGATAATTTTTCAGATAATGCCCATAAATGCTTTTTTAGCGTGTTGTAATCCGCAACATCTTGATCAAGTGTGATTTCATTTGAAACACTTTTTACCGTTGTTTCTTTAGTGACGGTGCGACGGTCCTCGCCGCGTGAAAAATAATAAAGCCGTTCCCCCATCGAACCATAATCACGGATCAGTTTTTTTAAATCCATTTTTTGTAACTGGCCGATTTGACTTATGCCCGCTCGTTTCATTTTTGCATTTAAAACTTTGCCAACGCCCCATATTTTGTTGATAGGCATTGGGGCTAATATGGTTTTTGCATCAGATTTTCCGATAATCGAAAAACCATCGGGTTTGTTAAGGTCGGACGCTAATTTCGCCAGAAATTTATTATAACTAAGGCCGATGGAAACCGTGATGCCAATTTCGTTTTTAATACGAGTGGCTGTTTGGTTTAAAACTTTTGCGGCTGACATACCGTGTAACTTTGCGGTCCCCGTTAGATCAATAAATGCTTCATCAATTGATATCGGTTCAATACTTGGGGTGAGAGATGTGAATATTTCCCTTATTTGTTTGCTGACGGCAGCATACTTATCCATATTTGGTTTTAAAACGACTGCATTGGGGCATAATTTATTGGCTTGAAACATGGGCATGGCTGACCTAACGCCATATGTTCTGGCAATATAACAGCACGTTGAAACAACTCCGCGTTTACCGCCCCCGATGATCAGCGGCTTTGCGTCCAGATCCGGATTATCCCGTTTTTCAATACTGGCATAGAATGCATCGCAATCTATATGCGCGATCGTAAGTGTATGAAGTTCTGGGTGTGATAAAATTCGCGGGCTTCCACATTCTTTACATTTTAATTGATGCTCATCTGTATCCGTAAGGCAATCCTTGCAAAAGGATGGTGTGGCTTGATCATTATCAGTCATGATTGAAAGGGCATGGCCCCTGGGAAAGCCCCTCTTGCGGCTGATATATTGGTTGGATCAATGTTATATTCTTCAGCATAACCAATAAGTGCGTTTTCATTTTGCATTAAATAATCAAGAATGCTTCCAAGTAATGCATTAAACCTTTCCGGATTCCCCATATCTGATTTTAGATCCTCTAATGAAGTACCAGATAATTTTAAATATCCGGATAATAATTTTTCATCTGATGCAACAAATGAAAGGGCATTGATGGCTAATATTTCGGCGTTATCGTGATCCATTGATATTTCTTTTGTATTGTGTGGCAAGATGGATTAAATATAATTAATGTTTACGAATTATAGAAAAAATTATAAAAATTAACCGCTTCTTCATATCCTTTGATTAATAGTGTTTAATAGTTTATTGAGTTTTGATATATAATTCAAAAAAATATAGTAAAAAAAGAGACCATTTATGCCGAAAAAAATTCTAGTTGTTGAAGATAATGATCTAAATATGAAGCTCTTTTGTGACTTGTTGGATGCTCATGGGTATGAGACGGTTCAAACGCAGGAAGGGATGAAGGCCCTGGAACTTGCCAGAAATGAAAAACCTGATTTGATTTTAATGGATATCCAATTACCAGAAGTTTCCGGCCTGGAAGTAACGAAATGGATTAAGGAAGACGATGAACTTAAATCGATTCCTGTAATTGCTGTTACAGCATTCGCGATGAAAGGGGACGAAGAAAAGATTCGTGAGGGCGGTTGTGAAGCCTATATTGCGAAGCCTATTTCTGTAAGCCACTTTATTGAAACTATCAGAAAATTTGTGGGATAAACACATAATATGACAGCCCGTGTCTTAGTTGTCGACGACGTACTTCATAATGTTAAACTGTTGGAAGCAAAATTACGCAGTCAATATTTTGATGTATTAACGGCAATGGACGGGGTTGAAGCTCTCGAAATTATTGAAAATGAACAACCTGACATCGTACTTCTTGATGTGATGATGCCAGGAATGGATGGTTTTGAAGTTTGTCGCCGTGTTAAAGGCAATCCAAAAGTTGCCCATATTCCGATTATTATGGTAACGGCGCTTGACCAGCCAAAAGACCGTGTCACTGGCCTTGAAGCCGGTGCGGATGATTTCCTGACGAAGCCAATTCAGGATTTACCATTATTCGCCCGTGTTAAATCACTTGTTCGCTTGAAAGTTTTGATGGATGAGCTTCGTATTCGTAACTCAACCGGGCAGGCCTTTAGCGGTGATACATTATCAGAATTAAGTTCTGCGATTGATATGAATAATGTGAAAGCATTATTGATCGAAGATTATGAACGTGTAGCGAAAAGAATAGTTGGTTATCTGGATGAGACAGTAGATCAAGTTGATCTTGATAATGTTGCTGACGGGAAAATTTCAACGGAAAAACTTGAACAGTATGATTTATTTATCATCAGTTTAAGCCTTCGTGATGTGGATGGTTTACGTCTTTGTTCACAAATTAGATCAAGCGAAAATACACGTCATTCACCAATTTTAGTGCTTATTGATGATGGTGATAATGATACGCTTATTCAGGCGATGGAAATTGGTGTTACGGATTATGCGACAAGGCCGATTGATGGAAATGAGTTAGTCGCACGCGTAAAATCGCAAGTGCGCCATAAACGTTTTGCGGATTATCTTCGTGGTAAAATGAAAAAGAACATGGAAATGGCCGTGACCGATGCGGTTACAAACCTTTATAATCGTCATTTTCTTGATACTCATCTGGATAATATTTTCAAAAAAGGCCCGGACAGTAGGCCGAAGACATCATTGTTGATGCTTGATATTGACCATTTCAAAAAAGTAAATGATACATATGGTCACGCGTCCGGTGATGAAGTGTTAGAAGAATTTTCAAAACGTATAAGCGATAATATGCGAAGTATTGATCTGGTCGCACGTTACGGCGGTGAAGAGTTTGTGGTCGTGATGCCGGAAACCGATGCCGATTTTGCAATGTTCATCGCGGAACGTGTTCGCAAGAAAATCAGTGAAGAACCATTTAAAATTTCCGGCTCGGAAGAGCCAATTAACGTAACAGTAAGTATCGGTGTTTCCATCGTTAGTGATGACTGTAACACTAAGGAAGAATTGCTTAAACAAGCTGATGAAGGGCTTTATAAAGCTAAGGAAAATGGTCGCAATATGGTTTGCGGGTCAACTTGCCTAATAGATCAATAAAATCAGAAAATTTCCAATAAAAAAGGCCGCTAAAATAATAGCAGCCATTCTTATAAATAGAGCGTTTGCAAAAATTTATTTGATTTTTGCTTCTTTAAACTCAACGTGTTTACGCACAACAGGGTCGTACTTGCGCATTACCATTTTTTCGGTAATGTTGCGTGGGTTTTTCTTAGTTACATAATAAAAACCAGTGTCAGCTGTGCTAACGAGTTTAATTTTTACACTTGCTGGTTTGGCCATTGCTAGCCTCCCTTCCTAAAAAATTCATAAATTACGTGAGCGGAAAATACAGGGATTATCGTTTAAGTCAAGTAAAAGTCAGTGAAAATGTCAGAAATTATTTTCTTTTTCGTTTTCTGGGGCGACGGTTTGATTTTCTGCCTTTTATTTTGTGTAATCTTTCGTCTATGAGCTCAAAAATAAGCCCACCGGAAACCGGATTCGCCTCTTTTAATCTGACATGGACAGAATCACCTAACTGATAGATGATCTTGCTGTTTTCGCCTTCTAACAGGTGATGTTCTTTATCGTAATGGAAATAATCACTGTATAACGAAGATGCGGGGATAAACCCTTCGCCACCCGTTTCATTAAGGGTGATGAACAACCCCGCACGGTGAACACCGTTAATCTTTCCATCGAACTCTTCGTCAATGCGTTCGCTCATATAATGGGCGATGTATCGTTCCGTTGATTGACGTTCGGCGATCATTGAATTGCGTTCCGTCTGGCTGATGTGTTCTGCGGTTTCCACCATGTTGCCGGCATCAAAGGGGCTTAGGCCGTCTTTTCCCAGTTTAAGCGCTTTAATTAATCCGCGGTGCACAAGCACATCCGCATAACGACGGATCGGAGAGGTGAAATGCGCGTATCTTGTCAGCGATAAACCGAAATGGCCATGATTTTCGGGGTTATATTCCGCCTGCATCTGGGTGCGTAGCACAATTGTGCTGATCACATCTTCTTGCGGTGATTCTTTTACTTTTTTAAGAAGGCTATTGAAAATTTTCGGTTTTAGAACTTGGCCTTTCGAGAAACTATACCCAAGACTATCAAGGAATGTTCTTAAGCCTTCCACTTTTTCCATGCTCGGTTGTTCATGTATTCGGTACATGCAGGGTGTTTGTTTTCTTTCAAGCTCTTCTGCGGCGGCAACATTGGCTTGTATCATAAATTCTTCGACGAGTTTATGGGCATCCAAACTGACGCGTTCTTTAATCGATGCGATATGACCGTCATCATTTAAAGTGATTTTCTTTTCGGGCATATGTAAATCTAGTGGCTCTCTAAATTCACGGCCTTTCTTCAGGATATTATATGCGTCATACAGTGGATTAATCACAGTTTCTAACAGTGGTTCTGCACGGTCAGACACGATGCCATCGCGGGCATATTGAAATTCTTCGTATGATAAACTTCCGTGGCTTCTCATCAGGGCACGAATGAATTTATGTCTTATTTTTTTGCCCTTCTTATCAAACCAAATATGTACAGCCATTGTATAGCGGTCTTCATTTTCATGAAGTGAACATAAACCGTTTGATAAGCTTTCTGGTAACATTGGTACAACCCGGTCTGGGAAGTATGTGGAATTACCACGTTTTAGGGCTTCTTTATCAAGTGCCGATCCGGGTTTTACATAATGGGCTACATCGGCAATGGCGACAATGATGTGGCATCCGCCTTGGTTATCCGGATCAGGGTCCATCTCGGCCCAGATGGCATCGTCATGATCGCGAGCGTCTGATGGGTCCACTGTGATTAATGGAATGTCGCGTAAATCCACACGGTTGCCTAACGTCGGTTGATCTGCTGTTTGGGCCTCATTTAATACTTCTTCCGGGAATTCAATGGCGATCCCTTGAGACATGATCGCGATCAGGCTGATGGATTTAGCATCATTGATCGAACCAAATGATTTTATGACCTTGGCTGGTTTTGCTTTGATCTGTCTGGATCGTTGTCGGCCTGGTTTAATCTGGATTAGAACCAGTGACCCATCTAACGCCCCATTCCAATCATTCTTGGCGATTAGATATTTATTGCGGTCTTTTTTATCTGTCGGATTAACGAAAGCAATATGATCATCATCCGAACGAAAGATACCCATTATTTGGGTAGATTTCTTTTTCTCTAATTTCCGGATGACTTTGGCGATATATCCGCTTTCACTATCATCCTTGTTCGGCGTAAGCCGTACAAGCGCATGATCCCCGATCCCAAGTCTATTCCTTCGATCGTGAGCGTAAATTAGGATTTTTGGGGGATGGTCATCACTATCCCAATTTTGTGGCCTTGCTGTCAGGTCACCATGGCTGTCAACACCGTCTACTTCGATAACAAGAACTGGTGGTAGTTCATCCGCGACTTGAAGGCGTGATCTGGAAGCCGTTGCGAGTTTGCCATCAAGCTTCATTTTACGAAGCAATTTTTTAAGCTGGATTTTTTCATCACCACGAATGTGAAAGGCGCGCGAAATTTCACGCTTTGAGGCACGCCCCGGGTTTTCCCGGATGAACTCCAAAATCTGTTCTTCATCTGGGAATGGGACTTTAGATTTTGCCATTTCTTTCCTTATTTGGCTTTTTTCTTAGGTGCTGCCTTTTTACGGGCTGGCTTCTTTTTGCCTTTTGCTGCCCTTGCTTTGATCAGCTCAACCGCTTCTTCCATGGTGACGTCCATTGGATCTTTATCTTTTGGAATGGTCGCATTTACGCGTTTATATTTCACATATGGTCCATAACGGCCATCCATGACAAGAACGTTACCATCGCCATCTGGATGTTCGCCCAGATCTTTTAATGGCTCGGATGCTTTTCCTTTTTTCGCGGCTGCTTCCGCAAGTAGGGTCACTGCGTGGTTAATACCAATGTTAAACACATCTTCTGGATCTTTAAGGCTTGCAAAAGCACCATTATGTGAAACATATGGTCCGTAACGGCCAATGGCCGCTTTAATCACTTTACCGTCTTCAGGATGCATTCCCACATCACGCGGTAACGCAAGCAACTTAAGCGCTTTTTCAAAGCTAATATGTTCTACGGACATTCCTTTTGGAATGGATGCGCGTTTTGGTTTTTCTTTTTCAACCGGTTCACCAAGTTGGATATAAGGGCCAAAGCGACCTGTTCTAAGGGTTACTTCCATGCCGCTATCTGGGTCAATGCCAAGTGTTTGTGGTCCTTCATCTGCACCGTCACCATTTTCACCCTCGCCATTTTGAATTTGGCGTGTGTAATTACATTCCGGATAATTTTCGCAACCGATGAATGCGCCGAATTTACCTGTTTTTACACTAAGGCCACCCTCTTTACATTTTGGACATTTGCGCGGATCAGACCCGTCTTCGCGTTCCGGGAAAATAAATGGTGCAAGTGTATCTGTGATAACATCAAGCACTTCTGAAACACGAAGATCTTTTGTATCATCAATGGCCTTACTGAAATCTAGCCAGAAATTAGCAAGAACTTCTTTCCACGGAACATCACCATCTGATACGCGGTCCAATTCGATTTCCATACCCGCTGTAAAGTCATATTGAACATAACGGTTGAAATATTTTTCAAGGAATGATGTTACAACGCGGCCTTTGCCCTCTGGCACAAAGCGGTTCTTTTCCATCACAACATAGTTACGGTCCCGTAACACTGTAAGGATTGACGCATATGTCGATGGGCGACCAATACCCAGCTCTTCCATTTTCTTAACCAAGCTCGCCTCTGTAAAGCGTGGAGGAGGGGCTGTGAAATGCTGAATAGCATCGATTTTTTCTTTATCGATATTTTCGCCTTTAGAAAGCTTCGGTAGGCGTTTTGCATCTTCTTCGTCGGCGTCATCAACCCCTTCCTGATAAAGAGTTAGGAAGCCATCAAAAATTTGTACTGTTCCGGTCGCGCGTAATGAAATTTTGCCGTCATCCGATGTAATATCAGCTGTGGTTTGTTCCATTTGTACATTTGCCATTTGGCTGGCAATGGTACGTTTCCAGATTAGTTCATAAAGTTTTCTTTGATCTTCATCCAATTTGCTTGCCACGTCTTTTGGAAGTCTGGCTAGACTTGTTGGGCGGATTGCTTCGTGAGCTTCCTGCGCATTTTTGGATTTATTCTTATAAAAGTTTGGTTTTGCCGGAACGTAATTATCACCATAATTGCTACCAATGACACCACGTGCATCATTGATGGCTTCTTGTGCGATATTAACACCGTCCGTACGCATATAGGTGATAAGACCTGTTGTTTCACCTTTAATATCGATGCCTTCATAAAGTTTTTGAGCTGTACGCATGGTGCGCTGCGCATTAAAGCCAAGCTTACGAGCTGCTTCCTGCTGAAGGGTTGATGTTGTAAATGGCGCAGCTGGTCTGCGCTGCGTTGGCTTGCTAACCACATCTTCAACGGTGAAGTTCGCGGCTTCAACCGCTGCTTTGGCGGCGTTTGCGCTTTCTTCGTTATTTAATGTGAATTTTTCAAGTTTTTCACCGTTTAAAGTCACAAGCTTCGCGGTGAATGCTTTTGATGTGCTATTTTTAAGTTTGGCTTCGATTGACCAATATTCTTCGGAATTGAATTTTTCAATTTCAAGTTCGCGTTCGCAAATTAATCGAAGTGCAACTGATTGCACGCGACCCGCTGATTTTGAACCCGGTAATTTACGCCATAATACCGGCGATAGATTAAAGCCCACAAGATAATCAAGTGCGCGTCTTGTCAGGTATGCTTCAACCATTTCCTGATCAACATCACGTGGTTCTTCCATTGCTTTTAAAATGGCATTTTTGGTAATTTCATTGAAAACAACGCGTTTTACTGCAACGTCTTTCATGACCCCACGGCGTTTGTTCAGAACTTCTAAAACGTGCCATGAAATGGCTTCCCCTTCGCGGTCGGGGTCGGTTGCGAGGATCAATTCTTCTGATCTTTTGGTGCTGTCGGCAATGTCCTTGATACGTTTTTTGCTATCCGTATCAACGGCCCATGTCATGGCAAAATCATTTTCAGGATCAACCGATCCATCCTTGGACGGCAGGTCTCGAATATGGCCGAAACTGGCAAGAACATTATAGTCTTTACCAAGGTATTTATTAATTGTTTTGGCTTTCGCCGGAGATTCAACAATTACAGTTTTCATTGTTAATTTTCACCAAAAGAATCATTTTATCAAATTTATATTAGTCGGCTTTTATACAAACTTTTAACAAAAAGATACCCTGTTTCCTGCATGACGTGTAATTTCTCCTGCTAATTCCATGTCTAAAAGCACTGTTTGAACAACACTTGGGGATAAATCCGTTAGTCTGATCAGCTCATCAACCGATGTTGCGGTGTGGCTTAGCTTTTCTTTAATTGCCATCATCGCTTTTTCAAGTTCATTATCGCTTTCTTCGGTTGCGGGTGGTGAATGGAATAAATCAAATTGTGGTTCGGATAACTGTCTTCCGCTCATGATATTTAACACTTCCAGAATATCTTCTACGGATTCCGTTAACTGTGCCCCTTGTCTTATAAGGCTGTTTGGCCCTTTCGCCCTTGGGTCAAGTGGGGAACCGGGAATGGCAAAAACTTCACGCCCCTGTTCCGATGCAAGGCGTGCGGTGATTAATGTTCCTGATTTATGATTGGCTTCAACCACAAGAACGCCTAGTGACAGGCCGGAAATAATTCGGTTGCGTCTTGGGAAATGTCTTGCTTGTGGTTGGGTGCCAAATGGCATTTCCGATAAAATAAGACCCGTTTCTTTTATTGCGTGATAGGTTTCTGTGTTTTCACGAGGGTAAATCACATCCGCCCCGCCCGCAAGCACAGCGATGGTGCCGGTGTTAATCGCGCCCTGATGGGCGGCAGCATCAATACCACGGGCCATACCTGATGAAATTACATATCCTGCCTGACCAAGTTTTTCAGCAAAGTTTCTGGCAATTTTTAATCCGTTTACGGATGAATTTCTTGCGCCGACTATGGCAAAACTATTTTGTTCAAGTAAATGAGTATGCCCAAGTGCCATCATTATTGGCGGTGAATCTTCGGTTGCGGCAAGCAGGGCAGGGTAAAGCGTATCACCCAGAACAATCAGCTCACCGCCGTTTTGATCCAGATCATCCAGTTCTTTATTAATTTTTGCCATTGAACAGGCTACAAGCGGTTTTTTGCGGCCACCGCGTTTTGCAAGTTCAGGCAAAATTTCAATGGCTTTCTCGGCGGATTTATATCTGCTGATTAGCTGGCGGAATGTCACAGGGCCGACGTTATCCGTTCTGATAAGGCGAAGTCTCGCTTGTTTTTCTGCAAATGATAGTGGCTCTGGCGTGATGCTCATCAATTCCCCCAATTTTTAAAATTATTTTTTACCGATTTTTGGCTCGGAACCTGAAAGGATGCGACCGATGTTATCTTTATGTTTGATAAAAATCAAAATACATAAAATTCCTGCCAGTATCGCAAGATTTTGCCCGGAAAAATAAAATCCGTAAATCGGTGATAATAGGGCTGCGATGAGCGCGGATAGTGATGAAATTCTAAATAACCCCGCGCTAACAAGCCAAGTCGCACAACAACTTAGCCCCGCAATCGGGTTTAGGGCAATCATTAAACCAAGGAATGTGGCGACACCCTTGCCACCAGTGAATTTTAAGAACACTGAATAAAGATGTCCAAGAAATGCACCGCCACCGGCAAATAACCCGAGCCCCGGATAAATTTGTTCGCAAATAAGCACTGCAATCGCGCCTTTGCCGATATCAAGGATAAGGGTTAACGCGGCAAGGAACTTGTTTCCTGTCCTAAGCACATTAGTGGCGCCAATATTACCGGAACCGATTTTACGGATATCACCATATCCACCAAGGCGTGCCAAAACCAAACCAAACGGGATGGATCCCAATATGTAACCACCAATAAGCGCGAAGAGTATTTGAAGGGTCGAATAATCAGCCATTATAATCAAATACACACTTTCCACCGACAACGGTTTTAAGAACACGGCCCTGAACAGGTTTGCCGTCAAAACATGTGTTTTTGGTCACGGAAACCATGTCTTCTGCATTAATTGTATATGGGGTATTAAGATCAAAAATACATAAATCCGCTGGTGCGCCCGCTGCAAGAACGCCGCTTTCCAGTCCCATAATTTTCGCAGGGTTACAAGTCATCTTGGATAAGATATCCAGAAGTTCCATACTGCCGTTATGATGCATTTCAAGGCAAACATTAAGCAGTGTCTCAAGTCCAACCACCCCCGGTTCAGCTTGTTCAAATGGAACGCGTTTGCTTTCTGGATCTTCCGGATCGTGGCCGCTGACAATCACATCAATGGTGCCGTCTTTTAGGGCCTCAACAACCGCAATACGGTCTTCTTCACCGCGCAGTGGCGGTGAAAGTTTCATGAATGTGCGGTAATCTTCGATTGCAAATTCATTCAGTGATAAATGGGGTACAGCAACGCCGGCTGTTACATTAAGGTCAGCATCTTTCGCGCGTTTTAAAATTTCGATACTATCGGCGCAGGTTACTTGTGATGCATGGTATCTGCCGCCGGTACCTTTTAATAACCTTACGTCACGTTCCAGAACAAGTGTTTCAGCAGCAGTTGGAATGCCCGGTAACCCAAGGCGGCTTGCAAGATCACCCGCATTCATACAACCATTTTTGGAAAGGGACGGTTCCGCAAGATGTTGAACGATCACTGCGTCAAATGTGGATGCGTATTTCAGCACGCGGTTCATGATGGCTGCATTTTCGATTGTCGAACTGCAATCACCAAAAACCTTATGTCCGGCATTGGTCATCAGTCCAATTTCGGTCATTTCCTTGCCTTCCATTTTCTTGGTTGCGGCGGCCATCGGTACAAAATTGACCAGTGCGTTCTTGGCGCGGTTTTCAAGAAATTCGATATGGGCCGTGTTATCAAGCACCGGATCGGTATTTGGTTGAACCAGAACTGTGGTGACGCCGCCCGCTGCGGCCGCTTCGCCGGTATTTTCGATGGTGTCTTTATAATCCGCACCCGGGATACCAACAAAAACACGCATGTCAATTAGGCCCGGACACAGGCATTTGCCACCAACATCAACAATTTCGGCGTCCGCTGGGGCTTCAACACTTTCACCAAGCGCAATAATTTTATCGCCTTCTGTGAGCAATTCACCCTTCATGTCTAGGTTTGATGCAGGATCAAGAAGGCGCGCGTTTTTATATAGCGTTACTGTACTCATTAGCCTTCTCCTCTTTTCTTGCGGGTTAAGAGGTCCAGACACGCCATGCGTACGGCAACCCCCATTTCCACTTGTTCCTGAATTGCGCTGCGGGTTAGATCATCGGCAACTGCCGCGTCAATTTCCACGCCGCGGTTCATTGGTCCAGGGTGCATAATCAGTGCATCTTCCTTGGCATTTTCAAGCTTTTCATAATCAAGGCCGTAAAGGGTGAAATATTCAGAAACGCTTGGGAAATAACCGCCGTGCATACGTTCTGTTTGTAAACGAAGCATCATTACGATGTCGCATCCTTTAAGCCCTTCTTCCATATTATGGAAAACTTCACAGCCAAGGCGTTCCGCACCAGATGGGATAAGCGTCGGCGGGCCAATAAGACGTACGCGCGCACCCATGATATTAAGCAGATGGATGTTTGATCTGGCCACCCGGCTATGCAGAACATCACCACAAATGGCGACCGTTAGACGCGCGAGGCGCCCTTTACGGCGGCGAATGGTTAGCGCATCAAGCAGAGCTTGTGTTGGATGTTCATGTTTACCGTCACCGGCGTTTAATACTGCGCAGTCCACCTTACGGCTAAGCAGCTTAACCGCGCCAGACATACCGTGACGCACAACAAGCAAATCAGGACGCATCGCGTTCAGTGTCGACGCCGTATCAATCAGCGTTTCACCCTTTTTAATCGATGATGTGGATGTGGACATATTGATCACATCAGCACCAAGTCTTTTCCCAGCAAGTTCAAATGACATGCGAGTCCGTGTCGAATTTTCGAAAAACAGATTGATCTGTGTCAGGCCCTCAAGAACGTCTTTTTTCTTGTTGGTCTGTTTGTTCTGTTCGACATATTCATCGGCAAGATCAAGGATTTCAGTAATTGCGGCTTCTTTAAGCCCTTCAATCCCAAGCAGATGGGGGTGGGAAAATGCTGACATATTCAGTCCTTAATTCCTGTGAAAATCGTTAAGGTTCTGAAAACCAATTATATAGATATAATTATGATTCTAGGCAAGTGATTTTATATGTAAGCTATCCACGGCCCAGCGCATCAAGTGCCCCTTGTAAGATATAACTGGCGGCAAGTTTATCCACAAGCTCGCCTTGTCGTTTGCGGCTTGCGTCTGCTTCAATCAGTGTGCGGGTGACGGCCATGGTTGACATGCGCTCATCCCAATAACAGATTGGAATGTCGGTTTTTCCCATCATATTTTTGGCAAATTGGCGGGTTGATTGGCAACGCGGCCCTTCTGATCCGTCCATATTCATCGGCAGACCAAGAACAAGGCCGCCGACATTTTGTTCTTTAATAATGGTAAGCAAACGTTCAGCATCCAGTGTGAATTTCTTACGTTTGATGGTTTCCATCGGTGTTGCCACCGTAAGCAGCACATCCGAAAGCGCAAGGCCGATGGTTTTCGAGCCCAGATCAAGCCCAAGTAATCGTTCACCTTTTTTTAAAACGGATTTAAGTTCTGCAAATTCAATTTCCATGGACGTGCTTATAGCGTTAATGCACGCTTAAATCCAATATATAATTTACTTGTATTTACCCAAGAATTGTTTAGGCTTGTTGCCATTCCTAGGGGAGTCATGACGACTGAGATTCGGTAAAAGGAAACCGTAACCCTTAGAACCTGATCCGGGTTATTCCGGCGGAGGGAAGGAATCATAAGAATTCTAAAACCGTTACCGCTATCTATCCCGGGTCTCCTGTTAATTTAATTTGGAGATCCAAGCAATGAACGTAGAAACAAAAATCGAAAAAATGGAAGTGACCACAGGTCCGCTTCCGGCATCCACCAAAATTTATGTGGAAGGCACCGACCCATCCATTCAAGTCGCCATGCGCCAAATCGCGCTTGAGCCATCCGCCAATGAACCGGATTTAAAAGTATATGACACATCCGGCCCCTATACAGATGAAAATGTTGAAATTGATATTTTTAAAGGGCTTAACCGTGACCGCCAAAAATGGGTAACGGACCGCGGCGACGTAGAGGAATATGAAGGCCGTGACGTAAAACCAGAAGACAACGGCGGCGCAACAGGTAAATTCCTGGCGCAGGAATTCCCGGTAAAACATAAACCGCTTCGTGGTAAAAACGGGGCGGTTGTGACCCAATATCAATATGCGAAAGCCGGCATCATCACGAAAGAAATGGAATATATCGCCATTCGTGAAAATATGTCACGCGCGGAACTGGGTAATAATTACACGCCGGATGAATACGCCGAAAGTTTCGGCGCCAATATCCCGGATCAAATCACACCGGAATTTGTAAGAAAAGAAATCGCCGAAGGCCGCGCCATTATACCGCGCAACATTAATCACCCTGAAGCAGAGCCAATGATCATTGGCCGTAATTTCCTTGTGAAAATTAATGCGAATATCGGTAACAGCGCCGTGACATCATCGGTCGCTGAAGAGGTGGATAAAATGGTATGGGCAACCCGTTGGGGCGCAGATAACGTGATGGACCTATCCACTGGCCGTAATATTCATAACACCCGTGAGTGGATCATCCGTAATTCACCGGTTCCAATTGGCACTGTTCCAATTTATCAGGCCCTTGAAAAAGTGGACGGCATCGCCGAAGACCTGACATGGGAAGTGTACCGCGACACATTAATTGAACAGGCGGAACAAGGCGTTGATTATTTCACCATTCATGCGGGTGTGTTGCTGCGTTATGTACCAATGACCGCCAACCGTGTGACGGGTATTGTGTCCCGCGGTGGATCGATCATGGCGAAATGGTGTCTTGCGCATCATAAGGAAAGTTTCCTTTACACCCATTTCGAAGAAATCTGTGACATTATGGCGGCCTATGACGTTTCATTCTCGCTTGGTGATGGAATGCGTCCGGGCTCGATCGCCGATGCCAATGACGAGGCACAATTCGCTGAACTTGAAACATTAGGCGAACTAACAAAAATCGCATGGGCCAAGGGCGTACAGGTCATGATCGAAGGGCCGGGTCACGTGCCAATGAACAAGATCAAGATCAACATGGATAAGCAATTAAAAGAATGCCATGAAGCACCATTTTATACGCTTGGGCCACTAACAACCGACATTGCACCGGGGTATGATCATATTACATCCGGTATTGGTGCCGCCATGATCGGCTGGTTCGGTTGTGCGATGCTTTGTTATGTAACACCAAAAGAACATTTGGGTCTTCCGAACCGTGATGATGTTAAAACTGGCGTGATTACATACAAAATCGCGGCCCACGCCGCCGATCTTGCCAAAGGGCATCCGGGCGCGCAACTTCGTGACGACGCAATGTCACGCGCACGTTTTGAATTTCGCTGGATTGATCAATTCAACATCGGCCTTGACCCGGAAAAGGCCCGTGAATATCACGATCAAACCTTGCCGAAAGAAGCCCATAAAGTGGCGCATTTCTGTTCCATGTGTGGACCAAAATTCTGCTCAATGAAAATCAGCCAAGAAGTCCGCGACTTCGCCGACAGCGGCATGGCGGAAATGAGCGAGAAATTTAAAAACACAGGTAGCGAAATTTACCAAACGGTAGACGCAAACAAAGAAGCAAACGAGAGCCTATAGGGGCTCTCGTACTTGGGGCATTATGGATTTATTCTCTTATTTTCTCGGTTTCATCCTTGTAGTGCCAACGGCACTTCAAGAAATTACCGTAAATAGTGGAAAATATGCAGATTATTTTCATATGCATTATGAATTGGTTCCTGGGCAATATTCCATCAATTTAGATTATGGCTTTAATCAAGGTGGACAATTTGAAGTTTTAGTTCCGAAAGAATATTTCCCAATTCCTGCACCAGAATGTAATAAAAATATTATTATTCGTATGCCTTTTTCGGTGAATGAAAATAGAAAAAAAGTATTGTATGATAATCTCTTAAGGGCTACGGAAAAAACAACGGTGACATTAGAATTAAATCCGTACGTTAATGTTATAAATGAAGAATCACTAAAATTAGAATTACAATATTGTAATGTTTTTTTTAGACATAAAAATGGTGACTATCATGATAGTCTTCAATGATTTCTTTCATGTTTTAGAGGATCAATAGGGCCGGAGTAAATTGATTTTGGGGGCAGAGGTCTAATCTCTTAAAACATATCCACTGATCGGATTTTCCTTCCCTGAACACTTGAATAAACGTCTTTGCTATAGTACGAACATTCAAATTCATTTTCAAAGGACACCAAAAATGCCAGCTTCTGACATCACACGATTACATAAAACTGCACGTATGAGCAAAATTGTTATTCATGGCGATATGATTTATCTTTGTGGGCAAGTGGGTAGTGGTGATGATATCAAATCACAAACGGCTGATATGCTCTCTAGGGTAGACACACTTCTCGCCGAAGCGGGATCAAATAAATCATGTATTTTATCGGCTACGATCTGGCTTTCGACAATGGAAAATTTTGCAGCCATGAATGAAGTTTATGATGCATGGATTGATCCGGAAAATCCGCCTGCCCGTGCTTGCGGTGAAGCTAAACTTGCAAGAGAAGCGCTGCTCGTTGAAATAATCGTTACTGCCACGAAAGCTTAGGCAAACAAGATTGCACCACCAAATCAATTTTGATAGGGTTCTTTTTTAAAAATTAAAAAGGGGTAATCAATGTTGCGTCTTATCAATATATTTTTGTTAATGGTTATTACTGCTGGGGTTTCATTCGCGCAGGACCATAGCGCGCTTGAGGCAGAGGTCGCAGCGACAGAAAATGCATTTGCCAAGACGATGGCGGACCGGGATTTTGATGCTTTTAAATCATTCCTTGATCCGGATACGGTGTTTTGGGGTGGGCGTGGGCCATTAACGGGTGCTGATGAAGTCGCCGCTCGCTGGGAAGATTTTTATCAAGAGGCAGACGCGCCTTTCAGTTGGAAATCAGAAACTGTGATGATCAACCCGGACGGTAATATCGCCTTTAGCAGTGGACCGGTGACTAGTCCCGATGGCGTGGTCTATGCTTACTTTAATTCCGTCTGGCGTAAAAATGACGCGGGCGAATGGAAAATTATTTTTGATAAAGGTACGAATTTAAATCAGTAAGGCATTAAACGACCACTGAATTTTCTTTAATATCGTTGATGCTGTTGGTGCCTTGTTGTTTCATCACTAGTTTGAATTCTTCATCAAGGATTTCAAGAACGGCTTTAACGCCTTCTTCACCAAAGGCACCAAGACCCCATAAATACGGCCTACCGATGCCAACGGCACTGGCACCAAGGGCGAGTGCTTTATAAACATCACTGCCGCGTCTTATGCCGCCATCGACCATTACTGGCACACGGCCATTCACGGCACGAACAATTTCGGGCAGGATATCAATGGTGCCACGTGAACTTACCTCTGCGCGGCCACCGTGGTTGGATACGATGATGCCATCTGCACCCGCATCAAGACACCCAAGCGCATCTTCGGCGTTGGTGATGCCTTTGACCAATACTTTCATGGATGTGGTGTCGATTATGCGCTTTAACATGTCAAAACCAAATGATCTGTCGCTTCCCATGTAAGCATCAAAATCGATATTGTCGAGCATGGGTTTGCCGCGAAATCCGCTTCTGACTTCGCCGTGACATTCGGCGCAATTGGCATCATCCATTTTGATGAAACGCTCTAGGGTTTCGCGCTTTCCTTTGCCGATCATATCAACGGTAATGACCATGATCTCATTACCCGCGTCTTCAGCGCGGTTCATAATGATCTCGTTGGATGGCCAATGTTGGCGTGGGTAAAATTGAAACCATACGGGTTCACCGCGGGCGGCGTTCACATCTTCCAAGCTTTTAGATGAAAGGGTTGATAACATCATCAATTGGTCGCGTTTTTTGGCGGCGCGGGCAACGGCAAGTTCCGCGTCATCATGATAGGCACCCTGACTGCCAGCGGGTGCAATCATAATCGGCGAATTCCATTTGCGTCCGAATAATGTGATGGATGTATCCATATGCTGCATATCACGCAGGCGGCGTGGGATTAACTTTATCCGTTTTAAGGCCTTGCGATTTGCAATTTGGCTTATTTCGTCGCTGACGCCCGATGCAAGATAGCCATAATGGGCGGGAGATAAGTTTTCACGGGCGACGGCCTCAAAGTCAAAAACATTAAGACCGTCTTCCGGTTTTGATATTAGTTCTTTTTTTAAACTCAGGATAAACTCAAGATCGGGGTCCAGTTTTTCCGAATCAAATGCATTAGCAAAGCCCGCTGATGCCATCAGCGGGCTTGTTAACATGAATTTAAGCAAGTTGCGTTTTGCCTGATCCAATATTTTATCCTGTTTTTATAATTATTCGCCTTCGGCAGCCAGAAGCTGGCGTGACACTTCCTGAACGTCATCCAGCACACGAAGCAGGTTACCACCCCAAAGCTGTGCGATTTGTTCTTCAGTATATCCGCGGCGTACTAGTTCAATTGTTACATTGTGTGTTTCGGATGCGTCATTCCATCCTTCGACGCCCCCGCCACCATCGAAATCGGAACTGATACCAACATGATCAAGGCCAATCATGTCCACCATGTAATCAATATGATCAACGAAGTCTTTAACATCCACTGGCGGTGCAACGGTGTTTACTTCTGATTCAAGACGTGGTGCCGCCATTTCGACCAGTTGATCATAGGTTTCACGGTATGCGGCAAGGGCATCCGGTGTCATGTTCTGGCGTGTATCATAATCCAGAATTTCAAAACCCATTCTCGCAGCGACATCAGCGTAAAGTTTGTCTTTTAATTCCTGGTGGGCATTATGTTTGTCACGGTCAAGATAGCTTGAAAATGCAACCGTTTGAATAACACCGCCGTTTTCTTTAACCGCAAGCAATAGGTCATCTTCAAGGTTACGGCTTACCGCTGAACTTAGTGCACGTGCCGATGAATGGGACGCGATAACCGGTGCTTTTGAAAGCGCGATTGTTTGTTTGTTGGCTTCGTATGATGGATGGGAAATATCGATCATGATACCGTGCTTGTTAAGCTCAACAATGGCTTGCTTACCAAGCTCGCTAAGGCCGTTATAAAGCCATGGTTCTGTTGGATTGCCGTTTTCATCAACACGTTCACCAGTGTTTGAATCGGCAAGTTGGCTGTGGCCATTATGGGCAAGGGACATATATCTTGCGCCAAGGTCAGCAAACTTTTTAATGTTACCTAGATCAGTTCCCATTGGATAACCATTTTCGATACCGATCATAGCGATTTTCTTTCCTTCGGCATTAAGGCGGCGCACATCATCAGATGTTAGCGCAAGACCAATTTGCGAAGGTGCTTTTTCTTTTGCCAGCCAGTGGATCGCGTTGAATTTGCTGATGGCTGTATCATATGCTTCTTTAAATCCAGCTTCGTTTAATTCCCCTTGGCTTGTAAACACAATAAAGAATGCCACATCAAGGCCACCTTTATACATTTTCGGCAGGTTCACCTGACTATAGGTATCCATGGTATAGTTTAATTCATCCGTGAAATTTGCACGGTCAATATCATCATGGGTATCAAGTGTGATGATACGCTCATGGATATCCATCGCGCGTGCGATCATGGCTTCTTCGGATTCTACCATTTGTTCGTTTGCGGCTTGTTCTTCTGCGCCGCTTGATGCGGCCGGTGTGTTATTTCCACTATCGCATGCGGCAAGGAACACCACACTGCTTAGTAAAGCGGCCTTAAGACCGAATGATTTAATTGACATTTTTCTCCCCTTTGGTCGGTTAAATTTGACTGTACGATAGTGGGGCGGGGGACAGTTGTCAAATAAGGAAATATTTGATTTTTTGTTGTGAAATTTATTTCGTTTAATGTCCAATACTTGACTGGCATCAAGGTATTTGTTTTGGCGCAAAAGTATAATTTCCTTACACAAAGGAGGTATATACAATGAATAAAGTTTTTTCACCAATAGTTTTAATCATTTCTTCAGTGCTTTTGCTCGTATCCTGCACTAATTCGAATGATCAAAGCTTCCCACAAGTGGCAAGTCCCCCACCATTTGATTATGTGGACGGTCAGGAATTAAGAGGCAACATGCATCAACTTGCGTTCGCGCTTTTAAGGCTTGATAGTGACCTTAGCCGTGCAGATGAAAATAACCCTGTTGATCAGCAGGATATTGTTCAAACTCTGCAGCGTATTAAAGAAATCGGCGATGGAATTCAAAGCGAAGACCTACGTGAACGCCACCCGTATCTGGTTAGCGGAATGTATCGTTTCATGAATGATGTGGATCAGGCACTCTTTCAAGCGTCACTCAGATCACCGAGATATTATATGGCGGGCCGTATTTCTGGATCATGTGTCAATTGCCATCGGGCGAATGATTAGAAGTAAAATATTAAGGCCGCATAATAGATATTATGCGGCCTTATTTCGTAATTTCCATAAATCCCAAGACTGTGATATAGCAATAATTAATATTAATTTTTAAGCGGTTTAGGGAAGTTTCATGAAAAAGTTTTTAATGTTGGCATTGACGCCACTTTTGATCGGCGGCTGTTCTGACCAAACGGAAAAAACGGATGAACGCCCAAATATCCTGCTTATTGTTGCTGATGATCTTGGTTATTCTGATATTGGTGCATTCGGTAGCGAGATATCCACACCAAACCTCGATAAGCTCGCGGCAGAAGGCGTTAAATTAAGCAACTTTTATGCAGCCGCTGCATGCTCACCAACCAGATCAATGTTACTTAGTGGGGCGGATAGCCATGTGGCTGGTATGGGTACTATGTATAATGACCAGGCAGAAAATCAAATAGGGCAACCTGGCTATGAAGGTTATATGAACCATAATGTTGTAACCGTGTCGTCATTATTAAAAGACGCAGGTTATCATACCTATATGACGGGTAAATGGCATCTTGGATATGAAGAGGATCAATCGCCCGCAGCACGGGATTTTGAGCGATCATTCGCTATTTTGCAAGGGGGCGGTGGCCATTTTGATGATGCTGCAATGACTGTGGATCATGACACGTCATGGTACCGCGAAGATGGTGTGATGACGGAATTGCCGGATGATTTTTTCTCAAGCCGTTTTTATACCGATAAAATGATGGAATATATTTCGGCTGATAAGGATGATGGTAAGCCGTTTTTTGCCTATCTTGCCTATACGGCACCGCATTGGCCACTTCAGGCGCCAGATGAATATCTTGATAAATATAAAGGGCGTTATGATGCAGGCTATGACAATTTGGCCCAAGAACGATTAAAATCACTTGAAAAAATCGGTCTTATTGATGAAGGCCATATCGCCCCTGATCCCGCATACCCGCCAGAGGAAAATTGGGAAAATCTTAGCGATGAACAAAAAAGAATAGATGCCCGTGAAATGGAAATTTTCGCCGCCATGGTTGATAATATGGATTACCACATTGGGCGTATCATTGATTATCTTGAAAAAACAGGTGAACGTGACAATACGGTCATTATTTTTATGTCGGATAATGGGGCACAAGGGTTTGGCCCGGGCATGGCAAGGGCTTTCCCACAAGAATGGATAGATGAAAATTTCGACAATAGTTTTGAAAATATGGGCCGGATAAATTCATATATTTATTTAGGCCCGCATTGGGCAAGGGCATCGACAGCGCCAATGCGCATGTTTAAAGGATTTTCATCCGAAGGCGGAATAAAGGTACCAGCGATCATTAATTATCCGGGCAAATTTGAAGGCCGTAAGGGAGAGTTTCTGGATCAATTTGCAACGGTACTTGATTTACCAGTAACGTTTCTCGATCTTGCAAAGCACGAGCATCCCGGACCAGAATATAACGGCAGGTCAGTTGCACCATATATTGGAACGTCCATGCTTCCTTTTATAAATGGTGAAGCAGAAGAAATTCATGCATCTGATGATGTGGTTGGTTGGGAACTTAATAACCGAATTGCTATTCGGAAAGGGGATTGGAAATTGATACGCATTCCCGGGAGGTTTGGAAGTGGTGATTGGGAACTTTATAATATTCCGGCTGACCCCGCAGAAAGAAACGATTTAAGTAAAGTGAATGTGACAAAGCTTAACGAATTGATTGCGGAATGGGAAAAATATGCTGCCGATAATGGTGTTATATTGGCGCCGTAAAATTTAATACAGTTCTATTTTATATTTAATCCATCAATTATACTTTTTAATAAAATTGATTAGATGTGTGATGTTTAATTTTTAGAATTTTATTCGATTTTTTTCATTATTTACAAATAAAATTTTGTTTAAAGTATCATTTTTTGCATATTTCTGAAGAAAAAGCGTATTTCAAGGGTTGCTAAAGGGAAAGTTTTCCCTATACTGCGCCGCAATAATGGATTCGGTAATTTGACAAGGAAAAAATGATGTCAGTTAATAAAGTTGTGCTTGCCTATTCAGGCGGTTTGGACACATCAATTATTCTGAAATGGCTTCAGGATGAATACCAATGCGAAGTGGTGACATTCACAGCTGATCTTGGACAAGGTGAAGAGCTTGAACCTGCACGCAAAAAAGCAGAAATGTTTGGCGTAAAGGAAATCTTCATTGATGATCTTCGTGAAGAGTTCGTGCGCGATTATGTTTTTCCGATGTTCCGTGCCAATACTCTTTATGAAGGAACATATTTATTAGGGACAGCCATTGCCCGTCCACTTATTGCCAAGCGTCAGATTGAAATTGCCAATCAAGTGGGTGCGGAAGCAGTAAGCCACGGTGCAACCGGTAAAGGGAATGACCAAATCCGTTTTGAACTTGGTTATTATGCCAATGACCCGGAAATTAAAGTGATCGCCCCATGGCGTGAGTGGGATCTAAATAGCCGTGAGAAGCTGATTGATTATGCTGAAAAGCATCAAATTCCAATCGCGAAAGATAAGCGTGGCGAGGCACCATTCTCATGTGATGCGAACCTTCTTCATATTTCTTCTGAAGGAAAGCTTTTAGAAGATCCGTGGGAAGAAGCACCAGAATATGTGTATAGCCGTACTGATTCAGCGGAAAACGCACCAGCAGAGCCAACATACATTGATATCGAATTTGAAAAAGGTGATCCTGTTGCGATTGATGGGGTGCGTATGTCACCGGCAACATTACTAACCAAGTTAAATGAACTTGGTAAAATTAATGGCATTGGTCGTCTTGACCTGCTTGAAAACAGATTCATCGGAATGAAGTCCCGCGGTATTTATGAAACACCGGGTGGTACAATTCTGCTAACCGCGCACCGTGGTATGGAAAGTATTACGATCGACCGTGGTGCAATGCATCTTAAAGACGAGATCATGCCGAAATACGCCCAAGCCATTTATAATGGTTTCTGGTTCTCGCCAGAGCGTGAAATGATGCAGGCCTTAATCGACAAATCACAAGAAGATGTGTACGGCACAGTGCGTATGAAGCTTTATAAAGGATCAGCAACACTGGTTGGTCGTAAGTCACCACGTTCACTTTATTCTATGGAACATGTGACATTCGAAGAAGACGAGGTTTATGATCAACGCGATGCTGAGGGCTTCATTAAGCTTAATGCCCTGCGTCTGCGTCTACGTAATATGCGTGGCTAATCAGACAGAATAAGAATTATGAAAAGCGGCCTTGTTCCTTATGGTGCAATGTCGCTTTTTTGTTCTGGGGTATAATCGCCCCACATCATATCCCATGTGGTATCAAGCGCCCGCCCATCCGGGCCACGGAAATTGCCGTACTCAACATGATGATCCGGATTGTTGCGATCAACGCGTATGCCCCAGATCGGCTGAACTTTATGGGGTTCAGCACTGTATCTTAAATCGGCAAGACCGCCGTTATGTTCAAACAAATATCCTTGTGCGAAATAATTAAAGCGGCGAATGTCATTACGTGCCACGCTATCTGTGCCAATTTCAGGATAAATTGTTTCGGGGTCAATGGCAGGAACTGATGTGCCTTCCAGAATAGATGGGGATTTAAAGGGCTGTGCAACAACGGCGTTTACATAATAATTGCCATCATATTGATAAACTGCGCGCCACACTATCAGGTTGCCAATGGTCGGGTTTAATTTAATCCGTTCGACTTGGTGACCACGATCCGCAGCCAGCTGTTCAATCGTGTCTGTCACTCGTGCATTTTGAACAAACCCCAGCGACATATAAAAGAAAAAGACACCCATGCCGATACGTGCAAATTTGGATGAACCGCGTTTTGCGCTAAATATAACGAAAACAATCAACGGAATGGTCACCAATGGATCAATGATCGATATGGTATCCCACGTCACCCGCGCATTGGATAAGGGCCAAAATAACCGCGTACCATAACTGGTGCAGGCATCAAGCGTCGCGTGGGTCGCGTACCCGAGGGTCGCGAATTTATATATGGTTTTAAAATCCCAGTGATCCTTTTTCAGGATTAAATTAAACAAAAGCCATATGGCCCCAGCGACCAGCGCGCCGCCAAACGGAATAAACCAGATCGAATGGGTGAAATGACGATGATATTCAAGGGATAAAAGCGGATCGATATCAGACCCAATGACAATATCCAAATCCGGTGCAAGGCCACCACAAATACCGGCAAAACAGGCAATCGCCATTGTTTTCTTGTTTGAAAAGCTTTGTGAAAATGCACCGCCAAGTGCGCCCTGTGTAAATGGATCCATAAATATACCCTTAAATTTTCTGAAGTTAATATAGGTATGCTTATGGGGAAGCGCAATATTTTGTTATAATATTGCGTTTTTTTAAGTGATTTTTGTTTATGCATTTGTTACTGTCCCGGACATGAGTACAGATTGGCGACATATATGGGAAACCATCCGTGACTGGGATAATGAGGGCCGCAAAATGGCGCTCGCCACCGTGGTAAAAACATGGGGTTCATCACCACGTCCGGTCGGTAGCCACCTTGTGATTGATGCGGACGGCCATATGGAAGGGTCGGTTTCCGGGGGTTGCGTTGATGGGGTTGTTGTAACAACCGCCTTTGACGTGATTAAATCAGGTGAGGGTGAATTACTGAAATTCGAGGTCGCAACCGATCAAGCATGGGAAGTGGGCCTAAGCTGCGGCGGTGAAGTTCATATTATTGTTGAACCACTTATCGATGTTCAGAAAACTTGTGCGTTCCTGCTTGATGGTGATCCGCATGAAGTTCGAACTTTAAAATCAACAATCAAAACCGCCGATGATGAATTATTTATTCATGAATTTAAACCGGCGCTGCAAATGATTGTGGTGGGGGCCGTGCATATTTCACAAGGACTTGTGAAAATGGCGGAAGCCCTTGATATCGATGTAACGCTGATTGATCCGCGCACTGCTTATGCGAGTGAGGAACGGTTCCCGGGCACAAAATTCATGACTGATTGGCCGGATGAAGCCATTGAGAAAATCGGTATTAATTCAAGCACCGCCATCGTGACATTAAGCCATGATCCGAAGCTTGATGATCCGGCGCTTGAAATGGCGATGCGGTCCGATGCATTTTATATCGCAGCACTTGGCAGCCGAAAAACCCAAAAGCAACGCCGCGATAGAATGCGTGAGAAAGGTTTCACGGAAGAAGAAATTGACCGCGTTCATGGCCCAGCTGGCCTTGATATCGGCAGCCTTGAACCCGCTGAAATCGCGCTTTCAATCCTTGCGGAATTGGTATCTATACGCCGCGCTGAAAACATCAAAGGCATCGCATAAATGGCCCGCATTGCCGCTATAGTCTTGGCAGCGGGGCGTTCCACACGTATGGGCGCAGAAAATAAATTACTACTGACATTCAATGATAAAACCATGGTGAATTATGTTGTCGAACAGCTTGCGGACAGCAATGTTTCCTGCATTTACGTGGTCACCGGCAATGAATCCGAAGCGGTAAAGAAAAGTATCTCAGGTGATGTGACCTACGTTCATAACCTGGAATTTTTCCATGGTCTCAGTACATCGGTAAAGGCAGGAATTGAAGCACTACCAAATGACATCGACGGCGTCATGATCTGCCTTGGCGATATGCCATACATCACATCAGGTAATTACAATGATCTGATCGCCGCATTCGAAAAAGGCAAAATCATCGCCCCCACCACAAACGGCAAAATCGGCAACCCGCTCATCTTCGCGAAAAACTATTTCAATGATTTCGAAGAACTCGAAGGCGACCGCGGCGCAAGAAAACTTCTCAAGGATTACCCCGATGATATCATCGAGGTTGATGTAAATTCAGAAGCCATCTTTCAAGATATCGATACGCCGGAAGAATACGAAGAGATTTAACAAGACATCCGTCACCCTGAACTTGATTCAGGGTCTACGAAATCCTCTAAATAAAGAAAATTTATCCGATGAAAGGATTCCGTGGATTCCGGATCAAGTCCGGAATGACGTTATTCTGTGAAATTATCAATCTGGATTTCCGGCAATTCACCCGCCGGGGTAAAACCAAGGATTTTACCGTAGAACACCAGTTCGCTTTCAAGGCTGTGGATGATGTTTTCCTTTTTGCCGAAGCCGTGGTATTCGCCCTCATATGGGTAGTATGCCACTGGAACGCCTTTTTCTTTTAATGCGTCAACAATCAGCTGTGATTGGTTTGGCGGTACGACCTCATCAAGTAATCCCTGGAATGTGATTAGCGGGCTTGAGAAACCATCAAGATGGTTGATTGGTGAACGGTCACGTAAGATGTCGATGTCTTCCGGTAATTTGCCGATCAGGCTATCGAGATAGCGACTTTCATATTTATGGGTGTCGCGGTAAAGGACTTCCAAGTCACTGATGCCGAAATAATTGGCACCAGCCGCGAAAATATCGTGTTGTGCAAGGGCAACTAGAACGGAATAACCACCGGCACTACCGCCCGCGATTAACAGTTTATCCGGATCGGCAATTCCTTGCTCTATCAGGTAATCTAATCCTGCTTTAGTGTCGTCGATATCAACCACGCCCCACATACCACGCAGGCGTTCACGGTAAGGGCGGCCATAACCGGTACTGCCGCCATAATTAATGTCGATGATGGCAAAACCGCGTGATGTCCAAAATTGGCGGCTCATACGAAATGCGGCACTGGTCGCACCCGTTGGCCCACCATGAAGACGCACGATGGTTGGTGGCAGTTCACCTTCCGGCGCAACGAAATTCGGATTTTTTGGTGCGTAATAAAACGCGTGAACAGGTTCGCCCTTTTGATTTGGGAAGGTGATCGCTTCTGGCGCGGAAATAAAAGCATCATCAACCATTTTGGCCTGTGATTGTTTGATGGTTTCAAATTCACAATCCTTATATTCCACCAGTTCCGTTGCTGCGGTTGTGGTCGCGCCCAGTAAATAGACACGATCGCCATCGGAATAAACCTTTGAAATGCTGACGTATGGTGTTTCAATTTCGCTAACCGCGCCATTCACAAGGTCCACAGTCGCAAGATGCGATGTGCCGCCGCTTTCATATTTGGCGATGATTTGATTGTCGCCGTAATAGGCCCAGCTATGGGCGCCAAGGGCACCGGATTTGCCAAATTCAACCTCTTTACGGGTCAGTGATCTGCTTTCCTCGTCATCCAGTTCATATTTCTGGAAATTCCACCATCCGTTTGGATCGGAAATATAATAAAGATCACCCGTTTTGTTAAAACGTGGTTCCTGTACAGAAAGGCTGGCGCGTTCCACGATGGTTTCTGTACCGGAAATGCTGCCGTTATCCGAAATGGATGCTTTCCACATTTTGGTGTCATCCCAATTCATGTTCGGATGATCCCACGTAATCCAGACAAGTGTTTCACCGTCCGGGCTTATCGCCGGGCTGGATACGAAATCGGTGCCGGAAAATAATGGTCTGACCCGACCACCACCGTTAAGTGATACGGCCACAAGTGTATTTACCGGTTCACCGTCGAATGTGTGATCTTCCTGTACGCAAATAAGCTGGTTATGTGATGCATCCATCACACAATCGGCGTAACGGTATCCATCGTTGGTAAGGGCTTCTGGTTCACCTTCGCCGTTATAACGGTATAATTTTTGGTCGCTATGGTTTGAAAAATAAATCACGCCATCTTCCACGAAATATGAACCGCCGCCATATTCATGAACGCGAGTGCGGCTTGAATATTCCGCTGGAATGGCGTCACTGACGTTGCCGTCTGCATCGCGTTTTACGATGGCGCGGCGGCCGCCTTCTTCGGGTCTGCTTTCGATCCAATATAAATCATCACCATCAAGACGCACACTACGTAACCCAACCGCGCTTTCGGTGGTCAGTTCCGCCGTGATCGGGCTTTCCCATGTGCCGTATGATGCTTCCTGTTGGTTATCGCCACAGGCAGAAAGAAGTGCGATTGAAGAAAGTGTAACAGTGATTTTTTTGATCATTTCCATAAGCCCTTTATTGAATTGGAAATAGGATAAACTTTTGATCTAAAAAATTAAAGTGAAATTACCCGCCATTCGGTTATAGTAAGAAAAAAAGGGGAGATATGATGAAAAAATTACTTCTTTCGCTCATGATGACGGCGATGCCAATGACGGCAATTGCGGAAAATCAATTATCACCACAAGATATCCGCGCCGAAGTTGAGCGTATAAAGCTGGACGCTCTTGATACATTCAAGGAATATCTGGCAATTCCCAATGACGGGCGTAAACCGGATGATATTGCCATGTTGGCGGATTGGGTTGAGAATGCATTCAGCACAAGAGGTTTCGAGGTCAGTAGGCTGGCCGAACCGGAAAACCCGCTTTTATATGCGAAACGTATGGTGCCGGGCGCGGATAAAACCATGCTTGTTTATTTGCAAGCGGATGGCCAACCCGTTGATCCAAGCGCATGGTATCAGGAAAACCCATATGGTGCCGTACTTAGAGAATCTGACACAAACACTTGGGAAAATGGACAGTGGCAGGATATATCATGGGATAGTTTAAAAGGTGACATTAACCCCGATTGGCGCATTTATGCGCGTTCCGCGTCCGATAGTAAGGGGCCGAATATTCAGTTTCTGATGGCGCTTGATGTGTTGGAAAATCTGGGGGTCACCACTGATTATAATTTGAAAGTGGTCATCGATACCGAAGAGGAATTATCATCACCGCATTTGCCACAAGCGGTCATGGACAACCGTGAAGAGTTAGCGGCGGATATGCTTTTGATTTTTGATGGCCCGCCGCACCGTAGCGGTGGCCCGACATTATCATTCGGCGCGCGCGGTATTACCGATTTGACCCTTAAAACATTTGGACCAAAGGTGGCGCAACACAGCGGCCATTTTGGAAATTACGCGCCCAATCCGGCGTTTCAATTGGTGCAATTGCTTGCGACCATGAAAAATGCCGATGGTGTTGTGACGATCCCCGGGTTTTATGATGGTGTTGAAATTACGCCGGATGTTCAGAAAATACTGGATGATGTGCCCAATAACGAAGAAGAAATGCGTGAAAAAATGGGCTTTAGTGTGGTCGATAAAGTCGCAAACAGCCTTGAAGCATCCATTCAATATCCGTCCCTTAATATTCGCGGGATGGGTTCTGCATGGATTGGTGATCAGGTCCGTACCATCATCCCGCCGGATGCAACCGCAGAAATTGATATTAGACTTGTGAAGGAAAGTGATCCGGAATATCTGATGGGGCTTATTAAAGCCCATATTGAAAAACAAGGGTATGTGGTGATAAGTGAACCGCCAACAGATGCGCAACGCATGTCCGGTAAACGGTTTGTGCAGATGAACCATTTTACATCATATCCTGCCTTCAGAACCGATTTCGACAGCTTGCCCGGCCGTTTTGCAAAAAGCGCACTGACCCATTTTAATGGATCAGCCCCGATCATGCTGCGCACCATGGGTGGTTCAATCCCGATTTCACCATTTGTGGATACGCTTGATGTGCCCGCGGTCACAGTGCCGACTGTAAATCCGGATAACAATCAACATAGCCCCAACGAAAATATCCGCGTCGGTAATTTCATTGATGGTATTGCAACGATTGCGGCGGTTCTTGCGGAGAAGGTGGAGTAGGTATAATTTTAGAATTAGAATTTAAACCTAATCATGAATTATCTGAAAGGGTATTAAACTTTATTCATGACCGAAGTGTAGATATTGCTTTAATTAACTTCGATAAGAATGAACAGAAATTAGAATTGCCTATCACTGTTTTAGGTGACGAGCCAAAGTCTTATTTCAAAAAATATTATTTTCTTAAGTTTGCAGAATATGCTGCGCTTGAAGCAAAAATTTTGATTGAGAATGTATGTAGTTGGGAGGTGGAGGACCCAGATTTACTGTCAACTATATTAATAAATACGCTATTTGTTTCAGAGAATAGATTTGAAATAAAGAGCTCAACCTCATGTAAGGTGACGGGAATAGGTAATAATATTGTTCTAAAATTAATTATTTCTGACAATGAAATTAACAATGAAACGGTATTTTGTGGTTTTTAATTTAACAACTCAGCTAAATCATCCGATTTCAAATCATATGCGACGCCAGCATCGTTAATTGAATGAGCATCGCCATCAGTTGCGTTGATCTGGATGATTTTCATATTGGCGTTGGTGGCGAATTCAACTTCTTTGATCACGCCGGGGGCACGGTGTGTGTTCTCACCGACCATTACGACCATAACGTCGCAGCGGGTCACTTTGAATTTTGCTTCTTTTAACCATTTCGGATTTTTCGTGTCTGGTTTCATGGACCAATTGGCAACTTTAAACTTTGCGCCTTGTTCTTGTGATTTGCCGACAATGATATTTTTAAAGGCACTATCATTTTCTACGTCAAAACTGACGAATATTTTTTTCTTGCTCATAATGTGTCCAATCTGTTGACCTGACTAGTATAGTGCTTTTCGTGAACTTACAAGCAATTAACTTGAAAGTTCTAATGGAACAGCGGTCGTATACTTCACTTGTGTCACCGCAAAATTCGTATTGACCTCGCTGACCATGGGAAGTCTTAATAATTTTTTGCGCAAGAATATTTCGTATGATTGCATGTTTTCTGTGACAATGCGGATCAGGAAATCCATTGACCCGCTGATGGTGTAACATTCGGTGACTTCGTCGAACTTGGTGACGGCGGCCTCGAATTCTTCGAGCGCGTCTTCCTGCACATGGCTTAATTTCACATTGGCGAAGGCAATGATGTTTAACCCAAGCGCCTTGGTATCCAATATGCCAACGCGTCTTGAAATGATGCCGCGTTCTTCAAGCCTTTTGATGCGGCGCCAGCATGGGGCGGCGGATAGGCCGATCCGTTCCGCAATTTCCGCATTGGTGATGGTGGCGTCCGATTGGATCAGGTTTAAGATTTTCTTGTCTGTGTCATTTAATTCAATAAGCATTAATATTTCTTTATTTTTTTAAAAATGGCAATATTTATTCCATTATATAGGAATAAATCCAAAAATAGAAAGGAAATATCGCCAAAAAAAGATTAAAATATACCTATTAATCGATTCACAAAATTGCCGGAGCCGCCAAGATGGGTATCAATGTAAAATTGCCTGATGTGTCCCTTAATGACAAATATGAACTGGAAACGGGTCGTGCCTATATGACGGCGATACAAGCGTTGGTGCGAATTCCCCTTGTGCAGCGCTGGCGTGATAATGCGGCGGGCCTTAATACGGGGTGTTTTATATCCGGCTATCGCGGTTCGCCTCTTGGTCATTATGATGCGGCATTAAGAAAGGCAGAAAAATACCTGCGTGCAGAAAATATATTCTTTGAAGAAGGAATTAACGAGGAACTTGGTGCGACTGCCGTTTGGGGCACTCAACAGGTCAATATGTATAAGGGCGCACAATATGATGGTGTTTTTGGTATCTGGTATGGAAAGGGGCCGGGTGTTGACCGCAGCTGTGATGTATTAAGACACGCCAACGCGGCGGGAACAACACCGCATGGCGGGGTGCTTGCCATTGCCGGTGATGATCATGCCTGTAAATCATCAACCATTCCCCATCAATCGGATCATTCATTTTATTCCACCATGCTGCCGATGTTATATCCGGCCAATATGCAGGAATTTGTGGAATATGGTCTTTTGGGAATTGCCATGTCGCGTTATAGCGGGTGTTGGACGGCGTTTAAGGTGACGTCTGATACAGCAGAAAGCACGGGTGTTGTTGATCTTTCCCGTGAAAACAGAAAGATTTTAATTCCGGGTGACGATGAGTTTGAAATGCCGGAAGGGGGCGTTCATATCCGCCCCAATGATGTTTGGCGCGAACAGGATTACCGTTTGCAGCGTTATAAGCTTTTCGCCGCGCTTGCATTTGCCAAGAAAAACAACATTGACCGCACCGTATGGGATAGCACCAAACCACGTTTCGGCATTATTACCAGCGGTAAAACATATGGTGATGTGCGTCAGGCATTATATGAGTTGGGTATTGATGAGCATGTCGCAGAAAAAATCGGCTTAAGGCTTTATAAGGTCGGTATGCCTTGGCCGCTTGAGCCGGAAGGCGTCCGCAATTTCTGTGAAGGGTTAGAAGAAATTTTGATCGTTGAAGAAAAACGCGAGCTGATTGAAAACCAATTAAAACAGCAACTCTTTAACTGGCATGCGGATAAACGCCCGAAAGTGGTGGGTAAATATGATGAACATGGACAGTGGTTGTTACCGCCGGAAAATGATCTTTCGGTGGGGCTGATTACCCATGTGATTGCCGATCGGATTTCCCATTTTTATAAAGGCGAAATGGTTGAATTTGCACGCAACTATTTTAATCGCCGCGAAGCCATGCAGGCGGAATATTGTTCACCGCTTATCCGTAAGCCGTATTTTTGTTCGGGATGCCCGCATAATTCATCAACCAAGGTTCCGGAAGGAAGTCGTGCAACGGCGGGTATCGGTTGCCATATCATGGCAATGTGGATGGACCGTAAAACGGATACTTTTACCCAAATGGGTGGCGAAGGTGTTCCGTGGATTGGGCAGGCTCCGTTTACAGATGAAAAACATATTTTCACCAACCTTGGTGACGGGACATATCAGCATTCCGGTATCCTCGCGATCCGCGCCAGCATCGCGGCCCGTGTGAATATCACTTATAAAATTCTTTATAATGATGCGGTGGCGATGACAGGCGGGCAACCGGTTGAAGGTGGTCTTACCGTAGAAATGATCGCCCAGCAAATGCGCGGCGAGGGGGTTGAGAAAATCTGGATCCTGACCGAAGATATGGACAGATATATTAACCGTGGTTTGATCCCGGCGGATATTCCGATCCTGCCCCGTGATCAAATGATGGCCGTACAGGAAGAGGCCCGTGAAATTTCAGGATGCAGCATCATTATTTATGATCAAACCTGCGCCGCGGAAAAACGCCGTCGCCGTAAACGTGGATCGTTCCCAGATCCTGATCGTCGTGTGTTCATCAATGACGCGGTATGCGAAGGGTGCGGCGATTGTTCGGTGAAATCAAACTGTGTGTCTGTTGAACCGCTTGAAACAGAATTTGGCCGTAAGCGCATCATCAACCAGTCCAGCTGTAACAAGGATTATTCATGCGTCGAAGGGTTCTGCCCGTCATTCGTTAGCGTGATTGGTGGCGATCTTAAAAAACCGAAAGTCACAGGCCTTGATAAATTGGTTGCAGATATCCCGATGCCAGATGTGGGCACGGTTGAAACGGAATATAATATTCTGGTGACCGGTGTTGGCGGAACGGGTGTTCTGACCATCGGTGGGATACTTGGTATGGCGGCGCATCTTGATGGTCTTGCCAGTAATCAGCTTGACCAAACGGGGTTAGCGCAAAAGGGCGGCGCGGTGATGAGCCACGTACGACTAGGTAAAGAAATTGAAATCCTGCGCACGCCGCATATTATGACGGGTTGTACGGATCTATTGGTCGCATGTGACCTTGTGGTTGCTGCAAGCCCGGATGCTATCGAATGTGTGCGCAGTGACCGGACGCAAGCCGTGATTAACGGTCATAATTCACCGGTTTCTGCTTTCGTGGAAAATAACCAGATCGATTTCCAACAGGAAAATTTAAAACGTTCCGTTGAGGCACATACACTTGATGAAGCCCGTCATTATGTTGAGGCAACGGAACTTGCCACAGTGCTGCTTGGTGACGGCATCGCGACCAATATGTTCATGATGGGATATGCATGGCAAAAGGGATTAATTCCACTTTCTTTTGATGCGATTAACCGTGCCATTGAACTTAACGGTGTTGCCATTGGCCAGAATAAAATGACATTTGCCTGTGGCCGCATGGCGGCGCATGATATGGATGCACTTATGAAATTTGCGGCTCCTTATATCAATGTGTCCTTCCATGATGATATTTCAGAAAACGCAGATGATGTTATTTCAAAACGTTACGATAATTTGATCCGTTATCAGGATCAAAATTATGCAGATAAATATATGGGTCTGATTAACCGTGTAAAACAGGCTGATAATGGTGATATTCTTGATGCGGTTGCGCGAAGCTATTTTAAACTGCTCGCGATCAAGGATGAATATGAAGTGGCGCGCCTCTATACCAATGGTGAATTTCTGAAGAAATTAAACGCGCAATTCGATGGTAATTTCAAACTTAAATTCCATATGGCACCCCCCATTTTTGAAAAGAAAAATGGGAGAGGCGAAATTCAGAAACGTGAATTTGGTCCATGGATGATGGGTGTATTGAAATTGGTCGCAAAGATGAAATTCTTGCGCGGTTCTTTGTTTGATATTTTTGGATATACGCAAGAACGTAAAATGGAACGTGCCTTAATCACAGAATATGAAGAAATAGTCACGAAAACACTGGACAGACTGAACCAAAGCAATTACCAACAATGCCTTGAAATCCTGTCCGTGCCGTTATCTTATAAGGGATACGGGCATGTGAAAGAAAAAAATGTCGCAAACGGAAAAGTGCGACAAGAGAAGTTATTAAAGCAGCTTGAAAATCCACAAGATTTAAAGCAGGCGTCCTAATTAAGAGAAAGTAAAATGATTGAAAAAAATCAATTTCGGGGGCACGAACAACTTGCCTATTTCAATGATGAAGAAACAGGCTTAAAAGCCTTTATCGCAGTACATAACACAACACTCGGCCCGGGTGCGGGTGGTTGTCGTATGTGGCCATATGAATGTGAAATGGATGCCCTTAATGATGCGCTCAGGCTCTCTCGCGGGATGAGTTATAAAAACGCCATGGCGGGTTTGCCACTTGGTGGTGGTAAGGCCGTGATTATTGCCAATTCAAAAACCGATAAATCGGAAGAACTTTTTAAAGCGTTCGGTCGCTGCGTTCAAAAAATGGGCGGTAAATACATCACCGCAGAAGACGTGGGAATGACCACTGAAGACATGATGGTCATCGCGTCAGAAACTGATTATATTGCGGGGCTTCCGCACGGTGATCATGCCAGCGGTGACCCATCACCATTCACGGCGCGTGGCGTTTATAACGGTATCCGTGCAGCGGTGAAATATAAACTTGGTAAAGATAGTCTTGAAGGATTAACCGTTGCTGTACAGGGCGTGGGTCATGTAGGACTGTTTTTATGTGAACTTCTTCATAATGATGGCGCAAAAATCATTGTTTCCGATATTGTCCAAGAACATCTTGATGAGGCTGTTGAAAAATATGGCGTAACTGTTGTGGCGCCGGATGAAATTTTATCGGTTGAATGTGATGTATTGTCACCATGTGCGCTTGGTGCGGTACTGAATGATGACACGATCCCGAATTTAAAAACGACCATTGTTGCGGGCGGTGCCAATAACCAGCTTGCTAATGATAGTCATGGTGTGCGTCTTATGGACCGCGGTGTTTTATATGCACCGGATTATGTGATCAATGCTGGCGGTATCATCAATGTATCCGGTGAAACATCCGGAAATTATGATCTGGATAGCATTAACGAAAAAGTTGATAATATCTATGATACGCTTATTCACATTTTTGAACGTTCCGACGAAGAAAAGCGTCCGACCAATGTGGTCGCCGATGAAATGGCAGAAGAAATTATTGCAAAGGCAAAAGCCAAAAAATAATTAAGATCTGATTTGATTTAAGACAGCCTTAAATAGTGGGCTGTCTTTTTTATTTAATTCCATTACGATATCGAAATGATTAAATTTGGGCATTTTCACGTATGATGTGTTGATGCCTTTTTTCTGGCATGCTTTCATATATTCATCTGTTTGGCGGTGGAATTCGGATGTTTCGTTTTCACCTACGGAAAAAACGATATCACAGCATTCATCCGGAATATGGTGCAGCGGGCTTAAGGAGGTCGCGTCTTCCTTGGTCATTTTTAAGGGATCATTGACATAAGTATTTACAATCGGTTCCAAATCAAAAACCCCGCTTATGGCAAGTGCACCTTTAAGAGGACATTTGTTAAAACCATATAAGTTCCAATCGGTACTTAAAACTTCCGCGACCAAATGCCCACCGGCGGAACTGCCGGAAATAGTGATGTTTTCAGGATCACCACCAAATTTACGGGCGTTATTAATGACGGAAATCATGCCTCGTCTTGTTTGGTCGACAATTTCATGCATGGTGGCATCCGGCGCAAGCGTATAATCAAGCGCAATGAATATAACATCATGATCCAGAAAGTTTGGTGCCATAAAACAGCTTTCATTTTTGGAAAGCTCTTGCCAGTATCCGCCATGAATAAAAACATGAACGGGAAGTGGGGCAATTTCAGGATCATTTGCAGCTTTTTTTGCCTTATCCGGCATAAAGATATCGAAATGCGATCTTTCTTCGGGACCGTATTTTACATTTTGTTCAAATTGGCCATTAAGCAATTCGCGGGCTTCAGCACTTTTATCAATATACTGATTGATAAACACCATGATGTCGTCAATACAGCTGCTGGGGCTATATTCCCGTTCAAGTGTTTCATGATCCATAAAGTGATAAGGTTTCAATTGCCGGCCCTGTTATAAGTTTTTGGTTATAATTATTTAAGAAATTTTACATGGAAGATAAATTTAATCAATGATAGTCTTCCACAAAATTTTTAAATAATAAGGAAGTTACCCATCATGACGCTAACCCGTGAAGATTTTACCACACTTGATAATAATGATCCATTACGTGAATTCAGAGATGAATTTTACTTGCCCGAAGGCATGATCTATCTGGATGGTAATAGCCTTGGCGCCATGCCAAAGGCGGCGCGCGCCCGCGCGTTAGAGGTCATTGATCAGGAATGGGGCGAAGATCTTATCAAAAGTTGGAATAAAGCAGGTTGGTTTGAACTTGTTGAAAGATTGGGTGCCAAGACGGCAAAATTAATCGGCGCAGAGGCTGACGAGGTTATTCATGGCGATGCAACTGGCCTTAATGTTTATAAGGCAGTGGCAGCTGCCCTTGATATGCGCGCGGGACGCAAAAAAATTATCATGGAAGGAAGCAATTTCCCAACAGATAATTATATGGTTCAAGGCCTGATTAAACAATTGGATCAAGGCCATGAGATCGTGTTTGCGGAACATGATGAAATTATGGATGCCATTAATGATGATGTTGCCGTTCTTTGTATTACGCATGTCCATTATAAAACGGGTCGCTTACTGGATATGGAAGCGATCACCAAAAAAGCGCATGAACACGGCGCGCTTGTCATTTGGGATTTGTGCCATAGTGCGGGGGCGCTTCCGGTTGACCTTAATGGCTGTAATGTCGATATGGCGGTTGGATGTACATATAAATATTTAAATGGTGGCCCAGGCTCGCAAGCATTTGTATTTGTAGCAAAACGCCATCACGGTAAAGCTGTGCAACCATTAACAGGGTGGTGGAGCCACGAAGCGCCATTTGCTTTTGAACGTGATTACCGCCCAAGAAAAGATGTTCGTCAGTTTTCAACTGGCACAGAACCGATTATTTCCCTTGCAACATCTGAAGTGGGTCTTGATATTTTCTTGAGAGCAGATATGCAGGAAATCAGGAAGAAATCATTAAAGCTTTGTGATTTGTTCATTCAATTAATTGAGGAAAGATGTTCCGGTCACGGGTTTGAAATTGTGACACCCCGTGATCATAAAGTGCGCGGCAGTCAGGTTGCAATTTCATCTGAAAATGGTTTTCCAATTATTCAGGCATTAATAGATGCGAATGTGATTGGTGATTTCAGGGCGCCGGATATTATGCGTTTTGGTTTTACACCGCTTTATGTTTCATACACTGATGTGTGGGATGCGGTGGATAGATTAAAGAAAATTATGGACAGCGGGTCATGGGACCAAGATAAATTTAAACAGGTTGGGTCTGTGACTTAATTTGTGTATAATCACACGCAAAAATAATAATTATAAAGATTCCAAAGAATTTCGAAAGGGTAGCTATGCTAAAGAAAATCCTTATGGGCGCCGTTTGCATCGGTGCTATGTCATCACAATCATTTGCACAAGTCTGGGACCCGCAAGCGCTGAATGCGGATCCGAAAACGGCAGAGGGGCCAATTTCACCAAAACTTACCGGGCTTGGTGATTATAAATTTGCCGTTACAACGGAAAATGCAGAATCACAATATTTCTTTGATCAGGGTTTTCGTCTTTGGGTGGCCTTTAACCATTCAGAAGCCATGCGTTCCTTTAAAGAAGCAATTAGGTTAGATCCAGAAAATGCCATGGCCTATTGGGGGTGGGCGTTAAGCCTTGGTCGTAATCTGAATTTGCCAATGACGACCAATTCACATGAGCAAGCAAATTACGCTATCGGCATGGCAAGGTCATTAAAGGATAAAGTATCCCAGCGCGAAGCGGATTATATTGATGCGCTTTCCGCGCGTTATAGCGAGGATCTATCTATACCACGTGATGTACTTGATGAAGCCTATGTGGTTGCCATGGAAAAGTTGATGAATAAGTATCCGGATGATGCGGATGCAGCGGTTCTTTTTGTTGGTGCTGCAATGAACGCGCAGCCATGGGATTACTGGAACTTGGACGGCAGCACAAAGGGCCGCACAAATCAAGTGATTGAGGTTCTTGACCGAGTGATTGCAAAGCATCCTGATCATGCAGCTGCGCTTCACTATCATATCCATATTACAGAATCCAAGAAACCATGGCTTGCTGAAGAAAGTGCAGATAATCTTGCGCCGCTCTTACCGGGTTCAGGGCACTTAATCCATATGCCATCGCATATTTTTATGCGTCTTGGTCGTTATCAGGATGCATATGACACAAATATCGTAGCAGCCAAGGTGGATGAGGATTACATCGCACAATGTAATGCACAAGGGCTATACCCGCTTGCATATTATCCACATAACCTTCATTTCCTTGCATGGTCATCCATGTATACGGGGCGTAGTGGTGAATCAATTGCGGCCGCGCGTAAAGTAAAAGAAAAAGTAGAGGCCGGATCACGTGCCAACACCTGGGGACAAAATGAAACATTCCGTTCGCAGCCAATGTTCGTGATGGCGCGATTTGGTATGTGGGATGATATGCTTGAGGTCGAAAAACCATTTATGCGAGCCCAATTTATGACAGGGATTTGGCATTATGGACGTGCACTTGCAAACCTACATAAAGGCAATATGAACGAGGCAGAGGCAGAAGCAGCGGAGCTTGCAAAGCTTGTTGAAAAAATGCGTGAAGGTCAGCCAGGTTATTCAAATTTTGAAGATGCTGGTGGGCTTTTGACCATTGCAAAACAAGTTGTTGATGGTGAAATTGCCGCGAAAAAAGGTGATTTTGATAAAGCCGTTTTCCATTTGAGCAGCGCAGCACGTATGGAAGACAGTCTTGCTTATAATGAACCGCCATCATGGTATTTCCCTACACGACATATTCTTGGCGCGATCCTTCTTGATGCGGGCCGACCTGTTGAAGCAGAGGTGGTCTATTGGGATGATTTAGAACATAATCCGGAAAATGCATATTCGCTTTATGGCTTGCATCAGGCATTAAAAGCGCAGAAAAAAGATGACCTAGCTGATGAATTCCTAGCGCGTTACAACAAGATGTGGGCGAATTCTGACGTAAAACTGACAAGTTCGAGATTCTAATCATTTGAGCGAAAAACATCAGTTTAAATATTATGATTTGATGATGGCCGCCTTTGTGGTGGTCCTCATCTGTTCAAATGTTATTGGTCCTGCGAAACTTGCGACGATCGATTTATTTGGCTCGCCCTATATTTATGGGGCGGGCGTTTTGTTTTTCCCGCTTTCTTATGTTTTTGGTGATGTCCTGACCGAAGTTTACGGATATGCCCGTGCCCGTAAAGTGATTTGGGTGGGGTTTGCTGGTGTTATTTTCGCATCCATCATGAGCTTTATTATTGTGAAACTGCCGCCGGCGCCCGGATGGGAAGGGCAAGAAGCCTATGATATGATTTTCGGCCAAGTGCCGCGCATTGTGCTTGCGTCACTGATCGCATTTTTCACTGGTGAAATGATTAATGCGTATGTCATGGCGAAAATGAAAATCTGGACAAAAGGAAAACATCTTTGGACCCGTACAATAGGGTCAACGATTGTGGGCCAGGGCGCGGATAGTTTGATTTTTTATCCGGTGGCATTTTATGGCATTTGGGAAATGGAAGTACTTTTGACCGTAATGTTTTCCAACTTTTTAATCAAGGTATGCTGGGAAGCCATTTTGACGCCGGTCACATATAAAATTGTAAACGCATTAAAACGTGCGGAAAATGTCGAAATATTTGATAATAAAACCGATTTTTCACCATTTAAGTTAAATTAGGGAAAGAAAATGAAATACATATTGATAATAGTAGCTCTAATTTTGCCGTCAGTTTCAATGGCAGAGGACGTGATTAAACCATCAGTCATGAGCAAGGATGAAATCGCGGGTAAAATATTTGAACGCCCCAGCATGATCACGACCCATGAAAATAATGATACTCAACTGGATGTCAGATCATTACTTTCCAGCGATGAAAAATTTGATGTTGGTATGTATAAAGCAGGTAAAAGCCGCTTTGAAATCACAGAACCATATGGTGTGGATGAATTTATGTATTTCACAAAAGGAAGTGTGAAGTTGACATCTTCCGATGGGTCAGTAGTTGTTATAAATGCTGGTGATGCTGTTACGATCCCAAAAGAATGGACAGGCATTTGGGAAACAGATGGATATGAAAAAATATATGTAATATATACACGCTAAATTCAGGTGATCTGTAGATAGTGTAATAGGGGGAAGCCTTGACCAAGTTTAATGAAGATACGTTTAATACACATGGGCCAAGTATATTTACGTCATATCAGGCCGCAATAACACCCGTTACAAGTGATTTATTTGAATTGACGGCTCAACTGAACCAGCATCAACATAACGTTCTTTCTTTGATTTTGCCTGAAGTTATACAAGATAATCTCTCACCTTTGGAAGGGTTGTCATTAGGTGAGATTTTGTTAGAGCTTACTAAATCAATTAATTCATTAAAAAGCCCGGATGATTTAATTATTGAGATTAAGGAAGATCATTTAGGTAATCAGTATTTATGTGTTGAATATCTTTTTGATTTAGTGGCTAATTTTTCAAGTTATTTAGCGATTGAAATACTTAGATTTGTGTGTAATGGGAAAAAAGTACCACTGGAAAATGTTAGAAGAGAAGTTGAAGGAAAATTAGCAAGCTTAATGATGGTTCCATTGCGCGAATTAATGCAGAATATGCTTAGCACTGCAAGAGATATGCGCATCCCGTTTTATTTGGTTCATGAAGCATATCCTGTTTATATTTATGGCCAGGGTAAAAATGCTGTATTTTACAATCATGGTAATCCGCAAGGTAATAGTGAAATAGGGGGAAAGCTACAAAAAGATAAGGCGCATACGAATGCAGTATTAAGAAAACTTGGTTACCCGACGACCCAACAAGTCATCATTAGAAACCTTGAACATTGTACGGCTGAGGCACGAAAAATGGGATTTCCTGTCGTGATAAAACCAGTAAACATGGGGCAAGGTAAAGGAATTACCGCAAATATTAAAAATGTTGAAGAGTTGAAGTTTGCCTTTCAAAAAGCTTCTGCCGTTAGCAACAGTTATTTAATTTTGGAAAAATTTGTTGAAGGTGACGACCATAGAATTTCTGTCACTAACGGCAAAGTGAATTTAGTATCCAGAAGGCGCGCACCATACGTTATTGGTGATGGTGTTAATTCCATTACATCATTGATTGAGCAAGAAAACAGACGTCGTTTAGGTCTTGTTGATGAAGAATGTGATTTTTATTCGTTAGTGATAGATGACGAGATGCTTAGGCTTTTAAATGGCCAAGGGTTTTCACCGGATAGTGCACCAAGTATAAACGAAAAAGTGATGCTCGGTACTATTGATAATGTTTCAACAGGCGGTACTTTGAAAGCAATTAATATGGAAGATGTTCATCCAGATAATATCAAGATGGCAGGGTATGTTTGTAGAGCCTTTAGAATGACGTCCATGGGTATTGATTTCATGACACCTGATATTTCAAAATCCTGGCGGGAAGTTGGCGTTATTCTTGAGTTGAACGCATATCAGATGGTCGGTAAAGAAGTTGCTGCCCGAGTGTTTAAACATGAATTTTCAGATAAAAATAACGGGCGGATTGATAGCATATTAATCGTTTCACAAAATAAAGAATTCGGAAGACATTTTCTTGAAGTTAATAAAGAGAAATATTTAAGCCTGGGATATTCTGAACATGATTACACATTGATCAATGGTGGGGAAACAACTGCATTAGAAGATAATATTTATAGTCGTTGTTTATCCATGATACTTGATCCTGAATGTGATGGATTAATGGTTATGATGACACCCGATCAAATTGCTAAACAGGGTTTGCCATTAGATCATTTTGACAAGGTTATCGTTGATGATCAATGCAAGGATGTACTTTGGGATAATCAAGACGGAAAAATCAAAATCCTTGATTGGTTAGATGGTTTTTGTTCTGAGGTAAAAATCATATCTTTTGATGAAATCGTTCATATACCTTAACTTTTAAAAATGGAAATTTTGAATTAATGGAAATTAAAATCAATAATTTAAAGGTTTTTCATGGACCCAGTATTTATCTATCCAAAAAAGCTGTTGTCCTAGAATATGAATTGCCAATTAAGAATTATAACTTTTCCGAAAATGATTTTAATAACATGAAGTCTGTTTTACCTGATCATGTTGCAAATTTAGTGATCACGCCTGAACTTTTTAAACAAAAAAACATTCCTCAATTAATGAAAATTTTATTATGTAATCTATTAAACCTAAAAGGTAATAGAGAATTTTTTATTGAGGATAAAATAAACGACAATCAAAATCATACTATGGTCGTTCAATTTTTTGATGAAGTCGTAATAAAAATAGCAATAAATATTATGATGACCATTATTAATCATAGTCTTGCGAATGGAAAAACGAACACATTTCAATTAAAACAGCACATTTCGATGGCAGTAGAACACTTGATTTCTGAAATGCCGGGAAATGTAATTCGTATTATGCAAGAAGAGGCAATCGAACGAAATATTCCGTTTTATCCGGTTGGAAACAAACCAACAGTTTATTTGTATGGACAAGGTTCCCAGGGAATAATTTATGACCATTCGTCAAACAGAAATGATAGTGTTTTTGGTTATTTTCTTTCAAGAAGCAAATTGAAGACTTGCCAATTCATTCGCACATTAGGGTTTCCTGCGACAATTCAATTACCTGTTCGTACTTTTGATGATTGCATTCGAGCTGCTGATCAAATTGGATACCCTGTCGTGGTTAAACCTAATGACGGGGAAAGAGGGAATGGTATTACAACGAACATCCAAAATGTACAGAGTTTAAAGGCAGCATATGAAAAATCGAATAATTATTCTGATGGGAATAATATAGTTGAAAATTTTATCCCTGGTACAAATTACAGGTTTACTATTTCTCAAGGGAAATTGAATTCAGCATATGTCATGATGGCCGCCCAAGTAAGAGGGGATGGCAGTAGTTCAATTTCAGCATTAATAGAAGTTGATAATGTAAAGAGAAGTGCTCAAAAAGATATAGGAATGGGGGTCAAAGAACTAATCCAGGATCAAAAAATGAGCGAAATTCTTAATTATAATGGTTATTCATTTGATACGGTGCCTAAAAAGGGTGAAGTCGTTATGTTAGGTGATGTAACCAACCTTGCATCCGGTGGTTCATATGAACGGATTCCGCATGACATAATTCATGAAGATGTAAAAGAAATGATGTTTGATATCGTTAATGCATTGAGCATAGATAACGTTGGAATTGACTATATTTCTGAAGATATTTCAAAATCATGGAGAGAGACAGGAACGATAATTGAAGTAAATATTTTTATTTCAATGGAAAAGACGCTTGCCGCTAATATATTCAACAATCATTTTTCTAATGAGAAAGATGCCCGAGTAAGAACAATTCTTGTTGTTTCAAATAGTGACCAAAAAGCAAAAGAAAATTACACGCAAGAATTTAATAAATGTAGAAATTTTGGATTTGTAAGCTTGGATAATGTTTTGTTTAGAAATAGTAAGATGTTGATGAATGAGGTTGATTTGTATAATCGTTGTCGAGGACTATTGTTAAATCCCAATTGCGAAGGATTGTTTGTTTTTATGACACCGGAGCAAATTTTGCGACAAGGATTGCCATTGGATAGTTTCGAGCTAGCAATAATTGATCAAAACTGCGATTTATCCGTCTGGAAAAAAGAATATGGAATATGCGATTTAAACGAATGGCTTGATATGTTTTGTACAAAAATTGATAATAATTCTATAGATGAAATGAATTAGAGTTGTTAAAGAGATTAAACCATTTTTGGACGACCAATTAATTTATCTTATGAGACAAGAAATTATATTTAAATTAAGGGATAAATTATAGTGAGCGACCTGTCTTATAATATTCAGTTATATCGTGGCCCGAGCGAGAAGATACCGCATAAAGCTCTTGTACTTAATTTAGAAGGGAAATTATTAGAACAATCCGATAATTTTTCTGAAGAATTTAAGCAAAAAATACCTGTAATTTTACCGCCGCAGGTAATATCCCAGTTAAATCTGAATGAAATTGGAAATGTAAGCGAATTTACGGCTTCATTAATCAAGGCATTATTAAATCTAAAAGTGGATTATCCGTATGATATATCCACATATGATGAAGCTGAGGGTAAATTCAAACTCGTACTGCCATATGATATGGATGACCTGGTTGTACGCACTGCCAGATTATCAATGACCGTATTAAATCTTATTTTTCGTGATCAACAAGTGATAACTAAGACGCAACAAAGCCAAATTAATAATTATGTTCAGGAGATTGTGAACTTATCACCAAGTACGATTATTGCGTCAATGCTTAAGACAGCAAAAGAATATGATATTCCGTTTACCGTAATTGATAAAGTTAATTTTGCCATCTCATACGGGCAGGGAGTTAATTCGAAAATTTTTCAATATGCTTCAACTGATAAAGATAGCAGTTTTGGTTATCATATGCAGAAAGATAAAATCAGTACCAATGTTTTTTTAAGAAAATTAGGATTTCCTGCCTCGGAACAATATATTGCTGCTGATTTCAATCATTGTAGAAAAATAATAGATGAAATTGGTTTTCCTGTGGTTATTAAGCCTCATGCAGAGGGGCGGGGTACTGGTGTTACAGCAAATATATGTAAAATAGAGGACATTGAACCGGCATTCCTTGAAGCTTCTGAATTTTCGCCGGGCAGGGTTGTTATTGAAAAATATGTGCCGGGTGATGATCATAGAATAAATGTTTATGAAGGTAAGGTTGTCTCTGTAATGCGTAGGCGAGCTGCGTTTGTTATTGGCGATGGTAGGTCAAGTTTACAAACCTTGGTTCAAATTGAAAATAAACGTAGGTTGGAATTAAGGGCCGCAGGGGGACGATATCTGCAACAAATTGATCTAGATGTTGATGGTACGCAAAGATTAATTGCCGATGCGGGGCTTACATTAAAGTCTATTCCAGAAGAAGGTCGAAGAGTTAATTTGATTTCAATGGCAAATGTGTCACGTGGTGGTTCCGCTAAATTTTTAGATTTAAAAAATGTTCATCCTGATAATATTAAAATGGCCATTGATGTTGCACGTGCTTTTAGGTTGGATAATGCGGGACTGGATTTCATTACAGGCGATATCACGAAATCTTGGCAAGAAGAAGGAGCGATTATTGAGGTAAATGCTTACCCGTTTGTTGGCGATAATATTATCGGATTAATTTTTAAAGAAGAATTTGCCAAAAGAAATAATGGCCGGATTGATACGATGTTATATCTTTCAGATGATGAAAATAATGCGCATAGTTATTTTGATGAAATTAAAAACAAGTATAAAAACCTAGGTTTTACGAATGATAAATATACAGAAATATCAGGGATGGAACTTCATTTAAGACTTTTAGGTTTAATTGACAGGATTAATGCGCTGTCTTTAAACCCCACTTGTGATGGAATGCTCGTTCATATGAAACCAAAGGAAGTAAAAGAACTCGGATTGCCAATGGATCAATTTTCTAAAATTCTTGTTGATAAACATCTTGATAAAAAACTTGAATGGATTGAAAATTATACTAGTAAAATCGAGATAATATAGATCACAGATAAATAAAATATGGGGTGTCAGGTGTGAATATAATTAGCAAGATATATCATGGGCCGAATATATATTCCTCTAATCGTATTATTGTGGTGGAGTTTTCAAAAAGCATTTTTGATGATGATTTAACGGTAACGATTAGTGATTTGGAAAAACTTCGCATGATAATTGCGCCGTCCATTTCTGAACTAATAGGGTTAGATCAGATGATTTCCAGCCCTGAAATTTCTAATGTTAATAAGTTGATAATCGAATTGGTGAGAAGGTTTCTTTCTTATAAAGTCAATTATAATTTACCTATTGATATTAGGGAAATTGGTTCAAGTAAATATCAGTTGGCAGTAGAGTTTAATAATGTTGTTGCCGTTGATTGTGCAATTCGATTAGCCTTCATATTTACAAATATTATTAAATCTAAAGAAAAAAAATTAGCAAATCAAAATAACCAGATCCAAAGGTTGTTTTTGTTATTATCCAATAATGTTGCAGGTCCTTTAATTCAAGGTATGTTTTCTGCTGCAAAAGAAATGAATATTCCTTTTTATCTAATTGATGGGGGGCAGTTTGAATATTCGTATGGCCAGGGTAATAAGGCTATAATTCATAGCCATGCGAGCAATGATCGAAACAGTCTATTCGGATTTAGAATGTCGGATAGCAAAATGAAATCAAATCATTTTATTAAAACGTTAGGGTATCCCACGACTGAACAAATTACGACCCCGAATTTTGAAAGTTGTTTGAACGCAATAAATAAAATTGGCTTTCCGGTTGTTATAAAACCATTGGGTGCAGGTAGTAGCAATGGGATTACTGCCAATATTTGCAATCTAAACCAAGCACAAGCAGCCTATAAGTTGGCCGAACAGTTGTCACCGGGCAACATTGCTGTTGAGAAATATGTTGAAGGGGCTGTTTACCGGATTGAAGTGGCGAGCGGACAAATAAATTTTGTAATTGAAATGACGCCTGCGCACGTCGTTGGGGACGGAAAAAATAAGATCGAGGAATTAATACGAATTGAGAATGAGAAGAGGTTTTTAGATCGTGAAAATGGTGGATATCTTAAGGATTTAAAAATTGACCAGTTTTCATTGGCTGAACTTCAAAATGCAAATTTAACAGTAAATTCAATCCCTGCAAAAGGTGAAAAAGCATTTCTGAATAGAATTTCTCATGCTAATTTTGGTGCTACCTCTAAAACAATTGAAATCGATCAGGTGCATCCAGATGTACAAGCAATGGCCATAGAGGTATCAAAAGCATTCCGGCTTGATGTATCCGGCATTGATTATATCACGAAAGATATTACAAAATCTTGGCGTGAGAGCGGCACGATAATTGAGATAAATACATTTCCGTCGTCGAATAAAGAAAGATCGATGAAAATTTTTGAAAAAGAATTTTCAACACCCAAAAATGCCAGAATTGATACAACATTAGTTATTTCTAATAAAAAGGATACTTCACTACATATTTATAATGAAAAATTGGAAAAATCCCCCAGAACGGGCTACGCACATCATGATGAATTGATATTTAGTAATGGTAAGATGGCGGTCTTAAATGAAGGGCTTCATGCAAAATGTTTGGCTTTACTCTTAAACCCTACCTGCGAAGGAATGGTTGTCGCAATGACACCGGAAGATATCGTTAATGATGGTCTGCCGATTGATCAGTTTAGTGAATGTTTTATCGATCCAAATTGTAATGTTCAAGAATACAAAATGAATGAATTAAGCCTTGAAGATTGGCTTGGACAATTTGTGGATAAACTTGAAACCAGAGCTAATTAAACGTTTAATTCGCACCAGATCGGGGTGTGGTCTGATGGTCTTTCTTTTGCCCTTGGGGTGCGGTCAATATCGCATTTTACCACTTTATCAGCCGCAGTAGGGCTAAGTAACAAATGGTCAATTCTAACGCCGTTATCTTTTTGCCAAGCACCCGCCTGATAATCCCAATATGTATAATTACGACCACTTGGTGTAAAAGCACGAAGCGCGTCTGTATATCCTAAATTCAAGAGTGTGAAGAAGCGGTCACGCGATTCCGGTTGAATTAGGGCATCATTTGCAAAACGTACCATGTCATAGCAATCTTCGTCCTTTGGACAAACGTTATAATCACCACAAAGAACGACATCTTCTTCCCAAGTGAGCAATTCTTCAGCACGTTTTACAAGGCGGTCCATCCATCCGATTTTATAATCAAATTTTGGCCCCGGAAACGGATTGCCGTTTGGAAGGTAAATGCTTGCAACACGGACACCATTGATGGTCGCTTCGATATATCTGGATTGCTCGTCGCTATCATCCCCAGGAAGACCGCGCATAACGTCCTCGATCGGGTGTTTTGAAAGAATAGCAACGCCGTTATAAGTTTTTTGGCCATGGGTTTCCACGTTATAGCCAAGGTCTTCTATTTCCACGCGGGGAAAGGCTTCATCAACGCACTTTAATTCTTGAAACAAGGCCACATCAGGTTGAAATTCAGATAGCCATTCGGTGACACGCGGCAAGCGAGCTTTAACCGAGTTTACGTTCCAGGAAGCAATTTTCATAAATTATACCGCGAATGATGAACCGCAGCCGCATGACGCGGTCGCGTTAGGGTTTTTAACAACAAACATGGAACCGGCAAGTTCTTCTGTATAATCAACTTCTGATCCCATCAAATACATTACTGATAATCCATCAACGAGCATGGTTGCACCGTCGCGTTCAATGACCAGGTCGTCGTCTTGTTTATCTTCAACAAGTGCGAAGTCATATTGAAAACCACTGCAGCCGCCGCCATTAATGGAAATGCGGAATTTAAGATCTTTGTTGCCTTTTGATTCGACCAGTGTGTTAATGCGCCTTGCTGCACTTTCACTAAGTGTTACTGGTGTGTTATCATTTGTCATATTCTTTTAAACCTTGAATATTATACCCTGTATGAATTTATATGTATGTTAAACGATTGAATTGTCAATAGCCACCAAAAAGGCTTATGATGAAAAATACCCTTTAGAGATAGAAAAAGAAGTTTCCATGGCAGATTTTGAAATTTTTAATCCGGAACAGAATTTAGCGCCTTATGCGCTAATCCCTGGAAAATCGCGCGGGCGATTGCACAACGAAACAGAAAGCCACCGCAGGTCAGAATATCAAAGGGATCGTGACCGTATCATTCATTCTGGTGCATTTAGGAAATTGAAACATAAAACCCAAGTTTTTGTTCATCATGTGGGTGATTATTATCGTACCCGTCTAACCCATTCAATCGAAGTAGCGCAAATCGGCAGAAGCATTGCAAGAAATCTTGGCCTTAATGAAGATGTAACCGAAGCGCTGGCGCTTGCCCATGATTTTGGCCACACGCCGTTTGGTCATGTGGGCGAAGAAGCACTTGATGAGGCCATTAAACCATATGGTGGATTTGACCATAATGCGCAGTCCTTAAGGGTGGTGACAATACTTGAAAATAGATATGCCGATTTCCCTGGGTTAAATCTTACGTGGGATACCCTTGAAGGGCTTGCAAAGCATAACGGGCCGCTGGTTGCGTATGAGGGTGATACAAAAGAACTACATGTGAATTTTAACAGGTATCTTGAGCAACACGACCTTGAACCACATACCTATGCGAGCGCGGAAGCACAGGCAGCAGCCATCGCCGATGACATTGCATATAACAGTCATGATCTGGCAGATGGGCTTAGGGCAGGATTAATAACCCTAGAACAAGTGGCAGAAGTGCCGCTTGTCCGTAAAAAACTTAAAGATATTGTCGATAACTACGGTAAAATTGAAAAGGGGCAAATGCATCATGAATTGACCAGACGGTTGATCGCCCAAATGGTCAATGATGTGACAATTCATAGCCAGATTAATTTAAAAGCTCTTGCGCCGGAAACAGTTGATGATATTCGTGGGGCGGGTAAAGCCATGATTGATTTTTCAGAAAATATGAGAAACCAAGATAATATATTGAAAAAATTCCTCATGAAGAATATGTATCGTCATTATAAGGTAAATCGCATGTCCAGTAAGGCAAGACGGGTGGTGACAGATCTGTTTAACCTTTATTTGGTTGAGCCGGAATGTTTGCCAACAGAATGGCAAAAATCGCTTGAAAATGCGACGGCATCGGAACGCGCAAGACGTGTTGCTGATTTTATTGCTGGTATGACGGACAGGTTTGCGCTACTAGAGCATCAAAGATTATTTGATACTTCAACGTTTGAATTATAAAGACATTTAGAAAATGAATATTTTTAAAGATTTCCAGAATGCCATCAAAGATGTCATTACATCGCTTGGCAACGAAGAAAAATTACCCACTGATATGGACCTGTCCAATATTACCGCTGAAGCACCGCGTGACCCATCACACGGTGATATTGCAACCAATGCAGCGATGGTTCTTGTTAAACAAGCCAAAATGAAACCGCGCGATATTGCGGACCTTATCGCTGATGGCTTAGGTGTCATTGATACTGTTGATAGTGTTGAAATAGCAGGTCCAGGTTTTATCAATATTCGCCTTAAACAGGATTTTATTCAGAACCAAGTGTCAACGATTTTGCAAGAAGGTGTTGATTACGGTCGTAGTGATCTTGGAAATAAAGAAAAGGTAAATGTTGAATACGTTTCCGCAAACCCGACAGGACCACTGCATGTTGGTCATTGTCGTGGTGCCGTTTTTGGTGACGCGCTGGCAACACTTCTGGATCATGTCGGTTATGACGTGACCAAAGAATATTATATCAATGACGCGGGGGGGCAGATCAATACGCTCGCGCGTTCAGCGCATTTAAGATACCTTGAAGCATTAGGCGAAGATATCGGTGAAATCCCTGAAGGTCTTTATCCAGGCGAATATCTTATTCCTGTGGGTAAGGCGCTTGTGGAAAAATATGGTGATAGTCTTAAAGGCAAAGACGAAAGCGAATGGCTTGAAGATTTAAAAGCATTCGCAAGCAGCGCCATGATGGATTTGGTACGTGAAGACCTTGAAACGCTAGGTATTAAACATGAGGTCTTTTTCTCTGAAAAAAGCCTGCATGATAATGGTGATATTCAAAAAGGCCTTGAAGCATTAGAAGAAAAAGGCCTGATTTACACAGGTGTACTTGACGCCCCAAAAGGAAAGCTTCCGGATGATTGGGAAGAACGCCCACAAACATTATTCAAATCAACTGAATTTGGTGATGATGTTGACCGCGCGTTAAAGAAATCAGATGGCGCCTGGACATATTTTGCTGCTGATGTTGCTTATCATAAAAATAAAATGGATCGCGGTTTTAACCAGCAAATTGATATTTGGGGTGCGGATCACGGTGGATATGTGAAACGTGTACAATCGGTGTTAACAGCATTATCAGATGGCAATGCGGAACTTGATGTGCGTCTTTGTCAAATGGTGAAATTAATGCGTGACGGTGAACCGGTGAAAATGTCAAAACGTTCCGGAAATTTCATAACTCTTCGCGATATTGTGGATGAGGTCGGCAAAGATGTTGTTCGTTTCATCATGTTAACCCGTAAAAATGATGCGTCCTTAGAATTTGATTTCACAAAAGTAACCGAACAATCAAAAGATAATCCGGTATTTTATGTGCAATATGGCCACGCCCGCGTTTATTCGGTTCTGAAAAAAGCGGCGGATGCGTTACAAGGCGTTGATTTATCAGATGCGGCCTTAAAATCGGCTGATTTATCGCTTTTAACCGATGAAAGTGAACTTGCGCTTATCAAAACGATGGTGAATTGGCCGCGTATTGTGGAAAGTGCAGCAGCGGCAAATGAACCGCACCGCATTTCATATTATCTTTATGATCTGGCGTCAGAATTCCATGCGCTTTGGAATAAGGGTAATGACAGGGTTGATCTGCGATTCATTATTGATAATAATGCGGACCTGACACTGGCACGTCTTGCAATGATTAAGGCATTTTCCATGATCATTGCGGCAGGATTAAATATTCTGGGGGTTGAGCCAGTAAATGAAATGTAAGCCGGACTAAAAAATATAAGGAGCAAATAATTGAGCCAGCACGATCCTGAAAATGCTTCATGGTTGCGACCGTTACCGGAAGAATTTGCAAACGAAGGTCTTTATAAAAAAAGAAAAATGTTGCTGGTGGGCCTTAGTGCTGTTGTGCTTCTTGGTTTTGCGGGGATGATTTGGGCAAGCTATACGTCCGAGGTTGACGAGGGCGGCCCAGTCCCGGTTGTGCGTGCTGATAATTCCATTGTGAAAGAAAAACCGGATGATCCGGGCGGTAAAGAAATTCCGTTTCAGGATCGTGAAGTATTTGACCGTGTTGATAATCTGCCGCAAGAAAATGATGATGTACTTGCGGCGAGTTCAGAAATTCCATTAAAGCGTCCTGTAGCAGAAACAATAGAGCCAGCAGAAGAAGCAACTGAAGAAGAAGTGGAAGTCGCCGAAGAAACTGCGCAAGAAACGCCAGAAACCAAACCGGCCCCACCACCGGCGCCAGTTGGTGACTTTATGGTGCAGGTTGGCGCATTCGCTGATAAGGCAAAAGCCGAAACCCATTGGAACCAAGTGAAATCAAAAAACAGTTCCGCACTTGCGAACCTAAACCCCACATATATGCGCGTTGATCTTGGTGCGCGTGGCGTACTTTATCGTGTGCGCGGTGGCATGATCGCTAACCGCAGTGCTGCAGATAATATTTGTGATGCAATAAAGAAAAACAATCAATCATGCATGGTGGTAACCAAATAGATGGTAAGACCCGTTGTATCAGATGTTGCGGGACTTGAATTTACCACTGAAGAGTGGGATTTGTTCCGTGAATTTAAGCCGTTTGGCTTTATCCTTTTTAAAAGAAATTGCGATAATCCAGAGCAGTTAAAAAGACTGACGGACCAAATGCGTGATGTTACGGGTGATGAAAATATCCCGATCCTGATTGATCAGGAAGGGGGACGGGTCGCGCGCCTTGGCCCACCAAATTGGAGAAAATATCCATCCGCGGCCGTTTATGCGGAGCTTTATGATCAAAATAAAAATGATGCCATCAGTGCCGTTTCTATCCATGCGTCACTTATGGCAAATGACCTTCTTGAATGTGGCATCAATGTAGACTGTTATCCGGTTTTGGATATTCTTTTTGATGGTGCAGATAAGGTTATTGGTGATCGATCCTTCGGTAGAACGACTGACAAAATTATTGAACTATCACGCGCTGGGGCAGAGGCCATGATGGAAATGGGTGTAACACCAATTATCAAACACATTCCAGGTCATGGACGCGCCGATGTGGATAGTCATTTATCATTACCGATTGTGGATACCGATATCGACACCTTACGTGAAACTGATTTCGTTCCATTTAAAGCATTAAACGAAATGCCATGCGCCATGACGGCCCATGTAATTTATAGCGATATTGACCCTGATTATTGCGGCACCATTTCCAAAAAAATAATTTCTGATGTGATTAGAGATGAGATTGGCTTTAAAGGTGTTCTTTGTTCCGATGACTTATCGATGAAGGCATTAAATAAATCAGCCGCTGAAAATGCGGTTGATGCACTAAATGCCGGCTGTGATATTGCGCTTCATTGTAATGGTACGCTTGATGAACGAAGAGATACGTTGATGGCAACGGAAGAATTAAATGACAATGAGTATCAGCGATTAAGAACATATTTTGTGAAGTCAGAAAATATGAAATCATTTGATGCTAATGAACAATATGCGCAATTGTTGGATCTAACGAAAGGGTTGTTCAATGTCTGAAATAATGGTGAATATATCCGTTTGGGCGCTGCCGCTTTTGTTCGCAATTACGCTGCATGAAGCAGCGCATGCATGGACCGCATGGAAACTTGGTGACAATACCGCCAAAATGCTTGGCCGTGTTACATTTAACCCGATAAGCCATATTGATCCATTTGGGACGGTGATATTACCGCTTATTTTATTATTAAGTGGTTCCGGGTTTATGTTCGGATATGCAAAACCGGTCCCCGTTCAATTTAATAGGCTGAATAACCCACGCCGCGACAGTGTATTGGTGGCACTTGCGGGGCCGGGCGCGAATATATTTCTGCTTGTAATGTCGGCAATTTTTCTAAATTTTATTGAATATGTGCCGGGTATCGCCAATGAATGGGTTGGTCAAAATCTTGTGAATATGATTATTATCAACGCCATTCTAGCAGTATTTAATATGTTGCCGATTCCACCGCTTGATGGTGGTCGTGTGGCGGTTGGTGTGTTGCCATACCCATTATCAAGGCCGCTTGCCCGACTTGAGCCATATGGAATGTTGATCATTATCATGGCTTTATTTATCATTCCGGTAGGTGGACGATATCTCGGTTTGAATATTAATATTTTCCAGTATATTGTTATGCCGCCTGTTCAAATAATGTTGGAATGGGCGCAGGGATTAGCGAATTTATTTTAAATGAACGAAGAACACGATAACGAAATTGACGAATTTGAACTGCCGGACCCGCGTCTTGCCAAGATGGATGACGTGCCGGAAGAAGAGCGTCTTATTGTCGATATCGATGGTTTTGAAGGGCCGCTTGATGTTCTGCTTGCGCTTGCGAGAACGCAGAAGGTGGATTTAAAACAAATTTCCATTTTGGAACTTGTGAAACAATATCTTGAATTTGTGCAGGAAGCCAGAAAAGTAAGACTGGAACTTGCGGCGGATTATCTTGTGATGGCAGCGTGGCTTGCTTATCTGAAATCTAGATTGTTACTGCCGGAAGAAGAAAATGAAAACGAACTTTCCGCAGAAGAGCTCGCGGCAAGACTGACGCATCAATTGCAGCGCTTAAACGCTATCCGCGAACGCGCGGCAGAGCTTATGTCCAGAAACCAGATGGGCCGTGATATGTTTGCCCGTGGTGCACCGGAACCGGTGATTGTGGAACGACATCATACATATGAATTAAGTCTCTATGAACTGCTGACCGCATATTCAGAACATAAAATTCGCGGTGTCGCCGCAGATATACGAATTCATAAACGCGCCGTTTATACACTGGATAAAGCAATTGAAAGATTATCCGGTATGCTTGGGCTTGCTCTTGACTGGACGGACCTGTCGCAATTTATGCCGGATGATATTGATGATCCGCAAGTGATCAGGTCGGCAAAAGCAAGTATGTTTACAGCAAGTCTGGAACTTGCGAAAAACGGCAAGGCAGAGATCGTACAAAAACAATTATTTGGCCCACTGTTTATCAGAGGAAGAAAACGAGACGAGAGTGAGGGACGTGAGTAATATGGAAATTCATGAACAAATGCGAATTTGCGAGGCACTTTTATTTGCATCAGACAGACCGCTTTCATCGATCGCACTTGCCGAGCAGCTCTCGGAAGGATCGGACGTAGAAGATATTTTAAAACAGCTACAAGAAAAATATAAAGAATCAGGTGTAAACTTGGTTGAGGTCGCTGGAAAATGGATGTTCCAAACGGCATCTGATCTTGCATTTTTACTTCGTAAAGAAGAAGAAAAAGAAAGAAAACTTTCCCGCGCGGCGGTGGAAACGCTTGCGATTATTGCATATCACCAACCTGTAACACGTGCCGAGATTGAAGAAGTGCGCGGTGTTGGTGTTAGTAAAGGAACGCTTGATGTATTAATGGAAGCCTTATGGATTAAACCAAAAGGGCGCCGCAGAACACCAGGCAGACCAATGACTTACGGCACAACTGAAGATTTCCTTGTACACTTTGGATTAAATAGTGTAAAAGACCTACCAGGTATAGCGGAGCTTAAAGCTGCAGGTTTCTTAGAGAATGTGAACACCTCAAGACTTAACCTTTTAAGCGACGATATTCCGAACGAAGAGCAACCCGACCTGCCGATGGATGATGATGAAAGCAGTTCTGAGGAGCAGGTAATCTCTTAATTTATATTTTCTGTTGATTTCCTGTTCAAGATCGTCGATCTTTTGCGTGAAAAGCGCCTCCGTGTGTGTGGAGGATAATTGCATTTTAGGAGAGAAAAAATATGTCACCTAGTTTACCACAAATCATCATCGTAGTTGTTTTGTTAATTCTACTATTCGGCCGTGGAAAAATTTCAGCTTTAATGGGCGATGTTGCTCAAGGTATCAAAAGCTTCAAAAAAGGTATCGCAGATGACGAGCCAGAAGCAAAAAATGATAACCCACAGGTTACAAAACAAGATTCAGAAACAGCATCTGAAGATAAAAAAGAGAAAGCTGAATAAGCTTACTTAAAGACAATCATACAATTAGGTCATATCAATAATGTTTGATGTTGGTTTTCAGGAACTGTTTATCGTTGCGGTCCTTGCCATTGTGGTGGTGGGACCGAAAGACCTGCCGAAAGTAATTCGTTCTGTTATGGGCATGATTAATAAAGTCCGTGAAATGGGAAGCGAGTTCCAAGCAGGAATGAAGAAAATGGCGGACGAAGTCGAGCTAGAGGCTGTTACCCGCAAATTAAATGAAGCGGGTAATGTTAAGATAGATGATAACAATAGTTCATCGTCATCAACAACATCCACATCTTCATCTTCAGAATCAAAGCCTGATTTTTCCGATTATGATGAATATGATTATGACCAGTATGATTATGATGGATATTATGACGATTCTTCTGCTTCCGATAAAGAAGATGATGCAACTGAAGAAGACGCCGAAAAGGTAGAAGAGCAAGCCACTGAAGAACCAGTCGTTGAGGAAGACGTGGCTGTTGACGTTCCAGAAGAAGCAGAAGATAAGAGTAAAGTGAATGAGTGATCAAGCAACAGAAGACGATCTTGATCAAAGCTCAGCACCGCTGCTTGATCATCTTATTGAACTAAGATCACGTCTGATCTGGTGTATCGTTTATATTATTATCGCGTTTGGTGTCTGTTTTTACTTTGCCGATAATATCTATAATTTCCTAGCGCAGCCATTCGTGGATATTGCCCGTGAAAACGGTAAAGAGCCAACAATGATCTTTACCGGGCTTCAGGATAAGTTCTTCGTGAATATCCGTTTGGCTTTCTATGTGGCGCTTTGTGTGACATTCCCAATGCTTGCAATGCAAATCTGGAAATTTGTGGCGCCGGGTCTATATCAAAATGAAAAGAAAGCGTTCTTACCGTTTCTTCTTGCGACCCCGGTGTTATTCACCCTTGGGGCGGCAATGGCATATTATATTGTTATCCCACGCGCATGGGGTTTCTTTATGTCATTTGAAGTGGCGCCGGAAATGGCGGGTGAACTCGCCAATCAAGCGAGCCTTCAAATTCAGTCACTGCCTGCGGTGCGTGAATATTTATCACTGACAATTCTTTTGATGTTTGCGTTCGCACTTAGCTTCCAACTTCCGGTGTTGTTATTGCTTTTGGCCCGTGCGGGCATCATCACCCCAGAAGGACTTGCAGGAAAAAGAAGGTATGCCATTCTTGGCGCGTTTGTTTTTGCCATGTTTATGACACCACCTGATCCATTAAGTCAGTTACTGCTTGCGATACCGATCATCGCACTATATGAAATTTCAATTATCCTAATTAGATTAACAATAAAGAACGAAGACCAAGCCGATGTTTGATATTAAAGCAATTCGTGAGAACCCTGAAAAATTTGATGCGGCTTGGGGCCGTCGTGGTATGGAACCGCAATCTGCTGCGTTGCTTGCCATGGACACAGAGCTAAGATCAAAGCAAACAGAACTTCAGGATTGTCAATCGCAACGCAACGAAGCATCCAAAGCCATCGGCATGGCCAAATCAAAAGGCGAGGACGCATCGGAAGCCATCCAAAAAGTTGGTGAATTAAAAGCCAAAATGGGATCGCTGGAAGAAGATGTGCGTTCACTTACCGAAGAATTAAATGCTGCATTATCAAAAATTGATAATATTCCGGATGATGATGTTCCGGATGGTGAAAGCGAAGATGACAATCTGGAAATTCGCAAATGGGGTGATATCCCGTCATTTGATTTTGAACCGAAACAACATTTCGATTTGGGTGAAGACCTTGGTCAAATGGATTTTGAAGGTGCCGCAAAAATGTCAGGCGCGCGTTTTGTGCTTTTACGTTCTGATCTTGCGAAACTTGAACGTGCACTTGCGGCATTTATGCTGGATATGCATACGACAGAATTTGGTTACGAGGAAGTTTCAGTGCCGCTTTTGGTGCGTGATCAGGCCTTATATGGCACAAGCCAGCTACCGAAATTCGAAGAAGATCTGTTTAAAACGACATCGGATCATTATTTAATCCCGACGGGTGAGGTGCCACTTACAAACCTTGTGCGTGAAAGTATAGTAGAGGAAGAAAAGCTTCCAATGCGCTTTACATGTTTAAGCAGTTGTTACCGTTCAGAAGCAGGATCAGCAGGGCGTGATACACGCGGTATGATCCGTCTTCATCAATTCCAGAAAGTGGAAATGGTTAGTGTCACGACACCTGAACAATCAAATGATGAACTGGAACGTATGACGGGTATCGCGGAAGAAGTGCTTCAAAGATTGAACCTTCCTTACCGTGTGGTGAAACTTTGTACAGGTGATATGGGCTTTGCAGCGCATAAAACATATGACCTTGAAGTATGGCTACCGGGGCAGGATATGTACCGTGAAATTTCAAGCTGTTCAAATACGGGTGATTTCCAGGCACGCCGGATGAAGGCACGTTGCCGCCCGAAAAATGACAAGAAAACCCGCTTTGTTCATACACTGAATGGGTCGGGACTTGCGGTTGGCCGTACCATGGTTGCCGTACTTGAAAATTATCAAAATGCTGATGGTTCGATCACTGTTCCAGAAGTACTTCGTCCATATATGGGCGGGCAAGAGGTTATCAAAGCGTCATAAGTCATATGAATATTGCACTGGATGATAAAAAGGAACGATTGCTTAAGAGGCTGCGTGAGCAGGGCATCAAAGATGAAGATGTTCTTGATGTTATTGCCGAAATTCCACGTGAAGAATTCATCGCGCCATTCTTAAGGGCGCAAGCATATGAAAATGCCGCACTTCCTATTGAAAGCGAACAAACAATAAGCCAACCTTTTGTTGTCGCCTATATGACGCAGGAATTAAGACTGGAAAAAACGCATAAGGTTCTGGAAATTGGAACCGGATCCGGATATCAGGCGGCCATTCTTTCAAAATTATGCAGACGGTTATTTACGGTTGAACGCCACCTGCCGCTTTATGAAAGTGCGACGGCGCTTTTTAAAAAACTACGCCTTTATAATATCACGACGCTTTTTGGTAATGGAATGCGAGGCTGGAAAGAACAACAGCCATTTGACCGTATCATGGTGACGGCGGCTGGCGAAGAAATTCCGGACGATCTTTTATATCAATTAAAAGACGGCGGCATCATGGTTATTCCTGTTGGCGCGCAGGACGAAACGCAACATATTGTCCGCATTACCAGAACGGGTGATGATTTTGATGTAAAAACATTATTGCCGGTAAAATTTGTGCCACTACTTTCTGGTATTGTGCATTCATCGGAATGACTGTTATAGTTTCGCTATGATGTGTTTAGAATTTAAGCGAATAAAATTCTTATTGCTGTTTATAATGGCGCTGATCATGACGGGGTGTTCGCTCGGTTATGATAGCGAGGGGCCATACCCATATTCACATGTCAATAGCCCGAACAGTACCTATCAAAGCAGCGCATCATCAAGAAATACTCCGGTCCCAATTCCAACGCCAAGAACGAAACCCGCTGTTCCAGGAAGGCAGGTTGTGGCCAGTGGCACATCAACTGTACGTGTTGGGCGAGGGGATACGGTTTATGCGATTTCACGGAAATACGGTGTATCCGTCCGGTCGATTATCAATAGCAATAACCTACGTCCGCCTTATATGCTTAATTCGGGGCAGACGTTAAAAATACCCGCCGGATCAACATATACCGTAAAGCGCGGAGATACTGTTTATGGTGTGTCGCGTGCCAACGGCGTTCAAATGAGTGAACTGGTTAAGCTTAATAACCTTAAATCACCATATGCCCTTAATGTCGGGCAAAAATTAAACTTGCCCGGAAGAAGTGCGTCATCCGCGCGCCCTACACAAGTTGCAATTGCACCACCACCCCAAATCACCGGGAAGGGGTTCATGTGGCCGATTAAAGGGCGGGTGCTATCCAATTTTGGTCCAAAACAGGCGGGCTACCATAATGACGGTATCAATATCGCTGCCCCAGAAGGAAGCAATGTATATGCATCGGAAAGTGGTGTTGTTGTGCATGCGGATAATAAACTGGCGGGTTATGGTAATTTGGTGTTGATTAAGCACCAGAATGGCTGGGTCACTGCTTACGCCCACAACGATAGCCTGATGGTGAAAAAAGGGGATCAGGTTAAGCGCGGAGATGTCATTGCGAAAGTCGGCCAGACGGGCCGTGTCACACGCCCACAACTTCATTTTGAAATGCGCAAAGGGTCACGCGCCGTTAATCCCGTTCAATACTTAAAAAGCTAATCACTTCTATACGGTCCCGCAGGGAAGCCGAAATCTGTTTACAAGAATTATGCTTCTCTGTAGTCTTCGCCAATTGTTTTTTGGAAAGTAAGCCATGAACCAAGTGATTAACAATCGGGACCCTATAAACGGTAATGTAAATACCGTATTCTGGCGTTATGCCTTACCGGAAATTATCGGATTTCTGGCGATTTCGTCTGCGGGTTTTGTGGATGCGATATTCCTTGGAAATTATGTGGGACAGATTGCTCTGGCGACTGTTAATCTTTCTATTCCGGCACTCACCACGTTCTTTGCTGTTAGTATGCTGATCAGCGTGGGTGGCTCAGTCGTATGCGGGAAATTAATTGGTCGCAAAAAACGCGAACAGGCTAATGCTGTATTCACCAGTACAATTATTATTGGTGTAATTAGTGCGCTTCTTTTATTCCTTCTAAGTATGATTTTCTTTAATGAACTGATAATCGCCCTTGGTGCAAAAGGCGATGAATTAGAGGGCATGTTAAGTACTTACCTAGGGATCATTTTGTTATTTGCGCCGCTTTATGTAATGGAAATTATGGCGTTTTATTTCATCAGGCTTGATGGACAGCCAGAACTGGCGTCAGGTGCATTTATATTTGGTGCTGCGGTAAATATTTTTCTGGATTGGTTATTCATTGCCGAATTCGGTTGGGGTATTGAGGGTGCAGCATACGCCACAGGGCTAGCTATGGTGACCAATTTTGTAATCTTGTTTCCGTACTTTTTCACAAAGTATTCCAAGCTTAAATTCACAAAGCCGATGACGGACATTCGTCTATTGCTTAAAGCATATGTAAATGGCATATCTGAATTTGCAAACGAAGCATCCATTGGTGTGACAGTACTAATTTTTAACTGGGTCATGATCACGCGTCTTGGGACGGAGGGGGTCGCGGCACTATCCATCATTGATCATATCTGGATGGTTGGACTTTATGTGATTGTTGGAATGTGTGACTCGTTACAGCCAAGCATTAGTCAAAATTTCGGCGCAGGTAACGCAAAACGTATTATCGATTTTATGCGCATTGCTGCCATATCATCATTAAGTGTGGGAATTATAATGATCATAGCAATGATCTTTTTCCCAGACATGTTGATTAGCATTTTCTTGCAGGAAGACGAAATTAGAACACGAGAAATTGCCGCCGAATTTTTGATTTATATATGGCCGGCATTCTTGTTTGTCGGGTTAAATATTTTGCTTTCGACTTATTTTACATCCATGCATAAGGCGTTTCAGTCAACTGTCATTGCTTTTTCCAGAAGCTTTGTGCTTCCGGCAATATGTTTGTTGATCTTGCCGCTCTGGATTGGAAATATCGGTATGTTCATTGCCCTGCCTGTCGCAGAGGGGGTAACATTCTTGATCGCTGCGGCATTCTTTATAAAAAGATTGCCGCAGAAATTAATTGATGAAGATAAAGACCGGATTAATTCCGAGGCCTGACGAAGGCTTTCGAGAAATAAATACTGTTTAAGAACATTTTATTTGATCCGTAGAAGTAAGCCCGGAAATTCGGGTTGTTGGCAAACAGGATTACTGATCCTTGGCCTAACCTTTCCGCGATCACATTTGCTTTGCCAGCTAATCTTGATTGATTATCACTTGATGCAAAGCCGGACGCGAGGGCATTTTCCGGAATTTTCACCACGGTGGCGTATGGGTTTTCTGGCTTATCAAATGCGATTAACGTATCGCGGTGCGTATATATTTCGCGTCTGTTATAGCCATAACCAATTGGATGTGTGTTATCCAAGTCACCGCGCATAATCGCGCCGCCAACGATATTTTCCACTTCGTTTGGAACGCGGGATGCGTAATCTTGACGATCAAGTGGATAAGTTTCATTGTCATCTATTAAATTAAGAAGGGTTTCACCGGCCCATTTGGCCCCTTGGCGGTGGGCAATGATGGTGCCGCCGCTGCGGACCCAGTTCCTGATTTTATTGTTTAATGCGTCATCATTGTTATATGTGCCGCCCACCATAATAATGTGGGTATAATCGGTTAAATCCAAACGCGATAGATTACGTTTATCATAAAGCACCACTGGAATATTCATGCGGTAATCAAGCAGGTGCCAAACCTCACCCGCGTCATAGGCACGGGTTCCTTCGCCAACTAAAAGCAGGATATTTGGCTTTTCGATGGGCAATATATTGCGGCTGCCCAAGTCCATACCCGCAGATGCGGTTCTGAAACTGCTTGTCGCGTGAATTTTAATGCCGTCTTCTTTGGCGATGGTTGCCATCAGTGAATAAAGCTCATCATCGGAAAGCTCGCTACCTTGCCAGCCAGTGGAAACAATAATACTGCCGTATCCGAGTTCTTGTCTGCCATCGGATGTATCCATCATAATCGGTTTTGTTGATACTTTCGGACGAACACCCGCTTGTAATAATCGGTTAAGCGCACGCGGTGAATAGTATTCGTTCCATTCAAAAACGTATGCGGCGGATGCGCGTTCTGGCACCGGTGCGCTTTCGAATGTTGGTTTTATGATTTCACCCGCATTATCAAGTGTGCGGCTTCCAACGGGGGCATAATCCATACCGAATGCTAGCGGTGCTGTGAAACCGGAAACATCATAGAAAGTATTATTTTCAAAGGTGGTGATTTTTTCAAACATACCCTTGATCAACGTATATTGGCGTTGATCCGTTTTCACCATGTAACTTTCGCCTGCTTTATATGTAAAGCCATCAATGGTCACATCATTATCCATGACATTGACGTCAATTTGATGGCGGTCCAACAATTTACGGAAATGATAACTGCGTGCTTTATCTTTCGGGGATGCGAAAATATAGCCCTTGATATCATCATCCGCTGCCATATCCTGGCCTTGTGCGTAGAAGCGTTTTTGGTAATCGAGTAATCGTGGGCGCAGTTCAAGTCCCGCTTTCACGATGGAAAGGCTGATGTTCAGGTAAGTACGCACGTTATCTCGGAATGACATTTTGCCGTGGATGGTATCCACATCACCAAGGGTGCGGGCTTGCTCAAATAACAGGCCGATGCTGCCGTTCATATGCGGATATGTGGCGCCCTTACCGATATAAAAATTATCATATCCTTCTTCGCTGAAATACATGCGGGCTTCGCTATCCATAAAATCGCGCGGGCGATCTGTGACTTCCTCTAATAAATCAATGGATTCTGTCGGGATCATCGGGAATGTACGGCCCGGCACCCCCGGCGGGATATAAAATGTGCTGTTTGTGCCCATTTCATGGTGGTCAACGCTGATGTTTGGCATCCATTCATGGAATTTCGCGACCCACCCTTGTGGTCCCGGCTGTGTTTGTAAAAGCCATTGTCGGTTTAAATCAAACCAATAATGGTTGGTGCGACCGCCTGGCCAATATGTATTATGATTGCGGCCATTGGGATCGGTGATGGGCACTTGTGATCCATGCATATGGTTCCACGCGCTTTGGCGGGCGTTACCGTCCGGATTAAAAATAGCAATGATTAAAACAACACTATTTTTCAGTGTTTCTTCAATATATTCACCCTGCGCCGCCGCAAGATAGTATGCAACCGCCATGGAACTATCAGTGGAACTGACCTCTGCACCGTGAACACCGTAATTTAACCATGTGACCACAGGCATATCATCGCTCACCTGAATATCTGAATTTGGATCACTTAAGGCAACGTGGGCCGCTTTAATTTCATCAAGACGGGCCATATTTTCCGGTGACGTCACCGTTAACATCAGAATATCGCGCCCTTCGTGGGTTTTGGCGATCGTTTCAACTTTAACGCGGTCAGATTTTTCCCCAAGCGTTCGCATATATTCAAGTAATAAATCATGACGGGCAACACGGTGACCAAGTGGGTGGCCAATAATTTCCGCGGGTCTTGGGATATCCGGATTATAATTAATATTTTCCGGAAAAATAACTGCGCCACGTTCAACATGGGATTGTGCAAATGCAATTGAAAAGAACGCCGTAATCAAAACGGCGAGAAACGATAATATTCTCATGGATTGTTCCCTATATTTTTTGTTGCTTAAAATCCTATTCAAAAGGGATGATATGCGCAAGAAAACATTCACAACCGCTAAAGAATCCTTTAGTGTTTCAAAAAATTAAAAACAAACAGAGTATCAAAATATGAATTTACCGACTTTTGATGATGTCTTGGACGCGGCAAAACAAATTGATGGCTATGCCGTTAAAACACCTTTCTTAAAAGCAGAGGATTTATCAGAAAAACTGGATGCAGAAATTTATATCAAACCTGAATGCTTGCAACGGGTTGGGGCTTTCAAATTTCGCGGGGCATTTAACCGCCTTTCCCGTTTGAATGATGATGAAAAGAAACGCGGTGTTGTTGCATATTCATCCGGTAATCATGCACAAGGGGTTGCCGCATCAGCAAAGATACTTGGGATTTCATCGGTGATTGTGATGCCGGAAGACAGTCCAAAGATGAAATTACAAAATACAAAGAATTACGGGGCAGAGGTTATTACATATGACCGTGAAAATGAAAGCCGCGAAAAAATTGCCGATAAAATATCTGAGGAACGTGGTTCAGTTGTTGTGCCATCGTTCGAGGATTTCTATATTATTTCCGGGCAAGGTACGGCAGGTTTAGAAGCCGTAAAGCAAGCCGAAGAGGCAGGTGTAAAGTTAGATTTATTTATGACCCCAGTTGGTGGCGGCGGTCTTATTTCCGGCTGTTCACTTGCGGTAAAGGCATTAAGCCCAGATACCGAGATTTATGGTGTTGAGCCGGAAGGGTTCGATGATGTTAGACGTTCCATCGAAAGCGGCAACATTGAACATAACCCACGTGCGGGCGGTTCCATATGTGATGCAATCCTGACGGTACACCCAGAACCAATGACCCATAAAATCATGAGCGATAACCTTGCCGGTGTGCTTACCGTGACGGATGACGAGGCTTTAGCCGCAATGAAATATGCATGGGAAAAATTTAAACTGGTTGTCGAGCCTGGCGCAAGTGTCGCCCTTGCTGCTGTGCTTCACGGTAAAATCGATGTGAAGGGCAAAAAATTGTGTATCGTCCTTAGCGGTGGTAATGTGGACGAAGAAACATTTAAAAAGGCGCTTGAAAAATAATGAATGACACGATCGGTAAAATCGCAAATGGGGGCGGCATGCTTTATCCTTATAAAGGGATATGGCCAAAAGTTGCAGATGATGCATTTATCGCACCCGGTGCACGTATTATCGGTGACGTGGTAATCGGTTCAGAAAGCAGCATTTGGTTTAATTGTGTATTGCGTGGGGATGTTGGTAAAATCCGTATTGGGGACCGCACAAATATTCAGGATGGCAGCGTATTGCATGTGGATAGTGGCGGCAATGATACCATCCTTGGTAATGATGTTCTTGTCGGTCATATGGCCATGGTACATGGCACCACGGTTGAGGATGAAGGGTTCATTGGTTTTAGTGCCATGACAATGGACGGTAGCTTGATTAAGAAAAACGGTATGCTTGCTGCAGGTTCACTATTAAGTCCCGGTAAAACCGTTGGTGAAGGTGAAATGTGGATGGGGCGACCGGCGAAATTTGTGCGCGAACTGGGGGAAAGTGAATACCGCGCTTTATCCAAGGGGGCGGCGAAATATGTTCGCACTGCAAAAGATTATCTTGAAGAATATAAATAAGGAAGAATAAGTGTCGTTAAAAAGCTTCTTTTGGTGGGTTCCGTTTGGTTCTGTTCCTGAAATCAGTACAGAAAAATTATCAAGTTTAATGGATGAATTTGGCGATGATGTTCATTTGTTGGATGTTAGAACACCAAAAGAATGGAATGACGGGCATATCAAAGGGGCAATTAACGTACCAGTCGGTGAATTTAGCACTAAAGTTAGTTCTTTGAACTTGAACGGGGATAAGCCCATTGTAGCGATTTGTTTAAGCGCGCATCGCAGTATTCCGGCTGTTAGAGTATTGCTTAAAAATGGATTTAAAAATGCTGTGCAGCTTGAAGGGGGAATGAAGGCCTGGAGAGCAGCAAATGGCCCAGAAGTCAAACGATAATATTTTCCGTTGCTTTAAGCGACAATCTCTTTAAAATCAGCAAAAAAATAAAAATATTAAAACACAAAATTGATGGGATGAGAAAATGGAAGCGAATTTAGCGGCCCTTGCCGCTCAACTAAACGCTATTGTATGGGGGCCAATAATGTTGGCGCTTTTATTGGGGACAGGGGTATATCTTACGATTGGCCTAAAATTTATGCCGGTAAGGCGCTTAAAAGCAGGTTTCCAATTATTATTTAGCAAACAATCAATGACACATACCGAAGAGCACGATGGTATTACGCCGCTGCAGTCGTTGATGACAGCTCTTTCCGGAACAATTGGTGCGGGAAATATCATTGGTGTGGCATCGGCCATTCTAATTGGTGGACCGGGCGCAATTTTCTGGATGTGGATGACGGCACTTTGCGGTATGGCAACCAAATATGCTGAAGCCATTATGGCGATTAAATACAGAACCCGTAATGAAGAAGGTATGTTGATCGGTGGGCCGATGTATTACGGTAAAATCAGTCTTGGTAAAATCGGTGCGATTCTTGGGGTTGCATATGCAATTATGATGGTAATTGCTGGCCTTGCTACAGGACATATGGTTCAGGCGAACGCGATTTCAGTTGTCTTAAATGAAAACTTTGGTGTCAACAACTGGGTTACTGCGGTTGGTTTGTCAATTCTTGTGTTTGGCGTAATCATTGGTGGTCTTCAATCCATCGCTCGTATGGCTGAAATCACCGTTCCAACAATGAGCATTTTATATCTGTTGTTTGGTACGGGTATTCTGATTATGAATGCTGGTCAAATCCCACAAGCTTTCGGATTAATTTTTGATGGCGCGTTTAATGGTACGGCGGCCGTCGGTGGTTTTGCTGGCGCGGCAATTGCGGCGGCAATCCAGCAAGGTGTGTCGCGTGGCCTTTATTCTAACGAGGCAGGAACCGGCAGTGCGGCGATTGCCCATGCGTCGTCCGAGACAAAAGAACCGATCCGTCAGGGTGAAATTGCGATGCTTGGTACAGTGATTGATACGATTATCATTTGTACATTTACATCGCTGATTATTTTAACGGTACAGATTGAAATGGGCGGGGTTGTTCAGTCAGCATGGCTATTCGGTGATGATGGCAATGCTGGTGCGACATTAACGTCACAAGCTTTTGCTGCGGGTATTCCTGGCGGTGGATATGTTGTTATTGTTGGTCAGCTGATATTCTCGTTCACAACGATTATTGCATGGAGCCTTTATGTGGAACGCGCAGGTGTGTTCTTAAGTAATGAGAAATATAAACTGATGTTCAGACTTTCTAGTGTCGCTGTTGTATTTCTTGGCTGCGTTGGTGAATTTTCAACAATCTGGGCATTTGGTCTTGCGTCACTTGGTTTGATGGCAGCACCGAATTTAATAATCTTGCTTTTGAACAGTCCTGAAATTTTCAAACTAACAAAAGAAGCACATGCAGCACGCATTGAAGCAGCAAAACAAGCTGCTGAGTAATTAACAGGGAAGGTAATTGAACATGGCAATTAGTACTCAACATGAAATGAAGAGCCAATGGAAATCCCGCACGGGTTTCCTGCTCGCCGCGGTTGGCGGGGCGATTGGCCTTGGTAACATCTGGCGTTTTCCATTTGAAGCTGGCGAAAATGGCGGTGCCGCATTTGTTATTATCTATGTTGGCTTTGTTATCATTATCGGTTTCCCGCTTCTTGCAGCGGAAACAATGCTTGGCCGTTATGGCAAGCAGGGCGCGGTAACAAACTTTGGCCATGTTGCCAGAATGGAAGGTAAATCTCAAAACTGGAAATACATCGGTTGGTTTATTGCCTTTTCATCTTTTATCTTGTGTTCATATTATAGCGTTATTGCCGGGACCACAGCGGCTTATGCCTATGAAGCCGTGATGGGTAGTTTTTCTGGTATCACGCCGGAAGGATCGGTGGAATTATACGCGAGTTATTCCAGTAGCCCGTTAAAACTAACATTCTGGCATGCGTTTTTCATGATCGTATGTGCGTTTATTCTCTCTCATAAGCTGAATGATGGTATCGAAAGAATGACATCGATTGCAATGCCGATTTTCTTCTTCTTACTATTGTCACTTATTGTGATGGCGGCATTCATTGGTGATTTTGCTGCGGGTGCGGCGTTCCTATTTGAACCTGATTTTTCTAAAGTAACCTTGAGTGTGGTTGTTAGCGCGCTTGGTCAGGCGTTTTTCTCAATCGGTGTGGCGCTTGGTATTATGCTGACTTTTGGTGCTTACTTACCGCAGGAAACATCCATTGTGAAATCAGCATTTATCATTTGTATTGCGGATACATGTGTTGCGGTGTTTGCGGGTCTTTCCATTTTCCCAATTGTATTTGGGTTTGGCATGGAACCGAATGTTGGTTCTGCGCTTGTTTTCAACACAATGACGGTTGCTTTTGGCCAGCTTGAATACGGTGGCTTGGTTGGTGCTGGGTTCTTCACATTGCTGGCGATTGCGGGCTTTACGACCTTGCTTGCGCTGATGGAACAGATGGTTGTTTATCTGAACAAATTTTATGATATGTCACGTGGTAAATCGGCATCGATTGTAACAGGTGCGATCTTCACTGTTGGTATGCTTTCTGTATTCTCAAGTAATATTCTGGCGCATGTGAAAATCGCGGGGTTAGGACTATTGGATAGCTTTGATTGGTATGTGAACCAAATCGGTCTGCCGCTTGGTGGATTGCTGACTGCTGTTTTTGTTGGCTGGGTTATTAAGAAGCAAAATGTTATTGAAGCATTCGGTGAAAATGAAAGCCATCTGGACCTTCTATATACGGTGATCAAATATCTTTGTCCGATTGCGATTGCGATTGTGTTTGTCTCGCAAATTATTGCGCAATTCAGTTAATCACTGAAAAACCTAAATTTTTAGCCATTCTAATGCAGAATCCTGTTCCATGAACGGGATTTTGCTGTTATTAGGGGGCGCGAAATATGTTACGCTGATTATTGTCGTAATATAAAAATCAGAGAAGAACGATGGACAACGAATTTTACCGAATAAAAAGATTACCCCCCTATGTTTTTGCCGAAGTTAATGCCATGAAGGCAAAGGCGCGAGCGGCCGGGGAAGATATCATTGATTTCGGTATGGGAAATCCTGATTTGATGCCACCTCAACATGTGATGGATAAGGTCACGGAAACCATGAAAGACCCAAAAGCGCATCGTTATTCCGTCTCAAAAGGAATTCACGGTCTACGTAAAGCAATGGCCGCTTATTACGAGCGCCGCTTTAATGTGACGCTTGATCCGGAAACGGAAATTATCGCGACACTTGGATCAAAAGAAGGACTAGCAAACTTGGCGCAGGCAATAACCGCGCCGGGTGATGTGATCTTGGTCCCGAACCCAAGTTATCCGATCCATCATTTTGGATTTATCATTGCCGGCGCGACTATGCGTCACCTGCCGACAACTGAAGACCATGATTTTATGGAAATGCTTGACCAGGCGGTAAAACACAGCATTCCAAAACCGCTTGCGCTTGTGATTAATTATCCGTCAAACCCAACAGCAGAAGTGGTCGATCTGGATTTTTATAAAGAGGTCGTGGCTTATTGCAAAAAGCACGAAATCTTTATTCTTTCTGATTTGGCGTATGCAGAAATTTATTATGGTGATAATCCACCACCTTCGATATTAGAGATCGAAGGCGCCCGTGATATCGCTGTTGAATTTACATCCATGAGTAAGACATATTCCATGGCTGGTTGGCGTATGGGTTTTGCTGTTGGTAATAAAAAACTTATCGGTGCGCTAACACGTATGAAATCATATGTGGATTATGGTGCTTTTACCCCGATACAGGTGGCGGCAACTGCGGCCCTTAATGGACCACAGGACTGTATTGATTTCGCAAGAAATACATATAAAAGCCGCCGTGATGTACTTGTCAGTGGAATGGAAGGTTCCGGCTGGGAAATCCCATCACCCGAAGCAACCATGTTTGCATGGGTGCCACTTCCGGATGGATGGGAACAGGTTGGATCAAACGAATTTTCAAAAGCACTATTAAGCCATGCGAAAGTCGCCGTTGCGCCGGGAATTGGTTTTGGTGAATATGGCGATGGGCATGTGCGTATTGCGCTTGTGGAAAATGAGCATCGCATCAGGCAAGCGATGCGTAATATGAAGCAATTTTTGAAAAACAGTGATGAATATTTAAATCAAATATTAGAAACAAAAATTAAGGAATAAAAAAGTGAGTGACCCTCTTAAGGTAGCCGTCGCGGGACTTGGTAATGTTGGCGTTGGCGTCGTTAAAATTCTTGAAGAACATAAAGAAATGATCAAGGACCGTGCCGGTCGTGAAATTCAAATTACCGCAGTATCAGCACGCAGCAAAACGGCGGACCGCGGTGTTGATCTTTCACCTTATACATGGGTTGATAACGCGGCCGATATGGCTGATCTTGATAATGTTGATATCGTTGTTGAACTTATTGGCGGTGAAGAAGGGATTGCATTTACACTTTCTAAAAACGCCCTTAAAAACAAAAAATCACTTGTGACAGCAAACAAAGCGATGGTTGCTCACCACGGTGCATTACTTGCGGATATGGCACAAGAAAATGATGTTGCTATGCGTTATGAAGCGGCCGTTGCCGGCGGTATTCCAATCATTAAAGCAATTGGCGAGGGCCTTGCAGCCAATAAACTATCTCAAGTTTACGGTATCATGAACGGTACAACGAACTATATGCTGACACATATGGAACAGCGTGGTTTGACTTATGATGAAATCCTTGATGAGGTAACAGAACTTGGATACCTCGAAGCTGATCCAGCACTTGACCTGGACGGTATCGATGCGGCGCATAAGCTTGCGATTTTAAGTAGTGTTGCGTTTGGCACCAAGACGGATTTTGATAATGTGTATATCGAAGGCATCCGTAAAATCCAAGGCATTGATATTGAAAATTCCAAAGAAATGGGTTTAAAAATCAAGCTTCTTGGTATGACTAAATATGAAAATGGTACGTTAAGTCAACGTGTGCATCCGGTGATGATTGATCGTGATCTTCCGATTGCAAGCGTTAATGACGGCTTTAACGCATTGGTGGTTGATGGCGATTATATCGACCGCACATTCTATCAAGGGCGCGGTGCAGGTGAAGGGCCAACGGCATCTGCGGTTGTGGCGGACCTGATCGATATCGCAAGAAACCACACAGGTGCGGCATTCTTTAAACCGGCATCAAAACTGGTTGAAGCATCACCAGTTTCAATTAATCAGCGCCGCGGTGAATATTATGTTAGAATTTTAGCTGATAATAATACTGGTGTTCTTGCTGATATTACAAATGAACTTAAGTCAGCTGGTGTTTCTGTAAATGATATGAAGCAAAAAACAGCATCAAACGATGGGCGGGTATATATCATTATCACAACCCATGAAACAACGGAAACAGCGTTAAAAGATGCTGTAAACCGTATTGATGAATTGTCGGTTGTATTGGAGCCGACAATGTCTATTAGAATTGAAAAATTATAAAATTGGGCTATATTCGCCCCAGAGAGATTAAAAATAGGAAATAATTATGGCAGTTAATTCAACACTGGATCGTGTGTTTGTTCTTGAACTAGTACGCGTAACAGAAGCAGCGGCAATCGCAGCAGCAAAACTTGTTGGTATGGGTGATGAGAAGGCCGCAGATGCAGCCGCCGTTGAATCCATGCGTAATGAATTTAACGATCTTGATATCAAAGGCCGCATCGTTATTGGTGAAGGTGAACGCGACGAAGCACCAATGCTTTACATCGGTGAAGAAGTAGGTACAGGAAACGGCCCGGAAATCGATATCGCACTTGATCCGCTTGAGGGTACAACGATTGCTGCGAAAGCGATGCAAAACTCACTTGCTGTTGTGGCGCTTGCGGAAAAAGGAAACCTACTTAACGCACCGGATGTTTATATGGACAAAATCGCGGTTGGTCCTGGTCTTCCGGAAGGTGTTGTTGATCTTGATAATTCCGTTGCTGATAACGTTAAGGCTGTGGCCAAAGCAAAGAACCGCCCAGTAAGCGATATGCTTGTTTGTGTTCTTGACCGTCCACGTCACGAACAAATCATTAAAGAAGTTCGCGAATGCGGAGCACGCGTAAAACTAATCGGTGACGGTGATGTTGCCGGTGTTATTGATACAACAAACCCAAAAACATCAGTTGATATTTACATGGGCTCTGGCGGCGCACCAGAAGGTGTACTTGCAGCTGCTGCACTTCGTTGTATCGGTGGTCAAATTCAAGGTCGCCTGACATTCCGTAATGATACGGAACGTGGTCGTGCTAACAAATGGGGTATCACGGATCTTGACCGTAAATATTCAACAGAAGAAATGGCATCAGGCGATGTGATTTTCGCGGCAACGGGTGTGACTGACGGTACGCTTCTTCACGGTGTTCACACATCAGAAGACGGCAAGCGTTACACAACAGAAACGATCGTTATGCGTTCTGCGTCAAAAACTGTACGTCGTATTCAAACAGAACATGACCGCGCCATCAAACTTTCGTAAATGAGTGATGATGCGCAAACCATAGCAGACCGGGAACTGGTTCTTGCTGTGGAAAATTCAATTACCGGCAGGGCGTGGGTGTCACGTCCTGCCGAGCCTCGTTTTATACAGGCGATCGCGCAAAACCATAATCTGCCTGAAATTGTTGCCCGCGTCGTTGTTGGACGCGGCATTTCCGTGGAAAATGCGGAAATATTTCTAAATCCCACATTACGAGAACAACTACCTGATCCATCAATATTTAAGGATATGGATAAAGCATGCGCACGTATTGCTGATGCGATTATGGCGGGTGAAAAGGTTGCTGTTTTCGGCGATTATGATGTGGACGGCGCAACATCATCGGCAATATTCAAGCGTTTCTTCAAATCCATCGGACAGGACATTACAGCTTATATTCCCGATAGGATGGAAGAGGGGTACGGCCCAAATACAAAAGCACTGCTTGAATTAAAAGCCGCCGGACATAAGCTCGTGATTACAGTTGATTGTGGCATTGTTTCATTTGAACCTCTTGCCGCCGCTACAAATGCCGGACTTGATATGATTGTGGTTGACCACCATCAGGCGGAAGCCAAGCTTCCAGATGCAGTCGCAGTCGTTAATCCAAACAGACTTGATGAAGAACCGGGATACGGGCAACTTGCCGCGATTGGTGTTAGCTTTATCACCATTGTCGGGATTAACCGGGAACTTAGGAACCGTGGCTGGTATAAGGATCAAGCAATTGAAGAGCCAAAAATTATCCAGTGGCTTGATCTCGTGGCCTTAGGGACCATCTGTGATGTGGTGCCATTAACGGGCGTTAATCGTGCACTTGTGGCTCAAGGGCTTAAGATTATGGCAGCACGTGGCAATCAAGGATTGAAAGCATTAAGTGATGTGGCGGGTATTTCAGAAGAACCGGGCACTTACCACGCAGGTTTTCTACTTGGGCCACGTGTGAATGCAGGCGGCCGTGTTGGCAGATCGGAAGCTGGTACCATTCTATTAAGTACCGATAACGAAGAAGAGGCGATCCGTATATCGTCAGAACTGAATACTTATAACGCGGAACGTCAGGCGATCGAAGCAATGGTTCTTGAAGATGCGATGGATCAGGTCACTGCAAAAATTGGCCCAGGTGGTGTTGTTCCACCCGTGATTATTGCCGCTGGAAATGGATGGCATCCGGGTGTAATTGGTATTGTCGCCGGAAGGTTAAAAGAACATTTCGGCAGACCGACCATCGTGATCGCCATCGATGAGCATGGTGACGCTAAAGGATCCGGCAGGTCCATTTACGGTGTTGATCTTGGTTCGGCCATTACCGCCGCAAGGCAAGCGGAAATCCTAACCGCCGGTGGTGGACATGCCATGGCAGCAGGACTTAGCATGCGTAAAGAAATGCTGGATGATTTAGAAGAGTTTTTAACATCCCGACTTAAAAGTAAAATTGATGAAGCGGTGGCAACGATGTCACTGAAACTGGATGGTGCGTTGTCACTTTCTGCAGTGGATCCAACACTTGTAAATCAACTTGATCAGATCGGACCATACGGGCAGGGGAATGCAGGACCGCGTTTTGCTTTTTCTGATTGTTTTGTCAGTTATGTGGATATTGTTGGCAAAGATCATGTGAAATGCACACTTAAGGGGGGCGATGGATCAACCGTTAAGGCAATGGCATTTAGAAGTGCCGATAAACCACTTGGGCGTTTTTTGATAGATTCTCGTGGCAAAGCGATAAAAATTGCAGGCACCATCAGAAATAATCATTGGAATGGCCGCACAAGCGCAGAAATTTTCATTGATGATGCGTCGGAATAGGCTTGATTTCTGCGGTTTTTTAAAAAAACCAAAAAAAAGTATTATTTATTACAAAAAAGCTATTGACCAAGACCGCCTGAAGGGTTAGAAACCACCCACACCGATCACGGAGGCCCCTTCGTCTAGCGGTTAGGACGCGGCCCTTTCACGGCTGAAACACGGGTTCGAGTCCCGTAGGGGTCACCACATTCGGTACTAAAACAAGCGCCAATGGTATTTGCCTGAGGCGCTTTTTTTTATGGGAAATTATTAAATTTTCGGCTTTAGTTAACTGCTTCGTTCTTTTGGAGATCATCACAATACGTTTTAATGTGTTTGCCGAGTAAGATCAGCCAGATAAAAATTGATGCTTCAAGTATACGTTGAATTAGTCCTACCCATTGGGAATTCGGATCTAAATTTGTAAAACACAGTAAGAGCACCATACCTAGTGTAATTCCTAAATTTTTAAAAAATTTGGATGGGGCCCAATTATCTAATCCCAAGGAAATAAGAAATATTGCCGCCGCTCCGCCTAAATAACCGGGGAGGGCTGAGACAATATGGATATTATGAGAAAGTGTAGGTGAAGCTGGTCTACATTCAAAATCACAAGGGAAAACTGCGGCGACCGTAAGGGATAATGTGTAAAGCACCAAGAAAGACATACCGAGTATATTATATTTGTTTTTCGGTATTATTTTGGTGCAAAGAACAATAAAAATCAGGATAAACATTTGCGTGGGAATAAAGCCAAGATAATTAACAAATGGACCTGTAACAGCACCCGTTGCACCAAGTTCGCTTATGAACTGGGATGAGTGATTATAATTTTCATAAATTATCCCACCCCAAACTAAGGTCACCAAAAACCAGCTTGCGGCGAAAATAGGTAAAATCACTAAGAGGTTGTTTTTATTCATATGTAAATAATTACAATCATTTTTCAGCAGTGCAAGTTGGAAATATAATCGGGAATTGGCTGTTATCTGTTAAACAATGCTTTAATCTGGCCGTTTTGGTGGTGCCTTTTTATATTCCATTGGTGTTTTTGAATATTTAATCGGGTTGGCAATGATGGGAACATCGTTGCCATTTTCATCTTTAATGGTTTCAAGTACGCCACGTTCTTTCACATGCGGATCAGATAAAATTTCAGCAATATTATTGACGGGTCCGCAAGGTACGCCATGTTGTTCAAATAAACTGACCCATTCTTTTGTGGATTTCTGAATGATTTTATCTGCGATTAATGGAATTAATGATTTTCGGTTTTTAACACGTTCGGCGTTGGTTTTATAATTGGCATCATCTGCCCAGTTTTCACCAACAAGCGCGCTGAATTTTTCAAACTGGCTATCATTGCCAACCGCCAGCACCATATCACCATCACTTGTTTTGAACGTTTGATAGGGAACAATGCTGACATGTTCATTGCCATGGCGTTTTGGGACATTGCCGCTCATCAGGTAATTTGATGTATGATTGGCAAGCATGGCAATTTGGGTGTCCAGCAACGCTAAATCAATATATTGTCCTTCGCCGGTTTTGTCGCGGTGGGCAAGGGCACCCAAAATACCAATCGTTGCATACATACCTGTCATAACATCGGCAATGGCAACGCCAACTTTTTGCGGACCGCCACCATTTTCATCACTATCGCCCGTGATGCTCATCATGCCGCCCATGGCTTGGATCATGAAATCATACCCGGCACGGTTTGCATAAGGACCCGTTTGCCCAAATCCTGTGATTGAACAATAAATCAACCCAGGATTGACTTTAGAAAGGTTATCATAATCAAGGCCATATTTTTTAAGGCCACCGACTTTATAATTTTCAACCAGAATATCGCATTCTTCAGCGAGCGCTTTAATCTCGTCCTGTCCGGCGGGCGTTGTTATATCAATGGCGCGTGATGATTTATTGCGGTTGGTACAGTGAAAATAGGCAGCATCACCATCACTGCCATCTTCGTTCTTCATAAAAGGCGGTCCCCACGTCCGAGTATCATCACCAACACCGGGGCGTTCGATTTTTATCACGTCCGCCCCCATATCACCGAGCATCTGCGTCGACCATGGGCCGGCCAAAACCCGGCTTAGGTCCAATACTTTAATATGGGATAGGGGACCTGCCATTACTAGAAAGCGTTAAGACCTGTTTGTAAGCGACCAAGAATGAGTGCATGGACATCATGGGTGCCTTCGTATGTATTAACCGCTTCAAGGTTCATGGCGTGACGAATAACATGAAATTCATCGGCAATACCGTTACCGCCATGCATATCACGCGCTGTGCGGGCGATATCCAATGCTTTACCGCAATTATTTCTTTTCAGTAATGAAATGGCGTCTGGTGATAATATTTTCTTGTCCATCAGGCGACCTGCTTGCAAGCATCCATGAAGACCCAGTGTAATTTCCGTCTGCATATCCGCTAACTTTTTCTGGATTAACTGATTAGCGGCCAGTGGTTTTCCAAATTGTTTACGGTCAAGGGTATATTGACGTGCAGCATGCCAGCAAAATTCTGCAGCACCAAGCGCACCCCATGCAATGCCGTATCTCGCGTTAGAAAGGCAACCCAGCGGCCCCTTCATTCCTTCAACATTTGGAAGCATATTTTCTTCTGGAACAAACACATCATCCATAACAATTTCACCGGTATCGGATGCACGCAGTGAAAATTTACCTTCGATTTTTGGTGCGCTTAATCCTTTCATTCCTTTTTCAAGGATGAAACCGCGAACAACACCATCATCATTTTTACCCCATACAACAAATACGTCGGCGATTGGGCTGTTTGTAATCCACATTTTTGTACCGGATAGTAAATAACCACCATCAACGGATTTGGCACGTGTTTGCATGCTTGCAGGATCAGATCCTGAATTGGGTTCGGTAAGCCCAAAACAACCGATAAGTTCTGCGGTTGCAAGTTTCGGTAGATATTTTTGCTTTTGTTCTTCGGAACCATAAGCATAGATCGGATACATCACGAGCGAGCTTTGAACGGACATGGCACTGCGGTATCCACTGTCAACGCTTTCCACCTCACGCGCAATAAGGCCATATGAAACATATCCAACACCCGCACAATCATAGCCATCGATGGTAGGGCCCAGAAAACCCATTTCACCCATCTTGGTCAGGATATCGCGGTCAAATTTTTCATGACGGTTTGCTTCAAGAATGCCGGGCATAAGTTCCGATTGGCAAAAGGCTTTTGCCTGATCGCGGATCATGCGTTCTTCCTCGTTAAGGCTTTCTTCCAAAAGCAATACATCATCCCACGGGGCTGATTTCCATTTCATTGCGCTCATGATTTCGTTTCTTTCAATATTATCGATGAAAAGAATAATTATCGATAAAAAGAAAAAATGTCAATAGAATTGCGCTTTTTATAAACAGGTATTAATATGCGCATTATGAAGAATGGAAACTATAATTTAGTATCGCAAGTATATGATTTGCTTAAGAATGATATCCTTAATGGAAGGTATCTACCTGGTGGCAAATTGATCTTGTCAAAGCTACGGGAAAATTACCAAGTAGGAGCAAGTCCTATCAGGGAGGCACTGTCGCAGCTTTTAGCGGAAGGCTTAGTCACAACTGAAAATATGCGAGGATTTAGAGTTAGCCCTGTATCGCTCGCGCAGCTCAAGGATATTTACGAGGCTAGAGCATGCCTTGAGCGGGTTTTAGTTGAGCTGGCTATTAAAAGAGGGGATGATGTATGGGAAGCAGGTATAGTTGCGGCGGCTCATCGCTTATTCAAATATGGTAATATTAGCCAATTGGAAGAAATTTCAATAGAAGAGTGGGAAGAGTTACATCATGAATTTCATAATGCGATTGTTAATGGGTGTGGATCTTCGATATTATTAGAGGTACGACAATCACTCTATGAGAAAGCCACAAGATATAGAAATTTATGGTTAAAGGAAAATGTTCGCCAAGAGGATGCATTTGATTCAAACATCTCAGAGCACAAGGATATTGTTAAGGCTGTACTAGAGCGTGATCAAGAGATGGCTCAGAAAATGATATATGAACATATATTGGTTCCCGTAAAAATTATTGAAGAAAGTTTTCAATAAAAAAATGAATTGAAGAATTTTCTCTCTAACTTTACTTTTACGTTTTCTATTTTTTTATAACTTGATAAATTGGGCTTAATTTTCTTCTACGATCGGGAATTCGACCCAGAATGTGGTGCCTGTACCTAATTCTGTTTTGTAACCGATTTTACCGCCCATAGATCCAGTTAGTTTTTTACAGATAAATAAACCAAGTCCTATACCTGTGCTGGTGATGCTGCTCGGGTCGACCCTGTCAAAAGCAGTGAAAAGCAGTTTTTCTTTATCTTGGGGGATGCCTATGCCGCTATCTTTGACATAAATTCTCATGTGGTGATTGTTGGTTTCCACACAGCCAAATTCAAAGCTACCGTTATCTTTATTATATTTAATCGCGTTAGTGATGAAATTAAGGATAATTTGATCCAGTCTGTTCTTATCGACTAATACTTTTTTCTTACATTCTTCGTTAACGGTGAAGGATATATTCTTTTGTTTTGCGAGCGGTTTTATTATCGGAATATTTTTAGAAAAGATATGATGCGGGCAAACGGGTTCAAGATTAAATTCGATTTTACCCGCTTCCATTTTCGATAAATCAAGAATGTCTGAGATCAGGTTATTTAACTTACGCCCTGAATCAGCGATGATTTTTAATGATTCATTGCGTTTTTCTTTATCATCAGCGCCAACACCCATCTCGAGCGCTTCCGCATAGCCAATAACAGCATTCAATGGGGTGCGAATTTCATGGCTCATATTCGCAAGGAATTCTGTTTTCGATTGATTGGCGTCTTCCGCGATTTGTTTGCTTTCTCTTAATTTTTGCGCTGCGCGGCGTTGCATAATAAGGACAAGAATAACCAGCATAAGAATAATTGAAATTGCAAAAATGATCAGTATCATTTGTTGAAATTGTAATGACTGTTTTTCAAGATTTGCTTCTCTTTGAATTCTTTCGATTTGCATGGATGCTTCGAAATTAGTCTGCAGTGTTTGCACGTCATTTGACGTAGCATTCATTAAACTACGGGTTTTTGCAATGTGGTAATCATATAATAATTGATAGGCCTCTTGATATTTGCCTTGTGCAAATGCAATTTTCGCATCAATTTCTAAATTCATGTTAACCCAGAAAGCTTCTTCGATGCTGGGGTTTTGATTTATGATTTGGTCTATTCTCTCTCTGTATAAAACGGCTTTATCAACTTCGCCAATTTCCGGTAATACGAGTGCGCCTAATTGCAGTGACCAAATTTCAAATATCATGTCGGTGTCAGCATAAACCAATGCCTTTTCAATATATTCCGCTGATTTCTCATATTCATTCAGTTGGCTATAATTCATCGCAATACCGTAATATGAATATAAATTCATATTTCCTGACCGCTTTGGATATAAAAATCAGAAAGAATTGTTAAATAATCTCTTGAAAGCGCAAATAGTTCCTCATCCTGTAACGCAATACCGATGTTATAAATAAGGGTTGCGATATCGGTGGGGATTTGATGGTTACGGATAATATTTAAGCTTTCGATCGCGGCCAAAATTGAATTTTTGGGATCGCGCAGTTCCGCATATATATATGTTAATGCATTATAATGATGTAACTCTAATCTGTGTTGAAACGGTGTAAGGTGAACAAGTTCTTTTGCTTTTTCTGCATAAAGCAAAGCGCTATATTCTTCACCGATCAAAGGAGCGAGGCCCATTAACGCCTGATATGCGATTACCATTGAAAGAGTGTCTTCTTCCGCCTCTGCTTCTTCTAGATGTATTTCAATTTCTGCAAACGCATTACTATAGTTTCCATCTAGGCTAATGCTGTAGAGTTTTAAAATGTGTGCAACCCTGATGTAGGTAGCATGATTTTGCAGTGACGCCTTTTCAAGTAGCATTTCGGCGTATTTGGTTAATTTTTCTTGGATTTCAAGGTTGAAATAAAATTCTGCTACACTGAAAATTCTTTCTAAATCTTCCGGGGTATTATCGCCAAGTATATTTGCTTCGTCATTCTCTATGCTATGGATAAGATCGTATTCAAGCAGTTCTTGAACATCTGTAATAAATTCATTTGCAAGTTGAACTGTTTCGGGGTCAGGGGCTTTTGTTTCTTGTGCGATACTGTGTGTATAAATGAAAAACAAGATAAACCACGTCACTAAAGTTATAGCAACTTTTAAGGGGTTAACTTGGACACATAATTTCATTTACAACTCTATACTATATGCTGTTACCCCAATATTGTTCCTTTATGTTGTGGTGATACCTACTAACACACTTTATAATTAATATTGATAATTGGTTAATATTCCCTAAACCGTTCTTCGTTGTGGAAGAGTTTTTGTAAATTCGAATATATTGAGAAAAATGTCATCGAAATTGATATTTTTCATTCATTTATTGAGAGAAAATATCTCTAAAATTTACACATGAATATTTGAAATCTATTGAGCAATTTTTAATCCAAAATTGTCAATTTTTTACCCGTCATAAATTGCTTTTCAGAGTTAATTTGGCAAAAAAATGTTCCAAAAATGATGTTTAAAATAATTTTTGAAAAAATCGTAAGTAACTGAAAAAATAAATATATTTAATATTCATCTTTATGGGGGGAATAACGCAAAAGAAAATTATTAATCAGTTTAATAAATTTTTAATATATCTGGGATAAAGTAATAATTACAGTAAGTTATAGTGTTCAGTCATTGGGGGCAACCTAATTTATAGTAAAAGGTACCCGATGATAGTAAATGTAAAAAATGCCTCTCTGGCGATCAAAATTCCAGTTTCAGCAATCATAATTGTCCTGATCACAGCCCTGATCGTGACCGTAACATCCTATAATTCAGCAAAGAACGAAGTTAATGCGCAAGCAGAGAGTAAACTGGTTGCTGTATTGGACGGTAGGACGTCTGAATTACGATCATATTTAAGCGCAATTCAGGAAGATTTATTGCTGGTTTCTTCAAATTTGAACACGATATCCGCTGTTCAGGATTTTTCCTCTACTTGGATGGAATTGGGGATGGGGGCATCAAGCACAGTACGGGATTTATACTTAACATCACAATTATCTGATCTTTATGATGCGGGTGATGATTCAACATATACAGCTGCACATGTAAAATATCATCCTTGGTTTCATGAATTGCAGCAAAATCGTGGTTATTACGATGTGTTTTTGTTCAATATTAATGGTGATCTAATTTATTCAGTTTTTAAAGAAGCTGACTATGGAACCAATATGAACACAGGTGAATGGAAAGACACTGACCTTGCTAATGTTTTTAAGGCTTCAAGAAATGCTGCTGAAAAAGCAGTTTCTTTTTATGATTTTAGGCCATATGCCCCAAGTGCGAATGCGCCAGCGAGTTTTATTTCAACACCGATATTTGATTTGATGGGCAACCGTATTGGTGTGCTTGCTTTTCAAATGCCAATAGCACGAATTAATGAAATTATGCAGAAATCATCTGGAATGGGAACATCTGGTGAAAGTTACATTGTTGGCGATGATTATTTGATGCGCTCTGATAGTCGTTTCTTAAACGAAGGTGAAACCTCAATTCTTAAAACGCGTGTTGATGGCGTGACCGCACAAAATGCCATTGGCGGACAATCAGGTATTGAAATTGTAGAGGATTACCGTGGCATCAATGTGTTATCGGCTTATCAAGGGATTGATTTTAACGGTGTCAAATGGGCGTTGCTCGCTGAAATTGACGAAGAAGAAGTCAACGCACCAGTAGTAAGCATGAGAAACACAATGATCATGATTGCAATCGGCCTGACAATTATATTGGGTGGTGTTGCATATTATGGTTCAGTAACAATCACAAAGCCAATCGTCGCGCTTGTTAACGTTATGGATGTGTTATCAAATGAAAACCGAACAGATGTAGAGGTGCCATCACGTCAACGTCAAGATGAATTGGGTAATATTGGGCGTGCTGTCGAAACATTTCGTTTGAGCATGATAGAAGGTGAAAGATTACGTGAAGAAGCGCGTGTCGCCGAAGAAGCTGAACGTGAGAGAGAGCAGCTAGAGAAAGAGGCTATTGCTGAACAAGAAAGACAGAAAGCCGAAAGAGAACGTGAAGAAGCCGCAGCCGTTGAAGCAAGGGCAAATGCGTTAGCGGATTTAGTTAGCACGTTCAATTCTGAAGTTACGGCAATGATCCAGAGCGTTACTTCCGGAACCACAGAACTAGAGGCAACAGCACAGGCAATGACATCGGTCGCGGATGATGCGGGAGTTAAATCTTCAGCAGTTGCCGCTGCTGCAGAAGAGGCGTCAGCAAATGTACAGACAGTTGCAACAGCCACTGAAGAAATGAGTGCCTCTGTTAATGAAATTAGTCAACAAATGTTGCGTTCGAATGAGGCGACACAAGAAGTATCCAAGAAAACGGATATGACAACCAAAATTATGGAAGATTTATCGAGTTCTTCGCAATCCATTAATGATATTATTAACTTGATTAATGATATTGCTGAACAAACGAACCTGTTGGCATTGAATGCGACTATTGAAGCGGCTCGTGCTGGCGATGCTGGTAAAGGTTTCGCCGTTGTCGCATCAGAAGTGAAATCATTAGCTGGACAAACAGCAGGGGCCACAAATCAGATTAGTGAGCAAATTAGAGACATTCAAGTAAAGGTCAAAGACGCTACTGATGCCATGTCAGAGATTTCCTCATCAGTTAGTTTAATGGCGAACATGACGTCTTCTGTTGCTTCCGCCGTTGAAGAACAACAGGCCGTTACAAATGAAATATCAAGAAATGTTCAAGAAGCATCTAAAGGCACAGAAGATGTTAGTCAGAATATCAGCGGCGTGGCTGCTGGTGCTTCTGAAACGGCCTCTGCTGCTTCGCAAGTCATGAGCACTTCAAAAGATATAGCTCATCAAACAGTAACACTAAAAACCACGATTGATACATTTATTGCCGGAGTAAACAAAATATAGATGGAGTGATTTTTATTGGGGTGGAGTAATTGAAATTTAAGAGTAAAGGAGTTTGCATGTCTAGGTTTCTAAAAATATCGTCTACGGTGATGATGCTGATTATGATGGGGGAAACAGCAATTGCGCAAATGTCTGACTTTACAGTTTCTGGGAATATAAGTGGTATAAGTGATTACCGTTTTAGGGGGGTATCATTAACAAGTAAGGATCCAGCGGTTCAGGGCACATTGAATTTACAACATAGTTCTGGGTTTTATGTAACCGTTTGGGGATCAAATATATCTGATTTTAACGGCGCCAATACAGAAGTGGATGTAATGGCTGGGTATGTTTTCGATGCAGGAAATGACGTTTCTTTTAATTTGGGTGTAATGGAATACATTTATCCAGGTGGTACAGGAACTAATTATTTTGAAGCGTATGGGTTTGCAACTTTCCCAGTGGCCGTGGGAAGTTTAACGGTGGGTATTAATTATACGCCAAGTCAGAATAATATCGGAAGTCAGGATAATACTTATCTTTCTGCCAGTTATTCCATGCCGATACTTGATACCGGTTTAACCGGAAGCGCATATTTCGCATACGAGGATGGTGCGTTTGGTACAAATAAAACCGATTGGTCACTAGGTTTGTCATATGATATTGACCAAATTACCATTGGTGCAAAATATATCGATACTAATCTGGGCAGTGGAGCAGGTAGTGCAACCGGTTTAGGGTATATTACGCTTAACTTTTAAATAATCATCATAATGAAACAATTTAATGCGTGCTTTAATTTTTTGAAGCGCGCATTATTTGTGTTAGATAGAATAACAAGAAATTAAATGTTTAAAATATTTGCAATCAATCATGCAGGGGTTAAACTGTATATTGTATAAAATCATAAAGGCGTGGAAAAAATGGCGTCAAATATAAAAGGGGAAGATAATGCAATCTCAATCATCAACACCAAGGTGGTCGTCTGAATACGCCTTTGTACTTGCGGCTGTGGGGGCTGCAGTGGGGCTTGGAAATATATGGCGTTTTCCGTATCTGGCGGGACAATCAGGCGGCGGCGCTTTTGTAATCGTTTATCTATTATTTGTAATCGCACTTGGTATTCCGCTTGTGATGGGGGAACTTGCTCTTGGGAGGCAGGGCGGCAAAAGCCCCGTTGCCACGATGGAAGATCTTCAGAAAAAAGGACATCATCCTTTTTGGAAATCAATTGGTTGGGTCAGTGTTTGTCTGCCGCTCGTAACCATGGGCTTTTATACGGTTGTTACAGGCTGGATCCTTGATTTTATTGTTCGCACCTTGATGGGGTCTTTCAATAATATCAATGCCGATCAATCAACCGAATATTTTTCTGTTTTGCAAAATAGCTGGGCATATATGTTAAGCCTTAATACTGGTTTCATGATCATTCTTGGTATCGTTGTGGCGCTTGGTGTTAAAAAAGGGCTTGAAACAACAGTTCGTATTATGATGCCGGCTTTGTTTGCTATTCTTGTTCTGATGGCGATTTACTCGCTGGCAACCGGTGATGCGGGGGCTGCGCTTACATTTTTGTTTGAACCAGATTTTTCAAAAATTACTTTCAGGGTTTTGATTGATGCATTGGGCCAGGCGCTATTTTCTCTGGCGATTGGTGCTGGTGCACTTATTACGTATGGTGCCTATTTACCGCAGGATGTGAATATTCCAAAAACTGCGAAGGTTATCGCTGTTTCCGATACGCTTGTTGCGATTTTCGCTGGCTTGGCTATTTTCCCGATTGTATTTCAATATGGTCTTGAACCAAGCGAGGGCGCAGGGCTGATCTTTGTCTCACTGCCAATCGCATTTGGTCAGATGACAGGCGGTATTATCATTGGTTCGCTGTTTTTCATTTTGCTTATTTTTGCATCATTTACATCCGGTATTAGTATGATTGAACCGATTGTATCTGTGCTAGAAGGAAAAGGATTATCACGTAAAAAAGGCGTGATCTTGGTCAGCAGTTTTTGTTGGTTCCTAAGTATGCTGGCGGCACTATCATTTAATATTCTTCAGGACGAACGCCCGCTAGGTTTTATTCCGTTCCTCGCGGAAATGAATATCTTTGATACTCTGAATTTCTTGGTGTCGGCTATTATCTTGCCGTTTAACGCAATGATTATTGCTATCTTTATCGGATGGTTATTGTCGCGTAAAACGCTGCTTGAACAGTTCGGTTATAAAGAAACAGACATGGGTTGGAAGCTATGGTCATTTTCCATGAAGCTTCTCTCACCCATTGCCTGTGCCTTTATTTTATTGAATGTGTTCTTTGCTTAATTAATCATGCACATAGCGTGGATATGTGCTTTTGGCTTCCTTCGCGTCGTCAAGATCAATTTCCACGCTAGCAAAGGGGTTATCCGGATCGGTGGTGGCAAGCACATCACCCTCTGGTGATACAATCCAACTGAGGCCGCCAATATTGGCTGCTTTATAACCTTCCGGTGTATAGCTATTTGAAGACAGGCAAAATGCGCCTGAAACGACGGCAGCAGCTTGTCCACCCGCAAGCCATTTTTCTGTTGATCCATGCGGCGTTGCACGCGGAACACAAAGCAAATCAACTTTATGTTTTCCATATTCACGTGAATGTTCAAAGAACCACATTTCAGTACAAATTTGTACTCCCAAAATCATTCCGTTTGCGCGGGCAGGGTTAAAAATACCATCGCCGCGGTCGTACCAATTGGCTTCCCAATATCCGCCCTCATTGGGTAGGTTCCATTTTGCATGGAAATTTTGGTCTTTGTTTTCAGGTGTCCAGATGTATGCCTGATTTTGATGACGGCCATCGGCTTCTAACGTTGGGCGTGTCCCCATAACTGCTGGCGCACCAAGTTCATTAAACTTTGCAATTTCAGCATCATGCGCATTAATGGCTTCTTGCCATTTTGCAGGATCACAATCATGTTTTGTCGCAAGCCAATCGAAGAAACACATTTCCGGCAAAAGAAGGAAATCCGTTTTATTCTCTTTTACGTGCTTTGCTAAGTCGATCATATTTTGTGCGCGGACATCTGCTCTGTTATCCAATTGCACAACGGTGACAGTTTTTTTGTTGCTCATTAATCACTCCCGTATTTTAAATTTATGCATACTCTATCTTTAAGAAAAAATAATACAACCTGAATTATAAAGAGGTGATAGGTAGTTAGTTAAATCATGTATAAAAAATAAATATTAACATATTAAATAATCTTTATTAATCAATGGCTTATGTGACTTTTTTCTTGAATTGTTATAATGTTGCGTGTACATAGTTTTCGGGGATATTTTTTGACGAGTGCATAGTGTATATTTTTGTTGCGTTTATAGTAGCGGCAGTCATATTCGTCCTGGATATCATCACACCACTTGGTGTTGCTGCCGGGGTGCCATATGTGGCGCTGATTTTATTAGGATTGAAATTTGAAGACAGGCAATGGTTTTTAAGACTTGCCTATGGTTCTACGTTTTTAATTATTATCGGTTTTTTCCTTTCTGAAAGTTATGCGGTTCTCTGGGTTGTTCTATTGAACAGGGTTTATGCTTTATCGGCGATCTGGATTACTGCGATTTTACTTTATATGTATAAGGGCGAAAGCCTGCGGTTTCGAGAGGCATTTCGAAGCTCCACCAATGGTCATGTTGTGTCCGATGATAAGGGCATTATTCTTGCTGTAAATCCGGCAATGGAAAGAATTTTCGGCTATACCGAAGAAGAATTAATGGGCGAAAATATCACGATCCTGATGCCAAAGAAAAACGGCATGGAACATAGCGTTTATATGGATAGTTATATTCAAACCGGGCATAAAAGAATCATTGGTATCGGTCGTGAACTTGTTGCAAAGCATAAAGATGGTCATTTATTTCCCATACATTTGGGAATTGGTGAATTAAAAAGAAAGCGTCAAAGAAATTTTCTGGCATCTATTTCAGATATGACTGAAATCACAAGAGCACAAGCAGCCGCTGAAGAAGCCAATATCGCTAAAAGTCAATTTCTCGCTAATATGAGCCATGAATTAAGAACCCCATTAAATGCCGTGATTGGTTTTAGTGAAATCATTAAAGGTCAAACAATTTCCGACCTTGGTGAAGAGAGAGTCCATGAATATAACGATATTATTCATACGGCCGGTACGCATCTGTTGACGATGATTAATGATATTCTTGATATTTCACGTACAGAGGTCGGGGCGATTAAACTTAATCTGACGCCGGTGGATTTAAATACCTTGCTACGGTCGGCGATTAATACTTGTCTTGTGAAAATGAAAGAAAATGAAACTGAATCTGAACTGGTTTTTGATGACAATATCAAGATGGGTTTGTTTGACAGTAAGCTTTTAACACAAGTACTGATTAACCTTATTCATAATGCCAGTAAATTTACCCATAAGGGCAAGATTACTGTATCAGCAGAACTTGTTGGTGGTAACAGTGTATGCCTTAAAGTAAATGATACTGGTATCGGCATACCGGAAGATCATCTTGAAAGAATATTTGAACGCTTTGCCATCGTTGATAATGCCATGTCACGTAATCATGGTGGGGCAGGGCTTGGACTTTCGCTTGTGCAGAATTTATGTACCATCATGAATGCAGAAGTTTCAGTGAAAAGTGAAATTAATAAGGGTACTGAATTCACTGTTATGGTGCCATATAAGGAAGCGTGATCCCTTTAAACTTGTTCTCTTATGGATGAATTATAAAAAGTACTTAGAAGTATTTTTAATATGTCGTGCGGCTGGGTAGTAACCTTATTATTAATCACTTGATCGGATAATTCAGAGATTGCATCGTGCTTAGTCAATGAAATATCTAATGCAAGGCCTGCCATTGACCAATCGGCAAAACTTCTTTCAGTAATTTGTTCATCGATTACCTTTGTAACAGCATGGTGGCGGCCATCTTTTTGGATTTTTGCAAATAAGGTATCAATGGCTTCGTCAGGTCCTTCAATAATTTGAAAGAAGCACGCCCTAGCATAAAGAAGGATACCTGTAATGTCGCTCTTTTGGTTGTTTGAAACGGCCACTTCAACCAGTTTTTTAAGGTGTTCTTCCTTAAAATTTTTTGTCTGGCTAGAATAATAGGCGATTTGTTTCATGGTATTTTCTTTTCTTATTACCAATAGGTAAGATCAAGAATACCATTAATTGATTATTTCACCAAGTTTCTGAATGAATGTTTCAATTTCGCTTTCATCATTAAAATAATGCACAGAAGCCCTAACCAGGTTCGGGAGTTTATTTTTTGTAGCATCTAGTAAAGTGCTATTCGGTTCAGAAAGGCTCGTATTTATTCCTTTTTCACGCAATTTGGCGACAAGATCTTCTGATTTATGCCCATCCACATGGAATGTTGTAATCGCGCATTGATGTTCACTGATCGCGTGGATATGCATGCCCGGAAGTTCTGATAATTTTGTTCTTAATAATCCGGCAAGTTCGTCATTTCTTGCCTTGATGTTTTCAAGACCGACATCAAGCGCATAATCAACGGCTGCGCCAAGGCCAAGGACGGCTGCATAATTATATTCCCAGTTTTCAAAACGTCTGCCGTCCGGTCTTAACTCATAAATGGTCGGGCTAACCCAATCGGCACTTCGCAGGTCAACAATTGGCGGGTGCAATTGATCAATGATTGATTTTCTGACATATAAAAAACCGACACCGCGCGGCCCGCGCATATATTTACGGCCTGTTGCGGAAAGCATGTCACAGCCAAGTTCATCAACATCCAGTGGCATTTGCCCTGCTGACTGGCAGGCATCAAGCAAGAAAAGAATGTTATGTTTTTTGGCAATTTTGCCGACTTCTTGTACCTGATTGATAAGGCCGCTATTTGTTGGCACATGGGTTGTTGAAATAAGTTTCACTTTTTCATCAATCATGAACTCAAGCAGTTCCAGATTTAAATTACCATCTTCATCGCTTGGGATGACTTCAACGGAAACCTGCTTTTCACGGGCAATATGAAGATAGGCAATGAAGTTGGAAACATATTCTGCCTCAACCGTTAAAATGCGGTCACCTGGTTTGAAATCGATGGCGTAAAAAGCCATAGCCCAGCCCACAGTGGCATTTTCGACAATGGAAATTTCTGACGCATCTGCATTAATCATTTTGGCCACAGATTTATAAACATTATCAATGCGTTCTTTCGCAGCACTCATGGCTTCGTAGCCACCAATAGATGCTTCCAGTTTCAAATGTTCAATTTGAGTATCCAGCACGGACTGTGGCATCAATGATGCACCGGCATTATTAAAATGAATGATGTTTTGCTTGCCTGGTGTGTCGGCATAGATTTTTACTTTGTTTAAAGTCATGTTACGTCCTATGTCATTTGGGCAGAATAGAACATAAAAATATCGCTTCCTCAATTTAAAAATTTAAGTTAGCATGGCAAAAAAAATAATATGGGAAGTTATATATTGAACAGGTTTTATCTTGTTTTTATTTTTTATTACTTGGGCGCGTGTTTTTCCGCGGCCCAATCTTTCCAGTTTGTTGAAGCAACCATTGGGGATATTCATAAAGCACTTCAGTCAGGTCATGTGACGTGTCGGGATATCGTTTCCGGTTATATGGACCGTATTAATTATTTTGATGAAGACACAAAATTAAACGCGATTACGGTGATAAATCGTGGTGCCCTTGCCAAGGCTGATGCCATAGATGAAAAAATTGCAAATGGTGAAAAATTAGGGTCGCTTTATTGTGCACCGATACTTGTAAAAGATAATTTTGATACGCATGACCTGCCAACAACTGGTGGTTCCATTGCGTTAAAAGATAATTACCCACCTGATGATGCCTTTATGGTTAGGAAACTGCGCGAAGCAGATGCAATTGTTATCGCAAAAACCAATATGGCAGAATGGGCGTTTAGCCCGCGTAAAACCAAAAGTTCATCATACGGCACAACTGCAAACGCATATGATTTGACAAGAGTGCCAGCGGGATCAAGTGGCGGAACAGCGTCTGCAACGGCGGCTAGTTTTGGGGTTGCGGGCATGGGGTCGGATACGGGAAATAGCATTCGGGGGCCATCTTCACATCTTGCCTTATTCGGCATTCGTTCAACAATTGGGCTGACTAGTCGTGACGGTATTATTCCGCTTGCATGGGACCGTGATATTGCGGGGCCAATGACAAGATCGGTCGAGGACGGCGCAAAAATATTTAATGTGGTCGCGGGCTATGATCCGGCAGATCCGATGACGAAATTTGGTAAAGGAAAACACAAAGCAGATTATACAAAGTTTCTTGATAAAAATGGTCTTAAAGGAAAACGCATTGGTGTGTTGCGAGATCTTGTATTTACAGAAGATGCTGATCCTGCGGTTACAGCTTTATTTATTCAGGCGGTCGAGGATTTAAAAGCCGCAGGGGCCATTATTGTTGATCCATTCACCATTGATAATTTTGCAGCTCATCGTGATGCCGATAATTTCTGTTCTCGTTTTAGGTATGATATGCATGAGTATCTAAAATCATTGGGACCGGATGCGCCAATTAAGGATGTAATGATGGTTTTGGAAACAGGACAGCATACACCGGATGTGCGTGGTGGGCTTGAAAGCTTTGGTGCCGGGCCGCTTGATGTTCATCCGAATGATCAGAACCCGCCTTGTATGGAATATCCAAACCATGAAGGACGAAATGCGTTTAAGAAAGATGTCCTTGCAGCAATGGATAAACACAATGTGGATGTCATCATTTACCCGACATGGACAAATCCGCCAGCCACATTGATGCGCGCTGATCAGGATTATAAAGGGGATAATAGCCAGCTGATTGCTCCATCAACCGGACTTCCAGCTGCAACTGTACCGATGGGATATACTCACGGAAACTTACCTGCGGGGTTACAGTTTTTAGCGCGGGATTATCAGGAAGATATTTTATTTACCGTTTCATATGCTTATGAACAAAAAACAAAACACCGGAGGCCGCCACGTCGCTTTCCGGAAATCGACAGAATAACTCAATTTGCAAAAGTGGATATAAAATGACTAACGAATATAAAAGCGATATTGAAATCGCACGCGAAGCAACTGCAAAACCAATTCAGGAAATCGCAGATAAAATTGATATTCCCGAAGATGCGCTGATCAGGTACGGCGATGACAAGGCAAAAGTGAGCCTTGATTATATTGAAAGTTTAAAAGACAAGCCGGATGGAAAGCTGATTCTCGTGACGGCGATCACACCAACACCGGCCGGTGAAGGTAAGACAACCACGACAGTTGGACTTGGTGATGGTCTTAATAAAATCGGTAAAAAAGCGATGATTTGTATTCGCGAACCATCCCTTGGTCCATGCTTTGGAATGAAGGGGGGCGCTGCCGGTGGTGGTTATGCACAAGTGATCCCGATGGAAGATATCAACCTGCATTTTACGGGTGATTTCCACGCGATTACGTCAGCCAATAACCTGCTTGCGGCGATGATTGATAATCATAATTATTGGGGTAATGCATCACAGCTGGATAACCGCCGTATCGTTTGGCGCCGTGTTATGGATATGAATGACCGCAGTTTACGTAATATCGCAACATCACTTGGTGGTGTGGCAAATGGTTTCCCACGTGAAGGCGGATTTGACATCACGCCAGCATCGGAAGTGATGGCGATTTTCTGTTTGGCGAGCGGCATTGATGACCTGCGCCGCCGTCTTGGTGGTATTACAATTGGTCAAACACGTGACCGCAAACCGGTATATGCCCGTGAAGTAAAGGCGGACGGCCCGATGACAGTGCTTCTTAAAGATGCATTACAGCCGAACCTAGTGCAAACACTTGAACATAATCCGGCGTTCATTCATGGTGGGCCATTTGCAAATATTGCCCATGGTTGTAATACGGTGATGGCAACAAAAGCCGCGCTTAAAATGGCAGATTATGTTGTGACAGAGGCCGGTTTCGGTGCTGATCTTGGTGCGGAGAAATTCTTTGATATCAAATGTCGTAAAGCTGGTCTTAGCCCAGATTGCGTTGTGCTTGTAGCGACTGTTCGTGCGCTTAAGATGCATGGTGGCGTGGCGAAAGATGATTTAGGAAAAGAAGATGTTGATGCAGTGAATAAGGGATTAGAGAACCTTGAACGCCACGCGGAAAACATTAAGAAATTTGGGGTTGATGCGGTGGTTGGTATTAACCGTTTCCCAACGGATACGGACGCTGAAATTCAAGCCGTGGTTGATGCATGTGCGAAAGTTGGAATCAAGGCCGTTGAAAGTTATCACTGGGCACACGGAAGTGACGGAAGTGCTGAACTTGCGCAGGTTGTTGCAGATACTATTGACGAAGGAAACGCAGATTTTAATGTATTATACCCTGATCATCTGAACCTGATGACCAAGATCGAAGTGATTGCAAAAGAGATTTACCGTGCGGATGAGGTCTTTGCTGATCAGAAAATCAGAAACCAACTTAAAGATTTTGAAAAGGATGGTTTTGGACATTTGCCAGTTTGCATGGCCAAAACGCAGTATAGTTTTTCAACGGACCCAGCATTAAAAGGCGCGCCGAGCGGATATGGAGTCCCGATTAGGGAAGTGCGCATTTCATCCGGTGCTGAATTTATCCTTGTGGTTTGTGGTGCAATCATGACCATGCCGGGACTTCCGCGTGTGCCAGCGGCGGAAGCCATTGAAATTGATGAGGACGGTTTGGTTCAAGGACTGTTCTAATATTTTATAAATCAAATTATTACGCCGTCTAATAAGAAAATATTGGACGGCGTTTTCAATTTTTCATCATTGCATCCAGTATAAAGTTATATAAGATAAAATTAATGAAAATGACTGATGCAAATCAGTTATTATTGGAAATAATAATAGGGGGGAATAATGAATTTCAAAACAAATAGAAAAAAACCAGTTTTTGGTCGTAAAAAGGTAAGTAAGAAAAATATTCCAAGTAACACAATGTTCTCAAAGGATGAGCGTCTTTCTATAATGAAAAAAGAATTGAAGAAAGATTTCGTTTCTTTTGACGATGCTAAAGTAAGGCACAAAGAATTATTGGAGAAAATTAATCTTCAAATTAGGGAGAGGGGATGTGTTGGTATTAATTGGGTGCCTTTGTGTAAAACTGCATGCGAAAAAGGAGAAATATCTTCTTTTTTGCTAGAAGAGCTTGGGTTAGACCCATTTTTAAAATGGAATAGCCTTTATTTTGCTAAAGACGAGAAAACGGCATTTATATTTGATACGGTCTTGTATGAACCTAGATTAGAAGGATTATACAACGATCAAATTCTGGTATTGATCAAGAATGCGCGAGATGGTTGGGAAAAAGCAAAAGAGCAATATTTGATGACAGGTAATCTACGTGAATTAAAAACATATAGAGATGTATTGAAAATTCAATTTGCGAATATCTCAGCAGATGTAGATAAAATTATTTACGCCAATAAGCAAAATCATATTCAACATTTCTTTAGTATCAAATGATAGTAATCTTAAGAATAGAACATTATTAATAGCCTAATCCCATTGAATTCATCATTAAAATCATTAAGATGTTTTGTGATATAATATTACAAAAAATATTAAATAGGGATTTTATGTCAGATCATGAGGCAGTTTTTTAAGAATACAGCATTATTTATTCTTGGGTTTATGGTGGTTCTGGCTACATCTATCCCATCTTTTGCTCAAAGCAGGCAATTTACAATTGGTACCGGTTTTGTCGGCAGTTCAATGCATGCGCTGGGAACTGTTATGGCAAAGCATATGCAGAAAAATTTGCGCATGCGTGTGACAGCACGTCCCCATGTGGGGCCAAGTGCCTTTATGCCGTTGATTAATGCAGGTGAAATCACCATGGGCTTATCATCCATGAGTGAATCAAATGCATCTTACCTAGGGCTTGAAACGGATCCGATGAAAGATGTCCGCACCATTGGGCGCATTGTTACAATGCCTTTTGCCTTTGTTGTACGTAAGGATAGCGGCATTAACACCATCGAGGATTTAAAAGGCAAGCGTGTGGTGTTGGATTTTGCTGCGGCTGGTGCATTAACGGAAATGACACAAACTATGCTTGATGGTGCCGGGTTAAGCCGCGATGATGTTGAGGTCGTTACGGTTTCTGGTGTTGGCCAAGGGATCGAGGCTGTCGTCGAAGGAAATGCAGACGCAGCACCAGGAAGTGTGAGCATGGCCGCGGTTCGAAAAGCCAATGCCACAGCGGGGATCACGATCCCAAGTCTTGAAAAAGAAGGATTTGAAGAAAGGTTGGCGCAGACAGCTTCTTCGCCCATTAGGCCATTTGTCGTTGCCGCAGGCAGTTATCCGGGTATTGAAAAAGAAACACGCATTTTTGGTATGGATATTTATATTGTTGTTCCGGCATCGCTATCCGATGTGGATGTGGTAAAAATTATGGATGTGCTTCATAATAATTGGGATGATATGGCAAAGGATTATGCGGGACTTGCAAATTTTGCACCAGCTGGACTAGTGCATGAAACACAAACCGTGCCGTACCACAAAGCCGCCATTGAATATTTCAAAAGCGATAAAGGTGGAAACATTTGGGACGCTGAGGCCGAAGCACGAAATCAAAAATTATTGGATGTCTGGAAATAAGTAATCGTGAGTGATCAACATAGTCAGGCAGAGGAACCATTCTTAAAAAAAGCAGTCAATGTTTTTATGTTCGGTGTTCCAATATTGTGTGGCATTGGTTGGATCATGGGTGTTCCACTACAGCTTGGATTATCAGTACTAAGCGGTAATTATCTGGCATTATTAATTGGTTTTTCGGTGGCTGCCGCCTTTATATACTGGCCATATGGCGAGCAGGTAAAATCCTATGATTATATTTTAGCCTTTCTTGCCTGTGCAGCTTGGCTACTATGCGCTTATCATTATGAAGAATGGCTTTTAAATCAGCATGAGAGAACCTTGTTTAAAGTATCAATGGCGATTGCATCGATTGGCCTTTTGACCGAAGGGGTTCGAAAAACTACCGGAAATGGTATGGCGGTTATCATATTGGCATCACTTTTATATGGTGTGTTTGGTCATAAGGCGCCAGGGATATTCGAGGGGGCGCAAAATGATTATGATGCGCTGTTTATGTATCTTTATATTGATAGTAGCGCGGTGCTTGGTTTTATCATTATGGTGGCGGGGACATTGATCCTTGGGTTTTTGATCCTTGGACAGGTAATGCAAGCGAGTGGCGCAACAACATTTTTTTCCGATATTGCCATGGCATCCATCGGCCATAGACGAGGTGGCCCTGCGAAAGTATCTGTGGTTGGCAGTTCATTGATGGGAACGGTAAGCGGTGCAACGGTTGCTAATATTATGTCAACGGGCATGGTTTCAATTCCGCTTATGAAACGAAACGGATTTAAAGGATCAATGGCCGCAGGGATCGAGGCCGTTGCATCTAACGGCAGTCAACTTGCCCCGCCCGTAATGGGGGCAACAGCATTTATCATCGCGGAATATTTGGAAATGCCATATTCCACAATTGTTGCGGCGGCGATCATCCCGGCAATCGTTTATTATTTATTTCTATTTTGTCAGATCGATTTTTATGCCCGTGATAAGGGACTTGAAGGATTAAAGAAGTCGGAACTTCCGAACCTGATGAATGTGCTTAAATCGGGCTGGCTCTTTATCATCCCACTTGGGGTGCTTTTGTTTTTCTTATTTGTTCTTAATTTTAATCCGGCAAAATCCGCGTTATATGCGACGCTTTCGTTACTTGTTCTGGCGCTTTTGAAATTTAGGAAACTTCCGACATTATCGCTTATGTATGATTGTCTGGTGCAGCTTGGAAAACCATTTGTAATGCTTGTGATGATTTGCGGTGGAGCAGGGGTCATCATTGGCGTCATTAATATGAGCGGCCTTGGTTTTAGTATCGCGCTCGCATTAAGTGATGTTGGTATGGCGTACGGTTTATTTGTGATGTTATTGCTTACGGCATTTGCGTCCATTGTTCTTGGGATGGGGATGCCGACATCGGCCGTCTATATTATTGTGGCGATGTTACTTGCGCCATCAATTGCCGATATGGGCGTGCCCTTAATCGCTGCGCATTTCTTCGTTTTTTATTTTGGCCTTGCGTCTTTCTTAACGCCGCCCGTTGCAATTGCATCGTATGCGGCGGCCAGTCTCGCGAAAGCAGACCTTAAGGAAACAAGTATTGCGGGGCTTAAGTTAGGTCTTTCTGCCTTTATTATTCCGTTCTATTTTATATATAATCCTGAAATCCTGATGGTTGGCGATTGGCCGGATATCCTTATTGGATTTGCACTGCTTGCAATCGCAGGTGTCCTTCTTGCGCGAGCGATAACGTTATTTTCTAGCGAAGAATATAAAACAAATTTTTATGGCATGATTGATTTAACGGGTTCATTAGTGGTCGGCACGGCGACTATCTGGCTTGGTAATGATAGTGTCTTTATATACGCGGTTGTCTTAATCGGGGCGATAGCAATTATCCTCGGTAATCGTTTTTTGAAAAGCAATGAAGCGACCGACGGCGAATTAGAATAAATTATTTACGCGTAAGATAATTTCATCCAATTTTCACAAATATGTTATTTGCTTTTTCAATATAATGTTATAGTGTAACAAAAATTAAATAGGGTAATTAAGATAACGAGGAAAATATGGTGAAATTTACGGTCAATGGCAAAGAGCACACCTTTACCGGTGATGAAGATATGCCGCTTCTTTGGTATTTGCGTGAAGATGCAAAATTAACAGGGACAAAATTTGGTTGCGGTATCGCGCAGTGCGGTGCATGTACGGTTCATATGGGTGGTATGGCACAACGATCATGTTCCATCCCAATGGCTGCTGTTGACGGTGAAGATATTGTCACTATTGAAGGACTTGGAACTGCAGAACGTCTGCATGCGGTTCAGCGTGCATGGATCGATGAAGATGTAGCCCAGTGTGGTTTCTGTCAAGCGGGTCAGATCATGGCAATCGCATCTTTTCTTAAAGATTTTCCAAACCCAACAGATCAGGATATTGATGAAAATCATGACAATCTGTGTCGCTGTGCCAGTTATGCCCGTATGCGTAAGGCGATCCACACAGCCGCCCGTTATTTAAGAGGGGAGAGCTAAGATGGATAGAAGAAACTTTTTAAAAGTCACCGCGGCCGCCGGTGCACTGGTGATAACGGGGCCATCATTTAGCTTTGCACAGAATAGCAATGATGAACGTTATAAAAATATGGATGCGAACCTTGGTTTTTATCTGAAAATTGATGCTGATAATACGGTTACAATTGGTTATTCCGTTCCAGATGATGGCACGGGCGTAAGTACGGCGCTGCCGATGTTGGTCGCAGAAGAGCTTGGTGTTGATTTTGCCAAGATTCAAGTTGAAAAATTACCGCCCCTTTATAAAGAAAATGATGACAGCAATGCCCGTGATGGATATGTCAATCAAACATACAAAGGACATTCAATCCACCAAACAACAGGGGGCAGTCAGTCAATTCGCAGGTCATATGATATGCTTCGTATGGCGGGGGCAGAAGCGCGCGACCGTTTGATACAAGCCGCTGCAGATGAGTTAGGCGTTTCTATGTCACAGTTAAAAGCCGAAGACGGTCATATTATGAATGGTGGAAGAAAAATACCGTTTTCGTCACTTGTGGAAAAGGCAGCGGCTCTAGAGCTTAAAAATGAGCCAAAGCTGAAAGAACCGGATGAATATACCATTATTGGTACAGATCAACCGCAAAAGGTGGCCGGTGATATTGCCGTTGGTAAACAGAAGTATGCCATGGATATGGAACTGCCCGGAATGCTTAATGCAGTGATTGCAAGATGCCCGTATATGGACGGTCTTGTGAAATCATTTGATGCAACAGAAGCCTTAAAAGTACCAGGGGTGCGTCATGTGGTTCGCGTTAACCGAATTCCGGAAGATCTTAACGAACAAAAATATATCGCCGATGGAGTTGCGGTTATCGCTGATAGCCACTGGGCCGCATTAAAGGGACGCGAAGCGCTTGAGATCGAATGGGATAAAGGACGTTGGGCCCATGTTGATAATGCATGGATCGATGGTAACTTTGATAAGCTTGTTGCCAGTGGTGATACCAAAGTGCGCCTTGAGCATGGCGATTTTGATCAGGCCTTTGCGGATGCCGATAAGACATTAGAAGTCACATACGAACAACCATATTGGGCCCATGCGACAATGGAAACACCATGTGGACTTGTGGATGTTCAAAAAGACAAGGTTATTGTCTATGCGGGCAACCAAACGGCCGTTCGCGTAATGAATGATTTGATGCGCGTTCTACCGGGTTATACGCATGATCAGTTTGAAGTAAACATCATGCGTCTTGGTTCCGGTTTTGGCCGTAAATTTATCGTTGATGCCTGTACCGAAGCTGCGATTCTTTCACGTGAGGTTGGTGCACCGGTTAAAGTGATCTGGACACGTGAAGATGACCTAGAGCAGGACTTTTATAATCCAAAAGGTCGTCATATGTTTAAAGGCGGTCTTGATAAAGATGGCAAATTGGTCGCTGCAAATTATATCCATTGTTCAACAGATAATGATTTTGCTACCCATGCATTCCCTGCCCATCATGTACCGAATTACCGTGGTGAAGTTATCAGTAGCCAGGTTTTACCAAGTGGTCCATGGCGTGGTCCTACGGAAAATGTGGCTGGATACGCAATGCAGAGTTTTGTTGATGAAATGGCGCATATGGCAGGACAGTGTCCGCTTAAGTATCGCATTGATATGTTCCGTGAAACGGGCGACACACCGCATCCGGGCTTTAGCAGTGATGTAATGGTCGCGGACCGCTTCATCAATGTGCTGCAAATTGCAGCGAAAAATGCCGGATGGGGTAAAGAGCTTCCAAAAGGGCACGGTATGGGTGTTGCTAGCTTCATGACATTTGGTGGTTATGCCGCCTGTGTGGTTGAAGTAAAAGTGGATGATGATGGAACACTAACCATTATACATGCATCTGGTGCTGCTGATCCTGGTATTGCCATTAACCCACAAGGGTGCCGTGCTCAAATCGAAAGTGGCACGCTGGATGGATTTAGTGCCGCAATGGGACAGGCTATTGAAATTGAAGGCGGCCGTGTTGTGAATAATAACTTTGATAGTTATGAAATGGCACGTATCGGCCTTGCACCGCATAACTTCACCGCCGAAGTGGCACGCAACACCATTTCACCAAAGGGACTTGGTGAAATGTCATTGCCACCAGCAATTCCGGCGCTTTGTAATGCGATCTTTGATGCCTGTGGTGTTCGTATTAGGAAACTTCCGATTGCGGATCAACTTGAGAAAGCAATGAAAGCCTAGATCGGGTTTTCATCACAAAAATAGCGATAAAGCCAATGTGCCCAAGCCAGAAAATAGGGGCGAGTGGCACGGCTTTATCGTGAAAAATAAAGCTGATGACATATGTCGTTACTAACATCGATGGGGTTGCCCAAATCACTGCGGCCCATGCCGCTTCAAATTGTGGTAACGGGTTTCCAGCGGATGCTTGTTTGATGAAATATATTTTTGTGCCTGAATGGATAATATAAAGCAGCGCGATGCCAAACAGGAAATATGCGAACTTTATCGGGTAACCGCCGAAATAACCGAAATGAATTTTATACATTGAATCTGCGATTTGTTGCCCGATGGTACCATCCGCAGAACCCACTGTTCCCACAAATTCGGCATCACCATTAAAGTTATATTTTTCTGCGTAAATGAGCCTTCTTGGGTGTTCTGCCATAATTTGTAGATATTGTCCTTTGGTACCCGGGTCATGTAAGATCACATATACCATTGGCTTATCGGGATGATGTTCGTTTAAGTAATTAAAAGCTTTCGAAAAGTCGACAAGTGGCGCTTTTTCAAGGTTCATTTCTGGCTCGGCCCCGAATACGGGTTCAAAAACAGCTTCATAATCACCGTCATACTTTAAATATCCCACAAAAAGGGCTGCAACGATTGATAATCCGATCATGGTACCGGAAAGTGTAACGGCAAATATGAATGGTGAAGTCCAGACACTTAATCTGTTATGCAGATCGACTTGTTTGATTTGTTCTGATTTATTAAGCCTAAATGAAAAAGCATCTTTGAAAATATTGGGGTGTGCGAAAAAACCGGATAGAGAAATAGCAAATAAAAACACGCCAAAAATCGCAACAATAACCATGCCGATAATGGATGGGATATTCAGATAATAATGTAAATTAATTAGAAAATCATTCCATGGGTAATGGGTTGGTGCGATGATGTTGCCGTTTTCATCAATATAATGTTCTTTGTTATCGGTTTCGACAATGGCACGTTTATTATCATCCGCTGGCATGTGAATAAATAAATGTGCGGTTTCAGGGTCAAGCGCTATCGCATTTGCAGCTGCTTTTTCTGCGGCTTCACCGGATATTGATGAAACAACAGGTTCAGTTCTGTTCTCAAATAGCATTAATTCGTCTTTGAAAACGGAAATTGTGCCGCTTAAACAAATGATATAGAGCACGCCACTAACCGCCAATGCAATGGCGCTGTGTGCATTAAGTGATTTTTTTACTATTGATGAATTTGCCATTTTAATTCCCCAGAACCATTAATATTGCCCCGAAACCAGTAATTAGGGCCATAACGATGTTTTTGTATTTCCGTGATGTTGCAGCTATATGATAAAATGCTAATGTCCCCCAAATGATGGGATATAGCATTAAAGCGAATACCAGACTGTTTGACATATGGGCGCCAGAAAAAATAATGATTTCATAAATACCCATTGTAAATGTTAACGCGACTATGCCGCAGAAAAGGCCGTAAAAAAGAAAGTTTTTAAGGACAATTAATGCACCTTTTTTGCAAATAAACGGGTCATTTTCTGTTACTTGTTTTTGGTGAGGTGGTTTCTTTTTTGAGCTATTGTTAATTGCTTCTTTAAAAACAAACAATAGTGCAATCACGCCAATTAATAACATTGCCATATATGTTCCCCGGTCACCACCGGCTGCATATCCCCACATGATAGTTGCAGCGAGCAATAGAAACCATCCCAACAGATTTAATTTAACGGATCTTGATTTTAGTGACCATGATCGCCAGAGTGTGAATATGCTTATCACTGATAAACACGTCCCGATTAACGCATATGATAATATTATAGAATTCATGGAAAAATGACCCGGGGATTTCTCCCCGAGCCCTCATAGATGCAAATTAGAATTTATATTTAGCGCGACCAACGATTGTTCTGCCCTCACCAGGGAAACAGTCACCACGTGCAAGACAGGTGCCGTAATATGCACTATCAAACAAATTACGCAGGTTAAGTGTAAATTCCATGTCGCCATAATCATATCCGATCAGCGCATCCATAACCGTGTACCCTTTGGTCGTAACAACCATTGGGGTTGGGGCAAAATCATTTGCTGCCGGATATGCCGTGCCGTGACTTTCATTGCCGCTTGCGTGACGGATACCAGCACCAAGCCTAAGACCAGCCAGATCACCACTTGCAGGTTCCCATGTTACCCATGCAGAGGCTTGGTTTTTAGGAACGCTTGGAAAAATGATGCCGTTCGGGTCTTTGGCATCTACATAACTGTAACTAGCATCGAATTTAAATTCACCGATTACGGTTTGGGCTTCAACTTCGAAACCTTTAATGTCTGCGATACCTTCTTGTTGTGTTGGGGCATTTGGAAGACCTGCCGGGTTATCAAGATTTGATTGTTCAATATCAAAATAAGCCATTGTTATATAAGTGCGTGTACCGCGTGGCTGATATTTTATTCCAACCTCAAGCTGCTTACCCTCTTGTGGTTTAAGTGGTTCATTCGTAATGGCATCAAGACCGGTAACAGCAAGGAATGATTCAGAGTAACTGATATATGGGTTAAGACCGATTTCCGTTTTATAAAGTGCGCCGGCGCTGAAACTTGTTGCTGAATCTTTTTGAGTATCAACGCCGTTAAATGTTTTTACTTCGTCGTATCTTACGCCCGCGTTAATAACGAAGTTACCAGCGGTGATCTGATCATTGATGTAGAAGCCGGTTGTTTTTGTATTGCTTTCGCTTCTGTTGCGTGCAGCGTCAAAATCAGCTTGATCAGGAATTTCTGAACCGGAATAATCCGGGTTAAATAGATTAAATGTCGTCGGCAATCCATAGAGATAAGCTGATTCAGATAACGTATCGACATCCTGATAATTCACACCTGCAAGCATTTGATGTTCAATGACATCTGTGTTGAATTCAGCGCGAAAACGCGCATCAACAGCAAATTGATTTGAGCTTGCCGGATTATCATACCAACTTCGGCCAATGGCGGTTCCATCTGGTGTTGTACGCGGTGCACCATCACCAAGGAAGGCTACCCAAGTTTGTTTATAATCGGCTTCGTTGTCACGGTATCTTGCTGTTGCTTCGAATGAAAAAATCTCATTGATTTCTTGTTCAGCAAATAAAGTCGCAGAAAATGATTTCGTATCATATGTGTTAAACGCAGGATCACCAACATATAGTGAGTTATCAACAGCCTGCCCATTGGTGCCGGCACAGACAGCGTCAATTGAATTGGTAACATCGGTTGTTGCGCAACCCGTTACGGTTTGTGGTAGGAATTGATGCGCAGTATCACTTTTACGGTCTGTGTAATTAATGAGCGCTGTAAGTCTTGTGCTTTCATCTTCATAGGTAAGAGACGGTGCGATCACAAATGCATCATCATTTACATAATCAACTTGTGTATCACTATCGCGGTAAAGCGTCACAAGACGTCCGGATATGTTACCATTATCAGAAAGAATACCACCAACATCCATCGCGATTTGTTTACGGTTATGGGTACCATAATCAACAACAATTTCGCGGGTTGTGTTTTCAGCGGATGCTTTTTTACTGATGGTATTTAAAATGCCACCTGGTGAACCCTGACCATACAGTACTGATGCTGGCCCTTTTAAAATTTCAACTTGTTCTAGGGTATAAATATCTGATCTGGCATTATTATAATAACCGAAAAGAACTTGCACGTTATCAAGATATTCTGGCACATCAAGGCCACGAACATAAGGAAAATCACCGCGTGTTGAATACCCGAAACTGTCGCCAACTACACCGGCTGTATAGTTGAGTGTATCATCAAGGGTGAGGGAACCTTTCTCAAGAAATTCATCTGCTTTGATTACTGAAACTGAACGCGCCGTTTCAAGGATCGGAATGTCAGATTTGGTCGCGCCAAAATTTGAAACTCTACCAACAACCGTTATGACATCGGCGTCAAGTTGATCAGTGTTGTCTTCTGATGCTTGTTGTGCATTTGCAGCTTCTGTAGCAGCAAGCATCATGGTGAGGGAAATAAAATTCTTAAACATTTCTATCTTTCTAATATTAATAATCATTATTAATAAGAATCCATAATGATATTAATTATTAATATCAATAGAAAAATAAATTTTTTTAGGAAAGGGGGATTTAAGGGTTATTTTCCGTAGAGATCGTCTGGGCTTTTAAGTACGTCAGCAACGATTTTTATCTGGCCATCATTTGATACTTCTTCGAAAAAACAGCTACGACGACCTGTGTGGCAGGCAACACCGATTTGTTCAACAAAAAGTAAAATGGTATCGCGATCGCAATCAATTCGGAAATTTTTTAATGTCTGGATTTGACCGGAACTTTCGCCCTTTCGCCATAATTTACTGCGTGATCTGGAATAATAACAGACGCGACCTGTTTCAAGGGTTTCTTTAATGGCATCTTCATTCATCCAAGCCATCATTAATACTTCTTTCGAATCATGACTTTGGGCAATCGCAGGAATTAATCCTTGATCATTGAATTGAATTTCTTTTAACAATCGCTCTAATTGATTGTTATCTGTTGGTATTGCCATAATATTTCCTTGATGGCTTGATATTTTATAACGTACAGTGCAATATCATAAATTACTTCTCTATGGAATAGTAATAACAAGAAGAGAGAGACAAGTGTTAAAACATAAACATGATCATAATCATTGTATCGCGACAGCGCTTGAAGCCGCACAAAAAATTTGTGAAGAACGCGAAACAAGATTTACACCGCTACGCCGCCGTGTGTTAGAGCTGGTTTGGAGTAAACATGAACCAATTACAGCATATGAAGTATTGGATATGTTAAGTGAGGGGCAAAAGCGCGTTGCACCACCGACCGTTTATCGCGCACTTGATTTCCTAATCGAAGAAGGTTTTGTCCATAGGATCGAATCGCTTAATGCCTATGTTGGCTGTAGTGATCCTGAACATAAACATCAGGGCCACTTCATGATTTGTACAAAATGCAGTACTGTGACCGAAATGAATGAAAGAGCATTACATGATGTCATCGAAAAAGCGGCGCAGGAAAATGGATATAGTTACGATAATTCTATTCTTGAAATTGCGGGCGTTTGTGAAAACTGCAGGAATTAAATGATATGAGTGGCAATAAAAGCCCGCTTTTGAAATTATCGAACATTTGCAAAAGTTATCATAAAAATTTGGTGCTCGAGAATGTATCGTTTTCAGTTAATCGTGGGGAAACTGTAACTTTAATCGGACCAAATGGTGCGGGTAAAAGTACGCTAATGAAGATTTCCCTTGGTATTCTTGATGCCAGTTCTGGCGAAATTGATCGCGAAAACGGAATTTCCATTGGTTATATGCCACAAAAAATCATGGTGGATGATACGCTGCCATTAAGCGTTCGCGACTTTTTATATTTACGCCCGAAAACGACTTATGATGAAGTAATGGAAGCCCTTGAAACAGTTAGACTTTCAAGGCTCGCAGATCAACCGGTTCAAAGCGTTTCCGGTGGGGAAATGCAGCGTATTTTACTTGCGCGTGCGATCCTTGGAAAACCAGACCTGTTGGTGCTTGATGAACCCGTGCAGGGAATTGATATCATGGGGCAGCAGGAAATTTACGGATTGATTGCACAAATTCGTGATGAAACCGGGTGCGGCGTTCTTATGATTTCGCATGATCTTCATTTGGTGATGGCATCTACGGATCAGGTTCTATGTCTTAATCGTCATATTTGTTGTAGTGGGTCGCCGGAATTCGTGAAAGATAATCCTGAATATCACGCCATGATGGGCCGCCCCATGGAAGGGGTCGCAATTTATACCCATCATCATAATGAAGGGCATGATGAAAGACATCATGGTCATGCACACAATCATGAACATGGAGAAGGATGTAATCATGATTGATGAATTTATTTTAAATGCTTTGATTGCTGGTGTTCTTGTCGCCGTTACTGCTGCACCACTTGGGTGTTTCATGGTGTGGCGTAAAATGGCGTATTTTGGGGATACTGTCTCTCATTCCGCCTTGATGGGTGTTGCGCTTGGTATTGCTTTTGATACGGAAAATCCAATTGTGATGATTGGTACCTGTTCAGCGATTGCTTTATTTTTGCAATTTTTGCAACGAGACCGTCGTTTTTCCTCGGATACACTTCTTGGGATTTTGGCGCATAGTGCGCTTTCCATTGGTATTATACTAATTTCAATGATGGATAATTTCAGAACGGATATGATGTATTATCTGGTCGGGGATATTCTGGCGATTAGTGAAGAAAATATCTATACCATTGCCGGTGTAGGGGTGTTTTCAGCCATTTGTTTAAAGTTTATTTGGCGTGATTTGTTGTCGCTTACGGTTCATGAGGACCTTGCCCATACCGAAGGGGTTAAGGTTGAACGTATTAAGATCACCTATATGTTATTGATTGCTTTCCTTGTTGCTGTTGCGCTTAAAGTCATTGGTGTTCTATTAATCACTGCATTGATGATTATTCCGGCTGCTGCGGCCAGAACCATTTCGAAAACACCGTTACAGATGATTTTATTTTCTGCCATTGGCGGTGTTGTAGCTGTGGTGTCAGGCATTATGGCATCAAGTCAATGGGACGTACCAACAGGGCCGGCAATTGTATTATCGGCGACCGTTCTGTTCTTACTTGGCAGGTTTAAAAGAGCTGCTATTTAATAGCGTCAAAAGCTTTTTCCAGATCAGCGATCAAATCATCTGCATCTTCAAGACCAATATGCAGCCTGATTAGTGGTCCGTAATCATCCCATAAAGGAAGATCACGTTCTGCTTTTAGGTCGTAAAAGCTCATAGCAAGGCTTTCAAAGCCACCCCAGCTGAAGCCCATTTTAAATAGATTAAGAGTATCGAGAAACGTTGATATTTCCTTTTCGCTGCCTTGCTTAAGGGTAAAAGAAAATAATCCGTTTGAGCCGTTAAAATCACGCTTCCAAATCTCGTGACCGGGGCAATCTTTGAATGCCGGATGAAGGATAAGATCAACTTCATCACGTGTCTCTAACCACTTTGCAACTTTTAGGGCACTATTCTCGTGCTGCTTGATCCTTGTTTTTATTGTACGGATGCCGCGCATAGCAAGGTTAATATCATCCGGTGCTGCCGTTTGGCCCATATAATAACTATAGTCTTGTAATTGCGGCCATAGTTTCTCAGTGCAGGTTATGGTGCCAAGCATGGCGTCCGAATGACCGACGATATATTTCGTTGCGGCTTGTATCGAAAGATCGACACCATGATCATAGGGATTAAAATTAACCAGATTGCCGTATGTATTATCAATCATTAGGATGATGTCATTTTTCTTGGCCACTTTGGAAATCGCGGGGATATCTTGAATTTCCATGGTGATTGAACCGGGGCTTTCGGTAAAGATAACTTTGGTATTATCCTTGATTAAATCCTTTATCCCATCGCCGATCATTGGATCATAATATGTGGTTTCAATACCCATTTTTTTAAGCATTTTATTGCAGAAAGCGCGTGTCGGGCCGTAACAGGTATCAACCATCAAAAGATGATCACCGCTGCGTAAAAATGAAAGTAATGCTGCACTTACCGCGGCAATCCCACTTGGATAAACAAGACAGTCATGCCCGCCTTCAAGTTCCGTCATGGCATCGCGAAACGCAAAATGGGTTGGTGTACCGCGTCTTCCGTAAAACATGATTTTGTTTTTGAAGTTTTTAAGAGCGAATTTTAAATCTTTTACCGTATCAAATAGAATGGTTGAGGCATGATATACAGGCGGGTTTACAGCCTGTCCGGTCCATTTTTTATCACGTCCGGCATGGACAATTTTGGTATCTTTTTTCATTATTAAGTCTCTATCGGCGTGTCCAAACGGCAGCCCCATTCTGTCCATGATCCGTCATATAGTGCATTTTGTGTATGCCCAATTTGATGAAGTGCGAAAAGTAGAACGCAAGCAGTTACGCCACTGCCGCAACTTGTTACAATTGGTTTTTCAAGATCGACACCGGCATTTACAAAAGCGTTCTTTAAGTCATCCGGTGATTTATAAGTACCATTGTCGTTTAGTAAAGTATTAAACGGGACATTAAAGCTTCCCGGGATGTGGCCGGAACGGGATTCTGGCCTTGGTTCCGGTGCAGTGCCGTTAAAACGACCTGCAGCGCGTGCGTCGACGACTTGCTCATTACCACTATCAATATTGGCTTTAATATCATCAATATTGCGAATGCGGCTTTCGTCTTTCGTGGCGTTATAATGGCTGCTGGCATAGGCGACGATATCTTTATCCATTGGTCTTTCTTCAGCAAGCCATTTTTGTAATCCGCCATCAAGGATGGATACTTTATCATGGCCAAAGTTTTTAAACATGAACCAGCATCTGGCGGCGGTACTAAAATCGCTGTTGTCATATACGATGATATGGTCTGTTTCTTTAATACCTAACGTGCGTATGCGGCTCGACATTTTTTCATTGCTTGGCATCATATGTGGCAGGGAATTATCAAGATCAGCAATTTCATCAATATCAAAAAATAATGCATCAGGAATATGTGCTTCATTAAATTCTGCTAGCGCATTTCTATCAGAATTTGGAAGATGCCATGATGCATCCAATATTCTGACATTTTCATTGCATAGGTTTTCTTCTAGCCAACTCGTTGATACAAGTGATGGTGTTGATGACATATTTTTTCCCTTTAAATAAATTCACATTAAAATAGGTACAATGTGCCCTTTGGTCAACGATAAGCATATGTTGATGACAAAAATACTATTATAGATTATAGAGTGAGAAAAAATATTAAAGGCGTGAACAATGACAAAAGAAATATATGACGGATTATCACAGCTTGGTGGCGATACTGTTATGCCAACCAATCCAGACGAAGCAGTGTTGGAATATGTTCCAAATCCAAGGCCGAATAGTGATTATTTTGTACGCTTTACATGTCCGGAATTTACATCACTTTGTCCAGTAACTGGACAGCCTGATTTTGCACATATGGTCATTGATTATGTACCAGGCGACAGTCTTGTGGAAAGTAAATCGCTGAAACTTTATATGCATTCATTTAGAAATCATGCAGGTTTTCACGAGGACTGCACAGTTGGCATTGGTGAACGCCTTGTGAAAGAGATGCAACCGAAATGGCTACGCATTGGTGGATACTGGTATCCGCGTGGTGGTATTCCGATTGATGTGTTTTTCCAAACGGGGGAGCCACCGAAAGGTGTATGGATCCCTGATCAAGGGGTGCCGACGTACCGCGGCAGAGGATAAAATATTCAGATACAAAAAAGGAGGCTTTCGCCTCCTTTTTCTTTATGTCTTTTATAATCCGGTTCCGAATATGAGTTCCGGTAACCATGTGACTAATCCTTCGAAATTATAAAGGATCACGAGCGCAAGTACCTGTATCAGGATAAACGGCATCACACCTTTATAAATATCGGTTGTCTTAACTCTGTCTTCTGGTGCAACGCCACGAAGATAGAATAGTGCATAACCAAATGGTGGTGTCAGGAATGATGTCTGAAGGTTCATTGCCATCATAACACCAAGCCAAATCGGATTAATATCCATCAGGAACAGCACAGGTGCCACAATTGGAACCACCACAAACACGATCTGGATGAAATCAAGGAAGAAACCAAGAGCAAACATCACAAGCATCACCAGCACAAACGCACCAAGACGCCCGCCCGGCAGGTTCGTTAGAAACTCAGTGATATAATAATCGCCATTAAACCCAAGGAAGATCAGCGTAAAGAGCGCCGCACCAACCATGATGATGAAAATCATTGAACTTGTCTTTGCTGTCATTTGTACCACTTCGTGAATGACACGGTTACGGTAAACACGCATGAAGCTAACGAATAATCCCCAAACCATCGCAAGTAGCGTTGGGATGGAAACAGCAAAGGCAATATAATCCATTACAGGGATTTCTTCGCGTCCCATACGCAGGTCGAATAAACCACCAAGCAATAGAAGAAGGAAAATCGCGCCACCAGCCACAACAACTGGCATTGGATTGTCTTTGTCATTCTTGTAACCGGCCATAAGGATCGCACCAACAGCACCAAGGGCTGCTGCCTCAGTCGGTGTGGCGATACCGCCAAGGATCGAACCAAGCACAGCCACCACCAAAATAATTGGCGGAAGAAATGCTGCTAGAACAGGCTTAAGATCAATTTTTTCATTGCTATCAACTGTTGGTGGACACGCTTTCGGGAAGAATACAGCGACCAACACCTGATAAAGAATATAAAGTAATACAAGACCAAGACCAGGGATCAAGGCGCCGGCAAATAAGTCACCCACTGAAAGTGGCGTCGGTGCAAAGTTACCTTGTGCAAGCTGGGATGCTTGCCATGCAGATGATAATTGGTCACCAAGCAGTACAAGCACGATTGATGGTGGAATAATCTGTCCAAGCGTACCGGCGGCAGCGATGCCGCCTGTTGCCACAGCAGGACTATATCCTTTGTTGAGCATAGTCGGTAGCGCCATAAGGCCCATAATGACCACTGTTGCACCCACGATGCCGGTTGACGCCGCAAGAAGCGCACCCACGATCGTTACGGAAATACCAAGACCACCTTTAATGCGGCCCATAAGCTGGCCCATACTTTCAAGCAAATCTTCTGCGATCTGTGATCTTTCAAGCATCACGCCCATAAACACGAACAGGGGAACGGCCATCATAACCACGTTGGTCATGGTGCCGTAAATCCGTTGCGGTACCCCACCAATGATGGACATATCAAATATGCCAAAGGCATAACCAAGTCCGGCAAATATCACTGAAATACCCGGAAGGGTAAAGGCAACCGGATAACCCACAAGTAACGATCCACATGCCAAAAGGAACATGACGGAACAAAGAAGCAAATCAAGCGGCATACCGAATAATTCACTTAGCCAGATACCAATAAGTACAAAATCGATCTGTAGGCCAATAAGAGATAAATCTAAAATCATTACACGCCCTCCGTCAGTTGTTCTTCGACGAGGTGTTCACGACCCGTGATAATCAATAATGAATGAAGCGAAATTGAAACACCTTGTAAGAAGGTGCTTGCTACAAAAAGAAGGATCATGGATTTAAGGATATAAACAATATGAAGCCCACTGGTTTCAATTGATCCTTCCATAATGCCCCATGATTGTGACACAAATGGCCATGCATAAACGCCGATGAAAATCAAAACCGGAAACAGAATGATGAGAGAGCCAAGTAAATTAATCCAGGCTTTCTTTTTTTCATTCAGTTTACTGTAAATGATATCAACGCGTACGTGACCGTTATGTAGTAATGTGTATCCTGCTGCCCCCAAAAATAACAGAGAATGCATATAAGTTAGACTTTCCTGTACAGCGATACTGCCTTCTGAATAAAGGTAGTTGATCATCACGATCCCAAACTGTACGAGTACTAGCCCAAGTGCTGACCATGCTGTAATCTTGCCGATTATTTCATTCATGGCGTCAATTGCGCGGGCGAATTTTGCAATTCCTTCCATTGGCTTTTGCTCCCGTTGGTTAATCCCTATTTATTATTTTGTGATTAGGCTCTTTACAGAGCCTGACCAAATTTATCCGATAGACGACGGGCGGCAAAATACGGCTCGTCAGCAACGCCATTCCATTCTTTAACCTCGGACAAGGTTGCCATATAGCTGTTATAGATGCGTGTGGAAAGGTCATCAGTTCTTCCCATGTCGGCCGCGATATCGGCCGCTACATCGGCAAGCGCTTTCATGACTTCCTGCGGGAATTGTCTTAGTTGTACACCATGATCATTCACCAGTTGGCGAAGCGCGTTTGCGTTACGGGCATTAAATTCCGCGAGTGAACGGGCATAATGCATTTCTGCCAATGCTTCGATGACTTTACGTTCTGAATCATCAAGTTCATTCCATACATCAAGGTTCCAACCCGCACAAACAGACGCACTTGGTTCATGGTATGCTGATGTATAGTAATATTCTGCAACCTGATGGAAACCAAGGGCCAGATCGTTCCATGGGCCGATCCATTCTGTCGCGTCAATGTTACCTTGTGATAGGGATAAGAAGATCTCACCACCTGGAAGTGTTACTGGCGTGCCGCCCATGCGGGTGATAATCTCGCCACCAAAGCCCGGAATACGCATTTTAAGACCTTGGAAATCTTCGACGGAATTGATTTCTTTATTAAACCATCCGCCCATCTGCATTCCTGTGGCGTTACAAAGCATTGGTTTAACATTAAATCCAGCGGCTAGCTCATCCCAAAGTTCTTGTCCGCCACCATACTGAAGCCATTGTGTCATTTCAGTTGCTGATAATCCAAATGGTACAGCGCCAAAGAAATTGAACATAATATGCTTACCTTGCCAGTAATAATCTGGGCCATGGTAAATGTCGGCGTTTCCTTGTGATACCGCATCAAACGCTTGAAGGGCAGGAACCATTTCATCCGCCGCATATACACGAATTCTAATGCGGCCATTTGTCGCTATTTCAATATCTCTTGCGAATTCTTCCGCGCGAGTACCTAAACCCGGGAAGTTTTTCGGCCATGTCGTAACCATTTTAAGGTCGATTGATGGTCTGCTATTGCCCCCTGTTGCTGTGCTTGAAGATGCACCAGCGTTTTTATAAGTGCCAGAATTTGGATCAACTGGGCTTGGACTACAGGCTGCAACAGCGCCTGCGGCAAGGGTGCCCGCCCCTAGTGAAGCGGATTTTTTTAGAAATGAACGACGTTCCATGAGTAGGCCTTAATTTTGTTTGAGATTAATATATTTTGTAATAGTTATAATGTACGGTTTACTTATTATGATGCCGATTGTCAAATTTAATGGCCTCTTTGCGTTGCTCTTGCTTATTTTACGAGCTGCCAACCTTCTGAAATTAAAATTTCGAGCGGTTTGAAATTTTCTTTGTAACCCATTTTCTTACTGTTTTTAACGAGATAGCCAAGATAGATGTAATCCAAACCACGGGATTCAGCCAGATATATATGATTTAAGACGATACACACGCCAAGGCTGCGTTTGTTATATTCTTCAGAAATATCAAAGAAACTGTAAACCATTGAAAGCGAATCTTCGAGCACATCGGTTAAGGCCGCCCCAACCAAATGTCCATCGGGAAGCCTGTATTCCACAATCATTGTGCTGATGGGGCTGCTTTCCACCATATCTTTATATTCTTCAAAACTGATTTCTGACATGCCACCATCAGAATGCCTGCTGGTGATATATTTTTTTAATAGTGAATATTGTTCTTCTGTTGCGATATTTGGTCTGATGGAAATGATTAGGTCTTTATTTTTATTCTGTACTCTTTTTTGGCTTTTGCTGGGGTTAAAAAGAACAATTGGAATGCGTACAGATTTACATTCATGACATGTCTGGCAAGCCGGTCTATAGGCGATATCCTGACTTCGGCGAAACCCAACGAGTGCTAGTGATTGATGTAGCGCTTCCGCGCTTTCACGTGTGTCATCCGGGCCAGCATGCATCATAATCGCATCTTTGTCATATGCCAGCGGTGGCCCGACCAGTTCTGTGAAAATCTTACGTTCTGTTCTTCCCTCAAGGTAAGGGCACGGCGAAGGAGCCGTAACATAGAATTTTGGAAAATGTGCCGATTGATCAGTCATATTTAATTAAATACCATAATACCAAGGTGCAAAAAAGCTATAACTGACCCAAAGTAATAAGATTAGCGGGATACCGACCTTCATATAATCTGCGAATTTATAATTTCCGGGGGCAAGTACCAATAGGTTGGTTTGATATCCCATTGGCGTTGCAAATGAACTGTTGGCGGCAAAAATGACGGTAGTGACAAATATATAAGGATCAATTCCGACTTCGTGTGCGACACTAACGGCGATGGGCGTGAATAATATGGCAGTTGCATTGTTGCTTAAGATATTGGTCATAAAGGCTATCAGTAAATAAAATGCGCTCAATATTACGGCAGGGCTGCTTCCTTCAATAAGCTGAACTAAGTTCATGGCAATGTACATGGCGCCGCCGGTTGCCTGTAGAGCAGTGCCCATGGCAAGAGCAGCGCCAATTAGTAAGAATATTTTTCGTTCAATCGCGCTAGATGCGTTTCTGATCGTGATGCAATCGGAAAGGATCATTAAAAATGCGGCTATAAATGCAGCTGTAGACGTGGGCAAAATTCCTGTCGTTGCACATAAAACGAATGCCGCAAATATGGATAATGCCTTCCATCTATCGGCTTTATAAGGAATTTCTTCAAGGGACCATTCAAGTGGAATTAGATTTTTATCTAGTTTCAATGCCTGAATATCAAGAAAACTACCTGTTACTAATAACTTGTCACCGGCTTTTAATCGTATGCGCATGATTTCTGATCTACTCATGCGGCTACGGCGTTCTATGCCTATGATTTTACTGCCGCCTGTGAAATAATTGCTGGTTTGATCAAGATAGGTACCATCCAGTTTTGAATAGGGGGGAATGATGACCTCGGCGATACGTTGACCACGGATTAGGTTATTTGAATAATCCGCATTGTTACCAAACATATTTACATCAGAAAAAAGTATATTATCCTCTACGACCATCCGTTTTAACGCGTTTCTTGTCGTTGCAATAAGGACATGATCACCCTTGTTAAGCGTAATATCATCAAAGGGGGGGTAAAATTCTTGCCTGTCTTTCTTCACCATTTGAATGGTCATAGTGTCAATATTTGGAAACATACCCGCTTTTGATTTTTTGCCGATTAATGAATTTCCTTCTGTCAGAATTAAATGGATCAGAAAATGTTTACCTGTTTGTTTGGCTTCTTGATCAGAATTATCGTTGTTTTTTGGTAATAGAAAAGGCGCAAAAATAGTTAAATATATAAAACCCATAAGCGCCAGAAAACTACCCGGTATGACAAAATCAAAGAATTCGAGGGGGCTTCCTGATAGGTTCTCATAAGAACTAGAAACAAGTAAATTTGTACTTGATCCAATTAATGTCGTCATGCCGCCAAGAATGGCCGCATAACTTAAGGGGATAAGATAAAGCGATGGTGATTTTTTAAGCCTATTTATCAGTGAAATCATAATTGGGATAAAGATAACAACAACAGGTGTGTCATTTAAAAATGCACTAACCACCACCACGATTAACAGAGTAAAAAACAAAATCAAATTTGGTCTTTTTCGGCCATAAATAAGTAAGATTTTGACTGGCCTGTCGAAAGCACCGGTTTTTACCAAACCTTGCCCAACAACAAGTAAGGACAATATTGTAATTAATGCCGGGTCGGCGAAACCCGCAAGCAGTTCACGGGTGCCTAAAATAATGTCGCCATTTGAAGAATATAAAGGGAAAAATTGAAATAGAAAAAGAAGGGACGCAATTATGCCTAATGACGTAAGTTCCATTGGCACTTTTTCCATAACATAAGAAATAATGCCAAATGTAATGATGGCAAAGGCCAACCACATGTGAATATTTGTTTCAATTTCGCCCATACGCTACCCACTTGTTATACATACATTGTGAGCTCTAAACGTATTTCCTCTCTATCGCTAGATATTCAGAATAGCATATTTAGGGGTGTTTTACCAAATCCGGTTAAATTCCAAAGTACCATGGGGCAAAGAATGTGTAACAAATCCATAGCAACAAAATAAGCGGTACGCCGACCTTTAAAAAGTCGGAAAATTTGTAATTCCCGGGCGCAAGAACAAGTAAATTTGTCTGATATCCCATTGGTGTGGCAAATGAACAATTGGCCGCAAATATGACGACTGTAATAAATATAAACGGATCAACACCAAGTTCCTGTGCCACATTCACGGCAATGGGGGTAAAAAGAACGGCCGTCGCATTGTTACTAAGAATATTGGTAAGAAAAGCAATCAGCAGGAAAAATGCCGATAACACGACCATAGTGCTGGCCCCATCAAGCAGATCAAGCATCGCCATGGCAAGATATGATGCGCCCCCCGTCATTTGTAACGATGTTCCCATGGCAAGTGCGGCACCAATAAGCATGAATATATTACGGTCAATGGCGTGTGCCGCTTTTCGGACGTTCAGACATCCTGTGATAATCATTGCAAAAGCACCAAGGGTTGCGGCAATAGCAATGGGCATAAGACCGCCGGAAGCAAGAACAACAACCCCTAGGAAAATACCTAATGCTTTCCACATGTCGGCCATGATTGGAATTTCTTTTACCGACCATTCAAGCAGCATAACATCGTTATTTAACCTTAAGGATTGAATTTGGTTCTGGTTGCCCAGTACAAGTAGTGTGTCGTTTGCTTCTATTCTGATATCATTTAAAGACGTTCTGTTCATGCGACTGCGTCGTTGAACGCCAAGAATTTTACAACCGCCCTGTAATACAAAACCTGCTTGCGCAAGTGTTCTGCCGTCAAGCCTGGATTTAGGGGCGACGATGACTTCAACCAATGTTTGGCCACGTGATAATGTTGTTTTTTGATCAGCATCATCATCAAGATCAACAAGTGGCTGATTTTTAACGTCCGCCAGCAACATTGGGTCTTTGGTGATTTTTTCTGTAAGGGATTTTCTCGTGGTGGCAATAACAATTTGATCTCCCTTTTCAAGGGTAATGTCATCAAACGGCGGTAAAAAACATTCTGTCCCACGGTTAATCATCTGAACTGTCAAACCCGCCAGCGTAGGGAACATGCCTGCAACCGCCTTTTTACCGATCAGCGAATTTCCATCAGTCAGGTCAATTTGCACAATGAATTGCTTACCTGTGATTTGCATTTCAGTGTTACTGGATGATCTGTCACTTGGTAATATGCGCGGTGCGATAAACAGAACATATAGAAAGCCGATGGTGGCAAGGAATAAACCGGGTACGGCAAAATCGAAAAAGCCAAGCGCATCACCGCCAATTGATTCGTATGAACCGGCAACAAGCAGGTTGGTACTGGATCCAATTAGTGTGGTCATACCGCCTAGGATCGCGACAAAGCTTAATGGCATTAAATAAAGGGAAGGGGACTTCCCAAGATTTTCAACAAGCGTAATCATGATCGGAATAAAAATTACGACAACAGGCGTGTTATTTAAAAAGGCACTGATCACCATCACTGTAATGAGTGATAAAACAAGAATTGTAATGGGATAATCATTTCCAAGGCGCACTAAGACTTTAACCGGGCTATCAAGCGCCCCCGTTTCAACCATTCCATGGCCAACGACGAGCAGCGCCAGAATGGTAATAAGTGCGGGATCAGCAAAGCCGGAAAGCAGCATTTTCGTATTTAAAAGAAGCTCGCCATCCGCACCAGTTAACGGCATCGCATGGAAAAGCACCAGTAATGATGAAATGATGCCCAAGGAAGTGATTTCCATGGGAAATTTATCAAGAATATAAAAGAAAATACCAACCGCGATTATTGCGAATGTAAACCACATTTGTAATGATGGTTCCAAAACTTCCATGGCCCGTCCCTATTGTTTTTTTCAATAGTATCAGGAGAGTTTTTTAAAAAACAAGATTGATTTTAAACTAATATCATAAATTAGTTGGAAGAATCGGTGCTTCACGGATAACCAGAATGGTAATTCTGCGGTTTTCAGGTCTTTCCGGTCTATCCGGGAGAAGTGGTTCAGTATGCGCTTTACCGACAATTTCTGCAAAACGGTCAGCAGAAACGCCCGAGCTATTCATAACGCGGCGTGCCGTATGGGCGCGGTCCGAACTTAATTCCCAGTTGCTGTAAGTTGCGCCAGCACGATAACCAACCGAATCTGTATGTCCGCTGATGGAAATACGGTTCGGTAGTTCATTCACCTTACCTGAAATATGCGCAAGCATTCGTTCTGCATATGAATATAGTTCGGCCGTATCATTTCTGAACATGGATCTGTTGTCTTGGTCAACCAACTGGATACGCATGCCATCTTCGGTAACGTCGATAAGGACCTGATCTTGAAGCTCTGAAAGCTCAGCACTTTGTTGAATGCTTAAATTCATTTCAGCAGCCATATCTTCGAACGCTTCCTGTTCGCGGTTTGCCATCATTTCTTCAAATGATTCTTCGTCGACAGGGACTTCAACCTCTTCTTCAATAACGGCTGTTTGTTCAGGAATAGCTGCGGTGACAGCGCCGATTGCATCGTCTTGTTGCGTAATGGAAATCCCGCCAAATACACCGTCACCACCTGCGGCAGACTGTGTCGCGGCTGTGGTTGGTGAGAAATAGTCAGAAAGCCCTTCTTTTTGTTCTTTTGATGTTGAATTCAAAAGCCAAAGAAGCAGGAAGAAAGCCATCATTGCCGTTACGAAGTCAGCATAGGCAACTTTCCAAGCGCCACCATGGGCACCGCCATCAACCTTTTTGATCCGTTTAACAATTATCGGACGTTGTTGCTGATCATCTGACATTTATAACCTGTTCTTTTTATCATTATTTGACCGTATAATGACCGATGATGGTTAATTAAGTCTTATCAAAAGGACAAATAATTGATTTACATATCAATATTGCGATTTACAGACACAACAAAACCTTCCTGACGAAGTTCATCAAGAATATCCTGCAGATGATTTGAATCACGGGTTTCCAATGTTATGTTTGAATATGTTTCCTTGGCTGGTAATTCTGTAAATAAACGGTGATGCGATACATCAATAATGTTGCCGCCCTTGTCACCGATGATTGACGAAATTATTGATAACGCACCCGGAACGTCCGGTAATTCAATTCGTAATCTGGTAATTCTGCCGTCACGCACAAGTCCGCGCATTAAGATAGAAGCTAGTAAGCGTGTATCAATATTACCGCCAGTAACAATCAAACCGACTTTTTTGCCTTTAAAGATTTCAGGATAACGAATTAAGGCGGCAAGCGGGCATGCGCCGGCACCCTCAGATACAGTTTTCTCTATAGTGAGTAACATACCAAGGGCTGTTTCAATTTCTTCTTCACTGACCAAAAGGATGTCATCAACTTGTTTTTTACAAACCTCTAATGTTTTTACACCGATGTTTTTAACGGCGATCCCTTCGGCAAGGGTTGAACCTTGTGGTTTATATTCTTCATCATGCATTGCACGGTAAAGGGACGGAAATCTTTCTGACTGAACACCAATGACCTTGATATTTGGATTAATCGCTTTAGCGGCAGTGGCAATGCCTGCAATCAAGCCGCCGCCGCCAACTGGCACAACAAGTACCTCGAGATCAGGAACATCTTCAAGAATTTCCAGTGCAATGGTGCCTTGTCCTGCCATTACGTGGTAATCATCAAATGGATGAACGACGGTAAAACCTTCTTTTTCAGCAATTTTTAGAGCTTCTTCAGCAGTTTCATCAAATCTTTCACCGACTTGAACTACAGTTGCACCAAGTTCCTGAGTGTTGCTGATTTTTACAAAAGGGGTGCCAAGTGGCATCGCAATTGTTGTTGGAATACCAAGACGCGTACCATGATAGGCAACACCTTGCGCATGATTGCCCGCACTTGCGGCTATAACGCCGGATTTTTTCTGTTCGTCAGATAAATTCAGCAATTTGTTAAGTGCACCGCGCTCTTTAAATGATGCAGTAAATTGCCTGTTTTCATTCTTTATATATACATCAGCCCCTGTAATTTTAGATAATGTAATCGCATGACTGGTTGGGGTATGTTTAATGGCGCCGGCAAAACCTTGTTCTGCCTTTTTTACATCCTCAAGTGTTAAATCGTTTAGTTCATTAGTCATTTTCTTATTACCTAATTAGGGTTAGTGCGCTTTATTTAATGTCTTGATATATTGCTTTATCGCAGAAATGTCCAAAAAATATTAATTAGATAAAATTTTATTTTTTTTCATGGCATTAAAACTTGTTTAAGGAAATCGAACTATAAGTATGGTTAACTTAATAAATATAAGGGTTTTGGAATGTTAATTATCGTAGGTATATTGGTTACCTTAGGAATGGTTTTTGGAGGATACATCCTTGCTGGGGGTGCTATGGAACCCATTCTATACGCCTTGCCGATTGAAGGCATGATGATTGGGGGAGCTGGTTTAGGATCATTCCTGACAGGAAATGGCGGTTCAATTCTTAAAAAAGCTGGATCTGGTCTCGGGAAAGCATTTAAAGGGCCAAAATGGAACGCTGATGATTATAAAGATATTTTATGTCTTTTGTTTATGATTTCCAAATTGATTAAAACCAAAGGCGTTATTGCGCTGGAAGCACACATTGAAAACCCTCAAGAAAGTAAAATTTTCAATCATGTTGGGCGTGTTAAAGATGACCATCATATTACGGATTTTATCTGCGATTATTTCCGCATGACAACAATGAACTTTGATGACCCACATCAATTTGAAGATGTAATGCTTAAGGACCTGGAAAAACATCATCACGAAGAAAGTGAAGGCGCACATGCACTCGCCATCCTTGGTGAAGCATTCCCAGCCCTTGGGATTGTGGCGGCGGTGCTAGGTATCGTGAAAACAATGGGTGCAATTAACGAACCAGTTGATGTCCTTGGCGGCATGATCGGTAGTGCGCTTGTTGGTACATTCCTTGGTATCTTGGTATCCTATACAATGGCCAGTCCGCTCGCGTCACGTTTGCAGCAAATTATTGACGAAGAAGGTCATGTGTATGATGTGATGAAAGATTTTATCATTGCTCATCTACAAGGCAATGCACCGCAGATTGCGTCTGAAATCGCACGCCGTGCAGTACCGCATGATTTCCAACCGTCATTTTATGAGCTTGATGAAGTTCTGCAAGAAATACCAAATGATGTCTTTGCATAAATTGAATTAAATGAACAAAAGAAAATGCCCGCTTAATGCGGGCATTTTTTTATCTGTTTAGAATTTTTGCAACATCGGGTGCAAAATAGGTCCAGATGCCGCTGGCGCCGGCACGTTTAAAGGCCAGCAAGCTTTCCATCATGGTTTTTTCAAGATCAAGCCAACCATTTCCGGCTGCGGCATGGATCATGGCATATTCACCACTGACCTGATAAGCATATGTTGGAAATTTAAATTCGGTTGTTACTCTTTCGATGATGTCAAGATACGGCATGCCCGGTTTAACGATAATGCTATCTGCGCCTTCTGCAATATCCATGGATACTTCACGCATGGCTTCATCCGTATTGGCAGGGTCCATCTGGTATGTTTCCTTACCACCTTTTAGATTGTTTGTTGAACCAACGGCATCGCGAAATGGGCCATAAAAGGCAGAAGCATATTTGGCAGAATAAGCCATAATGCCAACATTTGGCATCTTTTTTGTTTCAAGCATATCACGAATGGAAACAATCCTGCCGTCCATCATATCAGATGGGGCCAGAATATCGCATCCTGCCTGCGCTTGCATAAGTGATTGATTGACAAGGGCTTCGATGGTCAGGTCATTGTCGATATATCCGTCCCTAATCAAGCCATCTTGACCGTGACTGGTATAGGGATCAAGGGCAACATCGCAAATCACACCGATATCAGGCACTTGTGATTTGATAGCGCGTACAGTTCGACAAACAAGATTGTCCGGGTTTACGCCTTCGTAACCGTCTTCCGTTTTCTTATCCGCGGGGGTTTGCGGGAAAATGGCAATAGCGGGAATGCCCAACTCTTTTGCTTTGGCGGCTTGTTCGACAATAAGATCAATTGTCCATCTTTTTACATTTGGCATTGATGAAATGTCGGAGGACTGATTTTCGCCTTCCTGCACAAACAATGGCCAGATCAGGTCATTTACTGAAAGTGAATTTTCACGTACCAGATTTCTGGTCCATGCGGATTGTCTGTTTCTTCTTGGGCGACTGTTTGGATATGAACCGATTATCATGATTTTGGCTCCTAATGCTTTTTTTAAGCAATTTAAATGTTTGTAAACACATTTTTAACAGCTTGTTAGGTATGTTGTTATATAACCTATGCAAATAAAGCAAAATATTTTTTAAAATACGGGATACTAGAATGTCACTAACTCATCATAGTAGCAACCTTATTGGTGGCCATGAAACACAAGAATCAAGGACACGCCATAATTTTCTTGAATGTTTGAGACTTATCGAAAGACTGCACAGAAGAATGCTTGATATTGTTAAGCATCGCCTTGATACAAAAGGCTTAAGTGATATTAATTCAGTGCAGGCACTATTGCTTTATAATATTGGTGACCATGAAATTACAGCAGGTGATTTAAGGAACCGTGGTTATTATTTGGGGTCAAACGTGTCTTATAACCTAAAAAAGCTAGTTGAAGCGGGCTATATCAGGCAGGAACGTTCCGAGCATGACAGACGTGCATTAAGAATTTGGTTAAGCGATAGCGGTAAATCAGTATGTAATCTTGTGGGTGAATTGTTTGATGAAAACCTAAACATGGTAAAAGATCAAAAGTTATTTACAGATCAAGGCGTTAATGAACTTCGTGATAGACTTCGTTCGCTTGAAAGCTTCTGGACGGATATGCTGCGATTCTCTGAATAAACAGAATAAAAGCAATTAATTAAATTATTTGCGATCACAAATTACATATTTATTGGCTCAAATACCGTTTTATTGTAAAATTTCGCTTCCTTTGTATGCCAAACTAAGGTAGGACAAGGGCGAAGTGAATCGTGTGGAATTTTTATAATGGATTATGACCGTATATTTTCGGATGCAATAGCGAACATCAAGGACGAGGGCCGTTACCGTGTCTTTATGGACATTGAACGTAAAAACGGTGATTTTCCGAAGGCAACATGGCATTCAGAAAAGGGTGAAAAAGATATTACTGTTTGGTGCAGTAATGATTATCTTGGTATGGGTCAACATCCTGATGTGATTAAAGCCATGAAAGATGCCATCGATAAGGTTGGTACTGGTTCTGGCGGTACACGTAACATCAGTGGTACCCATCATTATCATGTGATGCTTGAAAATGAGCTGGCCGACCTTCACGGTAAGGAAGCTGGCCTATTGTTCACATCAGGTTATATTTCCAATGAAACATCAATTTCCACAATTGCAAGAATGCTTCCTGGCTGCATTATTTATTCTGATGAACTAAATCATTCATCAATGATTAATGGTGTACTTCATGGAAAATGCGAAAAACGTATTTTCAAACATAACTGTGTTGAACATCTGGAAGAATTGATAAAAGCCGACGATCCGGCAGCGCCGAAAATTATCCTTTTTGAATCTGTTTATTCTATGGATGGTGATTTTGCCCCGATCGAGGAATTCTGTGATCTTGCTGATAAATATAACTGTATGACTTATATGGATGAGGTACATGCTGTTGGTATGTATGGCCCACGCGGTGGCGGTGTTGCAGAAGAGCGCGGCTTAATGGACCGTGTTGATATAATCGAAGGAACACTTGGTAAGGCATATGGTCTTATGGGTGGTTATATTACAGCGACACGCGATATTGTTGATAGCGTGCGTAGTTTTGCGCCAGGATTTATTTTTACAACATCACTATCACCGGCGATTACTGCGGGTGCACTTGCAAGTGTACGTCATTTGAAAAAATCTACGGCTGAACGTGAACGTCATCAGGAACGTGCAGCAACACTTAAGCAAATGATGCGTGATGCGAATTTACCAGTAATGCCTTCACTTAGTCATATTGTTCCTCTTTTGGTTGGTGATCCGATTATCTGTAAGCAGGCATCTGATATGTTGCTTGAGGAATATGGTATCTATGTACAACCGATTAATTTCCCGACAGTGCCGCGTGGTACGGAACGACTTCGTTTTGCGCCAAATCCTCTTCATGATGATGCAATGATGGATCATTTGGTACAATCACTTAAAAAAGTTTGGCAGAAACTGGATATCGATAAATACTCCAGCGCTGCATAAGGATTTAAACAGGAATACGCAATGAGTAATAATGAGGGCTTTATCATTGAATTCATTGCGATGGGGAATACAGTAAAAGTGACCTGTGTTGATCCACGTGATGGACGTGAGGTATCTACCATTGGTCCCGCGAACGCACCAAGATCGCAACTTACCCAAGCCGCAATCCGTAAAATGAAATATGTGATTGAGAAAGAAAAATCATAAAATAATTTTAGCGAAACTTCTTTACAGTTACTGTCATTGCTTGGCATTCTAATTTTTGAAAATTAATGAAATAATTTATTCAATTGGAAACGAATTGATGGATTACATATGGGTATTGGTGGCATTTGTTTTTGGCTTTGCCGCAAGGCAGATTAATCTACCGCCACTTGTCGGGTATTTGATTGCGGGGTTCGGTTTACATGCTTTGGGCGTTGAACCTGAAGAATCTTTGGAAACTTTGTCTGATCTTGGGGTTACGTTACTGTTATTCACAATCGGTCTTAAGCTCGACATAAAAAGTCTTCTTAAGACGGAAATATGGGGTTCAGCGACTGCCCATATGGGTATTGTAGTGTTTTTAACGACGATAAACAGCCTCTTTTTTGCTTACTTGGGATTAAGTTTTTTTGATGATTTAAATGTTTACGGTGCTCTTCTTATTGGGCTCGCTGTTAGTTTTAGCAGTACAGTTTGTGCCGTAAAAGTTTTGGAAGAGCGATCAGAATTGAGGGCGAGGCATGGTCAGGTGACTATCGGTATTCTGATTATTCAGGATATTGCCGCTGTTTTGTTTGTTACCTTTGCTTCAGCAAAAATTCCATCAATTTGGGCTTTGGGGTTAGTCGGACTTCCTTTATTAAGGCCATATATAATAAAACTGCTTGAAAAATGCGGGCATGGGGAACTTTTGCCTCTTGCCGGTTTCTTTTTGGCCTATTCAGGCGGTGAATTATTTGCACTTGTTGGCTTAAAAGAACAGCTTGGTGCCTTGGTTATCGCAGTTTTAATCAGTGGACATGTGAAATCCAATGAACTTGCAAAATCATTGATGAATTTTAAAGATATTTTCTTAATTGGTTTTTTCTTGTCGATAGGTTTTACGGCGCTTCCGACGCTGGATATGATTTTTGCTGCACTCATAATGTGTGTGTTCTTGCCAATTAAGGCTGGTCTATTCTTTGTTATCATGACGCAATTAAAGTTAAGAGGGCGGACGGCATTTCTATCGTCATTAAGCCTTGCAAATTATAGTGAATTTGGCTTGATCGTTGTTTCCGCAAGCGTTGGTTTTGGAATGCTCGCTAAAGAGTGGCTTGTTATATTAGCGCTTGTCGTAACGTTCTCTTTTATCTTTTCAAGTATTTTAAATTCGGCGGCCCACAGGCTTTATGCAATATGGCGTAGCAAAATAGTTACTTTTGAAAAACATGAATGCCTGCCTGAAGATGTGATTAACGTGCCGAAAAACGCTTCAATATTAATTATTGGTATGGGGCGTGTTGGTACGGGTGCATACGATACATTAATAGAAAAGTTACACGGAAATGTCTGCGGCATTGAAGTTATTCGTAAAAGAGCAGCAGATCATATTGATAGTGGGCGAAATGTTGTGAATGCGGATGCCGAGGACCCTGCCTTTTGGGAGCATGTTGATTTAAGCTGCGTTGAAATGATCATGTTCGCAATTCCAAATCATCTTGATATTCTTGAGATTGTAAAGCAATTAAGACATGTCAATTACTCAGGAAAAATGGCGGGCATTGCGAAATATGAAGATAATAAGCAAAAATTGCTTGATTGTGGAATTGATGTGGTTTTCAATTTTTATCAAAAGGCCGGCGCGGGTTTTGCAGATAAAGCGATTAAAACGTTACAACAGTAATGGTACTGCTAAGGTTTCCTGACAAATTCATCCGCTTTGTCGATATTATGACTAAACTCACCAATGTCACAATAATCAATGATTTTTTCCATACTATCACGTGTGTTCGTAACAAAGTCGTTATGGCTAATACTTAAATACGAAAGTTTGTGCGTAATCGTGTTGGCCAGAAAATGTTGATAGATTTTATAGGCCCCAGCACCACCAAAATTTGGGTGCCAGTCCCTTCTTAATCGGCTTTCTTCAATATCATCGAAAGGGCGGTGGATCAAAATGATTTTTGTATCAAAAATTTCGCAAATTTCCGGAAGGCAGAGAGTCGCAAGCGGCATTTTTAGTGCAAAAATTTTCCTCTCGGGATTGGGGAGCTCCGGCCATTTGGCCTTTAGGAGCGAATTTTTGAAATTTTCCAATTCAAGCTTAAAGCCAGACGTATAATTACCTTTATGCTGTATTGATGCTTCATCAACAAAATGAAGCACCATATCGCGAAAGGGGATAAGCTCGTATGAATTTTTTGTGCGTTCATCGCGGGTTTTGAAGTGTGGACCAAAGGTGGGTACACCTAGTTTATCTAATGCTCCGGCAACAGCGGTAGTACCGCTTCCCCAAGATCCTGCAACAAAAATTAATTCCATTGAATATCCTCTGTTTCTTGCCTTACTTACTAAAAAAAGGGTGCATTCACAAATATAATTTGTAAACTGTGCGCAAAAGGGAAAATAAAATGAGCGCGGAAAATAAAAAGCTATTGGGGTTTTGGGATTTAATGAGCATCTCACTTGGTCAGATTATTGGCACAGGTGTAGTGGTTCTAACCGGTATCAGTATAAGCATGACCGGTTATGGCGCGCCGTGGGCTTTTATTCTGGCTCTTTTGATAGTTGCAATGCCGACCATTTGTATTGCGGCCCTTGGATCAGCAGTTCCAAGTACAGGGGGGAATTATACATATGTTCGTGATATGCTTGGAGCAAGAACATCTTTTTTATATCTTTCTTTACTGATAGCCGGACAGGTGATCCTTGCTAGTTTCGCCATTGGATTTGCGGAATACGCCGAAGCTCTATTTCCTGATATTAATTTGACCATGACCGCGGCAATTATCATGGTGCTTTGTTATCTTGCTAACCTGATGGGGATTAAAACAGCCGCTCGTTTTCAAAGTATTATGGTGTTGGTGCTGGTTGGTTCCCTTGTTTTCTATATTTTATCTGGCTTTGCACACATAGAAGATTACAGTCATTATGGTGATATGAGTAAAGTACTTCCGAATGGCTTCGGCGGCTTTTTTGCTGCAGCATTTCTTTTACGCCTTAGCTTAATCGGATCAGAATTTGTATCTGAATTTGGTGGTGAAATGGAAAATCCTGGTAAATTGATCCCTCTTGTTATGGGTTTATCATTATTGCTTGTGGTCGTGCTGTATATTTGTATCGCTATTGTTGCGACGGGTGTTTTGCCGCTTGAGCAAGTGATCGGTGAAAATCTTGCTGCAACGGCGAAAGTGGTGTTCTCGCCAGCCGTTTATTATGCCTTTATTGGCGGTGGTATAATGGTGTCACTAGTTACGTCGCTTAACGCTATTTTCGCATGGTGTACGCGCGGTCTATATATGGCAACCGAAGATGGATGGCTTCCTTCAAAACTTGCGACAAAAAATAGGTTTGGAACGCCATATATTTATCTGACATTGTTTTTTATTGTCGGGATTACACCAATTCTAACTGGGCTTAGTCTTGAATATGTTGCAATACTTGGCAATGCTGTTGGCGCAATTTTTGGGTTATTCCCTGTTTTTGCACTTTATAACTTGGCTAGCAGGAAGCCAGAAGCCTATGCAAATGCACCGTTTAAATTGCCGCTTTGGGCAACGAAAGTATTTCCGCTCGCGTCTGTGGTGATTTACGGATACGGCATATATTCCTCTTGGGACTTCATCGGTAATACAGGTTGGCTGATGCTTGCGGGGTATGCGATTTTAATATGTGGATATATATATTTCAGAGCGCCGCATGTTCCAGCATGTCAGAAATGATGAAATCGTTTATTCACTATATGTATCTGATAAATATCGCCATAATGTCTTAAGGCAAGTCATCATCAGGTCGCTATCTTGTTTTGGGTAAGATCCGAAACCAACGGCCATAAGGTCTTTATCAATATCAAACCATGCAAATTGACCGTGAATGCCAAGCATAGTGAATTGCTTTTGTTCCGGTTCAACGATCCAGAATTGATCATGATATTGGCCGCTTGGAAATATATTATCTATTGTTTCGGCTTGGTATATATTTTTTGCTTTTTCATCGGGGGTAAATAATTGATCGATGAAATCCGGATTAATGATTTGTTCGCCATTTATGTTCTTCCCTTTTGAAATTATGGGGAAAGCTAATCTTGCAAAATCTCTTAGATGCAGATTAAATTGTCCTTCAATGATAGGAAAGCCCTGCGGGTCTGTATTCATGAAGCCATCATGTTCCGCACCAATTTTTGAATATAATTTCTCTTCAAGGATTAAACCCAAGTTTTTCTGGTAAATACTTTCAAGAACCATACCCAATACGTTTGAAAGACATGAATTATAAACAAAGGCTGCCCCCGGCGTGTGAATGCGGGTGTTTAAATTTTCTAGCATCCATGCTTTTGCACCAATAGCTTCTTCGCCTTCTAATGGCGGGTAATATCCTGCTGCTCTTGCATAATGCCAATAATGGGCATTTGGGTCTGTATAATCCTCGCTATATTCAATACCGGCTTGCATATCGAGTACATACTGGATAGTGACACTGTCCCATTCGGCACGATTATTGAACGGTTCGATATATTTGGATATCAAGTCATTTCTTTTTAATAATCCTTCGTCCATTGCAATGAAAATAAGCATCGCATTTATGGACTTTGTACATGAATGTAGAACATGCCTATCGTTTTCCGTCATTCCATTGCGGTAAGATTCATGAATAACCTGACCTTTATGCATCACGAGTAATGCATCATTATAAAGTCTGCGGTTTAAAAATTGTTCACCTGTGATCGTTTGATTTTTTCTTAGAGGGTCAATTAATTCGGCATTATTTATATTTAACTGATTGGTTGAATACGATAAGGGATAAGTAATTGTCCCGCGTTCAATGGCAATGGTTCTAAATAAATTATGCATTGATGTTTGCGAAATCGCCAAACTTTCCGGGTCATCCCAATTATGATTACCAATGTTAAATTCCTCATTGGCGATATGATTTGGTTTTTCAGTGATGACCTTCATTTTGTCTCCCGTTCTCTTTTTAAATAGAATAGAGGACTAAAATATTTTTGTCACTTTTATGTTTATTCGTAACGAAGGGCTTTAATCGGATTTGCACGCGCAACACGAAATGCATGAATGCCAACCGTTAACCATGCAATGATAAGGGTAATCATTCCTGCAACAGCGAAAAGATAGAAATGCCCGGATAATTCAATTCTATATTCAAAAGTGGTAAGCCAGTCGTTCATGAAATACCAGCCAATTGGCCATGCGATTATGTTCGCCAGTAATACAGGTTTTGAAAAACGCCATATCATCATTTTGACTATATCCTTGACCTTTGCACCCATAACCTTGCGGATACCGATTTCTTTGGTGCGTTGTTCTGCTTCAAAGCATGCAAGGCCGTAAAGTCCAAGGCAGGCAACAAAGATTGCGAAACTTGAAAAGAATGCGAATGTCATCATGCGTTCTTCATCTGCCTGATAATGAAAATTATATTGGTCATCAAGATAAAAGCCGGATGGTTTGTTATTGGACTGTGAAATTTCTGCCCATTTTTCATGTAAGCTTTCTGCTAAGTTAGCACGGTATGCTCTGTCGTATTGAAGGCTTACGGCCCACAGGTTTTCGATGCCTAATTGAAAAATCATTGGTCTGATAGGGGAATGTAGTGAAGCAAAGTTTGTATCTTTTACCACACCGACAATAGTTGATAGCGTTCTGTCGTCGCTATTTATTTCTGTTACAACCATTGTGTTGCCAATGGCATCTTCTGCACTATCAAAACCCATATATTCAAGGGCGTTTTGGTTAATAATCACACCTCTTTTATATCCATTTTCCTCGTTATCAATGGGTGTTACCAAGTCAGATTGAAAATTTGGTGAAAATAATCTTCCTGCTAAAAGTTCTGCATTATAAAAAGATAAAAAGTTATAATCGCCAGTAAGTCGGTCGATGAAATAAACATCGCTTGTTTCCCGTCCCAACAATTGAATTCTGCCTGCATTGTCACCAGATAGTGGCAAGTTGCGATCGGCAACCGTAATATCGGTGATTTGTGGCATTTTCATAAATTCGGACCTGATGGTGTCTAGTGCTGCTTCGGAATCCTCTTCCAAATTGCTAAAGAGCATATATTTATCGTCTTTTTCAAATCCGAGAACTTTGTTTTGGGCGAGATCCACTTGAAAATACATCACTGCCGTCATCAAAATAAGACCGATTGCGATAGCAAATTGCATAGTGACCATTGATGCCCGAAGTAGGCCAGAATTTGAATTTTCTTCTTTTTTACCTTTTAATATTTCTGCGGGTCTAAAGGATGAAAGATAAAGCGATGGATAAGCACCAGCGCCGAAGCCTACAAATACTATTAATGCACAAATAAGAAACAACATAAATGGGTCATTGATGATGTTAAGCGAAAGCACTTTTTCAATCACATCACTAAATATCGGCAAGGCAAGCTCTACCAATATAAAGGCGATCAGGCTTGCAATAATTGTAATGAGGATGGCTTCCATTAAAAACTGGCTTGCTACCTGTTTTTTACTTGCACCGCATACTTTTCGGACGGCTACTTCTTTTGCGCGTGTGAAAGAACGTGATGTGGATAAATTCATGAAATTTATACAGGCAATAGCAAGAACAAGTAGCGCGATTGAGGAAAAATTATAAACCACATTGATATCACCTGTTGGTTTGAACTGCATTTGCGCTTGTGAATGAAGGTGGATGTCTTCAAGGGGCATAAGTTTAATGTCAATAACATCTGACGCGGTAATGGTGCCCATATTCAATTTGCTGATATCAAGTTGGGTGTCGAGGAAATTTGGAAATTTGTTTTCAACTTGGGTTGCTTGTTCTGCGGTATTTAATTTCAAATATTGGTAGACATTATGGGAAACCCAACTTTCCGCGATATAGGGTTCATTGATAAATTGTGCGGTATCAAACCATGTGATCATCTCGAAATCGAGGTGGGTATTTTCAGGAAGATTCTTAAACATGGCAACGATTTTATAGCTTTTACCGCCCCCTAAAATCATTGTTTCGCCAATTGGGTTTTTGTCAGGGAAATATTTGGCTGCTTTTTCTTCGTTGATGATGATGGATGCATTATCCTGAAATACTTGTGATGGATCGCCAGCAATAATGGGCAGGTCGAAGACATCAAAAAAATCATAATCTACGAATGCAACTGTCTCTCTAGAGACGCTTTCACCAAACCTGAAATCATAACCACGGCGATATACACGTGTAATTGCCTCTAATTCTGATGAGAAATAAGTTTGTAGGCTCTCATACCATTTTCCAGGTGTTCCTGCATAGTTTTCCGCTTTTTGACCTGGTAGGGTAATTGTTGATTCAAGTCTAAATATATTTTCAGACTCAGGTATCCATTTATCGTAACTTAATTCATCAATAACGAATAATGAAATTAACATCACGGCGGCCAAGCCTATGGCCAATCCACCAATATTTATTAAAGAATAAAGTTTGTTGTTCAGTATATTTTGAACTGCCGTTTTAAAATAATTTTTAAACATCGCCTGATCGTCCCTTTTTGCCCGACTATATTAGATAACATAAGTTGAAGAGTGAAAATGACATTTGCGATAAGGGGGTAAATTCCTGCGATAAGTAGGGCGAAATAATACTTAAAATTTAGAACCTTTTCTGTTTCATAAAAAAGTCACATATGTTATGAAGCCATGAATCAATTATATGCTTCAAATTAACTTGGAGAGTAAGCTCTATGACGAATGAAGTTATTGCCATCGCCAGCGACCACGGCGGTTTCGATTATAAGGAAATCCTTAAATCAGAACTTGAAAATATGGGGTACGAGGTTGCCGACCTGGGCTGTCATGACAATTCGTCTGTTGATTATCCTGATTATGCCAATAAACTTGCGGATGCATTGAAAGATGGCACCGCGGACCGTGGTGTTTTAATTTGTGGTACGGGGATTGGTATTAGTATTGCTGCAAATCGCCATAAACATATTAGGGCAGCGCTCGTTCATGATGCGCTAACGGCAAGATTAACGCGTGAACATAACAATGCGAATGTTCTTGTGCTAGGGGGACGAACAACTGGTATTGAAACAGCGAAAGACTGTTTGAATGTATTTTTTAATACGGAATTTGAAGGCGATCGCCATCAACGCCGTATTGATAAAATGTCTTAATCTATTTTTTAATTTTAAAGGTTTTACCAATGTCATCAAATTTGGAAACATTTTTTAACGCACCCTTAAGCGAAACAGATGCTGCACTTCTGGAATCAATTGATCTGGAAATGGGCCGCCAACAAGAACATATTGAATTGATTGCTTCTGAAAATATCGTAAGCCGCGCTGTGCTTGAAGCGCAGGGATCAATTATGACCAACAAATATGCGGAAGGTTATCCTGGTCGTCGCTATTATGGTGGTTGTGAATATGTTGATATTGCAGAAAGCCTTGCTATTGAACGTGCAAAAAAACTGTTTAATTGTGAATTTGCAAATGTTCAGCCGCATTCTGGCGCACAGGCAAATGGTGCGGTTATGCTTGCATTAACAAAACCGGGTGACACTATTCTTGGTATGTCACTTGATGCTGGTGGTCACTTAACACATGGTGCGCCGCCTGCGCAGTCCGGTAAATGGTTTAATGCTGTTCAATATGGTGTTCGCAAAGATGACCATCTTATGGATTTTGATCAAATCGAAAGCCTTGCTAACGAACATAAACCACGTGTGATTATTGCAGGTGGTTCTGCATACCCACGTGAAATTGATTTTGGCCGTATGCGTGAAATCGCGGATAGCGTTGGTGCTTATCTTCTTGTTGATATGGCTCACTTTGCTGGTCTTGTTGCTGGTGGTGAACACCCAAGCCCGCTTGAGCAGGCCCATGTTGTGACAACAACAACACATAAAACATTACGTGGCCCACGTGGTGGCATGATCCTGACAAATGATCTGGATCTTGGTAAGAAATTCAATAGCGCTGTATTCCCGGGTCTTCAAGGCGGTCCATTGATGCATGTGATCGCTGCAAAAGCTGTTGCCTTTGGTGAAGCATTAAAACCTGAATTTAAAGAGTATGCAAAACAGGTTAAGGCAAATGCCCGCGCCCTTGCAAACAGACTAAAAGAGGGTGGTTGTGACATCGTTTCTAATGGAACAGATACGCATTTGGCACTTGTTGACCTGCGTCCAAAAGGTCTTACTGGTCGTGATGCTGATAATTCACTTGGTCGTGCGAATATTACATGTAACAAAAACGGTGTTCCGTTTGACCCTGAAAAACCAATGGTAACTTCTGGTATTCGCGTTGGTACGCCAGCAGGCACAACACGCGGATTTAAAGAAGCGGAATTTGAATTGGTTGGTGATTTTATTCTTGAAATCCTTGACGGCCTTCAGCAAAACCTTGAAGATAATAGTCAAGTGGAAGCAAGCGTGCGTGAAAAAGTTAAAGAACTTTGTGCACGTTTCCCGATTTACTAGTCAATAAAAGGACAGAAAAATGCGGTGCCCATTTTGCGCGAACGAAGATACTCAAGTAAAGGACAGTCGTCCGACAGAGGATAATTCTGCGATCAGGCGCCGCCGTTCCTGTAACGGTTGCGGGGCGCGCTTCACAACATTTGAACGCGTCCAGCTTCGTGAATTAACGGTGCTTAAAACTTCGGGTAAAAAGGTACCGTTTGAACGTGATAAGTTAGAACGTTCGGTAACAATGGCAATCCGTAAACGCCCTGTTGAAGAAGAACAAGTTGAACGCATGATCAGCGGGATTGTACGCCAACTTGAAAGCATGGGGGAAAGCGAAATTCCATCCGAAACCATCGGTAAGCTGATTATGGAAGGGTTGGAGCAACTGGATAAGGTTGCGTATGTTCGGTTCGCTTCAGTTTATAAAAACTTCCGTGAAGCCAGCGATTTCGAAGATTTTGTCAGCGAGTTAGCTGATCATGAAAAACAGTAACCCCGATTTTAATCAACAAGATCATTATTTCATGGGCTTGGCCCTGAACCTCGCCCGCCGTGGAATAGGACGCGTTGCGCCAAACCCATCTGTCGGGTGTGTTTTGGTTCGCAGTGGGCATATTATTGGCCGTGGATGGACGGCAGATGGCGGACGCCCACATGCAGAAACTATTGCAATTAAAAATGCTGGCGATGCAAGCGGTGCGACTGCTTATGTAACCTTAGAACCTTGTGCGCATTATGGTGAGACACCACCGTGCGCAGAAGCGATGGTAAAAGCCGGCGTGGCAAAGGTTGTCATTGCTACAGGTGATCCTGATGAACGGGTTGCTGGTAAGGGAATTGATATTCTTAAAAAGGCAGGTGTTGATGTTTCAACTGGATTGATGAAGGAGGAAGCTGACCAAATTAATCAGGGTTTCTTTAAGAAAGTTACCGTTCAACAGCCACTTGTCACGGTTAAACTGGCAACATCAAGTGACGGGAAAATTGCCAAAGTTGAAGGGGAACAATATTGGGTGACAGGGCAAGAGGCGAGGGCGCGTGGACATCTGTACCGTGTAAGCCATGATGCCATAATGGTTGGTATCAACACTGTTCTAGCGGATGACCCATCACTTGATTGTAGGTTATCTGGATTAAATGGCCACTCACCAATTAGAATTATATTGGACAGTGAACTTAAGTTGCCTGTGGTTAGCAAATTATCGCAATCAGCGCAGGATATTCCAGTTTGGGTTATGACGGTGTCAAATGATCAAGAAAAGATATCTACTTTGGAAGAGCTGGGCGTAAAAATCTTTCAAATACAGAAAAATGATCAAAACCAACCTGATATTTCAGAAGTGCTAAGAGTGCTTGCGCAAAATGGAATTACCAGATTACTTTCTGAAGGGGGCGCTAAAGTAAATGCTTCTTTGGTGAAAAATGGCTTAGTTGACCGAATAATATGGTTTAAATCTGCAGAATCTATTGGCGAAAATGGTGTAAATGCATTATACGATATTCCAATAGATGAAATTGATCAGTATTTAGATCTATCGCTCATTGAAAATGGTGTTGCCGGGGCCGATCACTGGCAGGAATTTATGGTTAAACGTTAGGTAAAAAAATGTTTACAGGAATTATTACAGATATCGGTGAAATCACAGAAATCACAAAAAGCGGTGATACCCGCATGGTGATTAAAACATCATTTGATACTTCAACGATTGAATTTGGTGCATCCATCGCTTGTTCTGGCGTCTGCCTTACTGTTGTTGGTAAGGGGGATGATTGGTTCAGTGTTGATGTGTCTGCGGAAACGCTATCATGTACGTCACTTGGTGATTGGGCTGTTGGATCAAAGGTTAATCTTGAACGCGCTTTAAAAGTGGGTGAAGAACTTGGCGGTCATATTGTAACCGGGCATGTTGATGCAGTGGGTAATGTTAAATCGATTGAGCCGGAAGGTGACAGTAAGAAAATTATTTTCACATTACCGCCTTCACTGAAAGCTTATATCGCTGCAAAAGGGTCGGTTACTATTAATGGTGCTTCCCTTACCGTGAACTCAGTTATTGATAATGACACTGATACAGAATTTTCGATAAATATTATTCCACATACACAAGAAAAAACGACCTTTAGCAGTGTTGCAGTTGGGGATAAGGTCAATATTGAAATTGATATTCTGGCAAGATATGTCGCCAGAATGAGAGACGTTGCAAATTAAGTTTAGAGAATATAATGCCACATAGATTTTTATCCCCTATTGAAGATGTTTTAGAAGATGCAAAAAATGGTCGTATGTTCATCCTTGTTGATGATGAAGACCGTGAAAACGAAGGGGATTTAATCATCCCGTCACAAATGGCAACGCCGGATGCTATTAACTTTATGGCGACCCATGGACGTGGCTTGATTTGTTTGACATTAACTGCTGAACGAGCCGAAGAATTGGGCCTTCAGATGATGTCGCAAAACAATAGAACGCGTCATCATACGGCCTTCACAACATCTATTGAGGCCTCGGAAGGGGTAACAACCGGCATTTCAGCTGCGGACCGTGCCCACACAATTGCAGTGGCAATTGACCCAACAAAAAACAAAGATGATATCGTAACGCCGGGGCATGTATTCCCAATTGTGGCAAAGCGCGGCGGCGTTCTTGTCCGTGCGGGCCATACCGAAGCAGCGGTCGATGTTGCGCGTCTTGCAGGTCTTATCCCATCTGGCGTAATTTGTGAGATTATGAATGATGACGGAACAATGGCTCGTCTTCCTGACCTTGTGGAATTTGCCAAGAAACACCAATTGAAAGTAGCGACTATTGCTGATCTGATCGCGTACCGCAGACGTCATGATAATCTTGTTGAATGCATTGATGAAACAAGTGTTGATTCCGAATTTGGCGGTGAATTTAAAATGCGTGCTTATCTTTCAAAGGAAGATGGAATTCAACATTTTGCCCTTGTTAAAGGTAATCCTACGACTGCCGATAAAGTATTAGTCCGCATGCATTCTTTTAATATTTTTGAAGATTTGCTTGGACAAAAAGGTGCAAAAACCGGTCAGTTTAACCGCGCGATGGAAGAGCTAGGTAAAGAAGAATGTGGTGTGCTTGTTTTCCTTCGTGAAAATAGAAAAACATATATCACCGATGAAATTGCCAAGAAAGATCAGAAGAAATCGAAAAAATCACCGAATATTAAAAACTATGGTATTGGTGCGCAAATTTTGCTCGATCTTGGGGTTAAAGAATTCACTTTACTTTCTGATAGTGAACATAACGTAGTCGGTATTGAAGGATATGGTCTTAATATTGTTGCGCATCAGGCATTTGATGCTGACCTTGATCTTCAGATTGTAAATAAGAAGGACCAGTAAATGAAACTACTGATTGTTGAAGCAAGATTTTACGAAGATATTGCAGATGAACTTGTAAAAGGTGCAGTGCAGGCAATTGAAAATGCCGGCGCAGAATATGACCGTCTTTCCGTTCCGGGTGCTTTGGAAATTCCAGCAGCGATCAGATTTGCTGCTGATGGTAATGATGGTTATGACGGTTTTATCGCCCTTGGATGTGTTATCCGCGGTGAAACAACCCATTATGATTATGTATGTGGTGAAAGTGCGCGTGGCTTAATGGAATTAACCATTAAAGACAGGCTTGCAATCGGTAATGGCATTTTGACTGTCGAAGATCGTGACCAAGCATGGGCCAGATGTTCTGTCGATGATAAGAACAAGGGCGGTGCGGTTGCAGAAGCGGCCATTCGTATGATTGAACTTAAGAAACAATACGGGGTTTCTTAAAATGGCAGAGAATAGAAAAGCAAAAGGCGGCGCAAGAAGTTCTGCACGTCTTGCTGCCTTACAAGCATTATACCAAATTGAAGCAAGTGGTAGTCCGGCAAGAATTGTGGCCAAGGAATTTGTCGATCACCGAATTGACGAGGTTATTGACGATACGCCATTGGAAAAAGCAGACGTTAAATTTTTTACAGATTTGGTCATTGGTGTTCATGAGCGTCTTGATGAAATTGATGAACAAATAAAATCGAACCTTAGCGATGATTGGTCAATGGAACGTATTGAATCCGTTGCTAGAGCAGCGCTGCGCGCGGGTGTATATGAAATTATCGCACGTGTTGATGTGCCGACCAAGGTGATCATTAACGAATATATTGATGCGACAAAGGCATTTTTTGATGACGGCACACCAGCATTTGTAAATGGTGTTCTTGATAAAGTAGCACGGGATAATCGCGGTTAGGGTAAAGGTGATAAGCTGACCACATCAGAATTTGATCTTATTTCGAAATATTTAAGGCCCCTGACTAAAGAGGGAGGGGCCGCTGATGCCCTTAAAAATGATGCTGCTGTCTATAGCCCAAATCCGGGCATGGATATCGTTACCACAAAAGATACGTCCATTGCTGGTGTTCATTTTTTTGAAAATGACGATCCGGAATTGATTGCTGAACGATGCTTAAGGATTAATTTGTCTGACCTTGCTGCCATGGGGGCGGAACCTGTGGGCTATTTACTAAGTCTTTCATTGCCGATAACTGGGATTGATGTTGATAGTTGGGTTAAAAAATTTGCCACAGGCCTAAGCAGCAATCAAAAGTTTTTTCGATGGGATTTATGGGGTGGTGATACTGTAAGCACACCCGGTCCATTATCAGTATCTGTAACGGCGATTGGGGAAGTGAAGAGAGGGCAGTATCTTTCCAGATCAGGTGCAAATGTAGGCGACGGTATATATGTATCAGGTGCGCTTGGTGATGCAGCAATGGCGCTTGATGTTATTCAGGGGAACTTGAACACTGATAAAGATGCATTTTTTAAAAAACGATTTTACAAACCATTTCCAAGATTGAAACTTGGTAAAAACCTGGTGGGTGTTGCGTCGGCAGCACTAGATATATCAGATGGGCTTATGGGTGATATATCACATATCTGTAATCATTCCGGTGTGGGCGCAATAATTTATTGTGACAAAATCCCACTATCATCGGCTTTTGTAAATATTTTAAACGAAAATAAGCAGTATCATTCCCTTTCATGGAGTGGTGGTGATGATTATGAATTATTGTTTACAGTACCAAAAGAGAATGAAAAACAATTGCAAAATTTACCCAAATGCCAATATCATGACATTGTAAAAATTGGAGAAATTATCGAAGGGGATAATGCTATCTTACTTGATGGTATAGGAAATAAAATAGAGCTTGAAAAACAAGGGTTCCAACATTTTTGAAAACAGGTGAATAATGTCCGAAGAAGAAAATAAAGAAGACGAAAAACCGGAAGAAAAAACAGAAGAAGGCGGCGGTGGTAAGAAGCTGTTGATTGTTGGCTTGCTGGCAGGTTTGATCGTCGGGGGTGGCGGCGCCGCGGGGTATTTCATTATGCAATCTGGTAATGATGGTGGTGCCGAAGTCGTTGAAGCAGAGCCAGAGCCGGAAATTGAGCGTCCAGACTATCAATATGCGCAGTTAGACCGTCTCAGTTTACCTCTATTTCATAATGGTAGGGTGCTAAATTACGCCATGATGAGTGTCTCTCTGGAAACAATTGGTGAAGAGAATATGACTTTGGTGAATAAAAATATGATTATCATCAAAGATGCATTGCTTAGACATTACAGCAATAATTCAGTGGGACGCGAAGATAATCCACGCGTTGTTGATTTTGATAAACTATCATCAAAGATACAAGAAATCATTGATCAGGAAATTGGCAAAAACATTGTAACGCGTGTTGTCATTAACGATGCAATGAATTTGTAGTTTGCTAGTTACCGGCGGTTGGGTTTGAAGCACCGCCGCCAAAGCGACCAACATTTCCGAACAGTTCAGCAAAGAAATTCATGTCTTTACCGTGGGTGACAGTTTTCTTCGTCACAGGATCAATGATTTGATTGTCTTCTACAGAATAGCGACGAATATCTGATACATAATTTTCATCATCGAATGAAATTGCGAGAATATCCATTTCCGTCACGCGCTCTTTAAAAAACGCCCATTGTTCTGTTTTCTTAGAATAATAATACCAGTTTTCATCATCAAACGTTGGGCGCATTGTAGGATTGCCCAGCATGGAAAGTACAGATTCCTTATTATCCACTTCAACGCGAATGGCTTCTGTCATTTTAGGATCCGGTACATAACCACGAGTGGTTTTGATAGCAGAGCAACTTGCAAGAATAGCTGTTGACAATAATAGAATTGTCAATTTTTTTGCCGTATTTGCTATCTTAATATTCATCGGTTTTTATACCTTTTCTCTAGTATCATTTGCAGTTTTGCTTGCTACATGTTAATTCACAGCTGCTTACTTTAACAGCCTAAATTTGGCAACAAAATGGCATTTGCGATAACACTAGTCAATCATTTAGTATATGTATTTTAAAGGGCAGTAATTTTATGTCTTTGAATGATTGGCTATTTCAGTGAAAGTAAAGAACGAAATGTTTGGATTTTTATTTAAAAACAAAAAGTTGAATAACATAGCGCATGATTTATTTGGTCAAATCATATCCCAATCTCGTGAACCTGTTTTTTATAAGAAATTTTCTGTGGAAGACAGTTTGGACGGTAGATTCGATCTTATGGCGCTTCATATGGCAATTGTGATTGAAAAATTGAACAATTCGGAAAATCAGGAAGATGTTCTTAAATTGAAGCAGGCCCTGCAAGAAATTATGTTTGATAACCTTGACCTTACCATGCGTGAAATTGGCGTTGGTGATATGGGCGTGGGTAAAAAAGTAAAAGCAATGGCAGAAGCATTTTACGGCCGAATGAAAGCCTATAAAGAGCATCTCAATTCAAATAATAAAGCTGAAATGACAGCTGCATTAACAAGAAATCTTTACCGTGACCGAAATGTTGACGGAAAGTCCGTTGATGCGATGGTGGCATACGTATTTGAGCAATATTCTCATGTCTTAAATCAAGATGCACAAAAAGTATTTAGCGGTGAGATTAATTTTTTTGTGCCGGATGATGAATAATGAGCGAAGATTTACCTGAAAATGAATTTGTGAGATTGGTTGATCTAAAACCAATTGAAAAAAAAGGCTTCGACATCAACATTGAAGCAGACGAAGAAGAGAGGCAAAAACTGGCGGGTCGCTTTTCAATTCCTGGAATTTTAAAGCTTGAAGCAAACTGTACAATTAAAAAACGAGCTCAAAAACAAGTTGGTGATTTCCAATTGAGTGTCGTTCTGAATGCGGAAGTTATTCAGGAATGTGTAATGACGCTTGATGATGTAAACGAATCAATTCATGAAGAATTTACAATAATTTTCGAACTGGATGATAAAGGCAGACAAAAAGAGGAAGAAGAAAAAGAAGTAGAGTTTTCTTTGGAAGATGAGGATATTGAAGTTATTAGTGGCTCGGAAATTGATCTGGGTGAATATGTGGCTGAATATCTTTCCTTAGCGATGAACCCTTATCCCCGACAAAACACCGTTGATAAAGAAAAACTGGGTTATGAAATTATGGATGAAGAAGACGTGATTGCAGAACCAGAAAAGAAAAATCCGTTTGCTGTTTTAAAAGACCTTAAACATAAGACTTGAAGATAAAAGATAATACTATATTTTAAACAAACGACCTTTTTAGGCTTGATTCAAAGTTAATGAGTGTTGGTAGAAAACAGAATAACCAAATTAAGGGTATGCTTTGACGCGTGAACTTGTAATTTCATTGGATGCTATGGGCGGTGATGACGCACCTGATATTGTTATCGAGGGCGCAGCAATCGCACGTGAACGTGTGCCGAATTTGAAATTCATTATTTACGGTGATGAAACGAAAGTTGTCCCGCTTATTACAAAATTCCCAATCTTGAAAGATTGTTGTGAAGTCAGCCATACGGATAAGGTAATTTCCGCAGATGAAAAACCAAGTCAGGCGTTACGTCGTGGCCGTGATTCAAGTATGGGGCAATCCATCCAGGCTGTAAAAGATGGTAAAGCATGCGCGGCTGTACTTGCGGGGAATACTGGTGCTCAAATGGCACTGGCAAAATTTATTTTACGCACGATGGATGGTATTGACCGACCTGCGCTTGCGTCATTAATTCCGACAACACGCGGTGAAAGCGTCATGCTTGATCTTGGCGCTAATGTGGAATGTGATGAGAATAATCTAACCCAATTTGCAATTATGGGCGCCGCATTCGCGAGAACCGTTCTTGGTGTTCAGTTGCCATCTGTTGCTATTTTGAATGTCGGTGTTGAGGAATTAAAAGGCAGTGATGTTATTCAAAATGCGGATAAGCTGCTGCGTAATGCAAACCTTCCTATGGATTATAAAGGCTTTACCGAAGGGCATGGCCTTGGCGGTGGCGAAGTTGATGTTGTTGTGACGGATGGTTTTACAGGGAACATCGCGCTAAAGACTGCTGAGGGAACCGCAAAAATGATTGCTAACCTTCTTAAGCGATCATTAAATGAATCTGTAATGTCAAAAATTGGTGCTGCTTTTGCAAGTTCATCACTCATGTCATTAAAAAATCATCTCGACCCTAATAATCATAATGGTGCCGTATTTATGGGACTAAATGGCCTTGTGATTAAAAGTCATGGTGGTGCATCGGCAAAAGGATTTGCTGCTGCGATTGGGGTGGCCGTTGATATGGCCGAAAATGACCTCGCGGGTAAAATTACCCGTGATCTTAAGAATTTTAATAGTACGATTGAAAATACCGAAGATGTCGACACGAACGAAACGGTTATTGAGATGAATATTAAGGAACAAAAGTAATGGCCGCCATCCGTTCGATTGTATCGGGCACTGGATCATACCTACCGGAAAAGATCTTAACCAATAAAAATATGGAAGAAATGGTCGATACATCCGACGAATGGATTATCGAAAGAACTGGCATTAAACAGCGCCATATCGCTGCTGATGATCAGGTGACTTCTGATCTTGCCGTGAACGCGGCGAACAATGCACTTGATGCGGCGGGAATGACTGCGGATGATATTGATTTAATCGTTGTGGCAACCTCATCAGCGGATCAAACATTTCCATCTACTGCGACAACAGTTCAAAGAAAACTGGGTATCACACGTGGTGCAGCATTTGATGTACAGGCGGTATGTTCGGGATTTGTATATGCACTGACAACAGCAGATAATTTTATCAAGGCTGGGCAGGCTCAAAATGTGCTTGTGATTGGTGCAGAAATTTTCTCGCGTCTTCTTGATTGGGAAGATAGAACAACCTGCGTTTTATTCGGTGATGGTGCTGGTGCTGTTGTTCTTTCTGCCAAAGAGGGCGAAGGTAACAACGACGATCAGGGTATTTTGGCGTCACGCATCCATTCAGACGGTCGTTATAATGAAATGCTTTATGTGGATGGCGGTGTTGCTTCCACGGGGACTATTGGTCATCTTAGAATGAGAGGGCGGGAAGTATTTCGTCACGCTGTAAAAAATCTTGCGTCCGTCGTTGGTGAGGTTCTTGGTGACACTGAAATGACATCAGATGATGTTGACTGGATTGTTCCGCATCAGGCAAATAAACGCATCCTTGATGGCACAGCAAGAAAACTTAAAATTGCACCGGAAAAGGTTGTTGTTACCGTAGATAAGCATGCCAATACATCGGCGGCTTCAATCCCATTAGCGCTCGATATCGCCGTAAGAGATGGCCGAATCACCCGTGGTGATGTGCTGATTCTTGAAGCGATGGGGGGCGGATTCACATGGGGTGCTTGCCTTCTTAGGTGGTAAAACTTTCCAAATAAGCCTCAAAAACCCGATTTTTCTGAAATTTTCCTTGTAAACTAGACCTTTAGGAAGATTACGCATCCCTTTGATATTGACCGATTAATTCTGCTGAAGTAGGCTAGGGAAAACAAAAGAGGCGAGAAACATGAGTGGAAAAACAGTAACAAGAGCTGATCTGATAGAAGCCGTTTATCAGGAAGTGGGACTATCCAGAAATGAATCTTCCGATCTGGTTGAAACGGTTTTGGATGAAATCGCATCGACGCTTACAAATGGGGATAATGTAAAAATTTCATCGTTTGGCAGCTTTATCGTTCGCGATAAAGGTGGTCGTGTTGGCCGCAATCCAAAAACGGGCGAAGAAGTTCCGATTGAACCAAGACGTGTACTGGTATTTAGACCGTCACAGGTTTTAAAAGATCGCGTTAGTAATTCTTAAATTACTAAACTTTTCATCTAAAAGCTAAATTCAATCATATGGGTTTAGCCAGAAAGAACTTGGGTTAAATGTCAGCTAGTAAACATGCAAAGTCACCAAATGCGTTCCGGACCATCAGCGAAGTTGCTGATAGCATCGGCATTCCGCAGCATGTTTTAAGGTTCTGGGAAAGTAAATTTAGCCAAATCAAACCAATGAAACGTGGCGGTGGCAGACGTTATTACCGTCCGGAAGATGTAGAAATCATCGAAGCCATCAGAAGGCTTTTGCACGATGATGGTTATACCATTAAGGGTGCGCAAAAATTATTACGTGAACATGGTGTAAAAGCCGTTATCAATCAGACGTATGCTCAAAGTACAACTGATGAAGAAGAGAGCACAACCGATAGCATCGCTGTTGCCAATAGTGATGATGTCAGTCTTGTATCAATCCGTGATAATCTTCAAGTCTCAAGAGATAAACTCAGAAAAGCTTTAAAAGCTTAATGTTTCACCAGATCATCCCAATTTACATATGCCATGTGATTTGGGGCCTCTGAATAATTTCCTATTATTTTACCTGAAATATAATCTAATTCAGTTTCTTTAATGATAATAAGTTCGTCTTTATGATCAACGCCGTCTAGTGAAAGTGCAATTTCCTCTTTCGCGCAAAGAGCGGCTAATTTATTGACTTTTTCAACGTAATTTTTTGCCAATTTTTCTTTGGGTGATGCGTTTAGATAAATTCCATCTAAACCACATTCTTTATAATAGTAAATTTCTGATGGTACTTTTTCGCATTCAATTACGACTTCCTTACAAAACTTTCTAAGTGAGGTGATGATTAAATGCATTCTTGCCTCTGGGAACCCTTCTGGAAATCCAACCAATTGGAATGTGATATAATTTCTAAGCGGTTCAGGGATATTTTGACAATGAAACAAAAATGTATGCAGGCGCGTTAAGTTAAAAAGCGTTTTATAATGTAATGGAATTGAAAATTTTGCCCTGAAATTATTGTTGAAGAATTCCTGCATCATATCGACAACTTCATCCAATAAAAGCTTGTCCAGTTCAATCATAGAGGCAAAACAAAATGGCGTTGATAAAGTCTTATAGCTTATTAACGAAGTTGTGTTTTCTGATTTATTCTTTTTATTTTTTCGAATACTGATCATAAATGTTGAAATGACATTGTTCTTCTTATCCCAAATCGGTTTATAGATCAGCTCAAACGGGCGTTCCTTTTTTGGCTTTATATGTGAAACAAAAGGCTCAAGTTTAGGAACAGAGGCATGTTCATTTGTAATGGGTTTTTCTTTTGTTTCTAACTTGCTGGAATATGCCACATCTTTAAAAAGAAGCTTACCATGCCTTTTACCAATAGCTGTTCTAAGTATCACATTTCTATCGTAACATTGTCCCAGAAACTTTTTTGAAATCCCTTTTAGAATGCTACCGCAAATTTGTTGACCATCGGCAGTTGTCTTAGATGTGAAGATTATGAGATGCTCTGTTTCTGACCTTGAAAAAAATATATCTTCGTCATCTGTGTGATATTTAATTCTTTCCATCAAAGTGGATAGAATTTTTTCTCTTTTACCATACCACGCCAGGCCGAGAGTTTCTTTAATATGCTGAAGACTTATTAAATGGACTTTACCAGAATCGAATAAATCACTTGCCGCGACGACTTTTTCAAAATTCTCAATATCGGAATAACGTGAATATGCCTTGCCCCCAATAAGACGGGAAAAAGCATTCATCGTTTTATTTGTTATATGATCAAATAGCTTTAGCATTTAATCTCAAAATCCTCAAAATTCGTATTTTCAGATTTTGGATGTTACTAAAGCTATTTTAAAATTAGCTTAAGGATTAGTTCAAATTGTAATAAAAACAATTAGTTATAATGTTGGTCTAATTCCCAGCGCCATTTGATTTAATCAGGCGTTCGATAACCTCATCCGAATAATCAAGGATCTCGCCAAAGCCAACGGCGATTTCACGACGACCCGCTGCATCATATTTATTGCTTGCGATAAGTTCTGCTTTTCGTTTTTTAAGTGCAAGATACTTATCAAGTGTGTCATCTTTATAGATCACAAATAATGTTAAACCATTTGTCTTTGATGCCGGGAAAAGATCGGTTACCAGAAAATCATTCTCACGGTAATATTCTACGCCATTACGCTCTGCGATGTGTTTTACCACAGGTTCCCATTTTGTCGCTTCCTCTTCTGTGAATAATTCACTAAGGCCTACTTGCTTAACCTCTAGGTTAACAACCTCGGCAAAAGCGGCAATCACACCCATATGGAAGTGGATGTTTTCAACGGTAAATTCCTCCAGATTTTGTGCCTGCGCAGATGTAAATGAAAATGCGAATATGATAGCAATTAATTTTTTAAACATTTTGTAATCCTGTAATTATTATTTTTCCATATGCTATAAACATATTGGGTAAAAATCAATGTTGCAGACTATTAAGCCTGTCGTTATATTGCCACCACCAATTTAGCGGAATGTGGCGCAGTCTGGTTAGCGCACTACACTGGGGGTGTAGGGGTCGCTGGTTCGAATCCAGTCATTCCGACCATTTTAGAGCCTCTGATTTTTATGATCAGGGGCTTTTTGATTTATCGTTCTGAATATTTTTTGAATAATCCGCTTGCAATTTAAAATTGATTTCAATATAACCGCGCAACAATTTGCACATGTAATTATCAGAAAAAGAGGAGGGTCAAATGCAAAACATAAACACAGACATTTCGACACTACTTATTAATTTTTCTAATCAGGAAGAAAAAACATGGGCAATTCCTATGAAGGTGGTTATGACCACCTAACTGAATTGAGTGCGCAAGTTGCGGCTCAACATTTTAATAACATTAAACGACGTATCGTAATGTCTTCTCATTTATTTTGGGAGGGGCGTTATGTGTAATAATTGTGTGAACATTATCGCATCCTGTGATAGCTGGATCGAAGGTGAAGCCATCCGTCAACTTGAAGAAACTGCAAAACTGAAAGGTATCAAGCGTGCAGTTGGTTTACCTGATCTTCATCCGGGGAAAGGTATTCCAATTGGAGCGTCATTTCTTAGCGAAGGTGTCATATACCCGCATCTTGTGGGTAATGATATTGGCTGTGGTATGGGGCTATGGACAACGGATATTCCGGTTCATAAATTCAAACTGGATAAGGCTGTTAAGAAACTGAAAGGTTTCGAAGAACCATATGATGGTGACATCAGTGATATTCTGGATGAAGAAGAATTCTATGAATTTACCTCACACTCATTTGGAACCATTGGTGGTGGAAATCATTTTGCTGAATTTCAACGCGTTGATCAGGTCTTTGATAACGGCTTGTTTCAATCGCTCGGGCTTGATGAAAAGTCGGTCGCGCTTCTTATCCATAGTGGTTCACGTGGTCTTGGACAGGTGATTTACCACAAATATGTGTCTGATTGTAAAGCGGAGGGACTTCGCGAGAATAGCGGTGCTTTTGATGCCTATATTACGGAACATGACTATGCCATTAAATGGGCAGAGATAAATCGCCGTGTGATCGCCAAACGTTTTCTAAATCGTCTTGGAGGTACTGGTAAACGTTGTCTTGATATTTGCCATAACAGCGTAACGAACTATGTTGATGGTGGCTGGCTACACCGTAAGGGGGCTGCGCCATCTGATAAAGGTGCAATTGTCATTCCCGGCTCGCGAGGTGCGATTACCTATGTGGTGATGCCGAAGTCGGGAGTTGATGATGTGGCATTAAAATCACTTGCACACGGTGCAGGTCGTAAATGGAAACGTGGTGAAGTCAAAGACAAGCTTGTTAAACGTTATAAGGTCGCAGATCTTGAACAAACCAGGTTTGGTGGTCGTGTTATCTGCGAAGATAAGGCCTTGATATATGAAGAGGCTACAGAAGCTTACAAAGATATCGAGGTGGTGATTTCTGACTTGGTCAATGCAGGGTTGATCGACCTAATTGCATCCATGAAGCCACTCATTACATACAAGACAAGGAGGAAATAATGGACGTATATATTCATATTTCTTCAGGTTCTGGCCCGCGCGAATGTGCGTGGGTCGTGAACAAGCTTGCGGAGGTATTTGTCAAAGAAGGCCGTGCTGAGGGTATCAAGGCGATCATATTGTTGGGAGATAACCCCTCAGCATCGCTTGCCCCATCATTATTGATGAAACTTTCTGGTAAGTCGGTACGCGAATTTGCGAAAGAAAGAATTGGTACTATCCGATGGATTGGTAACAGTCCCTTTAGGCCAAATCACAAACGCAAGAACTGGTTTGTTTCTGTATCAAAGGCACCAACCATTAGCGAGGTGCCGGAACTACAGGAACGCGATATCCAATATCAAACCATGCGTGCAACTGGTCCCGGTGGGCAACATGTGAATACGACGGATTCAGCAGTAAGGGCGACACATGTCCCGACGAATGTTTCTGTAGTAGCCCGAGAAGAACGTTCACAGCATATGAACCGGAAGCTCGCTATCACCAAGCTTGCTATGATTTTTGCCGACCGTCAGTCATCCGAAAGACAAGATGCCAAAGAAGCCATGTGGCGACAACATCATAACCTTGAACGTGGTAATGCGGTTAGGACTTATGAGGGTATAAAATTTAAGAGAAAATAATGGAAAGGAGTAACTATGCGTTGGTCGAAACTTAAGAAACGAATAGAAGATAACTTTGCCGAAAACATTAAGTCACGCATTTCCATTCACAGCACTGCTTATGGAAACTGTTCATGTGGACATGCTTGGTTGACATTAGACGGAAAAGTCATTGCAAATTTTTGTACCAGAGCTTTCTTTAATAGATATCCAATGGGATATGGCAGAGGTGAAATGAAATTAGATAACAAGAAAACTAATAAGTACAAAGATCAATTTGTTGAGTATGGAGAAATGTCGCGTCAGAATTTTTACTTAGCTTGTTGGGAATATATTCACAAAATGGGGCTTGATGAAGCTTTGGATTCAGAAAATTGTTTAATACAATCTTTGGCCGTCCTAGATAAAAGGTTGGGTAAGAAACGCATGAATAATCTGAAAAAAGCAAACTTGCACCGGCTTGCAAGAAAATTATTGCTTATTCGATTTAATAAAGATGACCTTGCTGTCTGCCTAAATCAAATCCAGTGACTTGAAACTGCTATGGCCGCCTTTGGAAATGATAAGGTGGTCATGCAGTATGACGCCGAGTTGTTTGCCGGCTTCCATGATTTTTTTGGTCATTTCGATGTCTTCACGGCTTGGGGTAGGGTCGCCACTTGGGTGGTTATGAACAAGGATGATGGCAGTGGAACCGAGTTCCAGTGCTTTTTTGATGATTTCACGTGGGTATACCGGAGTGTGGTCAATGGTGCCTTCCTGCATTTTAACGTCCGCAATCAAACGGTTTTTACGGTCAAGAAACAGAACACGGAACTGTTCATTTTTCTTATAGGCCATTTCAGATGAGCAATAATTAATAAGGGCCTGCCAGTTACTGAGAACCGGTTTTTCAAGTACTTTACTTTGTGCAAGTTTTTGTGAGCTGGCCTCGACAATTTTTAATGTGGTGACCACGTTGTCACCAACACCGGAAATTTCCTTTAATCGTTCTGGTGGTGCGCTGATTACTTCGGCGTAATTCCCAAATTCAGCGAGCAATGTTTTTGCAAGTGGCTTAACATCACGGCGTGGGATCGCCAGCATTAATGCCAGCTCAAGTAATTCATATTCAGCAAGTGCGTTTGCGCCCCCTTTGCGGAAGCGCTCTTTAAGTCTTTCTCTATGTCCTAGACGGTGATCATCAGACATAGGGCGGTTTTGTGTGTCCCTCTGGTGATAGCGTGAATACCTCAACGCCGTCAGCGGTCACCCCCATGCTGTGTTCAAATTGTGCGGATAGTGATTTATCACGTGTTACCGCGGTCCAGTCATCAGATAGAACCTTTACTTCCTTGGTACCAAGGTTGATCATTGGCTCAATGGTAAAGAACATGCCTTCTTTAATCACGGCACCTTCGCCCTTACGGCCATAATGAAGGACATTCGGGCTATCATGGAAAATACGGCCCAGACCGTGGCCACAAAAGACCTCAACCACGCTGCAACGTTGGCTGTGGGCATATTCCTGAATGGCGTAACCGATATCACCCATTGTATTTCCGGGCTTAACCTGTTCAATACCGCGCATAAGACATTCATATGTGATGTCGACAAGGCGTTTTGCCTTTACGCTTGGTGGTCCGACATAAAACATGCGGCTTGTATCGCCGTACCAGCCATCCACAATCACGGTAACATCAATGTTAATGATATCACCTTTTTTAAGTTTCTTTGGTCCCGGAATACCGTGACAAACCACATGGTTGATGGATGTACAAATTGATTTTGGGAAACCGTTATAATTTAGTGGTGCGCTTATGGCGCCGTGATCCGCCACAAAATCGGCGCATATTTTATCAAGTTTGTCAGTCGTTACACCCGGCACAACATGTGGCGTAATCATGTCCAATGTACGCGCGGCTAAATTACCAGCTTTACGCATGCCATCAAAATCGGCAGGGTCGTGTAATTTAATCGCGCTGGTTGCTTCAACCGGTGCATCTGATGCTTTTATATATCTCATTCTTTATCCATTATCGGGATGCTATGATCCACTTCAATACCCTGTGGTGTTACATTGCTGATATAACAATATGCCTCAACACCATTTTCTTTTGCCATTTTTAACGCATCTGCATAAGCGGGGTCAATGTCTGATGCAATTTTGAATGTTTTGATGTCACTGCGTTGGGCGAGATATAACATCACACTACGTGCACCTTCATCCACCATATTGCTTAATTCATTGAGATGTTTTGTACCGCGGCTTGTGACGGCATCGGGAAATTCACCAAGTTCTGCTTCGCGGCTTAGGGTTACGCTTTTGACCTCAACATAACAATCCGGTTTGCCGTCTTTATGTCCGCTTAAGAAAATATCGATGCGGCTGTTTTCGCCGTATTTCATTTCACGGCGTAGATTTTCGTATCCCTGAAGTTCCTTGATGGTTCCGTCAAGAATGGCTTCTTCCACCAGCTTGTTTGGATGGGATGTGTTAATGCCGACCATGGCACCAGCCACTTTAACGATTTCCCATTTATAAGAAAGTTTCGCTTTAGGGTTCGTTGCGGGGGATAACCAGACTTCGTTGCCTTCGTCTTTTAAGGAAAGCATAGAGCCACTATTGGCGCAGTGGGCGGTTACCACCTCGCCACTGTCCAGTTTTACATCAGCAAGGAAACGTTTGTATCTTTTAATTAACGTTCCATGGAAAAGTTCGTGTTCAAATTTCATAAGTTAGGATATAGTCCTATTTTCAATGATATTCAATTGTGATGACATAAGAATGGTAAAAAAAGTAAAAGCAGCACTCATCATTATCGGTGACGAAATCTTATCAGGAAGAACCCATGACGCCAATTTGAACTATTTGGCAAAATGGGCTGGGGGAATGGGGATTGTTCTGGATGAAGTTCGTGTTATCCCTGATATTGCGGAACGTATTCAAGTGGCCGTTAATGAATGCCGAAATACGTTTGATTATGTTTTTACCACAGGTGGTATCGGGCCGACCCATGATGACATTACATCTGAAAATGTGGCGCGCGCATTCGGTGTGGACCTCCTTTTACATGATGAGGCAAGAGGATTGCTTGAAGAAAGTTTGGGGACAAAAGATTTAAGCGAAGCGCGTCTTAGAATGGCGATGATTCCAGATGGTGCGGAACTGATTAAAAATCCGGTTAGCGGTGCCCCAGGTTTTATGCTTGGCAATGTATTTGTTCTTGCGGGCATTCCGGTCGTCATGCAGAGCATGTTACTTGATGTTGAAAATAAAGTTTCCGGTGGGTCAAAGGTTGTTTCAAAATCCATTCATGTATTCGAAGGGGAAAGTCATTTTGCGGCAATCCTGACGGAAGTCGAAGATACATTTGAGCACTTAACCATCGGCAGTTACCCATTTTATAAAGCGGGTAGTTATGGTGCAAGTTTCGTTGTGCGTTCCCCCATTGAAAATGATGTTGATAAGGCGATTGAATTGCTAGGCCAAAAGATTAAAGACCGTGGTTCTGAATTCTTTGACGGGGAAGCACCGGAATAAGAGAATCACATAGAATCAATTAGAATCACTTTAAATGATAAAAATGGCAGTTTTCTGCGAATTTTATAATTTTTGTTAAAAAAAATGAAAAAAAGTGAAAACTGATGGTTCCATTCCTTAAAAGAATATGGCATACCCTCTTATCGATTTACCAATCACGTTTCAATGTGCGCTCGTGGTGAAATTGGTAAACACAGCAGACTTAAAATCTGCCGCCCTCACGGGCTTGCCGGTTCAAGTCCGGCCGAGCGCACCACCTCTTCCAAGCCATTAAAAATAAATAGATTTTTATCCATCTTCGAAATCAATTTTTAACCATTTATGGTTAATTTTAGTTCGTCTTTTTACAAGAGAGTTTGGTCTGTATTATAGAGCTGGAATTTATGGACGAAAAATGTGAGGTCAAAAAAAGACTTGCAATGCCAAAATTTATATCTAAAGTTTTAAATTAAGTGATATATTGAACTAACTGTAAAATAAGGATTTTTATATTTTATTAACCAAATCGTTTTAAACTTCGTAAGTTAAAAATATAAGAAAAATAAGAATAATAATAAGAAGAAATAAGTAAAATTGCAGTAAGCAATGTTACGAAAATGTTGGAACGTTATGAGTGAAAATCTATCATCACAAAGCTTGTTAAAGCTTGCTATGGATAGCTCGAAGGGATCGAAAGATGCCCTGATGGAGAACATTACAGATCTGTTTTTGTCCTCTAAAGGTCGCTTGAATGAGCATGAACGCGTTCTAATGAATGACATTATGGTCAAGCTTCTTAAAACCGTTGAAAAAACAATCAGAAAAAACCTTTCCAAAAAACTTGCAGAATCGGATGAGATTTCAATCGAGCTTGTCACCATGCTTGCCAATGACAATATTGAAATTGCGCAACCCGTTCTTGAAAAAAGTAAGCTACTTCGTGATGAAGATCTGATTGAAACAATTCGTAACCGCACGGATGCACATCGTCTTTCCATTGCTATACGTGAACATGTCAGTGAAAATGTATCAGGTGAACTGATTGAACATGGCAGTGAAGATGTGATCGAAGCGCTTATTCGCAATGAGAATGCAGAAATTTCACAAGCTTCACTGGATTATTTGGTGCAGGAATCACGTTCAGTGGACCGCTTCCAAGAACCGCTTGTAAATCGAAATGATCTGTCATTTGAAATGGCCCACAAAATGTATTGGTGGGTGACAGCAGCGCTGCGTCGGAAAATCGTTGAAGATTTTGATGTCGATCCAAATTTGCTTGATGATGCACTGGAAAGTGCAACAAAAGAAATTATCGCGAACCATAACGAAGAGGATGGCGTTATGCAAAAAGCGATATTGCTTGTTCGTACTATGAATAACCAAAGAAGGCTGAATTTTGATTTTGTTGTCACATCATTAAGACAGCAAAAAATAAATGTGGCTGTTGCTGCTCTCGCGGAAATGAGCGGCCTTGGGGTAAAGATTATCTGGCGCGTGATAAGGGAAAAAAATGACGAGGGTCTCGCTGTGATTTCACGTGCCATCGGGTTAGAAAAATCGCAGTTTTCATCAATGTTTTTGTTAATCTTGCAGGTGAATAGTGGGCCAAAGGCAAGATCGACATCAATATTGAATACGATGCTAAGTTTGTATGATAGGATTAAACCTGCAAATGCACGTGCCGCAGTGAAGTATTGGCAACGTGATTATCATTTTCAGGAAGCACAATTGTTATTACAGGATGCATGTTAGGGTGCATCACACATTACTGGGATAGGATAGTAAAGTGGGAAAGAAAAATAATATAACAAATCAAACGATTATCCCATTGGAAATCGTTGAAAAGCTGAGGGCAGAAAAGCTTGTCAAAACTCAATTAGAGAAGAGTGACAATCCGACTGTTAAAGATCAGATTCACATGCTTCTTTCTAAAATGAAGTTTGATGAAAATGTTCCTCTTTATGTTTCAACAATTAATGGTGAACTTGTTTATGTTAATGATGGATATCGCGCTCTTGTCAGCGACAGCGAATCTATCAGCGGCATCGTTCACAATTCGCGTGGTGAATATTCACTACCTGGAAGCCTACTATCCATTTTAAATGAAGTACAATTAACCCGCAGCAGCGTTACCGTTGAAGAGACTATCCATCTTCACGGCAGCAATCATCAATATCGTTCTCGTCATTTTCCTATCTGTGACGACCAAGGATATGTGATTGCCATTGGCGGTACTTATACGGATTGTACGGATCAATACCGTGCGACACAGACAGAAGAATTAAGCGGTAATGATCAACGTTACCGCGATTTCGCACGTGCAACGTCGGACTGGTATTGGGAAGTTGATAAATCATTTAATCTGACTTATTTATCAAATCGTTTCACTGCACTAACGGGTGTTCCATCATTCTTGATGATGGGTAAACAGCTTAGTGAGTTGGGAACACTTCTTGATGGCTTTGATGGAAAAATAGTTGATGAAACAGCATTTATGAACAAAAATGCGCCGTTTCGTGATCAGCTGTTGGTGATTAAGGATCAGGACGATGAAGATGTTTATGTTTACTTAAGTGGTGTGCCGCTTTTTGACGTAAAAAGTGGCGAATTCCAAGGTTTCCGAGGTGCCGGTACAGATGTGACGGAAAACCGTAAAGCAAAGATTGAAGCAGAGACCGTTCAGGAAACATTGATTGATACGCTTCATGAATTAAAAGGTAAGCGTGCGCAACTTGATGTGGCAACGAAACAGGCGGAAGAAGCCATCGAAGCAAAAGGCGATTTCCTTGCGGCGATGAGTCATGAGCTAAGAACGCCGCTTAATGCGATTATTGGTTTTGCTGAAACCATGACCATGCAGGCGTTTGGTGAACTTAACGATCAATATATTTCATATAGTAATGACATTATGAATGCGGGTCGTCACCTGCTACACCTTATCAATGATATTCTGGATGTTGCGGTTCTTGAAAGCGGCAAAATTCAGCTTGAGACAGAAGATGTGTCATTAAATGATGTTATTAATGGTGCCCGTAATATGGTCGCGATTAAGGCGGAAAGCAAAGAAATTGATATTAGTGAAGTTTCACTGAATGAAGAAGTTGATATCTGTGTTGATGCACGTCGTGTTACACAAATTTTCGTAAACCTTCTAAGTAACGCCGTGAAATTCACACCAGAAGGTGGTTCGGTTGGTGTTAAAACGCGCGTCTTTGAAGAAGGAATCATCGGCGTAACAGTATGGGATACCGGTATTGGTATTGCCCCGGATCAACAAGAACTTGTTTTTGAGAAATTCCATCAGGACCGCGGTCATATTTATGCCCGTAAGGAAGAAGGAACCGGTCTAGGACTTCATATTTCAAAACATCTAGCCAAACAGATGGGTGGTGACGTCGTTCTGAAAAGTAAAGTCGGCGAGGGATCAGAATTTACCGTTCTGCTTCCGCTTTCAAGATAAGATATAAACTTTTTTAGCTGATAAATTGTTCGTTTAAGATACGCTCTTCAAGCGTATGTTCACGGTCGAATAATAATGTTTTGGTGTATGAATTATCCTGTTCAATTGAAACGGACATAACATTACGTACTTCAATGGTATCAGCAACCGCACTAACCGGGCGTTTCGCAGGGTCACTAATTTCAAATTTAATTTTTGCGGCTTGCGATAATAGCGCACCACGCCATCTGCGCGGTCTAAAGGCGCTGATCGGTGTAAGTGCCAGGATATTTGCATGCATCGGGATAATCGGACCGTGCGCCGATAGGTTATAGGCTGTACTGCCAGCCGGGGTCGATATCAAAACGCCATCACAAACTAGCTCTTCTAATCTTAATTTTCCATCAATATAGATTTTGACCTTGGCCGCTTGCCTTGTTTCACGAAGTAAGGATACCTCGTTAAAAGCAATTGCTTCGAAATCCTGGCCTTCCATCGTTGTCGTCTGCATTTTAAGCGGATGAAGTTGAAACGGCATAGCCTTTTCAATGCGTTCAATCAGGTTTTCTGGGTGATATTCGTTGAGAAGAAAGCCAACCGTACCCAAATTCATTCCAAAAATAGGTTTATTAACATTTATGATTTCATGAAATAAATGCAGCATATATCCATCACCGCCAAGGGCGACGATTGCATCCGCTTCTTCAACAGAAACAAATGAATATAACTTTCTAAGCTCTTCGGCTGATTTTTCCGCCTCTTCGCTATGGCTATTCACAAGCGCGAGCTTTAAGTCTTTATTCGACATGGATATTGCCTATTAATAATTAAACAGGCTTAGAATATAGGAGTACGTGCAGAATCTTCAACCCATTTGTGTAAAATGAGTTTTGCGCGTTGCTCGTTTGTATTCACAAATTGACTATATGTATGTTCAATTTCTGATTGGCTTAATTCTGTATCCATCATTTTTGCCTCACGTGTTAAGCGGAACATGGTTAGGAATACAGATTTATCAATGCGTGCAGCACAACATGCTATGGCAAGGGCCGCCGGACCACGTTCATATAAAATATTACACATGATATCTTCAGGAACATTCAGAATTTCTGCGAAAGCGAGTTCAAATAAGCGGGTGTTGCCTTGACGAAGACTTTTCATCAAGAAAGAAATATGCAGTTTGTTTGCCTTTTTCAGTTTTGCAATCAATGTTACTTCGGCATCAACTGTTTGACCGTTAAGGTTGTCTTCTTTCTTTAATTCTTTGATTGATGATTCTAGCTGTTCTTCCAATTCTTCTTCAGTGAAAGAATGAATTTCCATCAGTTCAGATTTTAACGACATGGAAATCCAGCTATACATTCTGGCTGCGATATGTTTAGGAAGATCTTGTCTATGAACAAGTGGTGACTGTAAAATTTCGCGCGTTTTTGATTTTTCTACAATTTGTTCAATTGTATCGTTATCGATCTTTGCTTCTTGGTTGGAAAGAAGTGTCACAATTACATCGTCATCATCGGTTCTCACCAGTTCACGACATACATCTGAAGAAAGCATTTTGCGTGCAGCAATGCTTAATTGATGCTGACGCGATTTTCGTTGGATGATTCGAACCAGTTCTTTATCGGTCAGTAACGTGTTTTGTAAAAGAATCGGGTTGGCGACTTCAATTTCATCATTAGCGAGAAGAATAATAAGTTCTGCAGGAAGGTCAGCTCGATCGGCTAGCTTAAGTGCGAGTTTCTTACGAATGTTCACTTCGATATCGCAAATGATTTTGCTTAAGATATCCATCATCAAATCAATTTCAGTGATTGAAATTTGTTGATGTTGTGCCTCTATCAGGTCTGTTATGCCATCAAAAAGGGCCGCACGAGCATCTTTACTGCTATCGTGTGCCAATGACATCAGCTTTTCGATTTCTTCGCCTGTTGTGTTCTCTATATCGCTCATTCTTACTCACCTGAATCATCTGATTACATTCTTGTATACCTGATGATTATTTTTATTCTTTTTATTATTAACGAAAAGCCTATCGTTAAAAAGTTAAGAATGTTTCAACTTTGCCCAAAAAAACATAAAACTTAACTAAAAAGAACAAATTTACTCAAACTTCTATTCAATAATGTCCAAAGCTGCATCTTCAATTTCGGACAATGTTCTTAAAACCGCGGCATTTGCCTTATATGCATTCTTCGCTTTTATCAGCTCGGAAAATTCAATTGCCGGTTCGACATTTGGAACATTAACAAATCCTTCTTCATTTGCAACCGGATTATCCGGGCTAAATACACTTAAAGATGCCGGATTTACAGGAACATTATGTGCTGTTACGCCGCCATTCTTATTGGATGTATTTACTGTCCTTTGCGGGACATATGCCTTGGCCGCTTTTAAACCCGCAGTGCTTCTGTCGCCACCAACAGGCATAGAAGTATTGTAAGCGTTAACAATATTATTGGCCGCAGTATTGGCCCTTGTTGACGCTGCGAGTAATCCAGACAGACTTGTGCTAATTCCATTTATCATGTGCTTACTATAGGAAAAACCTTCTAACTATAGTTTAACAATTAGTAATAATTTTAACTATTGTACCACATTTTGCGCAATTTTCGCGAGCGCTTTCGAAAGATTTAACGACCCGAGTAATCGGCTTTCAACTTTTGACCATTTTCTGACATAAACCAGTTTATGATCCGGCCTTAATTTTGTGACAGCGCCTTGTTTTGTAAGGAAATTTATCAAACCTGGTGGATTTGGGAATTTTGAATTTCTAAATGAAATGATGGCGCCCTTAGGTCCGGTTTCAATTTTTTCAATGCAGGCAATCTTACAATATTGCTTGATTTCAATAACTTTCAGTAGATGTTCTACTTCTTCTGGTAGTTTTCCAAAACGATCAATCAGTTCTGCACCGAATGCATCGACATCCTCTTTTGTCTTAAGTTCTGCGATTCGACGATATAGTGACATTCTTAGATTAAGATCTTTAACATACCGTTCCGGTATCATCACAGATGCACCCACATTTATTTGTGGTGACCACGCTTCGTCACTTTCTTCATCGTCATATGTGGATGATTTGGCTTGGGCCACGGCCTCTTCAAGCATTTGTTGATAAAGCTCGATGCCAACTTCCTTGATATGACCTGATTGTTCATCACCAAGTAAGTTACCTGCACCACGAATATCCAAATCATGACTGGCAAGTGTGAACCCGGCACCAAGAGTATCAAGTGTTTGTAGTACATGAAGACGTTTTTCCGCCTGCGGTGTCGGAATTTTACGTGGCGGTAATGTCAGATATGCATATGCCCGAACCTTAGAGCGGCCAACACGCCCACGAAGCTGATAGAGCTGCGCCAGGCCATAATTATCCGCACGGTGAATGATCATGGTATTTGCAGTTGGAATATCCAGACCACTTTCCACGATGGTCGTGGATAAAAGAACGTCATAGGCACCATCATAAAAGGCATTCATGATGTCTTCGATTTGTCCCGGTGACATTTGACCGTGGGCGGTGATGAATTTAACTTCTGGGACCACTTCTTTTAAAAATTCACCAACTTCTTTCAAATCGGAAATGCGTGGGCAAACATAAAAACTTTGACCGCCGCGGTAATGTTCACGAAGAAGTGCTTCACGGATCACGAGATCATCCATCGGAAGCACAAATGTTCTGACAGCCAACCTATCTACTGGCGGTGTTGCGATCAGGCTTAAGCCCTGAATGCCGCTCATGGCCAATTGTAAAGTTCGTGGGATTGGCGTTGCAGTCAGTGTTAAAACGTGAACATTATTTTTAAGCTTTTTAAGTTGTTCTTTATGACCAACACCAAAATGCTGTTCTTCATCAATAATCAACATTCCAAGATTATTAAAGTTCACAGAATTACCAAGCACGGCGTGTGTGCCAACAACGATTTCACAATCGCCTTTTGATAATTCTTCTTTTGTAAGCTTTTGTTCTTTACTTGTAACAAGTCTGGAAAGATGACCGACCTTGATATTGAACCCTTTAAAACGCTCAACAAAAGTTTTGTAATGTTGCCTCGCGAGCAGGGTGGTCGGCGCAACCACGGCTACTTGGAAGCCTTCCATAACGGCGAGGAATGCTGTTCTAAGCGCCACTTCTGTTTTACCAAAACCAACATCACCACAAACAAGTCGGTCCATCGGTCTGCCGCTTGATAAATCCTTAATCACGTCACCAATAGCATTTAATTGATCATCGGTTTCCGTATATGGGAAACGGGCGCAGAATTCATTATAAAGCCCGTCTGCAGGTTTGATGACCTCGCCTTTACGCAGCGTACGTTCAGCCGCAACTTTAATAAGTTCATCGGCCATTTCACGGATACGTTTTTTAAGTTTGGCTTTACGTCCTTGCCATGCAACACCGCCAAGTTTATCAAGTTTGCCGTCGCTATCTTCGTTGCCGTAACGGCTTAAAACTTCGATATTTTCAACAGGAACATAAAGCTTGTCACCACCATGATACGTAAGCAGCACGCAATCATGGGCAGCGCCACCGACCTCAATGGTTTTAAGCCCAACATAACGGCCAATGCCGTGGTCCATATGGATCACCAGATCACCCGGGGTGAGGGCGGATGCTTCGGATATAAAGTTTTCTGCTTTGCGCGTGCGTCTGACTTTACGGATCAGACGGTCACCAAGAATATCCTGTTCAGAAATAACGGCGAATTTATCGGTTTCAAAACCGTGTTCAAGTGGCAGAATAATTAATCCAATGGTATCGCGGGTATTTCGTTTTGCGCTTTTCCATGTATCGATCAGCTTATGCCTTGCCATGCCATGGTCATTTAAAACGGCGCTTAATCGGTCACGGGCACCGATACTATAACTGGCGAGATATACTTTTTTTCCAGCTTCCTGAAGGGCAACGATATGTTTGCGTAACGCATCATATATATTGATGTTTTTATCGTTTCGCTCGGGTGCAAAATTACGCCCTTGTGATCCTTTATGGGGTCTGACATCTTCGCCGGGTGGTGCGTCAAATGGATTAAATTGATGAATTCTTAAGTTTTCAGCATATTCTTTCCATTCAGCAGCGCCCATGAATAATTGTTCAGGCGGAACGGGTTTATAGGGGGCAACAGTATCACTTTTCTTCGGTGCGTCTTCATACGCCGATTTTCTGGAAAGGTAATAATCGGAAATGGCGGAAAGCCTGTTTTCCAATGCTTCTGTCGTCAGATTATCCATAGTAACGACAGGGTTTTCCAGATAATCAAAAAGCGTTTCGAGCTTTTCATGAAAAAACGGCAGCCAATGTTCCATTCCGGCGTGCTTTCTGCCGTCAAGAACCGCTTCGTATAACGGGTCATTGCCGCGTGCGACACCGAATTCTGAAACATAATTTCTGCGGAAAAGTGATATTGATTTTTCATCCAAAAATATTTCGCCCATCGGGATTAAATCGATGCGGTCAATTTTTTGTTCTGTGCGCTGGCTAACGGGATCGAAGTATTTAATGGTATCAACCTCATCCCCCCAAAGGTCAATACGAACAGGTTTCTTGTTTCCCGGTGGGAATATATCAATAATGCTGCCGCGAATGGCGTAATCGCCATGATCAACCACTGTGCTTGATCTGCTATAACCGTTATGACTTAAATAATGGGATAGCTTATCGATATTCAGGGTTTTACCGACCTTGGTTTTAAAGGTGGCTTCTTTAACCGTATCTGTCGCCGGTATGCGCTGTGTGACCGCATTAATGGTAGTGATGATGATTTGTTTCTTTTGGCCGGATGATAAAATATCCGTAAGCGCTGTCATACGTTTTGCAAGAACATCCGGGTTCGGTGAAACCCTGTCATAAGGAAGGCAGTCCCACGCTGGGAATGTAATGACATTTACATCGGGCAAATAAAAACGGATCAGTTCCGCCATATTTTCCATACGCATATCATCACGGGCAATATGAAGCGTCGCCCTATCACTTTCAAGAGAAGCGACCATGTCAGCAATGACCAGCGCATCCATGCCTTCCGGCACGTTGCTTAAAATCAGCGGCACTTCTTCTTCGGACAGATGGGTCACTTTAATATCTTGATATAATCAATGGATCTTAATTTTTGCATGACTTCGTGGTTATAATGTTCCGGTGGTTCTCTGTCCCCGGTAATCCATGCCACAAGATCAGAATCGGCCTCACGCAAAAGCGTTTCATATTTATCCAGCTCGTCAGCAGGCATATCTTGCAAAAATTTATCAGCGAATGATCCAAGCAAGATATCAGCTTCTTTAATACCGCGGTGCCAGCTTCTGAATTTAAGCCGTTTTCTGCGGATTTCGATGCTTTCATTTTTATCAACCGGGTCTTCAATAAATCCCGGTGTATTAAATCTTGTCACTTAACTTCTCATTCGGCTATTGGTAGGTTATGTTATGTGTATATAAAAATATCTAATATATGAAAACCAATAAAAGCACAAAGAATAATCACATATGCGCCCGGAAATACTATATCCACTCTTTACTGATACCCAAAGCCTGCCTGGTGTTGGTGCAAGGGTTGCACAGTCACTGGAAAAAATAACGGGTAATCGCATACTTGATTTATTATGGCATTTGCCGGTTGATGTAATTGATCGCCGCAATACGCCAGCATTAAAAGATATTTTATTTGATCAAGTCGTGACCGTTGAAGTCACCGTGGGAAAGCATGACCCGGCACCCGCAAAAAGCAGAAAGCCATATCGGGTTTGGTGTCATGATGATACGGGGCAGATGCAATTGGTGTTTTTCCATCCAAGGCGGGATTACATTCAGCGTCAATTACCGGAAGGGGAAAAACGATTAATCAGCGGCAAGATCGAAATATTCAATGGCGCGTTACAAATGAGCCACCCGGAATATATGGTTACCCCAGATAAAAAGGATGAAATTCCCCCGATCGAACCAATTTATCCATTGACTGCAGGGATCAGCGCCAAGGTAATGGCAAAAATAATGAAAGAAGCGGTTAAAAAAGCGGTGGAGCTTCCAGAATGGATTGATGAAACATTATTGGCCCGCGAAGGGTGGCCGGCATGGTATCCATCATTAATGGGATGTCATAACCCGGAAAATAAAAATGATACTGAAATCAACACGTCCGCCCATTTACGCCTTGCCTATGATGAAATTCTTGCCAATCAATTGGCGCTTGAAATCATGCGAAGACAGGTAAAAAAGAAAAAAGGAAGGCCGCTTGAAAACAAAGGTTTTCTGACGAACGTCGTTATTGAAAAATTACCCTATGCTTTAACAGATGCACAAAGTCGTTCAATTAAAGAAATTATGGCCGATATGGCGGAAAGTTCGGCTATGATGCGTTTATTACAAGGGGATGTAGGCAGTGGTAAGACCGTAGTCGCACTGATTGCTATGCTTGTTGCCGTTGAAAATGAAACACAGGCTGCCATACTTGCACCGACGGAAATACTGGCCCGTCAGCATTATGAAAGCTTGACCGAAATGGCATCAGGGGTTGATGTTAATATCGCCATTTTAACGGGACGAGATAAGGGCAAGGCGCGTGAGAAAATACTCGCAGATCTCGCATCCGGTGAAATTGACATATTGATCGGTACGCACGCCATTTTCCAAAAAGATGTGATCTATCATGATCTTGCCATGGCGGTGATTGATGAGCAACACCGTTTTGGTGTTGAACAGCGTATGATGCTTGCGGCAAAGGGAAAGCAGGGTATCAGTATGGATGTGCTTGCCATGACCGCGACACCTATCCCACGGACACTGACGCTGACTGTTTATGGGGATATGGATGTATCGCGACTTGACCAAAAACCACCAGGAAGAACCCCTGTGGATACCCGCGTGATGGCATTAAACAGAATTGATGAGGTCGTTTCTGCGGCAAATAGGGCTATTCAGACGGGTGCGAGACTTTATTGGGTCTGCCCACTTGTGGAAGAATCAGAAGTGATAGACCTCGCCGCTGCAGAAGAACGGTTCAGACATCTAACCCAAGTTTTTGGGGACCGCGTCGGAATGGTTCACGGTAAAATGAAGGCCGCAGAAAAAGACGACGTGATGCAGAAATTCGCATCAGGTGATCTGGATATTCTAGTTGCAACAACAGTGATTGAAGTGGGGGTAAATGTCCCCGAAGCAACCGTGATGATCATTGAACACGCCGAAAGATTTGGCCTTTCGCAGCTTCATCAATTACGTGGTCGTGTCGGCCGCGGGGCGGATAAATCAACGTGTTTGTTGCTATATGGAAATCTATTGGGTGAGGTGGCAAAGTCACGTCTGAATATTATGCGCGAAACCGAGGACGGTTTTGTGATTGCAGAAGAGGATTTGAAATTACGCGGTGCGGGTGAAGTGCTCGGCACTCGACAAAGCGGCTTACCAAAATTCCGTGTCGCCAGTATGGAAGATCACCATCATTTAATCCCTATGGCACGTGATGACGCCAGGTTGATTTTGGAAAAAGATGCCGATCTATCTTCAGAGCGCGGAAAAGCATTAAGAACGCTGCTTTATCTGTTCGAACGCGATGAAGGGGTTAAATACCTTAAGAGCGGATAAACACATCATAACGGGTCGTTTTGCCGGTGATCTGATGTGATGGTTTTCTTAGGTCCTCAATAGGATCCGCTTTCATCGGCCATTTTAATACCACACGTTTACTGGCGTGATGAAGGGCGACTTCCATTAATTCCTTTGCGTCGGGGTCGGTGCCGACAAGATCGCGAATAATGCGCATCTCTTTTTTGACAAGTGCCGATTTTTTGCGTTCAGGATGCATGGGATCAACCAAAATTATTTCCGGATTTAATGTCGGAATGATTTCTTTGGCATCGCCATGAATTAATGTCAGGCGATCCATGATATCGCGGTATTCATCATTTTCTTTGCGGGCACGTTCCATGCCATCAAGTAAATGTTGGTACATGTCTTCGTTGCGTTCGACCATCGTGACAGTGGCGCCAAGACTTGCAAGCAAAAATGCATCACGCCCAAGTCCCGCGGTGGCATCAACAACGTTTGGAATGATGCCAGCTTTAAATCCTATGGCTTTGGGAAGGGCTTGTGAACGGCCACCACCCTGACGGAAACGATGCCCGACCGCACCGCCAACAAAATCAACGACAAGGGGTTTATTTTTTTCTGCCATTTTTCTTCGGAAGGTCTTCTGGGTTAACAAGGCCTGCTGAAATGACATATTTCGCGCCCTGATCTGGTGTCATATCCAGATATATTAAATCTTTTTTCGGTGCAAATAATAGAAAACCTGATGTCGGGTTTGGCGTCGTCGGAAGGAAAAGGTTTACAATCTCATCTTCCATACGGTCCTGAATTTCGCTTGTGTTTTCACCGGATACAAATGCAATTGCCCAAAGACCGGGACGAGGGTATTGCACTAGCACCACATCACTAAAGCTTTTCTTATCTTGAGAAACGACCGTTTCGAAAATTTGTTTTAACGTACCATAAACGCTTCGGATCACCGGCATACGGTCAACGATTTTTTCACCAAACCGAAGTAATGCACGGCCAAAAAGGTTCGCCGTTAATGCACCAAGAATGATCAGAAAAATGACCACCCCGATAAGGCCAAGTCCTGGAATTGAAAACGGCAAATATGTTTCCGGATTATAGGCATCCGGAATAAGTGGTTTTACATTTTCATCAACAAACGTAATGAACCACCAACCGATATAGATCGTAATCCCTATCGGTGACGCAACCACAAGACCGGTTAGAAAATAATTTCTAATCTTGTGCAGCAGGCTGATTTTCTTTGGTGGTTCGATGATTTCGGTCATTTATAAATCTTTTTGATATAATCTATATGTTTTATATTTTACGCAGCCAATGGTTTCCAATAACTTGGAAAGTCTTGTGTTTTCCTCAAGGACCCATGAAAGTTCCGCCGTATCACAGCCTAATTTTTCTGTGCTTTTGCGGCATGCTTCAAAAAGGCCGAATGACATAATACCACTTAGGCGGCTATTTTGATATTCGGTTCTAACGCCCATTAATGGCACGCGCACAGACTTAAAGCTTGGTTTTAACTTAAGACGCCACAGCAATTTGAATACGCCAAACGGGAATAGCTTACCATCAAGGTCTTTGATGATTTCATTGATATTCGGCAGCGTCACCATCATCGCCTGTGGAATACCGTCGACCTCAGCGATATAAGTGAAATCTTCACGGATAATCATTTTCAATTCTTTTACCGCGTGATCAAGTTCTGCTTCGGTGAATGGGATATATTTCCAATTATCAATCCAAGCGTCGTTAAAAATATCAAGAATAATTCGAAGCTCTTCTTCATATTTATCCATATTGATAGGGCGGAATGTGACTTGTCCTTTATCAACGGCACGGTCAACCAATTTTTGAATGGTTGGCGGAAGGATCGGTTTGCTGATATCTAACGTATAAGCCCACGTATCCTTAACTTTTCCTAACCCGTAATTGGTAATTAGTTTTTCATAATAGGGACGCGCATGCCCCATCAACAGACGTGGTGAATGTTCAAAACCATCAACAAGCATACCTGTCTCTTCGTTAATGGACAGGTTAAATGGTCCAATAACCTCTGTACGTCCTTGTTCACGCAACCACGCCAGTGCCGTATCAAATAATGCATTGGCCACATCCTGATCATCAATACAGTCAAAGAAACCGTAATGACCGGTTTTTAATCCGTGTTGCTTTTCAACAAGTTCGTCAATTTGCGCGCTAATGCGTCCAACAGGCTTACCGTCTTTATAAGCAATCCAAAGCTTTACTTCCGCATGTAGGAAGTACGGGTTTTTCTTTTCATCAATCGCATCCATGCGTTCCATTATCAGAGGCGGAACCCAGTGCGGATCACCTTTATAAATATCCCAAAGAAGCGTTACGAATGTTTTCCTGTCTTGTTTCGAGATGGCAGGTTTAATTTCAATATGTTCGGATGTCACAGATTGTCCTTTTTTATTATTCTTCTGTTAGCAGGATAAAGCTGACGCCCGCGAGCCCAAAGAGCAAAAACGGCAGCCATGCGGCAATAAGTGGCGGAACCGCGCCATATTGCCCCAACGCGATGAATAAATTATTGACCACAAAAAATCCAAAGCCCATGGATAGGGTGATCAAAATTCGGCCAAACAGGTTACCACCACGATGAAGGCCAAATGCCGCAAGTCCCGCTAGCAATGGCATAAGCAGTGTGCTTAATGGTGATACGTATTTTTGATGCAGCATGGTATCAAGGCTGTCTGTATCATGCCCTTCTGATTTTAATTGCGTGATCGCGCGGCGAAGGCGCGGCATATTGACCTGATCCGCGACAATCGCCAATGAAATAAACCTTTCTGGTGGAATTGTTGTTTCCCAATCAAGGTTTTCCATCACTGTAATTTCAAGCGTATTAACATCAAAGGTTTTAACTTCAAACAGTTTCCAAGCATCATCGCGGTAAACGGCGAAATCGGCCTTGATAATGTTGGTGATGGTTTTATTTTCGTCACGAATATATTGTGTAACTTCATCAAGCAGAAGGATGCTTCCATTCCTGCTTGCGCTTTCTGCTTTTACCAAATTTTGACCATCGGTTACCCACGTGTCAAATACGGAATCCGGCGCGGGTGGAATATCAGCGGCAAATGCATTTGCTTCCCAGTTTCTAAGTTCCGCGCGAGCTTGTACAGTCACGGTTTCTGAAAAAACGAAACTGATAACACTGACTAGTAATGACACTGCCATTAATGGCATTAATATACGAAAGGCCGACCAACCGGCTGCTTTCATAATCACAATTTCACTATTCACATTTAACACTGACAAGGTCAGAATTGACGCCAGCAGCGCAACAAATGGCGAAAATAAAGATATTAGATGCGGGCTTCTTAAGGTCACATATCGCCAAAGGTCAGCGTATACGGCCCCTTCACCAGCGAGGACCTCTTCGGATTTTGCAAGCAGGTCAAGCATCTGAAGTGTGGCAATAAGGCCCGCCAGAATAATCACGTATCTGATGATAAAAATTTTCGCCAGATAGACATCCATGCTGCCCGGGTTAAATATTTTGCCAAAATGGCCGCCGTAACTGATGACACGTTCTACCATTAGCTCGCGATCCTCATTTTCTTGAATAGGCGGGTTGCATGTTCAGCCAATATCTCAGACACAACCTCAAGATATTTAAGAGGGGTTCCACCAACTTTATAGGCGCCAATATAATAAAGCCGCGCCGTTAATCCGATAAATATTGCGGTTGGTAACCATATGGAAAGTAGGGGGTCAATTGATCCTTCCGCTGAAAAATCAAGGCCAAACTCAAGAACTTTATGATAAAGGAGTAATAAAAATACACCGACGGATATACCAAGTGCACGACCAGACCTTTTGGCAACAAGGCCGAGCGGAACGGCAAGGAACGGTACAATCAAAATCGAAAGGGCACGAGCCGCTCGTGAATGCAGTGTCGCTGTAACCGCGGTATCGCCATTGTTACGTAGTTTCCATAATTCAAGGAATGTCATTTCTTCGGCGTCATCACCACGATTACGGAATTGTTCGAACATTGGAACTTCCAGTGGTAAATCATGCATATCAAAGTTTAAAATACGTGGTCTATCCTGGCTAGCATCAAAATCAATCAGACTGCCTTCATAAAGCCGTAAGATAATATATTTCTGATCGGGGGAGGCAAAGAAATTACCACGTTTCGCGCTTACGGAATAAATGTGTCCGTCTGAATCTTCTTTTTGTGCGAAAATATCGATTAATTCACGACCAGAATTTCTGGATTCTTCAATACGTAATGTTAATCCTGTGCCAAGGCCGGTAAATTCATTGGATTTAATTGCAGCGCCAAGCGCACCACTTCTTACATCGAAAATAAGTTCTTCATAGGCATATTTGCTGTATGGCTGAACAAAACCAACAACAATAATATTAATCGCAAGCAAGCTTACCGCGATCAGAATTGATGGTAAAAGCAATCGATGCAAACTTAACCCGCAGGACAGCATGGCATCAAGTTCACTACTAAGCGCAAATTTACGGGTTGCAAGCAACACACCAAGGAACATGGCAAGCGGAATAACCAGCGTCAGATATTGCGGCATCAAATTACCAAGCATCTGCCAGACAACATCAATAGGGCCGCCCTGATTGATGACAAAATCAAACAGTGAAAGCATTTTTTCAAGTAACAGCAATAATGCAGAAACACCGAGTGTCGCAAAAAGCGGTACTACGGTGTTTTTCAAAATATAAAAATCAATTTTTTTAAGCATTATTGAATTTCTTGTATACTTGTCCTAATCAGGCCTTGATCATCCGTATAGTAAGGAAAATCATTGAAATAATAAATGTTTTTTCTGATTGCCAAAACTTTATGGTCTTATTACGGCAAATTCGTTTAAATTTTCATGGAATTGGTATATTACTACTGAACAATGATGTTAAGTAAAAAAAGCTGGGAAAATTGAATGCTTGCAATTTTGAGCAGTCCTGATTCATTTCAGAAAAGAAACGAAATGGATAAAATCAGGAATGTGATTAAAAATGAAGGCTCAGGGGTTATTCACTATGAAGTGAAAAATTTCGATGATATCGGAGAGGCACTGACCCGATTTAATCAATGTGGGATCACATCGTTAGTGATTGTCGGCGGGCAAGCTATTGCCTCAGCTACATTTGAACATATCATTGAAAATAAACCATTTGGCGATTACGATGTTCCTATTTCTGTTTTATCTGGCACGGCTGACAGTTTTACGTCACAAAGCTTTGGCGCAACATCAACGAATATTACCGCTGATCTGGCAACCATACTTAAAAAACATAATGCAGGCACGTTATTAAACCATTTGGTTAAATTGCCATTGATGAAGGTTGAGGGGGTTGCCGGGGTTGGAAAATTATACGGATTATATTTTTGCACTGGTGAAATCGTGGAACAGAAATCACTGTTCGAGCGCATCCTTCATAAATCCGGACTTAAGCAGACAATACAGAATTATACCACGATTGCATCCTTACTTTATAAGGCATACGTTGGGTCAAAATTATCCGATAATGTGGATGAAATGATCCGGATAAACCGTAATCAACGCGGTGCGGTCGTTGGGCGTTATTTTATGGTCAATATCACAAGCCTTAGCTGGATATTTTTGGGAACTAAGTTTCCGCCACGAAAAAATGCGGATACGCTTCATTTTTTAAGCGTTGAAAACACCAAAGATGCCATCATGCAGACGGGTAAGCAGTTAATGAAGGGGGCCTATGGCGAGGCTTTTTTGCCGGGTCACACATTAACAGAAATTGAACACGCGCGTTTGGTGTTTCATAAAAACTTTGTTGTTGACGGCAGATATTATGAAACAGATGAAGCAGGTGAATTGCTCATTACCGCTTCTGAAAAAATTACCTTTATCCGGCTGGATTAACCAAGAACGCCAAGTTCCTTACCAACAGCAATAAACTTTTCAAGCATATAGTCAATTTGTTCAAAACTATGGGCTGCTGAAAGACTGCATCTCATTAAATTAAGGCCATTTGGTGTGGCAGGTGGTACAGCAAGGTTTACATAAACCCCTTCCTGCATCATACGCTGCCAATATGCAATGGCACGTTCTTGAGTATCGATGATGATCGCTGCAATTGGACTTTCACCAGTTGTTCCCATTTCAAAACCTGCGTCAGCAAGGCCTTTGTTGAGGCGCATTGAATTTTCAAGGAGTTTTACACGAAGATTACTGTCTTTAATCAGCTCAAGTGCCTTTGTCGCAGAGGCAACAACAGATGGCGGCAGTGACGCCGTAAATACATAAGGACGACAAACAAGACGTAATACTTCAAATTTCGGATGGTTAGATACGCAGTATCCACCAACGGTGCCTACACTTTTACTGAATGTGCCGACGATAAAATCAACCAGATGTTCAACGCCTTGTTCCTGTGCAACGCCACGGCCGGTTTTACCGAATACGCCGATTGAGTGTGCTTCATCAACAAGAACGGATGCATTATGTTTTTTCGATGCTTCTGCAAGTTCTTTAATCGGTGCCTGATCACCAAGCATGCTGTAAACGCCTTCGATCACGACAAGAATACCGGCTTCCGGATCTTTTTTACGGATACGGGCAAGGCGTTTTTCAAGATTTTCCGGATCATTATGGGTAAAGCGGACAACGGTCGCATTGCCCATTGCACAGCCATCATAAATACTGGCATGACTGTCTGCATCAATAACCACATAATCTTTTGGTCCGGCGAGCGTTGCGATAACGCCTAGGTTTGCCTGGTAGCCCGTTGAAAAAACGATTGCGTGATCCGCGTCATAGAAATCTTTTAATGTTTCCTCAAGGTGTTTGTGGCCGTAATAAGTACCGTTAAGAACACGAGAACCAGTTGTTCCTGTACCAAAATTCCTTAGCGCATTTTCGGCCGCTTCCATGCATTCCTCGTTATAAGTCATGCCCATATAATTATTGGTGCCGGCCAGAATGGTTTTACGGCCATTAATGATGGCTTCTGTTGGCGACAGAACTTCGTCCATTTTCACCGTAAAAGGATTTAAATCCCCCTGCGGCAGTTGATTGAAGCTATCAAGCGTTGCGTCAAATTTTTCAAATAAATCAAGGGTCATGAAATTTCTTATCCGGATAGGGAATTATTCATCAAGAATGTTTTTAATGGCTTCTGCGACCTGACCAACAGTTTCAAGGTCAGGTAAGATGTTAAGTGGGACCGTTACATCGAAGTGGTCTTCGATTGCAGCCAACATGTCCATTACAGATAATGAATCAAGTTCAAGATCAGTTGCAAACGTTGTTTCTTGCTTTATATCGACCGATTTTTGATTGAAAGGTTGCATGATGTCGCAAATTTGGTCGAAAATTTCATTTGTACTTAGTGTCATTTTTTTACCTTTAGAATAGGTCGGCTAATCTACAAAATATCTTTTTTAAAATCCATTATAAAATGTGGTCTAAATATATTTGTTCTTTTTGTACCAGTCGAGTGTTTCTTTTAATCCTGTTTTTAAATCGGTTTTTGCGGCCCAGTCATCCATTTGAAAATCTTGTGTCTTTCGGCAAATCCAATCAGGATGACACAGTTCATTTACTTTTTTCGATGATACCATCGGCGCGTAGCCAAAAATACGTCCCATTATGTCATTTATGTGGCCGGCCGTACTTAATAAAAATTTGGGGATCGTTATTTTTACGGGGGATATATTCAGAATTTCACTGGCGGTATTAAAATATTCTTCATGTGAATGGCCATTTGGCGCATCATCATCCATTTCGAGGGTTCTATTTATATATTTTTGATTGTTTATCGTATGGATGATGGCTTCCACCAAATCATCTACAAAAATCCATGATGCACGGTGATCCTTGTTGGCGGGATAAAATGCAAAACGGCTTTTTAGCATTTTAAATATTTTTAATGTTTCAAAATCATTGGGCCCATATATGCCGGGCGGTCTGATTATGGTCCAATTGTCATGACCGCTTTCCTGAAGCATTACTTCACCTTGATACTTGCTGAATGCATAATCGGAAATTTGGGGTTCACGTGCAGCGAGTGATGATATTTGAATGAAGTGTTGTTTTGGATTAAGCAAGGAAACAAGTTTTGATACAGCATCCGCATTTGCGTTTAAAAAATCGTCTTTATTTTTTGCCTTTACCAACCCAGCAACATTAATGATGGCATCCGCATTTTCTACTAGTTCTTTTAATGAGGCATCATTATCAAGATCGCCACTGATCCAGGTTACATTTTGTATTTCGGGTTGGGGGCGACGGGTGAGGGCTTTTACATGAAAGCCTTGGGACGTAAGACGGGACATTAAATGCCCGCCAACAAAACCGGTAGCGCCCGTTAAGGCAATTGTTTTTGTCATTTAAAATCCCAATAAATAAAACGCTAATCTATTTTTTAAGGTAGATTAGCGTTCTTAAAACTGTTTCGTCAATCAGGTAATGAAATTAAGCAAGCTGTCCGGCCAGATATTGGCGTCTTGCCTTAACACGGCTTAATTTTCCAGATGATGTGCGTGGTAATGAACGTGGTGGGACAAGAACAACAACCGGTGATTTTCCGATTACGGCTTGTACTTCGGTTTTGATTCTGTTTTCGAGATCTTCGCGTTCATCTTCGTCACGTTTGCGACATTGAACAAGGATTGCTGGAACTTCTTCTTCGTTTTCACCGGGAATTGAAATGGCGGCACTATCGCCAGAACGTAACTCCGGTAATTTTTCAACGGCCCATTCAATATCATGCGGCCAATGGTTTTTACCATTAATGATAATCAGATCTTTAATGCGGCCGATGATGAATAATGATCCATCAACAACATAACCGATATCACCCGTATCAAGCCAACCGTCGTCGGATAGACATGCTTTGGTGGCTTCTTCATCCATGTAATAACCGACCATAACACTTTGGCCTTTAACGCAAACGCGGCCGATTTCACGGTCACCGAGTGCATTGTCGTTTTCATCACGGATTTCAAGTTCATATTCAGGAAGTGGTTTACCGCAGTCGACAACTTCGCGGTAATTGGCGCCATTGCCGTTTGCTTTGTGTTCTTTAACGGTTTTGACTTCGCCGCTAAGCACATCTTCGCTGACCAGATCAATGTCATATCCGGAAAGTTTTGGCCCAAAGCTAACCGCCAGTGTACATTCAGCAAGGCCATAACTCGGCATAAAGGCGTTTTTGTTAAAGCCGCAATCTTTAAATGTTTCCGCGAATGTTTCAAGAACCGGTGGACGGATCATATCCGCGCCAATACCAGCAACGCGCCATGATGATAAATCAAGACCTTCAAGGTCTGTTTTATTGGCGCGACGCGCACAAATTTCATAACCGAATGTCGGGCCGGAACACATGGTGCCTTTATTTTTGGAAATCAGTTTCAACCACTGCATTGGACGTCGGGCAAATGCTTCTGTCGCAAGGTAATCAATTGATACCTGACAGGCAATTGGCGAAATAAGCATGCCGACAAGACCCATATCATGATAAAACGGTAACCATGAAACCGCGCGGTCGTCATCTTGTACTTCCATACCGTATTTGCCAATACCATGACAGTTCGACATTAATGATTTGTGCGTAACGGCAACACCATGTGGGAAACGTGTGCTTCCTGATGAATATTGCAGATAGGCAAGGTCATCAGTCTTTACATTTGGAAGTTGCACATTTTCAAGATCAGAAAGGCGTGCTTGTGCTTCGAAAGTAACAGGGGTGCCAACGAATTCCATTTCAAGACCATTTGTTGCTTCATCAAGAAGCGGTAACATATATGATGCAGAAATCGCAGCACTTGCTTCGCAGCTTTTCATTTGTTGATGAAGTTGTTCCGTATAGCCATCACGACCACCAAATGATGTTGGCAGTGGAAGCGGAACAGGGAGAAGCCCTGCATATTGGCAACCAAGAAAATAGCAAACAAAATCTTCGTTTGTTTCGGCAATTAGAGCAACGCGTGAATGGCGTTTAATGCCAAAATGAACAAGGCGTTTACCAATTTCAAAAGCGCGGTCTCTGATCTGCTTATAAGTCAGGCTTGTCTCCAGCTCACCGCGTGGCGAATAGAAATTTAATCCGCGTTTCCCCTGGGCCGCGTAGTCAAGTGCATCCAATAGGGTATCAAAATCGGCGTACCTTCTTGGCAGGGAAGAATCAAGTGTAGGAGTAGGTTCAAGCATATATGATTTATGTCACTTAGCTGTTATCTATAAATTACATAGGAATATCGCGCACTTAAGTGACTGACATCCCCGCACATTAAAAGTTTAAAATTAAAAATAACCCAATTGTTATATTTTAGTATTAAATAATTCACCTTCGATACATGCTGACGCATATTATCGCAAGTAATTTTTTTATATTTTTGCAACACATCTTATCGTCCCTGACGGTTTTTGCAATGAAATAAAACAGATGATTTCAACTCTTTTATATGATGAAAATCAGGGCTTGCGGGATTTTAATCTGGGGCGCTGGGATATGAATATGCCCAAGGCAATAAAGATAATAGATAAAATCGTGGTTTGTTTCAGTGCTTCATCAAGGAATATGTAACCGACAATCACACCAACGATTGGAATTAAATAAGTATTGTACGATACAAAAGTCGATCCGGCGATACGGGTAAATATCACAAGAACCATTGTTGCAATACCAGTCGGTAAAACACCAAGATAAACAAGCGATAGTATTTCAGTGGTTCCGTATTCAATAGAAAGCGGCTGTTCAGTCATAAAAGCAACAGGCCATATGGCAATTGCCGATGTGGTTAACATCACAAATGACGTGTTGATCGGATCTGTTTTTACAAACCGTTTAATCAGGATGTTGGCGAAAGCATAACCAAATGATGCAGCCATCATGGCGATAAGCGCATATGTGCCCATGTTTCCTTCGTCGCTGATGCTGATGGAATCATAAAACAGCACCACTACACCGGATATCCCAAACAGAATGCCGATTAATCCATACCAGCTCATTTTTTCATCGTGATGAACGAAATGCGCCATGACGAACACCATTAACGGGATGACGGACATGCAAATTGCGCCCGTGCCGCTATTAATATAAAGCATCGCCCAGCTAATCAGCACAAAAGGTGTCCCTGTGCCAATTAAACCGATAACGGATCCTTTTAACCAAATGGATTTATGTGTAGGCAGTTTTTCCCGCTTATATAAAACATAAAGCGCGATAACAATTGCACCGATGGTTATGCGTATTGCGGCAATCGTGAACGGCGGTACCGTGGGCGCGATAATTTTCAAAAACAGAAAAGAACAGCCCCAAACGCCCGCAAGGACTAGTAATAGTAAATAATGTGAAATTGGTCTGTTCTCAGTCATGTTAAAACGCTATTGTCCCAATATGAAAAAAAGATTTAAAAATAAAAAACTTAGCCAAGCTTATATTCAGGGTGCAGCCTATCGTTACCTTGAACGATATGCAACAACAGAGGCAAATTTATTTTTTATTTTAAGACGTAAAGTCGAAAGAATTCTTGCGGATCAAGAAGATGTGGAAGAGGTGCGACAAAACGCGGAAACCTGGATCAATGAAACCGTTCAGAAATGTGTTAAAATGGGGCTTGTCGATGACAGGCTATACGCGGAAAGCAAATTCAATTCATTTATGTTAAGCGGTAATTCACTGGCGCAAATCAAAAATAAGCTAAGAACCAAAGGCGTGCCGCAAGATATTATTGCGGAACTGATAGAGGCCGCAAAAAACGACCAACCGGATTTAAATTTCAAAAGCGCCATTAAATATGCACGCAAGCGTCGCTTTGGCCCATTTCGCATTCGCGAAGAACAGGAAAATACCCGCAATAAAGAAATCGCGGCTATGGCCCGCGCCGGTTTTTCATATGATGAAACAAACCGTGTTTTAAGCGGTGACCGTAATGAATTGGAAGATATTCTTTATGGTTAGTAAGACGTCCACTTTTTTAAGATTATCGGCCAATTATACGTCGCTCTATATATATCTTGGAATATTTACACCATTTTGGGGATTATGGCTTAGGGCTAAGGGGATCACCCCAAGTGAAATTGGCCTTATCATCGCAGTGCCATATTTATTAAAAATTTTCGTCGCGCCAATGATCAGCCAATTTGCCGATAAACGCGAAGAATATTGGCGGCCCATCATGTTCACGGCGATAAGCGGGTTTGTGTTTTTCACGCTTTATTTTTTCGGGCAAGGGTTCTGGCAATTTATGCTGATAACCATTTTGGTTAATCTGACCTTTCCCGCGATTACGCCGCTCCTTGAAACGATAACTGTCAGTCAGGCGGGAAAACATAATCTTGATTACGGGCGCATCAGGTCATTTGGTTCATTTTCATTCATTGCTGCATCTGTACTCTTTGGTTGGTATTTAAAAGAAAATGATACGGATGATATTATCTGGGCCGTTTATTTAAGCCTGATTTTGTTGGTCGTGACCATATCGTTATTACCGCGCGGCAATAAAAAGAAAAAAACGGACACACCACTGGTGGCAAACCCGATAAAATCATTACTATCGGATAATGATTTTCTATTGTTTTTATTGGTCGTTGGCCTCTTGCAAATGAGCCACGGTGTTTATTATTCCCTTGGTAGCTTATATTGGCAGGAACAGGGAATGGGGGAAGACACCATTGGTATTCTTTGGGGTATTGGTGTTATCGCAGAGATTTTGTTCTTTGTATTTTGCGGTAAATGGGTTTCAAATAAACCTGTGATGTCCATATTCGCCCTTGTTGGGTTTTTGGGTGCTATCCGCTGGGCGGTGGTGGGCATGACAATGTCATTACCGATTTTATTTGTGATACAAACTATTCATGCGCTTACCTACGGCGCCAGCCATCTTGCCGCCATCAGTTACATCAGCCGCAGGGTCAGTGCAGATATGGCGGGGTCTGCACAAAGCCTTTATTCCGCACTGCCGCTGGGGCTTGGGTTGGGGCTTGCGACCTATATTGGTGGGGTTCTATATGAACAATCAGGCAGTCTTTCTTATTACGCCATGGCGGTTCTTTGTTTTATGGCATTTTTAATCGCGTCATTTTTATTTTACCGCAAAAAATAACCTTTTTATCGTAAATTAAAAAATATGTGACGGGTTTTGAAATACTCACCGTACTATGTTTACAGACTAGCGGGAATGGGATGTTAAATTGGAGATCAAAATGAAAAAAACGATTTATGTAATGACAGGCGTTCTCGCAGTATCAATTGCCGGTGTGGCCATGTCACAGGATAGAGGCATGATGCGCGGCATGGATACCAATGAAAATGGCACCGTTGAAAAATCAGAATTCGATGCCATGATGGATAAGCGTTTTGCGGAAACAGACGCAAATGGCGGCGGTATCACACTTGAAGAATACCAAGCCAAAGCAGAAGCGGACGCCGCCAAATGGCAAGAGGCCCGTGAAGCAAGACGCAAGGAAAAAGAAGAAAAGCGTGCTGAAAAAACAGAAGAGCGATCAGAGCGTATGGCAGAACGCATGAAGTCACGTTTTGAAAGATTGGATGAAAATGGTGACGGGGTCGTCACCGCAGAAGAATATAAAGCAGCCGGCGACAAAATGTTTGAACGCATGGACCGTGATGGCGACGGTATTTTAAACGACCGTCACCGCCGCGAAGGCCGCCGTGGTCACGATAGAAAAGGTGACCGCACATAAGTTTATGTCCCGTGCGCATTGGACCCACCCCCATAGGGGCCAAGGCGTATGACTTGAAGGCGAGAGGGTAACCTCTCGCCTTTTTTTATTACTTCTTTAAAGGTAAATATATATCTGTAATCAATTGATGTTCTGGTGTTTCAGGATATAGATTGACGCGTTCAACGAACAATGGAAAATCCAGTAGTTCGCGATCGCTATTTGGGAGCCAGTCGTTGTATAAATGACGAATACTATTTTCTAATGTATTCCATGGGCCAATATGCCTTAGATAAGCGCATTCACATTCAGGTATTTGTTTTTCTATGATGTCGTCCGTATTTTCTTTTAACTTGCCTTTTAATTCTGCGGCGATGTCCATGCGGTAATCCTCTGGTGCAGTGTTTGAGGGGTCATTATAGAAAATATTGAATGTTCTACTTGTCTGTGGAGGTAGGTGATTTTCTCTTCGCCAATTTATGAATTTTTGAACAGAATTCATGATTTTATTTGGGGCGCCTACGTGTTCTAATGCGGCAATTCTGGTTTTTTTGAAAATAATGATACTGATGTCCATGTCTTTAAGTTCTTCCAAGTTTAAGGGGTTTAATTCATCCAGTTGGTTGATTTTGTGATTATCTTTTCTGAACTGTGACGGGGACACACCGAATTCGCGATTAAAAGATTTTGAAAAGGCTTCAGGTGTGCTGTAGCCTGCATCAAAAGCGATATTAATTATTGAAATATCAGTCCTGAATAACAATTGATATGCGGCGCGTTTCATTCTTTTGCGGGCGATAAATTTTGATAATGTCATACCCGTAAAGCCAGTAAACTGTCTGTGGAAATGATATTTGGAAAAGTTCGCCACATTGCATAAAACCTCTAACGATAGGTTTTCATCAAGGTTATCTTCGATATATTTTATCACTTTTTGAAAGCGACCGTTGTATTTTTCTTGTTGTGTCATGTTGTCTTTTGTTCAGTTAAAGATGATTTTTTATACACATGGGTTTTCATTAATACCTGTCTGATATTGCCTTAATAACAAAGTTTAAATTTTATCCTCTTGAAGTTATAGTGTCTTATCCTTATTTTGCAGGGAAATGATTAAAGAGTTTCATGATGAGCAGTGAAAATAAAAAGAGTGCCTATAAGCTGATTGCGCAGAATAAAAAGGCACGCCACAGTTATTTTATTGAAGAAGAGTTCGAGGCCGGAATTGTGCTTTTGGGGTCCGAGGTCAAATCACTACGCGCGGGTGAAGCAAATATCAATGATAGCTATGCTGAGGTTAAAGACGGCGAAGCCTTCATGATCAATAGCTATATCAAGGAATATGAAGGGGCCAACCGCTTTAATCATTCGGCGAGGCGCGTGCGTAAATTGCTGCTTCATCGCCGTGAGATTAATAAGCTTATGGCCGCCGTGCAGAAAAAGGGCATGACCCTTGTGACACTTAAGCTTTATTTCGATGATCATAACCGTGCCAAGGTTTTAATCGGTCTTGGTAAGGGTAAGAAAATGCATGATAAGCGCAACACGGTGAAGGACCGCGATTGGAGCCGTGAGCAGGGTAGGTTATTGAAGAATAATTATCGTTAGATTGCTGTATTTATAAGAACAGATTTATCCATTGATAAGATTCCGTGGATGCTGAATCAAGTTCAGCATGACGTATTTTTTGTCTAATATTTTAATATAATTATCGTCACCCTGAACTTGATTCAGGGTCTAGGGAATCCTATGATTTAAAAATGATGAAAGCAGGATTTACTTATATATTAGCATCACAAAAAAGAGGTACACTTTATATTGGTGTTACCAATGATCTTTTAAAAAGAATTTATCAGCACCGTGAAGGACATAGTGATGGATTTACAAGAGAGCATAATGTTAAACGCTTGGTCTATTATGAATGTTTTGATGATATCTCAGAGGCTATTCTCAGAGAAAAGAAATTGAAAAATTGGCATAGGGATTGGAAAATTTCTCTTATTGAAGAAAATAATCCTGAATGGAATGACCTATATTATAAGATCATTTGATAGATGATGAAACTGCAGATAAAAAAATACCCGCCGGGAGAGAGAGTGGCGGGTATTTCTTCGACAAAATTATTGTCTACTCTTAAAAGGTTTAATTCTTAAAAACTGGGTACCGCGACCGGGTCACCGAATTTCCAGCTGCCGTCTGGCTGCAAGCATGCTTGTCCGTATGCTGGTACTGCTTCGCCGCCCACCTCGATTGTAGTTGTATATTCGCGGGTTTGCAGACAGCTGCTATCAATGGCCGCTTGTTGCTGCGGTTGATATTGGTACTGCTGCTGTGGTGCCTGCTGGTACTGCGGGGCCTGTTGGTATTGTGGTGCTGCTTGTGTGTAAACGGGCACTTCTCTCACAACCGTTGTCGGGCGGTCCACATAAACCACATTTGTGCGCGGTGCATAATGATAGCCAGGGTATCCATAGCTATAACCATAACGGTATCCGCCATATCCATAGCTTGGATATCCGTAACTATAGCTAACGTGTGTGTTATAATGACTGCTGTTGTTCAGCGCAGAATAAAGAATAGCACCGCCAACAAGGCCGGTTACAAATGCGCCGCCGTTATTGTAGCTGCCGTGACGGTATCCACGGTTATAAGCACGGTATGTACTGCGACGGGCATCTCTATAGCCGCGATTATAATTTCTTGAAGCTTCGCGGTAGCCGCGATTATAGGCGCGGTTTACCTGTCTGTTTGAACGATAATTTTGACGGGCATCCTGTCTGCCGGCACGGTAACCGGTATTATAGGCCACTTTTTGTTTCTTTACGCCACCCCGGTCACGGTATTTACCGCGTTCCTGCGCTGATGCATTGAGAGGGATTGCAATAAGGCTCGTTGCAACAAGACTTGCAATGATTGTGGTCTTGTTCAGGAATTTATGCATATTACTCATTTAATATTCCTTCTTTTTAATAACAGAACCCGTTCACCTGATTACACTATAGCATTGCTATCTGAACCGAAACTGAACGGGCCCTTAAGGAATATTTATGATGTGGTTTTGTTTACAGATTATCTTTAATGTTCTGATAAACGATGCTGATGAATGTATCTGGATCCATAAAGCCATTGCCATAATCACCGTCATATTTTTCAAGTGGGTTCAATGATTTAGCTTCATCAAGTGATAATCCACGTTCCGCAATTGGGCGAAGGATGCTATCAATATCCATCAGTACATCATGATAAATCTGTAGTCCTGCTTTATCAGTTAGCGGGCCGTGACCCGGAATAATTTTGGTGTCATCGTTAATTTGGTTAAGAGTGCTTTTTACAACAAGAAGCAACCCTTTCCATGAACCGCCGCCATCAACGTCAACATAGGGGTATGCTTCGTTAAAGAATGTATCACCCATGTGAATTACATTGGCCCCTTGGAAATAAACGATACTGTCGCCGTCCGTGTGCGCGGATTTATAATGACGGGCGCTGATATCCATACCGTTAAGGTGGAACGTCAATTGATCGTTAAAGCTGATAACCGGAAGCCCTTCTTTGGTTGTTCCGCTATCTTTAAGGCGTTTATAAACATTATCATGGGCAACGATATCGATGCCTTTATTACCCAAGTTTTCATTGCCGCCCGTGTGGTCGCCATGATAATGGGTATTAAAGACAAATTGAATTTCATCACTTGAAAGAGTTTTGATCGCCGCAAGGATTTTTTCCGTAAGTGGGGCATATTGATCATCAATCAGGAAAACTCCATCTTCGCCAATAGAAACACCAAGATTGCCGCCTTGGCCCGTCATCATATAAAGGTTGTCACGAACTTTGATTGGTTTAATTTCAACAGCATCCCAGTCTTGTGCTGTTGCTGGCGCTGCAAGACCCAGTGCGAGAATTGATGCGAATGCGATTTTTTTCATGATTGTGTTTCCTCAATTTTTTATCGGGTCAGAATATATCATAGACCCTGATTATTTTAAATACTGTGTGATGCTTGTAAAAACATCTTCGAACATCTCAGTGGTTAGTCGGCCGGTATTGGTGTTGTAACGGGAACAATGATAGCTATCGATCATGGTAAGGCCGTTTGAAAGTGTATGCATTTGATTATGTGCGAATTTAAAGGCAGATTTCTTTTCACCATATGTTGAAAGCACCGCATTATGAGCAACAAGACCAAGTGCCAAAATAATGCGAATGGTTGGTAATTTTTCAATCTGTTCAATTAAAAAAGGACGACAATTGCGTTCTTCTTCGCCAATGGTTTTATTTTGCGGCGGTACGCATCTTACGGCATTGGTAATGATGGCTTTTTTCATGGTTAAGCCGTCCTCAATGCGACTGTCATATGTGCCATTTGCAAAGCCAAATTTTATTAATGTCGGGTATAATAAATCACCTGCATAATCGCCGGTAAATGGTCTGCCGGTTCTGTTTGCCCCTTTTAATCCGGGGGCAAGTCCAACAATTAATAATTCCGCGTCTTGTGCGCCAAAGGCGGGGACAGGGCCGTTGAAATAATCGGGATATTTTTCGATATTGTCGTTTCTGAATGCGACAAGGCGCGGGCACATTTCACAATCAAGCGGCGCATTGCCGGGCAGGGAGCTTTGGTGATCCCTGATCAATTCCATGTTTGCCATGATTACGGGTGTCCGTGATCTGTGCCGTCAACGCGGCCGAAGGCTTCTTCCATGTCGGCAATTTCGATAAAGCTGTCAGCCTGTCGTCTTAATTCATCCGCGATCATGGATGGATGGGTTTTGGTGCTGCTGACCACTGAAACGCGAACGCCGCGTCTTTGGACGGCTTCAACCAGTCTTCTGAAATCCCCGTCACCGGAAAACAATACCATATGATCCACATGTTCTGCCATGCCCATCATATCGATGGCCAGTTCCATATCCATGTTACCTTTGATTTTTTTATCACCTTTTTCATCGGTGAATTCTTTGGTCGGTTTGGTGATCATTGTGTAGCCGTTATAATCCAGCCAATCCACAAGCGGACGAAGTGGTGAATATTCGGCTTCTTCGATTAGTGCTGTGTAATAATTGGCGCGCACAAGGCGGCTTTTGTCGGCAAAATATCTGCGTAGACGGCTATAGTCGATATCAAAATGAAGGGATTTTGCAGTAGCAAAAAGGTTAGAGCCGTCAATAAAAATGGCCAATTTTTCATCGGGGTAAAATAACATAATAAATTCCTAAAAAATAAATAAAATATAACTACTTATACCATAAATAGCCCTTTTAAGGAAGGGTGATGTTTTTTTGACTGGTCACGCACCGCTTATTTCTGTAGTTTCCAGTGGATATTTTTAGATGGTAATCAAAATGATTTTAATTGGCCTAGGCAGCAATTTAACAACCGATGAATTTGCGACTTCAAAAGAAATTCTTGAAGCGGCAATGGATATGCTTGCCCAGCGCGGCGTTGAAATTTTGAAAAGGTCAGCGTTTTATGAAACGGAACCGGTGCCAAAATCGGATCAGCCATGGTTTTGTAATGCGGTTGTTTCGGTTGAAACGAAAATGGGGGCGATTGATCTTTTAAAATTATTGCATGATATTGAACATGACCTTGGTCGTGTTAGACGGAAACGTTGGGAAGCAAGGATCATTGATCTTGATCTATTAAGTTATAATGATGAGATATTCCCATCCAGAGATGAATGGGAAAGTGAAGCGCAGAATATAAATCCCGAACATGCGATCATCCCCCATGGGCGACTCCATGAAAGGGATTTTGTACTGATTCCCATGATGGATATATGCCCCGATTGGCAGCATCCAGTGCTGGGCAAAACCACTGAAAAAATGCTGGCCGGGCAGCAATCCGCTGGAATTGTACGAAAAATGCTGTAAAATAAGCACTTATTTACTTGATATTGGCTTTACAGGTTTATTTAACAATTGTATAAGCCGTATCTTTATACGCCGAAAAGGCAGAACTATATTTATGGAGAAAGTGCAACATGGCACGCGTTACCGTAGAAGATTGCGAAGATAAAGTTACTAACAGATTTGACCTTGTGCTGCTTTCAGCGCGTCGTGCTCGTCAAATTTCAGCTGGTGCACCGATCACTGTTGAACGTGACAATGATAAAAACCCTGTTGTTGCTCTTCGTGAAATCGCTGATGAAACAATTAATCCTGCTGATCTTGAAGAAGCAGTGCTTTACGGCCTTCAAAAACATGTTGAGGTCGACGAGCCGGAAGAAGATGATATTTCACTTCTGCTTGCTGAACAGAAGCTTTCTGAAAATAATCAGGACATGACAGCAGACAACCTTGCAAAAGTTGCGATGGAAGTAAAATCTGATATTGCAACAGCAGAAGCAGAAGCGGCAGCAGAACTTGAAGCGGCCCTTAATGCGGTTGAGGATGACGCAGAGTAATTGCACCAGAAAATAATCTAAAAAAAAGACTTGTTTGAGGTGTTCTCAGCAAGTCTTTTTTTGTATTATAATCAAATGAATAACAAGAATATGGAATTTGGCAGATGATACGTCAGTTCGAACTGGTAGATATGGTAAAAGCGTATGATCCTGATTTGGATGAAATGCGTCTTAACCGCGCGTATGTTTTTTCCATGAAGGCGCACGGAATGCAAAAACGTGCCAGTGGCGATCCGTATTTCTCTCATCCGCTTGAAGTGGCGGGCATCCTTACTGAAATGCAGCTTGATTGTGATACGATTGTTACGGCGCTTTTACATGATACCATCGAAGATACTGTTGCGACCTACGAACAGATTGAAGAGCTGTTCGGTCAGGATATTGCCAAAATGGTGGATGGTGTTACGAAACTGTCCGAACTGGAATATACATCCGAAAGTTCCAAGCAAGCAGAAAATTTCAGAAAGTTTTTACTGGCGATGTCCAATGATATTCGTGTTCTGCTCGTGAAACTTGCGGATAGGCTTCATAATATGCGTACGCTTCATTATATTAAAAAGCCGGAAAAACGCGCCCGTATTTCCCGCGAAACGCTTGATATATACGCACCACTTGCAGAGCGGATCGGAATGCAGGAATTGATGAATGAACTTGAGGATCTAGCCTTCCCGCATGTTTATCCGGAAGCACACGAATCAATTATGAAGCGTTTGGATTATCTTTATGCGAACACGGAAAATGTCCGTGATGAAGTTATTCGTGAACTTGAAAAAATCTTTGCGGAAAATTTCCTTGATGCAGAGGTCATCGGCCGTCGCAAACAACCATATTCAATTTGGAAGAAAATTACCTACCGTAATGTTAGTCTTGAAAATCAGGCTGACTTATTCGCGTTCCGTGTCATTGTTGATGATATTGAGGATTGTTATAAAGCGCTTGGGGTTGTTCATAAAACATGGCAAGCGGTTCCAGGCCTATTAAAAGATTATATTTCAATGCCAAAACCGAACGGTTATCAATCGCTTCATACAGTGGTGATCGGTCCACAGCGTAAACGCATCGAAGTTCAAATTCGTTCAACCGAAATGGATATTATCGCTGAAAAAGGGGTGGCGGCACATTGGCGTTATAAAAATGATGCATCGAAAAAAGATGGTGTTCATTATCGCTGGCTTCAGGATTTGCTTGAAATTATGGAACATGCGGCTGATCCGGAAGAATTTCTGGAACATACCAAAATCGCCATGTATCAAAATCAGGTGTTTTGTTTTACCCCTAAAGGCGAACTTATTAACCTACCGGCTGGGGCAACGGTTGTTGATTTTGCCTATGCGGTTCATACGAAAGTGGGTGATACCTGTGTTGGTGGTAAGGTGAACGGTGAACCTGCACAATTAAATCGGGTTCTAGCCAATGGTGACCAGATTGAAATTTTACGTTCCAATGCACAGAAACCTCATAAAAATTGGGAACAATTTGTTGCAACTGGTAAGGCTAAGGCTGCTATTCGCAGGTACACGCGTCAAGAACAGAAAAAAGAATATATCGCTCTTGGTGAAGAAATATTAAAACATTCATTCGAGCAGGAAGAAAGAGAATATAACAAGAAAGCCATCACGAGTGCAGCTAAGAAGTTGAACTTAAAAGGCGGTTCAGGAACCGTTTTCGAAAAAGTTGGTAGCGGTGAAATTTCGGATAGAAAAGTGCTGGAAATCGTATTCCCAAGTTTGAAAAACAAAAATGAAACCAAAGGGACGGGGTCTATCGTTGTTGATACGAAGCGTCCTCATAAAGCGGGTGACAATCAGCTTCCGATCAAGGGGCTTACCCCGGGACTTGATGTGCATATTTCAAAATGCTGTCATCCGTTACCTGGTGACCGCATTGTTGGGATTGTCGCCGAAGGTAAAGGCATCATGGTTCATACAATCGATTGTGAAGCGCTTGATGTTTATACGGAAACGCCGGAAGATTGGCTCGATTTATCTTGGAGCCCACCGGAAGATAGTGTTGATATTTTCCAAGGGCGCGTTGATATGTCATTAAAACATATGACAGGGGCGATGGCATCAGTCCTTTCGCTCGTCGCGCAGGATGAAGCAAACGTAAGTAACATTAAAATTAACGAAAGATCGGCCGATGTTTTTCGAATTGAGCTTGATCTTGAAGTCAGAGATGCTAAACATTTAACGGACGTAATCACCGCACTACGTGCCAGCAAATATGTGAGTTCAATCGAGCGGGCATTTACATAATATAAAAATGAAAGACCATCATGGATAAAGACGCAGTATTACAAGAATTTAGAGACGCAGAAGCATTACTGGAAGGGCATTTCCTGCTTTCATCTGGGCTACATAGTGAAATGTATCTTCAGTGCGCTAGGGTGATGATGGATCCTGATCGCGGCGCACGTATTTGTGCGGCACTTGCTGATAAAATCCGCAAAACCATTGAGCCAAAAATTGATATTGTTGTCTCACCTGCTATGGGTGGCGTTGTTGTTGGTTATGAAATGGGGCGCCAGCTTGGTGTAAATTCAATCTTTACGGAACGCGTGGATGGTGAATTTGAATTAAGACGCGGTTTTGCAATTCCGGAAGGTGCAAATGTTCTTATGGCTGAGGATATCGTGACAACTGGTCTTTCTTCCAAAGAATGTATTGCAACGATTGAAAGGCTTGGTGGGAATGTGGTTGCTGCAAGCTGTCTTATTGACCGAAGCAATGGCAAGGTTGATGTTGGTGTGCCTCTTGTATCCCTTATTGGTCTTGAGGTTCCGGCGTATGATGCGGATAATCTTCCTGAACATTTAAAAAATTCAGAAGCCGTAAAGCCGGGTAGTAGAGATCTAAAAAAATAAACTTTTATTCCTTTAAGCGAGAATGACAATTGTTCAGGCGTAGAAAACAAAAGACGTTTCTGGAAAAGGTGCGTGAATTTATTTGGCCGTCTGCCGGGTGGCGCAGGGCGGGTAATTATATGAAGCACCGCTTGGCCCGTATCGACGGCACGCCTTACGCAATTGCGGCGGGATTTGCATCTGGTGCCGCGGTTTCATTTACACCTTTTGTTGGCCTTCATTTCATATTTGCTGCTGTTATCGCATGGATTGTCAGGGGAAATATTTTAACGTCTGCTATCGGAACGGCTGTGGGAAATCCATGGACTTTTCCGTTTATCTGGGCAGGTAGTTATAACCTTGGCATAAATTTAATGGGCGGGGAAGCAACAGATGACCTAATGGGGCAACTGGATCTGATGTTCAGTAGTTTTACGATTGTCGATCTTGTCAACAATCCGATAGAGGCACTGGGCCCATTTTTGACAACCGTATTTTTACCAATGTTGCTGGGTGGGGCGCTTATCGGTGCGTCACTTTGGTTTTTCTTTTACTGGCCGATTTACAAATTGGTTTCAGAATATAAAATAAACCGCATGAAACGCAGACAGAAAAATAAGAAGGGGATGTAAAATGCCAAATGAAAGAATTCGCCTTGGCGTTAATATTGATCATGTTGCGACGGTTCGTAATGCGCGTGGTGGATTTCATCCTGACCCAGTTCGTGCAGCACTGCTCGCCGAGAAAGCTGGCGCAGATGGCATTACGGCTCATCTTCGTGAAGACCGCCGCCATATCGTTGATGATGATATGGAACGTTTGATGGCCAATATTAAAGTTCCACTTAATTTTGAAATGGCCGCCACCGATGAAATGCTTGAAATCGTAACACGTCTAAAGCCTGCGTCATCTTGCCTTGTGCCGGAAAAACGTGAAGAGTTGACCACAGAAGGTGGCCTTGATGTGATTGGCGGATATGATCATTTAAAAGGATATATCCAGAAATTAAAGGATGTCGGCATTAGCGTTAGCCTTTTTATTGATGCGGATAAGGATCAAATTAAAGCATCACATGAATTAGGGGCGGATAAAGTAGAATTACACACAGGGGCATATTGCGATGCAGAGGGCGAGGCGCGCGCAGCAGAGCTAGAACGCCTACGCGCGGGTGCTAAATACTGCGGTGAGATCGGACTTGAGGTTCATGCGGGGCATGGACTTTGTTATGAAACCGTTGGTGCGGTTGCGCAAATACCTGAATTTACCGAATTTAATATAGGTCACTTCATGATGGGTGAAGCAATTTTTGTTGGGCTTGAGCAAACCATCAAGGAAATGCGCGACCTGATGGGTCAAGGTAGAGCAAAGTGCAAATAGCGCCATTAATTCGCCATAAAGGGCATGTTTTATGAAAATCATCGGACTTGGAAACGATTTAACGGATATTCGCAGGATTGAAAAATCCTTAAACCGTTTCGATGGCCGTTTTATGAAACGTGTTTTTACCGATGGTGAAATTGAATATTGTCAGTCCAAAGGTAATCATGCATCGAATTTTGCAAAAAGATTTGCAGCAAAAGAGGCATGTTCAAAAGCACTAGGGACTGGATTTGCAAAGGGTGTTTATTGGAAAGATATGGAAGTCATTAATGACGATTTAGGAAAGCCGATCTTGAAACTGACGGGCGGTGCACGAGATAGACTTAAAGAACTAACGCCAGATGGGCTTGAGGCACAGATTGACTTAAGCCTTACGGATGAACCCCCACTTGCACAGGCGATTGTTATTATAACAGCAGTAAAAAGTTGAAAAGAACACGAAAATCATTAGTGTCTTGAACAAGAATTTTAAACAATTTTAAAAGAAGTATTTAAATGGACGGCAAAGAAAAGAATAATTCCTTAGGCGAAGGTGCTAAATCAGCACTTCTAAATGAAGGGGAAACGTGGGGTGAGTTCTTTCGCAGCATATTTTATGCATTTTTAATTGCGATTTCGGTCAGAACATTCATCTTGCAGCCGTTTTCGATTCCTTCTGAATCGATGTTAAAGAATCTTATGGTTGGGGACTTTTTGTTGGTGAACAAAATGTCTTATGGTTATTCAAAACATTCCTTGCCTTTTAGTTTACCGATCATACCTGATAGAATTTTTTCAGATGATGTTGAACGTGGCGATGTTGTTGTTTTCCGTCTTCCAAGGGACCCGGATATTTATTACATCAAACGAATTGTTGGCGTGCCGGGTGATAAAATTCAAATGATTAATGGTGAGCTTCACCTTAATGGTGCAAAGCTTCCACGCATTCAAATCGAAGATTACGTCAGAACAAATGAATATGGCCGCGAAGAACGATTTGAACAGTTTGAAGAAGTGATGCCGAGCGGTAAAACATATGTCACACTGAACCGTGAATATGTCAGACGTGCTGATGATACCCAGGTCTTTATTGTTCCAGAAGGACATTATTTTGCAATGGGTGATCACCGTGATAATTCACTTGATAGTCGCTGGCCATCAAGCGAGGGTGTTGGGTTCGTTCCATTTGAAAATATCATTGGTAAGGCAACATGGCTTACATTGTCATTTGATAATCACAGCGCCTTATGGGAATTTTGGAAATGGTTCCCTGAAGAACGCCGTGACCGTTTCTTCACAACGATTAATTAGATCGAGGTAGTATTTTGACAGTTGAAAACGGTCAATATTCAGAGCTTTATGAAATCATTGGATATTCATTTAAGAATGAAGAATTAATAAGAGAAGCATTGACGCATCCAAGTTTGGAAGGTGCGAAAAATTACCAAAGATTGGAATTCGTTGGCGACCGTGTGCTTGGTCTTGCCATTGCTGCGTGGATGTTTGAACTTTATCCTGATGTTGATGAAGGCGGTCTTGCGAGCCGTCACACAAATCTTGTAAGACGCGAAGCATGCGCAAAAGTTGGTGAGGAAATTGGCCTTGGTGATTTTATTCATATGGCCAAAAGCAGCGAAGATACCGGCGGAAGAAAACGTGAAACCATTATCGCGGATGTTAGTGAATCAATCATTGGTGCCATTTATCTTGATGCTAACTATCAAGAAGCCGAAAAATTTATCCGTAAATTTTGGAAAGATCAGGCTTATAATGTAAAAGTTGCAAAACGCGATGCAAAAACAAGATTGCAGGAGCTTGTGCAATCTAAAGGGAAGCCAACCCCAAATTATGTGACGGTCGATAAAGAAGGGCCGGATCATCAGCCTGTATTCACAATAGCCTTAAGGGTTAAGGGGGAAGAAGAAGAGCAGGCAAAAGGAAAATCAAAACGCGAAGCCGAACAGAATGCAGCGGAAGCCATGCTGGAACGTTTGGAAAAGGCGTGGAACGTAAAATGAATATTCAACAAAATACAAAATGCGGATTTGTCGCCCTTATTGGTGCACCAAATGCCGGAAAATCTACACTACTCAATTCACTAGTCGGTAGCAAAATCGCTATTGTGACGCATAAAGTGCAAACAACTAGAGCCAGAATGGTTGGCGTTGCCATTCATGGTGATAATCAAATGGTGTTTGTTGATACGCCGGGCATTTTTACAGCCAAAAAACGTCTTGAGCGTGCCATGGTTTCCGCGGCATGGGAAGGGGCCAAGGATGCCGATGTGGTCGTATTCTTAGTCGACGCTACCTTAAGAATTGATGATGCAACACGTTCAATCGCAGAAGGGTTAAAAGAAAGCGGTAAAAAAGCCATCCTTGCCTTGAATAAAATTGATATTGTGAAGCGGGAAACATTACTTGCCAAAACACAAGAATTAAATGAATTGGGTGATTTTGAAGAAACACTGATGATTTCGGCAAAAACAGGCAATGGTCTTGACGATTTGCAGGATAAGATTGCTGAATTTTTACCGCTAAGTCCTTGGTTGTATCCGGAAGATCATTTAACAGATATCACAGAACGTATGCTTGCCGCGGAAATTACACGGGAAAAGTTTTATCTAAGGTTCCATGAAGAACTTCCATATGCTGCGACCATTGAAACGGAACGTTGGAAAGAATTAAAAGACGGCAGCGTCCGAATTGAACAGGTCATTTATGTGGAACGTGATAGCCAAAAGAAGATAGTTATTGGTAAAGGCGGCCAGGGGTTAAAAGTCATTGGTAAAATGGCAAGGGAGGAGCTTGAAGAGCTGCTCGACCGTAAAGTTCATCTGTTTATATTCGTGAAAGTCCGAAAAGGATGGGGCGACGATAAAGAACGCTATCAGAATATGGGGCTTGAGTGGTCTGATTAATTCATCAGTCCTTAAGCACGTCTGCGATTTGTTCAACCATCCAGTCAATATCGGCCTTTTCCACGATGAGTGGCGGTGCAAGTCGGATCACATAATCATGCGTTTCTTTGCAAAGCATTCCTTTTTCCATTAAGGCTTCACAATATGGTCTGGCAAGGCCAACTGATTTATGTAGCTCGATACCGATGAATAAACCTTTTCCACGAATTTCAGCGATTTTATTGGTTTGGATGGAATTTAATTTCTTTAAAAAATAATCACCAAGCATCGCGGAACGTTCAACAAGCTTTTCTTCTTCGATGACTTCGAGTGCTGCAAGGCCAACGGCTGCGCCAAGTGGGTTGCCGCCATATGTGCTGCCATGTATACCTGGTGTAAACACGTTCATGATTTCTTTGGATGAAACAATCGCGGATACGGGATATACGCCACCACTTAATGCTTTTCCGACGATTAGCATGTCTGGTTTCGCGTTTTTCTCATGCTGATAAGTAAACATTTTGCCGGTTCGTGCTAGGCCTGTTTGAATTTCATCAAGAACAAATAAAACATTGTTTTCGGTGCATATTTTTCGTGCTTCAGATAAATACCCGTTATCTGGCACAATAATGCCTGCTTCACCCTGAATTGGTTCCATGATGATCGCAACGGTATTTTCAGTAATGGCGTTTTTTAAGGCTTCAATGTCATTATAATCAATAAGCGTAAAGCCGGGCAGGAATGGGCCAAAGTTTTTACGGTAATCCGGTTCCGATGACATACTCACCGTTGACATGGTGCGTCCATGGAAATTGTCCCTAAAACAAATAATCTCTGCTTTGTTTTCTTCAACCTCTTTTACCTCATACCCCCATTTGCGGACGGCTTTAATCGCTGTTTCAACGGACTCTGCACCAGTATTCATAGGAAGGGCCATGTCCATTTCTGTTACCTGACATAGCTTTTCTAGGAATTTTCCCATTTGATCATTATGAAACGCGCGTGACGTAAGTGTCATACGGCTTGCTTGATCGGTTAATGCCTTAATGATCTTGGGATGACAATGGCCCTGATTTACGGCTGAATAAGCGCTAAGGCAATCAAGATATTTGTTGCCGTCCGCATCCCATACCCAAATGCCTTCGCCCTTGGATAATACAAGTGGCAACGGGTGGTAATTATGGGCGCTTCGTTCATCAGTTTGCTTGATTATGTCATCTTGCAAGGACATGGTTATTCCCCTTGATAAAGTGAGTGTATTGGGAAAATTTGACGGCCAAAGAGTGATGCTGTTAAATCGACAGCAATTTTAGCTGTGCTATTTTCGGTATCGAGTGCTGGATTAATTTCTGCGATATCCAGTGATCCCATTAGGCCACTGTCATGGACCATTTCCATACAAAGCTGCGCTTCGCGGTAAGTTAGCCCCCCCGGAATTGTCGTTGCAACACCCGGTGCAATGGAAGGGTCAAGACTGTCTACGTCGAAACTAACGTGAAGGTGGGCATTCTTTTCAGAAACTTCATGAAGGATTTCCTGCATTGTTTGACGAATGCCAATTTCATCAATACGGCGCATGTCGTAAACATTAATACCACTATCGATGACCAATTTTTTCTCATTTTTATCAACAGACCGTATGGCGATTTGATAAACATTTTCCGGTTTTACCATTGGGATGGCGTGTCCGACTGCAAGCAAGTCAGGATGTCCAAGTCCTGTTGCAACAGCAACGGGCATGCCGTGGATATTACCTGATGGGGAAGTTTGATTTGTATTATAATCCGCATGTGCGTCGATCCATAATATGCAAATCGGTTTTTCCTGTTCAGCACAATATTTTGCAACAGCCGCAACAGAGCCCACTGACATAGCGTGGTCACCGCCCATCATAATGGGGAAGCGGCCATCTTTCATTTCTGAATATATGGAATCTGCAATTGTATTGGCCCATGCGATGTTTTCTTCCAAATGACGGTATCCATCAACTGGTGGTTGTTCAGGGTTTTTTGGCCCTTCCAGATTACCAATGTCACGGACTTCGCATCCCTGTTTTTTAAGCATTTTATCAATACCTGCAACGCGTAGGGCTTCGGGTCCCATACATGCGCCTCGGTCACTTGCCCCAATATCGCTCGGCACGCCGATAAGTGATACTTTGTCCGTCATAATATTTACCTGTGGTCGAATTACTTGCAGAATGTCCTGCAATTGGTTGATTTTTTTATGTCTTAATAATTTCTCACAATTCTGAATGAATGTAATATTTATTTTTGCTGTATTGCCAAATAATATTCGGTATACTTGTGTGAATTTGAATTTTGTTTTATTAAGCAGTATTCTTATAGATTAGAGGGTGTATGCGGGGTTTCCCCCAAGAGAGATATTATGAAGAAAAAGGCAATCGATCATATTGATCTGAAGATTCTTTCGATTCTGCAAAATGATGCCAGAATTACAAATCATGAATTATCAAATAAAGTGAACCTGTCACCAAGTAGCTGTTTGCAACGTGTCAGAAGACTTGAAGAAGAAAAATATGTGGACCGTTATATGGCCCATATTGATCTTGATAAAATCTGTCGAACAGTTACGGTTATTTTGACCGTTAGTTTACATGATCATACCAATGAAAATTTTGATACATTTAATCGAGCTGTAGCTGAATTTCCTGAAATTGTTGAATGTTATACGGTAAGCGGAAATTTTGATTATTATCTGCGGGTTGTATGTCCGGATATGAAGCGTTATTTGGAACTTAACGATGCATTGATTGAACGGATGCAGGGAACTGCGAATATCAGCGGTCATGTGGTTCTTGAAAATACCAAGCCGTTTGATGGATACGCAATAGATAAACTCGTCGATTAAATTAGAAAACACTTGAATAACTGCGAATAATTCTGCATATAGTATTTGTTATATTGTAACAATACACTTGGTGGAATATTTTGACTTATAATTATGGGAAATTATTTCTGTTAGCCGGAACGGCATTAACAGCAATTTCATCTGCAAATGCGGCACAGGATGAGGCAACTTCGTATGAAGCTTCATACGAGAATGTTGATAAGGTCGTTGTATTCGGTCGCGCAGAAAAATTAATCGGTACAGCAGATTCTGCATCTGATGGTGTTGTAGGGTATGCCGACTTTACAACAAGACCATTGTTACGCGTTGGGGAACTGGTGGAAGTGATCCCCGGCATGGTAGCGACCCAGCACAGTGGATCAGGTAAGGCAAATCAATATTTCTTGCGTGGCTTTAATCTTGATCATGGTACTGATTTTCTGGCAACTTTCGAAGGAATGCCAATTAATCTGCCGACCCATGGGCATGGACAGGGGTATCTTGATCTAAATTTCATTATTCCAGAAGTTGTTGAAACAGTAGAATATAGAAAAGGGCCATATAGCACTGAAATCGGTGATTTTTCATCGGCGGGTTCAACCAATTTTAATATTTATGACAAATTGGATCAGAATTTTGCAGAAATTAACATCGGGCAAAATGGCTACTACCGTGTTGTTAGCGGTAATAGCGTTGAATTATCAGATGGTAATTTATTATTCGCTGCAGAAGGTCAATTGAATGATGGCCCTTGGGTGCTTGATGATGATTTAAAGAAATATAATGCCATCATGAAATACAGCCTGGAAAATGATGCTGTAAGAACTGAATTGCTGGCGACAGCCTATCATTCAACTTGGATGGCCACAGATCAAATCCCAATGCGCGCTGTTGAAAATAACATTATTGATGAAATGGGTAATCTTGATGATGATCTTGGTGGCAATACGACACGTATGTTATTTTCCGGTAAAGTTGAAACGGAAAACTTAACTGCACAAGTTTACGGTCAGTATTATGACTTTAATCTATTTTCCAATTTTACTTATTTTCTTGATGATCCGGTACGTGGTGATGAATTTGAACAGGTTGATAATCGTTCTATATGGGGCGGGAATTTTTCCTATTCTGATGATGCTTCATTAAATGATATGGATATGGTTTGGACTGTTGGCAGTTCTATTCGTTATGATCAGATCAAAGAAGTGGGATTATATAAAACAGAAAGCCGTGTTCGTCATACAACAATCAGAAATGATTCTGTTGATGAATTGGCATTTGGTGGTTATGCGGATGTGAAGCTCTATCTGAATGATGATTTCAGGGTTTCCGGTGGCGTAAGAGTTGACCGTTTTAGTTATGATGTGACGGCACAAAGGCTTGAAAATTCCGGAAGCGGAAACCAAGCAGCTGTAAGTCCAAAAATTTCCGCAGCATACCGTGTTCACGAAACCGCAGAAATTTACGCCAATTATGGTCATGGGTTCCATTCAAATGATGTTCGGGGTGCGGCGATCAGTGTTGATCCTGTGTCTGGCGATCCGGTATCTGCTGTTCCTGTAATTGCGAAAAGTAAAGGTGCGGAAATTGGTATTCGCCTTGAACCAAATGATGACTTTAATTTTGCTGTTTCCGGTTTCTGGCTTGATCTGGATAGTGAGCTTGTTTTTGTTGGGGATGCTGGTGCAACAGAAGTTAATGATGGAAGCCGTCGTTATGGTGTTGAGGTTGCAGCATTCTGGCAGGCCAATGACTGGCTTGCGTTTGATTTAACGGCGGCAAGTACGGACGCAAAATTCAATCTGGATAATGACAATTATATTCCGGGTGCTGTACGTTCCGTTTTAGGGGCGGGGGCTACGGTTACGCTTGATAACGGTCTTACATCCAGTTTAAGGGTGCGTCATTTCGGAAGTGCACCACTCATTGAAGATAACAGCGTACGTTCAGAACCAACCACATTAGTAAATTTTGGCGCGTCATATGATTTTGATCGATACACAATTGAATTTGATGTTTTCAATGTCCTTAATTCAAATGCGCGTGATATTACTTACTTCTATGAATCACAAATGGCGGGTGAAGCTGCCGCAGTCGAAGATATTCATTATCATCCTGTTGAGCCGCGAATTGTACGCGTAGGGTTTAAAGTTAAATATTAAGTTCTAATTTTTGTGATATAATGGGCGTATGCGGTTATTTGACCTATTATCAGAGTTTAAAATCAAGGACTGGCTAAAAAAACGTCAGGACCCGGATTATATTGCGCCGCCATCTCCTGATAAAACAGAACTTGGCCAACCTTATGAATCTTTCCTTTTTGATGAAATCAAGAAATTGATTATCGAGGCATCAGAATATCAAGGCGAAGAGAGAAAGAAGAGGCTATCCAAAGTCACTTCATTGGAAATTCAGTTGCTCGCGTCATTAGAGCAGGGCGGCTATAATATGATGGCGACTAATATGGAAAAGAATATTCTAAAATTAAAAAGCGAATATCTTTGGAATAAAAAATAGGGGCCATATATGGCCCCTTTTAGGTTATGGGAAGGTATTAATTAGATAGTTAATTATTTTGAACCGTACATATCTAGGCTATAACCACCCCAGCTCATATTGCCTTCTAGTGAATTACCATCGATAGTGGCTTTTAAATCCGCTGTGTCAGACATGCCGGCATCAGCAATATAAAGATCACCTGATAATACAAGCACGCCATCTTTAAGTGTACCCTTAAGTTCATCACCATCTGACGTACCTGTCGCATTTTCACCGTCAACTTTAATATCCATAACAATTGACGTTGATCCTTCTGCTGCGGAAAGCGTAATGCTCCATTCACCCTCAGCATCAGCCGCGAAGCTGGATGTTACCATGAGTAAGGTTGCAAATACTGCAGTCATAATTCTGGTTATCATAATTTATTCCTTTTCAGTTGTTAGCGAAGGAATGATAACTTTACTTTACCGTAAAGTAAAGTTGAATCGTAAAATAAAAGGGCGATCTGCCGCCCTAATGTATTTTATTATTTAATTATAGTTACTTAGTCGACTTTAACGCCGTAAACGCTTGCGGAATACATGTCCCATGTTGCATTTCCGGTTAGGTCGTTACCTTCTAACTGCGCTGTCATATCAAGAGTGGCGGACATTCCAACTTCCGGGACATACATTGGTCCTTTGATTTTTAATACACCATCTTTATATGTGCCTTCTAACGCATCACCATCAGCATCGGCGGTAACTGTTTCACCATCGACCATGATTTCAAAGGGGATTGTTGACCCACCTTCAGCTGTTGAAAAAGTTATGCTCCAATTGCCATCAATGTCGGCAGCAAGAGCACTTGAAATGAATAGTAATGAAAGTGAAATTATCCCTAAAAACCGTAAAATCATTTTTTCCTCCTCTATGTTATCCTTGTAAACAAAGGTATTTTATGACATATGCTTTTTGAACGCAAATGCAGTGAAATTAAGATTTTATAGTAGTATAAATAATTGTTGGGGGTAGTGTAGCTTAAATGAGTAAGTATCCAGATTTTCTTAAGAATATTAAACGAAGAGAAACTTTGTTTTGGCCAGTGGATAATAAAAACATTCATGCTTCATTTGATATAATTAATGAAAAAATTCAGCAAAGCCAATGGTATAAAAATGACATAGCCGAAGAGCTACTTAGAAGGCAGCTTGGGAAAATATGCGGTCATGCTTTTAAAAATACCCCATTTTTTAGGAAGAGACTTGAAAACCTGAGAATTGATAAAAAGAAAGGGGTTGATTTAAAGGATTTCAGTAATATTCCCATTTTGAAAAGAGCTGATATTCAGAACCATAAAGATAAAATGCATAGCCGGGACTTGGCTATGGAAAATTATGGTGCTACAGATTTAAGTACAACAGGATCAACATCAACCCCGTTGGCGGTAAGATGGTCTCGATGCGCATATTTGGTTACGACTGTATTGCAGGATAGATGGTATAAATGGGCAGGTTTGGATGGTAATCGTAATTTAGCAAGGTTGTATTCAGAAGCTGATGAGATTAATGGAAATCAGGGCAGTTTTTCAAAAGGCTGGATGTCGGGAAACCCAAATGGGGGGTATGCAGTAAATAGCAGTACACTTCCAATTTCAATTCAGGCAAAATGGCTGGAACATATTAAACCAGATTATTTAATGGCATATCCGTCTAATGTTTATGCAATTTTTGATTATGCCGAAAATAATAATATTGATTTAAGTTCAATTGAAAAAATACTGACTTATGGTGAGGTTCTATCCTGCGAAACGAAGAGTTATTTTTTAAATGAACATGCAATAGATGTCATAGATAAATACAGCTGTCGTGAAACCGGATGTATGGCATTGAAATGCAAATCTTCGGATAATTATCATGTACAAACGAGTAATGTATATCTTGAAATTTTACGAGAAGATGGTTCAGCTGCAGAAGAAGGGGAAGTTGGCAAGGTTGTTGTAACAAGCCTTACGAATACAGCTATGCCATTGATTAGATACGAAGTCGGGGATTATGCAGCTGTCGGGTCGAAGTGTGTTTGTGGACGTGGATTGCCAACAATTAAAAAAATAATGGGCCGCACCCGTAATATGGCAAAATTGCGGGATGGGGATAGTTTCTGGCCACGATTTTATACGGAAGAGTTAATATCAAAAACCCCAGTTAAGCAAATTCAATATATTCAGGTTGATTATGAGAAAATTCATGTACTTTATGTATCTGATGGTGAAATTTCTTGTAATGACCGTATAGACGTGTGTAATAGTGCTAAGAAATTATTTCCATTTCCTATTGAAGTTACTATTGAAAAGGTTGATTTTGTTGGGCGCGAATGGGGTGGTAAGTTTGAAGATTTTTTATGCGAAATATAGTGAATGAATTTTAATAGTCCGATTAAAACTCAAATTGATAGAGAAAAAAATAGTTTATTCTGGGCTGTCGATGCCAAGAACTTTTTTGCTTCATCAAACATAATTTCTGAAACTATTCTTCAGTCTCAATGGTATGATCAAAGAGAGGCACAAGATTTACTTGAGCAACACTTGGGGAATATTTGTGTACATGCTCGCAAGTATACTTCTTATTATAAAAAACTTCTTTCCAATGTACTTATTGATAAAAAACGTGGAATTAAACTTTCTGAATTCCATAAGATCCCAATTTTAAAAAGACAAGATATTCAAGATAATACAAAAAGAATGCATAGTAAGCATCCTAAAATGGAAATCGGGGCTACCGATCTGCCTACGTCTGGATCAACGTCTGAACCTGTTGTTGTTAGATGGGCAAGATGTTCTTATCTTTATACCACTATCCTTCAGGAGAGGTGGTATCGTTGGGCGGGCCTTGATGGAAATAAGAACCTTGCACGTTTATATTCAGATGCCCCAAAGAGCAAAGGTAATATGGGTAATTTTTCTAATGGATGGATGGATGGGTTCCCAAAAGGGGGGTACGCGACAAACAGTAGTGCTTTGCCGATTTCTCATCAGACACGCTGGCTTGCTCATATAAAGCCAAATTATTTAATGGCTTATCCTGCAAATGCAGTTTCTGTCTTTCAATATGCTGAAGAACATAAACTCGATTTGAGTTCCATCGAAAAGATTTTGACATATGGCGAGGTATTAACACCGGACATAAAAAACATGTTTGAAAAAAAACATGATATTGAAGTGATTGATAAATACAGTAGCCGTGAAGTCGGATGTATGGCCCTTAAATGCAAGAATTCTGACCTGTATCATATTCAGACAAGCAATGTGTATTTAGAAATATTACGTGAAGATGGAACACCGGCAAAAGAGGGCGAAGTAGGGAAAATTGTTGTCACTAGTCTTACTAACACATCAATGCCGATCATTCGTTATGAAATTGGGGATTACGCGACCGTCGGGCCAAAATGTGATTGTGGGCGAGGGCTGCCGACAATTAAGAACATAATGGGCCGGGCACGTAATATGGCGAAAGACAAAAATGGGGACAGTTTTTGGCCACGCTTCCATTCTGATGATTTCGCACTTTTAATTCCTGTAAGACAGATTCAGCTTATACAGAGGGATTATGATAAAATTCATGCACTTTATGTTTCTGATGCTGAGTTATCTGAAAATGATTTGGAAATCATGCATGACGAAATTCAAAAAATCTTTAAAGATAATGTTGATATTTCAACCGAGAGGGTCGAATTTATCGGACGTGAATGGGGTAGTAAGTTCGAAGACTTCAAATGCGAAATTTAATCAATTAACTTCCATCTTGTTTAACGACAAAAAAATATCAAACCAAGTTTTCATTAATCATTTATTAAACCTATTTAAAATATTATGCCTTTGAATTGATGTTAATGATTTGTAATTGTTAACGTTTTGATTTTAAAGGTGTAGTGAGTAATTCTAAGAATGATTCAAAATTTTTGAAGGTTCAAGAATGTTTGCCAAAATAAGCAATATAAAATTGCGGGCAAAGTTATACATAAAATTAAGGAAAAACCAATAATCAGGTCAGGTTTTTCCATTTGTTAAACGCTTATCAATATCAGGGTAGAAATTATTTTTGTGTTTAACCTCTTATGGCAGTTGGTCATTGAGGGGAGATGCAGTTGTTTTGAATTAAATGTAACCGAACAATGGAGATATTAATGTTTGGAGCGCTAAAAAAAATAAAAGAACCTGTTGATATTCAGGATAATTCCAAGAATTCTGAACTAGAAGAATTACGTAAAGAAAATGAATTATATAAAGCGGCATTTGATTTAGTTACCAATGTCGCAAGCAGCCTTGCTCAAGGTGATTTGAATGCAAGAATTGTCCATTGGGAACAGATGGGTGAGTTATCTGGAACGCTTGCAAATTTAAATAGATTTCTTGACCTGACTGATGCCTATGTCCGTGAAACAGGTGCGACGCTTGAACACGCCGCAGAAGGTAAATATTACAGAAAATTTATCAGAACGGGGATGCTTGGTGATTTTGGACAAGGGTCAGTCATCATCAATAACGCAAGAGAGCGTATGTTCAAAAACGATGTAAGCAGAAAAGATGAACTGATTGGTATTGCTGATAACCTTGAAAAAGAGGTTAAAACATCCATCGATTATGTTTTAGAAATCAGTGAAAGAATGCGTTCAGAATCAGAAGATATGGCCGTAAACCTCGAGGAAGTTGCCGAGCAAGCAAACCATGTGGCGGATTTATCAACAAATGCAACGAACAATGTAGAAACCTGTGCCGCTGCATCAGAAGAAATGTCAGTAACAGCACAGGAAATCTTTAGACAGGTTACATCATCAAGGGAATCATCTGAAAAAGCAGAAATTGAACTTGAAAGCACAACGGCGATTGTACAGGACCTGGCATCTGCAGCCATTGAAATTGGTGAAATTTCCAACATGATTAAGGATATTGCCTCACGTACAAATCTATTGGCGTTGAACGCCACGATCGAAGCAGCAAGAGCAGGCGAAGCAGGTAAAGGTTTTGCCGTGGTCGCGACAGAAGTTAAAAATCTGGCCAATCAAACCGCTGAAGCGACAGACCGTGTTGATTTGCAAATCACAACAATTCAGGAAATGGCGAATAATGCAACGCAGGCCGTGGAAAGCATTGGTGATGCTATTCGTGAAAGTGGTGATATTTCAAAATCTGTTGCTGATGCGACACAGGAACAGTTAACCGCAACCAAAGAAATTAGCCAAAGCGTGCTTGAGGCTGCAGAATCCACAAGAACATCATCAACAAGCACACTTGATGTTGTAAATAAAACGCAGAAAAGTTCTGAAATTGTGAAAGAAGTTGCCAGTGAAGCCGTCGGTGTATCAGAAGCAACACAACAGCTTTCTGCAAAAGTGGTTACAATCATGAGTAACTTACGTGGTTATGAAGCATTCAACAGACGTACAGAAGAACGTTTGAAGCCAAAACCAAAGATGGATTGTACGGTTCATTTCCAAGGCGGGGTTTTTGAAAGCGGTATCGCAAATGTTAGCCGCGGTGGTGCAGCTATCCATTCAAAAGCGCCAGTCAAAGAGATGGATAATATATCCTTTATGCCAGAAGGTTGGAATGAAGAGTTAGTCGCATCTGTGATCGAAAATGATGATGGTTTCGTCAGGGTCCAATTTAAAACAGGACAAGGCGAAGATATTTCGCGGTTATTAAACTTGATGCAATAGAAAAACGAGGACGTCGATTTAATGCGGCGTCCTTTTTTTATTCTGTTAAAATTACGGTCCTATGTCGAAATACTAGGAGAATCCGGATTAATTCCTGTTTAATTCTGAAAAGTGCAAACAATGATTTGTTTGCTTCACTAAAGCCTTGCGAATATGCCTGTCTGGTGCTAATTTCCCGCAGTTAAATCTCTATTAAAAAATGAAAAGGACAGACCATAATGTCAGTCGATAAAGATACAGTTGCGAAAATCGCAAATCTGGCACGGATTGAGGTTTCAGATACAGAGCTGGAATCAACCGTAGGAGAGCTGAATAACATCCTTGATTGGGTGGAACAGCTTGGTGAAGTTAATACGGATGGTGTAGAAGCAATGACCAGTGTTGTTGAAGCATCACTACCACGTCGCGAAGACAAAGTTACAGATGGCGGTTACCGTGATCAGGTTCTTAAAAACGCACCGGAATCAGAGCATGGTTTCTTCGCTGTGCCTAAAGTAATCGAATAGGAGAGGGGAATATGACTGAACTTACAAAAATGACCCTTTCCGAAGCGCGTGATGCCCTTCATAAAGGCGATATTACATCGGTTGAAATTACGGAAGCACATCTTGCTGCAATGGAAGATGCAAAAGAGCTTAACTGTTATGTTGAGGTAACAGCCGACAAAGCCATGGAAATGGCATCATCCGCTGACGAAATGATCAAAGCTGGTAATGCCAAGGGCATGACCGGTATTCCGATAGGAATGAAGGACCTATACTGCACAAAAGGTGTTCACAGCCAAACATGTAGCCATATTCTTGATGGTTTTAAACCTGAATATGAAAGTACAGTTTCCGGTAATCTTTGGAACGATGGCGCCGTTATGCTTGGTAAGACCAATATGGACGAATTTGCCATGGGTTCATCCAATGAAAACAGTTATTACGGTCCGGTGAAAAATCCGTGGCGTGCGACTGGCAGCGATAAAGATACGGTGCCTGGTGGTTCATCGGGTGGTTCCTCTGCTGCGGTGGCAGCAGATATCGCGATTGCGACAACAGGTACTGATACAGGTGGATCAATTCGCCAGCCAGCATCATTTACCGGTCTTGTTGGACTTAAGCCAACATATGGACGTTGTTCACGTTTTGGTATGATTGCATTTGCATCATCACTTGATCAGGCAGGACCGCTTACCAAGACGGTTCGTGATGCGGCGATCATGATGGAAAGCATGGCTGGATATGATCCAAAAGATTCTACGTCAACAAATATTGCTGTTCCGAATTATGAAGCAGCCTTAACAGGCGATATACGCGGTCTTAAAGTCGGTATTCCAAAAGAGTACCGCGTTGATGGCATGCCGGAAGAAATTGAAAAACTATGGCAACAAGGTGTTGAATGGTTAAAAGATGCTGGTGCAGAAATCGTAGACATCAGCTTACCGCATACAAAATATGCGTTGCCGACTTATTATATCGTTGCACCAGCCGAATGTTCATCAAACCTTGCACGTTATGACGGTGTTAAATACGGCCTTCGTGTAAAGGGCGATAGCCTTGATGACATGTATAAGAAAACTCGTGCTGCTGGTTTTGGTGACGAAGTGAAACGTCGTATCCTGATCGGTACATATGTGCTTTCAGCAGGTTATTATGATGCATATTATCTTAAAGCACAGCGCGTTCGTACATTGATCGCGAATGATTTTAAAGCTGCGTATGAAAAATGCGATGTGATTTTAACACCAACGGCGCCAAGTGCGGCATTTAACCTTGGTGAAAAGGTTTCTGACCCGCTTTCCATGTATTTGAATGACGTATTCACTGTTCCAGCATCCCTTGCTGGTCTACCGGGTATTTCCGTTCCAGCAGGACTAAGCAATGATGGATTGCCGTTAGGGTTACAATTAATCGGACAAGCATTCGGTGAAGAACAACTTCTAAATGTTGCAAATGTAATGGAAGGCGCCGCAAGCTTTACCCATAAACCAACCAAGTGGTGGGGAGACGTATAATGACAAAATTATTTCCAGGTGCCACAGGTGATTGGGAAGCCGTAATTGGCCTTGAAATCCATGCACAGGTTATTTCTGAAGCAAAACTATTCTCTGGTGCGGCGACGGCCTATGGCGCAGAGCCAAATTCACAAGTAAGCTTTGTTTGTTCAGCACAGCCGGGAATGCTTCCGGTAATTAACGAAGAATGCGTGCGTCAGGCAATCCGTACAGGTCTTGCCATGGGTTGTAAAATCAACCTACGCAGTATTTTTGATCGTAAGAACTATTTCTATGCTGACCTTCCACAAGGTTATCAGATTTCACAGTATCTTGATCCGATTGTGGGTGAGGGGCATGTGGCAATCGACCTTGAAGACGGGAGCACAAAAGAAATCGGTGTTGAACGACTTCATCTTGAACAGGATGCTGGTAAATCAATGCATGATCAGCATCCAACGATGACATATGTTGACCTTAACCGTTCTGGCGTAGCGCTTATGGAAATTGTTTCCAAGCCGGACATGCGCACACCGGAAGAGGCAGCAGCATACTTCAAGAAAATTCGTTCGATTGTTCGTTATGCGGGTACATGTGACGGGAATATGGAACAAGGTTCCATGCGTGCGGACGTAAACGTATCTGTCCGTCGCCCAGGCGAAGAGTTCGGTACACGTACAGAAACTAAAAACGTGAACTCCATCCGTTATGTGATGCAGGTGGTTGAAAGCGAAATTCGCCGTCAAATCGATCTTATCGAAGATGGTGGTACAGTTGATCAGGAAACACGTCTTTTCGAAGTGGCCACGGGTACAACACGTCCGATGCGCTCTAAAGAAGAAGCACATGATTATCGTTACTTCCCTGATCCAGATCTTCTGCCACTTGAATTTACTCAGGAATTCGTGGACAAGCTAGCAGAAGATATGCCGGAACTTGCAGACGCAAAGAAAAAACGTTTCATCGCGGATCTTCATATTACGCCGTATAATGCGGATGTTTTGACAGCAGAAAAAGAGAACGCGGATTATTTTGAAACGCTTCTTGCAGCGACCGTAGAAAAAACTGGCAAGCCGGTTTCTGAACTTGGTAAGCTTGTATCTAACTGGGTGACTTCTGACCTATTTGGTGCACTTAAAAAGCTTGGAAAATCTATTGGTGAAAATCCAGTGTCGATTGAGCATGCAGCAGAGCTTCTTGGTCTTCAGGTGGAAGGCACTATTTCCGGTCGTATCGCTCGTGATGTTTTCGAGATTATGATCGAAACAGGGGATAGCCCAGAAAAGATCGTAGAGGACAAAGGCCTTAAGCAAATGTCCGATACAGGTGAGATCGAAACGATGATTGATGAAATTCTTGCGGCTAATGCTGACAAGGTGGAAGAATATCGTGGTGGTAAAGATAAACTATTCGGTTTCTTCGTCGGCCAGGTGATGAAAAAGACCCAAGGTAAAGCAAACCCACAAGTGGTTAATCAATTGCTTCGTCCTAAGCTAGATGGTTAAAAATTACTAAGACTGTACTTAAGAGCCAGCGAAACCGATTTCGCTGGCTTTTTTGGTTTTAAGGTGTAAAATAAATACACTTAATAAATATGGTTACTCATTTCTTATTTTTATAGCGAAAATGATTCTTTTATTAATTAAGAATCAGGCGGGAAATATCCCCAAATTGGTAAAAATTAACCTTTTTCGCATTTGTTAACCTTTAGTGGTTAATGCTATTTTTCTTTTTAAAACAATACGTTAGAAAATTAATTTTCTTGTTAACTATTTTTTTATAGTTACAAATCTATTTTATTAACCATAAGTTGCGAACCAACGCAGCAAATTGCAGCAAATAAGCAAACACGAGATTAAGGAGCAAATGTAATGGGACAGGTAGACAAAGATTATATCAAAAACCGGATGGCAGCCGCCGAAAAAGGCACGGCGGAAGCATATTATGATCTTGGGTTACTATATTCAATCGGTCATGGGGTTGAGCAGGATAATATAGAAGCACATAAATGGTTTAATCTGGCAGCGATGCGCGGCATGATCAGCGCACAAATCGACCGTGCAGAAGTGGCAGATGGTATGTCACATATGGAAATTTCTGAAGCGCAAAGAAAAGCGCGTGAATGGATGGTAACACACTAAGTTTTTAGTTTTTTTGGGTGAAGTAAAGAGTTGAGTTAAGAGGATCTACCGTCCAAATAATAATTTGTTCTAACTAAAATTTAGGCATGGAATTGATTTCCATGCCTTCTTTTTTTTATGGTGCACTTTTTTTCAGAAATGTTTTGACAAGAGGGCCGTGCTTCACTAAAAACGGCGGCGGAGAGGTGCCAGAGCGGTCGAATGGGGCTCCCTGCTAAGGAGTTGTGCCCTCACGGGTACCGAGGGTTCGAATCCCTTCCTCTCCGCCATTAACTACAAACGAACTTTCATATGCCTGAGATGGCATAGCCTCAAAAGCCCAGCATTTGCGGGCTTTTTCGCTATTTGCAATTGACTTCCTCTCTATAAAAACACCCCGTTTTTCTCTAATTTTCCTCCTATATATGCCCCTTTCCTGAAAAACACCGTACTTGGAAAAGCGAAGTACGGAGCTTTTAGTCATGGGAAATCAAGGGCTTGGCAATTGACCAGTTCGCAGCAGTCTATGCCTGTCATTGTTATAACCGCTCTCTTTGTCATGGACAAATGCACTCTTATCCAGTAGTCTTTTCACTGGTTATAAAGGAGAAAAGATGCAGCTGAAATACACCATTTTATACGTTAAGAATGTTACACAGAGCATAGAATTCTATGAAAAAGCCTTTGGTCTTGAGCGCGGAATGATTCATGAATCTGGAGACTATGGAGAATTAAAAACAGGTACTACAACGCTCTCTTTTTCTTCTCGTCGCCTCATGACAGAACTTGGTAAATCTCCAGGAATACCTGATGTAAAATCTCCTGTTTTTGAAATTGCGTTTGAAACGAATGATGTGTCTGCAGCTCTTGAAAAAGCAAAAAATGCTGGCGCAACCGTTATTCAGGATGTTAGAGAAGAGCCGTGGGGGCAAACCACTTCTTATGTATCAGATAAGGATGGATACTTGGTTGAGATCTGCTCACCAGTAGGAGGCGCGGGATAGAGAAATGACACTTACACTTTACAAATTTGGCCCCCAGTGGGGCATTGATGACCCAAGTCCCTTTTGCTTAAAACTGGAAAGCTATCTAAAACTGGCTGACCTTGCCTATGACGCACCTCCGTTTGATATTTCGATGTTTAAGAAAGCGCCTAAAGGAAAATTTCCTTTTGTGGATCTTGGCGGCGGTCAGCTTATGGGGGATTCAGGTCTGATTATAAACCACTTGGTTGATAGTGGGGCATATGATCCTGATGCGTCGCTTTCAGCAGAGCAAAAAGCAATATCTCTTGCATTTCGGCGCTTGCTGGAAGAAAACCTCTACTGGGTTTTGATTTACTCACGATGGAAAGATGCGCCTGGCTGGAATGTCATTAAAGAGACCTTTTTTGGAGATGTTCCGGCGTTATTAAAAGGTTTCGTGCAAAAATCCCAGTAAAAGAAAATATGGAACAAGGCGAAAGCGCATGGCATAGGATTGCACGACCATGACGAAATCTATCGGATTGGACAAAAAGATATACAGGCGCTTTCGGATTTTCTTGGTAACAAAACATATATTTTTGATACAGACAAACCTACGATATTGGATTTGACGCTGTATGCTTTTACCGCCAATTTCCTGAAACCACCCATTGAAAATCCACTGAAAGCGGCTGTGCAGTCAAAGGAAAATCTTGTGGCGCATTGTGAACGTATACATAGCCTTATTACGCTACCGGCTGGCGAATGATTGTTTTCCATCGCTCTGGCGCAGCCCTGCGAACATCGCTTAAATAGATTTCATGGTGCTTTCCGCGCCTTTGGTAACCGCTTTCTTCGATAAATACGTGTAGGTTTTCAACCGTTGGCCCTTCTTCGGAAAACGGGCCGATATGCATGATTTGCGCCGCCTTTCCTTCCTCCAGAGATTCAAAACGCACCAAGGGTAAGGAAACAGGATTCTTTTTGGCTTTGACCTGCCGCGTTACTTGCTCAACCATATCTTCAGTGATGAAGTCCGGCTGCATAATCATTAGCGTCCATTTCCAACCTGCCTTGTCCTCTACGCTGAACGTCTCCATATCATCGGCCCACCACAGCCCTTCCAGCGGCAGGACGCCGTAATCGATACCAATACCTCCCTTTTTGACCATAAATTTCAAGGCATAAGAAAGCGGATACAAAGCATTGATCGCGTCCTGAAAGGATTGCGCCGTATTGGGATCGCCTTGCCCATCGATCATCAAATAATTCAGAGAAGGCACATCAACAATTTCAACAATCTTTGCGGAAGGTTTGTAGAGATGTTTTAATTCTTTTTTGAAATCTATTTTTCCCATTTATTTTCCACCTTTCATTTTTTCTGAGAATTTAACTTCTTCATCGTTGTTTTCACTGCCTTATCGTAGGCATTATCCAATAATTGTTTGCATGTTTCAAAAGTTTCAATACTTGGATTCAAAATACAAACCCATCCCATCCAGCCATAAACAGGATGTGGTAATACGATGTCTGTTCTTTGGAAATCGTAGCAACCATCTATGAAACAACCCTTTGCTGGTCGTTTTGGCAGCGTGTTGAACAATGACAAATAAACATCTTTGCTTACACCCATATTCAGCCTGAAAATGCCCTTACGATCCAAATACGACGCTTTATCATTGTCACCGTCTTTTTCTTTCAACGTAGCAAAATAGGTTCCGCGTTTTAATTGATGCCCCGGATTTAGGAAGAAGCTTTTTTCGCCCCAGCTATCCAGCGGGTTTACGTCTGTAAAATTTTCTAAAATGTAGTTTTCAATATCTTGGGGGTTCATCTTTTATCCTACCATTTGTCTTAAAACGTTATCGGCGGCTTTGATAACGAACCTTGCTTTGTATGCTTTCTCGCCCTCATTCCAAGGCACCGGGTCTTCCGAAAGGCCAAAGGTTTGCTTGAGCTTGTTTGCCAATTCCTGCTTTTGTTTTTTGACGCGATCAGTAGCGTCCTGATCTTGCCATGAGATGCTTCCGCCTGTTGTGGCGAGAGAACGTAACAAAGTCCACTGCAGCGTTGGCTTGCCGGAATTCTGGTTCTTCATCTTCAGATGTTCAGGTTCCAGCCGTTCTTGAATCTGCCCGCACGAAACCAACAACATCTCTGTTGCGGTAAATTCGAACACAAACTGCTCCCACGTTGCGCCTGCTGGTGTCGGGAATTGATACTCCGATCCCGGCTTCGCTGATTTTGGCAACACTGTTTCCAGCCAATTAGAGACGATGGTTTGAGCGCTGCCTTTTGCCGTGACCTTGCCTACGCCATCAACGGCAAGCACATCATCTATACCGATGAGTTTGGATTTATGCCTGCTGCTCGCATCAGAGCTGGCAGTGCTGATAAGACTGCTGGTGGCGGCAATCAACAGAAACGTCTGCTCGCCCATACAAAGCTGATTGACGATTTTATCCAGCTGCGAGGATGTCTGGCCCAAAAAGCAATACACAGGAAAACTATGCTCAGCTTGCGGATTCAGTACACCAAATTTCCAAAGGGCTGTATGTCCTGTGATTTTTTCGTGTTGCTCGGTGAAACCAATGGCCTCAGCAATTTTGGTCGCCAGCTTTTTATGATCAACGCGATACAGTGCCAGTTCTGATTTTTCAATTGTGCGGCGGTCGCACTGCTTGGCATCTGACGTACAGATGCCGACAATATCGTTTGGCCCATGCCGCACGACATTCATGTAGCATCCGGCTCGGCCATTACAGGGAATGGCGGATGCTTGCTCATTCGTTATTGCAAGAAATTCTGCCGGAAAGTTTTGCCATTCAGCTTTTACACCCTTGCCACCAGAAAGCTTTGTCAGTTTACGCCATGGCGGCGATTGATACGGCGTCATGGCTCTCCTGATGCGTTACGGGTTGTGTGCTGTCTTCTTCCTCTTTCTGTTCATTCACAAAGCCACGTTTCCGCAACCATGTTTCAATCAGGTGAGAATCTTCCTTACGGTCAAAATTGGCCACATTCGGTGTTCGTACCTTGACCATGCGTGGACGTTTGGCGTTTTCAAACTTCACCGAAAAGCTGGCCGAAACCAGTCTGCCAAAATTTGGAAATTCACGATCTCTTGAAGCTAAGGACGCAAACACATCATTTGAGCGTAACGTCTGTTTGTCATTATAAGGCCCCAGAAACTGGTGTTGGATTTCGACTAATTTAATATCTTCCAGCCCATCAATATCAGCACAGGCCAAAGCATCAACGCCATTATCGATGAGTGGCTGCAATGTATATTTTTCAGCGCCCGGAAAATATTCAGCCTGACCGAACAGATGCTGGCTGAACAAATCCAAATACATGCTGCGCTCTTTCTTGGCGCTTGATTTATTGAATATTGCTAGCTCATTGTTTGGACGATCATATATCAGCACATCATGAAATTCTGGACGATAGAAAATTGTCTTTGATTTTCCGTCTTCAATCTTGCCTTCGCGTTTAAAAGGCATTCCATGATGAACCAAGAAATATATCTTATCTTCATCATCGGCGCTCACTGCCAAAATGCGGCAGCCAGTCCCACGCTTATTTTTAGAGAACCAAACATCCATCTCCTTCTCAAGAGCGGTAAGAACTTCTTGCTTCGGAACACCGAATTCATCTGGCGCTTTCTTGTCTGACATGAAGTACATGAATGACTTTGGTTTTAGCAACAGCACTTCGGCATGTGGGCGCTTTAAAAGCTCAGGATCATGCAGCCATAGCGTTAGAGCGAGATCAGCCGGAGAAACGTCATCTTGCGTTTCAATTTTATTTTCTTCTGCAAGCCCATGAAGCTGTTCAAAATGATCATCATCGGACATTTCCTGAATAAAAAATAACGCCTCCACAAAATTAATATCGATATCGTCTGTGGGTTCCAGCAGCACTCGGCTTAAGCACTCGAAATCCAGCTCGCTATCTTCATCTAACTCAAAGCTGAACCCGCGCCCGGTCAGGTAGCTTTCATAACGCTTAAGAAAAGTGATCAGATTATCTTGCTGGATGTTTTTCAAAACATCAGGTTGGGCAAAACGTCGTAAATTATAGGTGCTCATGTGGTTATCCTCCTTGGGGGTTCGTCTAGGAGGGCCTCGGTGTCAACACCCGAGCATACATGTAAGACCTTCCCAATTATTTTAAGTTCATCTTGTTGTCCTATGATGATGGGTTTTAGTTTCTGATTTTCAGGGCGCAGTTCAATATGCTCCCCTTCAATGCTCAGCCGCTTTACAGTGGCCTCTTCGCCGACCATGGCCACCACAATATCGCTGTTTTCAGCAATCGGTTGCTGGCGCACAACAACGTAATCGCCCTCGAAAATATCAGCATCGATCATGCTGTCACCTTGCACTTTGAGCGCAAAGCACTTCCCGCGCAGAACATTATTCGGCACCATGACCTGACCAATCTTGTTTTCAAGGGCGAGAATCGGTTGGCCAGCCGCAACCATCCCTAAAACAGGAACAGCCGTTAGGTTGGTCTTATCCGGTGTTTGTGCGTGGAGAATTTCGATAGACCGCGCTTTTCGCGCTTGCCTGCGAATATAGCCTTTATCTTCCAGACGCTTGAGCCCTTCAAACACACTGGGCGCTTTCACACCCAATTCCACAGCAAGCTCTTGTACCGTGGGCGACATCCCCATGGCACGTTTCAGGCGTTCAATGGCCTGTAATAGCGTATTCTGTGCGTTTGTCAGTTGCTCCATAGCATCCTTTCAATTTTGGCTAATGACCTAATATAAATTAGGCTTACGATTTTCACAAGCCTAATTTGATTCAATGCACAGCATTGACTGAACCGACAGTTTTCAGGTCATTTCAGTAAGTAACTCCTTGAACGACGCAATAATTCTCAAGGAGGTTCGCCCATGTCTTCACTTTCCCCAAACCTAATAAATGAGCGAGATCGCCGCACCGAAGTGGCGCGTTTGCTGGCGCTTGGCATCCTGCGCCGCAAGATCCGTCTAAACCGTCAGTTCGAGCCAACAAATCCCTCTAATTCATTGGACTTCAGGGTTTTTCCAAGCGTTCATGCCCATGACGAAGAACCAAAAAACCAAGGAGAAACAGATGGATAAAACACTTCTGGCGCGTGTGGCCGCACTCCCAAACATGCCGCTATCAGACCTGAAAGCATTATGGCGGGATGTGTATCAGGACGAACCACCCGGCGGCCATAAAAGCCACATTGTCCGCAGACTGGCTTATCGCCTGCAGGAGCTTGCATATGGCGTTGATCCGCAGATTGAGAACCGGATCGAACAGCAGGCCAATGATTTATTCGGATCGGGCAAGAAAGCAAAATCGAAGCGTAAAACACAATATCAGCGGCCCATCCCCGGCACCAAACTCGTCCGGGAATATAAGGGCATCGAATATCAGGTCACCATTTTAGAAGAAGGCTACGAATATGCAGGCTGTTTATACAAAAGCCTGTCGAAAGTTGCGCTGGCTATAACGGGCAGCAGCTGGTCAGGACCTGCCTTCTTCGGATTAAACAACAAAGCACAAGGAGGCAAACATTGAGCACAACCACACCGAAAAAACGCTGCGCGATTTATACGCGCAAATCTACTGAAGAAGGCTTGGACATGGAATTCAACAGCCTTGATGCTCAGCGCGAGGCTTGTGAATCCTATATTGCCTCACAAAAACATGAAGGCTGGTTCCAGCTTCCTGATGAATATGATGATGGCGGCTTTACAGGCGGCAATATGGATCGCCCGGCCTTAAAGCGTCTGATGGACGATATCAAAAGCGGCCTGATTGATACGGTTGTTGTGTACAAGGTTGACCGCTTGTCGCGCTCCTTGGCTGATTTTGCCAAACTGATCGATCTGTTCGATGAGCACAAAGTGTCCTTTGTCTCTGTTACCCAGCAATTCAACACCACCACATCAATGGGTCGTCTAACGCTGAATATTCTACTCAGCTTTGCCCAGTTTGAGCGTGAAGTAATTGGCGAACGCATCCGCGATAAATTGGCAGCCTCCAAACGCAAAGGCATGTGGATGGGTGGTGTCACGCCCATGGGCTATGTGGTGAAAAACCGTGAGCTTGTGATCGAGCCTGATGAGGCTGAGGGCATCCGCAAAATATTTGATCTGTTTTTGATGACCAAGTCGCCCACAGAGATGGCAAAGATGTTGCCGCGCATGGGGGTTTTAAGCAAGAAGCGTACGACTAAAAACGGACGCGTCATTGGTGGCAAGGCACTAGATAAAGGTGGCCTCTATAAGATTCTGCAAAACCCCATCTATATCGGAAAAATCAAACATAAGGACCAAATCTACGAGGGCCGCCATCCGGCCATCATTGACATGGATACGTGGAATAAAGTCCGCGCCATCATGAAAGAAAACACCATCAACCGAGGCGCAATCACACGCAAGAAAACCAAGGCCATTTTGATGGGGCTTTTGAAATGCGGTGAATGTGAATGCTCTCTGGTGCCAAGCCATACCCGTAAAAAAGGCGGCAGGCTTTATCGCTATTACACCTGCGAGCACTATCGCAAAGGTATCAACCCTGATTGCAAAGTTCGTAATGTCAGTGCCAGTGAGATGGAAGCTTTGATCCTGGCGCAGCTACAAGCCGTTTTTGCATCACCTGAAATGATCGTTGAGACATGGCGCGAGGCATACAAAGAAGATGAAAGCGTGACTGAAACGGAAGTCCGGGACGCGCTTGGCAATATTGTACCGATCTGGAAGGAGCTTTTTCCGGCAGAGCAGCAACGTATTCTTGAGCTGATGATTGAGAAAGTCATCGTCAATTATGAATATGTCGATGTCCGTATCCGGGCAGATGGCATGCTCAGCCTTGCACGAGAATTGGACGAACAAGAAAAGCGCCTCCAAGGAATTTCAACCAAACAATTGGAGGAGCAAGCATGGATGCACGCATAAAAATGATGGAAGGCAATGTGATCTCGGTTCGGGTGCCGATAAAAATCAAACGCTACGGCGGCAAAAAACTGATTTTATTTCCTGAAGGTGCTCATATGACTGCACCGCAGGAAGATTCGAAACCCGACGAGACGCTCGTTAGAGCCTTGGCCAAAGCCTATTACTGGCAGAACCTGATTGATACCGGGCGCTATAAATCCATCGATGACATGTCGCGCCAGCGCAAAATCAATTCCTCTTATATGTCGCGGATACTGCGCCTCAATCAACTCGCCCCCCAGATTAAAAAAGCCATCTTGGATGGTACGCAACCACGCCAGTTAAGTCTGCAGGATATGCAAACCCCATTTCCCGATATTTGGGATGAGCAATTAAAGCATTTTGGATTTGCCTAATCTCCCTTCGGTGAAATTTCACCGAACACTCTGAAATTTTTTTCAAAAAAATTCGCACCCACCAAAGCCCCGCCTGTCGGGGCTTTTTTTGTTTTTTGCAGCGCTTTGAATAGCCCGTCTCACCGGGCCTCCAGTGAGTTTTCGCCAGTCCCAGTTGACCCGCCCGCGTGGCGGCTAACCGCAACTGGAGACGAAAACCATGAGCAAAAACAACTATGAAGGAATCCATCCTTATGTCGTAAACCAAGTCCGTTATCACGCACGCAGCCTGATGCGGCACTCCGCCATTCATGGCGTAGAAGTCGAGGACCTAGAGCAAGAGCTGATGCTGGATTATCTATCCCGCAAGCAGGCTTATGATCCTGAAAAAGCAAAATGGTCGACCTTTGCTGATCGCATCCTCAACCACAAATGCGCCAGCCTGATTGAGGCCGCCCGCGCCCAAAAGCGTGGGTCCGGCATCAGTGATTTTTCACTTGATGCATGGCTAGAGGATAAGGACGGCGAAGACAACGCCTTGCCTGATCCCGCAACCGAAGACCTGACCAGCCGCGACCTACAAATTGACCTTGAACAGGCCGTTCAGCAGATGCCGCCGCATCTGGTGTTGCTGCTGGTTGATCTGCGGACGCTCAGCATCAGTGAAATCTCACGCAAAACCAAAACCCCACGCTCGACCCTCTACGGGACGCTGTCCGAACTTCGCGGATCGCTGAAGGAGCGTGGCTTTGCGGAATATCTGCACTGAGCCGCCGACAGTTTTTGAGCCCTCTCGGTAAGTAACTCTTTGAAGGCAAGAAAACATGCCGGGTTCTCGCGGAAATACAAGACCCCACAAGGAAATACCGCGACCGCTTTGCTCTTTGGGCGGCGTCAGAACCCGGCAGCCGAAACGACATGACCAAAGAGCAATTTTTAACCCACGAAATCAAGGAGGTTTTATGTTTAAGCTATCGTTACAAAAGCTGATTAAAGACAGCTACTACGCCAAACATGTTCCGGCATTTATTCAAATTCCAGAACTTGGTGCTATTCCTGAAGACACCACCAAACCTATCCATGAGGCAACGCTGGATGATCTGGCCTTTGCCGCACAGGCTTTGGATAAAGAACAAAGCGCCATTTACAAGCGCTTGTCTGCCATCCGTGAGCTTTATACGGAAGCACGTTCCAAAGGCGCATTAGGCGCTGAAAATATTGTGGATGCACTCTCCCGCAAAGGAGGTGCCCAATGAGCCTTCCTATCATCTCAGCCGATGAACGCTTGAAAGAAACCAAGGGCATTAAAGGATGCATCTTCGGTAAAAGCGGTATCGGCAAAACATCACTGCTCTGGACGCTTCCTGCAGAAAAGACGCTGTTCTTTGATCTTGAGGCTGGTGATCTGGCCATCGAAGGTTGGCAAGGCGATACCATCCGTCTGCGCACATGGCAGGACTGCCGTGATATTGCAGCCTTTATTGGCGGCCCAAACCCGGCCTTGCGTGATGAGCAGCCATACAGCCAAGCCCATTATGATGCCGTCACGGCCAAGTATGGTGATGCCAATAATCCAAATAATAGTGCGCTAGATAAATACGACACGATCTTCATCGACAGTATCACCGTTGCCGGACGCTTGTGTTTCAACTGGTGCAAGGGACAGCCACAGGCATTTTCTGACAAAACAGGCAAGCCTGATACGCGAGGTGCTTACGGCCTGCATGGTCAGGAAATGATCGCGTGGCTTACACATCTCCAACACACACGCGGCAAGAATATCTGGTTTGTCGGCATCTTGGACGAAAAGATCGATGACTTTAATCGCCGTTTCTTCCAGCCACAAATTGAAGGCAGCAAAACTGCGTTAGAGCTTCCCGGTATTGTCGATCAGGTCATCACTATGACCGAGATGACAAGCCCCGAAGGCAAGTCATTCCGCGCCTTTATCTGCCACACCATCAATGATGCCGGATATCCGGCCAAGGATCGTTCCGGTCGTCTTGATCTAATGGAAGAACCCCATCTTGGCCGCCTCATGCAGAAAATTGCGGGCAAAGCCAAGCCTGTTGCCGAACGCCTCACGTTCTCAATTGAACAAGACGCGCCTGCCAGCAGCACCCCTGATTCCCAACACAACAACGAAACACAAGGAGGCCAAGAATGAGTTGGAACGATTTTAATAGTGCAGATGATCAAAGCGGATTTGATGTCATCCCAAAAGGAACGCTGGCTAAGGTCCGTATGACCATTAAGCCCGGCGGTCATGATGATGCATCACAAGGCTGGACGGGTGGCTGGGCCACGCGCAGTAATACCACAAGTGCGGTCTATTTGAACTGCGAGTTTGTGGTGCTGGAAGGCAAATATGCTCGCCGCAAAATCTGGAGCCTAATTGGACTGTACAGCGCCAAAGGTCCGGACTGGGCCAATATTGGTCGCGCCTTCATCAAAGGGATTTTGAACTCCTCTCGCGGCGTGTCCAACAAGGATAATACGCCAGCTGCCCAGAATGCCCGCCGTATCAACGGCCTTGGTGATCTGGATGGTGTCGAGTTTGCCGCCCGGATTGATATTGAGAAAGACCAGAACGGTGACGACAAGAACGTCATCAAATTGGCTATTACACCGGACAACAAGGAATACGCCTCTATCATGGGCGCTGTATCCGGAGCAGCTTCTGCGCCTCAGCCCAATAGTGATCAGCCCGCATCTGCGGGCTCGAGAAGCAACCTGCCGTCATGGGCGCAATGATAAGGGGGCGGCATGTTACTCAGACCAAGACAAAAGGAGCTCGTCTCCAAGACTGTTGATGCGCTTTACACCCACGGCAACACGCTAGCGGTCGCACCAACAGGTGCAGGCAAGACGATCATGCTATCAGCAGTGCTGGGACGCATGTTTGACCGCGATATTGAGCGTGCCTGCGTGCTTGCTCACCGTGATGAGCTGACCTTTCAAAATGAAGGCAAGTTCAAGCGCGTAAACCCATCCATTTCCACCAGTATTTTTAATGCGAATGAGAAAAGCTGGGATGGCCAAGTGGCCTTTGCCATGGTGCAAACCCTCTCGCGGGAGAGCAATCTGCGCTCATTGCCGTCGCTGGATGCATTGGTGATTGATGAAGCCCATCACGCCCGGGCCGACAGCTACATGCGGGTGATTGAACACGCTCAAAACATCAATCCAAACATGAAGCTGCTGGGCATGACCGCCACGCCTAACCGTGGTGATAAAAAAGGTCTGCGCCCGATCTTCTCCAACGTGTCGGACCAGATCACGGTCAAAGAGCTGATCGCTTCCGGTCACCTTGTGCCGCCACGCACCTTTGTCATGAATGTCGGCGTTCAGGAAGAGCTGAGTAAAGTCCGTAAAACCGCCCTTGATTATGATATGAGCGCGGTTGCCGACATCATGAACACGCGCCCGATCAATGATGCGGTGGTTCAGCACTGGAAAGAAAAAGCCGGAGACCGTCAAACCGTCGTATTCTGCTCGACCGTTGAGCATGCGCGGGATGTTATGGCCAGCTTTATCAGCGCTGGCATTGCCACAGGCATGATCTGGGGTGATATGAGCGAAACAGATCGCTCTGATACCTTGGCAGCTTACGGCAAAGGCGATCTGCAAGTCATTGTGAATGTCGCGGTACTGACTGAAGGCTGGGACCACCCGCCAACATCCTGCATCGTTTTGCTGCGCCCTAGCTCTTACAAATCCACCATGATCCAGATGATCGGTCGTGGTTTGCGAACGGTCGACCCGGCTGAGTTTCCCGGCATCATCAAAAAAGACTGTGTTGTGCTCGACTTTGGCACATCGACACTGATGCATGGCTCGCTGGAACAAGAAGTCCAGCTGGATGATCAGTTTATTGAAGGTGATGCGCCCTATAAAGACTGCCCGGAATGCGGCGCTGATGTGCCGCTCGCCAGTAAGGAATGTCCGTTATGTGGCTATATCTGGGAAGGCCAGCCCGAGGCTGATACCACACAGACCGCCGATTTCCACATGACGGAGATCGACATCCTCAAACGCTCCAGCTTCCTTTGGTGCGATTTACGCGGCGATGATCAGTATTTCATTGCAACCGGCTTTGAAGCTTGGGGCGGTGTCTTTTACCGTGACGGCGAATGGTACGCCGTTGGTGGCCGCAAAAACCATGCGGTTAAGCTCTTGGCTGCGGGTGAGCGCATTGTGTGCTTCGCTGCTGCCGATGACTGGATCAACCTGTTTGAAACCGAGAGCGCTGCTCACAAAACCAAGAACTGGTTGCACCAGCCTGCTACCGAAAAACAGCTGCGTCATCTCCCTCCTGAATATCGCAATGATTACAGCCTGACCCGTTACAAGGCATCCGCGCTGATGACCATGCGGTTTAACAACACGGCCATCCGTCAGGTCATTGAAAACGGGAGGATCGCCGCATGATTGATCCCACCGATTTTGAACGTGATTGCATGAATAAGGCTCTGCGCCCTCTTGGCGAATATGTCGCCGAGATTGGTACTGGCAAAGCCTTCCAAGATTTAACCCGTGAGCAGGTCCTAACGCTGATCGAAGTCGTTGTGACCGCTTACATGGACGAGCTTTCCAAAGGCTCGGAGGAGATTCCGTTTTAGATGCTTGATTTTAATCACAGGCCCAGTTTTACAGAGCGTGTGTCTGAATTGATTGATCAGGCACTGTGCGCGGAACATAAAGCCCAGCCAGAACGCGATTATCTGGGGGCTTCCCGCCTCGGGGAAAACTGTAGCCGTAAATTACAATACGAATATACCAACACGCCCAAAGACGAAGGTTTTTCCGGCCAGACCTTACGGATATTTGCCGCAGGACATGTGTTTGAAGATCTGGCCATTCGCTGGCTACGTCTTGCCGGGTTTGAGCTCTTCACTGAGAAACCGAATGGCTATCAATTCGGGTTCTCGGTCGCCGATGGCCGCATCCGTGGACATGTTGACGGCATTATTAATGGCGCACCCGAGGCGCTGGGCCTCACATTCCCGATGCTTTGGGAGTGTAAGTCGCTCAATGCCAAGTCATGGAAAGACACCGTTAAGCGCGGCGTTGCCAAATCAAAACCTGTCTATGCAGCGCAGATGGCCACCTACCAAGCCTATATGGAAGGCAGTGTGCCGGGCATTAGCAAAAACCCGGCGCTATTTACAGCCATTAATAAAGATACGGCAGAGCTGCATTTTGAGCTTGTTCCTTTTGATGCGAGCCTTGCTCAAAAGGTCAGTGATCGTGCGGTTACCATCTTAAAAGCAGCCGATTCTGGTGAGTTACTGCCGCGCCATACCGCTGATCCTGAACATTTTGAATGTCGTTTCTGTGCCTACCGCAACCGTTGTTGGGACCAACTCGTTGGGGAGGTGTCTGCATGACAGCAAACTGGTCCGACTTCAACGATGCACCAGGCCAATATCCTGAGTTTAAAGACGCTACGATTCCCACAGACGATATACGTCAGCAGCTGATCGGGCGGCTGGATCAAGTCTTGTCTTATTTGTTGCCCGCAGGCCGCATCAAGCGCGGCGTGTATGAGATCGGTGATATTCAAGGCAATAAGGGTGATAGCCTCAAGATTGAGCTGAATAGCGGCAAGGCTGGCATGTGGCATGATTTTGCCACGGGCGAAGGTGGCGACATCTTTGATCTGTGGGCAGCGTGTCACAATCTGGATACCAAACATCAATTCCCACAGGTGGTCAGCTCAGCCAGTGAATGGCTTGGACTGGCTTTACCTGCGCCGATACCTGCTGCTCCAGTCAAACCTGCAAAACATATCCCCGAGGATGAGCTTGGCCCACACACGGCCAAATGGGACTATCTGGATGGCGATGGCAAACTAATCGCCTGCGTTTATCGCTATGACACAGCTGACGGCAAGGAATTCAGGCCATGGGATGTGCTGGCAAAAAAACATCGCGCTCCCACCCCAAGACCGCTCTTTAATCAGCCGGGTCTCAAGGAAAACCAGCATGTGGTTCTGGTCGAAGGTGAAAAAGCCGCCGAAGCTTTGATGGCTCATGGCATCACAGCCACAACCGCGATGAATGGCGCAAAAGCCCCGCCCGAAAAAACAGACTGGTCACCCCTCAAAGATAAACACCTGCTGATCTGGCCGGATCATGATGAAGCTGGCCGCGCTTATGCCGAGGCTGTCAGTACATATCTCGGTTCGCAAGGTATTACTGCCTCACTCACAATTTTGGATGTGCCAAGCGACAAGCCCGAAAAATGGGATGCAGCTGATGCTGTGTCTGAGGGCTTGGACTTACGCGCTTTTATTGCTGAATGCATCAAAACTGAAAAAGCCGCTGTCACTGCTGTGCCTGCCTTCACGGTTGGGCATTTTCTGGATGACACATCGCCCATGCCGGAAGATTTAATCCTGCCGCGTGTATTAACGCCGGGTGGGCTGATGGTCTTTGGTGGTGCGCCCAAGGTCGGCAAGAGTGATTTTCTGCTCTCGTTGCTGGCCCATATGGCGGCAGGCGTTCCTTTCCTTGGCATGAAGCCACCACGCCCTTTGCGGATATTTTATCTGCAGGCAGAGATTGGCTATCACTATTTGCGCGAGCGCCTGCAAAACATGGCGTTTGATAAAAACCTGCTGCCGCTGGTCCGCAAAAATCTGGTTGTCACACCGCAATTCAAGATGCTGCTCAATGAGCATGGTGTGGCTGCCACCTGTGAGGCCATTCGAAGCCATTTTAGCGATCTGGGCGTTGATATTATCGTCGTTGATCCGCTGCGTAATGTGTTTGACGGCGGCGACGGTGATGCAGGTGAAAATGATAACGCCGCCATGCTGTTTTTTTTGCAGCAACGGCTCGATGCCTTGCGTGATGCCGTTAATCCCGATGCCGGAATCATCCTTGCCCACCACACACGCAAAATCCAAAAGAAACAGCTGGAAGAAGATCCGTTTCAGGCACTCTCCGGTGCGAGCAGCTTACGAGGCTATTACACCACCGGGCTGATCATGTTCCAGCCAGATGAAAACCAGTCCTATCGTCAACTGATTTTTGAACTGCGAAACGGGCCACGCTTGCGCTCCAAGGTGATCGATAAGGTTGATGGTGCGTGGCAAGAGATGGAATACAGCTCGGATCGTCTGGTCAATCGCGACTATGGCCAGAAGCTTGATGCGGAGCGCCGTCGCAAGCGTGACGTCATCCTTGAAATCATCTACGCAGAATCCCGCGCTGGTCGTGTCTACACGATGAACCAGTTTTGTCAGGCGTTTGAAAACCGCGCCGGGCTTGGCGGCAAAGACACCATTCGTGGTCGCTTGGATGTGCTCTCCACCAAGGGCTACGTCAAGTTTTTCAAGGATGCAGACAATTACGGTCTGAGCAGTCCCTCTCGCACCAAATACGGCTTTTTGTGCGTTGAAGATATGCATCTTGGCACTGGTGAAGAGATGGTCGATCCGCACACAGGCGAAGTCTCTGCCAAGCTGCAAGCGGTCTATCCAACCCATTACAAATGCCGCCAGACAGCCGCCGTCCTTCCTGTCGAGAACCCTCGCATGTGGATTTATGACGAGGAGGATCAGGCATGACAAACCAGCTCCAAAATACCCACAAAAACCAATTTTCCCACCCGGGAAAAATGGTCTTATGCGCTCCCAAACTGGAGCAGTTTCGGCCCAATCTGAAACTGCAGCAAATCTGCCAAAACTGGGAAACGCCAACCATATCAACGGTTTCAGCGCAGTTTCGTGCCAGATTCCAGTTTTGGTCATCCAGTTTCGTTCCAAACTGCCCAAACTGGCGGGAAAGCCTTTTATTTCAAGGTTTAGCCAGTTTGGAAGTGTTTAGGAAAAAGACTCCCTCTCCCTACGGGAGAGAGTGCCCCTATGGGGGCAACTCTCCCCGGTCGAGGGTTTTGTGTGTGCTCACTTCATCTTTCCCAACAACCAAACAGGAGGTCTCCATGGAAAAAACCAATCAACCCATTTTGCTCAGTCTCGATCTGGGCACAGCCACTGGATGGGCGCTTTCCAACAAACATGGACGCATCATGAGCGGCACAGCGCATTTTCGTCCCCGTCGTTTTGAGGGTGGCGGTATGCGTTACCTGCGCTTTGAACGCTGGCTAAATGAAACCCGTGATGTATCGGGCGAGATCAATGCAGTTTATTTCGAAGAAGTCCGCAGGCACCTTGGTGTGGACGCAGCCCATGCTTATGGCGGCTTTCTGGCTTCACTCACCGCATGGTGTGAGGAGCACAGCATCCCTTACGAAGGCGTTCCGGTCGGAACGATCAAGAAGTTCATCACTGGCAAAGGCAATGCTGGCAAACAGGCTGTTATTGAAGCTGTCAAAGCCCTCGGCCATCTGCCCGAAGATGACAACGAAGCCGATGCGCTGGCTCTCCTGCATTTTGCCCGTGAGCAAATGATAGGAGGCCAGTCATGAGACATGCCAACCGACTTTTGGAACAAGCGACACGGACACTGGCAGAGCGTGGTGAAAGCTACGGCTCGCCGCACACGCTATTCGAAAACGTGGCCAAACGCTGGTCGCTGACATTGGGCATAGAGGTGACCGCTGCACAGGTTGTGCTCTGCCTGATTGAGCTGAAGTTAGCTCGACTAAATAGCAATTCCAAGCATCATGACAGCATGGTCGATGTCGCAGGATATGCAGCAATTTTAAACGAAATCATCAATAACAACGGAGGCGCTTATGGAGCATAACTGGACTGAAAAGGACGTGGCAGGTCAATTTGAAGAATCTATTTCTACTTTGAAAAAGCTACCGCCTGTGCGGGCGCAAGGCTATTTCAATGCATGGCCCGAGATTGTCCGCACCCCGGAAGAGATTGCGGCAGGTGAACCCATGCCGCTTCGCTTGCGGGCAACACCAGATGCCATCTCACGCATGGAACAAACACTGCGCTGGATTACATGGGTTGATGTGGAGGAGCGTCGTTTGATCTGGCATCGCGCCGCTCGCAGACGCTGGAAAACAATTTGTTGGGAGCTGGGCTGTGATCGCAGCACAGCATGGCGCAAATGGAATGTGGCCTTGGCAAAAATTGCGGCTCGCTTGAATGCTGGACAGAAGTAAAAGTGTTGCAACACTTTAGTATTCGACACTTGCAACATTTTTCGCTATTCTTAGAAGCATAATCGGGAGCAGTGCAGGCAACGCACTTGTTCCGATAAAATGAGATTAAAGCGAGCCGCTGCAGGTCATCTTGCATGCGGCTTTTTTGTGCCCGAGCCATCCCCCTGATATCCCCACAATTCCACGGGTCCTTCCTAGCGAATAGGAAAAGCGGGCGGCGTGCGCGCGGGATTTGCCTAGCGGCAGAGCATAAAAAATGGTTCGCAGTTCGCACCCGGGTTCGCACGTCGATAACAGATAAAAGGTTTAACAATGGATTTGAATGTTCAGCAAATAGCGCTGGAGCAGCTGGTTCCCTATGCCCGCAACGCCCGCACACATAGCGAGTCACAGATCGCACAGATTGCAGGATCGATTGCTGAATTTGGATTTGTGAACCCTGTTCTGGTGGGTGGTGATAATGTCATCATCGCAGGGCATGGTCGCGTGATGGCGGCGAAAAAGCTGGGTCTGCAAACCGTTCCGACCATCAAGTTGGATCACCTGACAGAAAACCAGCGCCGCGCCTTGGTGATTGCCGATAACAAAATCGCCGAGAATGCCGGATGGGATGAAGAATTGCTGCGATTAGAATTACAAAATCTTGCCGATGAAGATTTCGATCTTGATCTGCTGGGCTTTGACGATGTGGAGTTGGATGATTTGTTGGCATCACTGAATGACGATGAAGCAGCCGCACTTGATGAAAACATTCCAGAAGTACAGGAAAATCCTGTCAGCCGTACAGGCGATATCTGGATTATGGGTGAGCACCGTTTGCTCTGCGGCGATTCCACAAGCGAGGCCGACATGGAAAAACTGATGGCTGGTGAGCTGGCCGACATGGTCTTTACCGATCCACCCTATAATGTGAATTACGGCGATACAGCCAAAGACAAGCTGCGCTCCAAAGCCGGACGCAAGATTATGAATGATAATCTGGGCGATGACTTTGAGGCATTTTTAACCGCAGCCTGCAAAAATATGCTGGATCATACCAAGGGCGCTCTTTACATCTGCATGAGTTCCAGTGAGCTGGATACGCTGCAAAGCGCCTTCCGCAATGCTGGTGGCAAATGGTCGACTTTTATCATATGGGCGAAGAATACTTTCACCCTTGGTCGCTCTGACTATCAGCGCCAATATGAGCCCATCCTCTATGGCTGGAAAGATGGCAATGACCGCTATTGGTGCGGTGCGCGTGATCAGGGTGATGTCTGGTTTTATAACAAACCACAGAAGAACGATCTTCACCCTACTATGAAGCCCGTTGATCTGGTGGTGCGCGGGATTAAAAATTCCAGCAAAACGCTGGATATTGTGCTCGATCCGTTTGGCGGTTCTGGCTCAACGCTGATTGCTGCAGAACATACCGGGCGACAGGCGCGATTGATTGAGCTTGATCCCAAATATGTGGATGTGATTGTGCGGCGCTGGCAGGAAATGACCGGATTACAGGCAACGCTATCTGGTACCGATCAGGAATTTAAGGCTATTGAAAAAGATCGTCTTGGCGGTAAGGCCGAAGCCTCACTGCCTGTGGAGGGCGAGTGACGCTTCGTGTAACGCTTTGGCATCGCCAAGCAGCCGATCAAGGTCGATGATGGAACCGATGGCAGCGTTGCGATTGCCGTCATCCATGTAACCGCAGCCCTCTTTTGCAAGAGTGGCAGCTTTTTCCAGCATGTCACGCATGGCGTTCATGTTGGCTTGGATGGCGTTATTGATAATGGGATTTTGGTTGCTCATGCTTGGGTTTCCTTTTTCTCGGTTGGTTTAAGGTAATAACGGCGGTCAGCGTCTTGTTTTTCCGAGCTCAGCTCAAAGCCTTCGAGCTTTTTGATGACCCGGGATAAAACGCCGCGCACCGTATGTTTTTGCCAGCCCGTCAGTTTCATCATCTCATCGATGCTGGCTCCTTCCTTGGTGCTGAGTGTTTCGATGATCTGTGCTTGTTTGGTGGTCTTACTCATTACTTACCTCCTTTGGCGGTAGATTGTTGGCCCGCTTCATAAGCGGCTTCTAATGCAGATTTGATGCACCAGACCGCGCAGTCATGAAAATCAAGGCTGTCGCTCTTGCGGGTCTCCAAGGTTTCAAGGTGCAGCTCGACTTTGGCGATCTGCGCCAGTATTTGGTCTTTTGGGGTGTGTTTTATGTTGTTTGTCATGGTTGCTCCTTTGCTCGTTGACATGTTCATGAACGCTTGGAAACCAAGGCTTATCAAGTCAATTCAGGGGATTAATCGAAGAATATGGGCGTATCGATCCGAGAATATGCAAGGCAGCGCGGTGTCAGCGACACCGCCGTCAGAAAGGCGTTGAAACAAGGCCGAATTACTGCTGAGCCTGATGGCACCATTGATGTGGAACGCGCTGATCAGGAATGGTCATCCAACACGGCCAAGCCACAAACAAAGCGGACGGCAAAGACCAAACCAGTGCCTGCGGCTGCGGTGGAAGCTGTTGAAGACACCTTAAAGGAAAGCGGCACCCCATTTTCATCGGGCGGCACGACCTACATGCAGGCCAAAACCGCCAATGAGGTTTTAAAGGCGCAAACCAACCGGGTGCGCCTCAAGCAATTAAAGGGTGAGCTCATCGACCGCAGTGAGGCCATTGCTCACGTATTTCGCCTTGCGCGTCAGGAACGTGATGCATGGCAAACATGGCCTGCAAGGATTTCAAGCCAGATGGCTGCCGAACTCGAGACCGATGCCCATACCTTACATGTGACGTTGGAGCGCTATGTCCGTGAACACTTGGAAGAATTGGGAGAGCTTAAAACACACTTCAAACACTAATGGATATGACGGCGCTTTGTACGATGGATATGAAACAATTGAACAGGCTTGGAATGAAGGATTAAAACCAGACGCATTTATGACCATCTCGGAATGGTCCGATAAATACCGTGTGCTTTCGCCAAAATCAGCTGCAGAACCGGGGCTATGGCGCACTGAGCGCACGCCATATTTGCGTGAGATCATGGATCAGCTGTCACCCCATAAACGGGCGCAGCGTGTGGTTTTCATGAAAGGTGCTCAGATTGGCGGCACTGAGGCTGGCAATAACTGGATTGGTTACGTCATCCATATGGCTCCCGGCCCAATGATGGCTGTTGCGCCCACGGTGGAAATGGCGAAACGGAACTCTAAACAGCGTATTGATCCGCTTTTGGAGGATTCAACGGAGCTAAGCAAGCGCGTAAAGCCTGCTCGCTCGCGGGATTCTGGCAATACGGTTCTCTCAAAAGAGTTTCCGGGCGGCGTCTTGGTGATGACAGGCGCAAATTCGGCGGTGGGCTTACGCTCTATGCCTGCGCGATACTTATTTATGGATGAAGTGGATGGCTATCCCGGCGATGTCGAAGGTGAAGGTGATCCTATCATGCTGGCAGAGCGCCGGAGCGCCACTTTTCAGGGGCGACGTAAGGTTTTTCTTGTGAGCACACCAACACTGAAAGGAGTTTCGCGCATTGCCAGAGAATTTGAGCATTCAGATCAGCGCTATTTCCATGTGCCATGCCCGCATTGTGGACATGAGCAACCGCTAAGATTCACTCAGCTGCGTTGGGAAGAAGGTTACCCGTCGAATGTGTCGTACCAGTGCGAGTCCTGCGACAAGCTGATTGCTGAGCATCATAAAACAGAAATGCTGGAAAATGGTCGCTGGGTTTCCAGCAGTGACGGCGACGGCATTACGGTTGGCTATCATCTTTCCTCGCTTTATAGCCCCGTTGGCTGGTTTAGCTGGTCTGATGCGGCGGCCATGTTCGAGCAAGCCAAAGAACATCCGGAGTTGATGAAGAGTTTTGTCAACACGGTGCTGGGCGAGCCGTTTGAAGAAGATCACGATGCCCCCGAATGGGAGCGTTTATATGAACGCTCCGAAGACTATGCCATCGGCACAGTGCCGGAAGGTGGATTGTTTTTAACCGCTGGCGTTGATGTGCAGCGCGACCGGATTGAGGCTGAGATTGTTGCGTGGGGCTTGGATAAACATAGCTGGTCTGTTGATTATCGTATTTTTTATGGTGATATCGCTGATCCCGCCTTTCGGGAAAAGGTTTACGGCGAGATCACAGGCAAGCAATACCGCCATGCGTCAGGCGCGAGTTTAAGTGTTCTGATGACGGCGGTGGATTCCGGCTATGCCACGCAGGAAGTCTATGACTGGGTGCGTAAAAAGCCTGTCTCTCGCATCATGGCAATTAAAGGACAGGACCGCTCTGTTGCGCCGCTTGGCACGCCGAGCAAAGTTGATGTGACCAGTAAGGGTAAGAAGCTGCGCCGTGGCGTGCGCGTCTGGCCTGTGGGCGTATCATTGCTGAAATCCGAGCTTTATAACTGGCTGAATTTGACACTGAATGAGGATGGTAGTCTGCCCAATGGTTACTGCCATTTTCCCAAATACGATATGGAGTTTTTCAAACAGCTCACCGCCGAGCAGTTGGTGACACGTATTGTCAAAGGCTATCCGAAACGGGAATGGCAAAAAACGCGTGATCGTAACGAAGCGCTGGATTGCCGGATATATGCGCGTGCAGCCGCTATTGCGCTGGGTGTGGAACTGTGGAGTGACAGCCGCTGGCAGAAACTGCAGGCGCAGGTGATGGGTGAAACCAAAATATCCAACACTGTTAGACCTCAGTCCGCACCGTCAAAATCAATCACGCGAAATACGCGAAGACGTAAATCGCGCAGTAGCATTATGGGATAACAGGAATGGCTTACACCGAAGACGATTTACAGCAGGTCAATGACGCGCTGGCCAAATTGGTGGCAGGCGAACGCGTTGTGCAGGTCGCCCATGACGGCCATGTGGTCAAATACAAAGATATTGAGCTGAGCGATCTGGTTGCCTTGCGCGACCGGATCAACGCGCAAGTGAAAGGCAGAAAGGCTGGAAAGAAACGCCGGATACAGATCATCTCAAATAAAGGAACCTAACGCCTATGGCATTGTTACAGACAGTCAAAAAGATGATGCCGCGCTTTAGAAGCCGCAAGCCTGATATTCTGGGCAATGCATGGGATGCTGCGGGTCATGGGAAACGCCTAAAAAACTGGTGGCCCAGTAGTGAGTCCGTGAACAGCCTGCTTGCTGCCAGTCTTGCCATCTTGCGGACCCGTTCACGCAATGCAGTACGAAACAATCCGGTTGCCAGCAACGCCATTGAGGCAATGGTTGTTAATTGCATCGGCACTGGCATCAAACCGCAATCCAAAGCGCCAGACTCTGCCTTTAAGGAAGAGTTACAGGAGCTATGGCTGGAATGGAAGGATGAGGCTGATATTACAGGCACCTGTGATTTTTATGGCCTGCAAGCGCTGGTTTGCCAATCCATGATGGAAGGCGGTGAATGTTTTGTGCGGATGCGCGTGCGGCCAGATAAGAATTTATCGGTGCCGTTACAGTTACAAGCCCTTGAATCTGAACATTTGAATGACACGCTTAATCAGCGTTTATCCAATGGTAATGTGATTAAAAGCGGGATTGAGTTTACCCCTGATAATGAACGAGCAGCGTATCACCTTTATCAGGAACATCCCGGAGAACAGAGCCTGTTTTCCAAAGGCGAAACGATCCGTGTGCCTGCCGATGAGATATTACACATCTATAAACCGCTGCGAGTTGGACAAATTCGCGGTGTGCCGTGGCTGTCAAAGGTACTGTTAAAGCTCTATGAGCTGGAACAATATGATGATGCAGAGCTGGTAAGAAAGAAAACGGCGGCGCTGTTTGCTGCCTTTATCACAAGGCTTGATCCAGAGGGAAACCTGATGGGTGAAGGCCCGGAGGATGAAGCAGGTCTGGCCTTGGCTGAGCTGGAACCGGGAACGGTGCAGCTGCTGGAGCCCGGTGAGGATATTAAATTTTCTGCGCCGTCAGATGTTGGCTCATCCTATGAGACGTTCATGCGCCAGCAACTGCGTTTTATCGCGATTGGCATGGGACTGACATATGAACAGCTGAGCGGTGATCTTACAGGCGTAAATTATTCTTCCATCCGCGCTGGCATGATCGAATTTCGCAGACGTTGTGAAATGCTACAACGTCATACGATGGTATTTCAGCTCTGCCGCCCTGTATGGAATAAGTGGTTTCAATTAGCACTCCTCTCGGGCCGCATCAGTTTGCCGGATAACAGTTTCAAATATCGCAGCGTGAAATGGATACCGCAGGGATTTGAATGGGTTGACCCACTCAAAGACCAACAAGCAGATCAAATGGCTATGAAGAACGGCGTTAAAAGTCGCTCTCAGGTAGTCTCTGAGCTCGGTTTTGATGTGGAAGAAGTGGATAAAGAAATCGCGGCTGATAATGCCCGCGCAGATAGTTTGGGACTGAAATATGACTCAGACCCGCGCTACGGCAAAACAGCCCGCTAAAATTTAAAGGATACTTACATGGACATTACTCACCCTTACGGTGGCCTAATGACAGGCCGTCCGATGTGCCTTGAGCGAAAAGCGTTTGAACATTTACAAAAGCTGAGTGCTCAATCCATATCGGAACGACAACTCCTCAATGCAAAGCCGCCTGATCATGGGCGGCTTTTTGCTATGCAGGACTCGATTGCCATCATTGATGTGCATGGGGCGCTATCTAAACGTGCTGGTCCTTTTGATGCCTTTTTTGGCATCGGCAGCTACGAAGTATTGGAAGAGCAGTTTTTAAGCGCTGTCGATGATCCGGATGTCACTGGCATTTTGCTGGATATTGATAGTCCCGGTGGCGAAGTCTCCGGACTGTTTGATCTTGCAGATCTGATTTACGCAGCCCGCGATGACAAACCGATCTGGGCTGTTGCCAATGATGATGCATTTTCTGCTGCGTATGCTCTTGCCTCGGCGGCGGAGAAGGTTTTTGTCACGCGCACAGGCGGTGTTGGGAGTATTGGCGTGATTGCAAGCCATGTGGATCAGTCAGCTTTCGATGAAAAACTCGGAGTCAAATACACCACGGTCTTTGCCGGGGGACGAAAAAATGACTTTGACCCCCATAACGAGCTGACCAGCGAAGCCGCAGCACTGCTGCAGAGTGAGATCAATCGGCTTTATCAGCTATTCACCAGAACAGTCGCCCGCAATCGCGGTTTGCCTGAAGCCAAGGTAACAGGCACCGAAGCCGGGCTGTTTTTTGGCAATGATGCGGTGAATGCCGGGCTTGCCGATGGCGTGATGACATTCAGCGACGCCTTACAAGAAATGGCCGCCAAAAACTCCAAAGCTGTTCAACCCAAACGAATGAGGAAAACCATGACACAGGAAACCCAAAAAACAGAAGCACAAGCTGCTGAGACACAAGAACCTGATACGCGAGTAACGCAAGCGAGCGCATCAGAAACCATCCTGAGTGATCAGGAAAAAGACGCGTTGATGGCGCAGGCGCAAAGCAATGCCAAGGAAGCCTTGCGTGCTGAAATCACCGCGATATCCAAAGCCTGCGAGATTGCAGGCATGCCCGAGAAGCTTGGCGCATTTATCGAACAAGGTTTGAGCGCCGATCAGGCCAAAGATGAGCTCATGAAGCTGATGGCTGCAAAAAACAATCAGCAGCCTGAAATTCATACGCAAACACTGCCAGCCAAGCTGAGCGAAAGCGAAGAAAGCCCGGTGGTTAAAGCTGCCAAGGCACGCGCTCAAATCAGCCAATCATAACCCATAAGGAGATTTCATCATGACCACACTTACTGAGCCCGCTCGCTTGGGCGATATTCTAAAATATGAGGCAGATCAGCTCTATTCCCGTGAGGAAGTCACTATTGCCAGCGGCCAAAACCTATCCATCGGTACGGTTATTGGGCGCGTAAGCGCAGATGGCAAAGTCGTGCAGTTCGACCCGTCTGCCAGTGATGGCAGCGAAACGCCAGCAGGCATTCTTTGTGAAAGCATAGATGCAACTGCCGCAGATACCGCCAGCTGGATTGCGGCTCGCCATGCCATTGTTTCGGAAGATGCACTTGTCTGGCCGGAAGGCATCACTGCCGGACAATTATCCGCTGCCACCGTCACTCTCAAAAATCTTGGAATTCTAGTTAGAAAAGGAGCTTAACCAATGTCTATGAACAACCCTTTTGATGACCCTGCATTCAGCATGGCATCGCTAACCGACAGTATCAACATTCTGCCCAATATGTATGGGCGTGCGGGTGAGCTTGGTCTATTTCGCAATAAACCTGTCCGCACGCGTAATATCACCATTGAGGAAAATAATGGCGTTTTAAATCTGCTGCCAACGCAAGCCCCCGGTACACCCGGAAGTGTTGGTGTTCGTGGCAAACGCAAATTGCGGAGCTTTAATATTCCGCATATTCCACATGATGATGTGGTGTTGCCGGAGGAAGTGCAAGGAATCCGCGCCTTTGGTTCTGAAAACGAGCTGCAGGCTTTATCCGATGTTATCACGGATCATTTGCAGGATATGCGGAACAAACACGCCATTACCCTTGAGCATCTTCGTATTGGTGCGCTCAAAGGCACAATTCTTGATGCGGACGGCTCTGAATTGGTCAATCTCTATGATGAATTCGAGATCACCGCCAAGACTATCAATTTTGCCTTGGGGACAGAATCCACCAATGTGAAAAAGAAGTGCTTGGAAGTAAAACGGCATATTGAGAAAAGCCTGCGCGGCGAAGTCATGCGGACCATTCACGCATTGGTGAGCCCTGAGTTTTTCGATGCGCTGACCGGGCATGCCAGTGTGAAAGAGGCATTTGAACGCTGGCAGGAAGGCCGCGCCCTTCGTGATGATATGCGTGATGGCTTTACCTTCGGCGGCATCACCTTTGAAGAATATAATGCAGAGGCTGGTGATGTCGACGGCAATGTCCGCCGCTTTATCGCTGAGGGCGAAGGTCATGCTTTCCCGATGGGAACGCTGAATACCTTCCGCACCTATTTTGCCCCTGCTGATTTTAACGAAACAGTGAATACGCTGGGTCGTGAAATCTATGCCAAACAGGAATCGCGTAAATTTGAGCGTGGTACGGACCTACACACGCAGTCAAATCCGTTGCCGTTATGTTTACGTCCGGCGGTTCTGGTCAAAATCAAGGCATCATAAATGATGAAATGGAGGCGCTATGACAGCTCGAGAGGTTTTATCTCGCGCCACGCGTGATTGTTTCAAACACTTAGGTGTGGATGCAACCTATCAATCCAGCGGAGGCGCTTCACTTTCTCTCCGTGTCCTGAAATTTGCCAGCGATACAGAATATGAGCTGGGATCAGGACAGATGGTTGGCAATGTCGCTCGCTTTGAGCTGCTTGCTGATGATGTGGAGCGCCCTTTGCCGGGGCATATCATAGCCATAGACAGCTTGCGCTATAAAATTATGGGCGAACCTGTTCGTAATTATGAGCGCAATACTTGGGATGTGGAGGCATTGGAGGAATCATGAGTGTATTTTCAATAGACGCACATGATGGCGGCAGCATTGAACATGCGCTACTGAGCTTAGATGTTCAGGAAAAGCTGGTGCAAATCGCTGCGTACCGCGCCCTGAACAAGACAGCACGCTGGCTAAAAACTCAAACCATTCGCCACATCAGTGGTGAAACGGGCCTGACACAGAAGCTCATCCGCAAACGCATGCATATGCTGCATGCTAATCGGAGAAACTTAAGAGCCATGCTAACCAGTCGCAATCAGCATATCCCTGCCAGTGAGCTGGGTCGTATGCGTGAAAGCGGCAAAGGCGCACGAGCTGGCAAGTTCTATTTTGAAGGCGGGTTTGTTGGTCACATGCCTTCTACGGGGAAGACCAGCATTTACCGCCGCAAACAGAAGGCTCGCCTGCCGATCCGTGAGCTTGGTTTTTACTATGGCGGCTTTACCAGCCGCGCATGGGAAGATGCCAGCAAAGGAGATGAAGTCATGCAGCGTTTTGGGCGCTTTTTTGAACATGAGCTGAATTTCATCAGCCGCAAACATAATTAGAAGGTGCATTGATGAGCATTATCACTGATTTGCATCAGGCCATTATTGATACGTTGATGGCTGAAATTCCAGGTATAGAAACATCTGGCTTCTATCCCAAACTGCGCGAAGCGGTCAAAGCGCCAGCAATCTTTGTGGACATGGCATCGCTTGAGCCCGGGGATGATCCGGGAACCGATGAAATCGCCTACATAGCAAGATTTGAAGCTCGCATCATAGTTGGTGCGGTCGATGATCAAGCAAACGCTCTGCTTCGCGTGCGCGAGTTAGCGGCAGAAGTTGGACGGATCATTCATAAAAACAGCTTTGGCTTGCCCGTCAAACCAGCGGCTTTAGTGTCGATTGGTAATGACGGCTTTAGCCCTGATCTGGATGCTTATGAGGTCTGGATGGTGGAATGGGAGCAAGAATTCCATATTGGCGAGTCTGTTTGGGACGATGATGGCATTGTGCCCTCGGAAATATATGTGGGCTTCGCGCCATATATCGGTGCCGCGCATGAAGACAAATATATTCGAGCCGACCATGCACCGGAAACAGAAGCTGAGACAGGCTTATGATGGAGACAAATTTTGCATTAACGGAGCTGGATCGGCGTGTTTCTAATCTTATACAAATTGCTGCGATTGTGGAGGCGGACTACGAACAAGCCAAAGTGAAAGTGAAAATGGGTGACATTATCACGCACTGGCTGCCATGGCTCACCGTTCGAGCTCATGACAATAAAACATGGTGGGCTCCGGAAGTGGGTGAACAAGCGTTGCTTCTGGCCCCTTCTGGGGAACTAGCGCAAGCCGTGGTGCTGCCTGCCATTTATAGCGCTCACCATGCTCCAGCGCATCAGGACGTAGATATTCATGAAGTCGCCTACAAAGACGGTTCTATTCTGCGTTATGACCGCAAAGCCCATATTCTCACCGGGAATGTGAATGCAGATGGGCGTATTGAGCTGATCATTGGTGCCTCTCGCATCACTATGACAGATGATGCCATCAGATTATCCAATGGTGGGTCGGAGCTGGTTGTCACGGATGCTGGAATAAGCGCCCAAGGTGGCCGAATTGATTTGAACTAGAGGATAAAACGATGCCCGCTGTGACAAGATTAGGTGATAATTGCACAGGACATGGCTGCTGGCCGCCAAGACCGAATGTCAGTGCCAGCCCCAATGTCTATGTGAATGGTATTCCTGTTCATCGCCATGGGGATGCTTGGGCGGTGCATTGTTGTGGTCCGTCTTGTCACGCGGGACAGTTGGCTTCCGGGTCATCAACCGTCTATATCAACGGCAAGCAGTGTGGCCGGATCGGCGATCCGGTCGATTGCGGTTCCAGTGTCGCGCAAGGAAGCACCAATGTCTTTGCCGGAGGCTGAACATGCATGGAATGAACAAACATACAGGTAAACGCCTGAGTGGGATTGATCATCTCAAACAGTCGATCATTGATATTTTAACGACTCCCATCGGCTCACGGGTGATGCGCCGGGATTATGGATCACGCATATTTGAGCTGGTCGACAATCCAATGGTGGATGATTTTGCCATTGAGCTGTTTGCCGCAACCGCAGAAGCGCTAGCCAAATGGGAGCATCGGTTCCGATTGGAACGGGTGCAGATTGAACATATCGGAAAAGGCCAAGTAACCCTGCTTTTGCGGGGTTTTTATTTGCCAGAAGGTAAGCCGATTACATTGGATGGAATTATTGTATGACATTAAATACCGCTGCATTGAAGCCGCCAGATATCATTGAGGGCTTGGATTACGAGGATATTCTGAGCCGTATGGTACAAGATTTGACTGCCCGTGATCCAGAGTTCCAAAATCTGCTTGAGAGCGATCCGGCCATGAAAATATTGGAAGTGGCAGCATGGCGCGAGCTTCTCATTCGCCAACGGGTGAATGATGCTGCCAGAGCCAACCTTCTGGCTTTTGCAGGCGGCAATGATCTGGAACATCTTGCCGCCTTTTATGGTGTTGAACGCTTGGAAGCTGAGGATGATACAGCTCTCAAAAAACGCATTCAGGAAAAGATTGTTGGCTGGTCAACCGCAGGCAGTCGCGCCCATTATCGCTTCCATGCCTTATCATCAGATGTGCGCGTGCGTGATGCCAGAGCAGATTCACCGACAGCAGGTCTGGTGCGTGTGGCTGTTCTGTCCTCCGAAGGAAACGGCCTGCCATCCAATGAATTACTGCAGATCGTAAGTAGTAAAGTAAGAGCAGATGATACGCGTGTGCTGACGGATACGGTGGAAGTGGTTCCTTGTGATGTCGTTCAGGTCGATATCGACGCGGATATTTATCTCTATCCTGAAACGCCAGAGAGTGTGATGGATGAAATACGCCAACGCTTTATTCAAAAATTCGATGAAAATCGTGGTCTTGGTTGGGATTTAACCCGCTCATGGATTATCGCCCATCTGTTTTTAGAAGGCGTACAGCGCGTGGAACTTGCCCAGCCAACAGACAATGTGATCGCCCCTGAAAACGCTTGTGTAGCTGTTGGGGCTTTGAATTTAAACCTAGCAGGACGTGACAGATAATGACGCTATTGCCTCCCAATATTACTGAACCGGAAAAGGATGTAGTAGATTCAATCCATTATCCTATTGACCCGGCAGTAATGCGGGGATTCAAGTTTCATCCTCCTGATAGCTTCTTGGCAGCATTGATCTGGGAATATGGCCTTGGAGAGTTGCTGCGCTGGTTACCCGATCCGCGCCGCGCTATTGCTGAGGGTGTTCAATGGCAACGTATTCGCGGAACGCCGGAATCTCTGAAGATTGCGCTGTCATGGGCGGGACTTGAGGGCGTATATGTCGAAGAAGAAGTACCCGGCGAGCATTTTGCCGAATTTCAGGTCGGCGCTGAGGGCAATGTCCCGAATGATTTGTTTATTGATGTGGTTATTGAGCTTGCCAAGCTCTCTGCACCCATCCGCACGCGACTGACCAGAATGTATAACGACCGCTATGATGTCAGGCGGTTTATTCTGGATCAAAGCCAGTGGGGTGACTTGCTGTCTGATTATTCAGGTAATCGGCTTTCAGACGATGGTCCGGTGCTATCTTTTGGCCGCTTTAACGCAGCATTTGCAGCAGCGCCAAAAACCGAGCTTTTGGATTACCATGATCATCATTCATGGGCGCTGGCGGTTCTGCCAGATACCTACAGACTGGATCGGGTGCAGCTTGGTGAAAGCGAGCCACATGTCATTAATCATCGCGGTGGCTATGGCCGGATATATAGCGCTGCCAATCTGCATGGTATATCACTGGCCCTAGACGACATCAGCGATGTTTACCGTTTTGCCAAGGCAGAAATTGTCCTCTCTGACAGTTGGGTGCTTGGTGACATCAATGCCTGCTTTGCACCTGCTGAAACAATGGAGACAGGTCAAGCATTCACATTGAATGAGAGCCTACTTTCTGAGGAACAGTGGATCATACAATCTATACCGATTGATGAGCGTTTCCTGCGAAGCCATGAAGCGAAAACCGAAGGTGCCTTCGATGAGCCTGTGATTGGCGGGTTTTCGGATGTGTTTCGGATCAGTCGCTATGACGAACAGATCCGCTGGCCAAAACTTTCAGACAAGCATGCCGTTGCAGATGCGCCGCAGCCTATTATTGTCAAAACCCATGTTGGTAATGGCCAATATCGCGGTGTAGATGGCTGGCACGATCATCGGCATTTAGATCGCCCGTGGCGCGATATCAGTCATATCATCTCAAGGATGACGTATCGGCAGAGCGTAACGAGTGACCCGGAACCATATAGCGACCAGCACATTACATCGCAGGCCGTGAGTGAATATCTGGGTAAAACGCCGATAAGTAACTTGAATGCAAGCGACGTTTTACACCACCGTGGCAGCGTCTTTGAAGATGCGGCATATCGCTACGCTGATGGATGGCATGGCTACATGCACCTAAATCAACCTTGGAACGAGACCCAACCCATCGTTCAAAGCAGGCATACGCAAACCAGTTAAGCGGCTTTTTTAAATCCGCAATCAAACAACAATCCCGCCCGGGCTCCATGCTCGCGGCGGGATTTTTTATGCAACCCAAACATATGAGGATCATTCATGGCTATCTTGACGCAATCTGGCCGCGCTGCCATGGCCGCCAGTATCAAAACACAACCCATTCATCTGGCATGGGGCAATGGAAACCCAGATTGGGAAGATGATAAATCAGCAGAGTTTTCATTTGCAGATGACCAGATTGATCTTGGCCAGACCTATATCAAAGAGCTGGTTATCAAAAGTCAGGATGAGCAAACCACCTATACGCAAGGTGTTGATTACAATGCTGACAGCGTCACAGGTCTGATCAGCCGAATTCCTGCAGGTAACATTGGCTCCAGTGACACGCTGCTTGTTTCTTATGTGGTGGATACTCCCCCTGAAGATATCAGCGCCGGTCAGCTTATTGCAGAGATCGGCAGACGCATGGCTGATGAAGTGGTGTTCTGTGTGCCCGATGAGCAAGGCGATCTGGTGACGCCAACAGGCCGATTTACCGCTTCTGAGCAGCCGACCAATAACCTGCATATGCGTTTTACCTTCGATTTTGAGGACAGCCCCGGCGAGATCATTCGAGAGCTGGGCATCATGGTGAATACGGCATTGGCAGAAAATCTGCCGGAAGGTCAGAAATATTTCCAAGGCGCAGACATTACCGATCCCGGCATCTTGCTGGTGCTGGAGCACACAGTGCCGTTGGTGCGAACGGCAGCCACCCGCGAGACCTTCTCCTTCGTGGTGACCTTCTGATGAGCCTTCTTGGGAACTGCGACCTTGTAAAAAGAGACTGGGCAAACACGAATTTTAGGAGATCTGAATTATGACACTGCAAAGCTATTACAATCGCTTTGATAAAAGCAAAAAATATGACCGCACGCTCTTTTTAGCGGGGCGTGGCCTGCAATCAGCCGAGCTGAATGAAATACAGGAAAACGCCCTGCAAAAGCTCAAAAATGTGGGGGATGCCATTTTTGGTGATGGTGACGTTGTCGAAGGCACTGCAATTGTTGCCAACCCAGATACCGGAACCGTGACCATTGAAAGCGGCAAGATTTATCTGCGCGGCACTGTGCGTGATGTGGATGGCGATCAATTCACCATTCCCACGGACACCACTGTGCGTATTGGGGTGTATTACAAAGAAATCACCGTGACTGAGCTGGAAGACCCGGGGCTACGTGATCCTGCTGTTGGAACGCGCAACTATCAGGAGCCCGGCGCTGCGCGTTTAAAAATCCAACTGGAATGGGGATATGAGGCCGACGGCTATGAAACCCAAGGCACTGGTGAATTCTACCCCGTCTATAATGTTGAAAATGGCGTGCTGATTATCAGTTCCCCACCACCACAGCTTGATGCCGTTACGGCTGGACTGGCGCGATATGACCGTGAAGCAAACGGATCATATGTGGTGTCAGGCTTCAAAGTTCGCTTTTTGGAAGTGGATAATGGCGAACAGGTCTTTGTCATCACTGAAGGAAAAGCGCACGTCAATGGCTATGAAATCGAGCTTCCTCACGGTCTGCGGGTGCGTTTCGCGGAAGACCCGGATATTGATGAGATTGAATCCGAGCCACATACGTTTCAGGCGGATGAAAACGGCGTGATGCGTTTGACGCTCAATAATACGCCAATCCATGAAGTTGATAAAATCGACATTACTGCTGAAAAAAGCGTAACGATTACCCATGGCTCTTTCACGGGTGCGACCGATCCGCTACCGGATGAAGCCGTCCTTGAGATTGTCGAAATCACGCAAGGTGGTACCACCTATGAAGCCGGAACCGATTATCGGCTGACAGCAGGTGATGTGGACTGGTCACCAAGCGGTGCAGAGCCTGCACCGGGCAGCAGCTATGATGTGACATACCGCTACCGTAAGCAGCTCCAGCCTGCCAATCTGGATGATACAGGCTTTGACGTCGAAGGCGCTGTCGAAGGCTCACTGATATTGGTGGATTACAAATGGAAAATGCCACGCTTTGATTTGGTCAGCATTGACGCATCCGGTAATGTTCGCCGGGTAAAAGGTCTGGCGCACCAGTGGCGGCCCTCTATTCCTCGCTCGCCGGAAGGCCAGCTGGATATCGCCCTGATTGAGCAAACATGGGAAAACGATACCCCCGTTAAGACCACCAGCACCGCTGTGCATGCCATTCCGATGAGCGATATTGAGGCAATGCGTGAGTCTATTCACGATCTCTACAGCCTCGTCGCGCAAGAACGCCTGAGAAACGATGCAAACTCTCAGGAACCATCAGCCAAGCTGGGGATTTTTGTCGATCCGTTTTTCGATGACGATATGCGCGATCAGGGCATGGAACAAACCGCAGCTATTGTTGATGGTGAGCTTACATTGCCGATTGCGGCAGATATTGCGGAAACAGGCCGTGAAAGTGATGCCTTTACCCTAAGCTATGAGCTGGAGCCTGTGCTGGAGCAATTGCTCCGCACAACAGATATGAAGGTTAATCCCTATCAGGCCTTTGAGCCTGTTCCGGCAAAAGTCACGCTTAATCTGGCGGTAGATCGCTGGACTGAGGTGAACACATCATGGTCAAGCCCGATTACCCGGCGCTTTAGCCAATTCACAAGCCCACTGACACGAACCAGTATTGTTGGGAGTGGCAATCGCTCAGTGGTGCAATCGCGCACAATAAGCAATGTGCTGTTACGTGTGCAGCGCTCTGAATCAAGTGAGCTTTTATCCTCAACGTCAGTGAATGCCGAATTCATGCGGCAAATTACCCAGCGCTTTGACATTGAAGGGTTTGATCCCGGAGAAGAGCTGGAAACGCTGCTGTTTGACGGCATCGAAATCGAACCCTTAGAAGCATAGGAGAACGCATATGGCACAATTAGTTGCAGATAGTGACGGTAAAATCAGTGGACGATTTACCGTCCCACCCAATATCCCCGTGGGCACCAAGCTCATGCAGTTTGTTGGGAGTGAGGGTAATTACGGCGAAGCCTCCTATACCGCGCGTGGTATTATCACGACTGAGGAGCGCCGCCGGGTTACAACCCTGACAGATATTCGCCAACAACAAACGACCGTGGTTGTCCGGCGATTTCGTTCCGATCCGCTTGCCCAGACCTTTACCCTCAATCAAGGCCGTCATATCGGCGGTGTCGATTTATGGTTTACGGAGAAAGGCACGCGCCGTGTCATTGCTCAGATCAGGGAAACCACAACAGGCATCCCCAATCAAACCATTCTCGCCGAAGCTCATGTTCAGGCAGAAGACATCAATCTGAGCGGTGGCCATACACGCATTGAATGGGCTCCGGTCTGGCTGGATGCAGGTACAGAATACGCCATTGTAATTCTGACCGATGATGCTGAACCTGCGGTTCGCGTGGCTGAACTTGGCAAATATGATGCGGTTCATGAGCGATGGGTCACCAGCCAGCCTTATCAGGTTGGTGTGCTGCTCTCTTCATCAAATGCCAGCACATGGACACCGCATCAGGATCGGGATTTAACCTTCCGCTTGCTTGGTGCCCGTTTTACAGCAACCACACGCACCATTGATCTGGGCAATATCACGGTCTCTGACGTGTCTGATGTCATTGCACTGGCCAATATTGAACGCCCCGCAACCGACACAGATGTGGAAATCGTCTTAACCGATGAGCAAGGCAAGGAAATCCGTATCGCTGATGATAGACCGCTTGCCTTGCGTGATCGCTTGAATGGCGATGTGAACGTGAAAGCGGTACTGCGTGGTTCCGACTTGCGAAGCCCTGTCATGTTTCCCGGATTGCAGGCAATTTTGGGCAATATGTCTGAAAGCGCCAATTACATCACGCGGGCCTTACCTGCTGGCGTAAATAGCAAGGTGACGGTGACCTATGAGTCTTTGTTGCCGGGGCTCGCGAATGTGGCCGTTGATGTGCAGGACAGTAATGGTGACTGGCAGAATATCCCACTGTCTTCAGGCAGCCCGGTTGGGGACGATTGGGAAGAACGCACGCATATTTTAGAAAATTTCACTGCCGATGAAACCCGCGTGCGGATCACGATTACCGGAAACCCGCTCTACCGTCCGCGTCTGCGGGCGCTACGGGTCATTATCACTTAACCACAAATGCAAGGAGGCCATCATGCCCAATGATCAATCACCACGCGGCTATGAATTGCCGCACCCGGACAATGTGGCGTCAAGCGATGTTGTGCGTATCCGCAATGCTCTCGTCTCCATTGATGACGACATTGAGGAAGTCTGGGACTTTGAGGCCCGGCAGAAACTTGAAACCACAATTGAACTATGGAGCTAAATCATGACCACACCCACATTGCTTAAATCGGCTGTTGAAGCCTTAAATGCCAGACTGGAAGAGCTGACACCAGAAGCCTCCCCAGAGCAGCTGGCCTATTTATCAAAATCTGTGCAAAATATGGCCGGGCAAGGCACGATCCTTGATATCGTTGCTCTGACGGATGACAAATTGCAGGAGCTAGTGGATGCGGCTACCGCGCATCTGGCAGACATTGAAACTGCAGAGACCAGTGCTCTGAGCGCTATTGATACCGCGCAAACGGATGCCTTGGATGAAATTGCAACGACCAAGGTCAATGCACTGGCTGATATGCTCAGTGACAAGGATGATCATATCGCCGCGCTGGATTCGGCCAAAACATCCCATCTGACAGCCATTCAAACCGAAGGCGCAGCACAGCTGGCACCGCTGAGCGCACTCGCCAGTGATTTTGAGCTGGTGAATGATGTGCCTGATGGCTCCAGCATTATGGGTGAGATTGGCAATGTACAAACTGATCTGGAAAGCCAGCTACAGGCAACCATGGCGCTTGATCCAAACTCTATTCCATTCCTGTTTGGTATTTTAAGCCGCTATCAGGCATATAAATACGGCCCCGGTGAATGGACATCTGAACTTGGACAATGGTACACCAATAATGAAGATTGGCCCTTCCGTTTGATCACAGGTGCACATGGCGAAAGTACGTCTTATTCAGGATTTATGAGGCCTCCGGCACTTCAATTCTTGGAAGGAAGTAATGGCCGCTTCAATTATAAGCGTCAATTCCACAGCTATGCCAATACATCCAATATTTATAACTATCCTGCAGCGTTGGTCGGCATTTTCTTTGTCAAAAACACCACGGGCTCAAATATCAGCCGAACGTTCTATTTCGGTGGCTCGTCCTATTGGGGCTCTGGTTATGAAGGCGCGTCTTTGAATGTGGGCGTTCCCAATGAGGTGGATGCCAATAAGGAAAATATCACGGGTGTATCGTGGAATACGGTTTATTCTTACTCAAGCAGTACGCATGATTTTGGCGGTCAATCAGCCACGGTTGAAATCCCGGCGGGCAAAACGGTTGCGATTATGCTCTATACATCGGCCTATTATTTCGCCAGTCCATCCAGCCAATATGCCTCTTTTATGGGGTGGTATGTCTACAATTTCCGAAGCAACTTCATGACCACAGGGCTTGAGATTGATTTTGAGCGCACCTTGAAAGCATGGCAGCAAGGCGTTGGCACATCCAATACCCACCAAATCTGGCTCTAACCGCAACATAAGGAGATAACTCTATGCCAACCTATTTGAAATTTGATGATCAAGGCGTACAGACCGAGACGGTCTTTCGCAAAACCCAACCATCCGGTGATTGGCACAAAGCGCCTGATGATTTTGATAAAGTCAAGCGCTATCGCAAAGAGGCAGACGATACCATTCGTCTGGAAACCGAAGAAGAAAACGAAAGCAATTTCTTGGCACTGGCTCGTATCAAGGCAGCAGATGAAGTCCGCATTGAACTGGAGCAATGCCGCCAGAAATTCTCAGGCTATTCCGCTGGAAAAAACAAAGCCTATGAAACGCAAGCCAGATCGGCACTGCGTGTCTTGGAAGCGGATGCGTCGGGTCAGGAGATTGATCCACTGGATGAGCAAATTCTTGGGGAGCTCGCCAAAGTGCGTGAAATCACCGTTGTCGAAATGGCGAGTTTGATCAAAACAAAGATGGATGAGCGTGATGTCGCATTAGCGCTCATTGAAGCCTATGAGGATAAAGCGGCCAGAGTGATTGAGGCTGCCACATCTCGTGATGATTTACGCACCAGTCTGGAAGCCATGCAAGCGGAGCTGCGAAGCGCCATTACAGCACTGTAACGCTATAGACCATAGGCCAGAACCGATCTCGCTGGGAATGCCCATGCGGGATTTTTTTGTGCCTGAATTTCACCAAACAATAAGGAAAACACTATGCCTGAACAATTTTTACATGGCGTGGAAGTGGTCGAGATTGATACCGGACCACGCCCCATACGCACCGTTCGCTCCAGCATTATTGGATTGATCGGCACAGCACCAGATGCAGATGCATCTCTCTTTCCAGAAAATACTCCGGTATTAATTGCCGGGAACCAAACAGAAGCCGCTCAATTAGGAGCTGGCGGCACACTGCCTCCTGCTATTGACGCTATCTTTGATCAGGCAGGCGCGATGGTCGTCGTTGTCCGTGTTGCTGAAGGTGCTGATGAGGCTGAAACCTTGAGCAATATTATCGGCGGCATAGACATCGACACAGGTCAATATGAAGGTGTTCACGCCTTTTTAGGTGCAGAAAGCGTGGTGCATGTTAGTCCGCGTTTATTGATCGCGCCGGGTTTTACCCACATCAAACCTGAAGGCAATGCCAACCCTGTTGTCGCTGAATTGCTCGGTATTGCTGAGCGTCTCAGAGCGGTCATTATCGCAGATGGCCCTAACAGCAATGACGCTGATGCAATTGCCTATCGTAACGATTGGGGCAGCCCGCGTGTCTATGTGGTCGATCCGTTCGTCAAAATCTGGGATAGCGAAGCCTCTGCCTCGTCTTTGGCTCCGGCCAGTGCGCGTGTGGCAGGTTTGATTGCCAAGAGTGACAATGATCGTGGCTTTTGGTGGTCACCGTCAAACCAGAATATTAACGGCATTATTGGCACCGCACGCCCGGTCGACTTCACCCTTGGCGATGCCAATGCACGCGCCAATCATCTCAATGAAAATGAGGTGGCGACGATTATTCGCCAAGATGGTTACAGGCTGTGGGGAAACCGTACCTGTTCCAGTGACCCTAAATGGGCCTTCCTGTCTGTGCGCCGTACCGCTGATATTATCAATGACAGTCTGCTCAGAGCGCATTTATGGGCGGTCGATAGAAACATCACCAAAACCTACATCGAAGATGTGACGGAGGCAGTGAATGGCTATCTCGCCTCATTGACAGCGCAAGGGGCCATTTTGGGCGGGCGTTGTTACGCTGATCCGGAGCTGAATACCCCAGCCAATATCACGCAGGGCAAGGTCTATTTCGATTTTGATTTCACCCCGCCATATCCGGCGGAGCACATCACCTTCCGCAGCCATCTGGTCAACGATTACATTGAGGAGATTTTGTCATGATTCCGAAAATACTGAAAAACTTTAACGTTACCGTTGATGGGCGGGGCTATGCCGGGCGCGTCGATGAATGTGTGCTGCCAAAACTCACCATCCAGACGGAAGAACATCGCGCTGGCGGGATGGATGCCCCGGTCGAGATTGATATGGGCATGGAAAAGCTGGAGGCAGAGCTTACCTTTGCTGAATATGACCATGAACTCTTCCGATTGTTCGGGCTTGTTGATGGCAATGCTGTGGCAATTACCCTGCGCGGTGCCATTCAAGCTGGCGGTGAAGCTGAGGCCGTTGTGGTGAATTTGCGCGGCTCATTCAAAGAGCTGGATGCTGGCACATGGAAGGCCGGAGATAAGGCCACGCTCAAATGCATGATTGCTGCGCGGTATTACAAACTCACCGTCAATGGCGATGAACTCATCGAAATTGATGCCGAAAATATGGTTCGGGTCATCAATGGCACTGATCAATTGGCATCCATCCGTACCGCCATTGGCATTTAACATCAAACGCAGGAGACCCCCATGAAAGGACTATTTTCACTACAAAACGATACGGTTCAGATTGAAGAATTCTCATATCCGCTAGAGGAGTTTCTTCTGGATGAGCCAGATTTCAAGGCCCCTAAAAACGGTGAGCTCACTTATCACCGTGGCCAAGGTTCGATCTTGATCATTGAAGGCAAACACAGCGAGGTTGAGAAGGATTATCCCAGCGAAGATATTGAACTCTATATCGGTCGCAAATCCATGTATCGCAGCGCCCACAAGGCACGTCGCAGCGCCGTAAAGCCATCCAAGACAAAGCGACCCACCAAAAAAGCGGCCAAGCCTACAGCAGAGAAACCTGCTGCCTCTCCAAAGGAGGACAAGCCAAAAACCACTCAGGCCAGCAAACCCGTAACCGAGGAGAAAAACAATGCAGACCATTAAGCTACAAGACCCGATCACCATTGATAATGTTACCTATGATGAGCTGAATATCAGGCGGCCTAAAGTGCGTGATCGTCTGGCAGTCGAGCGCATGAAAAAGACCGATGCAGAAAAAGAAATCGCCATGATTGCCAATCTGGCCGAAGTTGATATCCGCGTGATTGAAGAGCTGGACTTGGCTGATTACGGCAAAATCCAACAGAGTTTTGCTGATTTTTTTCCCTCGACGCCGGAGACATCCGACTAGCCGTTCTGACCTTGGCTTCTCACGTCGGCGGCATTGAGCTTTGGCTTAACATGGAGGTCGATGAGTTTTTGCTTTGGCATCAAGACGCATCATCACTGATGAAACCCTAAATATTCACCCACAATCACAGGACATGCATCATGGCACAGAATAACGCTGTATCCATTACCATCGGCGCTGCCCTGAAGAGCAGCTTTGGCACTGCTTTAGGTGGTGGACGCAAGCAGCTCATGCAAATGGGCCAAGCCCTGAAATCTCTTGATGCCAGTGGCAAGCGCATCCAAAGCTTCCAAAAGCTGAAAACGGATGTCATGGGCGCGAAAAACGCTTGGCAGGCTGCGGAAACGCAAGTGCGTGAATTGGCTCTGGCCATGAAACAAACAGCTAACCCGACGGCTAAAATGAGGTCGGAGTTTGAAAAAGCCAAAAACGTCGCCGGGCGGGCCAAAGCGGCCTATGAGAAAAAACAGGAATCGCTGCGCCAAGTACGGCTGGAAATGAAGACCGCAGGGCAAAGCACACGCAATCTGGCCGCCCAACAGACAAAGCTTGGCGCGTCAGTAGATCGTCTCAAATCCAAATATAATGCTTTGGATCAGGCGCTAAAACGCGGTGATGGCATCAAATCCAGACGTGCCGCCTTGCGCGGTCAAATTCTGGATATGGTGGCACTCGGCGCTGCTATGGGCGCACCGCTAAAAGCAGCGATTGATTTTGAAAGCGAGATGGCTGATGTCCGCAAAGTCGTTGATTTCAAGGATCAGGAAAACGGCCTTCGAGCTTTTGGCAATCAGCTCAAGGCCATGTCACGCACAATCCCTCTTTCTGCTGCAGGTCTGGCTCAGATTGCTGCCGCTGGTGGACAGCTGGGTGTGTCAGAAGATGCCTTACCGGATTTTGTCAAGATTGCATCCCAGATGGCCGTGGCTTTTGACATCATGCCCGATCAGGCAGGTGAATCCATGGCCAAACTCTCTAATATCTTCGGTATTCCAATCACTGAGATGAGCCAGTTGGGTGATGCGCTCAATCACTTATCCGATAACACGGCGGCCAAAGCCAGCGAGATTGTACAAGTGATTACGCGTGCGGGCGCACAAGCCAGAGATTTCGGCCTTTCTGCGGAGCAAACCGCTGCACTTGGAGATACGTTTGTCGCGCTGGGTAAAAAGCCCGAAGTGGCTGCCACGGCGATGAATGCATTGCTGTTGAAACTGAATACGGCAGACAAACAAAGCGCCAAATTCCAGTCCGGCCTCAGTGCTCTTGGTATTGAGGCGCAGGGTTTGAAAGATGCCATCAGAGATGATGCTCAAGGAGCGTTGCTCTCTTTCCTGCAAACCGTTTCACAGGTTGAAAAACAGGAGCGTGCCGGGATTTTGTCTGATCTGTTCGGGCTTGAATATGCGGATGATATTTCACTGCTTGCGGGCCAAGTGCAGACCTACCAGAAAACCTTGGATTTACTGGGCGATAGTAAAAAGCATAATTCCATGCAGCGCGAGTTTGCCAATCGCTCCAATACGACCAAGAACAGTCTGCAGCTGCTGAGCAATCAAATCACTGAAATCGGCATGAATATCGGCACGACTTTGCTGCCGCCGCTTAATTTCTTGGTGAACAATGTACTACGCCCAATGAGCGGTATGGTAGCTGATCTGGCAGAGCGTTTTCCGCTGCTCACGAGTGTTGTATTTGGGGCTACATTCGCCCTGATCGGCATCAAGATCGCAGCGATTGGTCTGGGCTATGCTTGGACATTTGTGTTGGGAGGAGCCAACGCACTTGTGGTTGGTTTCCGTGGATTGCAATCCGCCTTGGCACTTGCGTCTCTTCGCATGGGGGCCTTCAACATCAGCGCTGCTATTACAGCAGTACGTCTGAAAGCACTTGCCTTTGGGGGCATGATTAAAGCCTTTGCTGCCAGTCTGATTGGGTTGGCGTCACGCGCTATTCCCGTTGTTATTGGCGGTATGCGTGCGCTAACCGTAGCGATCATGACCAATCCCATTGGGCTGATTGTAGGCGGCATTGCTTTGGCTGCCGGACTGCTGATTACGAATTGGAACAAGGTAAAGACATTCTTTTCCGGTATCTGGGACAGTGTAAAGCCTGTCTGGGAAGCGTTTGCTGACTGGATTGGTGGTTTTTGGAAAATCATCAGCGCCCCCATTCGAGCCATTGGTAAAGTCTGGGACGCCATTTTTGGCAGCAAGGAACCGTCTGTTGAAGCCACAATAACCAACAAGGATGAACATAGTGCCTTGCAGCGTTCTGTTCAGGATGCAGCGCGTGGTGGCATCCGTCAATCAACTGAGCACACGCATAACAACGCTTTCAACATCACAGTTCAAGCCGCGCCCGGCCAAGACGTGAATCGCATTGCTGACGAAGTCATGCGCCGCATTAAAGAGCAAACCCGTGGCGCATTATTTGATACTGCAGGAGCCGTATTATGAGCACCATGATGGGATTAGGAAACTATCGGTTTTCACTCAATACCAGCGCATATCAGCAATTTAGGCGCTCTATTGAGTATCGATGGCAAGGTCAGGAACGGCTGCAAAATAATCCTGCTATGCAATATCTCGGGCATGGCATGGAGCAGATTCATCTGGAAGGCACGATCTACCCTGAATTCAGAGGTGGGCTTGATCAAATTGAAGATATGAAAGGAGCGGCTGACAAAGGTGAGCCGCTCCTTTTGATTGATGGCATGGGCGGCATCTGGGGCCGATGGGTTATTACCCGGCTTGAAGAAAATCGTCAGATTTTCTTAAAAGGCGGCGTTCCCCGCAAGATCAGTTTTCGCATGTCCATTAGCAAATATGGAGACTGACGACTGGTTTGCGTTAAGCAAATCAAATGATCCAGTGAATCATTTGAAAGGAGGAAGGATGAGTGCAATTTATCGCACCCGTGAGGGCGACGTGTTGGACTGGATATGCTGGAAACACTACCGAGCCCAAAGCGGTGCCGTTGAAGCAGTCTTGGAAGCCAATAATGGGCTTGCTGATTTAGGTGATGTTTTGCCCGCAGGTGTTGAGATCGTCTTACCCGAGTTATCGCTACCTGAAACGGACGAGGTTATTCGCCTCTGGGATTAAGTAATAAGGATAAGAAAATGAGTACACCGGATTTCCGCGTTATTGCTGATAGCACCGATATTACTGCTGCTATTAAGCGTGGTCTATTATCCTTGCGGGTGACTGACGAGGCTGGTGTCGGTAGCGATAAGGTTGAAATCAAGCTGGATGATCGTGATGGCAAAATCGCTTTGCCGCGCACAGGAGCGGAACTGGATATTGCCTTGGGCTATCAGGAAACAGGTCTTGTGCGGATGGGGCTTTATATTGTTGATGAAGTCAGTATCGCCAGCCCCCCGCAAAGCATGACTATTCGTGCCCATGCCGCTGATATGCGCCAAGTGCTTAAAGCCCCCAGAACAAAAACATGGGGCGAAGTCACATTGGTGGATGTTGTGAATGAGATCGCGGCAGCTCATGGCTTGGAGCCTAAAATATCAAGCGATATGTCGTCCATTCAGCTGCCATATCTGACACAGACTGAGGAAAGTGACCTGCATTTGCTGACGCGTCTTGCCAGAAACCACGGCGCAATCACCAAACCTGTCCATGGCAAATTGCTCTTCGTGCCGAAAGGTCAGGCCAAATCTGTCAGTGGCATATTAATAGAACCAGTTGCTATTGCAGGGCATCAGCTTACCAGTTGGGAGGCAAGTTTTACAGATCGGGATAAATACGGATCAGTTCAGGCCAGCTTCCACAATAAGCAAACCGCTGAAAAAGAAACCATCAAGATTGGTGATGCTGAGCCAGTTTATACGCTGCGTCACACCTATGATGGCGCAGATCAGGCAACACAAAATGCCCGATCAGCATTAGAGCGCCTGAAACGCGGCACAGGTACGCTGAATATCAGCTTGCCCGGCAATACACGATTGATGAGCGAAGGCAAAATAACGCTTTCTGGCATCCGCGCAGGTGTCGATGGTGAATGGATCGCCACCCGTGTTGAGCATGTTTTGGATAATAGCGGCTATCAATGCCGCCTAGATGCTGAGACGCCGTCTCAGCCATAACCCACCGCATTTAACTCTGAAGTAAGGAACGTAATCATGACCGCTGATAACCATCAGCGGCAGGACGATATGGTGTGCCTGCCGCGTACAGAATTTGAGGCTCTGCTGGAGCAAGCTGCCTGCCGAGGAGCCAGAAAAGCCCTAAAGGAAGTGGGCTTAGCAGATGAAGAAGCTGTTCACGATATCCACGATTTACGCGATCTGGTCAGTTCAATCAAAGCTATGCAACGCACCTTTCTGCAAACCGTTGTGCGCTGGATCACCATTGGTGTTCTGGCGCTCTTGGTCGCAGGCGTGGCTGCAAAACTTGGACCCTTCACCCCCAAATAAACAGGAGAAAAACTATGCTGACATTACTTGGAAGCCTGCTGGGCTTTTTATCATCCGCGTTTCCGGATTTCTTAAAACTCTGGCGTGATCATGCCGACCGTAAACATGAGCTGGCCATTCTGGATCGGCAGATGGAAGCGCAACGCCAAGGCCACACACAACGTCTTGAAGAAATACAGGTGCAGGCCGATATCGCCGAAAGCAAGGCGCTCTATGCTCATGCCAGCCAGCCCAGCGGTGTGAAATGGGTTGAGGCTTTGCGTGCCTCTGTGCGCCCGATTATCACCTACGCGTTTTTTATTCTGTTTGCCACCGTCAAAACCGCTGCACTGTTCAAGCTATTGGATCAGGGTGTCGGGATTACCGACGGACTGATCGCCGTATGGGACGCTGAAACGCAGGCGTTATTTGCCGCTGTCATGTCCTTCTGGTTCGGGCAACGCGCCTTGGCCAAGTTCCGCTCAAATCCTTGAAAAACATGATCTTATTCACTTGATAAGCGCCCGGAATGAAGCGTTACTGTAAGTGTAAAAAGCAATTGAAAACAAGGAGATAACGCCATGAGCAAACTATTTTGCAAAGCCATGATTGAGGATGTTCAAAACGAAAAATGCACCGATGCCGAACTGGAAGCGCTGCTCAATGCTTTTGAATACACAGTCAAAAAAATGGCGACCACGCTAGCCCGTAAAGCTTGGTACGCGCTGGAAGATTACGCCACTGCCAAACAATACGGCATTGACCGCTTTACGCTAATGATTGAGCGCAAAGAAGTCCTCGGGCAAGAGCAATGGCATGGCGTTTTTGAATATGGCAGCAAAAACCTTAAAGTTATAGGAACACTGGAAAAATGAGACATATCACACAAAATGGATTGGACCTGATCAAACGGTTCGAGGGCTTCTCTCGGACCGTTTATTTTTGCCCGGCTGGTTATCCCACCATCGGCTATGGCCACGTTGTCAAAGACGACGAGGACTTTTCGTCAGGCATTGATGAGGTACAAGCCGAGGAATTATTGCGCCAAGATGCCCAGATTGCAGAACGTGCTGTTTTGCGCCTGATCAATGTGCCGCTGACAGATGGTCAGTTCGATGCGCTGGTCTCATTCACCTATAATCTTGGTGGCGGGGCGCTTCAACGCTCCACACTGCGCCGTAAAATCAACCGTGAGGAACACGCCGAAGTACCAGAGCAATTCATGCGCTGGGTCTGGGCGGGTGGCCGTAAGCTCAAAGGGCTGGTTAGGCGTCGGGCTGCTGAAAGTGATCTATATGCGTATCAATAATGCTCGCTGATATAGCCATAGGCTTTATCAAACAATTCCGCATCCTTATGTAGCTGATATTTGAGAAGAGTTTTTCTCAATACCTGCTTCATCTCACGATCACCAGCTGTCGTGTTTTGCCATCCCGGGAAGCGTGTTGCTTTGACGATTTTATCAATGTCATCAACAATGCGAGAGATGATTTCAGGTGTCTGATCGTTGCGAACTTCCTTAAACAATTCAGACAACGCCGTTTTATTATCTTCGACGATTTTTTCATCATGCCCAGAGCCATTGTCTAAATGTACAGTCTCACGGGCAGCGTCGAGAAGTTCTTTGAGCCAGTTGATAGAGCTTAATACACCAGATTCATATTTTTCGCGGAGTTTTTCAAGGCGCTCACCAAGCTCAACATATCTGGGATCACCAGACTTCTTGCGAACTTTAGCCATCAAACTGATTTCCAGTGTTTTGGCACGTCTCGATTGCTCTGCTTCGGTCAAAGTGAAGATGGAATCCTCATCCATTACCAACTCGTCGAGATCACCACGAATTTGGTCAATATCTGTGTGCTGGTGGATCAAGCGAATAGTTTCTGGCCCAAGCGACTGCCAAATCAATGAGCCTAAACCACCAACTGGACGCACAGAGTCATAGACTTGCGCCAACCAGCGATAATCTTTCTGGAATGGCTGTAAGAATGGATCGGGTGTTAAAGCCTCCCACAATTTTTTCAAAACATTGAACTGCGCCGCAAATTGGTCACGCACCTCATTTGAGGCAAGGCAATCCTGCGCCGCAATCAAGCCCTCATACCCACCAACGGTGCGATCAACGCCGTTAAAAAAGGCCAAGCATTTTTCAATCGCAACAGGCACTTCGTCTTTATATTTGCCCAGCTGATCCACAACGCCTTCAATCTCTTTCGGATCATAGGCGAGTGCTTTTGCCAGGTTTTCAAACACGCCCAAATAATCAATGATAAGGCCATGCTGCTTGGTTTCATCATACAGGCGGTTCGTCCGGCACATGGCCTGCAGCAATGTGTGGTCGCGCAGAGGCTTATCCAAATACATGCAATAGCAAATCGGCGCGTCGAATCCGGTCAGGAGCTTAGCAGTCACAATCAGGATTTTCAGTGGATCGGTGGAGTCACGATATTGATCGAGCACTTTTTCCTGATTGGTTGAGCTGGCATCAATAGACTGCCAGCGCTTAAAGGCTTCCTTATCTAGCGGCAGGCCCAGCTTTTCCCATTTGACCCAATCGGCAGCCTTTTTCTTTGGATTGCCGTTTTCGTCCTTTTCATCATCAATCGCCCCTTGGGAGAGGTTCATCACCACTTCGCAGATGCCTTCGCCGAAACGCTTGGTCAGAAGATCATACATCAAAACACAGGCTTCGCGGTCATAGACCACCACCATGGCTTTCAGCCCTTTAGGCTCAACATGGCTGGTGAAGTGTTCTTGAATATCATTGGCGATGGCTTCCATACGCTTAGGAGCTTTAAGCAAATGCGCGAGCTTCCCGGCCTTTTGTGAGAGCTGTGTTTTTTCCTCTTCCGTCAGGTTATTAGCCTCGGCCAGCGCATCGAATTCTTTATCGATAGCCTCTTGATCAACACGCAGCTCAGCCAAACGCGGTTCAAACTTAACTGGAAGTGTAGCCTCATCACGAATGGACTGTTTATATGAATAGCGGTTCATATATCGCCCTTGGTCTTGATCAGCACCGAAGAGACGGAAGGTGTTACGCTCAATGCCAGAGATCGGCGTGCCTGTCAGGCCAAAGAAATAAGCATTCGGCAACGCCCAACGCATTTTTTCGCCCAGCATACCTTCTTGAGTGCGGTGCGCTTCATCGACCAGAACAATGATATTTTCGCGTGGGTTCAGGCCGTCCTTATTGTTCTCGTCAATTTCCACGTCATCAAATTTGAAGACAGTGGTCACAAGGATATTGCGGCTATCATGCTCCAGCTCTTTAGAAAGCTGTTTGCAGGATTTCACCGGGGTGACGTTTTTCACATCCGCATTGTCAAAGGTAGTGTTGATTTGGCTGTCTAGATCAACGCGATCCACCACAACCACCACGGTTGGGTTTTTCAAATCCGGATCAGCTTTCAGCATCTTCGCGGCATAGAGCATCAGCAAGGATTTACCGGAGCCTTGGAAATGCCAGATCAACCCTTTGCGGATTTCACCGCTTTTTACACGATCCACGATTTGTTTGGCCGCTTCATATTGCGGATAACGGGGCAGCAGCTTGATACGCTTGATCACATTGGTGTTAGGCAGCTTGGTGGCTGAATACAGCGCAAACGATTGCAGCAGTTCCAACAGTGTTTGCGGCTCCAACAGGCGCTCGGCACTGGTCAGGACCGTATTCATGTTCTGCGGAATCTCATCGCCATCTGTGGTTTTGTGCCATGGCATCCAGTGTTTGAACCCGGCATTCACCGCGCCATAGGCAAAGGTTTTGCCTTCCGTGGCGAAACATAAAAGGTTCGGTACAAAAAAACTGCTCTGATTAGCCCAGTAATGCTTGTCACCGCCCATAAAATCAGAGGCACCATCTTGCCAGCTGATCGCCATGCGGACAGGTGTTTTAACTTCTCCAACCACCAACGGTATACCGTTCACATACAGCACCAGATCAAAGAAGGCGTTTTTCGCGCCCATGGAGGGCACTTGCTGTGAGACCACATACTGGTTTTTGGAATGGTCGTGATAATCAATCAGGTTGATAGTGATATGCTCGCCATCTTTGCCTAGCGGCATGGATTTTTCACCGCGCAACCATTCGGTAAACAGCTCATTGGCGCGAACAAGGCCGCTATGGCTGGCCTCCAGCAAGACACCGCGCAGCTTGTAAATCACCTCATCGGCTTTTTCGGAGTCTTTGGCAATATCGGGATTCAAACGGCACAGCGCATCTTTCAGCCAGCATTCAATCAGCACATCCTGCGGCTCACGCGGCAACTCGGTCCCGTGGATGAATGTCCAGTTATCACCCGGTAACGCAGCAAGGCGGTCGCGGATGGCTTCTTCGATGGTATTGGCTTCGTTAAATCCGCTCATGCTGCCTCCTCGAGAGTATTTTTAATTAATAATTTTCGAATATTTAGTGTTTTATCTTTCTTTTCTTCAAGTAAATCAATTGATGCTTCAAAACCATTCAGTGTCTCAGAGATTGATTCTTGTTTCTCTAAATCAGGAAGGTTGATTTTGACTGAAGCCATGTCTGACTGATTAACCGAGGGAACAGCGCCCTGCCTTACGAAGGTTGCAAAGTCAATCGTGTTTAAGAAGTGGTATAGATACTCAGTTGAAATCTCTCCGCTTGGTAAGGCTGCCATCATGTTATTATCAATAATTGTTGAATGCTTCAAAATGCGCCTTCTATTTAATAAAAGAGCTGCGCCAACTTTTGCGAATACAACACTGCCAGCAGGAAATTCTGTGGCTTTCATTATTTTCTTCTCTTCGCCACTTATCCAATTATCAGACTTGATAATATATTTGCTATTCTCGCCGTGATTCATGTCTGCAACCTTGATGAAGGGTATTTCTCCTTGCTTATTTCCTTGGTATTTAGGTTTAAAACCAGATCCACCCTTAAATTTGACGATGTCGCCTAAGTTGATTTTTTTATATTCATCATCATGAACGGACTCCGCCCTTATTTTACCCAATAAAAAATCAGTTCTTTTCAGGAGTTCATCAATTTGAAAAAGTTTATCTTCAATCTTCTCAAAGATCTCCAGCATCTCCTCCTGTCGTGGGCGGGGCGGCAGTGGGAATTCTTGGTTGGCCAGTGTTTTCCATTTGATGGTTGGTGAGAGTGAACCTTCGGAGATTGCAACGGCTCGCTCCATGAACATATCTGATTGCATAAAAAATGGCAGATATTCAGGCACCACTGCTTCTGGGATCGCTTCCAGCACCATTGCATGCGCCGAACAAATGCCCTCAAAATCAGCAACGGCCACTTTGCGTTGATAAGCGCGACGTTTGCCAAAGATGATTTGGCCGGGCTTCACCAGAAGCTTCTGGCCCTTCACATCACTCGGTACGCCTCTGCGGGTAATGCGTAAATTGTCAGGATCAAGGTGCTCAAGTCCAACATACACTTCCAAGTCTGTATCCGCAGGATCAACACGCTTGCTCACGCTTTTGGCAATCTCGCCAAACTTAACGATGCGCCAGCCTTCTGATTTTTGTTTCTCCGTTAATTGCATCGCTGTTTACGCCTCATATCCCAATTCTTTCAAGCTATCGAACAGCTTGTTTGTTTGCTTTTTGAGAAGGGTGCGAGAGATTTTCCAATCTTCAATGGCACCTTCTAAATCCTGTTCTTCCTCGTGACTGCCATTGCCGTTTTTGGCGGTGACATAGAGTGGAATGGACAGGTTGAATAAATTGTCTTTGACCTCATCCAGATCGACTAATCGCGCTATATCTGGGTGATCTTCTGGCTCGTAATAGGCTTCGACCAGCTTTTCCAAATTGTCGTCGGATAAAAAGCTGGTGGCGCGTTCACGGGTGACTTCATGCACGCCATTCACAAAGACAATCTTGTTTTTGCGGTCGGCGGTTTTGTTATGGCGCAGGACCACCACGCAAGATTCCATAGGACTGTTGTAAAACAGGTTTGGCCCCAAGCCGATGACGGCCTCAACCAAGTCACTGGCGATCACGCCTTTGCGGATATCTTCTTCCTGATCACGGAACAACACGCCATGCGGCCAAAGCATTGCAGCGCGGCCTGTTTTCGGGTTCAGGCTTTTCATGATATGCTGGAAAAACGCATAATCGGCGCAGCCCTGTGGGGGGACGCCATGCATGTTACGGCCATATAGGTCCGATCCGAATGCCTCTCGGTCCCATTTCTTGATGGAGTATGGTGGGTTAGCAAAGATCACATCGAATTGCTGGAGCTTGTCGCCTTTGGTAAATTTCGGCTCTTTGAGTGTATCGCCACGGGCAATATCAAATTCCTCAATATCGTGGAGCAGCATGTTCATCTTGGCAATCGCTGAGGTCAGAAGATTGACCTCTTGCCCATAGAGTTTGACGGTGCGCCATTCGCGGTCGTCTTTGCGTAAATCCATGACGGCGTTCAGCAACATCCCTCCGGTACCGCAGGTGGGGTCATAGGCCGTTTCACCCGGTTGCAAGCCAAGGATACGTGTCATCAAATGCACAACGGTGCGGTTGGTGTAAAACTCGGCTGCGGTATGACCTGAATCATCGGCGAATTGCTTGATCAGATATTCGTAGGCATTACCCAGATCATCCTGATCAATGTCCTTCACGCCGAGCGGGATTTGGCTAAAATGATTGATCAGCGACACCAGTAGGTGGTCCGGCAAGCGCTCTTTATTCGTCCAGACGGCATCGCCGAACACGCCATATAAGCGCGGATTGGCTTTTTCGATGGCTCGCAGGGCATCTTTCAGGACTTTGCCGACATCCTTGGTGGTGGATTGGACCACGCTCCAGCGGGCATTATCGGGAATGACAAAGCGGTGCTGCTCAGGCTTTTTGGCAAGCTCATCATCCTCATAAAGCTCAAGCGCTTGGATATATTCTTCCTGATAGACATCATCCATGCGTTTATAAAACAGCAGCGGGAAGATGTATTGTTTATAATCTGATGCTTCGATTTGACCGCGCAGCAAAACAGCCGCACCCCAGAGCAAATCTTCCAGTTGTTTTTGTGTGATGCTCATAGCTCGAAACCCTCCTTGGCCAGCAGGGCCTCTAATTCATCTTCTGCCTGTTCAAGATTGGCGAGTTTCTGTTTAAAATCTTTCAGGGCTTCTTCCACCGTGATGGTTTCTTCCTCAAGCGGCTTTTGCACATATCGCGCAATGTTGAGGTTAAAGTCGTTTTCTTCGATCTCCTTGATCGGCACCCAGCGACTTACGCCTTCGATTTCTTCCGCTGCTTCATGCTGGCGTTTGTAGATGTCGTAGATTTCATCGGCTTGGCCTTCGCTCATGGTGTTTTGAGCGCGGCCTTTGGTGTAAATCTCATCAGCGTTGATGAAGAGGACTTCTTTTCGGTTCAGCGTTTTCTTGTCTTTTCGCAGGACAAGCACACAAGCGGAAATACCAGTGCCATAAAACAGGTTCTCTGCAAGGCCAATCACACATTCCAAAGCGCCATTTTTGATAAGCGCCTCACGGATTTTGGCCTCAGAGCTTCCTCTGAATAGAACGCCATGTGGCACAACAACAGCCATCCGGCCTGTATCATCACGCATGGACGCATACATGTGCATGACCCAAGCAAAGTCGCCGTTCTTTTTTGGTGCGATGCCGTAGGCATTACGGTTATATTGATCAGCACTCCAGCTATCATGACCCCAGTCTTCAAGGCTGAATGGTGGGTTAGCGATCACGCAGTCAAAGGTTTCCAGCTTGTCACCATCGGTAAATTTGGGATCGCGCAGTGTATCACCGCGAATGATCTGAAAATCCTCCATGCCATGCAGAAACAGGTTCATGCGGGCAATAGCTTCGGTGGTCAGGTTTTTCTCTTGGCCTTTGAGCGTCAAAAGCCGTGGGTCTTCGCCACGCTCCTGAACATGGTGGATTGTTTCAAGCAGCATGCCGCCTGTACCGCAAGCCGGGTCATAGACAACTTCACCCGCTTTTGGGTCAAGGACATTGACCATCAGCCTTACAACAGTGCGCGGTGTATAGAACTCACCTGCTTTTTTATTGGCCTTGTCAGCAAACTTCTTGATTAGAAATTCGTAGGCGCGACCCATGTCATCATCACGGACATCCTTCACGCCCATCGGGATTTGATGGAAATGATTGAGCAGTTCTGTGATTAAGCTGTCAGGCAAGCGATCTTTGTTGGTCCACGGCGCATCACCAAATATGCCATAAAGATGCGGATTGGCTTTTTCAACACAGCGGAAAGCACCTTGCAGGGCTTTACCGACATCCTTTGTGGTTGAAAGCACATCGCTCCAGCGGCAGCCTTTTGGAATTTGAATGCGGTGTTGCTCAGCAGCGTTGGCGAGGTCCTCATCACCGTAAAGCTCCATCGCCGTTTCAAATTCTTCATTATAGACATCGTTGATGCGTTTGAAGAAAAGGATCGGGAAGATGTAGGTCTTGTAATCAGACGCATCGATAGGCCCGGTGATAATATGCGCGGCCATCCAGAGCTGGTGCTCTAATTCTTTCAGCGTTAGCTTTTTACTCACCAGCTTCACCTTTTGTTTCATTTCTTTCCTGTTCACTGATCCAACGGTCAATCTCGCTTTTGCGAAATCGCCACGCGCTTCCCACTTTGAAGCCCGGAACCTTGCCCTCAGATGCAAATCGATAGGCCGTCTTCTCAGCAATCTTGAGGTAATCGGCGAGTTCCTTCACGGTCATAATGTCATCATTGGGCATAGCTTTAATGTCCTTCTCGGGATATATGGATTGAAAATAGTAGAAAATAGATGAATATGCAAGCGTTGACCCTTGACATTATACCCCACTGGGGTATATACCCATACTGGGTATATTAAGATAGGTATAAAGCGATGCATCCATCACACAAAGATCATTTAGGAAAATTAAACCGCGTTTCCGGGCAGGTTGAGGCGGTTAAAAGAATGATTGATGAAGGAAAATACTGCGTTGATATCATGACACAGATACGTGCGGCTCGAAGCGCTCTGAAGGCAGTAGAGCTGGCCGTTCTTGAAACGCACATGAAGTCTTGTCTCGATCAGGCCTGTTGTCACAGCGCAGATGAACAAAATAAAAAAATTGAGGAGATCGTCACGCTCCTTAAAAAATATGAATAGATCGGAAAGGTTCTACGTGATCCAAAGTGAAAGAAAATATAATTTGAAAGGCATGATATAAGCATGACAGCACATTTATATCGAATGGAATTGCCAGACCATCTTTGCCCCTCCGGCGTAAAGTTGAAAAGCTATCTGGAAAAGAAGCGTATTAAATTCACAGACCATCCTCTTAAAAGCAGAAATGAGGTGGAGGCGTTGAAAGATGAGTTAGGTGTAAAAACAACCCCACAGCTGGTGATAGATAATCAAGTTGTTGGTGGATATGAGGCTTCTCTTGAGCATTTTGGTGACCAAGCAGGTAATGACAAAACCTATATGCCAGTTATCGCGCTGTTTTCCATTGCTGCTTTAAGTGCAGTATCAGTGACTTGGTTGGTCTCAACATCGGTTTTTTCAAATATGACCCTCCCGTGGTTTATAGCCATTTCGATGATCCTGCTTGGTTTGCAAAAGCTGAAAGATATTCAATCATTTGCTGACATGTTTTTGAATTATGATTTGTTAGCACGCGCATGGCCTCCCTATGGAAAAATTTATCCGTTTCTGGAAGCGGGTGCTGGTTTGCTGATGTTCGCAGGCATTTTGACTTGGCTATCTGCGCCAGTCGCTTTGGTGTTTGGGTCGATTGGGGCCGTCAGCGTATTCAAGGCGGTTTATATTGATAAACGAGACCTTACTTGTGCCTGTGTCGGAGGTAATACAAATGTTCCGCTCGGATTTATCTCATTGCTAGAAAATTTGATGATGGTCGGCATGGCTGTCTGGATATTGTTCAAAATCATTTAATGAATAATTTAGAGGTTAAATCGATTTATGACTCGTAATATTGTAATACTTCTTATTATCGCCCTTATCGGCGGCGTTTACTTTTGGCTGTCAAATAATGATGAGCAGAATGCCAAAGTTTCTGACGGCACAAAGTCAAACAGCGCCTTGGTGTCTGTTACATTGCCTGAACAGCTTTCCGATAATGCCATCGTAGGTAAGCGCATTTTTGAAGCAAAATGCGCTTCGTGTCATGGTCAAAACGCTGCGGGGCAAAAGGGCGTAGCTCCACCTTTGATACACAAAATCTACGAACCATCTCACCACGGGGACGAGAGCTTCCAGCGTGCGGCTGCGCTTGGGGTTCGTGCTCACCATTGGCCATTTGGCAATATGCCGCCAGTTGATGGGCTCACTCGGGCTGAGGTGTCTACCATTATAACCTATGTTCGCGAGCTACAGCGGGCAAATGGAATTAACTAACGCACCAAACAAAGAGGAAAAAATGAACCGCATTCTTAACCTAGTAACGATAGTCGCATTTTCAGCTGTTTTAACTTCACAGGCTCTAGCACATTCCGATACTAAAATGACCGTACCCGATAATGAAGCGATATTAGATGAAGTCCCCGAAACGATTTCAATCCATATGGCCAAAAAAATTCGTTTGACTAAAGTAGAAATGCAACATGAAGATCATGAAATCCTTGAAATTGATACTTCCGAATATAAGAGCTTTCAAACGGAATTCACATTGCCAATCGAACCCATGGGTACGGGGATTTATAATATAACCTGGCGTGCCCTTGGACAGGATGGTCATCCGATTGAGGGTGCATTCCAGTTTACTGTGATGGAATAGCGGCAGATGGACTTGTTGAGCCTCTTTTCAATCATATCGAAACTTATGCTTTACATAGGTGCTTTGTTTGCATCAGGCACCATTATATATCTGATAGTTTTTGAAACAAATAAAGCAAAATCAAGTTTCAATGGTCGTCCAATAACGGGTTTGTTTGCTATTGTTGGGTTGATTTCTGCGTTGACCAGCTATGCCTTGGCTGCTGCAAGGTTAACCGGCGAAGTAGCTGGCGCAGTCGATCCAGAAATGCTCGGCATTCTATGGCAAACTCCAGTTGGAACGGCATTGCTTTTACGTGCTTTGGGATTCTTCCTCATAATTGTTGGACTTTTTTCTGGTAAAGTTAGCAAGAGCTTAATGGCTATTGGCTGTTTGGTCGTTCTAGGATCATTCACTCAAATAGGTCATGTAGCAGATATACCGAATTTTCTTTTTCAGGCTTTACTGCTCACCCATTTGATGGGAATTGCCATCTGGGTCGGGATTTTGTTCCCCTTATACCGATTAAGTTCAGATCCTGCACAAATTAAAACAACCGAAGAGATCGCACATCGGTTTGGTCGGTTGGCAGTGCTCTTCGTACCTATATTATTTATTGCGGGCGGGTGGCTTGCTTATGAACTGGTAAATTCACTCACAAATTTATTCACCACAGGATACGGACAGACTCTGCTTATCAAGATTTTCCTTGTAACTGGGCTGCTGGGCTTGGCAGCTGCCAACAAGCTACGGTTTGTCCCTGCTTTAAGGGGTGGAGATTCGGATGCTCTGAAACATCTTAAACATTCAGTACTGGTCGAGATTAACTTGGTGGCTTTCATATTGTTTGCAACTGCGGTTCTAACAAGTGTTCTCACCTTGCCGGAGGCTCATTCATGATCACTCGTCGACATTTTTTGGCCTCGACCGCCGCTAGCCTGTGCATACCCTCTCTGGCTTTTGCAGATGAAGCCATGAGGCTACGCGCCGAGCCAGTTAAACTTGACTTGCTGCCAGACCAAGACCAGACTTCACTTTGGGGGTTCAACGGCTCCACTCCTGGCCCTACCATTCGGACCCGCAAAGGTGGGCGCGTAAAGGTTCGGTTCGAGAATGCTTTGAAGCAATCTTCTGCGGTACATTGGCACGGAATTCGTATTGATAATAAGATGGATGGCGTGCCAGGGTTAACGCAATCGCAGGTTTCCTCTGGGAATGATTTTCTCTACGACTTTGTTGCACCGGATGCTGGAACTTACTGGTATCATTCTCATGATAGATCGTGGGAACAAGTTGCACGTGGTTTGTATGGTGCGCTGATTGTTGAAGAGGAAAATCCACCTCTTGTCGACCATGACATCATTGTTTTTGTCGATGACTGGCGTCTCAACCGAGATGGTTCGCAGGCCGGTGATTTTGAGAATATGCACGATCAAGCTCATGCTGGCAGAATGGGTAATTTTGCTAAGGCAATCTTTCAAGGTGTAACCTCTCCAATCAAACTTAACCAAAGAATTCGTTTGCGCTTCATAAATGTTGCAACAGACCGAATATTCCCGCTCCAGCTTACTGGTGTAGACGGGAAAATCATCGCTTATGATGGAATGCCACTCGAAAAACCAGAGGATATGGACAATATTATTCTCGCACCAGCGCAACGTGCCGATATCATCGCGGATGTAACCGGTGAAACAATTGAAGTCAATTTTACGGCTCGTGATGGTTTGTTCCGATTGGGAGGATTTACGGTTCAAGGCCTGATCGAACCAACAGCGAAAGCCGAAGTCATTCTACCGATGATAAATCGCTATGAAATGCCTGATTTGAAAAACGCTGTGCAATTAACTCTTCAAATGGAAGGTGGAGCCATGAGCCGCCGCATGATGATGGGGGGCATGATGAACGGTGATGTCTGGGCTTTCAATGGTGTATCAGGCATGACAGATACACCATTCCATAAGTTCAAAGCGGGTCAGACTGGTGTCATCGAACTCGTCAATGATACCAGATTTCCACACGCGATTCACCTGCATGGGCATCATTTTCAGGCGATCGTATCAGGAGGCATGTCGCCATTGCGAGATACCATCCTTGTTGATGCTGGGAAAACCACAAAAATTGCCTGTGTTTTCGATAATCCAGGAAAGTGGTTACTTCACTGCCATATGTTGGCTCACCAAGCTGCAGGAATGAAAACCTGGGTTGAAGTTGCATAAAAGATATTTAGCGATCCCATACGAAAGGAAAGTAATTATTATGAATGTGCTCATGTCAAGGATAGCAACAAACATCAAATCTCATACAATGATGTGGTTATGCTGCATCGTGATGATTGTACCGCTCTTTAGCTTTCTGTTATTCAACAGATCTGATTTTGATGTCGTTGAGCTGGCTTTTCAAGCCAGTCCGTTGTTGTTATGCGTAGGAGCGCACTTAGTTCTGCATAAATTTATGGGAAAATCTTGCCATTCTGAGACCAAGACTTCTAATAATGACGATGTTTTGCAAAAAAATGAATAAGACCACCATCATTTTGATATTTATTATTATCATTGTTGGAGCTTTTGGTGGTGCCATTTTCATAAAGAACAAGCCAACAATACTTGTTTCAAACAATCAAGTTCGGTCCATTGCAACTGGCAAGCTGTTGTATCAACAAAATTGTGCCAGTTGTCACGGGGCAAATCTAGAAGGTCAGCCGAATTGGCGTTCATCAAATACTGATGGCAGTTTTCCTGCCCCGCCCCATGACGAAACAGGACACACATGGCATCATGATGATGAAACGTTATTTAATTATACGAAACTTGGGGGCAAGGGCATAGCCAAGCTGTTGGGTTATGAAAACCCAAATAGTGGCATGCCAGCTTATGAAGATAGCCTGAGTGATGCAGAAATAGCTGCAATATTAAACTACATTAAATCGACATGGCCGCAGAAAATACGCGATATTCAATCTGCCAGAAATACTAAGTGACTTTAAATTCCAATGAATCCCAAACAGGGATTCGAACGCATGATTGGTACGGTACTTTCATCGCTATGATTGAGGCCATACCAAGAACGGAAATCAAAGCAGCACAAGGTGTTGCAACATAAAACTTGCTTTCTATTGTTTTCAGGGCGATTATTTGTTGCAACACAATGGTGAGTGTAGAGGATTCGAACTCAAAGGGGTTCAATACACCGCCATTAAAAAAGGGTCCCTTTTGGGACCCTTTTTTAATGTCTGCATTTGATCTTGGTATTTCTGATCCTTAATCTAAGATGGCTATTCATCACTTAATATTTAAAGTCAAGCCCCTGGGCCGCAGTCTAGGCATCGTTTTACAGGGATGGGGCCTAATTGGAGCTTACTGTTAAGATCTCTCAACGCTGTTCTTAAGCCTTCTTCTATTACTGGATGATAGAATGGCATTTCCAAGATTTCTGGTATTGTCATTTTTTGTTGATGACACCATGCGAGCAAATGCGCAAGATGTTCTGCGCGTGGTCCAAAAATTTCAGCACCTAGTAATAAGCCTGTACCTAGTTCACCATAAACATTCATCAATCCTTTATTCACAAGCATGGTACGGCTTCTGCCTTGTCCTTCGAAGGATACAGTGCCTGTTTCAAAGCAACCTTCAGTCAGGGATGCGAATGAGCTACCGACTGTTGCGAGTTGCGGGTCAGAAAAAACCACACCAATTGGGCTTGTACGTTTACCTGCGCTAATTTTTGGGAATTGGGCGGCATTTTTGCCTGCGATTTTACCTTCATCAGCGGCTTCATGCAGCAGGGGTTTATCATTATTTGCATCACCGGCAATAAAAACGGGATGATCCCCGATTTGCATTGTGTATTGATTGAACAGCGGAACACCACGATCATCAAGTGGCAAGGTAGTGTTTTCAAGACCAAGATTTCTTACATTTGGTGTGCGACCAGTGGTTGCCAATACATAATCAAAACCTTCAGTAATAGAATTTCCATCGAAATGCTTATAAGTAATGTTAACTTTATCATCCTTTTGGACAATAGAAGTAACATCTGCATCAGGGTTTAAATAGAACTCACCTTGAAAGGCATCTGTCGCATATTCGAGTATTTCAGGATCACTAAGTGGACCAACGAACCCGCCACGGCCAAAGATCTTAATTTTAACACCAAGTCTATGTAGAGCTTGACCAAGTTCCAGGCCAATCACACCGGGACCAAACAGCGCAACAGATTCTGGCAAATCATCCCAATCAAATACATCATCATTAATGATCAGGCGATCTGTCACTTTTTGAAATATCGGTGGTATGGCAGGCGAGGACCCCGTGGCGATTACGATGGTTTTTGCTTTTATTTCAATTTTATTATCAATGATCAAGGTATTGTCGTTAACAAATTTTGCATACCCTTTAATTAAGTGATCTGGATTAAAACCATCGACAGATTCCAAAACAAAACCAACAAATCGATCGCGCTCGGATTTGACGCGTTCCATTACTTTGCGACCATCAATATCATTTATTTGTGCGTTAACACCAAATTGAGGGGCTTTTTCAACATTATGGGCAGCTTCTGCTGCGGCAATGAGTAGTTTGCTAGGCATGCATCCAACACGTGCGCATGTTGTGCCATATTTGTTACCCTCTATTAATGCAATGCTGTCTGTTGTTTTAGCCGCTTCACGATATGCACCCATGCCAGATGTTCCTGTGCCGATAATTGCAACATCTACTGTTCTTTTTTCCATAATAATTCCTTTGGAGAATATAATTATATTGACCAATCGGTCAAAAATAGGTTAAAAAATTTACGACATATTTGTCGTTTAGAATTGTTATAAATAATATGGACCGATCGGTCAATAATTAAATGGATAAAAATGACTAAAAACAAATTAGCAGGCCGCCCACGAGAGTTTGATAAGGATAACGTGTTGAAAAACATCACGGAACTGTTTTGGAAGAATGGTTATGAAGGCACTTCTCTTTCGCACATTATTGCCGCGACTGGATTAAAAAAAGGTAGTTTATATGCGACCTTTGGCGATAAACATTCCATGTATATTGCTGCATTTGAAAGTTATGAAAGTGAAATAGTCAATCAGACTTATCAGTTTTTAACAAATGGTGAGGGGGATGCTTTTTCTCGTATTCAAACTTTTTTATTCGCGCCAATTGAGGCGGTAGGTACTTTAAATGACCGAAGCGGATGTTTTTTATGCAATGCGTCATCGGATCGCGCATCATTAAATCCAGAAACATCCGAAATGGTGCAGCGAGCTTTTAACAAATTGGAACAGGGACTGGTAAATGCTTTGTACGAGATTAAGCCAACCATAGATAAACAAGAGCTTGCCGATAAAGCGCGCTGGATTCTTGCTGCATATTCTGGTTTTCGTGTAATGGTCCGTAGTGGCCTTCCGGTTGAAAGCTTAACCTTGGCGCATAAGGAATTAATGATAAGCATTAAGAATAGTATGTGAAAGATTTAGGAATAAGCCCTAATCATCGCTGCTATTTGCTCTTCAAAATTATCTTTAATAGGTTTTACGATAACAGCGTTGCATCCTGCATCTAATGCTATTTTCTCATCAGCCGGTTTTACGGCCGCTGTAAGTGCGATAATGGGAGTTGTGTACCCAAGCATACGTAGCTCTCTTGTAACGTCACTACCATCCATTTTAGGCATAAACATGTCCATTAGAATGAAGTCAGGTTTATGATGTCTGGCTTTGCCTAACCCATCTAGGCCATCATTGGCAGTGATAATTTGATAGCCGATTGAACCAAGACGATTTTCGATTAATGATCTTGTGTCATCATCGTCATCAACAATTAGAATTGTGCTCATAATTCCGCCCTCCTTTGAAAGATGAGCTGATATAATACTATTTTTTATTTAAGAAGAGTAAATATTTCTGTGTAGACGATTCTATTTTTGACAAAAAACGATAATAGTCATTTTGTTCTGTAGGGGATAAAAAATCATAAACAACAGCCAGGTGCTCGTCTTCTTCGTTGATGACGCTGCCAACCTGTTCTTTAATGCCAAGGATATAATCGTGAAGATCATTAGCGACTTGATAATTGATATGCTCGGATTTTAGTTTTTCAAATAGGCAATAATCATCATAGATATTGAAATCCAATGGCGAAAGTTCATTGAAATGATGATCAATTTTATCGTCTAACACTGTGAAAATCCAATTAGAGTACTATGCCTGATATAACTGTATCCAATTACCGCAAGTGTCATCGAAAGCTGCAACCATTACACCACCCATATCTTGAGGTTCAGATTTGAACTTTACGCCTTTAGAAGTTAATTCTTTATAAGTTTCTTCCATATTATCAACCGCAAGTGCAGTTGCAGGAATACCTTTTTCATAAAGGTCAGCGTAGAAAACTTTGGCAGAATCAAGAGCGTTGGGTTCGAGCACAAATTCTAAATCATCATCAAGATGGCCAACAGTTAGCCATCTAAACTCACCCATTGGAATATCTTGTTTCTTTGCGAAACCGATTTTCTCAGTATAAAATTCAAGAGCCTTTGCTTGATCATCAACACAAATACCATTTAGCTTTATTCTGATCATATCGATATCCTTTCTAGAACCTTACACGGAAACTCATAGTTGCTGTGTGGGCCATATAGTTTTCTTTCCAATTGGCATCATAGGTAATACTAAAGTTAGTAATTTCAGTTTTAAATGATAAGCCCATTCCAGCCTGGAATCCATTAGGGTCAAGCGGTGTGGATTGTAACGTAAACGATGAATTATTATAACCAGCAAAGCGTGCTGTAAGTGGATTAATTGTCTCATTTAGTTCTTTTGTCCAACCGCCATATACGCCAATTGATAATTGGCCAATGGTATCTTCATCTGTAGAAAGATCAGTGTTATACGCAAATTCCATTTTCAAGTTACCAAGCATGGAATTGGTTCTGTACTCGTTTACAACAAGATCAACACCAGCACCGCCACCTGTTTCCGTGTAGCCATCTTGTTTGATGTTATTATAACTGATGCTACCGCTTGGGGTCGCAGTAAATTTGCCCATATTAAGTTGGTAGCCGGCTTTTAAATGCGATGAATAATGTAAGCCGTCCCAATTTGCTGTAGAGGTTCTGTCAAAATTTGTGAATTCAACGTAACGGTCACTTTCGAAATCGAGAAGGCCAACATTTGCCTGACCTTCAATGAAGAAATCACGTAGCCAAATACCGCCATAAACGCCAAGTTGCGTGTTTTCCATACCCATACGGCTAGCGCCAGCATCATCAAATTTAATGTCTGCAAAATGTCTGGCCAGACTGATACCGAATGCACCTCGTTTGGTTAATGCAAATTCATAACCAACCGCAATGCCGAATGTGAAGCCATCGGCGCCTTTTTCGTCCATAGTAGTGTCAAGATTATACATACTACCATATTGTTGTGCCCATAACCCCTGGCCAGATTGTAATGGATCATCCGCGACATATTTCAGATTTCTTAAGTTGTCCAAGTGACTTGAAACTGCACCAAAAGCAAGGTTGTTGCTATTGATCAAAATTTGTCTACTTGCCTGTGTAAGGTTATTAGGCATCATTTGTCTATATGTTCTATTGAAGTCATCTGCAGTGGTTATGCTGCTGATTTCACCACCAATATCACTTGTAGATTCCAAAGCTGGAACCGATGCTTCATACAACCGTCCAATATTTTCTGAAAGTCCTAGTTCTTCAGCCGTTTTACGTCTTAGGGATACGCTTAAGGAATTTGAAGTAGTCGTGGTTTCAATATCATAGATAAATACTTGATCAGATTCATTAAGTAGGTTGTCTTCACTGTTTATTACCAAATTATCTGCTGAGATAATTTCATATGTGTTTTCTATGCCAATAAGAGAATCGATTTCAATTTTAAGTTTACTATCAGGAGCGAATATTACGTCTCCTGTTGCGTTAACACCACCTGCTAGATCATCTTGACCCGACACGCCAATGGTTAATTGCGCAGTATCATTGATAGAAATATTTTCCACATTGAGTGGGATTGTTGCAGGTACAACCAATTCTGACTGGTCATTTAAAGTCACATTTAATTGACCATTTGGTGAAAAGATGCCGCCTGTTAATCGGGCATTGTCGAACATGTCTAGTGTGGCTGTGCCGCCCTCTAAAGTAATGCCGCCGTCAATATGTCTTTCTAATAATGGTCTATAGATTGATTCAATTGCGCCATCATCAATGAAGGCTTGCTCTAATTCGGCATATTCTGTTTCAGATAAACCTTCCATTGTAATGGAATTGGTTCCGCTGCCCAAAAGAACATCACCATTAATACGACCACTATTGAAAAAATCGATTGATGTGGTGTTTTCTGATAAATCCACTGCGATGCGATCACCCGTGTTTTCAGAATTTAGTGTCAAATCAATCAATCTAGTATTTGTAAATGAAGAAATTGTGCCTGATCTATCAATAATACCGTAAGCGGATGTGTTATTACCTTCTGCTTCGATTGTGATTAGGCCGTCGTTATTAAACGTTGTAAGTGATGCATTTTCATTTACAAGTAATGCATATGCGTCACCGCCAGTTCCAACAATCTCATCATCATCATTATAGGTGACAGCAGCTTTCACATTTATTTCGCCGTTATTGCGAAATTCGGGTGCACTAGCGTGATCGCCGATCTCAACTGCTATTGCTGTAGCATCAATTGATTCAGATTTAATTTCGCCCCAAAGGCCGTTATAAATTCCGTGGGTGAGGGTGGTCGTATAAGTATCAGGGCCATCAACTGCACCAGTAATATATACTGCAGTTGTAGCAGCACCTGAATTTGCACCCGAAACATTAATGTTTCCTTGGTTTAGGACGGAATAATCGCCATAGAATGAGCCAGTATTACCGATAGTGATATTGGTCATAGGTGCGGCGTCAATTTTTTCTGGCGTTATATAAACACCATATCCACCACCAAAGGCTTGAACAGAACTTGTATCTGATGAAAAGCCTGATATTGAATCACCTTCTGCGATATTTACAGGGTCGCCATCTCCATTGAAATATGTGATTTTATTTTCAAAACCACCACTTAAATTGCCACTGATTTGAACAGCTGCGATGCCGCTAACCGCAGGAATATCTTCTTGTGTGGAAAAGTTAAACGCAGCATCCCTACCTGTGCTTAAAGCGCCAGTATTATCATATCCACCGTCAACATCACCGCCGATATACACGCCTATTGTTCCGGCATCACGATTTACAATATTTTGTGTTGTTAAAATGTCACCAGTTAGATTGCCGAGGATTTCAACACCTCTACTGTTTTCCCCTGTAATACCAACATTATCAAATGTGATATCACCAACCATGTCTGATTGAAGAGAGAAACCGGCGGAATTATCACCAAAAACAATAATATCACCATTTCCTGAAAAGGTAACATCCCCTTCTAAAGTACCATCGCCATCAATAAGAACGCCATAGTTATTTGAGCCGACATTATTATCATTATCTTCGGCACTGCTCTCAATACGAGAAGTAATATTGATATCTGAAGTCAGCGTACCTGCACCTTGTGTATCAACATGAATTGCAATGGCATTATCGAATGATTCAGCGATAATGCCACCTTCTGATGTTAGGTTGTTGTCGCTATTTACCGTAACTGCTGCACCAGTGCTAACAGTGATACTACCATCGGAATCAATAACAATATCTGCCGGGCTGCCGCTATCAATTGTGGCCGTATCAACTGCAGATGTCCGGTCATCAGAAATTGTTACTTCCTGTGCATAAGCAGAAACACTAGCGAAAGTTCCAAGTTGAAGCGCGATCAGAAATGATTTGCTGATTTTTGCAGGATTGACATGTCGGTGAATTTTATTTGAAATGCTTGAGTTGATACTCATAAAAATGCCTTTTAGATAATCGGAAACTAATTATAAAATTGCTTCCTGTTAATTTCTCAAAATAATAATCGGTATGTATAATACGTTTACGGGGAAATTGCCCGCTTTTTTTCAGTTTTCATCATTCAATATCACAAAATTGGATTTTTCAAAATAAAGAATAATTCTCTTCACATGAATGCCAAATTAACTGATGCATTTATTTTTCCACTGTTATAAAGTCAGCATAATTAATTCAAAAGGGAAAATATGGACAATATTCAGGAAATATCACTTTTAAACCTTGCGCTCGCATTTGTTCCTGTATCGGTTGTTCTTTTTATTTTGTTTAAATGGAAAAGTGATGGCAAAGAGGCCATGCTTGGCATTTCAAGAATGCTAATCCAGCTTTTGATTGTTGGTTATTTTCTGACGTTTTTATTCGAAGCAGAAAGCGCATGGATAGTAATTGTAGTGCTTTGTGTAATGCTTACGGTATCCAGTTGGATATCTTTAAGGACCGTGAAAACGGAGCGTCGAACATTATATTCCTATGCCATCGTTTCAATATTTATTGGTGGTGGAAGCGTATTATTTATGATTACTCAAGGTGTACTTGGGCTAGACCCTTGGTATGAGCCAAGATACCTTATTCCGCTCGCAGGTATGATTTTTTCCAGCTCTATGAATAGTATCAGCCTATCTGCTGAACGCATAAACGCTGAAATGGCGCGTGGTGAAACTTATGAACAAGCAAGAAGTATTGCATTACGTGCAGCACTCATCCCAATTGTAAATGCATTATTTGGCGTTGGACTCGTATCGCTTCCCGGTATGATGACAGGGCAGATTTTATCAGGGGTTTCGCCATTAATTGCCGTTAGATATCAAATCATGGTGATGTGTATGTTATTTTCAGCATCAGGAATATCGGCTGCTATTTTTATGAGCCTTTTAAAAAATCATTTGAAACGTGATAGAGAAATGCCATTCGATGAATAAAGCAGCGAGGGTTTATTTAAAGCAAGGCAAGAAGCTAGAGGCACAAGGTAAAAATGCCGAAGCCATTTCAGTTTATGAAACTGCTTTAAATGAAAATCCAGGTAATCCAGAAATTTTATTTGCGCTGGGCAATGTTGCTAAAAAAATGGGTATGTATTCAATAGCGGAACAAATGTTCAGGGCTGTTTATGGCATAAAACCAGATTCAATTGAGGCAGCAACAAATCTTGCGATTGTAATTAATGAACAAGACCGCCCCGATGAAGCGATTGATATTTATCAGGCATTACTCGCATTAAATCCTGAACATGTTCCTACATGGATTAACGTTGGAAATAGTGTGCTGTTAAAAGATGACCTTGAAACCGCAGAAATTTTTTACAACGAGGCGTTAAGGTTAAAGTCAGGCTCTGTCGAAGCGATGACAAACCTTGCGGATATTTATTTGCAGAAAAAACGTTATGAAGAGGCGCTTACTTTACTTGATAAAGCTCTTAAACGAGATAAAAGGAATGCACTGATACGTCATACCCGTGGCGATGCATTATTCCTTCTGGGGCGTTTGGAAGAAGGATGGAAAGAACATGATTTTTCATCATGGAACAGGAAAGATAAGCAAAAAAAATATCATCACCAATTAAAAAGATGGAAAGGCGAAGATCTTACGAATAAGAGAATTCTTCTGACGTGCGAGCAGGGGATCGGTGACCAAATGCGTTATCTAAGTGCGTTAGAAGACATCATATCTACTGCTAAAGAGGTTGTTGTTGAGATCGATGAGCGACTAGTAGAAATTTTCGCGCGTACCTATCCGGAAATCACGGTGAAGTCGCTGAATGTAAAATTGATAGCGAATGTAAGTCATTTTCATTACGACTGGGACGTCAATGAACTTGATTATGCGGATTCAATGCTGGGAGCCTGTCGAATTTTAAAGAATGATATCAATGATTTTTCAGAAGTTGATAGACAGTTCGTTACCAATGAGGCTCTTGATCAAAAGTGGAAAGAGAGGCTAACGCCATATAGCGACAAGTTGAAAGTCGGTATTTGCTGGCGAAGTGGAAAACAGTCATTAAAAAGAAATATCAATTATCCATCACTTGAAGAGTGGGGGCCTATTATTAAAGCAAAAGATGTTCATTTCTTTAATCTTATGTATGACGACTGCGCTGAAGAAATAGAAATAATTAAGAATGAAATGGGTGTAGAGATCATAACATTTGATGATGTTGATTATAAAAATGATCTTGAAGATGTTTTTTCATTAATTGGACAGCTGGATTTGACGATCGGGGTAATGAGTGCGCCAGCAAACATGGCGTGTGTTTTGGGTAAAGAAGCATTGGTGCCATTTAGGTGCCCTGGATGGGAAACATTTGGAAAGAATAAATTTACGATTACTCCATCCATACAACCTTTCTTTCAAAATGAACTTGGTAAGTGGGAAGATGTGATGGCCGAGATTGCAAATAGTCTGAATTCCCGAATTTAAGCAAAGTTGCTTTTCATCTTCATGATGTTATAGTTCATAAAGGGAGTATGGAAATTGCCATTTTTAAATGACAGTTGACATCATGAAATATTTCAAAATTATCTTACTTTCAATCATGGCAATCATATTGCCCATTTTTGCGCATGCGCAAACACCACAAGAGCTGGCACAAACTCTTGAAGAAAAGAAGTTTGAATATCCATGGGAAGTGAAGGTTTTTGATTTGCCCACATCATCAAATGGTGTCGGCTATCGGTTATATGTACGGCCACCTATTGAACCACCTGAAGAAGGGCAAAAATCATCCACAATATATTTCCTTGATCCGTTAGCGCTTTTTACCCCCGCCGCAGCCATGAGTTACAATTACGAATATTTCAATTATATGCCCAGTAGTTATTTTGTTGGAATAGGATATCAGGATGAGGCTGATGGAAAATGGAAAGAGGAAAATCGCACTCGTGATTATACGCCAACATCGTTTGCTCCGCCGGATGATAGTCATTTCTTATCCGGAAATCCTGTAGATTATGAAAATTCAGGGGGTGCTGATGCATTTTTCGATGTCGTTCAGAACGAAGTCATCCCATTTATCGAAGCAAAATATGATGTTGATGATAAAGAACGCGTATTAGTCGGTAAATCTATGAGCGGTTTGGCGGCATCCTACGCTGTTATGACAAGACCAGGATTATTTAAGCGGTATTTGATTGTTAGCCCATCAATTTGGTGGGATGATTTTTTGTATCCCCGAATGGACCGCGCAATTATGAAGGTTGCAGAAAATACAAAGGATACGAAATATCCGTTTGAAACACGTGTTTATTTTGCCGTCGGGGATGCGGAAGAACGTATGAGCCTAGTGACGGATTTATATGTGTTGTTTAATTCATTGCAGCGACGGTTTGATCCAAATTTGAAATTGAATATTGAAGTGCTGCCGGATGAGTTACATGAGGGGGTGTTTCCAAATGCTTTTATGCGCGGCATTGTTGGTCTTTATGCGGATGAAGAGGGGCGTCGTTCATCCGCATCAAAACTGAAATGGGATTAGTCTAATTTTCTAACCTTGATGTTTTTATACCATACTGGGTCACCATGATCTTGTAAGGCAAAGTGGCCAGTCTTTGCTTTGCCGAAACCCGGCCAAGTTTCAAATTTGCTGTCTTTAATCAGTGCGGCCCAGTTGTCGTCCCACATGGTGGTTTTAATGACCAATTCACCGTTTTGCCAATGTTCAAGGTTGTTGCCTTCTACCTTGATTAGAACCTTGTTCCATTCGCCAACGGGCTTTACATTTTCAACACGGCTTTCCATCAGATCATAAAGATCACCTGCGCGATGTGACTTGATTTTTCCGTCGCCGTGTCTTGTGTTATCAAGCACTTGCATTTCCGGTGCGGTTTCATATGGATGTTTATAATCATCACTTTCAACAGCAAGATAAAAAATACCACTGTTTGATGCTGGTGCCACTTTCCATTCCAGTGAAAATTCAAATTCACTATATTGATTGCGACTGATGATATCGCCACCTGTGCCGTAATTATTTGGGTTAAAGAAAATAGCGCCATCTTCGACTTCCCATTTTGTCGGGCTGGTTTCCATTTTATAGCCACGCCAATCTTTATTAAGATCTTTGCCGTCGAAAAGAAGTTCCCAACCGGCTGCTTTTTCCTCAGCGGTTAGTTCGTTATCAGCAGCATGGGCCGTAATTGACATACATGCAGCCAGAGTTAATCCAATGATTGTTTTATTCATTAATTTTTATCCTTATATCGATAATGAAATATAATTAGCAACGCGTTCCATTTGTTCCATGGAATTATAAATATGTGGGCAGAGCCGGACGCGAAGAACGCTATCATTGCCGCCGATGGCACCTGCGATACGATAATTATCATAAATTTTCTGTGCGGCTTTTGGGGCGTCCGTGTTTGAAATTAATGCCACGATAATGCCGCTGTTATAGCCCGAAGCTTGCTCGGTCAGGAAATCAATATCACGTATTTTTTCCTGCATGTGTCCTCGAAGCGCGGCGGCAAGATCATTTATGCGGTTTTCAATGCGTTTTTGTCCGATCATTTGATGAAATTCGACGGCTCGCCCCAATGCCCATAGACGGCCATCGTCGCGTTGGCCGAGACTTTCATATTTTTTAGCCCCTTGCTCTTTAACACGTTCCCAGCCAACCGTTACGATATTTGGCCAGAGTTCCTCTTGTGCATCTCTGCGTACATAAACAAAGCTGGCTTCACGCGGGCCAAGAATCCATTTTTGACCGCTTGAGGTGTAAAAATCGCATCCCATATCATGTAAATCAATTTCCATATACCCAAATGTCTGTGCACCATCTACAAGGCTTTTGGCGCCATGCGCGTGGGCAAGTTCCGTCATTTCTTTGCCCGGCAAAGACGTCCCTGTTTGATTTGAAATATGGCTGAATGCCAGTACTTTTGTTCTTGAATTAATGGCTTCTTTAAATGGGCGCAGCAGGTCTTCAGTTGTGTTTAGAATAGGGGGCGTTGAAACTGTAACCACCTTAAATCCAAGTCTTTCTGCACGTTGATGCCATGCTATGTTGTTGCAGGGATGATTTTGATCCCAGATTAAAACTTCATCGTCGGGACCAAGATCAAGGCCATTAATCACTGTGTTATTTGCTTCTGAAGTGTTGCGCACGAAACCAATTTCATCCGTATCGGCGCCCAGGAAACCGGCGATAAATTCACGCGACTTTTCCGTTAAGTCACGATACTTGGCGCGGTTTTGAAAGGAACAATTCCTTTCCATATCAAGTGTGTGTTCAATTACCGTGTCATGTACCACTTTTGGTGTCGGCGTCATGTTTGCCGCGTTTAAAATATTAAGGTCTTTTTCAATTACAAATTCTTCGCGGATTTTATCCCAAAATAATTCTGTACCGGAAGTTCCGTTTTGGGCTGCGGCAAGAGCGCGAACATCAGCGCCAGCAAGCGCGGTCGAATGACTGCCGGATAAATAAAGTGCACTCATTCCCGCAGCCCCCCCAACAGCTCTCAGGAAATTCCGTCTCGCATTGCTCATTGATTGTCTCCCAATATCTATATTTTGAAAATATAGTAAACCTTTGCGGCAAAATCATGCAACGATTTTTATATTAAATTGGGAGACGAGAATATTTAAACGATCCGTTTTGGTAAAGTCGGGTTTAAATGCATGATCATATCATATACTGAAGCACCCGATGCTGCGCTTGCATCTTCCGGTCTAGAGCCATCACGCCAATCAAAGAAAGTGGCTTCGTCACCAGCTTTCACGGCTTCTTCCGGTCCGATTTCAACCAGAGTGTGACTTGCGGAAACGCTGGCGATAACAGGATAATTGGTGTCACCAATTCTTACCCAACCACCATTGGCTGCAGCGCGCGGAACGCCGTCCACATGACCGGCTGGAATTGTTGCAATCCAAGTATCTTTGTCGGCGGTGTAGGCTTTTTCATAACCGGCGCTTTCACCTTTTAATAGTTTTTTGACGTATACGACGCGTGCTTTAAGTGCCATGGTTGGCTTTAAATCCATTAAACCTTGTTCTTTGAATTTTGGGCTGGAATATTGTCCAAAAATGGCCATTCCCGGGCGAACCATATCCAGATATGAATAAGGACTTTGGAATAAACTGTAACTCGAGGCCGCATGGATAAGTCCAAGTGAAATGCCATCACTTTCCAGTTCGCTTTGAATATCGCGAAGTCGGGCAATTTGCATTTTTTCATAATCCGGAATTTCATTAAGACCGGTCATCGTTGAAACTATTTCAATGGATGGTCTTGATGCAAGGTCGCGGATTAAGTCCGCCGCTTCACGAAACGGCACGCCAACCCGGCCCATACCCGTATCAACGCATATGGTAATTTTTACTGAAGTTCCTTTTTTTGCAGCAATGCGTTCCAGTGCGTCACCGACAGGGGTATAAATCATCGGCGTAATATCACGCATGATTAATTCTTCAAGCCCCTTTTCGTCAAAAGTCCCCATTAATAAAATCGGTTTTTTGACTCCGGCGTCACGCAGTTCTATGGCCTCACTTAATTTGACAACGGCAAGACCAGAAACACTTGCTTCATCATCCAGAATACGTCCCATGTTCACGATGCCCATTCCGTAAGCATTGTTTTTGATGACAGCCATAATAGGGCGACCCTCAACCAAGCGGCTGATTTCAGCAATATTGTGTTTTACATGATCAGGTCTGATTTCGATCCAGGGATCGAACGATGAATGAATGGCTTTGTTGGGCGGTGTGTGTGCGTTCGCGGATGATAATGGCAATGTGGTTGCCGCTGTGCCAACAACTGCTGCGTTCAGCAGGTTTCTTCTGGATATATTCATGTTTCCCTCGTATCGTTTTGAATTTTATATATAGGTAGTTTACACAATATGGTTGTATATACAAGTAAAAATGTTGTATGTCGATTTTACAAAGTTTTGCTGATAAATTTAATTGAAATTCTCCGTGATATATAGGTTGTATATACATCTTTGTGGAAAGACTATTAAATATATCTAGATCGCCCTTGATTTAAAAATGTTTCCATGCGAGCCTACCCGAAATTATTAAATGAGGAAAATATGAAAATTACTTCTTTGGCGATTCTGGGGATTATTTTAAGTGGCACAACTGTATTAGCAGATAACGGGAAACCGCGTGCTCGTGATATTGGACTTGAAATTGGCACGATTGCGCCAGGGAAATATAACGCCATAACGGACGTGGAAGGGGTGCGTGTCGGTCACCACACCGTCAATATTGGTGATGATGTTAGAACGGGCATCACGGCCATTATTCCGTCGGATCATGATATGTACCGCTATCCGGTTCCGGCGTGGATACATTCTGGTAATGGTTATGGAAAGCTGATCGGAGAAACGCAAGCAAGAGAATTTGGTGAAATTGAAACGCCTATTATTCTAGGGTGCACGCTTTGTGTCTGGACGGCTGCGGAAAGTATGAAAGATTGGCTACTATCCAAGCCGGGTGAGGGACAACACACGATTAACCCGATTGTTGGCGAAACTAACGATAGCCGTGTTAACAACATGTGGAATAAAGATGCCATGAAACCGGAATATACGGTTGCGGCGCTTGAAAATGCGAAAACCGGCTCTGTTGAGGAAGGTTCCGTTGGTGCTGGCCGCGGGACGCAGGCTTTTGGTTGGAAGGGCGGTATCGGAACCAGTTCTCGTGTGCTTCCTGAAAGTATGGGGGGGTACACTGTCGGTGTTCTGGTTCAAACCAATTATGGTGGTGAATTAATGATGAATGGGGCACCGGTTGGGCGTGAGCTTGGTCAATATTCATATAAAACCCAACTTGAACAGGCGCGCGCTGGTGAGGTGCCGATGGATGGTGGTTCTATCATGATTGTTGTTGCGACCGATGCACCGATTTTATCCCGTAATCTGGACCGCCTAGCAAAACGAGGCATGATGGGGTTAGCGCGTACAGGATCAATTGCCCATAATAGTTCAGGTGATTATGTGATTGCTTTTTCCACAAATCCGGATGTAAGACGTGACCGCGGTGCGCGTGAACCTGTTCCATCAAAAACACTTACAAATTCAGCCATGTCACCGCTATTTCAAGCCGTGGTTGAAGCAACACAGGAAGCCATTTTTAACGCAATGTTGAAAGCGGAAACGGTAACCAGCACACAAGGAACACTTGAGGCAATTGATGTTGATAAAGTTAAAGAGATCCTCGAAAAGTATAATGTGACAAATTATGATCAGAAATTGTCACCCGTAGGAGGTCAAAATTAATGGTAGTGATGCAAAACTTTTGTCAGAAATTATTTTGCATCCTTGTTGTGATTTTATCTGTTTCTGTTGCACAAGCAGAAAACTATATCGCAAAAGATGGAACGAATATTGATTTTGCTGTCAGCGGGGCGGGGGAGCCGCTTGTTATGTTACACAGCGGCATGATGTCACGTGATGATATGGCCGCGCAGATAGATTATTTTTCCAATAATTATAAAGTCATCGCCATCGATGCGCGCGAACAAGGACGTAGCGGAAAATCGGAACAGCAAATATCATATGAATTGATGGCATCAGATGTAATTGGTGTTATGGATCACCTTAATATTGAAAAGTTTAATTTGTTTGGACAAAGCGATGGTGCAATTACCGCATTAATGGTTACACATATGCACCCACAGCGCGTTGAAAAACAAATCATTCATGGGGCGGTGTATCATTATGATGCTTACCCGCAGTCACAACGCGATAGGTGGAAAAGTGTTACGTGGGATAAAGACAGCGAACGTGATAATGATCCAAATGGATTTCCAGGCATGGCGATTGAAAGTTATTTGTTAGGTCGTAAAGATTTAGCGGACTTTGAAAGCCATTATCAGGAAATGGCAATGATGTGGGCGACGTCCCCAGCACTTAACAAAACGGATTTAAATAATATTAATATTCCGACACTTGTGATTGTTGGTGATCATTATGATATATCCATTAGCCACACTGTTGAAATGCATGAAGCTTTAGCCAATAGCGAACTTTTTGTTGTGCCAGGGGCAACGCACTTCGTTCATCAGGAAAAACCGGATTTATTGCATAGAGTTATGCATGATTTTTTAAATTAAAATTAAATTCAAAGAGTATAAAGAATGACCAAAAAAATCGGCACAGACCAATTTATTGAAATCGCACGCGCCAGTTCACGCATCAGAAACGTGATTGACCCTACGCCATTAGTGAAAAGTAAGTCGTTAAGTGATGATGGCACAAGTGTTTATTATAAAATGGAAAATTTAAATCCGACCGGTTCATTCAAGCTGCGTGGCGCAGCAAATAAAATTCTTTCCATGTCGCAAGAAGAACGTAAAAAAGGCGTCGTGACCGCATCAACCGGAAATCATGGTGCGGGGGTCGGATATATGTGTCAAAAAACAGGCACAAAAGGAACGGTATTTGGTCCAGCTGATATGTCACAAGCGAAATATGACGGAATGGTTTCTTATGGTGTAGAGGTGGTTAAAAATGATGGCGACCCAATTAACGGAGAAATCAACGCGAGGAAATATGCAAGCGACAATGATATTCCGTTTATATCACCATATAATGACCCATTGATAGTCGGTGGTCAGGGTACAATCGGTTTTGAATTGTTCGCTGAAATTCAGGACCTTGACGCGGTTTTTATATCGCTTGGTGGTGGCGGGCTAATGTCCGGTATCGCTATTGCATTGGCAAATCTTTCTCCCAAGACAAAGATCATCGCCTGTTCACCGACCAATTCAAAAGTGATGCAGGAAAGTGTTGCTGCGGGTACAGTTTTGGATTTGCCATCTGAACCAACCTTATCAGATGGAACAGCTGGTGGCGTTGAGCAGGGCACAATCACATTTGAATATTGCCGTGATTATGTCGATGAATTTATTGATGTTAGCGAAGATGAACTTATAACGGGCCTTCGAATATTTATCGATGACACTAACACTATTGGTGAAGGGGCCGTTGGCGTTGCTGTTGCGGGCTATTTACGCCAGAAGGAAAAATGGCAAGGTAAAAAGATCGCAATTGTGGCATGTGGCGGTAATATTTCCAGAAATACATTAAAAGAAATCCTTTAACGAAATTCGAGTTGACCTTCGTTTTCTTGACAAATACAGGTATATTTAGTATTTAACCATATGGTTGTTAACAAAATGGTTAAATAAATGGCTACAGATCAACTCAGTTTAATTTTTGGTGCGCTTGCTGACCCGACCCGTCGTGGGATATTAGAACGCCTTGCTAAGGGGCGGGCAACTGTTGGGGAACTTTCGGAACCGTATGATATGAGCATGGCAGCAATTTCCAAGCATTTAAAGGTGTTGGAAAAGGCAGGGCTTATTACACGAACGAAAGAAGCCCAGTGGCGACATTGCCAGTTCGAAGGCGCATCGCTAAAAGAAGCGTCCGATTGGGTCGAAAAGTACAAACAATTCTGGGATGGTCAGCTATCAAGTCTTTATGGTTTTTTGAAGAAGCAGGATTATTAATATGGTTGAAAGAAGAAACATTGAGAAATTATTCATGGTAAAAGTATGCCGTGAATTTGATATTGATATCGAACGCGTTTTTGATGCTTGGATTGATCCTGATAATCTTGGTAATTGGTTGTTTGGAACGCCGGATGGGAAAGATAAAACCTCAGAAGTCGATCCGCGTGTTGGTGGAGATTTCAGGATTGGCGAAAGGCGTGGTGATGAAATGGCCATGCATGTGGGTACCTATCATGAAATTGATAGGCCGAACAGGATCGTTTTTAGTTACTATATGGAAAATGTAAACGAAGATATGCCATCAAATGTCATTGTTGATTTTGAAACAACGGATGAAGGATGCCGCGTATCCGTTACTCATGAAATGGATGATATCTGGTCAGAATATGAAGCTAGCGCCATTGACGGCTGGAATATGATTTTTGACGGGCTAGAAAAACAGCTTTAATCAGTGTGGTTTATTGTTCTGGTCCTCAGTAACAGTTGCTTTTTCAAGCGCAGCTGCCGCTTCGCCGTAAATACGCCCTTCTAATGATAATTCAAGAAACCTGATATAATCATTTTGATCAGTAATATTGGTTCTGGCCATTTCAATCACTTCAAGTTGTGAATTGGCCATAAGATTATATTTCTTGATTAACGTCAGCATTTCCGCGCTAATGACATCGAGTTCTTTTCGGATGTTTGTGATGGTTAATTGGCTTGCTTTAAGCATGAATAATATCCGTGTTTAAAATGTAATGATATATTAATAAAATACATATATTTATATAAAGAAAAATCAATGGTATTCAGAGCAAAAATCTGGAGCATGTAAAATAAGTAGTCTCGACAACATATTGAAATCCGAGAGGGTTGAAGATCAAAAAAATCAAATTTTGCCGGAACAATTAAGAATATTATTTTCTCATGTTGTTCCAAATACATTTGGCGGTTTTATCGTCATGGCAATCTACTTATGGGCGTTTCACGGTGAATTTAATGCAGGTCTTCAGTATTTATGGCTTATGGTGATGGTGGTTTTGTACGCTGCTCGCCTTTTTATGATTACGGTTCCAAAACGAGAAAATTTTGAAGATAACGCCAAAAAATGGCTCTATCTCTATGCTGGGGTAACTTTTGCCATGGGGATAGGTTGGGGAATGATGACTTATATCCCGGCAGACGGAGTTGTCGCAGATAGTACAAATATGGTGATTGTAACAATGCTATTAGCATTATGCTGTATTTCAGCCATAAGCAGTAGTGCACATCCATATATGATTTGGACCTTTATGACACCTATTGCCATATTAAGCAGTACAAATCTTTTAAATGCCGCGACTAATCAATTTGATATGGTGCTTGGGATTGGGGTTTTTGTATTTTGTATTTTTGCGGGGTTTGTCGGTCATAACTTAAGCAATACTTTGGTTGATGCCCTTTATCTTCAAAAACGAAATTCCGTTCTTATGGATGATGTTGTTGAAATAGCCAGGCAAAACCAAAAATCATACGAAGGATTTCAGCTTTTACTTGATAATCTTGGCGCTGGTGCGGCCATGTTTGATAAAGATAAAAAGCTTATGTCCTGGAATAAATCTTTTGAAAATATATTCAATTTACCTGCGGGCATTATTCAGCGTGGTATGACGTTAAAAGAACTGATCCGTAGAATTATCAAACAATCCTGGCAAAATAATATCGATATTGATCACGCGGCTGAAACTCATCTGAAAGAAATTCTTGAAGACCGATCAGAAGATAACCTCGTGAAGCTTGTGATGGCGGATGGTCGGAATTTATACAGTAAAGTCATGAAGATCAGTGATGATCAGATGGTACTAAACTATACGGATGTCACGTCGCTTGAGCAGGCCAGAACAGAAGATATCATTCATGTTTTGCAACATGACAGTTTAACAGGTCTTCCTAATCAGGTGCTTCATAAAAAAGAAGTCAGAAAAAGAATTGTTGATTTCAGAAGAGCAGCTACAGCGAATAAAAGCGTCAAAGAAACTCAATTTATGGCCTTGATTTATCTTGGTCTAAATTCGCTTAATGAAATTTATGAATTTTTGGGGCTAAGTGCGGGTGATCAGGTTGTCACAGAAATCGCAAAAAAATGTCAGAATTTTTTAAGTGGCGATGTCCACTTATCACATGTTGCATATGATGAATTCCACATAATTACCTGTAATGAAAATAATGTGGGTGAGGTCTTAAAGCTCGTCAATGAATTGATGGAAGTTCTTTCTGAGCCGATTGAGGTAGGGGAAAATTCAATAACCGTTACCATGTCAATTGGTATCAGTGTTTATCCGGAACATGCTGATAAAACCGATATCTTAAATAGAAATGCAAAAATTGCGTTTAATAAGGCAAAATCACCGCATACCAGTAATGTGGTTATATATGATCATGGAATGCACTCGGAAATTATGGAACGTTCCAATATCTTGTTCGATATCCGTGAAAGCATGAAGAAAAGCGAATTTCTGCTGCATTACCAGCCGCAAATTGATATCGAAAGCCGTGATGTGCTAGGGGTGGAAGCATTATTGCGATGGGAACACCCGGTCAAGGGATCTATATCACCAGGGCATTTTATCCCGCTTGTTGAACATACGAAACAGATCATCCCGCTGACTGAACAGTTTCTACCGGAAGCATGCTTGCAAGCAAAGAAATGGCAAGATCAAGGTTTGCCACCTTTAAAAATGTCAGTGAATATTTCGCCGTTCCATTTTTATGAAATGAATTTTTCAGCATTTGTGCGCGAATGTTTTGAGGGGGCTGGCCTAGAACCGGAATTTCTTGAACTGGAAATCACGGAAGGCGTGATCATGAACCAGACAGAAGAAATAATTAAAATCTTGCAAGAATTATCCGAGATGGGCGTTCAGTTATCCATTGATGATTTCGGAACCGGATATTCATCGCTCGCATACCTTAGAAGTCTTCCAGTGGATAAATTAAAAATTGATCAGGCGTTTATTAAAGATATGTGCGCTGATAATAATTCCAGATCACTCGTAGAAGCGGTTATTAGAATGGGGCATAGTTTTAATCTTGATGTGATTGCAGAAGGGGTTGAAACGGAAGAACAGCTCTTGGACTTGCAAAAGATGAGATGTGATCAGGCGCAAGGTTTTTATATCCGTAAACCCGCTTCATCGGACGAAATTACAAGCTGGATCAAACAGCATTACGCATAATTTTGCCTTCTTTTTGTTTTATTGACAAAATAAATGGTATTGTTCATATATATGATCAAAATAATACGGAAAATACCCAAAAAAATATAGGCTTCATAATGTATAAAAAAATCTTGAAATCCGCTGTTTTATTCTCAGCTATCTCAATTACCAGTGTTTTTGCACAAAACCTACCGGAAGTACCGGAAGGGGCAGAGGCCGTATCGCTTCTTGATGGTCGCGCGCTAACGATGCCGGATCCAACCAATGAGGCTGTGATTAAAAATCTGGATGAAGCCAGTTACAGATATATGGATTATCCGATGAATCCAGAAAATGCAATTTGGTATGGTCGTCGTCTTGCCTATGCGGGTGATTTCCGTAAAGCAATTCAGGCGTTTTCCGATGGTATTCTAGATAATCCGAATGATGCACGCATGTACCGCCACCGTGGCCACCGTTATATCACAATCCGTGAATTTGACCGTGCTATTGCCGATCTTGAAAAAGCAGCGGAAATGATACAAGGAAAGCCAAACCAATCGGAACCTGATGGTGCGCCAAATGAATTTGGAATTCCTCTAAGTACATTACATGGCAATATTTATTATCACCTTGGTCTTGCATATTATCTGAAGCAGGACTGGGAAAATGCAAAACGCGTTTATGATCTTGATCATTCAGTAGCACAAAACGATGATAACAGAGTATCCGTTGCTCATTGGCGTTACATGATCCGTCGTCGCATGGGTGATAGTCATGAACAAGCTGTGCATGTACTTGACGAAATTAATGCGGATATGGAAATTCTTGAAAATTATACATATCACAAGCTAGCTCTATTCTATAAAGGTGAGATTTCCGAAGCTGAAATTTCAGAAGGTATCGATATGGAAGATAGCGCAGATGCGGCAACCGCATATGGCCTTGCAAACTGGCATTATTACAATGGTGACGAGGCCAAGGCAAAAGGCATGCTAGAAAGCATGATGAAAGCGAAAGCTTGGGGTTCATTTGGCTATATCGCTGCAGAAGCTGATCTGGCTGCATTAAAATAATATATGGCTGATTTTTCATCCATGATGGAATATTTCCCTGAGTTTTGGGAAGGTTTTTTGATGACTGCAGAGGTCAGCATTTATTCGATCATGGGCAGCTTCATTCTTGGAACAATCGTTGCCCTGATGCGTGTGTCAGGGCAATTTTTTATGGATCGATTGGCTCGAATTTATATTGATTTGTTCAGAAATATTCCATTTATCGTATTGGTTTTCTTCGGGTTTTATGGCCTTCCGGAAGTGGGTGTTTATATTGATGCCTTCTGGACGGGGGTGCTGGTGTTAAGTTTCGCGGTTGGCGCATATGTCGCGGAAACACTGCGTGCAGGGATTATGAATATTGATAAAGGTATCATCGAAGCGGCACAATCGTTTGGATTTTCAAAAATCAAAGTTTACCGAAAAATCATTTTGCCGATTGCACTAACTACATCGGTAAGGCCACTTGGTTCAGTGTTTATTAATTTGATCCTGACCACATCTATTCTATCAACAATTACACTGAATGAATTAACCAGCGTTAGCAAAATAATCGCATCGGAAACATTTCGCCCTTTCGAGGTTTATGTGTTCATTGTTTTCTTTTATGGCGTTTTGACATTTATCCTTTCTGGTTTAATTACAAAATGGCATGTGAGGCTTAACCGCTTTGCCAGTGAGGGGGCATAATGGGATACGGCGACGAAGGTTTCACCATTTATGATCTGCAGCTTTGGGCGGAAGGGCTTGGGATAACATTGTGGGTTTTTGCTATATCCATGATTATTGGTATTACCATAGGTATCGGCATTGGCTTGGTTCGTTATTACCGTTTGCCATTCATAGGTAAGTTGTTGATGGCGATCAGCGAATTTCTTAAAAATTCACCTGTTCTCGTGCAATTATTTCTCGTTTATTTTGGTCTTTCGGCATTATTACAAATTGAACTTTCACCAAATCAGGCGGCGATTATCACGCTTGCCGCCAATACCGCGGCCTTTATTGCGGTCATCGTAATTTCATCAATCGAAGCCATCGATAAAAAACAGCTTGAAGCCGCAAGAAGTTTCGCCATGGATGAAGTTACCATTTTAAAACGCATTATATATCCACAAAGCCTTGCGATCGCCATGCCGATGTTAGTGGGCTTGCTGATTAATCAATTGCAGGTAACATCACTTATTTCGGTTATTGGTGTTTATGATCTGACGAGGGTTGGGGATATTGTTAACCAAAGAACATTTGAGCCGTTTATTGTCTGGCCGGTGGTTGGTTTAACGTATTTTATACTGGCAAAAATAATCGGGATCATTGGTAGTAAACTTGAAAAGCGTTTCGGCAGCTATAGAATGATGCAGGAAGTATAAGGGGATAGCATGATAGAAATTAAAAACCTACATAAAAGCTTTGGCGACTTGCACGTTTTAAAAGGGGTGGATCTTACGATTAAGAGAGGTGAGGTTATTTCCATTCTTGGCGGTTCCGGTTCCGGAAAAAGCACATTGATGCGCTGTATCAATGGACTTGAAGTCATGACGTCAGGTGATATTACGGTCGACGGCTATAATGTGACCGACAAATCATCGCTGAAAGAAGCCCGTAAAAAATGCGCAATGGTTTTTCAACAATTCGATCTTTATCCACATTTAACTGTACTTGAAAATATCACCATTGCTCCGATCGAAGTGCTTGGCGTTTCAAAACAGGATGCAGACATCAACGCAAGAGAACTGCTTGAAAAGGTTGGTTTATCGGATCGTGCGAATTATTTCCCGTCTCAACTATCCGGCGGACAAAAGCAACGCGTGGGTATATGTCGCGCCCTTGCGATGAAACCTGACTATATTTTACTGGATGAGGTCACAAGCTCGCTTGATCCGGAAATGACGGCGGAAGTTTTGGATATTCTTAAAAAGTTAGCCCATGATGGTATGACCATGATTTCTGTCACTCATGAAATTGAATTCGCCCGTGAAATATCCGACCGGATCATTTTCCTAGATCAGGGTGTCGTATTAAAAGATTTGCCGACGGATGATTTTTTCTCTGAAACTGGTGGTAAATCCGAAGAACGCATCGCACGCTTTTTAAGTAAGATGGGTGAATGATGGACCGGCGTGATTTTATGAAAACGACGGCGGCTGCAGCTGCCTTTTCAATGGTAGCATCCAAAACAACGGCTCAAGAAAAAGAGGATAACATGATACTTTTAACCAATGAAACGGGTGGCCCGGGAATTGAAATAACGGTGAATCAGCTTAAAAGCGGTGCTTACGGCATCGATGCTATGGTTGAAGGCATTAACAAGGTGGAAGCCGACCCAACCATCCGTAGTGTCGGGTTTGGGGGCTGGCCCAATATTCTTGGTGAAATGGAATTCGATGGTGCCGTGATGGACGGTAACACGCGTGAGGTCGGCGCGGTTGGCGCCTTAAAACACACCTATCATTCCGCGCAAGTGGCGCGCGCTGTGATGCAAAAATTAAATCATGTGATGGTCACTGGTGATGGCGCAGATAGATTGGCTGCGGAAATTGGCCTGCCAAAAGTAAAGACCTTGCTTGAAAATTCGGGGGAGGTCTGGGAACAAAAATTACGCGAAGTCTTAAGCGAGGAAGAATTTGAAAAATTCCCCAATATCCCGCTCGCGCCACTGAATAGTACTATTACTGATCCTGAAAAGGTGCGTGATACGACCGTTTTTTTAAGTAAGGATGCGGATCAGGGCATCCATGCGGCCACAAGCACGTCCGGCTGGGGATGGAAATATCCAGGACGCCTAGGCGATAGTCCAATTGCAGGTGGTGGTTATTATGCCGATAGCAGGTTTGGTGCCGCCGCCTGTACCCATACGGGGGAAATGGCAATCCGTTGCAGCACGTCTCGCAGTATTGTCATGGCCTTGCAAATGGGTAAGACACTTGATGATGCGGTTAAATTCGCGGTCGAAGAAGTGGATGGTTTAAAAGGCGGCTTTATCGCTGGCCTTGTAATCCATGCCATTGACGTATCGGGTAATCACAAGGTTGTTTCATATAATCTGGACGAGCCGGGAAAATACTGGCTCTGGAAACCATCCATGAGCGCACCGGAACTTCGTGAAAGTGAAATGGTTTAACGCTTGATTTTAATTGTCTCAAATGCGAGCATGCGTGATCACATTAAGTCGAAGAAATAAAAAATAATGAAAACAATAATTCTTACCTTTTTTACATTTATTTTCAGCATCATGACCGCGCATGCAGATGTCCTTTCCGATATTAAAGAACGCGGATTTATTAAGGTGGGTATTTCCCTTGGTGGTATGCCCATGGGCGGGCGTGATGCGCGCAATGAAGCAATTGGTTATGATGTCGATGTAGCGAACATGCTCGCAGAAAAACTGGGTGTAGAGCTACGGATTACTGATGTTTATGGTGATGCGCGGGTCAGTATGCTTGGTTCCGGTCAGCTTGATCTGGTGATCGGTAATATGACCATTACCGAAGAACGCGCAAAAGTGGTTGATTTTTCAAGGCCCTATTACCGCACTGGGTTAAAAATTGCTGTGCAGCGTGGTTCGGGTATTAAATCACTTGATGACTTAAAGGGGAAAAAAGTTGTTGTCGGGCGTTGAACGAGCGGGGCAATTTTTCTAGGTGAACAAGTGCCGGGTGCGGAACTGGTTTATACTGATAACTTCGCACCAAACGGAATTTTGCTGCTTCGTCAACGCCGTGTTGATGCGGGGATTGAGGATGGGTCAAATATCGATTTTCTGGTGAAGAATATCAGAAGCCTCGAAGTAATGCCCGGCGAATTTTTAAGCGGTGATATTGGTATGGGGATGGCAAAAGGGGAAGTGGCCCTCCAAAATTGGACCAATGAATTTATTGCTGATTACATTGCAAGTGGTGAATTTGCACGCACTTATCATAAATGGTGGGGTGATGAGAGCACACCACCTGATCTAACTCAATAGAATTTAGTAAAGTATATAACAATGACAAATATTACATTCGAAGTATGTGTGGATACCATACAAGGTGCGATTGACGCAGTGAATAACGGTGCTGACCGTATTGAACTTTGTGATGCGCTTGGTATCGGCGGGGCGACGCCATCGGCAGGGCTGATGGAACGCGCGTCGAAACTCGGTAAGCCGATATATGCGATGATCCGCCCGCGCGGTGGTGATTTTATTTTCAATTTCGAAGATATGGATGTGATGCTGCATGATATTGATACATGCCGTAAATACGGTATGGCGGGGATTGTGGTTGGCATAACCCATGAAAATGGGGCCCTTGATTATCAGAAATTAAAACGCCTTATTGATCATGCGGATGGCATGGGTGTGACGCTTCACCGTGCATTTGATGTGACACCGGATACAAGTGAGGCCCTCGAAATGGCCATTGATCTGGGGATTGAGCGGATCCTTACATCCGGCCAAAAAGAAACGGCCATTCAGGGCGCTTTTAAAATCAAATCTGTGATCGAAGAGGCTGCTGGGCGTATTTCCATTATGCCATGTTCAAAAATCAATCCGCCAAATTTGGATAACCTGTTTAAAATTTTTAAGACATCAGAAATTCATTCATCTTGCCGTACGTTGGTCGGCAGTCCCTATACTGAAAATGCACCAAGTATGGCACCTGGTGATGATTTCAGTCGCCATATTACCGACCCGGTGAAGGTAAAAGCCATTCGTAATTATTTGGATAACTTAAATGGGTAAGGGGTTATATCAACATCTGATATGTCGCATTCATGATGCGGGTGATAAGGTTTTTATCGCTTCAGAGGTAGGCGATTATTTATATTCCGATATTGATGAAAATGCCGCAAAAATCCAGCAAGTGATGATGGGCGTCGGTGTATCAAAAGGAAGCCGCGTATTGGTTCAGGTGAATAAATCACCGGAAGCCGTGATGCTTTATCTGGCGTGTTTACGCATGGGCGCGATTTTTGTGCCACTGAATACAGGATATAAACAAGACGAAGTGGAATATTTTTACGGAAATGCAGAACCGGACCTTTGTGTATGTGAACAAGAAACGAAAGACCGATTTACATGCGCGAAAACAGTCATGGCGATTGATGATCTTTGGCAAATGGCGAGACAGCAATCGGGCGATGTTGAAATCACTGACCTTGATGGTGATGATATCGCAGCGATCCTTTATACATCGGGCACGACCGGCCGTTCCAAGGGCGCAATGCTCAGTAATGATAATTTAAGATCAAATGTTGAGGTTTTAAGCGAATATTGGCAGTGGTCGGAAGATGATGTGCTGCTTCACATACTGCCGATTTTCCATGTTCATGGGCTTTTTGTCGCGCTACACTGCGCATTATGGACCACGAACACGGTTATTTTCCATAATGGCTATAACCCGGATAATGTGATCGCCGATTTACCAAAATCAACGGTGATGATGGGCGTGCCGACCCATTATGTCAGGCTTTTGGAAAATGAAAAATTTGGTCGTGATGTATGCAAAAATATGCGCCTTTTCCTGTCGGGATCAGCGCCGTTACTGACCGAAACATTTCATGAATTTGAAAAAGTGTCAGGCATTAAAATTCTTGAACGTTATGGTATGACCGAAGCAGGCATGATCACGTCAAATCCATATGATGGGGACCGCGTTGCGGGAACGGTTGGTTTTCCGCTTCCTGATGTGGATGCCCGGCTTGGTAATATTAAAGACGGCAAAGGCGTTCTTGAAATAAAAGGCCCAAATGTGTTCAAGGGGTACTGGCGGATGCCGGAAAAAACAGCCGAAGAATTCACAGATGACGGATATTTCATCACCGGCGATATTTCCATCATGGATGATGAGGGCCGAGTTTCGATTGTTGGGCGGGCCAAGGATTTAATCATCACAGGTGGCCTTAACGTTTATCCAAAGGAAATTGAAAGCCTGATTGATGATATGGACGGTGTTAAGGAAAGCGCAGTGATCGGTGTGTCTCACCCCGATTTCGGCGAAGGGGTAACGGCGATCGTTGTGCCAGACGGCAGTGTCGAGATTTCGGAAGATATAATCATAAACGATACGTCAGAAAAGCTGGCCAGTTTTAAAGTACCAAAAAGAATATATATTGTTGATGAACTGCCCCGCAATACAATGGGCAAAGTACAAAAAAATGCACTGCGTGAAGAATACGCAAAGATATACGGGAAAGAGAAATGAAACAAATAATCGCAATTATCGCCTTGATGATCAGCTCTAACGCATACGCACAATCACACTTGTTACCGGACGTGCCAGAAGGGGCACAGGCGGTATCGCTTTTTGGTGAGCCATTATCCATGCCAGCGCCAAGTGAACGTGTGCTTGAAAACCTTGCCGCGGCGAAGGAAAAATATGACGCCGACCCGATGGATGCAGATAACATTATTTGGTATGGTCGCCGTGTTGCCTATACGGGTGATTTTCGTCGTGCGATTTTAATCTTTTCAGAAGGGATTAGAAAACATCCAACGGATGCGCGCATGTATCGTCACCGCGGTCACCGTTATATTACAATCCGTGAATTTGACCGTGCGATTGAGGATTATGAAATCGCCGCTAGCCTGATTAAAGGTAAGCAAGATAAAATTGAACCGGACGGTGCGCCGAACCCGGCGGGTATTCCGGTCACCAGCACCCACAGCAATATTTATTACCATTTGGGGCTTGCTTATTATTTGAAGCATGATTTTGAAAATTCATTACGTGTTTTCAAAATGGGTCGTGATCTTGAATTAAATGATGATAATACATCATCGACCACACATTGGATTTATATGAACCTGCGCCGCCTTGGCCGTGATGCGGAAGCCGCAGAAGCCCTAAACCACATAACAGCAGATATGGATATTATTGAGGTACATAATTACCACAAGCTTGATATGTTCTATAAGGGCGAGGTTCCAGAAGAAGAAGTATTAAACGCCGATCCGAATATTCCGGCGGGGGCCAGCATCACATATGGTGTTGCGAACTGGTTTTTATATAACGGTGAAACGGAAAAGGCCTATGATTTGATGGAAAGATTTCTTAAAACCAATTCATGGGGCGCATTTGGCTATATCGCAGCCGAAGTCGATTTGAAAAACAGAAAATAACTAAGAATTTAAAACGAGAAATTAAAGAGGGAAAAATTTATGAATATTTATAAATCATTATTACTCGCGGGCGCCGCAACGGTTATTGCGGCATGTTCAGCAGAACAAACGATGGAACAATCCACAGAACAGACAAAAGCAGAAGCGCCAGCAATGGACGCATCACTTTTCACAACCGACGTTCCGGAAGGGGCACAGGCCGTTTCTTTCCTGGGTAAGCCGCTGGTGCCGGCCGAGCCACGCCAAGTGCTGCTCGATAAACTTGCGGAAGCAAAGGCAAATTATGACGCGGACCCGGATGATGTGATGAATATCATTTGGTATGGTCGCCGTGTTGCTTATACCGGTGATTATCGCCGCGCCATTGAAATTTATTCAGAGGGCATCGAAAAACACCCAACTGACGCACGTCTTTATCGCCACCGTGGCCACCGTTATATTTCGATCCGTGAAATTGATCGTGCGGTTGCCGATTATGAAATGGCGGCTGAACTGATTAAGGGCACGGAAGACGCGATTGAGCCAGACGGCGTGATTAACCCGCAAGGTATTTTCCTAACCAGCACCCACAGTAATATTTATTACCATCTGGGGCTTGCTTATTTCTTAAGACAGGAATGGCAGAAATCATATGATGCCTTCAAAATGGGGCAGGACCTTGGTCTTAACGATGATAATATCGTTTCAACGGGCCATTGGATGTATATGAACCTTCGTCGCCTTGGTAAGCTTGAAGAGGCACAAGCCTCCCTTGATAACATCAAGGAAGAAATGACCATCGTTGAAAATATGTCCTATCATAATCTGACACTGATGTATAAAGGCATCATCCCATCAGAAGAATTAACAGACGTTGATCCAAATGACCCAAGCGGCGCGGCGATCGCATTCGGTGTGGCCAACTGGTTCTATTATAATGATGAAAAAGAAAAGGCATATGACCTGATGGAACGTTTCATGGAAACAAGCGCGTGGAGCGCCTTTGGTTTCATTGCGGCTGAAAAAGAGCTTAGCCTAAGGGATTAATATGAACTATAAATCGGCACATGAGGTAAAAAAGATACTATCGTTGAAAAGCGAATGGGCTTTCATCGATATTCGTGAAACGGCGGAATATGGCCGTGGTCACCCGTTCTTTGTATCGCATGTGCCGTATAGTATCCTTGAAGCGCGTATCGGATTATATGTGCCGCGAAAGGGTACAAAACTGATCCTGTTTGATGGTGGTAACGGCATTTCTGAAAAGGCCGCAACACACCTTGAAGCAATGGGATATACCGATGTCATCATCCTGAAATGGGGCATCACCGCATGGCGGGATGCGGGTTATGCATTATACGAAGGGATCAGCGCACCCAGCAAATCATTCGGCGAGGTCGTCGAACATGAACTTGGCACCATATCCATTACCGCGGAACAGTTAAAAACACGCATGGATGCGGGCGATGATAATTTCATCATCCTTGATGGCCGCACACCAGAAGAATTTAATCGCATGACGATCCCATCCTCCACATCGTGCCCCAATGCCGAATTATCCTTACGCTATAAAGCGATGTTAAAAAGACCGGATCAGGACATTATCGTTAACTGCGCCGGACGTACCCGTAGCTTGATCGGCGCGGAAACATTAAGACAGCTTGATATCCCGAATAAGGTATACGCACTTGAAAATGGCACCATGGGCTGGAAACTGGCGGGGCTTGAACTTGAATATGGCGCAGAACGCACATACCCCAATAATATTGACGATAATATCGTTACGGAAACGCAACAAAAAGCGGATGAATTAATTAATAAACATGACATTCCGGTTGTGTCATTGGACACCTTAAATGAATGGCGCGTTGATGACAGCAAAACCACATTTCAATATGATGTCAGAACCCGCGAAGAATATGAAGCGGGCCATGTAAATGGTTTTCGCCATACACCCGGTGGACAACTCGTGCAGGCAACCGACCAATGGTTCGCCACCAGAAACGGCCGCATCGTTTTATTTGACCCATTAAAAATACGCGCGGTAATGACGGCGATTTGGTTAAAGGGCATGGGGCATGATGCCTATATCCTTGATCCGGATACGGTTAAGGAACTGGAACACGTCGATGAATTTGATATTGACGTATCGGGTCTTGAATTCATCGGTGCAGCGGAACTTAAAAACACTGACGCGATGATTTTGGATGCGCGCCCAAGCGGTGAATACCGTAAAGGTCACATCGAAGGCGCCATCTGGACAAGCCGCGCGAACCTTTCCAAAATGAAAATTACAGGAAAGCCAATTGTGATTGGCGCCGACCTGTTCACTGCCCAATTCATCGTCAAGGACCTCGGCGGCAATGCCATCATTTCCTTAACCGAGGCCGACGAATGGCAAGCCGCTGACATAAAACTGGTCTCAACCCCCGACATCCCAACGGATGAGGAACGCATAGATTTCATGTTCCACACCCACGCCCGCCACAGCGGCAACATGGAACACGCAAGGGAATACTTACGTTGGGAAACGGGTTTGATGGACCAAATGGATGATCAGGAACGGGGCACGCTTAAGCCGTTGAAGGTTTAAACTAAATTTAGAGGTTATGTGTTTGTTATAATAGGTTTTTCTACGACATTAGAAACCTCAAGTATTTGGCCTTTTGCAATACGTCTATTGCCAATAAAGAAAATTGTCTGACCTTCCGTCACATATTCTTTTTTGAGAGAAGTTCCAAAAAGATGAATATTACATGTGAATTCACCTCCGCTGATAATAAGGTCAGGCTCAATATTGTTCATTCGAGCAAAAAATGAAAGATTTCCATTCTCTAGTTCTAATTCAACACTGACTTCTACTTCTTCTGTTTTGTCACTTGTACTTTGTAGGTAGTTTTCTGATTTAGAAACATTTTTCTCATTAATAGCATCTTCAGGCGAATACATTCGCATGGACGCATAAAAATCTATTTGAACAAATGTCTGGATGTTAAGTTCATTGTTCATTTTTTAAATACTTCATTACAACGGCCAAACAAGCGCAATCATCGGCAATGCAACGATGGTAATTATCACTTCTAACGGCAGACCCATGCGCCAGTAATCACCGAATTTATATCCGCCCGGACCCATGATCAGGGCGTTGTTTTTGTGGCCGATGGGGGTTAGGAAGGCGCAGGATGATGATACCGCCACGGCCATGAGGAAAGCATCAGGGTTGCTATTTAAACTTTCGGCCATACTCACCGCGATGGGGGCCATCATGACGGCGGTGGCGACGTTGTTCATCAGGTCCGATAAAGTCATGGTGACGATGAACAGGATCGCCATGACGAAAAAGGCGCTGTTGCCATCGGCGACCGATAGAATGCCCGATGCAATCAAGTCCGTGGTGCCGGTGGTTTCCAGCGCCCCGCCAATGGGGATCATCGAACCGACAAGCACGATCACGGGCCAATCGATGGTGTTATACAAGTCCCTAAGCGGGATAATGTTAAAGAGCACCATACCAAGGGCCGCGATTGCAAGGGATATGGTCAGGCTGGTAAGACCCGTTGCTGCCGCACCAATGGCCCCCGCTAGTAGTAGCACTGCGATACCCGCATGTTTGCGTTTGCCCATGTTAATGCCACGTCCCGCGAGCGGCAATAGCCCGAGGCGATCCATGGATTTGGTCATACTATCATTATCGCCCTGTAATAATAAAATATCACCCGCTTGGAAGATTAATTGATGAAGCTGGTGGTTGATGTTTTGTCCTTGGCGGGATACGCCAAGCAAGTTAAGTGCTGATCTTGATTTTAATCTGATCTCACCAATTTTGCGGCCGATGATGCGGCTGTCGGCGGAAACCACGGCTTCGGATAAGGCGACGTCATCATTGGAAAATAACGAGCTGTCATATTCACCGCCCTTAATTTCAAGCCCCAATTTATGGGCGAAATCATCCAGTTCTTTTGGTCCTGTTTTTAAAATGAAAATATCATTTTCTTCGATGATGCGTGTGCGGCTAAGGCGTAAAATGCGTCTTCCGTTTTTGATTAAACCTGCGATACGCACGTCGCATTTATCGGCGATGTCATCAATATCTTTAACCGTTTTGCCGATGGCCGCGGATCCTTCCGGTGCGCTACATTCGGCGACATAATCATCAATGTCGTATAAATCATCGGTGGCTGATTTTGATTGTCTGTCCTTGGGCAGGAACCGCCAGCCAACGGTGCCAAGAAAGAATATACCAACCGCCGCAACGGCAATGCCGACAGGGGAAAAATCAAACATGGAAAATGGCTCACCGGCAACAGATTCACGGTAATGGGCAATCACGATATTGGGCGGCGTACCGATCAGGGTGATCAGACCGCCAAGGATTGAAGCGAATGACAGCGGCATTAATAATAATGCCGGTGAACGTTTCACCTTTTTCGCGCTATCGATGGTTGCGGGCATTAATAATGCGAGCGCCGCCACATTATTCATCATCGCGGAAAGGATCGCGGAAAAGCTCGACATGATCGAAATTTGAAAAAACAGATTTTTTAACGGGGGCACAACAATATGGGCGATGCGGTCAATCACACCGGAAACCGCAAGGCCGCTGCTGATCACCAGAACGGCGGCGACGGTTATCACCGCAGGGTGGGAAAATCCGTTAAACGCGCTTTCCGCGTCAATTACGCCGGTTAAAACGCTGATCATCAACGCGCTAAAGGCGACCACATCATAACGCCAACGTCCCCATAAAAAGAAAATGAAAACACCCGCCAGTATAATAATGATACTAATCTGTTCTTGGCTCACGCAATTTTCCCCTTTATTTTTTTCCGCTTTATTTTTTTCTGCTTAGGCGTTGTGGTTTCCATAAATGATGCTAGGGTAATAATCACAAAAATAAAACAAAAAATTTATAGCAAAATATAGACTTGGGGTTAGGGGAGTATAATGATTGAAAAATATTCAATGTTATTTCTGTATCTCGCGGTGCTTATTGGCTTAAGTATCATTGCCGCGAAACGCGTGAATAACATCCGCGGGTTTATTACCGGAAATAAAACGCTTGGTTACTGGGTTGCGGCCTTTTCGGCGCAGGCAACGGGCGAAAGTTCTTGGCTGCTCTTAGGCGTCACCGGTATGGGTGCCATGGTTGGGTTTAGTGCCTATTGGATTGTTGTTGGGGAAATGATCGGGGTTTTTATCGCCTGGTTCTTCATGGCGGAACGGTATAAAAAATTCACCGATCATTATGACAGCATCACCATGACGGATTTTCTGGTCAGCCGCTTTGGTGCCAAAACCAATACATTACGTGTGGTTGCGTCCGTTTCTTTGGCTATTTTTATTTTGATATATATTGCCGCGCAAATTGATGCGACGGGTTCCGCGTTTGAACGTTTCCTAGAATGGGATTATATGACCGGCGCGGTCGTCGGTTTCATCATTGTGGTGGTTTATAGTGTGATTGGCGGTTTCGTCGCGGTTGCATGGACCGATATGTTCCAAGGGGCGGTGATGGTGATCAGTCTGGTGGCGTTGCCGCTTGTGGCATATATGATGCTTGGCCCGTCTGATCATGTTTATGCGACACTTGAAAATATTGATCCAGGATTGGTGAATATCTGGGGCAATGGCGGGCTTACATCCATGAATTTTGCCATTGTTCTTGGTATGATGTTAATCGGCCTTGGCTTCCTTGGTTCCCCACAAGTGTTCGCACGGTTTCTTTCGATTAGAGACACAGAGGAAATCAAACGTGGCCGCTGGGTGGCGTTGATGTTTACATTCCTTGTGGACGCGGCAGCGGTAAGCATTGGTGTGCTCGGTCGTTATCTGTTTACTGAGGTCGGAACGGACCCTGTTGAAACGCTTGGTAACGGGGCGCAGAATGTCTTGCCGACACTGGTGGAATATGTATTCCCAGCTATCCTTGTTGGCCTTTATGTGGCGGCGGTTCTTTCCGCAATTATGTCGACGGTTTCGTCACTGTTGATTGTGGCGGCGGGGTCAATTACCCATGATATGTACCGCAAGGTTTTCGGCGTTGAAATGGACGGCGCAAGATCAGCATCCATTTCACGGTGGTTAACGGTACTCTTTGCCATAATTGCGCTTGGCATTGCGATTGCAGTATCGATTATTTCGCCGACAAGGACGATTTTCTGGTTCGTGATTTTCGGCTGGTCCGGTATTGCGGCGGTGTTCTGCCCGATGGTGATCATGGCTTTATTCTGGAAAGGGTTTACCATACGCGGGGCAATTGCATCGATGATTGCGGGTTTCTTAATGACGGTTCTTGCGAAATTTGTCTTTTCAGAAATGCCGGGGATCGGGCCATATTTCGTCGCCATGGAAACAATGCCGCCAGCGTTCTTGTTTTCATTTATCGTTGGGTATATCGTAAGCATAATAAAACCTGATGAAGAGCTTCAAAAACAATATGATAACGACTTAAAAGCAATAGGGGAGCATAATGATGGATAGAAGGAATTTCTTAAAAACGACTGCGGCTTTGACCGGTGCATCAATGGTTGCGGGCGCGGTTGGCACAAATGCGCAAGCCATGATGGATAAAGATAGTGATGCATATTGGCAGACAATTATCGATCAATATAAAGTCACGGATGAATTTATAAATCTTAATGCTGGTCATTGGGGGATTATGTCGGAACCGGTGCGTAAGGCATTTGCAGAACATACTGAATTCATCAATATGTATAGTTCTTATTATATTGGTCATGGAAAATCTGCCATTCCGTCCGCGCGTAATTTTTATCAGGAACAAAATGAAATAATTGAAATCGCGGCGAAGAAACTTGGTGTCAATGCGGATGAGCTTGTCTTTACCCGCGGCGCCACAGAATCTATGCAGCTTTTGATTAGCGGATATAACAAAATTAACCCGGGCGATACGGTGATCTATGCCGATGCGGCATATTACAGTATGGCGGCGGAAATGCGTCATTTGAAAGTGCACCGTAAAGCCAATGTGGTTGAGGTCGAAATGCCGGATCCTGTTGATTTTCAGGGGTCAATTGACCTGTTTGAAAATGCGATTAAAGCAAACCCGAAAACAAAACTGATCTTGTTAACCCATATGGCAAACAGAACCGGTGTGATCATTCCGATTAAGGAAATTTCCGCCATGGCCCGTGGTTATGGTGTGGATGTGATCGTCGATATGGCCCATTCATGGGGACAGCTTGATTTTGATTTTGCGGATCAAGGTGTCGATTTTGCTGGCTTTAATCTGCATAAATGGATTGGTGCACCGCTTGGTGTCGGTCTTATGTATATCAAGAAAGACCGGATGCTTGATATCGATACGAAAAGCAGTAAAGGTAAACCGGGCAATACGGACATCAATAATCGTGTGCAAACGGGTACAATGAACCTTGCGGCGGTATTATCCGTGCGTGATGCATTTAAATTTGTGGATGATATTGGTATCAAACACATTGATAAACGTTTTCGCGCCTTACGTCATGAATGGGTGAAAGAATTTTTGGATGATGACCGTGTGGATATTTTAACGCCACAAGACACGCGTATGCATTGCGGACTAACATCATTTAGAATTAATGCTCATACCGATGCACGTGCACTTGGACGAACATTATTACAGGATTATCAAATCAATACGGCACCAATTCCGGAGTATAATGGAATACGCGTCGCCCCAGGGTTTTATAGTTCCAAAGAAGATATGAGAAAACTAGCTGCTGCGATTAAAGATATCGCAGGTAAATTAGGATAATAATAGTAATGGATAGAAGACAGTTTCTAACGGCTTCAGCCGCACTCGCGGGTGCATCAATGGCCGCAACACCAATGATGAGCCTTGCGGCCACGCACCGCAGCCCGGAAGACGAGGATTATTGGAATTTCATCAGAAAACAATATGAAGTAACTGATAAAATAACCAATATGGAAGCGGGATATTGGGGGATCATGTCCATACCGGTGACGCAGGCCTATATCCGTAATACGCATTTCATTAATTCCAATAGTACCTATTACGTTAGGCGCGAATATCGTGGTGATTATAATAAAATCATCGCTCGTATTGCTAAAAAACTTGGGGTTGGTGAAGATGAACTTGTATTAACCCGCAACGCGACAGAGGCAATGTCTAGTCTGATTAACGGTTATAACAAACTTAACGAGGGCGATACGGTTATTTATGCGGATCAGGATTATGGCGCAATGCAATCCGAAATGCGTTATTTGAAAAAATATCGCCGCGTAAATGTTGTTGAAATCGCTGCACCTGAACCAGCATCAAAACAAGATATGATTGATGCTTATGAACGGGCATTGAACGATCATCCGAAATGTAAAATGATCTTGCTTACACACGTCAGTAACCGCACGGGTATCATTAACCCGGTCAAGGAAATTACCGCGATGGCAAAGGGGCGTGGCGTGGATGTACTGTTGGATGCGGCCCATTCTTGGGGACAGTTTGATTTTGATTTTCAGGATTTAGGTGTCGATTTCTGCGGCTTTAATATGCACAAATGGATTGGCGTGCCGCTTGGTGTTGGGCTTTTATATATTCGCAAGAACCGCGTGCTTGATATTGATCCATTACGCGGTGAAGCGGGCCCGGAAAATGATAATGTCAGAACAAGAATTCACACAGGTACTGTGAATTTTGCATCGGTGCTAACCATTCCAGATGCGCTTGATTTTCGTGAGGGCATAGGACAGCGCAATATCGAAGGACGTCTTCGTGCCTTAAGGAACCAGTGGGTTAGTCAGGTGAGGGGGAATGACAAAGTAGAAATACTGACGCCGGATGATGAAAATATGTATGCGGCGATCACGTCTTTCAGGATTAAAGGCAAAACATCATACGAAGATAACGCGGAACTTATGACAATGCTTCATGAAAAGTATGGTATCTTTACCGTGGCGATTGGCGGTCTTGCGAAAGGAAGCGCCATTCGTGTTAGCCCGTCGCTTTATAATTCACGCGCGGACTGCGATAAACTTGCTGCGGCGATCAAGGATATAACGGGATAATTCGTTATTTAGGGGCGATGTATATTGCCCTAAAATCATTCACATTTGTATGTGTTGGGCCGGTTATAATCAGCCGGTCCATTTTTTTGAAAAATGAATAGCTATCGTTGTTATTAAGATAGCTTTCTGGTGCAAGACCATCACGACCTATATCACCGGGCAAGAAATAGGCACCAGCATTATCCATCATGCCGTCAATGCCGTCTGTATCCGCAGATAAGGCATAAATGTTATTGCTGTTGGAAAGCTTTGAGAATAGCCCTAATAAATATTCAGAATTTCTGCCGCCCTTACCATTTCCGATGACTTTAACCGTGGTTTCGCCGCCGGAAATTATAATCGTTGGTTTTTCGGGGATTAAGGCCATTGCCATTTCAGCATGTTTAAATCCAAGCGATTTTGCATCACCATCAAGTTCGCCAAGATTAATGCAATTAAATCCATCATTTTCGATTTTTTCCTGCACATTTTTCAACATTATTCGCGCCGAAGCAATTACCGAATAGTCATAATTATATGTTGAATGATCAGGGCTTGCTTCATCACTAGATAAGTGATTTTTCACACTTTCGGGGATATCAATTATATATTTCCGAATAATTTGAAGGGCATCTTGGTTGGTTGAATGATCCGGAACCGTGGGGCCGGATGCGATTGTCGTCGGGTCATCGCCAACAACATCAGAAATAGCAAGTGTGCGTAACTTCGCCGGATGAATATGAGATAATAATTTCCCACCTTTAATATTCGATAGTTTCTTTCTTACAATATTCATTTCATCAATGGATGCGCCGGATTTTAATAGTTGTTTATTGACCAGCTGTTTTTCGTCTAACGATATCTTGTCTGTGGGTGAGCATAACAATGATGAACCGCCACCAGAAATTAAAGCAAATACCGTGTCCTTATCCGTTAGACCACGTGTTTTATTCAAGATGATTTCGGATGCTATGACCGAGTTTTGATCCGGAACAGGATGGGATGCCTGAATAATATCAATGTAATTACATTCTACTGCTTGCCCGTGCGGCACAACAACGGTCCCTGAAATTGGGCCCTTCCAAACACTTTCAAAGGCTTGTGCCATTGCTGCACCTGCTTTGCCGGCACCGATAATGGTTACGGGATCATTCGTATTCTCGGGAAGATGTTTTTTTAGAAGTGTTTTGGGGTGGCTACACCGAACGGCAAACTGGAATAGTTCCTTTAAATATTTGTCCGGTGATAAAGTCATAATAAATAAAAAAGGCACCCTGTTAGGATGCCTTATCGAATTTATTTCTATTCGTCTTCTGGATAAAGAAGCTTATCAAGACACACAACAACATACTTTGTCATTGCATCATCAACCTTTGATTGGCTGGCGCCTTTCCAGGCATTCTTGGCTTCTTCGTAGGTTGGGTAAATGCCTACTGTGTCAAGTTCGGACGCATCAACGAAATCTGTTGTGCGCGGGTCGGATACTTTACCACCAAATACTAAATATAATTGACCATCAGTCATGGTTTTTCCCTCTCATAGATCCTGAATAATATTAGGACGCTGTTTCTTCAGCAAAAGTGGTTCCATCAATAATATCTCTCATATATTGATTAAGACCGCTGATGCCACTGCTTGTTATTCGTGATGTAAAATCATCACGTTGTGTCGCCACAAGGCTGATACCTTCGATTTTTACATCGATAATTTTAACATTACCGTTTTTGTCGCTTCTGACACGCCAGTCAACATCAATTGATTTATTCTCAGAATTAAAGGCTTTGGTACGAATAAAGATATCCGCTTTTGCATGCGGTGTCACTTTATCGATTTCAAGCTTGGTCGTATCCAATTTTTTCAAACGGGTAGAATTGACTTTAAGAATAAATTCAGGGAAGAGCTTGTTATATTCAGCAAGCTCTTCTTCGGTTGCTTTTTTACGGTGACGGCTAAGGCTTAGGCGCGCAATATATGGCAAGGCAAATGACTCGTTCAAAATAGAACGGTACTCAGCCAGTGTTTCTGCATCGGTTAGTTCTTTATTGTTTAGAACACCGATTGCACGCTCGGAAAAGGCTTCTATAAATTGACGTGCTTTTTCCTGTTCAGCTGGATCTTTATTATCAGCATGGGCGTTTCCGCCAAAAATGAAAATTGCAGCAATAATCAAAGTCGAAAAAAGACCAATGATCATTTTTTTAACAAATTCCGCTTGCGTGTCCCTAACTCGGGCTTTCGCGATCGCTTTATTTCTTACCTGCTTATTCATTTTTAGTGCCTTTGTGTCTGATTGTGTCTTGTGACAAGGTCTACATTATAACCTAAAAATTAAATTTAGGTTATTAATCTTGTAATGTTTTCAGATATGCGATCATATCTTGACGCTCTTTTTCCTTACGAAGACCAGCAAAAACCATTTTACCACGTTTAACAACGTCTCTTGGTTTTGTTAGATATGCATCAAGTGTTGCATCATCCCATGTAAGGTCAGCTGCAAGGATACCTTTTGAATATTTGTAACCTTCGAATTGACCGGCTTTTTTGCTATGAATGCCCCAAAGGTTTGGACCAACTTTTGCTTTGTCACCTTTTGCTGTTGTGTGACAAACTTTACATTTTTTATTAAAAATTGTTTCGCCGCTCGCAATATCACCTTCTGCATGTGATGTTAGCGGTAAAATTACACAACTTACTACTGCTACACTGAAAACTTTTAAAATATTTTTCATTTCAAGTCCCTTTGGCTTCTACTAAATAATTCATGGCATGCCATAGCAAAAAAATCTTCATTCCACAATTTAAATCGTTAAAAACTGCGTTATTTCGCCTTATTTTCACAGGGGAATTTTATACAATTTTTTAAGGCGGAATTGTGACGATTTATCTTAAACGGGTAAAAGCGATTGAAATCAATATGTTATATTATATCATTTTATTTTATAGCAGTAGCTTTCATTTCCATAACCTGTTAAATTAACGGGAGTTTAACTATTTCCATTTTATAAATGGAGCATTCGAATAAATATTTTTTGGTTAGATTCGTTTTGGGTTTAACACAGTGATTAAAGGCACCTTTTTTTATGGCAGGAAATCTTGACAGTTCTGATGTAGCACGACTTCTTTCCGAACCAACCGCAGAAAATCGCGCTGTTGCTGCGACCAAGGTTAGTGAGCAATTCACAGCCGGGAATTTAAGCGCTGAAGAACGAAAAATTGCGGAAGAAATTTTTAAGATTATGGTGAAGGACGCGGAAGTACGTGTTCGCGAAGCTCTTTCAGAAAGTCTTAAAAGTTCTGATAGTATTCCACATGATGTTGCGGTGACGCTTGCCAATGATGTCAAAGAAGTATCTATGCCAATGCTTGAATTTTCAGAAGTTCTTACGGACGAAGACTTGCTGGAAATTATTCAAAGCCAAGATAGCGATTCACAGCAAGCAATCGCGAACCGTGCAAATGTTTCATCAGATTTGGCCGATAGCCTTGTTGAGAATAGCGCCGATGCCGAAGTCGTAGCAACACTTATGAAAAACGAAGGTGCCGACGTACAGGAAGATACACTTGGTAAAGCCCTCGATAAATACGGCGAAGATGAACGCGTTAATGAATCAATGGCACAACGTGCGCAGTTACCTTTAAGCGTGACTGAGCGCTTGGTAAACCTTGTTTCCGAGCAAGTTCGTGATCACCTTGTGACCCATCATGAAATGTCAGAAGACACATTGATGGATCTATTCTTTAATGCCCGTGAACGTGCGACAGCAAACCTTATTCACGATGGTACAAAAGCGGAAATGGATTTCGGTAATTTTGTTGATCAGCTTTATAACAATGGCAGATTAACAGAAACACTGATTTTCCGTGCATTATGTGCTGGTGATGTGATTTTCTTTGAAGCAGCCTTGGCAAAACTTGCAGATATTCCGATTGGTAACGCGTATCAACTTATTCATGACCGTGGTGATTTGGGCCTTAAGGCGATTTATGAAAAATGTGAATTTTCACCTGATCTGTTGCCCGTGATTGAAGTGGCACTGGAAGTTGCAAAAGAAATGTCATCAACTGCAGCGGAAGACCCAAAAAGATATAAAAGCCGTATGGTGGAACGTATTATCACTCAATGTGAAACTTCTGTTGATGAAGAAACGTTTGAATATTTCCTAACGCAGATTGTTGGAAGCGACGAGATTTAATCTTATTGATTAAGTAATGTTGGCAACCAAAGCGCGATTGCCGGAAAAGCCATAATCAGCAATAATCCGATTAATTGAATAATGATATAAGGGATTACCCCCTTATAAATATTTTGCATTCTAATCTCTTTTGGCGCGACCCCCTTCATATAAAAGAGGGCAAATCCAAACGGTGGCGTCAGGAATGATGTTTGCAAGTTGATGGCAACCAGTATCGCAAACCATGGTAAAACCTGCGCCGTTTCAACATGACCACCAAGATCAAGTCCGTTTAGGATTGGTGCAAAAATCGGTAAAACAATCAATGTGATTTCAATCCAGTCAAAAAAGAAACCAAGGATGAATACGAGGATCATCAAGATGCTTATGACAATCCAAGGCCCGCCATCAAAGTTATTCATAAAATGAATAATCAGATCATCGCCACCAAGTGACCGAAACACATATGAAAATGCGGTTGCACCAACAAAAATACCGAAAATCATGCCTGAGGTATTGATGGTCTCATCGCATGTTTCCCAAAATTTTGCCCGGGTCATCTTCTTTTTTATCAGTGCAAGGAGCAATGCACCAAATGCGCCGACACCGGCTGCTTCTGTTGGGGTTGCAAGTCCAGTGAATATTGATCCTAGAACAAGCGAGATTAGAATGACAGCTGGCAGAAACCCATTAAGAATTTGGGTAATGTTGTATTCTTTATCTTGAATGCTTTCCGGAGCAGGGGTTCCGCGATTTTTGAATATTATGTAAATCAGATAAAATGACGCAAGCATTAAGCCGGGTATAAGGGCCGTCATAAATAAATCTGTAACAGATATGGAAAGAAGGTCACCCATGATCACTAACATGATGCTTGGTGGGATTAATATCCCTAGCGTTCCTGCAGCTGCAATGGTGCCGCTTGTGAAGTTCTTGTCATATTCGGCTTTAAGCATTGCCGGGAATGCCATTAATGATATCATCACGACACTGGCACCGATAATGCCGGTTGTTGCCGCCATTATGGTTCCAAGTAAGGTCACGGACATCGCAAGCCCACCTGGGGCGCGTCTTGTTAAGACCTGTAAACTATGAAGTAGTTCTTTTGCAATGCCGCTACGTTCAAGGATTAAACCCATAAAGACAAACATTGGTATGGCAATCAGAACGATATTTTCAACGACACCGCCAAAAATACGCGAATTGATCAAGAAAAATTCTTTAAAATTAAATACATCAAAACCCATACCAATAAGGCCGAACATCAATCCGACACCACCAAGGACAAAGGCAACGGGGTATCCGGAAAAAAGGAATATGGCCAATACCGGAAACATGAATAAAGGAAGCAAATCAATCATTTGAAACTTCCTTTCGGTTTAATAGAATAGAGACACCCGAAAGACCAAGCAGTAAAAAGCCAAGTGGTAAAAATGATTTGATGATCCATCTATAACTTAAGCCATCGGATGTTGCGGACATTTCACCGGCAAGATAGGATTTAAGTGCAAAATCAATACCGAAATATATCACAACACCCGAATAAGGGATCAGAAAAAGTAGACATCCACAAATTTCAATGAGACGGTTTGTTTTATAAGAAAAGTTTTCCCGGAACAAATCAACGCGAACATGTGCATCTTGAATATAATTAAACCCAAGACATAAAAGGAATAATGCGCCGTGAAAATGCCATTCAAGTTCTTGTAAAGCCACAGAGCCAGTATTCATAAAACGGCGTCCAATAACATCGAAAATGATCGTGATCATCAGTGCGATTAGCATAAACCGCCCAAGGTAAGATGATCCCTTTAATATCCGATCAATTGTCCGCTTTAATATACCCAAGATCTTTCCAAGATTTATATGATGCTCTGAAACTTTGTAAAGATTCCCACGCGCGTTTGAAATCCGGGTCCTTTGCGGCTTCTTCTTCTGCGACTTCTAACCATGCGGCTTCAAAGGCTTGCATGATTTCACCTGGCCATTCATGAAAGATTGTTCCGGATTGTTTCAATTTATTGATGGCTTCTGCTTGCAAGGCTTCACCATTTGCAATGCCAAAACGCATATTGTCACCGCATGTCATATTGATTTGCGCTTTTTGTAAATCGGATAGGCTTTCCCATTTTTCAAGATTAATCATCAATTCAAAAAATGTGGATTGTTGATGCCATCCGGGGAAATAATAATGTTTCGCGACCTTATCAAAACCGAGCTTTTCATCTACGGCAGGTACGGAAAATTCTGTAGCGTCAATGGCGCCCAGTTCAAGCGCAGGGAATATATCACCCGTCGCGAGTAACTGTGTGGAAACGCCAAGTTTGCTCATCACACGTGCACCAAGGCCAAAGAAACGCATTCTTAAACCTTTAAGATCATCAAGGGTTTTGATCTCTTCTTTAAACCAGCCGGATGCTTCGGGTGGGCTGATGCCGCAAATGATGCCGTGGATGTTATGTTGGTGGTAAATATCTTCATAAATTTCTTTACCGCCGCCTTCGTAATACCATGCCATATATTCTGGTGCGTCTGGGCCAAATGGAATGGCAGCAAAGGTTTGGAGGGCAGGGACCTTACCGCTCCAGAAGCCGGGGGATGACCATGCTGAATCAAGCGCGCCATATGATACAGCGTCAAATGTTTCAAGCGGTGGTGAAAGCGCGCCCGGTTCAAAAAAACGGAAAGTAATATTACCGTTTGAAATGATAGCTATTTGTTCTTCAAACCGTTTAGCCATGGTACCCAGTATAGTAAGCGTACTTGGGTATGTGCTGGCCAGTTTTAAGTTTACAGGGTCGTTATCCTGGTTTTGGACGGTTTCTGTGTTTTCTGGTGTACCACATGAAAATAGAAAGGCAGACATAATTGTCGTGCTGACTATGTGCTTAAAATTCAACATTATGAATTTAAACGACCTGTGGCATCAGCAAGAACGAAATAAACCTTGCCGACATCAGAAGTGACTAAAGTTTCACGGTATAGGTCATCGGAATTTTCAGTGAACGTACCGAGCATTTCTTCGAATAATTGTAAGAAGCTATCGGTGTTCATTCTGAAGTCTCTATCTTCTAAATAATGTTTTCGAAGTTCCGCGGTTGTTTTCTTGCCGATGTGTTTTTTAATGCGGCGGATAAACAGATTTTTATCACCGGAAATATATTTATCCCATAATTCCTTCGGAATATCGCCATCCAAATATTTTGCGATATCAATTGAGCCGGATTGAAGCTTTTCCATGATTTTTTCTGAAACGTCGGAAAATCTTTCTGCATTAATTCTTTTTAAGCGTTTTTCAATAGCCTCTGCATTTGTGGCGAGGCTCTGACTTGAAAACTGGATGGCATTGATCATCTGCTGATATTTCTCAGCGTTTTGGTCAAGGGCATAATTGGTTTCCTCTACAGCCTCTACGGCAGCGTTGGATGCAACGTGAATGCGGTCGGAAGTGCGGAGTAGGTCATTTGAAATACGTTTAATTTTATCTTCTGATGAATGAACGCTTTTTGCTGTGCTTCTTTCAATGGTCGCCACTTCTTCAAGCATCGTTTCAAGTTTTTTCATATTTTCCGCATGTTCACGGCGTACATGGTTCGCTGCATTTAACCAAGTATTGATGATGCTTGTTGTGTTTTCTTCTTGATTAATCAGATTCTCACTGGCCTTAAGGCTGGCGTTTTCAATTTCGCGGATACCATTTTTGCTACGGTTTTGAATATCAATGATTTGATCATTAACATCAGCAGAAAGTGAGAGAATATTTTCAATAATTTTTTGCCCGTGCGCGCCAAGTCGGGTCGAATTATTGTTCATCTTATCAATCGCAACGGCAAGGCCGTCTTCGATAACATTTACGCAAGAAAGAATGTTTTTATGTTGCTTGTTAAATTCTTCTTCGGCGCCTTCAATTCGGGTGCTGAATTCATTCGCGAATTCTTTAAAGAGCTGATGTTCATTTCCAAGACTATCTGATCGTTCTTGAATATGCTTTTTGGTTTCTTCGAGAGTGCTTTCGATTTTTTCTGACTGCGATTGAATGGTGCTTAATGTGTCGCGTACATGTGTTTCAATAGTATCAAGATTTCCAGAAAGCAATTCACCCATCCGGCTGTTTCCTTGATCGACTTCCGTTTCGAGTGACTGGAAGTGTTCAGAAATATTGTCGCGCATTGCATTAGTGTTTTCAGAAAGATTGTTTTGAACGTCATCAAGCCCTTGCGTAATTTGTTCTTCTATCTTTCCGGTGATGTTGCCTAGCTCATTAACTGTTTCAGTATAATGTTCGCTGGCTTCAGTGATGCTTTTTTTGCTTTTTTCGGTGACAGATTTAACGGCTTCTTCCATCGCAGTGGCTTTTTTCGCAATGTTATCTGCGCTCGCGTCAATGCCGCTTATGGAATTTTCACTAATGGTAGAGAGTTGTTCAATCTGTTCTTTCAGTGAATTAAACTTGTCTGTGGCCTGATCACCAGCAGCATCAATTTTTTCAATTTCCTGCTGCATATTTTCAATAACTTTATTTATGCGGTCTTGTGTGACTTCCACAGGGCTTAATAATTGATCTAATCCCGTTTCTAGGGCACGTCTGTTTTCTTCGATTGGATTAATACGTAAAATAACCAAGCAAATCATCCAAATGATAATTATTGGGGCGGATACGCCCATGATAAGTGATGCAATCTCGACGATATTGCCACCAAATTCATATGATGAATTTGCAAGATAAAAGATACATACTGAAAGCCAAATTACCGATAGTAAGGAAGATAGAGTAACTGGCCAATTTCTTACGAATGATTTTTTCGGCAACTCATTGGTGTTTGAGTGTTTGACGGAAGAAGGGTGTGCCGTGACCACCTGTCTTGATCGTGCGCCTTTATTTTCACTCATTTACATTGCCCGTCGTTGGAAGATTTTTTTATATTTTATCAGGTGGTTGATATTACATCAAGCACACTGTCTTCTTAGCGTTCTATTATTTAAATTTCAATTACTTATATATGATTAACAGGCAGATAAAATTTTTTATGAAAATCACTTTTCTTATTTATATTTTATTTACCATAATAATGTTTTATAGATAAATTAATAAAAAGAATAAAAACCGGGATCAAAATATGAGCGGTATTGACCTTAGCAGAATAAGCGTACTTGTTGTTGAAGACAGTCCATTTGTACGTTCTTTATTGGTAAATAGTATTCGTGTATTGGGCGTTCAATCAGTCCGATCAGTGGATGATGGCGCAGAAGCAATTGAATTTCTGAAACTTGTTGATGAAAATCCAATGAAGGCAGGGATGATGTCTGTTGATGTGATCATCAGTGACTGGGAAATGAGTCCTGTTAATGGATTGATGCTGCTTCGTTGGATCAGAAGACATAAAGAATCCAGCGACAGGTTTAAGCCGTTCATTATGTTGACGGGGTATTCTGAGCCAAAACGTGTTCAGGAAGCTCGTGAAATGGGTGTGACAGAATTTATGTCAAAACCATTTTCTGTGAACGCGCTCGCGGATAAATTTTATTCTATCATCTTCAAGCAGCGCCAATTTGTTCATACAAATTCATATTTTGGCCCCGATAGACGACGTCAGGTCATTCCGATAAGTGGCGAAGATCGCCGAAAATTCACGTATGATAGCCCAGAAGTGGAGGTCGTCAATGTCTAAGCCAGCCGTAAAAGTCAGATATTACCGATTAAAAAATAAGCTCAAGGAAAAAACCGCTGGTCTTGCACTTGAGCCTGGGGCAATCATCGAGTTTGACGAAGATGTCCTTGCCGATGCGGAAGATGCCTTTCAGGAAATGGCAGAAGAGTATCCGGATTGGGTTATGGGGTTGATCAATGAACTTTTTGAAATATTTCGCCGCTGTGTCGATGATGATGTTAACCGTAAAGGATATTTTGAACGCATTAATGCCATCGCCCATGATATGCGCGGGCAGGGTGGAACGTTTGGTTACCAGTTGATCACGGATTTCGCAGAAGGACTTTATAACTTCACCCAACGGGGGTCCGGCTTATCAGACAGTCACGTTGAAATTATTAAAGCCCATCTTGATGCGATGCGTGTGGTTATTCGTGACCGTGTTGAAGGTGACGGTGGCGATATTGGTAAAGCCCTAAAAGAAGGGCTTGAAGAATCTGTGAAGCGATATAGCAACAAAAAATAAGTTGCTATTTTTCTTTTCTTTTATCTTTCAACCACTTTTGAAATTTTGGTGCCTGTTCTTCCATGAATTCCGGCCACGGATCGTTGATACCTTTGAAAAGCACTCTTTTATTTGTTTGATAAGGTAAGTATTCTTCATGAAAAATCCACCATGGATCGCCGGCTGAGAAAATCCAACTTTCAACACCTGCCATACCAGATTGCATAAGCGGTGCTGATGCTGGTCCCATCACTAAATCAAGTGATGTCATCATCGCAGTAGTGCCTTCGATATCATTTTTTAAATCTAAGCCTTCTATTTGGTGAATTTTAATGCCGGTTTCTTTTTCCAGTTCTTCCAGTTCATCTTTGCAGTCACCATATTGTACATTGACGAAATTAATATTTTTTTCCTTTAGGAACGGAACCCAGTCAAGAATGCTTGCATAGTTTCTGGCACGTTTTGCATATTGAAGTCCACTTCGCCACGCAATGCCTACAGAAATATCATGCGGCAGTTTTTCAATTTCTATTTGCCATTTATCTACAATTTCAGGGTTAGGTTTAAGAGTAGGCTTGTTATTTATTTGAATATCTTCTTTATTATGCCAATATTGGCCCATTAAATCACCAGCCATAAATAAATAATCATATTCTTCTATTTCGAGGTCTGGACAAGTATATATATTATAATCAAGTTTTTTGTTTAATAGAAAAACTGTACTACCAACATCAGCATTTGGAAAACTGTATTTGAATAAATTTACAAGCCTATCTTGACAGGATAGACCAACTTTTTTTGCATCTTTAATAACTTGATTATAAAGCCAAGCAAATTGAATTTCGTCACCAATCCCTTGTTCGGCAAAAATAAGGATCTTTTTATCTTTTAAATCTTGGCCATTCCAATACGGCTTGCCGTGATATCTAAGTGAATAATTAAAATGCAGACGGGTTTTTCTGCCTTTATAATAATCCCATGCTTTATCATATTGGTTTTGTTTGACGTAAAAATTAAATAAAAATAACTTAGGGTCAGCTTGATTTGGATCCAGTTTTAACGCTTTTAAACCTGCTTCTTCAGCCTTCTTGTATTCGCCAACGGAATAATATGCTGGTCCAATATTATTTAATACCTGTTTGTTGTTTGGGTCTATTTTAAGTGCTTCTTCATAAAAAACGATAGCGTGCCCAGGGCCATCTCGAAAGCCTACGGTAGCGCCTAACGTATTCCAGAGCGCATCTTTATCGGGGAAAATTGGAATAACATCTTTTAAAAAGTCAATGGCTTCATCTAGTTGTCCTGCTTCGCGTAATGCGGTGGCATAGTTGTTATAAGGAACAATTTCACCAGGTTCTAACTGCATATGAAGGTTATGAAATTTTAACGCCAGGTCAAAATAATTTAGGCTAAGTGCAGTATTGCCCAATATGGATGCAATGTTGGGGTTATCTGGATTTTTTTGCAGCACATGTTCAAGTAAATTCATGGAAGCAGTCTTATTGCCGTTTTTCGCAAGACAGTCGGCGACAGCAATAGAAACCTTTGCGTCCGTATCGTCATACTTCCAAGCGGATGTAAAGTACTGTAAAGCTTCCAGGTTTTTACCTTGTTTATGAAGTTTAAAGCCCATTCTTACTTGTTTATTGTATTGGGCTCTGTTTTTTGGTGCTGTTAATTTTCCAGTCTGTTTTTTTGCCATAATAATAGCCTTATAATTTTATATATAAAAAATTAACTTAATAATCATATGATATAGTTAATAAAAAGTAGCGTTCATACAATATTAACCATTTAATTGTGAAATGGGCAATAAGTGTGTATTATCTTGTAAAAAGATAATAATTAAAAGGAATAAAAGATAAATGGCTTTAAAATTGTCATTAAAACCGGGAGAGAAGTTCGTCGTTAACGGGGCAGTGATCGTTAATGGTGACAGACGAAGCACATTAGTCCTGCAAAATAAAGCATCACTTTTAAGGGAAAAGGATATTTTACTGGCTGAAGATGTCGATACACCAGTAAAGCATGTATATTTCCCAATTATGTTGATGTACATGGATCCGGATGGATACAAAAAGTATCATGAACAATTTGTTCTTCGAATGACGGAGTTTCTAAGTGTTGTAGAAGATGCTGAAACTAAATTACTTTGTGTTGCAATCAGTAAGGATGTCATGGACGGGGAATTTTATAAAGCGTTAATGAAATGCAAAAAGCTATTCAAATACGAGCAATCGAGATTGGCATATGAAGAGTAACCCTTATCAGCAATCGATACAAAAAACTGAATCGCCACAGCAAACCGAATACCGACTGTTTGTTGAAGTGACACGTGCCTTAATGGATGCTAAAGATCTTGAGAAAACAGATCCAAAGCTTCATGATGCGTTACACTGGAACAGGCGTATGTGGTCCACTTTTGCAACCGATTGTGCGATTGAAGGAAATAAATTACCGAAAATGCTTCGGGCACAAATTATTTCGCTTTCTATTTGGGTAGGGAAGCATAGTTCAAAAATTATTCGTGAAGATGAAGATATTCAAGCACTCATTGATGTGAACAAAACGGTAATGGAAGGGCTCGCCATGCAAGAACGCAATGCAGCTGGACAAAACCAGACAACACCTCAAGGGAATCAAACCGCACCATCTGCACCAGAGGCGGGCAATAATCCTGCAGCTCGGGCAGGATCTAGTGCATCAATTAAAGTATAAAATTAACTTTTCAAATGATTTTGTTAACTTTTAAGTTATTGATGTTTAAAGATTTTTATAAATAATTGACAGATTCGTTAAAATCATTAACTTATTGTTAACGGGTTGTAATGTAATGTTGCACCGTTAGTGATTGTCAGAATGACAGGATTGTTAACAATAACTGGCTGATATAAAATCGGCTCTAACTTATAGAAGCAAAACGCTTCTAATATATATGCTCTAGAATGGAGAAAGTAGTATGGGTTTTTCCGTAAATACAAATGCAGGCGCACTCGTCGCTTTGCAAAATCTTAATAAGACAAATTCGCAGCTCAATGCTGTACAGAGCAAGATTAACACTGGTCTAAAAGTATCTGGTGCTAAAGATGATGCATCGATTTTTGCGATTGCGCAAAAACAACGTGCAGAACTTGGTGGGCTTTCAGCAGTACAATCCAGTCTTGATCGTGCAACTGGCGCACTTGATGTTGCGATTGCCGGTGCCGAAGCTGTTTCGGATCTTCTTATTCAAATGAAAGAGAAGGCGGTAGCATCTAAGGACTCTGGTAATGATACAGCTTCCAGAACACTGTTGAATAACGATTATTAGCAACTGTTATCACAAATCGATACAATTGTTGATAATGCTGAATTTAACGGCAGAAATTCGCTTAATGGTACTGATGATGTCGTAGCGATCGTGAATGCTGATGCTTCCAGTGATATTACTGTTACTGCACAAGGGCTAAATGCAAGTTCTCTTGGTGTTAGTGGTGGTACTATTGCGACAGCAGGCGGCGCAAGCGATGCTGTTGACGCAATTGATACTGCGATTAACCAGGTTAACTCAGCGTTATCAGCGCTTGGTGCTGGTGCCAAACGTATCGAGGTTGTTGGATCGTTCGTTGAAAAACTATCTGACGCTATCGAAATTGGTATTGGTAATCTTGTGGATGCAGACTTGGCTCGTGAAAGCGCGAACTTGCAATCGTTGCAGGTGAAGCAGCAGCTAGGTTTGCAGGCGCTATCTATTGCCAATCAGGCTCCTGGAACAGTGCTCTCACTCTTCAGATAAATTATCGAACATTATTCTGGTGGGGCTATTCCTCACCAGGGTATTTAACAAAGTTGACTTAAAGTTGGAACAAAAGAGGATATTATGGTTGATGGATTAAACACATATGGCGCGGGTGCTACCGTTGCTGGTGTTGTTCAGCAAGCGGCCACCCCTCAAAAAAGAGAAGGTGGCGCAGCCACTGAAAAAACCGAAGCACGTCCTGAAGAGACGAAAGCGGACCAGGCCCAAACCATAAAGAATCTTCTTGCTGAAGAAACTAAAGGTAAAGGTGACTTTATCAGTCAAGCAGAAGCCATTTTAAACAAGGCTTTATCCTTGAAATCAATCAATACGAAATTGAGTATTGATGTGGATGATGGATCAGGACTTTTTGTTTATAAAGGCATCGATAAAAAATCTGGTGAAGTCGTTTCTCAATTCCCTGCGGAAGAGATATTAGCATTAATTTCATATTATCGCGAAGCAGAAGGATTAGTGGTCGATGAGACCGCTTAAATAAAGAGGATTATTATGAAAAATATCACAGTAATTCTGTTTAATTTTAACCAAGAAGCAAAATGCTTCTTAACAGCTCTAGAATGGAGAATTTAGTATGGGTTTTTCCGTAAATACAAATGCTGGTGCTCTCGTAGCACTGCAAAACTTAAACAAAACTAACGCACAGCTTAACACTGTGCAAAGTAAAATTAACACTGGTCTTAAAGTGGCGGGTGCCAAGGACGATGCGTCTATTTTCGCGATTGCGCAAAAGCAACGTGCTGAACTTGGTGGTCTATCTGCTGTACAATCAAGTCTTGATCGTGCAACAGGTGCACTTGATGTTGCCATTGCTGGTGCCGAGGCGGTTTCCGATCTTCTAATTCAAATGAAAGAGAAGGCGGTTGCTTCTAAGGATGCTGGTAATGACGCGACTTCACGTGGTCTTCTGGACAATGACTATCAGCAATTGGTTGCTCAAATCAATACTATCGTGAACAACGCCGAATTTAACGGCCGTAATTCACTTAATGGTACTGATGATATTGTTGCAATCGTGAATGCTGATGCATCAAGTCAAATTAGTGTTGCTGCACAAGATCTTACAGCAACTACACTGAACCTTGATGATACAACTATTGATTCAGAAACAGATGCAACTACTGCATTGACTGCGATTGAAAACGCGATCGATACTGTTAATACCTCACTATCAGCACTTGGTGCTGGCGCAAAACGTGTTGAAGTGGTTGGCTCATTCGTTGAGAAACTATCAGACGCTATTGAGGTTGGTATTGGTAACCTTGTGGATGCCGATCTGGCTAGAGAAAGTGCGAACTTGCAATCGTTGCAGGTTAAGCAGCAACTTGGTTTGCAGGCGCTTTCAATTGCCAACCAAGCCCCAGGAACAGTGCTATCACTCTTCCGTTAATAGTATTAAGTTTTCGGTGGGACTATAGGTCCCACTGAAGATAAATTGAGCAAAACGCTCTCTCGCTTAAACTCTAGAATGGAGATTTAAAATGGGTTTTTCTGTTAATACAAATGCTGGTGCACTCGTTGCCCTGCAAAATCTTAACAAAACCAATATGCAGCTTAACGCTGTACAAAGCAAAATCAACACTGGTCTTAAAGTGTCTGGTGCCAAAGATGATGCGTCTATTTTTGCGATCGCGCAAAAGCAACGTGCTGAACTTGGCGGCCTTTCTGCTGTAACGTCCAGTCTTGATCGTGCAACTGGTGCGCTTGATGTTGCCATCGCTGGTGCTGAAGCGGCTTCTGACCTTCTTATTCAAATGAAAGAGAAGGCTGTAGCAGCTAAAGATTCTGGTAATGATACAGCGTCAAGAACACTATTGGATAATGATTATCAACAATTGCTATCTCAAATTGATACCATTGTGAATAACGCTGAATTTAACGGTCGTAATTCACTTGATGGTACTGATGATATTGTTGCGATCGTGAATGCGGATGCTTCCAGTGACATTACTGTTACTGCACAGGATCTAAACGCGACGGCACTTGGAATTAACGGCAGTGATATTACAACTGCTGGAAATGCTAGTGATGCTGTGGCTGATATTGATACAGCGATTAAGAACAGCGTTCACGTTTGCGAGTGAGTTTTCAACATCAGTTACAGCTGCTACGGCATCCGTAAGAGTGGCAATAGTTTGTGTTGCAGTAATATCAACATTACCACCGCCAAGAGTTAGATCTTCGTGTGCGATTGTGATCTTTTGCTGTGCATCAGGGCTTGTAATTGCCACGATGATATCAGTACCACCATCAATAAGGTTTGTGCCGTTAAATTCAGCATTTGTTGTGATGGTTGTGATTTGATCGCGAAGTGCCTCAAAGTCTTGCGCAAGTGCCGTACGGCTGTCCGTATCTAGACCAGCATCCGCCGCAGCAACAGCTTTCTCTTTCATTTCGATCAAGAGATCCGAAATAGAACTTGATGCAGCAAGTGCGATATCAATTGTACTGATGGAACGATCAAGACTTTGTTTTACCGCATTATAACCTCTAAGATCAGCACGTAGTTGCTGAGCGATCGAGTAAACGGCAGCATTGTCTTTCGCTGATGAAATGCGAAGACCTGTATTAATTCTTGTTTGTGTTCCATCTAAACTTTTTGTTGTTGCGTTTAGATTTTGTAGTGCACTTAAAGCACTAGCGTTTGTATTAACTGAAAAGCCCATTTTGCTCTCCTCTTTCTTTTATTCATTCTGACTAAATCAATACCTTTATTGGTATCCGCTGATATACTTTGCAAATAGCGTGCCAGTTTTTGTAAAATTCGTTAACTAATTGATTTTAAAATATTATTTTTGATTGCATTGAATTGATTATTGTCGAAAACGGTATAAGGGAAAAAGATTCCGACTAGTATTTTTGAAGAGGTGAAAAAGATTCCGCCTATATAGGAAAAGATTGCATTATCGGGTGCGTTATGAAACATCGGTTGTATTAAGATTCAATAAAAAAAAGGCCCCCGTGAGAATGAATTCTCACGAGAGCCAAGTTGACAAGTTGGAGCTTGCGTTCGTATTAAACTGTTTGATTGATAGCCATAGTTGTCGTGCGACTGGCGACTGAATTATTCGCCATCTTGGCATTGCGGCCATATTTGGTGTTTGTTCCATTTTTCTTGGAAATTTCTTCGCTTATTTCCTTAATCATATTTTCGGTAAGCTCTTTTTTTGCTTTAATATAGCGGGTATGTCTTTCCAGCGTTTCCTGGAAAAAACGGCTTACCTTTTTCAGGGTGCGGACAATTTCACCGTTGCCAGCGGACGCAAGACCACCATTTGATTTGATGGTGTTCATTTCCTTATAATAGGATGCGGTCAAAATATTTTTGCGTTCCTGCAAATCTTTAATTTCGGAAGGGCGCTTTGATTTTAAACATTCCATTTCTTCGTTTAGAACCGAGGTCAATTGCTTGGTAATTTCAATTAAAGTCGAAACAGGATTATGCTCATGTGTCAATTGTTCTTGTGTCATCCGCCTACCTCCTGTGATTTAAGGATTTCTCTGTAAATGGCATCAGAAAGGCCGATACCGCCCTTGGATGTCATGGTTTTACCAAGTTCTTCATTCATTAAGTCACGGTATATTTCTTCTGATTGGCCGCCACCAAATGGACCGTCTGTTTTAATGCCGATCGACATTCCTTTTAACATTTGGGAAATAAAAACTGCTTCAAATTCATCAGCCGCTTTTTTGGCTGCAAATTCTCGTTCTGTCTTGGGTTCAGCGAGCGCTTGATTTTTAATCTTGCTGTTTGGGTTAATGTTCCCAAGTTGAAGTTGTGCAAAATTCATATCCATCTTACATCACCTCAATATCTGCGTGTAATGCACCGGAAACTTTAAGCGCTTGCAAAATAGCAATCATATCGCGCGGGTTTATCCCAAGGGCATTTAGCCCGTCCACCAAGTCTTGCAAATTAACGCCAGATTCCAGAATGGCAAATTTTCTGCCTATTTCGCTTTCATCTACTTCAACCTCGGTTCTTGGTACGACCTGTGTTTCACCACCTTCTGCGAAGGCACCAGGCTGTGATACCTGTGGTGTTTCCGTAACCCGAATGGTCAGGTTTCCTTGGGCAATCGCAACCTCACTAACCTTGACTTCGCTGCCAATTACAATAATGCCTGACCGTTCATCAACCACCACTTTTGCCCGTTGATCAGGATCAACATTAAGCTGTTCAATATCAGTTATGAAAGAGAACATATTGCCAGAATAACTATCTGGAACCGTGATTTCCACAGTTGCTGGGTCAAGCGGCGATGCCACTGGTGAGCCAATATGCTGATTAATAGCATATGAAATACGGCGCGCTGTTGTGAAATCTGGACTACGTAAAGATAGGTTTAAGCTGCTGTTATCATTCAAGGAATAGTTAAGCTCACGTTCGATAAGGGCACCATTTGGAATTCGACCCGCTGTTGGTACACCCTGTGTAACAGTTTCTGCAGCACCACCGGCAGTAAAACCGGAAATTTGAAGTGATCCTTGCGCAACCGCATATACATTACCGTCAGCACCGAATAGGGGGGTTACGACCAAAGTTCCCCCGCGCAGATCCTGTGCATCACCAATTGAACTAATACTAACATCGACACGGGATCCAACGCGGGAAAATGCGCTTAAATTCGCTGTGACCATTACGGCTGCTGTATTAACGGATTTCATGTTTGTGCCGCGGGTGTTAACCCCCATTCGTTCAAGCATGGCAATAATACTTTGTTCCGTAAATGGCGAGTTTCTTAACGTATCACCTGTGCCATTAAGGCCAACAACCAATCCATAACCAACAAGTTGGTTTTCTCTGACGCCCTCAAATGACACAAGGTCTTTGATGCGCGATTCTGCATTCGCACTTGTTGTTGTGAGGCATATTAATAATGCACCTGTTGTGATTGTAACGGCCTTTGCCGCACCTTTAATACTGGATGCAATCTTAAATGATTGGTTTGTTAGCATTCTGGCTAATATGGTAACGCGTGATAACATTTCATTTCCACTTGTCAAATTTCTTTTAATTATTCACAAATCTTTATGCGAAAATCGTGCCAGTTTTTGTCATTGTTTTAAGTTATTGAAAAATAAAGATATTTTTAAGTGTTGGGTTTTTGGTGAATATAAAAATGCTTTGGGCGGTAAAGTTTTTCCTAATAGTGGGGAAAGCATTGCCCAGTAAAATTTTGTTAATAAATTCTACTTATTATGTGGAAAGATAATTATATTTTGATACACTTTTATAAGTTGGCATTTAAAAAATAATTATACAGATTCTAATTCTTGAGATCAAACTATGAAGATTAAAGGCCCAGGCCGCGTTACAACAGGAAGAGTTGAAAAAACTAAAGGCAAGTCAAAAGCTGACGGTGTTGCGTTTGAAAAGGCGCTTGGTTCAACAGAAGAGGTCCAAGAAGCCGGCAGCATGAGTGGTACCGCCCCGATTACTTCTGTAAATAGTTTGCTGTCATTACAGGAAATGCCATCATCTACAGATGGCAGAGCCAAAACAATCGAGCGGGCAGAGGGACTTCTGGATCATCTTGAAGCCATTCGTCACGGATTGCTTTTGGGAACCATTCCGCGCGAACGGCTGACACGTATCGTGAGTGCGCTTGGGAAACAGCGGGAAAAGAATCTTGACCCCGCGCTGGTTCAGATCATCAACGATATCGAACTGCGTGCAAAGGTCGAACTCGCGAAACTAGAGTATCAGGGCTAAGTCCCTTAAAAAACTATTAGAATCGACGTCAAAAAAACTTCATAAAGCTCTGAAATAAAATTGCTTGAATTTTCAAGTGTACTTAAGTAGGTTGTCTCCACTTTATTGGGCAATAATAATATTGAGGAAATAATGTCAGTAGAATTACCAGAAGGATATGAACCTTCAGATAAAGAAGAGTTTATGAATGATCTTCAATTAGAATATTTCCGTCTTAAGTTAGTAGAGTGGAAAGATTCAATCCTAAGCGATTCTCGTGAAACGTTAAATCATTTACAAGAAGACAGCCTTAAAGAACCAGATATCGCGGATAGAGCATCTGCGGAAACGGACTGGTCTGTTGAACTTCGTACACGCGATCGTCAAAGAAAATTGATTATGAAAATTGACGCTGCCCTACATAGAATTAATGAAAAAGAATATGGTTATTGTGAAGTAAGCGGTGAGCCGATCAGCCTTAAAAGATTACAGGCGCGCCCAATTGCCACAATGACAATTGAATCTCAAGAAAAGCACGAAAGCTACGAAAAAGTGCATAGAGATCTCTAAAATAATTGAATATACTTTTTTAAAAGGACTGCTGGAAAACCAAGCGGTCCTTTTTTTGTTGTAATGTTTTGAATTCCATACAATTATATATTTTATACAATTTATAAGTGAGGGAACAAAATGACATTAATTAAAAATTCTATCGTAATATTTTTATCCACAATTTTTTTAATTTCATGCACAGAACAAAAAGATATGGAATACACAGAAGACCGTGGTTTTGAGGTCAACGAGCGATCATATCAATTGGGAATGTTAAGTGGCTTTGGCGAATTCGTTAAAGGGGGGATTAAACCACTTTCCGTCAGTACTTCTTTTTCATCATCAGATATGGATATTATTTATCCTGATTTGGAAATTGTCGCAAAAAGGTTAGGGATTAAAGTTTACCGGGAAACATCACCAATGGAAACGGACCTATTCCCATTTTCAAGGGATGAGATTGTCATTTTTTATATGGGTGATGTGCTTGATCAATATCTGGCCGTAAAGGCACGTAAACAAGCACTTCTTGATAATGACCAATATGTTGGTGAGGCCAGAAGACAAATCGCATATGATTTTGGAAAGCTGATGGGCTATTCCGATGAGGGTATCGAACAATTCTTGAGTTCTAGTGAATAATAAATATTGATTTTAAAAGGTTTTATTATGAAAAAAACAATTTTAATTACGCTTTCATTTCTGCTTGCAGTTTTTGCACAAACTATCAATGCGACTGCAGCGGATGATGCGCCGCCAGTGATCGCAGAATGGCAGAAATTCTGGAACACATACGATCTTGATCAAATGAATGAATTATTTATCAATAGTGATAGTCTGACCTATTTTTCATCAGAAAAAGAAGGTTTGATCAGGGGCTATGAAGAAATGATCGAACACCATAAAGGGTTCGGCTTTGTGCCTGGCGGTAAACAATCGGAGGCAAAATTATGGCTCGAAAACATCGAAACAGATTACATCGGTGATATTGCCGTGGTTGCGGCGATCTGGAAATTTGATGTTTTTCGTGATGGCAAACAAGTGTTAATGCGCGGTCCTGTTAGCTTTATTTGTTCGAAAGACAGTAACGGTAAATTCAAATTGCACCATGTGAATTTTTCGAACTATTGATTTAAGTAGAGGGTACTATATCAGGTATATGAATTTACAAGCTCGCCTTGTGATGTCACGCGGTAAACACCGGCTGTTCTAACACCAACACCGATTTGAATACCGGTTGGGACCACTGTACCGGCATCTGATGATGCGGCACCGGCGCTTTCAATGTTTTGATAAAGCAAATCTTGAAACTCTGCGCGCTGACGTTTGTAAGCGGTGGTGTTCATATTTGCGATGTTGTTGGAAATGACCTCAACATTTAACTGTTGAGCGAGCATTCCTGTGGCTGCGATACTAAGGGCTTTCATTTTAAGCTACTCCTTGTTTTCTGTAAATCACGTCGGTTCCTGGCGACGGATTAGGCAAATTTCGTAATCTTGTTAATGGCGGATGATTGAGTTTCTTGAAGTTTTTCCATAGTTCTGGATGTACTTGCATAAGAACGACTAAGTTCAATCATATTACTAACTTCGAGCACTGGTGAAACATTTGATGTTTCAAGCATACCTTGGGTAACCAGATAGCCTTCGGCAGGTGTGCCGAGTTCTTCAGAGGTATAAAGATTGTCGCCAATCTTTCTCATAGCGCCATAATTTTCAAATTCAACGACTGCAATTTTTGCAATTTCGCCGACCTCGTCAGCAGAAACTGTGCCGTCTTCGGCAACCTTGAAGCCATTAGAAGTGATAGGAATTTCGATAGGGGCGTCGCCATCATCAAGAATGACATGCCCTTGTGGAGTAACAAGTTCGTTATTTTCAGAAATTGCAAAATGACCATTGCGGGTAAATGCAATCGTGCCATCCATTTTACGAACTTTAAACATGCCCGGACCTTCAAGCGCAATGTCAAGCTGGTTGCCGGTTGCGGAAAGTTCGCCGTTTGTCATTTGACGGGCGATGCCTTTTTCCTGAACGAATGATACTTCCCTGAAGTCTTTCGGAAGTGACCCGTCAACTTGGGAAAGATATTCGCTGAACATGATTGATTCACGTTTGTAACCCGTGGTGTTCATGTTCGCTATGTTATTTGCAATAATATCCATCTGACGGCGCATTGCCACCTGATGTGATAAGCTAACTAGAATTTGTGTGTCCATCTCTAACGGTCCTTCTGTCCATTTCGATTGTTCCTGACTCACATGATGCATAAACCGTGCCAAATTATAAAATTGTTTTATTTCAATGGCTTAATGTTGCTGCTTGTGTGTTGAAATACCAAAATGGCAGAGTTTGCCGTGCAGAATATGCCGCTTTTAGCTGTATAAGAGATGATTTTAATCGGGGACGAAAAAATGAATTTACTTCTTATTGCAATTTAGCTGTGTTAATTATAAATATTAACCATAACGGATGTTGAATTTCCTAACGAATTCTTAACCTTACGGTTATAGCATGTGAATTTGTATAAATAGATTGATAATAATATCAGGAATATAATATCTCATGAGTGATGAAGAAAACGCTGATTTAGAAGGTGGCCTTGAAGACGGCCTAGAACAGAAAAAGTTCAGCGGCAAAAAAATGATCATGATCATTGTGCCAGTGTTGCTGTTGCTCATCGGTGGTGGTGCGGCTTACATGTTTATGGGCGGTGATGAACCAGAACAATTGCTTGATGAAAATGGCAATCCGATTGTTGCTGAGGCAGAGGCCGAAGAAGAAGAGGCGCTTGAGCTGTTATTCTATGATATCGAACCGATGCTTGTGAATTTGACATCGGCTGGCGGCAAGTCAGCATATTTAAAATTATCTGTGACACTCGAAGTGGATAAACAAAGCTCCGTTGAGGAGCTTGAATTAAATCTGCCGCGAATTGTTGATAATTTTCAAGTTTACTTAAGAGAATTAAGATTGGAAGACATCAACGGTTCAGCCGGTATGTTCCGCCTTAAAGAAGAATTGTTGATACGCGTGAATGAAACCATTTACCCGACAAGGGTGAATGATGTGCTTTTTAAAGAAATGTTGATTAACGGTTAAACCGCTTTTCAATAAGGATTAATGAATGTCAGACGAAGACGAAGAAATTGATGATGATGCAGTTGCCGCCGAATGGGCTGCGATGGCAGAAGCTGATGAAGAGGGAGATGGCGAAGGCGATGACGATATGGCCTCGGCCATGGGGATCGACCGTGTTCTTGACCAAACAGAAATTGACAGTCTTCTCGGATTTGATGGCGATGATGACGGCGAAGGGACCAAAACCGGTGTTCAGGCGCTGATCAACAGTGGTCTTGTTGCTTATGAACGCCTGCCGATGCTTGATATTATTTTTGACCGTTATGTCAGAATGATGTCAACGTCACTTCGTAATTTTACTTCTGATAACTTTGAAGTGTCGATTGATAGTATGACATCAATTCGTTTCGGGGATTATCTAAACTCAATCCCGCTTCCTGCGATGCTTGCTGTGTTTGAGGCACGAGAATGGGAAAATCACGGTCTTATTACCATTGACAGTAATATGATTTATTCCGTGGTGGATGCACTTCTTGGTGGTCGTCGCGGTAACGCGCCGATGCGTATTGAGGGGCGTCCTTATACTACCATCGAACATACTCTCGTTGGTGAAATGCTTAATGTAATGCTTAAGGATTTATGTGGTGCGTTTGAGCCATTAAGCCCGGTGACGTTTGAACTGGATAGAATGGAAACCAACCCGCGCTTTGCAACCATTGCCCAGTCCAGTAATGCCGCATTGCTTATTAAAATGCGTGCCGATATGGCGGATCGCGGCGGAAAAATGGAACTGGCGTTGCCATATGCGACGATCGAGCCGATCCGTGAATTATTGCTTCAACGCTATATGGGCGAAAAATTCGGCCGCGACAGTATTTGGGAAACCCATTTGGCCAACGAAATAATGATGACAGATGTGGATCTTGATGCGGTTCTTGATGAACAGAAAATGACACTCGGCGAAGTGATGGGCTTTGAAGTTGGTCAGACATTAATGTTGAATGTTGGTCAGGATGCTGATGTAGATATTCGTTGTTCCGGTGTTCCGATGCTTAAAGGAAAAACGGGCATGATGGGCCGTCATAAGGCCGTACGTGTTGAGCGTATTGTAGGAATGAATGAAAGGCAGTCATGACATTTACTGCAGAAAACCTAATTAACATCGTAATTTTGATCATGCTCGCCGTGATGATAGGCTACTGTGTTGTATTAAATAAGCGATTAAAGGCATTTCGGACGATCAAGCAGGAAATGGCTGATATGATTAATCAGCTAAATACGTCGACAGCAAATGCACAACGTTCAATCGCAGAATTTAAAAATTTGGTATTAACTGAAGAAAAAAAACTGGCAGACAAATTAAAAGAAGCTGCTGATATGGCCGATGAACTTGATTTGATCAACAAAACCGGATCAAATTTGGCCGATAGAATTGAAAAAGGGCTAACCTCTGGCAAGACGGAAGCACTAAAAGAAAGTTTTTCATTTTTTGATGAAGATGAGAACGTGACGGAAGAGGCCGCCGGACAAGATGAAAACGCGACGGATGAAACATCTGAATTACGCGAAAGTTTAAGGAATGTACGATGAAATCGAAGTTACAAGTATTTCCAATGATGATTATTGCTGTTGTGGCTGTCTTTGGATTTAAGTCATACGATTTTGCGATGGGTCTTGGTAATGAACAAGAAACCCCCGAAGAACTTGCTGTTGAAATGAGCAATGTTGCCACCGCAGCCGGTCAAGAAGCAGAAGAGGGTGAAGTCGTCGATGACGGTATCGCGCCAGAAGATATTCCGCCGGTTAGTTATAATGCCAATGGTATGCCATATACAGGGCAAGAGATTGAAATGCTTCAACGACTTGCAGAACGTCGTGAAGAATTGGATCAACGTGAACGTGATATGGAAGTTCGTGAGAAACTATTGATTGCGACTGAAAATAATATCGATGATAAAATCGAGAGATTGAAAAATATCGAAGCACAAATCCGTACATTGGTTGAACAGCATGATGCACAAGAACAAGCGCAAATTCAAAGCCTTGTTCAAACATATACTGCGATGAAACCAAAGGATGCAGCCAATATTTTCAATACCTTGGATATGGAAATTCTTATTGCAATTATTGAACAAATGAATCCTAAAAAAGTCGCGGATGTGCTTGCGAAAATGAATACGGCGTCTGCAAATCAGATCACTGTTGAGCTGGCTACAAGGAAGAAACTTCCAAATATCGAAGGTTAAGTTTCAATAATTTAGCCATTATTTTGTAATTTTTTAAATTAAGAAGCCGTTTATTTAACGGCTTCTTAATATCTATTTTGTATCTTATTTTTCTGTTTATACCTCGGGGTGGGTAAATATTGTAATTGGAGAGCAAGAATGCAGGATACTACGGCGTCAATCGAGGACCGCATTGAAAACGTCAAAGAAAAATTCGATAACCAGATTCCGGTAGAAGATGTTTCCAAGGTTGTATCTGAAGTTATGGGGTCAATTGATGGTGAAACACCCATGGATGACTTGCATGTTAAGGATGAACTTAAGGGACTTTTGAATTATATCCAGCAGGCAAAAGATGAAATTTCTGCTCTTAGGCCAAAAGAATATGGAACAAACCGCATTCCGGAAGCTTCAAATGAACTTGATGCAATCGTAAGTCATACTGAAAAAGCGGCCGAAACGGTTATGGATTCTGCTGATGAATTGGGTGAGCTTGCAGAAAAATGTGACGAAGAAGTTTCTGCGCGTCTTATGGATATTTCAACTGTACTTTTTGAAGCATCGGGTTTTCAGGATATTACAGGGCAGCGCATTAACAAAGTTGTCACAACACTTGCGCATCTTGAAGAAAAGTTATCTGCACTTGCTGAAGCCATTGGCGACGCCGATGTTGATGAAAAAGAAGAGGTCGCAGACGAAGATATCTTTGATAAAGTCGATGAAATGGCAAACGAAGAATTCTTAAACGGCCCTCAATTAGAAGGTGAGGCCCAGGATCAAGCAGCCATTGATGCACTATTTGACGATTTCTAATTGGTTTTTCAAAAGATTGAATAAGGTTAGGAAATTGTATATTGTCATAATTGGTTAAAAATTATGGTTAATTTCGAATATGGAACAAAAAACGCGAAATCATTTGTTTGATGCTGGTTCAAACAAAAATAAGTCAGGAGGAGACACCACAAGTTTATTTGTGTCGCTCTATCTTATTATTTTAGCGTTTTTTATGGTCCTGAATTCAATTTCAAATCAAAGCCAGACAAAAGTAGAATCTGCAACGGATAGCGTGAGCAGGGCATTTGATAACCCCTTCGCGCCCGAAGCCGATTTTATTGATGTTGCTGAAACCGAAGATACACTTCTGCCTAATGATGAATTTTATGAGCAGCTCCAAGGGGTGTTTGCATCACTTATTGGTTTTGAAGGAAAGTTTCCGACGCAAGGCGGGAATGTAATTCGTGTCGAATTTAATCAAAGCGACATTTACGAAGAAGATAGCGCCACATTTCGTGACGATCAAAGAGCTTTCTTTTTTCAGCTATCAAGATTTTTGCAAAGTGAAAGTGTCGGTACTATCCGTGAAATTGAATATATGATTTATTCAGGTGACGATTTGCCTGCAGGTCCCGCGTATTGGGAGGATGTTTCAATCCTTCGTGCAGGTGCCATTATTGAGCGCCTTAAAGAAACAGGTGTTCGTGAGAACCAATTATCAATCGGTGTTGCTGTCGGTGAAGAAGATATGATCAAAGTATCATTCTTCATCAGGGATGCGATATCATCACGTCAGAGCTTAGAAGACGCTGACCGTCAGGGATTAGGTGAACAACCCACCGCCATTCCACCAGGGGGGGGCTAACTGATGGAACAGGAACCGATGATTGAAGAAAATAAATCAAACCCGAACAGCTGGATGATAATCTTTGCTGATTTGTTGGCGTTGTTACTGACATTTTTTGTTTTGATGTTTTCCATGAGTTCTGTGCAGGTTTCGGAGTGGCAAGCACTTGTTACATCATTGAGTGAAAACCTGAACCCGGAACGTGCAAAAATTGATGATTATGATTGGAATAAAATCGACGAAGCTTTGATTTTAGAAGAAACAGGAATGAACCTGGATTACTTGAAAAATGTGTTCGAAGACAAAATGTCGCGTAATGCTATTCTTTCCAGAAGTACGGTAACGGTTCTTGATGACCGTCTTGCTATTTCATTGCCGTCTGATCTTATTTTTGAACTTGGACAAGCAGAGCTTGAACCTGATGCACGTGCTGCGATGATTGAACTTGGTGAAACGCTTAGAACCATTGATAATGAAATTATGGTTGTTGGACATTCTGACTTATCGCCGATCAGTGGCCGTTTTTATCCAACGAACTGGGAACTGTCATTAGTTCGAGCAATTTTAATTTCAAGGTTAATAAAAACCGGTGGTTATGAAGGACCGATCGAAGCTTATGGTAATGGATCATCAAGATTTTCAGAACTTGATGAATCAATCCCCCTTGATCAAAGATATAATTTGGCGCGTCGCGTTGATGTAATTGTTTTGCAGAAGAAGAGAAATTGATAAAGTGATTTCAATGATAAAAATAATAAAAAATAATACCTGCAATAAAATCAAATGGGTGGTGTCGATATTGATGTCGCTTATGTTTGTTACACAAGTATATGCACAAGACAGGCTCGCTGTCCGTTCCGGAGATCATCCAACATATAGCCGTGTTGTATTTGATTGGACGCGGAATGTGACTTATTCGCCAGTTCTGGATAATGATGTTCTTACAATTACATTTAATGCTGATGCGGTACCGGATTTTAGTTCCGTGATGATAAATGGTCCGGCATTTTTCAGAAATCCAGCTTATAGTTCGCAAAATGGCAATTTGGTTGTGACATTTGATACTAATAATGTTGATCGCATACGTCATTTTACATCAGGTACCAAAGTTGTTGTGGATTTACTAAGTAATGGTACACCACTTCCTGCAGATAATGTTACGGCAAATGTTGTCTCTGCTAATCAGGGTGGTGCAACGCAGCCACCTGCAACTGTACCGACACCAGCGCGACCTGATAATACAGCGAACGATGCGCCTGTGACCAGTCCAGCTCCTGTTTCTGTTGTTGATAATAATGCATTTGATGGTGAACTTACCATCAGGGCTCGTGCCACCAACGATGCATATATCATTGATTATTATTGGGATAGCGATGTTAAGGCCGCAAGCTTTATTCGTGCAAACAAATTGTGGGTGGTGTTTGATAAATTTACCACCGCAAATCACGATGCGATGAGACCGTTACTTGGTGACCGTGTATTAACAGCAGATCAGCTTAGTGATATTACGCCAACCGTTCTTTCTTATAATATTGCACCAAATCAAAATGCACGTATGGTTAAGACAGGGCGGGGATGGCAAGTATCGCTGCGTTCAAATATAGCCGTGCCGCAATTACCTATTGAAATTGGCCATCAAAGCATCAGTAATGTGGGTGAGAATATTTTCCTTGTAGGAAGTGATTTTGGTGATGTGGTTAGTTTCGAAGATCCCTTGATTGGTGATGATTTAACAGTGGTAACCGCAAGTCAATCTTCACATGGCGTCATTGAACAGAATAATTTTTCTGAATTTAATATTTTACAATCTGCACAAGGCATCGCGCTTCAATTAATTGCGGATGACATATTTGTAACACGCCATGATAATGGGGTTTCCGTATCTGGTCAGAATGGCTTGGCGATTACCAGAAGCTCGGTACCGATTTTCAATGATAATCAAGCGATAGCAGCAAATGGGGCGGAAGCGCCAGAAACATTAATGTTGCTCGATTTTTCCAAATGGGAAGAGGGGCCATTACAGACAACGGATTTCACCGATAATCGTCACGAATTACTTTACAGGCTTTCAACATCAACCGAAGATGAACGTAATGAGGCCAGGTGGAACCTTGCAACGTTTGATCTAGCGCATAATAATGCGGCCGAAGCATTTGGCGTCTTACAGTTGATGGCAGAAGATGAACCGGCCTTTTTAGAAAATCCGTCTTTTAGAGCCTTACTCGCCGTCTCCAATATTAAGCTGCGCCGCTTTGAAGAGGCACTTGAATTATTATCACACCGTGCATTCCTCGCGGAACTTGATGCTATTTTGTGGCGAGCACTTGCGCATGAAGCGTTAGGTAACCATGCGGCGGCCATGGAAGATTTCAACAAAGGTATTGATGTCATTTCCTTGCAAACAAACGATAACAGAGTTGCATTTTTATTTTCTGCAATCCGCAGCGCTGAAGTTGTCGGTGATATTGAATTTATGAATGGCCAGATTAACGGTATGGCCAATACAAGACTTAACGCAAAACAGCTGACTGAACTTGATTATTGGAAAGCACGTATGGCAGAAGGCGTCGGCAACGAACCACTAGCGGCTGATCTTTATGAAAGTGTTATGGCAACGAATGTGCGCTACCCAGCGGCACTTGCGAAATTCGCTAGGTTTAAACAACAATTCCGCACTGGCGAAATTGATGCGATCCAGGCCATAGATGCACTTGAAAAATTACGCTTTGCGTGGCGTGGTGATAAATTTGAATTGGATATTCTTGAACAGCTTGGTGATCTTTATGTTGATATGGGTGAATACCGCGAGGGGTTATCCATATTACGTCAAGCGGCGACATATTTCCCAAGATCGCCAAGAACCCGTGATTTAACCCGACAAATGGGTGATATTTATCATGAGCTATTCTTAGGCGGTGGCGCGGATAACATGGCGCCACTTAAGGCTATGGCACTGTTTCTTGAATTTCGTGAGTTAACACCACTTGGTGCAGATGGGGATACTATGTCCCGTAATTTGGCGCGTCGTATGGTGACTGTTGATCTTCTTAATGATGCAGCAGAGCTATTGGAACATCAAGTGAAAAACCGACTTCAAGGGGTGGCTCGTGCGGATATTGCATCGGATCTTGCGATGATTTATTTGATGAATAAAGAAGCGGATAAAGCGCTTCAGACATTACGGGCAACGAGACAAGCGCAAATCCCATTAGATATCGAACGCACACGCAACATGATTGAAGTACGTGCCTTGGTCGAGCTTGGTTCTTACGAGGAAGCAGAAGTGATGCTTGAAGGCGTCGAAGGTGATGATGCTGAAAACTTAAGAGCGGATATATTCTGGAAAACAGAAGATTGGAATAGAGTGGTTGACCATGGATACAGAATGCTCGGTGATCGCTGGACAGATAGTGCAGAGCTGAATGATTTTGAAAGACAATCTGTTTTACGTATCGCTGTTGCGCTTGCGCTTGATGAAGACCGTAATGGCCTTGAAGTTTTAAGAAATCAGTATCTTACTCACATGGAAAATGGGTTGTTTTCTGATGCATTTGAACTGATCACATCAGAAGAGCAAAGATCGGGTGAAGATATCAGGCAGGTTACACAAGCAATCGCAAGTGTGGATCGTCTTGAAACATTTATGGATTCTTATCGTAACGAATTTGCGACGAACTAATTATTTTGAATTAAGTCACCCCGGGTGGTACGCCACCTGGGCCAAAGCTTTGTATTAAACTTCCGACCAGTAAGTGCCATCCATCCACCATTACAAAGAATATAAGTTTAAACGGTAATGAAATAAGCACTGGTGGCAACATCATCATACCCATCGACATCAGAATAGATGCGACAATCATATCAATGATAATAAAGGGGATAAAAATCAGAAACCCAATTTCAAAAGCGCGCCTTAATTCACTGATGATAAAGGCTGGTACCAGAATTTGAATTGGTGTATCGGCTTGTTCAGCAGGCACTTCCATGCGTGATAAATCAAGAAATAGCTGCAGATCTTTTTCACGTACTTGGCTCATCATAAATGTATGGAATGGCGTTGTGATGCGTTCATAGGCCTCGTCTTCGGTGATCAGTTCATCAATTAGCGGTGATACGCCCTGATCATATGCTTCTTCAATCGTTGGGGCCATAATGAAAGCGGTCATGAATAAGGCAAGGCTGATTAATACCACATTCGGTGGAGTTTGCTGCGTGCCCATGGCGCTTCTTAAAAGTGAAAATACAATGATAATTCTGGTAAAAGAAGTAACCACAACCAAAATGGCGGGTGCCAGCGATAGCACTGTCATTAACACAAGAATTTGAACGATTTGGCCAGATAGGGCAAAATCCTCTTGTAAGTTAAGGGAAAGTTCCTGTGCATTGGCAGGAATTAGAAAAGCTGATAAGAATAGCCCTAAGATAACCGTAAACGAGCTTATGGTTTTTGGTGTTTTTTTCATGGTTTTCGCTACCAATTATCTTTCCCTAGGTTTGCATGTTGTTATTTTTATTATCAGATTTGATGTTTTGTTCAATAACTATATCTCGCTCAGCACCTAACATAATCAAATGTTCTGTTTGATCCCGCCTAATTAATACTAGTCTTCTTTTCGCATCAACAGGCATGATTTCAAGTATGTCTAAGCGCTTTTTTCTTTCGCCATCTTCATTAACAGTAACGCGTGCAATAAATCCGAGACGTTTGGCTAAATATGCGCAAAGGAAAAGAAGCGCAATGACAAAAGCAAGTGCGATTGAAAATTGTATGATCGTAGCGCCTAAAGAGTATTCTTCCATTTTATTTTTTTATTCCCCTATCTGGGTTGTTTTGCAGGATTGATGATAATTCCTGATGTTTTGATTTTTCCAGATTAATATTTTCATTATAGACGTGACAAAGAATTTCGGAAACTACATTTAATGCTTCAACCGGTATTATACTATCCACATCGAAATTAGATAGTATCTCGACCAGTTCTTCATCTTTTCTGACCTTTACATCATTGTCGAATGCGAGCCTAAGGATTTTCTCTGCATTTTGCCCAGTGCCAGTCGCAGTGATGCGCGGGATATCCTTGCGGCCATCCTTTTGTTCCAGTGCAACAGCCTTTTGGCGCTTGCTTATATTTTGCAGTTTGTCATTCATCTATTAAGGCTCAAATCATGTTTGAATTTACGCTGAATTTATAAAATGCCAAAGCGTTTTGTGTGTTTTAAGTCACAAATTGGAAAATACTTAAAAATTTAAGTATGTATTCATACATCTTAATAGATTGTTAACAGTATGTCTTCAATATGGTATAAATCTACAAATTTACATTTGTAATTTATTAGTGTAGTTTATGGTTAACGTGACTTAATGTCATGATAACAATGCATAGGATAATATAATGGATTTAAAGAACATTTCATTGTTCAAAACTCTCAACCAGAAAATGACCTGGCTGAATGAGAGGTAAGAAGTCCTGGCACAGAATATTGCCAATGCGAACACGCCGGGCTATATCGCCCAGGATCTGGAAGAAGTCAGTTTCGAACAGCACTTGAATAGAACAAATGAGACCGAAAGCGGTCAAAGAAAAACAGTTATGAAGACGAGTGATCCAAGACATTTAAACGCGTCTGGTGCGTCATCTTCAGGATTTGAAATTAGACAGACGACATCGGATTATATGATTTCAACACCAGATGGAAATACAGTTGATCTAGAGCGTGAGTTATCAAAAATGGCAGAAGTCCAAATGGAATATACGCTCGCCAGTAATCTGTATAAAAAACATATTGGTATGATTAAGATGTCACTGGGTAGAAGACAATAACGGTTGTATTAAGTTACGACCCGGAGTTTAGAGATGGACTTATTAAAAAATATGATGATTTCCACCGCAGGAATGAAGGTGCAAAACGTGCGGATGAGAATTATTGCTGAAAACTTGGCGAACCAGGATTCTGTGGCGACGGCACCAGGTGAAGACCCATATCGTCGCAAAAGCTTAAGTTTTCAAAATGTGTTGGACCGAGAAACGGGCCTAAATACTGTTCAAGTGAAAGAAGTTCTATATGATCAGTCAGAATTTGGTATGCGCTATGACCCCGGCCATCCCGCAGCGGATGATACAGGGTATATTAAAACGACCAACGTGAATGGACTTGTGGAATTGATGGATATGAAACAGGCCCAACGTACGTACGAATCAAACTTGAATGCAATGGATGTATCCAAGAATATCGTAATGCGTACGGTTGATTTATTACGTTAGGTTAAAGGAGTAGAAAATGGCAGACTTAAAAGCAATGGATGCTGCAAACGCATACGCGAATGTTATAAAAAATCAGGGTGACGGCTCTGTCGGTTCTGTTGGTAGCATTGGCTCACTTGATGGAAATGGTCAGGGCGCGAGTACATTTTCGGATATGCTTTCTGAAACAATTTCAAGCACGGCAGGGGCCGTTAATGAAAGCGCGAATGCCGGTATTAACGCCATGAGCGGTCAAGCAGAACTCGTTGATGTTGTTACAACGGTTCAAAATACAGAGATGGTTCTTGAAACTGTTGTGGCTGTTCGTGATAAAGTTATTTCTGCATATAATGATATTATCAAAATGCCTATTTAACAGGCGTATGATCTTTCATAACAATTAAGGATATTCTAAATGACCGGGGCGGATTTAATTGATGTGGCACAGGATTCTATCTGGGTCATCATTATGGTAGCTGGTCCGGTAATGATGATTGCGCTGGCTGTTGGTCTTGTTATTTCTCTGTTCCAGGCTCTTACCCAAATTCAGGAAATGACACTTACATTCGTACCTAAGATTATTGCAATTTTCTTTTCGCTTCTCCTTTTTCTTCCCTTTATGGGCGATACATTGGCGGCGTTTATGCAAAGGATCGCGGAACGGATAGTCGGCCTTGTTTAATTTTCTACCTCAAGAAGCATTCGGTTTTTTACTCATCTTTACGCGCCTTGGTACAATGGTGATGATATTTCCTGCGCTTGGTGAAACAAGTGTTCCAGCACGCGTTAGATTATTTCTTTCCTTAAGTATTACTTTGATTATTTACGGCTTAATTCGTGAAAGCATGCCGCTCATACCCAATTCACCTGTTGAGTTGGGTATGATAATTACAAAAGAGATTTTAATTGGGGTGATGATAGGGTTATCGATCAGATTGCTTGTAACAGCGCTTCATGTGGCGGGAACCATTATTGCTATGCAAACCGGGCTTGCTATGGCGCAAGCCTTTGATCCGGCGCAAGGGGGGCAAAGTTCACTTGTTGCAACATTTATGACGTTGCTTGGTGTGGTATTTGTATTTGTCACGGATACGCATCATTTGATGATTTCTGCCATGCATAACAGTTATTCGCTTTTTCCTATTGGTAATGCGCTGATACTAGGTGATTTCGCAGAATTAATCGCGGATACTGTTGCGAACAGCTTTAGGTTAGGATTACAAATTGCCTCGCCGTTTATTGTATATGCTTTGGTCTTTAATGCAGGTCTTGGTATAATCGCAAGACTGGTGCCGCAAATTCAAGTTTTCTTTGTGGCGATGCCGATTAACATTATGATGGGCTTTGTTATTCTAGCTGTGGTAATAGGCGCGGCTATGACATGGTACATCGATTATTTAAGATCAAGTCTGGAGGTGCTTCTTTAACCGATGTCAGACGATCAGGACGACGCACAAAAAACCGAAGAACCCACGCAGAAGAAATTATCCGATGCGATGGAGAAGGGGGATTTTGCAAAAAGCCAGGAAATCAAAAATTGGTTTGTGCTTTTTGGTGCTGCAATCGTCGCGCTTGTCGCCCTACAGGGGCTTGCCAGAAATTTACGCGAAACCATGGCTGGGGTTCTTGAATTTTCTTATCGGATACCGACTGATGGATCGGGCTTTAGAGAATTTATAGGCAATTTGATTTTACAAGTGGGAAGTTTTCTTACGTTTCCCGCTGTGATTTTGGTGCTGGCCGCACTCGCGGGGGCAATGATACAGCACCGCCCCATGCTGACATTTGAAAAAATCAAACCAAAGCTGAATAAAATTTCCCCCATTTCCGGCTTTAAAAATAAATTTTCCATGCAGAATTTTGTCGAATTTCTGAAATCCTGTTTCAAGCTTATTCTCGTAGGAACGATCGTTGTTTTTATCGTCTGGCCGGAAAAAGAAATGCTTGAGAATATGATGACACTGGAAGTCACAGCGATGAACGATATCGTTTATACCATGGTGATCCGTGTCCTGATTGGTGTCGTTATTGTTATGGGTGTGATTGCGGGCCTAGATTTTCTATTTCAGAAATTCCAGTTTATGAAAAAAATGCGAATGACCAAGCAAGAGGTCAAAGACGAGCATAAGCAGTCCGACGGTGATCCGCTTGTTAAAGCAAGGTTGCGTCAAATCCGTATGGAAAAAGCAAGGTCAAGAATGATGGCTGCTGTCCCCGAAGCAGATGTTGTGGTAACCAACCCGACCCATTATTCAGTGGCATTAAAATATGAGCACGGTCAAATGCAGGTACCAAAAGTTATTGCAAAGGGCATTGATGATGTTGCCTTCAGAATTAGAGAAGTCGCCAAGGAACACGATATTCCAATTTTGGAAAATCCACCACTGGCAAGAACGCTTTATGCTGCCGTAGAGGTGGATGAAGAAATTCATAGTGAACATTATCAGGCCGTTGCTGAAATTATCGGTTATGTGATGCGCTTGAAAAAAGGGGAAAGAGTTGTGTATCAAGCGCCAAAAGAATGATACAAACTATAAAAATTAAAAATAATATTGAGGGTCATTAAATGGGAAAAATAGAAAAATCAATGTCGTTTGATTATGGTTTTTTTGTTTCTATGGCAGCCATTGGGGCAATAATATCCTGTGCAACGTTTTTGGGGTTTTATGGCGCCGGAATGGCTGGCGTAGGATATATTGCATCCTCAATTATATTGGTTCTTACTTGTGTTGTACTTTTATTTCAGGTTCGAAAGGCGCGTACCAGCATCAGTCTATTTTCCCCTAAGCAGGAAGTGTTGAAAAATGATCAAGCTGGCGTGGCAATGATGATGACTTCAATGGCGGGTGATGTGGTTTATTCCAATAAATCGGCCAAAAGTTTGTTTGAAACCTATAACCTTGGCGAGCCGAAATCACCGTTAAAACTTCAAATTTCGAATTTAAAAGCACTTAAGCACCTGCTTGAAGAAATGAAAGTAGGTAAAACGGGCTTTGTTGTGTCCGAGGTCGGCGAAAGCGGTAATTACCTCAAGTTTGAAGTAGAGAAAATCTATCAAAATGGTGATTTCTATTCCTGGCGTATATTTGAAAGCGGTGAGGGCGGTAGTTCAATTGAACAATCAAGCGGTTCACAGGATGGCCACATAAAAACGGGCCAAGCATTTGATAATACGGGCATTGGTTTTTTTGTTGTGGATGAAAAAGAAAATATTATCCATGCCAATAAGCATTTCCTTAAAATTATTTTTGGTGAAGATAAACGTCCGGATTTCCCATTTAAACTTGCGCGCGTTACTGATCATACGAAAAGCAATTTAAAAGATTTGGTGCATTTTAATGTTAGCGGCAAGCCATTAGAGTGCTTTGTTAATAAATGGAATAATGACAGCAGTGACGAGCATAGCTGTTATCTGTTTTTTGATCAGCCATATATTTCCGGACGCAATGAAACGAATATTCCGGTCAGTAATAATGAATTCTTTCTAAATTCACCAATTGGTATCGCGGTTGTGGATATTAAAGGGAATATCCGTGAAAAAAATATTGTATTTGGAAATTTTATTTCTGCGCTTGAGCTTGAAAGAACGGATAATATTAAGGATTTTCTAGCAGATGAAAATGCAAAGGTCGTAATAAAGGCGATTAAAAGAACAATTCTTACGGGCAATCCAAGCGACCGCATTGAGCTTAATTTACAAGGCGAAAGCGCAAAGCAAGGACAGTTTTATATCACCCGTGCCAGTGAAATGATTGAAGGCGGGAATGAGGCGGTTATTTATCTTCATGATATTACGGAACAGAAAAACCTTGAACTGCAGTTTTCCCAGTCGCAGAAAATGCAAGCTGTTGGCCAGCTAGCGGGTGGTGTTGCTCACGATTTTAATAACCTTCTGACGGCGATTACGGGATTCTGTGACTTGTTACTTGTAAAACATGGACCGGGTGATCAGTCATTTTCTGATATTATTCAGATTAAGTAGAATGCGAACCGTGCGGCTAACCTTGTACGTCAACTCTTGGCTTTCTCACGTCAACAGACGCTTCGTCCAAAAGTTATTATTATGACGGATGTTGTGGCTGAACTTTCAAACCTATTAAGGCGTCTTATTGGTAGTAATATTGAATTAAGCATGAACCATGGCCGCAATATTGCCCCGGTTCGTGTGGACCAAGGCCAGCTCGAACAGGTTATTATTAATTTATGTGTGAATGCCCGTGATGCGATGCCGGATGGTGGTAAGCTTGAAATTAAAACCAGAAATATTTCCGAAGAGGACTCGTTGAAAGTCACCAAGAAGCACAAAATATTCCCGAAAGGGGAATATATTATGCTTGAGGTCATCGATACAGGTACGGGGATTGAGGAAGAACATCAAAACAAGGTGTTCGAACCGTTCTTTAGCACCAAAGATGTGGGTAAAGGGACCGGGCTTGGTCTTTCAACTGTTTACGGTATTATCAAGCAAACAAACGGTTTCGTGTTCCTTGAGAGTGAAATCGGTGTGGGAACATCGTTTAAAATTTATCTACCGAAATATGTTGAAAGTGCGCAAGATGCGGCCGATGCCGCCGCCGCGGATGCCGCGAAAGAAGAAAAGGCAAAGGATCTTACCGGAAGCAGCACCATTTTACTGGTTGAGGACGAAGATGCCGTTCGCATGTTCGCATCCCGTGCATTAAAGAATAAAGGTTACACGGTTTATGAAGCTGATAGTGGGGTTTCCGCGCTCGAGGTCATTGAAAAAGAAGATATCCATCTTGATCTATTAATCAGTGATGTAATGATGCCGCAAATGGATGGGCCGACACTTGTGCGTAAAATCCGGGAAACTGATAAAGAATTAAAAGTGATCTTTATATCCGGTTACGCGGAAGATGCGCTTGATGATAATATCATGGATAAAGATTTCAATTTCCTATCCAAACCATTCAGTCTTAAGCAGCTTGCGGAACAGGTGAAAGAGGTTCTCGAGAAGTAATTCGTATCTCTCATTCATCTGATTCTATCTTTTTATTGTTCAAAATGCTTAAATTTTGTTCTTTTGTTCCATTTATGTGAGAACAAAAAATAAATATTTGCATAAAAATCATTTAAAATCAGTAATTTATATTTTTCTTTACAAAATAGAACAAATAGGGTACATATCTGTTATTGCAAGCTCTTAAAGCATGTGGGATATAAGGAGACAATAAAATGGCAACATCTAATTTAAAGCTGGTTGGAAAAGATAATATGGATAAACAAAAGGCGTTAGACGCAGCCTTAGGACAAATTGAACGTGCCTTTGGTAAGGGCTCGATTATGAAACTCGGGCAAAACTCATCTGTTGATGTTGAGGCGGTCTCCACGGGGTCACTTGGGCTTGATATTGCACTTGGAATAGGTGGGCTTCCAAAAGGGCGTATCATTGAAATTTATGGCCCGGAAAGTTCTGGTAAAACAACGCTTGCGCTTCATGTTGCTGCGGAAGTTCAAAAAGCAGGTGGCACAGCGGCATTTGTTGACGCGGAACATGCGCTTGATCCGGTATATGCAGGCAAGCTTGGTGTAAATCTTGATGAGCTTTTAATTTCACAACCGGATACCGGTGAACAAGCACTTGAAATTACGGATACGCTTGTGCGTTCCGGTGCGATTGATGTGTTGGTGGTGGATAGTGTGGCTGCGCTTACACCGCGTGCTGAACTTGAAGGTGAAATGGGCGATAGTCACGTTGGTCTTCAGGCTCGCTTGATGAGCCAGGCGCTGCGTAAGCTGACCAGCTCAATTTCCAAATCAAATTGTATGGTTATTTTCATCAACCAAATCCGTATGAAGATCGGTGTGATGTACGGTAGCCCGGAAGTAACAACAGGTGGTAATGCGCTTAAGTTCTATTCATCCGTTCGTATTGATATCCGCCGCATTGGTGCAATTAAGGAAAAAGATGAAATCGTCGGCAACCAAACGCGTGCCAAGGTCGTGAAAAACAAGGTCGCACCACCGTTTAAAGTGATCGAATTTGATATCATGTATGGTAAGGGTATTTCCAAAATGGGTGAACTTCTTGACCTTGGTGTTAAGGCGAACCTCGTTGAAAAATCCGGCTCATGGTATTCATATGATAGCCAACGTATTGGTCAGGGCCGTGAAAATGCGAAACGCTTCCTTGAAGAAAATCCGGAAATGGCTGAGCAGCTTGAAAGTGCGGTACGCGTTAATGCGGGCATTCTTGATGATGTGATGCTTAAAGAAGGTGCCGTTCGCGACGAAGATGATATGGAATAAAACAGTTAACCAATCCCAGCAAACTTTAAGGTACCGGTTTTCCGGTACCTTTTTTTGTGTTTAAGGCCAATTGCCATCTGGACTTGAAAGGCATTGACCTTTAAAAGACTTTGAATATTTCCCGACAATGTGGGATAAAGCATTTAAAGAAAAATCAAGATAACGAGTGAACAAAATGAAGAGTACCAATGAAATAAGAAGTGCCTTTTTAAATTATTTTAAAGACGCGGATCATGAGGTCGTCGCAAGTAGCCCATTGGTGCCGGATAATGACCCGACATTGATGTTCGTGAATGCGGGTATGGTGCCTTTTAAAAATGTGTTCACTGGTATGGAAACACGTCCGTATGACCGTGCAACAACAAGTCAGAAATGTGTACGCGCAGGCGGTAAACATAATGATCTTGATAATGTTGGTTATACGGCACGCCACCATACATTCTTTGAAATGCTCGGCAATTTTTCATTCGGTGATTATTTTAAAGAAAAAGCAATTTTTTCTGCTTGGGATTTAATCACCAATGTATATGGCATTGATGCGAGCCGTTTGCTTGTTACCGTTTATCATGATGACGATGAAGCATTTGATTTATGGAAAAAAATAAGCGGCCTTCCAGAAGACCGCATTATCCGTATTGCGACCAATGATAATTTCTGGTCGATGGGTAACACAGGCCCATGCGGACCTTGTTCAGAAATTTTCTATGATCATGGCGATCATATTTGGGGCGGCCCCCCTGGCACACCAGAAGAAGACGGCGACCGTTTCGTAGAAATCTGGAATTTGGTCTTCATGCAGTTTGACCAGCAGGAAGACGGTACACGTGTTCCGCTTCCAAAGCCATCTATTGATACAGGTATGGGGCTTGAACGTATTGCTGCGGTTCTGCAAGGCACCCACGATAATTATGAAACAGACTTATTTAAAAAACTGATTGAGGCATCAGCCGAACATAGTGGTGTTGAACCATATGGTGATCATAATACATCACACCGTGTAATTGCTGACCATTTACGATCAACATCATTTTTGATTGCTGATGGCGTACTACCATCAAATGAGGGTAGAGGATACGTACTTCGCCGTATTATGCGCCGCGCAATGCGTCACGCCCACATGATTGGCTGTAAAGAACCATTAATGCACCGCCTTGTTCCGGCACTTGTTGGTGAAATGGGGCAAGCCTTCCCGGAACTTGTACGTGCAGAGGCCTTAATCGCTGAAACGTTACTTCTTGAAGAAAAGCGTTTCCGTAAAACACTTGATCGTGGCATGCGCCTTCTTGATGAAGCGTTGGAAAACATGTCTGCTGGTGGTGTGTTGGACGGTGAAATTGCTTTTAAACTGTATGACACTTACGGTTTCCCGTTAGACCTTACACAAGATGCGCTTCGTACCAAAGATATGACTGTTGACGAAGAAGGCTTTAACGCGGCTATGGAACGTCAAAAAGCAGAAGCCCGTGCTGCATGGAAAGGGTCAGGATCAAGCGCAACAGAAGCTGTTTGGTTTGAAGCACAAGAAGAGTTTGGCGGAACCGATTTCGTAGGTTACAGCACAACTCATGCAGAAGGTAAGGTGCTGCAGATTGTTTCTGGTGAAAAAGTTGTTGATAATGCATCAGAAGGTGATGATGTATCCATTCTTGTGAACCAGACACCATTTTATGGTGAAAGTGGTGGTCAGGTTGGTGATATTGGTACATTCAAAACGGAAAGCGGCGCTTTAGTTGAAATTACTGACACTGAAAAGAAACTGGGCGCACTGCATATCCATGTGGGTAAGGTGACGTCTGGGTCAATCAATAAAGATGATGTTGTTGAAATGCAGGTGGATGTTGAAAATCGTGATAAAATTCGCGCGAACCATTCTGTTACTCATATTATTCACGCGGCTCTAAGAAATAAGCTCGGTGATCATTTAACACAGAAAGGCTCGCTCGTTTCCGCAGATAGAATGCGTTTTGATATCAGTCATTCAAAGGCGGTAACTGCAGATGAAATTAAATCCGTTGAAGACGAAGTGAACCAAATCATTCGGCAAAACACAGAAGTGACAACCCGTCTTATGACACCAGAAGAGGCCATCGAGGCCGGCGCTATGGCTCTATTCGGTGAAAAATACGGTGATGAAGTGCGTGTTGTTGCAATGGGTAAGGCAGCAGATGGTAAGGATTATTCCGTTGAACTGTGTGGTGGTACACATGTGAAACGCACAGGTGATATCGGTTACTGTAAGGTCATTTCCGAAGGTGCTGTCTCCGCAGGTGTTCGCCGCCTTGAGGTCGTAACAGGACAAGCAGCATGTGATTATTCCGCAGAACAGGAAAATTACCTGACAGGTGCGGTTGCAACCGTTAAATCAACGCCTTCTGATCTTCAGGAACGCTTGAATGCGATACTTACTGAACGAAAAGCAATGGAAAAAGAAATTGCGGATCTTCAGAAGAAAGTAGCACTTGGCGGCGGAAACAATGGCGGTGATGACGTTAAAGAGGTAAACGGCATCAAATTCCTTGGTCAAGTTCTTGAAGGCATTCCTGCAAAAGAATTACGCGGTCTTGCTGATGATGCGAAAAAACGTCTGGGTAGTGGTGTTATTGCCTTTGTTGCGGTTAATGATGGTAAAGCTGCGGTACTTACTGCGGTAACGGATGATTTAAAAGATAAAATCAGCGCCGTTGACCTTGTTCGTGTGGGTGCAGATGCCGTTGGCGGCAAGGGTGGTGGTGGCCGCCCTGATATGGCACAGGCGGGTGGCCCAGATGGTGCAAACGCCGCAGAAGCAATTACAAAAATCGAGGGTATGTTAAATTAACAATTCAGGGACAACCGGAATTATGTATGAAGGAAGAACGTAGCTTAAGACGAAAAATATTTAACATCATTGAAATCGGTGCCAGCGGCCATGCTGCGGGGCGTTTCTTTGATGTATTTATGATTTTGCTTATTCTTTTGAATATATGTGCTGTCGCCCTTGAAACTGTTGAGCCGCTCCGTCATAAATACGGATCAGAGTTTCTATATTTTGAAATTTTTTCATTGGTGATATTTATCATCGAATATTTCACGCGTATCTGGACCTGCGTTGAATACCGGCCAAAACCGGAAATGGCGGGCAAGGGAAACTTCAGAACCCGTTTCATCTTTTCACCCTTAATGGTGATTGATTTTATTGCCATTGCCCCGACCATTCTATTCTCATTCATTGGAATTGATTTGCGTTTCTTGCGGGTGTTCCGTTTCTTACGTCTGTTTAAATTGATGAGATATTCACCAGCGCTGGCATCATTAGGCAGTGTATTTATCGCTGAAAGACGCGCGCTAATTGCGACGTTGATTATTATGCTAGGCCTCGCGTTATTTGCATCGAGTATAATGTATTATCTTGAACGTGGCGCGCAGCCGGAAGCATTCGGAAATATTCCGTCATCCATGTGGTGGGCGTTTGCGACACTTACGACCATTGGATATGGTGATGTAGTGCCGATTACAACATGGGGAAAGGTTTTTGGTGGCGGGATCATGATCCTTGGTGTTGGTGTTTATGCCTTACCAATCGGCATTATCGCGTCTGGATTTGCCAATGAAATTCATCGCCGTGATTTTGTGGTTCGCTGGGGGCTTGTTGCCAATGTGCCGTTATTTCATGGCCTTGATGCAAATCTTATAAACAGGATCGCCAAACGGTTAAGATCACAGATCGTTGAAAGCGGTAAATTAATCGCTTATGAGGGGGAAAAGGCAGATAAGCTTTTTCTGATTGTTTCCGGTTCTGTTAGATGCAGAAACGAAGAAGGCGAAAATCATCTGCATAAAGGGGCATTCTTTGGTGCAAGGTCACTGCTTGAACGAACGACATATCATGCAAATTATGTTGTGACTTCCAGGGCGCAATTACTGGTGCTTGATGCTGCGGATTTCCATCATCTGCTTGATCAATATCCGGCGCTTAAAGAAAGATTGGAAAAATCATCAAATAAGGACCTGAATAAGGATTTTGGGCAGGCTAATATAGACGATTTATAATAATAAAAAAGGCGGGAACAAGTCCCGCCTTTTCATTGAATTCTTTAATGGAATTAACCCATTTCTTTTTGCAGGTTTTCATCGATTTTGTCGAAGAACTGCTTGGATGTAAGCCAGTTTTGCTCTGGTCCAACAAGTAGGGCTAAGTCTTTTGTCATGTCGCCTTGTTCAACTGTTTTCACACATACTGCGTCAAGTGCATCAGCAAATTGACGTAGCTTGTCGTTGCCATCAAGGTTCGCACGGTGACGTAGACCACCTGTCCATGCATAGATAGAAGCGATTGGGTTTGTTGATGTTTCTTCACCAGCTTGATGCAGACGGTAGTGACGTGTCACTGTACCGTGTGCTGCTTCTGATTCAACCACTTTCCCATCTGGTGTCATTAGACGTGATGACATTAGGCCAAGTGAACCAAAGCCCTGTGCAACTGTATCTGATTGAACGTCGCCGTCATAGTTTTTACAAGCCCAAACGAACTTACCGTTCCATTTCATCGCACATGCAACCATGTCATCGATTAGACGGTGTTCATAATGAAGGCCAGCTGCTTTAAACTTGTCAGCAAATTCACTTTCGTAAACTTCTTCAAATAGATCTTTAAAGCGACCATCATATGCTTTCATGATTGTGTTCTTTGTTGAAAGATACACAGGCCATCCAACATCAAGGCCGTAGTTCATGCTTGCACGGGCAAAATCACGGATACTGTCGTCAAGGTTATACATCGCCATTGCAACACCGGATTTTTCAAACTGGTATACTTCGTGTTCGATGGCTTCGCCGCCGTCTGCTGGTTCAAACTTAACTGTAAGTTTACCAGCGCCTGGTACGCGGAAATCTGTTGCGCGGTATTGGTCACCAAATGCGTGACGACCGATAACAATCGGGTCAGTCCAGCCAGGAACCAGACGCGGAACGTTTGAACAGATAATCGGGCTACGGAATACTGTACCACCAAGAATGTTACGGATTGTACCATTTGGTGAACGCCACATTTTCTTAAGGCCAAATTCTTCAACGCGTTGCTCATCAGGTGTGATTGTCGCACATTTTACGCCAACGCCAATGTCACGAATTGCATTTGCAGCATCAATAGTGATTTGGTCATCAGTTTCGTCGCGTTTTTCGATTCCTAGGTCATAGTAATGAAGATCAACATCAAGGTATGGGTGGATAAGACGTTCCTTAATCCAAGCCCAGATGATGCGTGTCATTTCGTCACCGTCAAGTTCAACGACGGGATTATCTACTTTAATCTTGGCCATGTTATTCCTTCTATTTTTTGTTATTTGCTGCAATCAGCAAAAATTGTTGAGAATCCTTTATATTCGCGCGCAAATTAGCACCAGATCCTTCAACATGGAAGGATATTATTGCCTTTTTGCCTAAATTAATGTGTTTTTCGGGTCAATTACAGGGTCCGGTAGGGTTTCAAGTAATGGTAATACCTCTTCCGGCGTATCTACCACATGAAATAAATTCATGGTTTCCGGGGCCGTAAATTCATTTTTGATGATATTATTCAGCAAATCCATAAATGGATCCCAATACCCTTCATGATTAAGTAAGACAATAGGTTTATCATGCAATTTTAACTGGGCCCATGTAATGGCTTCAATGGTTTCATCAAGTGTCCCGATGCTGCCCGGTAAAACCAGAAAAGCATCCGAATGATCAAACATCATGCGTTTTCGTTGATGCATGTTATCGACAATGGTCAATTTTGAAATATCATCATGGGATTTTTCCGTTTTATCCAGATGGCCGGGAATAATCCCATGAACATTGCCGCCATGATCCATAACGCTGGTGGCGATAACGCCCATAAGGCCAACGTTACCGCCGCCATATACAAGTTTTATGTTGTTTTCTGCTAAAATCTTGCCAGTATTTTTTGCAAGATCAGTGAAGGAGTTTTTGTTTCCCGGGCGCGAACCACAGTAAACACAGATTGATTTTATTTTTGTCATCGTAATATTTTAATTTTTAGCCACATATTTGACAAATTTTATTTTTAAAAATTATCTTTGAGGGCGAAATTTATCAGAATTATTAAATTGCTGAAAAACTTACTGGTAATTATATGGTCAAAGACTATATAAGTTATATGATTAACGTTAAAATGCTTCAGAATTGTGAAGTCGGAAGATAAAATTGAGCGATTATTTAAATCACCAACGTAATAAACAAGGTTCTGGTATTAAGTTCAGCTTATCCATACTAGCTGTAGTCGCGGTATGTGCTGTAATTTGGGTTATATTTTTTGCTGATGATGGCACAGACGAGGATTTCGCAGCCGTTGAGGAGCCAGCGCAGACAGAAGAAGCAAGTACTGTCGCTGATCCGGGTGCGCCGGTCACAAGCGCAATTGTTCCAAGTTTCGATGTGGTTCGCATTAGCCGCAATGGCACAGGTGTTATTGCCGGACGTGCGGCACCAAATAGTGATGTGACAATCTACGCTCGTGATAAACAAATCGGCACGGCGATCGCCGACCGTAATGGTGAATGGGTGTTACTCTTTGATGATCCGCTTCCAAGTGGCCCTACAGAATTAAGTATTATTGCAAGAACTGGTGGTGATTTTGAAATTGCGTCTAGCGATATTGTTATTGTTGCGGTTCCTGACCGTAATGAAGAACGCTTTACCAATGATGAAACGGACGGTGTTGTAGCAATCCTGACACCAAGAACTGGTAACGGGCCAAGCAGAGTTTTACAAAAACCACAAAACGTGAATATGCTATCCGCAGCGAAGGGGTTATCACTTGATGCCCTTGATTATACGGAAAACGGTAAAACCGTTATCAACGGTAGCGCGGTTGCTGGTGCAAGTGTTCGTATTTATCTTGATAATCAATATATGGGCGAAGTTCAGTCAGATGAAGAGGGAAGCTGGAGGTTCGAGCTTACTGATACCCTAACATTTGAAGAGCATGTCATTAGATTGGATCAAATTCTTGATGATGGAAATGTTGAGGTACGTATCTCGCAGCCGTTTAACCCTCTTTCTGAGCTGGATAGAGAGCGCGCAACGGGTGATGTGATTGTAAAACCAGGCAACAGCCTATGGCATATCGCAAGAAAGCTTTATGGATCGGGTTATCATTATACGGTGATTTTCGGTGCGAATAGAGATTTGATTGTGGATCCGGATCTTATTTTCCCAGGGCAGGAATTAACACTTCCTCTTGATCAACTGGAAATGGATTAATTTTTATAATCAAGCTTTTTGATTGGTGCCGTCTTCGATGCTTAACACATTCATTGTGTCGGCAATGATTTCTAAAACTTCTTTAACATCAAGTAATGTGTAAAGTATTGTTTCCATAACCTTTTTCGCATTAATTTCGCCGTTAATTGTGGTGCTGACCGGGAATGTTAGGTTGCAATGATGATCAAGAGTGATCAGGTTATGAGCCATTAGATGGCTGAAATTTTTAAGTATTTTTTCACGGCGGGATTTATTTTCAGAACTATACGGAAGATAGCCTATTTGCGCAGTCAGATTTATATCATATGAACCGTAATTCTCACTATTAATCACTTCACAATCAAAATTAATACCATGATAGTTAAACTGATAGTAAAGCGGTAGCAGCGTTTCATAATCGACGTTATGGTCATCGACCATATCCATATGTAAATCTAAACCGTTCATGTTTTTATAGAAAGTTCCCTAATAATTTGCTGGAATTTATAATCATACTTCCAAAAAATCCAGTACTAATACCCTCAGGCAGATATTATGTAATTGTCGTTAACAATGTGTAAATTAATTGACCTATTATAACAATTATGTTCAACTTTTTTGATAATTTTTAATTTCTTTTTTAAGGATCATTTTTAATGGCATCCGATCAATCCACGGGTAATGAAAAATCGATAGAAGACAATGAAAACGAAGGTAATCATTTAGCGACAGTACGTGAGTTATGGCGATATCTATGGCCAAAGGGCAGGACTGATTTGAAAGTCAGAGTTGTTCTTGCCATGTCGTTTCTTGTCGCGGCAAAAATACTGGGTGTTTATGTGCCCTTTATTCTTGCGGATGCGGTGGATATTCTTGCGGGTGATAAAGAAATTACGACTGAAATAATTATTGGCGCAATTCCGGTTGGGCTTATTGTTGGGTATGGTCTGGCGCGGGTCTTATCACAAGCCTTTGGTGAAATACGAGATGCTATATTCGTTAAGGTTGGACAGCATGCTTTAAGAAATATTGCGTTAAACACGTTTAGACATCTTCATCTATTATCTTTGCGGTTTCATTTGGAACGTAGGACAGGTGGATTAAGCCGTGTGATTGAACGGGCAACGAGAGGGATTGATTTTCTGCTTCGTTTTATGCTTTTCAATATTTTACCGACTATTCTTGAAATTGGCATTATTTCGAGCATCTTTTGGGTAAAGTTTGGTTTCCTTTATGCGCTGATCACGTTTGTATGTTTAAGCAGTTATATTTATTTCACGATCGCAGTGACAGAATGGCGGCTTAAGTTTCGCCGCGAAATGAACAAGCAGGATACCAAGGCCAATGGTCGCGCCATCGACAGCTTGATTAATTTTGAAACGGTTAAATATTTCACAAGCGAACATCACGAAGCAGAACGATACGACAAATCACTTAAAAATTATCAGCAGGCCGCGATCAAAAGCCAAATATCGCTAACGCTGCTTAATGTGGGGCAGGGATTTATTATTTCCGGTGGTTTGGTTGCTGTGCTTCTTATGGGGGCGCAGGGCGTTGCAGAGGGGCGCTTTACAATCGGTGAATTTGTCTTGATCAATTCACTGTTAATTCAAATATATATCCCGCTTAATTTTCTGGGGTTTGTGTACCGTGAAATTAAACAATCCCTCGTTGATATGGAAAAAATGTTCATGCTGATCGCGAAACATCCTGAAATTCAGGATAAAGCGGATGCAGAACCGATTGATATCAATAAAGGTACCATTGAATTTAATGACGTGAATTTTCACTATTCAGAAGATAGACCAATTTTAAAGGGCGTATCATTTAAGGTTGAAGGTGGCACCACAACAGCCATCGTCGGATCAAGTGGGGCCGGTAAATCAACCATTTCAAGGATATTATTCAGGTTTTATGATATTGCGTCGGGTTCGGTGACTGTGGATGGTCAAGATGTGCGTGATGTACAGCAATTAAGTCTGCGTAATGAAATCGGTGTCGTGCCGCAAGATACGGTTCTTTTTAACGATAGCATTAAATATAATATCGCATACGGCCGTCATAACGCCACTGATGAAGAAGTGGTCGAGGCAGCAAAGCTTGCGAAAATTCATGATTTTATCATGACATTACCTGATGGTTATGAAACTGAAGTAGGGGAGCGCGGCTTAAAACTTTCCGGTGGTGAAAAGCAACGGGTTGCCATCGCGAGAACCATTTTGAAAAATCCATCAATTCTATTGCTCGATGAGGCAACATCAGCACTAGATAGTCATACGGAACGTGACATTCAACAATCGTTGGAACAGATTTCTGAACAAAGAACGGCAATTGTGATTGCCCATAGGTTATCAACCATTATCAATGTGAATGAAATTTTGGTGCTGGATGGTGGACAGATCGTTGAACGCGGAAAACATACTGAATTGCTTGATAAAAACGGAAAATACGCACAAATGTGGCAGAAACAACAGCAATTGGATGAAGCACAACAAAGGCTTATTGAACTTAAAAAAAATGATGAAAAGCTTGCATAACAGTCGCTTAAGGATTATCGAATAAGTATATATATTTGTTATTTTCTACCGAAGGGTAATTAAAAAATGGAAACTATTCTTTCCGTATTCGTACCAATTCACCGCGAAGGCCATAAATTTATCGGCGTTTTTGCAATTGCTACTGCACTGTTATTTTTAATGCAGGTGCCGTCTTTCTTTGTCATGGTTGGTATTATTCTAACTGCTTGGTGTGCTTATTTTTTCCGTGACCCGGACCGTGTAACACCACAAAAAGAAGGATTGGTCATTGCCCCTGCTGATGGTGTTGTGCAATCGGTTAAAGAATCTGTGCCACCAGCTGAACTGGATATGGGTAGTGATACATGCACTCGTGTCACCATTTTTATGAATGTATTTGATGTTCATGTGAACCGTGTGCCGGTAGACGGTAAAATTGTTCGTCAGGCTTATACACCGGGTAAATACCTAAACGCATCACTTGAAAAAGCATGCGAAGACAATGAGCGTCACGCCATTCTTATGGAAACTGCTAGCGGTAAGAACATTGCGTTTGTTCAAATCGCTGGACTTGTTGCACGTAGAATTCTTTGCTGGGCGGAAGACGGTAAAGAAATGAACGCGGGTGAGCGTTTTGGCCTTATCCGTTTCGGTAGCCGTGTTGATGTATATCTTCCGAAAGGGGTAAATTCATTGGTGGCTGTTGGACAGCGCGCCATTGCCGGTGAAACTGTAATTGCCAATGAAAAAGGCCGTGAAAAACAACGTGACGGGGCCATCAGGTAATTAATTTATGACAGATAAAAAATCACGTTTTCATATTCCTGTTCGTTCACTTGCGCCAAATGCGATCACTGTTCTTGCATTATGTGCGGGCATGTTTGGTGTTCGTTTCGCCTATCTTAATCAGTGGGAAGAGGCGGTAACATCCATTCTTATTGCTGGTGTATTTGATGGCCTTGATGGCAGTGTTGCACGGCTTTTAAAAGGAACCAGTAGGTTTGGTGCCGAACTGGATAGTCTTTCTGATGTCATCAGTTTCGGCGTTGCGCCGGCTCTTATAATGTATATGTGGGTATTAAGTGACGTGCGTGGTGTGGGGTGGCTTATGTCATTAATGTTTGCTGTTTGTATGGCTCTAAGGCTCGCTCGCTTTAACACAGTTATGAAAGATGATGAATTAGGCGCAGAAGTAAAAGCGGGCTATTACACAGGCATTCCTGCGCCAGCATCGGCGGCACTTGCCTTATGGCCGATGATCCTGTCATTTGAGTTTGGTTTTAAATTTTTAGAAAACCCAAAACTTTGTTCAGCATATATGGCGGTGGTTTGTTTATTGACTGTAAGCCGTATTCCGACTTTTTCACTGAAAAGCCTTAAAATCCATAAAGAGCATGTTTTATTTGTTCTTATCGGGATTGGGATTTTGGCGTCATTGTTGATAACTGACTTGTGGATGACAATGTCAGCTGTCGGGATGCTCTATGTTATTTCGATCCCGACAGTTGCATTAATTGCTGTAAGAAAAAAGAAGTAATCCCTTTTCTTATTCTGCAGCCTGCTGTTGTGAAGCAGGTGCAATCGGTTTTAGGTGTGATTCACGGTATTTCTTGGATAGCTTTACACGTGCTGCCAACATACATGGTGTTAGTAGCAGTGTAAGCACTGTCGCAAACAATAACCCGAATGATAGGGCAATCGCCAGATCGACCCAGAATGAACCGTATGGCGCGCCAATTTCAACCTTACGGCCAGCAAAGTCGATATTGACCATAAACACCATCGGTAATAGTCCAACCACCGTTGTGATTGTTGTCAGCATCACCGGACGTAGACGTTGTGCTACTGTTTGTACGATCGCTTTGTAAGCATCCATGCCGGATTCTTTAAGGCGGGCGTATGTGTCAATCAGCACGATGTTGTTGTTCACCACAATACCCGCTAGCGAGATAATTCCAACACCAGTCATAATAGTCTGGAACGTGCGGCCAGTAATCATAATACCAAGTAGCACACCCGCTGTTGAGAGCAGAACCGCAAGCAGAATTAGTCCTGAATGATAGAAGCTATTAAATTGTGTTACCAGAATAAGCGCCATCAGGAACAATGCCATTAAGAATGCCTTTGCAAGGAATTCCTGTGATTGTTGTTGCTCTTCATCGGTACCTGCGAATTTAACTTCTACGCGGCTGTCGAAGTTTTGTTGTTCAACCCATTCACCAATCGCCGTAGAGATACTTGTACGTTGGGTAATATCTTCAACGTTTGCACGGATTTTATAAGCCGTTTTTGTATCAATTCGTTCGATGGTGCTGATTTTCTGTTTTGCAACACGTTCAACGAAGTTTCCAATTGGAACTTGACCGTCACGTGTTTGAATACGGACTTCATCAAGTTGTGTGATATTGCGGTATTCTTCCGGGAAGCGTACACGAATATCAACTTCATCGTCGGCATCATCAGGGCGATATTCACCTACCTTGATACCATTGGTTACAAGTTGAATAACGCTGCCGACATTGGTGATGTCTGTTCCAAAAATACCGGCCATAGCACGGTCAACTTCAAGTTCCCATTGAATTCCAGGCATTGGAAGTGTGTTATCAAGATCTGTTAAGCCCTCAACATCATTTTCCATGTGATCATAGATTTTTTCAACAACAGGAAGCAGAACATCCATGTTTTCGGATGTAATTTCAAGTTGGATGTCTTTACCCTGTGTTGGGCCTGATGCTGGCATAACATATTCAACAACCACACCCGGGATCAGGTCAGTTTGTGCGCGTAGGTCGGCAATAATTGTATTAACCGGTTTAGTGCGCTTGTCCCAATCAATGAAGTTTAGGAATAATGTACCAACCACGTCTTCTGTTTTATCAGAAGAACTGTCAACAACAGCAGAAGTTGTTGATTGGAAGTTTTCAATATTCTCGTCCTTTTTGATGATTTCTGCAACCTGACGTACAAACACATCGCGTTCATCAAGAGACAGGTTACCTCGTGCGTGCACATGGATCTGAATGCTTTCCGGTTCCATTTCAGGGAAGAATTGAACGGGTGTTCCAGACATACCGAATGCAATGAACACTGCAAAGATTGCGGCAACAATACCACCAGCAAAGCGGAACGGGTGACGAATGATTTTGTCAACAAGTCTTACGTACCAACCTGTGAAACCTTTAAGGTCTTCTACGTGGAAATCACCGGCGGCCATATGAGAAACATTTTCACCTGCATCATCCGCTTTTTTACCGATGATACTGCCAAGTGTCGGCATAAAAATCAGCGCCATCAGGAACGAGGATGATAGTGTAAAGATCAACGTCAGTGGCAAATAACCCATAAATTCACCCGGCAATCCAGGCCAGAATAATAGTGGTAAGAACGCAGCAAGTGTTGTTGCAGTGGAAGCAAGAATTGGCCATGCCATACGTTGCGCCGCCATTTTATAGGCTTCTTTCTTATGAAGGCCTTCCTGCATTTTACGGTCAGCATATTCCGTTACCACAATTGCGCCATCAACCAGCAGACCCACAGAAAGGATCAAACCGAACATCACAACTTGGTTAATGCTCATGCCAACACCATTCATCAGGAATATCGCAAGTAGGAATGAACCTGGAATGGAGATCGCAACAAGGAATGCCGTACGCTCACCAAGGGCAACAATCATTGCAATCGACACAAGTAAGATCGCGGAAATAATACTGTTCTGTAAGCTTGATACGCTTTGTTTTACTTCTTCAGCTTTTTCACCGACAAAATCATATTGAATGCCTTCTGGCCAGTATTCGGCTGATCTTTTCACGATCTCACGAATGATCGCATCGGTAAGAATAACATTTTCACCCGTTCTTTTACTTACCCCAAGTGACACCGCAGGTTGATCATTAAAGCGGGCGTAACTTGTTGGGTCTTTATATGAACGGCGGATCGTTGCAACGTCCCCAACGGTCACAAGGCTGTTGCCGGACGCTTTTAATGGGATGTCATATACATCCTGTGCTGTTTCAAAAATTCCCGGAATTTTAACGGAAAAACGACCGTTACCATTATCCAGTGAACCCGCTGCAATCAGTCGGTTGTTGTTGTTCAGGATGGTATAAAGCTCGGAATATGAAAGATCATACATTTCTAGCTTTAGCGGATCGATAATAATTTCAAGCAAGTCTTCACGTGCACCTGAAATTTCTGCTTTCAGAATAGAAGGGACACTTTCAAGATCGTCACGAAGGCGTCTTGCGATTGTATACATCACACGGTCAGGTGCGGAACCATAAAGTACCACGTTTAGGATCGGAAATTCACTGATGTTAATTTCTTGTACTGTTGGTTCTTTGGTTTCGGCAGGCAGTTCAGAACGTGCTTTATCGACTTCTTCACGCACATCAATTAGCGCTAAATCAACATCAATACCCGCATTAAATTCAACCACGACGCTCGCACCACCTTCACGGCCAATACCACGGATCATTTTGATACCTTCGATTGTACGTAGTGTTGTTTCAAGTGGTTTCACCAGCAGACGTGCTGAATCTTCCGGTGAGATACCATCGTGAACCAGACTTACGTAAATAGTCGGGATTGTAATATCCGGCTCAGCTTCTTTCGGTGTCGTGATATATGAAAATGTACCACCTACGAAGATCAGCGTAAGACAAAGCAGTACGACGCGGAAATGATCTATTGCTGCATTGATTATTGCGTTCATTTTATTATCCTAAATAATACGTTCGTCGTTAGTTTTGTGCTGCTACAGGTGAAACACTTTCGCCGGCCTTAACAAATTCGTGCCCTTCAACGATGATGTTTTCACCATTACTCACACCAGTGACCCAAATACCGCTTTCGTGATTACCAACGATTTCAATTTCTTTGAATTCTACACGGTTGCTACTGTCAACAGTACGAACACCAACAAGTCCACTGTCATTAAGAACAAGTGTTGCTGGTGAGATTTTTTGCGCCATAACATCGTTACCGTTCAAAAATAGTTCCGCTGTAATACCGTCGCGGATATCTTTATTTGGGTTATCCACTTCTAGTTCGATACGGAATGTACGTGTGTTAGCATCAGCAATTGATGCGATATAACGGATTTTGCCCTCTAGACGACGACCGTTTTGAAGAATTGCGTATGCTGCATCGCCAATTTTTGCTTGTGAAACCTGATTTTCAGAAATATCTGCAACCACAAGGAATGGATCTTCTTCCATGATCGTTGCACAAACATCACCGTCTTTCATGTAATCACCAACTTCGATTTGGCGGTCATTGATAACACCATCAAATGGTGCGCGAATGTTTGTGTTATCCAGATCAAGTTTCATACGTGTAGAACGAGCAACCGCTGCATCCAGTGCTGATTTCGCTGCTGAATGTTGTGTTTCAGAGCGGTGACCTTTTGCAAAAAGATTTTCTGATGCTGCAAATTCCAGTTCACGTTGCTTAACAAGTGCAACTGATTCAGCGTAATTAGCTTCACGGTCTTCAAGGTCAATGCGACATACCACATCGCCCTTGCTTACACGCATTCCTTTTTCAACAGGAAGTGAAACAATACGACCTCTGATTTGACTTTTCAGATTAACAGTACGTTTTGATTCTGTGTATCCACGCAGAACAATGTCTTTTTGATAACTTTCTGTATTCGCCTGAATGACAGATACAGACATTACTGGTGCAGCTGTCGGAATGGCCGCAGATGCTTCGTCAGCATCTTCAGAAGGGAAGAAAACACCAGAAAGAAGGACTAATGCAATGCCCACTACGATCAGGGCGGCTGTTCTATATGATTTGTTCATAACAGTACAATTCTTTTTAAGTTAAACATTAAGGATATTTAATATGTGTATTTAAGCATGAATTAGGCAATTTAAAGGCCTTTAAATACATTTTTTTAGCAAATATCCTGTTTCAATTTGATGGATACATATACTAATAATGTAATATATGTAAACATAAATATGTTATAGGTGTAAACATATCGTTAAATTCTGCAATTTAATTGCGTTTAAACGAATAAAAAATGCGATAAAATAAATATATTAAGCGAAAAAATACGAATCAATCAAAAAGATCGTCAATTGCACTTTGGTCGTTGGTGTCACTTGGTCCTGAATCAGCATCAAAGAAATCATCGATGTTATCTTGTGGGGCTGTTGTTTCAGTACTATTAATAATATGTGAGCACTGTTCAATCAAGCGTTCCATGCTTGGCGTATAACCATCCAGAATAAAGGCGATATAATCCTTATCTTCTGTTTTGATTGCTTCCTCGACATTTTTGATAGTGGATAATAACAGTTCGTCCATCTCAGCGACACAGTCTTCAAACGGTTTTTTATATCGTTCTGGGGAATGGTCGTATGCTTCGATTGCAAGGTCTTTATCTTGAAAAACACTGTATTTAAAGTGATCCTGATATGAGAGTGCTTCCCATTCGAGAATATCTTCAAGGCATTCTGGCATATCTGCAATCATGCCAATTAACATGTGGATTTCATTGAAATGATTCAGGTAATCAGTCGCGAGTAAGGTTTGTGGGTTAATGTTTTTACCCTCAACCAGCTTTTGATACTTCTTATATTCTTCTGATAGCGTATCCATAAAGCCTGTCTTGTCCATTTTACTATTGTTTTTTATGATACTATGACACGATATTGTTGCTTAAACGTTAATCTTTATTCAAGCAGATAAAAAATCGAGGCCCGGTCACTATTCATGACCGGGCCTCTAGTATATTGGATTCTAAGCTATATCGTCAATTAAGATGAATAATACATTTCAAATTCAACCGGATGCGGTGTCATTTCCAGACGTTGAATTTCTTCACGCTTAAGTTCGATATATGCATCGATCTGATCATCAGAGAATACATCACCTTTTTTCAGGAACTCGCGATCCGCATCAAGTGCATCAAGTGCAACAGCAAGTGATTCAGCAACACGTGGAACTTCTTTTAGCTCTTCAGGTGGAAGGTGATAAAGATCTTTATCCATTGCTTCACCAGGGTGGATTTTGTTTTCAATGCCGTCAAGACCAGCCATCATAAGCGCAGCAAATGATAGATATGGGTTTGCTGTTGGATCTGGGAAGCGAACTTCAACGCGCTTACCATTCGGGCTTGCTGAATAAGGAATGCGGCAAGATGCTGAACGGTTACGTGCTGAATAAGCTAGAAGCACAGGAGCTTCAAAACCAGGTACCAGGCGCTTGTAACTGTTTGTTGATGGGTTTGTGAATGCGTTGATGGCTTTTGCATGCTTGATGATACCGCCAATATAGTAAAGGCATGTTTCAGAAAGGTCAGCATAGCTATTACCTGCGAAAAGTGGCTTACCATCTTTCCAGATTGACATGTGTACATGCATGCCTGAACCATTGTCAGCTGCAATTGGCTTTGGCATAAATGTTGCTGTTTTGCCATATGCGCGCGCAACTTGGTGTGTGATGTATTTATATGTTTGAACGCGTTCCGCTGTTTCAGTAAGCGTGCCGAAAGTAAGGCCAAGCTCATGTTGAGATGGTGCAACTTCCTGATGGTGCTTATCCATTGGAAGGCCACATTCTTTCATGATTGATACCATTTCACTACGGATATCCTGACAACGATCAAATGGCTCAAGCGAGAAATAGTTGCTTGTCGCTGCTGCGCGGTGGGCTTTATTGCCACCTTCTTCTGATTTGCCAGTGTTTGTTGGTGTTTGCTCGTCATCAAGTGAATAGCTCGCGCCATTGTAATCGATGCTATATTTTACATCGTCAAACATGAAAAATTCTGGCTCAGGACCGAAATAGGCTGTGTCGCCAATGCCTGTGAACTTTAGGTAGGCTTCTGCGCGTTCTGCTGTCGAACGTGGGTCACGACCGTAACCTTCGCCTGTTGCAGGCTCAACGATTGAACAGTAAATTGCAAGTGTTGCCTGGCCATAGAATGGATCAATAAATGCTGTAGTAGGGTCAAGCTCAAGGATCATGTCAGAATCATTGATTGATCTCCAACCCGGTACGGATGAACCGTCAAACATAACGCCTTCTTCAAACATATCTTCATCAACAACATCTGCGCACATGCTGATGTGATACATTTTGCCTTTTGGATCTGTATAACGAAGATCTACATATTCGATTTCTTCTTCTTTAATAAGATCTAATACTTTTTGAACATCTGACATTTTATTTTCCTATCTTGCTCGGTTAAGAATGAATTTTAAATTTAAATGGCATCATCACCGGTTTCACCGGTACGGATGCGAATGGCTTCTTCCACATTGCTGATGAAAATTTTTCCATCACCAATACGGCCTGTTCTTGCAGCTTGTTGAATGGCTTCGACAGCATTTTCAACAAGATTGTCTGCAAGGATGATTTCGATTTTTACTTTTGGAAGGAAGTCAACGACATATTCAGCGCCGCGGTAAAGTTCAGTATGGCCTTTTTGACGACCAAAACCTTTTGCCTCGATTACAGTAATGCCGGATAGACCGACTTCATGTAGTGCTTCTTTAACTTCGTCCAATTTGAACGGCTTGATAATGGCTTCAATTTTTTTCATTTTTAAATATCCAAAAATATTACGGTTTACCAATTAATGGTTCACTTAATAGCAAGCCGCGTGCCAACTTTTTAAAAGGGCAGAAAACAGCGGTTTTTCTAATAAGGGCTTATTTATGAGATATTTACCTGATTAAAATGAATCCAGTTCGTGCCTAAAAAATAGGCATGTGAATGTTAAATGATCATCATGTATTTTTTTGTGAAGTGGCCAATTTATAAAAAGAATTGTTTTTTTTAAAATATCATACTTGACGCTGAGCGTGAGAGTCCTTAAAAGGGCTTCACTTTCCACTTGGAAGTTCTTTTTGTGGCGGGTGTAGCTCAGTAGGTTAGAGCGCCAGATTGTGATTCTGGATGTCGCCGGTTCGAATCCGGTCACTCGCCCCATTTTCCCCATTTACATTAAATAATCGATCATTTAGCCTGTTTTGAAAAATCAGGGACGAGTGTATGAATTTCAAATCGATATTAATATTAGTGCTAACGGGGCTATTAATTTCCTGTGGCTCTTCTGATCAAGGACAGGAAATAGTCGTTACAGAAAACGAGCAAGTACAAGGCCGCGGTGAAGGTAAAGATAACTGGTGGGATAATTTACCGCGAGATCATTGGGGTAAATTTGAACGTGTCGAGCTTCCGGAAGATCAGGGCTGGTTTGAAGTTTATAAAATCACTGACCGTATTTATGCCCTTTATGAAATGGGACAATTTGAAGAGGTTATCTCTTATCTGATTTTAGGATCAGAAAGAGCGTTGTTGTTTGATACAGGAATCGGTGTCGGTGATATCAGAAGCCTTGTAACCGCCTTAACGGACTTGCCGGTTTCGGTGCTTAATTCTCACACGCATTATGATCATGTTGGGGGAAATTATTTATTTAACCGAATTTATGGCACCGGAACTGATTATACAAAAAATCATGAAAATGGTCGCCCGAATGAAGAAGTGCGTGAATTTGTTGGCCCGGGCTGGGTTTGGAAAGATATGCCAAATGAAGTCACTGTCGATAATTATACAAGTAAACCGTTCAAGGTAACCGATATTGTGAATGATGGCTTTGTCATTGATCTGGGTGATAAGACATTAGAGGTGTTCTTGGTGCCGGGCCATACACCTGATGCTTTAGTGCTGCTTGATCGTCGTGACAGGCTTTTATTTATGGGTGATACATTTTATCCTGCGTCCCTTTATGCCCATATGGGCGATGCAAATTTTGGTGATTATGTTGCATCCGCAAAAAGACTTTCTGAAATGGCACAGGATGTTGATATTCTGCTGCCGGCCCATAATGAACCGTGGGTTCCTTCAGAATACTTAAATGCCATGTATCAGGGTTTTCTGGATATTCAAAAACCGGGCGCAGAGTACCGTATAACAGATGGTGACCGTGAATATCGGTTCGATGGGTTTACAATTATGGTAAGTGATCCGGCACCTTGGGAAATTGAAGAAGAGGAATGATCTTTAATCTTCGTATTGAATGGCGGTGATAATATGAGAGACATCCTCGCCGTCATCGGAAAGTGGTAAATCAATCCACTTAAATTTTCGAATTTCACCTTTTGTATCTGTCGCTGTACCTTCGCAGACACATATATGCTTTTTATGCATAAGGGAGAGGTATTTTTCGTATCCTTGAATAGAAATATCTTTTTCGGGTGGGTTTCCTGATTTTATGGCCTCATAAAGTGTTTTTCGACCAAAACATTGTGCGAATGCTTCACCAACAATTAAATTTCTTTTGTAATCTTCAGGTGTGCCGCCAATATCCATTACGCTCATATACGTATGCCAACCTATGAAATCTTCGAATTTGAAATCCGACCAAGCGGGGATACGGTCTTCTTTCCACGCTTCTTTCCAAAGGCGGTAAAAAACCATGAGCTTGCCGATTCTGTCAGGAGGGGTAGTATCTGCTTCAAAAAAGTAGCAGGTAAAATCCCTTCCTAAATCGTTAAAATATACGGTTGGTAAACCATCATTCATTGCGAGTACGCTTTCACTAAAAATACCTAATAAAAATATTAAGAATCATTCTTAATAAAAGAGGGTAAATCTTAATAAATGGTTAACAAAATGACTAAGAGGCGTTTAAAATACATTTTATGGAATTAAAGCTTTGCTGTAACGTATTTATTTTTTTAATCTGTTTTAGGTGAAAATTGGGAACTAGCGGATGAACAACAATAATAAATACGCAGTATTAACGACAACGCAAATGGGGGAAGCCGACAAAATTACGATAGATCAGTTACAGGATGTTGGTAAAACAGGCGCTGATCTTATGGAAAATGCGGGCTTAACTGTTGTTCGGGAAATCGTTGGATGTGTCGATGGCAGGGCAGCATTAATATTATGCGGTCCCGGCAATAATGGGGGGGACGGTTTTGTTATTGCCAGACATTTGAAAAAACATGGTTGGTCAGTTGATGTTGCATTATTAGGAAGTGTGGAAAAACTATCTGGTGATGCGCGTGTTATGGCGGATTTCTGGGAAGCGGAAATTTTAAATTTAACGCCAGATATATTCAAAGATCAGGATTTAATTGTTGATGCACTTTTTGGTACAGGGTTATCGAAAAATATTGGTGGTGAATTAGCAAAGGTTATAGAGACAGCAAATCATCATCCTGCATATAAAATAGCAGTCGACATTCCCAGTGGTGTAGAGGGAAATACGGGTAAAATATTAGGGATAGCTTTTTATGCGGATAAAACAGTTACCTTTGCACGAAAGAAGCCAGCACATTTAATTTATCCAGGGAAAGAACTCTGCGGTGATGTTATTGTTACTGATATTGGGATCAATGACCGTACAATTGAAGCAGTAGAGCCGAATATGTTTGAAAATTACCCCGCATTATGGCTGAACGCATACCCTATTAATTCTCAAGATGCTCATAAATACCACCATGGACACGCTGTGGTCGTTAGCGGTGGCTGCACTAAAACTGGTGCTGCAAGGTTAGCGGCAACATCAGCATTAAGAACTGGCGCAGGCCTTGTTAGTGTTAGCAGTCCTGAGGATGCCTTAATTGTTCATGCGTCCCATTTAACGTCAGTTATGATTCGTAAAAGGGCAGAGCTTAATGTGGATTTGGAGGATCAAAGACTAAATGCATGGTGTATAGGGCCAGCGGCTGGGGTTAATGGTCAAACACGAAAAGATGTTCTTTCGATAATAAAAGCAAATAAGAGAGCTGTTCTTGATGCTGATGCGCTCACGGTATTTGAAGAGGGGCCACTTGAATTGTTTCAAGCCATAAACACAACTGACGAAGATGTTATTTTAACGCCACACGCTGGCGAGTTTGCAAGATTATTCCCGTATCAGAAAGAAGAAGATAAGCTTTCCGCAACATTGAGTGCTGCTAAGCTATCGGGTGCAGTGGTTGTTTATAAAGGGGCAGATACTGTTATTGCGTCACCAGATGGTAGGTGTGTTATTAATAGTCATGCGCCAGAAACACTAGCGACTGCTGGGTCGGGGGATGTTCTGGCCGGCATAATAACTGGATTGATCGCGCAAAATATGCCCGGCTTTGAAGCGGCCTGTGCAGCAGTATGGATGCATAGCGAATGTGCAAATCGGATAGGGGTAGGGTTGATTTCAGAAGATTTGGAAAAAGAGATTCCATTTGTTTTGCAAAATTTACTGGAAAATTGATCGTAAATACGACTAATACGCGTAAGGATGGTGTTTGGTGGTGTTTAGCTAAGTGTTTGAAAAATAATATATATTTTTTAAAAAACGTACTTTAGAAAATTTTTTTACAAAAATATGAATTTTTCTGTGGCGTTTTCAATTTATTTGGCTATAAATGCCTCTCAACACGCGATTGTGATGTTTTTGGTAACGATACGCGGGTGTGGCGAAATTGGTAGACGCGCTAGATTTAGGTTCTAGTGTCTTATGACGTGGGGGTTCAAGTCCCTCCACCCGCACCAAAAAATCACAAGCATTGGATTTTGTAACATGGACTTTGTGAGCAATTGCAAGGTCCCTTATTATTAGATAGATCGATCATGAAGATTACTGAAAAAGAAAACAGCGGCCTTAAGCGCGTATACGAAGTCACAATTCCAGCAGCAGACATTGATGCAAAAGTAGACGCAGAAATTCTTGAAGCACAAAAATCAGTCAGAATGCCAGGCTTTAGACCAGGTAAGGCACCAGCATCACTTCTTAAAAAACTTCATGGTAAAAATCTTCTCGGTAAAATTCTCGAAGAGACAGTAAACGAAACTTCCGCAAAAGCATTAGAAGAAAAAGGCGATCGTCCTGCGGTTCAGCCGAAAATCGAAGTTGTTTCATTCGACGAAGGCGAAGATCTTGTTTACACAATGGAACTTGAAGTTGTTCCTGACTTTGATATTCCTGATCTTGCGAAACTTAAGCTTGAAAAGCTAGTCGTTAAAGTAGAGAAGAAACAAATTGACGAAGCGATTAAAAACATCGCTTCTGGTCAAAAAGATTACAAAAAAGCTGCTAAGACATATAAAGCGAAAGACGGTGACGCTGTTCTTATCGATTATGTTGGTTCCGTTGGCGGTGAAGAATTTGAAGGTGGCGCTGCTGAAGGTCATCAACTTGTTCTTGGCTCAAACACATTTATTCCAGGTTATGAAGAGCAACTTGTTGGTGTTAAAGCTGGCGACAAAAAAGATGTTGTTGTTACATTCCCTGAAAGCTACCACGCTGAAAATCTTGCTGGTAAAGAAGCAACGTTTAAAGTTGTTGTGAACGAAGTTCAAAAGCCTGCTGATGTTAAAGTAGATGATGAGCTTGCAAAACGTCTTGGTCTTGCTGATCTTGCTGGTCTTGAAGAAGCAGTAAAAGGTCAGATCGAAAACGAACATTCAGAGCTGAGCCGTACGCATCTTAAGCGTGGCCTTCTTGATGCACTTTCAGAAGCAGTTGATTTTGAAGTTCCTGAAAACATGCTTGAAGCTGAAAATGCTCAAATCATGCAACAGATCAAAATGGATGGTTACCGTCAGCTAATGGCTGAAAATCCAGAAGCGAAACCAGAAGATGTTGAAGAGCCAACAGATGAAGTTAAAGAAGAGTACGCAGGTATCGCGCTTCGCCGTGTACGTCTTGGTCTTCTTCTTTCTGAAATCGGAAGCAAAAACGACATTCAAGTTGGTCAGGACGAAGTAACACGTGCAATTTCTGCGGAAGCACGTAAGTATCCTGGTCAAGAACAACAAGTTTTTGAATATTTCCAAAAAGATCCAAACGCAATGGCGCAGATCAAAGCTCCTCTTTATGAAGAGAAAGTGGTTGATTACGTTCTTGAGCTTGCTGAAGTTAAAGAAAAGAAAGTTTCTTATGACAAGATGATCGAAATCATTGAAGCAGAAGACGAAGCAGCACCAGCGAAAAAGAAACCTGCTAAGAAAAAAGCGGCTGCTAAAAAAGCACCAGCGAAAAAAGCAGCAGCAAAGAAAGCTCCTGCTAAGAAAACGGCTGAGAAAAAAGCGCCTGCTAAGAAAGCAGCAGCTAAGAAGCCAGCAGCGAAAAAAGCACCTGCAAAGAAAGCTGCAAAAAAAGCTGACAAATAGAAATAAAGTTTATAAATTGTTGAGAGTCGCAATGTATGTTGTGGCTCTCAATTTTTTTTGACTATTTAATAAATATAATAAAGGAAGCTTAAATGAGCGATATCATCGATACAACAATGAATAATCTGGTCCCAATGGTGGTTGAACAAACCAGCCGGGGTGAGCGCTCATATGATATCTTTTCGCGTCTATTAAAAGAACGCATTATTTTCCTGACGGGTCAGGTGAATGACAGCGTTTCTGCATTAATTACAGCGCAGCTTTTATTCCTGGAAGCGGAAAACCCGAAAAAAGATATCGCTTTTTATATTAATTCACCTGGTGGTGTGGTGACGTCTGGACTTGGGATTTACGATACGATGCAGTATATCCGTCCAAAAGTAACAACAATCTGTATTGGTCAGGCATGTTCAATGGGGTCTTTGCTTCTTGCAGCGGGTGAGCCGGGACAGCGTTATTCGCTTCCAAACAGCCGTATTATGATCCATCAGCCATCTGGCGGTGCACAAGGGCAGGCAACGGACATTGAAATTCAGGCAAATGAAATTCTGGCATTAAGAAAACGTCTTAATCAAATTTATGTTGATCACACAGGCCAAAAACTGGCCGACGTGGAAAAGGCGATGGAACGTGATAACTTTATGTCACCGGAAGAAGCCAAGAAATTTGGACTGATTGACGAAATTTATGCAAAACGCCCTGAAGTCGGTGCTGAAGACTAATTAATCTGCAGTTATTTAAAGAAAAATATATTTTTTTTATAGTTGTTAATTAATTGTTTCCACATTTCGGGTAATAACTATATTTATTATTGATATTTCCACACAATATTTTAAGTTGGAATATCTTAGTTTGTATGCGTTTTGCTTATTTGCAGAAATAAACCAAATAGTAATTTAATTCGTATATAGTGATAGATAATTAAAGTGCCTGATGCACTTGTCATAAATTAAATTAGGAATATTGACCTTATGTCTAAATCGAAATCTGGCGATTCAAAAAGTACACTTTTTTGTTCTTTCTGCGGCAAAAGTCAGCACGAAGTTAAAAAGCTGATTGCGGGACCAACCGTCTTTATTTGTGATGAGTGCGTAGAACTCTGCATGGATATTATCCGCGAAGAAAGTCAGGCTTCTACATCTAAAGAAGATGCAGGTGTACCAACACCGGCCGAGATTTTAAAAGTTCTTGAAGATTATGTAATTGGTCAGGAACTTGCGAAAAAGGTTCTGTCTGTTGCGGTGCATAACCACTATAAACGTCTTCATCATGCATCAAAAAATGATGAAATTGAATTATCAAAATCAAACATCCTTCTGGTCGGGCCGACAGGTTGCGGTAAAACTTTGCTTGCGCAAACACTAGCTCGCATTCTTGATGTGCCGTTTACAATGGCCGACGCGACAGCTTTAACCGAAGCTGGATACGTAGGTGAAGATGTTGAAAATATTATTCTAAAGCTTCTGCAAGCATCAGATTACAATGTTGAACGCGCCCAGCGCGGTATCGTTTATATTGACGAGGTTGATAAAATTAGCCGCAAATCTGATAACCCATCGATTACGCGCGACGTGTCGGGTGAGGGGGTTCAACAAGCCCTTCTTAAAATTATGGAAGGAACAGTGGCAAGCGTTCCACCACAAGGTGGCCGTAAACATCCACAACAAGAATTCCTTCAAGTTGATACAACAAATATTCTGTTTATCTGTGGCGGTGCTTTTGCTGGCCTTGATAAAGTGATCGCAGACCGTAACGAAGGAAAATCAATTGGTTTTGGTGCCAATGTTTCAAGCGAAGAAGATCATTCAATCGGTGAGCTGCTAACACAAGCGGAACCAGAAGATCTTGTAAAATTCGGTCTTATCCCAGAATTTATTGGCCGTTTGCCTGTACTTGCAACGCTAACGGATCTGGATGAAGATGCGCTTGTACAAATTCTAAGCCTTCCTAAAAATGCGCTAGTGAAACAATATCAACGTCTTTTCTCAATGGAAGATGTGGAGCTTCGCTTTACAGATGATGCGCTTCTTGCGATTGCAAAACGCGCCATTAGCCGTAAAACAGGGGCACGTGGCCTTCGTTCGATTATGGAAGATATTCTACTTGATACAATGTTTGAATTGCCGGGTCTTGACGGTGTTCAGGAAGTTGTCATCAATGGCGAAGTTGTTTCCGGTAACGCGCAACCGCTTTATATTTATGCGGAAAATGAAAAAGACGAGGCTGGCGCTGGGGCGTAATCCAGAGAAATTAACCTTTTTTCTCTGGCGGCCTTGAAAATGCCAAACTGACCACTTAACTCTAAGATAATAGAACAAATTATTTAAACATTTTGGATTCCTTATGAGTAAATTATATCCAGTATTGCCGCTAAGAGACATTGTCGTATTCCCACATATGATCGTGCCACTGTTTGTTGGGCGTGATAAGTCGGTGAAAGCTCTTGAGCAGGTCATGAATACTGACAAAAAGATTCTTCTTGTTGCACAAAAAGATGCAAATCTTGATGAACCTGGTGTTGATGATATTTATCGCACGGGCACGCTTGCATCTGTATTGCAGCTTTTGAAATTGCCAGATGGTACTGTAAAAGTACTGGTCGAAGGCGTTGAGCGTATCAAAATCACAGATTTCACACAGACAGATGAATTCTTTGAAGCAAACACCGAAGAAGTAAAAGTAAAGCTCGCCCCAACAGAAGAGATCGAAGCGTTAAGCCGTTCCGTAATTGGCAAATTTAGCCAGTATGTGAAGCTTAACAAGAAAATTCCTGCGGAAGTTATGGAATCAACGAGCGAGATCGAAGACGAAGGCAAACTATCAGATGTCGTTGCGTCGCATCTTAGCCTTAAAATTTCGGATAAACAGGAACTTCTTGAAAATAACGATGTTATTAACCGTCTGGAAAAAATCTATTCTGTGATGGAAAGCGAAATTGGCGTTATGCAGGTGGAAAAGAAAATCCGTCGCCGCGTAAAAAGCCAAATGGAAAAAACGCAAAAAGAATATTATCTGAATGAACAGCTTAAAGCCATTCAGAAAGAGCTAGGCGAATCTGATGATGGCAAAGATGAGGTTTCAGAATTAGAAGCTAAAATTAAAAAGACTAAGCTATCTAAAGAAGCCAAAGAAAAAGTGCAGGGTGAGCTTAAGAAATTAAAATCTATGAGCCCGATGTCTGCCGAATCAACGGTTGTTAGAAATTATCTTGATTGGATGCTGTCTATTCCTTGGAATAAGAAACGCGCCGTTAAATCAGATGTAAACGAGGCCGAAGAAATCCTGAACGAAGATCATTACGGTCTTGAAAAGGTTAAGGAAAGAATTCTTGAATATCTTGCGGTGCAGTCACGCACTAAGAAAATCAAAGGACCTATCCTTTGTCTTGTTGGGCCGCCAGGTGTTGGTAAAACGTCGCTTGGGAAATCAATTGCACGTGCAACGGGCCGTGAATATGTAAGATTTTCTGTGGGCGGCGTTCGTGACGAGGCGGAAATCCGTGGGCACAGAAGAACTTACATTGGCTCAATGCCGGGTAAGGTTATCCAAAGCATGAAAAAAGCAGGCAGCAGCAATCCAATGTTCTTGCTTGATGAAATTGATAAAATGGGTTCTGATTTCCGCGGTGATCCTTCATCTGCGCTATTGGAAGTTTTGGATCCTGAACAAAATGACAAGTTCAATGATCACTACCTTGAAGTTGATTATGACTTATCAGATGTCATGTTCATTACGACGGCAAACTCGCTGAATATGCCAGGGCCGCTTCTAGACCGAATGGAAATTATTCGTCTATCGGGTTATACGGAAGATGAAAAAGTTGAAATTGCAAAGCGCCATTTGATTCGCAAGCAAGTCGAAGATCATGGCCTTAAATCAGAAGAGTGGTCAATTTCAGACGCAGCACTCCGTGATTTGATCAGATATTACACGCGTGAAGCTGGTGTTCGTAATTTAGAACGTGAAATTGCTAATCTGATTCGTAAAGCTACGAAGCAAATCGTAACGGGTAAGGCAAAAACGGTTGCCGTTTCTGTAAAGAACCTTGAAAAATATGCTGGCGTTAAAAAATTCAGATTCGGTGAAGCTGAAGATGAAGATATGGTGGGAATCACCACTGGCCTTGCATGGACAGAGGTTGGCGGAGTGATTCTTTCAATCGAGGCTATCGCATCTCGTGGTAAGGGTAAATTCACTATCACAGGTAAGCTTGGTGATGTGATGCAAGAATCAATTAAGGCTGCCCTTAGTTACGTACGCTCTAAAGCACCGGAATTCGGTATTCAGCCAAATGCATTTGATCAAAATGATTTGCATATCCACGTACCGGAAGGTGCGACACCAAAAGATGGGCCATCTGCGGGTGTTGCAATGATTACATCGCTTGTTTCCGTACTTGCAGATATTCCTGTTCGTCATGATGTTGCAATGACTGGTGAAATTAGTCTGCGTGGTAAGGTAATGCCAATTGGTGGATTAAAAGAAAAACTACTCGCCGCTCATAGAAGTGGAATCAAAAAGGTACTGATTCCAATTGAAAATGAGAAAGATTTGGTCGAAATTCCGGATAATGTGAAAAAAGGACTCGAGATCGTTCCTGTCACATCCGTTGATGAGGTTCTTGAACATGCTCTTGCTGGTCCTCTTGTGCCACTCGCAGAGGATGAAATTGAGGGAATCGCCCCAATAAGCGGTGAAGAAAGTGATTCTAATTTCAAAGATCCTATTCATCACTAGAATCTAAGTGATTCCGCCCTCATTATTGGCGTGTATCGCAATAAAAATATTATTCTAAAAACACTCTTTTCCTTGAAAAGAGTGTTTTTTTGTTCTGAAAATGTTTTTTCTTTCAATGTCAAGAAAACTTTCTGCAAAAAAAAACGCAGTTTTGTACGGTTTTCCCTTTGACGAACCAAAAATGTATGGCTAAGATGCATCCAACTTTCGATCACATTCGATGATAAAGTTAATAACTAATTTCTTTTATATTTAAAGGGGAAGATCATGAATAAAAATGAACTCGTAAACAGCGTTGCGGAAGCAGCAGGTCTATCAAAAGCAGATGCAGCTGGTGCAGTAGACGGCGTATTTAACACAATCATGGGCACACTAGCAGGTGGCGATGAAGTACGTCTTGTTGGTTTCGGTACATTCAGCGTAGCACAACGTGCTGCTTCTGAAGGTCGTAACCCACGTACTGGTGAAAAAATTCAAATTCCAGCTTCTAAGCAACCTAAATTTAAAGCAGGTAAAGCTCTTAAAGACGCTGTGAACAAGTAATTTTTGCTTGAATTTTAAGGCGGTTGACTTTTTTTTTAGTCAACCGCTTTTTTGTGCTTTACATCTACTCAAACAGGCTGTAGATATGCACCCACACTTTGAAACATAAGTGTAAGAATTAAGAATACGGGGGGCGATTAGCTCAGTTGGTAGAGCGCTTCGTTTACACCGAAGATGTCGGGAGTTCGAGTCTCTCATCGCCCACCATTCTTAAGCTCGAAAGGGCAAACGCTGTAACGCTTTGACAGCGATTCGATAAAAAGAAAAAACAATAAAAAAGCCGCTTGACTTAGGTGCCAATATTTCCTAAATCATGTGCCGAAATACAAGGGGGTGTAGCTCAGTTGGTTAGAGCGCTGGCCTGTCACGCCAGAGGTCGCGGGTTCGAGTCCCGTCACTCTCGCCATTTCCTAGAAATGGCCATCCCCAGATTAAAAATCATTTGCATCGCTGAAAAGAACTTCAAAAGCCGTTGCTGTATAATGGTTTTTCGCGCATGTGCTTTTCTGAAAAAAGCAAATCAAATCAAAAAAACTTGTGGAATTTTTTATCTCTAGAGGCTATTAACGTGACTATGGATTATGCCTATTTGTGTCTGAATGAAATAATCAGATTCGAACTATGGCTAACAACAATTAAGAGGCCTGGATTTTTAAGACAGTATTCCAGGTTATCTGGTGAGGACTGTCTCTAAATTAATTGAAGGGTGGGGCGCTAATGAACGAATTGCTGCTCGAATATCTTCCGATCTTGGTTTTCTTTGTCATCGCTATAATTATGTCTGCAATTTTTGTATTGCTTCCAATCTTGGTCGTAAAACAAAAACCGGACGCTGAGAAGTTATCTGCATATGAGTGTGGTTTTGAAGCATTCTCAGATAACCGTAAGCAGTTTGACGTAAGATTTTACCTTGTCGCTATTCTATTTATTATTTTCGACTTGGAAGTCGCATTTCTATTTCCGTGGGCTGTTGCCTTGGGAAGTATCGGAATGTTCGGTTTTGTCTCTATGATGATTTTCTTAGGGGTTCTGACTATCGGCTTTATTTATGAGTGGAAAAAAGGAGCTCTGGAATGGGAGTAGAAAATAAACCAGATATGTCTTCACCTGAATTACAGGCAGAAATGTCTGTGATGGAACAGGATGCATACTTCAAATCATTGCAGGACGACCTCGCGGATAAAGGATTCGTAATCACGACCGTTGAAGATATTATTGCTTGGGCGCGTACAGGTTCACTTTGGTGGATGACGTTCGGTCTGGCATGTTGTGCGGTTGAAATGATCCATACGTCAACATCAAGATATGATGCGGAACGTTATGGTTTTGCACCGCGCGGAAGCCCCCGTCATTCTGACGTGATGATTGTTGCTGGTACGCTAACCAACAAAATGGCACCAGCGATGCGTAAAGTGTATGACCAGATGCCAGAGCCACGATATGTGATTTCAATGGGATCATGTGCAAATGGTGGTGGTTATTATCATTATTCATATTCTGTGGTGCGTGGTTGTGACCGAATCGTGCCTGTTGATATTTATGTTCCGGGTTGCCCGCCAACTGCGGAAGCTTTGCTTTACGGTATTCTTCAATTGCAGAAGAAAATCCGCCGTACCAGCAGTTTTGACCGCTAGGAGATTTTAAAGATGAGTTCTGATGAAGCTTTAAAAGACCTTGGTGAACATATCCAAAGTCATAATAAAGATGATGTTACCGGCTATAAGGTTGCCTTTAACGAATTAACGGTAAATGCAAAGCGCGATAACATTGTAAAATTAATGACATTCCTGCGTGATGACCCGAATTGTAGATTTGTTCAATTAACAACGCTTTGTGGTGTTGATTATCCAGAGCGTGAAGAGCGTTTTGAAGTGGTCTATCAATTACTAAGTCTGCATAACAATCAGCGCATGCGCGTTAAGGTGACAACTGATGAAGATACGGTTGTGCCGTCAGTGACGGGTGTTTACCCATCCGCAAACTGGTATGAGCGCGAAACATGGGACATGTATGGCGTGATGTTTGATGGTCACCCTGATCTGCGTCGCTTGCTTAGTGATTATGGTTTCCAAGGCCATCCACTACGTAAAGATTTCCCGCTTACCGGTTATGTGGAAGTGCGTTATTCCGAAGAAGAAAAGCGTATTGTGTATGAACCAGTGAAGCTGGCACAAGAATTCCGTACATTTGATTTTATGAGCCCTTGGGAAGGGGCGAAGTATATCCTTCCTGGCGATGAAAAAGCCGAAGAAGAGAAGGAGGGGTAAGTCATGGCTGAAGTAGATATTAAAAACTTTAACGTGAACTTTGGACCGCAGCATCCCGCGGCCCATGGTGTTTTGCGTCTAATTCTTGAGCTTGATGGTGAAGTTGTTGACCGTGCGGATCCGCATGTTGGTCTTCTTCACCGCGGTACTGAAAAACTAATCGAAAATAAAACATATTTGCAGGCGATCCCTTATTTTGACCGTCTTGACTATGTTGCGCCAATGAACCAAGAGCATGCATTCTGTCTTGCTATTGAAAAACTGATGGGGATCGAGGTTCCAAAACGTGGTCAATATATCCGCGTTCTATTCAGTGAGATTGGCCGTATTCTTAACCATTTGATGAACGTTTGTTCGCACGCCACAGACGTTGGTGCGATGACATTGACGCTATGGGGATTTGAGCAACGTGAAATTCTGATGGAATTTTATGAGGCTGTATGTGGTGCGCGTCTTCACGCGAACTATTTCCGCCCTGGCGGTGTTAGTCAGGATATGCCAGCCGGCCTTGATAAACGAATCCTTGAATTTTGTGATACTTTCCCGAAAGTGCTGCAAGACATGGAAGTCGTGATCATGGAAAACCGTATCTTTAAGCAACGTAACGTTGATATCGGTAAGGTTTCTGCGGAAGAGGCATACGCACTTGGCTTTACCGGTGCAATGGTTCGTGGGTGTGATATCCCATGGGATATTCGCCGTTCAGAACCATACGAAGTTTATAATGAACTGGATTTCGATGTTATCGTCGGTAAAAACGGTGACTGTTATGACCGTTATGTTCTTCGTTTTGAAGAAATGTACCAATCCGTAAACATTATGCGTCAATGTGTTGAACAAATGCCGGAAGGTCCGGTGTCATCAACTGACCGTAAAGTAACGCCGCCACCAAAGGCCGAAATTAAATCGTCCATGGAAGCGTTAATCCACCATTTCAAACTATTCACTGAAGGTTTCAAAGTGCCAGAAGGTGAAGTTTATGTTGCCATTGAAGCCCCGAAGGGTGAATTTGGTGTTTATCTTGTTTCAGACGGAACCAATAAACCATATCGTTGTCATATTCGTGCACCTGGTTATGCGCATCTTAGCTCTATGGGGCATGTTGCGAAGGGCTATATGCTTGCGGATATCCCGGCAATGATTGGTTCGTTTGATATTGTGTTCGGAGAAATTGACCGATGAGTATGAATGTCAAAGACGCTGAAAAGTTTGAGTTTACGCCAGAAAATCTGGAATGGACGAAAACACAACTGGCGAAATACCCGGAAAACAGAAAAGACAGCTGTGTCATGCCGTTTTTGCACCGTGCGCAAGAACAAAATAACGGCTGGGTCAGCGTTCCTGTGATGGAATATATCGCTGATATGCTTGAAATGCCGTATATCCGTGTGCATGAGGTCGCAAGCTTTTACAGCATGTATAATCTTAAGCCGGTTGGTAAGCATGTGATCGAAGTATGTACAACAACACCTTGTTGGTTGCGTGGTTCTGATGATGTGGTTAAAGCTTGTAAAGATGAGCTTGGTATTGGATTCGGTGAAACAACAGAAGACGGTGAGTTCACCCTTCTTGAAGTTGAATGTGCGGGTGCATGTGTGAATGCACCTGTAATCGCATATGCCAAAGAATACTATGAAGATCTAAACGAAGATACAACACGCGCATTTATCAAAGCGATTAAAAACGGTGAAACACCAAAAGCAGGCCCACAAAATGGCCGCTTTAAATCATGTCCGTTTGGTGGTCCAACATCCCTACAGGATAAGGCGCCGGCAGATGCCAAGTTTGGAGGAGACGCGTAATGTTAGCTGATAAAGATCGAATATTTACAAATCTCTATGGTTTTGAAAGCCCATATCTGGATGCTGCGAAAAAACGCGGTGATTGGGATGGCACAAAAGAGATCATGCAGCGTGGTGAAGAAGCCCTAATTGAAGAAATGAAACAATCCGGTCTTCGTGGCCGTGGTGGTGCGGGTTTCCCAACGGGTCTTAAATGGTCATTTATGCCTAAAGAATCAGATGGCCGTCCAAGCTATCTGGTTGTGAATGCTGACGAAGGTGAGCCGGGCACATGTAAAGACCGTGAAATTATGCGTCACGATCCACATAAACTTATTGAAGGCTGCTTGCTTGCCGGGTTTGCTATGCGTGCTTGTGCGGCTTATATCTATATTCGTGGTGAATTTGTGCATGAAGCAATCGTTCTTGAAAATGCAATTCAAGAAGCACGCGATGCGGGTCTTCTGGGTAAGAATGCCGCTGGTAGCGGTTATTCTTTTGATGTGTTTGTTCACCGTGGCGCAGGTGCTTATATCTGCGGTGAAGAGACGGCGCTTATCGAAAGTATCGAAGGTAAAAAAGGACAGCCACGTCTTAAGCCGCCGTTCCCAGCGAACGTTGGTGTATTTGGTTGCCCGACTACAGTGAATAATGTGGAATCAATTGCTGTTGTTCCAGAAATTCTTCGTCGTGGCGGTTCCTGGTTCGCGGGCATTGGCCGTGAAAATAACACGGGTACAAAACTATTTTGTATTTCCGGTCATGTGAATAACCCATGTAACGTTGAAGAAGAAATGGGTATTCCGCTGAAAGAGCTGATTGAAAAACATGCTGGTGGTGTACGTGGTGGATGGGATAACCTTCTTGCTGTGATCCCGGGTGGTTCGTCGGTTCACTGTATCCCGAAATCAGTATGTGACACTGTGCTTATGGATTTTGACAGTCTTCGTGACGAGGGTACCGGTCTTGGTACAGCAGCGGTGATTGTTATGGATAAATCCACAGACATTGTTCGCGCAATCACAAGACTTTCTGCGTTCTATAAACACGAAAGCTGTGGGCAGTGTACGCCATGTCGTGAAGGAACAGGCTGGATGTGGCGTGTTATGGAACGTATGTGTACTGGTGAAGCGGAAATCGAAGAGATTGACACGTTGCTAGAAGTAACGAAGCAAATCGAAGGTCACACAATTTGTGCCCTTGGTGACGCTGCGGCTTGGCCAATTCAAGGATTGTTCCGCCACTTCCGTCCGGAAGTTGAGCGTCGCATTCTTGAATATAAGAAAAACAACGCAGCGTAGGAGAAACAGATAATGCCAACTCTTACTATTGATGGAATTGAAGTCGAAGTAGACAACGGAACCACGGTTCTGCAAGCTGCTGAACAGGCTGGTGTTGAAATTCCACGCTTTTGTTATCATGAAAGACTTTCCATTGCGGGTAACTGCCGCATGTGCTTGGTCGAGGTAACACCTGGACCGCCAAAACCAGCGGCATCATGTGCGCTTCCAGCTGGTGACGGTATGGAAGTCAAAACCAACACGGAAAAGGTTAGAAAATTCCGTGAAGGTGTGATGGAATTCCTTTTGATCAATCACCCACTTGATTGTCCGATTTGTGACCAGGGCGGTGAATGTGATCTTCAGGATCAATCGGTTGCTTATGGTGTCGGTGACAGCCGTTACCTTGAGAAACGCCGTATTGTAAAAGAAAAATACATGGGCCCACTGATCCGCACGATCATGACACGCTGTATTCACTGTACACGTTGCGTGCGTTTTGCGGATGAAATAGCTGGTGTTCCTTCACTTGGTGCGATCGGTCGCGGTGAAAATATGCAAATTACCACATATCAGGAACAGGCATTTGCTTCTGAAATGGCGGGTAATGTTGTTGATCTTTGCCCGGTGGGTGCGCTGACAAGTAAGCCATACACATTTAAAGCACGCCCTTGGGAACTTAAGAACACAGAAACAATTGACGTTCATGATGCTCTTGGTTCAAACGTTCGTATCGATAGCCGCGGTAGTGCTGTTATGCGTGCGCTGCCACGTATTCATGAAGATGTGAACGAAGAATGGATTTCCGATAAAACTCGTCACGCTGTTGATGGTCTTGCGAAAAATCGTCTCGACCGTCCGTATGTGAAAGTGGATGGCAAATTACAAGAAGCCACATGGGCAGAAGCATTTGAGGCAATCGCCGCAAAAGTGAACGGCCTTAAATCGGGTGAAATTGCTGGGCTTGTTGGTGATCTTAACGACGCGGAAAGCATGTATGCGATGAAATCGCTGATCGCGTCACTGGGTGGTGAAGTGGAAAGCCGTCAGGATGGATCAAAACTTGGTGCAAAACACCGTGCAGGATATCTGTTTAATTCGGGCGTTTCTGGTATTGATGAGGCGGACGCAATCCTGATCGTTGGTTCAAACACACGCCTTGAAAGCCCGGTTCTTAACGCACGTATTCGTCAACGTTGGTTAACACGCGACTGTAAAATCGCAAATGTTGGACCTGCCGTTGATCTGACTTATAAAATTGATCAGCTTGGTGATAGCGCAAGCGTTCTTGGTGATATTCTTGATGGTAAGAATGACTTCGCCAAGGTGCTTAAAGACGCCAAAAAGCCAATGATTATCTTGGGTGCTGGTGCGCTAAACCGTGATGACAGTCTTGCCATTATTAAAGCTGCACACGATATTGCCGATAAATACGGCATGATCAGTGATGACTGGAACGGCTTTAACGTTCTTCATACGGCGGCGAGCCGTGTTGCAGCCCTTGATATGGGACTTGTAACGGAAGGCGGCATCGAAGGTGTTCTTAATGGCGCAGAAAAAGGCGATATCAAAGTTGTTTACAACATGGGCGCGGATGAACTTGATACAAGCCGTCTTGCAAATGCCTTTGTTATTTATCAAGGCAGCCACGGTGATGAAGGTGTTAAAAACGCGGATGTAATTCTTCCGGGTGTTGCTTACACTGAAAAACCAGGTACTTACCTAAATACGGAAGGTCGTGTGCAGGTTGCACAGCGTGCGATCTTTGGTCCGGGTGAAGCCCGCGAAGATTGGACAATCTTCCGTGCATTATCAGAAGCCCTTGGTAAAACATTACCTTACGACAATATCATTCAGCTTCGTAAAGCAATGGTTGCTGATTACCCTGCGTTTGCAGCGGTTGATCAAAAACCAACAGCGCAATGGGCGGATATTGGTGTTAAAGGTGACCTATCGGCTTATGGCTTTACATTACCGATTACAGATTTTTATGGAACAAATCCGATCGCAAGATCATCAGAAACCATGGCGGAATGTCGTTCTGCGTTAAGTGGTGGCGAATATGTTGAGGGAGCTACGGGAACATAATGTATTACTTTTTTGCAGAATACCTTGGCCTTTTAGAATATTTTGATAGTAGCACAGTTCGCTTTATCTCAACCCTTGCCGCTGTCCTTGCGGTAACATTGCCGGTACTAATCGCCGTTGCAATGATCGTCTGGGTTGACCGTAAAGTTTGGGCGGCTATTCATCTTCGTAAAGGTCCAAATATTGTTGGCCCGTTTGGCCTTCTTCAATCATTTGCCGATGGTCTTAAAGTATTCCTTAAAGAAACGATTATTCCGGCTGGATCAAACAAGTTTCTATTCCTTCTTGCACCAGCGTTAAGCCTTATTTTCGGTCTTGTTGGCTGGGCGGTTATTCCGTTTGGTGAAGGAATGGTTATTTCTGACCTTAATGTCGGAATTCTTTATCTTTTTGCGATTTCATCACTTGAAGTATACGGCATTATCATCGCCGGTTGGGCGTCAAACTCACGTTATGCTTTCCTTGGGGCGATGCGTAGTGCGGCGCAAATGGTTTCATACGAAGTATCCATTGGTTTCGTTCTTGTTTGCGTGTTGATGTGTGTTGGTTCGCTTAATCTGACTGACATCGTTCTTGCGCAGCAGGGCGTTGGTTTTGGTATCTTTAATGGCTACGTCTTTACTGGTTTGCTTCCAATGTTTGTGATTTTCTTTGTATCTGCGCTTGCGGAAACAAACAGAACACCATTTGACCTTCCGGAAGCGGAAGAAGAATTGGTTGCCGGTTTCCAGATTGAATATTCATCCATGTCAATGGCTCTATTCTATCTTGGTGAATATGCGACCATCATTCTGATGTGTGGCATGATGAGTATCCTATTCTTTGGTGGTTGGTTGCCACCTGTTGATTGGGCACCATTATACGCAGTACCAGGCATTCTATGGCTATTCGGTAAGATGTTGTTCTTCTTCTTCTGTTTCGCATGGGTGAAGATGACAGTGCCGCGTTACCGTTATGACCAGTTAATGCGTCTTGGATGGAAAGTGTTCCTACCTGTTTCACTTGTATGGGTAGTGCTGACATCCGGTTATCTTGTTTTCTTTGGTAAATTGGCGGGTTAGGAGATTATTAAATGGCATTTTTAGATCACGCAGCTCGTACAATCTTCCTTACGGAAATTATGAAGGGCATGGCAATGACCCTGAAATATTTCTTCAAGAAGAAAGTAACGCTTAATTACCCTCATGAAAAAGGGCCACTTAGCCCGCGTTTCCGTGGTGAACACGCACTGCGCCGTTATGAAAACGGTGAAGAGCGCTGTATTGCCTGTAAATTATGTGAAGCGATTTGCCCGGCGCAAGCCATCACAATTGAGGCAGACATTCGTGAGGATGGAACCCGTCGTACAACCAGATACGACATTGACATGACAAAATGTATCTACTGTGGTTTCTGTCAGGAAGCCTGTCCGGTAGAAGCGATTGTTGAGGGACCAAATTTTGAATATTCAACCGAAACAAGAGAAGAACTTCTTTATGATAAAGAAAAGCTTCTTGATAACGGGGACCGTTGGGAACGTCAGCTTGCTCTTAATATCGAGCTAGACGCACCTTACAGGTAGAGGAAAATAAAATGGTAGCAGCAATAATGTTTTACGTTTTCGCCAGTGTGCTGATTGGCTCGGCTGTGATGGTGGTTTTCGCAAGAAACCCTGTTCACTCTGTGCTTTTCCTGATCCTGGCGTTCTTCAACGCAGCGGGCTTATTTGTCTTGCTTGGCGCTGAATTCGTTGCAATGATTTTGGTGATCGTCTACGTGGGGGCGGTCGCGGTTATGTTCCTGTTTGTGGTGATGATGCTGGACATCAATTTCACCGAACTTCGTAAAGGAGTTCAGGAATATCTACCGATTGGCCTTTTAATCGGTCTTGTTTTACTTGTTGAAATGGCGGCTATTGCCGGTGGGTGGCACATGACTGACGGAATTGCGACGACAATTACCGCAGCAACACCACCAGTGAGCGAAGTTCATAACACTGAAGCGATTGGCCGTATTCTATATACAGATAACATTTTCTTATTCCAGCTAGCGGGTCTTATCCTGCTTGTGGCGATGATTGGCGCAATTGTTTTAACGCACCGTCAACGTACTGGTGTTAAGAAACAAAATATCGGTGATCAGGTTCGTCGTCGTCGTGATGATGCGACCGAAGCCGTTAATGTAAAACCAGGTCAAGGGATATAAGGGGAAGACATAATGGAAATTGGAATTGAACATTATCTTACCGTTGCAGCTATGCTCTTTACGCTGGGTGTATTTGGTATTTTCCTTAACCGTAAGAATGTGATTATTATCCTTCTTTCGGTGGAACTTATCCTTCTTGCGGTAAACATCAACCTTGTTGCCTTTTCTGCCTATATGGGCGATTTGGTCGGGCAGGTCTTTACCATGTTAATTTTAACTGTTGCAGCCGCAGAGGCCTCTATCGGTCTTGCGATCCTCGTGGTTTACTTCCGTAACCGCGGCACGATTGCGGTTGAAGACATTCATCTGATGAAGGGATAAGTAAAAAATGTATCAGACACTTGTCTTCTTACCACTGCTCACCTCTATCATTGCCGGATTATTCGGCAATCAGATTGGTAACCGTGGTGCACAGATCATTACGTGTGGCGGACTTATTATTTCTGCCATCCTGTCATGGATCGGATTTTTCAATGTGGCGATGGCCGCGGGTGATCATGCCGTACACGTTCAAGTATTAAGCTGGATTGTTTCCGGTGATTTCAATGTGAACTGGGCGTTCCAGATCGACACACTAACATCAGTGATGTTGGTTGTGGTGACATCTGTTTCTTGTCTTGTGCACATTTACAGTGTTGGCTACATGAGCCATGATCCACACATTCCACGCTTTATGTCTTATCTATCGCTCTTCACATTTGCGATGCTTATGCTTGTAACATCTGACAACTTTGTTCAAATGTTCTTCGGCTGGGAAGGGGTGGGCCTAGCGTCATACCTACTGATTGGTTTTTGGTATAAGAAACCATCTGCATGTGCAGCGGCGATTAAAGCGTTCGTTGTGAACCGTGTTGGTGACTTTGGTTTTGCTCTTGGTATTTTCGCGATCTTCATGACATTCGGCAGCGCTGATTTCTCAGTTGTATTCGCTGATGTTGGTTCATATACAGAAAGCACAATCAATTTCCTTGGTATGGAATTTGATCTTCTGACAACAATCTGTTTGCTTCTGTTCGTTGGTGCGATGGGTAAATCAGCTCAGCTTGGTTTACATACATGGCTTCCTGACGCGATGGAAGGTCCGACACCGGTATCCGCACTTATCCATGCGGCGACAATGGTGACAGCGGGCGTATTCATGGTGGCACGTTGTTCACCGCTATTTGAATATGCACCGGATGCACTTGCGGTTGTTGCGGTTATTGGTGCTTCAACAGCGTTTTTCGCAGCGACAGTTGGTATGTCACAGTTTGATATTAAACGTGTGATTGCTTATTCAACATGTTCACAGCTTGGTTATATGTTCTTCGCCCTTGGTGTTAGTGCATATGGCGCAGCGATTTTCCATCTATTCACTCACGCATTCTTTAAAGCGTTACTGTTCCTTGGTTCCGGTTCTGTGATCCACGCAAGCAGCGACGAACAAGATATGCGCAATATGGGTGGTTTAAGAAAACAAATTCCGGTTACCTTCTGGATGATGACAATCGGTACGCTTGCGCTTACTGGTTTCCCATTCCTTGCGGGTTACTATTCAAAAGATATGATCATTGAAAGCGCATTTGCGGCACATTCAACAGTTGGTACATTTGCCTTCGGTCTTGGTGTAACAGCGGCGCTGATGACAAGCTTCTATTCATGGCGTCTGGTGTTCATGACATTCTTCGGTGAAAGCCGTGCAAGTCAAGAAGTTCAGGACCATGTTCACGAAAGCCCACAGGTTATGCTTATTCCGCTTTATATTCTTGCGGTTGGTGCTGTGGCCTCTGGTTTCGTGTTTAAAGAATACTTTGTTGGTCATAACTACGAAGAGTTCTGGGCTGGTTCATTGTTCATTATCGGTGACAACATCATGGAAGCAGCACACCATGTGCCGGGCTGGGTGATTGCATCACCGTTTATCGCCATGGTTATTGGTTTTGTCAGCGCTTGGTATTTCTATATTAAAGAGCCAAGCATGCCAGGTAAGCTTGTAAAAACATGGCGCTTTGCCCATGCGATTAGCTTTAACAAATGGTATTTCGATGAACTATACGACATTATCTTTGTGAAGCCTGCGATGAAGCTTGGTATGATTTTCTGGAAACGCGGTGATGAAAACATCATCGACCGTTATGGCCCGGATGGGGTTTCAGGTGCGGTTGTGCGCCTTGCGGAACGTTTCAAAAATCTTCAAACCGGTTATTTATATCATTATGCGTTTGCCATGTTGATTGGTCTTTCGGCCTTCGTGACATGGTTCGTGTTGGGAGGACAGTAAAATGGAACATTTCCCAATTCTTTCTGCCATCACATTCCTGCCGCTTCTTGGTGTTCTTATTATTTTAAGCATCAAGGGTGATGAGGAAGTTGTAGCGCGTAACGCAAGAAATGCAGCATTACTGACAACAGTGGCTACATTCCTGTTCTCAATGGTTCTGTGGTTTAGTTTCGATAAAACAACGGCTGATTTCCAGTTTGTTGAAGAGGCACACTGGCTTGGTGGTGGTATTCAGTATAAAATGGGTATCGACGGTATTTCCGTACTGTTCGTTCTACTAACGACATTCATTATGCCGATTTGTATTCTTTGTGGATGGGATTCTATCAAGCATCGCGTTAAAGAATATATGATTTCATTCTTGCTACTTGAAACATTTATGATCGGTGTATTCTGTTCACTTGATCTTGTGATGTTCTATGTATTCTTTGAAGCTGGTCTTATCCCAATGTTCTTAATCATTGGTGTATGGGGCGGTAATAACCGTGTTTATGCGGCTTATAAACTGTTCCTTTATACATTACTTGGTTCAGTACTTATGCTTGTAGCCATGATTTATATGTATGGTCAGGCAGGTACAACAGACATCCCAACATTGATGCAGCATGGATTTAACCCAAGTGCGCAGATATGGTTGTTCCTTGCATTCTTCGCATCTTTTGCGGTGAAAATGCCGATGTGGCCGGTACATACCTGGCTTCCGGATGCTCACGTGCAGGCGCCAACGGCTGGTTCCGTTATTCTGGCGGGTATTTTGCTTAAAATGGGCGGTTACGGTTTCCTTCGTTTCTCACTTCCAATGTTCCCGGTTGCATCCGAGGAACTAGCATGGTTGATTTACCTGCTTAGCTGTATTGCGATTGTGTACACATCACTTGTGGCCCTGCGCCAAACAGATATGAAAAAGTTGATTGCTTATTCATCGGTTGCGCATATGGGTTTTGTGACCGTTGGTATTTTCGCATTCAATGTACAAGGGATCGAAGGTTCGATCATTGTTATGCTTGCTCACGGTTTCGTGGCTTCTGCATTATTCCTTTGTGTGGGTGTGGTTTATGACCGTCTTCATACACGTGACATTGATCGTTACGGTGGTCTTGTGAACATTATGCCACGTTACGCACTTGTGTTTATGTTCTTCACGATGGCATCAGTTGGCCTTCCGGGAACAGCGAACTTCGTGGGTGAGGTACTTGTACTTGTTGGTATCTTTAAGGTTAGTACTTGGACAACATTCTGGGCACTTACCGGTGTGATCCTTGGTGCGGCATATATGCTTTACTTATACCGCCGTGTGGTATTTGGTCCTCTGACCAAAGATGATCTAAAAGATCTTCTGGATATGGATAAACGTGAAATCCTTGTGTTTGCACCGCTGGTGATCTTAACGCTTTGGATGGGTATTTACCCAAGCACATTCATGGATTTCATTCATGTGTCTGTTGATAATCTTGTTTCACAACATGAAGCATCAATGGCTGCTTATCACTCAACAGTTGAAACCGTAAAAGAAGTCGCCCAAGCAGCGACATCTGGACATTAGGAGAAAAACAATGACTGAACTATTTCCTAATCTTGCAATTGCATACGGTGAAATCTTCCTAGCAGTAGGGGCGATGGCGCTACTGATGGTTGGTGTGTTTAAGAAAGACAGTGTGAATGCTGTTAGTTGGCTTGCTGTTATTATGATGGTCGTGACATTGTTCCTGACTGTACAGTCCAGTGGCACGCAAAGCTTCACATTCAATAATATGTTTGTAGCTGATGGCTTCACGACATTTATGAAAATACTTGTACTTGTGGCATCCGCACTTGCGGTGATCATGTCACGTGAGTTCTTTAAATTAGAAGGTGATGACCGCTTTGAATTTCCGGTACTGGTAACATTGTCTGCTGTCGGTATGATGGTGATGGTTAGTGCCAATGACCTGATGACACTTTACATGGGTATTGAACTTCAAAGTTTGGCTTTATATGTTCTTGCGGCGTTTAAACGTGACAGTGAACGTTCAACGGAAGCGGGTCTTAAGTATTTCGTACTTGGTGCATTGTCATCTGGTATTCTGCTTTATGGTTGTTCACTTGTTTACGGCTTTATCGGCAGCACGAACTTCACATCAATTGCAGCGGCGATTTCAAACCTTGATCATGCGCCGATTGGTGCGATTGTTGGTCTTGTATTCGTTCTTGCGGGTCTTGCGTTTAAAGTATCGGCGGTACCGTTCCATATGTGGACACCGGACGTATACGAAGGTTCACAAACACCTGTTACAGCATTTTTCGCTGTGGCACCAAAGGTGGCGGCGCTTGCGCTTCTTGCCCGCACACTTTATGTGCCATTCGGTGATATGAGCGGTTCATGGCAGCAGGTTATAATCTTTATGTCAGTTGCGTCGATGATCCTTGGTTCATTCGCAGCGATCATGCAAACAAACATCAAACGTCTGATGGCTTATAGTTCCATCGGTCATATTGGTTTTGCGCTTCTTGGTCTTGTGGCGGGTAATTCAGAAGGCCTTCGTGGTGTGATGATTTACATGGCAATTTACCTTGTGATGAATGTGGGTACATTTGTTTGCATCATGTCAATGCGCCGAAAAGAAGACGGCATGGTTGAAGAGATCAGTGATCTTTCCGGTCTTGGCCGTAACCATCCTGCGCTTGCTCTTGCGATTAGTATCTTTATGTTCTCGCTTGCTGGTATTCCGCCGCTCGCTGGTTTCTTTGCGAAATGGTATGTGGTTATTCCTGTTGTGAATGCAGGGTACTTTACTCTTGCAACCATCGCGGTTCTAGCAAGCGTGGTTGGTGCTTATTATTACATTCGCATTGTTAAGGTTATGTATTTTGATGATCCTGTAGAAGGTTTCGTGGAACAGAAATCATACCCAATGAAGATTATTGCAACTGTTGCGGCACTTCTTGTGATTGCCTTTATCATTCCGCAAATTTCAAGTCCTATTCTTGATAGCGCGGCTATGGCAGCAGAAAATTTATCGCAATAAAAATTCTATGAGCGACTATTCAAATTTAGAAATGCCTGATGGTTTCGATCATCAGGCATTTTTGTCTATAGACAGCACCAATAAAGAAGCCATCCGACAAATTGATAAGGGCGTGGGTAGTGGTCATTGGATTACATCCGATGAACAGGTTGGTGGCCGTGGCCGTGGTGGCCGAGAATGGGTTTCAAAAGCGGGCAATTTATACAGTACGCTTATTTATGATACGAATAAAAGCCTATGCCATTCGGCGCAGTTATCATTTGTAACATCACTTGCTGTGCGAGATACGGTTGCGGCATTTGTGAATTCAGGTGACGTTAAATGCAAATGGCCCAATGATGTACTTGTGGATGGTGCCAAAATTTCAGGCATCTTGCTTGAAACCTATAGCAAGCATGGTGGTCCAAATTTAATGATTATCGGCATCGGTATCAATGTTGCCCACCATCCGGATAATACGCTTTATCCCACAACCCACATCAATGATAAAACGGATAAGCCATTTGGACATTTTGAAGTATTTCATATTCTTGCTGGAAAAATGGCAGAATGGCTTCATATCTGGCAGGAACATGGTTTTCCTGTCATTCGTGATGAATGGTTAAAACATGCAAAAGGCCAGGGCGAAATGATAAAAGTTCGTCTGCCTGATCAGGAATTAAATGGACGATTTGTTGACCTGGACAGTCAGGGCGCGTTAAAGTTGGACATGGGTAATGAAATAAAGTTAATCCATTCGGGTGATGTGTTTTTCCCGAATGATACATAAGAGAAAATAAAATGCTATTAGCCATCGATGCAGGTAACACAAACATAGTTTTCGCCCTTCATGATGAAGATAAGATTATTCACAAATGGCGTATTTCAAGTGCGGACAGCCGTACTGCCGATGAATATATGGTTTGGTTGTCGCAGCTTTTGAATTTTGAAAATCTTGATGCATCCGATATTACCGGGGCAATTATTGCGACGGTGGTACCGCAAACTTTATTCCCGTTACAGCTTTTATGCCGCAGATATTTTAACTGCACCGCGCTTGTGGTTGGGGAAGATGATGTTAATTTAAATGTTAATGTGAAACTTCCAAACCCGGCTGAGGTCGGCGCAGACAGGCTCGTGAATGCAGTCGCGGCTCATAAACGATATGGCGGGGCGATGGTCATAATTGATTTTGGAACGGCGACCACCTTTGACGTTATTGACGAAGATGGTGATTATTACGGCGGTGTGATTGCGCCGGGTGTAAATCTTTCTGTTGAGGCCTTAAGCATGGCGGCGGCGAAATTGCCGCGTGTTGCCGTTGAAAAACCGGCTAAAGTAATTGGTGATAGTACAATTTCAGCCATTCAATCAGGAATTTTTTATGGTTATCTTTCAATGATCGAAGGAATGGTGGAACGTATTCGTGCAGAATTTAATGGTCCTATGAAAGTTCTGGCGACTGGTGGACTTGCGACACTTTTCAATGAGGCATCAGATGTAATTGAATTGGTTGACCAGGAACTTACCACATATGGTCTGTTTGAAATATATTGGGCCAATCAGAAATAATGAGTAACGATTTTAAACAGCTTTTATATTTACCGCTTGGTGGTTCTGGCGAAATTGGAATGAACCTAAATTTATATTCCTATGATAATCAATGGATCATGGTTGATTGTGGTATTTCATTTGCTGATGATTATTTGCCGGGCATTGACCTGATTATGCCTAATGTGGATTTCGTTGATGGTATAAAGGATGATTTAAAGGCGCTCGTCTTAACCCATGCCCATGAAGATCACATCGGTGCTGTTGCGCATCTTTGGCCAAGGTTTGGTTGTCCGATATACGCAACACCATTTACAGCAAGCCTTTTAAGATCAAAATTTTCTGAAGCAGGATTATTGGATACTGTTGAAATTAATGAAATTCCATTGGGTGGTCAGTTCAGTGTTGGTGACTTTGATATGGAATATGTAACGCTTACTCATTCAATTCCAGAACCCAATGCGCTGAATATTAAAACACCACTTGGAACCATATTCCATACGGGAGATTGGAAAATTGATCCTGATCCATTGGTTGGTGATAACCTTGATCATAAAAGGTTAAAAGAGATTGGTGATGAAGGGGTGCTGGCGATTGTTTGCGACAGCACAAACGTGTTTAATAAGAAACCGTCCGGTTCAGAATTAGAAGTTCGTGAAACATTAATCGATATCGTTAAGCAAAAAACTCAAGGCGCGATTTTCTGCACCACATTTTCATCAAATATCGCCCGTCTTGCCACATTGGGTGAAGTGGCAAAAATAACGGGACGTCATTTATGCCTCATCGGTCGTTCGATGAAACGAAATGTGGCTGCTGCCAAGGAATGTGGCTATTTGCAAGATTTGCCGCCAATCCTGGATGAGGATGACGCATCACATATCCCGCGTAATAAAATATTATTCATCATGACTGGTTGTCAGGGGGATGCCCGCGCTGCACTTATGCGTATTGTGCAGGATAATCATAAACTTATTCATATTACCAAGGGGGATACGGTGATCTTTTCATCAAAGGTTATCCCCGGCAATGAAAGAACCATATACCGTGTTTATAATCTGATCGCTGAAAAAGGGGCTGACATCATCAGCGAAAAAGATGCAATGGTTCATGTGTCCGGTCATCCGGGTCAGGAAGAATTAAAACAAATGTATGATTGGATCAGACCGGAAATTGTCGTTCCAACCCACGGTGAAAATGTACATTTAAATAAACAGGCCGAATTTGCCAAATCAGTCGGCTTTAAGAAGACGGCCGTCCCTAAAAACGGACTGGCGATCAAGTTAGCCCCAAATGGTCCCGAAGTAATCAATGAAGTGCCGGTGGGAAGACTAGCTTTAGATGGCATTCATTTGATCGAAGATGATGATATGGCCATCGTTGAACGCCGCCGCATTATGCACAATGGCGTAATGATCATTCATTTGGTTGTTGATACGGATGGGTATTTATTGGCCCCAATTGATATAACGGCGCAAGGGGTGCCAAAAGGGGAAAACGAAGAACACGATAAATTCGTTGATGATAAGTTACATGAAGCGCTTGGCATGGCCACGCAAAAACATTTAAAAGATGATGATGTATTAAATGAACTTGTAAGGTCCGTTGGCCGAAGAGCATCCAGAAGGTTCACCGGAAAAGGAACAGGCCCGATCACAACGGTAAAAATAACAAGGATCAAGAAATGATTGAACGATTAAATCATATTGCCATTGCCGTGCCGGATATGGACGCTGCCATTAACATGTACCGTGATGCGCTTGGTGCCGATGTTTCAGAAACGATTGATTTGCCGGATCACGGTGTGACAGTCGCGTTTGTGAATCTTGAAAATACAAAAATCGAATTATTGCATCCGCTAGGGGATAAATCGCCGATTACATCTTACTTGCAAAAAAATGGTGCAGGGGGTATTCACCATGTGTGCTACGAAGTGGGTGATATTCTGAAAGCAAGGGATCATTTAATCGAAAAAGGTATGCGAATTCTTGGGGACGGAGAGCCAAAAACAGGTGCACATGGAAAGCCTGTATTATTTCTTCATCCAAAGGATTTTCTCGGCACGCTTATTGAATTAGAAGAGGTATAGAGGTCAAAATGGACTTAATTGGTTATAGCATCACATTTTTTGTTTCTTGGTGGATTATCTTATTTATGGTTCTGCCTCTTGGCGTCAAAACGCATCACGAATCTGATGAAGAAATCACAGACGGTGTTGAGGTGGGGTCACCTGTTCATGCAAATATTAAAAAGAAAATGGTTCTAAATACAATCATTACAGTTTGTTTTATGATTGTTGTAGGACTTGTTGATTATTTTGATTTGGTATCGCTGAAACCATAATTTAATTCAGGCATAAAAAAAGCAAGGGTAAAACCTTGCTCTTCTTTGGTGTAGTGAGTTTGTTACCAAATTCTTTTTTATTTTTACTTAAGAGTTTCCTCGCTCCCAAACTTGGGTCTCACTTGTGATAAGAACCTTAGTGGAGACTTATGCGACTGTCACCCCAAAAATGAAGATAACTGTAATATTTTTGCTATATGTGTTATTTTTGCAACATATTGATCTTTTGAGCAGCTCTATCCTATGATAGAGGCAGGAGAAAGCAGATGCCAATGACCAGTTTCAGTACATTTTTAACCATAATAAGTGCATTAACCCTGCAAGAATCAGTTGTGCCAGATCCTGATGTATTACCACCACAAGGAATGGCGCAGGAACAAATAGAGCGAATTATTCTGGTTACACCAGCGCATTGCAATTTGTTAACCCCGCATATTCCGGATGCTGATGTGGAATATAACCCGGGTAAGGATGTAAGAGGGCGTGATGTGGTGCCAGCCGATCTTAATGGTGGTGGGGACAGTCTTGGGATTGGTCAAAATGGGTATTCGTTTTATTTAACCCATGATGCATTAAGGGACGCGAACTTAAATGAAAAATATGGTTTAACTGGATCACAAGAAGGAAAAATTATCCTTGGACAGGTTACGGTTAAGGATGGCGATGTTCTTTGGAATGGTGCATCATTGCGCGAAGCTGACCGAAACCGTATATATATGCTCTGCGACGAAGAAAGACGCACAAAAAAGCGCCCAATTATCAAAAGGTAATTGCAGTAAATCACACGGGTGATATAAAGCAATTATATCAATTTTAATTTTATTTATTTTCAAGGTAAAAAATGCGTCTTTCCAAACATTTTATTCCTACGGTTAAGGAAAACCCAAAAGAAGCAGAAATCGTATCGCATCGTCTGATGCTACGTTCCGGTATGATCCGTCAATCAAGCGCAGGTATTTATATCTGGTTGCCAACAGGATTGCGCGTTCTTAATAAAATTGCCAACATCGTGCGCGAAGAACAGAACCGCGCTGGCGCGATTGAATTATTAATGCCGACAATTCAACCTGCTGAACTTTGGCAGGAAAGCGGCCGTTATGATGCATATGGTAAAGAAATGCTGCGTATCACAGACCGTCATGAGCGTGATATGCTTTTTGGTCCAACCAACGAAGAAATGATCACTGATCTTTTTAAAAATAATGTGAAATCATATAAAGACCTTCCGTTAAATATGTATCATATTCAATGGAAGTTCCGCGATGAAGTCCGCCCGCGTTTTGGCATTATGCGTGGCCGTGAATTTCTAATGAAAGATAATTATTCATTCGATCTTGATTTTGAAGGTGCAAAAGAATCATACAACAAAATGTATGTGGCTTATTTGCGTACTTTCGCGCGCCTTGGACTTGTTGCTATTCCGGTTAAGGCCGATAGCGGTGCCATCGGCGGTGACATGAGCCATGAATTCCAAATTCTGGCGGAAACCGGTGAAAGTACACTCCATTATGATAAGGCCATTGAAGACTTTGATCTATCAAGTCTGACGGGTGATATCGATGATGAAACAGTTGCAAAACTGCAAAGCTATTACGCGATGGAAGAAGAAAAGCATGACGCGGATAACTGCCCGGTTGCCGATAGTGATCTAAAAACCGCAAAAGGGATCGAAGTTGGTCACATTTTCTATTTCGGCACAAAATATTCCGAAAGCATGGGCGCGACTGTTGCTGGCCCTGACGGGAAAGAAGTAAACGTTGAAATGGGTTCATACGGTATTGGTGTTTCCCGCCTTGTTGGTGCACTGATCGAAGCCAACCATGATGATAACGGTATCATTTGGCCGGAAGCGGTGGCCCCATATAAAGTCGGGCTTATTAATCTGCGTTTTAAAGATGAAAATTGTACGGCCGCATGTGATGCACTTTATAACAAGCTAGAAGCCGCAGGGATTGAAGTTTTATATGATGACCGTGATGCGGGCGCAGGTGCCAAATTTGCGGATATGGACTTAATTGGTGTTCCGTGGCAAGTTGTTGTTGGGCCAAAAGGTCTTGAAAAAGGCGTAATTGAACTTAAAAATCGCCGTACTGGGGAACGAGTGGAGCTGACAGAGGAAGAACTGCTCGAAAAATTAGGATAATATATGTTCAATAGTTACGAGTGGAAAGTCGCACTCAAATACCTAAGTGTAAAAGGTCATGATGGTTTTGTTACTGTTATCGCGCTTTTTTCATTATTCGGTATTTTTCTTGGGGTTGGGGCCTTAATCGTCACCATGTCGGTGATGGGTGGTTTCCGTGAAGAACTTCTGGGTAAGGTGATTGGCTTTAACGGTCATGTTCTTTATCAGCCATTCGGTGGAAAAATGGCCGATTATGACGAGGCCGCTGAACAATTATCAAACATTGAAAATGTGGTGAAGGTCCGCCCTATCCTTGAAGGGCAGGCCATGGCCATGATGGGTGACTATGGTACATTTGCCCTTGTGCGTGGTGTTAAGCCAGAAGATTTGCGCACGCAAAAACTGGTCGCCGACAATATGGTCGCCGGCACCCTTGCGGATTTTGGCGAAGGCGGTAATGATATTATCATCGGTAAAAGACTTGCTGAAAAATATAGTCTGGAAATCGGCAGTGATCTGACACTTATGTCACCGAAAGGACGCGTTACGGCATTTGGCACTGTACCACGTATTCAACAATTTTATGTCACCGGCATATTCGAGGTCGGTGAATATAATTACGACAGTAGTTATTTCTTTGTACCGCTTGAGGCAGCGCAATCATATTTCCAATATGATGATCAAGTGGGCGGGTTAGAAGTCACATTAACCCATGCCGATATGGTAAATGTCGTCTATCCGGAACTTGCCGCACGCATAGCGGATATGGGATTGGCGGGTCGTGTGATTGATTGGCAGGAATTAAACCGTGCCTTTTTCAATGCCCTTGAAATTGAACGCAATGCCATGTTCATTATCCTATCGCTTATTATTCTAGTTGCGGTGTTTAACGTGATTTCGACCATGATCATGTTGGTGAAAAGCAAGACCCGTGACATCGCGGTATTAAGAACAATGGGCGCGTCACGATCATCTGTGACACGGATATTTTTTATCATTGGCTCAAGCATTGGTGTGATCGGTACGTTCTTTGGCGTGCTTGGCGGTATTTACCTTGCCAATCATCTGCAATGGGTTGTGGATTTAATCGAAGCCATGACCGGATCATCCGTTTGGGATGCGGAAACACGTTTTATTACTGAAATTCCGTCCAAAGTGGACCCGAGCGAAGTGATTGCCGTAACGATGGTTGCGTTAATCCTTTCGTTACTCGCGACTATTTTTCCGGCGCTTCGTGCTGCCAACACTGATCCGGTAAAGGCATTGAAGTATGAGTAACATTATTGAAATTACAGATATCTATAAAAGCTTTACCCAAGGGGAACATACGCTTGAAATTTTAAAAGGTGTGAACCTGACCATTGCTAGTGGTGAGGTGGTTGCTCTTGTGGGAACGTCGGGTGCGGGTAAATCAACACTGCTTCATATTGCGGGATTACTTGAACGCACAGACCGTGGTGATGTTTTAATGTCAGGTATTCCGACAAAAGATTTAAATGACGTAAAACGCACAAAAATCAGACGGCACGAGATCGGTTTTATTTATCAATTTCATAATTTGCTGCCGGAATTTAACGCGCTTGAAAATGTAATAATGCCGCAATTAATCGCGGGCGTTTCAAAACGTGAAGCCGCAGAACGTGCAGAAGAATTGCTCACCAAAATGGGCCTAAAAGAACGGTTAGATCACCGACCATCTGAACTTTCCGGAGGTGAACAGCAACGCGTTGCCATTGCGCGCGGTCTTGCAAACCGACCCAGATTAATCCTTGCGGATGAACCAACAGGTAATTTGGATGAGGTCACAGGGAACGAAGTGATGGATATTCTTTTGCAACTATCCAGGGACGAGGGGATTTCAGCATTAATCGCCACTCATAATAATGATCTTGCGAACAGGATGGACCGTACGGTAAGCTTAAAAGAAGGGGTAGTACATAGTAATAATTAATTAATCGAAAAATAATCATAGGGACAGGTTATGACAATTAGATTTATTAACAGGCCAAAACTGGCCTTAATTATTATGTTAACAGCATTAAGTTCTTGTGGAACGAACGAGAATAATACAGAAACCACAACGATAACAGAAACACAAGATAACAGACCAAACATGATTGTTGTTTTGGTTGATGATATGCGTTTTGATGAAATTGGCGCAGCAGGCCACCCATACATTCAGACACCAAATATTGACCGCATTGCTGCTGAAGGGGCGCATTTTGAAAATTCATTTACAGTGAATCCTTTATGTTCGCCCAGTAGAGCAACATTACTTACCGGGCAACATGCGCATTATCATGGCATTACGGATAACCTTGCCCGAAATGAACAAAGCCATCGCCTAGAAACATTTCCGCAACGTTTATCAGAAAATGGATATGATACGGCATTCATTGGTAAATGGCATATGGGTAATGATGATACGGCACGACCCGGTTTTACCGATTGGGCCGGGATGAGGGGACAGGGTGAGGCAATAGACCCTACCTTTAATATTGATGGAGAGCGTAAACAAATCAAAGGATATGTTACTGATATCCTTCATGATCTCTCAATTGATTTCATCAAAAAAGAACGTGATAACCCGTTTATGCTATATTTGTCGCATAAGGCTCTGCATCCAAATGTATTTCAAGCCGATGATGGAAGTGCAGCAGATTTGCCAGAAGGACAAACCAGAACAGGATTTGTGGCCGCTGACAGGCATGTTGGAATGTATCAGGACGCAGTGCCACCCCGAAGGCCAAATTACGGGATTGTCCCAACCGATAAACCGGCACTTATGCGAAACATAGAAAATGTTCCGACATTAAGTATAGATACGGTTACACCGGATAAGACAATACATGAACGCCATGAAATGTTAATGGCAATTGACGAAGGGTTAGGCAGATTATTATCCGAGTTAGAAACTTCAGGAAAACTCGATAATACAATAATCATTGTAACGTCTGATCATGGGTACTGGTACGGTGAACATGCGCTTGGGGCGGAACGCCGAATGGCATATGAAGAAGGGATTAGAATACCGCTATTGATCAGATATCCCGCAAAAATTAAAGCGGGTGATAAACCAACACAGACCGCTTTAACGCTTGATTTAGCGCCAACATTGATTGAATTTGCGGGCTTGAATATTGAAAAAGTTCGTCACGGCAGATCGCTGGTGCCAATATTATCTGGTGAACAGGTTGATAGTTGGCGAGATACTTTTATGATTGAATATTATTCTGATACAGTTTTTGACCGTATGGATCATATGGGATATAAAGCGGTTCGCTCAGAACAATATAAATACATAAGATATGAGGACCTTGAAGGTATGGACGAGTTATATGATATAAAGGCCGATCCATATGAATTGAAAAACATCATTTCTGAAGAAGGTTCAGAGCAGATCGTGGAAGAAATGAACGCTGAACTGAACAGATTAATTGAAATATCATCAAGGTAAAATCTGGGAAAGGGAATTGAAATGCTGAGCTTCGGGGAACTAAATTTTCTGGCAATTTTGCTTGCCGCAATTGCAAAATTCATGGTTGGTGGATTATGGTTTTCACCAATTCTTTTCGGTAAAGCATGGTTAATTGAAACGGGCCTTAAGGAAGAAGAGTTAGGCAGCCCAAAACAGGCCATGTCCATTGGTTTTGGCCTTTGTTTGCTGGTTGCATTTTCTTTGGCGGTACTCTTTCAAATCATGGCGCTTGATATGCGTACAACGATCGCAGTGACCGTGATCATGGCGCTGGGGGTAACATGCGCGCAAATGGGGCTTTCATATGCATTTGAAGGGCGGACGTTAAAACTGTTCCTGATTTATGCCACACAGTGCGTCGCTGAATTTGTGACAATGGCACTGATTTTAACATTAATGTAGGGCCAAGTATGTCAGCGGCACAGCAATTCGTTCATTTAAGATTACATTCTGCATATTCACTGGCGGAAGGGGCTGTGCCCGTAAAGGAAATTGGTAAACACTGCGTTGGTAATAAAATGCCCGCGGTGGCGATTACAGATACCAATAACATGTTTGGTGCGCTTGATGCGTCACTGAACTTACCACCCCAAGGGGTGCAGCCGATTATTGGGTGTACCATCGCAATCCGTCATGAGCTTACTGGCGATAACATCAATAAACCTGCACCGGAGCCGGGTTGGATCGTGTTGCTTGCGCAAACGCAGGTGGGTTATGAAAATCTGATGGTGCTTGTTAGTAAAGCTCATCTTGATTCTGATCCATCAGAAACACCGCAGATTGCCATTGATGATTTAAGCGGCCATACGGGTGATCTGATCTGTTTAACGGGGGGCGTTAATGGCCCGGTAGGTAAGTTTTTACAGGACGAAGAGAACGAAAAGGCGGAAGAATGTTTAAAGCATTTAAACAGCATGTTCGCAGGCCGCCTTTATATGGAAATTGCCCGCACGGGGCTTAAGGTTCAAGATCAGCTTGAGGGTACTTTTATCGATCTGGCCTATAAATACGACATTCCGCTGGTCGCGACCAATCAGGTGTTTTTCCCAAAACGTAAAATGTATGAAGCCCATGATGCGCTGCTTTGCATTGCTGGTGGTAATTATGTGGAACAAACCGACCGCCGTAAAGAAACGCCGGAAAATTATTTCAAATCTACCGATGAAATGGTGAAGCTTTTCGAAGATCTGCCGGAAGCCATTCAAAATACCGTCGTGATTGCACAGCGCTGCGCATACAAAGTGCCAACCATTGACCCGATCCTGCCAAAATTCACAATCGGTGAGGGCATGAGTGAGGCGGACAGCCTGCGTCAGGTTACCAAAGAAGGGTTAGACGCAAGGTTAGAGGCGCATGTATTTCACGGCGAAACAGACGAAGAAAAACGAGCCGAAATGGCCAAGCCATATTACGAACGTATGGAATATGAACTGGGCATCATTATCAATATGGATTTCCCGGGTTATTTCCTGATCGTTATGGATTTTATCCAATGGTCCAAGGATCATGACATTCCCGTGGGGCCGGGCCGTGGTTCCGGTGCGGGTTCTGTGGTTGCATGGGCTCTTAAAATTACCGATCTTGACCCATTGCGTTTCGGACTTCTGTTTGAACGTTTCTTGAACCCGGAACGTGTGTCGATGCCTGACTTCGATATTGACTTCTGTCAGGATAAACGCGGTCTTGTGATTGATTATGTGCAGGAAAAATACGGCGCCGACCAAGTGGCGCAGATTATTACTTTCGGTAAGCTGCAAGCCCGCGCGGTGGTGCGTGATGTGGGTCGCGTGCTACAAATGCCATATGGGCAGGTCGATAGACTTTCAAAATTGATCCCGAGTAACCCTGCGAACCCGATGACCTTGTCAGAAGCCATCGAAAGCGAAAAAAAATTACGCGAAGAAATTGCGGGTGATCCAAATACATCTCGTCTGATTGATATCGCGCTTCAGCTTGAAGGATTATTCCGCCATGCATCGACCCACGCCGCCGGTGTGGTGATTGGCGATAGGCCGCTTGATCAATTGGTGCCGCTTTACCGCGATCCGCGTTCCGATATGCCGGTAACACAATTTAATATGAAATTCGTGGAACAGGCGGGCCTTGTTAAATTTGACTTCTTGGGATTAAAAACGCTTACGGTTCTAAAAAAGGCGGTCGAATATATCGCCAATCGTGACATTGTGGTCGACCTTGAAAAAACACCACTTGATGATGGGCCATCTTATGAGCTTCTTTGTCGCGGTGACACGGTCGGCGTGTTCCAGCTTGAAAGTACAGGGATGCAGAGCGTTCTGATGAACATGAAACCCGACATGTTCGAAGACATCATCGCGGTGGTGGCGCTTTATCGTCCTGGTCCGATGGATAACATTCCGCGTTACATTGCTTGTAAACATGGCGAAGAAGAACCGGATTATATGCATCCGCTCTTGGAGGAAATCCTCACCGAAACATATGGCGTGATCATTTATCAGGAACAGGTGATGATCATCGCGCAGATTCTCGCGGATTATTCCCTTGGTGATGCGGACTTGCTGCGCCGTGCGATGGGTAAGAAAATCGCGTCCGAAATGGATAAGCAGCGCGCAAGGTTCCAGGACGGTGCCGATAAAAAGGGCGTAGACCCGAAACAGGCCGCCGCCATTTTCGACCAAGTGGCGAAATTCGCGGGTTATGGTTTTAACAAAAGTCACGCCGCCGCTTATGCGCTTGTTTCCTATCATACGGCATACTTAAAGGCCAACTACGCGGTTGAATTTATGGCCGCGATCATGACACTTGATCTAACCAACACAGACAAGCTTCATATTTTTAAACAGGAACTGAATAACCTGAATATTCCAATCCTGCCGCCAGACGTCAATAAATCACAGGTCGAATTCACCGCAGAGGTCATCGAGGGTGAAACCGATGATGACAAGGTCGGCGGTTACATGAGTGACGGTAAACTGCGTGGTGTGCGTTATGCGCTTGCGGGTCTTAAAAATGTGGGCGCAGCGGCGATGGAAAGCCTTGTGGCGGAACGTGACGCAAACGGCCCGTTTAAAGATATGGATGATTTCTGTAACCGTGTTGATACGAGACAGATTAACAAACGTGCCCTTGAAAATCTGATTAAGGCCGGTGCTTTCGACAGCATCAACCCGAACCGTGCGCAACTGCACGAGGGCGTAGAAATGATGCTCCGTGAAATGAGCCTCGCGACACAGGAAAGAAATTCAAATCAAGTAAGCCTTTTCGGTGATCAGGTTGAGGAACATTCAATTGTCCTACCAGAAGTTAACAATTGGGATTTGATAGAAAAACTGAAATGCGAAAAAGAAGCGGTTGGTTTTTACCTCTCCGCCCATCCGCTTGATGCCTATACATCCGTGCTCGCCCGTCAAAAAGTTATCCCAAGCACCGAAATTGCCGAACGCGCCACGGGTAAGGGCGGTGTGGTGCGCCTTGCCGGAACCATCCAAGGTATCCGCAAAATGAAATCCAAGCGTGGTAAGGCATACGCGTTCTTAAGTCTTTCCGATGCCCATGGTGGTTTTGAAGTGACGTTATTCTCGGAACTGCTAGACGCTGTTGATGAAATCCTGACGGGCGGTAATTCCGTGATCATTACCGCCGAAGTACGCCATAGCGATGATGGTGGCCTGCGTGTTACCGCGCAAGGCATTGAAACCATCGATAACGTGGCACTGCGCACGGGCGCAGGGCTTGATGTTTATCTTAAAGATGCAAGTAATCTTGATGCAATTAAGGAAATCCTTGAACCCCATAAAAAGGGACGTGGACGCGTTACATTCAAGCTAAACGTCAAACACGAAGATTTTCCAGATTGCGATGTGGATGTGGAACTTAAAGATAAATATAAAATCTCCCCATCCATCCGTAATGCGGTGGCGTCATTAAAAGGCGTGATCGACGCCAGAGAAATTTAATATGGCGGAACTAATTGATTCCGCCTCCATCCTCGTCATCCGTGATGGCGATGACGGCCTAGAAGTCCTGATGATCAAACGTCACCAAGACATCGCCTTCGCCGGCGGTGCATATGTCTTCCCGGGCGGCAAAGTCGATCCTGAAGACATAGAACTCGCAAATAATATTCCAGAATATCCCGACGGATACAGTGAACTCACCCACACCGCCTTCCGCGAAGTCTTCGAAGAATCAGGCTTGATCATCGGCGAACAAACGAGCGCGAGCGAATATCGCGATGACTTGTTAAATGATAAAATCACTTTCGCCGAAATTATCAACAAAGCAAACATCACATTCAACATGGATGCCTTGGTTCCTTTCGCCAGATGGGTGACACCACGCATCTACCCCAAACGCTTCGACACCCGCTTCTTCCTAGCCAAAGCACCAACGGGGCAAGTTGCAACACCGGATGGACGCGAAGCCGTTGATTTAAAATGGGTGAAGCCCCTAGAGTTTATTGAGGAAGCGCGAGAAGACATGATGTTCCCCACCATCATGAATCTTAAGTTATTATCTCAGGCGGGGAATATGGATGAGGCGTTTGAACAATCGAGAGTACGAAAAATCGTGACTGTTGAACCCAAAATTATCGACGGAAAACGCGTCATTGATCCTAATGCCGGGTATGATGAGGTGGATCAGGATGGTATTCATATAGGAGTGAGGGGCGATTAAATGAATATATTAAAACGAGTTTTCATAAAAATAGATAAATCTAAGCATCGTTCAGATATATGGTGTTTCATATGTATCGTTATTAATATGCCTATACCAATTTATACTTTGTGGAAATTACCACCCGACATATCGCCAATAGTTTATGGTTTGGTAGTGGGGGTGGGTTTTTCTCCTTTTTATTATTTTTATTTAACATTACCAAAGTATATTCGTCGTAGGATATATGAAGGGGTTGACGATAAAGAATAGGTGAACTTAATTTTCTTTTGTTTCGTTTACAATGCACCTCTGCGGAATCTGTCGCGCGCTGCAGAAATTGCGTTCTCAGACCTTGATTATTGAGATCTTTGGGAAGACTAATAAAATTACTTCGTCACTCTCGGACTTGTTCCGAGAGTCTATTCCGCAGCTTGAAAGATTCCTCATGTATATAAATGGATACTCGGAACAAGTCCGAGTATGACGATGAGGGGGCTTAAATAGGGATGTTTTAAAGGTTTTCGGGGATAAAAAATGGTGATATTTATTTTTTGTCGTTTTTTCACCAAAAATGCAAAAAAATCCTTGAAATCCCTCGCTCCCCCGTGTATTACCCCCTTACTTTCACATGCAGGTATTTGTTTATCCCCTACATATTGGGATCGACACACCGGTGTTCTTCGGAACTCAGCACCTGCAGAGGATTAACCGGAAAAGGAATTTTATTATGGCGATGCCTACATTTACTATGCGCGAGCTATTAGAAGCTGGCGTTCACTTTGGTCACCAAAAACACCGTTGGAACCCACGTATGGGTGATTACATCTTTGGTGTACGTAACAAAGTACATATCATTAACCTATCAATCACTGTTCCACTTCTTCACCGTGCGCTTGAGCAAGTACGTGACGTTACTGCTGCGGGTGGTCGTGTTCTTTTCGTTGGTACAAAGCGTCAAGCTTCTGGCCCAATCGCAGAAGCTGCAAAACGTTGTGGTCAGTATTACGTAAATCACCGCTGGTTAGGTGGTATGCTTACAAACTGGGAAACAATCTCTAACTCAATCAAACGTCTTAACGTTCTTGACGAGAAACTTTCCAGTGACCTTGCGGGTCTTACGAAGAAAGAAACACTTCAAATGACACGCGAGCGTGATAAGCTTGAGCGTTCACTTGGTGGTATTAAAGAAATGGGCGGTATTCCGTCAGCGATCTTTGTCATCGACACAAACAAAGAAGAACTTGCAATCGCAGAAGCCAAGAAACTTGGTATCCCGGTTATTGCTGTTCTTGATACAAACTGTAATCCAGAAAATATCGATTTCCCAATCCCGGGTAACGATGATGCGACACGCGCAATTGATCTTTACTGTAACCTAGTTGCAGGTGCTGTTCTTGAAGGTATCCAACAAGAACTAGCTGGTCAGGGCGTTGATGTTGGCGCAATGGAAGCACCAGTTGAAGAAATCCCTGCTGTAGAAGAAGCGGCTGCTGAAGAAGCGCCAGCTGAAGAAGCAACAACTGAAGAATAATCTTCGTTAATATTTAGATTTTAAAACAAGGATAAACAAATGGCTCAAATTACTGCCGCTCTTGTTAAAGAACTGCGTGACAAATCTGGCGCAGGTATGATGGATTGTAAAAAAGCTCTTGGCGAAAATGATGGTGACATCGAAGCAGCAATGGACTGGCTTCGTCAAAAGGGTATTGCAAAAGCTGAAAAGAAATCTGGCCGTGTGGCGGCTGAAGGTCTTGTTGCTGTTGCATCAAACGGTACAACTGGTGTTGCTGTTGAAGTGAACTCAGAAACTGACTTCGTTGCACGTAACGAGCAGTTCCAAACACTTGTTAAGGGTGTTGCTGGTGTTGCGCTTGAAAACGGTGGCGATTTTGACGCGACTAACGCTGCTGAATACCCTGGTACTTCACATTCTGTAGAAGCAGAAGTAACAGAAGCAGTTGGTACAATCGGTGAGAACATGACATTCCGTCGTTCTGCTGGTCTTACTGTTTCAAGCGGTGTTGTTTCAACATACATCCATAACGCTGCGGCCCCTGGTCTTGGTAAACTTGCTGTACTTGTTGCGCTTGAATCAGATGCTGATGCAGCGACACTTGACGCGCTTGGTAAACAGCTTGCAATGCACGTTGCAGCAACAAACCCAGCATCAATGACTGTTGAAGAACTTGATCCTGCTGCTGTTGAGCGTGAAAAAGCTGTTCTTGTTGAGCAAGCACGCGAATCAGGTAAGCCTGACAACATCATCGAAAAAATGATTGTTGGCCGCATGAACAAATACTATCAGGAAGTTGTATTTGTTGAGCAAACATTCGTGATCGATGGCGAAACAAAGATCAAGAAAGTTATCGAAAATGCTGCTAAAGATGCTGGCACAGACATCAAGCTTGCTGGTTACGTAAGACTTGAAGTTGGCGATGGCATCGAAAAAGAAGAAGATGACTTCGCTGCTGAAGTAGCTGCAATGCAAGGCTAACTTTATAAGAATTTTTTCGGGCTCAATTTTCGAATTCACATTGTGATTATCGAATTTGGGCCCGAATTGTATTTAGACGTTAAAAAAACGAAAAACATAATGGACATATGTGTAATTTAAGAGCAAAGTACACATAAGAATAAAGGGAGAAGAATATTCATGACCAGTGAGCCTCAGTACAAACGCGTTTTGCTAAAATTATCCGGTGAAGCTTTAATGGGTGAACAGGATTACGGTATCTCGCCAGATGTCGTTAAAAGAGTTGCTGAGGAAATAAAAACGGTTGTGGAAATGGGCAGTCAGGTTTGTCTGGTTGTTGGGGCAGGGAATATCTTCCGCGGGATGACTGGCGTTGCCAGTGGTTTCGATAGAACATCCGCCGACCATATGGGAATGCTAGCGACTGTGATGAACAGTCTTGCGATGCAAAATGCACTTGAACAAATCGGCATTGATACTCGCGTTCAATCCGCTTTCCCAATTGCGTCTGTTTGTGAACCATACATCCGCCGTAAAGCGATCCGCCATATGGAAAAAGGCCGCGTTGTTGTCTTTGCTGCGGGTACGGGTAACCCGTTCTTTACAACAGATAGTGCGGCTGCACTTCGTGCTGCTGAAATGAACTGTGATGCGATTATGAAAGGGACACAAGTGGACGGCGTATATAACGCAGACCCGAAACTTGACCCGAATGCGGTAAAATACGATACTCTAAGTTATATGGATGTGCTTAAAAATGATCTTAAGGTCATGGATGCATCCGCAATTTCGCTTGCGCGTGAAAATAATATTCCGATTTTGGTATTTTCAATTCACGAGCACGGCAATTTTGCAAATGTGTTAAAAGGCACAGGGCCGCACACAAAGATTTGCGACTAGAATATTAAGTTGTTCATCTTGGGGAAATGATTTTTAAATTATATATAAGAAAAAATAGACAGGAGTTAGAAAATGTCTGGTGATCTGGATCTTGCAGATTTAAAGCGCCGTATGAATGGTGCTATTGAAAATTTGAAGAGCGAATTCAAAGGACTTAGAACCGGAAGAGCGTCTGTAAACCTGCTCGACCCTGTGATGGTTGATGCATATGGTGCTCAGATGCCAATTGCCCAGGTTGGCACTGTTTCCACACCAGAAGCGCGTTTGATCAGCGTAAATGTTTGGGATAAGGGGCTTGTAACATCCGTTGAAAAGGCAATCCGTAATTCAGGTATCGGCCTTAACCCTGTTGTTGATGGTGATACGCTTCGTATTCCAATTCCGGATTTGACGGAAGAACGCCGTGTGGAACTGACGAAACTGGCGAAAAACTATGCCGAACAAGCAAAAATCGCAGTACGTAATGTACGTCGCGACGGCATGGAAACCATTAAATCGTTGGAAAAAAATGGCGATATCGGTAAAGACGAGCAAAAAGCGCACGAAGATGATGTGCAAAAGCTAACCGATGACATGGTAAAAGAAATTGATGTCGTTACAGCCGACAAAGAAGAAGAAATTATGCAGGTATAAGGCAAACCATTTATGCTGCTGGTAAAAGAAGAACATAGACACGCAAATAATGCTGAAGGTGACCGCGATCCTCTTCAGCATGTTGCCATCATTATGGATGGTAATGGCCGCTGGGCCAAATCGCGCCGTCTTCCGAAATTTGCCGGGCATAAAAAAGGGGCTGATGCTGTACGTGGTATTGTCGAGGCATGCTGCGATCTGGATATCAAATATTTAACGCTTTATGCGTTTTCATCAGAAAACTGGAAACGCCCGATCGAAGAAATCAATGACCTTATGGGGTTATTGAAAATATATCTTACTAAAGAAATTGATGATCTTGATGCCAAGGATATTCGCATCAGCTTTATCGGTAGTCGTGACCGTTTGGGTAAAAATATTCTTTCGCTGATTGATGAGGCGGAAGAAAGAACCAAAAATAATAAGACATTACGATTAACGCTGGCGCTTAATTACGGTGCACAGGAAGAAATCGTTAATGCAACACGGAAAATCGCGGAACAAGTTAAGCAAGGTTCACTGGAGCCGGATGATATTAATTCAGACGTTTTTTCAGCAAACCTGTACACAGCTGATTTTCCAGAACCAGATTTAATCATCAGAACCAGCGGCGAACAGCGCCTTAGTAACTTCATGCTTTGGCAAGCAGCATATGCGGAATTTGTTTTTCAGGATGTTTATTGGCCTGATTATACAAAAGCCACGCTATGTGATGCTATCGATGAATATTACAAACGAGACAGGCGTTATGGCGCAAGACCCTAAAAAGAATAAAATGCTTATTCGAATATTGTCTGCGCTTGTGATGTTACCCGCGGCAATATTCATTATTTTACAAGGTGGCGTGCTTCTTTTCGCACTTGTAAGCATCTTTACGACGATCATTCTTTATGAATGGAATGGTATATGCGAAGAAACGGCGTTTTCCCCATTGTTTTTGGCGCAGGTCATATCTTCCTTATCTGTACTTTTCATGATTGAGATTTCAAGCCCTTACCTGATTTATTCTTTCATTATTGGTATTGTGTTAATCGTGCTGATTTCCACGTTAACAAAATCCACACTCAAATGGTCGGTGCTTGGGTATTTATATGCACTGGTGCCTTCTGCATCTTTTTTAATTTTGCATCAGCATGCTGGCGGTTTAGTTGTGCTTTGGATGATGATTGTGATTTGGGCGATGGATACAGGGGCTTATTTCGCTGGTAAGAATATTGGCGGGCCAAAAATGTCACCAAAAATCAGCCCCAATAAAACATGGGCAGGATTAATTGGCGGAACAATCACTGCTATGGTGCTTGGATACATGTTCGTCAAATATACAGGTGCTCAATCAGCCTTGTTTGATGATGTTATCGTATTAGTGGTGTTAAGCGGTGCGTTCGCGATTTTAAGTCAAATGGGTGATCTTGCTGAATCAGCGATAAAACGCAAATTTTCAGTAAAAGATTCCGGTGCCATTATTCCTGGTCATGGTGGGATAATGGACCGTGTTGATGGTTTATTGTTTGTGGCACCGTCCATTTTAATCGTCACCAATTTTATATAGCGTACAGTTAAGGGTTTATTAGAAAATGAATATTGGAGTACGCGATATAGACCGTGTGAATCTTTCAAGTTCCGGTGATCATAAAACAATAACCGTGTTGGGTTCGACGGGATCAATTGGCTGTAATACGCTTGATCTTATCGCGCGAGAGCCAGAAAAATATACCGTTAAAGCATTAACCGCGAACAGCAATGTTGCAGAACTAGCGAAACAGGCAAAAGAGCATAAAGCCGAAATGGCGGTGATTGCCGATGATAGTAAGTTGGATGACTTAAAAACAGCCTTGTCGGGAACGAATATCATTGCAGCTGCTGGCAAGGACGCCCTTAACGAAGCAGCTGACATGCCAGCAGATTGGGTGATGTCATCCATTGTTGGCGCAGCTGGTTTGAGACCAACCCTAACAGCGGTAAGACGCGGTGCAACCATTGCCCTCGCCAATAAAGAATGCTTGGTTTGTGCCGGTGAATTTATGATGGAGCAGGTTGACGCAAATAACGCGACCCTGCTGCCTGTTGATTCTGAACATAATGCCATTTTTCAGGTGTTCGATTTTGATGAAGCCGAAAAAGTGGACAAAATTACATTAACCGCGTCAGGCGGCCCATTTTGGAACAGGGACGTTTCGGAGTTGGGCGATATTACACCAGAAGAGGCTGTGAAGCATCCGAACTGGTCAATGGGTGCAAAGATTTCCGTTGATAGCGCGACAATGATGAATAAGGGTTTAGAGCTGATTGAGGCATTTTACATGTTCCCTGTGGAAAAAGATCAGCTTGATATTATCATTCATCCTCAATCGATTATTCATAGTATGGTGTCCTATATTGATGGTTCTGTGCTTGCGCAGCTTGGTACACCAGACATGCGAATTCCAATATCTTATACGCTTGGTTGGCCGCACCGGATAAAAACACCATCTAAAAAGCTGGATCTTACGGAAATTGGAAAACTTGAATTTATTAAACCTGACGAAGTAAAATTCCCTTCTATCAATATAACACGAGAGGTCTTGCAAAAGGGGGGCAGTGCGCCTACTATCCTGAACGCTTCTAATGAAGTGGCTGTAAGCGCGTTTTTAAACGGAAAAATACGCTTTTTGGATATTGCAAAAATTGTTGGCCACACATTGGACAAAATTACCGTTCACCATATGAATAGTTTAAGCGACGTTCATGACGTGGATGAAGAGGCCAGAATAGTTGCTGGCGAGATAATAACTGGATTTACTAAGTAATATGGACGCAATTTTTTCATTTGGTCAGACATTGTTATCGTTTCTGTTCATTTTGACGGTACTCGTGTTCGTACATGAATGGGGGCATTATATTGTGGCACGTCTTAATGGCGTTCGTGTTGATGTTTTTTCTGTGGGTTTTGGGCCGGAAATTTGGGGACGTACTGATAAAAAGGGAACCCGCTGGAAAATAAGTGCAATTCCGCTTGGCGGATATGTAAAATTTTTCGGTGATGCGGGGCCAGCTAGTAATCCCGATGGTACCCAAAACGAAATGACTGAAGAAGAGAAAAAAGTTTCCTTCCATCATAAAAGGCTTTCACAAAAAGCAGCTGTTGTCTTTGCAGGGCCGGCGATTAATTTCTTGTTTGCTATTCTTATTATTGCGGGACTTTATTTTTCTTATGGCCGAATGGAACTGGCACCTGTCGTTGGTGATGTTGTCGAAGGCGGCGCAGCAGATGTAGCAGGTATTAAGGCAGGCGACAGGATTGTAACGATTGATGGCGTGGAAATAGAAACATTTATGGAAATTCGTGAACATCTTATGTTCAAGGTTGTAGATGATGTTTCTGTAGAAGTTATGCGTGGCGGAGATATATTGGCATTAAACTTTGTTCTAGATATTGCCGATGATGAAGATATTCTGGGCAAGAAAACAAAAGTCCGCCAAATCGGCATTCGTAGTAGTACAAATCCTGATGACCGAGTTCTTAAGGAATACGGCATATTTTCATCATTATGGGAAGCAAGTATTACGACGAAAAACCTAACCATTAGAAACTTGCAGGGTCTGGGCCAAATCGTAATGGGCGATCGCTCGACGAAAGAACTTGGTGGCCCAATTACAATTGCAAGGGTTGCTGGCAGAACTGCGGAATATGGTTTTGTGTCGTTAATTAATTTTATGGCAATGGTTTCGATTGGTCTAGGAATGATTAACCTGTTTCCTATTCCGATGCTAGATGGCGGGCATTTACTTTATTATGCGATCGAGGCGGTAAAAAGAAAGAAAATGAGCGAAGAAGCGCAAGAATTTGGTTTCAAGATTGGTGCGCTTGTAGTATTAAGCTTAATGATATTTGCTTTTTATAATGATTTGTCGCATTTGTTTACGAGTTAAAACGGTAATTATTTAATATTTGATAGATAAATAGGGTAAGATTTAGTGATATTTCTAAGAGATAAATTTTTTAATTTATGTGTGATATTCTTTGCACTTGCAATGCATGCTGTCTTGCCTGCCATGTCCCATGCTCAAGTTTCTACGGCTGCAGCTGAAGGACCTATTATTGATCGTATTGAGGTTTCAGGAAATCAACGTATTGAAACCAGCACAATTGAAACTTACCTGTTGTTAAATATTGGTGATACTTATACAGACGAGCTAGGTGACGCCTCACTAAAAAGATTGTTTGGTACTGGTTTATTTTCTGATGTTGATGTTGGTCGCCGTGGAACCACTCTGGTTGTTGAAGTCGCAGAAAACCCAATCATTAACCGAATCGTTTTTGAGGGTAATAAATATAAAGACGACGAAGATATTTATGAAGAAATCCAGCTTCGCCCGCGTATCGTTTTTTCTCGTGCGAGAGTACGTGCCGATGTTCAGCGCATCTTAGAAATCTATAGACGTGGCGGCCGTTTCGCAGCGACTGTGGAGCCAAAAGTAATTCAGCTTGAACAAAACAGGGTTAACCTTGTGTTTGAGGTTTCCGAAGGTGCTAAAAGTGTTATCGGTAAGATTAACTTCCTAGGGAACAAAGTATTTAATAACGATATTCTACGTTCTAAACTGGCGACAGTTGAAAGCCGCTGGTGGAAGTTTCTTGCATCGGAAGATACATATGATCCAGACCGTTTGAATTATGATAAACAGCTTCTTCGTGATTTTTACCGTGAACAAGGATATGCCGATTTCCGTGTAACATCTGCTGTTGCAGAGTTGTCGCCGGACAAGAAAAACTTTTTCATCAATATTTCGGTTGAAGAAGGTGATCTTTACAATTTCGGTGAGATCAAGGTTGATAGCCAAATCGAAGAGCTTGAAAATGAGCTGTTAGAACGATTGGTTTATACGCGTGAAGGGGCGCAGTATGACGTGACCGCAATTGATGATACTGTGGAAATGCTAACCGATATCGCTGGTCTAAGAGGATATGCGTTCGTAGACATCAGACCACAGGTTAGACGTAACAGAAATGATCAGACAGTTGATGTCACTTATGTAATCAACGAAGCACCAAGGGTTTACGTTGAAGAAATTAAAATCATCGATAACGTCAGAACGCATGACCGTGTGATTAGACGTGAATTACGATTGGTAGAAGGTGATGCATATAACTCATCAAAGCTTAATCGTTCTGAAATTCGTGTACAAAGCCTTCAATTCTTCCAGGAAGTTGAAATTGAGCAACTAGAAGGTACCGCAGCCGATAAAACAATTCTTGAAATTACTGTTGAAGAACAGCCAACTGGTGAGCTTTCAGTTGGTCTTGGTTACTCCAGCTTTGAAGGATTGATGGTTAATTTCAGTATTGGTGATCGTAACCTTATCGGTAAAGGTCAGCAATATAGATTAGGGGCGCAAATCTCTAAACGCCGAAAACAGGTTGATGTAAGTTTTACAGAACCGTATTTCCTGAACAGAAGACTTGCTGCGGGTGTAGATGTGTACATTCGTGATACAAACTTTATTGAAAGTGGATATCAACAAAGATCATATGGTGGATCATTACGTACAGGTTTCCCTATTACAGAATATGTAATGATGAATGTTGCCTATAACATCAGGCAAGATCGCGTTAGAACCAGCTTATTTTCTGATAGCCCGTATATTAGGGATAACTCAGGTGACTTCTTGACGTCGTCTCTACGCTATGGAATTGCCTATAATAGCTTGGATAATCCGCAAAAACCGAACCGTGGTCAATTGTTGCAATTATCGCAAGAAGTTGCAGGATTAGGCGGAAATGAAAAATACCTTAGAACAACTGGTAATTATGATTTCTTCTATCCGATTTACAAGTTCTGGATTTTGAACTTATCAGCGGAAGGTGGTCATGTAGAAGGGTTAGGTAGAACCGTAAGACTTAATAACCGTTTCTTCCTTGGTAACCCAAGAATTCGTGGTTTTAAAGAATCTGGTGTTGGCCCTCGTGAATATACAGATAGTTATAATGAGCTATGGAGAGGCTTTAACCTAGGTGGTAATACATTCTATAAAGCGTCTGCTGAGCTCTTTATCCCGCTTGGTGGTGGTGCCCGTGATTTGGGCATTGAAGCGAGTATTTATACAGATGTAGGTGCGGTATTTAATGTTGATGCAGAAGATACCTTGATATCCCAGTCAGGTCTGGTATATAACTTGCTCGGTAATAATGCGACACCAAGGGTTACAGTCGGGATTGGGTTCTCATGGCAGTCACCATTTGGACCATTTAGAATTGACTTGGCAAAAGCTGTTAAAAACCAGCCAAGTGATGAAACAGAGTTTTTCCAATTTAATGTCGGAACGAGATTTTAAAAATGATTAAAAAAATGAACATGAAATATATTTTAGCTACCGTATTTGCTTTTACAGCAGTGGCTTTTTCCACAACGTCAAATGCGCAAGCTATTCCGGAGGCAAAAATTGCGGTTGTTGATAACAGACTTATCAGTTCAAATGCTGCTGTTGCAATCGATATCAACAGACAAGTGGCAAAAATTCAGGCAGATATGCAAACTGAAATGCAGACTAAAGGTAATGCTCTTCGCACTGAAGAAGAAGAGTTAAAAGGCCAGTCTGCGATTATGCCACAAGAAGCATATAATCAAAAAGTCGCAGAATTTCAGCAAAAAGCTGTTGCTTATCAACGTGAAGTTCAGCTGAAAAGCCGTCAACTTGAAGTGGCTATTGCTACTGCAAACACAGAAGTTGAGCGTGCACTAAAGCCGATCCTACAAAAAATCCTACAGGAAACAGGTGCAACAATTCTTCTTGAAAAAGCATTTGTTCTTGAACAAGCACCTGGTCTTGATGTGACTACACGTGTGATTGAAGAATTAGATCTTGCAATGCCAACAACGACTGTTGTGCTGCCTGAACTACCAGCGGATGTTGCTGCTGCACTTGAAGCAGGCCAACCTGCTGCAAATTAATATTCCATAATATTTACAGAAAAACCTGTCATGTAAGTGGCAGGTTTTTTTGTTTTAAAATGGTGCTTTATATTATTTTTGATATATTTATACTGATTAAAGAAAAATCTTAGGGGCTATTATGACCGAAAAAATTGAAGATATTGACATCAATCGCATTAAAGAATTAATTCCGCACCGCTATCCAATGTTACTTGTTGATAAGCTTTGTGATATTGAAGCAGGCGAAAGTGCTGTCGGTAAAAAAGGCGTAACGGCAAATGAACCATTTTTTCAGGGACATTTTCCTGAAAAACCTGTGATGCCGGGTGTATTAATTGTTGAGGCAATGGCACAATCCGCTGCTGCTCTTGTAATGTTAAGCCTAGGTGAAGATGCAGAAGGCAAGCTTGTGTATTTTATGTCGATTGATGGCGTAAAATTTCGCAAGCCTGTAGAGCCGGGTGACATGCTTGAACTTCATGTTCAAAAAGAACAAAATCGCCGCAACATTTGGAAGTTTTCTGGTAAAGGTATCGTTGACGGTCAAGTCGTCGCTGAAGCAAGTTTTAAAGCCATGATCGCGACAGATTAATGTCTGACGGGTTTAAATTCCTTCATACAATGATCAGGGTTAAGGATTTGGATAAATCCATTGCCTTTTATTGTGACCATCTCGGGATGCAGCTGATCCGCCGTAAGGATTACCCAAGCGGCAAATTTACACTCGCGTTTGTCGGGTATGGTAACGAAGAAGACAACACTGTCGTTGAACTTACCCATAACTGGGATCGCGAAGACGATTACGAGAAGGGTGAGGGCTTTGGCCATTTAGCGATCGGTGTGCCAGATATTTATCAAACCTGCGAGGCACTTGAAAAAGAGGGTCTTGAAATTCCAAGGCCGCCTGGACCGATGAAACATGGTGGGTCGGTGATCGCATTTATCAAAGATCCTGATGGTTATATGATCGAACTTATTGAAAAGAAATAAAAAAACCCGGCTAATAAAGCCGGGTTTTCATTTATTCGTAATGTGAATTACAGCTTATCTGTTTTCGATATCTGTATAATCACGAGCACCTTCACCGATGAATAGCTGACGAGGTCGACCGATCTTTTGTGTTGGATCAACGATCATCTCGCCCCACTGTGAAATCCAGCCCACAGTACGTGCAAGCGCGAATAACACTGTAAACATAGATGTTGGGAAACCCATCGCTTTCAGGATGATACCTGAGTAGAAATCAACATTTGGATATAGTTTCTTTTCTACGAAGTATGGATCTTCTAGCGCAATTTTTTCAAGCTCTTGTGCAACATCAAGAAGCGGATCATTAACACCAAGTTCTGCAAGAACGTCGTGGGCAGCCTGTTGAAGCACTTTCGCACGTGGGTCAAAGTTTTTATAAACACGGTGACCAAAGCCCATAAGACGGAAAGGATCACTCTTGTCTTTTGCTTTCGCGATATATTCAGGAATACGGTCAACAGAACCAATTTCACTTAGCATATTCAGACATGCTTCGTTCGCGCCGCCATGTGCAGGGCCCCAAAGGGATGCGATACCAGCAGCAATACATGCGAATGGATTTGCACCAGATGAACCGGCAAGACGCACAGTTGACGTTGAGGCATTTTGTTCGTGATCTGCGTGAAGGATAAAGATTTTATCCATTGCATCGGCAAGTGTTTTGCTTACCTTATATTCTTCGCTTTCAGGAACACCGAATGTCATGTAAAGGAAGTTTTCAGCGTAGCTAAGATCGTTACGTGGGTATACGAACGGCTGGCCGATTGAATATTTGTAAGTCATCGCCGCAATTGTCGGAATCTTCGCGATCAAACGAGTTGATGCAACACGGCGCTGTTCCGGATCAGAAATATCAGTGCTGTCATGATAAAATGCTGACATCGCGCCAACAACACCACACATGATGGCCATTGGATGGGCATCACGGCGGAAACCACCGAAGAAACGGTTTAGTTGTTCATGAACCATTGTATGATATGTGATGTCATGCTTAAATTTTGCATCTTGTTCTTTGTTTGGTAATTCACCATTAAGAAGAAGGTATGCGACTTCAAGAAAATCACTTTTTTCAGCAAGCTGTTCAATTGGGTAACCACGATAAAGAAGTTCACCTTTACCACCATCAATATATGTAATGGCACTTTCACAGCTGGCTGTTGACGTAAAGCCAGGGTCAAAAGTAAACATGCCTGTGTTGCCGTAAAGCGCGCGGATATCAAGTACATCTGGACCTACAGAACCACCATAGATTGGTAATTCATAGCTTTCGCCTCTAATTGTTAATGTTGCCGTATCATCGGCGACTGTTTTTTCATATTTTGCCATATGTCTCCATCCTTCCTTATCGATGCCTGGCGATTATTGCCATGCTTAATCTTGAGTGTGTATATACATTAATTATAAACAAATTGTTTAATTTATGTGAAATTAGCAAATTCTTACAACTGATCCTTGATCCTGGTTAAACTTTCATCTTTCCCAAGCCAATCAAGAACCTCTGAAATACCTGGTGAAACATTACTTCCGGTCAGTGCTGCTCTTAATGGTTGTGCGACTTTGCCAAATCCAATTTCTTCGCGTTCAACGAAATCTTCAATCAATTTTTGCAATGAATCCCTGTTCCAGTCCGAAACGGCTGTTAAATCAGCGTGGATTTTTGCTAGAACCTCTTTGCCATTCTCATTGAGTGCTTTGGCCGCTTTCGGTACAATTTCAAGCGGACAGCTTGCAAACAGGAATTTTGCACTTTCCGCTAGATCGATCAAATTTTTCGCGCGGTTTTTAAGTTCTGATATTGCGTTTTCTAGTGTCGCAATTTCATCATCATTTAATTCACGTTCCAGTTTTTCTTGTAAAAACGGCAGGCACGCTGTTGCTAGTGTAGCATTGCTTGCAAATTCGCGCATGTAAATACCGTTCATATTTTCAAGCTTTGTGAAATCAAAACGGGATGGTGATTTACCAACGCCATCAAGATCAAACCATTCAATAGCTTGTTTTTCAGATATTACTTCTTCGTCGCCATGTGCCCAACCAAGTCTAAGCAGATAATTCTTAACCGCATCCGGCAGATACCCCATATCACGGTAAGCGTCCACACCAAGTGCACCATGGCGTTTGGATAGTTTTGCACCATCCGGCCCATGAATTAACGGAATATGGGCATATTCAGGTAATGGCCAGCCAATGGCATTGATTAACTGTGCTTGTCGCGCTGCATTGGTAAGGTGATCATCACCACGAATGACGTGGGTCACACCCATATCATAATCATCAACGACAACGGATAACATATAAGTTGGTGTGCCATCAGCACGTAACAGGATCATATCATCCAGTTCTTTGTTTTGTACAACCACGTCGCCTTGTACGTGGTCCTTGATGACAATTTCGCCTTCGCGTGGGGCTTTAAATCTGATAACCGGATCGACACCTTCTGGTGCCTCGGACGGATCGCGGTCTCGCCAGCGACCATCATAACCAAGTGGGCGACCTTCAGCCTTAGCGGTTTCACGCATTTCTGCAAGTTCTTCTTTTGATGCATAACATTTATATGCTTTACCATCTTCAAGAAGTTTTAGTGCCACTTCAGCATGACGTTCACGGTTTGCATACTGAAAAACAATATCGTTGTCTGCTATTAACCCGAGCCAGTCAAGGCCTTCGAAAATCGCATCAACGGCTTCTGGTGTTGAACGTTTGCGATCCGTATCTTCAACGCGGATACGGAATTCACCGCCATGATGGCGCGTAAATAGCCAATTGAATAATGCCGTACGGGCACCGCCAATATGTAAAAAACCCGTTGGTGAAGGGGCAAATCGTGTTACAACTTTCTTCATTTCAGCGTCCATGAAGCTCCGGTTTGGATTAAATATTGATTTTTTGCAGCAAACGTATTGAAATGCATAAGAAATACATCAATGATATAAATGCCATCACTGCTTGATTTTGTTGGCTTTTAGTATCAATAAATGACAGAAAATGGAAGCTTTTTATTCAAAAAAGATTGCTTTTTTAGGGGGAGAAGAGAAATTCAAGCAATTCTTACGCAAATACGGTCAAATCTGTTTTTAGAACATGAGCAATATATACTCATGGTGCCCGTATTAATGGCACTTGGTATTGGTGCTTATTTTTCAAATTTCCTAAAACTTCCTCTAATAAACATATCCATCATTACTACTTCTTTGCTGGTCATTTCATTGATGATCAGAAAACATTTTGCGCTAATAAATTTATGTACTCTTGCTTCGTTTTTTATCGCGCTTGGAAATTTATCTGCAAGTTATCGTGTTAACACTCTTGGCACAGTTACGCTTCAAAAAGAAATCAGACCAACCAACATTTCGGGTACCGTTGAAAAAGTGCACCTTTATGAAGATGGCAAAATCCGTCTAACGCTAAAAGATACTGAAATTTATGACACGCCGCCGCTTACATTGGTGAATGTCAGGGTGAATAAATTTGATGAAATGCCGTATCCGGGGGACAAGATTAAAATTCGCGCAGGGCTAATGCCACCACCAGGGCCGAGTATGCCGGGTGATTATGATTACGGCAGGCAAGTCTGGTTTCAGGGCTTAAGTGCCGTGGGGTATTCCGTATCGGCACTTGAAATTACCGAAAAAGGAACAGGCGTCAGCCGCAGCTTCAATCAAATTCGTCAACGCATGGCTGAACGGATTAGAGGGCATTTGCCCGGCGAAACGGGAACATTGGCAGCCGCGCTTATTACCGGCATTCGTGGCGGTATGCCGGAAAGCCTTGCGGAGGCGATGAGGGATGCAGGACTAGCCCATCTTTTGGCCATTTCCGGTCTTCATATGGGTCTATTATGCGGTGTAGTGTTTTTCACGGCCAGATTTATATTATCGTTCTCTCCGAGATTAGCACTTGGATATCCCATTAAGAAATGGTCGGCGGTTATCGCCGGACTGGCGGGGCTTGGGTATTTATTTATCAGTGGTGCATCAATTCCTACGGTGCGTGCCTTTATTATGGTGATCATTGTATTCCTTGGTATTCTTGCTGACCGTAAAGCCATTTCATTAAGGCTTGTGGCGATTGCGGCGATATATTTGCTTGTATCATCCCCTGAATCATTAATTGGTGTCAGTTTCCAAATGTCCTTTGCAGCTGTGGTCGCGCTCGTTGTCGTATTTGAACGGTTCGGTAATGATTTCATGAATAAATTCCGTGGCGACAGCGGTTTAAGGCAAAAATTGGTTTACTTCGTAGTGGGCAGTTTATTTACGTCATTGATTGCAGAACTCGCCATTGCGCCATTTGCGCTTTACCATTTTAATAAAGTGGTTCTATATGGTTTGCTCGCTAATTTAATCGCAATGCCGGTGATGGGGTCGTGGGTGATGCCATGGATTGTGGTGACGCTCGTGTTGATGCCGTTTGGTCTTGAATGGCTCGCGCTTGAGCCGATGTCATGGGGGCTTGAAGTTATAATGGCTGTTGCCTATTGGGTTTCGGGACTGCCCGGATCAACATTGGAAATACCAGCTATTGATATAAAGGCGCTTGTGTTTTTGGTGCTTGGCGCGCTTTGGTTAGGGATATGGAAATTGCGTTGGCGATTTTTGGGTATACCCATAATGTTACTGGGATTGGTGTTTGCGGTTACTTATAAACAACCGGATATCTTGATTGATAATGCTGGTAAAACCATTGCCATTCGTGGGGATGATAATTCACTTTCCTTATCCCGTATGAATGGCAGCCGTATTGTTAAGGATCGCTGGCGTCAACGGTATGGTCTATCCGAACTTGAAAGGTGGGAATATGATAGCTTTACACCGGATCAGGCTGCGGGCAGGGAACTTTCCTGCGATACCATGAGCTGTCTTTACCGTCCCAATCGATCTGACTTGATAGTATCATTGGTGCAAGATGAACAAGCATTGCCTGAGGATTGTGCAAATTCAGACGTCATTATCAGTTTGGTTCCCGTTGAGATAAATTGTTCAGCAAAAGTGGTGCTGGATAGATGGGATTTTTATAACAATGGCGGATATGCACTTTGGCTTCCCGAAAATGGAAATGATGACGTGGAAATGCAAAATGTTAAATCATCCCGCGGTGATTTCCCTTGGGTTAATTAATTATCCCTGATCAGCAACAGAGAAATAATCGTAATATTCGCTATCCATCCCTTTATCAAATCGTTCAATCCGTACGTCAAGAACGTAAGGTCGACCGCGTCCCATTTCTGCACGACACCTTGCAATAGCATCTTTTAAATCATCGGGGTTTTCAACACGTTCACCATTTATGCCGTAACTTTCTGCCATCGTGGCATATTGAATATCAGGGTGTTTAAGGTTAACGCCAATGTAATTTCCGGTTTCGCTTGAACGGCCACGGTAGAAATTTTGAGCTTTACGGTTGGCAGCATATTCGCCATTGTTAAAGATAACAATACCAATTGGCACGTCGTATCTGGATGCGCTCCAAAGGGCTTGTGAGCCAAAATTGAAAGCGCCATCACCAGTTAAACACCAAACTTCTTTATCCGGTTTTCCCATCTTGATACCGATACTGGCCGCAATACCCCATCCAAGAACACCGGAATTTGTTGCATGATTATAACGGCGTTCTTCAAATGGTTTTTCATGATCGATCTTGAAATAATCCCATAAATGATATTTGGATAGGATTAGTTCAGTTGTCACGAGCGCATCATCCGCTACTTGGGTATCCAATTCTTTCATTAAGCGTGATGTTGAAATTGGTGCCCAGTCATGTTCGCGTGTAGCTTTTTCATCCAGTCTTGAACGGCGGGATTTCGTGTAATCGGTAACCCATTTTGCGTCTTTCGGGGAAAGATCCCTCGATTTTAATTCTTTAAGCACGGCTTTTGCTGTTGCCTTTACACTGGCGACAACGCCTACATCGACTGGGTAATTGCGACCAATTTCTGTTGCGGCTAAGCTTGTGTGAATGGTGGTTGCATCACGTCTGACCCATGGTACGGGTGATTTATTGACAACTTTAAACATATGGCCGCCAAGCGCCCAGAAACAATCAATTGTTTGTGCAAGTTCTTTATCAATACCGTAATTACCGCAAAAATGGGGGTGAGTGTTTGGGAAGACACAGGGCATGCGGGCACCGAGACTTACGCCTGCGCCAATCAATTCTGCAATTTCCTGAACTTCACTGCTTATTTCGTGACGAACACAATCATCATCCATAAACAGCATTGGTTTATCTGCTGCTATTAACAAATCGGCAATGCGCTTTATATCGCTTTCTTTTGCGGCGACCTCTGTATCAACCATTGATCTTGAACGCGGGATAATTTCTGCCTTTTCAACGTTGGTTTCCCAATGGTCTTTTGAAAAAGTCAGAAATGTCGGTCCACCCGGTGGTGCTTCAGAAAGCATAAATGCGCGACGTAACGTTTCTGTAATTGTGTTCGCACTTGTCACATCCCATGTCCACTGCGCATATTCGGAAGGGAGTTTATGAAGATTTGGTGCTTCAAGAAAACCGTTGCTACCACGGTATTCGGTTGTTTGGCGTCCCGCAGTAACCACAACAGGCGTTCTGTCCCGGTAACAACTTACCATTTGGCCAAGGGCATACGCAGCCCCAGCTACTGAATGAAGGTTAACGATTGAAGTTTTGCCCGATGCACGACTAAAGCCATCGGCCATGGCCATGGCAGCATTTTCATGAATGCAAGTGACATAGTTCAATTTATCACGGTCGACCAGAGCATCCAGAAAACCCACTTCTTCTGATCCGGCAAGGCCAAATACATAGGGCACATCCCATTCAATCAGAAACTCTGCCATCAATTCACCGCCTGTCAGGTTTTCACGGAATGTACTTTGTTCCGGTTTCTCACCTGAGCGTGCAGCATTTGCAGTTGGAATTGATAGGGAGCTTGCAATTGTTCCTGCACCGACTGAAGAAACACCAACATCGCGAAGTTTGGCCATAAAAGTACGACGATCAATTTTGTTATCAATGAATTCTTTTGCGTGCCTGAACATTGTGATCTCCCTTTAAAAGTATGGTAATCACAATCATTCAATGGTCAAGGAAAAGTAAACTTGGTGCTTTAAAACTTTCTTGGGGTCGCTTTGTTGCTTTTCTTTCTATACTGGCGGGTACCGGGTTTGCCGGATGTTGATCTGCCTTTATCGCGGGCTGGGCTTGCGCCTATGTTTCTTGCCATTGGATCAAAATCAAGACCGAGCTCTTTTTCCTCTAGTCGTTTGATTTCATCGCGCAGTCGCGCTGCTTCTTCAAATTCAAGGTTCGCGGCAGCATCCAGCATTGTTTTTTCAAGGTCTTCGATATAACTGCGCAGATTATGACCGACCATATTGTTGGTGTCTGTGGTGTCTAGCTCTACGGTGACGTGGTCGCCCTCTGCGGTGTCGCCGATGATATCGTCAATTGATTTCTTGATGCTTGCCGGTGTAATGCCGTGTTCTTCGTTATAGGCTTCTTGAATGGCGCGGCGGCGATCGGTTTCCGCCATCGCGGCTTTAATGCTGTTGGTTTCTTTATCGGCGTAAAGAATAACATGGCTATCGACATTACGGGCGGCGCGGCCGATGGTCTGGATTAATGATGTGGTTGAACGCAGGAAGCCCTCTTTATCGGCATCAAGAATTGCAACAAGGCCGGTTTCCGGGATATCCAAACCTTCACGCAACAGGTTAATTCCCACAAGTACATCAAATACACCAAGGCGTAAATCACGAATGATTTCAATACGTTCCAAGGTGTCGATATCAGAATGCATGTACCTGACTTTAAGGCCGCTATCATGCATATATTCGGTAAGGTCTTCAGCCATGCGTTTGGTTAGTGTGGTGACAAGCACGCGGTGGCCCTTTGCAATTGCATCTCTTGCTTCATGCATTACATCGTCAACCTGGCTTTCAACGGGTCTGATTTCAACGGGTGGATCGGTAAGGCCGGTTGGACGGATCACCTGTTCAACAAATTCGCCATCGGTTTGTTCCAGTTCCCATGTGCCGGGCGTTGCGGATACGTAAATTGATTGGGGTCTAAAATATTGCCATTCTTCAAACTTAAGTGGGCGATTATCAAGACAGCTTGGAAGACGGAAACCGTATTGAGCCAGTGTGCTTTTACGGGCATAGTCACCACGGGACATGCCACCGATTTGCGGAACGCTTACGTGGCTTTCGTCCATAAACAAAAGCATATTTTCCGGTAAATATTCAAATAGTGTCGGCGGAGCTTCGCCGGACAGTCGCCCAGTTAAGTGGCGGCTATAATTTTCAATACCGGCACAAAGGCCCGTTGCGGTCAGCATTTCAAGATCAAATTTGGTGCGTTGTTCAAGACGGGCTGCTTCAAGCACCATGCCGCGGGCTTGATATTCTTTTAACGTTTGTTCCAGTTCCGCCTTAATGGTTTTGATGGCTTGGTCCATACTTGGGCCGGGTGTGACATAGTGGCTATTGGCATATAGCTTCACACTTTGTAGGTCCTCTACCTTTTCACCAGTGAGCGGGTCAAACTGGGTGATTTTTTCAAGCTCATCTCCAAAGAAATCAAGCCGCCAGGCGCGGTCTTCGAAATGGCTTGGGAATATTTCAATTACATCACCGCGAACACGGAAACTGCCGCGGGTAAAGGCCATGTCATTGCGTTTATATTGAAGTTCCACTAAATCACGTAGCAACTGGCGCTGATCATATAACATGCCTTGTTCAAACAGGATCGACATTTGAAGATATGTTTCCGCCGCGCCCATACCGTAAATGCAGGATACACTGGCGACAATGATCACGTCATCGCGTTCAAAGATCGCACGGGTCGCCGCATGGCGCATACGGTCGATGCTTTCGTTGATGCTTGCGTCTTTTTCAATAAAAGTATCTGAACGCGGTACGTAGGCCTCTGGTTGATAATAATCATAATAGGATACGAAATATTCCACCGAATTATTTGGAAAAAAGCTTTTCATTTCCCCGTAAAGCTGGGCGGCCAGTGTTTTGTTATGAGCCATAATCAGGGCAGGGCGCTGTGTGCGTTCAATAATCTGCGCCATGGTGTATGTTTTACCGGATCCGGTAACACCAAGCAGTACTTGATCGGTAAGGCCACTATCCAAGCCATCTACCAATGCTTCGATGGCTTTCGGTTGATCACCTGATGGCTTAAATTCGCTTTCAATTTTGAATTTAATGCCGCCTTCGGTCTTTGCCGGGCGGTCATAATATTCACGGGGTCTTTGGACCGTGGGGGATGTTTCGTCATATTCTCTGATCATGTGATGTAATATGTGATGAATGCACCGATTCTGCAAACATTAGATTGCAAAAAAATGCCCCATAACTTAATTTTCAATGATTGTTTAATTGATTCATTTATTGGAAAAGAAAAATGGCGTTTATTTCTGACACGCTTGGCCGTGTAAAACCATCTCCAACCATTGCTGTAACCACAAAGGCACTTGAACTTAAGGCCGCCGGTAAAGATGTTATTGGCCTTGGTGCTGGTGAACCGGACTTTGATACAATTGATTATGTAAAAGAAGCCGCGATTAAAGCCATTCATGACGGACAAACCAAATATACGGCTGCGGATGGTACGCCGGAATTAAAAGACGCAATTATTGAAAAATTTAAACGCGATAACGGTCTTGACTATAAACGCGAAAATATTACTGTAAATTGCGGCGGTAAGCACACTATCTATAACGCGCTTATGGCGACGCTAAACCCAGGGGATGAGGTGATCATTCCGGCACCATATTGGGTTTCTTATCCTGATATGACATTACTTGCGGGTGGTACACCAGTTGTCATCGAAGCCGGCATTGAAAATAATTTCAAAATCACTGGCGAGCAGTTAGAAGCGGCCATTACCGATAAAACAAAATGGGTGATTTTAAATTCACCATCAAACCCAACTGGCGCAGCTTATTCCGCATCCGAAATGAAATCATTAACGGACGTTCTTATGAAGCATCCACATGTTTGGGTGTTCGCCGATGATATTTATGAACATATTGTCTATGACGATTTTAAATTCGTGACACCAGCGGCAGTGGAGCCGGGACTTAAGGACCGCACATTAACCATGAATGGTGTTGCCAAAGCCTATGCGATGACAGGATGGCGTATTGGTTTTGCTGGTGGTCCAGTGGAAATCATCAATGCAATGCGTAAAATTCAATCACAAAGTACATCAAACCCGTGTTCAATTTCACAGGCAGCAACTGTTGTCGCATTGACGGGTGATCAAGGGTATCTTAAAGACCGCGCAGGTGCGTTTCAAAAACGCCGTGATCTGGTGGTTAGAATGATTAATGATATTCCAGGACTTGAATGCCCAACACCGGAAGGGGCGTTTTATGTGTATCCAAGCTGTGCCGGATTAATCGGAAAAGTGACACCTGAGGGTAATACACTAGAAAGTGATTTGGATGTAAGTACTTATCTACTGGAATCCGTTGGTGTTGCTGTTGTTCATGGTGAAGCATTTGGCCTATCACCATATTTCCGTATTTCATATGCGACATCAGAAGAGGTGTTAACAGAGGCATGCGGACGTATTAAGCAAGCTGTGGAAGCACTTAAATAACAAATGCAATTTGATCTTGTAATATTTGATTGTGACGGTGTGTTGGTTGATAGTGAGCCGATCGCCAATGTACTGCTTCGTGATGCGCTTGCGGAACATGGGCTTGATATGACGGTTGAACGGGTCATTGATACCTATGTGGGGCGTTCAATGGCGGCAGTTGTTAGTATTTCAGAAGAAATGCTGGGATCAAAATTACCGGATGATTTTCTGGACGTATTGCAAGAAAAAACATTCGCCGCTTTTGAGCGTGAATTAAAAGCGGTGGATGGCATCGAAGATGTGCTTCTAGAACTTAAAAGGCGTGATGTTCAATTTTGTGTGGCGTCCAGCGGCAGTTTTGAAAAAATGGATAAAACACTTGGGATTACGGGGCTAAAGCAATATTTCGGTGATCGCATTTATAATTCATCACAAGTAAAACGCGGAAAGCCATATCCTGATTTATTCCTTTATGCAGCGAACCAAATGAGTGTTGAGCCCGCACGGTGCCTGCTTATTGAAGATAGCATACCTGGCGTTCAAGGTGGTGTTGCGGCCGGGATGGAGGTCATGGCCTATAGCACGCGAAATAAATGTGAAGACCTTAAAAAAGCAGGCGGCCTAGTGATCAATGATATGCGCGCCATTCTAAATCATATTTCATAAAAAAATGCCGGGTAACAAGTACCCGGCAAGTTCACAAAATATAGGGAGGTTTCATATCTTGGGGGAGAATATGAAACAAGCGGTGGACGATAAAGGGGGAGGAAACGCCCGCCGCGAACTGAATAATTAAAGAACCATTCAGGATGTCTATCAACATCTGATTACCGTTATAGCCAAATCCTTGATGCATGAGTAGTGCATAAAATGTCGTTGCAGCTATGCAAGAAATGCATGCATTGTTACAAAAATGTGAAACGCCAAAAAAAAATGCCGGGTAACAAGTACCCGGCAAGTTCACAAAATATAGGGAGGTTTCATATCTTGGGGGAGAATATGAAACAGGCGGTGGACGAAAAGGGGGAGGATACGTCCCACCGCAGAGCTGAAATAATTAAAGAATTACTCAGCGATGTTTCTCAACATCTGATTATGGTTATAGATGATTGTTTCAGGAATGAGTACTGGGTAAAATGTTGTTGCAGGCATGCAAAAAATGCATAGCTAGTGTCTTAATTTAACCATATTGTTCTAAAATGATTAGAAGATCGACTTCTTGAATTCTCTCACAATGAAATCTTTAAAAGCAGCAATACGTTTAGAATTCCTAAGTTCCTGAGTATAAACGAAATATGCAGGGAATTCGTGGCTTTCATATTCTTCGAGAACAGGTGTGATGTTCATTGATCCTTGCACCAGATAATCCGGTAAAGAACCAATGCCAATGCCTGATTTCACCGCTTGCAGCATGCCATAAATACTGTTTATTTCTAAAACAGGTTTACGTTTTTTATTTGTGCCATAATCAAGAATCCAGTCAATGTCTTCGATGGGGCTGGTTGATTTACTGCCATATGTAATCAAGTCATGATCATCCAGGTCTTCCGGTCTTTGGGGTCTGCCGTATTTATTAAGATAGCTGGGCGATGCAAACAAATGATAATGAAATGTTGCGACCTGTTTCTGAATAAGATCTAAATGTTCGGTCGGGTGAAAGCGAATTGCAACATCGGCTTCGCGTGTTAAAAGATCATAATCCTGGTCACCAACCAGCATTTGAACATCAATATCGGGGTATTTATCAATGAATTTTTTGATGTTATGCATCATCCATGTGGAACCGAAACTGGATGTGGTTGTGATTTTTAATTTACCACGTGGTGATTCTGTTCCTTCAAGGATTTTTTGTTCCGTTACATGAATCTTAGAAACCACATCTTTGGTGGTTTCAAACAGGGTTTCCCCTTCATCAGTAAGGATCAATCCCCGCGCATGGCGATTAAACAGTGATGTTTGAAGACTGTCTTCAAGTGTTCTGATTTGGCGGCTGACGGCGGATTGGCTAAGGCCCAGTGTTTCACCCGCGTGGGTGAAGCTTCCAGCAGAAGCAACTGTGTGAAAAATCCTTAGCTTATCCCAGTCCATTCATAATCTTTCTTAATTTTGGTTATGGTTGTTATTCGTTTTCAGCAATAAAACGTTCTGCTTCAAGTGCAGCCATACAACCCATACCCGCTGCCGTAACGGCCTGACGGTATTTTTCATCGGTTACGTCACCCGCTGCGTATACGCCGGGAACATTTGTTTCCGTGCTATCTGGTGCAGTGTTAATGTAACCACGTTCATTTATATCAACTTTTCCAGCAAAAAGCGATGTTGCAGGTGCATGACCAATGGCAATAAAGACACCGTGCGCAGAAATTTCACTAATTTCATCTGTTTTTACGTTTTTAACGCGAACACCGGTGACGCCACCCATAGGTCCTTCTTCGCCCACGATTTCTTCTAGCTGGCTATCCCAAACACATTCGATTTTGTCGTTGGCGAAAAGACGGTCTTGCAGAATTTTTTCTGATCTTAACTCATCACGGCGGTGAATGAGGGTCACTTTTGACGCAAAATTGGTAAGGAAGATTGCTTCTTCCACAGCAGTATTACCGCCGCCAACAACAATAACTTCTTTACCACGGTAAAAGAAACCGTCGCATGTGGCACACGCTGATACACCACGGCCTTGGAATTCTTCTTCTGATGGAAGCCCGAGCCATTTTGCCTGTGCCCCAGTGGCAATAACGACTGTATCACCAATATATGTATCACCACTGTCACCCTTACAGACAAATGGGCGTTTTGAAAAATCGACGTCTGTGATGAAATCTGTAATGATTGTTGTGTTTACATTTTCTGCTTGTGCCTTCATTTGTTCCATAAGCCATGGCCCTTGGATGGCCTCGGCAAAACCAGGATAGTTTTCCACATCTGTCGTGATTGTCAGTTGCCCGCCAGGTTCCATACCCTGCACGATAATAGGTTCAAGGTTTGCGCGTGCTGCGTAAATTGCGGCTGTATAGCCTGCTGGTCCTGATCCGATAATAAGAACTTTGGTTTTATGTTCAGTGGCCATGGAAAATTAGCTCCAGAAAATTAAGTATTAAAAATATTAGTAGCGTTTATGACACGAAAAAACCGGACTGTGAAGTCCGGTTTTGGAATAATTTGAAATGATTTTCAGAATTACATCTGCTGTGTTTGTCTTTCTTCAGCAACAATGTCTTTTAACCTATCGAAAGGGATATATCCCGGTATGACCTGGGTACCAATGATAAAGCCTGGTGTACCGGAAATGCCAAGGTTTTGAACAAGGTATTTGTTCTTCATGATATTCGCTTCAATTTCAGGATCTGCCATATCTTGTAAAAGCTGTTCTTCGTCAATACCGCTGTCACGGGCAATCTCAAGAATTAATTCTTCCGTAAGCTGACGTCTGTTTTGCATTAAGGCATTGTGAAAATCCATGAATTTGCCTTGCTTCTGCGCGGCCATTGCAGCGATGGATGCATATTCTGATGATTCTGCAAGTATGGGAAGTTCTTTAAAAATGACACGGATGTTTCCATCTTCTTCCAGAAGTCGGGCGAGATCCTCTGGAACCTGCTTACAGTATCCACAGTTATAATCATAAAATTCAACAATGGTGATATCACCATCAGGATTGCCTTCAATATGGCTATAGCCATCGTTATATAAAAGCTCTTCTGATTCCAACAGCGCATTAGCATTTTGACGGGCACGCAACACTTCGATCGCATCAGGAATGATTTCCGGATTTGTCAGAATATAATCACGGATCATTGCGTTCACTTGTTCTTTATCAAGTGAATTGCCACTTTTGCTGCTATATTGATAGCCAGTAATAAAAAATACCCCTGCGGATATTAATGATAACAACGCAATAACTGCTACTCGATTACCCTTCATTGAATACTCCTGTGTCGTTCTTTTCTACGTTGTTCACGTTCTTGGTCTTTTCGTTTTTCATTTGCTTTTCTAGCACGGTCAGACATGTTGGCTTCTGTTGTCATCAAGATATCTTGTGCTTTAACCCATTTTGGCGAATCTTTTGGTAACATATCTACCGCTTTTTTCGCGTTAATCATAGCGCCGCGTACATCACCCGTTAACAGAAAATGTTGGGCAGTCGCATAATGTGTCATGGCCTGATTATCCAGGCGGTGATAGGCAATTGAGGCTTGCTGCCAGCCAAAGCTACTGTTGGGATCATCTTCTAGTGCATATTCAAGATTTTCAATCGCATTTTCCAGATATTTATCTTGTTCAGAACTAATCTGTGATCTGGCAAGTGATAATCGTAATAGACCAGATTCTGGCAAATAATTAACGGCCTTGTCATAGGCGATAATAGCTTCATCAATTCTGCCGTCCTCGAATAAAATTTGTCCTAATGTTTCATGGAAAAAGGGGTTTTCTGGATAATCTTCAATTAACTCTTCAATTTCGACCAGCGCTTCATCAATTTTTTTTGCTTGTTGATAACCAAATGTGCGGGCGTATCTTGCGTGTAACCCTTTGTCTTCTTTCGGGTATCTGACGAGTGTGGCGTGTAATGGTTTTAAATAACCAAATAGTTTTGCTTGTAATAATTGAAATTTGGCTTCGAGTTCAGGATCAGTTTCAGCATCATAAAAGGGTGATTCTTGAACGCGGTCACGTACGCGGTCAATACGTTGTGATGTAAGTGGATGGGTGCTTGCGTATGGATCACGGTATTTTTCCGGCACCAAATCCTGTTCGCCAAGGATTTCGAAAAACTCTATAAGTCCTCTACCGGATTGCCCTGTTTTATCAAGTAAAGTAATAGCGGCTTGGTCCGCGGAAGATTCCTGATTACGTGTAAATCTAAGCAAAGTTCTATAACCAACCTGTTGTCCGCCCATCATTAAAGCCATGCCTGCGTCAGCAGAGCCAGCAGCCATGGCCGCAACACCAAGAAGCATACCCATTAGACTATATGACGCCATTTGGCTCATACCTTCGCTAAGACGCGAAAGGTGGCCACCGGTAATATGACCCGTTTCATGGGCAACGACGCCAATTACTTGATTAACATTTTCCGCTTTTAGTAATAGCCCAGAATTAATGAAAACATTTTGCCCGCCCATAACAAAAGCATTGATGGTATTATCATTTAGTAAGTAGGTATCTACTGCATTTACATCCAGTTCACCGGCAATGAAAATTGGCTCTGTTATATCACGGATAATTTGTTCAATTTCGGCATCGCGTAAAATGGATATACCCCGGCCTTGCGCGACGGCCAGATTGGCGTGCGTAAAACAGGTCATAATAACCAAAATGAAGGCTTTGTAGCCATATTGCCGAAATTTATTGATCAACATATATCCAATCTAATTGTTCAGTGAAGGTACGTCAATTTAAACACTATTTAATGTGAAATTGTCTGAACCTAATCTGAATGTGTAATAATGCATAAATGTGACAAAAATAAAGCCCGGATAAACCGGGCTTTAAAATTGAATTTAGCTAAGAGCTCTTGACCACCAGCCTTTTTTCTTAGGCTTGTCATCGGCGGGTTTCTCTTCTTTAGGTTTTTCCGCCTTTGGTGCTTCTGTCTCTTTTTTGTTTTCTGAAGCTGGTTTTTCTTCCTTTTCTTCAGTTTTCTTCACAGCACGCTTACGCGGAGCACGTTTTGGTTTTTCTGCCTTTTCTTCTGTTTTGCCTTCTTCAGGTTTTTCAGAAGTTTCAGCATCTTCTTTTTTCTTTCGTGTGCGTCTCGCGCGTTTTGGCTTCTCTTCCTTTACATCATCAGATTTTTCAGCATTTGCTTCTTCTGATTTATCAGTGTCTGCCTTTTTGCGTGTGCGGCGTGGTTTTCTTTTTGGTTTTTCTTCGTCAGATTTTACTTCATCAGTTTTCGCATCTTCTGTTTTTACTTCTGATGGCGAAGCGTCTTGTTCAGTAACTTCTTCAGTTGATTTTTCCGCATTATCTTTATCGCGTCCACGTCCACGACGAGGGCGGCGGCGACGGCGACCTTTTTCAGAATTTTCTTGGTTTTCAGCGTCTGTTTCTTCTGCGCTTACTTCATTCTCTTCTGTGTTTTCGCTTTGGTTTTCTTGATTTTCGCGTCTTTTGTTATTGCGGTTACGTCTTCTTCTGCGGCGACGTTTCGGTTTATCCTGCTTTTCATCATCTGCAGAAACATCTTCTTCCGTAACATCGATTAACTTATTGACATCTTTGCCAAGTTTTAAAGCATCATGACGCTTTTTGGATTTTCTGGATGGTTTTCCAGAACGGTCCATGCGGTATGCTGATGCAGTTAATTCATCATCAATCGCAATCTCAACTGAGAAATCATAACGTTCTTCAAGGTCTCTTAAGCTTCTACGTTTGTTATTAAGTAAATAAATTGCAACACGTGAAGGCAGGAATACTTTGAATTTTGAATTTCTTGCACGGATGCCTTCTTCTTCGATGATGCGAAGAATATGAAGACTTTGTGATTCAACAGTTCTAAGAAGGCCACTACCATCACAATGTGGACATTGTATTGTACTGCTTTCCAATACACCTGTGCGCAAGCGCTGGCGTGACATTTCCATTAGGCCGAATGAACTGATACGGCCAACTTGAATGCGAGCACGGTCTGATTTTAGGCATGCCTTCATTTTACGCTCAACCGCACGGTTGTTGCGCTGTTCTTCCATATCAATGAAATCAATAACCACAAGGCCGGACATATCGCGAAGCTTTAACTGTCTTGCGATTTCTTCTGCGGCCTCAAGGTTTGTATTGAGCGCTGTTTCTTCAATATTATGTTCTTTGGTCGCACGGCCCGAGTTCACATCAATCGAAACAAGGGCTTCGGTTGGATTGATAACAATATATCCGCCGGACTTTAATTGCGCCGTTGGGCCATACATTGAATCCAGATGGTTTTCCACCTGATAGCGCTGGAACAGTGGAATCTGGTCACTGTAATACTTTATTTTTCTTGCGTGGCTCGGCATTAACATCTGCATAAAGCTTTTTGCCGTTTTATAGCCACGTTCACCTTCCACCAGAATTTCGCTGATGTCCCGGGTGTATAAATCGCGGATACTGCGTTTTATAAGATTACCCTCTTCATAAATCAGGGTAGGGGCAATGGATTTCAGGGTATGTTCCCGGATCGCTTCCCACATCCGTTTAAGATAATCATAATCGCGTTTAATTTCTGCCTTGGTTCTATCGCTGCCAGCTGTGCGGATGATGCAAGCATGGCCTTTTGGCAGGTTCAGGCTTGATAAAACATTCTTTAACTTCTTGCGGTCTTTAACATTTGCAATTTTACGGCTAACGCCGCCACCATGCAAAGTGTTTGGCATAAGAACACAGTAACGACCAGGTAGTGAAAGGTAAGTTGTAAGCGCAGCACCTTTATTGCCGCGTTCTTCTTTCACCACTTGGATCAGAATGATTTGACCTTTTTTGATCACTTCCTGAATTTTATATTTATAACGAAGTCTTTTTGCCATACGAATACGAAGACGTTCCTCTTCGTCTTCTTCGCTTTGAGCGTTATTTGTTTCTTCTTCATCAGTTGCTTCATCTGATGCATCTTCGTCAGGTTTATTTTCTTCAGCTTCTTCAGTAACTTCGGCTGCAACATCATCTGAAGAATTTTCTTCATCTGACGTTTTCTCTGCTTCAACATCAGAAACATCTTCGTTTGCGTCATCCGCTTCAGAAGCATCTTCTTTGGCTTCTTCTTCGCTTGATGTAATTACATCTTCTTTTGTTGATTCAGCTTTGGTTTCTGTTTTTTTCTTGCGAGGGCGGCCACGGCGACGCTTTGGTTTCTCTTCCTCTTCCTGAACCTCTTCTGTCGCTTCAGCAGTTTCATCTGCTTTTACGTCATCAGATGTTTCTTCAGGAACCGCCGCTTCTTCAGATGATGATTCATCCACTGTTTTTTCTTCGGCTTCAGTGTTTTCTTCTGCTATTACTTCATCATTTTCATCAGAAGGCTCATCTTTTTCTGATTTAACAGCCGCTTTGTTATTTTCTTCATCTTCAAGAAGATCAGCGTTTCTTGCTTTTTCTTCTTCGATAAGCGCTTCACGGTCCGCTACAGGAATTTGATAGTAATCAGGGTGAATTTCACTAAAAGCTAAGAATCCATGACGGTTGCCGCCGTAATCAACGAACGCTGCTTGAAGCGATGGTTCTACGCGGGTTACCTTTGCTAGATAGATGCTGCCTTTGAGTTGTTTTTTTGCAGAACTCTCATAATCGAAGTCCTCTACACGGTTTCCGTCGACGATGGCCACACGGGTCTCTTCCCGGTGGGAGGCGTCGATCAACATACGAATTGACATTTAGTGTATCTCCATAACAAAAACCGCTCGAGCTCTGGTGATCATTTGCAGCCACCAAGCGTGCAGGTTCCTGTGTTGTTGTTTCAAATTTGGTTGGGTTTGTGGCATTTAGAGGCTTATGAAAGAGAACAAACACATCACCATAGGCAATAGAAAAATCTCTTGCTTCTATGGGATTACTCTTTTGGCTCGAAATGCTTAAATTCATAATTTTTTCTGCCTGTATAAGGCTTTAATATTCTTCTTCTTTTTAAAAATCGCTGGTGCATACATTCAATGAAATTGCACTCAGCATCATATTTTGGGCATTTTTTGCATCCATATATGATGAAGTTAACATAGTGAACCTTGCAGCACTAAACAATAGAAAAGAGTCTAATTTATAAAAAATCTTTTTGGAAACATCATTTTATATTAGAAAAATTAACCATTATTAACTAATAATTGTTACTGTATTACAAATTCTAGGGTATAATGAGCGAAAAAGCTGGAAATTGATGGCACATAATAAACAACAATTGTTGCGACATTTATCAATCAAACTTATTTTTTCTGCACTGATTATTATGTTTTTTGCAGCGGGTAACGCTTTCGCTGCTGGTCCTGTTGTGACTGATGTGCGCTTTGGCGGTGATCAGCAAAAAACAAGGTTTGTTATTGAAATGACAGGCAATAGCGCGTTTCGCACCTTTACTCTTGCCAACCCGAACAGAATTGTTATCGACCTTGATGAAGTTGAATGGAAAATTGGCCCTGGTGGTGCAACAGGTAAGGGGTTAATTAATAACTACCGGTATGGCCTTTATATGCCGGGGACATCACGTGTGGTGCTTGATCTTAAAAATCCGGTAAAAATTTCAAATTCATTTATCATTAGTGGCAAAAACGGCAAACCAAACAGGCTTGTTTTCGATTTTGAACGCGTTTCACAATCGGCTTTTACAGCAAGTGTTGCAAAACCATCGGTACAGGCACAAAGAGTTGCGACGACAAGGAAACCGTCAAATGTACCATCCAATGGCAAAAAGATAATTGTACTTGATCCCGGTCACGGGGGGCATGATCCTGGCAATCTTGGCGGTGTAAAGGTGAACGGCATTTCCGAGAAAAACGTCACGATCTCAGCGTCACGCAACATTAAAAAAATATTAGAAGCATCCGGTCGTTATAAAGTTATAATGACACGGAACCGCGATGTATTCTTGAAATTACGTGACCGAAGTCGTGTTGCGCATGTGAATAATGCGGACCTTTTTATATCTATTCATGCTGATGCGTTTAGAAGCCCGGATGTCAGGGGGGCGACAATTTATACCCTTACTGAAAAAGCATCCGACCGTGAAGCAGCCAAGCTCGCCGCGCGTGAGAATAAATCTGATGTGATTGCCGGTGTTGATCTTCAGGATGAAACTGATGTCGTTCAAAATATTCTTATCGACTTGGTGAAACAAGAAACAATGAATCTCTCGAACAGATACGCTCAGGAACTTTCAAAAGAGCTTAAAAAATCAATTCGTGTTAGAAAAAGAAGTCATCGTTCAGCGGGGTTTGCTGTTCTTAAAGGGATTGATGTGCCATCTGTTTTAATTGAAATGGGATACTTAACCAACCCAACGGATGCGAAACTATTAATGCAAAAAGAAACCCATGAAAAAATCGGAAATGCGATCCTCAAAGCGACGGATAAGTATTTCCAACAAAATTTCGCGTATAATTAGTTGAATATATACGCGAATTCACTTGATTGTGCCTTAAGGTTGTCATAATTTGCGCCTAAATTCTATACTGTTAATAAACATGACGAAGCGGTGGATAGCGAATTGTCGAGGAAATGGAAAAATATATTAGGCGGCCTTGCCGTCTTTACGCTACTGAGCGGCATTATCGCAGTGGTTGGTGGATTATATATTTTATACTCATTTGGACGTGATCTTCCTGATTATAAACAGCTCGCGGATTATGAACCGCCGGTGGTAAGCCGTGTTTATGCTGGTGACGGTAGCTTGATTAAAGAATATGCCCGTGAAAAGCGCTTATTTGTTCCGATTAATGCCATTCCGCCAAAAGTAATTCAGGCTTTTCTTTCTGCCGAAGATCAAAACTTTTACACACATATTGGTATCGATTTTAAGGGATTACTGCGTGCGGTTCTTGTTAATGTAAAAAATGTCATAACAAACCGTAGGCCGGTTGGCGCATCAACGATCACACAACAGGTTGCGAAAAACTTTCTTCTTACCAATGAAGTCAGGTTTGAACGTAAAATTAAAGAAGCGATCCTTTCTTACAGGATTGAACAAACATTTTCCAAAGATCAGATTTTAGAGCTTTATTTAAATGAAATTTATCTTGGTCAAAACTCATATGGTGTTGCTGCCGCAGCACTTAACTATTTTGGTAAATCACTTGATGAATTAGAAGTCCAGGAAATTGCTTATCTCGCAGCGCTTCCGAAAGCACCAAGTAATTATCATCCCGTTAGACGCTATAACAATGCTGTTGGTCGTCGTGATTGGGTGTTGGGCCGCATGGAAATTGAAGGCTTCATCACCGAGGAAGAAAAACTAGCAGCGCAAAACTTACCACTAGGAACAGTGGAAAGTGGCCGTGCCCGTACATTCCAAGCCAATTATTTCGCGGAAGATGTAAGACGCGAGCTTAAAAAAACATATGGTGATGATGAATTATATGGTGGTGGTCTTGCCGTAAGGTCATCTCTTTCACCAAGACTTCAGGCAATTGCTGAAAGAGAAATGAAAAATGGTCTTGTGACGTATGACCGTCGTCATGGTTGGCGTGGCCCACTAGGGAATATGGATATATTTGCGGCCCCATACCCAACATGGAAAGAAGAATTTATAAAGAAACGCACACCACTTGGTGTTGACAGCTGGCAAGAAGCTGTGGTCGTTGACGTTAATGATGAAGTGGCAATCATTGCCACGAAAGAAGCCCTAAAGAATAGTGAAACATTTGAAGCATTACCAAAACAAAGTATTTCCCTTGCTGAAGTAAAATGGGCGCGTAAATGGCTTCCGGGTGAACGCCGTGGGCCACAGGTTGAATCTGTTACAGAAGTTCTGGCACAAGGTGATATTATTGCCGTTGAGGCTATCGAGACGGAAGAACCATCAATTGGTTCTCCTTTCGGGCTTCGTCAAATTCCGGAAATTAATGGTGCGCTTGTGGCGCTTGACCCGCATACGGGTCGTGTACTTGCCATGGTTGGTGGGTATGATTTTACCCGCAGCGAATATAACCGTGCAACACAGGCGAAGCGTCAGCCAGGCAGCGCCTTTAAACCATTTGTTTATAGTGTGGCGCTTGAGCAGGGCTTTACGCCATCAAGTCTAGTGCTTGATGCACCATTCGTGATTGATCAGGGTTACGGTATGGGCAAATGGAAACCGCGCAATTCCAGTAATAAATTTTATGGTCCAAGCACATTACGCCTTGGTATTGAAAAATCTCGAAACTTGATGACAGTACGCATTGCACAAAATGTCAAAATGGAAAATGTAGTTGAGGTCGCTGAACGTTTCGGTATCACAGAAGATATGCCGGATTTGCTTTCCATGTCGCTTGGTGCGGGTGAAACTACGTTACTTGATCTAACGGCGGCGTACGGGATGATCGTTAATGGTGGTAAAAAAATTGAACCATCCCTGATTGACCGCATTCAGGACCGGTATGGTAATACAATTTACCGTCATGATGACCGTGCATGTGTTGGCTGTGTATCCGAAGAATGGCAATATCAAAATTCGCCGGAATTACCGGACGAACGTGATGATGTTCTTGATCCTGTAACATCTTACCAGTTGGTTTCTATGATGGAAGGGGTTGTGCAGCGTGGTACGGGCGTTCGTATTCGTGCGCTTCGTCGTCCGCTTGCGGGAAAAACTGGTACAACCGATGACAGCTTTGATACATGGTTTGTTGGCTTCTCCCCTGACATGGTGGTCGGTGTGTTTGTCGGTTTTGATGCGCCGCGTTCCCTTGGTCGTGGGGAAGAGGGCTCATCAGTAGCCGTTCCGATTTTCCGTGATTTTATGCGCGATGCGCTTAAGGACGAGGCACCAACGCCATTCCGTATTCCAGAAGGCGTGCGTCTCGTGCGTGTTGATGCAACAACAGGGCAATTGGCCGGGGCAGGCGCGAAAAACACAATCCTTGAAGCATTCCGTCAGGGATCATTCCCGACGAAAAATGCACAAGTACTTGACGGATTTAATTCATTGGTGCAAACAAAGACCAAACTTAACACCGGAACCGGTGGTATTTATTAATCATAAAAATAAATTTAGGTCTTTATTTCATGAAAGCTGAAATTCAAAATTCTGTTGATAAAATCAAGCAGTCCTTGGAGCTGCTGAGGAGGCATCTTTGACTGGGACATCGCACTTGACAGATACGATGAATTAACCGCCCTTTCTGAAGATCCAACCCTTTGGGATAACCCATCAAACGCCCAGAAATTAATGCAGGAACGCACAAAGCTTGAGCAGGCAATCAACCTTTGCCGCGAGGTTGAAGGCGAGCTTAATGATAATATTGAGCTAATAGAGCTTGGTGAGATGGAAGAAGATGATGAAATCATCGCAGAAGCCGAAGGAGCAATTCATAAACTTACTGAAAAGGCAGAAGAGTTAGAACTGCAAACACTGTTAAGTGGTGAAGCGGATGGCAATGATACCTATCTTGAAATCAATAGTGGTGCAGGGGGTACAGAAAGCCAAGACTGGGCCAATATGCTGCTTAGGATGTATCAGCGTTGGGCTAACGCACATGGGTGTAAAGTGGAACTAATGGAAATGCATAACGGCGAAGAAGCAGGCATTAAATCAGCAACCATTCAAATTAAAGGCGATAATGCATACGGTTGGTTAAAAACCGAAAGCGGCGTTCACCGCTTGGTACGAATTTCACCGTATGACAGTAACGCACGAAGACATACAAGTTTTGCCAGTGTATGGGTCTATCCGGTGATTGACGATAATTTTGAGGTAGAGGTCAACGAAGGTGACCTAAGGATTGATACTTACCGTGCGTCCGGCGCAGGCGGGCAGCACGTGAACACAACCGATAGTGCCGTTCGTATTACCCATATCCCAACCAATATTGTGGTACAGTGCCAAAATGACCGTTCACAACATAAGAACCGTGCAACAGCGATGAATATGTTAAAAGCGCGCCTTTATGAAGCCGAGCTTCAACGCCGTGAGGAAGAGGCCAACGCAGAACACGCCGGAAAAACAGAAATCGGCTGGGGTCATCAAATCAGGTCATACGTGCTACAACCATACCAAATGGTGAAAGATTTACGCACAGGCGTCGAAAGTGGCCAACCAGATAAAGTGCTTGATGGTGATCTTGATCCATTCTTAAATGCTGCTCTCGCCGCAAGAGTGCACGGCACGACCGAAGAGGTCGAGGATATAGAATAGATTTTTAAATTGGGGAAAACGGTCATGAATATTCAAATAGGTATTTCTTTCATATTTAGAACGGAACGCCCTTATTCATGAGTGTAGGAAAAGAAACTAATCTATTAAAAAAGAATAATAATTTTTCCTTTGAAAAATATTATTTAGATATGGTGACATCAGAAGGTCAGTATATCATAGGATATGCCGCGAAATTAAAATATGGTTCATTTACACTTGGATATGCTTCAACAATTCACCATGCGGATATTGATGGGATCAATCAAGGTCCGGTATTATATTCATCCGAAATGCCAATAATTCAAGATGATAGTATTTACTGGAAAAATTGCAAGTTGGGTATTGATGGAAAATGGAATCAAAAATCTGAATCTTTTCAGCATACACTATTAGATAATTCATCAGGTTCTGTTCAATGGGAATGTTTGCAAAACAAAGCTGAAGTCACAATAAAAACAAATTCAGGAAAAAGTTATGAAGGATTAGGTTATTCTGAATTTTTGAAGATGACATTAAAACCATGGGAAATTGGCCTTAAAATACTCTATTGGGGAAGATATGTATCTGAAACTAATTCTATTGTCTGGATTGAATGGCAGGGTAAAAAACCTCTTATTCTTTTGAATTTTAATGGTCAGATAATGACAGGGGCCAAAATATCAGATCAATTAATTGAATGTGATGAATTTTCACTTGCTTTAAAACAAAAAGAGATAATTCGTAGTGGCAATTTGGGAAATACAGTTCTCTCTAAAATACCACCTGTATTAAGAGTTGCACCATTGGAAATGTTAAATGTAATTGAAGAAAAATATCTGAGCCAAGGTACCTTAGATTTAAATGGTAATTATCAAGATATAGGATGGGTAATACATGAAAAAGTCACCTGGCCATAATTTTTATAATTATATTGGAAAATTCTTATATGGGGCGATATTTGTTGTTGTTTTACCTGCATATCTAATTTTTTGGGAAAAGAACCTAGGGCACCTGAATTTACCTACTGTTCCTAATATTCCTTACTTAGGAGAGATGTTAGTATTTATTGGTTTTATAATATCAGCATTAGGCATTCGGGAAATTATGGTCAAAGGTGAAGGACTTCCGATGAATGCATATCCGCCAAAACGGTATGTTACGAGTGGTGCGTTTAAATGGCTTTCTCATCCAATATATTTTGGATTTTGTTTATTGTGTCTTGGTATTTCATTAAGCTTCGGATGTAGAGGGGGAATTTGGATTATTACTCCAATAGTAATATTAAGTTGCATGGCACTTGTTTTTGGATATGAGCGACCGTTTTTAATAAAAATTTTTGGCAACATATATTTTGAACATAAACTTACCATTCCTACGGATAGTAATGAACAACCAAATATCAAAGATTATTATTCAGTATTACTGTTTGTGTTTCTTCCTTGGCTTGTTTTATATGAAGGCGTAGTGAGTTATATAGGGGTAATTGAACCTGTCTTAATATCTTCATTTACCTTTGATGATCGAATGCCTGTGATAGAATTTCTGGGATTGCCTTATGTTCTAACCTATCCGTTAGTTGTTTTTTCTCCTTTATTGGCAAAATCAAAAAGAAGCTTGAGGCAATTTTCTGTTGCGGGAATTTTTGCAACGATACTAGTGATAATTTTTTATTTAACAGTACCCATTATTGCAGATTTTCGTGAATTCGAACCTAAAACGATTTGGGGAGAATTAATAGAATTTCAGCAGTCAATTGATAATCCGGCAACTGCTTTTCCGGCTTTTCATGTGATTTGGGCATTCTTATCCGCAAAACTTCTGAGTGATAGATTTCCAAATGCCCGAATTTTTATATGGATGATCGCTTGGTTAATTGCGTTGAGTTCGTGGCTTACAGGAATGCACGCATTATTGGATATAATTTCTGGCGTATTAGTATATGGATTTGTTTCATCGTATCAGCAAGTTTGGGCTGCGATTAGAATAATAAGTGAAAATCTTGCAAATTCATGGAAAGAATGGCGGGTAGGGCCAATAAGAGTTATTAATCACGCTTTTTATACAGGTTTAGGTGGCGCTGTTTGTATTTTTTTAAACACGTACATTTTGGGTGAAGAATACTTATTGCCAATATTTATTCTATGCTTTTTTGGAATAGTTATGGCGGGGCTTTGGGGGCAGTATGTTGAAGGTTCAGAAAAATTAAAACGACCATTTGGTTATTTCGGGAGTATGGTTGGTGCAATAATTGGCGGGATGTTTTTGGATTATTTTTCAGGTTTATCGTGGTTAACTATAATTGCTGCAATTTGTATTTCGGCACCTTGGGTCCAATCTATAGGAAGAGTTCGTTGTCTTATTCACGGATGTTGTCACGGTAGAAAAACAAATGATTTCATCGGGATTAAGATTGATCAAGAAAAATCACGTGTATGTAGTGTTTCCAGCTTAAAAGGTATGCCAATTCATCCAACGCCGATTTATTCGATTATCGGTAATTTAATCATTGGATTGATCTTGTTTCGTTTAATGGTAATTGAAACTCAAACATCTATAATAATAGGAATATATTTAATGTTGCTCAGTATATTCAGATTTGTAGAAGAAAGTTTCCGGGGAGAGGCCCAAACGTTGATAGTTAATAACCTGACAATTTATCAATGGATTAGTATTGGGCTACTGGTAATAGGAAGTATATTTACAATGATACCAAGTCAAGTATTGTTAGCGCAGCAATCACTTTTATCTTTTCCCAATAGCTTCGTTGCGATTTCATTTGGTGTAATTGTAGCGATATTTATGAGTATTGATTTTCCTAACTCGAAGTTTCGTTTTTCAAGACTTACATAATATTTTTGGACATAAAAAACGGGCCAAGAGGCCCGTTCGTAAAATCGTATGATTTAAGATAAATTAAATCAGATCAACAAGGTCTTTCTTGTCTTCTTTAGGTTCTTCTTTTTTCGGCTCTTTATTTGCTGACATTACTTTTTGTGCATTGCTTGCGGCTGGTTGTGCGCTTTGATGGGATAGGTTCCCTTCGATGTAGGCGCCAGCCTCGATGCTTAGTGTCTGATGGCAAATGTCACCGGTTAGTTTTGCTGTTTTTTCAAGACGGACACTGCGGCCAGTGATGCTGCCTTTTACGGTGCCTTTAACGACCACATCGTCGGCATTTACCTTGCCATTTACGCTACCGTTTTCACCAACAGTCAGGTTTTTACTTTTAACGTCACCCTCGATAGTGCCGTCGATTTGGATTTCGCCTGCTGTGCTGACGTTACCTTTAATAATTACGTCTGAACTGATGATGGATGGAATTGAATTTGTAGGTGGTCTCATTGATCTTGTGTCCCTTGACTGTGATGGTGTTGGGCTATTATGCGTCGTATTTGTGTTCTTTGATTTTTTGAACATCTTTCGCGGCCTTTAAAACTTTCAGTGGGTCAATAGCTTCGCCATTAAACCAGATTTCGTAATGAAGATGGGTGCTTGTGCTACGACCCGTACTTCCCATGTTTCCGATAAGCTGTCCTGCGTCAACTTTATCGCCTCGTTTCACTTGTAGTTTTGAAAGATGGCCATATTTTGTCTTAAATCCATTTCCATGGTCGATTTCAATAAATAATCCAAATGCACCATTTCGGCCAGCCATAGTGACGACACCAGCACCCGGAGCATTTATTGGAGTACCACGCCATGCTGCCATATCAAGGCCGCGGTGATTGGCCCATTTTTTTGTAAATGGGTCACGGCGCATTCCGAAGTTGCTGGAAACATAATGTTTTTCCGGCGGCGTTAAAATCGGAAGATGTTCAAGTGCCAGAATAAGATCTTGATGATTAGCACGCTTTTGAAAAAGAGTGTCAAAAGACGTATTATTAAGATCAGTTTCAATAATTTCAGAGGCTTCGATGAACGGCCCGCCTGTACCAATTGCACTTTGCGGCACATTGGCAAGTTCCATCATTTTATCTTGAGAAATACCTGCTTTCGTCAGTGTGTCCGAAAGAAACGCAAGCTTATTGTCCATAGAATTGGATAGTTTGGCAACTTGTTGATTTTGTGCCATTTCAATTTTCTTAAGATCAATGAATAGCTGCTCTATAGTGTTATCACGTCTATTGTTTCTTGCTTCTTGATCGTTGTTTTCATCTACATCGACAAATTCACCGGCCGGTAAGATGCTGCTATCATCAAAACTTTCGGCTGGGATGAGCGTCTCGCCATCTTCTTCCATCACTTGCTGGATGTAAGCCTGACGTTGTTCAAGTGCAGCCGCCGTTTTTTGAATTTCTTGCTGAAGTTCAGTGAATTGTGCCTCGATTTTAGCATAGTTGCGGTTTGCTTCTGCAACTTCGCCATTTTTGGCGGTCAAAATTTCATCAAGGTAAATATACTTATATGAAATAAAGGCACACCAGATGGAAAAACATATCAGTGCAGAAACGATCATCAACTGAACATTTTTGGAGACGGTGACAAAACGCACATCACCATTGGCCCTGAAATAGAGCTGCCTGTCAGGGAAGTAACGATTTATATTATCGTTTAAGTCTTTGATAAAACTATTAATTTTAAAATTCCTACCCACCAAAATATATTTATATTGTTTGATCGAATTAACCGATATAGATACGAATCAAACTTATTAAAGGGGAATTTGATATCAAATCCGTTAAGAATGCAAACAATTTTAACGGCTTATCAGCCTTTTTTTGCTAGTGGTAAATAGAAGCTTTCATCAAATCCAGCAGTGTCTCTGGCTGCTTTATTAAAGGGTGGCTTTACGTTTCCGGCGAAATATGTGATCACAAGGTGTTGGTATTTTTCCTGTGGATTTAACCCTTGATTTTCACATAAAAAATTAAACCAGCGCTGTCCGGCACGTACATGTTCGATTTCTTCTTCGTAAATGATTTCTAGCGCATCAACGCTTTTTTGATCGCCGGCCGATTGGAACTTCTTAATTAGCGATGGTGTCACATCAAGGCCACGCGCTTCGAGGACCAGTGGAACGATCGCAAGGCGCGCCATAATGTCATGGGCTGTATTTTCAGCAGATTGCCATAATCCGTCATGGGCGGGAAGGGCACCATAAAAACTATCCATTTCTTTGAGACGCGCATCAAGCATTTCGAAATGACGGGCTTCGTCATCTGCGACTTTAACCCAGTCATTAATAAATTCTTTTGGCATCTGTTCACCGAAACGAATAACGATATCCCAAGCAAGATCAATGGCGTTAAGCTCGATATGTGCAATTGCATGTAGCATAGCAATGCGCGCTGCATCGGACCCTGCATTGCGGCGTTTTGGCATATCTTTGGGGGCAAGTAGTTCTGGTTTCGCTGGGCGACCTGGTCTATCTGGTGCCTGCTGATTAAATTCTGATGCAAGCTCGCCATCAAACCACGCTTTTGATCCGCGGAATGTATGGTCAATTTTTTCTTGAACTGTTTTGGCACTTAACGCATTAAAAGCTGCATCTGCTATTGTTTTCATAATGCTTTTACAGCTTCCAGAACTTCTTCAGCGTGGCCAGCAACTTTTACCTTGCGCCAGATGTTTTTTATGGTGCGGTCCTTGCCGATTAGGAATGTTGCGCGTTCAATACCCATATATTCACGGCCATAAAGTTTTTTAAGTACCCATACGGTATAATCTTCACAAAGTGTACCTTCTTCATCGACTAATAGCTTAACCGTCAGGTTTTGTTTTTTAATGAAATTCTGGTGTTTTTTCACGCTGTCTTTTGATGCACCAAGAATAACCGTATCATGGCTTTCAAATTCGCCTTTAAGTTCACTGAATGCAATGGATTCTTTCGTGCATCCTGGTGTGTTGTCTTTTGGATAGAAATAAAGAACAATATTTTTACCGTCAAAATCTGCAAGGCTCACATTTTCACCGGTTTCATCAGGTAAATTAAAATCGGGGGCTTTTTGTCCTGTTTCTAACATGGTTATTCCTTATTTGTATCAATTGGATTGGTTGGTTCATGCGGTTTTAAATTACTCGCAGGAATTTCTATTATTTCCTTATATAAATCAAGAACCGATTTTTGAAATGCAAGAATTTGTGGCTCAAGATCATCAATATCACATTCAAGTCTTTCAGCAAGCGCACTTAACAGTGGTTTTGGTCTGTCGTCGTCTCTGGATGTTGTGCCCATGCATAATCTTAATAATGCTTGTATGGTTTGCATTGTATAACAGGCCTGATAAAGATATTTGCCTTTTTCTTGATTGATATAGCCCTCATCGGTAAGGGTTTTGATTTGTTTCAATGTATTGCGTTTAAGAATATTTTGATTTTCTGATGCATATTCAAGGATCAGATACTGGCATATAAATTCAATATCAATAATGCCGCCACGCACTTGTTTCATAGCCCAAATATTTTCTGTACCAAGATTTTCTTCCATGCGAATTCGCATTTTAGCAACTTCATGCAGCAAGTTTTCTTGATCACGTCCTTTATGGGTTAGGATATTGAATGTACATTTTTCAATTTTCTCTTTTAAATTCTCTGGCCCGGCAATAACCCGTGATCTTGTTAGGGCCATATGTTCCCATGTCCATGCCTGACCATGTTGATAATCATTGAAACTGTCAAAGGAAACAGCAAGCGGCCCTGCGGTTCCAGATGGGCGCAGTCGCATATCAACTTCGTACAATTTTCCTTCACCGGTCAGGGCAGTGATACTGTTAATGAAGTTTTGTGAAAGCCTTGCATAATAGTGATTGACTGTAAGCGGTTTGGGGCCATCGGACATAACATCCATTTCATCCGCATCATATATTAGAACGATATCTGCATCAGAGGTGGTCGTGAAATCAAAACCGCCCAGTTTACCCATACCCAAAATACAAAGTGATGAATTCTCAATCGTGCCATGCTTTTTTGAAAATTCGTTTTTCACATGGAAAAGCATGGTGCTTAAAATAACTTCTGCAATGTCGGTCAGTGTTCTGCCGGATTGGATGATATCTGTTGATCCGCGAAGGATTTGTAGGCCAACCTGGAATTTTGCTTCGTTGGCCCATTTTCGGGATAAATCAAGAATGTCCTGGAAATCACGTGCGGTCATCAATAATTCATCAAGGCTGTTTTGAAGGTCGGGTAAAGAAGAATTCTTTTTAAAATTTTCCGCATTAAGGACGGCATCAAGCATCAATGGATTGCGTGATAGTTGACTTGATAGGAACGGCGCAACCCCTAAAATCTGGGCCAATAAATCCAAGAGCCAAGGTTGAGCTTTGATAAATGAGAATAGCTGTACACCAGAAGGAAGACGGGATAGAAAGTCATCAAATTTGACCAATACATTATCCGGATCACTGTGTTTCCCAAATGCTTTGAGTATTTCTGGGGTTAATACCTTTAAAATATCACGTGCCCGATCTGTGCGACACGCACGGTAGCGACCAACTAGCCACCCTTGAATAATTTCATATGCTTTTTTTGCATCATGAAATCCCGCGGTTTCAATGGCTTCCAATGTTGCTGGATGATATTGATCAAGGGGGAATGACAGTGTTTTATCGTCTTCGTCGTGTGTTTGATTTGTATCTTCCAATAGTGCATTGAAAAGCTTGTGAACCGCGTTAAACCGTTTAATAACCGCGACTTCAAAATCGGCGAAAAATTCAAAACCCATAAATTTACTGATGCGATGAAGGTTTTCTTCACCGAACGGAATTTCGTGGGTTTGATCATCATTGATCATTTGAAGCCTGTGTTCCAGTGTTCTTAAGAAGACATAAGCTTCTTGCAAGGTGTCATTTTCTTCTTTGCTTAATTTTCCATTCAAGGCCAAAGCATCTAGCGCAAGACAGGTTGGCGCAATGCGTAACATCGGCTCACGACCACCTGAAATAAGTTGATGAATTTGGGCATAAAATTCGATTTCACGTATGCCGCCACGTCCAAGTTTTACATCATGTCCTTCTAACATTATGTCACGATGGCTATGATGTTCATGGATTAATTTTTTGATTGCATGGATATCTTCAATGGCCGCGTAATCAAGATGCCTACGCCATACGAAACCCCTGATACGTTCCAGAAAACCAAGTCCCGCTTCTATGTCACCAGCAATTGGGCGTGCCTTAATCATGGCTGCACGTTCCCAGTTTAGACCGACGCTTTGATAATAAACCTCTGCCCCCTCCATCGACAGGGCGACGGGTGTTGCGCCTGGATCGGGCCTTAAACGCAAATCAGTTCTGAATACATATCCATCTGCTGTGCGGTCAGACATGATCTTGACCAACTTTTGCGTCATTTTGATGAAAAAATCCTGCGGGGATCTTCTGCCTGAATATTTTACAATATCCATATCAAACAGAACAATCAGGTCAATATCACTTGAATAATTTAGCTCATATCCCCCAAGTTTACCCATTGCCATAATGACATAACCCGAATTGGTGGAGAAATCATCGGATGAATAATCATGGTCAAGATTACCGGAATTGATACCGTCTTTGATTAAGAAATTTACTGACAACCTTAATGCAAGTTCAGCAAAATCACTTAATGCCCTTGTGATTTTGGGTAATTTCCATTTCTCGCTAAGATCAGCAAAACCGATGATTAAGGCAATATGTGCCTTGGCAATGCGAAGCTTAACCATCAAATCTGAAATGTTATTTATATCTTCAAGCGCATTATCAAGAAATTTAAGTTCTTCATTTAAAAGATCGTTATGATCTTCATTAAATAAACGAAGGGCAAATTCAGAATGAACGAATAATAATCGCGTCAAATAGGGGCTATTAGAAAATATCGCCAGTATTAGATTTTTATGATCCTTATTTCCAAGAATATTTTTGATCACATCAGCGGAACTATCATTGTAAAGTGATTGAAAATCATCTAACTTCTGCGTGGCGAAAGTTTCGTCCGATATAAGAGGGAAGTGGAAGGTTATATCTGATGTTTCTATTGACACCTTGGGCATTGAAAAATCCAAAATCATAAAATTGACAAGTTTTGTCATAATGATGACCAAAGAGTGTTCATGCAAGTGAAACATAGATAATTTTAAGAGAAATAAATGGTAATTAAGCCGTTACGATATATTGTGAAAACATTCCTTGTGGTGTTTGCGCTCATAACGATCGCTATGATTCTGTTTTTCTGGCGGGTTAGTAACGGCCCCGTTGAATTAGACGGCAGATCACCCTTTCTATCAAATTTATTGATCAGCCAAAATATCGGCACAAATGTTTCATTTGAAAGCAGTATTCTTACGTGGCGTGGATCGGATGATAACCCGACTGGAAGTGGCAGTTTTGAAATACGTTTCTTAAACATCAATGTTGAAGACGAAAGCACATCAACTGTTGTCACGATCCCGCGGGCGGGAATGCAGTTTAGTATGGCTGCGATCTTTAGAGGGGTTATCGCCCCAATGTTCGTGGAATTTAGTGGTATTGAACTAAATTTATTACTCCCTAAAGAAGCATGGTCGGGTGAACCATTTGATCAGGATGAATTCATTGAAACTATGCGTGCTTTTCTGGATGAATTTAATAATTCACCGGATTTAATTCCGCAATTAACCAGACAGATATTACTGCCGCCAGATCCGCTAAATTCAACCGGGTATTTACAACAAGTATATCTCGCGAATACCACCATTAATTTACAAGATGAATTGTCAGGCGATATCTGGCATATCCCAGATGCTGCACTTGATATTAAACGTATCGAAGATGGGTTTAGTTTAATGCTGGATGGCACGATTGATTTTGAAGCTGATAATGATATCCCGCTTCATATGTCGGTGCAATATAGCATCCCTTATGAAAAAGCGACCAGCCAATTACGTTTTTCCAATTTTATTCCGACTAATATCGCTGGCGAAGTTGAAGGATTAGCTGACCTCGCCACACTTGATATTCCAATAAGCGGTATTGTAGATCTTTCTATTGATAAAGATTTTGATCTTCCGGTCATTGATTTCGAATTTGACGTCGGTGAAGGGATGATTAACCCGCTGGATCTTTATGATGAACCGATCAAAATCGATGAGGCATATTTAATTGGGCAATTCATAACGCTTGATGATGAATTATCCATTGAAGACTTGTTTTTAAAATTTGATGGTGCGGAATTAAACGCAGAAGGGACTATCGGACAAATCAGCAATGACCCTGATGTGATGATTGTTGCTGATGTGGCGAGTATGCCACTTATTAATTTGAAAACATACTGGCCGCCGGGGCTTCTAATCGGAGCCAGAACTTGGATTGAAAATAACATTACAGGTGGCATCGTTCCAGAAGGGCAAATTGATGTGAATATTCGCCCTGAAATGTGGGCCATGGATCAAATGCCAGATGATGCATTTATTTTTGACTTTAAAGTGCTTGGCGGGGTGTCACATTTTTTAAAACCGATGCCGCAACTTACCGATATGATTGGTACAGCCAGATTGCAGCTAAATCATTTTCAATTGAACATACAAAGTGGCGTCGTTGAGAATGCGATGATCCGTGATGCTGTGCTTCATTTTAATGATATCGCGAAAAAGGGTGAATCTTTTGCTCATTTCGAAATTCCGGTAAATGGTCGCGTTGAGGATATTCTTCACGTGATTGATTATGACCCGCTTGGTTACCCAAGTTTATATGGCATAAGACAAGGCAGTATACTAGGTCGTGCAGAAGCATTCCTGACATTAGATTTTCCACTTATTAAAGGTTTGAAACTGAAAGACGTGGAGTTTGATGTAAAGGCTGATATTGAAGATCTACATATTCCTGAACTTTCTGAAGGGTTAGAGTTATCAGATGGAACTATGACTTTATCAGTTAACAGGGACGGTATATCATCAAACGGTAGCATCTTACTTAACGGTATTGATTTTAATGCCATCTGGAATGAGGATTTTACAAAGTCGTCCGAATATCCCACCACATATATTGTTGATGGCGAGATTGCGAATGATGAATGGGAAACACTCCATTTGCCGTTTGAGCCATATGTAAATGGTCCTGCGATGGCCAATCTTATCTTGCTTGGTCAAGGTGCAGGATTAAAAGTTGGCGAAGGTAAAATCAACCTAACCGGCACTCAAATTGAATTTGAGCCTATTGGCTGGGTTAAGGAAGACGGGGATGACGCTGAAACATTATTTGCGCTTAATTTTGAAGATGAAAAAATTCATGTGAATGATGTTGTGTTTCATTCTGAAAATTTAAATTCTGAATTGCAGCTTACCTATGATGGGGAACGTGCATCGCGATTATATATTGATGACTTAACGATGGAAGGGCATGATTTTTCCGCATTATTTGATTGGGATTACGAAAATGAGCTCTATCAGGTTTCCGTAAAGGGCAATGAATTTAATGCTGTTCCGATCATGGATATTATTTTAAGTCCAATCGATGAAAATGAGGAAGAAACGGATCTACCTGATTTTAATCTATCCGGCGCTATTGGAAAAGTAGGGATGTACAATGATATCGTTGTGGAAAGAGCGACTGTGTTAACTGGTTATGTGAATAACGAAGTGATCGATTTCGCTTATGATAGTCATTGGGGCGAAGATAAGGACATGTCCATCATTATCACCAGCGGTGAAGAAATTGATGACCTTGATCAGAAGCTAACACTTTCTACGAATGATGCCGGTAATGCTTTACGTGCGCTTGATTTCTTTACCAGCGGTGATCAAGGAAATCTGATGATTGCAGCGGATATGATCAAAATGGAAAAAGGGTATACCCTAAAAGGAACAATTGAAGCCAGTGATTTCACAGTTGCAGATTCAGCAGCCTTTAGCGAGCTTTTAAAAGAAAAAGAGTTCGCCAGAGCTCAGGAAGAGTTAGAAGAAAACGGTTTGTCATTTGCAACTTTTGAAGGAAATTTTGAGCAATATGATGAAATATTCCGTGTTTCTGATGGTACAGCAAAAGGACCGACACTTGGTGTAACATTGGATGGTTATGTGGATCAGAAATATGATGAAATATCATTAAAAGGAACGATTATTCCGGCTTATGGGTTGAATTCGCTATTAAGCAATATTCCGCTTCTTGGAACCATTTTAACAGGGGGTAAAGATGAGGGGATATTCGCGGCGACATATAATATGCGTGGAACAATCGATGATCCGGAAGTAAATATTAACCCCTTAATGGCATTGGCTCCAGGAATATTCAGGAAGATTTTCGGCGCATTAGGCGGGAGCGATAATGAACCAACAGCCCGAGAAGAGGCAGAAGAAGAGCTTTTAACAAGGGAAAGAATTGAACAACAAGAAGCGACTGACGCCGCTGAAGGTGAAGTAATATTACCTGAAGAAAATGTTGTCGAAGAAAAAGAGGCGACCCAGTCAGAGCCGCCAGCTATAGATAACATGGGTGAAACGCCACCGATATTAAATTAAGAAACAGCGCTTTCCTGCATAGTTACTGAACCCGCATCCGCATCGATTTTTACATTACAGCCAATTGGCATGGTGCGATTGTCCGCAATATGGCCAAACAATGCGCCAGTAAACACAGGTTTGTCACGTGATGCAAAATGATGTTCAAAAATATCCATCAGTGCGAAATCGCCATAACCGCCATCTGTGCCAACATCGGTCCATCCGCCCATAACAACGCCAGCACATTCATCAAGATGACCGCCAAGCGCAAGTTGTGTTAACATGCGATCAACGCGGTATATATTTTCACCCACGTCTTCGAGGATCAGTATGTTATCCTTGATTGTCGGAAAATAAGGCGTTCCCTGAAGGGCAGTTAGAACAGTTAAGTTTCCACCAACCATGCGACCTTCTGCAGTTCCTGAAACAACAGTTTGAATGCGGTTATTGCGGACGGTCAAATATTCGCCTTTTTCCTGCGGGTTGACCATATGTTGTGCTTTTCCTTCGAATAGGATTTCACGAACGCTATCTTGTGTGAATTTATTCCATGCGCCACCTGCGATTGGACCGTGGAAAGTAATAAGACCTGTTTTTTCATAGATAGGATTTAATAATGCCGTAACATCGCTATAACCCATTAAAATTTTTGGATTATTTTTAATAAGATCAAAATCAAGATAAGGAAGTGTGCGTGCAGCACCCCATCCACCTTTTAGCGCGATGATCGCTTTTACGTCTTTATCAGCAAAAGCTTGATTGATCTCGTCGGCTCTTACTTTGTCTTCTGCTGGGAAATATCCCCAACGTCCAAGTGTGTTTTCTGCGACCTTTACTTTAAGGCCAAGGGCTTCAAGTGATTCAACAGACAGCTGAAGACGTAATTTGTTATATTCTACGCCGGACGGTGCAATGATCATTACGGTGTCGCCAGCTTTTATTTTTTCAGGTTTGATAATTGGCATAGAATTTTGTGCATTTGCGCTTGATGTAGCAGCGCTTGATATCGCCAGTGCTGCACCACCAGCAACGCTCGCTTTAAAAAAATCTCTTCTATCCAATATATCTCTCCTTAATTTATTATTTAGGCATAATCAAAATATGACGTTTTTTACCAGCAGATAATTTGATGCTGCCTTGATCGTTGAGGTTATCAAGGGTGACTTTCATTTCTCCGTCAGTGATTTTCTCATCATTGATTTTAGCGCCGCCCTGTTTAATCAGGCGTCTAACTTCGCCTTTTGATTTACCAAGGCCCGCAGTTACATAAAGATCGGAAATGAATACGCCTGCTTCTAGTTCTGATTTTGCGACCTCAACGGTCGGCAGGTCGGCGCCTAATGATCTTTCTTCAAATGCTTTCTTTGCGGTTGATTCCGCCTTTTCGGCTGCTTCACGGCCATGGCACATGGCAGTTACTTCGTTAGCGAGTACTTTTTTCGCTTCGTTGATTTCTGCACCCTCAAGTGCTTCTAATTTTGCGATTTCATCAAGCGGTAGTTCAGTAAATAATTTTAGAAAACGACCAACATCCGCGTCATCAGTATTGCGCCAGAATTGCCAAAAATCATACGGGCTAAGCATGTCATCATTTAACCAAATGGCGCCATTTGCTGATTTACCCATTTTTGCGCCACTTGCCGTGGTAATAAGTGGGGTCGTCAGGCCGAATACTTCTTTTTGATCTTTACGGCGGTTCAGTTCCACGCCGTTAATGATGTTACCCCACTGATCTGATCCGCCCATTTGAAGCCCACAATCAACACGGCGTTGTAGTTCAAGAAAATCATACGCTTGCAGGATCATATAGTTAAACTCTAGAAACGTTAGCGGGTTTTCACGGTCAAGACGTAGTTTCACGCTTTCGAAAGTCATCATGCGGTTGATGGTGAAGTGTGGGCCCACATCGCGTAGAAGTTCTACATAACCAAGCTTATCAAGCCAGTCGGCATTGTTCGGCATGATGGCATCTGTGTCGCCGTCACCGAAATCAAGGTATTTTTCAAAAACCTTTTTAATGCCTTGCATGTTTTCGTTGATTTTTTCGACCGTTAACATCTGACGGCTTTCGTCTTTACCGCTTGGGTCGCCAATTTTCGTGGTTCCACCACCCATAAGCACAACAGGTTTATGACCAGATTTTTGAAGATGGCGTAACATCATAATCTGTACTAGTGAACCAACATGCAAACTTGACGCGGTTAAGTCAAAACCGATATAGGCCGGAACGACGCCAGCAAGTAGCTTTTTATCCAATGCTTCGGGATCAGTGCATTGATGAATAAAGCCTCGTTCCATCATTACTTTTAAAAATTCTGATTTAGGTGTGTAATTATCGATCGTTTCGGTCATAATATCGTCATCTGTGTTTTTTAGAAAAATATGAAGGTTCATGTAGCACAAGTTTGCAGATGACCAAAAGGGAAAATTAAAGGAAATTGAACCGTAATGGGGAAAAATAAAGAATATTTGGCCATTGGGCTTATGAGCGGCACATCTGTGGACGGTGTTGATGCCGCGATCATTAAAACGGATGGCTATTCCGTAAAGCGTTACGGCAAGTGTCACCATCTTGCTTATTCAAAAGAACAACAGAAAATAATCCTTGAAGCAATCGACCAAGCGAGAGACGCTGGAAACCCGGATATCAGAAGTAATTCAATTTCGATGGCAGAAGGGTTTATAAATGAAATCCATACTAAAGCCGTTCAGGAAATTATTAAAATTAATGATCTTAATAGGGATGACATTGATGTCGTCGGTTTCCATGGTCAAACCTTGCTTCATAATCCCGATAAAGGATGGTCTTGGCAGATTGGTGACGGCCGTGAAATTGCAAGTGAGCTTGGTATAACCGTCATTAATGATTTTCGCCGCGATGATGTTGAAAATGGTGGACAGGGGGCGCCACTGGTGCCGATTTTTCACCGTGCTTTATTACCTGAAAAAAATGATTATCCAATAGCACTATTAAATATTGGTGGTGTTGCAAACATCACCTGGATTGGTGGCGATGACCCAAGTGATATGCTTGGGTTTGATACGGGGCCGGGTAATGCATTGCTTGATGATTGGGTAAGAGAACATAGCGATTTGCCATATGATAAAGATGGTGAATTATCCGCAAGTGGTTCAGTACAGGAAATATTTGTGAATGATTTAATGAACCATGAATATTTTACTGAAAAACCGCCAAAATCATTAGACCGTAATGAATTTGGTATTGGGCAGGTTTCAATGTTATCGCCTGCTGATGGTGCCGCGACATTAATCGCATTTACAGTTGCCGCTGTTAAAATGGCGGAAGTGATGTGTCCTGATTATGTTAAGAAATGGTATGTTTGTGGTGGCGGGGCCCATAACCCAACGATGATGAAAATGTTATCTGACACGCTTTATGGTGACGTTGAGGATATATCGGCACTTGGATTTGATGGTGATTATGTCGAGGCAGAGGCGTTTGCCTATTTCGCAGTAAGGAAACTGCTCAATCTTCCAATAACATTTCCGGGGACGACAGGGGTAAGTGAGCCGTCCACCGGCGGTAAAATTAATAAGCCTTAGTAACCAAGGCGCATCGTTAGATATTTATCGACAGATTTAACAAGCGGAACATGATGATCTTCATAAAAATGGCTGGCTCCTTCGATTTTATCATAATCAATGGTGATGCCTTTTTGGGCTTGTAATTTATCAACAAGTCGCTGCACGGAATGTTCCGTCACAACTGTATCATCGGTACCTTGCGTGATTAGACCTGATGACGGACATGGCGCAAGGAACGAGAAATCATATAGATTGGCAGGTGGTGAAACTGACAGGAAGCCACTGATTTCAGGGCGGCGCATTAATAACTGCATTCCAATCCAGGCACCAAAAGAAAATCCGGCAATCCATACTTGCGGGCTGTCACGATTTACTGTGTGAAGCCAATCAAGTGCTGCTGCTGCATCGCTAAGTTCGCCAATGCCGCTGTCATATACACCTTCGCTGCGGCCCACGCCACGGAAATTAAACCGAAGCACAGAAAAGCCACGACGAACAAAAGAGTGATACAGGTAATAGCAAATTTTACTGTTCATGTTGCCGTTGAATTGCGGGTCTGCGTGCAGGATTAATGCGATTGGTGCGTTTTCCTGCTTGCTTGGATGATAACGGCCTTCAAGACGACCTTCTGGGCCGTTGATAATGACTTCTGGCATATTGGTTTAACCTTAAATGTCTAAAAATATTATTCGTAAAATTTAATAGAATAAAATACCTTATTGATGATTCCGTTCTGTTATAGCATAAAACTACGGTGAAATTTCAACCAAGAAATTGGATTTTAGTAAAAATATGACCTCAGCGAACCTTATATACCTTGATTATAACGCCACGGCACCCATCCGGCCCGAGGTGATTTCATTGATGTCAGAGGTCATGATCGAGGGCGGAAACCCATCATCGGTACATGCGCTCGGTCGTAAAGCAAAATCTAGAATGGAAACGGCAAGGTCGCAAATTGCGAATGTAGTCGGTTGCCGTTCACAAATGGTGATTTTTACATCCGGCGGTACCGAAGCCAATAATATGGCCATATTAAATTCCGGAAGATCACGGTTGATTACAACGAATGCCGAACATGATTCAGTCAATTCATCAAAAGACAGGTTTAATGGGAAAGTCGACATATTAAACGTAGATCAAAATGGTCAGATAAACCCACAAGACTTGGAAAGGTTATTGGGTGAAGATGCGTCAGATACTGTTGTGTCAATATTATATGCGAATAACGAAACTGGCGTTATCCAGAATATCGGCCCAATTGCGAAAATAACTAAAGCGGCCGGCGCACTTTTACATTTAGACGCAATTCAGGTATTCGGAAAAATCGATATTGATTTTATGAAAATGAATGTGGATATGATGAGCATATCATCCCATAAAATTGGTGGGCCACAAGGGGTGGGGGCGTTAATTGCGCTTGAGAAATTACCTGTGAAATCATCAATTCTTGGCGGTGGCCAGGAAGTCGGTCGCCGCGGCGGCACAGAAAATATTGCGGGTATTGCCGGATTTGGATTGGCGGCTAGCATGGTTTCAGAAAACCTTGAAAAAATGGATGTTCTTGAAGAATGGAGAAATGCCTTAGAGCAACGATTATCAGAACATACAGATAAAGTTCGTTTTATGGGAAAAGATGCAAATAGACTTCCGAATGTTTCGGCCATTTATATGCCGGATGTTTTAAGCGAAACTCAAGTGATGAATTTTGATCTTGAAAAAATATGCATCAGTGCCGGTTCGGCCTGTTCATCGGGTAAGGTAAAATCATCCCACGTTATTATGGCAATGACGGGGGATGAGGGTATCGCTAGTTCAACAATCCGAATGAGCATGGGGTGGAACACAACAAAAGATGATGTGGATGCTTTTGTTAAGACATGGATAAAACTTTATGACCGCAAACACGCCTAAGTTACCCATCTATCTTGATTATCAGGCAACAACGCCGCTGGATAGTCGTGTGCTTGATAAAATGATGCCGTTTTTTACGGAACATTTTGGTAATCCGCATTCTGCAGAACATCGTTTCGGCTGGCAAACGGAAGCCGCTGTTAACGTCGCGCGGGGGCAGGCTGCAAATGTTATTGGTGCGGATGATGATGAGATAATCTTTACTTCAGGCGCAACAGAAAGCAATAATATCGCCATTAAAGGTGGGGCTTTCGCTCTTGCCGGTAAAAAGAAGCACGTTATTACTGTAAAAACAGAACATGAATGCGTGCTCGCATCATTTAACTCTCTTGAACGGCTTGGATTTACGGTTACATATCTTGATGTTGATAATGAAGGTTTGATTCATTTATCTGAACTTGAAAATGCGATAACGGAAAATACATCGCTCGTTTCCGTAATGGCTGTGAATAATGAAATTGGCGTTATTCAGGATTTAAAAGCCATTGGCGACATTTGTAAAAAGCATGAAGTTTTATTCCATACCGATGCAGCGCAAGGGTTCGGTAAAATTCCACTTGATGTGAATGAAATGAATATCGATTTGGTGAGCATTTCCGGCCATAAAATATATGGCCCTAAAGGGATTGGCGCGCTTTATATCCGAAAAGGTGTGCAGGTTATACCGCTGTTTGATGGCGGTGGTCAGGAGCAGGGGATTAGATCCGGTACACTTGCGCCCGCACTTTGTGTTGGACTTGGTGCGGCCTCGCAAATTGCCAAAGAAGAAATGGAAAAAGATGCAGATTATTTAGCAATACTTTCCAAATCACTCTTAGAAAATATCAAATTGAATAACATCCGTTTGAATGGCTCAGTAGATCATCGCATTCCGGGTAATTTAAACCTGACTTTCGAGGGCGTAAAAAGCGACCTTTTGATTGCGGAACTCAAAAATATCGCCATTTCAAGTGGTTCTGCGTGCTCATCAGCAAAACAAAAATCATCATATGTGTTAGAGGCAATCGGTCTTTCAAAAGAAGAGGTCGATGCATCCATTCGTATTGGATTTGGCCGAATGACAACTGAAGCCGAAATAGAATATACTGCTGAATATATTACCGAAACGGTCAGGAAGTTATCTTAAGAAATTAAGAAGGATTTCTGAAAATTCTTTTGGCTTTTCTGAATGAAGCCAATGACCGCAGTCATCAATCGTTTCGATTTTGGCATTTGTGAAAATTTCTAATGTTTCCGGTACATATTCGTCTGCGATATAATCTGAATTTGCACCACGAATGAATAATGTTTCCCCGTCATAATTATGGCCTTCTGGAGCTGCTTGAATATGTTTATATTCACCGATTAATGCGGGAAGGTTAATACGCCATTTAAAACCATCACCGTTTTCCGCACGAACCAGGTTCGTTAATAAAAACAATCTGACGCCTGCTTCTGGAACGTAATTTTTTAAAACTTGTTCTGCTTCACCGCGTCGTTCTATGTTTGCAACTGGAACCGCAAGTAATCCTTCGAAGATTGATTCATGGTGATGTGGATATTCAACCGGCGCAATATCACCAATCACGAGTTTATCAACACGTTCCGGATGATTAAGTGCCAACTGCATTGCCGTTTTGCCCCCCATCGAATGACCAAGAATATGAGCTTTTTTGATGCCTTGATCATCCATAAATTCAATGACGTCTTCAGCCATTAATGAATATGTAATTTCATCGGAATGGGGCGAATTGCCATGATTTCTTAGATCAATACAAAACACAATAAAGTCTTCGGCATAAATTTTAGCCAGTCCGCGAAAATTTGCCGCGGACCCATAAAGTCCATGGATAATGATCAGTGGTTTCTTATTGGCATCGGTGCCATATTGGTCAAAATTTAATTTCATAGCGCTCTATGTATAGATATTTTGAAAAAATACAAGGTTTGCATAAAAAAACCGGCCCCCTTTCTTTAAGGGGACCGGTTTAATAAACAGGGTTGAAGGGGGAGTAGGGAAATTACTGTTAATAGTAAAAAAGCCCCTGTTTATATCTAGTTTTGCTCTATGGAGGAGCTGTTCGGGAGCAAGGTAGCTATAGGGTTTAACGTCACTTGCAATTCTAGATATAAACCAGATTTTCAATTCTTAAAGTCGATTGCGATGAAATGCATCTCTTTTGCGATGAATGGTAAAAACAGATGAAATTAAAGGTTTTTTTGTAGAGGTAAGATGATTTGCACTGTTGTTCCAATGCCAAATTCACTTTCCATTCTAATTTCGCCACCGATCAGTGTTGCAAGCTCATTTACGATAGCGAGGCCAAGGCCGGTTCCTTCTTCGTTAAGGTTATGACTTTCATGGCCTTGTTCAAATGGATGAAGAACTTGCTCAATACGTTCTTCAGGAATGCCAATACCGTTATCTTTAATTTCAATGAAGATTTTCTCTTCATCTTTTACGAAACAATTGCATTCAATGTTTCCGCCTTCGTTGGTAAATTTAATAGCATTTGATAAAAGGTTGATTATTATTCTTTTGATGACGTGAATATCACTTTGGATTTGCGAATATTCGTTTGAAATTTGGTATTCATACTTAAGATTAATATCTTTACTATTAGCAAGTGGCATGATCATTTTGATCGATTGCGTTATACAGTCATCAAGATTAAATTCTGTTATATCAAGTCGCCATTTCCCGGCTTCGATTTTGGATAAATCCAGTATTTCATTAATAACAGTCGCCAAATGTTCGCCGCTGTTTTTAATGTCAGCTAAATATTCTTTTTGCTTTTGAGATTTAATTTCCCCTGCCATACCGGAAAGTATGACATCAGAAAAACCGATGATCGCATTTAATGGCGTTCTAAGTTCATGTGACATATTGGCAAGGAACCGTGTTTTGGCAATACTTGCATTTTCCGCGGCTAATTCGGCGGCTTTACGCTGTCTTATTTCCTTTTGTAGGCTGTAATTCCATATAAGAATAAGGCCGATAATTACTATGGCAATAATGGATGAACGAATAAGTAATTCGTAATTTTCTTGTTGTTCAAACTCTATACCTAGCCAAGCTCTCGAAATTTCTGTTCTTTCAAGCGGTGAAATTGATGCCATTGCTTTTCTTAAGGCACTGGCAAGATGGGGAAGGTCAATTCTTGCAGCCATACTATTGCGGCTTCTGTAACTGGTTTCGCCGACGGCCGAAATTTGGGTTAGTCCTTCAAGTGCAATATGATGCGCAGTAATGGGAACACTACCGACATATGCATCAGCTTGTCCGGTTGCCACTAGGCTTAATGCTTCAGTGACATCATCCGTTTGAATAATATTTATATTAGGATAATCTCTACTAATAATTTCTGTAATGGAAAAATCTTTGATTTGTGCAAGTGTTCGTCCATTCAATGCATCCAAATTACCAAAAAGTTGTCCACCCTCACGGGCAAAAATCATATAACTTGCTTCAAGTATTGGATCTGTAAAATCAAGAAATTCACGTCTTTCAATGGTGTTATTGACCACAGAAACCATATGAGCTTGTTTGCTGTGAATATGTTCTAGGGATTCTGTCCAGTTATTGCTGCCGGACCATTCAAATGTAATGCCGAGTTTTTCTTCGAATAGGGATAAATACGAACCTGCAAGACCACTAATATTTCCATTTTGGTCAATAAATTCTAGCGGGGCGTTATTAGGATCAGTGGCGACTTTAATAATTTTGTTTTTTGATAGCCAATTTATTTCTTCTTCCGTAAGATCAAGGCCAATGGCGTATTCTGCAATAACTTCGTCTTTCACATTGGTTTGCCATTTTTCGGTTAGTGCATTGAATTCTGAAACCGTTACCGCATCCATTCCTTTTTCCAGGATTGTTTTAAGTATCGGCCAATCATCCCTGACAGCAAAACTTATGCTATCTGAATCGCCATCATGTAAAAAGAAACTATCGCCAACGATACTAATATTGGTCAGCATATTTTGGTTTAACATATGATTTGTAACAGGATATATGTCGACAAATAAATCTATCTTGCCAATCGCGATATCCTTAAGGGCACTTACCGTGTCATTATATTCAGCAATCTTTATTTCCGGATATTCATTTACCAGAATTTCATGGGAAAGATCACCTATGACAGTGCCAACAATCTTATTTTTTAAATCATCAATTGTTTCAATTCTGGTGCTGCCGGTTCTTCCGAAAAAGACCATCGGCATATCAAGATAAGGTCTAGTGAATATAAGGTATTTACTGCGATCAGGCGTTTGAATGATACTTTGCGCCATGTCGATTTCTTTATTTTCGAGCATAGTAAGCAAATCTTGCCAGAGATATCCGCCAATATAATCTATTTTTAGACCGACCTTTTCGGCCACCAAATTTAGGTAATCAATGGAAAAACCCTCTGCTTCACCATTTTGGATGAAATCAAGCGGTGCCCAGTCAAGCTCATTAGTTGCTGTGATGACGGGGTGTTCAGCGATGAATTTCTTTTCTTCATCGCTTAGTTCAATTCCCTGAGCATTAGCGGCCATATTATTTATGACGACTAACAAGAACAACACTAACGATTTCAATAAGAAAGAAATCCTATTCATATATTACTACCTACTTATTAACCCCAATTGGATAGTAAGTATGAATGGTTAACATTTCTTTTATAAATAGAACACTTCTAGTTTAGAGCGTTAATGATGCTTGGTGCCATTTTCGTCGTAATGATTTTTACGCCCTTAATATTTGGGTGAATTCGGTCATTTTGGTTTAGTTCGATGAAACCTGCAACGCCATCAAGAAAAAATGGATAAAGTGGTACTTCGTATTTTTTTGCTGTATCAGGATAAATAGTATTAAATTTTTCCCCGTATACAGGGCCAAGATTTGGTGGTGCGATCATGCCGGCTATAAGTACAGGGATTTCCTTATTTTTTAAAATCGATACCATTTCGTCTATGTTTTTGCGGGTAATTTCCGGCTGAATGCCGCGAAGTGCGTCATTGGCGCCAAGCGCAAGAATTACAAGATCTACATCTGGCGTACTTGCCAGTACCCATTCAAGACGGGAAAGTCCGCCTGATGAAGTGTCACCGGAAACTCCGGCATTGGCCACTTCGACATTTGTTCCTAAATCAATAAGCGTGCGTTGAAGCTGGTCTGTGAACCCTTCGCCGGGGCCAAGACCGTATCCTGCGGTCAGGCTGTCACCAAAGGCCAGAATTTTTTTTATTTCCTGCGCATGAGATGGCAAGGTCGCTGCGTATAATGATCCGAACAGTGTAAATATCGTAAAAATAAGACGCTTTAGCGCAATATGTTTGATTATCGCTATTGGAGTGGTAATAACATTATTGTATAACATATGTATTTTAGACACTTTTAAATAACCTTATCGTTTAACGAGTATAATTAATGACCAACAACTGCATTCTTGAACTAAAGAATATTCATCTTCGCCTTAAAAGCAATGATTTTGAAGTTAAAATCCTTAATGGTATAGACTTTAAAGTTGACGAAGGTAAGGCAGTTGCCATTTTGGGCGCGTCCGGTTCAGGTAAATCAAGCATGATGTCGGTGATGAACGGGCTTGAGCGTCAGACGGAAGGTAGCGTTATGGTCGCTGGCCATATTCTTGATAAAATGAACGAAGATGAACTGGCAATGTTCCGCCGTGATAACATCGGTATCATTTTACAAGCGTTCCATCTTATTCCAACAATGACAGCGATTGAAAATGTGGCTGTACCAATGGAACTGGCGGGTATACGCGGTGCTGAAGAAAAGGCAAAAAAGATGCTTGTTGACGTGGGGTTAGAGCACCGTATGGATCATTATCCGACGCAGCTTTCCGGCGGTGAGCAACAGCGTGTTGCCATCGCCCGTGCTATGGCGCCACAGCCGAAAATATTATTCGCCGATGAACCAACAGGTAATCTGGACGGTAAAACAGGCCATAATATTATTGAACTTATTTTTGATCTTAAGGCCAAAAATGACGCGACACTTATTCTTATTACCCATGATCAGGAACTGGCGGAAAAATGTGATGAAATCATTCATATCCAGGATGGTCTAATTACTGACAATCGTCATGTCCATGATAACGAAGGTAAAAAGGTGGCTGAATAATGGTTGCCACACGCTTTGCCCTTCGTGAAATTAGATTTGCTTTCAAGCAGTTCAGAATTTTCATCGCATGTCTTTTTCTTGGGACGGCGATTATTGCTGCGGTTGGATCCGTAACGCAAAATATCGCAGAAAGCCTTGCCCGTGATGCACGTGTCTTCCTTGGTGGTGATATCGAAATTGAAACCAATCAACGTGAACTGAGTGAAGAGGAAATGGCATATGTCGCCGAAACGGCTGCATATGTTTCCACCGTAAGCGAACTTCGCGCCATGGCGCATACAGAGGATTTTTCGGAAAGTAGCCTAATCGAAGTAAAGGCCGTCGATGATTATTATCCGATTTACGGCGAACTTGAAACCAATAGCGGTTTGCCACGTTCGGAACTTTTATCCTATAAAGACGGGCATTGGGGCGCAGTACCATTAGAAGCGATTGCAACGAGACTTGGTGTGGGTATTGGTGACAAGATCAATATCGGAAACTTGCAATATGAAGTACGCGGCATTACTGCGAAAGAGCCAGATAGTTCCAATGCTGGTTTTCAGCTAGCGCCAAGTATTTTGGTTGATCGCGCCAGTATGGATGATACAGGACTGATTACTTTCGGTAGCCTTGTTGAATATAATTACAGATTAAAGCTTGTGGATGGGGCAGACGCGAAACTTTATGAAACCGCAATCGAGGAAGCCTTTCCGGAATCCGATTGGCGGGTAAGAAATTACAGCAGTGGCGGCGGTAGCACCCAACGTTTCATTGATCGCATGGGTCAGTTCATGACCCTTGTTGGATTAACGGCGCTTCTTGTTGGTGGTGTGGGTGTTAGTAACGCCGTGCATGGATATTTAAATTCAAAAACAAATACCATTGCCACTTTTAAAATTCTGGGGGCACAGTCAGATACAATTTTCCAGATTTACTTGCAACAAATTCTGATTATGGCTGCAATTTCCATTGTTATGGGATTGATTGCGGGCGGCGCGTTACCGTTTTTATTCGCGGATTTCCTCGAAAGTAAAATGCCGATCCAGATTACGCGGGAATTCTTCTTTGCACCATTATTGATCGCGGCATATTACAGCATTCTCATCAGTTTAATTTTTACTCTATGGCCTCTTGCGAAAGCGAAGAATATTTCCGCACGTCAATTATTCCGCATTAGTATTGCAGAACCGGGCGAAAATAACATCCCAAGAAATTATATTTATGCAATTGCCGTCATGGTCGTGATGATGTTGGCGATGGTTTTCTACACGGCGGAATATCGTGAACTAACAGGATACTTTATTGGTGGCATGATTGGGTCATTTGTATTGCTCTTTATCACTGGTAACTTGGTAAAGGTGGCGGTTGGTTATTTGCCAAGACGCTTTAGTCCTGCATTACGGATTGCGTTATCAAATATTACCCGTCCTGGAAACTCAACGCTTTCGATTATTCTGTCACTTGGGTTGGGGCTTATTTTGCTGACGTCAATCTCGCTTGTTGAATTTAGTTTGGATAGTGAAATTGAAAGACGGGTAGATACCGACGCACCAAGTTATTTCTTCCTTGATATTCAAAAAGCGGATCACGACAGCTTTAAAGATCATATGTTATCACAAGAAGGAACGAGCCTTTATAGAACTGTACCGAACCTTCGTGGTCGTATCACGCATGTGAAAGGTGTTCCGTCTGATGAGGTTGAAATTGATCCGGAAGTGAGATGGGTTCTTCGTGGTGACCGTGGTATGACCTTTACGGATGAAGTGCCAGAGGACAACAAACTTGTTCATGGTGACTGGTGGCCAAAAGGATATCAGGGTGAACCTGAAGTATCCTTAAGCGAAGATGTGTATAATGGGCTTAATCTTGAGCTAGGTGATAAAATCACTATCAATGTACTTGGTCGCAGTTTTGATGTGGCGGTAAGGTCCGTTCGATCTGTTGATTGGGGCACATTCGGCATCAACTATGCAATGATGTTTGACCCATATATGCTAAGCAATGCCCCATATACATATGTTGGTACGTTAAAATCAACAGAGGCACGTGAAACTGCAAACTATCAGGAAATTACCAGAAATTACCCGAACGTGACGACCGTGCGCTTAAAAGAGGTTCTTGAAAATGTGCAAGTGTTACTATTGCAGATTAAAGGGGCAATTGACGTAATGGCATCCATTACCATCGTTGCCGGTATCCTTGTGCTTAGTGGTGCTATCGCGGCGGGACATAAGGGTCGCATTTATGATAGTGCGGTTCTAAAAGTCGTGGGTGCAACAAGGAAGGATATTTTAAGAGCATATATCTTTGAATTTATCATCCTTGGTGTGGCGACAGGTGTTGTTGCGATCTTACTTGGTTCCATTGCTGCTTACGGTATTGTTGTCGGTATTATGGAACTTGAATGGACATTCTCATTATCCATACCTGTTATCACGGTATCGGCCGCGATTATCATGACCATGACCATAGGAATGTTCAGCATTTACAAGGCCATGTCCGTAAGACCGGCACAAGTTTTGCGCGGAATTTAAATTGTTTTATTAAGCAATTCTAAGGCAGCAATGACAGTTGCTTCACGGACTTTGTCACGACCGATGTCACCGAATAAACACTTTTTATGGATGGGTGGTTTCTCTTTTTTTTGTACGGCAATATGCACCAGACCAACAGGTTTGGTGTCTGTGCCACCACCTGGTCCCGCAATGCCGGTAACGGCGACAGCGATATCGCACCCTGAATTATTTAAGGCGCCACTTACCATTTCAAGGGCGGTTTCTTCGCTTACGGCACCGTGGTTTTCAAGTGTTTCTGGGTTAACGCCAAGCTCTTGTTGTTTGGCTAGGTTTGAATAGGTGATATAACCACGATCAACAACATCAGATGATCCTGCAATTTCCGTTAAAACACCAATGATTAATCCGCCAGTACAGGACTCTGCGGTGACAACTTGAAGGTTGTTTTTGCGTGCGTGTTCAAGAACGTCTTCGCTAAGTTTTATTATTTCATCAGAGAACATAAATATTCACCGCGTATAAAGTCATTGCACCTAAAATGCCCGCAACAACATCATCCATCATCACACCAAAAGAATCATGTCGTTTGTCAAAAAATGATACCGGCCATGGTTTCATAATATCAAATACTCTGAACGCCAGCAGTGCGAGCACATATTGTCCCATATGGTTGTTGTCGGCAATCATCATGCAAACAAGCCATTGGCCGACGACCTCATCAATCACGACTTCGCCGGGGTCTGTTTTTCCGGTTTTTTCCATGTAGACACGTGATGACCATAATCCAAGCACGAAAACAATAAGCGTCGCATTAGCAAGCCCGAATAGACCGGCATTTTCAATAATGAGCCATGCAAAGGGCAGGGCGGCAATGCTGCCCATGGTGCCAGGTGCAATGGGAATGGAACCTGAATAAAACCATGTGGAAATAATAAAGGCCGGATCAAATGATGATATTTTTTTTGTTTCTTCTGACATTTTTTATTCCGGTAATCTGATGGTTGCAACGGCCTGTGCCATAATGCCTTCGCGTTTTCCGGTAAAGCCCAGTTTTTCCGTCGTTGTGGCCTTAACACTTACACGGGCGACATCAAGATCAATAATTTCAGAAATGCGGTCGCGGATTTTATCACGGTGCGGTCCTATTTTTGGTGCTTCGCAGATAATGGTCAGGTCAACATGGGCGATAACGCCATCCTGTTCATAAACCTTTTCTGCGGCGTGTTTTAAGAAAATATTGGAACTTGCCCCTTTCCATTGGTCGTCCGATGGTGGGAAATGATCGCCGATATCACCAAGTGCCATGGCACCCAGTATCGCATCAGTTAATGCGTGTAAGGCGACATCGGCGTCAGAGTGTCCTTTTAATTTATGGGTATGCGGGATTTCAACACCGCCAAGTATTACTTGGTCACCATCTTCAAATGCATGGACGTCAATGCCATATCCTGTTCTTACATCCGTGTATGTTTTTCCAATCATCATTTCTGCTTTCGTCAGGTCTTCAGATGTTGTGATTTTAAAATTTCTTTCCGAACCATCAATGATACGAACTTTTAAGCCGCTTTTTTCTGCAATCGCGCTATCATCGGTCATATTTTCATTTTCAAATCTGCGATGAGCCATGAAAATGGCTTTATAACGGAATGCCTGCGGTGTTTGTGCGCGGTAAAGATAATTACGGTCAAGCGTGCTGTCGATTTTATCCTGCCCCATATATTTGATGGTATCAGTGACTTTAAGTGCTGGAATGACGGCGCCTTCTTTTTCAACAACCAGAATAAGATCGTTTAATATTTCTTGGTCAAGAAAAGGTCTAGCTGCGTCGTGAATGAACACATATTCCGGTTCCAGTTCACTGATGGCCTCTAATCCGTTAAGAACGGATTGTTGGCGTGTTTCACCGCCATGAACAGGCGCAGGGATTTCTAACCCGTTTATTGCATTTTCGTATAGTTTGGTGTCATCTGGATGGATGATAACCTGTATATGATCAATAGAAGGGTTTTTAAGAAATACTTCGATTGTGTGTCTAAGCACTGGTATTCCGCCAATATCAAGATATTGTTTCGGAATTTCCCCGCCCACCCGGTGGCCGCGCCCGGCGGCGACAATGATTGCTGCATTCTTTATTGTCATGCGGCAGACGCTATCATTTTTCAAATATTTTGTCGCTACATTTCTTGTTATTTTTCCGCTTTGACCTTTTGGCAGTTTTCCGCTATATTGCCGCGCTTAGTGACTAATTTTTAGACAGATGTATGTATTGCACATTTTTTAATCATGACTAACGCTTTAAAACCTATAAATATTGGATCAATTACAATTGATAATCCGGTGCTTTTATGTCCGATGGCCGGAGTGACCGATTTGCCATTCAGAAGGCTTGTGAAGCGCTTTGGCGCGGGGCTTGTGACATCAGAAATGATTGCCAGTCAAGCCATGATCCGCGATCATAAACGCACACATAAAATGGCCCATGCTGAAAGTGATGAATATGTTATGTCTGTTCAGTTAGCTGGCTGCGATCCTGAAATGATGGCGGATGCGGCACGTATGAACGAGGAAAAAGGCGCGCCAATCATTGATATTAATATGGGGTGTCCTGCGAAAAAAATCGTTAATGGTTATGCTGGATCCGCATTGATGCAGGATCTTGATATCGCTGGTAAGATTATTGAGGCTACCGTCAATGCGGTATCAATTCCAGTAACGCTTAAGATGCGTACGGGTTGGGATAGTGAGCATCGCAATGCACCGGAACTTGCAAACATCGCAGAGGACCTTGGCATTAAAATGGTAACCGTTCACGGACGAACCAGAAATCAAATGTACCGTGGTTCAGCAGACTGGTCATTCATTCGAAATGTAAAGGATGCTGTGTCAATCCCAGTGATCGCCAATGGCGATATTGTAACCTGCGCAGATGCGAAAGAGGCGTTAAAGCAATCAGGTGCGGACGGTGTAATGATTGGTAGAGGATGCTACGGCAAGCCGTGGTTTATTTCTCAAGTTATACATTATTTAAAAACTGGTGAAGAATTGCCGTCCCCTGAACTTGCAACAATCAAAGATATTATGATCGAGCATTATTTATCAATGCTAGAACATTATGGTGAAGAAGCAGGCAAGAAAATCGCCCGTAAGCACATCAGTTGGTATACTAAAGGCCTGCGCGATAGTGCTGAATTCAGGCAGAAGGTCAATAAAATGACGGATACGAAAGAAGTTCTGCAAACGATTGAGGATTTCTTTGAGCCACTCTTATTAGAAGACGCCGCATAGTATGGAGCAGGCTGATCTAGGAAATATCACGGATCAACAGTCAGGTTCAGATTATGAGGCCATATTAAACAGTTTACCTGATGCGATTTTAACCCTTTCTAGTGAGGGAGAGATCGTATATGCGAATGCGGCGGCAGAAATATTGCTAGGCAGCAGTTTGCGTATTTTAACGCGTAAAAAAATTTCTGATATAGTACCAGATGATAGTCCGGTTTTGACGCTTGTCAGTCAATCATTTGAAAAACATGCTGTTGTTTCCGAATATGATGTCAATATTGGCAATCCATTAAGTGGTGAAGTTAAGGTGGATGTTCATGTTGCGCCACAGTTAAATGACATCGGCACACAAGTGAATAACGTTATATTGCAGTTTCAGCAAAGAACAATTGCACAAAAAATAAGTCAGCAAAAACAACATAGAAATGCAGCAAGGTCAGTGTCGGGCATGGCTGCGATGCTTGCTCATGAAATTAAAAACCCGCTTTCTGGGATTAAGGGGTCTGCACAAATCTTATCACATGAGGTGAGCGAAGAAGATAAAGCATTAACTGATCTTATCGTTGATGAAGTCGACCGAATTTGCGCCCTTGTTGACCGGATGGAAATTTTTACAGACAGCAGGCAGATTGATAGGGAAGAAATAAATATCCATAGCATACTCGAACATGTCAGGCGGCTAGCAGAGAATGGATTTGGAAAACATGTAAAGTTTATGGAACATTATGATCCATCATTGCCAGCGACGATGGGGGATCGGGGAAGGCTTATCCAAGTTTTTCTTAATATTGTGAAAAATGCATGTGAAGCCGTAACACATGATGATGGACAAGTTACATTTACGACGGCCTATAAACAGGGGATGCGTGTTGCAACAGGCACAGATGAATATCTAAATCTGCCACTTGAAATATGCATTATTGATAATGGCGGGGGTATCGCGAATGAGATTAAAGAAGATATTTTTGATCCATTCGTAACGACAAAAACAGGTGGTACCGGTTTAGGGCTTGCAATGGTTGCAAAAATTATTGCGGACCATGGCGGGATAATTGAATGCGATACCAGTGAAGGTAAAACCATTTTTAGAATCCTGTTGCCAGCGGGAAGGGGATAAAGAAAAAATGACCAATAAAACAATCCTTATAGCAGATGATGACGCGGCCATTAGAACTGTTCTTTCGCGAGCGTTGGGGCGCGAAGGGTATGATGTCAGGCTTTCCAGTAATGCGTCAACACTTTGGAAGTGGGTTTCAAATGGCGAAGGGGATTTGGTAATTTCCGATGTCATGATGCCGGATGATAACGGACTTGATATGCTTGTGCGTATTAAGAAAATCAGACCGGAACTTCCGGTGATTATCATGAGTGCACAAAACACACTAATGACTGCTGTAAAGGCGGCGGAAAGCGGTGCATATGAATATTTGCCAAAACCGTTTGATCTTGAAGAAATAATGCTTGCGGTGAGAAAAGGAATTAGCCCTAAAAACAAGCAGGATCGGTTAGCGTTGATCAATGATCAGGAAGATATACCGCTTATCGGTCGATCACCTGCGATGCAGGATGTTTACCGTGTCATGGCGCGTCTGATGAATAATGACCTTACTGTTATGATAACTGGTGAAACCGGTACAGGTAAAGAGCTCGTCGCAAGGGCGCTTCATGATTTTGGGGCAAGAAGAAATGCGCCGTTTGTGGCTGTGAATATGGCGGCGATCCCGAAAGATTTAATTGAGAGTGAACTTTTTGGCCATGAAAAGGGTTCCTTTACGGGGGCCGTTTCTAAAAATGTTGGCCGTTTTGAACAGGCCAAGGGTGGAACACTATTTCTTGATGAGATTGGCGATATGCCGATGGAAGCACAAACAAGACTTCTTCGTGTCTTGCAAGAAGGTGAGTTCGTTTCTGTTGGTGGTGGCACGCCAACAAAAATCGATGTGCGTATCATTGCGGCAACCCATAGAAATTTAAAAACGCTTATTGCGCAAGGGTTGTTCAGGGAAGATCTTTATTACCGGTTAAATGTTGTTCCAATTAATTTGCCACCGCTACGCGACCGTAAAGGGGATATTGATGATTTGGTAAGGCATTTTTTATCCAAATTCGCGGAAGACCATAACCAAACACCAAAGTTGATGAATAAAGATGCTGTTGATCATTTGGAACAATATGACTGGCCTGGGAATATCCGGGAGCTTGAAAATCTGGTTAATCGCTTGGCTGCATTATATAGCGAAGATGAAATAAGTCTGGAAAATGTGATTGCAGAATTAAGGACTGCTGGGAGTGATAGCGTAAGAGAAACTGGCAAAAATAATGATCAAATTAATGATGAAACCCTTCAGCAATCCATTCACCGTCATTTAAAAAAGTATTTCGACGCGCATCCTCACGGAGAACTTCCGCCAAGGGGGCTTTATGGCAGGGTATTAAGCGAACTGGAAAGGCCACTCATTGAACTTTCGTTAAGAGCAACGAGAGGTAATCAAATTAAAGCAGCTGAGATGCTGGGCTTAAACAGAAATACGTTGCGTAAAAAAATAAAAGAACTTGAAATTCAGATTGTTAAAGACCGTTTTTAAAGTTTTTTATTTAATCAATTGTTATTTCCGTGCTAAAATGTTGCATTATTGCAACAAACTGATAATCTCTGACCATTATGAGCGACCAAGCTGCAAAAAAAAGATCACGATTTTGGGGGCGTGTAAGGATCTGGGCCAGGAAAGCCGATCTGGAAAATAAGACACTGTTTCTTCTTTTTCTAGGGGTGCTTATCGTGGGTAGTGCCGCTTATTCTGTTTTTTCCAGTACGGACCCGTTATCATCAACACCGGATAATCTTTATATATTTGTGCTTGGTATGACGGTACTGTTGCTGCTCTTGGTGACGTTGGTCGTAAGACAGATTATTAAAATTCGTGTTGCAATGGATCAGGGGATATCTGCGACCAGGCTTCACCGCAGAATTGTGACATTGTTCAGTGTTGTTGCGATTACACCGACAATTATTGTTGCGATCTTTTCCGTAATGTTTTTTGAATTTGGTATTCGTGCCTGGTTTAGTGATAAGGTTCAAACAGTGCTTGATAGTACTGAATCTGTTGCTGAAACATATATTCTTGAACATTATAATATTATTCGTGCAGATGCACTGGGTATGGCAAACGAATTAGATCGCCGTTCATTTGCATTGGTTCAGGAACCTGCATTGTTTGAACAGGTGCTAAATATCCAGGCTGATGCACTTGGTTTGTCGGATGCAATCATCCTTAACCGTGAAGGTGTAATTACTGCACGTGCCACCTCGACCTTTAGCGTGTTTGACGGACGCATCAATAAACAATTCATCGAAGAGGCCGCCGAAGGTGGTGTTAAGATTTTTTCACGCAATGAAAATGATGGTCAGATCAGAGCTATTGTGAAGCTGGACGCTTTTATTGATCAATATTTATATATCAGCCGTCTTATTGATGCGCAGGCGTTGGCGCTTGTTAAGCGTGCGGATGATGCGAAAAATGATTTTGAAACATCACAATCCCAGCTTTCAGAATACCGATTATTTTTTAATCTGACGTTTCTTGTGCTTGCGCTTTTAGTGCTGTTCTTATCCGTATGGCTAGGGTTTAGGTTTGCAGGAAATCTTATGAAACCAATCAGAGTTTTGGTTGGTGCAACCGATAAAGTTGGTAAAGGGGATTTTACAGCACGAGCCCCGATTAAAGAGGGGTTCGATGATCTTGGTGGTCTTACCAAGGCGTTTAACACCATGACGTGGCAGCTGCAAAAACAGCAGGAAGAGTTGTTATCAGCAAACGTCAAGTTGGATGAAAGGCGCAGGTTCACTGAAACTGTTCTTTCGGGTGTGTCGCCTGGTATTATGGGGCTAGATGCAGAGGGCGTGATAACCTTGCCTAACAGATCGGCAACGGCCATGCTTGCTATGAATGAAGAAGAGCTTAAAGACAAAAATATTGCCGAAGTTATGCCGGAAGTGGCCGATCTTTTTGAAAAGATATTAAAATCAAAACAAAAGGGGGTTGAAGACCAAATCGTCTTAACCCGTGATGATGTGTCACTTAATCTGCTGGTTAGAATTACAGCGGAGCTTAAAGGAAAGCATGCCAAAGGTTTCGTGATTAGCTTTGATGATATTACAGAACAGGTTGCGGCACAACGTACCGCGGCATGGGCGGATGTGGCACGCCGAATTGCCCATGAAATTAAAAATCCGCTGACACCAATTCAATTGTCAGCAGAAAGATTAAAAAGAAAATATTTGAAAGAAGTCACAAGCGATCCAGAAATATTTACCCAATGTACGGATACGATCGTAAGGCAGGTTCGCGACCTGCGTCAGATGGTGGATGAATTTTCATCATTCGCCAGAATGCCTAGCCCTGTTATGCATAACGAAAATCTGGTTGATATTGCCAAGCAGGCCACATTTATGATGGATTTGGGATCTAATAATATTGAAATCACAACCGATTTTCCAAGTGTGCCAGTTAAACTGGATTGTGATGCAAGGCAAATTGGTCAGGCACTGACAAATATTATTAAAAATGCGTCCGAAGCCATAATTGACCAAGATAAAGGTGAAATTAATGTTTCACTAACTGAAAATGATAGCGAAGTCATCATCAAAGTTTCTGATAACGGTAAAGGGATGCCGGAAGGGATGATCGATAGATTGACAGAGCCATATGTGACAACCAGAACAAAAGGAACCGGATTGGGGCTCGCGATTGTGAAAAAAATTATGAAAGATCATGGTGGTGATCTGATTTTGGAAAATAATCCTGGGGCAGGTGCGTCATCCGTTTTGATTTTCAATAAAGCGGTTGAAGTAAATGCCATAGATAACGATGAAGATAATGTTGAGCCCGATAATAATACAAGGGCGGAAGAAGAAGTAAGGGTTGCCCATGGCGCTTGATATACTTGTAGTTGATGATGAAGCTGATATTCGGGATCTGATTTCTGGTATCTTAAATGATGAAGGATATGATACCCGTACAGCGGGCAACAGTGATGATGCCTTGCGTGAAATTGACGCGCGTAGACCGTCTTTGCTCATTTTGGATATTTGGCTTCAGGGTAGTAAACTTGATGGTATTGAAATACTGCAGGAAGTAAAAGCGAAACACCCAGAACTTCCGGTGATTATCATTAGTGGTCATGGTAATATTGAAACAGCTGTTACGGCCATTAAATATGGTGCTTATGACTTTATCAGCAAGCCATTTGAAACGGAAAAACTTCTTATTCTTGTGGAAAGAGCGACAGAAGTAGACAGGCTTCGCCGCGAAAACCTGGAACTTAAAGAAAAAGCTGGTTATGAAAATCAATTAACTGGTACTTCGTCAGCGATTACACTTGTCAGAAATACCATCGAAAAAGTTGCCCCTAGTGGAAGCCGTGTTCTTATCACTGGCGCATCGGGAACTGGTAAAGAGCTTGTCGCGCGACTAATTCATGGTCAATCTAAACGTTCTAATGGTGCATTTATTGTTGTGAATGCCGCTAGTATGTCACCGGAAAATATGGAACGTGAACTCTTTGGCGTTGAAGAAGCCGGTATTGTCACCAAAACCGGCGTTTTTGAGAAAGCCCATGGCGGGACGCTCTTTTTTGATGAAGTGGCTGATATGCCACAAACCACACAAGCCAAAATTTTAAGAATTCTAACTGATCAAACTTTTGAACGTGTTGGCGGCGATCAGCGTGTGCAGGTAAACGTGCGTGTCGTAAGTGCAACAAGCAGAAACCTACGTGAAGAAATCGAAGCGCAGCGTTTCCGTGAGGATTTATATCACCGTCTTAATGTTGTTCCAATTCAGGTGCCATCATTAACCCAGCGGCGCGAAGATATTCCGTTGCTTGTTAAACAGATGATGATCGGTTTTACAAGCGCAACAGGCAGGCCAAACAGGAACATTGATGAAGAGGCATTATCTGCACTTCAAGCGCATGATTGGCCGGGAAATGTGCGTCAGCTTAAAAATACAGTTGAAAGAATGCTAATCCTTTCAAGTGATGATGAAATAATTTCGGTCGCGATGTTGCCGCCAGATGTGATGGCGGATAGTGAGATAATAAGACCAAATTCAAGCACAGAAATAATGACATTGCCATTACGCGAAGCGCGAGAAACGTTTGAAAGAGAATATCTGAATGTTCAAATTCAACGTTTTCAAGGAAATATTTCAAAAACGGCCGAATTCGTTGGAATGGAAAGATCAGCATTACATAGAAAATTAAAAGGTCTGGGTATTGGCAGCCTGGATAAGAAGTAAAAATGCGTAGTCACGAGGGGACTTGAAAATGAAAGTAATCGTTTGTGGGGCCGGACAGGTTGGATATAACATTGCCAGACATTTGGCCCATGAGCAAAATGATGTAACGGTTATTGACCGTTCAGAAGAGCTTATCAATAAAGTTCGAAATTCCTTGGATGTGCATGCACTTGTTGGTTATGCGTCCTATCCTGATTTGCTTGAAAGCGCGGGGGCGGAAGATGCGGATATGATTATTGCGGTTACACTCTTTGATGAGGTCAACATGGTTGCCTGTCAGGTGGCGCATTCGCTTTTCAATGTACCAACAAAAATTGCACGTATTCGTGCACAAAATTATCTTGATCCGCAGTGGCAATTATTATTCAGCCGCGAACATATGCCGATCGATGTGATAATTTCCCCTGAAATTGAGGTCGCCAAAGCGGCCATCAATAGGCTTGAAGTTCCAGGTGCTACCGACATGATCCGATTTGCGGATGACCGCATCCGTGTGGTTGGTGTAAAACTTGAGGATGACTGTCCGGTGGTGGATACGCCGCTTCGTCAGTTAACGGAATTATTCCCGGATTTGAATATTGTTGTATGCGGTATTCTTCGTAATGGAAAACTCATTGTACCAAGTGGGGATGATCATTTGCTGGTTGGTGATAATATCTATATCGCATCAGAAAAATCACATGTTCCAAGGGCGTTGAGTGTATTTGGACATGAGGAAGAAGAAGCAAGAAACCTGATCATTGTCGGTGGCGGCAATGTAGGTACATTCTTGAGCGAACAGCTATTAGAATCCGATAACAAGTTCCAAATTAAAATTATTGAACGTGATGAAAAACGTGCCTTTAATGTTGCGGAAAAATTATCAAAAGCCGTTGTTTTGCATGGTGATGCGCTTGATATGGAAATCTTAAAAGAAGCAAATATTTACGGTACGGAATCCATTGTATCTGTAACCAATGATGATAAGGTTAATATTCTTTCGGCACTGCTTGCAAAACAGATGGGATGTAAAAGCGCAATTACGCTTATTAATGATCATTCCTTTGGTGATCTTACAGGCTCTGTCGGGATTGATGCATTCGTTGACCCGAGACAAACCACAGTATCAAGTATTCTAAAACATATGCGCCGCGGGCGTATCAGTTCATTACAAAGCCTTGCTGGTGGTGAGGCGGAAGTCATGGAGGCTGTTGCCGTTGAGGGATCCTCCCTTGTTGGTAAGCCGCTTCGTGATGTAAAGCTTCCAACAGGTATTATTATTGGTTCAATCATACATGATGGTGATATTATTGTTCCAAAAGGAAAGACCATCATTAATGCCGGTGATACAGTGATTGTATTTACCTGTGCTGATATGATTAAAAAGGTCGAAGAACTATTTTCCGTCAGGCTTGAGTATTTTTAAATCATGATAGCAAGAGTGGGTCATATATTAGGCTGTTTGCTGATCTGCCTTGGCATTAGTGAACTTGTCCCGATTGTTGCTGCTTTTACATTTGATGAAATGGATATGGTATTGCCATTTTTCGTTTGTTCGATGTTTACTCTTTTTGTCGGTTTTGGAATACGGATGGCTTTTCGTGATGATCCCGCAAAGCCTGACAGATATGTCGTTATCTCATTCTTGGTATTTACCTGGCTTATCATTCCTTTATTTGCGTCTCTTCCGTTTATGGTTTCTGGTGTGCTCACAAAATTGGTTGATGCATATTTTGAAGCAACATCTGCCTTTACGACCTCTGGTGCGACGATGCTTGCGAATACTGCGCTCGCGCCAAAAACAGTTTTATTCTGGCGGTCATTTTTGCAATGGCAAGGTGGCATATATATATTTATTGTTGCTGCATCAATTATTCCAATAAGTGCAATTGGGGGTTCTGAATTATTTCGTAATGCGCTTCCGCATGGTGAGGGAGAAGGGTTGCTTGGCCGGTTTAAGGCGTCATTTAAGCCACTCGCGCAGATATATATTTTATTTACTTTCGGGTGCATGATTTTATTAAGCTTAAGCGGTATGTCATCATTTGATGCATTATCGACGGCAATGGCAACGCTTTCAAGTGGTGGCTTTACCACCCAAGCATCATCGGGTGTAAATCAGTTTAATACAATGAGCGAATTAATTCTTATTCCGTTTATGTTATTTGCAGCCACGAACCTTACGTATCATTGGTCGTTTTTTATGAACGGCAGATATAAAGTTTATAATAATGATCGGGAAATTAAATTTTTCCTTGGGTTGTTCCTGTTTGCTGTTGTTATTATCTTTTTTGCAATTTTGGGTATGGATGATGCCTATTATGCGAATGTCTTTAGAAAATTTGAAGTCGCTATGTTCACCGCCGCTTCAGCAATCAGTACAACGGGTTTTGTCCCGGATGCGGCCAAAGCGCTTCCGTTAAGTGTAACGATTTTATGTATGCTTTTGATGTTTGTTGGTGGTACGGCCTGTTCAAGTGCGGGCGGGTTTAAAGTGTTACGGTTTAGGGTGCTGTTCAGGCAAGCGGATAGTGAAATCAGCAGGCTTGCTCACCCGCACGGAATTGTCGCTATGCGTATGAATGATATGAACATTAATAGCTCTATTTTAATGAGTGTCTGGACATTACTGTTTCTGTATCTTTCAACGATTGCATTCTTTGCATGTTTTTATGGTTATTTTGGGCGTGATATTGATACGGCCATTGGTTTAACAATAGCCAATTTATTTAGTGCAGGATCAATGACAAATGTTGTCGCGCCTGATTTTATCGGGTATTTGGGAATGGGGTACGCTGAAAAATGGATGACAAGCATACTCATGCTTATTGGAAGATTGGAAATTATTGCATTTCTAATATTTTTAACGCCGTCATTTAGAAAAAATTAACCACTAGTTTTCAATATGTTATCTTATTAGTTTAATTAAAATGAATCCTGTGATATACTCCGCAAGCAACACTATGCAGCATAATCAGGTTATACTGTTTTAAGGCTAGAATAATAATAAAAGTGGAATAAAAATAATGTCAGAAAAAATGCACAACTTACAAGATGCCTTTCTAAACCATGTCCGTAAAAACAAAACGCCAATTACCGTTTTCCTTGTTAATGGGGTTAAGCTTCAGGGAATTATTACGTGGTTTGACAATTTCTGTATTTTGCTTCGCCGTGATTCAAATGTTCAATTGGTTTATAAGCATGCGATTTCAACAATCATGCCTGGGGGTCCAATTAATCTATTTGACGGTGATGAAGAGGGGACACTTGATGGGGAGTAATTTCTTCATCTAATGACCAATCAAGACTTTAAAGAAACATTAGAGTTTCGAAAGAAGAAAATTTCATCCGTATGGGATGGTCAGGAACAGAATGATGATATGCCGCATCACTCTTCGGGTGCGCGCACATTTGTATTCCATCCAAACATCAACAGTAAAGATGCACCATTAAGTTTAAGAGGCGCAGAAGATCGCTTGGCTGAGGCCGTGTCACTTTCTGCCGCGCTTGAGCTGGACATTATTATGGCTGAAGTCGTTCAGCTTAATAAAGTGCGTCCTGCGACTTTCCTCGGTAAAGGTAAGCTTGATGAATTGGCTGTACTCATTCGTGCCAATGAAATTGAACTTGTTGTGGCCGATTGCGAACTCTCGCCAGGACAGCAACGAAACCTTGAAAAGGAATTAAAAACCAAGGTCATTGACCGAACAGGGCTGATTTTGGAAATCTTTGGTGAGCGCGCCCAAACCAAAGAAGGTGTGCTTCAAGTTGAACTGGCGCATCTTAGTTATCAAAAAAGCCGTCTTGTCAGATCATGGACCCACTTGGAACGCCAGCGCGGTGGTTTCGGATTTATGGGTGGACCCGGTGAAAGCCAAATTGAATCAGATAGACGTCTTATCGATGAACGTATTGGTAAAATTAAAAAACAACTAGAAACCGTTGTTAAAACCCGTGAACTTCACCGCAATAGCCGCAGGAAAGTGCCATTCCCAATTATCGCTTTGGTGGGATACACCAATGCGGGGAAATCGACGCTGTTCAATTATTTGACCAAAGCAGAGGTCATGGCGGAGGATTTATTGTTCGCCACACTTGACCCGACCATGCGTAATGTGGATTTGCCGGGCGGGAAAAAGGCGATTTTTTCAGATACGGTAGGATTTATTTCCGATTTGCCGACCCATTTGGTGGCTGCGTTCCGCGCGACGTTAGAGGAAGTCACCGAAGCAAACATAATCCTTCATGTACGTGATATTTCCCATCCTGAAACAGAAGCGCAAAAGCAAGATGTGATGGAAATTCTTAAATCGCTTGGTGTGCTTGATGATGACAGCAAAAGCATATTTGAGGTTTGGAATAAAATGGACTTGCTTGATGATGAACATCGGTCAGTTGTTCAAAATATGGCTGAACGCAAAGATGATGCCATCATGCTTTCTGCCATTTCGGGTGAAGGATGTGATGAATTACTGCTTCAGATGGAACAGGAACTTGCCAAGGGCAAGGAAGTCATTGAATTTACCTATAAACACCATGAAGGGGCGGATATCGCGCTTCTTTATCAGTATGGTGAAGTGCTTGACCGTGTTGATACAGAAGAGCATTCAACACTGACGGTAAGGCTGGATCAAGCGGCCATAGGACAATTGGTTAAACAGGGAAAACTAGATGCGCGTTGATGATATTTGCGCCATTATGAAAAAAGTAGCCAAAGTCGAAATCATGCCACGGTTTCGAAATCTTAAAGAAACAGAAGTTCAGTTTAAAGAGCCCGGCGAATTTGTTACTGCAGCGGATGTGGGTGCAGAAAAAATGTTGAGCCGTGAATTACAGGAATTATACCCCTATGCCATTGTCACCGGGGAAGAGGATATTTCCATAAACCTCGGCAGGTTAAATGAACTTATCAATTCTGAATGCGGGTTTTTGATCGATCCAATTGATGGTACCAATAATTTCATCAAGGGAAATGAACAGTTCGCCGTTATGGTCACGGCTCTCCAGCACGGAGAGGTTGGCGCAAGCTGGATATATTTACCCGCAAAGGATTTAATGGCATTTGCCCGTAAGGGTGAGGGAGCCTTTATTAATGGTGAACGAGTGACCATTAACAACCATAAATCGAATATTTCCGATATGATTGGCGCCGCGCATATCAATCGTATGCCACCAGAAATCAGGGTAAAAGCGAAAGAAAACCTGTCCCGTTTTAAAGAAAACCGTCCTGCATTTTGCGCGGGGTATGATTATGTAGCACTTCTAACAGGTGAAAAGGATTTTTCCGTTTATTACCGTACTCTTATCTGGGATCATTTGCCAGGAACGCTCTTGTTTAAGGAAGCTGGCGGTTATGTTATGGGGCTTGACGGGAAGCCCTATACACCCAAAAATGAAGGCACTGGCCTACTATCCGCGCCGTCATTAGAAGCATGGCAAAAAATAAAAGAAAATTTGTTTGAATAAAGCACAACTCTTTCTTGTATTGGTTTTGAAAATAGTGCAACCTGTTTTCCAAAACGAGAATATAAGAGGAGGACTTTCTTGAAAAAATCAATATTAATGACATTGATGATGACTGTGGCTATGCCAACGGGGCTAATGGCGCAGGATAACGATGAAAGCCCGATGAACAGTAGCACGTTCAAGGGGATGGAAATGCGAAATATTGGCCCGTCATACATGTCTGGCCGAATTGCTGATGTTGCAGTTGATCAAAAGGATCCGGGTACATGGTACGCGGCTGTTGCATCTGGCGGTGTTTGGAAAACCGTAAATGCGGGTACAACATGGGACCCGATTTTTGACAATGAAAGTGTTTATTCAATTGGTGATGTTACCATTGATCCATCCAATTCAAATGTGATCTGGGTTGGTACTGGTGAAAATAATGCCGGTCGCCATATTGCATTTGGTGACGGGATTTATAAATCGGAAAATGGTGGTAAGTCCTGGAAAAATATGGGGCTTGAAAATTCAGAACATCTTGGTGATATCGTAATCCACCCTGAAGATGGCGATACAGTATGGGCGTCGGCACAAGGACCACTTTGGTCCAAAGGTGGCCAGCGCGGCGTATTTAAAACCACTGATGGCGGTAAAACATGGCGTAATACGCTTGAAATTGATGAATGGACTGGTGTTGGATCACTTGCCATTGACCCGAGCAACCCGGATATCCTTTATGCGGCAGCATGGCAACGCCAACGTACAATCGCGGCATTAATTGACACAGGACCTGGTTCCGCGCTTTATAAATCAACGGATGGCGGCGAAACATGGGAAAAAATGACCGAGGGGTTACCGAAAGGTAACATTGGTAAATCAAGTATTGCCGTTTCACCGATTGATCCGAATGTTGTTTATGCAACAATTGAACTGGATGAACGAAAAGGTGGGTTCTGGCGTTCAAGTGATAAGGGTGCAAGTTGGACAAAAATGTCCGACCGTGTATCAGGTGGTACAGGGCCACATTATTATCAGGAAATATTCGCAGACCCGCATACATTTGACATGGTTTATATGGCCAATAACTTAAGCGCTTATTCTATGGATGGTGGTAAAACCTGGACAGATATTAATCTTGTGAATAAGCACGTTGATGACCATGCATTCGCATTCCACCCAACCGATCCTGATTTCGTATTGATCGGTTCTGATGGTGGCCTATACGAAAGCCGTGACAATATGAAGAAATGGCGCTTCATGCAGGGCATCAGTGCGGCACAATTTTATAAAATTGCAGCCGATGACACGTACCCGTTTTATAACGTTTATGGCGGAACACAGGATAACTCAACACAAGGCGGCCCAAGCCGCACAATGCGCGCCGATGGTATGCGTAATGGTGATTGGTACCTGACGATGGGTGCTGATGGCCATCAACCAGCCGTTGAGCCGGGCAACCCGAACATCATGTATTCACAGTGGCAGCAGGGCGGATTAATGCGTCATGATAAATTACTACGTGAAAATGTGAATGTTAAGCCACAGGAAAGACCGGGCGAGCCAGCAGAAAGGTTCAACTGGGATGCACCGATTAATGTGTCCCATCATGATCCAAAGCGACTTTATCATGCGTCACAACGTTTATGGCGTTCTGATGATCGTGGTGATAACTGGACACCAATTTCTGGTGATCTTACTAAAAACGGTAATCGTCTGACCTATGAAATGATGGATACAACATGGGGTCCGGAAGCGGGCTGGGATCTTTCTGCCATGTCAAATTTCCATACGATCGCCAATGTGGCCGAAAGCCCGATTGATGAAAATATTCTTTATGTCGGTACTGATGACGGCCTTATTCAGGTGACATCGGATGGTGGTGAAAACTGGACCCGAATTGAAATCGCTGATATTCGCGGCATTCCTGCCAATTCATATGTGAATGATATTCGTGCTGACCGTTTTGATGCCGATACGGTTTATGCGGCCCTTGATAATCATAAAGAAGGGGATTACGCACCATATCTGATTAAAAGTACCGACCGCGGTCGTACTTGGACGTCGATCACAAATGGCCTTCCTGAAAAATCGCTTGTGTGGCGAATTACACAGGATCATGTGAATAGCGATCTTATGTTCCTTGGGACAGAGTTTGGTATTTATTTCACCGTTGATGGTGGTGATAACTGGATCGAACTGGAAGGCGGTATGCCGACAATTTCCGTTCGCGACGTTCGTATTCAACGCCGTGAAAATGACCTTGTCGCCGGTAGCTTCGGTCGTGGTATTTTCATTCTTGATGATTATACACCGCTTCGTGGATTAAACGCAGAAACGCTTGAAAATGATGCGCTTTTATTCGCGGATGAAAAGGCACCATGGTACCGCGAAGATACACAGCACAGCGACAGTCAGGGCGATGACCAATGGACGGCGAAAAATCCTGCTTTCGGTGAAACATTTACTTATTACCTGAAGGATAGCTTTAAAACGGCAAAACAGGTTCGTGTTGCCGCGGATAAAGAAAAACGTGAAGACGGCGAGGGCGTTGATTATCCTGAATTCAGCACCCTTGAACAGGAACGCCGCGAACAAGACGCCGCCGTATACATCACCGTGCGTGATGCATCGGGTAATGTGGTTCGTACTGTTGATGCACCGAATAAAAAAGGTGTTCACCGTGTCACATGGAACCTACGTCATTCACCAATGAACGCGATTGTAAATGAAAATAGCGGTACTGGTGGTTACAGCACACCGGGCGTGATGGCGATGCCGGGTAATTACACCGCGACATTACACGCACGTGTGAATGGTGCCTCTAGCCAGATTGCCGGACCGGTTAATTTTGAACTGGTTGATGTGACAGAAGCCGGCCTTGCGGGAGCAAGCCGTGCTGATGCATTCGCGTTCCAACGTGATGTGGAAGCGGCCCGTGCGACATATGCTGCGGCCAATAACACCATTAGCGAATTACAAGCGAAACTCGGTCTTTACCATATGGCGATGGACCGTTCAAATGATGCCGCGGGTCTTGAGGGACAATATGAAGCATTGCGTCAGGAATTATACGCCATTGACGAAATGCTAAATGGTGAACGTTCCCGTTCTGGTAAGGGCTCACGCCCAGCCACAGTCGGTAGCCGCCTAAGCTTTGCTGCGGGGTCAAGTTCCGGAACATATGGCCCAACAGGACAGGCAAAAGACCAGTTTGGTTATGCGATGGAAGGCTTAAATGCCGCAAAGGCCCGCCTCGCGACGCTAACCGGTACAACCGTTCCGGCATTTGAAAGTGCCCTTGATAACGCCGGCGCCCCATGGGTCCGCGGCGGTGAGGTCGATTAAGGACTTAAATTGATATTTGAATGAGACGGGGCCAATTGGCCCCGTTTTTATTTTTCCGCCTTTTTCGCTTTTACCCACATTTCTTCCAGTTCATCCAGTGAATATTCGTCGAATGATTTATCGGAATTTTCCACTTCGGTTTCGATCTGGTTAAACCGTCTTGTGAATTTGTTGTTGGCTTTTTTTAACGCTTGTTCGGGGTCGATTTTTAAATGGCGGGCGAGGTTGGCGTATACGAACATCATGTCGCCGAATTCTTCTTCTATTTTGTCATGATCTTTATTTTCTGCGACCAGTTCTGCTGATAATTCCGCCATTTCTTCGTTTAATTTATCGACGACTTGTGATGTTTCCGGCCAATCAAAACCGACACGGGCAGCGCGTTTTTGCAGTTTCACGGCGCGGGTAAGGGCAGGAAGACCAACAGTAACGCCATCAAGAATGGAATGTTGTTTTTTCGCGGCGCGTTCTTTTGCCTTTTGTTCTTCCCATGCGACCGTCTGTTCTTCGGCGTTTCTGTAATTTTCATCACCAAAAACATGGGGGTGTCGGCGGATCATTTTATCGGAAATGGCACCGACCACATCATCAAAATTAAAATGGCCGGCTTCTTCGGCCATGCGGGCGTGGAAAACGGCTTGGAATAATAAATCACCCAGTTCGTCTTTAAGGGCATCCATGTCGTTGTTATCAATGGCTTCACTTACTTCATAGGCTTCCTCGATCGTATAGGGGGCGATTGTTTCAAATGTTTGTTCCACATCCCAAGCGCAGCCATCCTTTGGATCGCGAAGCTTCGCCATGATATCAATTAATTTTTGCATATTTTCCATAAATGAAATTACCTGTATTGCGTTAATTTTAATGCTGGTTTTTCGTTGACCATTATTTCTGTTGGATTACCCGCACCCATTTTTTCCGCGACCCTTACGGACGCCGTATTTTCCTTGATCATCATGGATGCAAGTTTATCGTACCCAAGGTTTTCAAATGAATAATCACGTACCCCCGATGCAGCCTCGGTCGCGAAACCCTTGCCCCATGCGGCTTTATCAATGGTGTATCCCAGGTCAATGACTTCCATCACGTCACCCTGTTTTTTAACGCTGTCGCGCCCGAATGTATAAAGCCATTCCATATCGTCTTCAATAACGCCATAAAAGGGATAAAGGCCCGCACGACCAACCGGGGTTAAGTCCGACTTTTGAATGACCAGTAAGTGCCCCAAGTCACGTTCATAAAATTCATGCATCATTTTTAAAAAGCCAATGTTTTCTTCATGGCTACGGGTATAACCGCTGGTATATCTGACCACGTCCATATCGCTATGCAGATAATCAAGAAAATCAACATCATCCATTTCAAATGGCCGCATCAGCAGGCGTTCTGTTTCAATTGAGTACATATTCGTTCCTTTAATAAAACGCAGAGTAACGAAGGCACGGATTTTTTCAAGCCATATAAACTATTTACATCGCGCGCGTTTTCTGGAAAGCTGCGAAGCATAAAAATTATCAAAATATGAGGGAAGAACATGCGGCATTGGTTTAAGGGCGCTTTAATATCAATTGGAATGGTGGCTTCGGCATTTGCAGAAGATATTACCTTTAACCAAGGAACCAATTTCGGATTAAGCACAAGCCCAGACGGCGCCTATATCGCAATGGATCTGCAAGGGATACTCTGGGTGTTGCCAACACGCGGTGGGGAGGCACATGCAATCACCAGCGGTCAACAGCCCGAGGTCCGCGAACCAAGCTTTTCACCGGACGGTAAAAAAATTGCATTTCAAGGTTTCCATGCCGGTTATTTCCACATCTGGACTGTGAATATTGATGGTTCGGACCTTAAACAAATCACAACGGGTAATTTTGATGACCGTGAACCATTTTGGAATGCGGACGGGAATACAATTACCTTTTCATCCGACCGAACCGGAAATTATGATATCTGGGATATTGATGTAAATACGGGCGCGTTAACACAGCTTACCAGCCACCCAGATGATGCGGGCCATCCCCATAAATCGATTGATGGAAATCGTTTGATTCATACACGGGAAATTAAAGGGGATTATTCAGAAATAATCCTGCTTGATGATTTAAACGAAACACCGTTTGAAATTTCATTGATGAAATCGGAAAGCATAAATTATTACCGCCCGAACCTTTACCGTGATGGAATTGGTTTTACCTATATTGAACAGGATGGCCGCGATATTTCATTGAATTATGTGGTTAATGCATTTGACAGGCGCACTTACCGCGATAAACATATCCTTGATCAAGGTGATATATTCCCGTTTCGTGGGTCTTGGGGCCGTGCGGGGCTTTATTACACAGCAGATGGCATGATTAAGTTCCTGGGGTTTAAAAGCGAACTTAGAAACAATGAAGAATGGCTTGTGAATGTGCGTGATATGGTCACCATTCCTTTCGAAGCAACCATCACCGCCAACCCACCGAGCTATACTAAAAAAATACGTGATTTTGATAGCGCCGAAAGTCAGGTCGTGCGCGGCATTGGCGGTTTGGATGTTAACCCCCGTAATAACAGGCTGATTTATTCCGCGCTTGGCGGCATGTGGGTACAGGACGGCAATGCACCGGCCGAAAATATCGATATCGATGATATTGGACAGGTCAATGACCCGACATGGGCACCGGATGGCAACATGGTTGCCTTTGTCGCCGAACGTGATGGTCAGATGGACATCTGGACCCGTAATATGATCAGCGGCGAAGAAACGCGTCTAACCAATGATAAGCACCGTGAATACCGCATCAGCTGGTCACGCGACGGAAGCAAGATTGCGTATCTATCGACCCGTGGTGTGTCCAACACATGGGGCAGGGCAGATGTTAAGGTCATTGATGTCGAATACGGAAATATCGAGGTCGTTGACGAAGCCATTCATACACCAGGCCGTCCTGTTTGGGCACGGGATGATAAACACATCCTGATGGCGGTGGCAAATCCGGCAACCAGCCGTTTTCGCGAAGGGATGCATGTCATCCGCCAATATCATGTTGAAAGCGGTAGAGCCAACGATTTCGAAATGCCTAATGACATCGGCCTATCGACCCGTGATGGCAGTGGCCCCGTGTTATCACCGGATGGAGGCAAGCTTGCTTATATATCCGAAGGGGAAATTCGCGTTGCCACTGTGGATGAGGATGGCAATATCACTGGCACATTACCAAATTATTGTACCGATGTGGCCTTAATGCCCAGATGGAAAATGAATTCAGAAGATATTTTCTATATGTCGGGCGCAAATCTTAAAAGCTGTAACATCAGAACAGGACAAATCAGTGATAGCATGATCAACGCCAATTGGACGCGTGATATTGCGGATGCAAAAACCATTCATGTGGGCACGCTTTTTGACGGGGTGTCTGATCAGGTACGTAACAATGTGGACGTGTTTGTCCAAGATGGCCGTATTACGAAAATCGCGCCACACGGCACCGAAGCGCCCATTGGTGAAATGATCGATCACAGCGGCGATGTGATGATACCGGGGTTAATGGCGGGCCATACCCACCAAACGGAACTGCTTGGGGAAAAGCTTGGCCGTAACTGGCTTGCGTACGGCATTACCAGCGTGCGTGATCCGGGCACAAACCCGTATAAATCATTGATGCGTAAGGAAACGTGGGAAAGCGGTGCTGCCGCAGGGCCGCGCATGTTTTATGCAGGGTGGCTGACGGGCGGCCCGCGTGTTTATTACGGCCAAAGTTATAATGCGGTTAATGAAAAGGCCCTTCGTCATGAAATAACCCGCGCCCGTGCGCTTGATTATGACATGGTGAAATCATATGTGCGTCTTCCGGATGAATATCAACAGATATTAATTGAGGAAGCCCACAAAATGGGTATTCCGTTATCATCACATGAAATCGCACCGGCCATTCAAAACGGCATGGATAGCCTTGAACATATCGCCGCGACCAGCCGCCGTGGATATTCACCAAAATTTTCTTACCTTGCTAATAGTTACGATGATGTTCGTAAAATCATAAGCCAGTCCGGCCTGTTTATTACCGCGACCAATATTTTGGATGGGGGATACCATAAATATATTGCGGATCATCCGGAATATGTTACGGATCCGAAATATTCGGCCTTTCTTGATGAATTACAGCGGGATGGACAAGCCGCATCGGGTAATGCGGATTATTCAAAAAAGGAAATCGAACAAAACACACCAATGCTTGATACCATTAAGGCATTATATGACGCAGGTGCCAATTTCGCCGCCGGTACCGATAGCCCGTTTATCCCATATGGCATTTCACAACATTTTGAAATGTTGATGATGGCGGAAGCCGGCATTCCAAACGCGGATGTGATCCGCGCCGCAACCATTAATGTGGCAAAAAACATCGGTGTTGATGATGATCTGGGTACCATCGAGGTCGGCAAGCTCGCTGATATGGCGATCCTGAGCGCGAACCCGCTTGATGATCTAAAGAACATCAGGAATGTTGTCGCGACCGTTAAGGGCGGCCATCATTACACCATTGAGCAACTATTACAGAGGGGCGCGGAATAATGAGCCAGAATACCGATAATTATTGGAAAGAAAATGTGTCGCTGGTGCTTAAACTGCTCGCGATATGGTTTATGGCGTCATACGGCATGGGGATACTCTTTGTTGATTTCCTAAATCAATTTCAATTCTTTGGTTTTCCGTTTGGTTTCTGGATGGCGCAGCAGGGTGCGATTTATATCTTCGTGATCCTGATTTTCGTATATGTCGCCAAAATGAATAAGCTCGATAAAAAATACGGCGTCGATGAAGAAGAAGGGGAGAATGAATAATGGATGTTCAAACCCTGACTTACATCATCGTGGGCGCCACATTCGCGCTTTATATCGGTATTGCCATCTGGGCCAAGGCGGGCACGACAGATGATTTTTATGTGGCGGGCCACCATGTGCCGCCGCTAGCAAACGGTATGGCGACCGCTGCCGACTGGATGAGTGCCGCAAGCTTCATTTCCATGGCGGGATTGATTTCATTCATGGGCCGTGATGGTTCCATGTATTTAATGGGCTGGACGGGTGGATATGTGTTGCTCGCGTTATTGCTGGCACCATATTTGCGTAAATTCGGCCAATTCACCGTGCCGGATTTTGTCGGCGACCGATATTATTCCGATGCGGCCAGAACCGTTGCGGTAATATGTGCGCTGTTTATTTCATTTACCTATGTCGCGGGGCAAATGCGCGGTGTGGGGATTGTGTTTTCCAGATTTCTTGAGGTCGATATCACAGCAGGCGTGCTGATCGGTATGTCGATTGTGTTTTTCTATGCGGTTCTTGGGGGAATGAAGGGGATTACCTATACCCAGGTGGCGCAATATTGCGTTTTAATTTTCGCCTTTATGGTGCCGGCAATATTCATTTCGATCCTGATGACAGGGAACCCTGTGCCGCAACTTGGCTTTGGATCGGAACTGGCCGATGGATCGGGTTATCTGCTTGATAAACTAAACGGACTGTCGGTGGAACTGGGGTTTGGTGAATATACGGCGGGGAATAAATCCACATTTGATATGTTTTGTATTGTTGCGGCGTTAATGGTTGGTACGGCGGGTTTGCCGCATGTGATCGTGCGATTTTTCACGGTGCCAAAGGTCCGTGACGCAAGGCTTTCTGCCGGATATGCGCTTGTGTTAATCGCGATCCTTTATACAACCGCGCCTGCGGTTTCCAGCTTCGCACGACTTAACCTGATTGATACAGTATCGAACGCAGAATATCAGGCAACACCACAGTGGTTCAAAAACTGGGAAGCCATCGACCTAATCGCGTGGCGCGATAAAAACGGCGACGGCAAAATCCAATATACGGCTGGGAACGCATTCGAAGGAAAGCCGGATTTCCGTGACGGTACTGGCCCAAGTGGCGAACGTCTATTAAGAAACCAAGACGGGCCAAGCGCCAATGAATTATATATCGATCAGGATATCATGGTGCTTGCCAATCCGGAAATTGCAGAGCTTCCTGATTGGGTGGTGGCCCTTGTGGTTGCGGGCGGTCTTGCGGCGGCTCTATCGACGGCGGCGGGTTTACTGCTGGTGATTTCAACATCGGTGGCCCATGATTTGTTCAAAAAAATGCTGCTGCCGAATATTACCGATAAACAAGAATTAATGTTCGCGCGGATGGCGGTGGCCATTGCCGTGTTAATCGCCGGGTATTTCGGTATCAATCCCCCGGGTTTTGTGGCGCAAGTGGTGGCATTCGCATTTGGCCTTGCCGCATCAACATTCTTCCCGATTATCCTGATGGGGATATTCTATAAACGCATGAACAAAGAAGGCGCCATCACCGGCATGGTCACGGGGTTAGTGTTCACGAGCCTCTATATCATCTATTTTAAATTCATCGATCCATCCGCGAATACGTCTGAGCACTGGTGGCTCGGCGTTTCACCAGAAGGGGCAGGGACGCTTGGCATGATGCTTAACTTTGTTGTGGCCTTTGTGGTTAGTAAAATGACCAATGAGCCACCGAAAGAGGTTCAGGGCATGATCGAAAGGATTAGGGTGCCACGGGGATAGGAGATGATTATTCTAGAATTGATAATTTATAATGGGGGCGATAATGCAGAACGTAATAAAACCAAATTTATTTAAATATTTATGTCTTTTTTCTATCGTATATTTGGTAGTTTTAATGACGATTTCTTTTGCAATGAATTTATTGGAAATTAAAGAAATTCCAGGGCTTACAACAACTATAATTATGATATGTGCTGCTTATACTGCTAAGTTGTTTGTAGATAATGAAGGTCGAGCACCACACAAAAAGGAACAAAAAATATTAAGCGCTGGTGGCCTTGTTTCTTCTTATATAGTGTCCATATTATTGACAATTATTTATAGTATTTTTCTCGGAATGGATTTAGGTGTTTATGTCAGTCTCTTTATAGAAATGCCTTTGTTGTTAGCTCTTCCTATTTTGTTGTTTATATCTGCTTGTTATTATCTTGCTTTTTATATTGTTTTTGGAAAAGTAGCTCAAAACATGGCTGACAAAATAAAATAGTTTTTTGGCAGGTGCTTTTTTGTGATGAAAATAAATTGCCTAACTCATAATGCTTCTTATAACTATTATTAAGTTATTGATTTTATTGATATTTTTCTTGAAAATAGTGTTTTCTTGTTGTATCTATAATGAAAATAGTCACTCAGGTATAAGGATAGCCCCATGAAAGGTAATCAAAAAATTATTGATGCGTTAAATTCGCTTCTTACTCATGAATTATCAGCAGCAGATCAGTATTTCATTCATTCACAAATGTATGAAGATATGGGGCTAGAGGCATTATATACCCGCCTTGAACATGAACGTGAAGAGGAATTAGACCACGCGAAAATGCTTGTGGAACGTATTCTGTTTCTTGAAGGAAAGCCTGATGTGGGATCACGTGCGGCGCTGAATATCGGGGATGATGTGCCAAGCATGTTAAAAAGCGATCTTGATTATGAACTGATGGTCGTGGATGCGCTTAAGGATGTGATTGAGCTTTGTGAAAAAGAACGCGATTACCAAACACGACAAATCCTTCTTAAGCTTCTTGAGGATACGGAAGAAGACCACACATACTGGCTTGAAAAACAATTAGGCCTGATCGAAAAAGTCGGTCTTCAGAATTACATGCAGTCGCAAATGGGTAGTGCTGGCTAGGCGCCACCTGTCATACTCGGACTTGTTCCGAGTATCTCTTGAAAAACATTGAAATTGAAACTTTTGTCGAGACCCTCGGAACAAGTCCGAGGGTGACGGTGAGTAGTATTTCATGAACATTTTTTCATTCACATATTGTCTCAAACTCAAATTACCGATAATGTGATCACAAATTTATTTGTAAAAATAAAGGGTGATTGGTGTGACACAATATGATGCGGTGATTATCGGGGCGGGGCATAATGGATTGACGGCCGCCAATTATCTGGCGATGGGGGGATTGAAGGTTTGTGTGCTTGAACGCCGTCATATTGTTGGCGGTGCGGCGGTCACCGAAGAATTCCATCCCGGATACCGAAATTCCATCGCGTCTTATGTGGTCAGCCTGCTACGGCCCGAGGTCGTGGAGGAATTAGAACTTAAAAAACATGGGTATCAACCCATGCGCCTTAAAAATTCATTTTATCCTGATTTGAACGGTGAATATTTGTTGCTGAATGATGATGACAATCATAACAGACGCGAATATGAAAAATTTTCCAAAACCGATTATGACGCGCAAATTGAATATCATGGCATTGTTGATAAGCTGGGTGCGATCCTATCCAAACAATGGCTAAAAGAGCCGCCGAAATTGCATGGCGGCGGGTTAACGGACCTGATCAGCGCGGCGAAATCCGGAATGGATATTTATAAGCTTGATAAAGACACCCGTTACCGCATGGTGCAGTTTTTTATCGGTGCGCCTGATAGTATCATCGAACGCTGGTTTGAAAGTGATAAAATCAAAGCGATGATCGCATCGCACTGTATCCCCGCCAATTATATATCGCTGCATAACCCGGGGGCGAGCCTTTCGATGCTACATCATTCGGTTGGTGAGTTGGATGGTCATCATGGCGCGTGGGGTATCGTAAAGGGCGGCATGGGCGCCATTACGCAAGCCATGGCCAAATCGGCGATGGCAAAGGGCGTTGAAATCAGAACGGATGCGGCCGTGAAGAAAATCATCGTTGAAAATGGTGTGGCGAAAGGCGTGATGCTTGAAAATGGTAAAGCAATTCTCGCCCGTGTTGTCGCCACCAATGCGGACCCAAAGGGCGCCTTTTTAAACATGATCGGTAAAGAACATTTACCGGAAACATTCGCCAAGGATATTGCCGCCATCAGACAGGAATCCGCGTCACTACGCATGAATTTGGCGCTTTCGGGTTTGCCTGATTTTGCCTGTCTGCCGGGCACGGAAATTGGCGAACATCACAAAAGTAGTATTTCATTCATTGACGGCAAAGATCATATCGAGCGTGCCTATAGGTCCGCACGGGCAGGAATACCGTCCGACCCACCAATTATTGAATCGATCATCCCCAGTGCATCAGATGATACATTGACCGATGAACCGGGCACCCATGTCATGAGCTTACTATGTAAATATATGCCTTATGAACTGGCGGATGGGAAAAATTGGGATGATGAAAAAGAACGGGTGGTTAAAAATATCCTTGATCATTTGACGAAATATATTCCGAATTTGCCGGATATTTTGGTGGGATGGCAATGTTTAACGCCACTTGATCTGGAACGAATATTCGGTCTGCCGCGTGGTGATATTTGCCACGGAAAGCTGGAACCGGATCAACTTTATAGCGTCAGACCACACCCCGACGCGGCGCAATATGCCACACCGGTAAAGGGTTTTTATCTTTGTGGATCGGGTACCCATCCCGGCGGCGGTGTGACCGGTGCGCCGGGGCGGAATGCGGCAAAAAGGATTTTAAAAGATATTTAAATACCAGTAATTGCCTTAATTTCAAGGTAATCATGGAAACCCCATACGCCATTTTCACGGCCGTTTCCGGATTGTTTATACCCACCGAACGGAACTTTTTGACCGCCGCTTTTTAGGTTGATTTTAATCTGACCCGCGCGGATTTGCTTCGCCACATCACGGGCGTGATCCATATCGTTTGAACTGATATAACCCGCAAGGCCGTATTCGGTATCATTGGCGATGTCGATGGCTTCTTCCTCTGTATCATAACCAAGAAGGGCGATGACAGGGCCGAATATTTCTTCGCGGGCGATGGACATATCGTTATTCACATTGGCAAAGACGGTTACTTTTACATAATAACCTTTTGAAAGGTGATCCGGTCTTCTGGTGCCGCCGGTGACAAGGGTTGCTCCTTCGTCGATGCCTTTTTGAATAAGACCTTGAATTTTTTCAAACTGAACGTCGCTGACCACGGGACCGAGGTCGGTTGTTTCATCCAGTGGATCACCGACCTTAAGGCTTTCTGCTGCCTTACGGGCGGCTTCTATGGCGATGTCCATGCTTTCGTTCGGTACCAGCATACGGGTTGGCGCGTTACAGGATTGACCGCTGTTATCCATACAGAAAATAACGCCGTCATAAACGGCCTGTGCGATGTCAGCGTCCCTTAGGATGATATTCGGTGATTTGCCGCCCAGTTCTTGTGCAACGCGTTTGACGCTGTCGGCTGATGCCTTTGCAACGGCGATACCGCCACGGGTGGACCCGGTAAAGGACATCATATGAATGTCTGGGTGTGATGACATGGCTTCACCAACTTCGGGGCCATATCCGTTTACAAGATTAAAGACACCAGCGGGAAGACCTGCTTCTTCCATAATGTCAGCGAGGATCATGGCATCGAGAGGCGCGATTTCACTTGGTTTTAAAACGACGGTGCATCCGGCGGCGATTGCTGGTGCAACCTTTGCACCAACCTGGTTCATTGGCCAGTTCCATGGCGTGATTAATCCGCAGACGCCGATTGGTTCATAACGAAGGATGGCGCCGTCATCTTCTTTTTCAAATTCGAAATTTTTAAGCGCATCAAGTGTTGCTTGAAAGTGGCTTGTGCCGACGGCTGCCTGATCTTCACGGGAAAGGGTGATGGGCGCGCCCATTTCAGCGGTGATAGCTTGGGCGACTTCTTCTAATCGGCTTTCGTATAATTCAATGATGCGTTCCAAAAGCGCGATGCGTTCCTCCACAGACCATTTTGAAAATACGGGGAAGGCGGCCTTGGCAGCGGCAACGGCCTTATCAACATCGGCTTTTGATCCCATGCTGATTTTCGTGAATGCTTCTTCGGTTGCGGGGTTAATAACATCGGCTGTGTTTGGGGTTACGGGATCAACCCATTCGCCATTAATGTAAAATTTCAAATAGTCTATCATGATTAAGCATTCCTAATTTTAATATTGATAGATTATTTATAACGTTTAGGCGCGTTAATCGCTAGGGTATAAGTCTTCGCGGTTAAAACTTTCGTATGATAAATTCACATTGGGGAAAGGGGAACCATCACTATAAAGCGGTAAATTAATGGCTGCGCAATGTTTAATCTCATGGTTATCATATTCAAATGAATAATATTCCAAGTAAACTTTTCCATCGTCGGTCAGCATTTTAAGATTATCCTCCCAAAATTTCTGGGTTTTGGGTTTTGCGTAATCTTCGAATGTTTTATTGGATGCATCAAGGCCAACGCTGTCGGCGATACCGCTGCCGCAATATGTGGTTAACCATTTTCCGTCATCCGTTAATTTTCCAATAAATATATTGGTGCCGAATTTGATGAATTCTTCTACGGCAAAATCTTTTCTGTCTGGAATGCCACCGCTTTCAATAACTTTTTCAAACCAAAGTTCACTTAAAGATTTGCTTTTGTCACATAGAATTTTTTCTTTAAAATCTGCCCATTCAGCGGCCTCTGGAATGCCGTTTAAAAAAGACGGTCCTTGGATCGTTCGGTAATTAAAAGTTCGCATTGGTCGCGAGATATTTTGTGACAGCATGTATTTGTTCCTACTCATGAATAAAGTAAAAGTTAAAAGTTAATTTTTGATTATGAAAAAATGCGAAGCTGTAGAAAAATTGCCACAATTATGCGATACTTCAAAAGATACAAGGAGATATCCCATGAAAAAAATTATTACCGTTATTATGTGTTTGGGTCTGTTAGGAAGTATTAGTTCCGCGAACGCCATGAATAAGGCTGAACTTATTGATGCTCTGGCGTCAAATAGCGGCCTTAATAAGAAACAAGCTACAGAGGCTGTGAATGTAATTTTTGCGGAAATAAACCGTGCTGTAGCACGTGGCGAGCGCGTTATGCTTCCGAAATTTGGAACGTTTGCACCCGCAGAAGATAGAACAAAAGGGGCGATATTTATTCCAGAAACAGCAATGAAGGTTAGACCATCTATTAAACGACGGAGTACTAATTAACATGCGGTTTTTAAGCTTTAGTCTTATATGTGTTCTCGCTGCCAGTACATCACTTGCGGCGGAAAAACGGGACCGGGCGCTTGTAAAACCGGGGGAAACATACGAATTATGTATCGATCTTAATTTCGCACAAAAACTGGAATATGGTTTTATCAGTCGTCGTGCCATGAATTTTAATATTCATTTTGGCGAAGGTGACAATGTAAAATTCCCCGTCGCGGAACATTTAACCCGGGAAAAAAATGAAATATTCACTGCCATGGATGATCAGAAACATTGTTTGACATGGACAAATCCAAATGATCGCGGGCAGTGGGTCAATGTCATCTATAATATCCGATAACAAAGACAATAATTCGGTACGCGTTTTTGTTGCTTTATCACTTAGTGGTGAAGTGATGGACGTATTAAAAACGCGTTCAATTGAATTGCAGCAACAGCTGTCTGATTTTAATATCCGCTGGGTGCCGTTTGAAAATTATCATATAACGTTGATTTTCATTGGAAATGTACCAGAAACCGATCTCGATCAATTACAGTTACTGATTAAAGAGGCGGTAAACGGTGTTAAACCATTTTCAGTAACACTTGGTGATACAACGTTATTCCCGCCGGATAATGAAAAAAAAGGGGTTATGATTGCATCCGTTGAAAATTCTGATGCGCTTGCTGATTTGCAATCACGTCTTGATGCAAGATTTCGCGAAGCAGGGTTTGATTTGGTGGTACGTCCTTATAGGCCGCATGTCACACTTTCCAGGTTAAGGCGGGCAAAAGTGACGGAAGAACATTTAATTAAAACAGGTGAAACGTTCACGACTGACGTAAATCAGGTGCATTTATATTTCACAGAAAAACGGGACGGTCGGGTTTATAACGGGATACTCAGGACGGTTGATCTTTGATAAATCACCCTTGTTTGATACCTGTGTTCGGCTGACCGTAGTAATAACCCTGCGCATAGGTAACATTCAGGTTTTGAAGCAGTTCTTCTTGTTCGGATGTTTCAACCCATTCGCCGATCGTAACAATATCCAGGTCATTACAAAGCGTAACGATTGCTTTTAAAAAGGCGCGCATTTTTTTATCGCTTAGGGCATCTCTAACATATTGTCCGTCGATTTTAACACCATCAATTTCCAGATCACGTAAATATTGGAAACCAGCAGCACCCGCACCAAAATCATCAAGATATACTCGAAAACCCATTGATCTGATTTCATCAATAAATTCAGATAATTGTTCTAAGTTAGTAATTTCGGATGACTCAGTAATTTCCAGTGAGATGTGATTTTTTAAATGGCTGTATTTCTGAAGCTGTTTTAATAAATCTTGTAAAAATACGTTCTTGGAAAGCGATTTTCCTGACATGTTAACGGCTAATTTTATGGAAGGATCGTCTTTTATAATTTTTTCTAGTTTTTCTACCGTTTGCATGAATATCGCTTTGTCAAATTCATGGATCAATCCAACTTTTTCCGCAAAACAAATGGTTTCAAATTGTAAGTCATGTAATTCAGGGTCATTAAACCTAATCAGTGCTTCTGAATGATGTGTTTCCTTGGTTTTAAGGTCAATTATCGGTTGATAGACAAGCGAGAATTTTTGATCTTTTAAAATAGTTCTTAACTTTTGAACTTTACCTGATGTGTTTTCAATAATTTCATCATAATTATTTGCGATTTCATCAACGTTGAAATCTTCATGTTCATCTGCAAATTGCTGAAGACTATAAACGAGAGCGCGAATACCGTCTTGTTCACTTAAGCTCTCGTCATCGGCATCAATGGTCGTGGAATTTAGGTTTATCCCTGTTGATTTGGTCAGTTCCCTTAACAAATCCTTGGTTTCCATGCCGTCCGGTTCTTTTTCATGAACCAGCGCAAATCTATTATCGGCTAATCTTCCGGCTGTATTGCCACCTGTAGAATATTTCTTTAGCAGGTGATTTAAATTATCCAGATCCTGTTCTTTTAGATTCTCTGTATCCTTTGTTTCCATCAAGGTGATATTCAGGTTTTTATCCTGACCCTGATATTCGGTTAGGATGTTTTCGATTTTTCCTAATAAATTTTCAGTTTCGGATTTTGTATCCGTAACCTGTTGGCGAGAATTGTTTCTGTTTAAACGATATGATGAAACCAGACTGATGAAGATACGGTTTGGGTATTCAGGCAGTTTGTTAATGAATAATGAAAATTTACGTTTGCTGTCTTTATCTTTACCAATACGGAAATTGGCAGGGCCAATTCTATTGGCAGGCTTTAAAGGAAGTGTAATCGCCAGAAAATCTTTCTGATCATTCGAATTCATTAGATCAAGAAAACATATTTTTTCATCAAATTCTTTAGAAAGGCCAATATCGCTCGCAGCACCATCGATTGATTTAATATTAAAATCACGATCCGTTTCAATTAAGATGTCACCTACTGAAAAGGCAAACCCTAAAAACCTATCTGGAATTCTTGCCATTCTAGCCCCTGATTACAATTGCTTAGGAATTTATTCTTTTAACAATACTCAAAAAGACGGAAAGTGTAAATGACCAGTTTAGGGTGATTGACAATAAGAATAAAGAAGTTCAGGATACAGGAGATTATAAATGAGGGCCAGTCATGAAAATTATCTATTTTTCTTTTATTTATTTGGGGTTGGTGGTTTTTTCTAATGCGCAGGATAATGTGCGTGCGCGCGATCTTGGGGTGCCTTTTGATGGTAAGACGGGTCTTTATAATGCCATCACTGATGTCGCCGGTATCGAAGTTGGTCATAAAACAATTATCCGTGGCGAAGGGGATCTTGTGGTTGGTGAAGGTCCTGTGCGAACAGGGGTAACGGCAATCCTTCCACGTGGTCGTGGTGCAATCCTGTCTGATCAGGACAATGACTATAAATATAAACCAGTATTTGCAGGATGGTATAGCCTTAATGGTAATGGTGAGATGACAGGAACAACATGGGTTGAAGAAAGTGGTTTTCTAGGCGGTGCCATCGCAATCACGAATACACATAGTGTCGGTATCGTCCATGATGCCCTGATTGAATGGGAAATTGAAAACGGTATTGTTAATCCATTAAGCGGTGAACCCGGGGTGTTCTGGTCACTTCCTGTTGTTGCGGAAACATGGGACGGAAGCTTGAATGATATTAATGGTTTCCACGTCACTAAAGAAGACGCGTTCGAAGCTCTTAATAATGCAAAGCCCGGCCCTGTTGCAGAAGGGAATGTCGGAGGTGGGACAGGAATGGTTACCCATCAATTTAAAGGCGGTATCGGTACATCATCACGCGTATTATCAGAAGAGCAGGGTGGATATACAGTTGGTGTGCTTGTTCAATCCAACTATGGAATACGTGATACGCTGACCATCGCAGGGGTTCCTGTGGGTAAGGAAATCACAGATTTAATGCCGGAACGTGGTGGGCCGCAAAATCAACCATATGGTTCGATCATCGTTACGGTGGCAACAGATGCGCCGCTATTGCCACATCAGTTAAAGCGTATCGCAAGACGCGTACCAATGGGAATTGCCAAGGTTGGTGGTTATGCATCTAATGGATCAGGTGATATTTTTATTGCCTTTTCAACGGCCAATGAAGGGGCATTTCACCGTGATAAAAATACGAATGTGGAAATGATGTCCAATGATGATATGGGGCCGTTATTTCTTGCAACCATCCAGGCAACAGAAGAAGCCATTATCAATGCAATGGTTGCCGCAGAAACCATGGTGGGCCGCGATTATATCACCATTCATGAATTACCCCATGACCGCCTTCGCGAAGTATTAAAAAAGTATAATAGATTAGAGGAATAATCATAATGAAAGTCGTATCATTAACGGAAATTGAAAAAGTGCTACCAAACATTGACCCTATGCCATTAATTGAGGATGGGTTCGTTGATTATTCCGCCGGTAAATGCACGATCCCGCCTGTTGGCGAGTTACTGATGGAAAAGGGCGATATCCACATTAAATATGGATGCAGCAATGGTGGTGATTATTATGTTGTTAAAATCGCATCCGGATTTTACAGCAATAATGAAATTGGCCTTCCGACAAGTAACGGTATGATGCTGTTGTTCGATCAGAATACAGGAATGCCCGCTGTTATATTACATGATGAATGTTATTTGACAGACGTAAGAACCGCTGTCGCGGGGGCGATATCGGCGAAATATCTTGCTCCGAAAAACGTGAAAGCCATTGGTATTGTGGGTACTGGCATTCAAGCACGCATGCAGCTTGAATATTTAAAGCCTGTGACCGATTGCAAAAATGTTGTCGTTTGGGGACGAAATGTCCAGAAAGCGGAACAATATAAAAGCGATATGGAACAGAAAGGATATTCTGTCACGGTCGTCACTGACTTGGCTGATTTATGCGAAAAGGCAAATTTGATTGTTACAACAACCCCATCGGAAGAAGTTCTTATTACCGCTGATATGGTTAAGCCGGGTACCCATATTACAGCAATGGGTTCAGATACACTTGATAAAAAAGAACTAGATCCTGAAATTTTAAAAATGGCTGATAAAGTTGTTGTTGATAGTGTTGATCAAAGTGAAACGCGAGGCGAAATAATGTGGGCACGAAAAGCTGGCATGATTACAAATGATGATATTGTGGAGCTCGGGACGGTCATTGCAAATGGCGGTGGTCGTGATAATGATGATCAGATCACGATTGCTGATTTAACAGGCGTTGCCGTTCAGGATTTAAAAATTGCGGAGGCCGTATTTAAAGGGCTTTCTTGATTATCATCAAGGAATGTGCCTTATTTCTGCGTTAGTTTGATGGTTAAGTGAGCAGTAAACTTGGGAGGCTTGTCTATATGCTCGATACAAAAAGTGCAGAAGAAATAGTATTCAGAACCGACAATATCACCAAGCAATATGGCGTTGGTGAACTGGTGGTGCATGCGCTGCGTGGTGTTACGATGGAAATTCCACGCGGTGAAATGATTGTTCTTTTGGGGCCGTCCGGTTCCGGTAAATCAACGTTTTTGAATATTATCGGTGGTCTTGATCAGCCGACAAGTGGCGCAGTTCATTTCGAAGGGGCCGTGCTTGCTAATATGACGGATAAGGAATTAACGTATTTTAGGCGCGAAAATGTCGGTTTCGTGTTCCAAAGTTATAACCTTGTCCCAAGCTTAACGGCGCTTGAAAATGTCGAATTGATCACTGATATCGCGGCCAATCCGATGAAGGCGGAAGAGGCGCTTGCTGCCGTGGAGTTAACAGAGCGCCTTAACCATTTCCCTGCGCAACTTTCTGGTGGTGAACAGCAACGCGTCGCCATCGCCCGTGCCATTGTCAAAAGACCGGAAGTGCTTCTTTGTGATGAACCAACGGGTGCACTTGATAGCGAAACAGGTATTTTGGTTTTGGAAGCGCTGCAGAATGTCAATAAAACATACGGCACGACCACTATGATTATTACCCATAATGTGGCGATTGCGGATGTGGCCGACAGGGTCATTTATTTTGCGGACGGTGCGGTATCGGATGTGGTTATCAATGAAAATCCAAAACCCATTCGTGACATAAGGTGGTGATATGGCGGGGCGTCTTGTTTCATCATTAAACCGAAAATTGCTTCGTGATTTATGGAAAATCAAAGGGCAATTGGTTGCGATTGTGCTTGTGATGGCGTCCGGCATTATGTCTTTTGTTTTATCCTTTGGGGTGATTGATAGTTTGGAACTGGGCCGTGATGTTTATTATGACAGGTATCAATTCGCCGAAGTGTGGGCGGGGGCGAAACGAGTTCCCGATAATGTACGTGAACAGATTGCCGAAATTGATGGTGTTACCCGTTTTGAAACACGCGTGACGTTCGGCGGAATTGTTCAGGTGGACGGTATGGAAGAACCAGCCACGGGCCGTATTATTTCAGTGCCGGATGGGTATGAGTCGACATTAAATAAACTTTATCTAAAGCAGGGCAGATGGTTACTACCTGACGAGGAAGATGCAATTCTAGCAAGCGAAGCATTCGTAAATGCCCATGAATTTATCCTTGGTGATACTGTGGATATGATCATCAATGGGAAAAAACGAACATTAAAAATCGTTGGTGTGGTTTTAAGCCCGGAATATGTTTATGCCATGGGACCGGGGGCGTTAATTCCTGATGATAAAAGGTTTGGTGTTTTTTGGATGAGCCGCCGTGCGCTCGAGGCTGCCGTAAATATGGATGGTGCCTTTAACGATGTTTCCTTAATGCTTGGTCGCGATGCAAATGTTAGTGATGTAAAAAGCGAACTGGACCGGATTTTAAAGCCATACGGTGGCTTGATTTCATTTGACCGCAGCGAACAAATGTCAAACTGGTTTGTGGAAAATGAGCTTACCCAGCTTGAGACAACAGGAAGTATCACACCAGTGATCTTTTTAGCGGTGGCAGCATTTTTAATTAATGTTGTGATGACCAGACAGGTTGCAACACAGCGCGTACAAATCGGTATGTTAAAGGCCGTTGGTTATCGGGAAAGTGAAATTGCCCTTCATTTCTTGAAAATGGTAATGGTCATTGTGTCAATTGGCAGTGTCATCGGCCTTATTGGTGGTGTTTGGTTGGGCGCAGGTCTATTGGAACTTTATGGGACTTATTTCCGCTTCCCGGATCTTAGATATATTTATTCAATTGATGTAATGGTATTTGCCGTTTTTCTTTGTGCAGGGTCAGCAACCGCAGGAACATGGATCGCAATGAAACAAGCAGCAAGCTTACCACCCGCAGAAGCAATGCGACCGGAATCACCAACAGAATTTAAAGAAACTATTCTGGAACGCATTGGCGTTGACAGGATTTTTTCGTTTTTAAGTCGTATTGTTCTGCGCCAAGTCGAAAGAAGGCCGATACGGGCATTACTATCGTCTATTGGTGTCGGGTTTGCACTTTCCATACTGATATTTGCAAACAGCTTAAATGACAGCGTTATTCATATGATGAATATCCAATATGATGTTGGTAACCGCGAAGATTTAATGCTTAGTTTCGTTGAACCACGCCATAAAAAAGCACTTGAAGAAATTCGCCTTATGCCCGGTGTGATGAAAGTGGAACCCTTACGTGATGTGCCGGTGGAATTAAGTCATGGGCATCTGGCCAAACGCACTGGTATATCCGGAATTATTCCGGAACCCGATCTGCACCGCATGCTGGATCAGGATTTAAACCCGGTAGAGCTTCCGGCGAATGGCTTTATTCTTTCCAGAAAACTGGCGGAAATATTAAATGTCCAGATCGGGGATGTGGTTAAGGCTGATGTTCTTGAGGAAAAACGCCCCGAATTATATTTACCCGTCACAGCCATTTATGATGAATTTATGGGTATTGGTGCGATGATGGATATTGAACGGGTTAATTCGCTTCTTAACGAAGGGCCGGTTGTAACTGGTGCCGCATTGATGATTGATCCAAACTGGAATGGGCCGCTTTATCAAAATATCAAAGAAATTCCATCTATTATCGGCATGACTATGATGGACAAAATGCGTGAAATTTTTGAACAATTGATGGATGAAAATATGATGCGCATGATGGCCGTATATATTGTGTTTGCTGGGATTATCGCATTTGGGGTTATTTATAATACGGCACGAATTGCTTTTTCAGAAAGATCACGTGAACTGGCGAGTCTTCGTGTACTTGGGCTTACGCGGGGTGAGGTGGCCTATATTTTATTTGGTGAACTTGCCATTGTTGTATTGATTGCAATTCCGATTGGTATGTTGCTTGGATACGCAATGGTGGCTGGTATGATCGAAAGTCTTGATACGGAACTGTTCCGAATACCTTTATATATCAAAAGTAATACATATGCTTATGCAGTGATCGTTGTACTCATAAGCACGCTTATTTCATTTTATCTTGTTTGGCGACAGGTCGATAAAATTGACCTTGTAACCGCCCAAAAGGGAGTTGAATAACAATGAAAAAAATCAAACTCTATATCAAAATTGCACTTGGTGTTTTTGCGCTTGGGATGCTGGTATTTGCCTTAATGCCAAATCCTGTGCTTGTTGATATTGGCCGTGTGGAACGTGGTGATGTTCTTGTATCCCTTGATGGTGAAGGGAAAACAAAAATTCGCGATATTTACGTCGTTTATTCACCCATTGAAGGGCGCGTGACACGCATTGAAAGAGAACAGGGCGACAGTGTTGCTGCTGGTGAAACGGTTATTGCTAACATGCGCCCTGCCGACCCGAGGTTTATTGATAGCCGCACTGAAATTCAGGCGCAGGCCGATATTCAGGGTGCCGAAGCGGCCCTTGGGTTTGAAGTCGCGAAATTAGAACGCGCAGAAGCAGAACTTGAATTTGCGAAAGCGGAACTGGAAAGAACAAAAAGATTATATGATAATGGCAATGTTTCTATAGCGAGGTTGGAACGCGCGCAATTGACATTAAGGCTTCGTGAAACCGAATTAAATACTGCGAAATCCGGTATGGTCGTGGCAGATAGTGTTCTAGCGGCAGCAAAAGCAAGGCTAGTTCAGCCAAGTGATAATCAAGGCGCGGATAGTAGTACGCTGGTGGTACGGGCCCCCGTATCCGGAAAAGTATTAAGGCTTCTTCATGAAAGTGAAGGGGTAATCCCGGCGGGTACACCACTTGTTGAGGTTGGAAATCCGGAAGATTTGGAAATTGTCATTGAAATGCTTTCGCGCGACGCGGTGAAGGTAGAAGCCGGTGATACTGCCCTTATTAAAAGATGGGGTGGTGATGAGGATATACTGGCACAGGTACGTGTTGTTTCACCGTCCGGTTTTACTAAAATTTCTGCACTTGGTGTCGAAGAACAGCGTGTGAATGTTTATCTTGATTTCATTGATCCAATTGAAAAATGGCGGGGGCTTGGCGATGCGTTCCGGGTAGAAGCAAGTATAATCGTTGATCAGTCAAGTGATGTTTTATATGTCCCCATCAGTGCATTATTTAGATACGAGGAAAATTGGAACGCTTTTGTTGTTGAAGATGGCATTGCTATTAGAAGAGAAGTCGAAATAGGAAAAATGAATGATCAAATGGCCGAGATAAAAAAAGGCCTGGATGATGGGGGAGAGGTGATCATACATCCAGGCTCAAATATTTCAGATGGGGTTAGAGTAGAACAGCGCTAGTTCAGTCTATTTTTCTGGAGGTACTTACCCATCGTGAATATTCGTAAGTAAGGAGAGAGCTTTTCTTTGTCTTTTTCTTCGAGGTCAAGATACACTGTGTAGAATCTTTCTTCTAGCGATTCTAGTGCATCTATTTTCTTCACATCTGACAAATTAGCTCCTGGGAAAGCGGTTGTGTATAACCGTCCTACATATTCCAACGTCATAAACATTAAGGCAATCTCAGTCGAGTTGTCGGCAATTGTATTATACATTTCCGCTTCTCTTACCATTTGTTCATTTAGCGTTGCAGCTTTCATTGTCATCTCCTTAACTTTTGTAATCCCAAAATACTCATTTAATTCAGTACATTATTGTAAAGGTAGGCAGTGATTTCTTCACAAGATGTATTTATAATATATGTTATATAACATGTATTGTAAATACTTTTTATCAAAAAAATCGTTATTTTCAGCGGGCTTTAGGGTTATCTATTTATAAAGGTTAATAAAAAGTTAAAAAAAGAACTTGCTAAATATATACCTTTTCTATACTTAACCTCGCTGATTAAGCCTTTTTATTACAGAATTGTGACAAGGAAGATTTTGAAGTGATTAATGAGTATGAGTATCCCGCAGAAATGCCGGAAATACATATCGATGATAATATTGCTATTATTGATTTTGGCACTACCATAATTACGCCAGCACATTTGGTGCATTGTTCTGCACAAAGACGAAAGTTAAGGCCGGGCGAAAAAATGCCAGTTATGTTAATCGGTGAATTTGCCACTGATATTTTTGGTGAAATCTCAAACCTTGGTAGTAATCCTTGGATCGTGGAAGTTACAAAAGCGGTAGCGCTCGTAGCAACAGCGAATATCGGATCTGTAATCGGCGAAATTTACATGAAATTGCAAAATAACCCTTATCCGACAAAATTATTCAACGAAAGAAGCGAAGCAAAAGAATGGCTTTTAAGTCACGTTAATATTTAAGCTGATTTTGCGTTTTCTCTATCGTAATTGTTTCTTGCTAAATAGACGCTGCTTGCATTTTCCTCATTCCATGTAACAAGTGCTTTGAAAACGGGTTGCAAAGAATTTGCAAGTTCTGTTCGTTCATATTCAACACGTGGTGGTATTTCGGCATATTGTTTTCTAATGACAAGGCCGTCTCTAATAAGCTCTCTTAATTGTTGTGTGAGCATTTTTTGAGAAACGCTTCCCACCAATCTTTTTAATTCATTAAAACGAATTGGCCCATTTTGTAGATGCCAAAGAATTTCCGGCTTCCAACGTCCGGCAATGATTTCCAGAGTACCACCGATAGGGCAGGATGCATTTTCAAGTATTCTTACCATTTTGTCATCTTTCTAAAATTATTTACAATAGTTACCAAAAGGTACCTAGTTGACTTTATATACTAATGGCTTACATGATCAATATCAAGAAAGAAAATTCTTAAGATTAAAGGAGAATATTATGGGTATTGAAATTTTAAAAAGAGATGACTTGCCACTTGGTGGATTTGCAGGGCTTACTGAAAAAAGATTGATCGTTGATCAGAAAGTCGGTGGTTATGCTGATACATGGAATGGAATTGGCAGTTTAGTATATTTGGCTGATGCCAATTTCCAACCTTTCGGTGAAACGAGAATGCACCCACATAAGGAAATTGATGTGATTTCAGTTATGGTCGAAGGAAACATAGCCCATGAAGGGTCACTTGAACATGGTGGATCATTAAGTAGGAACCAAGTACAGGTTCAACGCGCTGGCGGTGAAGGGTTTAAACATAATGAAATTAACCCTGATGATGTTGAAAATCGTATGATCCAGTTATGGGTATTGCCGGAAAATGCCGGCGAGCCAGCAAGTTACAAACTTTATACACCTGATGAGGGGAAACTAAACCGTGTATACGGCGGTAAAAGAGGTAACCCTGATTATATGGATAGTCATACCATTATGGAAATTGGTCTATTTAAAAATGGTGAAGAGTTTAATGTCGATGGCGAAGCGATATTATATCTTACGCGCGGTACCATGTCTTTAAAAGGACAAGGGCAAATTACAGACGGTGATTTAATCCGTGGTAATGACCTCTCTTTTGAAGCAACCAGCGATGATGTGCAGGTTATCGTAATTCGTGAGGAATAATAGATTTTCTTCTTTCTCTATCCTGGTCCATAAGCTAGTGTAACGCCAAGTTTTGGACCAGAAGGAGAGAGGCATGGATAAGTTAACAGTTGGACTGGCGCAGATGGCGCCTGTATGGCTTAACCGGGGAAAAATACTTGAAAAAGTGATTGATTATATCAATGAGGCAGGCGAGAAATCGCTTGAGCTTATTGCCTTTGGTGAAGCACTGGTTCCGGGATATCCATTCTGGATTGAACCAACGGGTGGTGCAAGGTTTAATGCCAAGGACCAAAAAGAACTTCATGCACTTTATATGAAGGAAGCCGTGCAAATTGAAGCAGGTCATTTGGATGCGGTTTGCGCTGCTGCAAAAAAGAATAATGTCGCCCTTTACTTAGGCATTATTGAGCGGGCAAAAAATCGTGGTGGCCATAGTCTTTATTGCACAATGGTTTATATCAATAAAGATGGTGAAATTTGTTCCACACACCGCAAATTAATGCCGACCTATGAAGAACGTCTGACATGGTCACCGGGTGATGGCCATGGTTTAAGGGTTCATGAACTTGGTGCCTTTACGGTCGGTGGTTTAAATTGTTGGGAAAACTGGATGCCCTTACCGCGTGCGGCGCTTTACGGCATGGGCGAAGATCTTCATGTGGCGATTTGGCCGGGTGGTGATCATAACACCCATGATATTACCCGCCATATGGCAAAAGAAGGCAGATCATATGTCATGTCCGTTTCGGGATTGATGCGCGCAAGCGACTTTCCTGATGATACACCTTACCTTGATGAAATTTTGAATGGCGCAGGCAATAAAGAATATTTTGCAAATGGTGCATCATGTTTAAGTGCACCAAACGGTGAATGGGTCATTGAGCCACAAATCGGTGAAGAAGGGCTTTATGTAGCGGAAATCGATCATGCCCGCGTGCGCGAAGAACGCCAGAATTTTGATCCCGCGGGTCATTATTCAAGGCCGGATGTAACCAAACTGGTCGTTGACAGGCGTCGTCAGTCTACGATAGAAATTATAGAAGATTGATTTAAAAAAAAGGGGGGGGATATGCTCAAAAATATAATATTTATATTCTGTATAATTGGTTTTCAAAATGTATTGGCACAAGGTCAGCTGACAGAAGAAAACGATCTAAGTCCCGTAGAAGATTTACCAACGGAACTTGCAGAAACGAGAGGGGCAAAAATATATTTAAAAGATCAATATGCTTGGAAAGCATCAGATATTCTATTTAGCGACCCTAACCGTGATTTAAATAAATTACGAGGATGGATAACTAAAGATACACACAAGACAGCTAGTACTTATTTTATCGGAATAGAAGATGATGGAACGTACTTTATCAAATATCAGGTGGATTTTGATGAATATATGAATGGTACGCTGGTTGAACCGATAGAAATCACTGAAGATATAAGTAATATGTTTGAAGCCAGAATGACATCTTTAATGTCAATGAAGAACATGTGTAGTCAGACATATAATTCTGTTGTGTTGGAAGAAAACGGGAAAATAATAATTTATTGGTTAGCAGGAACCAAAGTTCATGGCGAAATTCCAATAGGTGGCCATTACCGATTTACGTTTAATAAAGGTGAGAAAGATTTTATACGTAAAGAACGGCTTTCAAATTCTTGTTTAACGATAAGTCCTGAAAAGAATGAAGAAGAAATGGAAGCCGAACCAGTGATGACGATGTTTTCGCATGTCGTTTCAAAGAAGCCACAAGATGTACATATATTTTTGAATCTACTATATGGTGATATGAGCGTGTTGGCAGACGAAAAAATATATGTCCTTCAAAACGGCAGGGTTACTCATGAAATGACAATGAATGTAGAAAATTAAATATTATTGAAGGGGAAGAAAAATGAAAAAGATATTTTTAGCCGTAATGGGATTGATGGTGGCAACTGTCGCAAACGCGCAAAATCCAAAAGTAAAAATGATTACGGAAAAGGGCGAGATTATCGCAGAGCTTTATGCTGATAAAGCGCCCATCAGTGTTGCCAATTTCCTGCGTTATGTAGATGCAAAAGGATATGACAATGCGACTTTTTTCCGTGCTGTGCGTATGGATAATCAAATTCAGAATAAAATCAAAATCGAAGTGGTTCAAATTGGTGTTGATGACAGTGTTGAACATTTTGATCCGATCCCGCTTGAACGGACCCGTGATACGGGCATAAATCATGTCGATGGAACGCTATCTATGGCCCGTGGTGGCGCGGATACGGCAACAGCATCATTTTCTATTGCGATAAATGAAAATCCAAATCTTGATTTTGGTTCCATGCGTGCGTCTGATGGTCAGGGATTTGCGGCCTTTGGTCGTGTAATTAGCGGTATGGAAATCGTTAGGGAAATACAGTTGGCCGAAACCGTCCCGCCTGCCGATCCTGATAATCTGGAATTTACGGCCGGGCAAATGATTGTTAATCCAGTTGTTATTCATACGATAGAGCGTTTAGAATAATGAACAAAACCGCACCGGTAGTTCGTCCCTCAACAGATGATGATATCGGGGCGGTTCAGCGTATTTATGAATATGAAGTGTTAAACGGCACGGCGACATTTGATAAAGTGCCGCCGACCGTAGAAGACTTAGTGATAAAAAGACAGGCAATTATTGACCAAGGGTTCCCACACTTTGTGGCCGAAATAAATGACCTTGTTGTTGGGTATTCTTATGTTTCACTTTATAGACAACGTTCCGCATATTCACAAACGGTTGAAAACGCGATTTATATTGATCCGGATTATCGGGGGCAGGGCGTCGCGTCTGCCCTGATGAAAGAATTACTGGATAAATGCCAAGAGTTAAATTTAAAGCAGGTTATAGCGGTTATTGGTGATAGTGAAAATCATGGATCTATAAAGCTTCATTCAAACTTAGGGTTTAGAAAAGTTGGAACCATGGAAAAGGTTGGGTTTAAATTTGACCGCTGGATCGATGTGGTTTTGATGCAAAAATCACTTTGATTTTATCAATCAACTACCTTTTCGATTTCATCAATTATTAGACTTTCATGGTTAGTTGGCTTTAACTCTTTCCATCTATTTTTAACGTATATTACATTCAACGTGTAAATTATTATAGGCAGAATTGCTTCCAATACATCACCTATTATTAGTTGAGAAAAAATAGAAATACCATATAAACCTAATCCAACAATCCAAGGCCATTTATATCTTTTATAAATAAACCAAGATAATGGTAAAAAGATAACTAGGGTTAATACGAAAGGAATCAACATCAGCATGTTTGCGGTAGTTATTATGGATGTAATTAGCAATAATAGAATTGTTAAAGGATAAGAAACACCCATGCTTATAGCATTAAAATATCCCCATCTGTAAGGCCTAGCAGTTGGTTCATTTTCGCGTAATTTTTTATTTAAATGAAAAGCGAAAAAAATTGGGATTACAAAAATGATTAAAAGTATTAAAATCTGTGGAATGCTAGGTGACATGTTTCCCCCCAATAATCGAAAATATCATAATAGAACCATAGTGATCCGCAAGATGTGAGTCAAAAATTATTTTTTCTTGCGCTTTTTATATCTGGCTATCGCAACAGGGGTAAAGAGAACACCAGCGACAATAAGCACAATTAAAATTTTTACGATAAACCACATTGAATTCATTCCTCTTAATTCTTGGAAAATATAAACAGGGGACTGATATTGTCAACAGGCATAAGAGAAGTTCATAAACCGCTCAGGTCATGCAGTTAAAAATAACATGAGGGACAAATGCATATCTGTAATTCTGGTGTCATAATATTCGTTATTCTAGATAAAAAAGTTTGATCTTATTGGGAGTTATGAAAAATGATCAAGGCTATTACCAATTTCATGTTTCTTTTTGTTATCGCAGTGGTTTTATCCGGCTGCGATGATCGACAAGAAATTGATGATAAATTCACCATCGCCGTTATTCCAGATACGCAATATTATGTGGATTTTACCAGACAAAAAAATGAAGGTTATCCCATTAATGCCGCCGATCTGTTTATTCAGCAAATGGAATATGTTGCTGTAAATAGTGAACAAAATGGTGGTGAGATTGTTTTTACGACTGCCGTTGGTGACATATGGCAAAATTACGAAATCGGCATGGATGAAGCCCATAAAAAACGCGGTTTAAAACAATTGCCGCGTGAAACGAACTTGCCCGCGGAAAAGGTAAATGCCGGGGTACGTGATTTCGAACTTCCCTTAACCAAAAAAGGGTACGATATGATTGCCAGAACGGGGATGCCGTTCTCTGTGGCGCCTGGAAACCATGACTATCAATATTGGTGGACGGTTAATCCTGTGCCGAATGATCCGGTGGCTACGGCAAAACTTATCGAAGAAAAGGCAAGGCCCAATACTCATATTGGCGGATATGATACTTTTAATGGCGTCTTTGGGCCGGATAGCCATTATTTTAAAGACAAGGATTGGTATATCAGCAGCTTTAATGGTGGTGTTAATAGTGCGCAGATATTTGAAGCTGGCGGCTATCGCTTTCTACATTTTGCCTTTGAAATGCAGGCTGGGGATGATGTGCTTGAATGGGCGCAAGGTGTTATTGATGCAAATCCGGGGCTGCCGACAATTATGTCGACCCATGATTATTTGAATCCGCGTGGCGAAAGAAAGCCTGCATCACCATTGGATCTAGCAAAATATGACCCGCTTGGTCATAACAGTGCAGAAGACATCTGGAATGACTGGATTAAGAAAAATGATCAGATTTTTATGATTTTATCCGGCCATCATATTGGGCAATCAATTCGAACAGATAAGAATGAAGCGGGGCTTGAGGTTTATCAGGTTTTAAGTGATTTTCAGGGAAGAGGAAAAGTCGTTAATCAGGATGGTGATACAAAACGTCTGGATAGGACAGGTGATGGCTGGCTTCGATTAATGGAATTTGACTTTAGCGAAAAAGTGCCACACATTAACGTTCGTACTTATTCGACATATTTCAAAAAATATTCTTATGAAGTTCCTGAATATGTTAGTTGGTATCGGGATATAGAACAAAAAGGAATGAGCGATCAGGAATTTCTGAACGCAGATCATTTCCAAATCGAATTAAGTGATTTCAAACAAAGGTTTGGAGATCCAAGATTATAACGTTGAAAGGAAATCAGGCGTCATGACACATAAATTAAACCGCCGTACGATACTTGAGCGTATGGCGATGGTGACGGGTGGCGCTATTTCTTTAACAATTGTCGCAGCATGTGATGGCGGAGTGAGTGTTCCGGACAATGTTGATGGTCTTGAACTTAAAGCATTGAATGAAGCACATCTAAATCTGATTGGTGATATTGCCGATATGATAATTCCAGATACTGATACGCTGGGTGCAAAATCAGTAAATGTACATTATTTGATCGATGAACTTGCGGCCAATTGGATGACCGCAGATGAAAAGGTGGATTTTCTCGCCGAATTAACAAGGCTGGATGAAAATATCAAAGCTAAATATGGGATGACTTTTTCAGAGCTTGATCAAGAAGGGCGTGGTCGCGTACTTGATTCATTGGGATTGGAAATGCTTGCGTCATCACAAGGTGGGCAAATACCTGGCTCTGCTAATATAGAAACAAGAAAGCATATATATTTGGAACTTCGTGAACTAATTATATTCGGATATTACACATCCGAGGTTGGTGCGAGCGAAGAATTAAATTACGATCCTGTACCGGGTGAATTTAAAGGTTGTATTCCGCTTGAAAGTGTTGATGGTAAAGCCTGGTCTACTTAAGTTAATTCGTACATAAAGCACTGTGATAACCGGGAAATGGTTATTCAAATATAAAAATGGGGAATAGGGGCAATAAACTTGGATATGAGTAAACAACCATCATTTTTGCATTCTGCCATCTGTTTTGGCGGAATTATCGTCATGATCATTACCGGGTTGATCGTTTATAGTATTCCCATTCATGTAATTATTATTTTAGCAATCGTCTGGACCGCGGTGCATTCATATTTTCTGGGTTACCGTTTTCCAGAAATGAAAGCCGCGATGAGCAAAGGGATAGAACGTGGCTTAAGCGCCATGTATATTTTTATTCTAATCGGTGTTGTAATTGCTTCATATCTTGAAAGTGGCACGATCACGAGCATTGTTTATTATAGTCTGGATTTGATCAGTCCATCTGTCTTTTTGCCTGCGGGTCTTTTGATTTGTAGCTTTATGTCACTTGCAGTAGGGACCAGTTGGGGGACGGTTGGTACGGCTGGTGTGATCCTCATCGGTGTTGGTTCTGCTATGGGAATTCCGCTTCCTATCGTTGCTGGTGCTGTTGTATCAGGTGCGACATTTGGTGATAAATTATCCCCTGTTTCTGACACCACGAACCTTGCTGCGGTGGCGGCCGGAACGGATCTTTATAAACACATAAAATCAATGATTTATACAACCATTCCGACGTATGTTATTTGTATTGTTTTATTTGCATTGGTGGGTATGCAATATTCCGCCGATAGTGTTGCAAAAGAAGGGATAGAAGCTTTCCAAAGCGCAATCGCAGATAATTATATCGTTAGTATCTGGAGCTTATTACCGCTTGTTGTATTGTTTACGCTGAGTATGCGTAAAAAAGCAGCTGAAATTGCAATGATTTCAAGCGTGGGTATGGCGGTTTTATTGGCGCTATTCTTACAGGATCGTTCCATATTTGATGTTCTGATAAATCTGCATGTTGGGCATTCAGCGGAAACCGGTCATGCGGGTTTAAATTCACTTGTTAATCGTGGTGGTGTGATGAGCATGATGGAAACATTGTCGATGACATTATTCGCACTTGCGCTTGGCGGGTTGCTTGATAAAGGCGGTTACTTAAGGTCTTTACTGACGGGAATACTGGATTTGATTAGGTCAGTATTTGCGCTTATGTTGGCGACAATTTGCACGGGTATTCTCGCATGCTGCAGCATGGGCGAAAGTTATATTTCGATCATTGTAACGTCGCAGCTCTTTAAGAAAAAATATGAAGAAATGAAACTAAAACCGTATATGCTTTCAAGATCGGTGGAAGAAAGCACAACAATGTCTTCACCGCTGATCCCTTGGTCAACGGCGGGTGCATTCTATTTTGGTGCAATGGGTATTCCGGTCTTAGATTATTTGCCATATACGTTTTTGAATTTACTAAACCCAATAGTATCGCTTGTGATGACATATTTCGGAATTGCTGTATTCCGTGAAGTTAAAAAAGAGCTGGAAATCCAATCCGCAAAATAGCCTATCTAGATTTGTTCTTTACTTTCTGCTACGGTGTTTTTGTTGTAAATTAATTTATGATAAATAAGGACTTCATAAAGTTATGAGTTCTTTAACTATTATATTCTATGTTATTTGGAAGTTTGGATAACCAATTTGGGGGAGAAGCGGATCCTTAAGTTGACTGTAATAGTACCAATTTGCGTTTTACGCTCAAAAATAAATGCGGTTATATATAGTTTATTATGCATTTTTCTAATTGCTGAAAGTGCATTTGGTCAATCATCTTCAAATGAATTTACTCTCACTCAGGAAGAGCAAATTTGGGTTTCTGAAAACCCTGTTATTACGGCGACCAATACTGTTCATTGGGCGCCTCTTGATTTTGTGCAGGGTGGCGAACCAGCTGGTTTTTCAATAGATTACTTAAATTTGATTGCATCAAAGGTCGGTTTAACATTTGAATTTGTGAACGGATATACTTTTGATGAATTGATGACTATGGTCCGTGATAGAGAGATTGATATCACACATGGTATCAGTATCACAGAAGATCGTCAGGGATATTTGAATTTCACAGATTCATATTTAGAGCTGCCGACAGCATATTTTGGTAGAACAGGATCGGAAAAAGTAAATTCATTAGATGATCTACGTGGAAAACGTATTGGTGTTATTAAAGGATATTTAAGAGAGCAGCTTTATGGCGATCTTTTCCCGGACCTTCAAACTGTTTCTTATGACACTTCCAAGGATGCTCTTCTAGGACTTTCTGCCGGTGATATTGATGTTTTTGCAGACAATCTTCCGGTTGCCAGATATTTAATTTCTAAGCATTTTATCACTGATGTAGAGGTGATAGGCGGAGAGTTCCTGCCGGAATTGAATGAAGATAATCAATTAAGAATTGCCGTTAGAAACGATTGGCCCGTATTATATTCAGTATTACAAAAAGGTATGCTTGCGGTATCTGATAGGGAATATATCGAACTGGCGAATAAATGGCAGGCACGATACCGGGAAAGTAATCTTGATATCGGTCTTTCTGATGATGAAATTGAATGGTTAAGCAATAATCCTGTCATTAAGGTTGCGCTGGATCAATATCTCGCGCCATTTGAAATTGTTGATAAAGATGGCAGTATCAGCGGTATTGTTGGGGATTATTTTAAGATTTTCTCTGAACGATTGAATGTAGAGTTCGAATGGGTCGGCAATGAAAACTTTAGTGAAGGTCTTGAAATGGTCAGGACGGGTGAAGCGGACGTTGTTGCACATGTTACCCCCACAGTTGATCGCAGAAAATATTTAGAATTTACAGATACATTTTTAACTCCATCAATCGTTATATTCGCAAGAGAGGGCGAACAAGTATTCGGAAATTTGGGGGCTATGGCCGGGTATAGTGCTGCTATGCCAAGATAAGCTCGAACATGTTTTAAATCCGTTTGAACAAATCAACGAAGCATATGATATTAATGAAGAGGGCACCGGACTTGGTTTATCTATCATTAAAAACTTTACAGAACTGCATGGCGGCATGTTTAAATTGAAAAGCAAGGTCGATGAGGGAACTCAAGCCTTAATTTCTATTCCAACGAGTAGAGTTGTAAATTAAGGCTTAAGTATTCATGTGCGAGGGCTATAGATTTTCAAAGAATGTCGGGTTTCTGCCACCAATAACTATGTCAAACCTGTAACCGCAATCAAAGTCTTCGCCCGTAGTTTCATATTCAACGCCTATATTCTTATCAAAATTATCACCCATTAAGATACGCATAGGATCGGTATCATTATGCGGGTCATCTTTAAAATACATTTGTGTAATCATGCGTGAAGATCCGCCACGAATGGAAAAATGGATGTGTTTCGGGCGCCAGCGGCCGATATCAGGGCGGGCAAGATATTCACCCGGGCGGATGGTCCAAAATTCATAATTGCCGTCATTGTCACTTAATGTGCGACCTATACCGAGGAAGTTTGGATCAAGCTGTAAACCGGAATGATCCTCAATATGAGTGTAGCGTCCATATTTATTGGCATTCCATACTTCGACCAGTGAATTTCTGAGCGGGCGGCCATATTCATCCATTAGCTTCCCTGTGACCTTAATCGGGTCACCTTCGGCGCGTGGGCGACCAGGGGCAATACGGGTCATATCCGCTTCAGCAGGGTTGATGCCGTAATTTTGCGGGGCATAAGGGGCAAATGATGCGCGTGCGGCCTCAGGGATTAAATGAAGGCGATTGCGAGGTGTGCGTTCATTTGATGTGTTATCGGTAGGGCCGATTTCAATTTGTCTGCCTAGTTTTGTCATAATATCAGCTCCTAACTCAGTAAATCATCAAAGAATGGTGTTTCATTTTCACCGGCCATTATGATTTCAATTTCATATGAATTGTCTCCAGTGCTTTTGATCATTAGACGGTCACGCAAATTTTCCGGGATTGATTGTAATAATGGGTCGCTTTCATTGGCCGGATTGCCTTCAAAAAATAGTTGCGTAACCACTCGCATGATACCATCAGAAAAAATCGTAAGCGTGATGTTCGGGGCGCGGTCACCGCTTTTTCCAGGCTTAATAGTTGTCAGCTGAAAATTACCGTCCTTTGAACGTGTGCGTGCATATCCGGTAAACCACGGGTCCAGATCAGGGTGTGTTTCAGTATCAGGACGACGGTAAATGCCATCTGCATTTGCTTGCCAAAACTCAAGCAATACGCCATTAGCTAAATTGCCATTTATATCTTTAACAGAACCACTTATGGTTATTTTCTCACCTTTTGGTTTATGTATAATGCCTGACCTGACCGCTGTCATATCCATACTATCGTTGTCACAAAGCGATATTGGGTAGTATGGCCCAAGGGTATCTTCGTTTGTGGCAATGAGGCGGTTGCTTTTTCCGCTTGATTGTGTCATTTCTATTCCTTAAGTTTTGTATATAAAACAATACTGGTTTAAATAATTGAGCAATTGATGACTGAAACGCTTCATAAAAATCATGATAGATATTTTATTCCCGGCTTGTCCAGAGGGCTTAAAGTCCTCGAGATCATTGCCGAGGCAAAAAAGCCGCTTACAATCGCTGAAATTGGCAAAAAGCTTGGCGTTTCCCGCTCTTCTGCTTTTCGCATTACATATACCCTTGAATATCTTGGTTTTTTGCTGACTGACCAGTCCGGCAAACTTTATTCGCTTGGCCCGCGCGTCATGGGGCTTGGTTTTTCTTATCTGAATGATCAAGGGATCATTAATATCGCAAGACCGCATCTTGAAAAACTTCGTGATCTTACAAAAGTATCCAGCCATCTTGCTATACGTGATGGGGCAGAGGTTCTTTATCTTGATAATATTGCCCCAAACACGTCGTTTGTCAGTAACATTTCTACTGGTGAGCGCAGGCCCGTTTATGCCAGCGTTCTTGGTTGGATGTTGCTTGCCGGACTTGGGGATAGTGAAATCATTGATATCTTTGGCGATGATGAATTTACCATTTTGACGGAACATACGCCAAAAACGATTGATGAATTGATTGCGAATGTCAGAAAAGTTTCCGTTGCGGGATATGCCGTTTCGCGTGGGTTTGTACAAAAGGGCGGATCGACCATCACTGCGCCTATTAAAGACGAGAGCGGTAAAATCATTGCAGTGATTGATATTTCCGGTCCTGATAGTGCCTATGATTTTGAAAAAATGGACAGCTTTTATGTGCCGGCGGTGGTTGAAACCGCCAGCGAAATTTCCAGAAGTCTGGGTTATAAAAGCTAATCCTGTCATTTAAAGGCCTAAAATCTCTCTCGCTTCATCGGTAGACGCAATATTGCCGCCAAGTTCTTCGACAATATGAACGGCTTTTTCAACAAGTTGCACATTGCCGGAACAAAGTTCGCCCTTTTTAATGTAAACGTTATCTTCCATGCCCACGCGTACATGACCGCCGGCAACAAAGCTTTGCGCGAGCATAGGATATTCCATGCGGCCAATACCGAAAGCGGCCCAAACCGCGTTATCAGGAAGTTGCGATTTCATATAAAGCATCGATTCAGAATTAGCAGGTAAGCCAAAACGCACACCCATCACCATTTGCACCATAACAGGGTTTTTAATAACGCCTTCGGCAATAAAGTGATTAAGCAAGTGCATGTCGCTGCTATTGAAAACTTCGATTTCCGGTTTTACGCCAGCGGCATAAATAATATCCGCCATGATTTTTAAATTTTCCGGTGAATTGATCACGGCGGCTTGTCCGGACCACATGGTGTTTAAATCAAGTGTACATATTTCCGGTTTTAGTTTTTCAATATGCGAAACACGTAGTTCCGGACGGCAAAGTGTTGAATTTTCCGCCGCAATTTTCGGGTTTTCTTTACCTGGAACAAATCGTCCACCTTCACCAGTTGTAAGGTTTAAAATCACATCCGTGTTTTTTTCGCGGATGCGTGTCACCATTTCATCATAAAGATCAAAATTCATTGACCCTTTTCCGGTTTCCGGATCACGAACATGAAGATGCAAAATTGCCGCACCTGCGTCGGCGGCTTTAAGTCCTTCTTCAGCGATTTCCTTTGGTGTGATAGGCAGTGCCGGGTTCATTTCCTTGCTGGTGAGGTTACCTGTTACCGCACATGTGAGGATCCTTTTGGTCATTTTGATACCTTGCTTAATATTGTTTCGAGTGAATTTTTAACTGTTTCCACGATGATGGTTAGTTCATCATCGGTGACTGTATAGGGTGGGGCGAGCAATATATGATCACCGCGAATGCCATCCACGCATCCATTTGATGGATAACTGAGCATACCATTTTCCAGAATGTCAGACTTGAGTTTGGCGGATAGGTTCGCTTCGGCGGGGAAAGGCTCTTTGGTGGTTTTGTCTTTGACGACCTCGAGCCCCCAGAATAAGCCGCGACCGCGTATATCGCCAATATTTGGATGATCTTCAAATTCAGCACGCAGCATGGATTCAAGTTTTTGCCCTTGTGTACGAACATTGCCAAGTAGCTGATCTTCTTCGATCACCTTTAACACGGCAAGTGCACCAGCGCATGCAATGGCGTGGCTCATGTAAGTATGGCCATTCCAAAGGTTACCACTCCCGTCTTGAATGGCGTCTATCACTTTTTCGGATGCCAGTACGGATGCAATTGGTTGGTAACCGGCACCAAGTCCCTTGGCAATTGTATATATGTCGGCGGTGACGCCTTCCCATTCCATGGCGAACAGGCGGCCGGTTCGGCCAATGCCGCACATGACCTCATCCGCGATGAAAAGAACGCCATATTGATCACAGATTTCGCGGATACGTTTGAAATATCCTGGCGCTGCTGGCTCTGCACCAAGGGATGCGCCGGATACGGGTTCTGCAACAAAGGCAGCAACTGTTTCTGGGCCTTGTTTTAATATTTCTTCCTCAAGCGTATTTGCCATTCTGATACCAAATTCTTCTGGTGTTTCATCGTCACGTTTGAAGCGGTACGCGTAACATGGTGGAATGTGATGCACATCAATCAATAAAGGTGCAAATGGTTCCTGTCTTTGTTTATGGCCGCCCGTTGCAAGGGCACCAAGTGTATTGCCATGATATGATCTGTCGCGTGCGATAATCTTGCTGCGCTGTTTATCGCCACGTTCAAGGTGATATTGACGAGCGAGTTTTAATGCGGCCTCCATCGCTTCTGATCCGGAACCCAAAAACATGGCGCGACCATTGCCAAAACCTTCTGGTGCGTTTTGGATAAGATATGTTGCTAGTTCCTCAGCCGCTGTGTTTGAAAATACGCCTGTGTGGGCAAATGAAACCTTGTCCAATTGGTCTTTGATCGCCTGAATAACACGGTCATTAGTATGACCAAGGCAGCTAACGGCAGCACCGCCGCTTGCGTCAAGATAACGTTTGCCGTTTTCGTCAATAAGGTAGTTTCCATCTGCGCTATCGACAATAGGGACGGGTTTGCTAATATTCCGATGTAGTACATGTGACATAATCTTATCCAATAAATATAAAAAGTTTTATATATCAAACTTACGTTTAATTATAAAACAATATTGCAATAAATGACAATAGGGAATATAAAGAAAATATGACACGACCTTTTGAAAATATCAGAATTCTCGATTTGACCCATGTATTGGCGGGGCCGTTTTCTACTTATCAGTTTGCGCTTCTTGGTGCAGACGTGATTAAGGTCGAAGCTCCAAACGCACCGGATTGTGCCCGTGGGCGCGGTCCTGATGGTAATCTTAATAATGATCTGCGTGGTCTTAATTATCAGGTGCAGGCTTCCAATAAACGCGCAATGACCCTTGATTTAAAAACGGATAAGGGGCGGAGTGTTTTCAAAAAAATGGTGAAGAAAACTGATGTTCTTGTGGAAAATTACCGTACGGGCGCGCTTGGGTCACTTGGTCTTGGGTATGATGAATTAAATGCATTAAATCCGAAACTTATTTATTGCTCATTAACTGGGTATGGTGATTACGGCGACCGTGCTATGGTTAATGCATATGATAATACCATTCAGGCAACCAGCGGAATTATTGAACAATCGGGTGGTCACAAACCCGGCGTGTCTTTTGTTGATTATGCGGCCGGGTATAACGCGGCATTTGCTATTTCGGCGGCGCTTCATCAAAGAAATACAACGGGCAAAGGCACACACATAAGTTCATCAATGCTTGAAGTTGCCATGACCATGATGGCGCCTGAGGCCGCCGCCGCACTTCATCCGGTAAAAATAAAACGTGATAAAGAAGCGGGTATTAGTGCGTATCAGACTTCTGAAGGCATTTTGATGATTGGTGCCTTTACACCGGATCAAAACTGCCGCATGTGGGAAATGTTAGGGTCGCAAGGATATAAAATTGATGCTGCATTTAAAGAAACGAATGACTGGGAAGCGTTATGGGAAAAGACATCCGCGATAAAAGAAACGCTTACGTATCAGCCAATACATGAACCCAAAGGCAAAATGGAAGAATATGATACTGCCGCCTAATGCGATAGCCTTTCCTCTGTTCATCTCATGAAGATTGGTAATGTACCAGTAGATTATCCCTCCGGAGACAAGTATCACAAAAAAAGAGATAAGAAATACAAGAAGGTATGACCTTATCTTACCAAGCCATCCACGGTCTGACCCTGATTGAAGCCATCCCGCAAAAATCTCAAGGATTATCTCTAAGACAAACTGCACTATGTTCCCCCTTACAACTCATTTCGTTGAGTTTTGTTACAAGAATATTCTCATTCTAATACTAACTGAAAGCCTTATCAAACATTCAATGTAGTAAACAACGAAAGGCAGATAATGGACGGAATGTGGATTGTTGGAAAAACATTAAAGCAAAACATCAAGAAACTTTGATAAAGCTATGTAATTGAAAATAAAGGGAAAATCTGGCGGAGAGGGTGGGATTCGAACCCACGAAGGGCTTGCACCCTTGCTGGTTTTCAAGACCAGTGCATTCAACCGCTCTGCCACCTCTCCATATAAGATTGCAACTGGTTGTGCGTGAAGAGAGGATTTAAAGGATCATGATCAATAGGTCAAGAACAGAATGTGCTTTTTTTGTTATTTTATTTTTTTTTAGGCAAATTTCGTATTTGCCTTTGAAACGCCATGATTTATGACCTATATATATTGGCATATATTTAACCATAAAAAATTCGCAAAAATACTCGCATAATATAAGGGCAGATAAGTGATCAGAGCTTTTTTCATTTTAATAATTTCAAGTCTATTTCTTAGTGGTTTTTCGGTGGCAAGCGCGCAGCGTCAAGTGCCGGATAATCCGGTTCCGTTTGAAGAGTGGCTCGAAGGATTAAAAGCGGAAGCAAAAGAGAACGGTATTTCTGATCAGATTCTAAATGCTGCCTTTGATGGTCTTACACCAAACCCGAAGGTTGTTGAGCTGGATCGTCGTCAGCCGGAATTTACACAAACATCTGCGCAATATCTTGAAAAACGCGTTAGTCCGTTAAGGATTAAAAATGGCCGTAAGAAAATGGCTGAATTTAAAGATGTTCTTGATCCATCTGCGAAAAACATTGCAGTGCAAAAAAGATTTATTGCCGCAATTTGGGGGATGGAAACAAATTACGGGACCTATACCGGCAATTTTAACATCGTTCGTTCGTTAATGACGCTCGCGTATGATATGCGTCGCAGTAGTTTTTTTAGAAAAGAACTTTTAAAAGCGCTTCAGATTTTGGAAGAAGGACATATCGCCCCAGATGAAATGATCGGGTCATGGGCCGGTGCAATGGGCCAGGGGCAATTTATGCCAACAAGTTTCTTTGCCTATGCCTATGATATGGACGGTGACGGTAAAAAGAATATCTGGACCAATGAAGCGGATGTTTTTGGATCAATTGGTAATTATCTGTCGGTGCATGGATGGCGACCTGATCAAACATGGGGCAGGGAAGTGAAGCTTCCGGATGATCTTGCGGCGCGTCAGGCTCTTGTTGATTTAACCCATGAACCAAACCCACCAAGGTCATGTAAGCGTGCCTTAAGTGACCATAGTAAGAAGTATTCGCTTGATGAATGGCAGGAAATGGGCGTACGTAACCTTGATGGTAGCGATCTTCCGAAAGTGACAAGTACCAATATCGAAGCAACACTTTTGATGCCAATGGGTGTCGAAGGGCCGGCATATTTGACATATCAGAATTTCCGTTCCATTCTGACTTATAACTGCTCTAACCTTTATGCATTGGGCGTAAGTTTGCTATCAGATGAATTGAAATAGGCACAAAAGATGGAATTTAAGAAATTATCAGCATTGTTTCTTTGTACTGCCGTTCTTAGTGCCTGTGGTGGTGAGGGGGAGTTACAAACATCTGCGCCGCCAGCACCAAGTGGTGAAGGAAGTTATAAAGTCGGTGATCCATATCAAATTGCTGGAAAATGGTATACGCCAAAAGAAGACCCCGATTATAACCAGGTTGGTATTGCGTCATGGTATGGACCTGATTTCCATAATAAACAAACGGCCAATGGTGAAATCTTTAATATGAATGATTTGACGGCGGCGCATACGACGCTTCCGATGCCGAGTTATGTCCGGGTAACGAACCTTGCTAATAACCGTTCGTTAATCTTAAAAATTAATGATCGTGGCCCGTTTGTTGGTAACCGTATTATTGATGTATCCCGTAGAAGCGCGCAGCTATTGGGTTTTGAAGAACGCGGTACAACACGTGTTCGGGTTGAGGCCGTATCAGGGCCAGATGCACCAGTGCAAGTCGCAAGATCATCTGAACCACCACCCCTTGAAAGACAATCCGTCGCAAAAGTAGAGGTTGCCACATTAGAAGTTTTAGAGCCATTGCAAGTTGAGACAACACCAGCACAAATCGCCGCAATTGATCCGGGGCCAGCAGCACCGGAAGCGGGTGATGAAATTTTTGTGCAAGTTGGTGCCTATAGTCAGATCGGTAATGCATCGCGTGCAATTACTGCTGTGAAACATTTGGGCTCAATCGCCATGGAAGGTGTCACGCTAAACGGCAGAAAATTATATCGGGTACGAATTGGCCCGCTTCATACAACAACATCCGCAAACGCCGCACTAGAGCAGGTGCTGGCGTTAGGGCATAATACCGCCAAAGTCGTATTTGATTAATAGGCAGGAATACAGGAAATAAGGTAATTTATAATCATGAATAAAATGACAATGAAAAAATCATTTAAGCTTCTTGCTTTTACCGGGCTTGCGACAGTTACGGCAATGGGGGGTGCTTTTGCGCAAACATTTTCAAGCCCTGCGAAACAGGCGATATTGATCGAAGCATCCACAGGTGATGTATTATTCGAAAAAAATGCTGATGAGCAAATGACGCCTTCATCCATGAGCAAGCTGATGACTGTTTATATCGCTTTTCAACAGTTAAAAAGCGGCGCATTAAGTCTGGATGATGAATATTATGTTGAAAATACACCGGACTGGCAGCAATGGCGCAACACCAGCACACAGGACCGTGGGTCAACCATGTATGTGAATGCAGGTGATACTGTTACCATTGGTGATCTTCTACGTGGTATCATTGTTCAATCTGGTAATGATGCATGCGTACAGCTTGCGCTGGCGATTGCGGGTGATGTTGGTGTTTTTGTCAATATGATGAATGATGAAGCAGGACGTCTTGGTTTAACGGCAAGTAATTTCGTTAACACAAACGGCTGGCCTGACCCTGACCATTATATGTCCGCACGTGATATTGCGACATTGTCATTAGCACTTGCGACAGAATTTCCTGAATATTATTCAATGTTTGCTGAAAAACAGTTTAGTTATGCGGGGGTAAACCAGCCAAACCGTAACCGTCTTTTATACCGCATGGAAGGGGCCGATGGCCTTAAAACCGGACATACAGAGGCCGGTGGATATGGCCTTGCGTCATCTGCGGTGAGTGAAGATCGTCGTTTGGTGCTCGTTGTCAATGGTATGACAAGCGATAATGCCCGTGTTGGTGAATCAACAAGACTTCTGAATTATGGTTTTCGCAATTTTGGCATCTATGACATGCTGAAGGCCGGACAAGTTATTGATGAAGCCAACGTTTGGCTTGGTGAAGAGGCAACCGTACCACTTGTCGCAGAAGAGGGCGTAACGCTTTCAATGAACAGGCAAGCCCGCCGTAATATGACCGCCAAAGTGGTTTATGATGGCCCAATCCCGGCACCAATTCAGGCGGGGCAACCAATTGCTACGCTTGAACTTTCAGCAGAGGGCATGGAAACAAAATCATATCCGCTTGTTGCTGGAAAAGATGTTGAGGTTCTTGGTGGTATGAGCCGGATTAAAGCGGCATTAGGTTACATGATTATGGGTTCAACGGGTGACTGATCCAGTGGCTGGCAAAGGGCGTTTCATTACATTTGAAGGTGGCGAGGGGGTTGGTAAATCGACCCAGGTACGTATCCTTTTTGAAAAATTGATGGAACGCGGCATTGATTGTCTGCTTACCCGTGAACCGGGTGGATCAACGGGCGCAGAAGAGGTCCGTGAATTACTTGTTAAGGGTGGAACCGATAAATGGCATCCAATGACGGAAGCGCTTCTTCATAATGCGGCGCGTGCAGAACATCTTGAAAGCACTGTTAAACCAGCGATAAAAGATGGTACATGGGTTATTTCTGATAGATACGCGGATTCAACCCTTGCTTATCAAGGGTATGGTCAAGGTGTTGAAGTTGAAACACTTTTGAAACTTCACGCAATTTCGACAGCAGATTATTGGCCGGATTTAACCATTGTGCTTGATGGGAACGAGCTTCACCGCGCTATAGAACGTGAAGAAGAAAGTTTTGATAAAGAAGATCGCTATGAACGCATGGGTGAAGATTTTCATGAAAGACTTCAGAGAAGTTTCGTTGATATTGCAAATAAAAATCCAGAACGTTGCGTTCTTATAAGCGCGAATGGCACTATTGATGAGGTGGCGGCCCGTGTTTGGCTGGCTGTACAAGATAGATTGGGACTTTAAATGATAAGAGCATTATTCACATTTCTTTTTCTAATGATCTTAAACGGATGTGGCACCATTACACAGGATTGCACCAGTCTTTCAGGTGATCGTGACGCATACCGTAATTGCATTGCGATACAAGGGGATCAGGCGGCCCAATATGAACTTGGTTTAGCTGCATTTGAAAATCGTGAATATGCAACTGCCATTAGCTGGTTTAAGCGTGCTGCTGATAATAAACCGGTTGGCAGTAATACGAATTATGCCGCATCGCAGCCATTGACGGACCCACGTACATCCCCAAGATATGCGCCGGAATTTACCAAGACAGAAGTTAAAATGTTGCCTGGCCACCGTGGGGCGCAGCGAATGCTTGTCGATATTTATGAGAAAGGATTGGGTGTAACAGCCGATCCTGAACAAGCACAAAAATATCGTGATATGATTAATCAGCTATAAAAGTTCAATTATCCAAATTTACCGATAGCCATTTAATTCCATTTAATGTTACATAGATTGCATGGATATCGATGTTAATGAATTAAGGCGTAATACGCAGGACCTTGTCGGGCATGAGCATGCGGAAAAATTATTTCTGGATGCGTATAATGCTGACAAAATTCATCATGCATGGATGATAACGGGACCCCAGGGGATCGGTAAAGCGACGCTTGCTTTTAAAGTCGCGCGTTTTTTATTGAATAATCCGCCAATTGATGATCAAGGGCCGGGATTGTTCGGTGATGTTCTTGAAAAAACGGAACTTCTTTCATTAAAAACCGATATGGATAATCCGGTAAACAGTCAGATCACAGCAGGCAGTCATCCGGATTTAATGATTGTTGAACGTACAGAAGATCCAAAAACGGGAAAATTACGCAGCAATATCCTTGTGGATGATGTTAGAAAAATTAATGAATTTTTCCACAAAACATCAACGGACGGTGGTTGGCGTGTTGCACTTGTGGATACCGCAGATGAAATGAATAGAAACGCGGCGAACGCGATCCTTAAAATCTTGGAAGAACCGCCTGCCAATTCAATTTTAATTATTCTTGCCAATGCACCGGGAAGGCTTTTGCCGACCATTAAATCCCGTTGTCGTATGCTCCCGTTAAAACCGCTTAAATCAGACACGGTGAAGGAAATTCTAACCAAGCATTTTCCTGACAAGGAAGATAACGTCATTGATGGTTATGTTGCCCTTTCAAACGGTAGCCCCGGTTATGCAATTTCATTGATTGAGCATGAGGGATTAAAGGTCTATAGCGAAATTCTGGGTCTTCTTTCGACGATGCCCAATATCAATGTGCCGTTGATGCATGATTTTGCGACCGCCATCACAACCAAGAAAGCAGGGGATACATTCCATCTGTTTTCAGAACTGCTTTCACATTTCATTAGCCGGATGATTAGACACGTTAGCTATTTAAATACTGATCATACCCATAATATTAAAGAAGCCCTTACAGAAGAATTCGCACTTATGGAAGAGCTGGGAACGAATATTCCGCTTGATCAATGGGCAGAGCTGTGGGAAAAGATATCCGAAAAAATGGCAACGGCTGACAGACTTCATATGGATAAGAAACAAACAGTTATCGATATTCTGAATATGATTAATTCGGCCATTAGAAAAAACTAATTAATAGCCTTCAGTTAAATAGAAAGAATAAATTATGTCATCGAATGACGCATTTTATATTACAACACCGATTTATTATGTGAATGATATCCCGCATATTGGACATGCATATACAACACTTGCCTGTGATTTTATGGCACGTTTCAAAAGACTAGATGGCTATGATGTGATGTTCCTAACGGGAACTGATGAACACGGGCAAAAAGTTGAAAAGTCAGCAGAAGCCGCAGGCAAAACCCCAATTGAATTTTGCGATCAGGTGTCCCAAAGGTTCCGTGAACTTGCGGAATTTATGAATTTTTCAAATGATGATTTTATTCGCACAACAGAAGAGCGCCATATCAAGGCCTGTCAGGCATTATGGACGAAATTAGAAGAAAACGGTCACATATATCTTGATAAATATGCGGGTTGGTATTCGGTTCGTGATGAAGCCTTTTATGGTGAAAAAGAATTAATTGAGGGCGATGACGGTGAAAAACTTGCCCCAACAGGTGCGCCTGTTGAGTGGGTTGAGGAAGAAAGCTATTTCTTTAAGCTTTCTGCATTTGAAGATAAGCTTCTTGAATTTTATGAGAGTATCGACCCGACAGTGCTGCCGAAAAGCCGAAAGAACGAAGTGAAAAGCTTCGTAGAAGGTGGCCTTCGTGATTTATCCGTATCACGTACCAGTTTCAAATGGGGCGTTCCTGTCCCCGGCAATGACAAGCATATTATGTATGTATGGATTGATGCGCTTACCAATTATATGACGGCAGTTGGTTATCCGGATATGGATTCTGACAGTTTCCAGAAATTCTGGCCTGCGGATATCCATATGGTTGGTAAAGACATCCTGCGTTTCCACGCGGTATATTGGCCGGCGTTCCTTATGGGGGCGGGTATTGAACCAGGTAAACGAGTGTTCGCCCACGGTTGGTGGACCAACGAAGGACAAAAAATTTCAAAATCACTTGGCAATGTGATTGACCCATTCCAGATCGTAGAAGAATTCGGCCTTGATCAGGTTCGATACTTTTTAATGCGTGAAGTACCATTTGGTAACGATGGTGATTTTAACAAGCAAGCAATGATCAACCGTATTAATAGTGACCTTGCGAACGACCTTGGTAACCTTGCGCAGCGTAGCTTAAGTATGATTTTCAAAAACTGCGATGGTGCGATGCCGACGCCGGGCGATCTAAACGATAATGATAAAGCAATCCTTGCTGATCTTGATGCGTTATTGCCAAAAGTGCGTGAATTTATGGATGTGCAAGCATTCAACAAAGCACTTGAAACCATTTGGAAGGTCGTATCAGACGCAAATGGATATTTTGCAGGCGAGGAACCATGGGCATTGAAGAAAACTGATCCTGACCGCATGGGGACGGTGCTTTATACAACCGCAGAAATTATCCGTCAGATTGGCATTATCATTCAACCGATTATGCCGGATAGTGCAGCAAAGCTACTTGATCTATTAAAAATTCCAGCCGATGAGCGCGGTTTCGATAAGTTAGGAAGCGATCATAGACTGCCAAGTGGTACAGCCATGGATAAGCCGGAAGGCGTTTTCCCAAGATATGTTGCGGATAAAGAGTAATGAACAAGCCATTTATTGTGGATAGCCACTGTCATTTGAATTATGGCAATTTGGTGGATGACATGGACGGTGTGCTTGAACGTGCGGCGGAAAATGGCGTTGGTACCATGCTTGCGATTAATGCGCGCCTTAAGGAATTCGATGACGTGCTTAAAATTGCGGATGCGCATGATCATATCTGGGCAACAGTCGGTAGTCATCCACATGATGCAGAAGAAGAATATGGCATTACCGCAGAAGAATTAATCGAAAAAGCAAAACATCCGAAAGTGGTTGGTATCGGTGAAACGGGTCTTGATTATTATTATGACCGCTCACCACGTGATAAACAGAAAGATAATTTTATCGCCCATATCGAAGCAAGCCGTGAAACCGGGTTACCGCTAATTGTGCATGCACGTGACGCGGACGAAGACTGCGCCCGTATCATGCGCGAAGAAATGGAAAAGGGTGTATATCCGGCCGTAATCCATTGCTTTACGGCAAGTGAATGGTTTGCACGTGAAAGCCTTGATATCGGTTGTTATATTTCAATTTCCGGCATTGTGACCTTTAAAAGCGCGAAAGAATTGCAGGAAGCTGTGAAAATTATCCCGCTTGAAAAAATGCTGATCGAAACGGATTCGCCGTTTTTGGCGCCGGTTCCAATGCGTGGTAAACCATGTGAACCGTCATATGTAATGCATACAGCGGAATTTCTGGCGAACCATATGGGCGTTGAATATGAGGAAATCGCCAAAGTCACCACAGATAATTTCTTTGAATTATTCAGTAAAACCAAAAGACCGGATATTTCATGAAAGTCACGATATTAGGATGCGGTACATCGCAAGGCGTTCCCAGAATTGGCGGTAAGCTGAATAATGGTTGGGGCAATTGTGACCCGAATAATCCTAAAAACCGCAGACGTCGTGCATCTATCATGGTGGAGCAGGGTGATACCCGACTGATTGTGGATACAGGCGCCGATTTTCGTGAGCAGGCATTAAGCGCAGGCATCACAACTCTTTCCGGTGTGCTATATACCCATGATCATGCGGATCATACCCACGGTATTGATGATCTTCGGGCCTTTGCCCAAAACATGAATGAAAATGTCAATATTTATGCAAACGCTCATACGCTTGACGTTTTAACCAGTCGTTTTGGTTATATCTTTTCCGGACGTAAAGGATACCCATCTATATGCAAGGCCAACGAAATTGACCTTAATCAATTCAGCATCGGGGATATTGATGTAAAACCGCTTGAACTGATTCACGGGGGTATTATTTCATATGGATACCGGTTTGGAAATGTATGTTATTGCACCGATTTCAATGATATCCCTGAAAGCAGTTTTGAAATGTTGGAAGGGCTTGATTTATGGATTGTGGATTGCTTGCGTTATACGCCGCATCCGACCCACAGTCATTATGAACAAACACTTGCATTCATTGAAAAATTTAAACCAAAACAGGCAATCCTTACCCATATGATGGCCGATCTGGATTATGAAACATTAAAAAATGATTTGCCAAATGGCATTCAACCCGCCTATGACGGGATGGTTATTGAATTATAAGGATATAAGGCCGCATCAATGGAAAATGTAAAACGTAATATATTTCTGCTTTCTATGGCGCAATTTGTGCTGCTTGCATCCGTTGTGACGGTAATTACATATTCGTCGCTTGTGGGTATGATGCTTACGAATGATACAGCGCTCGCGACCATTCCATCTGCTACTGCGTTTCTTGCAACAGCATCTTTTGCTTTTCCAGCATCAATGTTTATGAAACGATTTGGCCGTAAGGCGGGTTTTGCCTTTGGTGCGGTATGTGGTGGCCTTGCCGGGTTGTTCGCGGTTATGTCGATTTATATGGAAAGCTTTGCACTTCTTTGTTTTGCAACATTTGTTCATGGTATTTATCAAGCATTTGCCAACTTTTACCGATTTACTGCGATGGAAGTTTCGCCAATATCATTCCATAAACAGGCTGTATCCTACGTTATTTTAGGTGGTGTACTTGCTGGACTTAGCGCGCCGACACTCGCGGGCTTTTTTGAAAGCAATTATTTCGAACCGATCCAATATGCGGGCACTTATTGTCTGATTATTGCGCTTAGTATTGTAGCGCAGTTCTTGATTTATAATATTAAATTACCACCACGGAAAAAAGTTGCGGATGATCATGTTCCTGTTTCCAATCCAAAATTAATGGATGTTTTAAAACGTCCTGCGTTTATTTGTGCATCATTAAGTGCAACGGCTGCATATGGTTCCATGTCATTCATTATGACGGCAACCCCGCTTGAGGTCGTTGAGGTTTGCGGATACTTGGTTTCAGATGCCGCAGGGGTTATTCAATGGCATTCAATGTCCATGTTTGCACCCGCTGTCATTACGGGAACGTTAATCGCGCGTTATGGGTCAGTGAAAATTATTCTTCTTGGCATGATTGGTATGCTTGTTTCTACACTTGCAGCGAAACAGGGGTTAGAGCTTTATAATTTCTATGCGGCCTTGATCTTAATCGGTATGGGCTGGAATTTCATGTTTACTGCAGGAACAACCCTTCTGGAGCATGCCTATAACGAAGAAGAAAAAGCATATGTGCAAGGTTTGAACGATTTGGTTGTGTTTGGGCTTGCGGGACTTGCGACGCTTTCAAGCGGATTTATGCTTGACCGTGTGGGATGGAACGTCATGAATAATATCGTGATCGGTATTTTGTTTACTCTGCTGTTTGTTATAATCTGGTTCACAAAGGTTCGTGATAGCGGGCCTAAGGATAGGAAAGAAGCTGTTATTTAAAAGGGGATAACCATGTTTCGTTATGTATCAATAATATTTTTTGTTTTGTTTGCTAGTCTTTCTGTGCATGCAGAAACAGTAAAAGTAAAACTTGAAACCACAATGGGTGATATCCATATTGATCTATATGCTGATAAAGCACCGAACACAGTGGACAATTTTCTTAAATATATTGATGCCGGTCTAATGGGCGAAGGTTCTTTTTACCGCGCCGTAAACTTGCAGAATCAAGTACGAAAAGATGTATTAATCGAAGTCATTCAAGGTGGTATTGGTGGCAGTGATGTAGATGGGTATGGTGCAATATCATTGGAACGTACACGTGACACAGGGCTTAAGCATCTGGACGGTACCATTTCAATGGCCCGTGGCGGTCCTGATACTGCAACATCAGAATTTTTCATCTGCATCAATGACCAACCAAGTCTTGATTTCGGTGGTGAACGAAACGCAGACGGGCAGGGCTTTGCTGCATTTGGTCAAGTAACCAAAGGTATGGAAGTAGTTCGTGCTATTCAAATGGCACCGACTGAAGAAGGCAGTGAAACTATTGTTGAGCCAGTAAAATTTATTTCATTTACAAGAGAATAACGTAAATGCGTGATCCGCTCGAAGTTACCATCACGGTTAATACGGCCTTTAGTCCCGGTAAATCAATTTTTGATGAAAAGGGATTTAAGCCCGTCGGAAAAAGATCCATCTTAGGCGAGGTGGAGGGCGTTGGTCATGGTCTTGATTTTATCCTGAATACATTTGAAAACCATAATATCAAAAGCAGTTTTTTTGTTGATGCGGCACAGCACTGTTATTTCGGTCATGAACCGATGCAGGAAATTGTGGATAAAATTAAAAAGGCAGGACAGGATACTCAATTACTTGTTCATCCGTTCTGGTATTATTTCGACGAAGGAGGCGAATTTCCGCGTGATGATTCTCTTGCGGACAGGTCAGTGGATGAACTTAAGCAAATTATCTCGAAGTCTGTTGTTGAATTTGAAAAGCTTACCGGCAAAAAGCCGTCGGCGTTTCGTTCAGCGAATGGTGCGGTGGATCCGAATTTATATAAAGCACTTTCTGAACTTGAAATTGGCATCAGTTCAAGTGTTGCTATCGAAAAGTTTATCCCGTACGGGAAAAAGTTTCTTTTAAATGGTGGCAGGCATAAGTTTGAAGACGTGACGGAAATTCCGCATTTTACCTATCAAGATATGGATAACATGGGCGGATACCCGAAAAAGACGTTGCAAATCGCAACATGCTCCTGGCGAGAAATGCGTTCAATTCTTAAAAAAGCCTATCAAGGCGGAATGCCGCAGATTGTGGTTTTGATGGAACCTTCTGATTTTATTAAGAAAAAAGATCATCAGTTCCTCGAGATAACAAGAAACAGGGTCAATCAGCAAAGATTGATCAAATTGTGTGAGTTTATTAATGAAAATAGCGATGAATATGTTGCTGTTGATTTTGAAAGTAATGCCGAGCGCTGGCAACAAACGCAATTAAAAAATATTGACCGATTTAGAATCCCCACAAGGTATCGTAATTTCAGAAAAATTGAGAATATGTTGAATCGACTATTCTGGAATTATTAATAAACATGCTTAATAATTTTTTTAAAATTCCCTAAAATCCGCGCTTCAAAAGGTGGATAAAATTTCTACTATTTACAATGAGTGATAATAAGTTAAATTAATACGGTTTTTTACCGAAAAAGCATTGCAAATTGATGCCAATGTCGGTAAACAAGGCTCGCATGCTATGCGAAGGGTAAAGGGGAAACGACTGAACTTTGATTTTATATTCTGGATCAAGGCTTTTTTCTTTGCTCATTTAGTTATTGCTAACGCGTTAAAAATATTAATCGAACCCATTACGAGGTTTATGTATGACTACACATGATGACGTTGTTGAAGAAAGACGTAATTTTCTTTATCTAGCCACTACTGCAGCTGGTGCTGTGGCTGCTGGCGGTGCGGCTTGGCCTTTGATCGATCAAATGAATCCATCAAAAGACGTTCTTGCACTATCTTCTATCGAAGTTGACCTTTCCAAAATCCCTGTTGGCACAAGCGCTGTATTCCTATGGCGTGGTAACCCAGTTTTTGTGCGTCACCGCACAGAAGAAGAGATCGCCCGCGCACAAGCAGACGATGCTGCAGATGATTTGATTGATCCGGAAATTGACGCAGACCGCGTACAACGCCCAGAGTGGCTTGTAATGAGTGGTGTTTGTACTCACCTTGGCTGTGTTCCGCTTGATCAACAAGGCGAATTTGGCGGTTGGTTCTGCCCATGTCACGGTTCTCACTATGATATCTCTGGTCGTATCCGTAAGGGTCCGGCACCACTTAACCTACCGGTTGTGGAATATGAGTTCATGAGCGATACATTAATCAAGATCGGATAAGGATAAAAAATGGCTTCAGATAAAAAATTCGAACCAACGAATCCGACAGCGAAATGGGTGGAAGATCGTCTACCTATCATGGGTTTGATTTATAGTTCATTAGGGGCTGGATACAATGCTCCTCGTAATCTTAACTACTGGTATAACTTCGGTGTTCTTGCCGGCTTTATGCTTGTTGTACAAATCATCACAGGTATCATCCTTGTAATGCATTATGTGCCACATGTTGATCTTGCGTTCGACAGTGTGCAGCACATCAGACGTGATGTTAACTATGGTTGGCTAATTCAAGCGGTTCACGCGAATGGTGCCTCCATGTTCTTCATTGTGGTTTATATCCACATTCTTAGAGGTTTCTACTACGGTTCTTATAAAGCACCACGTGAAATCCTATGGTTCCTCGGCATTATCATTTATCTTCTTATGATGGCAACTGGCTTTATGGGCTATGTTCTTCCATGGGGTCAAATGAGTTACTGGGGTGCGAAGGTTATTACAAACCTATTCAGTGTGTTTGACTTTATCCCATTCATTGGTGATGGTCTTGTGAACTGGTTATGGGGTGGTTTTGCGGTTGATCAACCAACACTGAACCGTTTCTTCAGCCTTCACTACCTACTACCATTTGTTCTTGTGGGTGTTGTTATTCTTCACGTATGGGCGCTTCATATCCCGGGTTCAACTAACCCACTTGGTATTGATGCAACTGGTAAGCACGACAAAGTGCCATTCCACCCATACTACACAGCAAAAGACGCATTTGGTCTTGGTGTTTTCATCATTTTCTTTGCTGGCTTTGTTTTCTACATTCCGGATTTCCTAGGTCATCCAGATAACTATGTAAAAGCAAACCCGCTTGTAACACCTGCACACATCGTGCCTGAGTGGTATTACCTACCGTTCTATGCGATCCTTCGTGCGATCCCGAATGCTTTCCTTGGTGTTGTTGCAATGTTTGGTTCAATCCTGATCCTATTTGCAATGCCATGGCTTGATGGTTCACGCATTCGTTCAATGCGCTTCCGTCCGCTATCTAAGTTCTTCTTCTGGTGTTTCGTTGTAAACGGACTATTCCTTGGCTACCTTGGTCAAAGATCACCTGACGATGTACTTGCACTTGGCGTGACAGCATTAACATATGCACAAGTATCAACATTCTTCTACTTTGCTTACTTCGTAGTGGTAATGCCGCTAGTCAGCAGAATGGAAACAACGAAACCAGTACCAACCAGCATTGCTGCTGCCGTACTTGAAGAAAATAAGAAGGGCTAATAACAATGATGAAAAACATCAAAATTAAAGGCCTTATGGCAACACTGGCTGCTGCAACAATGTTTGTAAGTGGCGCAGAAGCAGCAACATCAACTGCGGCTCATCCAGAGCGTAACGAGTACACATCTGCTGGTATCTTCGGTAAGTGGGACATCGCGTCAATTCAACGTGGTCTTCAGGTTTACCAAGAAGTTTGTGCAGCATGTCACTCAATGGATCTGGTTGCTTTCCGTACACTTGGTGATGTTGGTTACAACGAAGACGAGATCAAAGCGATCGCAATCGAGTATGAATATGAAACACTCGATGAAGATGGTGAAATTACTTTCCGTCCTGGTCTACCGTCTGACTATTTCCCGGCACCATTTGCCAACGAAACAGCAGCACGCGCAGCCAACAATGGCGCTCTTCCACCTGACTTCTCGACAATGGTAAAGGCAAGAGAACATCTTGCGTTTAACCCAATGAGCAGCACATACGGTGAAGATTATATCGTTGCGCTGATGACTGGTTACGAAGATGAAGCACCAGAAGGTTTCGAACTAATGGCTGGTCTTTATTACAACCATTATTTTGAAGGCAACCAAATTGCGATGGCTCCGCCACTATTTGATGACATGGTTGAGTATGCCGACGGCACACCAGCAACTGTTAAGCAAATGGCGTATGACGTAGCGAACTTCATGGCGTGGGCATCTGACCCAACTATGCAAGAGCGTAAGCAAATGGGTCTTAAAGTGATGCTATTCATGTTTGTATTTGTGATCCTACTATACTTCACAAACAAGCGTGTTTGGGCACGTGTGAAAAAAGGCGAAGATATCGATCCTTCAAACGTTTAAGATATTGTCTTAAATCACTAAATAGTTTTAAATGTAAGGGCTGCCAAATTTGGTGGCCCTTATTTTTTGTGTACTAGCGGGAGAAGAAATGACAAACGTCTTGGGAATAATTGGCGGTAGCGGTCTTTATGATATTGAAGGGATAGAAAACCCACAATGGATTGCTGTTGATAGCACATTTGGGGAAACTTCCGATGAATTGCTGGTGGGTTTCGTTGATGGCTTAAAAGTGGTATTTCTGCCGCGTCATGGCCGTGGTCATAAGATATCCCCATCTAATATCAATTACCGCGCCAATATCGACGCTATGAAACGTGCTGGGGTAACCGACATTGTCAGTATCAGTGCATGCGGGTCTTTCCGTGAAGAAATGGCGCCCAGAGATTTTGTTATTGTTGATCAATTCATCGATAGGACATTTGCACGTAAAAAAACATTCTTTGATGATGATGTAGTTGCCCATGTTTCTGTTGCGCTTCCAACATGCGGGAACTTAAGCGATGTTGTTGAAATGGCAGGGAAAGATATTGATGTAAAAATTCATCGTGGTGGTACGTATCTCGCTATGGAAGGACCACAATTTTCATCACTGGCAGAATCACATATGTACCGCAGTTGGGGCTGTGATGTGATCGGTATGACCAATATGCCAGAAGCCAAGCTCGCGAGGGAAGCTGAAATTTGTTATGTCACAGTGGCAATGGTCACCGATTATGATAGCTGGCATCCCGATCATGGCGAGGTAGATGTTACGGAAATCATCAAAACGCTAGGTCAGAATTCAGCCAACGCAAAGACGCTTGTAGGAAATATTGCAAAGGGTTTAAAAGCCGCTGAAAACAGACACCCTTGTGTACAAGGATGCGATCATGCACTTGAATTTGCAATTATGACCCAGGATATCAATCCAGAAACAAAAGCAAAATTATCAGCCGTTGCGGGAAGGGTACTAAATAAATGAGCTGGATTAAAGATTATGTCAGAACCATTCCCGATTACCCACATGAGGGCATTATGTTCCGTGATGTCACAACCATATTTGAAAGTGATGAAGCATACCCGCGCATGATTGATGAATTTGTTGCCCATTACCGTGATAAAGGGATCAATAAAATTGCGGGGATAGAGGCGCGCGGATTTATCCTTGGTGGTGCGATCGCCCATATGCTTGGGATTGGGTTTATTACCATCCGCAAGAAGGGAAAATTACCCCATGACACCCATACCGAAGAGTATGAGCTAGAATACGGCACAGACGCATTAGAGATCCATGTGGATGCTATAAACGAAGGTGATAACATTCTTATCGTTGATGATCTTATTGCCACTGGTGGTACCGCAATTGCTGCGCTGAAACTTATTAACAGGGCAGGCGGTAAGGTTAGTGATGCTTGTTTTATTATTGATTTACCGGAATTGGGGGGGAGCAATGCATTAACCGAAAAAGGATGTGATGTATTTTCATTAGCGCAGTACGAAGGGCTATGATTAGTCTTAAATTCTAGTTTTTGCGTTAAAGCGTCAGTTTTCTGAGATCAAACTATAGTTGTGCTGTCGAAGTTATTTTCATTTTAAGCTATACTTTCAATAAATTCATAAAAAAATTTATGAATATTGGAGGGACATATAAATGAGAATCTTAAAAAAAATAGCTCCACTTTTAGTGCTGATTGCAGGTGCCGTTGTATCTGTGATGATTATTAATTCAAAAGAACAGCCGCAAAGTCAGGAAGTCGAAACCAAACCCCGTAACATTAAGGCTGTCGTTGCAAAGAGCGGTGATGTTGAATTAAAGGTCTTAACCCAAGGGTCGGTGAGAGCAAGACAAGTTATTAATATTGTCCCTCAGGTTGCTGGCCAAATCACATATGTTTCACCAAAATTTGTTGCTGGTGGTAAATTCAAAGAGGGTGAGGTCATAATCAGGATTGACCCACGAGATTATGAAGTTGCCGTCATTGCCGCAGAAAGCCAAATCGCAGAAAGCCTACAAAGGTTAGAAGAAGAAAAGGCAGAAGCCGCGCTTGCATTATCAGAATGGAACGAATTGGGGCAAGGCGAAGCAAGTGACCTAACGTTAAGGAAACCGCAACTCGCTAGGGCAGAAGCGCAATTAAAAGCAAGCGAAGCAAGCTTGCTTACAGCCAAGTTAAATCTGGAAAGATCAGTTATCAAAGCACCATTTAATGGATTGCTTACATCAAAAAATGCTGATCTTGGGCAGTTTTTAAGTCCCGGTATTCAGATTGGAGAATATCATTCAACAGACATTCGTGAAGTGCGATTGCCGCTTTCCCCGCTCGACAGGACCAAGGTTGATTTAACCAGCCTTAAAGATGGGAATGGTCAGCTTGATGTAAAATTCACTGTTTCAATTGGCGAAACCACCAATACATGGATGGGGAAAGTGGTTCGAACCGAAGGTATGATTGTGAATAACACAGATATATTGTGGGTTGTTGCTGAACTATCTGGGGCTCAATTGAGTTCTATTGAAAATGGTGAATTGATTGAAATCGGACAGTTCGTCAATGCTGAAATCAGCGGAAAATCATTATCAGAAACGGTAATATTGCCGCGCGCCGCATTAAACCAAGGCAGCAATGTTATGGTTGTTGACGAAAATAATGCTTTAAGAACTCAAAAAGTTACCTTAATGGACACCAACCGTGATTTCATTGTTGTTTCAAGCGGGGTAAATCCGGGGGACATCATTAACACCACACAGTTAGGCGCCGGAATGGATGGTATGCTTGTTAATGCAACGATTGAAGAAGGCGTAAACTGATGGGTATCGTCAAATGGTTTGTTAAAAATCCGGTCGCTGCTAATCTTTTGATGATCATCATATTGGCTGGCGGTATTTTGGGGATGTTCAGGGTTGGAAAGATAGCAAATCCGCCCATCATGGGACCAATTGTTGAAGTGTCCCTCGTATATCCAGGTGCTGGTCCCGAAGAGGTTGAAGAACGCATCATCGTCCGCATAGAAGAGGCCGTTTATAATATCGACGGTGTAAAACGACTTGAGGCGCGGGCCGTAGATAGTTTTGGTCAAGTGTTGATTTTTGCGGAAGAGGGGTACGACCTTGATAAATTGCTTAACGAAGTAAAGGCAAGGGTCGATGCAATAAATACATTCCCCAGAACGCCTGAACGCCCACAAATCAGACAGTTAAAAGGTGAACAACCCGTACTTAGGATTGCAATTACAGGTAACTTTGACGAAAGAGGTTTGAAAGAAATCACCAGACGTGTCCGTGATCAGATATCAACCGTCGAAGGTGTAAACCGTATCGATTTACAAGGGGTAAGAAACTACGAAGTATCCATTGAAATATCTGAGTTTGGTCTTCAGAAATATGGATTAAGTTTTGATCAGGTTGCAAACGCAGTGAAGCAATCGTCGGTCAATATGCCAGCAGGACGGGTTGATAACGAAGCCGGACAAATTCAAATCATGACCCGCGGACAAAGTTACGTAGAAGAAGATTTTGAAAATATTGTCGTACATAAAGGGGCGGACGGCACACGTGTTTTATTAAAAGATGTTGCGACCATTAAGGATGATTTTGAACAGAATAAATATCAGCTAAGTATGGATGGTCGCCGTGCAACAAGCCTTAGGGTGATTGCAGGCGATAATCCGGATACGGTAAAGCTAAGCCGTGACGTTAATAAATTCCTTGATGATGTGGTAAGACCCTCATTACCAGAGGGCACAGAAGTTATCGTTTATAATGATAATTCTGAAAGTTTTGCAAGCAGATTGAATATGATGCTTTGGAATTTAATTTCCGGTCTTGCCTTGGTTTTCATTGGGCTTAGTTTGTTTTTGACGCCTGCTTTGGCCGGTTGGGTTTGTGTGGGCATATTGGTTTCCTTTATGGGGACTTTCTTTATGTTGCCGTATCTTGATATGTCCTTAAATATGATTAGTCTGTTTTCATTTATTCTCATATTGGGGATTGTGGTGGATGATGCGATTATTGTTGGTGAAAATGTTCATAGGCAAAATCAGAAAGGCTTCCTTGGTGAAGAGGGGGCCATTAAAGGGGCAACAATGATTGCCAAGCCTGTGATATTTTCTGCTATTACGACCATGATATTCTTTTCACCGATGATGTTTGTTGAAGGCTTTATCAAACAAGTCGTGATTTATATTCCTGTTGTTGTGATTTTAACGCTTTCTTTCTCACTGTTTGAAAGTTTGCTTATCTTGCCATCGCATTTGCGTCATGGTTACAGCAGTGTTCCCGGCAGATTAAACCGCATGGTGACGGCATTTTTTGAATTCTTTGGAATTCGTAAGATATTCGCATATTTAAGAGGAAAAGCGGCAGCAGGTCTTAGTTACTTTGTTGAAAATTTTTATTTGCCATCACTTTATGCGGTTTTAAAACGCAAAGGCATGGCCATTGCGTCTTTTATCTGTGCATTCATGATATTCGTTTCACTGCAGCTTGGTGGTATCGTTGGTTCTGCATTTATGGTCAATATTCCAGGGGATAGAATTTTTGTTGTTGTCGACTATCCGATGGGTGCGCCATATGAAGATCTGGTGAATGCTATGACAGAACTTGAAAAGTCAGCAGAGCTTTTGAAAATTGATCTTGAAAAAGAATTCCCCGGCGAAGAAATAATTCATCATATTGAGGCAAGTACAAACCATGGCCAAGCGCAAGCATTTGTGAATTTATATCTTAAACCGTCCGAGGACCGTGAACTTACAATCGGTGATATCGTAAGCAGATGGCGTGCGTTTGAACCTTATATTCCGGATGCTAAAAACATCAGTTGGGACGAGGGGGGCGGTTCAACACGCCTTAATGTTCGCTTATCATCCGCTGACATTGCCCAATTGGAAGAGGCAAAACAGGAAATGAGAGATAAGTTCTCATCATATTCCAGTGTGTTTTATGTAACCGATACCGGGGCGGCGGCTGAATCAGAAGCGGTATTAAAATTATTACCAAAGGGCGAGAATTTAAATTTGAGCCTTGCTGATCTTGGCCGTCAGGTAAGGCAAGCCTTTTACGGCGAAGAAGTTCAACGTATTCCACGCGGTGCTGATGACGTAAAAGTAATGGTGCGCTTGCCGGAAAGTGACAGACGTTCATTTGATACGCTTGATCAATTAAGAATAAGAACACCTGATGGGTTAGAGGTGCCATTTAATTCGGTAGCAACCGTAACATATCGGCCAGCGCCCACACAGATTATCAGAAATGGGCGTCAGCGTAATGTGGATGTCATCGGTATTATCGGTGAAGAAAATAAAACGGATGTTGCAAACATCGTTAGCGATATGCGTGACGGCTTTTTTCAGGAAATGGAAGAAAAATACCCGAATGTCGACGTCTCATTTGCAGGCGGGCAGGAAGAACAAGATGACTTTATGCAGTCACTCGCCATTAATTTTATCATTGGCCTGTTCATTGTTTATTGTTTGATGGCGGTTGCCTTTAAATCATATTCCCAGCCGTTTATCATTATGATGGCGATACCGTTTGGTTATATGGGTTCAATCGTAGGGCATATCGTACTTGGGTATGATATCACGATCTTCTCCGTTCTTGGGATTGTTGCCGCGGCTGGTGTTGTTGTGAATGATAACTTGGTTTTACTGGATTATATCAATAAGTTACGTGAACGTGGGCAATCCGTATATGATGCCGTTACATACGCAGCCGGGGAACGGTTTAGAGCGATTTTCTTAACATCCTTTACTACTTTCCTTGGGCTTGTTCCTTTAATGCTTGAACAAAGCGCGCAAGCAAGAGAGATGGTCCCAACCGTTGTTTCATTAGCGTTTGGGGTGCTGTTTGCAACGACAGTAACATTGTTCTTGGTACCAGTTTTATATTTATCCATTGTGGGCTTTAAAAGAAGAGCATCTAATCTTTTCTCTAAGAATAATGCAGTTAACCAAGAAGCATCAGTTGGTGAATAAAATTCAAATTGCGAATTGTGAAATAATATAGTTGCAATATACAACTATATTATTTATCTTTCTTTTTAATAAAGGAAAGACGATGACAACAGCAATTAATCAAAAGCTCTTACATAATATTAGACGCACTACTCGTGAAATGGTGCGTAAATTTGGTTTTATGAACAGAACCCTTGCAGGGACTGATTATTCGCCAAGCGCGGTACATGCACTGCTTGAAATTGATGAAAGGGGTTCTTGTACTGCAAAATGGTTGTCAGAAAGATTATATCTCGAGAAATCATCCATTAGCAGGATGTTGAAAACATTACTTAAAAATGATGAGATTGAAGAATATAAATCAGAAAATGATGGCCGTGAAAAATTGATACGGTTAAGTGCAAAGGGTAAAAAGACTGTCTCAGGTATCCATGCATTTGGTAACAATCATGCCTCATACGCTTTATCAAAAATGGATAGCGATGACAGGCAAATAGTGATGAACGGGTTGGAACTATACACATCAGCATTATCGCCGGATAGGGAAGTTATCACGAATAATGAAGTTACTTTCCATAGTGGCTATACCGATGAATTGATTGGTAGCGTTACTTCGCTTCATTCAAGGATATATAGCGATATTGCTGGCTTTGGGGCCTATTTCGAAGCGCTGGTTGGTAAATACTATTCTGAATTTATCATGCGACTTGATAATCCAAAAAATGAAACATGGTATGCGGTGCTAAATGGTAATATCATTGGCAGCATTTCTATCGATGGAGACGATCTGGATAAGGGGCAGGCACATTTAAGATGGTTTGTCGTTGATCCAACCATTCAATCTAAAGGAACTGGAAAACAGCTATTGCAAATGGCAATGGATTTTTGTGATGAACAGGGGGTTGATGAAGTGCATCTTTGGACATTTAAAGGTTTGGATGCCGCAAGGTCACTATATGAACGTCACGGATTTAAATTAGTGATAGAAGAGTGGGGCAATAGATACGGTAAAAAGGTATTAGAGCGAAAATACATCCGCTCTAACCCATTAAGAAATTAATCCATTTGTTGCTGCGGTGCTCGGAAGCCTGCATATTCAAAGCTTCTCATTAACCCTTTATTGGCACGTGCGGATAGTTCTGTTTCTTCTACTGTCCAATTTGCAATAAATGCATCACTTGTTTGAATGTCTTCTGCGCTCATATTTTCTTCGATTTGTGTAATGACGCCAGCATATTGAGCACCCGTAGCTTCGCCGACAGTATTGATAAATAATTTTAAGTACCCACGCGATTTGATCATGTCACGAGCAGTCATATCACCGCGAAAATAAAGAAGCGATAATGTTTGATATGCCATTGGGTGGCCTTGTTTCGCTGCACGTTCCATATAACGGGCACCCATAGTACCATTACTGAAATTAAGGTACATCACACCAATATCATATTCGGCCATTGAATAGCCTGCCTGCGCAGATTTTTTGATGGTTCTGAAGGCACTTTCTGCATCTGATTCTGCGACGTCTTCATGTTTTCCGGCGTAAAAAGCACCGAGTTCATATGCGGCGAGGGGGTCATTTTTATTGGCAGCAATTTTAAACCAACGAAATGCTTCTTTCGCGTCCTGCTCTACACCGATACCATTGCTATAAAACATGCCTAGATGATAGGCGGCTTCTGCTTCGCCAGTGTTTGCCATTTCTGTAATCTTCTTAAACAGCGGTGTAATATCCTGTTCCTGCGCAATAGCAGAATTTCCAAGAAGAATGATAAATATCGCAGCAATAAATTTTTTCATAAATTTTCCTAATTTGCGAAACGGAATAATAAAACATCGCCATCTTGTACGATATATTCTTTGCCCTCGAGACGCATTTTACCATTATCCTTGGCCCCGTTTTCACCGTTATGTTCGATGTAATCGTCATAGGCGATTGTCTCTGCGCGAATGAATCCTGTTTCAAAATCAGTATGTATTACACCAGCAGCTTGTGGCGCTTTTGTGTCCTGTGTAATTGTCCAGGCGCGGGCCTCATTTGGTCCTGCTGTGAAATAAGTGATTAACTGAAGCAGATCATAACCAGCGCGAATAACACGGCCAAGGCCCGTTTCACCAAGACCAAGGTCTTCAAGGAATGCTTTTTGTTCTTCTTCGTCATCAAGTTGCGCGATCTCGGCTTCGAGTGCCGCACTAATGACAACGCATTCAGCAGCTTCATTGGCCGCTTTTTCAGCGACACGTGCGCTTAGTTCATTTCCGTCTGCGGCGTCATCTTCAGATACGTTACAAACATACAGAACTGATTTTGTCGTGATCAGTTGAAGCTCTTTGAGCAATTTTGCTTCTTCTTCGTCGGCAACTTCCGTTTTACGGGCAGGGAGGCCATCTTCAAGAACCTTAAGTACGCGTTCAACCATTTCCATGATTTTCTTGGCTTCTTTATCCTGACCACGGATGCGGCGTTCTAGCCCGCTTTTACGTTTTTCAAGGCTTTCCATATCTGAAAGCATCAGTTCTGTTTCAACTGTTTCTGCGTCGGCGATTGGATCGATCACGCCTTCTACGTGGGTGATGTCGTCATCTTCAAAACAGCGTAAAACATGAATAATCGCGTCCACCTCGCGGATGTTGCCAAGGAACTGGTTTCCAAGGCCTTCGCCCTTTGATGCGCCACGTACAAGGCCAGCAATATCAACGAACGATAGTTGAGTAGGGATCACCTGTTTTGATGTGGCGATTTCTGCAATTTTATTAAGGCGTGGATCCGGTACAGGTACTTGTCCCACATTCGGTTCAATCGTACAGAAAGGATAGTTTGCCGCTGCCGCTTGCGCAGTGTTTGTAAGCGCGTTAAACAGCGTTGATTTACCAACGTTGGGAAGTCCAACAATACCACATTTAAATCCCATAATAATTAATCCTTTTTGTTCGGTTTCAATATCAAACCGACTTCATTTAGAAAATCTGCGCCTTCGCCGCTTTTTAATTTGTCAGCACTGCGCCCGACTGCATCAATGAGTGGCTCTAGCCATGTGCGTTCGGCATTGGAAAAATTGCCAAGTACATGCCCATTAACCCGTGCTTTATCGCCTGGATGGCCAATACCCATTCGGATGCGGTTATAATTTTTATTTATATACTGATCCAAAGATTTAAGCCCGTTATGACCAGCGTTGCCGCCACCAAGTTTATATCTGATTTTTCCGGCAGGAAGATCAAGTTCATCATAAAACACGAAAATATCTTCTGATGGTATTTTATAAAATCTTGCGGCTTCGGATACTGATTTACCGGACAAATTCATGAATGTCATCGGTTTTAAAATCAGTGCTTTTTCACTTCCAAGGCGGCCTTCTGATAGGAGCCCCTGAAATTTTGACTTTGGTTCAGAAAAATTATGGCGATAGATGATTTCATCTACCGCCATAAATCCAATATTATGCCGGTTGTGTTCATATTGTTTGCCGGGATTTCCCAGCCCTACGAGCAGCAACATGGCATTATCCTTTTAGAGGGTCTTATTCAGCGTCCTCAGATTTTTGTGAAGTCGCTTCAACTTCTACGCTATGCTCTTCATCAGACTCTGCTTCTTCAGATTCAGCAGACTTAAGTCCGCTTGGTGCAGAAATTGTAGCAACAGTGAAGTCACGGTCATCAATCGTTGGTGTCACACCTTCTGGTAATTTAACAGAAGAAATGTGAATACTGTCACCAAGCTCAGCACCTGTAAGGTCGATTTCAATTGATTCCGGAATTGCATTCGCAGGACATTCAAATTCAACTTCGTGACGAACGATGTTCACGATACCGCCTTGACGGATGCCTGGGCAGTCGTCTTCGTTGATTACGTGTACTGGGATGTTAATGTTAATTGTTGCATTCTTCGATAGACGAAGGAAGTCAATATGCATTGGCCAGTCAGAAATAGGGTGTAGTTGAACATCACGTGGAATAACCATTTCTTTTTTACCTTCAACTTCAACGTCGTACGTTGTTGAAAGGAAAGAACCAGTGTTCATTTGCTTAACGATCTCCACGCGATCAACGCTGATAGAAACGGCATCTTTTTTGTCGCCATAAATGACGGCAGGAAGACGACCTTCTCTACGCATTGCACGAGAGGACCCCTTACCCGCTTTTGTGCGTACTTCTGCTTTAATAACTGTATTAGCCATTATAATTCTCCGATAATAAATATATGTTCATGATACCAGCCTCCAGGGGTGCCAATATCAAAGGGCCTGTGATCATATTGATACAGACCCTTATGAGCGCCGCTTTTAACGCTAAATGATATAAAACTCAATAGTTTTTTTGAGTTTTTATGTGAATAATTTTCTAATTAAACAGTACAGAAACAGAGCTTTCTTCGTGAATGCGTCTGATCGCCTTCGCGAATAGCGGGGCAATTGTAATCTGTATTAGTTTTTTACAGCCTTTAACGGCATCTGTCGCACAGATGGAATCAGTGGTAACAACATGTTCCATTGCCGATTTATTGATGCGGTCAATTGCTGGTCCGGATAGCACGCCGTGCGATACATAAGCACTAACGGATTTTGCACCACCATGTTCAATAAGGGCACCGGCCGCATTGCAAAGTGTTCCCGCACTATCAACAATGTCATCAACAAATACGCAGTGGTATCCTTTAACATCACCGATCACATTCATCACTTCGGAAACGCCTGCTTTTTCACGGCGCTTATCAATGATCGCTAGTGGAACATCAAGACGGCTTGCATATGCACGGGCACGAACCACACCACCAACGTCAGGTGAAACAACCATCAGTTTTTCTTCTTTTGCGTAACGTTTCTGCATGTCTTCTACAAGAACAGGGGACGCAAATAGATTATCAGTTGGAATATCAAAGAAACCTTGGATCTGACCAGCATGGAGATCCATTGTCAGAACCTTGTCTGCCCCAGCAGTGGTAATCAGGTTTGAAACCAGTTTCGCACTGATCGGTGTGCGTGGTCCAGGTTTTCTATCCTGACGGGCATATCCAAAATATGGAATAACGGCAACGATACGTTTTGCGGATGCACGTTTTAACGCGTCGATAATAATCAACAATTCCATTAAATTGTCATTGGTTGGATATGATGTGGGTTGAATTACATATACATCTTCCCCACGGACGTTTTCTTGAATTTCTACCCAGATTTCTTCATCAGAAAATCGCTTGATATTGGCTTTGGTAAGTTCCATCCCGAGATGGTTGGCGATAGATTCAGCAAGAGGATAATTGCTGTTCCCGGAAATAATCTTCATTTTTTACAATGTCCCATTAAAAGTCACCCGAAATTACACTGCATCTTATACAGATTCTTTTTTAAAAAGCGACTCTGAATATCTTATTTCTGTAAAATAATTGAAATCTGGCGGCCGTAATCGTTTTCATTTAAATGTGTTTTACGGCGATAGCTGAAAAAATCATTCTTTTTGTCGTATGTGTCGATGTTTAGAGCATCAATTAAACCTATTCCACATCCTTTAAGTTTATCAAATACATAACCAGAAAGATCAAACATATGGTGATCCGGATTGTTTGATGAAAGGAAATATTTTTCGTTATCAATTGCGTTGAAAAAATCTGGACCAACTTCATAAGAATTTTGTGCGATACAGGGACCAATTACGGCCGTAATATTTTTTCGATTTGCCCCAAGAACACACATTTTATCAACTGTATTATCAAGCACACCAGTATGTGCACCTTTCCAACCTGCGTGAGCAGCCCCAATGACCCCTGCATTTGCATCGGCAAAAAGAACAGGTGCGCAATCGGCGGTCACAACGCTTAAGGCAATGTCTCGTCTATCAGTCACAATGCCGTCTGCGTCAGCAATTTCATAATTTTCATCATAAACAACCACTTTATTACTATGGATTTGATGAAGCTCGATAAGTTTGGCATTTTTAGAAAACGTAGAACAGGCGAGGCTGCGGTTCTTTAGGATCGTGTCTTTATGATCACCTGAATATGTCCCGCAATTTAAAGAGGCGTAAATTCCGTCGGAATGGCCACCAGTTCGCTTGAAAAAACCATGTTTGATACTGTTATTCTGGCTTAAAGGTTTACTGATAACAAAATCCGCCATTAAAAACCCGCCATTTCATATTTTTCTGATGAAAGTGCACATACTTTAAACAGTTCACCCATTTCTTCTGGTGATGTTAATCGGTGAAGGCCGCTTTTAATATCATTTGCTTGTTGATCGCTGGCGGCACTCAGTAAGGTTGCGGCTCGCTGATCAATGCCCATATTTTTTAAGAAAGCGCCTTGGGTCGTGGGGCCTGCTGCGTATATGCCAACTTCACGGGCAATATCACAGGTTTTTATAAAGTTTACATGGGCAGATAGGTCGGCATGCCCCGGGTTATCAAAAATACCTGTGAACTTGTGATCTTCTACTGCCTGTAATGTTTCACCGGTTTGGTATTTGTCGTATCCATAATCAATGAAAAGTGCAGCGCCACGATGTTTTTTGAAATACTTACTGATTTCATATGTGATAAATTCACCCATTGGGCAGGTTTCAATAACGCTATACATTTCTGCATCATCATAGTCACTTGGTAACTTTACATCTTGAACAGGGAAAGGGGAAAGTGAATAAGATAAACCTTCACCGCTTTCATCTGTATTTATCATACGCTCATGCCAACCAAGATCGGATTTTTGGAATTGCCTGATGGGCAGTGCATCAAGGAATTCATTGCCGATAATAAAGGTGGCAGCAAAGCCATCATCCTTGGCTGTTTGATCCAGTGCGTTTTTGACACTATCGTGCCAATATTTATTATTTGGATATGCAGATAATTTCTGTTTTTGTTGTTCTTTTAATGCGCTTGATGCCTCAACAAAATGTAAATCTATTTTATTAAGAAAATCCGGTAATGCATTGACGCTACGCAATAAATCGGACATTAATGTCCCGCGTCCGGGGCCAAGTTCGATTAAATGAACTTTACTAGGGCTTCCCATTTTTAACCAAAGATCCGCAAACCATAATCCAATAAGTTCGCCGAACATCTGGCTTATTTCCGGGGCGGTAATAAAATCCCCTTTGGTACCAAATGGTGTCTGCTTTGCGTAATACCCATGCTGTGGGTTCGTCAGTGCTTCCGTCATATAAGCGCTAACTGTCATGGGACCGTGCAGCCTGATAAGACTAATTAAATGGTCTTTTAAGGCGGTCATATGGACTGTTTCCTAGGGCGGAATATCAGATATAAACCAAACATAATCATTGGTGCGCTTAATAGCTGCCCCATGGTGATGGCTTCTGTACCAAATAGGAAACCAATATGGCTATCAGGTTCACGGAACTGTTCAACGAATGTGCGTGCTGCTGCGTACCCGATGATGAATAATCCGGTCAATAATCCCGGCTTGTGGCGTGCTTTAGTGAAATTATAGAGGACAAATAAAACAAGGAATAATAATAACCCTTCGAGCATGGCTTCATATAGCTGACTTGGGTGGCGTGGTAGTGGGCCGCCATTTGGGAAAACCATTCCAATTGATGCATCCGTCACACGGCCATATAATTCACCATTAATAAAATTTGCAAAGCGGCCAAGCATCAACCCAATCGGGCTTGCGCATGCGATGATATCGGCAAATCTGAAAAGTGGGATTTTATGGTGCCTCGCAAATAAGATGGTTGCAACGCAAACCCCAAGAAAACCACCATGAAATGACATGCCGCCATCCCAAATGGCAAAAGCATCACCAAGGTTTTCAGCGTAATATGATGCATTATAAAAGAGAACGTATCCAATACGGCCGCCAAGCACGATCCCCATCATGGCCCAGAAAATATAATCACTAATATGTTCTTGTGTGCAGGGGGCAGGTTTAACCCTAATCAGGCGGGACATATAATACCATGCGAATATTAATCCCCCGAGATAAGAAAGCGAATACCAGCGAATCGCCAAAGGGCCGATTTCTAATAAAATTGGATCAATATTGGGATAATTCAGTGCCGAGAATAATAAATATTCAGTCATTTACGAAAACCATTTTTCTTATAAGATCAAGCGAAACAAAGCATTACAGCCTGCTATCAGGATATTGAAATGTTGTCCCATATTTAATGTCACTTGGCAACCGATAAATGTTGCGTCATATTGCAGTTAAATGACGGTAATATTTACCACCCTGAAAATTTGAATTGATTTAGGATTTAATCGTGCAATCAGACAATAAAATTCTTAGTGACCTTGCAAGACTGGGTCAAAGCGCAGCGGGTACCCTTCACGGTGTTAAGGCAGAGGTGGAAAACCAAGTAAAAACGCGTCTTGAAAGCGTGCTACAGGACATGGACCTAGTTAGCCGTGAAGAATTTGAAGTTGTGCGTGAAATGGCTGTTACTGCCCGTACAGAAAATGAAGAGCTTAAAGCCATTATTGAAAAGCTTCAAAAAGATATCAGTGCACTAAAGAAAAAGAAGAAATAAAAAAATGCTATCTGTATCAGGTTTAAATGAAGAGCGGATCAACCCGCTTGACACTCTTGAGTTAATCGTAAGCCAGAATGAATGGCCCTATGAACGCATGGGGAACGAGGAAATTGTTGCGGCCATCTCCGGCGATTGGTGTGATTTTCACCTACGTTATTTGTGGCTCGATGATCAAAATATCTTGCAATGCGCTGGTCAAATGGATGTTAAGGTACAAGACAAGAAACGTGCTGATATTCTTGAACTATTAACAGAATTGAATGAACGTCTTGATGTCGGCCATTTTTCAATCTGGAGCGATGATAACAGCATCATGTTTCGATATTCATTGTTACCACCGACCAATAGTGCAGATATGGCAGCGGCATGTGAACTGGTCACACGCACAATTATTGCCGAAATAAACAGATACTTTCCTGTATTCCAATTTGTAATCTGGGGCGGGAAAAGTCCGGCAGAAGCGATCGAAGCAGCGATGCTAGAAACCGTCGGTAACGCATAAAGGAAAATTCCATGAGCAACCTATCCACAATCACAGCCGAAAACCCTTTAGTGTTAATTGGTTGTGGGAAAATGGGTGGTTCCATGCTTGCCGGATGGTTGAAAGAGGGACTTTCCCCTGATGCCGTACAAATTGTCGATCCGTTTCTTGATCCGGTAAGGAAAAGTTTCCCTGAACTTGGAAATTTACATGAAGCTGTTGATGGTTTAGGGCAATCGTTAAAACCATCATTTGTGATAATGGCAGTGAAGCCGCAAATGATGAATGATGCGCTTGCAGCGCTTAAAGAACATGACCTGTCATCAGCCGTCGTTATGTCTGTAGCAGCAGGCAAAACAATTCATTATTTCGAAGATCATTTGGGCCTGGATCAAGCAATTGTGCGTGCTATGCCAAATACGCCAGCGGCAATCGGTAAGGGAATTACCGTTTGTGTTGCAAACGGACCAGTTAGTGATGCCGCGAAAAATATTTGTAGTACGCTGCTTGAAACGGTCGGTGATGTTGAATGGATTGATGACGAAGCCTTAATGGATGCTGTCACAGCATTAAGCGGTAGCGGACCCGCATATGTGTTCTATATGGCGGAAGCCATGGCCGCAGCCGGTGAAGCCATTGGCTTATCACCGGAATTAAGTCAGAAGCTTGCCAGACAGACCGTGGCTGGCGCAGGGGGGCTTTTGGAAGAAAGTGATGAAACCGCATCAAAATTACGTGAAAATGTCACAAGCCCCGGCGGCACAACAGCAGCGGCCCTTGATGTGTTGATGTCGGAAGAGGGGATCGCACGGATCATTCGCCGCGCCATGCAGGAAGCCAAAAACCGATCTAAAGAGCTGGCCGGATAATGGCTAATCAGTATGATGTAATCATCATTGGCGGTGGCGCAGCTGGTCTTATGTGCGCAATTGAGGCCGGTAAACGCGGGCGTAGCGTTCTTGTGATTGAAAAGGGGAAGTCCATTGCCGGAAAAATCCGGATTTCCGGTGGCGGCAGGTGTAATTTCACCAATATCCATTGCACCCATAATGATTTTATATCAGAAAATCCGCATTTTCATAAATCGGCATTAAAACGATATGGTCCATATGATTTTATTGATCTGGTTGAAAAGCATGGCATTGCCTATCATGAAAAAACGTTGGGCCAGCAATTTTGCGATGACGGATCGGGTAAAATCATCGGTATGTTGCTTGATGAATGTGATGCAGCGGGTGTTGAGATCAAATTAAATGCCGAAGTTTTAAAGGTATCCTGTAAGGAAGATCAATTTGAATTGATGATTGAGGGAACGTCATATGAATGTGCATCACTTGTCATTGCATCTGGTGGGCCGTCCATCCCGAAAATGGGGGCAACTGGTTTTGGATATGATGTTGCCAGACAATTTGGTCTAAAAATCGTTGATCCTGTGCCGGCGCTCGTGCCCCTGACATTCGGCGAAGATTATATTTTTGCCTTACGTGAACTACGTGGTGTTTCGCAAGAAGTTATTGTTAAATGCGGCAAAAAGTCATTCCGTGAAGCGCTTCTTTTTACCTATAAAGGGTTAAGCGGTCCTGCAATTTTGCAGATATCATCTTATTGGCGTAGTGGTCAGGAAATTATCATTAATCTTGCGCCGGGTACCGACGTGTTTGATTTATTAAAATCGGTAAAAGAAGAAAACCCGAAACAGGAAGTACAGACAACACTGGCGTCAATCTTGCCAAAACGGCTCGCGCAATACTTATGTGAAAAGTCCAAAGCAGAGGGAAGGTTGGCCGATTTATCCCATAAGAAATTACAAACTCTGGCAACGCTTGTGAATGAATGGCATCTTACGCCAAAAGGCACAGAAGGGTTTGCAACGGCGGAAGTCACCCGCGGCGGTGTTAGTACCGATGAATTATCATCAAAAACATTTGAAGCCAAAAAGCAGGATGGCCTATATTTTATTGGAGAAGTGGTCGATGTAACGGGGCATCTAGGCGGCTTCAATTTCCAGTGGGCTTGGGCATCGGGTCACGCCGCAGGTCAGTTCGTGTGACTTCCTGCCACCGTCATACCCCGGCTTGACCGGGGTATCCATATCAATAAAAATTTCTCATGTAATGGATTGCCCGATCAAGTCGGGCAATGACTAACTTTTAAAGATTTTGTTTAAGAGTGGGGTTTAAGATTTTGATTTAAAAATAGATTTTAATATTTCTGATCTGTCATTTTCATTGATTAGTACACTTAAAACTTTCCAAAAACCTTCAGTGGCTTCTACGCCGCTTTCCTTACATGCTTTAAGAACTTGGTCCTTCTGATAGGTGGAAACTTCAGCGAGTAACTCTTGCCCCTTATCCGTTAAATATAGCAGCCGCTGACGGCGGTCTTCTTCGCCAATTTTTTGTGTGATATAATCCTGATCAATCAGTGTACTTAAAACGCGTGAAAGGCTCTGTTTAGTGATGTTCAGAACCTTAAGAAGTTCCGCAACCGTCATCCCCGGATTTCCACTTACGAAAAAGATAACCCGGTGGTGCGCACGGCCAAATCCGTACTTTTGCAAAAAGTCATCCGGCCAGGCGATAAAGTCACGGTAAGCGAAATAAAGAAGTTCCGTACTTTTTAAAAAAAGTTCGTCATCATTGATGTCAGATAATTCATTTTTAAAATTTATGTCAGTCATGTTGACATATTTTAAAGGCGGTGATAAAAATATCAAGTATAAAAACTACAAAGGATTCTAAAAGTATGTCGATCATCCCATTTGACGACCGTGACGGTGTAATCTGGTATAACGGTGAACTTATTGATTGGCGCGATGCCAATTTCCATGTTCTTTCGCATGCGCTTCATTATGGTAGCTGTGTTTTTGAAGGACAGCGCGCATATGGCGGTAAAATTTTCAAACTTCATGAACATAGTGAACGTCTGATTAAATCCGGTGAAATTCTGGGTATGGATATTCCATATACTGCGGATGAACTTGATGCTGCTGCGGACGAGGTGGTTGCTGCTAATAATCTTGTGGATGCGTATGTTCGTCCAGTTGCATGGCGCGGTTCAGAAATGATGGGCGTTGCAACAAAAGGATCAAAAGTTCACGTTGCAATCGCAGCATGGGAATGGCCATCATATTTCGGTGAAGAAGCCAAGAAAAAAGGCCTTCGTCTTGAAATCGCGAAATGGCGTCGCCCTGCACCAGATACAGCACCGACCGCATCAAAAGCAGCCGGTCTTTACATGATTGCGTCTCTTTGTAAGGATGCATCAACGGAAAATGGTTTTGATGATGCGCTTATGCTTGATTATCGTGGTCAGGTTGCGGAAGCCACTGGCGCTAACATCTTTTTCTTAAAAGACGGTAAGTTACACACACCAACACCGGATTGTTTCCTGGACGGTATTACTCGCCGTACGGCCATTGATCTTGCGACAAAACGCGGAATCGAGGTTATCGAACGCGCGATTATGCCAGAAGAAATGGCGGATTTCGAACAAGCATTCATTACTGGAACAGCGGCGGAAATCACGCCACTATCACAAATTGCTGATTACACATTCGAAGTTGGCGAGGTATGCATGAATATGGTTCGTGATTATGATGATCTGGTGAATGGTCGCCAGACTTAATTGTTGAGCAAATAATGTATAGAGAAGGGCGGCCAATGGGTCGCCTTTTTTATTGCTTGTTTGAGGGATGTGCGTTTAATATTGCTTTGGCAAAATGATTTTTTTAAAGGGGGGGATTGTGTTTAAAACCTTTACTTTGTTAGCATTATTTTTTTCTGTTGTGTTTAATTCTGCTTATGCAGAGGAAAAACTGCATAGAAATTACTATAAAATACTTAGAGACGGGAAATATGATGAGCAAATTGAAATTGCTCATAAAATACGTGAGGAAAGTGTTTACAGTAAATCTATTGAAAAAACATTGCTGCGTTTGTTGAAGCGAAGTAAAGACAAGAAAAGCAGTAAAGCATTTCTAGAAACTTATATATCAATTGTAGATGATCCATCAAAACATAATAAAGCCTATAAAGAATATATTGATAATGCTTTTAATTTAAAGGCGCGACGTGGGGATAGTTTTTTTCAACTTAGATCATCTTTTCTATTGGGGCTTGCTGATATTGAAATTATCCCTGAGAGTTTACTAGATTTCTTGCTAAATCCTAAGGGGCATAAAAATTTAAGTGAATCTATGCGGTATGGAATATTAAGGGAGATATTTAAAAATGACCCGAAAAAAGCAGAAAGAATAGTTCCTGATTTAAATAAAAACCCTGAAGCGTATTTAAGTTTATTAAGAGAAATGTCTGCTGAAGATTTAAAGTTGTATGAGGTTGAAATTAGAAACGTTTCTGAACGTGCCCCTAGTAATGCACTATATATTTTGCAAAAAGCGAAATTAATAACGGAGCAAGAAATTGATTTGGCTTTAAAAACAGTTAGGCCATTTGAATTGTCACAATTGTTTTTAGAAATCAAAGATAACAATGATATCGCCGTAGAATTACTGCTGGAATATTCAGCGCAATACCCTAAGGCAAAAAATAAAATTTTCGAATTAATAGGTAATGGTAATTTTTTCCTTGTTAAAAAAGCTCTTAAAAATAAGTCGTTAGATGATTTTTCATTGAAAAGTGATTTGTTGAAATTATTGATGGAAAAATTGGCCGACACTAAATTTCAAAATCCAATTTTTGTAAGTAATATTTGTTCATATCTTGACAACTTTGATATCAGTAATAGTGATTATATTGATACGTTAGTATACCGCTCGAGGTTTTCCAGAACAGCACTTGAAAGTGCAAGTTGTACCTTGGCATTGAATAATGTTACTAAACTTACACCAGAGATGAAGAGTTATATTGAACAGGTAAGTAACTATGATTTAGAGGTTGAAATTGAAAAAATAGAAAAGTTAGCTGAAAATACAAAGCCAATGAGTACATATATGTCTTTTTCAGGGGGTAACCTGTATTCTTATGATGTCTACAACCCCGTAAATGGGCCAAATTTTTCTCTTTTGTACCTAGCTGGGTTAATGTTGGAACATTCTACAGAAAAAGCCAAAGCATTAGAAATTATATACAGGTATCATAACGCGAAGGTGGCGTTTGTTCCTCATAATGATGATTTTCAAGTTGGGTTAAGTTCTATGTTAAATATTGAAATACCTGTGAAAATATTAGGAACTCGTTCCCGAATAAATTATATAATAGATGTTACTCCAATGAATTTAATTGCTAACTATTTGTATGAAAAAGACTATCAAAAATGGGAAGATTTTATTTTTGAAAATCTGAAATCAGATGATGAACATAAACTTATCAATGCTAGTATTTTAATAGATCAGTTTAAGGTAGGTTTACCGGAGACATTTACCAAAGTTTTAATTGCCAATGCAAAAGAATATGAAAGTTCTAAAGTTGCATACATTCGGGCTCTTAAATATGTAACAGATAATCCAGAAAAAATTACTTTCCTAAAAAATGAAGCTGAAGATGAACGTTCACCATATAAAAATCTGTCAGCTGAAATTTTGGGGTATAAGAAAGAATAATTAAATACTCTAAAAATCCTCAGCCAGATAGGCCCATCTTTCATGGTCTTTATAGTCACTGCCGATTTTTAAGAACTTTCTTGAAAATCCCTCGTGTGTGAAGCCACATGATTTAACGAGAGCGATGGAGGATAGGTTATCCGGTTGCACGTTTACTTCTACACGGTTTAAGCCTACCTTTTTAAAGGCATGATCAAGCATTAACAGGATGCCTTCTTTCATGTACCCTTTGCCACACATGTTTTCTTCTGCGTAATAACCAAGTGTCGCGGTACTGAATGGATCAAGGCGAATGCTGTTCAGGTTGATGACACCAACAAAATCATTGCTTTCGTTGGTATGGACAAATGCGCCGAGGGTGCGGCCCATTTTCATGCGTCTTAAATATTGGTCGTAATAAGATGGATCGGTTGATACATAAACCCAAGGTTCGTGAAATTTCTTGTTCCGCTCAACAAAATCCACAAAAGTTTTTTTATGCATGTTCGCAGGAAGCTGCAGATGAACATGTTCACCCATGGCCAGGATCTGTGCATCAGGCTTTAAAAGCGGAACAAATTTCATTTTTTCTCACTAAAACAAGTGTTTAGTATCAGATCTACCGCGAGAATTTATTGTTTGACGGGAAACCATGTGGTGGCATACGTCCAACCTGTCCACGTTTTCCAGTCCACGCCATTAGATCGGTTTCTGTGCGGGTTTTACCGCCGCGCATTTCCCAGCTTAAGCCATCTTCGAGCTTAAAGGAAATAATATCGCCAAGACCGCCACCTTTATATTTCTGTAAGATAGCGCCGCGACCACGGGTCATTTCCGGCATTTGATCAATTGGATAAACCAATAATTTACGGTTCAAGCCACAAATGGCAATGTGATCGTGTCCTTCTTCGATGACGCGGGCAAGTACGGCTTTATTGGCGCCGTCCTCGGTATTCATGACCTGTTTTCCGTTCTTGGTACTGGCGACAACCTTATCGGATTCTGCCATGAAGCCGCGGCCTGTTTCAGCGGCTACGATGATTTTGGTGCCCGGATCATGTACGAATAATGAAACGATGTCTTCGTCGTTGCCAAGGTCGATCATTAATCTGACCGGTTCACCATGGCCGCGTCCACCCGGCAGTTTATCAGCGCCAATGGTGTAAAAACGACCGTTTGTTGCAAACAGTAGAACCTTGTCTGTTGTTTGACAGTGGAATGCGAATTTTAACTCGTCGCCTTCTTTAAATTTGATTTTGTCATCAATGGCAACGTGGCCTTTCATCGCACGGATCCAGCCTTTTTTCGAACAAATCACTGTAACAGGTTCTTTTTCGATCATGGCTTCCAGTGGGATTACGGCTGCTTCTGGTGCATCTGCGAAATCGGTCCTGCGGGTGCCAATTTCGGTTTTTTTGCCGAATTTTTTGCGTAGTTCCCTGATGTCATCACCAATAACGGTCCAACGTTTTTCTTCGCTATCCAATAATTCAAGCAAATATGCTTTTTCCTCTTCAAGGCCAGCATATTCCGTTTTGATTTCCATCTCTTCTAACTTACGAAGGGAACGAAGGCGCATATTTAAGATCGCGTCCGCTTGAACTTCGGTCAGATTAAATGTTTCCATCAAACATTTTTTAACATGATCTTCTTCGCGTATGATGCGGATGACTTCATCAAGATTAAGATAAGCAATCAGGTAACCACCAAGAACCTCTAGCCTATGATCAATTTTTTCAAGACGGAATTTCGAACGGCGGATCAGAACATCCTGCCTGTGATCAAGGAAAGCTTGTAATACTTCGCGTAAATTCATAACACGCGGCAGGTTGCCACCTTCAAGCACATTCATGTTAAGTGAAAAACGGCTTTCCAGATCGGTCAGCTTAAACAAGCTTTCCATCAGCATGTCCGGTTCGATCGTGCGGTTTTTTGGTTCCAGTACAATACGGATATCTTCTGAACTTTCGTCCATGACATCACCGAGGATCGGTAACTTTTTCTGATAAATCAGATCAGCAATTTTTTCGATCAGGCGTGATTTTTGAACCTGATATGGAATTTCCGTGACAATGATTTGATACATGCCACGGGTGCCTTCTTCGACGTGCCATTTTGCGCGCATTCGGAAACTGCCGCGGCCGGTTTCATAGGCTTGAATGATATTTTCACGGGGTTCAACGATTGTACCGCCCGTTGGGAAATCCGGCCCTTGAACATATTCAACAAGTGTTGCCGTTCTGGCATTCGGCGTTTTAATAAGATGAAGTAACGCCTGACAAATCTCATCGACATTGTGTGGTGGAATACTGGTTGCCATACCAACCGCGATACCCATTGCACCATTAGCAAGCAGGTTCGGAAAGTTCGCCGGCATTACCGTAGGTTCTTCTTCCTCACCATCATATGTTTCGCGGAAATCAACCGTGTCTTTATCGATGTCTTCCATAAGTGCGGTTGCGATTTCGGTCATGCGCGCTTCTGTGTAACGCATGGCGGCCGCATTATCGCCGTCAATGTTACCGAAGTTACCCTGACCATCCACAAGTGGGTATCTGACTGCAAATTCTTGCGATAGGCGTACCATCGCATCATATACCGATTGATCACCATGGGGGTGATATTTACCGATCACATCGCCAACCACACGGGCACATTTTTTAAAGCCGGTGTCCGGGTTCAATTTCAATTGACGCATCGCAAAAAGCAAACGGCGGTGAACAGGTTTTAAACCGTCACGCACGTCCGGCAATGAACGGGACATAATGGTTGATAATGCATATGAAAGATAACGGTCCCCCAGAGTATCACCGAGCGGAGCGTTTAAAATCGTGTCTTCAGTTGTTACAGTATTCATGAAGGTTACTATAACAATCTGATTGTCAGATTAAAGCTTAAAATGATGAAAATTAAACTATTCTGCTACGGCTTGGTCAGTTGCTTTACCGCGTGAGTTTTTCGCAAGCATTTCGCCTTGCTTTTTATCTTTCATCAGTTCGCGTGCTTTTTCATATTGTGGATCATTCCAGAAAATAAGACATCCGTTACAACCACGGCCGCAACATCCCTCAACACCGATGCGTGGTGTTTTAAATTTGCGGTCTTGGTTGGATTCTTCGATGCTTTCAACAAGCTTATCACGCATTTCGAAATAGCGTTTCTCGGATCCTTTACCGAGTTCCATTTTAAGACCTTCTTTATCGAATTTAAGACGATCCCATTGTTCCTTGGTAAGGGCACGTTCTTTACGAACCACTGACATTTCAGGGAACTGGCGGATCAGTTCTTCTGTTTCTTGATCAAACCACGCAAATGGAATACGGACCATTGGTTTTTGGCCAGCATTTACAACCGTTGTGGTTACATTTTTGGTGATGTCTTCAAATTCATAAATGCGAAGCAGCATTGTTTCGCGAGATTTTGGTGAAATAAATTCAAGAACGTCACCGGCTTCGATACGGTTCTTTACTTCGAAAATAAAGGCATCTTCTTCAACCTTGGCAATTAATCCTGCAAATTCCCACTCGGCGAGTGTGGATGTGTTTTCAAAGTTATGTGCGTGATTGGTCAGGCGACCCTCGTGGAAGGCGAGGGTATAACCACGGCCCTGAACGGTGTTTAGTTCTTCCATATACGGGGCTGGGTCCCAATTTTCAGGATCGGCGTAATAATCATCAATGGCCATACGGTATGCGCGCGCAACAAGTGCCACATAATATTGGCTTTTGTTTCTGCCTTCGACCTTAAGACTATCAACACCAATTCGCAGATAGTCATCAAGTTTTGGCATTAGGCATAAATCTTTAGAATTCAGGATATATGATCCACGCTCATCTTCCTGAATTGGCATCAATTCACCTTCGCGGATGCCTTCTTCAAGTAAGAATTCAAACATATCACGTGTATGTTCATTAAGTTCCAGGTCCTGAATGGTGCCGTCTTTAAGTTTCATGTGAACTTTATAGTTCCAACGACAACTATTTGAGCAGTTCCCTTGGTTTGCACCACGTTCAGACATAAAGTTTGAGAGCATACAGCGACCGGAATATGTCATGCACATGGCACCATGAACGAATGCTTCCAGTTTAATATCTGGGCATTCTTCACGGATTTCGGTTAGCTCTTCAAATGAAACTTCGCGGGCAAGCACGCAAAGCTTCGCACCTTGTTCTTCCCAGAATTTAACACTTAACCATGAACAGATATTGGCTTGTGTTGAAATATGAAGTTCCAAATCAGGGGCGTGTTGTTTCACATATTGGAAAACACCAGGGTCAGCGATAATAACGCCATCTGGCTGAACTTTACGGACTGTTTCAACATATTGCTTTAATTTCGGGACGTCTTTGTTATGGGAAAACAGGTTAAGCGTCAGGTAAACACGTACACCATGTTCGTGGGCAAATTCGATGCCCTCAACCACGTCTTCCAGACTAAAGTCCGACTTTGTACGTAACGACATATCAGGCGTGCCAAGATAGACAGCGTCAGCGCCATAAAGCACAGCCATTTTTAATTTTTGCAGATTACCAGCAGGCATCAGCAGTTCTGAACGTTCCGGACGAATACCCATTTTATTACCCTGTAAATTTCAATTTCTGGCGCCTGTATACTGGAAAAGAATGGCTTTGTCTAAGGAATATGGTCAAGAAGCATACGTCTTGCCTGCGGTATTTTTTTGCCAAATGGCGCAAGCATATGACGTTCCATGAAAAATTCGGTTAAATGAAAACCATCGAGCACGTCTTGCGCCGGAATATTATCGCGTTTTTTTAATAAAAAGGCGGGCAGAGGCAGCATTTTATCATGATATGGTTTGCCCGCATCACGGCTCACAGCACGGCCGGATTTTGGTGAAACATAAATCAGATCATCAGTAATACCAGTCGCAGCACAACACTCAAGATTCAATCCAAAACCCAGTTCACCAAGAAGCCCCAGTTCCCATTGGGTGAGTAGAGGTCCCCAGTTGGTGATATCATCTTTTGCGGCCTCTAATGCATCCATGAAAGCAATAAATCCATCAAGCAATAATGCATGTGGTTCATTTTCTGCCATTGCCACGGTTAATAGGCTTGAGCAGCTGTTAAGGGCCGCCAGTTTTCCCGGTGAATAAAGAAAGGATACTGCACGGGCGTTTTTAAGTTCTACACTATAAGTACCAAGATGGGTTTCAAGGCGTCCGCGCCAAGTCACATCAACTTCGTTACCCGGTTGAATGTTGCCGCGTTGGCGTCTTCCCATGCCCCCCTTAACAATACCGGAATGGCGACCATGTTCACGTGTAAAGACATCAATAATGGCATCAAATTCACCATATTTTCTTAAATTTAAAATAATGCCATTGTCATGCCATTCCATTTGGGTATCCTGTCTTTTAAAACAGGCTTATCATAATTCAGCGTTTCTGATTTTGTAAGCAAAGAATTGTTTAATAGATAAAATTATGGTTAAAGAAAAATTAAGGTATCCCGGGTATTTTACATTCGGGTTTATAAATAAAAATAATAATAAAAAAAGTATTGAAGGGTATAACTCTTGCGTCAGGTGAATAATAAATTCTTAGCGGCGATTATCGAAGCAACACCGAATGCAGTCTATATTAAAGACGAAGACGGTGTTTATCTTATGATCAATGAAAAAGGGGCACAATCCGTTGGTAAAACGGTAGAAGATTTTCTTGGTAAAGACGATACCGAAGTATTTCCGCCTGAACTTGCGAAAAAAGTGATGGCGTTAGACAGAAGTGTTTTCGAGGGGGAATCATTTAATGGTGAAGAAAGAGTTGATGATTATATCGTCTTTTTAAGTCATAAATTTATCCTAGAAGATGAAGAAACCAACGAAAGAGTGTTGGTTGGCATTTCAACGGACATATCGGAATTAAAGAAAACCGAAGAAGAATTATCTGAAGCCCGCATAAAAGCTGACGAAGCCAACAAGCATAAAAGCACATTCTTGCAAAATATGTCCCATGAATTAAGAACGCCATTAAACGCAATCATTGGCTTTTCTAGCATTCTTTCCGGCGAAAGCGGTGCAGACGATGAAATGTTTAAGGCAAATTTTAAGGAATATGCCAAGCTTATTAATTCAAGCGGTGTTCATTTGCTGGCGATTATTAATGACTTGCTTGATCTTTCAAAAATCGAAGCAGGGGAGCAGGAATTTAACGAAAATACTGTCGATGTCTGTTACGAGGTAGAATCCTGTATTCAGACATTAAGAGCAATGGCAATTCAAAATGATATTACCATTATCGAAGAATTCCCAGAAGATGACATTTTGATCCGGGGCGACGAAAAAATCTTGCGGCAAATGGTTTATAACTTGTTATCCAATGCGGTTAAATATTCTTATCACGATGGGGAAGTGACAGTACGTCTTCGCCATAGAAATAGCGGCGGGCTTGATATTTCCATTATTGATAAAGGGATTGGCATGTCCGCAGATGATCTGCACACAGCTATGATCCCGTTTAGAAGATCATCACAGGTAAAAGATTCAGAGATTACAGGAACCGGACTTGGTCTGCCACTTGTGGATGCATTTATTAAATTGTTCCAAGGTCACCTCGAAATTCAAAGCGAGCGCGGCATCGGGACATCCGCAACGCTTCATTTCCCACCGGAACGATCCATCGAGGAATAAATCTGAAATTAATACTGTCTGATTAATCCAACAAGCTTGCCTTGAATGCGTACGCGATTGGCTGGGTAAACTTGTGTTTCAAAATCGCGGTTTGATGGCTCAAGCGCCACATCAGGGCCACGTTTTTGTAGTGTTTTTAATGTTGCCTCTTCCTCGTCGACAAGGGCAACAACAATTTCACCGGTTCTGGCATTATCGCAACGTTCAATAACAACACGGTCACCATCCAAAATGCCGGCTTCAATCATACTATCACCATCAACATCAAGTGCATAATAACTACCCGCACCAAGCATTGCAGCAGGAACGCCAATATTTTCATATTGTTCTAGTGCCTCTATCGGTGTACCAGCAGCAATTTTTCCGTGAAGCGGAATTTCAGTCGTTTGCGGATCAACGTTGCCGCCTTTATTACCGAAATCCGGCTTAAACAGGTTGCTTTCCTGTGACACGTTTTCTTCATCATCCGGAAGTTTAATAACCTCAAGCGCGCGTGCACGATTAGGGAGGCGGCGAATAAATCCGCGTTCTTCAAGCGCATTAATAAGACGGTGAATGCCGGATTTTGATTTAAGATCGAGCGCGACTTTCATTTCTTCAAATGATGGTGCGATACCATCTTCATGAAGTTTATCGTGAATGAGCATAAGCAAAGTATGTTGCTTTTTCGTAAGCATAGAAAGTCTCCCGCATAATCCAGTTATGTTCTTTTATGTTCTATTTTTATTCTTCTGTCAAGAACAAAAATGAGAACACTTATATAAGCACTATTTTAACGAGATCGCCTGCTTTGGCCTCTGGTGCGCTAACGTCACGGATAAGCAGGCAATTGGCATCGGACATGGTTTTTAGGCGGGCGCTTCCTTGGTTGAAACTTGCATCTACTGATTTTGTGCCGTCTTCATTTTCCCGATAGATGGCACGCATGTAATTCATGCGGCCACTGCCAGCGCGGATGTCATGGTCAACTGTTGCCATACTTGTTGGATAACCAACACCATCCAACCCTTGCATTTTATTCATGGCGGGAAGCATGAAGTTTGCAAAACAAACATATGAACTGGATGGATTGCCAGGCATGCCAAAATAGCGAATACTATTAAAGTCACCATAAACAATTGGTTTGCCAGGTTGCATGGCCACTTTCCAAAAATCGACCTTAAGGCCCGCTTCTTTTAAAACATCTTGAATGATATCATAATCACCAACGGAAACCCCGCCGATGGAAACAAAAATATCCACATCTTTAACAAGGGCGATTTTCGTTTGAACGTCTTTTAGTGTGTCTTTTGCTGTGCCAAGATTTATGGGAATGCCGCCGTTTTCTTCAACCAGTGCCATGAATAGCGGAACATTGGAATTGACGATTTTATCGGGGCCAATTTCTGATCCGACTTCCAAAAGTTCATCGCCTGTGGAAAGTATGGCGACTTTTGGCTGGCGGTATACGCTTATTTCAGCAACATTTCCTGCTGCAAGCAGGGCAATTTGTCTTGCGCCAATTTTGGTGCCTTTTGTTACCAGCACATCACCGTTTTTAAAATCACCACCTGCAGCGCGGATGTTTGATCCTTTGGCCTTGCAATCATTAATGATGATCTGGTCACCGTTACGTGTGACATTTTCCTGAATGACGACGGTATCGGCGCCATCAACCATTGGTGCGCCGGTAAATATTCGTGCGGCTTCGCCGTTTTCAATTGTGCCATCAAATGAATTTCCCGCTTGTGATTCACCAATGACGGTAAGAGGTTTATCAATGTCATCATACTTAACCGCATATCCGTCCATGGCGGATGCAGCAAATGGTGGTTGGGTCAGGTTGGATGTAATGTCATTTGCAGTAACGCGCCCCAGTGCATCATTTAAATGAATGGTTTCAGTATCCAGTTCATTTGTGGAATTTAAAATTGTTTCAAGTGCTTCTGGGACGGGGAGGAGTGACATAAATTTAATCCGCGTTAAAGGTTCCTGACTTGCCACCGGATTTATGGGTTAATCTGACATCAGTAATACGCATGGCTTTATCGACGGCTTTACACATATCATATATGGCAAGTCCTGCGACGGATACGGCGGCGAGTGCCTCCATCTCAATCCCTGTACGGCCATAAAGACTCGCTGTCGCGGTGATGTCCACGCAACTTTCCTGTTCATTACTTTCCAGATCAACCTGTACATTTTGTATCGGTAGCGGATGACATAAAGGAATAAGATCAGCCGTTTTCTTCGCGGCCATAATACCGGCAAGGCGGGCAACCGTATAAACATCACCTTTTTTAACGCCGCCCGCTTCAATAAGCGCAAGCGTTTCTTTCGCCATATATATGCGACCTTTGGCAACGGCAATGCGTTTTGTTTCGGCCTTTTCCGAAACATCAACCATGCTTGCGCGGCCTTCGGCATCAAGGTGTGTTAGGTCTGACATATTCTTATCCTTCGTTCACAAGACTATCAGGGATAGCCCCTTAAAACTTGATCTTAGTCATTAAATAACAATTTTTTCGTCGCTTGTTCCACGTCGTCCTGACGCATTAATGATTCACCGATCAGGAAGCTATTGATACCACAAGCATCATTTAACATTTTAAGATCATCATAAGTGAAAATACCGCTTTCGCTGACCAGTGTTTTGTTTTTATCAACAAGTTTCGCTAGCTCGACTGTGGTATCAAGGGTCACTTCAAATGTTTTTAAATTGCGATTATTGATACCCAGAAGTGGTGATTTTAATTTATGGGCGCGCTCTGTTTCCTCTGCGTCATGTACTTCCACAAGTACGTCCAACCCTTGTTCGATGGCGGTTTGTTCAAGTTCAGCACATAAAACATCATCAATCATTGCCATGATGATCAAAATACAATCTGCCCCTAATGCGCGGGCCTCAACGATTTGGTATGGGTCAACCATGAAATCCTTGCGTAACGCCGGAAGGGATACTGCGTTCCGTGCCGCGACCAGATATTCATCGGCCCCTTGGAAATATGGAACATCGGTTAATACACTTAAACAACTTGATCCACCGGCTTCATATGCCTTCGCCAGGGCAGGCGGGTCAAAATCATGTCGGATAAGGCCCTTGCTCGGGCTTGCTTTTTTAATCTCGGTAATCAGGCCGAATTTACCGTCCGCTTTCGCGTTTAACAGGTTTTGGTGAAAACCACGAACCGGGCTTGCCTCTTTTGCTGCCTTGTCCAGGTCAGAAAGCGAGCGTTCTTTTTTACATTTCGCCACGTGTTCACGCGTTGTTGCGGCGATCTTTGCTAAAATATCACTCATCTTCGTCTTCTTCTGATACTGGTGGTTCTTCGTTCGACATTGTAATCCATGCGTCAAGCTTTGCTTTTGCCTTGCCGCTATCGATCACATCGGCTGCGATTTCGACACCGTTTTTAAGGTCGGTTGCCTTTCCGGATACAACAAGTGCCGCTGCGGTGTTTAACAGCACGATATCGCGGTATGCGTTTTTCTCGCCATTCATCACAGCAATTAGCGCAGCTGCGTTAAATTCTGCGTCACCGCCTTCAATGTCTTTAAGGCTTGCTGTTTCAAGTCCGGCGTCCGCAGGTGAAATGGTAAATTCGGTCACCTTACCATCTTTATATTCGGCCACATGGGTTTCACCCGTGATGGTAATTTCATCAAGTCCATCTGAACCGGTTACGACCCAAACATGTTCCGACCCAAGGCGGCCAAGAACTTCAGCCATTGGGCGGTTCCATTTTTTATCAAAAACACCGATCACTTGAAATTTGGTTTCCGCCGGATTGGATAGCGGGCCGATCAGGTTGAAAATAGTACGTGTGCCAAGGGATGCACGCGCAGGGCCAACATGACGTGCCGCGCTATGGTGGCGGGTTGCCATCAAGAAGCTAATCCCCAGTTCATCAAGGCATTTTTTAACGATAACCATGTCGGCATCAATATTTATACCCAGCGTTTCAAGCACATCGGCACTGCCGGATTTACTGGATACGGCGCGGTTGCCGTGTTTTGCAACCGGAACACCACATGCCGCGAGGACAATCGCCGCCGCCGTTGAAATATTATAGGTACCCGCAGTATCACCGCCAGTGCCACAAGTATCAACCGCGCCCTCTGGCGCTTTAATGGTTGTGGCTTTTGAACGCATGGCTTCCACAGCGCCGGTGATTTCATCCAGTTTTTCACCGCGCACGCGCAGCGCCATTAAAAATGCGCCGATCTGTGGCCCGGTCGCGTCACCATTCATCATATATCCGAATGCTTCGCGGGCCTCTTCCCGTGATAAATCATTGCCGCCCGCAAGGTGGGCAATGGTTTTCTTAAAATCAAGCGACATTTCTGCGCCCCCCATTATGATTATTGGCAAGGTCGATGAAATTCTTTAACAGATCATGACCATGTTCAGATGCAATGCTTTCCGGATGGAATTGTACGCCGTGAACGGGATGTTCTTTATGGGATAGCCCCATGATTAAACCGTCTGCGGTTTCCGATGTAATTTCAAGACAGTCCGGAACGCTTTCCCGTTCAACAATCAGTGAATGATAACGGGTGGCATTAAACGGATTTTTAAAACCATTAAAGATGGTTTTGTTTTCATGGCTGATCGGGCTGATTTTGCCGTGCATTAAATATGGCGCGCGGATGACCTTACCGCCGTAAACCTGACCGATGGATTGGTGGCCAAGACAGACACCAAGAATGGGAATGTCGGCCCCCAGTTTTTCGATAATTTCCATGCAAATGCCCGCTTCATCCGGGGTGCATGGGCCGGGGGAAAGAATAATTCCTTCCGGGTTTTTGGCGCGGATTTCATCCGTGGTGATTTCATCATTACGGTAAACATCAACATCTACCCCGATTTCACCGAGGTAGTGATAAAGATTATAGGTAAAACTGTCGTAGTTATCGATCAGTATATACATCCGGAAAACACCCTTTTGAAAAAAATATCATTCCTTTTACAAAAGAAGCGGCGTAAGGTACAACACTAAATTCGAAATATAAGCAAAAATAGGGGAGAATAATGCAACAACTTGCAAAAATTCTGTTAATTCCACTTGTGCTGATGGTCGCTGGCGTCGCTAATGCCGATGATTATGATGTGCGTGAACATTATACCAAGCATGAATATGCCATTCCCATGCGGGACGGTACAAAAGTATTCACCGCCGTTTATACGCCAAAGGATAAATCGCGCGAATATCCGTTTTTGATGGTGAAAACACCATATTCCATTAGCCCGTATGGCGTGGATAATTACCCAACCCAGCTTGGGCCAAGCGGCGGTGATAACCGTTTCGCAAAAGAAGGGTATATTTTCGTCTATCAAGACGTGCGTGGTCGATATATGTCGGAAGGTGAATTTAAAAACATGACACCGCATATCGCCGATAAAAAAGGGCCAAACGATGTGGACGAAAGTTCCGATATGTATGATACGGTGGAATACCTGCTTGAAAATGTGAAAGGCCACAATGGCAAAGTCGGTATTTTCGGCATCAGTTACCGTGGCTTTTACGCGGCGGCGTCCGTGATCGATAGCCACCCTGCGATTAAAGCATCAAGTCCGCAGGCCCCAATGGCCGACATTTATTATGGTGATGATTTCCATCACCGCGGTGCGTTTTTCTTACTCGATGCGTTTCGTTTCTTCCGTGGGTTTGATCAGGAACATAATAACCCGACCAAACAGGGTAAACGTGATACTTTCCAATTCCCGGGCAATGATGCTTATAAATTCTTCCTTGAACTTGGTGCGCTTCACAATGTGAATGACAAGATTTTCAAGGGCGAAAGCCAGTTCTGGAACAGATTGATGGAACACCCGAATTATGATGAATTCTGGCAGAGCCGTCATATCGTACCGCATCTTAAGAACGTGAATGCAAACGTGATGACCGTAATCGGTTCATTCGATGCAGAGGATAGCTACGGCGGTACCGCCATTTATGAGGGTATCGAGAAAAACAATCCGGGCATCGACAATATGTTGGTGCGTGGCCCATGGTTCCATGGTGGCTGGGTGCGTTCTGATGGTACCAACCTTGGTAACGTGCGCTTTAATTCGCAGACATCGAAATTCTATAAAGAAAATATCGATCTTAAATTCTTTAATCATTATCTTAAGGGCGGGCCGGATCATGAATTACCGGAAATGCTTGCCTTTTATACCGGTGAAAATGAATGGCGCGAACATAGCGAATGGCCAGCCGCAGAAGCAGAGCCAAAAACATTCTATATGACCGATACGGGCGGTATTTCAAATGATAAACCGACCGGTGACGGATATGACGAATGGGTCAGTGACCCTGCGAACCCGGTACCATACACACGTGCCATCACAAATGGCAGATCCCGTGAATATATGGTTGAAGATCAACGTTTTGTTGAAGGCCGTCCTGACGTGATGGTTTATGAAACAGAGGTCCTAACCGAAGATTTGACCATGTCTGGCCCGATTGTGGCGGATTTATATGTGTCAACAACCGGAACAGATGCGGATTTCGTGGTTAAGGTCATTGACGTGTTCCCGAATGATTTCCCGGAACATGAAAATAAATACATGGATGTGCCAATGCCGGGTTACCAAATGATGGTACGTGGTGAAGTGATCCGCGGTAAATACCGCAACAGCATGGAAACACCGGAACCCTTTACCCCGGGTGAGGTCACACAGGTGAAATTCACATTGCCGGATATCACCCATACATTCAAACAAGGCCACAAATTGATGATCCAAATCCAAAGCTCATGGTTCCCGCTGGTTGACCGCAACCCGCAACAGTTCCTGAATATCTATGAAGCCAAGGACGAAGACTACATCAAAGCCACCCACCAGATACACACCTCGGACGAATACCCGAGCAGTATCACGGTTGGGGTTATTGAGTAGATATAATTCAAATATCGGGATCGCTTAGGCGGTCCCGATGCCTTTTTATGGTCATTTTTATGAATAAGATTAATTAAGGCGATAAATTCATTGGGGAAATATGCAGAGAAGTATTGCAATAATTATTAGTTTTATTGTTTTAGGTACAATGTCATCACAAATGACACTGGCCGCGCCACCATGTGCAAAAACACTGCCGGACAATCTTGAGCGCTATGCTGAAAGATTTACTTTCCTTGATCAACAAGAAGATCAAGCAGCATTGTACGGATATTATCGATGCTTAACGGGTCGTGATCATATTGAAGGCCAATACCGCCGCGGCCTTGCCTATGAAATGGGTTGGGGGGTTAAGAAGAATATGAAAAAAGCTGCCTATTGGTACAAAATGGCTGCTGATGGGGATTATATTTATTCACGCACAGTTAATGGAATAGTAGAGCCTAGGTTTCGCAAGGGGGTAATAGTAGGTCACGCTGCAGCGCGTTATCGATTTGGTCTGATGTATTTGGAAGGACGTGGAAAAGAAATGGATAAAGCTTATTCAGTGATTTGGTTTAGCCGGGCTGCTAAACAGGGGCATGCCGATGCGCAGTATCAACTAGGTCTTTTATTGATCAAACCTAAATCGCCTATCGAAGGTATCGTATACAATATTGATAAGGCAAAATACTGGCTCAGTGAATCAGCTAAGCAGGGGCATGTTGAGGCAATAAAGGTATTGACGAATTTGAACGAATTGGAAAAACAAAAGTAGTTAGGTATTAAATATGATATTTTTTAGCGTTCTCTTCATTTGGATATTAATCTTTTTTGTCTGGAATTTCATCAGTAAAAAGATGTCAAATTTTACTTTTTCAAGATTGAAGAACGTGCGTTGGTCCATGGTGCAACGTTATCCTAAATTTCTAGAGGTGATTATAAAATTATTTTACTTATTTTTACCTATAATGTTTTTCAACATTTTTAATAAATATAAAGAAATAACATTTGAATATGTTTGTGAATCTGACAGTGGGTATAGAAATAATGCTACAAAAATAACCTCTATATTAAATTGGAATAGAGGATACGGAACGCAGAAATATTTAGAAAACACCAACTTTACAAATACAGGCAATATGCTGAGATATATTGTTTTACACAGCGTGGAATTTGTGGAGTTTGTAGTGGAAAAACCGTACTATGGTCTTGATAAGGAAATTATTGAAGCAGGTAATTATAGAGCCAAATATTATCCTGAAGACACTTTTGAATGCTTGGAAACTGAATATATGTATCCTAATTATATGGAATACATTAACGAAAGTTCGAAGCGATTTAAAGAACATGGTTTTCCACTTAAAGATACTAGTGGAAAATGTATAGGTATTGAAAAAGTAGATAAATTAGAAGCTAAATATCAATTTAGAAGTGAAATTCATGTAAAAGAAACATCAAGCTATGGACATTCTTTAAATATAGTTCGAACCCGTTTAATTAACAGAGAATCTGAAGGAATCGTCAATCAATTTCAGAATGTATCAATTAGTTCAAATGAGGGTTTGAATTATTTGTTTTTAGGTTATAGAGCTAATTTTTATGGTAATTGCAATTCCTTAAATAGGTTAGTTAGAGATTTCAAAAACAATCGTGATTTAAATAACGTGTCTGAACGTTATATTGTCGAGAGAGGTTTTTTTGACTTTGGTCTTTAATTGGATAATGTGGTCTAATAGATGCTTCAAAATAAGAGTGAAGCGAGCCTAAATAAAGACTATGGATTAGGGGGACACAATTCTTAATAATAGAATCTCCCTGTCATGCCCGTGGAAACGAGCATCCATATGAAGTGTATAGATTTATCAGTATTAGACACGGGTTCCTGATTATTTCCTCGGGGCGTAGCCCCTCGGATCGGGAATGATGGTATTGTAGTGGCTGGCTATTGACCAACCCGGCAATCTCACCTATCGTTTTGGTATCAATAATTGTGGGAGAAAATCATGACGGGGTTAAGGGCTTTATTTATCGGTATATTGGTCATCACGCTGCCATTTGTGGCGGTGGCGCAAGGGTCGGATTATGACGCGCGGGAAGATTATACCAAATATGAATATCAAATTCCCATGCGTGATGGGGTTAAGCTGTTTACTGCCGTTTATGTGCCCAAGGATAAATCGCGCGACTATCCGTTTTTGATGAAACGCACGCCATATTCGGTGCGCCCGTATGGGGTTGATAATTATCCGAACTTTCTTGGCCCTGTCAGCTTTGACCATCATTATGAAAAATCGGGTTATATTTTCGTTTCACAAGACGGTCGTGGCCGCTGGATGAGTGAGGGTGTATATGAGGAAATGTCGCCCCATAACCCTGATAAAAGATCGGATCAGGATACGGACGAAAGCACCGATATGTATGATACGGTGGAGTGGCTCTTAAAAAATATTCCGAATAACAATGGCCGTGTCGGTATCTGGGGCATTTCGTACCCCGGATTTTACACCGCCGCCAGCATCATCGACAGCCATCCTGCGATTAAGGCCGCATCCCCACAAGCGGCCATTGGTGATATGTTTATCGGTGATGATGATCATCATAATGGCGCGCTTTTCTTGCTGGATACGTTCCGATTTTATGGTTCATGGCGGGTTGATCATGATAACCCGACCAAAAGCAATGCACCGCGCATTCCCATTCCCCATGATGATGCCTACCGCTTTTTCCTTGAAATGGGGGCGCTGCATAATGTGAATGATAAATATTTTAAGGGCAGAAGTCCCTTTTGGAATTCATTAATGGAACATGGTGATTATGATGAATTTTGGCAGCGCCGCAACATCATCCCGCATATGAATGGTATCACCACCAATGTGCTGAATGTTTATGGTTCCTTTGATGCAGAGGACGCATACGGTCCCAACAAAATTTATCAACATATCGAGGAAAACAATAAAGGCATCAATAACATGTATGTGCGCGGTCCGTGGTATCATGGTGGCTGGGTCAGGGCAGAGGGGGATTACCTTGGTAACGTGCCATTTGCGCAAAAAACATCACGCTTTTATCAAAAGGAAATCGAACATAAATTTTTCGATTATTACTTAAAAGACGAAGGGGAAATGGACCTGCCAGAGGTTTATTCATATTACAGCGGATCAAACGAATGGCGTACTCATGAACAGTGGCCACCGGCCGCCGCAGAACCATTCACGCTATATTTAAATGATGATGGCGGTTTATCAGGGGAAAAACCAAGCGGCGAGGGTAGTGATGATTATGTATCCGATCCCGCCAATCCGGTGCCATTCACCCGCGCTATCACAAACGGCAGATCCCGTGAATATATGGTTGAGGACCAACGTTTCGCGTCCCGCCGTCCGGATGTGCTGACCTATCAAAGTGAGGTTTTAACAGAAGATGTAACCCTCGCGGGGCCAATCATTGCGGATTTGTTTGTTTCAATCACGGGAACGGATGCGGATTTCATGGTGAAACTCATTGATGTATTCCCGGATGATTTTCCGGAACATGAAAATAAACATATGGATGTGCCCATGAATGGTTATCAAATGATGGTACGGGGTGATATTTTCCGTGGAAAATACCGCAATAGTTTCGAAAACCCGGAAGCCTTTACCCCCGGTGAAGTGACAAATGTGAAATATGAATTAAATGATATTTCACATACGTTTAAGCAGGGACACCGCATTATGGTGCAAATCCAAAGTTCATGGTTCCCGCTTGCGGATAGAAACCCGCAGCAGTTTATGGATATCTATAGTGCCCGTGACGAGGATTACATCCGTGCGACCCACACCATTCACCGCAGTGCTGAATATCCGACCAGTATAACTGTTGGGCGTTTGCCGAATTAGAAACTGCCTCTATTGTCATTCCAAACTTGATTTGGAATCCACGGAATCCTTAATGGTAATAAAGATTTGTCCATTGAGATGATCTCATGGATTCCAAATCAAGTTTGGAATGACGGGTTCTTGGTGGTTGACCTGAGTTATATATTTTCATATCTTTTGTGATCACAAAATTAAAAGGGCAGTAAATTGATTAAAAGATTTGGTAAAGACGCAGCATCGGAAGATATTCTGAAAACATTGATGGCGGATGGTGCCGTTATTGTAGAAAATCAGGTAAGCCATAATTTAGTAGATAAAGTGACCACCGAATTACGCCCGCATTTCGATGAGGTGGGTGATAAATTCCAGAATGATTTTAATGGCTATAGTACCTTACGCGTGGCGGGGGTTCTTGCCTGTTCCCGTACTGCGGCGGATTTGTTGGCCCATGACCGTGTTATGGATATGGCCGATGGGGTATTAAAACCTAATTGCAGTAGTTACCGTATCGGTAGCAGCGTTGCCATTGAAATCCACCCGGCGGAAGCCGACCAAGTCCTTCACCGCGATGATGAAATTTATCCGGTGCGTCTTCCGTTTGAAATGCAGATTAGTGCCATGTGGGCGTTAACCGATTTTACCGAAGAAAACGGTGCAACGCGCGTGGTACCAGGCAGTCATGATATGCGTGAAATTGACACGATCACAGATGATCAGGTGACACAGGCCGCCATGCCGAAAGGGTCGGTTCTTTTTTATCTGGGGTCATCGGTTCACAGCGGTGGTTCAAACAGAAGCGATGCACCGCGTATAGGGCTTGTTACGACATATAGCCTTGGATGGTTAAGACAGGAAGAAAACGCATACCTAACCATCCCGAAAGAGGTAATCGATACATACCCTGACCATATCCGCCGCCTTGTGGGGTATCAAGGGCACGCGCCAAGTTTGGGTCTTTATCCCGGTGATCCGGATGGTCTTTGGTATGATGCATAAATAAAAGTAAGGTTATCTTCTTATTTTCATTCAAGTTTTAATCTTTATTAGCAACTTGTAAAAGTTTGTAATATATTAAAATAGCTAACGTAGTTGCTGACTAGAGAGTATAATGAATAATAAGAAAGACCAATCCATCGCAGAAAAGGCGGAAGAGCTTTACGAAGCTATACTTGATATGCTTTTTCCAAAACGCGTCGCACAGCGAAAAATACAGATGGAAAAGCAGCGCAAACGCGCCGCTGAAAAAAAAGCAGCAGCAGACGAGGCAGAAAAAGAACGTAAGCATAAGGCAAGGGTGTCGGGCCGAGGTATTTTCTGGAACAAAAGGCCATATCATCCATCGATGGGCGCCAATTACCGCGATTTATTAACGGCGATTGGTGTCGATAGTCGCAGAACGACCCGCATTTATCATCCGCGCTGCGGTACTGATATGTGTACAATCGCGGAACGAAGTGGGCCGTACATTCAATATTATATTCCGCCAGATGACAATACGACGGAAATTGCAAAGAATATCGCGTTCAATCAATTGACCAATAAAATTGACCGAATTTCTGATATTATTGAGCTTTATGAAAGGGCGGCATTTTGTCACTTATTCCCTATCGTCAACACACCGGATATGGAATTCGAGGAATTTTGTAAAAACCTTTATAATAAAACCGTTGATGATGGTTATATCATCGTATCAGAATTCGTTCCGGTTGAGGGCGAAGAAAGCATCTTAGATAAACATGATTTTGTGTTTCCATATGATAGAACACCAAAGGTTGTTTTAAGACAAAAATTCTTGGAATCACGCGAACATGATCATTCCGAACATTGGGAAGAAATTCTTGATGGACGACTAAAGGAAATGCAATCCGAAGTATGTTTGGAAAGCCTGCCAGAAGACATTGACCTTTTAAAAGGATTTCATGACGAACTTAAACGCTGGATCGTGATTTTGAAACTTATTCAGGATAAGAAAATCCGCGTCCTGACCCGCGTTTATAAACGAGAAGCAAAAGCCATTAGATAATAAAAAAAGGCCCCGCAAATTTGCAGGGCCTTATTTCATTCAGTATATTTGAATTAAAGCGCGTTACAGGCTTTTTCAATGGCCATTAGCGCACCATGCAGTTTCTTGTGCGTTGTACCAAGGTTCATTCGCATAAAGCCAACACCTGTACGACCATAGTTTTCACCAGGATTGATGTTAACGCCCGCTTTTTGAATGAAGAATTTCTTCATCATGTCACCAACACGGTCGTCGCCTTCTGGGCTACCCAGTTTTTCCGCAAGTTTTGAACAATCAAGCCATGCAAGGTAAGTACCTTCATGAACTTTATAATCAATAAGCGGTAGTTTTTCTGCGCAGAATTTCTCAAGGAAATGTGCGTTCGCGTCCATATATGCCTGCATGTCATCCATATATGTTTCACCATGTTTATAGGCGGCGTTAGATGCGATTGTACCCATTGTATTTAGAAGAGCACGTTGGTGGTTACCGATCTTTTGAATACGATCCAGCAGTTCTTTATTATCAGAGAACATATAACCTGTACGGTGCGCCGCAAGGTTAAATGATTTACTTGTTGATTTAAGCGTGATGCTGTTCATAGCATAAGCGTCACCAAGTGATGCATATGGCACATATTTCGCGTGCTTATTCACAAAGTCACAGTGAATTTCGTCAGCGATCATCAGCGCGTTATATTGGTTTGCAAGATCACCAAGTTTACGAAGTTGGTCCGCTGTCCAGCAGTTACCGGTTGGGTTTTGCGGGTTACAAAGGATAATGACTTTTGCGCCTTCTTTTAATAGGCGTTCTGTATCATCATAATCGAAATCATAAACACCATCTTTATAGATCAGGTCACTTTCTGCAAGTTCACAAAGTGCGTTTGGAATTACGCCGAAGAAACTTGAATAGTTTGGTGTGTGAAGAATTACTTTATCACCCGGCTCACATACTGTGCGAAGGGCACTTGAAACACCATCAAGAACACCGATACAGTTTTTAATGGTGGATGGATCAACGTCCTGATCGTAACGTTTCTTGTTCCATTTAACGATGTTTTCTTTGTAATCCGCTGGCGGTGCTTCATAACCCCAGTTATGGTGATTAAGGCGTTTTTGTAGTGCTGCTGTAATGTGTGGCAATGTACGGAAATCCATGTCCGCAACCCCCATTGGGTATGGAACTTCGTATGGGCGCGCACCTTTACGGATGGCGTCCCATTTAAAATCACCGGAACCGATACGGTTAAATTCTTCGTTAAGATCATATGCCATTGACATGGACATATGCCCCATCCCCCTTGCTGAAGCCGCTGTTGTTGGAAGGCTTGCTGCACCAGCCATAAATGTGGCGGCCCCAGCACCTTTCATAAACAGACGACGATCTAGTTTAGAGTTGCTCATAAATAATGCTCCCGTAAAAAGTGAAAAATATATTGTTTACCGATACCCTTTATTATTGTTGTTTTTAGGAGTAAACGAGGCAGAGGTTGCAACAATGTAACATTGTTGTCAATGTAAACATTGAAGGCAAAAATTTATGAGAAAAATTTTCTAATTATGGATAAATATATATTCTTTAATAGAATAATATCACTGATTTTGGCACTTTCGTTGACTTTGTGAATGGTTTTGTTTGTAAGGCCAAATTCAACCACAGGGCAGTAATTCTTAATAAATCGTGCGTCCGATGTACCGCCCGTGGTGCTTAAATTGGGGGTAAAGTTGGTATGCTCTTTAATCGCATCAACAATTGTTTCAGTAAGCAATCCTTCTGGTGTTAAAAATGAATCTCCGGAAACGTTGATGTCAAGGTCGTATTTAAGACCGCTTTCATCGCAAAGTTCATAAAGCCATTTTGTTAAACTTTCCGGTGAATGTTCATTGTTAAAACGAATGTTGAATTTTGCAGTTGCATTCATTGGGATGACATTACTTGCTTTATTACCGACATCAATTGAAACAATTTCTAGGTTACTGGCGTCAAAGAATTCATTACCGTTATCAAGCGTCGTATTGGCGAGCTTATCTAACAATGACACTAATCCCGGAATTGGATTATTTGCAAGATGTGGATAAGCAACATGTCCTTGTGTGCCAAATATGGTCAATGTGCCATTAAGGCTGCCACGGCGGCCAACTTTAACCATGTCACCGATCTTATTTACATTTGTTGGTTCACCAACGATGCAATAATCAGGAACTTGGTCATTTTCTTCTAGCCATTTTAACATTTTAATGGTGCCGTTGATCGCGGGGCCTTCTTCATCACCGGTGATCAACAGTGACACTGATCCATCAAAATCATCAAGTTCTGATACGGCGGCGGTGAATGCCGCGATAGAGCACTTCATATCACTGGTGCCGCGCCCATATAAAATGTCACCTTCTATGACTGCATCAAATGGGGCATGTTTCCATTCATCCATATTGCCTGCTGGTACGACATCTGTGTGTCCTGCATAACAAATATGTGGTTTTCCATTTCCCTTTCGGGCGTAAAGGTTATCAATATCTGGTGTGTCATCATCCGAAAATGGTAATCTGGTGCATTCAAAGCCCATAGACGATAATGCCTTTTCAAGGACATCAAGCGCCCCGGCGTCACGTGGTGTAACGCTGGGGCAGCGAATTAAATCCTGTGATAAAACAATCGGATCAATGGGCATTGTTAATCCCGCAAGAGATCATTGATCGATGTTTTCGATCTGGTGCGTTCATCAACACGTTTTACGATGACGGCTGCATAAAGCGCCGGACCAGGTGTACCATCTGCCAGTGGTTTGCCGGGTAGGGTGCCAGGAACAACAACGCTGTATGCCGGAACACGGCCCATGAAAATTTCACCACTTTCACGGTCGATGATTTTTGTGGATGCGCCTATAAATACACCCATGCTTAACACAGCACCTTCTTCAACAATTACGCCTTCGGCGACTTCTGATCTTGCGCCGATAAAGCAATTATCCTCGATAATCACTGGGCCAGCTTGTAATGGTTCAAGAACGCCGCCAATACCAACGCCGCCGGAAATGTGAACGTTTTTACCAATTTGTGCACATGACCCAACGGTCGCCCATGTATCAATCATGGTGCCTTCGTCAACATAAGCACCAAGATTTACAAATGATGGCATTAATACAACATTCGGCGCGATATAAGCGGAATGGCGGACAACCGCGTTCGGAACTGCGCGAAAACCAGCGGCGTCGAATTCTTCAGTTGTCCATCCTTCGAATTTTGATGGGACCTTATCAAACCAGCCGGATTTTTTGCCCGGGCCACCTGGAATTTTCACCATTGGATTTAAACGGAATGATAATAATACGGCTTTTTTAAGCCATTGATTTACAAGCCATTCATCATTTTCTTTTGATGCAACGCGGGCTTTGCCGCTATCCATCATGTTAAGTGCTTCGTTTACGGCTTCACGGATTTCACCTGTTGTGTCCGTTGATAATGTGTCGCGGTCTTCCCATGCTTGATTGATGGTCGCGATTAATGTCTGATCTGACATTTCTTTCTTCCTTATTAATTTCAGTATTGATGTTAGCTTAAAAGTCCGGCTGTCGCCATTGCTTCTTTCACTTTAATTTCTGTTTCTTTCGTGATTGGCGTTAATGGTAAACGCATTTCATCACTGCAAAGTCCAAGCAATTTGGCCGCATATTTAACCGGGCCGGGGCTAGGTTCAATAAACATCACATCATGAAGTGCGGTTAATTTATCTTGAATTTCAAGTGCACGAACATAATCGCCATTTAGTGTGGCATCTTGAAATTCAGCAACTAACTTCGGTGCAATATTTGCCGTAACAGATATACATCCACGACCACCATGTGCATTAAAGGCAAGGGCGGTTTGATCTTCACCAGAAAGCTGAATGAAATCTTTACCCGATGACATGCGCTGTAAAGGTACGCGTGCAAGGTTTCCTGTTGCATCTTTAATACCGACAATATTTTCAAGTTCGTTATAACATCTTGTGATGGTTTCAACGGTCATATCAACAACGCTTCTACCCGGGATGTTATAGATGAAAATTGGAATATCTGTTGCATCACAAATTGCCTTGAAATGCTGAAACATTCCTTCCTGTGATGGTTTGTTATAATAAGGTGTAACCACAAGTGCTGCGTCGGCGCCTGCTTTTTCAGCGGCCTTGGTAAGTCCAATTGCTTCATTGGTGGAATTGGAACCAGTGCCTGCAATAACCGGCACGCGTCCGGCTGCTTCGTCAACACATACTTCGATCACGCGTTCATGTTCCGGATGATCCATAGTCGGGGACTCTCCTGTCGTGCCACAAGGCACGAGCCCCTTCGATCCCTGTTCAATATGCCATGAGATCATCTTTCGAAACGTACTTTCGGCAAAAAGTCCATTTTCAAAAGGTGTGATCAGGGCAGGTATTGAACCAGCGAACATTATTTTTCTCCAGATAATAAAAAAGTTTAAATTGTAAATGAAATGCCTAAGGTACTAACTAAAAATTAGGCAGAACGTGAATTACCCATGAATTACAGCCAAAATAAGGCAATTACAACACTTATTAATTTCAATTTGTATTCTTAAGAATAATAGATCATAACTGTTTCATTGAATTGTTGGAGATATGAATAATGTCACGCGTAAAAATCGGAATTATAGGCTGTATGGGACGAATGGGAAAGGCGTTAACGGCGGCTGTGCTTGATAGTGAAAAAGCTTTTCTCGTTGGTGCAACTGTAAGGGCAGGACATAACGCTGTTGGTTCTAATTTAAAACACCCTGAAACAGGTGCAGTTACCAATATTAAGATCACTGAAGATGTAAAAGAAGTGATTGAAAAATCAGATGTAATTCTTGATTTTACATCACCAGAGATGACGTTGGAAGTCGCTGAAATGGCGGCTAAATCAAATGCTTCCCTAGTAATTGGTACGACGGGCCTTTCAAAGGATGATGAAAATTTATTGCAAGATATTTCCAGTAAAATTGCCATTGTTTATAGTTCAAATTATTCAGCGGGTGTAAATCTTATGATGCATTTGACGAAATTGGCTGCATCAACACTTGATGAAAATTTTGATATTGAAATTGTTGAAATGCATCACCGTCATAAAGTTGATGCACCATCCGGCACTGCATTATCCATTGGCCATGCCGCGGCTGAGGGTAGGGGAAAGAAACTTGATGATGTTATGGACGCTGGTCGTAACGGTATCACAAGCGAACGTAAAAAAGGTGATATCGGATTTGCCGTTTTACGTGGCGGTAATGTTGCAGGCGAGCATACAGTTAGTTTTAACGCCGATGATGAAAGAATTGAAATTACGCATAAAGCAGGGGACAGAGCAATTTTTGCCAGAGGGGCGGTAAAAGCCGCGCTTTGGTTAACGAATAAAGACGTGGGGCTTTATGACATGTGTGATGTGCTTGGGTTAAAGGCATAAAAAAAGCCCCGCCGGAGTATTAATGGCGAGGCTTCTTTACTATGTACTATGTACTGACTAGCTTATTGAAGGGCCCATGCTAGTGGAACAGACATTGTAAGCTGTGCATCTGATGCTGCAGATGGTGGAGTTGGAAGTGATACACGCTTAAGGATCTTGCCAACTTCACGGTCTAGAACGTCGTGACCTGATGAAGATACGATGTTGTGAGCAACAATGTTACCGTCACGGTCAAGTTTAATTTCTACTGTTAGCTTGCCTTCTAATTCTTTACGAAGAGCAGCACGTGGGTATGTTTGCTTCTTAGCGATTTCTTGTGTTACTTGCTTCTGCCAGCCGCTAACGTCCGCTGCGTTTGCTGTGCCTGAGAAACCTGCTACTGCGATGAATGCTGCTACTAATACTGATACAATTGACTTAATACTCATGTTAAATTCTCCAAAATTTACTCTTAACTTACGTGTTTAAAATCTATCACCCAACCGGGTTTGTTTCGATGAATAGGTTTTTACGTGGCAATAGTAACCAAAAAGTTAATGATAAAATTTTACCTTTTTATTTTTTGCTAAATTCGTGGAAATTGATTAGTTTATTGTTATCTAAAATAGAAAATATTTTCAATTTTTGTTTTTAAAATAGAATTTAATTATACAAATGTTATGTTGTTACATTGTTTGTTGTAATAATATTACGTATTCGCGAAAAATGTAAAAAAATGCAATAAAAATGCAATAAAAATGAAAAAAAACCCCGCAACCTATTGCGGGGCTTAAATTGGTTAACGGTTGTTAACTATTTCAGTGAATTTTATAGTGCGTCAATCGCTGCTTTCATTGCATTTAATGCATTATGAAGCTTGCGGTGAGTGGTCCCAAGATTCATTCTCATATACCCTTCACCGTTCTTGCCGTAGTTCTCACCAGGGTTCAAATTGACGCCCGCTTTTTCAATAAAGAATTTCTGTAGCATGTCGCCAACGCGTTTACCGTCTTCTGGATTGCCGAGCTTTTTGGCTATTGCAGAACATTCGATAAAGGCAAGGTATGTACCTTCATGAACCTTATATTTAATGTCAGGAATGTTCTCTGATAGATATTTCTCAAGGAAATGACAGTTTGCATCCATATATGACTGCATATCATCCATATATGTTGCGCCGTGCTTGTATGCTGCATTACAGGCGATCATGCCTAACGCGTTTAATGAACCGCGTTGATGGCCGTTCTTTTTAAGCGTGTCAATATATTCCTGATTGTCAGAGAACATATAACCGACGCGTTGAGCCGCAAGGTTGAATGATTTACTTGTTGATTTAAGCGTAAAGCTGTTTTGTGCATATTTTTCACCAAGTGATGCATATGGCACATACTTCGCATGTTTGTTTACAAAGTCACAGTGGATTTCATCAGCAACAACGAGAACACCTTTATCAAGACACAGATCACCCATTGCACGCATTTCATCCGCTGTCCAGCAGTTACCAGTTGGATTTTGCGGGTTACAGAACAACATTACTTTAACGCCATGTTCGTCAATTTGCGCAGCCATTGCATCGAGATCCATTTCCCAACGGCCATCATTAAGCACAAGCGGGTTTTCAATGGTTTGGAACTGTGCGTTTCTAATCACGCTAAAGAAACCTGAATAACCCGGTGTATGAATAATCACAGGGGCACCAGTTGGGTTATATGATTTTAGAATGGACAGCACGCCATCAAGTACGCCAAGACAGTTAAGAATACTGCCCGGCTTTACGTCTTGATTATAACGTTTTTTATTCCAGTCAATAATGTTTTCATAATAATCGGCTGGCGCTGGCTGATAACCCCAGTTTTGATGCGCCATACGTTTCATCAGTGCTTCTGTAATATGTGGTAGTGTTCTGAAGTCCATATCAGCAACACCCATCGGGTAGGGCACGTCAAACGGGCGTGCACGGCGACGGATTCCGTCCCATTTGCTGTCACCGGAACCGATACGGTTGAATTCTTCGTTAAGGTCATATGCCATTGACATTGAAGAATGGCCCATGCCTTTCGCATTTGCAGATGTTGAAATTGCTGTTCCCGATGCAAGTGCGCTGCCGAATAATGCAGTGGCACCAGCCCCCTTCATAAAGAAACGACGATTTAGTTTTGAAGTTTCAGTCATGTTGTTTGCTCCCATTATTTTAATATATTGATTAATGAATGGTGTGAGATTGCTATAACATTCGCGGGCTGTCAATGTTTGCATAAAAAAATGCGGTTAAATCAATAATGATCTAACCGCATAAAGTTGGGACATGAAGTTTGAAATTATTATAAAGTCTTTACCGCTGCTTCTAGGTTCTCTAAAGCCTTTTGAAGTTGTGCGCGGTTGGTCGCGAGGTTCATACGCATGTATCCTTCGCCACCTTTACCGTAATTGGCACCAGGGTTAATATCGATACGGGCATTATCAAGAACCCATTCTTTCATATAACGACCCGGAGGATATGTTTTAATGTGCTCAACGCCGAAGAAGTCCGTTTCCGTTACATTGTTTTCTGTATTATATGCTGTCAATTCAGCGGCCTTCGTTGTTGCATCAAGTTTTGTTGCAAGTTCACGACAATCAAGAAACGCCAGATAAGTACCCTCATGGGCTTGATAATTGACCATAGGAATGCGTTCTGTGATGAATTTTTCAGCGAACTTCATATTTTCGGTCAAATAAGCATTTTGTTCGTCAATATAATCATCGCCGTGTTTTAACGCTTCGTTTGAGGCAATCATACCCATAATATTAAGTAACAGACGTTGATGACCACCTTTAAGCACTTTGTCTATATATTCACGGTTATGCGAGAACATATAACCAGTTCGGTGCGCCGCAAGGTTAAATGACTTACTGGTTGATTTTAAACTGATGCTGTTTTGTGCATATTCTTCACCAAGGTCGGCATATGGAACATATTTATTGTCCCCCATCACGAAATCACAGTGAATTTCATCGGCGATCACAAGGCATCCATATTGATTACAAAGATCGCCCATGCGTTTTAACTCATCTGCGGTCCAGCAATTCCCCGTCGGGTTTTGCGGGTTACACAGGATGAATAACTTAATGCCGCTGGCAAGCTTTGTTTCGAAATCTTCCCAATTAATTTCCCAGCGACCGTTATCTGTTTTGGTCATTTCGCTTTCGGCTTCATGCATGTTTGCCTGATGAATAGTGGTAAAGAAACTGGAATAGTTTGGCGTGACAAGTAATACTTCATCACCTTCTTTCCCGAATGACATTAGGATGGAAAGAACACCATCAAGAACACCAACACAGTTCAGAATATTTCCTTGTGGGACATCGGCGTTATAGCGACGTTTGTTCCATGCTACGATGTTTGATGGGTAATCAAGTGGCGGTAATTCATAACCCCAGTTTTCTGTTTCAAGACGTTTTTTAAGGGCGCTTGTGACTTGTGGTAATGTTCTGAAATCCATGTCGGCTATGCCCATGCCAACATCAAGTTGCTTGCCCGGGTTTAACATTTTTATCATGTCGAATTTGACACTGTTGGTATTGTTGCGGTCATATCCGGCGTCGAAATTAACCTGATTGTCCATGGAAAGTGCCGCACCATCAGTGGTGCTGTTATTATTATTTTGTGGTTCCTGCGAACATGCGGTGAGTGCTGTTGTTCCGACTGCGCTGCCTAATAATGCAGCGGTGCCGGTCCCCTTCATAAACATACGTCTACTAAATTTCATAAATATAATCCTTACTTTTCCCTATCAATATTTTGTGATCATGTTTTTAGCAACTAATGTTATTGGTGTCAACATGATGTAATTGCTGTCAACATGACAAAAAAATGACACTGAAAATAAATAAGGTGACTTTTTCCTATGAAGCGTGAAAAATGAATACTATAAAATAAATAAGAATGATTCACAGAAGGCCGTTTTTGAATGGATAATAGTATGTCACATAATGATAAAAGCGAAAGCGGCGAAAATAACAAATCACAACGGCGGCGAGGGAACAGACGCCTCAACAATAAAAAAAACAACCGCAATAAACAGAATTCCCAACAAAAACAGCATGTATATGGCGTTGTTGATCTGGGGACCAACAACTGTCGTTTGCTTGTTGCTGTGCCGCAGCATGGTGGTTTTCGTGTGATTGATAGCTTTTCCCGTATCGTCAGACTGGGGGAAGGATTAAAAGAAGAGAAAAGAATTTCTGATCATGCGACGGAAAGAACCGTTTCCGCGCTAAAGGTTTGTATGGATAAAATGCGCCGCCGTGGGGTAACGCGCATGTGGAATGTGGCAACACAAGCATGTCGTGAGGCAGAAAACGGTGATCATTTTGTAAAAACCATCGAAGAAAAAGTAAAAATCAAACTTGATATCATTGATCCGCAGGAAGAAGCCCGCCTTGCGGTAATGGGTTGTAAGGCTTTACTTGATACGGATTATAACCGCGGTATCGTTTTTGATATTGGTGGCGGTAGTACGGAAATCATCTGGATCGAATTTAATGAAAAGAGAGTGCCGCAGATTATTGACTGGATTTCAATCCCGCTTGGTGTTGTAAATCTGTCCGAAGAGTACGGCACGGAAAAAGTATTGCCCGCCGAACATTATGAAGAAATGAAAGAACGTGTGAAAGAACATATTGAACCGTTCGAAAAGAAACACAATGTCAGTGAACATATTAATAGCAATAAAGTGCAATTGATGGGTACCAGCGGTACAGTTACCACATTAACCAGTATGCATTTAAATCAGGCTGTTTATGACCGCAACGAGGTCGACGGGGCATGGATGAAAAGCAAGGACCTTGTTGGGCTTTGTAATGATCTGGCGAAACTTGATTATAAAGAAAGACTGGCACTTAATAATATTGGTAATGACCGTGCGGAACTGGTTGTTGCAGGATGTGCTATATTTGATGCGATTATTGATGTCTGGCCGATTGAAGATTGCCGTGTCGCCGACCGTGGTATTCGCGAAGGAATGCTCCATCATTTAATGGACGAACAGCGCCGCATTAATAAAGCCAATCGCAGAAGACGTTCCAGAAAACGTTATTATTTAAAGCGTAAGAATAAAGATAAAAAGGAGCAGGTTTCAGATGATTAAAAAACCAAAGCTCAGTAAAACAGGTAAAGTAAGACGCCTTGACCCGCGCGGCATTGTCCGCGGTGAAAAAGAGCGTGTAAAAACCGCAAGATACAGAAAATCCGGTTCAACAAGATGGCTTCACCGTCAATTAAATGACCCATATGTGGCTGCAGCCAAGCGTGACGGATACCGAAGCCGTGCGGCATATAAATTAATCGAACTGGATGAACGTTTTAAATTTTTACATGGTGTTCATACGGTGGTGGATCTGGGTGCTGCGCCCGGTGGTTGGACGCAGGTCGCGCGTCAACAATGCGCCGGTGATGTTACAATCATTGGTATTGATTTGCTTGAGGTTGACCCAATCCCATGCGCTACATTTTTACAGATGGATTTTACCACTGATGAGGCCGAAGCCGAACTGCTTGATTTAATCGATAACCCTATTGATTTGGTGATGTCCGATATGGCCGCGGCAACCACGGGGCATCAAAACACCGACTATATCCGCACACAGGGCCTTGTCGAAATCGCATTTGATTTCGCGAAAAAAGTGCTCGCGAAAAATGGCACATTCGTCGCCAAGGTTTTCCGCGGTGGCGCAGATAATGATTTACTCGAAGAAATCAAAAAACACTTCAAAACCGTCCGCCACTTTAAGCCACCAGCCAGCCGGAGCGAGAGTAAAGAGACTTATCTGGTCGCTCAAGGGTTTAAGGGGTAGGTGTGTTTTTTATCTCGTCATACTCGGACTTGTTCCGAGTATCTTATTGGTTGCATCAATAAATACCATTAAGGAGATTCTCGGAACAAGTCCGAGAATGACATTTCAGGGAGTGGTGTTAAAATTTCAGCCTTTCGGCACCGTAAGTGTAAAGGTCGTGCCATTGCCGGGTGTGCTGCTTACAGTAATGGTGCCGCCGTGTAGTTCAACGAGTTTCTTTGTGATAGCAAGGCCCAGTCCAATGCCGCCGATGTAACGTGTTGATGTGCTGTCAACTTGTGTGAACCAGTTGAAAATGTGCCCTTTGGCATCAAGGTCAATACCGCATCCGGTATCAGATATGGATATTTCAATAAACGGTCCGACCTCTTTTGTGCTGATGTCGATAATGCCTTGTTCTGTAAATTTAATGGCATTGCTTAAGAGTTTATCAAAAATTTCCAACAATTTTTCTTCGTCGGCGTAAACGTCGCTGTCAACAAAATTGCTGGTTAGGGTTAAACCCTTGTCATTTAATTTATATGAATGATGTCTGATTGCGTTTTGTGCCACTTGTTTTAAACTGATATTGCTGGGCGATATGGTCATCATGCCCGCTTCTAATCTTGAGAAATCAAGTAGGTCTCCAATTAATGTCAAAAGTCGCTTGCCAGAATTATCCATTTTACCGACATATTTTTTAAGTTCTGAAAAACAATTTTCCACAAGTCTGGAAATGTAATCCATATCACCGGATTTTTGTTCTAATGCCTCAAGTAATTTTTTTGTTGAGGGTAGGCGTTCCGGATGAGCAAGAATTGGCGAATAACCGAGTATTATTGTTAACGGAGTTCTTAATTCGTGGCTCATCATGTTCAGAAATTCTGATTTCGTACGGTTTGCGAGTTCTGCTTGCCTATAAATCCTGTTTAAATCGAATAACAATGCCACTAATATCACAAGATAACTTGCCATTTTTAAAAGGTGGGAAATCGATGAGATTGCATCAAAAGTTTCCGCTGAAAACGGGATATAAAAACATTGGACAGCAAAATTAATAATCAATGAAATGGCCAGGCAAAATTCAATGGTGTTATTGTCCCATTCGTGTCTGTATAAAAATCCGAATAACGCCCCACCAAAAAGAAAAGCGGGTATTAATTCAAGTGGCCGTGCAAAACCAAGTAGGCTGTATAATTCCGGCACAATTGGCGTATATGCAAAGAATAAAAATACTAAAACGGTCGAAAAAATAGCAATCGTTAAATATAATTTTTCCTTTAAGGGTGTGTCCTTATATGATTTGTTTAAAAGAAAAATCATGCTGATGAATAGTGTGATGGATAAATACATCCGCGGTGCAAGCCAGCTCCAGGGAAAGCGGAAAATAATGCTATCCGGTGCGGATTGGGTTAGCGCGAAATGGGCAATAAGTCCGTGAAATGCATCAAGAAATGCGGTGCCGATAAAACCGGCACCAATGAAAAAGATCAAATTTTCTTTTCTGGAATAATATCTGACCATCGCCATAAGCCCGACGAATAATGCAAGAAGTGTCGATATAACTTCGACAAGTGAATGTGATGTTAAGCTGCCCTTCCATTGAAGGGAAGGTGTGATGATCGCCCCAATCAATAAAAGTATAAATACGGAAAATAATATTATTGCCCGTTCATTGGTTTTTTTATTGTTTTCATTTTCCAATTGGTGTTCTCACCCTTTCAATGTTTTAAATATATATTTAAAATACATGATAGTAAATAAATAAAGGCCCGGAATTACTTAAATAGTAACCCGGGCCGTAAGTTTGTATGTCTGTTAGGGGGAACGAGGGGGGAGGAAATCAGACATACTATGGAATTTTAGAATGAAAAATTATAGCGTTTTGGCGTCTCGATCGAATATGAAACTCTGCCCATTCTTCTGGAACGTCTTCTTGATCTTTGACGACGATTGATGCTTTTTCTTTTCAGTAACACCATCATTGCTGCCTTTGTACGACGCTTAATTTTGCATGACATCGATCATCTGTGTGATACGGCGAAACTTGCCAGTAAATCTCTTGGTGGGATCATCCACCTTGGTGTTCCGCCATCATTTGGACCGTATTTATTACCGTTTATTATTCCAAGGCTGCATAAGGACTTCCCGGATTTAAAATTACATATTACCGAAGCTCCACCAAGGGAACTTGAAATCGGCCTTGATCAGGGGAAATATGATTTACTGTTATCATCGACACCAGCATTGATGGCAGAACTGAATTGCATGACCTTGATAGAAGAGCCGCTGATGGTTGGGCTTTCCCCGGAAAATAAACTTGCTGAAAAAGATACGCTGGTGGGTGAGGATTTATCAGGGCAAAAGGTCATGACCCTCGGTGTTGGTCATCAGCTTTATGAGCAGGCGCAATCGATTTCAACACAGTATGGTTGCCAGATCATGAGCGAATATGAAGGTACCAGCTTAGACGCGTTAAAACATATGGTGGTGATGAATATGGGGATCAGTTTTTTTCCGGCTCTTTATGCCATATCCGATATTGAAAAGGATGATGATATTATCGCGCTACCATTTAAAGGGGGAACGATCAAAAGATCGCTTGGGCTAATCTGGCGACGGACCAGCCCAAGAATTAAAGATTTCCATGTCATCGCCGACATTATTAAATCCGCCGTTAAAGAACGATTTGATGATGTGGTGATAGTTAAATGAATTATGGGTTACTCGGCAACGGCAACATTCAAATGTTTTCTGATGTTTAGCCCGACAAACAGGTAAATCAGAAACGCACCCATTGCCATTGAGCCACAAACTACAAACATCATGTGATATCCCATGCCAAATTCAAGCATACTGGCGGCCACATTGGGGCCAAGGAATTGACCAAAACCAATAACAGCAGGGACGAGTGCTGCGAGCATGCCGCTGCGGTCCATGTGAGCGATCATCGCCGCCTGATAAATATCAATGAATGTCCATAAGGTCATGAAGGCAAAAAGACTTATAACCAGTGTCGTTTCACTAATGCCCGCATAAAGCATAATTGCGCTTGCAGCCATAGCGAGCAGGCCAAAATATAATGGTTTAAATAGGCCGTATCTATTGGCGAAATGCGCCAGCACGCAGCCGATAATGGCAAATATCGATGACCAAGTCAGAACAGGTGTGATGAATGATTGTGCAAGCCCGTCACTAAGGGCCGCCAGTTCGATGTAGGTGTAATAACCACCGATATTAATGTAATAAAGACATATTGCCGATAAACACATAACGGGCAATATTTTCGGTACTTTCCAGTTCACTGCTTTTTCTGTTGCCATTTCCAGGTCATTAAGTTCTTTTTCATTAAGCGGGTGCTTGGGAATAAAAAGCACCAACCCCGCTATTAAGACACCCAGAATGATGAAGACAATATAAATCCCATTCATAGATAATTGCGGCAAAAAATGAAGCGCTGCCGCGGTGGAAAATGCAAACCCAAACAGTTCAAGGTTAAAGGCAAAAACCGGGTTTGTAGCGCCACTTAACGTCGCTGCCGCAACTCCGCAGAAAAGCCCGCTGGCGATACCGGAAAACAGACGCAATATTAATATTTCCTGATAAGTGCCAAGCACCATACATAAAATATTGGCCCCCAGATAAAGTACAAGTGCGCTGTAAATAATATGCCATCTATTGATGCGGCTCACAAAAAAGGCGCTGAGTACAGCGCCAATTGCTAGTCCACCCATGTCTGCGCCCCAAATGCGGCCGACCTCGACTTCACTAAAGCCTGCCTTGGCCACAAGAGCCGTACTTAAAACGGGCACACTGACCGTCACATTATACCCGATCAGTGCGATTGCGACCGCTGCGAGCAAACAGCTCCAGCGATCAAACGGATTACTTTTGGCTGCCCCTGCATCCACATTATTTGACATATTTCTGAACCCTATATTTTATTTTGTGATCACATTATAGCGATAATTACAGTTTGACCAGATAAAAAAGTGTGCGGGTGTCAAGCAAGAGTATGGAATATCGCGAAATTATTTCAATTACTGGCTTTTTTTCTTAATACAAATGATCTATAAAATTTGCCATTAAGCCTAGAAAAATGAGTTTAGCCGTGAATAGTTACATTAAAGCCAAAGATAGAAATAACCGCCATATTGCCATGTGGCTTTTTGTGGTGTGTGCCTTTGTATTTGCCATGATTGTGGTTGGCGGGATTACGCGGTTAACTGAATCCGGGCTTAGTATGGTGAACTGGAAACCGATTAGCGGTATTATTCCACCGTTAAATGAGGCCGAATGGATGGCTGAATTTGATGCTTATAAAGAATATCCAGAATATCAAAAAGTCAATATGGGCATGACCCTTGATGAATTTAAGAATATTTTCTTCTGGGAATATTCGCATCGTGTACTTGGTCGTTTGATTGGTATCGTATTCGCGGTGCCGTTTTTCTTTTTTCTTTGGCGTAAGAAAGTCAAACGCGCGCTAAAGCCGCATTTATGGACATTACTTGTACTTGGTGGGTGTCAGGGAGTGCTGGGCTGGTACATGGTGATGAGCGGGCTTGTTGACCGACCGGATGTATCGCATTACCGTTTAACCGCCCACTTGGGTCTTGCGGTTATAATTTATATTTATGCATTCTGGATCGCGATGAAGCTTATTATGCCGGTGCGTGAACATGTTCCAAATAAACCTGTGGGGTTAGCGACAACATATGTTGTTCTGATATTTATTCAAATTCTGTTGGGGGGTATGGTTGCCGGAACCAATGCAGGGCTTGTCAGTGATACTTGGCCGTTGATGTTCGGGCAATTGATCCCGGATGGCTTATTTGCCAATGGATCGGTTCTTGCAAATATGCTTGATAATCCACTTACCATTCATTTTGAACATCGCACCTTTGCATACATCGTATCAATTGTTGCTTTGGGTTTATGGTGGGAACTTAAATCCGATGGCAGACGAAGTGTCCGTTTTGCAGCGAACCTTGTCGTGCTGACGGTACTTGGCCAATTTGCACTTGGTGTTTTAACCATTATGAATATGGTTGCCATTCCAATTGCGGCTGCGCATCAGGGCGGTGCGATCGTTACTTTATCGGCGTCTCTTTATCTTCTGAACCGTATCAAAGCCGAAATTTAAGTGCATCATTCATAAAATTGCCTTAATATCAGATCAGTATTTATAAATATTGATTAGAGAAGGGACATGCCATGAATAAATTTCTATCAGCAACAGCGATATTGATTGCAATGAATTTGATACCTGTAAACGCGACTGCGCAAGAAAGTGACCCAATTGACGATATTTTTAAACGTGTAGAAGAAGTCCGTCAGGATATTGAACGCGCACGTCGTGGCCGCGAAGAAGATTGGAACCGTGACCGCGAAGAAGACGAACGTGACTGGAACCGCCGCTGGGAAGAGGATGAGCGTGATTTTCGCCGTGAACAGGAAGAACGTCGTCGTGAATTAGAAGAACGTGAAAGAGAGTGGCGCGAAAAACGTGAAGAAAGCCGCCGTGAATGGGGCATGGAACAAGCAGAAAAAGAACGCAAGTGGCACGAGAAAGAAATAAAGCAAGCGGAAAAAGACCGTGAAAAACTTGAAAAAGAAATGGCACGTGCGGAAAGAATGCGTAACAATCCAGGACGTGGGAATAAGAAAAATAAGCCCGGGCGTGGCAACAAACCTAATGATTAGTTGCTAAAATAAAGTAATTGTTACTTTCAATTATTTAGATATTCGTTAGTATTCCCTTACAAAATATAATTCTGGGGAGAATACTTATGAAATTTTTTAAAACGATTATTATATTATTTGCGTCTGTTTTTTTTGTTTCCAATGCTTCATTGGCACAAGATAATGCTGATGTTGTTAACGAAGCCTTTGCAAAAGTTGAAGAAGTGCGAGCAGAGGTCGAACGTGCACGCGCGGATCGGTTAAATGAGTGGACCCAAAAGCGAGAATCTGAGCGCGAGAAATGGGAAGAAAAACGCTCGAAAGCTGAGGAAAAATGGCTTGAAAAAGAACAAAAGCGTGCGGAACGTGAAGATGCAAAAATTGCTAAAGAGTTAGCGAAAGCGGAAGAAATCAAAAAAAATCCGACAAAAGCAAAGAAAAAGAAGAACCGCACTGGCAGTAGACCATTTTAACCGATGACAGAATATTGCACTATTTATGTGACTTGCAGAGATAAGGCTGAGGCTAAAAATATCTGTAAGTCACTTTTATCAGAAAAACTTGTTGCGTGTGGCAATATAATTGATGGTGCAACGTCCATTTATTAATGGCAGGGCGCGCTTTGTGAAGACAATGAAGCGCTGTTGTTTTTAAAAACAATTGCTTCAAAAAGTGATGCCGTTACCCAAAAAATAAAATCCATTCATAGTTATGATGTCCCATGTATTGTGATGTGGAATATTGTGGATGGAAACCAGGATTATTTAAACTGGATTGATAGGCAAATTACTTAACTATTTATACCTTTCTATGTTTAATGTTTTTTTTATTATTTGCTGCTAAGTTCTTCGAGTAGATAAGGGAAGTGATCCACTCGGTTGGTAAATGATAAAAAATATAATAAAAATAGCGAAGTTAACTGCGTATTTCATGGCGTGTTTTTGGGCCAGTGAAGCGGCGTTGCTTGCGCAGAATTCAAACATCTTTCTAACGGCTGAAGAGCAGCAGTGGATTGCTGATAATCCGGTTGTACGTGCAACCTTTAAAACGGATGTTCCACCACTTGAATTCGTGGATAATAACTTGCCAGCGGGCTTTTCTGTTGATTACCTTAATTTGGTTGCTGATAAAATCGGCTTAACGGTTGAATATGTTCAGGGTGATAATTGGATAAGCCAGCTTGATATGGTTAAACGCGGCGAAATTGATATCGTGCACAATGCCATATATACCGAAGAAAGATCATCGTTTCTTAATTTCACCAGTCCTTACCTTGATTTGCCCATGTATTATTATGGTAAATTTGGTGACGCTACGGTCGACAATATCAATGAAATTATGAATAAGAAAATTGGTGGCGTTACAGGTTGGGCGAGTACTTTACAATTTAAAAGGGACTACCCTGATCTTGATTTTCTGGAATATCCGTCCATGCTTGCGGCGCTTGATGCCTTGTCAATTGGTGAGGTAGAGGTCATTGCCGGTGTTTTTCCGATCACGGATTACATCATTTTACAAAATAACCATCTTGAAGTGGAAAGGGTTAGCTATACCCCGCTTGAAGAAATGAGGAATTTAAACGTCATACGCATGGCGACGCTTCATGAAAACCAGATACTATATTCCCTTATTCAAAAAGGCTTGGATGCTGTTACTTTAGAAGAATACAGTCAGTTGTCGGAAAAATGGTATAATCATCTTAATATTCAAAAGCCGCTAATTTTAACGCCGGAAGAATTAAACTGGATCGAAGAAAATAAAACGGTTCGTGTTGCGGCGAATGTTGACTTGGCACCAATAGAATTTGTTAATGAAAATCGTGAAATTGATGGCATATCGGCTGTTTTCTTAAATGAAATTGAAAAGAAAACCGGCCTCATTTTCGAATATGTGGGAAATAAAGATTGGGACCATGCCCTAACTATGATTAGAAATAGCGAGGCAGATATCCTTTCAGCTGCAGTGGCAACCCCGGAAAGGGAAGAATATCTCACATTCACTGATTATTATATTTCATTGAATACTATGATTTTCGCACGAGCCGGCGAAGAAATATATAGGAATATGAGATCCTTATCAGGGCGAACAGTAGCGATTGAAAGAGGCTCGCTTAAAGAATGTTTTGCCTGATCATTTGCGTAATTTAAACTTTCATGGTGACCAGATTGCGATCAGACGTGTCTTTTTAAACCTTTTATCAAATGCTGTGAAATTTTCACCAGAGGTAAGCGAGATTATATGTTCAATAGAAGAGTATGGTAAGGATCATATTAAAATAATGGTTCGTGATAAAGGGATCGGTATACCTAAAGAGAAAATAGAAGAGGTTTTAAGTCCATTTGGACAAGTTCACGAGGTTAAGAACCTTAATCAAACTGGTACTGGTCTTGGGCTTCCTATCGTGAAAGAGCTTGTTGAGCTGCATGGGGGTGAGTTTACACTTGAAAGTGCGGTAGGTACTGGAACGGATGCCATTATACTTCTTCCTAAAGAAAAATTTTCCGTTTAATGTAATTTCTCATGTAAATTAAGTATGTTATTTAATGGTATTATAGTACCATAATTGTAAGTTATTGAAATATAACGAATAATTGTTGTTGATTTTATTTTTTATTGTGGCATATTGCGCGCGAATTTAATCGTAATTTTATTTAAGGATTTATTCCAATGAAAACTTACTCTGCAAAACCTGCAGATATTGAAAAAAAATGGTACGTCATCGACGCAGAAGGCCTTGTGCTTGGTCGTATGGCAGCCATTATCGCAACATACCTAAAAGGTAAGCATAAGCCTATGTATACACCTTCAATGGATTGTGGCGACAATATCATCGTAATCAATGCTGAAAAAGTAAAACTTAGCGGCAACAAAAAAGACAACAAAGTGTATTACTGGCACACTGGTCACCCTGGCGGTATTAAAGACCGTACAGCACGTGACATCCTAGAAGGTGATTACCCAGAACGCGTTGTGATGAAAGCTGTTAAGCGTATGCTTAACAATAACCCAATGGGTCGCCAGCAACTTAGAAACCTTCGTGTTTTTGCCGGCTCAACACACACACACGAAGCACAACAACCAGAAGTTCTTGATGTTGCTGCAATGAATGAAAAGAATGTAAGGGATTCATACAATGGCTGATGAAAAGAAAACATTAGAAGACCTTAAAGAGGTTGCAGTAGAAGCAGCAGCAAATGAAACAGCAGATGTGGCTGTTGAAGCCGCTGTTGAATATGTTCAGAAGCTTGATGCACAAGGTCGTGCATATGCAACTGGTAAACGTAAAGATGCGATTGCCCGTGTTTGGATTAAGCCAGGTAGCGGTAAAATCACAGTAAACGGTCGTGAAGAAGTAGTTTACTTCGCGCGTCCAACACTACGTATGATTATTGCACAAGCATTTGAAGTTGCTGATCGTGTTGATCAGTATGATGTTGTTGCAACGGTTTCTGGTGGCGGTCTTTCCGGTCAAGCTGGTGCCGTTCGTCACGGTGTAAGTAAAGCACTTACGAACTATGAACCAGAGCTTCGTTCACCACTTAAAGCCGCTGGCTTCCTAACACGTGATGCACGTGTTGTTGAACGTAAGAAATACGGTAAAGCGAAAGCGCGTCGTAGCTTCCAGTTCTCAAAACGTTAATCGTTTTATATACTTTTACAATCAAGGCTCGCGAATTTCGCGGGCCTTTTTTGTGTTTGGGTATATTTAAAAATTACTTAGCTTATTCAAAATTTTGAAAATGATGATATAATTCTAAGAACAAAATAAAAAAGGGAAATTCTTATGATGAAATCCAGTCACCGAACTTTATCATTTTTACTGGCGGGGGTAATGGTCTTATCTTCTTGCGCAACGGATCCATATACAGGAGAACGAAAAGCATCAAATGCGGGTGTTGGTGCAGGTATAGGCGCAATTGTCGGTGCAATTGGCGGTGCTATTGTAGGTGGAGATGATAAAAGAAAAGCGATGCTAATTGGTGCTGGTATTGGTGCGCTTGCTGGTGGCGGTGTTGGTTATTATATGGACCGTCAAGAAGCAAAGTTGAGAGAGCAGCTACAAAGCACGGGTGTACAAGTCGTACGTGATGGCGACAATATTATATTGAATATGCCTAGCCATATCACATTTGGATCCGATAGTTCAGATGTTAGTGGTAATTTCGCCGATGTTCTTCATTCAGTAGGGCTTGTTTTAAAAGAATATGACAAGACATATGTCGATGTACTGGGACATACAGATTCATCAGGTTCCAACGAATATAATCAGGCTTTATCCGAAAGGCGTGCATCTGCTGTTGCGGGGGTATTAATGAATGAAGGCATTATTCAGGAACGTATCGTTGTACGTGGGGTCGGTGAAGAATATCCAATCGCGGATAATGTCACCGAAAATGGCAAAGCATTAAACAGAAGAGTTGAAATTGCGCTTTCTCCGGTTGTCTAGTTTTATGATAGAATGACCGTTTGAATAGGTATCAATACCATTTATTCGTTGATGTTTTTGAAAATTGGCATAAGATTAAATGACTGGGGAACAAACATATAGGGGAAGTATGATGCCAAACGATAAAATTCATCAAATAACGATTGTAGGGGCGCTGCTGTTTATCATCGGTGTGTTTTTACCACTTGCGACTATACCTGTTGTGGGTGACATTAGTTATCACCGTGTTGATAATGTATCAGCCATTATTTGTGTAATACTTGCTGCTGCCACGGCAGGATGTATTTTCATGAAAAAAGAACTTTTCACAGCCGGGGCGGCAATTGCTGTTTGGGTTGTACTGTTATGGCCAGCCATTAAAAATATTGGCGGCGGTAGCAGTGATGACGGCGGAATGTTGGGGGACCTTATGGGAAAAGCAACAGATCCACTAGCCGATTTTGCAGCAGATTTATTCATGAATATCAATGAATTTAGCTGGGGCGGTTTTATCTTTTTAATTGGATTGCTTGTGATGACTGTGGGAAGCATTATGACCAGTTTAAAGGCCAAAAAATAAAGCTATAGAATTGAAGTTAAACTGATGCCTGTGTTCACATATACATTAAGAATTATCACTTTAAAATTATTGTTGTTATTGACAGTGCTTTTAAATGTGACACAGGCGCAACAGCAAATTGAAAATGGGGTCCGGTTAACAGACGAAGAAAAGCGTTGGATCGAAGTTCATCCTGTAATACTCGTGACCAATGAAATGGATTGGCCGCCTCTTGATTTTGTTAGAGGGGGGAAACCTGCAGGTTTTTCAATTGATTACTTGAATTTGATTGCTGAAAAAGTTGGTCTTTCTGTTGAATATATCAATGGCTATACGTGGGCGGAATTGTTGTCCATGGTTGAAAGTGGCGAAATTGATATGGCTCACAGTCTTATTCAATCGGAAGACAGACTTGAATATATGAATTTCACAAAGCCGTATTTAAAACTGGCAACTGCATTTTATGGCCGTCCGGAAACCGGGAAAATTGAAAGTTATGAAGATTTAATCGGAAAATCTATTGGGTATGTTGATGGATCGGCAAATATCAATGATTACAGGGCCAGTTATCCTGATTTAAATTTTGTTAAATTTACGAATGTATTTGATGCGCTCGCCGGTGTTTCTGCTGGTGGGGTTGATCTTATTATCAACCGTGTTGCAACAGCAAATTATATTATTTCTCAAAATTTGATCAATAACGTAGAAGTTCTAGGCAATACATTATTTCCTGTTGTTGATGAACGGTTTCATCATAGATTTGGTGTGCGTAAAGATTGGCCAGAATTAATTACCATTCTGGAAAAAGGAATGGACGCCGTCACTGAAGAAGAATTGCGTGACTTATCGGTAAAATGGCAAGCAGATTTCAAAAGCACAAATGTCATTGGCCTGACCGACGAAGAAAGAATATGGCTATCTGAAAACCCTGTTATCAGAATGGCCGTAGACCCAATCATTCCACCCATTGAATATATTGATGAAAATGGGGAAATTAATGGTATTGCCAGTGAATATATCAAAATTCTGGAAAACGAGTTGGAAGTTGATTTTGTCTGGATGGGAAATGAAACTTTTAAATCCGGTGTGGAGGCTATGAAGAATGGGGAAGCGGACGTGATGTCCGCTTTAACAGCAACGGGTGACCGTCTTGAGTATATGGATTTTACGGACAGTTATATTAATGTAACAAGTATGATTTTTGGTCGTGTTGGCGGCGAAGTGTTCGGCGATATGAATGGCCTTGAAGGAAAAACCATTGCGCAGGTTCGCGGTTTCTCTAATGTTGCGATTATGCAAGCAGCATATCCGGAACTAAACATCATCGAGGCCGATACAGTGGTCGATGCCCTAAAGCTTGTTGCGACCGGTGCAGCGGATGCCCATATCGGAAGTATTCCGATTACTTCGCATAATATTGCTGTTTCAGGATTAACGAATTTGACGGTTGTTGGTGAAACCGAATTTTTTGGTAACGTTTCAATTGGTATTAGAAAAGATTTACCATTGCTATCAAGCGCAGTTCTAAAGGCCTTTAATGCGATTAGCGAAGATCAACACAGGGAAATTCGTCAAAAATGGATTGCGTTACAAACGCCGGAACAAGTGGATTATTCATTTCTTTGGCTCGTAATTGCTGCGACTTTACTTTTGATATTAATTGTCGTTCTGTGGAATATCCGTCTTACAAAAGAAATTGAAAAAAGAAAGTTGGTTGAAAATGACCTGTTCGTTGCTAGGCTCGAGGCTGAAGAGGCCTTGGCGGTCGCGGAAGAGTCGCAATTGCTGGCTGAAGAGGCGCAAGCTGCAGCTGAATTTGCATTGATCGATGCAGAAGAGGCAAATGCAGCCAAATCTTCTTTTCTCGCGAATATGTCTCATGAAATTAGAACGCCCTTAAACACTATTATCGGCTTTTCTGACACAATGCTGCTTGGGGTATTTGGAAATATTACAGAACCACGATATGCGGATTATTTAAAAGACATTAAAGCGAGCGGGGAGCATCTATCTGTTGTTATTAATGATATACTTGATCTTTCGAAAATTGAAGCTGGCAAATGGCAGCTTTTTGAAAAGGAAATGGCACTTGATAAATGCTTGAATGATGCCATTAGAATGACTTCATCGCAGGCAAGTCTAAAAGATATTATTATTGAAAACGGTGACGGGAAAACAGGATTTTCGGTTAGTATCTTTGGTGATTATAATGCATTTAGACGTGTGTTTATTAATGTTCTTTCAAATGCGGTAAAATTCTCTAATGCTGGTGGAAAGGTATATTGTCATATTGTTCAGGAACAAGACGGCGGTGCTGCTGTAATCATTGAAGATCAAGGGGTCGGTATTTCAAAAGGTAGGATTGAATATATTCTAAATCCATTTGAATATGCTGATGATAGTTATGGTGTTAATGATGGCAGTAGCGGGCTTAGTTTGCCGATCGTGAAAAAGCTTGTTGAATTACATGGTGGCGGTTTCCAAATTAATAGTAAAGAGGGTATCGGTACGACCGTTACCATAAAAATTCCAGCTTCGAGGGTGCTTGCGACGCATTCATATTCTCTCATCAAAAAAGTGATTAATTGACCTATTTGCCCTGGAATATAAGGGTTTTCTGAATAATAGTATTTCGCGAATGTTTTGAAATTAATAGTTTAACGTGTTAAACTGCGCCTCAATTAACCTAAAAATTTTATTTATTCTTGATGATTAGAAAGTATGTGCACATGTATTTTGATGTGGGTAGACTTGTTGTATTTCGTAATAAATTATTGAATTTTATGATTAAAAAACTGTTTTTATTCAGTTTTTTTGTTCTTTATCCTATTGGCGTCCTTGCGCAATCAATTGATCAGGATAATAGCTTACTTGCATCCGAAGAAATCGCCTGGATAGCACAAAACCCAATGATCCGTGCGACCAATGATATGGAATGGGAACCTTTAGATTTTGTTAGTGTGGGCAAACCTGCCGGCATATCAGTTGATTATTTAAATCTTGTAGCCAGCAAAGTTGGATTGAATGTTGAATACGTCAATGGATATACATTAGATGAAATGCTGGGAATGCTTGAAAGACGCGAAATTGATATTGCGCATGGAATTTCTGAAAGCGAAGAAAGAAGTAAATTTCTGAATTTTTCTGATACTTACTTATCAATGCCACTTGTATATTTTGGAAGAAAAGGCGCCGATCCAATTTTATCAATTGATGATTTGAAGGGGAAAAGAATAGGTGCCATAAGCGGATGGATCGCTCTCGATATTTATAGGGAAAATAATCCTGATTTAAATTATGTGGAATATTCCAATGTTGGCGAGGCATTAATTGATTTATCAGCGGGGAAACTGGATGTTTTCGTCAATATTTTGCCAGTCATTAATTATTCAGCAGATAAAAATTTTATAACTAATCTGGAAATACTGGGTAACGAAGTTATTCCGGAATTGCAATCCGGGATAAATTTAAGACTTGCTGCTAGGAATGATCAACCGATTTTAATGTCCATTCTTAAAAAAGGCATGTCACAGGTAACAGAACAAGAATTTCAGGATATACTTGTGAAATGGCGTGCCATTATTGAAAACGATAAAGAAATCGATTTAACGATTGAAGAAAGACAATGGTTAGCTGAAAATCCTGTTATCAAAGTGGGGTTTGATCCTACAAACTCACCATTCAACATATTAGATGAAGATGGGCGCCTAAGCGGTATTTCTGGTTCATTTTTAGATATTATTGCCAAAAAGCTCAATGTGGAATTTGTCACTGCAGGAAGTCAGAACTGGAACGAGGCTATGGAGATGATCCAAAATGGTGAAGCCCATATGTTATCTGATGTTACACCAACACCAGAACGTCGAAAGATAATGACTTTTACAGATGTATATTTAAGTGTATCCAAAGTGATTTTTGCGAGAGCGGGCGGGACAGTCTATGGAAACATGGGGAGTTTATCAGGCAGAAAAATTGCCCAAGTCGCGGGATTTGCGGATACAGAATTTTTAAAACGTGATTATCCAAGTATTGAAGTTCTTGAAGTCGCGGATATTGGTGAGGCACTTGTTCTTGTTTCAAACGGTGAGGTTGATGCCTATGTCGGTGACATTCCTGCGGGGATACATAACATAACACGTGAAGGATTAACGAACATCATTGTTGCTGGAGAAGCCCCATATCAAGGGGAAAGCGCAATGGCTGCCCGCATTGATTTACCCTTACTCTCTAGTATCTTACAAAAAGCAGTGCGATCGATCACACCAGCTGAAAAAGCGGATATTGAAAGACGTTGGCTTTCTATTCAAGTAGAAAGGGCCACAGATTATTCTTTAATCTGGAAGTTAGCCTTGGGTGGTCTAGTGATTATTTTGCTTATTTTTATATGGGCTAACAGTTTGCGTAGAGAAGTTGAGCGGCGAAAAATTGTTGAAGAAAAACTTATCAAATCTGAAAAATTGGCTCATAAAGCTCAGTTAGAAGCTGAAGCCGCTAATGAAGCTAAGTCAGCGTTTCTCGCTAATATGTCTCATGAAATAAGAACGCCACTTAATGCAATCATTGGTTTTTCTGAGGTAATGTCACTAGGTGTATTTGGTGAAATTAAAGAACCAAAATATAAAGAATATTTACATGACATCGAAGGAAGCGGAAAGCATCTGGCGAAAGTAATTAGAGATATTCTTGATCTTTCAAAAATAGAAGCCGGAAAATGGCAATTAACTGAAAATGATTTTGATTTAAATAATTGCATAATAGATACAATTAAGATGCTTGAGCATCAGGCGGATAATAAAAATATTAGATTAACTTTTCATTCTGATATTGATCAAAATGTATTGCTTTACGGGGATGATGTCGCGATAAAAAGAATTTTGATCAATCTGATTTCTAATTCAATTAAATTTACTGAAGCTGAAGGTGAGGTGGATTGCAACCTTTCCGTTTTAAATGATGGTTGGGTCAGAATGGAAGTTATCGATAATGGGCTGGGTATTCCTGAAGATAGACTGGAATATGTGACAGTTCCTTTTGAACAAATCCAGAAAGATGAAGAATTGCAAGAAGAAGGGACAGGATTGGGGCTTTCGATTGTTAAGCAATTGGTATTAATGCACCAAGGGCGCTTTGAAATCATGAGTACTTTTGGATTAGGCACAACCGTTTTAATCGATTTTCCGCCGCAGAGAATAGCGAATAGATTAAAAACTATAAGATCCGCGGTCACATAAAATTACATCGCGCTTTTCCGCAATTTTTCGCAGGCAAGTCTAAATTTTGCAGATAAATTCATGTAAAGAACTTCTATGTCTTTATGAAGATCTTTCAGAGAAACATTTGTATCTTCTAGCATAGGCTTTAGGCAAAATGTTGTGTCCGGGTTATCAATATCTGAATGGGTTAATTCAACAACCCAGCGAGTAGATAGTGTCTTCATATTGTAAATCATATCAATCGCATTGGAAAATGCACGTGCGTGAACAACAGATTGGCAATAAAACCAAATATTAGGTTTCTTCCATAGTTGTCCGTTTGGGTCATTGTGGCCTTCGCATGACCAACAAGGTTGGAAAATTCCTAATTTTTTAATTTCAAATACCAGTGGTGCGATGTTTTCTTCGACGGGGTGTTCAGGGGTGTTTGAAAGCATTTTAGGTGCTAGTGAACACATTTTGTCGCAAGATTCATTGCTTTCAAATGCGCTGCAATTGCTGTTGCATATTGGGTCCTTAAGTGGACTATTCATGAAAACATGATCGATTTCAGTGATCAGTTTTTTTCTTTTTTCACTCTCATTAAAACCTGGCTTGATATACAATTAATTCCCCACTCTTTGAAAAAACATTACCTCAAACTTATATATAACACTATATCTGAAGGTGGCTTCGATCAAGTTAAATATGTATTTTAAATATAACTTTTAGTTAATATGTTTAATATCCACAATTGCTTTTTCAGGGCAGTCATTATATATGTCATTCTTTGATTTATTGATTTAAAGAAGATTTCATGAGTAATAAAAAAGAATTTACTGCAGAGCAGGCCCTTGAGATTGCAAAAAATGCGGCTGACAAAGGGGATAAGGTCAAGGCGACAAAATATTTCAAAGCTGTACTTCAAAAATATCCAGAAAATCAGGATGCGATTGATGGAATTCGTGCATTAAACCCTAATGCATTATTCCAGAGCGATCTGGATGAATTAAAGGAAATGCTTAAAGAAGGAAAATTCAGGGAAGTGGAAGTTCGCTGCAGTATGGAAATTGAAAAATATCCTAATGTATTTGAACTGTTTCATTTGCTTGGTATTGCTCTTGGAAATCAAAAGAAACATAAAGAGGCGCTACCTGCTTTTAAGCGTGCGGCAGAATTAAATTCTCATGATGCACATGCACAATTCAATCTGGGCAATGCATTTAATGTTGTTGGTGATTATAAAAATGCATTATCCAGTTACATGCGTGCTATTAAAATCGAACCAAAATACGCGCCGGCCATGAACAATGCGGGTAATCTTTTGATGCGGTTGAAGGATTACGAAGCTGCGGCGGAAATTTTTTATCAAGCAAGTAGAATCTTACCAGGTTCTTTTGAAGTGCTGGTTAGCTTGGCTGGTGCACTTAAGGCATTAGGTAATTATAAAGAGGCTATTGCATTTTATAATCAGGCGATACAAATTGATGGCCGTGTTGCCGAAGTATTTATTGATATGGCTATCTGTTACAAAGAAGACGGTAATGTTGATGAAGCCTTGAATATTCTTGAAACAATCACAAGAGATAATCCGGAAAATGTCGAAGCTCACAATTGTCTGGGTAATGTATTAAAAGAAATTGGTAACTTGGATGCTGCGATGCATCATTATATGCAAGCGTTATCAATTGCACCAAAAGCGGCTTTCGTTCATTTTAATGTTGCAATATTGCATCGAGATTCAGGTAATCTGGAAGTTGCAATACAAGCAATGGATCAGGCACTTGAAATCGCAAACGATTACCCTGAGTATTTGATGGTGAAAGCAGAGCTTTTAAAAATGCGTGGTAAATATAGTGAGGCTCTATCTATCTATATTCAGCTTGATAGCAAGATGCCTAGAAGACCAGTTATTACCGCAAATCTTGCAATGCTCTATTTCTTGTGCGGTGACGATGTCGCCAGCCGTAGATATGCAGATATTTTAAATGACGAATTTATTGAGAAAATTGAAGATAAGCAGAAACGTGACATTTGTTTAAGTCATAAAAATTTATTAAATGGATTGCATGAAGTAAATGAGGTCGTTGAAAGAAATACGGATCAAGATGCAGAAAAAGTGTTGTTTATAGGCGATAAAGATGCATTTGCTGCAAAGGGGCATATATTTAATATTGATGGTAAAAATCTTGTGGGTGAAACAGCTTGGATTGATAACGTCAAACTTTCAGATTTTCTTACAGATTCAATGAACCTAGCCACAGGATCTATTAAAGATAATATGGAAAATTTACCAATTGAAAGTAATGTGGTCTTCGCCTTTGGTGCAGAAGATTTTACTGGTGAAATTTCCTTATGGAATGATAGTGACGATCAAGTGCAAAAAGTATCTGAAATTGCAGAAGCATATCTGAATAGAACGCATCAGCTGGTCAAGAATGCTGGACTTAAACCGTCTTATTGCTCGGTTGCAGCACCACGAGAAGAAAATAAAAAGAACCTTTCATTCATTGAACAATTCAATGCTGCTCTTAAGGCAGAATGTGAAAAAGAGGATGTTAGGTTTATTGATGTTTTTGCTGTTACTAATGCGAAAAATGGTGTTGCTGATGGAACAAAACATCTGGACAATTGTCATGTCAGTGCAACAGCTTATACTGAAGCATTGGCCTAAAAATTCAAAACTATCTTTAAAGCCCTACATAAAGTAGGGCTTTAATTTTCTTCCGAAATCGTCAATACTCAAATTAAATCGATAAAGGGAGGAATAATTGAAAAATCTATTCAAATTATTTGCGATGTTTATTGTCTTTTCATCTGTTGCTTTTGCGCAGGAAGATGAGGGCGAAGAAACTGAAATAAAAGAAATCACCATCATACATGCAGGAACTCTTCTGGCGGTGGCGGGAAATGACCCGGTTCAAGAAAAATCAATCATCATTGAAGACGGGAAAATCAAATCCGTGAAAGATGGTTATATTGATAATGACGGCACAGAAGATGCCGAATTCACCATTATCGATATGAGCGATAAATTCGTGATGGCGGGCATGATGGATATGCATGTTCATCTGGCATCCGGCAGTGGTAATAGTGCTGATTACGCCATCAAAGGTGTGATCAATTCCTATAAAACATTGATGGCAGGGTTTACTACGGTTCGTGACCTTGGTGCATCGGATGATACCATTTTTAAATTACGTAAAGCGATAAATGATGGTGATGTTATTGGCCCACGTATTTATGCGGCGGGCAATATTATTGGTGTAGGTGGCAGAACGAACGGTAAAGAATGTAATGGCATTGAAAGCTGCCGTAAAACAACACGGGATATGATCCGTGGCGGGGCAGACTGGATCAAGATTTATTCATCATGCAGCGGCAGTCAGCTTTGTTCAAATGAGGACGGTTCACCAATGTTTTTCGATGATGAAATAACCGCGATTACAGAAGTTGCCAAAAAATATAACATTAAAGTCGCTGCTCATTCCCATCCGCGTGATAGCGCGCTTCAGGTTTTAAAATATGGTGTAAAGTCTATTGAACACGGTTCATTCATTAATGAAGATGCCATGGATACGATGATCGCTGATGATGTTTATTATGTACCAACCGTATCAGTAATGGATATGCTGGAAGAAGTCGTAGAAAAGGGTGAAGTATCAGAAGAAATGCTGATCCATGATCAATCATTTCTGGATAATAATCCGCCAAAGATATTTGAAGCCTATAAGCGTGGTGTAAAAATTGCAACGGGTACCGATGCTGGTGTTGTGCCACATGGTAAAAACTACCGCGAGGTAGAACGTTTCGTTGAGCTTGGTATTCCAAATTCTGATGCTTTAAAAATGACAACAGTTAATGCAGCGGACTTGCTTGATAAATCGGATGAAATCGGCACGATTGAAGTCGGTAAAAAGGCAGATATCATTGCCATTGACGGTAATCCGCTTGAAACAATTGAAGATATTCGCAATGTTGTTTTTGTTATGAAAGAGGGAACTGTTTATAAGGATTAACAGTTAAGTCACCAGAACAAAATGACAATTGGCCGTGAGCGGTTTGACCGCTTGCGGCCTTTTCACGTTTGCTGGAAATTTTTGCTATTTTCGTATATACTGATTACTTCAGCACATTTCAAAATCCCGCCAATTAACAGAAAAGGGTTAAAGCACACAAAATATATATCAGGAGAAAGATTATGGCCATTCGTGAGGTTGTCGCACTATTTGACGATGAAGAAGAAATGATGGATACCATCGATGAGTTAGAATGTAAGGGGTTCGACCGAAGCGAAATATCGATATTGCCGCCACTTGATGAAGTGGAAGAGGCGCTTGGCCATCAAGTCGATGATATACACGAAGCTTTTTATGATCCAAAAACACCACGAATGTTTCCGCTTGATTATGCTTCATGGGGCGATGCACAGGGCGTGTTAATTGCTGCGCCGTTTATGGCGGGGGCATTTGCCGTGACAATATTTGGGGCATCAACTGGGATGACATTGATGAATACTATTCTTATGGCCGTGCTAACGGGTAGTGTTGGTGCCGTTTTTGGATATTTGATCATGTTCCTTCTTAAAAAACGTCATAAGGACGAGGTTGATGATCAAATTGATCGCGGCGGACTTGCCATGTGGGTGCATGTACGTGATACGGCCCATGCGAGAAGGGCAATTCGCATATTCAATCGTCATCATGCCCATGATATCCAGTTTCGGGTTGGCGGGTAAAAAGGCATAGAATTTACATACGATAATACTTGCATAAATTCACGTTTCTGAAATAGTGGTAATCAATAAAAATAAGATTTCAGGAGTGAGATGCATGACCATTATGCCAATGTCTGAATTTGATCGTTTTTTGATCATGTTTGACCGTATGTTTGATTTCGTAGAAACCTATATCCACAAAACACCGGAAGATAAATACGAATGGATTCCCGTTGACGGACCAGGTGTGAGTTTTGGTGATCGTTTGGAAAATATCACGATTAAAGGGTTATATGTTCATCTGACAACATCGGAAGATGGTTTTATAAAATCAGTTCGTGATGTTCCTGATTGTGGGGAAATTCCACTGCCGATCAATAAGGAACTGACCAATGCGGTATATGATGGTGATTTCATCGCCATGGGTCGTGAAATTCATGAAAATTGCATGGAAATATTACGAGAATTAACACCGCGAGACCTTGCGAAAACGGTATGGTTTCAAGGCGGGAAATATAGCGCTATGGGCTTTTTATGGGCGTTATATGGTCATTATGCATATCACCTTGGTAATATAGACACCTATATGCGCCAGGGGGATATGAACCCAACTGCTTTCTTTAATTTCACTGAAACGGATATGGCGTAGTTCAATGAAAACAATAGGGTTATTAGGTGGGATGAGCTGGGAAAGCACCGCCCATTATTATAGTGGTCTTAACAAAGGGGTAAAAGCTGAACTTGGCGGTTTACATAGCGCGAAAATTGCCATGTATAGTGTTGATTTTGCACCCGTCGAAGCCATGCAGCATAAAGGGGATCTTCAAGGTCTTGCTGCTGTCATGATTGACGGGGCAAAACGTATTGAGGCCGCGGGTGCAGACTTTATGTTAATTTGCACCAATACCATGCATGAATTCGTTCCTGACATGGAGCCGGAAATTAATATCCCCATCTTACATATTGCTGATGCAACCGCAGAAGTGATCAAGGAAAGCGGCATTAAAAAGGTCGGTTTACTTGGGACTGCCTTTACAATGGAAAAAGCGTTTTATAAAGACCGGTTAATTGAGAAACATGGCATTGATGTCATTACACCGGGGGCAGACGAAAGAAAAGCCGTTCATGACATCATTTATCAGGAACTATGTCTTGGCGAGATCAAGGATGCATCAAAGGCCGTGTATTTGCGTATCATTGACCGTTTGGCAGAAAAAGGGGCGGAGGCCGTTATTTTAGGCTGCACCGAAATCGGTATGCTTGTGAAGCCGCAAGACACAAATGTCAAACTTCTTGATACAACCGAAATACATGCTGAAAAAGCAGTGGAAATGGCGATAAAGGAATAATCATGTCAGTATGGCCACCAGAATTTACTGTTGAAGGCGAACGTGTTCTGATTGAAACATTAAGCCATAACCACTTGGATGACCTCATTGAAGCAGCAGCAGATGGTGATCTTCATAAGTTATGGTACACGTTTATCCCAAAGCCGGAAGATGTGGAAAAAGAAATCGACAGAAGGCTTGGTCTTCGTGAACAGGGTTCCATGTTACCGTTTGCGGTGATCGATAAAGAAAGTGGTAGGGCCGTTGGCATGACCACATATATGAATATTGATGCACCGCATAAGCGTGTTGAAATTGGATCAACCTGGTACCGAAAAGCAGTTCAACGATCATCGCTGAATTCAGAATGTAAGCTATTGCTCTTAAAGCATGCTTTTGAAGAGCTTGATTGCGTATGCGTTGAATTTAGAACGCATTTCATTAATCATCAAAGCAGGCGCGCGATTGAACGATTGGGGGCCAAACTTGATGGTGTATTAAGGTCGAATTATATTATGCCGAATGGATCGATACGTGACACTGCCGTTTATTCCATCATTGCCCATGAATGGCCGACGGTAAAAGCCCATCTTGAATGGCAACTTGAAAAACCAAGGAATTAATGAGTAGCAGTTTGTATCTGTGTATTTAACAATGACGACATTTACCTAATTTTAATGTCGAGTATCATACTGTATTATTTTGACTTCAACACGTAACTAAGGGGAAAACTCATGAGCAGTTTATATGAACGTATTGGCGGCGACGCAGCCGTAGAAGCCGCAGTGGATGTATTTTATAAAAAAGTGCTGACCGATGATAGTATCAGTCAGTTTTTTGAAACTACCGATATGGATGCGCAACGCGAAAAGCAAAAGAAATTTTTGACCGTTGCATTTGGTGGACCAAATGATTATTCCGGCAAAGACATGCGTGCTGCGCATGCTCATCTTACACTTACCGAGGATCATTTCGGTGCTGTAGCAGGGCATTTGCAAGCGACACTCGAAGAACTTGGTGTTCCGGAAGCGGAAATCGGCGAAGCAATGGCCATAGCCGCAAGCACCCATGATGATGTTCTGGGGCTTTAATCTTTGAATAAAGTAACGATTACATATGAAGGGTCACAGGTTTCCTGTGACCCTGACAAATCCATTCTGGAAAATTTAATCACGCAAGATATTGATGTGACCTATTCTTGTCAGAAAGGATCCTGTTTAACATGTGTGATGAAAACGGATCACGATGTTGATCCAAAAAGTCGTGCGCCGCTTAAACCAACACTTGTTGAGCAAGGGTATTTCCTTGGCTGTCAACAAAAACCAAATGATGGCATGGTTATCAATGCTGCTGATCAAATTGGTGTTTTTCATAATGTCCGTGTTACCAATATAGAACTTAGAGGCGGGCAGGTGGCTATTGTCCGTCTAACGGTTCCAGATGGATATGAATACCGTCCAGGGCAATTCGTAAATATCATTGGTCCAAATTATACATTACGCAGTTATTCCATTGCGTCTATTCCATTGGATGATGAATTAGAAATTCATGTAAAAGAACATGAATTTGGCACGGTTAGTAGGTGGTTATGTGATAAGAGCTTAATTGGTCAGGAAATAGAAATTTCAGAACCGGAAGGGCAGTGCTTTTACTTGCCCGGAAGATCATCATCACCGTTACTGTTAATTGGAACGGGAACTGGGTTAGCCCCACTGATTGGCATCATTCGCGATGCTTTATCACAAGGGCATGACGGAAAAATTGAATTATATCACGGTGCCGTAAATGATGACGGCCTATATTTAATTGATGAATTACAGTCGTTATCGTCTGAATATGACAATTTATCGGTTCATCTTGGTGTGCTGAATAAAGGATCTCTAAATCATACGCTTGAGGGGGCAATAAATGATATCGCGCTGTCACAGCACCATGATTTAACAGGGTGGCGTGTGTTTCTTTGTGGTGATCCGGATATGGTCAAGAAAACCAAGACCAAAGCATATTTGGCCGATGCCGCCTTAAGCGACATTCTGGCCGATCCATTTGATATTCAGGATGTTAAAAATTAATCATCATATGTAGGTAACTGGTGATCAGGATTAAGCATCCGATGACCAATAGCAACAATGCCAAACCGAATATTGGTAAAGGCGATTGTCCCTAAATTCCCACCTTTATTAAAGCCAATATAGGCACGATGGCCGCCGCCTGTTCCCATGTGATTGCGGTTAATTGTTCCGGTTGAATTTTCCCACGTTAATCCCATGGATTCATTTTCAGTATAAATTTTATGGCCAATTTCAAAAGCGCTATATAGTGGTGTATCAAGTAACCCCATATGCGCTTTCACATATTTTTCCATATCATTGACGGTGGTGATCATTGACCCACCAGCATACATGACACCATGATTAACCAAATTTTCCGTCAAGCTGCCATCGGCCAAATGACCTTGTGCAAAACGCCCCTTTAATTCAGTAGGGAGGTGCAGGAATGTTTCCGTCATCCCCAGTGGCAATAAAACCTCTTCACGGATCATTTGGAAATAATCGCGTTCAAAATGATGGGCCAGGGCTTGTGATAAAATGCCAATGCCAAATGTTGAATAATGCCATTCATCGCCACCCGCACGTGTCGGGGCAAAATCATTGACGGACTTCCATAAATCATCAAGCGTATATTCGGAAAATGTGCCGTCAGTTGTTCTGAAATCTTCGGGAAAAGTCGGTAAACCACCGTTATGGGTGGCAAGATGCAGAATAGTGACTTCCTTACCATTAAATGGTTTTAGTCTTACGCCATCTGGCAAATAATTATTAATAGGATCATCAAGGTTGATATCGCCGCGTTCCACAAGAATGCCAAGCAGTGACCCTAGGAATGTTTTTGAAATGGAACTCATTTCAAAAAAAAGTATCTTTTGTGGGTTGCAACCCATTGCCGTCTATTAGTTCACCATAAGTATAGATACTTGTCCCTTGGTCATTAATACGGGCCAGAATGATGCTTTGGTATTTTCCATTATCAATATTTTCGTTGATATGTTTTTCAAGTTCCTTGTCATCTAATACAGGGCTTTCAGCGTGTGATTGATTTGCAAGAGTTAAGAAAGATGTGATGACGATAAAAGCTTTAAAGAGTTTCATGGTTCCCCCGTTATTATTATAAGCTTTAATGCTGGTATTTATTGTTAAAGAGCGGTTCAACAGCATTAAGGTAATGTGTGACCCTGCCTTCGTGATTATTAAGTGGCAATTCTAAACATTAAAGATGCGTAAAAGATACATTTATTAAACCGATTTTTTTTGTGATCACTTGCAACTATAAATAGATGAAATTATTAACACTTTGTTAACCTTTCTCGTTAATGACATAAATAATTAATATAAAAATTCTATTAATCAATTATTAATAAAGAGTTTTTAATGACTATCGTTGAAAATAAATCAATTGACGTATGCAATTTAAAAGATAAAAAATGATTTTTTTTGACTTGGATCAATTGCATTTGTGTAATAGATTATTATTTTAAAAAGCGATCAGTTGTTTAGCCAGCTATAGAGGAGAAAACCTCTAAGCACAGGAGGGAGTTAGGCATTGGTCACTTAAATTGTATAAGTTTATATGCAAGGGGTCATAAATGCCTAAGAATAACGTTAAGCCAACGGGGATAGAAAACACATTCTCCGAAAATGAAATTATTGTTTCAAAAACTGATTTAAAAGGTGAAATCACCTATGTAAATGATGTGTTTTGTAAACTTGCCGAAGCCAAAGAAAGTGAAATGATTGGTCAGCCGCATAATGTTATCCGTCATCCGGATATGCCGCGCACGATCTTTCATTTTTTATGGCAACAAATTAAATCTAAAAATGAAATCTTTGCTTATGTTAAGAACATGGCAATGTCCGGTAACCATTACTGGGTTTTTGCACATGTAACACCGACATTGGATGGTTCTGGAAATATTGTTGGTTTCCATTCAAGTCGCCGTGCTGCACCAAAAGCTGAAATTGATTTCATTGATAGTCTGTATAAGAAAATAAAAGACGTAGAAGAGGGAAGCTCCAACCGCAAAGATGGATTGGAAGCAGGAGTAGCATTCGTCAACGACTATCTGGCAAACGAAGGACTGACATATGATGAATTTGTATGGTCAGTGAGTGGAAATAGATAGAACGCTAAAGGATGCTAAGATGTTTGGACTAAATAAGACGGATGATAGTGGCAAAGTAGAAGCTTTGGAAGCAGAACTGGAAGCCACGAAAGAAAAACTGGAAGCATACGAAAGTGCGTTTTCAGCAATTGAAAAAATTGTACCTGATTTAAAAGATGGAAACCTGGAAGCCCGTATAATTGGTTGGCAAAACCATGGTGAAAGATCAGAAACATTAAAATCAATCAATTATATTCTTGATATTACAGATGCCTATGTTCGTGAAGCAGCTGCATCACTAGAAGCCGCTGAAAATGGTAAATACTTCCGCCGTTTCTTGCGTCGCGGTATGCGTGGCAGTTTCCAACAAGGTGCGACGGTTATTAATGAGGCTTGTATCAGTATCCAGAAAATGGAAAAAGAACAGCAGGAAAACCGAAAACGTATTGCGGATGATTTTAATAAACAAATCATGCAATTTATTACGGATCTGCTGACATCAACAGAAAGTTTGCAAGGTATTTCAAACCAGTTAAGTAATTATGCTGAAGATACCCAAAGATTGTCATCAAATGTTGCTGCAGCATCGGAAGAGGCAAGTGTAAATGTGCAAACTGTAGCCGCAGCGGCAGAGGAATACTCGCATTCGATTCAGGAAATCTCTCGTCAGGTTGATATGTCAAATGAACAGGCTGGAAAAGCATCGGATGAGGCAATATCTGCAAAAGCGACTATTGATGAATTAAAAGCATCATCGGTGAATATTGGTGAAGTAATTAAGCTGATTAATGACATCGCGGGTCAAACCAATCTTCTTGCGCTTAATGCTACCATCGAAGCGGCCCGCGCTGGCGAAGCCGGTAAGGGGTTTGCTGTTGTAGCTAACGAGGTTAAATCACTCGCGAACCAAACGGCCGATGCAACAGGCAGTATTGATGCACAAATCAGCGAAATTCAGGAAAAAATCGAAGGGTCGGTTTCTGGCGTTGAGGATATTGCAAATATTATTACTGAATTGAATGAAATCGCTGATACAATTTCAAGCGCGACACAAGAACAGTTGGCAGCAACACATGAAATTAGCCAAAATGTTCAGGAAGCTTCACTCGGGACACAAGAAGTGTCGCAACATATTCAGGAAGTAAGCACAACAGCGAACAGAACCGCGGAAACCGCGAGCGAGCTATCAGCTGCATCAAGTAACCTTGAAGATCTTGCGAAAAACCTTGAACAACAATCAAATGCATTCATTCAGTCACTGCTTGGCAAGGATGCAGCATAATTTATTCTGATTTTTCTGGATAAGTCATTGTTATAGAATTAAAATGGCGTTATACGAGCAACATTAATTGCTGAGGATAACGCCATGACTATTTCTACATCAAATGATAACAAAATCAGAGCCGCTATTTTAGGGGCAAGCGGATATACAGGTGCAGAACTTGTAAGGTTATTACAACGTCATCCAAATGTTGAAATTGTTTTATTGACGGCTGACCGTAAAGCCGGCCAATCTATTGATCAGGTCTTTCCGCACCTTGCCGGGGAAGGGCTTCCTGATTTAATGGCGATATCAGATATCGAATGGGCTGGGCTAGAGGTTGACGTTGTATTTTGCGCGCTGCCGCATGCTACATCACAACGCATTATTAAAGGCATTCTTCATGATACTGGCCATGGCTTTATTGATGAAATGGTCGCTGAAACCACAGAAGATTACGCGAACGCCATTCAGGGCAGTGTAAAAGTCGTGGATTTGAGCGCTGATTTCCGTCTTCGTGACCCAGATACCTATGCTGAATGGTATGGCGGCGAACATGATGCTATTTCCTTACAAAAAGAAGCGGTATACGGATTAACGGAACATTACCGTGAAGAGATAAAAAACGCGCGCCTTGTGGCATGTCCAGGATGTTATCCAACGGCTGCACTACTTGCATTAATTCCGTTGATGCAAAGTAAGGCAATAAAAAAAGATGGTGTCATAATCGATGCAAAATCAGGCGTTAGTGGCGCCGGTAGAAGCCTTAGAGAAGGCAACCTGTTTACAGAAGTTTCTGAAGCAATGCACCCATATGGTATTGCCGCTCATCGTCATGCGCCGGAAATCGAACAAGAATTAAGTCGTGCATATGGTGAAGATTTGCTCGTCAGCTTTACACCGCATCTTATTCCAATGAACAGAGGTGAACTTGAAACAATTTATGTTCAAATGGAAGAGGGTAAAACAGCATCCGATTTAAGAGAGCTTTTAAAAGATAGATACCGTGATGAACGGTTCGTTACTGTTGCTGATGAAGGTGTTGTACCAGCAAGCCGTCACGTACGTGGATCAAACAATACGCTTATCGGTGTATTTGAAGATCGTGTGCCAGGACAGGCCATAATTGTGGTGACAATTGACAATCTTGTTAAGGGGTCATCCGGTCAAGCGATACAAAACATGAATTTAATGTTTGATTTTCCGGAAATGATGTCGCTTGAACAAATGCCTTTATTTCCTTAGGTTTCTTCTAAGTTATTGAAATATTAAATATATTTAACAAGTATTAAATATATTTCTTTACCTGTTTAGCTTTGATCTTGATCAATGACAAGCCATCCTTGACGTATAACACTTCCCTTGTTTCTAACTATTAGAGGGGTAAGTATGAAGCAGGGTATAACGCCAATAGATGTGGAAAACACATTTGGCAAAGATGAAATTATTGTTTCAAAAACAAACCTAAAAGGTCACATAACATATGTGAACGACGTCTTTTGCCGTTTGGCAGAAATGCCGGAAGAGGAAGCCATAGGCGCGCCACATAATGTTATCAGACATCCTGACATGCCAAGGTCAATTTTCTATTTCTTATGGCAACAAATTCAAAGCAAGAAAGAGATTTTCGCCTATGTAAAAAATATGGCGAAATCAGGTAAATATTACTGGGTGTTTGCCCATGTAACACCGACGATTGATGCTGATGGCAATATCGTAGGGTTTCATTCAAGCAGGCGCGCAGCACCAAAGAATGAAATTGATTTAATTTCAAAGCTTTATGATGAAATTAGATCGGTAGAAAAAAGTTATTCAAATAGTAAGCAGGGTATGGAAGCGGGGGTAGATTATATCAAAAATCTGTTGTTGGATAAGGGAATGACATACGATGAATTCGTATGGAGCGTGGGAGATTAAATATGTTCAATAGAAAACTAGTAGATGTGGAAAGTGGTGGTACGGAGCTTTCAGAAGCACTGATTAAATTGGAACAATATGAAAAAGCGTTTGATGCGATCAGAGGTATTTCAGCAGGACTTAGGGAAGGTAATCTTGAAACCCGCATAGTGGGATGGGAAGAGCACGGCGAACTTTCCGACGTGCTTTGTGATATAAATTATATTCTTGATGTGACGGATGCTTATGTCCGCGAAGCAGGGGCATCATTAAAGGCAGCGCAGAACGGCGATTTTTATCGCCGTTTTTTAATAAGAGGCATGCCAGGCAGTTTTAGTGTCGGCGCAAAAGTCATTAATTCTGGCCGTAAAGATATGGCGCTGGCCGCGGACCGCCGAAAGCAACAAGAAGAAAACCAAATTAAACGTGAAGAACTGGTCGAAGGATTTAACAGCACGATCCGTGATTTTGTTACGAGCCTGCATAAATCTGCTTCGGGTTTGAGTGGTCTTTCCAATGAACTGACCAATTTTGCTGATGAAACACAAAATTTATCGACGACTGTGGCGGCGGCATCTGAACAGGCAAATATGAATGTTCAAACTGTCGCAGCGGCAACAGAAGAATATACACAATCAATCAATGAAATTGCAAGACAGGTTGATCTTTCAAGCACACAATCAAACGAGGCCGTAAAAGAAGCAGCACTTGCGAAAGATTCAATTTCTGAACTCCAGCAAGCATCACAAACCATTGGTGAGGTCGTCAAATTAATCAATGATATTGCGGGGCAAACGAATTTGCTGGCTCTAAATGCAACCATTGAAGCGGCCCGTGCCGGCGAGGCCGGAAAAGGGTTTGCTGTTGTCGCAAGCGAGGTTAAATCACTTGCCAATCAAACAGGGGACGCAACAAAAAACATTGATGAACAGATCAATGAAATCCAAAACAGAATTGGTATGACTGTTGGGGTTGTTGAGGACGTAACAAAACATATTGCTGAATTAAGTGAGATTGCATCAACCATTTCAACATCGACCCATGAACAGCTTGCAGCAACGCGTGAAATTAGTGAAAATGTTCAGGAAGCATCAGACGGAACACGCGATGTATCTGAAAATATTAATCAGGTAAGCGCAACAGCATCACGGACATCATCAAGTGCGGTTGAATTGATGCAGGCATCAAATGATATGGAAACGTTGATCAGTGACCTTGAAGTCCAGGTTGAAGAATTCATCACGTCACTGATGAATACCAAATCAAATTAAATTATTTAATTTGTGAAATTTTTGATGTCGGTCAAGGTTTGTAGCTGTTTCCTTTTATAGGATGCCATCATATTAAGTTTGCTACTGAAAAGGTAAGTTATATGTATCAAAGACCTGAGCCATTAGATATTGAAAACATATTCGATGACGATGAAATTATCGTAACGAAAACGGACCTTAAAGGTCGTATCACGTATGTTAATGATGTGTTCTGTAAGGTCGCCGAAATGACGGAAGAGGATGCCATGGGTGAACCCCATAGCATCATCCGTCATCCTGATATGCCGCGTTCAGTGTTTTATCTGTTATGGCAAACAATCGAAGCCAAGCAAGAAATTTTCGCGTATGTGAAAAACCTTGCCAAAAGCGGTCATTATTACTGGGTATTTGCCCATGTGTCTCCAACTATGGATAAGGCAGGTAACATCATAGGATATCATTCAAGCAGACGCGCTGCCCCACAAGCGCAAATAGATGCGGTCGCACCGATTTATAAACAGGTTCTTGAGGTGGAAAATAGCTATGCCAACCGTAAAGAAGGTATGGAAGCAGGCTTTAAGGCTATCGTCGACCTTCTTGAACAAAACGGCGTTTCATATGACGAATTTGTTTGGTCCGTGGCAAATAACTAACTTCACAGTGTTGCATTTGTAAAGTTGGAAGTATAAAGTTGGATAATAATGTGTCCATATATTGGGGGTGTCATGAGATTTCTGGCGAGCGTGATTTTCTTATTTTTTCCTTTTGTTTCAGCAACCGCTGAGCCAACGCAAAATGGTGCAGGATACTCGATTGAAAATGTCCATGTCCGCTTTAGCGAGGGTTTTAATGATAATATTCAAAAAGTAATAATGCGGCTTGAAACGCAAGTCGAAGATAAAAGAAAAAACCATGAAAAGTATCAATCGAGACGGAGAGCGCCAAAGGACTTAAAGGAACGTGCGCAAAAAGCATATGAAAAAGCACAAGAGAATTTAGAGGCTTTCACCGCTTATATTAACATACTTAAAAATGATATGGGGGGCGTAGTGGTTGATGCCATTGAAACTAAGAATTTGAGCGGACGAAAAGTTGATCTTAGTATTCTTATAGGGGCTTATTCAATATTAAGACCAGTAGAAGCCAATACAGTAGTAACCTTTAGCGGGCAATTATTTGCGGCAACAGTAATAGTTGTTGATAGTGAAACAAATGAAAACCTTAAAACTTTTATGATTAACGAAGATGACATTATTGGCAAAAAATACCCAAATGCAATTGTAATGAATGGAAAAGATATTAAAAAACATAGCCTGTTATATAACTTTGCTCAGGAAATATCGTTTAGATTAAATCAAGAGAGTTAAGCACAAAAAGTTAGTTTTCAAATTTATACTCAAGTCTATAATTTACATTCGTAGCGACTATCTCTTCTGGGATTGCAAAGAGTGAATAAGGTATATATTTAAAAGTTTCAATGAATTTGTTAGTTGGCTTATTAAATATTGAACGTGATGTTTCAATAATTTGAGGATTAATCGGATTTCCGGCTGCAGTAAGATCAAAATTTATTATTGCATAACCATTACGGCCCTTTCTTAGGGCTGCTCTTGGGAATTTTACAGGGGGAGCATATGCCCAAAATACATCACCAGGTTCTGGAACTTCCACTGTTATTGAACATGGTTTGAAGTCTGGACCGGTAGAATTTTCAAATTCATTTTTTAGCGCATTCACTTTTTCAAAATAATTTTTAATACCTAGCGCATCTTTTAAATCTGGTCCACTGTTAATGTATTCTTGGTAGAGTTGTTCGGCCTTATGAAAACTGTGGTAAGCGTTTTTATAATCACCAATTTTTAAATAATTATCAGCAAGCAAGTAATGTAATTGATGTAAGTTTTGTTTTTTATAAATAGTATAATGGTTTACGTACCTAATAGATTTGACATAGTCGTCTGCGTTATGTGCAATAACAGCCATTGATGCTATAAGTGTTAGATTAAATTTGTCTTCATTCAGTAGCGCTTCCATTTCTATTTGTGCTTGTCCTGGATCAAGTGGAAGATTAAGCAGGCGTTGAATATGCTCTAGTGCGCGTCTGTATTGCTTAAGTTCATCTAAAGATAATTGATAATCCATCAAAAGAGAATATGGGACTTGTAAGGCATGGTCTGCTTTTGTTGGTTCTTCTGCAATTGTTGAAAATGGTAGACCAATAGTCAAAAGCATAGAAAGAATTATATTTCGAAACATGAGAAATCCCCAATTTTGATAATAACTTACAATAACATATCGCCCAAGTTTCGATGATTTCTTCACTGCCGTCAAGATCAATGTTATCAATATTAAGTACTTTTTATTCCTCATTAAGTCTTTGTAATGGCTCAAGAAGCTCTGCTGATTTTGGGCTAAATTCTAGTGCCCATTCCAGAAGTTTTTTTGCCTCTTCGGATCTGTCATTTCTGACAAGATATCTTGCTGTACCAGCTATGGAAAAACCCATCCAATATCCATCATTGGTTGGGTATGTTTGGAAACCGTACTTTTCTGAAAGCGCTGCATAGAATTCTTTTAAATCATTAAGTGGGGTTTCGCCGGCGCGGTAAGATAGGTAATCCGGCATCCATTCGCTTGGGGGGAATATAAATGAAAAGGCACGGTCAAGGCTGCTGATTGCGCTTGCGTAATGTTCGCCATTTTCAATGATATCGATTTTGACTTGTGCATCTGGTGTATCGAAAGCATTTTGTAATTTGGAATAGGGGGCGGGTAAGTCGTCATTGCGCATTATGTCAATGCCACCACGTGATAAGTAAAGCCAATTTCGGCTCCCTTGTAAACGTTCAGCAGTTTCTATAATTTTGGTGGTTATTGGTTTATTTTCTATAGTGTACATTTGAACGTTGGCTGCAAATCCAAGCCATGCCTGAAACGTTTTTGAGCTTGTAAAATACCCGTGTAGAACTGGCCCAACAGTTGGCGACATTCCTATAAGTCCACGATAATTTGCTGTTCTATAGTGATCATCGATGAATGGAATTAATTCTTGTTCCATAAAGTCCAGAAAATGTTGAGGTGAACTGTCTTCGAAGTTAATCTGCTCATTGGGTTCTCGCCTATGAGGCATTGTGATCGTCAGACGTTCTGCATAATTAGGTGTAGAAATACCGACAATAATGCTCTCGGGCATAAGGTCGCGGGCTGCCCTTGTTTTGGAAATAACAACCGTCGGATCAAACAGAAAATCCGCGTCCATCACATAAAAGACAGGGTATTTTTTCGTCGTATCAGCATAATCATCAGGCAGATAGATTTTAATCTGCCTGCTGCCATCAAGAATGTCTGAATTGATTGTTGTTTCTTTTATTTCTGCATATGCTATCGAATTTATGGATAAAAGCGTAAAGCAGAAAAAGAGTGAGATTATATTTTTCATTATTGAAATAACCCTTAAGTATTACCAACCATTACATCTTGACCAAGTGTCAATGACATCAGTGCCATTATCAACGACATTATATTCATCGTAAGCCGCTGCCGTCATGCACGCGTGATTTGGCAAGATACGTAAGCGAGTACCTATAGGATAAGATGCAAAATTGAAATCTGAGCCGTCCTTGGTGGTGATGATGCCGTGTTCTTGATTGGCGCCGGTGACGATCAGGTTATCAATAATATTTCCATCAATGTCGCATACGATGCCGTATCCGCAATCAAAATCTGTACCACGGGTGCTTTGGTCTTTGGATAATGCCATGCCGCCAGCATCAGTAATAATACGGCTTTGGTTGTTTTTATGGCTAATCACGGTGCAAAGAACGCTTAAGGCAATGTCATTATTGGTGCTGCAACCACGTCCGGCTTGGAATGCGTCCTGAAATACATAAACCCCCGCCCGTAATTCGGTTACATCGCGCAGGTTTTGTGCATATGTGGCCGTTGGGGTTGAGCCGCAGCTAACGATTTTACATGGGTAACCTGCCTCAATAATATTATCGGCGGCCCGGGCAATTTGCGCACGTTCATTTTCCGCGGCTTGGATTAATTGCTCTTTCGTTTCGCATTCATAACTTTCGCCAGCATGGGTTAATACGCCAGCCAATTCGGTTCCTTGTTGTTCGTGTATTATTTTTGCGATTTCTATAACTTCTGGTGCATCGGGTGATAAACCTGCACGGTGCATGTCCACATCAATTTCAATCATGACGTTGAAATTACAGTCGTTTTGATCGCCAAATTCACCAATCTGACGGGCGATATTCGCATCATCAATAATGATTTTTAAATCCACACCGCGTTTCATGATGTCTTTGGCTCGTTCTAATTTGCCTGGTACCATACTGACAGCATAAATAATGTCGGTAAATCCGGCGTCCGCGAAATATTCGGCTTCGCGTAATGTGGAAACGGTAATTGGGCAGGACTTACCATCATTTCCTAGCAAAATTACATCGGGCGATTTACAGGTTTTTACATGTGGGCGTAATGTAACGCCCAATGTTTCTGCCTGAACACGCATGCGATTTAAATTTTTCATTAATTTCGATTTTTCCACCACAAGGCATGGTGTATATAGCTCATCCAAATTCATTAATTTTATCTCTTACATATTCACCAATAGCGAGATTGCTGGTGAGGCCCGGACTTTCCATACCAAATAAATTAACAAGTCCTTCAATACCATGTTTATCCTGAAAACCGATATCGAAATCAAGACCAGATTCGGATAATTTTGGTCTTATCCCTGCGTAATCCGGGTGCAATTTATCGGGATCAATGTTGGGGAAATATTCGCTGACCACGCTTACAAATTTTTCTTTTAAGGTTTCGGGGACACTATATTCTTCTTCCTCTACAAAATTAATATCCGGGCCAAATTTTACGCCGCCGCCGGTATCAATGCATAAATGTAACCCAAGGCTTCCTTTGCCCGGAACCGGATAAACCAGATGTTTGAAATTTGTTTTACCTGTATATGAAAAATAATGCCCCTTGGCCATCACGCGCGGTGGGATTAATTCAGACGACATGGCGTCAATTTTTGTGGCCAGCTTTTGTGCGCCAAGCCCCGCCGCATTAATCAGTAAATTACAGGTGAGGGTGTAACCATCCGCCATTATGATCTTAAAGCCATGATTTAATTTTTCAATTGCGGCAATTTCAACGTTATAGGCGATCATACCGCTGTTGTCTTCGATATCACCGATCATATTGACCATATGCATATGGCTATCGATGATGCCGCTGCTCGGGGAAAATAGTCCCGCTTCACCAGAAATATCCGGTTCTATATTTTTGATATCAGCTTTTGAAAGGGGGGTAAGGTCATGTACGCCGTTTAATTCGGCTTTTGATTTAATATCATCCAACCGTTCTTGTTCGGCGTCTGACATTGCCACAAGTATCTTGCCACATCGTTGGTGTGGTATGTGTCTTTGCGCTGCATACTCATATAAAAGCTCTTTACCACGCACACAAAGTTTGGTTTTTAGCCAATCGGGCGCAAAATAAAGGCCGGCATGGATCACTTCGCTGTTGCGGCTGCTTGTGATCATACCGAAATGTTTTTCTTTTTCCAAAACAAGGACTTCGCGCCCCGCTTCGGATAAATGTTTGGCAATGGATAGCCCAATTACACCCGCGCCAATGACGATAATGTCTTGATGATCAGACATGCTTTAGTATTTTCCCTTTGCATCAAAAAAATGTCATGATATAAAGTATCATCTTTGGGCTATAATTATAGTTTTTTATTCTAAAAAATAAACAAATTTTAAAAAGTCCGGATTATCTGGGGGGTAATAGGGAAATGCATGCTGGGGCATGCGAAAACTACAGTTAAAGGATTACAAAATGAAGAAATTTGGTGGACAAAACCGCAGAACTTTTATGAAGGCTGCTGGTATGACTGCTCTTATGGCTGGTGCTGGCACCGGTAGCGCGCATGCAATGGGCATGGGTATGGGACAAGCAAAAAATCGCAGTAAAGGTTATGATTTTGACGAAATTTACAGCCGTGTTGGCGTAAATTCTGTGAAATGGGACAGCGCAATTCGTCGCTATGGTAAAGACAAAATTACAGTGCCGATGGGCATTGCCGATCTTGATTTCCGCCAACATCCTGCCGTTGTTAAGGCGCTTCAGAAACGTGCTACATATGACAACTATGGTTATGAAACAATTCCAGATAGCTACTGGCAATCAATCATCGACTGGAACAAAGAACGTTACGGTATCGAGCTAAAGAAAGAATGGCTTCGTAACTCATCTGCGCTTAAGCCTGGTATGGTATCTTCTATGCGTGGTCTTAATCCGGTTAAGGGTAAAGTGATCCTTTCAACACCAACATATTCCGGTTTCCGTGGTGCGATCAATAAAGCCGGTATGCGCGTTGAAATGAACCCGCTTAAAAAAGTCAATGGCCGCTGGACATTTGATCTTGAAGATCTTGAAAAGCGTCTTGATTATGAAACAAAGTGTCTTGTGCTTTGTAACCCGAATAACCCAACAGGTGAATGTTGGACAGCAGATGAAATGCGTGCTCTTGGAGATCTTTGTATTTCAAAAGGCGTAACAGTTCTTTCTGATGAAATTCACTGTGACTTTGTAACGAAAGGTAACAAGTTTGTTCCTTACTCATCACTTGGTGAAAAATACGCACAAACAAGTATCACATACCGTTCACCATCAAAAACATTCGGTCATGCGAACCTTAAGGTTGCGTACTTCTATACAGAAAATGAAGACCTTATGAACGCAACAATGATCGGTGGTGGTCATGAAACTGGCGTAAACGCATTTGGTCTTGCTGCTGCGGAAGCAGCCTTCACAGAGGGCGCAGAATGGGTTGATGATGTAAATGAATATCTGGATGAGAACTTCGATTATCTTGTTGAATATATCAATACACCTGGCAACATGCCTGGTATCGAATACACAAAACCAGAAGGTACATACCTTGCATGGCTTGACTGTAACGGTCTTAAAGAACGTGTTGCGACACCTGAAAAGGTTAAAGCACTTCATGACAAGTGGATGGCAGCTGGCAATCACCGCCGTGTAACACCAGAAATGGCAATCGGCGAATGGATGGTTGAAAATTCAGGTGTTCAATTAAACGCAGGTCATTCATATGGTGTAGGCTCAGATGGCTTCATGCGTATGAACATCGCCGTTCCACGTTCAAGCCTAAAAACTGCGCTTGATAACATGAACGCAGCACTGAAAAAAGAATTCGGTTAATAAGACCCGAAATAATTAAAGAGAAGGCGGTCCTGGTGACCGCCTTTTTTTGTTTTTAAATGTTTAAATTACAATAGGTTTTTATTAAGATTGAAATTTCTCTAAAAAGTTGTTATTTAAAGGTTAATAAAAGGTTAATAAACTTGTAAAGTTAGGGAAAAGGAAAATGAGTAAGAATTCAGCACAATCTAATAGTAGTTATAGATCTTTATATTCTTCAAAATACGATAAAATTCCTAATATTAATGGTAACGGAAAAAATAACGAACTTATCGGAACCTCAAGCTCTGAACGCATTAATGGTGGTGGCTGGAATGATTATATCTATTCTGGCGGTGGCAGTGATTTTATCAATGGAAATGGTGGGTATGATATACTCGAGCTGACCGACACTCCGCTTGATTATATGTTTTATCAAGATAGCTATAATAGTTGGCATATTGAGAAATACTCAACAGGCGACATTATAGCTTTTAAAAATATCGAACAAATTAATTTTGGTGATTATACCATTTCAATTAATGGCGAAGATAATGTTCCATATGCAGAAGATGTATCATTATCAACACTGGAAGATACAGATACACAAGCATTTGATCTTCAGTCAATAGTTTGGGATTTAGAGCGTGATTTAACAGGTGATCCGCTCACTTTTAAAATAGAAATTGATACGGTTTCTCCTCATGGTAGTTATACAATTACTGAGGAAGGAATGTTGGTGTTTACCCCTACCGACAGTTACGCAGGACAGGATTCTTTCACATATACTGTGAAGGATGGTACACACGAGGTTACCAGAACAGTTTCCATAGATGTTGAAGCAGTAGCAGATATTCCAGATCTTGTAGTTGATGTACTTGCCGGGGAACAAGTAAATCATGTGGTTTTTGATATTTCCACAATGCTAAACGATTTGGATGGTTCAGAAGAATTGCAATTGTTCTTTAATGGTATTCCTGACGGGGTTGCGCTTTATGATAGTAACGGTAACCCGATCGGTCCAAATGGTATTTATCTTGGTAATGGTGCTACGGAGCATGATCTTCAGTTAACAATGGTGTTGCCAAAGAATTATAATTGGGATTTTCCACTTGAAATCGTTGCCCGTTCTACTGAACTTCAAAATGCTGAAAATTCTGTGACAATTGCTGTTCCTACGGCAACGGCATCCACGGTTATTGATATTGATTATGGTGTTGAAATTACCGAAATATCTTCTGAATTTTTAGCGAATGACCAAAGTATTTGGAATAATCCTAATAGCTATGTTTCACATACGCAATTTCTGGGGCTCGATGCTGATACGAGTGGGGGATTATTCGGAACTGTTGATTATAATATCGATGTTAAAACGGGTATCGAGGCAGAAGCAGGTGTAAAAGGAGGTACGGCGAATTCGGGTATGTCCTTTGATATGGATTTTATCAACTATCATAATTACACCACCAACATGCTTGAAATAGATACAAGCTTCGTTGAAACAGATAGTTGGTTTGAAACAGAAGATGTGGTCACATTTATTGATTTTGATGCCATCATGGATATTTATGCCAGCATTGGTATCAATGTATCTTTAGATGTTATTATTGATACAATTAATGTTATAAATCAAACGTTTAGCATTAATCAAGATTATGAATTTGATATTCTGAGTTTTCAATCAGACCAGGCTACACCTTATAATCTTGCATTCTCATATGGCAATTTAAGTGTTAGTGAGAATAGCATAGAATATACATTCAAAGGTGATATGGTAAGTATTGAGGTATTTAGAGATCATGCTGGGACTGCGGGGGATAATAATACTGATGGCTCTATTTCACTGGATATTGCTGACATTACTTTGGATGTTGATGAAGTAATTGCTTATCTTGCTGGTTATCCAGGTATGTTTGGTGGTAGTTATAGCGTTTCGCCGTTTGGTGGTGTGTCATACGATTTTATTGATTTCGATATCATTGGCGGCATGGATGTCCAACAAAGTTTTGATCAGGATTTTAGCAGTTTGTTTGGAGAATTGTTAATAGATGGTTCGTCAACAAATTACATTGTTGGTGATACATTGGTATTTAACGATGTCGCAGATGATGCCGTAATTTCTACAATATTGGATGTAGAAGGATTGTTTAATAATGATACGGATATAATTTTTGCATTGGATTATGCATTAAAAGCCCTCGCTGTTGAATTAGACCTTAATGCCAGTGCGGATATTCCAGGTACCCCAGCGGTAAAAGATCCTGTAACAGGTTCCACAATAATTCCTGCGATTCCAGGATATACATTTACAGTGGATTATAATCGAGATGCGGCAGTATGGGAAACCGATGGTACAATTACATCAACGAGTTATGGTGTGTACGACAATTCTACGACCTTAGATTTCGAAGACCAAAGTTACATATTATTTGTATAGCAAAAACCTTTTTATTGGATGTTAAGGTTTAAGGTAATAAAAGCGGTCTATGTTACCGCTTTTATTGTTATGCTTTCAATGGTTTCTTATTGTCTTCGACAAGAACGATGCTATTAGCCGGTAGTGTTATAATGGCTTCGGTGCCCTGATCGGGTTTACTGTTAAGTGTTAAATGACCGCCTTGTAGCTCAAGAAGGCTTTTAACAAGAGGTAATCCAAGTCCGGTTCCTTCGAATTTGCGGTTAAGTCCTGTATCAACCTGACCGAATGGTTCTAGGGCTGCCGGGATCTGATCTTCGGACATTCCAATGCCGGTATCGATAATATGAACATTAAGTGATCCATCATCATTAAATGAATTTTCAAGGGTAATTGTGCCGCCCTCTGGTGTAAATTTAATGGAATTTGATAACAGGTTCATCATAATTTGTTTTAAGGAACGTTCATCCATATTAATGACGATTGTTTGATCAAGTAGATTATTGGTGAGTTTAAGATCTGCTTCAGTAACTTTTGTCATGAGCAATCTTTCACAAGTATCAATCACTTCGATCAGGTCGATGTCTTCTTTCTGAAGTTCCATTTTATCGGTTTCAATACGGGATAGATCAAGAATATCATTAATAACCTGTAGAAGCCTGACAGCTGAACTGTGGATATCTTTGGCGTAATCCTTACTTTTTTCCGCACTCATAGGAATAGGAGAATCTGGTCCAATAAGTTCAGAAAAACCGATAATGGCATTAAGCGGCGTTCTAAGCTCATGGCTCATGTTTGCCATGAATTGTGATTTGGTTTTATTGGAATCTTCCGCGATGTCTTTGGCGCGTACAAGTTCCGTTTGATGAACCTGTAATGTGTCGAGCATTTCATTGAAACTATTATATAAAAGTTCAATTTCACGTGTTTCATGGTCTGTATTGGCGCGAATATCATAATTGCGATCGCTGGTGATTTTATTGGCAATTTTTGCAAGTGAACTAATCGGCTTTGATACGCTTTTTGCAACGGTAATGCTGCCTGTGATTAATAGCAGTAACCCAAGCCCAAGAATAATTAACAGTGCATATGCAAGTGGCATATAGGGGCTATAGGCTGCATCTAATGAATAGGTAAGAAGTACTTTTATTGAGCTTTCTTCAAGGTCAGATGCAATTTCATTGCTATAAGCCATAAAATTATTGCCATTCACAGCAAGAATATTCGTTTGTTGATCCAGATTAACCGCGTTTGATTGTGGTTCTGGTAAAAGTTGCAACATATGTTGATCAAGTGTTGAAATTAAATATTCATTGTCTTGATAAAAGGTAACCTCTACGCCTGTTGGTAATGATTTACGCATTTCAATCAGTTCTGTTTCTTCAATTTGAACGCCCATAACAACCCATGCCACCGGAATAGGGGCGAGAACTGGTACAACAATAACCTGATGAACGAGACCGCCCGAACTAATATAGGCGGACGCATTTCCGTATTCATCGGCCATTTCAATTAATTCATTAAGTGTATCTTGCGGGATTTTTACAGGTGACGTAACGGAAACTTGTGCAACGATATCCCCATCTAGTGAAATAATAGTTGCGCAGTCCGTGCCAACACGGGATGATAGGTTTTCAAGTGCGGATTTAATGGTTGCCGGATCATCAGTTGTAACGGCTGCTCTAAATCCATATTCGGTCGAATAAATGTCGGTTTCACTAATCCATTTATCAGCATTCACATTCAGTGAACGTGTAAAAACATCCCGGCTGTAAAGAAGTTGCTGACGTGCTTGATCTTCAAGGTTGTTTTTAGTCGCGAAATAAACGGACAACGATGTTATCACCTGAATGGTAATAAACAGGGTTGCAAAAAGAACAACTAATTTTGTTTGAAACCGGTTAATCATTAGTTTGCCTTAATAGGTTCCTCTGTTTCTGCGTTTTCGTTCGCGTTTTAAATCAATTTCAAAATCAAGCTGAAATGATTGATCATCAGAAAGTGTAATTTCTTTTTCATAGTTTTCGATATTTCCTTTTAATCTTGGATGCCAGACTTGTGCCTTATAGGTTCCAGCAGGAATATCATTAATAACGAGTGAGCCATTCTTACCAGTTGTCGAAAATTTATTTGATGGAACGATATAGATATAGGCAAGCATACTGTCATGGATGTTACATCCAAGAGCTACAACACCTTCTTTGTCAAAATGGACCGATTTTTCTTCGTCGCCGTTATATAGCTCTAATTCGAACCGTTTAACTTTTGAAAATGAATAAACATGATGGCGGATGTTGTCTCTATTGGGGAAAGAAACAGTGCTGCCTTTTGAAACGGGTAAAACAAATGGTGTAAATTTAATGTTTTTTTGGCTCATGACCGGGGAGGGCATATGCGTATTATCACCAGAAATAGCGACATTTTCACCAATTAAAGTAATAACGGCAAATTCAACATCTTTGCCATTTTTGTCTTTAACGGTACCTGATAGGGTTGCTGCATTTGCAACGCTTACCATTATGAAAGCCATTGATAGCAGGCTTTTCCATATTATTTTTATCATATTTGCATTCGATCCTAAATTACAGAAACAGGTATTGATTGCATAATTTCTAATTAAGCATAAACAGTTTGCCTTAAATTTCTCTTAATACAAGGTGCCTCACAGTTTGTTGATCACATGTGATGGTAAAGAGAAGGATATTTTTAACAAATATATTATAATTTTATTTACTTTGATGGGTTAACGTACATGCATAATTCATTGAAAATGATTTGTTTTTACTCATTTTTTACGGGGTATAATTATGAAAAGGGCTATATTTGTTGTTTCCATGTTTGGAATGGGAATTGCCACAAATGCCAATGCACAAGAAAGTTTTCCTGAAGTTAAATTTTCTGGACTTGGGGATGCCCGCGTTAGTTATTCCAGTGGTGAACCGGGATGGCTTGATGGCGGTTATGGTAAAACCCGTTATGGATCAGACCCAAATGGTAATGATGAAGTCAGATTAAACCTATCCGAACTATCATTGATGATGAATACCCAGTTTAATTGGGAATTATCAACATTTGTTCATGCGAAATTTGATCCTGAGCAGAAAAACGACATTGATCTTGTCGAGGCTTATGCAAAATACAGCAATCTTTTTGAAAATGGCATCAGAACAGAAGCGCGCCTTGGTATTTTTTACCCGCATATGTCAATGGAAAATATTGATATTGCCTGGACAAGCCCATATTCAATCACATCTTCTGCAATTAATAGCTGGATTGGTGAAGAGATTAAAACAACGGGACTTGAAATTTTCATTGAAAAAGAATTCGAAGAAAGCGCCTTATCGTTTACGGGGACTGTTTTTGGCCTTAATGATCCGGCGGGAACATTGCTCGCGTTTCGTGGTTGGGCGTTACAGGATTCCAAAACTACCCTTTTTGGTGAGTTCCCATTGCCGCCAGTACATTCAATAGGTCCTGATGGAAAGCTTGCATTACAAGACCCATACGTCGTCCCACATCTAGAGGTTGATGACAGGGTAGGTTACGTCGTTGGTTTCGATTGGGAAAGCTTCGGATTGTTCAGCATCAACAGCCAGTTTTACAATAATCGTGGTGACAGAGAGGCAGTTATCGGCGGGCAATATGGATGGGAAACAGAATTTATAAATATCGGCGTATCACTTGATATGTTCGAAGATTTTGAAATCTTTGGTCAATATATGAAGGGCAACACCAAAATGGGCGGCCTTGTCCATGGCGAAATTGCCGTTGATGTTGATTATGACAGTTTCTATATCCTCGCAAGTAAAACATACGACATCCATAGATTTACAGTAAGGTATGATCATTTCGCAGCCGACGATAATACGCTTGTGGGCTATGATAATAACAAGGAAACTGGCCATGCATGGCTATTTGCATACAGTGCTGATTTATTTGAAAATCAAAAACTGATGCTGGAATATTTGCACGTAGATAGCGACAGAGCGAACCGCGCCGAACACAGCCCGATTACCCGTGTAAAAGAAAATCAAGTTCAAGCAAGTTATAGGGTACGGTTTTAATCTGGAAATTCTGATTTATTAGTTTGCTTTAAAACCTTTTATGCAAATAAAAAATCAATTGCCGTGATATCGGTCGCAGTGAAATCTACAAGCGTTATTGTGTATCCATCCAAATAGGCAATTTGTGTATCGCTTCCTTCCTGCGTAATTGTCAGATCATCAAAAGCGTAACCAGTTGCGGATAGATCAATCAGATCATTACCATCATCAAAGTCAAGGATTGTGTCGAAACTACTGTCAATATCGAATATTAATATGTCATTACCGCTACCGCTTGAAATAATATCATCACCATATCCACCGGCAATAACATCATTGCCGCTGCCGCCAGAAATTGTATCATCACCGGAAAGTCCATAAATTATGTCATCACCATTGCCTCCGTTGATTGTATCGTACCCAAGGCCGGCTACGATATAGCTCGTTGCGCTGGTTGTTGTGATCGTAAGGTCATTAAATGTGCTTGCCATTGTGAAGGTTGCGGTAACGGGATCGTTAGAAACAAAATTAAAATCGGAAGTTTCCGTAAAGCTGTTGTCTTCACGGTCAATGCCATTAATGGTGCCGAATTCACGGGCAATTTTAAGTTCCTGTGCGCCGTTATTATAAACATCATAAAGAACATGTGCGTATATTTCGGTTTCAGAATAAGTCCAATTACCCGATACAGTAAAGGTATCATCATTATCACCTTCAACTCTTAATGAATTTTCTGCGCCTGTGATATTAATAATATCATTCGCATCAAGTGTAATTGATATTGAGCCGCGATTGATCGAAAGATGTTCAATATTGCTATAAGACATTTCGGAAAGGTCGATTTCTTCTTCGACGTCAAAAAATGCTATTTTATCATAACCTGTGCCGCCATCGATCGTATCAAAATGTGATCCGTCAAAGCCAAACGCATGAATGATGTCATTGCCACCGGCCGTGGAAATGATATCGTGTCCTTCTTCGCCATCAATGATGTTGTTTTGATCGTCTCCTGTTAAAATATCATCAAAATCCGAACCGCGAATGCGTTCAAAATTGCTGATGATATCGCCTTCGGCGTGTCCGCCTGATACAACATTTGTGGCAAGGTTAACATTTACCCCGGCGTTCGATCCATAATAACTGATTTGATCGCCATATCGGACATTATCGCCACCATCAAGGGTATCGGCGCCAGCACCACCGTAAATGATGTCATTCAAATTCCCGCCGGTAATCGTATCATTGCCCTTGCCACCAACCATAAAACCGGAACCGCTACCAGCGAAAATGATATCATTGCCATTGCCAGTGATTATTTTGTCATACCCTGCACCGCCGGTGATCGTTAGATTATCGTCACTGGTTGATAAACTTATGAACGAACCAAGATCGCTTGTTTCAATATAATTATTTGCTGCAATTTCCGTAAAGGTGGAAGCAGGGGCGGGAAATCCTACTTGGTTTTCAATTTCAACAGCAATTCTGATATCATATTCATTTGTACCATCATAAAAATAATAAAAATGATAAAGCGCAGGTTCTAATACAGCAGTTTCTGCAGGAGAGCCTTTTATTACGTCAAAACCTGTACCAGAATAGTTCCAACTATTTTGTGCGGTAACAGTGGCAGTAATCCCGCCATTGATCCAGAAAAAATCTTCATCAGTGATTGATGCAATGTCACTTCCGTGGAATGTCAGGCTGTTATTATTATTTCCAAGTTCGATATATTCAATGTTACTGAAGGATACATCATCAAGATCAAGTGAAATATTGGATTGATTAATCAGGATTGTGTCGTAATCAGCGCCACCATCCACGATATCGTTAGCATCATAAATAATTATGTCACGGCCATCGCCGCCATGAATTGTATCGGCGCCATTACCGCCATCGATCAGATCAAATCCAGATCCTGTAGAAATATTATCATCGCCATCTTTTCCGGTAACGGTTAGGTGTGATGTTGATGCCCTTAAATTAATCGTTGCATCGTTGTTATCCTCAGCCACCCAAACATTCGTTGTCGTTTCAACAAATGATGTTGAATTCGGTGTGGAAGTCGGGGCAGGACCACCACCACCGCCCAATGGGCTGCCACCCCCGCCGCAGGCAGACAGCGGTAAAAGTGTCATCAGTATTGATGCATTTTTCTTTTTATTCAGGTTTATTGAATTTGTATCTTTTTTATCAATTTTAGCATTTGCAAACATGCAAAACCCCCAAGTGAATATTATTAAACACGAATTACACTATTGCACAAAAATTAAGAAAATATAAATGAAAATCAAATGCTTAAATTAAAAGCGGTCTAATTGACCGCTTTTTAATTATTCTGGAAATTCTGATTTTACCTGCTCGACAATTGGCATGGTGCCGTCAATGATCGGGTCAACGCATGGCAGGCCGTATTCAGCTGATAAATCGCTTAAATATTTTTCACGGGTCTCACCACCAAGTTGTGACGTGTTCACACAAATGCCAACGCATCTGATATCAGGATTTACTTGTTTTCCGATTTCGGTGACGCGGTTAATGACGTCTTGAATAGATGGTAACGGGAAATCATCCCAGCCGGAAATGTGGGTTCTGACGGCGTCATGACATACGACGAATGCATCAGGTTGTGATCCTACAAGTAAACCCATGGTTACACCGCTATAACCTGGGTGGTAAATGCCGCCTTGGCCCTCTACCACATCCCAGTGGTCATCGGTATTGTCCGGTGAAAGCATTTCTGCAGCGCCGGAAATGAAATCGGCAACCACGCAATCAATCGGAATACCGCGCCCGGCAATCATGATGCCAGTTTGGCCGCTTGCACGGAAATCTGCGTTAAGGCCCGCTTTTTTCATATCTTTTTCAATGGCAAGGGCGGAATATTTTTTACCGATGGCACAATCGGTGCCAACCATCAGTATACGCTTGCCGCTGCGTTTTTTACCCGTGCCGACAGGAATGTCTTTTGGTGGAACACGTACGTCAATTAGGCGGGAACCAGATTTTTTCGCGGCCGCAACAAGTCGTTCATTATCATTTAGTAATTGATGGACCCCTGCAACAATATCCATACCTGCGGCGAGGGCCTCTTCCAATGTATCAAGCCAGACATCAGGAACGCCGCCACCAATAGCGGCTGTGCCTATTACCAATGATTTAACGCCTGCTTCTTTGGCCTCTTGAATGGTCATATGGGGCGCACCATCAATGCCGCCGCCATTAATGCCGATTTGACCAACACATAATTCCGGGCGCCATTCAATTAGGCCCGCACCAGTTTTCGCATAGGACGTATCGGTTTCATCACCGACAAAAATAAGATAAGGAGGTTTAATCTCAATGGTAATCATATTTATATTCTTTTCTTGATTTAGATTTTGTTTTTCTTACCTTTTCCATGGCGAATTGTCGAGGGAACATTTTTCTCAATATGTTCAATAATGGTTTCTGCGACATTTTTTCTTGATGTTTTTTCAATGCCCTGAAGCCCGGGTGAACTGTTAACTTCCAGAACTTTGGTGCCGCTATCCGTTCGGATCAGATCAACGCCCGCGACCCTTAAACCCAATACCTTTGCTGACTTAACAGCAATTGATTTTTCTTCGGATGTTAATTTTACACGTTTTGCCGTTCCGCCTGCATGTAGGTTTGATCTAAAATCGTCTTCGCCGGCAGTTCGCATCATTGCGCCGATGACGCGGCGCCCAACAATAAAACAGCGTAAATCGGTTCCTGCGGCTTCTTTCACAAATTCCTGCGCAATGAAGTTCGCATCAAGATTTTGAAATGCACTTATTACCGCTTCGCCGGCTTTTTTGGTTTCAGCAAGAACCACACCACGCCCTTGCGTACTTTGTAAAAGCTTAAGTACTGTTGGTGATCCACCAACAAGATCAAGTAAACTTGATGTGTCTTTTGGTGAACTGGCAAATGCTGTTGTTGGCATAGGGATGCGGTGGCGAGCAAGAATTTGATGTGCAGCCAGTTTGTCACGTGATGCACCGATAGCGGATGCCGCATTTAAGCAATATGTACCCATGGCTTCGAATTGACGTACGACCGCCATCCCGTAAAAAGTGAGTGATGCGCCAATCCGTGGGATGATCGCATCATAATGGGGTAAGGGTTTACCGTCATAATGAACTTCGGGGCTGTGACTTTGAATGTTAAGGTAACAGCGCCTTGTATCAATCAATTCTACTGTGTGATTTCTTTTTTCCGCTTCTTCGACCATGCGCTTTGTTGAATAATTATTCGGCTCTCTTGTTAAGATACCAATTCGTAGAGGGCGTTTGATCGGTTTTCTACGGGCGATTTTATTATATAAATCGAAACTGAGTTCCGGCTGCAGGAAACTTTCCATCGGTTGAACTGCGATCTCTTCAAGCGCGCTGCGTCCCAAAAGCATGCGATATTGCATATTTTCGCGGTTGGTCAGTGTGATTTCAATTTCCCAAGTTCGCTCACCAACCGTGACGGGGGTTCTAATCACATAACGTAATTCCGTCTGTCCATTTGATGATGTAATTTCCCGTCGGTCAACCACGGGTGCGGAACAATGAACAACAATATCCGGATTATCAGGAACAGGATGGATACCAAATCTTACAAATGGTTTTTCGTCACTTCCGAAGGGTTGTATTGCAAATGCATGTAGGGCTGATGTTTTTGCCCCTGTATCTGTTTTTGCCTTAAGGGCAGGGAGCCCCAATTCCGGAAGAGCAAGCCACTCTTCCCAACCAACGGAAAAGTTATCCATATATTTGTATCCTAGTTGTTTTTACTAAGATCATTTAGAGCGAAAATATAATTTCTGTCAATCGGGAAAAATTTGAAATAAATGTTTCAAACAGCACACTTATTACAAAGTGAAATGGATGGATCAAGGTCGAGGCGTTCTTCGGCGATGACATCACCACAGTTTAAGCAGTAGCCATATTCATCTTCTGGTATGCGGGCTAGAGCCGCTTTGATCCGTAATAATTCATTGTCGCGCCTGCGCTTTACTTCTTCGGCCATGGCTTGGTTTTGAAGGGCGTCCATGCGGCTAAGTCGTCCGACCATCGTTTGGTCCAGTTCGACGGGGGCGCTGTCTTCTTTATGTTCATTAATAAGCGCTAGAAGCTCCTCCTGTCTTTCAAGGAGAAGCTTTTTATATTTATTTGTGTCGAGGGACACTTTACGCGACCTCGAACGTGGCGATGATTTCGACGACGAAACCAACGGGCAATGAATTTGTACCCACGGCGGCGCGCGCGGCAAGACCCGCATCACCAAAAATATCACGCAGTAATTCCGATGCGCCATTGGCCACCAGATGCTGTTCTGTGAAATCAGATGTTGATCTTACGATACATTGAAGCTGCACACATTGTTTTACGCGGTCAAGATCGCCGCCACAGGCGGCTTTAAGCTGGCTTAAAGATAGAATGACGGCTTCTTTTGCCAGTTCATACGCCTGTTCCGTTGTGTAATCCTTGCCCACGGTTCCTTTGTCACTTGGGCCCTGTCCGGCAATATAGACGATATTATCCACTTTACGCCAAGGGGTATAGGCAGCAATCGGAACCGATGCTTCCGGTAATTCAACACCAAGTTCCGCAAGTTTTGCATCAATTTTTCCGCCCGAACCAGCCGGGGTGTCATTTGATGCGGCCTCGGGCGCTGGATCATCAGTTTTGCCGCAGGCCGCAAGTAATGCCGCCGCCGCGGATGCAAATAAGGTTCTGCGTAACATTACGCCACCTCAAATACAGCAAGAACCTCGCAACAAATGCCAAGCGGCAGGCTGTTTGTACCAACGGCGGCACGTGCCGCAAGGCCTGGTTCGCCCCAGATGTCACGGAAGAGTTCCGATGTTCCGTTCACAACAAGATGTTGTTCTGTGAAATCATCCGTTGAATTAACAAGTCCCTGAATTTGAATGCATTGCTTCACTTTATCAAGATCACCATCACAAGCCGATTTTAGCTGGCTTAAGATGTTGATACCGCAATAACGGGCGGCTTGGTATCCTTGTTCCGTTGTCATGTTATCACCAAGTTTTCCGGTGACAAGACCATCTGGCCCGCTTGGAACCTGTCCCGCGATATAAACAAGCTTACCAACCTTACGCCAGCCGACATAGGCGGCAACAGGGGCAGCGGCCGCCGCGACCTCAACACCAAGTTCCGCAAGCTTTGCATCAACCTTGCCCGCGCTTTGTGCGTTTGCCTTGCTCGCGAGTAGTGATGCACCAAGGGCGGTGGCACCCGCAGCCGCGAAAAAATTACGTCTTTTCATTATAAACTCCCATTATTACTGATTATTAGAATTTGATTGAATGTAGTTAATCATTCTTATACCGTGAAGGAAAGGGAAAATTCCAAAAAATATATTCGCAAACTTGATTAATGGGAGAAGTCAATGAAACTTGCAAATGTCTGTAAAACGCTTCTCGGTGTTTCGGTTTTGTCGGTTGCATCTTTCGCGTTCGCGCAGGAAGCCGATAATCGTGCCCCCATGGTGGTGCATGATAAAAATCCATTCCCGAGTTCATATAAACCGTGGCCATCGGTAATGACGGCCATCACGAACGCACATATTTTAACCGGCGATGGCGGTGAAATTGAAAAAGGCACCGTGCTGATGGATGGTGGTAAAATTGTTGCTGTTGGTGCGGATGTTGATATTCCGGCTGGCGCGCATGTCATTGACGGTACGGGCAAATTTGTAACCCCCGGTGTGATCGATATGCATAGTCATATGGGGATTTGGACCGATGGTGGTAATGATGTACGTGCGAAAAATACGGCGGGTCTTTGGGGGGAGCATTCCATTTGGCCGCAAACACCAAACTTTCCGGCGGCCGTTGCAGCGGGTGTAACCACACAATTGCAACTTCCGGGTTCTGCGAACCAATTTGGCGGCAGAAGCGTGACCCTTAAAATGGTGCCGGGCAGAAGCACCGAAGATATGAAATTCCCGGGTGCGCCATACGGCATTAAAATGGCTTGCGGTGAAAACCCAAGACGGGTCCATAAATCACAAGGCGGTATGTCCACGGCGATGGGTGTATTCGAAGGATATCGCAGCAGCTGGATCGAAGCCACGGAATATAAAAAATCATGGGATAAATATTACGCTGATTACGAAGCTGGAAAGGACGTAAAGGCACCAAAGCGTGATCTTAAAAACGAAACATTGATGGGCGTTCTTAACGGTGAAATTCTTATTCAGCAACATTGTTACCGTGCCGATGAAATGGTCAATGTGATTAACATGTCCAAAGAATTCAATTACAAGGTGACATCATTCCACCATGTGGTTGAAGCCTATAAAATCGCAGACTTACTTGCAGAAGAAGACATCTGCGCCGGTATGTGGGCCGATTGGTGGGGCTTTAAGTTGGAAAGTTTCGACGGTATCGATGAAAATGTGCCGATGATGGCGGCGGCCGGTGGTTGCGCCATTGTCCATTCCGACAGTGATAACGGTGGTCAGCGCTTAAACCAAGAAGCCGCAAAAGCATGGGCCGACGGTAAACGTGTCGGGCTTGATTTTACCCGCGGCGAAGTGATGAAATGGATCACATCTAATCCGGCAAGAGCCATTGGCCTTGAAGATCAAATCGGAACGCTTGCACCGGGTTATAACGCCGATGTGGTGATTTGGAATGGTGACCCGTTTAGTGTTTATGCGCTTGCGGAAAATGTGTTTATTGATGGCGCGCTTCATTATGATCGCAGTAATCAGGAAAACCAATGGATTACCGATCATGCCCTTGGCTATGTCACAGCGGGAGATCACCAATGAGAATTCTTGCAATCATTTTAGCGTTCATCGCAACACCAGTATTCGCAGAAACAATCGCGATCACCGGTGGGAAAATTCATGTTGGTAATGGCAGTGTAATTGAAAATGGTACGGTTTTGATTGACGACGGGGAAATCATCGCCGTTGGCGCAGATGTTGATGTGCCATCAGATGCACGTGTTATTAACGCATCGGGTAAAGAAATCACACCGGGCATTATCAACCCATCAACATCATATGGCTTATCCGAAGGGGCCGGTGGTAAATTCGGTACCGATACAAGCGCGAATAACAGCGGCATGACCGCGAGTTTCGACGTTAAATACGCGCTTAACCGTGGGTCGGTTGTCATTCAGGAAGGGCGCCGTCAGGGCGTCACCCGTGCCGTTTCCGCACCCGGTTCATCCGGTGATATCTTTAGCGGGTCATCCGCGTTGATCACCATGGATAATCAGGCGGATATGAATTTCGCAGAAGGGGCCATGCATGCAAAATTCGGTAATGCCGCAAACCGTGCGGTGGCATGGAACCGGATCAGGGCGATTTTTGATCAAACCCTTGATTATGACCGTAACCGCAGCCGCGCCTTACGCGGTCAGGCGCAGGATTACCTGCTTTCTGTGGCGGATATGGATGCGCTTGTGCCTGTACTTGATGGTGATAAACCGCTTGTGATTGAAATGGGATCAGAAGCCGAAATTCGCGGCGCCATTCAGCTTAAAAATGATTATGATATTAATATCGTTATCCAGGGCGGCCAGGAAGCATGGAAAGTGGCCGCAGAACTTGCGGAAGCCGAAATTCCGGTGATCATTCATCCGGAACATAATACAAATGGCAATGTTACAATGGCCGGGTCAACATTTTCCAATGCGAAAAGACTTCATGAAGCGGGTGTGACCTTCGCGATTTATAGCGGTAACGGCAGCCTTTATTACGGGCATCATGTGTTGCAATTTGCCGGAATGGCGGTTGCGCATGGTCTTGATTATGATGCGGCCATTCAGGCGATTACCCTAAATCCAGCGGTAATTTTCGGATTTGATGATATTGCCGGATCGATTGAAGAAGGAAAATCAGCCGATATTGTCGTTTGGGATGGCGACCCGCTTGAGGTTACATCAAACACAGATCACGTGATTGTACGCGGCGTAGAATATGAACTCGTTTCCCGCCGAACCATGTTGCGCGACAGATATCTGAACCTTGACCGTGGTGATCATTTCGGTAAACGTTACCAAGGTCAGTAGAATGTTGAGTGGGCGGGGCGTTTGAATGCGCTTCGCTCTTTTATTATTTAGGACTGGATTCCCGCCTCCGCGGGAATGACGATTAAGGGGGTAATGATGTTTAGTAAAGAAGAAATTCTATTGATCAAAGGTTGCTTAAATGAAGCAGTTAATGGTGAATATTTTGATGATGAAGAATTTCAAACCATTTTTGGTTTTTATCGTGATGAAATTAACGATTATATGAATAATTGGAGTGGGGAATATTTCGATGCTCGTGACCTGACTTTCATAAGAGTTACGTTAAATCAGTTGTTAGGTTATCCTCACGGTAAAAAAGATACTCTTGAAAAAAATCTAAATTGTAAAATATCGATAATTCATGAGCTTAAGGAAAAGGTTTCTCAGTTGCATGATCCTGGCTTCATATACCGTTGATTTTGAAAAATAATAAAATTAATTATACTCGTCATTCCCGCGAAGGCGGGAATCTAGTCCTAGAAAAGTTACTCCCTTATGACCAAAAGACCGTTTGTTTATATATTGGCATCAAAACGAAATGGAACGCTTTATATCGGTGTGACTTCGAACCTCGTAAAACGTATATATGAACATAGGGAAGGGTTACTCGATGGATTTAGCAAAGAAACTTCCACAAAAATGCTCGTTTATTATGAAGAGCATGACACAATGGAAAATGCGATACTGCGGGAAAAGCTCCTTAAGAAATGGAATAGGTTGTGGTAGCTAAGAATAATCGAGGAGATGAACCCTAATTGGGAAGATTTATACTATCAGATAAGGGATTAATTTACTGGTACTGGATTCCCGCCTTCGCGGGAATGACGAGATAAATTTAAAGATATTTATGAGTGTTCCCAGGGTCTTGCCGAAGCATTTAGGTCGCTTTCTTTTTTGCTTGGATAATATTCTTTTTTTTCACTTAGTTCATAAAATAATGTACCGTGAATTCCATTTACTTCGTGCTTATTTACTGGTTTTTCCCATATTTTTTCATGATCTTTGCCAAAGCTATCTTCACCTATTCTTTGGAAAACATCTTCAATAAATTCAATGTTTTGACCTTCACTCGGAAAAATCATGTAAAACGTCTCATCTTCTACAGAATAAATATCGTATGCTGTATTGTTAGCGCCATCTATGACTTGTATGTTTTTCATTTGATCCCCTGATTATTTCCTATGGCTTCGGATTTACGCTTGCGAGGTTTTCGTATTCGGCGTCGCGGATGGTGACTTTGTTGCCGACGACGCGGACGCGGCCTTCTGCGACTAGTCTTAAGGCTTGTGGATAGATGATATGTTCTTTTTCAAGGACACGTGCCGCCAATGTATCAGCCCCTTCGTCAGGATTTATCGCCACGACGGCTTGCGTGATGATTGGGCCGTCATCCAGTTCAGGGTTTACGAAATGAACTGTACATCCGGTGTATCTGACGCCGGCTTCAATCGCACGTTCATGGGTATGGAGGCCTTTGAAACTTGGTAAAAGTGACGGATGGATGTTAAGCATCCGGTTACGCCAGCGATTGACAAAACGCGCGTCAAGAATACGCATAAAGCCTGCAAGACAAATCAGCTTTGCGCCGCTTTCTTTAAGGGCTTCATGGATTTGATCATCATATTCTTCACGGCTGTCAAAGCCGCGGTGGTTAAGGACTTTTGTTGGGATGCCTGCTTTTTCAGCGCGTTCCAATCCCTTAACACCCGGGTTATTGGATATCACAAGGACGATACGCGCCGGAAAATCATCATCGGCGCAGGCATCAATCAATGCTTGAAGGTTTGTGCCGCTACCGGAAATGAGTACTGCTACATCAACCATTCAAATAAACCTCTTAATGTGCTGATTTCGCTGTCCATGCATCCGGGTAACCCCAGCTGCCGGCTGCGCCATTCACTGTTGTTGTTGGCTCATCACCATTTTTCGCACGCACTGTACCGATGTGATATACGGTTTCACCATTTTCTTCGAAAATTTTCTTGGCTTCATCCGCTTTATCCGCAGGAACGATCACCGCCATGCCTATGCCGCAGTTAAATGTTTTCGCCATTTCAAGTGGTGTGATGTTGCCAGTTGTACGTAACCATTCAAATACTGGTGGCAATGTCCAGCCGCTCGCGTCCACATCAACGGTGACCCCGTCTGGCAGGATACGCGGAATATTTTCAACGAAACCGCCACCCGTAATGTGGCTAAGTGCTTTAACGCAATCTTTTTCAAGCGCAGCAAGGCAGCTTTTTACATAAATTTTTGTTGGCTCAAGTAATGCTTCACCCATTGTTTTGCCGTCTTCAAAACTGCAAGGGGCATTATAATCAGCGCCGGATACTTCAACCAATTTACGCACAAGCGAGAAACCGTTTGAATGTACACCGCTTGACGCAAGGCCAAGCACAACGTCACCTTCGCCAACGCTTGACCCGTCAATGATCTGGTCACGTTCAACCGCACCAACACAGAAACCGGCAAGATCATAATCACCATCTGAATACATACCCGGCATTTCGGCAGTTTCACCGCCGATAAGGGCCGCGTTTGATTGGCGACATCCTTCTGCGATCCCTTCGATGATGGCTTTGCCAACTTCGATGGTCAGGTGGCCTGTGGCATAATAATCAAGGAAGAAGAGGGGCTCTGCACCCTGAACAATCAAATCGTTCACGCACATGGCAACGAGATCAATACCGACCGTGTCGTGTTTACCGCTTTCAATCGCGACTTTTAATTTTGTACCTACACCGTCTGTACCGGAAACAAGGATCGGGTCATTAAAGCCCGCGGCTTTAAGGTCAAATAACGCACCAAAACCACCAAGGCCAGCGTCACAACCAGAACGACGAGTGGAGGCCGCAGCCGGTTTAATCGCATCAACAAGGGCGTTACCCGCGTCAATATCAACGCCGGCATCTTTATAACTGTAGGATTTATCTTGATCAGACAATTTATGAACTTTCCAATTAATAAATATTAAGTACAGATATAAGCATTATGGCGGTAAAAGGCTATAAAAAATTATACTTTTAAGAAAATCATTTTGTTAAACGAAACTGTAATAATTCATTTCTATTATCCTTGCCATACTCGTGCCTTGATGCCATATTAAAGTCATATCACGATTAAAATTTATAGAGTAATTAAATTGAAGATTAATTCTTTTATAACAAATAGATATTCTATTTGGTTAATGTTATTGATTAGTATTGTTTTGGCCGTTCCACAATCGGTGATGGCGCAATTCGGCTATGATGATGTTGACCGTGAAGCGACAATCTACACAATTTATAATGTTGAGGTGGACGAGACAGCCCGAAATGTGACCACGGCACGGACGCGTGCGCTCACGAACGGGCAACGTATTGCATTCGATCGATTACTACGCAGAATTATCCTGACATCTGATAAAGAAAAGCTTGATCGTTTTTCCGATCAGGAAATTCAAGGATATGTCAGCGGCTTTGAAATTAATGATGAACGCCGTTCCGGTGTTAGATATCTTGCGTCCCTTGTGGTTCATTTTAATCGCGATATGGTCAATGAACTGCTTAGTAATCAGCAAATTGCCTACGCGGAAACATTAGGCCGCGAGGTAAGCGTTCTTCCGGTTTTTTCGGAAAGCGGTACATTAAGACTTTGGGAAAAAGACAACCTCTGGCGCGAGGCATGGCAAAATTATGATGTCATCAATAACCTTGTTCCCATTGAAACGCCGGTACCATCCTTAAAAAACAGGTTATACATCAGCGCATTACAGGCAAAAAATAACGAACAAAAAAGCATTCAGACATATATTGAGGAAAATACCCTCAATGAATTGATTGTGGCTGTGGCGACGCTTCGTAAGTTTAATGCGACCAATGAAATCGGGCTTGATATCGACTTGATGCGTAATAGTCCGGTTACGGATGACGATGAAAAGGGAGGCGGTGAAATTGCCCGTCTTTCGGTTAAGTTACCGAAATTCAATGAAAATGGCGAAGATAATATGACCGCGCTTTATGACGCAGGGGTTGATGCGGTAACGGCGTGGGTTGATGATCTTTGGAAAATGCAAGTGCTAGTGAATTATGGAATTTCATCCAAAATTGCTGTGCATGGCGTGTTTGATAATATGGATGATTGGCTAATTTTACAAAAGCAGCTTGGCCGCGTGAATCTAGTTCAGAATGTTGATCTTAAAAACATCAACATTGATGAAGTATCTCTTGAAATTGAATATTCGGGTGAGCCGGAACAGCTTGTGATATCTCTTGCGCAGCAAGGCGTAAGTCTTTCCCAAAATGATGATAACCAAATCTGGGAAATTGGTCTTACCAATGTCGCACGCAGTGGGAATGATGATTAATGACAGAGGCAGCAATAAAAAATCCCGAGCAATTGTTGCTCGAACTTCCTGTGAATGAAACATTCGCGGAAGAAGATTTTTTATTATCCCATTCCAATGAAGAAGCCGTTAAGTGGATTGATAACTGGCCGGATTGGCAAGGTAACCATTGTTTGATTATTTATGGGCCAAATGGATGCGGGAAAACGCACCTTTCGCACGTATGGCAAAAAATTTCCAATGCACAAATTCTAAAATTGCCGGATTTAAAAGGCAACCAATACACAAAATTTGAAAATTTCGTCTTTATTATCGAAGATGTGATGAATGACCTTGATCAGTTTGATGCGCAGGAAGATTTGTTGCATTTATATAATTGGGTCAAAGAGCAAGGTGGGTTTCTATTAATCACGGCGCGTAAACATCCGAAAAAATGGAATGTTGGGCTTGCGGATTTATCATCACGAATGATGGCGGCAGGTGCCGTAAAGATTAAACATCCGGATGATCATTTATTACAAGCGATTATAATTAAACAATTTTCCGATAGGCAGGTTGTTTTGACCGATAAGGTATTAAAATATATAATGAAAAATACAGAAAGATCATTTGCTGCAGTTCGTGAACTGGTCCGTAATATTGATCAGATTTCATTATCAGAACAAAAGAAAATAACAATTCCGGTCGTGAAGAGGGCCATAGGGGACAATATTGATGACGATTGAAGATTTTTCAATTCAGGAAAGACTGATTAACCGTGAGGTATCCTGGCTTGCGTTTAATAAACGCGTGATGGAACAGTCATCAAATAAAAACTATCCGTTACTAGAACGTCTGCGGTTCTTGTCGATTTCAGGTAATAACCTTGATGAATTTTATATGGTGCGTGTTGCGGGCCTTCGTGGCCTCGTGACAACGGGCAATAACGTTGTCAGTGATGATGGTCTGACGCCAAAAGAACAGCTAAAGAAAATCAATACACTTGCTGGTGAACTCGTTGATAAGCAACAACAGGAATACCGCGAGCTTATTGAAGAGCTTAGAAAAAATGAATTGAACCTGCTTGATATTGATGATGTTAAGCAAAAGGAAAAAGCGTGGCTTGAGAAATATTTCCTTGAAAATGTGTTTCCGATTTTAACGCCGCTTGCCATTGACCTTGCGCATCCGTTTCCGTTTTTGCCGAACCTTGGCTTTTCATTGATTGTTGATCTGCGCCGTAATGATAATAAGCAATCATTATTGGCATTGCTTCCTATTCCGCCGCAAACAAAGCGTTTCATCAGGCTGCCCGACCATAAGGGCGAGATTAGATTTATCTCGCTTGAAAATGTGCTTAGGATGTTTATCTCGCTTATCTTCCCGCTTTATGATTTAAAAGGCGAGGGGATATTCCGCATCATCCGTGATAGCGAGCTAGAGGTTGAAGAAAAAGCGGAAGATCTAGTACTTGTGTTTGAAAGTGCGCTTAAGCGTCGCCGCCGCGGTAATGTTGTACGCCTTGAAGTCAATAAAGGTATGCCAAAGAACCTTCGCCGTATCATTCAAAAAGAACTTGAAGTCAATAAAGAAGACATCATGGAAGTGGACGGTGTACTTGGCCTTGCGGAACTGAGTGATTTGATCGTTGAAGATAGAAAAGACCTTACCTTTAAACCGTTTAGCCCACGTTTTCCGCAACGGGTGAAAGATTTTAACGGTGATATCTTTGCGGCCATTAATCAAAAGGATTTTGTGGTTCACCACCCGTTTGAAAGCTTTGATGTGGTGGTTAGCTTTATTCAGCAGGCTGCCGCAGATGATAAAGTGCTGGCGATTAAACAAACACTATATAGAACCGGTGATAATAGTCCGATTGTTAAAGCGCTGATTAAGGCCGCTGAGGCTGGGAAATCAGTAACAGCACTTGTGGAACTTAAGGCCAGATTTGATGAAGCCCGCAACATTAAATGGGCGCAGGATATGGAACGCGCAGGTGTTCAGGTTGTCTTTGGTTTCTTAGAACTTAAAACCCATGCGAAAATTTCTGTTGTGATCAGGCAGGAAGATGACGGATTGAAGTCATATTTGCATTGGGGGACAGGAAATTATCATCCGCAAACAGCAAAGGTTTATACGGATATATCATTCTTTACTGACAGCAAATCGCTAGGGCATGATGCGGTTCATATTTTCAATTATTTAACCGGAAATATGAAACCGGAAAACCTGAAGAAAATTGCAATATCCCCATATGGAATTCGTAATCATTTGATGGAATTGATTGATAAAGAAATTGAATTTGCAGGCGAAGGAAAACCAGCAAGCATTTGGGTGAAGCTTAATGCGCTCGTTGATCCGATCATCATTGATAAATTATATGAAGCATCAATGGCAGGGGTTCAAATTGACATGGTAGTTCGTGGCATTTGTTGTTTAAGGCCGGGCGTTAAGGGACTTTCTGAAAATATTCGCGTAAAATCTATTGTTGGTCGTTTCCTTGAACATGCTCGTATTGCTTGTTTTGGTAATGGTCATGCGCTGCCATCACCGGAAGCAAAGGTATTTATTTCATCCGCGGATTGGATGCCGAGAAACTTTGACAGACGTGTTGAAGTATTGGTGCCGCTTGAAAATCCAACAGTTCACTCGCAAGCTTTGGACCAAATTATGGTTTCGAATATGAAGGATACGGTTCAAAGCTGGCAACTTGATAGCGATGGCCATTATGAAAAAGTCGAACAAGACGAAGAGGCGCTATCCGCACATGAATATTTCATGACAAACCCGAGCCTTTCAGGGGTAGGCACGGTTAATAAAGAAGACAAAGACTAAGACTAAAATATAAGGGAAAAGGGCATTGAGTAAGTTTGCCATTATCGATATCGGTTCCAATACCGTTAGGCTTGTGGTTTATGAAAACCGCGAACGTGCACCATATGTGATTTTTAATGAAAAGGTATTCTGTGGCCTTGGCCGTGGTGTGACGGATACAGGTAATATGATTGATGATGCCATGGATTTGGCGGCAATCACGCTTAAACGTTTTGCTATGCTGATTGACAAGATGGGCATTAATGACCCACGTATTGTTGCCACATCGGCAGTCAGGGATGCGGACAATGGTCCTGCATTTGTTGAACGGATCAAGGAATATACCGGATTAACGATCGAGGTAATTCAAGGCGTTGAAGAAGCAAGGCTTTCTGCAAACGGTGTTATTTGCGCACTTCCGCATGCGGACGGTGTTATTGCCGACCTTGGTGGTGGTAGTTTGGAACTTGCGACCATTAAAAACCGTGTCGTTGAAAATGAATGTACGCTTCCCATCGGGCCGCTCAGGCTTCAGGATCAGACAGGACACTGGTTTGATCATCCAAAACGTAGGGTTAAAAAGAATTTGGCCACTATTGAATGGTTAGATGCGAATAAAGGGCGCAAATTTTATGCGGTTGGTGGTGCATGGCGATCTCTCGCGCGTATTCATATGGATATGATCGATTACCCGCATGTGAATATGCATAATTATATTATGCCTGTGAATGAGGTCATGTCTCTGGCGAAGAAAATCTCTAAAATGAGCCTCGTGGAAGTTTATCAGTACCGTGGTCTTATTTCAGAAAAACGCGCGAGAATTATTTCGCTTGCGTCATTGTCGCTTTATCATCTTTTAAAAACATTAAAACCATCAAAATTCGTTGTTTCCGCCTTTGGTATCCGTGAAGGTGTTCTTTATGATGGAATGAGTGACGAAGTCAGAAGCCAAGATCCGCTAATCGTTGGTTGTCATCAGGTGGCGGAAATGACAGGGCGTTTCCCGGAACACGGCGAAAGATTATATAACTGGATTGATCCGTTATTTGACGGGGAAAGCGACGAACAAAAAAGATTACGCCTTGCCATTTGTATCTTAAGCGATGTGGGGTGGCGCGGGCATCCTGAATACCGTGCGGATAAGGTTGTTGGTGAAATCCTATATGGCAGATTAGGGGGCATTAGTCATTGGGGCGTAGGGCTTATTTCAATGGCGTTATACACTTGTTATGGCGGTTCCCGTCAATATAGTGATCAGGTTGAAACTGCGGCGTCCCTAATCAGTCGTCATGACCTTGCTTACGCGAAGAAAATTGGTCTTGCCTTAAGGCTTGCACAGCGTCTTTCTGCTGGAACGGAGAGGGGGTTGAAATTGGCCAAGCTTGAGATGAGCGAAGATGAATTGATCTTTAAAGTGAATAAAGAAAAACGCGATATCATTAATGATGTCGTGGTGAAACGTTTGGAATCGCTGGCGCGGCTATGTGATTTAGACGCAAAAATTAAAAATATATAAGGTATTATTAACTTTCATTTACTATAGTCCCTCAAGATACATGCGGTAAGTATACGGATTTTTCCTGTCCGTAAGTAATTAAGGAACTTTTGGTAAGTGTTATCCAGGTATATTTTAACTTTTTTTGTGGGGCTTCAATTTATATTTTGCGCCGGCTTTTCGGCTGCGCAAGATATTGATCCTGCAATGGTTTTGTTAAAAAAATTATCGGAAGGTGAATACTCGACAGTTCAAGAGCGTCGTGATGATTTAATTCAGGAATTAAATCAAACAACATATGCGAAAGACCGAATTGAGCTTCTCAAAATCATTCTGATTTATGATGCAGAATCCGATAATATCACTGCGATGGATGAGCATCTGGCTATGCTGCGTGAAGCAGGTGAACTTGTAAACGATCAATCAGCCCTTGTTATTGCCGATATTTTTCAAATTTATAGTGAATATTTCAAAGATTTTCTGAATGCACCAACCATAGAATTACTTAATAATTTAAGTGACCGTAGAGCAAGTTTAAATGACACTAATTTGGATATTTTATATCACAATGCTTTATCGATCATTTTGGCATTTAACGGTGATTACGCGGCATCATTAAACGAAATAAATCTATCATTAACGTTAGATCCTCAAGGCAGGTTTGGTGAGGTTTTAGAACTTTTTACTTACTGGACCTTAAGCTATATTCATGTTGAGCTTGTGAATGATGAAAATGCCATTGAGTATTATACAAGGGCATTTGATTTTGCTATTGAAAGAGATCTTCCGGTTGATGTCATCATAACCACATACAATGTGGGTATGGTGCTTTTTGATATCTTTAAAACGGATTTAGCAAAAAATTATTATGCGTTTTATAAACAAATTGCCCAGGAAAACGGCGATGAAGCAGCTGAAATGGATGCATATTATAGTCTGGCAAGTATCGAGCATCAGTTAGGTAATTTTGAATTATCAGAAGAATACATCGGGCTATTTGGTGATTATCTTCCAAAAAATTCCTGGCATCATATTAATTTAACGCAAATATCCGCTCTGAATTTAGCGTCCTTGGGTTTTATTGAAGAAGCGCAGCAAAAAATTGACGAAGTAAATTCATATCTTGCGAATAATCCAGATAGGGTTGATTTAAAACAGTTAAGGGCCTTGAAACGTGCCGAAGCAGAAATTCTTTTTCAACAGGGTGAAGTCGAAAAAGCCATTCAATTGATTGGAAAAAATCAAACAGACCTTCAAAGAATGTTTAACCATAACCTTTCTTATGAAATTGCAAATGGTTTACTACAATTAGAAGAGGGCTTAAGAGGAAGAGAAAATCGCGCTGCAATTCAACAAGCAGAATTAAAGCAACAACGTTTTATCATAATAGCGTCTGTATCTTTTGTTATGATGATCTTAATTGCGGCATTTATGCAATATCGTGCAACCAGAAAATTGAAACTTGCCAATATTCAAATTGAACGAGAAAGCCAGCATAAATCAGATTTCCTTGCGAATATGTCCCATGAATTAAGAACGCCGTTAAATGCGGTGATCGGGTATTCAGACCTATTGATGCTGGATAGATCGGAAAACTTGTCCACTGAAAAGAAACATGAATATTTAAACGATATTAAAGGCAGTGGCATTCATCTTCTTAATTTAATTAATGATATTCTTGATTTATCAAAAATCGCCGCAGGAAAGCTTGAATTAAATGAGACATCTGTTGATTTAAATGAGCTATTAAATGATATTCATATGATGCTTTGGCCGGGTCTTAATGGAAAAGATCAGCAATGCGAAATTAATATCGATGATAATATTCCAAATTTATATGCGGATTATATGCTCGTTAAACAGATTTTGATTAATCTGATATCCAACGCATCACGTTATAGCGATAAAAGTAGTTTGATTAAGGTAAACGTTCAATTATCAGATGATAATCAAATTAGTCTAGAAGTGAATGATAATGGATATGGTATGGATGACGCACAATTAGAAGTCGCCTTGAAACCATTCATGCAAACACAAACCAGTTATGTAAAAAGTGAAAACAGCACAGGTCTTGGTTTGCCAATTGTTGTTGAATTATCAAGCTTGCATGATGCTGAATTTGATATTCATTCAGAATTGGGTGTAGGAACAAGCGTAAGTATCATTTTCCCGAAATCAAGAACGCTAAACTAATCAGATGCTCTGCTCGGTACCCAGCAGTAACCATCGGGATCAAGAATATAACACTCTCTTAAACCATGGGGCTTGTCGGCGGTTCCGGAAAGTATGGTATATCCGGCGTCACGGGCACGTTTTTCTGCCTCATCAGGATCGAGGTCATATAACCTAAGCTCAATGCCTTGACCGCGGCCCTCTACATCTTTAACAAAGCCTTGAAGCGGGTTGCTATGGTATGTTTCATCCGCATGAAGCATCCATACGGCATTTCCCTGCATTAACACGGCGAAACCCTCGCTGGTGTTTAGTACTCTTGCCATAAGGATATCTTTGGAAAATTTGATCGTGGCGTCTACATCACTGACCAGCAGATTTACGCCAAACCCACGTAACGATTGTCCAAATTCAACTGGATCAAGATCATCAGAAGCCATCATTGAACCTCCTGTTTCTTGTGCGCTTGCCATTTCTGTTGCTCCTGCGAGTGCCATTGCAGTTCCTGCGCCGGCTTTAAGTACCGTACGTCTTGAATAATCATTTTTCATGTGGATTTATACTCTTATCTTTTATTATTCACCTGATGCATGTCTATACCAGAAAATAAGTACGCGTGCACCATTTGTTGATACAACGCCTGTTCCGCTCCATCCACTTGGTAAGACTACAACTTTTCCTTCGCCATAAATTTGTGCGTTACCATCACGGTTTACGAATGTCATGTTGCCTTCTAATACATAAATCATTTCATCATATCCAAGGTCGGCAAACGGAACCTGACCGGGCTGTGCTTCCCAAACATCGACGCCGTATTTGTCATCTGTTGTGCGGTAAAACTCATGGTCACGGGCGATGATATCGCTTACATCCGGATCAAATGGTCTAAATTCTGCAAAGCGCTTGCCTGCGAGTGTGTCACGGTCAAGTAATACGATTTCTGTGTTATCAGCAATGCCAAGGTCATCATTGGTATAGTTCGAATAAATCATCTTTAGACCGCCCTGTGGGACAGTGAATGTGCCGCTCCATCCCTTTGGGATGACAATGCCTTCACCAGCAGAATAGGCAATTGGAACCTTGCCAGGTGCATTTAACATTGCGCTGCCTTCGAGGATATAAATGATTTCAGTAATCGGGAAATTATCAATTTCAACACTGCCGGTTTTACTTTCCCAGATGCCAGCGGAGTATCCACCATCTGAACTTTTGTAAAAAACATTCTCACGCACCATAAGGTCACTTATTTCAGAATTATATGGGGCAAAATCGCCAAGTGTTTCACCAGCAAGCACACTATTTGGAATTCTAAGTTGTACGATATCATTTTCCTGCGCATAGGATATCATACTGCTGCTCAATAAAAAGGCGAGGGCACAAATACTTCTGATGAAGAAATTTAATTTTGTTAAGTGTGTAAATATATTGAACATAATAGCTTTTCTCCCAACGTGTGATGTTTATTAGTGTCACTCCCTCAAATGACGATATAACAGGATGACACAAATCCGGCGAAATATCAAATGCAACCGAAACAAGAAAAACGAAATTCTATTTATGTTCAAGGGCTTCTGTTTTCCTGTTAAAATTGACCGCTTACTATAAAGGACATAAAAGTTCCTCGTCTTCTGTTTGTTGTTTCAAACCCTGTTGGTAATGTTGCCCTTGACGGGTTGTAAAAGCTGCGCTCCCTGATTTCTTTCATTTTCCCTATGCCGTTTACTTCAAACCTTACGAGAAGTCCTTCGAAATATGATGTTTCAATAAAGGCATCCCATTTTGATTGTGTTCTTAAGTGATCGATTTCGGTAACATAGAAATACTCCACATCCCTACGTGCAGAAAAACCAAATCCCCATGCAAGTTTGTGTTCAGTAAGATTTTGTCTAAAGTTAATTTCAATCTTCGGTGCTGAAATATTGGTTAGTTTCCTGTTTTCATTGGTAACAGGGTCTAGAAGGTCGGATGCTCTATCCTCAGCAATAATTTTAATTTGAGCGCCCTTTAAAAGATTTGTTACGGGAACGGTTAAGGCGGCATTATAACCCCAAAGACGTGCGTTTCCAGCATTACCTATGCCTTGAATGCCGTTGGGTTGTAATATGAATTCCAATACATCATTCTTCCATTCATGAAATACTTCAATATTGATACTTCCGGCATCTGAATATAGGTAACTGGATTGTAAACTAAGACGTGTTGTTTTGTCGGGTTGTAATTCGGGGTTGCCGCTGGTTACCCTTTCATCCACTACATTCGCTGTTGAAACAAAATCATTAAAGCTAAGCTGTCCAACACTTCTACGCGCAGCCATACGAATTTGAAATGCTTCAGAAAAATCATAGGTTACGCTGAGTGAAGGCTTGAAATATATGAATGATTGTTTATTGCTGGCGTCGCGGGATACTTTAATCTGTGACCCTTCAACGGTTATGCCGCTTTCGATGCTTAATTCTGTTACTGGACGCCAAAGCAGATTGGCGAAAGCTTCGCCGCGCGTTTCCTGAACGGTTACATCGGCTATTGGAACGAATACGGATGATTCAGCGCCGGATATATCAATATTTGTAATGTCAATTGATCCATCCAGTTTGTTATAGGTGACCTCGCCGCCAATTTCCGGACGCAGGTTTGGGTTTCCGCCTTTTGTAAATGTCGTACGAAGGATTGATTCATAAGTATCACGTTTGAAATCAACGCGTTTGCCGTTTGAATATTCACCAACCGGGCTTTCATTATAGGTATCATCTGTATACCACCAATGCTGATGTGTTCCAAGCCCGACTATTTTCATGGTCCAGTCATTTTTAAGTGGTGTGGTAAAATCTGCACCTAACTCGCCTTCATAAAACTGGCTGTTGTAATCAGAATAAAATAAACTGTCAGGGCTATCGTCTGGTAAACGTCCGTTGAACCTTTTTCTGTCAGTTAAGGGTTTAAACTTGCTCCAGCCTAATCGGCTATTTAATTGAAGGGTGCTTTCATTGAATTTTCTTCTCGCATCCCCTGAAAAAAATACATCGGAAAGCGTGCTTGGTCTGTCTTCAGATTCTGAATATAACAGTTCCTTAGAGCTATCAAAGCGTTCAACGACACCTTGTCTCGGATATGTTTGTTTAAATCCGTTTAATTTAATGGAAGTATCCCATTCATCAATTTGGTTTGTGAATGTTGTTTCCACAATTGGGTTTAAAATGCCACCTGGTGCAATTTCAAGTTCTGTTTGCCATCTTAAGGTGTTGGTGTCCTGATTTCGGATAATGTTAGCGACGACCGATTGTCCTGATGCTTCGCCTGTGGTGGCGGATCCTCTTAATAATTCCACGCGTGCGACACCAGACGCAGGGATACGCAGCAGGGCATCTTCCAAGCCACCGGATTTAGATGTGGGCCTGTTGCCATCAATCAATACATTACCCGCACCCGCACCGAACCCACGGATTTCTTCACCAATGTCAATATTAAAACCCGGTACTTGATTAATAATATCAAGTGCCGTTTGTGGATTAAATTGGCTAAAAAATGCCGCGTCATAACTATCGATATCATTCGAGTTTATATCGTTGTCTTGCGCAATCGCATAAGGAGCCAATAACAATGTACCTAAAGAAAAAAGGCAAGTTTTAGGTAAAAGTGCTCGATTGATTTTCATAAAAGCCCCAATCATTAAATAGTCTTCTTACAAACTGTAAGGGTGTAGATTAAATTGGGGTCGCACAATAAATTGTTATATTGTAACAATAAAGTGGATTTTATGAAAATCTGATATTATTTTTGGCTACTTGATGATCGTTTTATAAGCTCTTCCATGCTTTTTCGAGCAATGCTTTGGTTGCACGAATACCATCTGGTTCTGAAAGATGTTGACCTTCATATTCAATGCCAATGTGACCTTGGAAGCCCGCATCTTTAACCAGTTTAAGCATTCTGCGGTAATCCATTTGGGTTTCATTACCGTCTTTGTCAAAGGCATATGCCTTGGCACTGACGCCTTTAGCGTATGGCAGGTATTCTTCAACGCCGCGGTATGGGTCATACATATAGGAACAGCTGTTATTTTCCGTGCCGCCCCATTCCTTGCTGATACACCAGTTGCCAAAATCGGGCAGGGTGCCAAGATAAGGGTTATTCACTTGCTTTATCACATCAACCATGAAGGCAGCATTGGATGTCTGAAGACCGTGATTTTCAACCAGAACATTGATGCCAAGTTTTTCACCATATTCGGTAAGACGACCAAGACCATTCACAAGGGCCGCTTTGATCGCAGTGTCCGTTCCTTTACCAAAGGCATTGACACGAACAGAATGGCATCCCATTTCACGCGCGGCATCAATCCATGGTTTATGTCTATCAATTGATTGTGTGCGGTCAGTATCAGACGAACTGCCAAGCTCACCTTCGCCGTCAATCATGATCAACAGGCTTGTGACACCTTGATCATCGGCAATTTTACGCATTTCTTTCCAATAGGATGCGTTATGTTTCTCATTTGCATAAAAATCCGAAACATATTCAATGGCATCCAGATTAAACATATCCTTTGTGTCAGCTGCAAAATTCTTAGGATCAAGCGAGCCGTCCCGATAGGCTCTATGCAGTGACCATTGCGCGAGTGATATTTTAAGATCAGAACTATTTTGCGCAAATGCATTCGGGATCATTGCCCCGATTGTTGTCGCAGTACCCGCCGCAGCAGAAAGTGCGATGAATTTACGTCTGTTATAATTATTCATTCTTTTTATTCCCTATAGAATTTTTTATTTGTTATCAAGTTCCATCAACATGGTTTCGACAGCTTTTTCAAGTTGAACATCACGGCCAGCAGTAACGCTCTCTGGGTCAGCATAGATCAACACATCTGGGTGGTCTGTCTGGCGCTCAAGAAATTTACCATCTGGGTCATAAATGCCAAGTGGGGGTGTTCCTGCGCGGATGTCGCCTGATGCTGTGGTTTCCCAGCCAGCGTAACTACAAGTTCCTGTAACGGGCGTGCCGACAACAGTGCTGACATCAAGGTTAAGCCACGCTGCGGTAAAACACGAGCCATCAGAATAAGCACCCTGATTGACCAGCGCAATGGAAGGTTTTACCCATTCGGTTAACGGTTCACCTTGTGCAACACGGCCATTTGGTACATTCCACATGTATTGTGTTCCGGAAAAGAGCTGTACTAACCAGTCCACCAAATCCCCTCCGCCATTGTCGCGTACATCGATAATAACGGCTTCTTTGGTGTAATGACGGCCAAAGAGATCCCGATAAACGCGGCGATAAGAATTATCGGACATGTTTGGTACATAAACATATCCTAAACGTCCGCCAGAAAGCTCTTCAACCAAGTCATGGCGGGAAAGAACCCATTGTTCACGCAACCATGCACGTTCTTCGTTTTGGGAAACTGGTGTCACAACAACATCAAATTCGCCGTCATCATCTGCTAACGTTAATCTTGTTCTTTTTCCTGTCGTTTCAAGCATGTGTTGGTAATAATTCACATCTGTATCAAGTTTTACATCATTGATTGCTATAATACGGTTCCCGGCAGCTGCACGGTCACTGGCTTTGCTTAATGGGCCCGCTTCAAGTACATCAGCAATTAATATGCCGCTATCATTTGAATTTGCATGATCAAGTATGGCGCCAATTGCACCAGTGTTTGCTATTGGTTTCCCAAGATAACGACTATTGGCGTGGGAAACATCAAGTTCACCAGTAAGTTCTGCAAGCAGTTCAGAAAAGTCCCGGTTGTTATTGATTGCAGCAACTTTCGCAGCATATTCACCATACATTTGATCCCATTTGGCCTCTACAAGCACATCTGGATTATAAATTCGGTCATTCGTTACTTGCCAAAGGTGGTATAGCATTGCTTCGCGTTCTTTATTGGCGTCAAGTGCCATTGTTCCTTCCGCGGCAATTGGGGAGGTTTTACCATCCTCAAGGACAATTTTCTGTAATTTCCCATCTGTAAGAACAATTGCATTTTTTCCATCCGTCGTCATTTCCATTCCGGCGGATCGGGCATCCAGTTTCGCAAGTTTTGAGGTCGTTTCCTCACGGAAATCATGGACCCAAAGATCATATCCAGATTCAAACCTTGCCAAATAATAAAGCTTTGATGCATCTTCGTTTAATGCAAATCCAGCTAGTCGCGATGAATGAATGGTAAGGCGAGCCTGTCTTTCGATGGCGCTTTCAAGTTCGATGGTAACAACAGGAATTTCTTCTTCTGCTTCATCATCGCCGTTTTCTTCGTCTTTGTCTTCTTTACTTGCTTCTTCGTCCAGCGCGACTTGCTCTTTATTGCGGCGGAAATCATCCCACGCATCTTGGGTTAGGAATTGTGCGTAAACATCTCTATCTGATCCATGACCGCCATGGTCACGTCGGCCGTAACGATCGGTCGCCCAGCTGATTATGCCACCATTTTTATGCCATTGTGGGCCGTTATCCGCATAGCCGGATTGGCTGATGTCTAATGTTTCGCCGGAACCATCCGATGCAACTATTGCTACATTGGGAAAGAATAAACGGCCATTTGCTTCCATATCCACTGCAATCCATTTGCTGTCAGGGGACCATGATGTTGTTATACTGCCTACACTCATGGAAGAGTAATTATGTTCAGCCGCTAATATGCTGTGGGACCGCCCGCTTTCAATATCATATACGCGGACCTCGTCCCAATCATTGGTATAGGCAATCTGTTTTCCATCTGGTGAAACGATTGGGTTAAATACCGAATTTTCGGCTTCAATAAGTTTTTCTTCGTTCAATTTTGTTGAAACATAAAAATGTGTTTCATCCTCAAGAACAAGGCTGGTTTGGTAAATCTGCCAGCGTTCCATGCGTTCCGATGCGTAAACCAGCCCACGTCCATCCGGTGTAAATCCAACGTTTCTTTCAAGACCAGGTGTATTGGTGATTTGTTTTGTCGTACCAAATTCAAGGGCGGTTACGAAAATATTGCCGCGGGCGATATAGGCGATCTCTTTCCCGTCTGGTGACACTGTAAATTCACTTATGTCAGCACCCACTGGGATTTGACTGGTCAATGCACCTTGGGAATTAGTCATGATGTTAATATTTAGTTGCTGTGGTGCTTCGTTCGGATTTGCAACATAAACAGTGCCGAAATAATTATAGGCATAGCGGCCGTTATCCGCGACCGAAAGGTCACGAACCGCATGAAGATCATGAAAACTAAGTTGTTTTGCGCTATCCTCGCCACCAGAAAACGTCTGGTGCCAGACATTCACGGTTCCGCTTCGGTCACTAAGGAAATAAAAGCCGCCTTGATCATCAGAAAATGCCGGTGTCGTGTCATTCCATTTATTGGTCGTAAGCTGCTCGAATGTTCCATCGGATGGGTTTGCCAGCCAAACATCACGGGCAAATGGGGAATCATCATGTTTTCTGTAAAACTGTTCAAGGCCAGGATCATTGGCATAAATTAATGTGCTGCCGTCATTGTTCCATTTTGCTTGTATGGCAACAATGGGTAAAACTTGTGATGGTGTGCCGCCGGAAAGGGGAACTTGATAAAGTTCAACGTCGCGTCTTGCTGGGTCTTCGCTGGCATTAAGTTTGTCATATCTTGATGATGTGAATAAGACACTTGATCCATCATGTGCGAAATCCGTCGGTATATCGTCACCGGAATGATACGTCAGTCGGCTGATTTGCCCACCAGTAGCAGGAAGAAGAAAGATATCCATATTACCGTGCCTGTCGCTGGCAAAAGCAATCCACTTTCCATCAGGCGACCATACCGGGTTTCCTTCCCATGATGCGGCTGTGGTCAGCGGCATTGCCATCCCACCATCCGCAGAAACAGAATAAATATCCCCCATATGGGTAAATAATACGGTTGATCCGTCCGGCGAAATTGCCACATCGCGGTGCCAATTGCCGGATGTATTTTCTTGTTGGGCAAAAGTTGCGGTGATTGTGATTAATGAAAAAAGTGAAAATAGGCGAATGAAACGCATTGATTGATCCTTATTCAGCATCTTGTGTTAATGAATATCGGGATTTCTATTTTGGATTATAGACTTTAATCCATGTCCTCTCACAAAATGCTTAACACACATATTTTCGAAAAGCAATTTTGATGTGATCACAAGCGAATATGGTAAATCAATGACAGTATTTGGATTGTCTATTGTGCTGGAAGGTCTTTTTCTAGTCAGTGAAAACAAAGCAATACCTTGACTTGACCGGGGATGGGCATGACGGCGTATTTGTCATGCCGTTATCACTATTGATCTTAAATAGACTGTGAACAGCAGTATCTACTATTGATCCAAAAACTCTCTTATTTTATCTCTCAGCTCTGGGTTGCTTTTCTTAATTTTTGTCAGCACAGCAAGCAACTGTTCAATTGTGATAGGTACTTGATCATTTTCCATCATTCGTGCAGACGTTTTATTTAGAAGTTCTATCCCATTAACATCTAGCTCACCCTTACGGCATTGAGATAAGAGAGCTGTATAAGTGTAAGAACATAATTCTCTTTCAGTAATCATGTTTCTATTTGTTTTTATAAACACACACTCTAAAGGAGATATTGACCTTCCGAAAAAAGCGGATTTAAAAAGCGGATCACCGCTTCTTAATGTATTCGGTGAAACAGTTTCTTTGTGATCAATATTGTATCTATCAAACGTAGGTAATAATGAAGATATAGAATATCCATTTTCCATAATTATTTGTGACATCTGTATTTCATAGTCATTGATAATATCATCTTTTTCCAGTTGATCTGGTACGTCATAAAACCCCTTTTGCGCGAGCAATTGATATCCTTCTGACGAAAGTGCATAGGCCATTGTTTGAACATGAAAAAATGGCGGGCTATATGTGTGCCTCTCACCAAATTTTTGTGAATGATATGATTGTTCAGGTAATAGGTTTATTGAGGACCCGATTAATGCAACATCAGCAGAAAGTTTTGTTGTAAAGGTTTGATGCCAGTTTTTATCATTATATGTCGGTAAAAACGGTCCCCTTACACTAGAGTTAATAAAAACATAGGCATCATAATGATTGTCTGTGTTTTGTTTATAAAACTCTAAAACCGCACCAAAATCATTATTGTGATTTTCTATAAAAAAGTAAGTTACATTTGAAAATTCAGGCAGTTCAAAAGAACAATTCCCCGATATATAAACAAAGTAATCCACATCATCGACTATTGCAGTATTTAAGAAATAAATGAAATTTTCTTTGTATGTTTGATCGACTTCAAAATATTGATAGATGATCGCGGTTTTCATTACGGTATCCAATAGAGTTAAATGATTTTACGTAGATTAAGTTAAGGCCTCTTAAGTCGGTAATGGCAGTGTATGGTAGAATCAATTTGCTCTGACTCCATTGGTTCCTGATCCATTGATCTCGACTCCTTTGATCTCAGAAACTCAGAAACTTCGCTCGCGTATTTCTTCAGCCTTGTCAGAGTAATCATATTTCTCATAAAGTGCTAGAGCTGCTTTATAATGCTCTTTAGCTATATGTGGGTCATCATTTTCAGCTAATACATCACCAAGCTTAATATGAATATTGGCAACCCTTGAGGCTGCGATTTTAGCGTATATATCTATTGTTTTCTGCGCATTTATTTCAAACTCATAAGCTTCTATTAAATTTATGAAGAGTCTTTCATAAACTTTTTGTGCAACGTCAAAATGGCCATTCTCGACTTCTATATCACCTAATTGTTCGTAATGGCGATTATATACATTCGGATGTACGAGATAATTTCTATAATTTACACCTTTATATTCATATTCATTGTTCATATTGGCAGTAAAACCATCAAGATGTAAATGATACATATGTTCATGGTTTATATATTTAATGGTTTCATCTTCGGATTTATGATCAATTTTGGAAAGCATGACTTGAATGGCCATTGACTGGTCAAATTTTACACTAATATTTTTATGGTTTCGTGAAATTTTTCCTGCTAGTTTTACTACTTTTCGAGCTTCATCAAATTCACCTAATTGCAATTCCATATCTGCCCTTTTTAGATATAGGAAGAACAAGTACTGATCAAAGTCTCCAACAGATGGTACAAGTAAAGTCTCGTCCGTATGTTCATTAAATACATTCAGTTGTTTTTCATGAGTTTTGCGCATGCCTTCAACATTGCCGACAATAGTGTATAATTTTACAAGACGGGCTAACATGTTCGCTCTATGAAAACCTTGATCTTCCATATTGTCAAATTCTAACGCTTTAATTAAGTCGGCTATTGCCTCATCGTATTTTTTAGTTCTTTCTAACATACCTGAACGTGCAGAGTGGGCACTGCTTCTGTCTCTGCTTTCATTGGTTAAGTCAGCGAAATCAAAAATCTGGTCTATAATTTCCAGCTCTAATTTGTAATCTTTTTGGTTCCTGACGTATGCAATATAAAGATTTATATATTTTCTTGCCTCATCATATTCTTCCATTTTAATCAGCAATTTGATTGTTTTGTCATAGCTCTCCTTGATCAGAGTTGGCTGAGTGGTACGAATTACATCGGGTTTGAGGATGCGGGAATAATCTCTTATCTTTTTAATATCTTCTGGATTATGTTCTTTATCTTTATCCTGTTTGCGTTTTTTTATTTTTACAATATGGGTTAGTAAATTTCGATCGACTCCTAAAAAACCTTTGCTAGTCGCAATATCATGAGCATTAGCTCCAGCATTATTTTTCCTATATACATCCGCTCCGTTATCTAATAATAGCTGTACAAGATCAGCATTACCTGTAAAAGCAGCCATAAGTAATGCCGTGTTTCCACGCGTGTCTATTTCATCATCAACGCTTACACCATGTTCCAGTAAGGTTTTTACGACTTCTTTGTGTCCGTATCTTGTAGAGGCACCTAATGCAGTGCCGCCGAATTTGTCTGGAATTTTATAGTCAGCATCATTATCCAGTAGGAGTTTTACGACCTCATGATGGCCTTGAGAGGCCGCTCTATACAATGGCGTTATACCATTTCCCTCTTGTATGTTTATGTTCGCGCCTTTGTCTATTAAGGCTGAGATTATTTCCACGTGCCCCTGATTTGCGGCAGCTAGCATGGCAGATATTCCAGTTTTATCTTGACCATTGATGTCAGCACCAATTCCCAGATATACATTCACCATTGCAAGATCGCCATTAAATGCAGCTTGTCGTAAACCTTTGTCTTCGGTTTCGCCAGCAAATGAAGGGGGAATAAGAAATATGCAGAATAAAAAGAAAATAAAATACGAAGTTATGTGGAAGTAATTATTTATACGGTTTAAAACTATAGGAATAATGATATTTGTATCTGTTTTAATAGGATATAAGATCATGCGCAAAACATCCCCAAATATTAGAAAGTTTAAACTCTTTAAGTAAATTATTTAATTACGGATAATGAGTCAATCAAGCTAGAGCGATTGTAGAGTAATAGGGATAAAATACTAGATATTAAAATATACCTCTTCACCTCTCGTGTGGAAACACCTCGATCTCACCATCATTAATCGCAAACGCCACCTTGCCATGCTTTAGATCGATTGCGTTTTTGCCGAATAGGTCATAACGCCATCCATGCAGCGCCTTTACATCCGCGTCGTCGTTTTCAGCGATTTTTTCTAGGTCTTCTACATTTGCCAATAGCTTTGGTGCGACGTTTTCGGATTTGCAGACGAGCTTGAGTAACACTTTAAGCAATTCCACCACGGGATCGGTGTTTTGTGATGGTGGTTTGCGGCGGCTGATTTCCGGTAACTCGCTTTCGGGTAAATCGATGACTTCTTTGATGATGTCGATCACGGCTTTTCCGGCTTTGCTGTTGGCGAAATTGCTGCCCAGACCGCGGATGCCCGTTAATCCGTTCACGTGGGTTGGGCGAGCAGCCGATAATTCAAGCATGACTTCGTCGCGCATGATGCGGTTTCTTGGCAGGTTGCGCTTTTGTGCGTCGGCCTCACGCCATTCGGCGATACGGCGCACGATCGCGTTAAATCGGCGGTTGCTGTTTCTGATTTTAACGCGTTTCCATGCATCTTCAGGTTTGATAATATAGCTGTCTTTATCCAGCATATCTTCGATTTCTTCTTTTAACCAATGTTCGCGGCCATTTTTTTCGAGCTTTGCGGCAAGTTTTTTATAAATCACGCGTAAATGTGTTACATCGCCAAGGGCATAATCAATTTGTCGTTCGGTGAGGGGGCGTCTCGACCAATCGGTAAATCGTGTACTTTTATCAAGGGATTGATTGCATAACGCGATTACCAGTTTTTCATAACCGATGCTATCGCCAAAGCCGCAAACCATTGCAGCGATTTGAGAATCGAATAATGGTTTTGGCACAACGCCCGCTTGATTAACGAAAATTTCGATATCTTGTTTGGCCGCATGGAAAACTTTTATAACCTTTTCATTTTCCATCAAATCGTAAAATGGGGTCAAGTCAATGCCACTCGCAAGTGTATCAATGGCGTGATATTCGTTATCGTCGGCAATTTGTATTAGGCAAAGCTTTGAATAATATGTCTTATCCCGAAGAAATTCCGTATCAACCGTCACATAATCCGATTTTGATAGACGGTCACAGAGGGCTTTTAAGTCCTCATTCGTTGTAATTACGCTCATAAATACCCTTAATATATTGGCTCAAATGAAAGATTAACTTGACTATGCGACAATAAAGCATAAAAACACTTTAAATTGAACATGAATATTTAAAAAAGTAGAAGAAAGATTATGCACGAATATAGATCACATACATGTAATGATCTCCGCAGCGAACAAGCTGGTGAGGTAGTTCGCCTTTCTGGATGGGTACACCGTAAACGTGACCACGGTGGATTACTGTTTATTGACCTTCGCGATCACTATGGCATCACGCAATGTGTTTTCGATAGCGACTTTAAAGAAATCTTTGAAATTGCCGATAACGTCCGCGCCGAAAGCGTGATCCGCGTTGAAGGTGAAGTGATTAAAAGAACCGACGAAGCCATCAATCCTGAGCTTCCAACCGGTGAAGTTGAAATCCTTGTGAAAAAGGCTGATGTGCTGAACGAAGCAGCGGAATTGCCGCTTCCTGTTTTTGGTGATCAGGAATACCCGGAAGATATTCGTCTTAAATACCGTTTCCTTGATCTACGCCGTGAACGTATTCACAATAATATCGTTCTGCGTTCTGATATTATTTCAAGCATCCGTCGCCGCATGGTTGACCAGGGTTTCCGTGAATATCAAACACCGATCCTGACAGCGTCATCACCGGAAGGTGCGCGTGACTTCCTTGTGCCATCTCGTATGCACCCGGGTAAGTTTTATGCGCTGCCACAGGCGCCACAACAGTTCAAACAGCTTCTTATGATGGCTGGTTTTGACCGTTATTTCCAAATCGCGCCATGTTTCCGTGACGAAGATGCCCGTGCTGACCGTTCACCGGGTGAGTTCTATCAGCTTGATATGGAAATGTCTTATGTGACACAGGAAGATGTGTTCTCTGCGATTGAGCCAGTAATGCAAGGCATTTTTGAGGAATTCTCAGACAAGAAAGTAACACAGGCACCATTCCCGCGTATTACATTTGCAGACAGTATGATGAAATATGGTAATGATAAGCCGGACCTTCGTAACCCGATTGAAATCTGTGATGTGACAGAAGTATTCGACGGTTCTGGTTTCGGTATCTTTGCTGGTGCAATTAAAAACAATGGCGCAGTCGTTCGTGCGATCCCGGCACCGGGTGCAGGCGGCAGTCAGCCACGTTCATTCTTTGATAAAATGAATGACTGGGCACGCGGCGAAGGATTTGCCGGTCTTGGTTATATCCGCTTCAAAGACGGCGAAGCCATGGGCCCAATCGCCAAGAACCTTGATGAAGAGCGTCTAGCTAAGTTAATGGAAATTGCTGGTCTTGACGGCAATGACGGTGTGTTCTTCTCTTGTGGTAAGGCAAATGATGCGGCGAAGCTTGCTGGTCACGCCCGTACAAAAGTTGGCGAAGATCTTGAGCTTATTAACGATGATGAATTTAAATTCTGCTGGATCGTTGATTTCCCAATGTATGAATATGACGAAGACGAGAAAAAATTAGACTTCAGTCATAACCCATTCTCAATGCCACAAGGTGGACTTGAAGCACTGAATACAATGGATCCTGAAGATATCCTTGGTTACCAGTATGACATCGTTTGTAATGGTATCGAGCTTTCATCAGGTGCTATTCGTAACCACGTTCCGGAAATCATGTATAAGGCATTTGAAATTGCCGGATACGGACCAGAGGTTGTTGAAGAGCGCTTCGCAGGTATGCTTAACGCCCTTAAATACGGCGCGCCACCCCATGGTGGTATCGCACCGGGTGTTGACCGTATCGTGATGCTTCTTGCGGATGAGCCAAACATTCGTGAAGTGATTGTCTTCCCAATGAACCAAAAAGCAGAAGATCTTATGATGAATGCGCCAAGCGAAGTCGAAATGAAGCAGCTTCGTGAACTTCATCTTCGTACGATTGTACCAGAAGAGAAGAAGTCGTCATAATCATCTGTCATACTCGGACTAGTTCCGAGTATCTCTTTTCATTAATGAAACCCACGGGACAAGCCCGAGGGTGACTGTGATAAAGATAGATATATAAGAGGAAAGGCATGATCCAAGTGGGTCATGCCTTTTTTGTTTAAACTAGATATGTGAATGGAGCGACTGGCTACGCCTGAATATCAACGTTGTTACCAACGCCAGGGCCAGTGTCTGCTTCTACTGCTTTTTTACCGTCAGCTGCGCCGTCGATTTTATTTTCGACGTCTTGCGTAATTGCTGCATTCTCTTGGCTTCCGCCACGTCCTGCATCAACTTGTATCTGTGATGATGCGCTGCTTGCTGCTGCTATATCAACCATAACATTTCCTTACAAATTTAACTCATTCTATAGTAGCAATAATGTTTTAACAATTTGTTAAGAAATCAATTGCTTTTTATTCATTTACATGTGTGCCATTATAGTAGAAAATGCAAGATTATCAATAATATTAGGCTTTAACCGGCGAACGGGGCGTTTCAAAATGGAAATTAATTTCTCTAAGTCATTGAAAAATATAACATGTCTTTCAATGTTGGTGATGGTTGCTGCCTGTGGTGGTGGCGGGGATTTTGAACCCGTTTATGATGAAACTCAAATGCCGAACCCGGACCGTAGAATAAATGGGGAAATGCCGTTTTCCAGCCCGTCGCTCATGAAAATGGCCGAATCATTCCGTGCGGCGAATGATTATCCGAATGCCATTCGCTTTTATCAACGTGCTGCAAATGAAAGCCCAAGACATGTGACATCACGTCTTGCGCTTGCTGAAATTTATCAGCAGCTTGGTGCCCATGATGGGGCTGCGCTTTATTATCAGCAGGTTCTGGAACTGGAACCGGATCATGTTGATGCGAAGCTGGGCTTAGGTCAGGTGATGGTGCTCGGCAATCGCCCGATGGAAGCTGTTGGATATCTAGAGGAAGTGGCGACAACGTCACCGGATAATTTCAGAATTTATAACAGCATCGGTGTGGCATATGATCTTCAGGGATTGCATGAGCAAGCACAAAATGCATATAGCCGCGGCCTTAACATTCAACCAGACCATATTTCATTGATTAATAATCTTGCATTATCTCTTGCGATTGAGGGGGAATATGCACCCGCAATCCAATTATTAAGCAAGGCCGTAAATCTTGATTACAGTCAGACGACGGCGCAACAAAACCTGATTATGGTTTATGGCATGTCTGGCGATGAACGTTCCGCAAGAACCATGGCGAGCAGTTTTATGACACCGGAGGAAATAGAAGAAAAAATTCTTCATTACCGTTGGTTAAAAAGCCTAACGAGTGAAAGACGTGCTCAGGCAATCTTTTTAAATTTAACATCATTCCCGGAAGAAAGGGCGCCAGTTGTAGTTCCAGAAGGGGTAGTGCAGGTGGCAAGTCCAACTGTTACAGAAGAGACAATATCAGAAGAAACTGATCCGAAGAAACGTATGTTAATGGATATTCTGAATGCGGAAGAGGGGGCACGAGAACTGGAAGCACCACCTGCACAGGTCATTGGCGCTAAAGAAACCGAAGAATTTGAAGGTTTGATCTTGCCGCAATCAGCCATTGATAGCGAAGAAATGATCCCGAATGCCGCCATGGAAACAGGTGATGCAAACGTTTATAAATTGCAGCTTGGTGCATATAGCGCGGTTGATCAATTGGTACTGGACTGGGAACGGTTAAAAGGCGTGGCACCGGAATTGTTAGCTGATGCAAGCATTGACGTAGAAGATGTGGACCTTGGTGGTGGAAGAAAATCATACCGTCTTTATATCGATGAATATGATAATTTCAGCGCAGCAGACGGCAGATGTTCTGCGTTAAAGGGTAAAAACGTACCTTGTGTCGTCGTGAATAAAGAAAAATAGCAATTTTTTCTTTAATCTTATTCAAAAGTAAAATATGTATGTCTCATATTTTCCTATGGGACATAAAGTATGCATGACGAATTAAAAAACAAGCTAGGTTTAAAAGCCGATAATTGCCAAACGATGGCGGACTTAAGAGAAGAAATTGATCTTCTTGACCGCACCATCGTGGAAATGTTTGCTATTCGTCAAACTTATATGGATCAAGCAGCAAATATCAAACAAAGCCGAGATACGGTACGCGATAATGACCGCGTTGAAGATGTGGTTGCTAAAGTCAAAGCCCACGCAGAAAAAAACGGTGCCAATCCTGAGCTAACCGAAGAGCTATACCGCACCATGATCGAATGGTCGATCAATTACGAATTCGGAAAATTCGACGAGATTAAAGGTAAGTAGGGATTAATTTCTCACTCGTCATACTCGGGAACCGAAAGTGAAGGAGCGGAGCGAGGACACTTGTTCCGAGTATCTATATTTAATTAAGAGTAATTTATAAAATTATATGAGACCCACGGGACAAGCCCGAGGGTGACGGTTGTTGCTGTTAGCTATGTGAATGGCGTTGAAACGGTGAAGGAATGCTAATTGTTGGCGTCGGCAACTTAAACGAAAAACCGTAATGTTCCTTTAGCCCAAGATATATATCAGAAAGCCCTCCAGCAACCATCAGTATAAGAAGCGGAATAAACCCAAGTCCGATGATGTTTAGTAGAATGTCCATTTTTGGCTCCTGTTATTATTTGTTCTAATTATGTTCTATATGGGCAGCGTTCTCTTGTCAAGAACAAAAAAGAACAAAAGTGGAATAAATGACATTAATGTGAAAATATCATATTGAATGTGATCACGAAAATACGTATAGTTTCTTCATCAATAACAACAGGATAATTCAGAATGTCTTATGTTTCTTTTGTCAAAAAAATCGTCATTGCCGGGGTAGCGTCATTTTTGTTCGTTGCAACATCGTTTGCGCAAAGCGCTCTACTTGAAAAGGGTGACCAACAGGCCTTCGGGAATTTAAAGGCCGTGAGTCAATATGGCCATGTGGTTTTTACCGATCAGCCTGATGAGGCAACAATCGGAATGTTAAAAGATCAAGATATCGGTCTTGTATTAAGCATTCGCGGTGAAGCAGAAGACGAAGGATACGATGAAAGAAAAGCGGTTGAAGAGCAGGGTATCCCTTTCATTCAAATTCCATATATGAAGGGTCGCGGAATTGATCTTGCGGCTATGGATGAGATTTTATCCGTTGTTAATGCGGCGGGTGAAAATGGCACTAAAATGATGCTACATTGCACGCATTCACAACGCGCGGGATCATGGTTAAGCGCGGTACTTTATCGTGATCATGGTGTTTCAAAAGAAGAAGCCATGAAAATCGCCAAGGACGCAGGGTTATATAGCGAATTTCTTACCAAAATTCATTCTGAATTTTTGGATACACTTAAATAAACAGGACAAGTAATGCTTAAAAATATTATGACTATTGTGGTGGCGTTCGCGCTGCCATTCATTGCAAATGCACAAAATTTGGATCATTTGACAGCCAAGAAAGAAATTGAAGCTTTCGGTAATTTTTCCAAAGTTTCACAAATGGGCAATATCGTATATGCCGGGCAACCGGACGCGGACACCATCAAAATCCTTAAAGAGCAAGGATACGATATGGTCGTAAGCGTAAAGTTTGATGATGAAAAAGTCGGATATGACGAACGCAAAGTAGTTGAAGAAAACGGCATGTCATTCGTGCGCATTCCATTTTATGAGGGCAGCATAAACGATAAGGTACGCACGGTTTCCGATAACGGTGTTGCGGAACTTTCCAAAATGCTTTCGCAAGCCACATTAAACGGTAGTAAAGTTTTCCTTCATTGCGGATCAGGTCAGCGCGCTGCTGGTGCCCTTGGCTCGATATTGGCTCGTGATTATGGTTACAGCAAGGAAGCCGCAACGAAAGCGGCAAAGGATGCAGGCCTTACCAGCGAAGGTGTCGGCAAAGCCATGTCCACATACCTTGATGGTTTAAAATAAGGGTAGGGAGCACCAAATGAATAGAATTTTTCATGCGATTTTAACTGTTTTGTTCATTAGTGCTTCTGCCTATGCAGATAATATTGATCGCACAACGGACCACGGTAATCACGCATTCGGTAATCTTGAAAAAGCACCACACCTTGGCAATGTGGTTTATGCTGCGCAGCCGGATGAAGCAACGACGAAAACCTTTAAAGAGCATGGCTTTGATCTAGTGATCAATATCCGCGGCTTTAATGAGGACCTTGGTTTTGATGAAAAAGCGGCCGTCGAAAGCCAAGGTATTGAATATAAACAAATTCCTTACCTGACCGCCCCAACATTTGAGGCGGGATTTAGCCACGCCGCACTTTCTGAAATCAAATCGGTTATCGATGAAGCATCACTTGCGGGAAAGAAAATTTTACTGCATTGCAGCCATGGTCAGCGCGCAGGGTCGACCCTTGGCGCGATCCTTTATCGTGATTATGGCTATAGCAAGGATGATGCCTTAAAAATGTCATTGGCCGCGGGCCTCAGTTCCGAATGGGGGATAGAGCGCCTTCATAAAATGCTTGATGAAACTGTGCGTAAGGTCGAACCATTCGGCGGCATAAATAATATGGTGAAATATAAAAATTTTTATATCGGTAGCCAGCCAAGCGCCGAAGCCATCAAAATGATGAAAGATCGCGGCATTACAACCGTAATCACCAATCGCGCCGAAATTGAAAATGATGGCTTTCCTGAACAGCAACATGTGGAAGATGCCGGCTTAAAATTCATGCGCGCCCGCATTTATAATGACCGCTATGGTGATATTAATGATGGCAAATTAAATGTCGCGGAACTTGAAAAAGCATTGGGATTAATCGCCAATACCAAAGACGGTGATGTTTACGTCCACTGTGGGTCAGGTGACCGTGCATCAATGATTTTGGCAGCGCATCTTTATAATGTTGATAAAATAAGCGCCCGTGAAGCTCTAAGTAAAGCCAGACAAGCAGGACTAAAACATCCTGGCATTACAGAGCAGCTTGAAATTTATATGGGTGTTCGGGAGTAGGACGCTGTATATAGTCATACTCAGATTTGTTCCGAGTATCTCGAGACCACGGGACAAGCCCAAGGGTGACGTTAGGGGTGGATAATAAAAAAGGCATCGTTCAAATTGAAACGATGCCTTTTATAATTCTATTTAAATTTCTTAAGCAGTTTGTTGCCCCGCTGCGGCTGTATCAAGTTCGCTTTGAACGCGGTTGCGGCCGTTATCTTTTGCAAGATAAAGGGCAGCATCGGCATTTTCGATTAAAGCTTCGCCGGATGGGCAATTGTCATAGCTTGCAACGCCAAATGACATTGTGATCTTGCCGAAATTGGCACCGGTTTGCTTGTTTTTGATGATGCGCTTTGAAATGACGCTACGAATGCGTTCCGCGAGATCGAGTGCTTCACCGAGTTTCTTTTTCGGTAATAAAATTGCGAATTCTTCACCGCCGTAACGGGCCGCTGCACCGTCTGAACCAAGTTCTGTTTTAACCACGTGGGCTACAACTTTAAGCACCTGATCACCGATTTGGTGGCCATAGCTATCGTTAAATTTCTTGAAGAAATCAATGTCACAAAGGATCAGGCACAGATCATGGCCAATTTTTTCATGGTTATTGATGTATTCGGATAGTTTTTCTTCAAAGAATTTGCGGTTGCCGATGTTGGTTAGTGCGTCCGTGCGGCTTTCCATGCGGGCATTGTCAAGATTATCCTGAAGACGTTCAATTTTGAACGTGCTTTCTTCAAGCTTCGTTTCCAGTTTCTGACTTTGTTCACGCATTTTATCGGTATCGTTAATCACAACCTGAATAATGTCTTTTAATTCTTCTGATCCCTCGAAATCAGAAAGTGCGCCCATATGATCCATTAGATCTTTTGTATGAAGACTTGAATTATCGCCTGCTTCTTTCAAAACGGATACGATTTTCTTAAGTTCTTGCTGGAACGTTGCGCCTGTTTCAATAACGGCTTTAAGTTCTTTTTCAGCAGAGAAAAACTTTTCATATAGTTTTTCACTAATTTCTTCATTGAAAGACATATTCTTGGAAGCCATGCCGTCAACAACCTTATTTAGATTGACATCCGACTTGGCAGAATAGGTGTACCAGAGGTGATAATTTTTTGGTGTAGGTAAGACCTTAAAATCAGTCATAACCTTAATAGTATTCGCAGACGTGCTCCAAATAAAATCTTTGTCCGCTTCAGATAATAGCTTCGCCATCTCAACTTATCTCTTTTTTTATATATTCCACATTTTTGTAATGTGATTCTATTTTTATGCCCCCAGAATTGAATCACTTATACACAATAATTTTTAAAAATTTATTAAACCGTAGGTTAAAAAAATTTATTAAAAATCAATCTCTTAGTTAATAAAAAATTAACAGCCCAAAAAGATGCTTGTAATATATATGTTTAGCTAAACTAACGCAAGAGAAAGTCTGGTACGTGATCGCCCATTCCGACGATAACTTTGTCATCCTTTTGATTTGATTCATCAATTTCGGATGATTTTTTTTCGTTTAATGGGCGCTTTTTAGCTTTGCGTGGATCTTCAAGTACCTCTTTCGGTACTTTATGAAGCGGAATGTCTTTATCCAGGAATTTTAAAAGCGTTGTTAGATACTTTTTATCCATATGCGTGCTTAGGGTGTAAGCGGTACCTTCTTTACCGGCGCGACCCGTACGGCCGATACGGTGGATGTAATCTTCCGGGTTTGATGGAATGTCGTAATTGAATACGTGGCCCACATCCGGAATATCAAGGCCGCGTGCGGCCACATCACTGGCCACAAGGATTTTAATATCGCCATTTTTAAATTTGGCGAGCGTTTCCATACGTGTGTCTTGATGCAAGTCACCATGAAGTTCCGCAGCAGAGTAACCATGAACATTCAGGGATTTATTGACGATTTTGACTTCTTTTTTGCGGTTGCAGAAAATAATCGCGTTTTTAATGTCGCTTTCATCAATCAAATGACGCAGTACATTGCGTTTAATTTTGTCATCGCCCTTGAATTTCACAAGGTTTTCTTCGATTGTAACCGCCGTTTGTGTCGGGGCGGATACTTCAAATTCTTTTGGGTCTTTTAAGAAACTATCGGTTAGTTTCTTTACTTCCGGCGGCATAGTCGCGGAAAAGAACAATGACTGAATTTTTTTCGGCAGCATTTTGCAGATGCGCTCAATATCCGGAATAAAGCCCATATCAAGCATACGGTCTGCTTCATCAACAACAAGCAGCTCAACACCAGTAAGCATAACATTGCCGCGTTCCATATGGTCAAGCAGTCGTCCCGGCGTTGCAATTAGCACGTCGACACCTTTATCAAGCTTTTTGGATTGGCCAACAAAATCAGTGCCGCCAATTAATAGCGCGCATGATAGCTTTGAATGTTTGCCGTATTTTTCGAAACTTTCCTCAACCTGTGCCGCCAGTTCGCGGGTTGGTTCAAGGATGAGTGACCTTGGCATGCGGGCGCGCGCGCGTCCGTGGCTTAGGATATCGATCATTGGTAACGTAAAGCTCGCCGTTTTGCCTGTGCCGGTCTGGGCAATACCCAGAATATCACGGCCCTGCAATGTGCTTGGGATGGTTTTCTTTTGAATGGGGGTGGGGTCTGTATATCCGGCCTCATTCACTGCGGCCAACACTTCGTCACTCAAACCCAGATATTCGAAACTCATACGTTGATCTTTATCCTTGTTTATCTCTTACCGCGCACAATAGGGATTAGGCAGGGAATGTCAATGTTTTCCTATATATATCAATCAGTTTCAAATTTGCTTTTATAAACTTTGTGATTTTTGCAACAAATCATCAAAACGAAGCAGTAGGTGATTTGCGTCGTTTTGTTCGTTTTTGCGATTTTTTGAATCTCGGGGTGGGAAAAAATCCCACTTAAAATATGCGTCGAGCGAATCGGGCATACTATATATTGTGGTTTTGCTAGATCGTTGACTCTAAACGATTCTTTTTTTTCTTTTTTTGTTGACCCGCCGAATCGGTTGTGATTCATTAGGGTATGAGAAACGTTAATACCATATTCATCCGATTGAAAAGGATGTCCGTACCGCTATCAGCTTTGCTGGTATCAGCATATTTTGCGGCACATGGTTTTAACAGTGTCACGGCACAAAAACTGCTAGAAGAGGAAATCGCCGCTCTCGAAGCAGAACGAAAAAAAATTAAAGCGGCGAGGGATGATCTGGAATTACATGTTGGGCTTTTGTCCAGCAATCATGTGGACCCTGATTATCTTGATGAACTGGCGAGACGTGAGCTTGGTTTCTCGCACCCCGATGAAATAATCATCACAAATAAATAAATTATAAATAAAATCGCATGAACTTGATGGGCCTTTCTTCGGAAAGGCCCTTTTTATTTGGGGTGGGGGAAATGTTCGAATCTTGTTTTAAGTGAATCTTATTGAATTGTTGAACGACCGTACAAAATAGCAGTAAACCCTAATGTATTAATAATTCTTATTCGTCAGATTTGCTTGTTTAATAAAAATCGTTTGTTTTCATGTTGTTATGTTGTAACTTGGTTTTTTAGCTATCTGTCAACAAAAAAATGCAATTAACTTAATTTTAGTTAATTAAAAAAATATGTTGTTTTTCAATAACTTTTGGTGATTATAAGGGTATGTTTTAAGGATTTAGGTATCCTTTTGTGTGATGTTTTTATGATGGAAAAGCATTTAAACCTTTAATCACACGGGACTAATATCAACAATAAGAGTGAGGAATATGGCTAAAAAACCTTCCCCCCGCACAACCAAAGGCGGGAAACCCGCCGCTCGCCGTAAGGCCGTTCAGAAAAAAGCCCCAGAGGCAACCCCAGAAGATCTTATCCAATATTATAAAGACATGCTTATGATGCGCCGCTTTGAAGAAAAAGCAGGGCAAATGTATGGTATGGGCTTAATTGGTGGTTTCTGTCACCTTTATATCGGGCAGGAAGCCGTTGTTACTGGTATTCAGGCAGAACTTAAAGATGGCGACAGCATTCTGACTTCTTATCGTGATCATGCGCATATGCTTGCATGTGATATTGATCCAAAAGTTATTCTTGCTGAACTAACAGGTCGTTCAACCGGTATTTCCAAAGGTAAAGGCGGTTCAATGCATATGTTTAGCGTTGAGCATGGTTTCTATGGTGGTCACGGTATCGTGGGCGCACAGGTTCCAATCGGTGCGGGTCTTGGTTTCGCGCATAAATACCGCGGTACAGATAATGTATCCGTTGTTTACTTCGGTGACGGTGCGGTAAACCAGGGACAGGTTTATGAAAGCTTTAACATGGCGCGTCTTTGGAACCTGCCTGTTATTTTTGTGATTGAAAACAACCAATATGCGATGGGTACATCACTTGCTCGTGCATCATCAGAAGTTGAGCTTTTCCGCCGTGGTGAAAGCTTTAAAATCGAAGGTGAAGCAGTTGACGGCATGGATGTTCTTGCTGTTCGTGAGGCGGCATCGCGTGCTGTTGCGAAATGTCGTGCTGGTGAAGGGCCGGTTCTTCTGGAAATGAAGACATATCGTTATCGTGGTCATTCAATGTCTGACCCTGCGAAATATCGTTCAAAAGAAGAAGTATCAAAAATGCGTGCTGAATTCGATCCGATTGATCAGGTAAAGAATCGTATTCTTGATAATAAAATCATGACAGAAGATGAATTGAAAGCCATTGATAAGGAAATCAAGGCAGTGGTATCCGAAGCAGCAGACTTTGCAACAACAAGTCCGGAACCTGATCCATCTGAACTATATACCGACGTTTTGGTCGCAGAATAAGAATTAAGGAGTAATCATAATGTCGATAGAAATTTTACTTCCTGCGATGTCACCAACGATGACAGAAGGCAATATTGCCAAATGGAATTTTAAAGAAGGCGATAAAGTATCAGCAGGCGACGTCGTTGCCGAGATTGAAACTGATAAAGCCACAATGGAACTTGAAACTGATGAAGAAGGTGTGCTTGGTAAAATCCTTGTTGCGGAAGGCGCAGAGGGCATTGCTGTTGGTACATTGATCGCCGTAATCCTTGAAGACGGCGAAGATGCAAGTTCACTTGACGGTATCACTGCGACTGTGGCGGCCCCAGCAAGTGAGCCACCAGTTATGCAAAGCACAGAAGCAGCACCAGTGCCGGAAGTGACAGCACCAGTTGCCGCCGTTCGGGTTGAAGCCGACCTTCCAGAAGGCACAACATTCACAAACATGACTGTTCGTGAAGCACTTCGTGATGCGATGGCAGAAGAAATGCGTCTTGATCCTGATGTATTCGTGATGGGTGAAGAGGTCGCAGAATATCAAGGCGCCTATAAAGTAACACAAGGCCTATTACAGGAATTTGGTGATCAACGCGTGATCGACACACCGATTACTGAGCATGGCTTTGCCGGTCTTGGTGTTGGTGCGGCGATGGCTGGCCTTAAGCCGGTTGTTGAATTTATGACATTTAACTTTGCGATGCAGGCGATTGACCAAATTATCAATAGTGCTGCAAAAACAAACTATATGTCAGGTGGTCAAATCCGGTGTCCAATGGTTTTCCGTGGTCCAAACGGCGCGGCAAGTCGTGTGGGCGCGCAGCATTCACAAAACTATGCATCATGGTATGCCCATGTTCCAGGTCTTATTGTTGTGGCGCCATATAGCGCGGCTGACTGTAAAGGTCTATTGAAAGCAGCGATTAAAGATCCAAACCCAGTGATTTTCCTTGAGAACGAAATCACATATGGGTACAGCTTTGATGTTCCAGATGTTGAGGACTATACAGTTCCACTTGGTAAAGCGAAAGTTGTTCGTGAAGGTGTGGATGTGACGCTTGTATCATATTCAATCGGTGTTAAATTTGCCCTGGATGCAGCTGAAAAGCTTGCCGCAGAAGGCATTGACGCAGAAGTGATTGATCTAAGAACAATTCGTCCGCTTGATATGGATACAATCATCGAAAGTGTTAAGAAAACAAACCGCATCGTTTGTGTTGAAGAAGGATGGGTTACATGTTCCGTATCATCTGAAATTTCAGCATGTCTGATGGAAGATGCATTTGATTACTTGGATGCACCGGTTATGCGTGTGACCAACGAAGATGTTCCAATGCCATATGCGGCAAACCTTGAGAAACTTACTGTTGTAAGTGATGAGCGTATCGTCGCCGCTGCAAAGCAAGTTTGTTATAAGCAAGGAGAATAATCATGGCTATTGCATTATCAATGCCTGCACTTTCCCCAACCATGGAAACAGGTACACTGGCAAAGTGGCTTGTGAAAGAAGGCGATGAAGTTGAAAGCGGTACAGTTCTTGCTGAGATCGAAACAGACAAAGCCACAATGGAATTTGAAAGCATCGATGACGGTGTTGTAGGTAAAATCGTTGTTGCAGAAGGCACAGAAAATGTTGCTGTTGGCGAATTAATTGCTGTACTTCTTGAAGATGGCGAAGATGCATCAGCAGCTGACAGTGTTGCGGCAAGCGCACCTGCTGCGGCTGCTCCGGCACCTGCGGCTGAACCTGCACCAGCTCCTGCAGCTGCACCGGCTCCTGCGCCAGTAGCGGCTCCGGCTCCTGTGGCAGCACCTGCTGCTCCTGTGCCAGTAGTTGCAAGCGGTGATCGCGTATTCGCATCACCACTCGCGCGCCGTATTGCTGAACAGAATGGTTATGACATTGCAGCGATCCCGGGCACTGGCCCACGTGGCCGCGTGATCAAACGTGACGTTGAGGCGTACACACCAGCCGCAGCACCAATTGCAGCAGCAGGTGCAGTCGCGCTTGATGGTGATACACCGTTTGAAGATGTGAAACTAAGCAATATGCGTAAAACAATTGCCAAGCGCCTTACTGAAAGCAAGCAAACTGTTCCGCATTTCTATCTATCTGTGGATATTGAACTTGATAATCTGCTTGCGGCACGTAAACAGCTTAACGCGATGTCAGACGAATATAAAATTTCCGTAAATGATTTCGTGATTAAGGCATGTGCTGCGGCGCTTATGAAGGTGCCAGCTGCGAACGTACAGTTCCTTGGTGATACGATGCGCCAATTTAAACGCGCGGATATTTCCGTTGCGGTTGCGATTGATGGCGGTCTAATTACACCTGTTGTTAAGGGGGCTGATCAAAAAGGTCTTCGTCAGATTTCTGATGAAACAAAAGACCTTGCGAAACGCGCACACGAAGGAAAACTGGCACCAGAAGAATATGCTGGTGGTACATTCTCTATTTCCAATATGGGTATGATGGGTGTTAAGAGCTTTGATGCGGTGATTAACCCGCCACAAGCAGCAATTCTTGCGGTTGGTGCTGGTGAACAGCGTCCGGTCGTGAAAAATGGTGAACTGACCGTTGCAACAGTTATGACAGTAACACTTTCCTGTGACCACCGTGCCATTGATGGCGCTGTTGGTGCAGAATATCTGGCGGCGCTTAAGACATTCCTTGAGCAACCATCAGCGATGCTACTGTAAAGGAGAGAGACTATGACTGCACAAAAATTTGATATGGTCGTTCTCGGCTCCGGCCCGGGTGGATATGTTGCGGCGATCCGTGCAGCACAGCTTGGATTTAAAACGGCTGTTGTTGAACGTGCGGAACTTGGTGGTATTTGCCTTAACTGGGGCTGTATCCCGACAAAGGCGCTTCTTCGTTCTGCTGAAGTTTTTCATAATATGAAGCATGCCGCGGATTACGGTCTTGTAGCCGGTCAGCTAGGTTTTGATCTTGATAAGGTCGTTAGTCGCAGCCGTGGTATCGCGGCGCAGCTAAGTGGCGGTATCAAACACCTTATGAAGAAAAACAAAGTTACTGTTATCGAAGGAAACGGTGTACTGGTAAAACCTGGCGTTCTATCCGTTGAAAAAGATGGAAAGAAAACCGAAGTTCACGGTACGGATATCATCCTTGCCACTGGTGCACGTGCGAAAGAATTACCACATTTAAAAGCAGACGGTGAGCTTGTATGGACATATCGTCATGCGCTTACACCAAAGGCAGTGCCTGGTAAGCTTCTTGTGATTGGTTCAGGTGCCATCGGTATTGAATTTGCGAGCTTTTATAATGAACTTGGTTCTGACGTAACCGTTGTTGAAATGATGGACCGCGTTATGCCAGTGGAAGACGAAGAAATTTCAGCATTCGCAGCAAAATCATTCAAGTCACAAGGTATCAAGATCATGACGGAAGCGTCCGTTACGAAACTTGATAAAAAAGCCAAATCAGTGGTTTGTACCGTTGAAGGCAAGGGTGGTAAATCAGAACAGATCGAAGTTGATAATGTTATCATCGCGATTGGTATTGACGGAAACGTTGAAAATATTGGCCTTGAGCAAAATAAGATCAAAGTTGACCGCGGCCACGTTGTAACTGATGAGTGGGGCCATACTGGTGTTAAAGGTGTTCATGCGATTGGTGATCTTACCGGTCCACCATGGCTTGCGCATAAAGCATCACACGAAGGTGTTATTCTGGTTGAAAAGATTGCCCGTGATAAAGGCAATAAAGAAATCAAAGATCTTCATCCGATGGACAAGGGCAACATCCCTGGCTGTACATACTGTCGCCCACAAGTGGCAAGCGTTGGCATGACTGAAAAAGCAGCGATTGCAGCTGGTTATAAGGTCAATGTTGGTCGTTTCCCATTCATTGGTAACGGTAAAGCGATTGCCATGGGTGAAGCAGAAGGCATGATGAAAACTGTTTTTGATGCAAAAACCGGTGAGCTACTTGGCGCACATATGGTTGGTGCAGAGGTAACAGAAATGATCCAAGGTTATACTGTTGCCAGAACCCTTGAAACAACAGAAATAGAGCTTATGCACACTGTATTCCCGCATCCGACAATGTCAGAAATGATGCACGAAGCGGTACTTGATGCATTTGGGAAAGCTTTACATTTCTAATTCCAATATTATATCGAGTATATGATGGACGAAAAAGCAGTAAAACCAGTTGTGACCGAAAGTGGTCATGTACGTAAACCTGACTGGATACGGGTAAAAGCACCTGTATCCAAAGGGTATCAGGAAACACGCAAACTTATGCGTGGTCTTAAGCTTAATACAGTATGTGAAGAGGCTGCATGTCCGAATATCGGTGAATGCTGGACCAAGAAACATACGACGGTCATGATCCTTGGTGATACATGTACACGTGCGTGTCGTTTCTGTAACATCAAAACGGGTAAGGGGAACCCCGTTGATCCGGATGAACCACGTCATGTTGCGGAAATGGTTGTAACCACAGAAATGAAGCACATTGTGATTACATCCGTTGACCGTGATGATCTTGAAGATGGTGGTGCAGATCAATTCGTAAAAGTAATCGCGGCGATCCGTGAAGCATCACCGGAAACAACCATTGAAATTCTGACACCGGATTTCAGAAATAAGCCGGGTGCGCTTGAAAAAGTGGTTAAAGCAAAACCGGATGTGTTTAATCACAACCTTGAAACGGTTCCACGTCTTTATACACGTATTCGTCCGGGTGCACGTTATTTTCATTCATTAAACTTGCTTGCGAAAGTAAAAGAAATGGATCCTGAAATATTCACAAAATCCGGCATTATGGTCGGACTGGGTGAAGATGAGGTAGAAGTACTGCAAGTCATGGATGACATGCGTAGTGCGGATATTGATTTTATGACCATAGGTCAATATCTTCAGCCAACGAAGAAACACACTGATGTGATTGAATTTATTAAGCCGGATCAATTTGTTAAGTATAAAAAACGTGCCAAAGCAAAAGGTTTTTTACATGTGTCTTCGTCGCCACTTACACGATCAAGTCATCACGCGAGCGAAGATTTCGAAGTGCTGAAAGCAGCACGTCTTGAGCAGCTAAAGAAATCAGGTGATATCAGTCACGAAGATGCACCAATTGATATTGAAGAAATGAAAAAGCATAATCCGCTTTACGAGTGATCAATGCCAAGGTTCGTAGAAGACAGAGTTTTCCCCTATACCGCAGAACAGATGTTTGATCTTGTTGCAGATGTTGGAAAGTATCCTGAATTTTTGCCGTGGTGCATTGGTGCAAGGCTTTATAACAAAAAAGAAAATGACTTTTATGCGGACTTGATCATCGGCTTTAAAGTTTTTCGTGAAAGATTTACATCGCACGTGATGTTGTCAGACGGAAAAATTGAAATCGATTATGTGAAGGGGCCGCTTAGTTACCTTCATAATCTTTGGGAATTTAAAGATTTGCCGGATGGTGGCTCCGCACTTCATTTTGAGGTGGATTTTGAATTTAAAAATAAAATCTTTCAAAAAATGATTGGAGGCTTGTTTACCGAAGCGGTTCACCGTATGGTCGAATCTTTCGAAGACAGAGCCATAGAGTTATATGGTAAATAAGGACAAGAACATGACAAATACAGTATTTCCAGCACAACCAACCCCACTTGTTGATATCGTAGGGAGCGATGAAAAATTTCCGGTAAACCGCATTTATTGTGTGGGCCTTAATTACGCGGATCATGTGGTTGAATTTGGTGAAGACCCGGATAAGGTTGACCCTGTATTTTTCATGAAACCGGGTGATGCTGTTGTTGCAAATGGTGTTGACGTGCCATATCCACAACATACTGAAAATTTCCATTATGAAATTGAACTGGTTATCGCTATTGGCAAAGAAGCATATAATGTATCCGTGGAAGATGCGGAAGATTATGTGTTCGGTTATGCGGTGGGTAATGACCTGACCCGCAGGGACATGCAACTTGCGCTTAAAGATAAAGGAATGCCTTGGGACCCGTCAAAAGGGTTTGATATGTCAGCGCCGATCACAGAAATCCATCCAGTGGAAGAAGTCGGTCACATTAACGAAGGGCGTATCTGGTTAAGCGTGAATGGTGATGTTAAACAGGATGGTAACATCAATCAAATGATTGCCAAAAACGCGCAAATCATTTCAAAACTTTCTGAACTATATGTGCTTAAGCCGGGTGATCTTATTTATACAGGGACACCGTCCGGCATCGGCCCGGTTGTTCCGGGTGATGTGATGGACGGCGGTATTGACGGTTTGGATACTTTAACGACAAAAATCGTTTAATCACCGATATTCAAAAACACTTTCAAGCGGTTCGCCAAAAACATCCGCAATTTTAAAAGCAAGTTCTAACGAGGGGGCGTATTTCGCCGCCTCGATTGCGTTTACGGTTTGCCTTGTGGCGCCAATTTTTTCGGCCAAGGCGGCTTGTGATAAACCGCCGTGTTTTAGCCTCAACATTTTGATATTATTGTGGACTACCTTATCTGTCATTTTAATATCCACGTCTGTAACGAAAGATCTGAATGGATGATTTTACGGTACCCGAAAGAATAATTGCTATAAGTAAATAATGCATGATGCTGGCGGCATTTACTGGCACAGGATGAGTTTGGCTGAAATATCCAATTCCTTCGGTGATCATGACTTGCCCAATGATTAATGTACAAAAAACGCATAATGAATAATAGGCAAATGAATTTGCTTTTGCTTCAATTGCGATATCACGTTCATCTTTTGCTTCAGTATTTTTTTTGGCAAAAACAATATTCAGAATAATTGTCGATGCAATTGATATAAGTATTGCGTTCACAACGACTTTTCCTAAACCAGGATCGGTTAAGTTGTTAAAGCCGCCAAGATTAAATGCATGGGTAAAATAATAAATTGCCACTGCTATGCTAACGATCAATTCAATCCATATTTCTTTTTCACGATTGGATAAGTCCATTTATGCCTCCTAATTAATATAATTAGAGAGGTAAAATATTTTTTACATAATGTAAAGTATTTTTTACATAATAATTTTTGCGCAGTCTTTTGGATGACTGGTGATCATGAAATGACTTGCCCCTTTTATTTCAAATTGTTTGCAGTCAGGGATGTTATTTTTAAGTATATTTGAAATGGTTTTTGCAACAAAATTGGAATGACTGCCATGGGCGACGGTAACAGGAATATCAATGCCTCTTATGTCATCAGCATTGTATTTACATAACTGTTTGCAGAGTTCCCAATGGCGTAAATTATTTTTTGTCATTTCTGCCATCGCGTCTTGTACATGGGGAGGGATGACTTCGAATGAACCTTCAACGCCCCAAAAATCGATGACCCGCGCGCATGCATTTTTTTCACCATCCTGTGCGGCGTGGATAATATATTCTTCAGTGAAATCGGCAATAATCTGTTCAGCTTTATTTTCATTAAAAATTGATAATAATCCGACAGCAACTGGTTCAAATAGGGTCAGTCTTTTAACATTAAATGCTTTTGTAAGTGTCGCAGCCAGTGCCGCAACACCGCCATAAGAATGCCCAACTAAATGCACTGGTTCATTCATAATAGGGATTTGAGATTTGATGCAATCGAATTCAGTTTTGAATTTTGGATCATCAAAATCATGTGGATCGTCATTGCCACCATGCCCGGGCAGGTTAATAGAATAAGTTTTTACATTTTCATTCACGTGTTCTTTTATTTTACGCCAGCTTTTTGAGTTGGCAAAAGAACCGTGAATGAATATAATAGGTAAGTTGTTGTTTTTAAAAGAATTGTCAGCCATTTTGCTAGGTTATGATATTTTGCTGTTCAGCGCAAATTTATAAATTTTATTTTACATGCAATATAAAAATTTTCGAAATCTGTTAGGAATTGTCTTGATTTTTATCTAAAATTAACCAATTATTAACTATTGAGATTATGGGCAAAAATAAAATTTGGGTAAAAAAATGGATCTGAGGCATAAGATAAGTGCCCCCGAGCAGCATTTCGATTTCGATAGAAACGAGTTGAGTTCTAAAGAACAGCTTGCATTATATGATTATTGGCTTGAGCTAAAAGGTTCAAGAGATTTGCCTGCACGATCAGATTTTAATCCGATGAAAGTTCCGACAGCTCTGCCGTATATTGTTATGCAAGACGTGACGCATGACCCGGTCAGTTTTAAAATCCGTTTGATCGGTTCAAAATCAAAAGTACCATCACATTATATGGGAAAATCAATTAGTGACTTTCCCGAATTATGGAATGTGGCGGAAATGCTTAAGCAAGGTATCGAATACCGTAAGCCATATTTCTATTCAAACAGCATCAGCGTTGAACCTGAAATGATCAGGGATTACACATCACTTGTACTTCCTTTCTCCGAAGATGGGGAAAAGGTCAATATTGTGATGGGATGCCTTTGTTTCAACAGTAGATAATTTATCTATACTATTTCTTTGATCGCTTTTAAAAATGTAATGATTTCTTCTGCTGTGTTGTAATGACACATTGAAACGCGAATACATGATGGCTGATTAAGAGGAATAAGAACATTCCCGGAATAATGATCGTTCTTACGAACGTGAACACGGATTTGACGATCGCTTAATGCGCTGACCACATCAACGGAATCCATTCCATCAACATAAAATGAAACAAGTCCTTTACGGCCCGGATTATCAATGCCGCCAATGATAGTGACATTATCGTAATCTTTTAAGCCCTTAACATCACCCGTTCCATTAATCATTAAATCTGTGATGTCTTTTTCGTGTTGCATTACGGCTTTACCTGCCGCAACCAGTCTTTCGCGAAGGTCCGCTGAATTGCTAAAATGGCCACCAAGCCAATCAAAGTAATTCACCACTTCTGAAAATGTTGCATATGATCCGGTATCACGGGTACCAAGTTCCCATGCATCTTCAGGGCCGCCAATTAATGAATTATGCGGCAATACAGATAGACGAGGGGACACCCATCCAAGGCCATAACCGTGTCGAGAGAATACCTTGTATGGTGAAATAACATATCCATCAATATCATAACTATCGATATCAAGTGCGCCGTGTGCGGCTTGTTGAATGCCATCAACAATGATGAAACATTCTGGTGAAACGGCACGGATAGAGGCGGCAATGGCTTTTACATCATTGGCAACACCGGTCACGGGACTTGTATGTAAAATCGTGGCGACTTTGGTATTTTCAGTTACATATTTACTGTAATCATCCGCGGTGACATTACCATTTTCATCGTTATGCGGCACGCTGATGTAATTGGCGCCAATGACACCCGCCCAGCGAATAGCAGCACTTCGGGATGCGGGATGTTCAACGGTGCTGCCAATTACGTCACAATCTTTTGCTGTTGCAACGATGGCTGTGCTGATAATTCTGAATAATAATTCTGTGCCGCTTTCACCCGCAAAAATCACGCCATCTTTTGCCCCGAAAAACGCACGGGCATTTTCTTTTGCCCCATCAATAATATTTTGAAGTTCATGAGCGGCCGGGTTATTTCGTCCCTGATTATCAGGGATAGCGGCCATCTCTTTTGATTTATCTACTACGGATTTTAACGTTAATGCGCCCCCCGCATTTTCAAAGAAAATTCTCTTGCCTTGATAAGGGCATTCTTCAACAAGTTCGAAACTGCCACGAATATTATTCATCAATTCATCATTAAACATTTCATTTGTCCCATATTATTTTTTGAGACTCTTTTAAACGCTAAAATTTTAAATAGCAATCACATCAATGTGATTAAATGAGAGTGGTTATTTTGATTTTTGTTGTTAAGCTCTGATCCAGTTATTTAACTCAGGGAGAATTAAATGTCAGAAGAAAAAAACTTGTCTGATTATCAAGATAAAATTGAATGGCTGTTGCTTTTTATGCGTGCATCAATTTTCATCGTTATGTTTGCCTGGACGGTTGATAAATTCACCGATCCTTCGCATGGTGTGGCGATCTTAAAAGGATTTTATTTCATCGATGGTGTTGGTGAACAACTTGTCATGATTTTAGGTGGTCTTGAAATGCTACTTATTTTGGCATTTGTTGCTGGTGCTTTTAAAAAATATACATATGGTTTAATTTTACTATTTCATGGATTAACGACATTTGCGTCATTTGACCGTTATATTCCGCCAGATGTATCGCTTACATTTTTTGCTGCATGGCCAATGCTCGCGGCTTGTGCGACGTTATATATTTTGCGTGATTTTGATAAAAAGTTCGCTGTTCAGAAATAAAATCAACTGTTCATTAACGAACACTTTTGTTCGAAATTGAACATTGGATAATAGAAATAAAATGCTAACATGCTGATATAAAAGAAATTTTATATTGGCATGTTTTTTGCTTTTTTATGTGTTGGATAAATCTGTCAAAAATAATAAGCAGGCAACAACATGTTTAAAAGCTATCTTACCAGCACCATTCGCGATATTTTAAAAAATAAAGGCTATAGCGCCATTAACATTTTTGGCCTTTCGGTTGCGCTTGCTGCATGCTTGCTTATCAGTCTTTTTGTCGAGGATGAGCTAGGGTATGACATATTTATTCCTGATGGTGAAAATACGTACCGGATAGAGGTAATCGCCAAATCAAACACAAGAACAGATGAAAATTATGCACCGTTTATGGGGGCATACGCGCCGCTATTAACAGAACGCTCAGCTGATGTGCTCGACAGCACAAGATATCAGACAAATCAACTTGCTGTTTCCGTTGGGGACCGTTTCTTTTACGAAGATATCACATTTGCAGATGAAAATTTTATTGAATTTATGGGGCTTGATGCACCTGAAAATCTTTTAACTGATCAACTTTCTATCGTTATTACTGAAAGTGTCGCTGATAAATATTTCCCGGATGGCAATGCAGTTGGCAATGTTATGACTGTCGCCGGACAGGTTGATTACAGAGTTGCGCATGTGATGGAAGATTTTCCAAATAAATCCCATATGGCAATTACGATGATTGCGCCCTATAACCGTGATTTTATGGATATCGAGCGTGAATTTATGTCTATGAATAACATGACATATGTAAGGTTACGTGACGGTGTCAATCCCGAAATATTAACGCCATTATTGCATCAATTGATCGATGAAAACGTACCGCCATTTAATGATGTTGCAGCCAGCACAATGCGTGAACCGATTTATGTGGGGGTAAGGGATGTTTATTTAAAATCGCCGGCTGGTGTGGTTGGTAAGGCAGGGGGCGACATTAATGTCGTTATCGGCTTTATTAGTGTTGCGGTTTTATTAGTTGTGATCGCCACAGTAAATTACATCAATCTTGCAACGGCGCGTGCCATGAAACGGGCTCGCGAAGTCGGGATTAGAAAAGTTATGGGCGCGTCAAAAAAACAGCTTATTCTTCAATTTCTTGGTGAATCCATATTTATAACCATGCTTGCCGCGCTTGTTTCAATTGCGTTTGTCGAAATGGCCTTGCCATTTTTTAACGAAGCCTTGATGCGCGATATTGGTTTTGATTTTATTGGTAACCCTATGAATATATTGATGTTGCTGTTTGGTGCATTGATAATCGGCATAATCGCGGGTACTTATCCAGCGTTTTACCTGTCATCATTTAATCCTGCACGCGTTTTAAAAACAAACCAGACCAGGTCAGCATCTGTGTTTTTGCGTCAATTCTTGGTTTTCTTGCAATTTTCAATCGCCATTGGCCTTATTGCCGGAACAACCGTCGTAGTAAGGCAAACGCTTTATGCCACCAATATGGATCCAGGTTATGAAAAAGAAGGCGTAATGCTGATTAGAAACCTACGTTCCAATGGATTGCTGGATCAGGTTGAATTACTGGATCAGCAGCTTGAAACAGTTCAAGGGATTGAGGAAGTCACAGCATCACAATTTGTGCCGACCGATCCATGGGATTCAACGTCATCCATGAATATTGTTGGAAATCCAGAAGATCCATTCACCATGAGCAGGCTTGCTCATCAAGCGGACTTCTTTGATCTTTATAAATTAAACCTACGGGCGGGACGTTCACTTGATGAAACGCGTGAAAGCGATAAGTTATTATCAATTCCCGATGAAGAGGGGGTAATTGTTAACGCAAATGCCGTTATTAATGAAACTGCGATGCGTCAAATTGGTTTTTCCAATCCGGAACAGATTTTAAATACAAGATTAAGATGGGGTGTAGGCAATAATCGTTCCGTTCACTTTACCGTCGTCGGCGTGATTGAGGATTTCCACTTAAGGTCCATACACAACGCGGTAAGGCCAATGCTTTATTTTAATTCACCAGCATTTTTCAGAACATTAAGCCTAAGATATGCGACGAATGACTTTCCAGGAATGATTGCGGAGCTTGAAAGAAAATGGGCTGACCTTGCGCCGGGCATTCCGCTTGGGTATCAATTGCTTGATGATCAGGTTGACCAATTTTATGCTTCTGAACAGCGCCAAATGAAAGTATTTGTTAGCTTTGCAATAGTCGCAATTATCATATCATCTGTTGGCTTGCTTGGTTTAACGGCATTCACCGCAGAAAAAAGAACCCGTGAAATCAGTATCCGAAAAGTTTTGGGTGCAAGAACAATTGATATTTTGGCATTAATGGTTGGGCAATTTTCGAAACCTGTTCTGCTTGCTAATCTGGTTGCGTTACCACTTGCGTGGTGGCTAATGCAAAATTGGCTATCCGGTTTTGTTTACCGGATTGACTTAAGCATTACTTGGTTCATAACGGCTGGTGTTGCTGCGATGGTAATAGCATGGGTAACGGTAATCAGTTATTCCATGAAAGCAGCAAAAACCAATCCGGCGATAGCCTTAAGATATGAATAGAGGTTAATCCTCGACAAGGCTTTTGAATATATTTTTGTCCGGAAGATAGGCAATAAGGTCACTTAAATGTTCGTTCCACCAATTATAAAGTGGCGCTAGATCATCATATTCATATACGGCATGGCGCCAGTTGTGTTCTTTGGTATAGGTAAGCATATCAATGGGGTAACCCACGTCAACGGTGCTGATACGGGTTGAATCAAACGAAAGGTAAGCAATTTTAATAACCGTATCCATTGTGGTATCGTATCGTAATGCACGGTCAAGAAATGGTTTACCGTATGATGTGGCCCCAATGGTCATATAAGGGGTGCGTTCATTAATTTCGATCCAGTTCCCTTCTGGATAAACGAGATACATCATCGGTTCATCATCGCCGTTTAACTGGCCGCTTATTAATGTATGTAAATCAAAATGCAGATTGGATCTTTGTAAGGCTTCCCTGTCTTCGACGCCTACCTGCCTCAAAGCCTGAGTATAAATGTTTATGGCATGACGTAATTTAAGATCATTTTTATTTTCGACTTCCTCGCATAGGTCATCGAAGTAAGCGAGCGTTTTATCACGAATTGATCTGAGGCCGGAAGTCATGATGCATATGTCATTGTCACCGAAATGATGCATGCTTACTTTACCTGCGCTGTGTGACTGCATTCCGCTGGTCAGGCGACCATCCGCAAGACACATCAATCCATCACGTACTCTGATTCCCAGACAATAAGTCATGGTAAACGTCTCCTCAAAATTAATATTATTAATTGAATAAAGAAATGTAAGTTCGTTTAATGGTATTAAAAATATGCTGTGGTCTTAATGGCAAATGGGTATAGATTGAAAATTTAGCAATTTTGAGGTATAGTATACACTATCTCATGTAAACCCGTGAGCTTTTTTATAATCCATATTTTCTGTGTTGATTTTAACTTGGGGTTTTAATCTATTTATTCTTATTTATTAACTCATAGTGAGAGCATGTCTCATACGGGTTTGCAGGGGTATTTTTCATACACATAAAATTAGGAGAACCCCAAATGGCAGACAAAAAAACACTCGAAGACGCCGCAATTAAAGCTACATCAGGCATTCATGCAAGAGACTTAAGCAGATTACAGTTCCAGCAAACACAAGAAAGCTTTCAATTACAACAAGCTCAGCGTCAGGAACTGCTTCAGCTTCAACAGCAACAAGCACAAGAGCTAAAACAGCTACAGCAAAATCAAATGCAACAAGTCAGCCAGCTTGCGCAAAAGCAGCAAAATGAAATGATCGATTATGAGCAAGAGGTCATTGAATCAGTAAGAACCGCAAAATCCGGTCAAATTTAACATAAGTTACTTTTTTAATATCGGCCCCATTTTTATGGGGCCTTTATTATGGGTGGATCACCATAAATGATGTACCGTTTAATTTATCAGATTGGATTAAGTATTCTGCTTTATCTGATTGTTTTTTAAGAATTTTATCAAAAAATGCTGTCGCATAATGTTGTGCGATATTATTCATGCGAACTGTGTCCCAAACGGGGTCGGCGTAATGGCCAAATAATGGTCTGTCGCTATCCGGATATGTGCCGGTATAACTTTCCCGTGGTGCCGGAATTGGTGCGGCCGCATTATGACCCGCATTTTCAAAAGTCAGTAAATAGCGTTCAGCATTCACCGATTTTTCAAATAATGCTTTTACCCCTTTTTCATAGCCGGACGTGGTGTCTTTACTGCCTGCCATATACATAATCGGAATGCGTACCCCGTCTAGTCCATCATCATCCCATAAACCGCGTTCCATGCCCCATGGGCCTATGGCGATAATGGCATTAAAATTATCATTATTAACGATATCTTCGTGGGTTTCGCTTCCGGCTTGATGGCGTTTTAAAACATTATGCGGCGATAAATCTTTATTGGTAGCCACAATTTCGCTGATGCCTGCGCCAGCATTGACGACGGCACCATATCCGCCCATTGAATACCCAATAAGACCGGTATTTTCAGTATCAATTATGCCTTCAAGGAAATGCCCGCTTTCAGTATTAAGGCCCTTTAACGTACTAAGCACAAACCGTTGATCAAGTGGCCTGTTTAACAGGGTGCTAGAAAATACGGTCGCATCTTCGTAAAGACTGTCCGTATGATCAATTGAGGCAACGATATACCCCTTGGACGCAAGGTTTTCACCAAAATGGCTCATAAGATATCGATTGCCGGGATAGCCATGTGAAAGGATGATTAACGGAAATTTATTTCCCGCCTTTAATGGTTCTGCGTCACGAACCGCACCACCATGAAGCGTTGCTGTGGTTTTACCGTCCCGCAATATAACATTTTGATATTCAGTACCATGTTCCATCGTATGGGCCGGATACCAAATTTCGATTGTAAGTGGCCTGTCATATGCAGGAAGAGGTGGCTGGTCACCAATTTCACGTACATCGACCTGGTTATGATGAATTAGATTTAATGTTCTTACGCCAATATTGTAATTGCCGGGCTTTGCAAGTTCCGGCGCATCTGGCCTTAAACCATCAATACGGTTGTTGTTGCTAATGTCATTTGACGGGGCCGCGAAAGCACCGGTAAACATGAACATGATAATCACCATATATCGTTTCATATTGACCATTGTAGCGCTCCTTTATGACGGTTTTATGTTAACGCGGTTTTCTGGTTTTCCTGCGTTTGTTTTTATTCGGTTTTGTATTTGTGCCCTGTTTTTGAGCATTCGCAGGTTTATTGCTTTTGTTCTTTTTATTCCGGCCGCCTTTGTTTTCAGGATTTCTTGGAACATTATTTCTGTTGCGGTTACGATTGCGGTTCCTGTTACGTGGACGTGGTTTTCGTTTTTCCTCATCACCGTCATCGTCTGGTTCCGCGTAATCGGCTGGTTGAACGCCTTCTAAATGAAAGGGGTGTTCATCCATCACCATCAATTTCTTGCGGATTAATTTTTCAATGCGTTTTAAATAATCGCGTTCTTCGTGGTCACAAAATGATAATGATATTCCGGTTTTTCCGGCTCTTGCTGTTCTGCCAATGCGGTGAACGTAGCTTTCTTCTTCGTTCGGAAGGTCAAAATTAATCACATGAGTAATGCCGTCAACGTCAATACCACGTGCAGCCACATCCGTTGCCACAAGCGTGCGAATTTCACCATCACGAAATTGATTGAGTGCTTTTTGCCTCGCGTTTTGTGATTTATTGCCATGGATTGCAGCTGATGTAATACCAAGTTGATCCAGCTTTCTTGATACACGGTTCGCACCATGTTTTGTGCGGGTAAAGATAATAACCCGTTTGATATCATCATCTTTTAAAATATGCGCGAGCAGCTTATTTTTTAAATTTTTCGGCACATACAGCACATATTGATCGATTTTTTCAACTGTGGTTGATTGCGGGGCCACTTGGACATGATCGGGATTATTCAAGATGTCATTTGCTAATCCCTCAACCTGCTTTGGCATGGTTGCGGAAAAGAATAGCGTCTGACGATTTTCAGGAAGTCTTGCTACAATTTTTCGAATGTCACGAATAAAACCCATATCCAGCATACGGTCTGCTTCATCAAGCACGAAATATTCAACTGAACCCAGCTTAACATGCCCTTGGTTCATTAAATCAAGCAGTCGCCCCGGCGTCGCGATCAGGATATCGACACCTTGTTCCAATGTTTTAATTTGCGGGTTTTGTGATACCCCACCAAAAAGAAGCGCAATTTTATAATGAAGGTATTTTGCGTATCCGCGAATATTTTCTTCGATTTGTAACGCAAGTTCACGGGTAGGGGCGAGAATAAGCGATCTTGCCGTTTTTGGTTTGCGCTTTCCTTCGCCGGCCAGCAATAATTGAATAATCGGTAATGAAAAAGCGGCCGTCTTTCCGGTTCCTGTCTGCGCAAGCGCAATCAAGTCATGCCCCGCAAGTACTTTGGGGATGGCTTTAGATTGAATGGGGGTCATGGTTTCATAGCCGCCTTCTTCTATCGCACGAAGAATAGGGGCCCTAAGACCAAGTTCCGTAAATTTAGTCATAAATACGCTTTCAGGATACGATCATCCAATTGAATAAGTACCGCTAGATACGCCCATCATAACATGATGTCAATCAAATGGATGAAATACTATGGAAATAAAAAAATGCCGGAAGAGGGGCGCTCTTCCGGCCAGTTGTCTGATATTTTATGCGAGGGGTATTTTAAATATCAGGAGGGTATTAATTTTTAGATATTAATTAGATATTAAAATGTCGGTTGGGAAATATCGGCATCGATCAGTAAGGTATGATCATTTGCCTGATAAACATCCATCATTTGTCCTTCCCATTCATCTTGACCGATATGATCCCAGCCATCATCGGTGAATGTCACACCATCATTTCCATCGCCCCAGATAACAAACATTTTATTTTCCGGCGTTAGATTGACGATGTCTTGAACAGAAAAGGCAATGTCACTTTCCACACCAAGGTCAATCATTTCGATGTTCATGGCGTCAAGGGTGGATAGATCAAGCTGGAAATGCTCTTCTTCGATCACCAATGTATCAAACCCAGTCCCGCCATCAATGGTGTCGCCATCACCGTAAATAATACGGTCATGACCAGCGCCCGTTTGGATATGATCATTTCCAAGGCCGCCATCAACCGTATCGTTACCAGCACCCATTGTAATGGTATCCTGACCATCGCCACCAGTAACAGTGTAATCACCATCATGTTCTGATTTATCCAATGTTCTGTCGGCTGTGCCGCTTGTCACCAGATTATTTTCACCATCAAAGATGAAATCGCCACTATATCCATGACCTTGATAAATATTGGCTTCTACGGCTTCGCCCGCAGAATTGGTGTAATACATTGTGATGTTGTATTCAGGGTTATTGTCACTGCCATCATGGATGAAATAAATAAATCCGTTTTCAACGTTATCAAGGGTGAATTCATCAACGACCACGCCGTCATGATTGAATGTACCGCCGCCGACTTCATTTACACGGAATGTGATGTCACGTGAATTTTCTGGTGCATGTTCAATCCAAAAATGATCATCTTCAAGGAAGATCGTTTCGCCCGTGACCACGCTGAACTTAACTTTTTCAAGGAATGGCGTGTCCGGCGTTTCGCTTTCACCACCAACGATGACGCGCACGTAACTTTGGGATTCTTTTTCGCCGTCCGTAGCCACATACCAGATTTTTACTTCTGCGGTCTGTCCATTATTCAGGTAATCAAAATCATCGCCTGGATCAAAAAGAATACCGTTTTCAACGATGTGGGCTGTTCCCTTACTGCCGACCAGTTCAATGGAAGAAAGGGTTAGATCGCTTTCGTCCTCATCATTATCAAGTACATCAATCCAGATTTCTTGTCCTTCATGTGTATCTTCAAGATCAGGTTCTAGTTCCGGTGCATAATTATATTCTTTGGTATCATCCAAATCATCTAAATTATGTTCATGATCATCGCCTTCGCGTTTGTCGTCAATGTCGCCGTATCCTTCGATGCCGTCTAGTTCCAGATCATCGATGTCATCGTCATCATCCACTTCAATGGTCACATCAACGCCAGTTTCAATAATGTCAATTTTCTCAAATGTTTCCGCAAGTTGACCAAGATTGATATTTGTCACACCCGTGCTATCGCTTTGGATAGAAAGGGTTATTTGTGATAAATCCTCAACTGTAATCTGCTCGATTTCAGCAATGTCAGAAATATCGTCAATGATGATTGTAATATCCCCTTCGATATTTAGGGTGCCAACATCGTGAATTTCGTATTGAGTTAGGTCAAGTGTCACGCTTTCTGCACCTTCCGGCACAACGATATTCAGAATACTTTCACCGTCACCGTCGATGGTGGTGAATTGGCGTAACTGTTCTTCGGTTAGGGTAACGTTTGAATTGACCACCAACACTTCAATATTGTTAAGCGTCACACCGGTTAAGTCCACTGTACCGTAAATGAACAGCGTGTTATTCCCTGCGCCACCATCAATTACTTCGCCGGACTGTACTTCTGAAACAGTACGGCCGTTTAGGTCAGCCAGTGTAATTAAAGATGATAGGTCTGTTCCTGATCCTGCCGAATTTGTGATTGAGCTTTGGGTATATTGATTTGCAGTTGTTGTACCGATGATAACAATTGCGTCGTCACCAGCGCCCGCGTTAATATTATCGGCCCCGTTACCGCCGCGGATCATATCATCGCCATTGCTTGTTGTGATTGTGTCTGCGCCGCCACCACCAGAAACAGTTAATGCGTTACTTGTTGATTGGGCAAGGAAAGTACCTCCACTATCGTCATCGGCTTGATATGTGTTTGTGCCAATTTCTGTAAAACCATCAAGGGCAAGTGTGCTGCCGCTGTTTAGGGTTACGCCACCAGTACCGCCACCCGTTCCCGCGCCACCACAGGCAGCAAGCGGAAGTAATGACATTAAAATGCCGGTTTTCTTGGCATTCTTTTTTGCTTTGGTTGATATTTTTTTGCTAATTTCCCGTGTGATTTCTTCCAGTTGGGTTCTGTCTGTTGTTTGAAAACGTGTATGATTATTCAACATGATTGCTCCATTTATTTCTTGCCCCCAAAGGCCAATAACTAAAAACGCAATACTCAATAAAAACTAATTCACTACGAATCAAAGATACGCATCTTCCCTAAATGAAGCCTTAAGGATTGGATTAAATAATAGTATAAGTTATTGAAAATATTATATAATTACGGATAAAATTATCATAAAATTGTATATGCACATACAAAAAAGGCGGGATGATCCCGCCTTAATAAATTAATGCTGATTACTTCCAATCAGGCGGGGTGATTAGGTTGGCGAGTAATCTTGCGGCGCCTGGTACCTGATGTTCAAGTTGATGATGAAGGATCAGTGAGCAATGATGATGCCAGCCATCACCAATGGATGCACTGATTAGTGCGCCTTCAAGCGGAGTTTTGCCATGATCGGACATGCTAAGTAGGAATTCATATTCGGGGGACGCTTCCATTGGGAAATAAAGCCCGCGTTCCTGATGCCAGTTGGCCCAGTCGGCCTCGCCAATTTTATGAGGGGCATTTAACAAATGATGATCCGGTTTTAAATGGGTCACAACCGCATTTGGATCGGTAATGCGCCAACGGAAAGATGGCGTGCCGATTGTAATCGGACGTGGCGGTGTGGTTTCATTGTTCCAATCATCATCTGTACGGTTATATTGGGTGACCAGATTACCGCCATTTTCCACATATTCACGTAAGTAAGGGCTTGTGGCGGTAAGGTCAGCCGCAAAAGCACGAATACCAATAACGATGGTGTCATATACGCTTAAATCCTGAACCTTAAGATCATCAACGCTTAACATGCTGACATCCAAGCCGAAACGCTGCAGCCAGAAATAAACACGGTCGGACCCGCGGTCCACATAACCGACCTTAAGCCGTTTTGGTATTTCTAGATCAATTGGCTGGACGGCCAGTGTGTTTGGTACCACTTTACAGGTGTTTCTAATATGGGCGTAATCCATCATCAGCACATTTTCTTCAACACGTTTCCCATCACAAATGGCATATGGCGTCATTTCAAGGCGGCCACCACCGGTTGGGCCAGTGATTGTGAAATTATATTTTGATGAACCGGGTAGGGTGCCTGCTTTCACGGTATAATTCGGTGGTGTTACTGTCCAGCCATCAGGTGCATCAAGGCCGATTTCAACGTCAGACGCGATGTCAGTAAATTTTTCCACTGTTAACATTGCGGAAATCGGTTCACCATCAGTCAGGCGGTTATAAAACAGACCACTTGCTTCCCAGCTAAGGTTTACTGGCGGGACGACGAGTACAGGATTTGCAGGGAGTATTGTTTTACTGCCTAAATCATCAAGTCCAAGAACACATGAGAATTTTTCCTTATCCCAAAATGGCTCATAATCTTTTTCAAGTGGCATATGGTATTCTGCATTTTCCGGTATTCTAAGCCGTATGGTGACTTCTTTATATTCGCATGGCTCAATTCTGAAACTTTGCATGTTTATTGGTAATTCGGAAATACCATCTGTACCAATAAGTGATAATGACAAATTATCCCATGATTGGCCGCCGGTATTATAGATGCTGACTTTACCGGTGAAATCCTGATTTGGGCTTGTGAAGTTGCTATCCCAAATTAACTCTACCTCTAGTCCTGATGCTTCATAGAGGGCGATGCCGACTTGTTTTTGTTTTAATTTAATTCTATGGGCGAAATTATGTTTGATTTCTTCTGAACGGTTATCAATTTCTGCTTCGATGTCATTTAATTTTTTCGCAAGATCCGTTAACGAATTATAAATGGCGTCACGGTTCGGGAATGATGTGATTGTATCATTGATCAGTCTTGCCGCGATATTTAAATCGCTGGCCAGTTTGCCATCTGTCATTTTTGCCATATCAGCAAGTGTTTGCCATAAACCGTCAAAAACGCTTTCTTCCTGAAGCGGAATATCAAAACGGCATTTTAAACGGTGAAGGTGGCTTATTTCCGGTTTTGCTTCGCGCCAGCGACCCATCCCTTGGGTGAGGTGGCGGGCGCGGGACCATTCGCCAATTTGCCTGTATGTGGCGCCATTAATTGGGTCATACATTCCCGTTGGGATGGAAACTGTTGGTTCCGGTGGTGGATCGCGGTCATCATAAACGGTACCGCGGCCGGACGCAGCGGAAAGGTATAATTTTAATACTTTCCATGGTTTAAGTCCTTGTTCCATATGTTCTGGAAATGCATTTGGGTCAGCGGCCATTTCATATGCATCAAGTGTTGCGCGGGTAATGGCGCGGTGGTGGCCATGTTGGCCATCGGTGTCAAGGAATGTTGGGGAAAGAATATCCGGTCTTTGTTCACGGATGATGCGCACTAATCTTTCTCGGGTGCGTTCGATGCCCCATTTGTTTTCGGCCTCTGAAGGATCAGTTGAAAAGCCGAAATCATCAATTTCATCACCAAAACGGGCGGAATAATAATGGACGGACATTGGAATCTCGCTTGCGGCGGCTTCCATTTCTTCGGATCTGAATACACCAAGGTCATCACCAGCTTCGGTGCCGATGGCGTTTTGGCCGCCCTTGCCACGGGTGGATGTGGAATACATAACGCGAACGCCCTGATTACGGGCAAGATAGGCAAGAATATGTGAACGTTCATCATCGGGATGGGCACCGCAGTTCATAAAACTGCCCACATGTTTAAGCGGGGTTAGTGCATCCCATAATTTATTAATCCCCGATTTTCGTTGTTGTTCAGCAATTCTGCGCTGTGCTTCGGTCATGTATTTTTCCCTTTATTTGATCACATTAATTTAACGACTGACGTCATGAAGTCAATAGACTGGAAATTAAAAGAAGATGTCGTTATGCTATTGAAAAAAATACATAAAGGGATCAAATGAAGCGGGTGTTCATCACCATAATTGCTGTTTTTTGCAGCCAACTTGCGCATGCAGTCGATATTGAATATTGGCAGTATAGCTATAAAGCGCGCCTGGATGCGATGGATAAATTGATTGATGCGTTTGAGGTAGAAAATCCAGACATCAATGTGATCCATACCAATTTCCCATATTCACAATATAGAACCAAGGTCGCCGCCGCCGTTGCCGCGGGCGAAGGGCCGGATGTAGTGCAGCTTTATTACGGGTGGCTGGATGATTATCTAAAGGGGGAAATATTACAGCCATTATCAAAAGAAAATTTCCCAAATGATATGATCCGCCGTGAATTTTTCCCAATGGTGGATACCATGATGGTGAAAGGCGATTATTATGCCTTACCGACGGCGGTTAGGTCGCTTGGGTTATTTTGGAATAAAAAGATTTTCCGGGAAGCGGGCCTTGATCCATCAACACCGCCGCAAACACTCGATGAATTGGTGCAGTTCGCCAAACGGTTAACCAAATATGATAGGGCCGGTAACATCATACAGGTGGGGTTAACCATCGGCCCGATTAATCAAGATCATAACTGGTGGCGGGAAGTGCTGGTGCGTCAATTTGGTGGCACGCCCTATAATGATGATAATACCAAGGTCACATATACCAGCGACGCGGGATTAAAGGCATTTCAATTTTATACTGAATTTGTAAGTAAGCATAACACATCGGTTGTCGATTTTATGGATAAGGGGGAAATTGCCTTTAAAGCGGGGCGTGCGGCGATGCATATTGATGGGTCATTCGCTCTTGCGTTATTTAACCGCACGCGTCGACTTGAATGGGGGGTAGCGGAATTGCCCAGTCATAATGGCATAAAATCCAATTTTTCATCATATTGGGTTAATGGCATCACCAGCAAAGCAAGCGGTGAAAAACGAATTGCCGCTGAAAAATTTTTAAAATTCATCACATCCGATAAAGCCATGCAATTATGGCTCGATGAGGTCGGAGAACTACCCGCCCGTAAATTGGTGGCGCAACGCCAGGAAAATCTTAACCATCCTGAATACGGCCCATTCATTCGCGGCCTTGGTTATGCTTATAGCACCAGATTTTATTCTGAAAGCGCACAGCGTAAAACGGTTGTTGATATGCTTGACCGAATAGTGCTGACGGGGATGAGCGTTCAAGACAGCCTTGAAATCGCTGCCCGTGAAGATCAAGCGATTATTGATAAGGCGGTGATGAATGAATAGCATCGCAAAACGTCGCGCCAAATGGGCATGGGTATTTTTAATGGTGCCACTCGTTTATTTTATTTTGGTCCGTTTTTACCCGACCATTGATGCCTTTAGCATTTCACTTACCGAATGGAATATTGTTGGTGAAAAGAAATATATTGGTTTTGATAATTTTATCTCGCTTTGGAATGACCCTGTATTTTGGGTGGTGCTTGGTAATACGTTTGAATATCTGGCGCTTGGTGTGCCGATATCATTGGTTCTATCGTTTATCATCGCATATTACCTTGATCAAATCAGGTTTGGACATGGTTTCTTAAGGGCCTGTTATTTTATTCCGTTCCTGACCACGGCGGTGGCGATGGCGTGGGTTTGGCGCTGGTTTTATCAACCTGTGCCCATTGGTATGATCAATCTTGCACTGGGGCAGATGGGGATATTGCAACTTGATTTCTTAAGATCCACCACACAAGCATTACCGGCGGTTCTCGCACCCGCAATCTGGGCGGGACTTGGGTTTCAAATTATTATCTTTATGGCGGGGCTTAGGGCAATTCCGGAAAGCCATTATGAAGCCGCGAAAATTGATGGGGCGGGCGCATGGCGCGTGCTCTGGGAAATTACCATTCCACAATTAAAAAATACGATTGTTTTTCTGGTGATCATAAGTTCCATTGGTTTTTTACGCATATTTGATCAGGTTTATAACATGACGCAAGAGGGCGAGGGCGGACCACTTAATGCCACTAGGCCGCTTGTGCTTGATATATATAAAACCGCATTTGACCGTTTTGAAATGGGAATGGCGGCCGCGGAAACGGTTGTTCTGTTTGTCATATTGCTGATCATCACAATTATACAGTTAAAGGTGCTAAAAAATGAAACATGATAAAGCACCCATTTCCCCGTCAAAAATATTGATTTGGACATTTTTGTTCATTGGCGCGGTGTTGATGATGACGCCAATCATTTTCATGTTTTCGGCGAGTTTTAAATTTAATGATCAGATTTATGATTTGGCGCTCATTTCCGATGAACCAACCATCAGCAATTATGTGATGCTGTTTCAAAATACGGAATTTGTCACATGGTTTTTAAACAGTATGGGTGTTGCGTTAATTACCACAATTTCGGTCGTCTTTTTCGATAGCCTTGTGGGCTATACATTGGCGAAATTTAAATTTGCGGGGCGTAAATTGGTTTTTATTGCCATTCTTTCCACGCTTATGATCCCGACAGAAATGCTGGTTATCCCATGGTATATACTTGCGCGTGATTTGGGGCTTCTAAATTCATATGTGGGCCTTATATTCCCGGGATTAATGACCGGCTTTGGTGTGTTTTTGATGAAACAATTTTTTGAAACACTGCCTGATGATTTTCTGGATGCAGCGCGTGTGGACGGTATGGGTGAATTTAAAGTATTCATGACCATCGCCATGCCGCTTGTGGCACCGGCGTTATCGGCGCTTGCCATATTTACGTTTCTTGGCAATTGGACCGCGTTTTTATGGCCGCTTATCGTCACGAATAGTCAGGAACTTTACACCATTCCGGTGGGGCTGGCATCATTCAGCGGTGAATTCCAAAGCGAATGGGAAATGATCATGACGGGTGCTGCGGTCGCGACCATTCCGACATTGATTGTATTTTTGGTGCTGCAGCGGTACATTATTCGCGGCATTATTTTAGGGGGGCTTAAGGGATAAACATGACAGATATTATCGATAATTCAAAATTTCCAAATGAAACATATAAGGATACTGTGCTTGAGCCCTTATTCAATGCATCCAAGCGCACGTTCGCTGATTATCATTTCAGGGTCAATCTTGCCCATGCCGTGATGCTTAAGGAACAAAAGATATTATCGGAAGAACAGGCATCTGCCATCTTGACGTCATTGATAAAAATTGAAGAAGGCCTCGATATAGATGCCCTAGAATATACGGGTGAGGTTGAGGATTATTTCTTTTATGTAGAAGGGGAACTGATCAAGGAACTTGGTGCTGATCTCGCCGGGCGATTACACACGGGGCGCAGCCGTAATGATATTGATCATACCATCTTTAAAATGCGTCTTATGGATTTGGGTGCGGTGCTGTTAACGGAACTGAACCAGTTAATATCAACGTTGCTTGCTGTTGGTGAACGGGAAAAAACAACGATTATATTGGCTTATACCCACGGGCAACCCGCACAACCCACAACATGGGGGCATTATCTGGGTAGCTTCATTGAAATGCTGCAGCGCGATGTTGACCGCATCAGTACGGCGATGAAAACCGTTGAAATGTGTTCAATGGGTGCGGCAGCGATTACAACAACGGGATTTAACTTAAACCGTAACCGAATGGCGGACCTGCTTGGTTTCGCGTGTCCGCTTGAAAATTCATATGGCTGTATTTCCAGCATTGATTATGTCACGGGGCTTTATAGCGCGATGAAGGTCATGTTCTTGAACATGGGGCGTTTTATTCAGGATCTTGCACAAAGAAGCAGTTTTGAAACCGGCCATTTATATGTACCCAATGAATTTGTACAAATCAGTTCAATTATGCCGCAAAAAAGAAACCCTGTTCCCATTGAACATATGCGTTTGATGGCAAGCCTTTCTGCGGGGCATTGTGACACGATCGTTAATACGATGCACAACACACCAATGACAGATATGAACGACAGTGAAACAGAGGTCCAGGAAGCAGGGCACAAGGCGTTTGAAAGTGGTACAAGGTTGATTAAATTATTGAATGACTTTATCGGTGCCGTGCAAATTGACGAAAAACGCATTGAAAAACATATTGATGAAAGCTGCGCCACTATTACTGAGGTCGCCGATAGTATCGCCCGCATAGAAGGCATTCCATTCCGAGAAGCCCATGAGATTGCAGCAAAAATGGCGAAAATTGTGGTGTCGGAAGGTGGATCGCTTGGATCATTCGATCATGATAATTTCAAGAAAATATATAAAGATAGCGTTGGTGAGGATACAAAGATTTCAGCAGACAGATTAAAAGAAATCGCATCACCAGCCCATTTCATTGCTGTTCGCAAAATAACAGGCGGGCCGGCAATTCCCGCGTTTGAAGCAAGCCTAAAAAAATATACGGCCGTTGCCATCATGCAAAGCAATGAAAACGTCAGCTTTTTTGAACGGTTAATCGGTGCGCGTGAAAACTTGGCAGAAGCCGTGAAGGAAATTACGGGTTAACAAAGCATATATGCTAATTGCTAGTGGCGATATTTAGCTTAAAGGTTTAGCGTAATGAAAACACCTTCAATTTTTGGGGGTGTTTTTTTATTTCGAAATTAAGAGAATAAACTTGTTACATGGTATGGGTAATGTTAACACTTTGTTAACCAATTATATAAAAACAAATCAGGGGAATGCTTTATGCATAGTCGAGTGTCGAAAAAATGTAAGAAAAACACATTGTTAACTACCACGGCTATGTTAGGGACATTAGCCCTTTTTGCATCGCCAGCAATGGCTGCATGCCCAACAGGAACGTTTGATTTATCAGTGACGGGGAATGCAGAACAAGAAGTGTTGGTTGGCCATAATACACCATACGCAGTTAACATCGAAAACGGTGGAACATTAAATGGAATTTATGCCGACGGTACTGGATCATTAACATTATGTAATGAAGCGGGCGGAACCATTAACGGAAATGGAGCGCCAAATGATATAGCCGTTGATAATAGATTAACGGGAACAAATTATATTTATAATGAAGGATTAATTATCTCGACAGATGATGTTGATCCCCATGTTGCAATTGTTTCAGGAGGCGATGGTACGGTTGAAAATGTTGCTGGTGGTGTGATTTATGGCAATAGTTCATCATTGGTTCTCTCTGGAACCGGGTATACGATTAATAATTCTGGCATCATTGGAAAATATAATAACGAAGTCAGTGATGAAGCCGGTATCTTTTTAAATACAGCATCAAGCACGCTGACGAATTCAGTGGGCGGCGAAATTTATGGTAATTTTTATGGTGTTTTCAGTAATCAGAATGAATTAATTTATAACCATGGTTTAATTTCTGCAACTGGTGCATCAAGTGGACAGGGGGTCGTGTTAGCAGACGGCGGAACCATTAACAATTACGCGGGTAATGGCACAACAACAGGTGTTATTAAAGGTGATCTTCACGGTGTATTTATCGTGGATGGGGGGATTATTATAAATAGCGGTTTAATTTCAGGTACCAACGGTAATGGCATTTGGGCCGAGGGCGAAACGACGATTACCAATTTCGAAGGTGGTAGTATCGTTGGCGGTACCGTAGCAATTAATGGCGGCGCAGGCAATCAGGATGTTATTAATCATGGCAGTATCACGGGTGATGTAAACCTTGGTGCAGGCAGTGACACATATTATGCGATATTAGACGGCGCATATAGTATAGACGGAATTGTTGACGGCGGCAGTGATGAAGATACTGTATTTTTTCAGACAAATTCTGACGTGGATTTCACGTTTGATGAAGCGCAATATTTAAATTTTGAAAACCATACATTATTCGCTGGCGATTCCGACACCAATTTCATTTTCCGTAGCGCTGAAACGATTACAGGTGTTCAGTTTCAAGTTAATGGTAGTGGTACTTTAACAAACTATGCAAATTTTGATGTAATTCATAATGCATTTGGGGTTACAGGGACCACCATTTATAATAATGGTGGAATCACCAGCGCCAACACTGCCCTTTCATTAAATAATAGCTATTTTATAAATCAGGGTTCAGTAACAGGTTCCGGTGCACAGGCCGTTTATATGTCGGGGTCGTCATCATTATTCAACGGCGTTGATGGATTGATTGCTGGTCCGGCAAATGCCATTACCGGTGATAGTAATAATCAACATATATTAACATACGGCGTTATTTCAGGAAATGTATCACTGGGTGCTGGTAATGATTCATATTCCGCTGATCTTTCCGTGGGCACATACCATATGGACGACACCATTGATGGTGGCGCTGGAACGGATAGGTTTTATGTCGGCTCAGGTGACAACCAATCATTCACATTTGATGCTTCAAAAATTCTAAATTTCGAAACATTTCACTTAAATCCTTATTCAATAGGAACTTCTTTAACTTTCAATTCGGTAGGGACAATTGATAATGGTTTCTATGTTTATGGCGCGGGTACGTTAATCAGCAATGCTGATTTCAATGTGAGCGGTGAAGCAGCCTTAGATATGGCATTGAATTCAAACCTAACAAATAACGGTACGGTCGTTAGTGATACTGTTGGTGTTAGATTGGACGAAGCAAAACTGCTGACCAATACGGGATCGATAACTGGCGATACATATGGCGTTGAAATGACATTTAACAACATGGAAATTGATAACCAAGGAACGATTGCTGGCGGAACAGGTATACATTCAACAAGTTTATCAACGGTAACCATTAATAATAAAGTCTCGGGTTTAATAGATGGTGACACGTATGGAATAAATGTGACTGACGGCACATCCAATATCACGAATTCCGGAACAATTGTTGGTGTTACTAATGGGATTAGATCCGAAAGTGCCATGACTGTAAATAATATGGCTGGTAACGGCACCACAACAGGTTTGATTACAGGGGATATTGGAATTTTTGATGTTAATGGTGGTGTTTCGGTTAATAACTGGGGCACAATTACGGGACAAGCAGCACAAGGTATATCATTTTCACAGGGCGGTACTGTAACGAACCATGATTCTGGTGTTATTAACGGTGCATTTTCTGCAGTCGAAATTAGAAACCAAACGGGAACCGTAATTAACGAAGGGCTTATTTCAAGTCCGACTAATTACGCTGTATACCTAGAGGGCGGTGGAACAGTTGATAATCGTTTAGGTGGTGTAATTACGGGGCAGTTGGGTGTTACATCCGATGAGGCCTCCTTCACGGTTACTAATGCTGGAACAATATCGGGGTCACAGCGAAGCGTTAATTTTGAACATGGCGGAAGTTTAACCAACCTTTCAACCGGTGTTATATCCGGGGATGGAACTGGTGTATCCGTTTATCACGATACAATTTCAGCAGTGGTCAATCATGGACGAATTACTTCAAATAACAGCCATGGTGTATATTTATATGATGCAGGAACAGTAACAAACCAAGTGGGCGGTATTATCACAGGTGATGTTAACGGTGTGTTCGTTGCATCTGGTGCTGCGACAGTTGTTAACCACGGAACGATCAACGGTGATGTTATCTTTAATGACGGTTCGGATCACTTAACATTTGGGTCAGGTTCAATGTTAAATGGTGATGCTGATGGTGGCGACGGTACGGATTATTTCTTTACTGAAGGGGATCATACAATTGGTATCGTTGATAATTTCGAACATGGTATCATAAGTGGCGGTTCTGTATCGTGGGCCGATACATCGGTAGATTTACATAGCTTAACCGTTGATAACGCGCAGCTTACTTTCCAAGGGATGGCGGATGCGGCATTGACCGTAAATGGCGGTACATTATCTGGTAATGGTACATTTGGGTCATTAATTATACAAGGTATAACCGCACCCGGAAATTCAGCAGGAACAACAACTGTTGTTGGCAATTACGAACAAGCGGCCACAGGAATATACGAGGCGGAAGTATACGCCGATCTTAAGCATGATTTAATTGATGTGGGTGGCAGCGCATCCCTTGATGGAACCCTTGAAATCCAATTAGGTGATGATGTTGATGATTATACGGCAGGTGATACATTCACTGTTTTAAGTGCAGACGGTGGTATCATTGGTGATTATGCGGATTACCGTACCATTGGGGGAACAGAAACACTTTATGGTGGGTATAGCATTATCGGCAACGATGTGGTTGTTGAACTGTTTAATCCATATGAATATTTCACGGATCTGGCAGATAGCACCAATAATACTCAATCGTCAGGCATAATTGCAAGTATTGCAACATCTTCAACGGCTGGATCAGCATTATTTAATGCATCCACAGGTGATGTTAATACGGTCATGCAACAAGCAAGCGGCGAAACTCATGCCACAATGATGAATATCATTGGTACAGATGGTAATGAATATATCAATGCGGTGAATTCTGAAATCCGCACTGTTGAAATGGGACAAATGTCAACCTGGGCTAAAGCATATGGCCTTGGTGGAACTGCATCGACAGATGGCAATGCCCGTGGCTATGAACATGATACGAAAGGGTTTGCTTTTGGTTATGGGTATGGTGTCAGTGATGATGTAACTGTTGGTATCCACGGTGGCTTAAACACATCAAATGCCACTTTCGGTGTTGATGTGGGTAAGGCCGCATCGAAAGAATTTGGTGTGTTCTTAGCGTCAAACTTAGAAGGTGTAAACTTTAATGTGGCATACAGCCACGGTTGGCATGATGTGGAAATGAGCCGCGTTATTAATTACGCAGGTACAGCATTAAACAATCATGACACAACCAGTAACAAATTCTACGCCGAAGCAAGCACAGCTTTAAACATTGACCGCATTAAAATTGAACCGACAATTGGTTATAATTATTCCAAGATTTCGGCTGTTTCATTAAATGAAACGGGGGCAGGTGTTGCAAATCTAAATGGGGCGACCAATGCTTTTAAAAGCAGTCAATTACGCGGCGGTGCAAAGTTTAGCTTTGATCATATTATAAATGATGGCGCCAACATATCACCAAATGCCAAGGTGATGTATGTGTCGGAAATGGGTGATCTTAATGGTGGACTTGTTACCGGATATGAAGGACACGCAACCAATACATTTAACGCAACCGGTCTAACGATGGATAAAGGACGTGTAGAGGTCGACGCGGGCGTACATTATCAAAAAGGCAACATGTCATTTAATGTAGGATACCGTGGAACGTATATGTCACGTATTAAATCCCACGGTGGCCGTGCGGGTGTGACTTTGGTTTGGTAAATAACCTAATTCAGTGATAAATTTTAAAAAAGCATCTTTGATTTGAAAGATGCTTTTTTTAATACCGTATGCGGTGGTATAAAAGTATAATTATACTATTCACTATAATAATAACGGTCGCGTCCGGATTGTTTGGCGTTATACATTTCCTGATCACAGCGTTCGATAAAATCGGCGATTTTTTCGCCCTTACGGTAACTGCTTATGCCAATACTGGCGGTTATGGAACGGCCAATGTCCATAAGTTTGGTTTTTCTGAAAGTATCAAGAATTCTTCCTGCGATAATTTTGGCGCCTTCAATATCAGTTTCCGGCAATACAACAACGAATTCTTCACCGCCGTATCTGCAAATTTGGTCGAAATCACGTGTGTTTTTGCGGATCATTTCACAAAAACTAATAAGTACCTTATCGCCAACAGCATGGCCAAATGTATCATTGATTGGTTTGAAACGGTCAATATCCAAAAACAGCATGGAAAAGCTTTCGTCGTATCGTTTGATGCGTGTTGCTTCCATATCAAGAAATTCCATTAAAAACTGGCGGTTTCTGACCTTTGTAAGTGGGTCGGTCAGCATCATATCGCGCAATTTTTCGGTTCTTTTTTCGACTTCTGTTTCAATGTTTCTGTTGGATTTATCCAGTTCTGACTGCATTTCAGACATAAAGGTTATGTCAGTTGTCGATGAAATAAATTCGCTGACTTCGCCATTTAAATTGAACTGCGGGATGATTTGTTCATGAAATACATTATAGCTGCCGTTTTCATTTAAGGCCCTGTAATCATAAGTTTTGATGCGTGGATGGGCGATGATGTCTGCAATATGTTCTTTATACCCCTGAAAATCATCAGGGTGGATCATATTGTCCCAATCTTCTTGTTTCATGGTGATGTGACTACCGATAAAGGCGGACCATGCGTTATTATGAAAAATTCGTTTGCCAGTTTTATCCGCTATCCAAACCATAATGGATGCATGATCGGTCAGCATATGAAATTTGCGTTCGGCTTCATTTAAGGCGCGAACTAGTGTTTTGGTGGTTTCTGCCGTTGGATTAGTATGATATGCGGCGGCGCGATTGCTCGCTTCTTCTTCGCTGATATCCCCAAAATAATTTACAATTTGGCGGTCAGCACAAAGAATATGATTGGTGAGCCAGGAAAACAAAAATTCAAATATTTCTTGGGCAATTTCCGGGTTGGAATAATCTTTACCTTCAATGATGCTGGCGACCTTGGTCGCAAGATTGCGGTGAACTTGTTTATGTTCTTCAACCAAGTCATCCGGCATGGCGGAATTTTCCATTTCACGCTCTTCTGCCTCAAAATGATAACTGACATAAGCAGTGAGCTCATCCAATATCTGTTTTATGATTGGTGTGCGTTTATGAACGGAAATTTCAGTACCAAGATCATTGATAATTTCCACAAGTTTTTTGTGCTGCTCATCAAGATGGGGCAGGCCAATTTCGAAACTGCTATTCCAATAGAAATATTGCATATTTATACCCTTAAAAACTCAAATACTTCTTGTTGTAAGTTCATCCTAAAATGATTACAATCGCGTAAATTATAACAATTATAAAATGTGGGTGAATTGATTTGGCTCAAGTATTACTCGAAAATATATCCAAGAAATACGGCGAAACAGAGGTCATTTCTGGCTTAAACCTTGAAGTCCAGGACGGGGAATTTCTGGTTCTCGTGGGGCCAAGTGGTTGTGGTAAATCAACTTTACTCAGAATGATCGCTGGATTAGAGGGTATTTCCGGGGGAACATTAAAAATTGGCGATAAAACGGTCAATTTTCTGGAACCAAAAGATAGAAATATCGCCATGGTGTTTCAAAATTACGCCCTTTATCCGCATATGGATGTTTATAAAAACATCTCATTTGGTCTTCGCGCACAAAAAATGCCGAAGGAACAAATTGAGAAAAAAGTGAATGAAGTAGCAGAAGTTCTAGAACTTTCTGATCTTTTAAAACGAAAACCAGCTGAACTTTCTGGTGGACAGCGTCAACGTGTGGCGATGGGCCGTGCAATGGTGCGGGACCCGGAAGTCTTCCTTTTTGATGAACCGCTTTCAAACCTTGATGCAAAGCTGCGCGGCTCGATGCGTGTCGAAATTAAAAAACTTCATGAAAACCTTAAGAAAACAACCATTTACGTGACCCATGATCAGGTGGAGGCCATGACACTCGCTGACCGGATCGTGATCATGAAAGACGGTGAAATTCAACAGGTGGGTACACCGCTTGAAGTTTATAAAAAACCGGCCAATAAATTTGTAGCCGGCTTTATAGGTAGCCCGGAAATGAATTTCATGGATTATCCGGATTTTTCACTGGGGATTAGACCCGAAGATATCTATATCATCGGTACACAGCCGAAAATGAAACGCCCGCAACAGCTTGACGCGAAATTGCTTTTAATTGAAACGCTTGGTGCAGATAGCTTGTTACGTGTTGAAAACGGCACACATGAATTAACCGTCAAAGTGCCCGGCATTCCGAACCTTACCCCCGGTGATAGAATTCCGCTGGTGTTCGATAAGGAAAATATGCACAGATTTTAGTGCTTATTTATTAAGAAAACCCATCATTGCTTCAATGCTATCCGGATGATCCATGATGGTGGTGTGGATTACTTTCACAAGACGGAATTCATGGTCCATGTTAAGGCGGGTTTCGTCCACAGTGACGATGCCGTCGTTGTCGCCTTTTAGTAACGGATTAAAACCAATGTCATTGCCAAGGCCGCCAGCAATTACCATAGACGGAATTGGAGGTTCCGGTAATGTGGCAAGAGTGCCGCCGGGGCGAACATCTTGGCCCGATTGGCCTGTGATGAAATGGAAAGTATTCATCCGGCTTAGGAATTCTGCGATTTCTGCGCCCTGATTGGGTGTTCCCATCATGACGAGGCGTTCTGCGGTAATATCGTTCCAGTTGGTGTTTCGGCTTAAAATTTCACGGGCGACAAGGCCACCGAGACTATGGGTGACGAAGCTTATTTTACGTATCCCATTAAGGTTTTCGATTAAATGGGTAAAATGATCGGCGTGATCCTTTACGCCCTCAAACAATGTGGCATAATTTAACGAATGCGCTGAAAACCCCGCTTCACGCAGTGCCATTTTTGGTTTGTCCATAATACCAGCATGACGCCCAAGGCCATGGATTAATAAAATAAGATGATCATGAGGGAAGGTGGGTTTGATGTCGTCAAGGGCTGCTTTACAGTCATCATATGAACCAAAAAGCAAGCGTTTACGATTACCATCAAGCAATCGGTATTCGCCGGATTTTACATTTTTCTGGATATGGTAATCACCTTGCAAGATGACGTCCGACCAAATGTATCTGCCCCCAAGGTTTTGAATTTCACGGTTTATTTGTGTTTCCAAATCCGCCCAATTCATCTGAATGCCTTATTTCCATTTCGCGTGTGGTGGTAATGACATCAATATCGCATCCACATTACCGCCTGTTTTTAACCCGAATGTGGTGCCACGGTCGTAAACAAGGTTAAATTCAGCATATAACCCACGGTAATATAACAATTCTTCTCGTTCATCATCTGTCCATTCCTCATTTAAATGACGGCGTACAAGGGCAGGATAAATATCATTAAATGCGCGGCCAACATCTTGTGTAAAGGCGAAATCAGCATCCCAATCACCGGTATTTAATTGATCATAGAAAATGCCGCCTTCGCCGCGGGCGCGGTTACGGTGTGGCACATAAAAATATTCATCACACCATTTTTTATATTTATCGTAATAATCATCACCGTGTTTATCACATGCGTTTTTTAGGGCGCCGTGGAAATCTGCTGTATCTGTTGTGTTGGGGAACGCCGTATTTAAATCAGCACCGCCACCAAACCAGCCACGAGTTGTGACAATATGTCGGGTATTCATATGAACGGCGGGAACTTTTGGGCTGTGCATATGGGCGACAAGTGATACGCCACTGGCCCAAAAGCGAGGGTCTTCGTCAGCGCCTGGAATTTGTTTGGCAAATTCCGGTGAAAATTCACCATGAACGGTTGATACATTAACACCAACTTTTTCAAAAACTCGGCCTTTCATCACAGCCATGGTGCCGCCACCATTTTCTGGCTTATCATCACGGAACCATGATGTGCGCTCAAAACGGCCCGGTTCCATATCACTATTTGTGCCGGTTAGTTCGTCTTCGAGCTTTTCGAAGGAAGCACAAATTTGATTGCGCAGATCTTCGAACCAATTTTGGGCTGTTTCTTTTTGTTGTTCAGTGCTCATAATAAAATCCAGGGAAAGATCCGTATTGTATTAATAATATTCAATATGCGCTTCAAATTCAAATGAGTTCACAAGTATCGCAATGATTTTTCAGCCAATTTTGAAGTGTGGTTGCTTTATTACTGTTTTCTTCCAATTTAGCAAGCATATACTCATCATCGGCGAATGAATTGTCGATATATATTTTGCTAAAACGGTCGATTGGCAATCCTTTATTAAGCACATGTTTAATGTTTAAGTTTACCAATACAAAATCGCACTCAGGATGTAGTAATGTTCTAACACATTTCTGGCGAATACTCTCTTTTCCGATATTTTTGTCTATATCATTAATGCTAATTTGATCTGAACTAATATAAGCGGGGCATTCATATTTTGTTTTAATATCTTTATAAATTTTTTCCGCTTTTTCTTCATTATCCGATAAGACAAGTAAGCTATCAATCCGGCCCTGATTTTTTTCATTAAAACTGGTTAACAGGAATTTTTCTGCCATAAATTCATTAATCATTGGGGATGTGTTAATTTCAACGATTGAACCTGCCTCGCGCCAGGATTTGGTAATATCGGTGGTAATGAAATCAAGTCCAACTGAATCCAAACGGAAGTATTTCACAAGATCTTTTACCATAGTATGGTTGTCAGGATGCATGTCAGTAGGGTCAATGAATTCTTTTGTCCCGCCATGTGACATGTTGGCTACTTCACGAAGTGGCAATTTTTCACCATTAGGAAGCACGTCTTCTGGTGTTAATCCGCTGATGTTCAAAAAATTGATTAATTCCTGATCAAGTTTAATTTTCCGGTAGAAAAGATTGTCTTTTTCAAGGGATATTCTTCTCTCGTTTTCGGCATCAATGAGTGACTTGATGGAACTTTTTCCATCGCCGATAATAAAAGGGATCATACGTTTCGTTATAAAGAAAATTTCGCCATTTACGATGTTGATCCTATGATCGTCACCGTCAACGTGATTTTCAACAATGACCACGTCTTTCGTACTTTTTTTCGCAAGTTGGAAAGCATGCCTTAATTTATTAGCATTGCGAATATTGGTCGAAATCCCTTTTCCTTTGGTTTCTTCGGGGGGTTTTACAACAACAGGGTAACCGAGTTTTTCGGCCGCGCTTAAACATTCTTCTAATGTGAATGCAGCGATTTGTTCAGTTACTGGGAAACCAAGTGTTTTTAAAATTCGTGTGGTTACAAATTTGTTTTTTTGAAATTTTCCGCCGATATGACTGTTATACTGGCTACAGCCATGATCAAATATAATAGAATTTTTTCCTTGGCCGTAACCATATAAAAATGTTGAGTGATCAACAGGATAAATAGGAAGATTAATATTTTTTGCAGCATTTAGCATTGAACTTATCAAGCGTTGTGGAGATTGGTAGTATAAGTTTTTTAAATATTGCAGGATCTGTGGGTAAAACTTATCAAAAGATATGTTTTCCTTATTATGTAGAAAATTAAGAAAAAGAAAGACGATTGAAAACACGGAAACAATCGCATTTGGATTATAAAAATCGTCAATTATTAAATAATATTTTCCTTCTTTTTGAACAATTCTACTTGGGGTTTCTAGTAACGCTTTTACACTTAAAAGGTGGTCTGTTAATGCGGTAATAAAGCTTTCGAAATTATCAATATTTAGTTGTTCGCTTTGATCGGAAATACCGGAATAGACTTCTGTGAATACCATCTCTATTTTTTTCGAAATGGCGTTTTTGTTTTCAGGGGGCCATGTCGATTTGTCATATTCAAATTCTGCAATAACCGCGCTGTTGTTAGTAAATTCGTTTGCGCCAAAAAAAACTTTAATTGAAGAGGTAAAATTATTCATAAGTTATAATATTCTACGGTTAGTATTTTTAAAAAGAAAATGTATATATGTATTATGTTTCATGTTTGAACATAGCGTCAGTGAATTCGTTTTGCAATGATCATATTTTAAACGTTATGAATATGTTAGCTATATTTAACAGATACTTACACAGTATTTTTGGAGCCATTCAATTATTGATGAGTTGGATTTTTTTCCTAATTTAGGCTCTTTAAAGACGAATTTTTCGTATTTCTTTTTTTCATCAACGATACACTGAGTGAAATTATCAATTGGCAATCCGTTATTGACAATTTCATCAGCAGTCATTTGAACCATCAGATAATCGCATTTTGGATGGAGCAATGCGGCGATGCATCTATTGTGCAAATTATCATCTGTTATTTTTTTATTGGAATTGCCCATTTTAACCATCTTTGCATTAATAAATGCTGGGTAATTATGTTTTGATGATTGTTGTTTAAAGTGCTCAAGTGCAAAATTTTGGTCTTCGCAAAGGATAAGGCAGGTATTAATACGACCATTGTTTTTATCAGAGAAACTCGCTTTCATAAAATCATGAGACATAGATTCATTAATAAACGGATGTGTATTAATTTCTATAATTGTGCCGGCCTCACGCCAGGATTTGCTGATATCTGTTGTTATAAAATCAATTCCTATTGAATCGAGCCGGAAATAATTGGCAATTTCGGTTGCCATTTCATGATTGTCTGGATGCATTAAGGCCGGATCAATGCTTTCTTTTGTGGCGCCTAATGAAATATTTGCAACATCCCTGAGTATTAGTTTTTCACCAGGTTTTAATATATTCTGTATAGCATAACCCATTAGATCGAGATGACTTAACAGTTCTTGATTGAATGGGATTTGTTTATAATGCGGTTCTTTCTTTTTGAGTTCTAATTTGTTTATATTCTCACGTTCAATTAATGATTTTATTGTATTTTTTCCGTCACCAATAATATGGGGTATTATTCTTTTGGTTATCTGAATAACCTGTCCATTTACAACATTAATACGATGATCTTCGCCCTCAATATAATTTTCAAGTATTACAACATTTGAATGTTTTCTTGCTTTACGAAATGCGGATATCAATTTTCGATCATTATTTATATTTGTCGATACACCAATGCCTTGATGTTCTTTTGGGGGTTTTATAACTAACGGGTATCCCATTGATTTCGCAGTAATTAAACATTCTCTCTCACTAATAGTTGCGACTTGCTTGGTTGACGGCAAACCCAAAGCAGAAAGCATTTTTGATGTTAATAATTTATCATCTTGCAGCATTGTACCTATATGACTGTCCTTTTCACTGCAGCCGAATTGAAACCAATTTGAATTTTTACCTTGCCCATAAGAAAATAAGAAAGTGGAGGGTTCAACTAAATAAATTGGTATGTTTAATTTCTTAGCCTCGAATTGCATAGTTTTTATCACTCGAGGGGGGCATGTCATTGAGTATTGGTGTAAAGAATGTTGGATCTTAGCGGTTAGTTTTTTTTGTTCTTCGTTATTTTTATTTTGTAATAAGAAGCATGTCAAAAGCGCCACATTAATCGCGGATATACATGCTTCTTCGATGTGGAAATTTTCAATCAAAATATAATGATTGTCGCCAATTGTCAGTAGCCTGATTTCAAGATTTGATGGAAGATCAACATTAAGTAATTTGTTCGCAAATGATTTTATAAAATTTTCTGCTTTATCAAATTGAATGTCGTCAAAAAATGTGATTGCCGTGAAATTAATATAATTCAAAAATTTTTTGAGATTATCTAAATAATCAGATTGATTTTTGCCATTCCATTTTAACTGATTTATCGGTAATTTTGCAGCAATGACCTTATCATCGCTATAAATGTTGGGACCATGAAATGTTTTGAATTCTGCTTCCAATATTTTCATGTTCTGTATTTATTCCTAAGCGGGAAAGGTACTTGTTTGTCTTAAGGCTTCGCCAAGAACCATAGCGGCAGAAACAGCAATGTTCAATGACCTTGTTTCCGGTGTCATGGGAATAAGTAATCTGGCATCTGCACGTTCATGTACGTCATCTGGTACACCAGCACTTTCACGGCCCAGTAATAGAATATCTTCATCCAGAAATTTAAATTCCGTATATGGTTCTGCTGCTTTGGTGGTGAGTAGGGCGATGCGACGCTCACCAACCCAATCAAGGAAGGTTTCCCATGATTGATGACGGGTTATTTTGCTTTGGTCAATGTAATCCATGCCCGCACGACGGAAAGATTTTTCGCCGAAAGGAAAACCGCAGGGTTCAATAATATGCACCATTACATCAAGACAGGCTGCCATCCTAATGATCGTGCCTGTGTTCGGTGGAATATCTGGTTGGTATAAAGCTATATGCATTTGGCGTTTATAGCTATCTTGTTTTATAAAGCCAACAATATTTTATTATGCAGAAAGGCTATTTATGGTATCGCGTTTTAAATACCATTTTCCATCAATATTTTGCCAATATACTAAAAATCGACCGTGATCGGCTTGACTGTCACCGGCATATAATTTGTATTCACCGACTTCAATAGCATTATCGCCAAAGTCAAAAACTTCATTTGTTTTTAGCTCTATACCTGTAACGCCACTATCCATCAAACCTTTAAGGCCGTTTGCTATAGCCTCTCTACCGTCCATTGTTGGCACGCCTGGTACCATAAACTGACCATCTTCACTGTAACATGCGGCGACACCACTAGGATTACCTTCATTAAAAGCGGTAACGAATTCTGCGTTGGTTTTTGCAATGCCTTCTTCTGCACTCATGATTATTCTCCCTCTTTTGGAATGAGAGAGGAGTATACCACAGAATGCGTCTGGTTAGTAATTATACGAACTGGACCTTATCTAAAGAGCCCTAGAACTGTGTTCGGCGCTTGATTGGCGATTGATAATGCCTGTATGCCAAGTTGTTGTTTAACTTGTAAACTTTGAAGGTCTGCGCTTTCGCGTGCCATGTCCGCATCGACCAGGTTTCCAACGCCGACTTCAATGGCATCTTTAACTTTGGAATTCATTGTGATCATCAAATCGACGCGTTTCGATGCACTACCCATAGATGATAGGTGGCCGTTAACTGTATCAATAGCATTTTCGATAACGGTTAACGTCGAGCCAGCATTCGTATCATTATAAAGATCAATATTTGGTAAGCCGAATTGTAATGTAATTGCCTGCATTTCTGCTTTTGGCACAGTAAAGCTGTTACCATCTTCGTCAGTTGTAACGTCCAGGTCTGTTGCACCAGTGATTACAAGATTTTTCCCATTAAATTCAGCGTTCAGTGCAATAGTATCTATTTGAGCACGTAGTGCGAAGAAATCAGCATTTAAAGCATTATATGTGGCTGTGTCTTGTCCAGGTTCACTGGCGCGAACGGCGAGTTCTTTCATTTGTACAAGGGTATCTGATATGCTTTCAGCAGCGGCAATGGATACATCAAGAATTGATTTGGCGCGTTCTAAGCCCTGACCAACAGAATTTTTTGCAGCAATAACACCGCGCATTTTTTGCGCAATAGCAAAAATTGATGCATCATCCTTAGCACCGGAAACTTTTAATCCTGTATTGATACGGTTTTGCGTTTTCGAGAGTTCGAAATTCGTCTTATTGAGATTTTGAAGGGCGACCATCGCGCCCGCATTGGTATTTATACTAAATGCCACTGTTACTGCTTTCGTTATTTTTTATAACTAATGAGGTTCTTTCTGAACCTTGCAGAATATACTAAAGATTATTTAGTTAATGTAAAGTTAACAAAGCTAATAAATTGATGTTTTTTCAAGGAAATACAATATTTCTTGATCTGTGTCATGCACTTGTTCTTCTATAAATTGTATAATGCTCTTTAGAATTTCTATGATGAAAGGGGTTGTTATGAAATATATAAAATTATTATTCATCGTTTTGACGGGGTTGTTTCTCGTTGCCTGTGATGATGGGCCAAAAGGATCGTTTGGTTTTACGCTTCCGGATGGAAATGCGGAATATGGACAACAATATTTCGTGGAATTCAGATGTGTAGATTGTCATACGGTTGTGGGCTTGGAGGATGAGTTAGTGGCGCCATTTGGCATTGATCCGATTATGAACGTACCGCTTGGTGGTGCGACACACCGCATCGAAACATATGGTGAGCTCGTAACATCGATTATCAATCCATCACATAAGGTTTCCAGTCAATATAAAATGACACCGGATACTGGAGACGGGCAGTCAGTTATGCGAAATTACAATTCTATCATGACTGTGGACGAATTGATCGATATTGTAGCATTTGTGCAGGATCAATACACATTGAAACCATACCCGCCGACCACCTATAAGATCTATTAAAAGGTATAGGCAACACCTAAGATGAAGCCGTAATCGAAGTTCTTTTCTACGGCGGGGTTGTCGGTAATTTTATCAGCAAGGGCAGTGATATTAGCTGATGTCATGACATTCCAGTGGTCATCGATCCTATAAACATATGTCATTGCCGCTTGATAATTTAAAATAGATCCATTGATATGGTAAGGATCAAGCGTGACTTCATTAGGGTTAGCAAGCGTCTTTAGATACGTTTGTTGGTCAATACCCCACATATGATTAGCCATTCTTTCACTTTGCCAGATCAATGAAACGCTTGGCATAAAGGAATGGACACGGTTTCTTGTGCCTAACCTTAGGGTATAGTTTGCGGATAATTCCGTACCATTGCCACCAGTAAGGTTTTGTTGTGCGCTTAATGTCAGGGCGCCGAATATGGATTGATAACCGCCGCTCAAGCCGCCATCGAGGGTTAGTTTTCTTCTGCTATCACCGGGTCTCATGCGTGGGGAAATAAATCCATCAAGAAAAAAGTCACCTTCACGGAAATTGGTTACGCGTTTTATATGGTATCCAGCTCTTAAGCCACGAATGAATAGGTTTTTACTACTGTAATCGATCATTGGGATCGGGGTGATGTCGACCTTTTCACCTTTAAAAGGGGAATTGCGAATGATCGCCCCGGCGCCAACAGACCATTTCCCATTTTCGTCTAATAAAAAGCGTTTGTAGTTCCAAAGACCTTCACTTGCTTTCTGGTGTTCTTTGTTATCAATTTCATCTTTGGCGAATGAAAGGCAAGGCAATAATAATAAAATGACGAAAAGTAATTGTTTCATGAAATAATAATGGCGCAAATTTGTTAAATTAAAGTTATCAGCAATATGTATGAACATCATGTTCAAAATAAGGTTGCCCTTAATTAAAGAGCTTTCCTGAACGTAAGGTTAATACGTTTATTTCCTGTTTTTGGATGATGTGCTGTCTCTAATTTTTTTACACCGTGATAAAGACGTCTGGCAGGGCCGCCAAAAATTAAGAGATCACCTGAATGAAGTGGAATGTTTAGTGGTTTCCCGCCACGTGTTTCGCCAAAAATTTGAAATATTGCACTGACGCCAAGTGACACCGATACAATCGGCTGGTCGAAATCTTGTTCATCTTGATCAATATGGGCTGTTAATCTGACGCCGGGTTCATAACGATTGATAAAACAGCTGTCGGCCACGAAATTATTAAAGCCTGCCTTCGCAGCGGCTTTTGAAATGATATTATTGATGTTCTGCGGAATGTCCGGCCAATTTTTTCCTGTGATAGGGTCGGACATTTCGTATCTGTATCCTTTTCGGTCGGAATACCATCCGCATTTGCCCATACTGCTGCCTGCGACGTTTATTTTTTTACCGCCGGGCGTTACCATATGACGAAAGGGAATTTCAGCAGTGACGTTTTTTACCACATCAAGAAATAATTCTTCATCAACATATGATCGAAATAGGAAAACACCTGGGGCGAGCTCTTCCATTGCTGGTGCAATTGTATCAAACAAATCATTTTGCATCATGAAGTATTATTCCTAGTGTATGTCTTCTGCCACTACGTACTTTGCTGACGCCATGACGTAATTTTGCCCTATAATAACCGCGTGATCCTTGTTTGGGAAATTCATTTACAGCAAAAATTATGGCTTCGCCTTGTTTTAAATTTTCAACATGAGCAACAGATTGCATGCGTGGTCTTTGTTCAACCAGTGTAAACTCACCACCAGAATAATCATTTGAATCTGATAACATGATGGCGACTTGGTATGGGAAATGGATTTCACCGTATAAATCTTGATGCAATGTATTAAAATCATCCGGTCCATATTTTAGGATTAATGGAGTAGGGCGGGTTTGATCATTGTCATGGCATTTTTTTAAATAGTCATCGTGATTATCTGGATATAGGTCGTTGCGTTCTAATCTTGCTGACCACTCTTTCGCAACTGGCCTTAATTCTTGATAAAAATGCTGTCTTAATTTTGTGATTATTTCGGGTAGTGGATATGAATAATATTTATATTCGCCTTGTCCGAAATTGTAGCGTTTCATATTTATGGTACTGCGATAAATATCACTGTTATAGTGATCACAAATTTCCTTGCATTTCCCTGGGGTTAACACACCGCTTAATTTTACAAAACCGTTTTGCAAAAGTTGGTTTTTCCAGTTCGTTTGTGCTTGCATGATGGGCGATTCCTTCTTAATGTCGTAACAATATAACAACAACAGGATGGCAACTATCCGAAAGTTGCGAAATTATAAAATGGGACATGGGAGAAAACATTGTTTTTCAAGAATAAACTTTTAATCGGGGCCGCTAGTCTTGTGCTTGCTGCCTGCGGTGGAGCAGATCAATCATCTGAAACGGCAAGTGCGTCGTGCGAGGCAGCAGATACCGTTTTTCATAATACGCTTATTTACGTAGCGGATGATGCCAACTCAACAGCCGAAGCAGTAGCGGTTAAGGACAGCAAGATCGTATTTGTTGGCAGTAATGCGGACGCGGCAAATTATATGTGTGGGGATGCGCGTGTAATCGATATGGCGGGTAAATTTATGTATCCTGGATTTACCGACAGCCATCAGCATTTGGCCGGGATCGGTGTACGTCAGAAAAACGTCAACCTAATGAATATTACAACGCTGGCCGCAACAGTAAAACGCATTGAAGAATATGCGGAAGATGTCGACGAAGGCGATTGGATTTTAGGACGTGGTTGGATCGAAAGCGATTGGACCGATGAACAGCGTTTCTTAACAAGGCACGATGTTGATTATTTTAGCGCGGATAAACCGCTTTATATCCGTCGCGCGGATGGTGTGTCGGCCTTTGCCAATTCGAAAGCATTTGAAATCGCGGGTATTACTAAAGATACACCGGATCCATATGGCGGGACAATTGAACGTGATGAAAATGGTGAACCGACAGGTTATTTGATTGCCCGTGCTATGCCATTGATTGAAAAACATCTGCCAGCAGAAGATTATGCATATGTAAAAGATTCCGTTGAACGTGGTCTTAAATATAACGCAAGTCTTGGTTGGACACAGACACAAGATGCGGGCATGTATATGGAAGAGTTAAAAGCGCTTAAAGAAATTCAATCAGAAGGTAATCAGCTTCATCGCGTATATGCAGCAATCGAGTTATCCGAAGCATGGGATATCTTGAACAGTGGTCGTGAACTTCCTGAAGATAATATGATTACCGTACGTGGAATTAAAATGTATATCGATGGTACATTGGGCTCACGCGGTGCTGCGCTTCTTGAAAATTATTCAGATGCGGATAATAGCGGGCTTATCACCCGTAAAAAAGAAGTGCTTATGCCAGTAATGCAGGAAGCACTTCGCAAAGGATTTCAAATTGAAATTCATGCGATTGGTGACCGTGCGAACCGTGTGATCCTTGATTGGTATCAAGAAGCATTTGATAGCGTATCAAAAGAAGAATGGATGGAAGATAACCCAAGATGGCGTATGGAACATGCGCAGATCATTCACCCGGACGATCAAACGAGGTTTATTGATTTGGGAATTATCCCATCTATGCAACCAAGTCACGCGATTGGCGACCTTCACTTTGCGATGGACCGCTTGGGACCAGACCGGATTTCATATGCATATCCTTGGAAAACAATGGTAAACCTTGGTGCCAAGGTCATTGGTGGATCAGACAGTCCGGTTGAAATTGGTGACCCACGTATTGAATTTTATGCTGCGGTTGCCCGTAAAGACTTAACCGGTTATTCCGGCGAAGGTTGGCATCCTGAACTGGCGTTAAGTCGTGATGAAGCGCTGAAAATGTTCACAGCATGGCCGGCATATGCATCATTCCGTGAAGATGTACTTGGTACAGTTGAAGTAGGGAAATTTGCTGATTTTACTGTCTTTAACAAAGATATCATGACCATTCCTGTTGAGGAAATTATGGAAAGTGAAAATGTAATGACAGTTGTCGGAGGAAACATCACCTATGAAAAATAAATTGTTAATCGGGGTGGCAAGTCTTGCACTTGCCGCTTGCGGGGGATCAGAGCAATCATCAGAAATGGCCGCAGCGGAATGCGTTACGGCTGATATGGTGATGCATAATACAACCATTTATACCGCAAATGATGATCAATGGACGGCCCAGGCCGTAGCGACATTAGGTGATAAAATTATTTATGTCGGTGATAACGCTGGCGCAGAAAAATATATGTGCGGCGAAGCCGATATTATGGATATGTCTGGTAAATATGTTTATGCCGGATTTACTGACAGTCACCAACATGTTGAAGGGGTCGGCAAAAGACCAAAGACATTAAGTCTTTTTGGAATTAGTACATTAAAAGAAACTGTTGATGCGATTGAAGCATTTGCCGCCAATGTGCCTGCGGGTGATTGGGTGCAGGGTCGTGGTTGGATCGAACGTGAATGGACGGACGAGGAACGTTTTCTAACCAAACATGATGTTGACCCGTTCACAGCGGATAAACCACTGTTTATGCCGCGTGCGGACGGTGTTTCGGCGCTTGTGAATAGTAAGGCATTGGAACTAGCGGGTATTACAAAAGATACGCCCGACCCACAAGGCGGGAAATTTGAACGCGATGCAGACGGCACGCCAAATGGATATATCCTTGCCACGGCCATGAGCATTTTTCGCGACATTATTCCACCGGAAACTCGTGAATATAAAAAAGACAGCCTGACACAGGGTATGTATGAAAATGCCAAGATGGGATGGACCAATACCCAAGATGCAGGTATGCCATACGTCAATGTGGAACTAATAAAAGAAATCCACGCAGAAGGCGGTATGTCCACACGTATTTATGCAGCGGCAAATGTTGCAGAAGCTTGGACAATTCTTGAACGTGGTCGTGAAGTAACAGAAGACAATATGTTCGATCTACGTGGTATTAAGGTTTATATCGACGGAACACTTGGTTCACGAGGTGCGGCACTTCTTGAAAATTATAGTGACGCAGATCACAATGGTTTCATGAACCGCACGACCAAGGAAGAACTTGAGCCGATCCTGCGTGAAGCACTCCGTAAAGGAATTCAGGTTGAAACCCATGTGATTGGTGACCGTGCAGTAAGATCATTACTTGATTGGTACGAGGAAGCATTTAATGATGTGCCAAATGAAGAGTGGGCGGTTCCAGACCCACGCTGGCGACTTGAACACGCACAAATCATCCCGGCGGAAGATCAGGAAAGATTTGTAAATCTTGGAATTATCCCTTCTATGCAGCCATCACATGGCATTGGTGATTTGAATTTTGCGCCGGACCGACTTGGCCCTGACCGTCTTGGTCATGCGTATCCCTGGCAACAACTTGTTGATCGTGGTCTTATGATCCTTGGTGGTTCTGATGCACCGGTTGAAATGGGTGATCCGCGCATTGAATTTTATGCAGCGGTGGCGCGTAAAAGACTTGATGGATCATCTGGTGAGGGATGGCATCCGGAATTGGCGGTAAACCGCGAAACAGCGCTTAAAATGTTTACAATTTGGCCTGCGCACGGCGCATTCCAAGAAGATATCCGTGGATCGGTAGAAGTAGGTAAATATGCTGATTTTACCGTTTTTGATAAAGATTGGTTAAAGGTGCCGGAAGCCGAAATTCTGACATCTGAAAACCTAATGACCATAGTGGGTGGAAAAATTACCTATGAAAAATAAAATGTTACTAGGGGTGGCAAGTCTTGCACTTGCCGCTTGCGGGGGATCAGAGCAATCATCAGAAATGGCCGCGGTGGAATGTATCGCTGCTGATATGGTGATGCATAATACAACCATTTATACCGCAAATGATGATCAATGGACGGCCCAGGCCGTCGCGACATTAGGTGATAAAATTATTTATGTGGGTGATAACGCTGGCGCAGAAAAATATATGTGCGGCGAAGCCGATATTATGGATATGTCTGGTAAATATGTTTACGCCGGACTTACCGATGCCCACCAACATGTTGAAGGCTTGGGTAAGCGTACCAAAAACCTGAATTTGTTTGGTATCCCCACGTTACGAGAGACCGTAGACACAATTGAAAATTTCGCAGGTACTATTCCGGATGGGGAATGGGTGCAAGGTCGTAGCTGGATTGAACGGGAATGGACAGACGAGAAAAGATTTTTAAATAAACATGATGTTGATCCATTCACAGCCAATAAACCGTTATTTATGCCACGTGCAGATGGCGTGTCGGCACTTGTGAACAGTAAGGCGCTTGAACTTGCTGGAATTACCAAAGACACACCTGATCCACTTGGCGGAAAATTTGAACGCGAAGCGGATGGTACACCAAATGGTTACATCCTTGCGACAGCGATGGATATTTTCCGCGCCATTATTCCACCGGAAACACCAGCTTATAAGAAAGACAGTGTAAAACGGGGAATGTATGAAAATGCCAAAATGGGATGGACGCAAACACAGGATGCGGGCATGCCATATGATGTTGTGGAACTTGTTAAAGAAATTCACGCTGAAGGCGGCATGCTGACCCGTATTTATGCTGCTGCCAATGTTGGTGAAGCATGGACCATTTTGGAACGCGGCCGTGAAGTGACCGATGATAATATGTTCGATCTTCGAGGTATTAAGGTTTATATCGATGGCACATTGGGATCACGAGGTGCGGCGATGATTGAAAACTATGCTGACGGTGATCATAATGGTTTTATGAACCGCACAACCAAAGAAGAGCTTGAACCGATCCTGCGTGAAGCATTACGTAAAGGAATTCAGGTTGAAACTCATGTGATCGGTGACCGCGCGGTAAGATCGCTTATGGATTGGTACGAAGAAGCATACCGCGATGTACCAAAATCCGAACGCGCAATTGAAGAACCGCGTTGGCGACTTGAACATGCGCAGATTATTCAGCCAATTGATCAATTGCGATTTAAACCGTTAGGTATTATTCCGTCAATGCAACCAAGCCACGGTATTGGTGACCTTAACTTTGCACCGGACCGTCTTGGCGCTGAACGTCTTGCATATTCATATCCATGGCAATCACTGATTGATCAGGGCAATATCATTGCTGCTGGATCAGATGCGCCTGCGGAAATTGGTGATCCACGCATTGAATTTTTCGCGGCTATCGAACGTACTAGGCTTGACGGGTCATCTGGGGATGGATGGCATCCAGAACTTGCAGTATCACGCAATACGGCATTAAAGATGTTTACAATTTGGCCTGCTGTTGCAGCGTTTCAAGAACACCTTCGTGGCAGTGTTGAGGTTGGTAAGTATGCTGACTTTACAGTCACGGACCGCGATTGGATGACTGTACCGGCCGCTGATATTTTAACGTCAGAAAACCTTATGACGATTGTTGGTGGAAAAATCACTTATCAAAAATAATAATTTTCGATCAATCATGTACCAAAAGTAATGATTGGTCGATTATTTGTCATCTAATGACGATGAATATGGCTTGCTTAAAATTGATTATTTTATAAAGTCATATTCATCAATATAGGGGGAACAATTATGGGAAAAATATCAATGAAAAAAACGTTATTGTCTGTATCCGCACTTGTTGCATCTTTTGCAATGGGAAGCGTTGCAAATGCTGCGTGTAAAGACGCGGATATGGTAATTTACAACACCAAAATTTATACGGTGAATAAAGAACAACCAACCGCCGAAGCTGTTGTCGTAAAAGACAGCAAAATTGTTCATGTGGGCTCAAACGCCAGCATTCAGGATTATATGTGTGGTAGTGCGGCGCTTTATAATCTTGAAGGACGTTATGTATATCCGGGTTTTACTGACGCACATGTTCACGTAAAAAATATTGGTCGCCGTGAATACCTTCTAAACTTACAAGGTATTGATGATCTTCAAACCATGATCGATAAAACCCGCGAATATGCCGCAGGTGTAAAAGACGGTGAATGGTTGCAAGGTGGTCGCTGGATCGAGAAAAAATGGCCGGAAAAACGTTTTCCAACCCGTCATGACATTGATCCGTTCACAAAAAATAAGCCGGTTTATTTAAAACGTGCTGCTGGCCATTCGATCCTGACCAATTCAAAAGGTCTGGAAATAGCCGGAATTACCCGTGATACGCCGGATCCTGATGGCGGTCATATCGTAAAGGACGAAAATGGCGAACCAACAGGCATGCTTGTTGATAATGCAATGGAACTGATCGAAAGACATATTCCAGAAGCAAGCTATGAACAGGAAAAAGCATACATCCAAGCGGGTATCGATTTTATGACCCGTATGGGCTGGACGCAAATTCAGGAAGCAGGCGGAAGCTATGCTGATGTTGAAATTATTAAAGACATCCATTCCGAAGGAAAACTTGGTACACGTATGTATTATGCGATGTGGATGGGTGAAGAAGGTAATCGCCTGATCCGTGAGGGTCGTCAGATTTCAGAAGATAACATGATCGACATCGCAGGTATTAAATATATGGCTGATGGCGCGCTCGGATCACGTGGTGCGGCGATGCTTGAACCATATAGTGATGATCCGCATAACCATGGTCTTGTGCTCATGAAACGCGAAACATCTGTACCAGTACTTATTGAGGCGTTGAAAAAGGGTATTCAAATTGAAACACACGCCATTGGTGACGCCGCGAACCGTGACGTACTTAACTTTTATGAAGAAGCCTTTAATGCCGTACCACCAGAAGAGCGTCATTTCGCAGACCCACGCTGGCGTATTGAACATGCACAGATCATTCATCCGGATGATCAGCAGCGTTTCATCGACCTTGGTGTGATTATGGCGATTGAACCATCAACGGTGAAGGGTGATCTTTATTTCGCGATTGACCGTATTCAGTCAAACCGTCTTAATTACGCTTATCTTTGGAAATCAATGATGGAAAAAGGTGCGGTTGTTGCTGCGGGAACAGATGCACCGGTTGAAATTGGTGATCCACGTATTGAATTTTATTCACTTATCCAACGTACGGATTGGAACGGTTACCATAACAAAGATTGGCATGTGGAAGAACGCATTACACGCGAAGCAGCGCTTGAGATGTTAACATTAACCAATGCATATGCCGCCCGTCAGGAAGATATCCGTGGATCAATCGAGGTAGGGAAGTTAGCTGACTTTACCATTTTTGACCGTGATATTATGGAAGGCGCGCCGATTAAAGTGATGGACGCAACCAATGTTATGACAGTTGTTGGCGGTAAAATTACTTATCAAAAATAATGTAGCTGATTTTACATTATTCAATAAACATATTATGATGATCCTGGCGGAGTATTTCGCCGGGATTTTTTTGTATATGTTTGTAAGTGTTCTGTTGCGTACTGTGTTGATGGAAAGCAATGATATTGGAGGCATATATGCAATCGCCATGGAAACCGGTCCTGTTGGTATTGGTTATTATCGCACCGGTTGTTTACTATTTCGAGGTTGAGAGACAGGGCAGGTGGGATGTCACTCACATTCAGGATTGGGTCGTTGAAAACTTTTCAGGGACAACGGGATATAGGTAATTTTCTTAAAAAAATAAGTGCTATTCCAGTTTCCTAGAATAGCACGAAAATTCACTGTATATTCAGAATGTTATCCGGATTACCTTTGTAATCGACGCTTCTAAGATCACCATTAATTGTTGATGAAATACGTTGGCGGAAGTTGCTGAATAATTCGGATTTTACCACATCAATCGCTTCGTCCATCATCACGGTATATCGGCGGTTTTCACTGTTTGAAATGACCGATGAATTCAAAATAGTGCCGCGAAAATTATGACCAAGATAAGTGCCCATCACACGGTCACCGACCGCAGGCCATTTAACGTTACTTTTTATTGATGCGGATAAAGTATTCCAATCGCGGTAGCCATGTTGTTTGGCTATCGCCTCAAGCGCTGCACTATGGCTTAATTTAATATTCTGATCGGATAGATATTCACGCAGGCGTTTAGCTTGCGATTTTAAATTTTCAATATTCATTGTTATCTCCATTCATATGGATGATACCGACAGGGGCCCGCATTGCTGTTTGGTCCATATATGGATAAACAAAATATTTCTTTTCAAGGAATTCACCTTGCTTTCGCTGCGGGCGGCTGGCTTCCCTAAGGCCGAGAGGTTTAATAAGTGCTAATCACATTTTAGTCAAGTGGTTGTGTTAAGTCTTGCGATGATTATTTATGGTGTTAGTATGCCTGCGAGAACAGGGAGTTATTAAGGAAAAAATAAAAATGATTATTAAATCAATAATCAGGTTCGTGCTCGTACTGCAATTTTTGTTTCCAGTATATGCGAATGCGAAATCTGTATTACATGAAAAAATGGGCAAACTTTCAACACTCGTTGGGGACTGGTCGCAAGAACATTATACGTATTCCGAAGAGGGTACATGGGAAAAAACGGGGACATCAAACCTGAAATTATCAAAATCACTTTCGGATTTGATGATTAGCGGCGAAACACGGGATATGGTTCCTGCGGAAGGAATGAACCTGGAATTATCATTCACTTATGATTTATACCGCAAAATATACAGAATGTCCGTTGTTGATAGTATTTATGGGTTAATGGATATTTACGAAGGTGAATTTAATCAAGATGGCCATTTGATGCTGACAAACATCAATAAGGATACATTTTTCCCTGTTGAAAATGGCGCCATGCATTTCAGGTTTACATTCAAAGATGATGATCCGGATAAAATTTCCTGTTTCATTGAACAAACAAGCGATGCAGGTGAGAAATGGTCACCCATGCTTAATTATATCATGACGCGGCAGTAAATAATTACTGTCCGCCTCTAATCCTATCGTTAGCACCACCGTCAAATGCCATCGGGATAACCGGGCATTCAGGGTTGGTGGTGTTTTCGCCAGTTGCCTGAATATCCAAAAATGTTGATGCGGCATAGGTAACGATGATTTCTATGCCTTCGTAAACAGCGGTTTCCATGTTTGAATGTTCAACTTCAAGCATATGACTTTGTCCGGGGTTTAATGCGGATGCTGGTATGGTAAAACCGCTTTCACGGTAAGTTAGAGCGCCGGGATCAAATGCATGGCCGCTATGAACTGTTTCTTGGCCCATACAATTGCCAAACATGGCATAAATCATGTCATCAATGATTTTATCATCGTCCGCTGCGCCCTTTGCAAATGGTGACCATGTCACAAGCAAATCCTGATCCGGATCAATGGCTTTAGGGTAAGCAATCTGGCCGTTTTGGGTTAATGTTAAACTTATCGGACCGGGATTAAGACTTTCATCACCATCACGGGTGAATGTTGCAGGCATATTTTCAATGCGCCCGTCAGGGGTATCGAATGAGAAATGGTATGTTGCATCCGGAAAAATGGCATCCAATTGTTCAATGGTTTCTGTGCGTCCGCCTGTCAGGTATCGTGCTTCTTCATCAGAAAAGCTTAACCCCTTTGCCGCATTTGCGGGGCCAGTCAAAATGCCATTCATTACGGTGCCGCCCGCGGCAACTGCCTCTTTCGTTTGGAAGATTTCAGCAAAAAATACTGTGTTTAGCATTTTAAGTTCGCCTGACCATTCCTGGCGTGTGTTTACCGATTTTCCGATGACAACATAATCTGCGTGATCTGATGGTGTGCCTGTGGGTGCCGGATTTTCATCCGCGCATGCAATTAAGGCGAATAGAGGAATGACTGTAAATGCGTTTTTCATGAATAATTTCCATCCATTTATTTTTAAAGGACGTTATCAAGGAAAAAACATTCTCGCAAGGCTTTGCATCCGTGGCGGGGAGGGGAAGCGATAATAAATTGGGCCATAATATCGAATTCCCGCCCCACACATGCGGATATAGAGGGAAAGTATAATTTTCCCAAACGCAGTTTTTTCAGTAACCAATAAAATGAGATGACAAATTTTGGAGAGTAATTTGTCAATGGAGAGTCATTTTAAAACAGAACTTTTGTGTTCCCTTACTGAAGTTAATAACTACAAGAAACAATCTAACGCACTATATATTAAGGGATATTTAAGAACAAAATCACATTTACTTAAAATCTGATGTTAATTTTTTTCAAATTTTCAATGGCTTGGTTATAAACAAAAAAAATGCCTCTCTCGAGGCAATAAAAATTAGGTTTTTTTCTTCTAATGATCAAATAATTGCTATTTCCTGATCAATTAACAGGGTTGCATCACCGGATTGATAAAGATTGTAATCATTGCCGTTTTGATTCTGTGTGCCACTTGCAATCCAGCCTTCGCCAGCGATGTTGAGTGTGTCGCCAGTATTGCCCTCAATAACAAGTGAATTATCAGTGTCTGTCATGTTAATGACATCGTTAATCGATAATGCAATTTCATCATGCTTGTCATTGGTTATGTCAATGGCTTCGATGTTTTTGAGCGCATCCCGTTCAGTAAATGCGTTTAATGCAATGATATCAGCAATGCCGTCAAGGGCATCAGTATTAATGATAATTGTATCATATCCTTCACTGCCATCAATTTGGTTAAATTGGTCATGGGTGATTTCAATCATGTCGTCACCAAGGCCAGTATTTAAATGAACGAGTTCAGTGGCCGTTACCGTATCATTTCCATCTGTTGCATGGGTTGTCGCAAATTTTGCATCACCAGCCGTTAATTCACCGAAAAAGTTCTGAAGTAAAATATCGCTGCCGGTGCTTTCATCATAAATGAACATGCCGTAATTGGTGTCATAAACATCAAGTTCAGCATATGTTAATCCAGAACCCGTGAAATCAAGCACGTCATCCCCCTGGATGAAATCAAGGATGGTGTCATGTCCCCAGTTTGCTGCAAATTCAAGGGTATCTTCGCCGTGATGAAGGGTGAATACTTCATCATCAACAGTGCCGACAATTGTATCAATTTCACTTGTTCCTTCAACCGTTGTGCCAGGCTGTGGGCCATCGCTTAATACACGGAAGCTTAATTCAATCCCAAGTGAGGATATTTCATCTGAATTATACCAGTGGTAATTATCTGCAACATCCCTGACGTAAACTCTATCAATTTGGTAAATCCCTGCCACAAGATTTTGATCAGAAACTTGTACCACATGGCTATTCCATGAATTCGCGGTTGTTGTATCAAAATTATTTGTCTCCTTTAAATAAACCGATACATATTCAATCCCGCTGTTATCATCCGTTATATCAAGTGAAAAATATAGCGGGTCGCTCTTGATATTTGCTGCGTCAAAATAAGGTTGATTAATTGTAATGCCATGAAGTTCAGGTGCAGTTAAATCGGTATTCGCATCAGTTACTTCAAAAGTGGCAGGTAAGCCCATTTCTTCAAGGTCGGCTTTATAATAAGTCGTTGAATTGCCAGCGATGTCGGTAACCTGTATCTGCAGCATGGAATATGTTCCGACCTCGGACCAATCATCAAGATATGTACCACCGATATATTGATGATCGGGGGTTATTTGAACATATGATGTTTTAGTTTCACTTGGGTTTCTAAACCAGATTTTAATATCACTAATTTCTGATGTTGCATCGCTTGCTTGGGCCGTGAAATTAATAACATTTTCAATGCCCACGGGAATACTGCTATGGGAAATGGTTAAATCCGTTAATTCCGGTGCGTCATAATCCGGTGTATCATTAATGACAGTCAAGGAAGTGTTAATTCCGAGATTGTTTAATTCTTCGGTGTTGTATCTAGTCCATGTTTGATGTGGTTCATAAATATTTACCATATAAATGGTATAGTCGCCCGGATGTTGCCATTCATTGAATTCGAGCGTCATTGTGTAATTGGTATCATCATGTAAGGTGTGGTATTTATAATTTCCATCAGGATCAATCATTACAATTTGAACATAATGGACATCAAAATCCGGATCTTCTATCTCGACGGTGATGTCAACTGTGCCACCATTGGTGATATCGATCGTTTCATTGCTAAATGAAATTGATTTGATCGCTGTTTTGCTATCTCCAACAATATATTTCGTATTAAGCGTTTCAGTTAATCCGTTGATTTGAATGCTGTCGTCACCAACATTTAAAAGTAATCCTTCAGCATTGATTGTCTGGGTGATGTCTGCATATAGGATATTTGATAAAGATAGATCAATATAATCTTCGCCAAGAGTAAAGCTTTCAATTGTGTCATGGCCAAAATCATTGCCGAATATAAAATGATCATAACCATCGCCACCAATAAGCAAGTCATTTTCAACAGTGCCATAAATTTTAAGCGGCGCGACAATTTCAAATGTGAATGATATGCCATTTTCCAGTAAATCATTTGCACTATAATGGTGGATGTTAAATCCTGCATCATAGATATATGCACTTGTAAGGGTATATGTTCCTTCTTCCCAAAGGTCTGCATTAATACTGTCTAAAAATGAAATATTATCTATCAATGTTTCATCAGGATGTATGTTTTTTATGATGCCGTTTTGATTTTGGAACGTCAGTTGTGAAAAATGATTTCCAGATTGATTTTCATCAGTGGTCATTGTGATTGAAAATTGGTCTTGGACACCAGTTACATATACGTAATCATCATTTGTCGTAATCGTCTCTATATTTGGTGCTGTAATATCTTCGTTTGGATTTATCAGTTCAAAACTGGTATCAAGGCCGGCTTCTGTTATGTCCGTTTGATTATAAACTTTATGATGGCCTGCGTTGTCACGTGCTGTAATTTGGATAAGGGAATATTCGCCCGATCCAAAATGTTCGTTGATGACAAGCTCGGAAATCATGCCATTTTCAGGTGTAAATATAACGGATTGAGTTTGTCCAGCTGGCCCTCTGAAATAAAGTGTCACATTATCAATACCGGACATGTCATCGGTAGCATCCAAAGTTATGAAAATTTTGTTATCAGTGCTTAAATCAAGAACCAGATTATCAAGTGTAATGCTATTTACCACAGGATCGACAAGATCAGGGTTAGAGTTCGTAATTTCGATGCTGCTGCTTATACCAAGAGCTTCAAGATCTGCTGCCTGATAATCAAATCGATTGTTTTCATAATCATAACCATAAACATATGTTAATTCATATGTGCCGGGCATAAACCATTCGTTTAATGATTGCCATACTTTGAAGTTGCTTTGGCTAATGCCAGCAATCCAGAAATTACTGCCGTCTGCCGCTGTATATTGCAACCTAATTGCCTGCGTGCCTGAAATGTCATCGCTGACATCAATTTCAACATAAAACCTTATGTCATCATCAAGGTTAATAACCTCGGGTACACCAATTTCGTTAATGGTTGGTGGGCGAACGTCGCCAACATGATTTGCGTCAAGGCGTGCTTCTTCGCCCATAACAGTGTAAATAGGGTCATTATAGGTTCCCGTATTAGTCAGAACCCCGTCAAAATTTTCAAGTGTGATTTTATTATCACCATAATGTATTTCCAGGCTGTTTTCCTGGTAATAGATTTTCAAATTGCCTTCTGTAAGGTCTGTGGCAGTAAAATCGATTTTATCACCAAATTCAAAATCATTTATGGTATCAACGCCGAATTCATTATCGAAATACATATAAGTGTCATTACCAGCGCCGCCGCTTAAAGTATCATCACCGCCGCGCGGCAAAATAATATCATCGTTATCAGTGCCGGTAAGGGCATTGGCATCATTATCACCACGTACAATGTTACTTTCATTGGTGGCTGTACTATTAATGACAAGTACTTCCGTATTCGTATTTATTTCAGATGCTGGTATTTCGGCGATATTTAAATTGCTATCGGTTAATGTAATATGTGAAAGGGAGTATATGCCTTCTTCATCAAAAATATCATCATTAAACTGAATTAATGCGCCATTAAGCGATGTCATTGCCACATCAAGCGTGTCCCCAGATGGCGTATAAAATATCATGATCGCAGTGGTGATATCGCTGTCTGTATCATGTGCGGATAAAGATATTTGAACAAAGCCGCCATCATCCATATTCGCGCTATTTGATAATGAAAAACTTTCTAAAACAGGTGCTGCGGTATCATGAAGAATGAAATAGTCAACACTTAGAATTTCCGTTAGCCCTTCGATTAAGATACTGCCTTGGTCTGTTTCAATCAGCAGTCCTGATTCATTAACTGTTTGTGTGATTTCGTTGAAATTAATTAAAGTGTCAGAAATATCAATTTTGTCATAGGTGGGTTCGAAATTTTGAACTGTATCATTGCCAAAAGTGTCATTTACAGACGTAAATTTATAAATGCTTTCACCATTTTCGCCGACATAAACATCATTTTCAGGGGTTCCTTCAATAATGCTTGTGGGAAGCAGCGCATAAAGATCGTTACCATTTTGATCAATCACATTAATGGTAAGATCAACATCATGAATACTGATGATTTCGATGATCTGTTCATCTGTTAAGCCAGTTCTGTCAATTTCAATGGTGCCATGTCCGATAATTCGTAATGTTCCGACATCAGTCATTGCATTTTCTGCACTGATTTCAATTTTCACATTTTCTTTAAGCTCCAACGTGTCAATAGATGTGAAGTGCGCCGCCATTTCCGCGCCTGTGATAATGGTTTCACCACCCTCTGGTGCATGAATAGCGACATATAATTTTCCTGTGACAGGTGTAAAGACCGTATCATCAATGTCACTTAGCTGATCAAAAGTGATTTTTGTATCGCCATATGTTTTTACCTGATCAACAGCGAAGAGGGGGCTTGATGAAAAGTCATAATGGGCATTCGGATTTGATGTATTGTCCAAAGACAATGTAATATTTGATGAATTGTTAACGGCAATTGTACCAATACCAAAATAATCATTTGGCTCACTTACGATTAAATTAAAATCACCATTTAAATCAAGAACAGCAATTCCAGATAGATTAACTGCGCTTAAATCGAATGTGGTAACATCGGTGTCGTCGTTACCGTTTAAAATTAATTTTGTGCTGCCGTCACCATTAATGTTCGTGATGCCGGCAAAATCATGCATATCATCAGCAATTAAAGTGATTAGACCTTCTAATGAAAGAACACCAATGTTGGCCATATAAATATCGGAAATATCCACGATGGTTGGCTCTGCGGTGGTTTCGCCGCCAATCGGTGTGTCATCCCAATCATCATTTGGTCGGCCGCCACCGTTTTCATCTTCGTCTATGCCGTCTTTATCCTCGAAATTTGGGCCGCCTTTTCCTTTGCCGGGGTTGTCATCATCCTGACCATCGGTATTGTTGCCGTGGCCTTTGTTACCGCCTTTGTTGTCATCATTTTCTGATGTTACAGGATCCAGATAATCAGCACGCACACGGATAATGGAACTGCCGTCCCCTTTAAATGCGCCAAATTCCGCAAATTGTTCACCTGTTAAGATCACTTCTGAATTTACCCACATTTCATCAAGGTTCTTAAGTACAGCTCTATTGATATAAGCTGTTCCGTAAATCACTAGGCTGTCATTACCGCTTCCTCCGTCGATTACTTCGCCTTCACCGACTTCGCTGACGGTATTGTTATTTAAATCTTCTTCAGTAATAACACTTGATAGGTTTACGCCGCCCGCTGAATTGGTAATTGAACTTGCTGAATATTGGCCGCTTGTTGTTGTGCCCACAAGGACGATTGTGTCGTCGCCTTCGCCGCCCTTAACGTTATCGCTGCCGTCACCTGCGCGAATTACGTCGTCACCGCTGCCGGTAATAATTGTATCATCACCTGCTGAACTGGTAACGGTTACGGCCTGTGGGGTTGAACTAACATTAAGGGTTAGATCTCCGTCACTTGTTGCAATGAACACATTATCAGTGGTTTCAACAAAACTGACGCCTTCTGCGGCAGGGGCAGAGGTTTCAAGCGTGCCGCCGCCACCATTTGATCCGCCACCACATGCGGACGCGAGAAGAGGAAGAGTTAATGCATTAATTTTCTTAAGAACTGATTTGTTTTTAAGTTTGGGTTTCAACAGATTAGAAATGGAATTATTGATATTTTTTGATGAAGTATGATCAGTTGATACAATATTATTTTCTATAACTTTTACCATTTGAAACTCCTTACTTTTACCGTCTACTAAAATTAATTATTTTTTAACTTATCCTTATAAGTTTTAAAAAGTTGTAAATTGCACGTAATAATTTAGTTAAAATGTGATGTTAATTTTATGATGAATTTCAGTGTGTTGAATTAACGGCGTTTTTGAAGAACATGGAAAATAAAGAATTTTTCTTTTCTTAAAGTAATAATCTAAACTTGAACATTTTCCCCAATAGAAGTAAGCTCAGTTGTAATAAATTCAAATTATATACAATATACAAAGGGGAGAAATGATGCGTAAATTCGCTTCAATTCTATTATTATTCGTTTTTTCCACTTCTGCTTTTGCGCAGGACATTTCTGATTTCACAAGAGGAATGGAAAAAAAGGAAGGTTTCTTTAACGTTTATTCCGATCATGAGAATGGTAAAGTCTATTTGGAAGTAGATCGTGTTCGCGAAGACTTTATTTATAAAGTCAGTCTTCCGGGTGCACTTGGTTCTAATGATATCGGACTTGACCGTGGTCAGCTTGGCGGTACAAAACTTGTTTATTTTGACCGTGTTGGAAAACGTGTTTTCCTTCATCAGAAAAATACAAGATATACAGCAAATAGTGATAATCCACGTGAACGTCTTGCAGCAACCAATGCATTTGCACCAAGTATCGTTTTTGCATTTGATGTTGTTGCCAGTGACGGTGATAGTTCACTGATTGAAATCAGTGAAATGATGCTTGATGATCAACATAGAAGTGCTGCGAAAATTAAACGCAATAATCAAGGTGATTTCTCGCTTGATAAGGGTAGAAGCTTTGTTGATTTCGAATTTGTAAAAACATTCCCAATGAATACGGAACTTCAATCTGTTGTTTCATTTAAAGGTGAAAATCCTGGTGGATACGTTCGTTCTGTTGCGGCAAATGCAAATATTATCACATTGAAGCAACGTATTTCGTTTGTTGAACTTCCTGATGATAATTATAAGCCGCGCCGTTTCCATCCAGCGATGAGTTCTTATAAAACAACCGTTGTTGATTATGCGACATCAATTACAGAACCGATTGAACAGAATTATGTTGATCGTCACCGTCTGATCAAGAAAAACCCAGACGCAGAGGTTAGCGAAGCGGTTGAGCCAATCGTATATTACATTGATAGCGGTGCACCTGAATTGATCCGCAATGCACTGCGCGATGGCGTACAGTGGTGGAACGCGGCATTTGAGGCTGCTGGCTTTAAAGATGCATTTCGCGCTGAAATCATGCCAGAAGGCATGGATCCGGATGATGTACGTTACAATGTTGTGAACTGGGTTCATCGTTCAACACGTGGCTGGTCATATGGCGGTACCGTGTTTGATCCTCGTACTGGTGAAATTATTAAAGGTCATGTGACACTTGGTTCATTACGTTCTCGTCAAGATTTTATGATCGCCAATGCAGTATCCGGCCCATATAAAGAGGGCGGTAGCATTGATGACAGTCTAGAGCTTGTCCTGGCTCGTACACGCCAACTTGGCGCTCACGAAGTTGGTCATACGCTTGGTTTTGCGCATAATTATATCGCCAGCATGTTTGGTGATGATGATGTGATGGATTATCCACATCCACAAATTAAGCTAGATGAAGATGGCAATGTAAGCATCAAAAACGCTTATGATAATAAAATCGGTGAATGGAATAAAATTGCTGTGAACTGGGCGTACCGTGAATTCGCGAACGAAGAAGAGGAAGCAGCGGGCCTTAAGAAAATCATGGAAGACGCATATGCAAAAGGTCATAAGTTCATTGCTGATGGTCCAGATAGCCGTGGTGCAGCAAGTTTGCATGCGGATAGCCATCTTTGGGATTTTGGCGATGATGTTCTTCAAAATACACGTGATATGTATGAAGTGCGTCGCGTTGCACTTTCCAAATTTGGACTTGATAATATTGCCGATGGAACACCACTAGCGCAGCTTGAGGAAACATTGGTGCCGCTTTATTACTTACCACGTTTCCAAATTAATGCTGCTTCGAAATCAATCGGCGGTATGATTTATGGGTATGAGGTAAAAGGTGAAAATATCGTTCCGCGCCACAGTATCGTTAGCCGCGCCCGTCAAGATGAAGCAACAGATATCGTTCTTGAAGCGTTAAGTGCCGATTACCTAACGTTACCAAAGCATATTCTTGATCTTATTCCACCAAAGGCATTTGGTTATAGTTTGACCAGAGAAAGCTTCCCGCGTGATACTGGTGCAAGTTTTGATGCACTTGGTATGGTTGAAGCACATGCGAACCATACGCTTGGATTGCTGTTCAATAAAGAACGTCTGGCACGCATTAACGACCATAATGTTCGTGATAATCAATATATCAGTCTTGATCGCTATATCGTGAAGATCGCATCGAAAACGATCCTTGCACCGCGTCTTGATGATCCGCTTAAGGCGGCCGTTCATCGCCGTGTTGGTTATACTTTCGTTCATTACATGATGATGACCGCAGGTAATAAGGATGCATCACCAGCGGCGCAGGCGATGACAGCATCACATCTAAATGGTCTTAAAGGTATTTTGGAAGACCGCATTGCCAATGATGAAATGACACGTGAATATAAAGCATTTTATCAGCAACAAGCACGTCGTATTGGTGCATTCTTGGCAGGTGATTATATGCCGAAACATTCGGATCTTGCTCCAATACCACCGGGTGAGCCGATTTAATTTTATTATTAAGGGATGACCATAGGTCATCCCTTTTTTGTTTTTGGAAATGTTATGAGAAATATATTTGGATTATTGACCCTTTTTATGGTCTCAAGCGCCTACGCACAGGATGCCAAGCTGTGTCATGTTGCTTCGGCCGGGTTTTACGCAACAGATGGCGAAAAAAGTGTGTTGTTGGATGCGCTTTACCGTGATGGCTTAGATGGTTTTGAACAAGCCAGCGATATCGTGAATGACCAGATGGAAAAGGCCGAAGGTGTATTTTCAAATGTGAAATTAGTGTTTGCCAGCCATTTTCACGGTGATCATATGACCGGTAAGGCGATCTTAAGGCACCTGAGGGCCAATAAAGATGCTGTTGCCGTTGTAACAGAACAATCAAGAACCGTGATTGCAGCCGCAGGTATTCAACCAAGTGATCAGAATCAGGTAAAGAGCTTTAATATTCCAATTGGTGAGAATGAAAAACTAGATGGGTTGGCTTTTCCGGTAACCCTATATGGCATTAGCCACGGGGAAGGGCGGCCAATTGAAAATATCGGGATGGCCGTTATTGTTTCCGGAAAAACCATAATGCATGTTGGTGATATTTTCGCAAAAGAAGAGGATCTGATACGAGCCGAGGTTGGAGAAGCCAATATTGATTATTTATTGATGCCTTATTGGCATATGCTTGACCCTGAAACGGTTAGTGACATTAATCGTGTCTTTAAACCAAAACACATTATCCCGATGCATTTCCCTCCAGCCTCTGGTGGAAATGATCATGTCGAAAGATTAGCGGAAATAAAAAATATAGCATACGGCAGTGCCAGTAATATCGTAAAACTTGAAGAGGAAATGACTTGTATTGCATTAGATTGATTATTCTTTTTCTTTTGAGCGTTTCACTGTCATTTGCGCAAGATGCACAAATCTGTCATATCGCAAATACAGGTTTTTTTGTAAGTAATGGCGAAAGTAGTGTTCTTATGGATGCTCTTTATGCGGATGGGATGGATGGTGATCCGGTGGCAAGTGGTGTCGTAAACAGCAACATGGAAAATGCGAAGGGGCGTTTTTCAAATGTGGATCTAATTTTCGCGAGTCACATTCACGAAGATCATATGAAAGCAAAGCCAATCCTGCGCCATTTAAGGGCAAATGATAATGCAAAAGCAATTTTACCCGCGCAGGCCGCCATTTTCATGAGAGCGGCCGGCATAGGTAATGAAAATGAACGTATTCATTATGCGGATTTAAAACCAGGTGAGGTGCGTGCGTTAGACGGATATGATATGCCCGTTACGCTTTATGGTTTAAGCCATGGCGCTGGCAATGAAGATATCACCAATATTGGCATTAAAATCGAGGTTAACGGGAAAACAATTATGCATGTGGGGGATATGTATGGCCCCCAAGCGGGGTTTGGTCCGCAAAATAAAATAACAGTTGATTACTTGATGATCCCGTTTTGGTATTTATACCGCCCAGAAAGAGTTGAATATATCCAAAGCATATTTAATGTGCAGAACATTATTCCAATGCATTTTGCGCTCGACAGCAGTGAATGGATGCAATCTATGGGCGGTTTAAAGAGCGTCAAGGAAAGAACATATTCTTCCACGGATAATATCATCACCCTTGATCAAGAAATGATGTGTATCCCAATTAAATAAATAAGAACGGCATGTTTAGTACCGTTCTTTATACGCTTAGCAATTTTTGACTTCTGTATTTGCGAAGAATTGTGCCATTTTAAAAGTTCCAATGAGGGGGGTCAGAACCTTTTGTTCGTTAGCTGGAAGATTTTCGATAAAAACATTAATCTGTTTTTCTAACCTGGCAATTTTGCTGTCGGATATTCCGCTGCATTCTTCAAATGGATAACAGTTGCCCACATATTCAAGTAACATTGATCCAAGCGTAAGTTCATTGATGGATTCTGGTGATAAGCGATCCAGTTTCGTCGATAACCTGCTTAACGCCATGTCGTTAGGTTTCAATTTTTGACCCATACTTGTTCCTCCCAATAATGACGGGCAAGTTAAAATGTGTGGGTGGGCGTTATAGCCGGATATTCATTTTCCCCGAACCAGATTTTTTAATATAGCGACTTAATCGTATACATAGTCTGCAAAAAAATACTTCCGACTTTGTTATCCAGAATATCAGCAAAGCTTGTACGAGCCCAAATAAGTCGCGCAGTTTCTGGTTTTTGGGATTGGTGATATCCCCCACGGATTTGCCCGTGAAGAGGATATTATGATGTTTTTGATAATAATTCTCAAGTGTAAAATGTATGTTTTTCTTTTTATTTTCAAATAGATAGGTAAAATACATTATTTAATGTATTTAATAATGTAATAAAAATGTCATAAAATCGTACGCTAAATATTTGTTTTAAAAGAGTAATTATTGAAGTTTATTGTTGGAAAATAATTCTTAAACTATAGGGTGTAGAAGTAGTATATTTAATACATATAATATTTTATTGAAATCCTTCGCTATGTTGCGCATATTTTTGTCATTGATAAACGAGGATCATATAAAAAGCATTTTGAATCATTCAGAATTTTTATAAATAAAAAGAATTAAGAAGGGGTATAAGTTAGTATGAGAATAACTTCTTTTACGCGTTATACAGTAATAGTATTGCTCCATGCAGCATTAAAAAGGGGGGAATTGACAACGATCAGTGATATTTCCGAAATTTATGGAATATCGGCCAACCATTTAATGAAAGTCGTTCATTTATTAAGCGCCAATGGGTACCTTGAAACTGTTAAAGGGCGTGGTGGTGGATTACGGCTTAATCTTGAATTGCAAGATATCAAACTGATTGATGTACTAAAGCTTTCGGAACCTGATTTTAATATTGTTGAATGTTTCGGCGATAAACGCGGTAAATGTCAGGAAATTGATAGCTGTAAATTCAGTGGTGTTGTTGACGAAGCATTGCAAAATTTCTTCGGCGTGATTGAAAAATACACGTTTGCCGATATTGAAAAAACCAATCTTTTCGATTTGCGCCAGAGTATGTAAAGAAATTAAAACTTATACCTGATTTGGGTACCTAAACCGTAATCGGTCGTAACATTATTCAATCCAACAACACCATATACATTGAACCCCCAGTGGTCATCCAATTGCACATCCACATATGAAAAAATCTCTTTCGGGCTGTTAAAGCCTGGTGTGGCACTTTCACGGTAATCATAACTAACGCCGATACTGGTATCATATGTTAGATAATAAGCAGCACCAATAGAGGCAAAGAAACTGTTCTGAAGATCAAACCTGTCTGTTTCACCAACAAATCGGTACCCGATCGTACCAAACGGCATAAAGTTACCAAATAAATATGCGGCATCAAGTTTGATCGTATAATCAATCTTACCGGTACCAAGACCTTTTCGTTCATCGGCTGTTGGCAGCTTGATCTGTCCCGTAAGATCAATAAAGAAATCGTCCATATAGGGGTTTTCGAATGAATAAGAGGCACTTAAATATACATCGCCAAAACCGCTTTTTCTGCGGCTGATGTTTGGGTCGATAGTGCCCAAATCAATATCAGTGACAAGAGGTGCGCCGTTTTCATCGGTAATAATGTTATCGGGGGCAGCAAAACTGATGTAACCGCTGCTTGCGCGGAATGTCCAGTTCTCCTTTTCCATTTTTATGGAATAGGGGACATAACTGATGTTCGTGCTGCTGGGTAAATTAAACCGTCCACTGGAATAATCATAACCGGTGGTAAACGTAAGCGAACTTTCCTCTATTAAAGGAATAGAGACATAATCATCTTCAATTGATTGTGCATCAAAGCCATCATTTGTATCCGTTTCCATTTCTTGTGAAAAAGCAGCAGTGCTTGTAAGCAGAGAAAATGCTATGCCAAGTGTTGTTGTTATATGCATTTTATTTAATGCCATTTTTACCCTATTTTTCCCCCAAGTTTATTTGTTGTATTTTACAAAACTTTCTAATTGATATTGGTAATATATTTACCTAGTCAATTTCAAGTCATAAACTCGTTTAACGGGTTACATCTGTCGCATCTAATTTTGACAAAAAAAAGGCGACCCTTCAATTTTAGGTCGCCCAAGTTTGGGGGAGGAAATAATCACTTACTAAATTAGGCCTTATTAATTTATAAAAGGTTAATAAGGGTAAATTTTGAATTACTAAAGGTTGTGTAATAAAGTTTGTTAATAAACGAAAATGTGAAATATTTAATGGATTCAAGGGGGTACATTTGCTTCCTAAAGTAGAAAATTTAATATATTAAATTCTTCGTTTCCTTATGGTTTCGAAGAAACAAGTCATTAAATGTTAATTTTTTAACGAATCGCTATCTACGGCGTATCTTTTTAGGATGACAAACTTCCAATAAAATTCTCTTTGTATACAATATAACAAAATTATATTCGATTTATTTTTATTATTTGAAATATTTTGCTGGAAATGCAATTTTTACTGTGTTATCTGCTGTGCACTTTTAATTCTGGAAATGATAAATGTGCAATATTGAAATACAAAATAGGTCTGATGATATGGTCGTGGAAAAATTGCTTGATAAGGCATTTGGACGTGACCGATTTAAAAAGGCTGCATATGCATTACGTGATGGCATTGATCCTATTGCTGCATTATCATTTGTTGTGCGTAAAAATGATGGAATTGTTGCTACCTTAAGATTTTGGCCTGTGAAAATCAGTGGGCATGATGCATTACTTCTTGGTCCGATTGCTGTGTTGCCGGAATTACAAGGACAGGGATACGGTATCAATCTTATGAAATATGGCCTTAATAAAGCCAAAGTGCTTGGACACACACGAGTGGTTTTAGTGGGCGATGAACCTTACTATAAAAAGGTTGGTTTTTCACGTGATCTTGCAAGGTCGTTACATATGCCAGGACAGGATGATGAAAGCAGATTACTCGCTTCTGAATTAATTCCCGGTGCTTTTCAAGGCATTAGTGGAAATATTACGTCCATTTGACCTTCAAAAAAACGTCTTTAAAGTGTAATATGCATTTCATAGTCCTTTTATAGGTTTATGATATGACAAGAGAAAGTGACCATAGCGTACCAAACGCAGGATTTCGTCCTGAACTTTTTGCATTAAAGGCAAAAGAGGCGATGGAAAACAGTAGTCTTCCGCCAGTTCATAAATGGAACCCAGAATTCTGTGGCGATATCGATATGCGTATCCGTCGTGACGGCAGTTGGGATTATATGGGAACACCGATCACCCGTGAACGAATGGTGAAATTATTTTCAACCATTTTGCGCCGGGATGATGATGAGTATTTTTTAGTTACACCAGTTGAAAAGGTCGGCATTCGTGTGGATGATGCCCCGTTTGTTGCCGTTGAGCTATCCTTTGAAAAGGAAAATGGTGATGACTATATATATTTTAGAACTAATCTTGATGATTATGTTCGCTTGGATGAAGAACATCCAATTAAGATAATAGAAAACCCGGAAACTGGTGAGCCATCACCTTATATCCGTGTGCGTGATGATTTGGATGCATTGCTAAGTCGCAGTGCATTTTATGAACTGGCGGATCACGCCATAGAACAAAATGGTAGTTACGCCGTAAAGTCCGGAAATAAATATTTTAAGATCGGTAAAATAGAAGAATAAGAATATGAGACGCTTTATTACCAGAATTTTTGAAAAACATGACCCCATAATGAAAAGGGCCTTAATGCCAGCGGAGGCAAGGGCGTGGTTACGACCTGATCAAGGGGATGCATCGTTATACCGCCCTGATCCAAAGGTGCGTGACGAATTTGAACCAAATCAATTGCCGCTTAAAGTATCCGCGGTATTGATGCCAATTGTGGAAAGAAATAATCAGTATTCCGTTATTCTTACAAAACGTGCAGAACATTTAAGTAGCCATAGCGGGCAAGTAAGCTTCCCTGGCGGCAAAAGTGACGAAGAAGATGAACACGCCATGGCAACAGCACTGCGTGAAGCAAAAGAAGAAATAAACTTGCCTTATGAAAATGTCGACGTGATCGGCGCGATGGAAGATTATGAAACCGTAACCGGCTATAATGTGTCGCCAGTGGTTGGCTTTGTTGATCCGGATTTTAAGGTTATCCCCGAGAAAAACGAAGTCGATGACGTTTTTGAAGTGCCGCTTGATTTTATTCTTGATCCGGCAAATCACAAAATTGAAAGTCTTCATTGGAAGGGGGCAGAACGTCATTATTATGTTTTCCCCCATGATAAATATAAAATTTGGGGCGCCACGGCGGCAATGCTCGTAAGATTTGCGAACTTGGTGAATGATCATGCAAAATGCGCCGCTTAATATCGGAACGGAAAAATGGCTTAAAATGAAAGAGCTACGCCAAGTGATGAACGCACTTGGTTCTGATGATGGCCATGCGAAAATTGTTGGTGGTGCCGTTAGGGACGCCTTGTTTAATATTTTCTGGAAAAAGAAACGGGCAATAGGTGATATTGATATCGCCAGCAGATTAACGCCCGATGTTAATATGGAGAGGCTTGAAAAAGCAGGAATTAAAGTCATCCCTACGGGCATTGATCATGGAACGGTGACGGCCGTTATCAACAAAAAGCATTTTGAAATTACGACCTTAAGATCGGATGTTAGTACCGATGGCCGCCATGCAGAGGTTGAATTTACCGATGACTGGATAGAAGACGCCAAAAGGCGGGATTTCACCATCAATGCATTCTATCTAGACCTAGACGGGACGGTTTATGACCCGCTCGGTGGATTTGATGATCTTAAACGAGCAAAGATTAGATTTATTGGTGATGCTAAAAAACGTATTGAGGAAGATGCGCTTCGTATATTAAGGCTTTTTCGTTTTTCATCAGAATTTGATGTTGGCGGTGTTGATGAAGAAGGGTTACTTGCCAGTGTTGAATTAAAATCAATGATCCGTGAATTATCCGGTGAACGGATTTGGCAAGAATTATCGAAAATACTGCTATCCAAAAGGGTGATGCAATCCATTCCTGTTTTGGCAGTGGTCGGCCTTCTTGATGAAATATTACCGGGCCATGTTGGATATGATAAATTTTTGAAGTATGTAAAACGAGCTAAAAAGCTCGATATTCATGATGCGATTGGTCGTTTAAGCCTGTTATTGGCGGATAGTCATGATGATATCAAAGATGCAGTTTCGCATTTAAGGTTATCTAATAAGGACCGTGATAGATTGCTTTCATTCATTGCGGATTACCCAAAGCATGATTTGAATGCCGTGACGCTACGCAGAATGATGTATTCATTCGGAAAAGATGTTGTTATTCAAAACTTGCTGAAACGTGGGTCTATGGATGAAAAAACGCTTTATTACATCAATGAATATCATATTCCTGAATTACCATATTCCGGTAAGGATTTGATTGCAGAAGGATGGAATGCTGGTCCCGAACTGGGTATGGAGCTTAAACGCCGTGAGCAGTTATGGATTGATGCCGATTTTGTGGTGACGCATTAATTGCCATTAATAATCGCTTCTAATGCTGCGATATGATTTTTATAAGCAGTTTGTCCTTCCTTGGTTAGGTATAGACTTGTTCGTTGTCTGGCGCCGACTTTATGTTTTTTTTGTTTTAAATATCCTGCTTGCTCTAGCTTGCTGATATGTTTTGAAAGAACGGAATCGCTTACCCCTAAATGATCACGCAATAATTGAAACTCGGCCATTTCAAGTGGGGATAAAAAGGCACAGATTTGCAATCTGTTAGGTGCATGTATAACGGGATCAAGATCGATGTTATTCATTATGATCTGCCTCGTTAATTCTGTCTTGATATTCTTTGCGTTCTGATACCGAAAGATAAAATGTGATGCATGCGACAAACAAACCACTTGCGTAAGGTGTCCATGAAAGTTCCATGACGGATGTGGTGTAACGGGTTAGGGCGGTGATCACTAAAATAAACGCAATAAATCCAATTAACGGAAAATATCCATATTTATTTGCGGGAGCCATTTTGGGCATTGCTTTTGATTTATTATATTGAACGGCAATGATTAATGCGATTGCAATTATCCCAAGCGAGCTTAATTCAGCATTTCCCGCGCCATTGGCGCAGACAATTATTCCTACTGCAACTGAAATGGCGAACCCAAACCATTTGGGTGGCATTGCTGCTTTAAGTGCTTCTGTTTCAGCAGTTTTTGCTGCTTTTAATATTTCTTTTGCTTCAGTATTCATAATATCTCTTTCCATATTGGAAACAAACATTATCATTAACTTTCCAATATGGAAAGTAATAAATTATATAGCCATACAAAAATTTATAAGATATCAATTCTTCAATAAAAGTTTTTAAAGGATACTTTATGTCCAGAAATGATTTATCAACATTAACAAATCGGATATCCGGACCGGCATCTCGTGCCTGGGATGTGGGGGACGAGGCCGCAAGGCGAATATTAAAAGGGGAAGATATCATCCACCTTGGGGTTGGTGATCCTGACCTTGATACACCGAAAGATGTTAGAGTTGCTCTTGAACAAGCGGTTGAGGCAGGAAAAACACATTATGCACCCATTCCCGGTGAATATGCCCTTCGTGAAGCGATCGCAGAACACGCAACATGGCTCTATGGGAATAAAGTAAATGCGGAAAGCGTTATTGTAGCAAATGGCGCGCAGGGGGCACTATTTGCCACTTTCCAATGCATCGTGGAAAAAGGCGATGAGGTCATAGTCCTAGAACCTTATTATGCAACATATCCAGCTGTTGTGACCGCTGGTGGCGCAACAATGGTAAGTGTTCAGCTTGATCTGGAAGAAGATTACAAGCTTGATATTGAAAAGATTAAAGCGGCGGTCACAAAAAACACCAAAGCCATTATCGTTAATTCACCAAGCAATCCGGCAGGGGCCGTGATCGACAGGGACGCCGTACTTGATATCGCAAAATATTGCCATGAAAATAATATTTGGTTGATCAGTGATGAGGTTTATTGGTCCCATTGTTATGAAGATGATCATATTTCCGCGTATGCCCATGAGGAATATCGTGACCGTATTATCGTGATTAATAGTCTTTCTAAATCCCATGCGATGACGGGGTGGCGTATGGGTTGGGCAATTGGTCCTGATCATTTCATTGACGCCATGACGAATTATTCACAAGCAGCACAGTTCGGCATTAATCAATTTGTTCAAAACGCTGCAATTACTGCTCTTAAGGATAAAAGCACCACTGAAACTTTTAGGGCGCTTTTTAAATCAAGGCGTGATGCTTTCTGTGACGGTTTAAGGGCGAGCAATCACCTTAAATTTTCCAAGGCACGGGGCGGTATGTTTGTACTGCTTGATATTTCCGCGACGGGCCTTTCTGGTAAGGAATTCGCAGAAAAGCTTCTTGATGATGAAAATGTTGCCGTTGTACCGGGTTTTGGGTTTGGTGAAAATATGGCCCATACCGTACGCATTGGATATCTTTGTGATGAAGAAAATCTTCGCGAAGCAGCAAAACGTATCGTGCGGTTTACAGAAAAATTTATTCGCTAGGCGATATTTTTTAGTATTTCATCAATGATTTTATATCCGGATCCCCATCCACCGTCCATTTTAGACATCATTGCAGAAAACCCTGCGATTTCGTCATTGGATGCATTCATTGGTGTTTGGGTTAGAATGACATTTGTTTGATCCCCTTGATCAATGAATGTCACCGTTGTTAGTAATAACGCAGGCCAATTTGGCATCATTGGGCTTGGGATATCATTCCAATTTTCATCGGTTGAAGAATGGTGGTGCCAAATAATTTTTTCTGGCTCATTAACCTCTTTGAAGATTACCTTTTGAAAAAATGAATTTTCGCCGTACTTCATTTCATTTAACCATTGCCCTTCGGGTGATAGGTCAAATTCATGGATAATTGTATCTGCGCCTGGTCCATACCATTGATTTAATAATTCAGGATCGGTCCAAGTTCGCCACACAAGTTCACGAGGGGCATCAAAAATACGTTTTAATTTATATGTTGGTAAATCACTCATTTTTATTTTCCTCGAGTTTTAGTTTTGTCAATAAAGTATCAAGTTCATTAAAGCGTGTGCCCCAGAAGTGTTTGAATTCTTCAAGCCATCCAACCGCAATTGCCATGTTGTCAGCTTTTAAACGGGCAGGGCGTTTTTGCTTATCAATGTTGCGTTCAACCAGACCTGCGTTCTCTAACACCTTTAAATGTTTCGAAATTGCGGGTTGGCTCATCGCAAAAGGGGACGCGAGCTCCCCGACTGAAGCTTCACCATCAGAAAGTCGTTTTAAAATTGCGCGACGTGTTGGATCTGCTAATGCTGCGAAAATTGCATCAAGATCATTATCGTCATTTATATAACCAATTTGTTTCATAACTAAATGGTTATATAAAAATTTTAATTGAGTCAATATGGAAATTAAATAAACTTGGGATAAATAATCGGATGAGAGGGAAAAATGGCGGACGTAACATTTATTGGATTGGGGTTGATGGGGGCGGCACTAGCCGAAGTTTCTATTAAAGCAGGATTTGAAACGGTTGTATGGAACCGCACGCCGTCAAAGGCTGATGCCTTGGTTAAATTGGGGGCCGAATATACTGAAAATGTTGCTGACGCAGTATCGGAAAGCCCCGTCACAATTATTTGCGTTGGTGATTATGATATTGCAGACACCATTTTAAATAATGACGATGTTACCGCTGTGCTTAAGGGGAAAACGCTTGTCCAGCTAACGAGCGGCTCATCTGGTGATGCGATTAAAATGAATGAATGGATATCAACTGCTGGTGCAAAATATGTGGATGGGGGGATCGAGGGTTACCCGAGCGATATTGGCACTGATGAAAGTATGTTTTTTATTTCTGGTAATCAGGACGGCGTAAGGGAGGCAGAACCCATTTTAAAAACACTTGCGCCTGTTCTTCATAATCTTGGGGATGATCCGGCACGGGCATCGGCGATGTATTCAGCGATGTTAAGTGGTTCATTTGGCATGATATTCGGGATGATGCAAGCCGTTGCCATATGCGAAGCAACCGGCATCGATATCAAGCAATATTTAAAAATCGTAAGCCCCGTTTATGATACGGATAAAGAGCTGGTGATGGAAATGGCAGAGAAGTGCGCGGATGACAGGCTTGATGAACGAGAAGCAACGCTTAGCGTCTGGAACGAGACATTAAATCCAATTATTGAAACTTTATCGGAAAACGGTCTTAATGCCGATATGGCAAGATTAATGAGAAATATGTTGGAAAAATCAGAACGTGACGGTTTTGCCGATCATGACTTGGCGGCGTTGATTAATGTGATCAGGAATAAATAATTATTCCTGATCACGATTAGATACTATTAGAATTTAAAAATCGCTGCAGCCGAAATTTCATTACCGCTATATGCAGTAATATCATCAGCAGAAATTCTTGCGTCATCATATGAGAAGTTTTGATATTCCAAACGGATATTAACATTTTCGCTTAAGATGTGTTCATAACCGACACCGAATAAAAGACCGCTAAGGTTGTCTGCGCCACCTGATCTTTGAAGTGAGGTATATCCGATGCGGCCAAATAGAAGGTCAGTGTCTCTAAATTCAAAACCGGCAATTACTGATGCCCCCAAACGGAAATCGTTTACTGAACTATAGTAGTTTGCATCAAGTTCCGCGCCAACAATCACTGTGTTTGAAAAACGCATTCTTGAGCCAACAAGTACACCAGCAACACCATATTCGTCTGAATTATCAAACAGTCTGTTATTCAGCGTGCCTGAATCGTTGATTTTACCAATACCAGCTCGGATACCGCCGTATAGGCCTTCGTAATCGCTATTTTGTGCAAGAGCAGGTAATGTCACCCCAAGTGCTAAAAATAAACCAATTATATAAGTACGTAATTTCATCTAAAATTCCTTTAATATGTTTTCGTCGGTGAAAATAAGAAGGAATATATAAAAATCAAGATGAATTGAAAGTTAACCGGATGTTTATTGTTCCTTAATCCAGTTATCGATCCTTTCTTCCAGCAAATACATGGGAAGCCCCCCTTGTGACATATATTGATCATGTAATGTACGAAGATCAAACTTATTACCAAGTTCAGCTTTCGCACGTTCCCTTAATTCGATGAATTTAAGCTCGCCCATTTTATAAGCAAGGGCCTGACCGGGCCATGAAATATATCTATCGACTTCTGTACGGATATTAAGTGACGAAAGGGCGCTGTTTTCTTCGAAGAGAGCAATGGCTTGTTCGCGGGTCCACCCTTTTGCGTGAATGCCCGTATCAATCACGAGTCGGCCTGCGCGCCACATTTCGTATGTTAGTCTACCGAACTGTTCATAGGGTGTTTGATATATGTCGATATCTAATCCTAATTTTTCTGAATATAGTCCCCATCCTTCGCCGTAAGCATGTGGGTAAAGGCCAAGTCTAAATTCCGGAACGTTTTCTAACTCTTTGGATAGTGCCGATTGTAAGTGATGGCCTGGTACGGCCTCATGCAAGGTTAATGACGGCAGATTATAGAGCGGTCTTTGATCAAGTGCATATGTATTGACCCAATATTCCCCACCACGTAATGCAGTAAGCGGTGCACCGGAATAGCGCCCGGTAGTATAATTAGGGGCGAGGGTGGCTGGTACTGGCACCACTGTATAAGGTTGGCGTGGCAGTTTTTTAAACAACATCGGAAGCTTGCCATCAATTCGTTTGGCAATATCACGGGCGATCATAATCAGTTCTTCCGGCGTTTTTGCGTAAAACTGTTCATCGGTACGCATGAATTCAAAGAATTCCTGTAACGTACCATCAAATTCGACCTCATTTAGAATATCTTCCATCTCGGCGCGGATGCGTGCGACCTCACGTTTACCAAGTTCATGTACCTCATCCGCGGAAATATCAATTGTGGTGTAATAACGGACCATGTCTTCGTAATATGGCATACCAAGACTTGTTTCTGACGCACCAAGTGTATCGCGAGCAGCCGGGTAATATTCATTCAGCATAAAATCATAAAGTCGTGCGTATGCAGGAACGACAATATCATCAATAATGGCAATAGCACGTTTTTGAAGGTCTTCGCGTTCATCGTCTTGAATATCCGCAATCATATTTTTATATGGATAATAAAAATCGCTTGTTTCACCACGCTTTTCAGAAAGAGCCTTGAACGAAGGCATAAGGCCATCAAGAACCACTTTGGGCATCGTGAAGCCTTCGGCAATTCCAGTGCGCATATTTTCGATGTTTTCGTCGATATATCGTGGAATGTCATTCAGTGCCAAAAAGTATGTCTGATAATCACCTGTATTAAAAAAGGCAATTGAACGATTTGAAATTGCCGGGCGTGTGTGAAATCCGCTGTCGGATAAAATCGGCATGCGCCATGTGCGGTGCTTTGCCATCGTTAACCGTGAATTTAACATAAAGCGAAACATGTCATGGTTTAACTGATCATCATCAGAAAGTTCTGATTTACTTATAGCATCCAGTTCAGCGAGAAAGGCAAGATTTGCATCCATTCTTCTTTTTTGGTCGGTGGGGCTGACTGCTCGCATGCGGTCGGGAACCGGGCGTGGTTCTGTACTTGGGCCGGTGCCCGGGTATTCCGCGTAATACCACTGACGTTCGCGGTCAAATAAATCATGAAGTAATTCAGTCGCATTTGGCTTTTGTGGTTCTGTTTGTTCTTGTACGCATGCGGAAATCAGGCACAATAAAACAATCCCAATAATTGACTTAAACTTCATATGATCTTCCCCTTGATATTTTTATATATGATCGTGGGATCTTTTTCCCCATTCTTCCCATGAAATTTCCCGACCCGGATAAGCAATGCTGTTAAACGGCCACTCTTTAGCGAGCCAGCTTTTAATCGTGATTTCAAACTCGCTCATCAATTCAAGGCTATCATCACGTAACCAATAATAAACTTCGGCGTCCACTCCATCTCGGTTCGATGGTTCAATATAAAGACAGCCAATACATTTTGTTTTATCGGTGGTGAGAACGGTGAAGGCAAAAGCCTCGCGTGCTTTGAATTCTTTTTCATGAGTGATTAGATCACTCATATTTTTTTCTAAGGACATGTCATCGGCTGGCCAGTCGTCATTTTCCGCAAAAATAGTCCTTAAATTTTCTTTACTAGACATTACGGCGTCATAATCAATTTCGACAACACTGGGTTCTAATACCTCGATACGGAAATGTTCGTGGCTATGGGTAAGCGGAATTTCAAAATCCGCAGGAACAAAATCTTTTTTCATTTCTCTCTCATTTTTTTTGGTGAGTTTACAAATAAGAAATGGGCCTGTCTAGCCATAGGTAAAAACAACCATAGATTATAGCTGAGGGGGTTGGTTATTTTCCTTTACTTGCTCTTTTAGGAATTCGTGTTCTTCTTCTTCGATTTCTTTTAGAAGTTCTTTTTCTTCTTCAAAGTTTCTCTCACGCAGATTTTGATCAATTTCGTCAATATCTCGGTCGCGGTCAAACATGTATCGATCCTGATCGATGTTTCTTAATCTTTCTCGTTCTGCTTCTCTGGCTTCTCTGGCTTTAATGATGTCTTCTGCACTTGGTTGCTGTGCAAATAAGACGCTAATGCTGACAATGAATGATCCAATCATCACAAACAGTAATCTTAAACCAAGTTGTATCATTATGTTCTCCTATAACGAAAACACTATATCATCATTAAAGAAATCATGAAAACTTTTCCAAATGCGACGAAGTGAATTTAATCTGCGATGAGTGGTCACAAGGTGTTCTTGAAGATGCACGTATCATGCTTACGTGAAAGTTATGACAGCAATAATGCGGTCATATGAAAATTAAAAAGGACCAAAAAAATGAGCACTTATGACTTTATGGATTTATTAAAAGACAAAGGTCATGTACCGGAAATTATCGAACAAGAATTAGATATCATTGAAGAGTTTGAACAAAGCGTCAATGAAGTGATTGAGTTCTTCGAAGAGGCAACGATGGATTATGACTTTATCGATTTATTGCAGGATAAAGGATACGCGATGGTGTCGCTTGCGAGCAACGATAATGAGCCAATCTACAGTGTCGCTGGCTAATTAATCAGAGAAACTTTCTTTAATTGTTTCCTGAAAAGCCTTTAATGCAGGGCCAGACCATTTCAAATGATGGATGATTGACTGTAACCTGATTTCAGTATCAAATTTTTCCGTCACATAAATGGGTTTTAATTTGCTGGCCCTTATGTCTTCAATGACTGCCATTTTGGGAAGGTATGATATTCCCATGCCGCTTTTGACGCATTCTTTGATCGCTTCGGCGTTATCAAACCACATCACTGGGTTTAATTTGTGTCCGTGATTAAGGAGTTGTCTTGATAAAATGGCGCGGTATCCGCAATCTGGCTCGGTCGTGATGAAATTTTCTAATTTCAAATCATCAAATGTTACTGTTTTTTCAGCGAGTGGGTGATTATTTTCACAGATAAATACAATATCTTCTGCGCGGTGGTTGGTGATTAAACAAATCGCACATTGCGGTCATGCAACTGTGGCAAGTTTTTCTTATTTAAATCAAATTGGTGAAATCACGAACCGACATTCATCAAAAGAAACCATTGATGGAAATAGGGATATTATCCTTGAAAATGGAATGGCGTATATGGAACAAAAGCCACAGTTTTTTAAAGAAATTGATGATCAAGTAATTACCGACGTCATGACGTCAATTGGACTTGAAGTATCTGATTTAAAAGATGAATTTAAACCGGTTATTACTAACACAGGCGTTAGTTTTATGATCATTCCATTAAAAGATAAATCTAAACTAGCGAGTATCAAAACAGACCTTGATGCTATTAACGCGATCAGTGAAAAATATGATTTGATCGGATTTTATGCCTTTAGCGATGATGCATTTGACCAAGGGCATGATTACACAACCCGTATGTTTGCCCCGCGATACGCCATTCCGGAAGAGCCAGCAACAGGAATGGCAGCTGGTAATCTAAGTTATTATCTGTTTGATAAAATGGATGTTAAGGCGGATGAAATCGTGATTGAACAAGGTTATTTTATGAGCCCAAAATCAAAAAGCGAGATCATTGTTAAACTAAACCATAACGGCAAAGAACTAACCAATATTATGGCGGGCGGTCGTGCCAAGGTTATGAAAGAAATGGAAGTTGTGCTTGATTAAGCGCGGTTTGCTTTAACACGGTACGCGGGGAAATTAATTTCCACATCGGCGCCAATATCCTCACGATTTGATATATTCACATTGGCAGAATGCAGGTCCGCGTACCTTTTGGTAAGATATAGACCAAGACCTGCACCTTTATGCTTTGTGGTTTTATAAGCATCATCGGAACGGAATGGCTGATGTAAGTTTTTCAGGGATTGGGCAGTAAAGCCTGGTCCCTGATCTGATATTTTAATAGCCAGGTCGCCTTCTTCTGATGAATTGAAGGATATATCAATGATACTGCCAATAGGGGTGTGGTTTATGGCATTACCCACGATGTTTTTAAAAATTGATCCGATTACCTTTTTATCGGCCTTAAGATAAAAAACATCATTGGTTGGATGATACATCAATCTAATATTTTTTTGTGAAGCAAGCTGCATTAAACCATTGGTGAGATGTGAGAAAAACAAATTAACGTTAAATTCTTCCTCATCCAGGTGGATGCGTCCGGTTTCAACGCGGGTAAGATCAAGAATTTCATCAACCAGTTTTAACATATCCTGGCCACTTTCGATAATATAATCGATATATTCTTCGTTCTTACCACCAATCCTGTCACCGAAATATTTCATTTTCAGAAATTCACTAAAGCCGATAATAGCATTCAGTGGGGTTCTTAATTCATGGCTCATGGCAGCAAGGAAGTTGCTTTTTGCGGTATTGGCTTCTTCCGCGATCATTGCCTTTTCACGCAAAAGCTTTTCATTTTGTTTGCGGATGGTGATGTCTTCTGAAATACCAAGAATACGGTAAACGTTATCGTTGCTGTCTTTAAGTGGGGCAAAGCACATCCAATAATGATGTTCAATGCCATTGATGTCTGACCTAAATTCATATTCGCATGGAATACCGACAAGCGCATTTTGGAATAAACGATTTACCTCGTCACGTTCCGGTTGGTTATTGGGGATATCAGGGAAAAAGCGACCGATAACAGTGTCATCTTTTTCAAGCCCCAGCATTGCCAATCCAGATTTGTTGATGGATCTGACATTTCCATTTAAATTCATTTCAAAAATACAATGTGGCGAAGATTGAATAATATTATTCATCTTGGTGTTTTGTACTTTAAAACGGTTACGGTCTTTATAAAACAGGAATAAAACAGCCAATACGGTCGATGTTTTTTTCATCATATAGGCTTCTAGTTCAGATGGCATGCGTTTATCCGCAGGATAAATTGCAAATGTGCCATAAAGGTTATTGTCTTCATCCAAAACAGGATGGGACCAGCATGCCACTAAATTAGCGGAATGCGTCACAACCCTAAAATTCGCCCAATAGGGATGTGTATCAACATCATCAACATATACCGGCTTTTTTGAGCAGGCAGCTGCGCTGCATGATCCCGTTTCCGCCATTATTTCGATTTTATTAATCGCATTGGTATAGAATTCGGGTAATCCTATGCTCGATAAGTGGTTTAAATGGTTCGGGGGCAGGGCCTCTAATATTGAAAGCTTGTTTTTATAATCAAAGTTATGGAGCTTTTCTAATACTTTATTCATTGCAACAGAAAGGCTATCACCGACCATGATTGAATGCATGGCTTCCTGTTCGGCATCAAGTAAAACTGAATCCATTTTGGTTTTTGTGATTTCTGTGCGAATTGAAATGTAACCGATAATATCGCCTTTTCTATCGCGTTCCGGATAAATTGTTGTACTGACCCAGTATAAAGAGCCGTCCTTGGCGCGGTTACATACTTCTCCTTGCCATGTTTCGCCAGCTTTGATCGTTCGCCACATATCGGCGAAAAAGCTGCTTTCATGGTGTCCTGAATTAACAACAGAATGGGTTTTGCCAATTAATTCAGGGTAAGTATAACCGGAAACTTCACAGAATTTTTCATTAACGAACGTAATCACACCATTGATATCCGTTTGCGCAACGATGGCATGGCTATTTATGGCATTTGACAGAATATTGTGGTCAATGTTGATGCTATTCATCAAAACCGTGATTACTTTCTATTTAATTATCCTGTCGATTGAGGCAGGGTAATTATTTGTTGCAACAATTAGTTTAGTAAAATCAAAGATATAATCGCATTCTAAACTCGTTAAATATATAGAAATCAAAGGTTAACGAAACATTAACAGATAGGTCTATGGGGTATGATATTGCGAGTGATTATAAGTAAAAAATATATATCTTTTGATGGCTAAATTCTTTTATTTATAATGGTTTATTTTATTTTCTTAATTTATTTTCTTGATTTAGGTTCGTGAACAAGGTTATGGTTAACGCAACAGCAATTAAGAAAAAGGGTATATAGATGAATATGTTACAATATTGCATAAAATATACATTTTTAAAAAACGCATTTTTAAGTATTTTGTTGGTTTTTTCTTTAAGCGCATGCAGCACGATCGATAATTTTCTTGGTGGTGGTTTAAATGATCCATCGAATCTTGAGGGGGAAACGGCGTCAGATATGGGCGAAGGGCAATCAAATACTATGTTGATTGCGGACGAAACAATGCCAGCAACGGCCGAAAATGAACAATCCGTTGAAGAAATGCTTCAGGAAAAAGATAATGCCTTAATCGAGCAGGGAATGCGCATCGCGGCGGCGGAACGTGAACTCGCAAACCTTAAGGAACAGAATAGTTCATTACAGCAGGAATTGAACCGTGCTCTTGATGATGCAGCGCAGAAACAACGTATGCTTGATCAGCAAGCGGAAAGACAAGTGAATACTTCTGCGGCCACGCAAAGCTCAAGAATGCAGAACATTACTGCACCCAATGGTGGTTTCGGATTGCATGTGGCGTCATATAGCCGCAGGGACAGTATTTCATCAGGACTGGCGGCAATTAACAGACAAGTTCCAGTTCTTACCGAAGGTCGTCCCTTGAAAATTGCTACCGCAACAGTGCGCGGCAGGACCTATTACCGCCTTATTATCGGCCAATTTAACCTTCAGAGTGAAGCACTTGCAGAATGTAATCAGGCAAAACTGCTTATCGATTTTTGCGATGTAGTTGCATTTGAAGGCGAAGATTTTTAAAAGTCTTTAAAGACTTGGTAATAAGGAATTTGTTTTGAAAAATATATTTATATCCGCCGTTTCAATGATTGGCGCGATGACAATGGCTGCGAACGCACAACAATCATGTACGGGGCCGGATCTGCATGCGTTATTGGAAACTGATCTTTCATCACTGAATAAAGTGAAACAGGAAGCCGCATTCGCCCGTGCAATGGGCGGCGCAGATGTTCACGCATATTATCAAGGTGATGACATCAAGGCTGTTACCGCACGTTTTGAAAGCGATGCTGCGGTGGCGGATATGAATTTTTATATAAAAAACAAAACAGATTATCTAATGGAATATCATATTGTCCAAAACAGTAATTTTTATGCTGAAGCAGACAGTGTGGTACTAACGGATGAAAAATCATACTACCATGTTTGTGATGGAAAACTGCTTGCGCCTGCTATTGGCGGCATCATTAAAGACGATGTTTATGAGAATATGAAACTTGTGTTGGATGTTATCCTTACCGAAGCCAGTAAATAATGAAATAGAAGTGGGGCTATGAATAAACGTTATCGATTATATGGCTTGGTATTAGGCATTGTAACGTTAAGCGTTTATCTTTTTTCAAACACTTCAAAAGATATTGATCCCGACGAAATATCGAAAGCATTAGAGTATAGAATAAATCAACAAAAAGCCGTAGGCTATTATGTTGGTGTTATTGATGGGGCTCAAGAATATGAACTTTTCCTAGGCAGAACATCAAACGAAAATATTGAGGCTATTACTAAAAAACATATTTTCGAAATTGGATCAATAACCAAGACAATGACAGGGATATTGCTCGCTAATATGGTGGAAAGTGGTGCGATTTCCTATAATGATAAAGTTTCTGATTATCTGCCGATTGATTTTAAAGGGCAGGTCGGTGACATTACATTACTTGAGCTTGCAACTCACTCATCAGGGCTTGCAAGAATGCCGGATAATTTCTTTCCCAACAATCCATTGAACCCATATGTGGATTATTATGATCAAGATTTAAAAGCATATTTAGAAAACTTAAGTGTTCTTAATGATGGTACTGAATATTCAAATCTTGGTTTTGGCTTATTGGGGTATATTTTATCTGTTCATGCAGAAATGCCATTCGAAGATTTGTTAATCGATAAGGTCATTAAGCCAATTGGTATGACCGATACAACAATCACAGTTTCAAGCGAATTGGAAAATAGATTTGTTAATGGCCATAATGAAGACGGCAAAATAACTGATAGGTGGGATTTCAATGTACTTGCAGGTGCAGGTGGGGTTAGATCAACTGGGGTTGATATGCTTAAATATCTAAAAGCGAATATGGGCTTGGTTGATACTGGAAATTCACCAGCATTAATAGAAAGCCATAAGCCACGTCGTGATTTTATTGATGAAAACATGAACATGGGACCTGATAAAGAGGTTCAAATCGGACTGGGCTGGTTCGTACAGACGGATGATAACAATGATATCACATGGAGCTTCGGTAGAACCGGTGGTTTTAGGTCATTTATCGGCTGGGATAAGAATAATAATCGCGGTATTGTGATACTTACAAATTCAATGGACAGTCCGCATCATATTGGAATGTCAATATTGCTCGGTCATACAGATCGTCTTTATCAATAATTATTCATCATCATTATGAAAAATATCGAGCGTCCTTAACGCCAATTCAAAATGGTTGGCATCCGGTCCATTACCGACGTTTTTGGTAAGGGCCACAGAATGCTTATGATCAAGGCATAAAATCATCATTGTCAGGGCTCCGGTGCTGCCGCCGGAATGCATGACGGCGCTTGGGTGTTCTGACATAATCCGCATCATTTCATCACGCGTTGCCGGATTGCCGCTAAAATTATTAATATAACGCTGAAAGCCAACGACCCAGCCAATACCATGGGGGGATATATTTGATCTTTGAAACATCTGATCAAGTGTTTCTTGTGTCAGAAAACCCGAATTCACATGGGCCATGGTAAATGTGACAACATCCGCGGGTGTCGCGAGGAAGCCACCACCAGCATATTTGTAACTTACATTTACCTCGGGCGAGTTTTTAAGTTCTCCATCCAGAAAATCATAGGCACTTTGGCGGTTTTCAATCATGATATTGGCATCATCAAATGTGGTGTCATTAAGCCCCAATGGAATGATAACTTCGTCGCGAATGATATCCTTAAAAGATTTGCGGCTGACTGCTTCCATCGCCGCGGAAACAAGGGTCCATCCGTATGTGGTATAGCTGTAACTGCGACCTGGGGGAAATTTAAGGTCGCTATCACTGAATATTTCAAGGGCGCTTAAGGAATTATCATATTGTACATTGGATAAGAATTCATTGCCTTCGTAATGGCGTATGCCGGATGTGTGATTGGCAAGCTGTCTTAAGGTTATCATCGGATGTTTTTCCGGCCATTCCGGTACATAAACACGAATATCGGCATCAAGGCTTAATTCACCGCGTTCAACCATTTTCATCATTGCGGCTGTGGTTATTACCTTTGCCACGCTGCCGATCCGCATTTTTGTAGCGGGTGTCATGGGCACACGGTGTTCGATATCGGCATATCCAAATCCCTTGGCCCATAAAAGTCCGTTTTCATCAGCAACAGCAACATTAATGCCAGGAACGGAAGGAAGTGCAGCCATGTCGGTAAATAATCTGTCTGCGCGCTCAATTGGTGTTTGCGCACTTGCAAACGATATAAAGCAAAAAATGAAGACAAAAATTCTATTAATCATACTTTGATCCTTGTTATGCACCAGAGACCAATATTGATGGTAATTTTTTAAATATAATATAAGATTAGATAAAATGCTGCATAAAAAGTTTATTGTTAATCGTCAGGGGAAAATATGAAAAAGCTTGTTTTTTTATTATTCATTTTGCCAACTGTTTCTTTTGCGGAACAAAAGCCGTTTGATTACATGGATGTATTTGAACTTGAATGGGCAACCGACCCCCAAATTCGCGGTGATAATGTGATTTATGTCCGAAATTTTATGGATATTATGAAGGACCGCCGCAGAAGCAATATCTGGCAAATCGACAGTGATGGCAATAATCATCGTCCCATGACAACGGGATTAAATAATATGCGCAGCCCGCGTTTGTCACCGGATGGGTCATTGCTCGCGTATCTTTCTAATGAAAGTGGCAAGACGCAGATTATGATGCGCTTTATGGATAGTGGTGAAACATTTGAACTGGCGCAACTTCAAAATGGCGCCAGCAATATAAGCTGGTCGCCAGATGGTAGTTATATTGCCTTCACTGCATTTGCGCCAAAAGAACCGGAAACATATGCACCGCTTCCAAGCGCACCAAAGGGGGCGGAATGGGCGAAAAAGCCCGTTGTTTATGATAAAACCTTATTCACACGAAATGGCAGTGGTTATGGCAGTCTCGGTAATGATCATATTTTTGTTGTACCTGCGCTTGGTGGTACGGCACGCCAGATAACAAGCGGGGAATTTAATCATAGTTCATCATTAAGCTGGGCCAAGGATGGCTCAAAAATATATTTTTCAGCAAACCGTCATGACGACCATATTGACGAACCACAAAATAGTGAAATTTATAGTGTTGATGTGAATAGTGGGGAAATCGTCGCATTAACGGATAGGTTTGGCGCAGATAGAAGCCCAGCGGTATCGCCAGATGGTGAAATGATCGCATACCTTGGATTTGATGATGTGCGTAGTGAATATCATAATAGCCATCTTTACGTCATGAATATTGACGGCAGTAATAAACGCATGATCACGGATGGCATGGATATCAATGTTGAAAGCATAAAATGGACATCCAGAAATAATGAAATCTATATTGCTTATTCGGAACAGTCACTTGGGAAGGTCGCCAAATTATCATTTAACGGTAGAATTTCCGATGTAACTGATAAAGTTGGCGGTACGTCAGTAGGTCGCCCATATGGCGGCGGTGATTTTGATGTGGATGAACGTGGCAATGTAGCCTTTACAATCGGTTCCGTTCACGATCAATCTAATATTGCTGTTGCTGGCGAGGGGCAAATCACAGATTTAAACGCAGATTTGTTGCCGCACCGCAAATTGGCATCAGTAGAAGAAATTAATTATAAATCCAGTCATGATAATATCGATATCCAAGGCTGGCTTATGAAACCAGCAGATTTTGATGCGAGTAAAAAATATCCTTTAATCCTTGAAATTCACGGTGGCCCCATAAGCCATTATGGCCCGTATTTCGCCGCAGAAATGCAATTAATGGCAAGTGCAGGTTATATGGTGCTTTATGTCAATCAACGCGGCAGTACCAGTTATGGTGAGGACTTCGCAAACCTTCTGCATCATAATTATCCAAACTATGATTATGATGATGTGATGAGCGGTGTTGACCACGTAATTGGCATGGGCAATGTTGATGAAGACCGCCTTTATATCGCAGGTGGTAGTAACGGTGGTATTCTATCGTCATGGGCCATCGGTAAAACAGACAGGTTTAAGGCAGCAGCCGTAATCAAGCCGCTTACCAATTGGGTGACGGGGGTGTTAAACTCTGCACTTGCCAGATTTAGTTTCAGATATGAATTTGCCGATGCGCTTTGGGATAATCCGGAAGAATATTGGAAACGTTCACCATTATCGCTTGTTGGTAATGTAACAACGCCAACAATGCTAATGACCGGTGAAGAAGACGTCACGACACCAATTGGGGAAAGTGAACAATATTATCAAGCCCTAAAAATGAAAGGCGTAGAAACCATATTAGTCAGAATTCCCGGGGCTGGACACGGTATTGCCAATCGTCCAAGTCAGCTGATTACCAAAACACAGCATACGATTAAATGGTTTGATGACCACAAATAACGAATGTTTATTTTTTAAACCGTGATTTGAATGATTTTAGGGTGATGATGAATTCATCAGCCTTATTGAATTCTTCATCAGTCATGTCGGGCTGTTCATATTTTTTGTACCAACTGGCGTATTCGTCAATTTCGGTAGAGTATTTCTTGAAATATGTGGAATAGGTACGTACGTGAACCTTAACGTCGTTTTCGCTCGTATCAAATTCTAAAAGCCTTAACCAACCGTCACTAATCATTTCCGGAAGGTCGCCGTCATTTTTAACCGCAGATTGTCCACGGTCCTGATAATCGGAAAGCATTTGATGGACTTCATTTCCGTAATCATTTTTATCGACGCGGTATGATTGACCACGATTATGGCCAGATAATACCATGATGATCTGATCATTTGTTGCAATGAAATCATCCCACAATTCTTCTGGATAAATATGATCCGTCGGATCAACCAATGGGAAATCAACAACACTGCGAATGGCGCGTTCACCGCTTGCGGTTAAATATTCGTGGGTAGATATGATAGTGGGTAGCCCCTGATTTTCATTAATCATTTTCTGCGCCCACTTAATTACTTCGGGGCCTGCCTGCATTTCTAGTGCAATATGCAGGAATTCAAATTCGCCCGCCTTAAATTTCTGTGCGCTATTAGCGCCTTGCCTGATACTGCCAAGATACCAGTCTTTATCATTAAAATAATGGCTTTCGGGGCTAAAAACACTTTCGAAATTATCAAAACCACCAATATGGATAATACCAAGTATTTCCGGGTCAAATCTGACGATTGCACCGCGCTCGTCCCTTAATTCGTCATATCTGTCCCGTTGGCGCGGGTATCTGCTATCGCGCCATTGATAATCATAATCGTGATTGCCGGGTGCAACGGAAAATGGAAGGCCGCTTTTTGCAAGAATATCATATCCTTCACGGGCGAGGGGCAGTTCATATTGTAAAATACCCTTATCTTCTATAGGGTTTCTTGCAAGAGTTGGGCTTAACCGTTTTAAACCACGTCTCAAATGTGCGAGGTCAATACCATTATGTACATGTTGCCAGACATCACCGACTGAAGTGGCAAATACAATATCACCACCATTACTTACTGCGTTATCAGCGATATATTGCATGTGTTCAAGGAACATGGACTTGGTATCAACCGGAAAATCAAAATCAGGTGTTTTTCTAAAATTGACCATATTTTGCGTATCGGGAATTACAGCAATTGTGAATTTATCATTCGCGAGTAGAGGAACTGTAGATGTTAAATATACTAATACAAATATTAATGGTTTCAATTTCATAATCGCTGCCTGTAATCGTTATATATTTTAAAACTCAAATGTTATGCTTTTACCAATAGCAAGCTCTTGCCATTTGGAATATAAATTTTTCAGAATATGATTTATTTCGTCTATGTCGTTTGTTGAAATTGCTGGCATAGCAATGTTAGATGCTTCGCAAGCTGAATTATAGACGGCAATGAAATCGGCCGCTTTTGTTGATGTGTTCCACATATTTGCTTCAAAACATTCAACCAGCCTTTCTGCTTGTAATAATTCGATAATTTCAGCAGAGGGTGTACTTGCGCGGCTTGAGCTAGCATGCCCGCCTTCTTTTGCTAATTTTCCAACTTCTTCAGGTGAGTATGAATTGTTAATCATACCCCAGAAAGCATTTTTAAACCCCATTTTCTTTTCGACAATGATGTGAACGGCGTCATGTGGGAATGGTCCTTTTTTAGGGAAATTGAAATCCACAGTGCTACCGTCATCGCGTTTTGCGTTGATGCGATCAAAATCTTTTTCTTTTGTAAATTGGATTATCATGATCCCCGTCCAATTGTTTTTTCGATAATGAATTTTTCAAAAATAACAATCAAGGTAATAATTTTTCAAGTTTGAATATCAATGCTTTTCAGAAATTTTAATCATATATTAAGAATAATTCTTTTATTTTATTAACAAATATATTATATACATCTTTCTGGTTGTAAGAATAAATAATAATGAAAGCATCGATATTTAATACAATACTCCCCGCGTTTGTGCTTTCCCTGCTGTTTTTGGTGGGGGGGTATTATATTAATGATTCAAATCACGACCGTATGTTGATGCAATCTAGAAACGCTGTGTTTCAGGAATTGGTTGCTTTAAAAAGCGAACTTGAATCAGAAATTCTATCTAATACGCATTTGATTAACGGCCTTGCGGCTGTGGTTAAATCAAACCCGGATATTGACCAAGAAACATATAGCTTTTATGGCAGTGAACTTATTAAGCTGGAGCCAAGCATCAAAAACCTTGCTCTGGCGCAGGATTACATCGTGCGTCAAACATACCCGTTAGCGGGCAATGAAAATGTCATCGGTGTAGATTACCGTGAAATGCCAACCCAGAAAATCGAGGCAGAACGCGTTCAAGAATTACAGGAAATTGTCATTTCCGGGCCACATAATTTGGTGCAGGGCTGGAAAGGTGTACTTGGCCGCGTGCCTATTTTTGATAAGGATAATAACTTCTGGGGTTTTATCACAGCAGTAATCAAGTTAGATGAATTATTAGAAGAAGTAGGGCTTAGGGAATACACAAGCCGCATCAATATGGCCATTGAAACAAGTTCAGGTACCAGTGGCGGCACAGAAGTTTTTTATGGTGATGCGTCACTATTTTCCGGTGACAGTGTCATTGTTGATGTTAATCTTTCAAATGGTTTATGGCGCATTGCCGCACAGCCCAATGGTGGATGGCCGAGGTTTGCGCCGAACCGCGCCCTTGTTATGATTAGTGCGATACTTGCAGCGATTACGACTATGGTTCTGGGGGTATTGATATTTAAATATTTCAAATATACCGAGGAAACAACAAAACGTTTAACCACCGCATATCATCAAGCGGAATATTCAAGCCGTGCTAAAAATACGTTCCTCGCCAGCGTCAGCCATGAACTTAGAACGCCACTTAATAATATCGTTGGTTTTACGGATGTTATGCAGCAAGGGGTTCATGGGGATTTAAATAACAATAAATATAAAGAATATGTCAGCCATATCGGCAATAGCGGCAGGCATTTAACAGCCATCATTGATAATATTCTTGATCTGGCAAGGATAGAGGCCGGTGAATATACCCTTAAAATGGAACAGGTTGGTATTCTCAAGGAATTAAAAGAGGTTATTGACAAGGCAAGCCCTCGCGTTGAAAAGAAATCCATTTGCATTAATCAAAAAGTACCAGAGAGGGAAATATATATTCTGGCTGATCAGGGGCGCTTCAGGCAAATTTTAACCACCATTTTAGTCAATGCCATAAAAGAAACACCCACAGGTAGTGAGGTATCCATTGATGTTATTAATGGCGGCAAAAACGCTTACATCAGTATTAAGGATCATGGTCCCGGTTTAGATGAGCAGGAAATAAGCAAAATCTTAAGACCATTTGGAACACCATCCAACCCGGATGAAGAAGGGGACAGTAGTGGCCTTGGACTTTCGGTATCGGTTGAATTTGCAAAATTAATGAATGGAAGCATTGAAATCGAAAGCGAAAAGGGTCAGGGGACTAAAATGACCTTCAAAATTCCATTGGCTTAATGCCCTATAGTTCTTTTATCCAAACAGTAAAATCACATTCGGTTGCAAATTCATCCATGCGGTGTGGCGAAATTTCTTCAAATGGTCTGGACTTTGTTGGGATATAACCAATGCGGCCATACCATTCTTTTAAAAATTCTTTGGATGGGTTTTCCCAGTGTCGTGGCGTTAATAATTCAAGTTGCATATTGGTATAACCATTTTCACGGGCATGATTTTCACATGTAGCAACAAGCTCGCGACCAATTCCTTCGCTGCGCCTATCCGGGTCCGCCACTAGCATGCCAAAGGCTAGCGTCTGGTCATCAATATGTTCAATTCTGACGGATCCAACGATTTCATCGTCAATGCGGGCAATGAATATTTCACCGTTCTTAACAAACTTTTCAACCTCTGCATCATATGTGCGGCCAGAATTATCAGGTTTCCACATATCACCTTCAACCGATGCATATACTTCATTTATTAAATTTACCAGTGAACGGATCGTCTCTGGACTTGTATCATTTGAATTGGATTGTGTTATTCTCAATGACATAAGTTACCACGCAATAGGTTTTAATTGATTAAAGAAACCACCATTGGGGCCATCATCCGGTAGTGTCGCCAACCATTTAATGGTTTCTACGCCTTCTTCTACGGCAAGTGGTGCGGAAGGGCCACCCATATCTGTTCTAAGCCATCCTGGGTTCACCGAGTTCACCTTTACATTATTTGGAAGGTCAGATGACATATTCAGTGTTAAGGCATTCAGCGCTGCTTTGCTGACGCTATAGGATAGGGGGCCATCCAAACCATCGGCAAATGATCCCCAATCCGATGTAACATTGACGATGCGGCCGTATCCTCTTTTAATCATATGGGGAAGAATAACCTGAATTAAATCAAACGGGGCGAGCAAGTTAACCTGCATTGATTGATAGAAATCTTCTGGTGATGCCGTTGAAATGGTTCCGTTCGTTAAAATTGCACCATTATTGATCAGCACATCGATACCGCCATGAACGGTTAATATATCTTGGGCCTGTTTTCTTAATTCCCCACTATCAGATAAATCAATCTTGACCGCAAATATATCACCTTGCTGCTGGCTCGCGATTTCTTTTCCTGTTTCAAGGTCGCGACAGCCCAAAAGAACTTTATACCCGTCTTTTGCCATTGCTTTAACGGTTTCAAGCCCAAGCCCACGATTGCCGCCTGTTATCAATACTGTTTTGGTCATAAGTTTTCCATTATTTCATTACTTAAAACTTCAGGGTCATTTCGTAATTTTTCAATAAAATCCTTGGGGACTTCTGTCACAGGATCATATATCTCTGCCCAGTTTATCATCGCAAACATTACAGGTAAGAGATCTTTTCCTTTTTGGGTTAAAGAATATATATACCTCGATTTCTTTTCTGGGTCGGTGACTTTTCTGATGACGCCATTATTTTCCAGTTCAACTAATCGGCTTGCAAGGATATTCGTCGATATACCTTCGCCAGCATCAAGAAAATCCTGATAATATTTTTTGTTCTTGAACATTAAATCACGAACAATCAGAAAGCTCCATTTATCGCCAAAATTTTTCATGGCGAAGCGAATAGGGCATCCTGCCCATGTTTGTTTATTTTTATCTACCATGCCTTCAGTATAGAGGAAAGAATTCCACTTGTAAAAAGAAAGTAAAAATTATATCGTGTGATTCACTTGCAAAAAACAAGTGAAATTAATTTACAAAACCCAGGAGAAGAAAATGAAATTATACGCTGTCGTAGGATCCCCAAATGCGCGGAAAACAATGGCCGTCATTAACCACTTAGATGATTTGGATATTGAAATAGAATATTTGGATTTTTTTGCTGGCGATACGCAAAAACCAGAATTTAAGAATATAAACCCAAATGCAATGGTGCCAACATTGGTAGATGGTGATTTTACGTTATGGGAATCAAATGCAATAAATCAATATCTGGCTGATAAATCTGAAAATGATGAATTATATCCATATGATTTAACGGTAAGGGCAGATATAAATCGTTGGTTATTCTGGGAAGTGAGCCATTTTAACAATGCCCTTGGAAATATTTCTTTTGAGAGTATCGCAAAAAAGAAATTTATGGGGCTAGATAGTAATGAAGCCGTCATAAGCTGGGCTCAAGATAAATTAAATAGATTTGCAGCGATTTTAAATGACCATATGAATGGCCGTGAATATATCGTAGGGCACAATGTCACGCTCGCCGATTATGCCATGATCCATGTTGAATTTTTCAAAGACATGATACCGTTTGATTGGGATCCATACCCACATGTAAATCAATATTTTGATAGAATGAGACAGAATGTACATTGGCATAAAACGGCGCCAAATAGTCCAGAAGAGATTGGTAGAATTCCAAGTTAATCATTCTTCAGCACTTTAAAAAAAGCGCATTGATAAAACATATCCGTTAATCAATGCGCCATCACAAGGAAGATATTAAGCTTTAAATAACAATCTTATATAGAGAAAAGTGAGAACCCTTTTTAATGATTGTTATTATAGTAGATGTCTGTAAATGAATATTTGGATGCACGGAATTTATATTTAAATATATTCGAACCCTTGCCAAATCCGTGACATTACGTTTAATCTCTTTTCATCAATTATAAAAGAGGGCGAAAAATGAAACGGTTATTTATTCTTATCTCTATGATCATGATGATGCCTTTTGCGGCAAATGCGCAAAAGAAAAATTTTGACTGGATGGATGTGTTTGAAATTGAGTATGCAAATGATCCACAGTTCACCGCTGACGGTGAAAGCATCATATATGTACGCACATTTATGGATGTGATGAAAGATCGCAAGCGCAGCAATCTGTGGATCGTTGATACGGATGGGGATAATCACCGTCCGCTTACCATGGGATTAAATAACAATTCAAACCCGCGTATTTCACCGGATGGTACCATGCTTGCCTATACATCCAATGAAAGCGGTAAGTCACAAATTATGGTTCGTTTCATGGATACGGGGAAAACTCATCAGGTGGCGCAGCTTCAAAACGGTGCATCACGACTAAGTTGGTCACCAGACAGCAGCATGATCGCCTTTAGCGCCCATGTGGATGGTAAACCGAAATCATATGCATCATTGCCCAAGGCGCCAAAGGGCGCAGAATGGGCGAAACCAGCAATTTATATTGATGAATTACAATTCCGCCGTGATGGCAGCGGATATGTAAAACCGGGCAACAGCCATATTTTCGTTGTTCCGGCACTTGGTGGTACTCCGCATCAGGTAACAAGCGGTGAATTTAATCATTCATCTGATATTGCCTGGGCGCAGGACGGTGAAACACTTTATTTTTCAGCAAACCGTCACGATAATCATAAATCAGAAACGCGGGATAGTGAAATTTATTCCGTGAATATCGCAAGCGGTGAAATCGCACAAATGACCGGACGATTTGGCCCAGATTCAAATCCGAAAATTTCACCGGATGGCAGACGTATTGCATATGTTGGCTATGATGATAACCGTATGGGGTATCATAATTCGCATGTTTATGTGATGGATGTTGATGGCACAAATATTCGTGACCTGACGCCGGAATTTGATCGTAGTGTTGGTACGTTCCATTGGGTGAATAATGCTATTTATTTCCAGTATACCGATAAAGGGATCAATAAAATCAGTCGTGTGAATATGTCCGGTGATATTTATGATGTTACAGAAGGCGTAAGCGGTACATCATTTGGTCGTCCTTATGCAGGCGGCACATTTAATGTCAGTAAAAACGGTGAAATCGCCATGACATATGCGACCGCACTGGATCAGGCCAATATTGGGCATGTTGATCGTCGTGGTGGGGATGTTACCCAAATAACCGATATTAATGCTGATCTGTTAAATCATCGTAAATTAGGGCGCGTTGAAGAAGTTTGGTATAAATCAAGCCATGATGGCCTTGATATTCAAGGATGGCTTGTATACCCAACCGATTTTGACGCGAGCAAGAAATATCCATTGATCCTTGAAATTCATGGTGGCCCTTTTGCGGCTTATGGCCCACATTTTGCGGCGGAATTACAGTTAATGGCCAATAAGGGCTACATGGTTCTTTACACAAACCCCCGTGGATCAACCAGTTATGGATATGATTTTGCCAATGAAATTCACCATAACTATCCAAGTAATGATTATGACGATCTGATCAGTGGTGTTGATCATGTTATATCAATGGGTAATGTTGATCCTGACAAATTATATGTCACCGGCGGCTCCGGCGGTGGTGTGCTTAGTTCATGGATCATTGGTAAAACCGACCGCTTTAAAGCGGCGGTTGTTGCAAAGCCTGTTATTAACTGGACCAGCTTTACACTTTATTCCGATATGTCGTTATCGTCTGCAAAATATTGGTTCGGTGCAATGCCGTGGGATGATCAGGAACAATATTGGCGCCGTTCACCATTATCACTTGTGGGTAATGTTTCAACACCGACAATGTTGCTTACGGGTGAGGCGGATTTAAGAACGCCAATGCCGGAAAGTGAACAATATTATCAGGCCCTTAAAATGCGTGAAGTGGAAGCTTCACTGGTACGCATACCTGGTGCATTTCATGGTATTACAGCACGTCCGTCAAACTTGATTACCAAAATACAACATGTTGTGAAATGGTTCGACGAACATCCGTAAAAGATAAAAAAATATATAATCACAACATTCGGACGGAAATATATTTTGATCTTTTTAAAATGCCCTTATGATTAATTACGGAGCATAAAAATGTCAGAAGAATATTTCAAAGCCATAGAAAAACGTGATCCATCCTATGATGGGAAATTTTATTACGGCGTCATTACGACGGGTGTGTATTGCAAACCATCATGCCCGTCACGTGCGGCGTTACGTGAAAATATGCGGTTATTCGATACATGTGAGGATGCAGAAAAACAAGATTTGCGCCCTTGTAAAAAATGTAATCCACGCGACGATAATGCGCTGGATGTTGTTATCAAATATATCGAGGATAATTCAGCTGAAACCATAAAACTTGAGGAATTAGCCGATTTAAGCGGTCTTAGCCGACATCACCTGCAACGAAAGTTTAAAAATGCATATGGCGTAAGTCCCAAAGAATATCAAAACGGATTAAGGCTTAAACAATTTAAATCAGCTTTAAAAGATGGTGATGATATTTCGGGCGCGCTTTACGATGCGGGCTATGGTTCCAGCAGCCGGATTTATGAACAAATTGATGGCCGAATTGGGATGACACCAAAAGCATACCGCGATGGCGGGAAGGGTGAAGAAATTTCATATGCCATTCGTCCATGTTCGCTAGGGTTAATCATAATGGCCGCGACAGACCGCGGTGTCTGTATGATCCATTTTGGCGACAACGAAAATGAACTTATTTCACAATTACGCACTGAATATCCAAATGCAGAACTGATCGGGACGCCAAATTCCAGTGATATTGCTTTAAATGATTGGATTGAAGCATTCGAAAGACACATAAGCCACGGTGCAAAACGCCCTGATATTCCATTACATTTAAATGGAACGGCTTTTCAAATAAAAGTCTGGCGCTTTTTAATGAGCGTCAAACCCGGTGAGGTCATTAGTTATAAAGAACAAGCCGAAAGAATGGGAATGCCAAAAGCGGTAAGGGCCGTTGCATCCGCCAATGCCAGAAACAATATTGGTGTGCTAATTCCATGCCATAGAGTACTGCGTGGTGATGGATCACTCGGCGGCTTCAGATGGGGGCTTGACCGTAAACGTGCGCTTATTGATCAAGAAAGAAGAAAAGGGAATTGACGTTTAAATAGAATGTGGTAGGGTTCTCTTTTAAATTGTTGTTGGGGGATTTTACCTTGAAAAAAGTATTTCTATCTTTTGTATTTTTATCATTAACGTTAATCAATTCATCACAAGCTCAGGATGAAATAGCTCAATTAGCACAAGCTTTTGGGAAACTTCCGGAAATAAAAGATATTGATATCTCGCCTGATGGTACCAAATTGTTAATGTTGCAAAATTATCAGGGGCGTACAATTCTTGTGACAAGGTCATTGACAGAACCTAATGCACAACCAAATGGAATTCCTCCTTTTGAAAATCAGGAATTTACGTGGACTCGTTGGGCATCTGATGATCGTATCCTAGCAGGTATTAGATTTCCCTATACAAACAGAAATGTATTTATAGGTAGTTATGGGACCTATGAAACCCGTTTGATTTCAATGGATTGGACAGGAGAAAACCCTGTTAATCCCGTTCGGATAAATCCTGATCGAAGCAGACAATCTCAAATTCAAGACAATATTATTGATATTTTGGAAGATGACCCAGAACACGTATTAATGCAACTTGATTATGATGAACAATATGTGCCGTATGTTTATAAAGTGAACATCATGGATACTAGTAAGCCAACCCGAGTAGTTAGAGGTCGTGATATTATTGATTTCTGGGAAACTGATAGTAACAATGTCGTGCGATATGGTGAGGGTACTTCTGATAGACAGGGCTCAAGTGCTATGAGGCATGTTGCGTGGTACCGTAAATCAGAAGATAGCGGTTGGGAAACAGTTTTTGATCTTAATATGATTGAAGAACGTGCTCCTTTCCAATTTGAGGGTTTTTCACAAGACCCAAGTATTATTTACGTTACGGCAAATGATGAGAATAATCGTTCAGCAGCTTACACCTATAATGTAGATACGAAAGAATTCGTTGAAAAAATAGCCAGCGTAGAAGGCTATGATATTTCGAGTGTTTACGTGAACGAAAAGGATGAATTAGAGTTTTTTACTTATTACGATATCCAGCCACGAATTCATTATTTTGACGAAGAAAAACAGAAACTGCTAGAGTTGTTGAAAAAAACTTTTCCAGGAACATCAATTAATTTTCATGGAGAGTCTAAAGACGAAAATATAGTTGTTTTTGAAACTACATCACCAACCGAGCCAGGAACTTTCTATTTATTTAATAAATCTGAAAGAAAAATGGAAATGCTTGGCTATAATTATACAGAAGTAAATGTTGAACAACTTTCGGAAATGCAGCCGATTACATATCAAGCAAGGGATGGACTAACTATACCGGGTTATCTTTCTCTTCCAAAAGGAGGGGAGAGCAAGAATCTTCCTACAGTAATTATGCCACATGGTGGTCCACTTGCGCGAGACAACTGGGGCTTTGATTATTGGGTCCAATTCTTGACTGCACAAGGTTATGCAGTTCTTCAAATGAATTTCCGAGGATCGACTGGTTACGGTGATGATTATAGAGAGATGGGACGTCATCAGTGGGCTGGTAAAATGATTCATGATATTAACGATGGCGCAAAATGGATGGTAGAGCAAGGGTATGCTAACCCAGACAGAATGTGTATTGTGGGTGGAAGTTACGGTGGATATGCTGCACTACAGGCTATCGTTGATGATCAATCAATATATAAATGTTCAGTTGCATTTGCGCCAGTTACCAACCTTGAAAACCGCGTTAGATATTACAATGATTTTGGTGATACTAATGATTACATCGATTATATGAGAAGTAATGATTATACACTAGATGAAGCATCACCATCTAAGAATGTTGACAAAATTAATGTGCCAGTATTGCTTGTTCATGGTGTTGATGATCGTAGTGTTCGTGTCTCTCAAAGCCAGTTTTTCTATGAAAACATGAAAAGTCGCGATAAAGACATTAAATATATTGAATGGGAAGATGGAGATCATTTTCTTTCCCAACAAAAGCATAGAGTGGAATTTCTCGAGGAAATGGGAAGATTTCTAAAAGAGCACTTGTAATAAAGAATATAATGCCCTTATGATCCATTAATAATAAATCATAAGGGTGTTAATCCATGCGTGGGAAGTTTGCTCATCAGTTAGCTTATATTGGCTCAGTGTTATTCATTGCAGGGGCATTTATGCCGCTTGCGAGCCTGCCGGTCATTGGTGATATCAGTTATTATAGGGCGGATAATACGTTGGCGATCATTGCTGTTGCCTTTGCGGCGTCAGTTCCATTAATGCTTATGATGAAACTTGATAAATTATCTATTTTGGGTGCCATTGGCGCATGGCTGACATTGTTTTGGCCGGTTATTAAAAATATGGGTGGCGGCAATGATAATAACTTCCTTGATAATATCGTTGAGCAGGCATCAGACCCATTGCAGCGTTTCGCCAGTGAGCTTTTTTCAAATATCGACAGTTTTAGTTGGGGTGGATATGTATTCTTAGGCGGTTTACTTATCCTAACTCTAGGCAGTTTACTTTCCACAATTTCAGGGAGAAAATAATATGGTTGAAATTAAACCACTTTCACAAGATCAATATGATGATTGGTATCCACTATGGCAGGGGTATCTTACATTTTATGAAACAAGCCTTCCTGATGAAATTGCGGAGAATAACTTTAAGCGTTTCTTTGATGATAATGAACCAATTGGCGCATTTGGTGCTTATAAAGATGGCAAGCTTATTGGCTTTGTACATTATATATTTCACCGTACAAATTGGTCTCTAGTGAATACCTGTTATTTACAGGATTTATTTGCTGATCCAAACGTTCGTGGGGAAGGGATCGGACGCGCTCTTATTGAGGCCGTTTATGAAAAAGCAAAAGAAGAAGGGTGTGCACAAGTTTACTGGATGACCCAAAATCACAATAAAACTGCAAGACGTCTTTATGACCGTATTGCCGATGATCACGGGTTCATGGTTTACGAAAAAGATTTATAATTTCATCAATCGTTTTTCAGGAAGAATGACAGTTGCGGTGGTACCTATTCCGTATTCACTGGTAAGTGTAAATGTACCATTATGTGCCTTGATCAAGTGATCAACGATCGCAAGACCAAGGCCGGTGCCTTCTTCATCCAGCTCGTGGCTGTCATTTGTTTGTTCAAATGGCTTTAACACTTCCTCGATACGTTCTTCAGGGATGCCGATACCATTATCAGTAATTTCGACTTTTACCCCTTCGCCAGGTGCCAGTGTGATTGTGCAAATAACGGTGCCGCCTTCAGGTGTATATTTTACCGCATTGGATATCAGATTGATAAAAATCCGTTTTATGCTGTGCAGGTCGCCGTAAACTTCATATTCACGGTCAGTGTTATAACCAATGGTGATGTTCTTATCATCGGCCTTGGATTGGATCATTTTAAGGGCTTCGCTTAAACAATCATTCAGACGGAAATAATCTTCGCGTAACTGCCATTTGCCGGATTCAATTTTGGAAAGATCCAGTATGTCATTAATAACGGTTGCCAAGTGATCGCCACTATTTTTAATATCGCGAAGATATTCTTTATGTTGCGGGCTTTTAATCTCACCACCAAGGCCGTTCAGCATAGCGTCAGAAAAACCCATAATCGCATTTAACGGCGTTCTGATTTCATGGGACATGTTGGCAAGGAAAGCCGATTTTGCCTCATTGGCTGCTTCTGCTCTTGCTTGTGCTTCTTTCAGTTTTGTGTTCCAAATGGCAAAGAAAATAATGATAACACTAGCGAAAATAATAACCTGCCACAGAAGGTCATAATCAATTTGTGGTTCTGCTTGTAAGCCAACCCAATTTCTTGAAATGATGCCTTTTTGTTCTGTCGTAATTGATGAAAGTGCTTTTTGCATTGCGCTTGCAAGCAGGGGTAAATCTTTTCTGACACCAATGGCGTTTTCACTGCCGTATTCTGTTTCACCGACTGTTGAGATATTTGAAAGCGATCTTTCTGCAGAATGATATGTTGCGAGCGGTAAGCTGCCAACTGTGGCGTCTACTTCGCCACTTGAAACCATGGTTTAGGCGTCAACGATAGAATCTACCTCGATTACATTGATATTCGGGTAATCACGCTTAATCATGTCTGTAATATCAAAATCTTTTACTTGAGCAATGGTTTTTCCGCTAAGGGCGGCCATGTTGCTATAAATTTCGCCGCCTTGACGGCTGAAAATCATATGAGAAACACTGTTGATGCTACTGGTAAAAGTTAGATATTCATTTCTGGCTGCAGTTTCTGCCAAGATAGGTACGGCATCGGCGGAACCAGACCTGATCATATTTAAGCCTTCTTCCAGTGTTTGATTGCCGACCCATTGAAAATCAATGCCAAGTCTTTGTTCCATGATTTCGAGGTAATCAGCGCCCATACCGTCAATTTCACCGTTGTCATTGATGAAAATTAATGGTGGAAGATTGGGTTCAAAAGCAAGACGGACGACAGGGTTGTCGGCAAGCCACTCTTTTTCTGCATTCGTTAATCCGATATCTACGCGGCTTTCATTTTCAATCGTTGTGCGCCATTTAGAAGAAATTTGGCGAATTTCATTATCAGTTAAATGATTTAGCGCTTTATTTATGATGCTCGATAGGATTTTCTTTTCTTTAAGCGTGCCAAAGTGATGATTGATGGTTGGGTTGCCCATAATCATATCCTTACCGATAACACGTAATCCAGGGATAAAGTTTTTCTCAATAATGTAATTTAAGAATACCAAGTTACCAGGGACAACGTCGACTTCGGATGCAGATAGGGCGCGTAATGCATCAAGAATATTATCAAATTCAATGAATTCGTTGTCCGGCAATTTTTCGACGTATGCTTCAGATAGAATATAGCCTTTTACAAGACCTATCGTCTTGCCTTCTAGTTCTTCTGGCGTATCAATATCTAAACTATTTGTTCTACCCATAATGACATTCTGCATTTGCAGATATGAATCCGTGAATTCAATATATTTTTGGCGTTCGTCATTTTTATTCGCACTATGGATTAAATCAATTTCGCCTGAACGAAAACGTTGAAACATCTCGTTCCATGGAATTTCTTCTGCGTATTGGAATTCAAGTCCAGTGCTTTGTGAGATCAGATCAAGATAATCAATGGCAATGCCCATCATATTACCGTTTTCCGTATAACTGAACGGGGCGGAACCAGAAGGGTTAGTCACAGTCACAATCGGATTATTTTTAATCCATTCAATTTCTTCAAAAGTCAGATCAATGATGGATAAGTTGGTATTTAACCCCATTTCTTGCCAACGTTGCGATATTTCAAGAAATTCTGAAGTCGGCACTGTATCCATTGATTTTTGCAAAATATCAATCAAGATACTGTTTTCATGAAGAGCCGCGAACCTGTGATCAACGATTTTAATGTTTAAAAATTTATTCTCACCAATAATTTGAAGATTAGGGATAAAGGATTGTAAAATCGTAAAGTTAATGGTGATCATATTGCCAGTGTAAATATCGGCTTGATTGCTTGATACAGCACGTAAGGCTTCTTGAATTGTTCCGTATTCAATTAAGTCAAGTTCAGGATATAAGTTTTTATAATCTGATGTCGTTGAATAACCGGAAACTAGGGCAATTCTTTTGCCTTTTAGGTCTGCGATGCTATTTATTGGCTTTTCGCCAATTCGTCCGACATTGACCAATGGAATTTCAAGGTAAGGTTCTGTGAAGGACGCATATTCTTGACGTTCTTCACTAAGTGCTGCACTGTGTATTAAGTCCAGTTCACCGTTTCTGAACCCTTCCATCATTGGATTCCAGTGTTCTTGCTCGACAAATTCAACCTTAAGACCAGCCCGCGCGGTAATTAATCTTAAATAATCAGCTGCGAACCCACGCACCTCACCATTTTCAACAAAATTAAACGGGGCAATTGAAAAGGGGTTAGCAACACGGATTGTAGGGTTTTCTTTAATCCAGTTTTGTTCCTGGGTTGTTAAACCTAAACTGTCATTGGTAGCAAGTGACATATCAACTTGCCATTTTCTTGATATTTCCAGGAAATCTTGATTTGAAGTCGCCTGCATGGCTTTATCAAATATATCGATGATGATTTGATTTTCCTTTAATGCCGCAAAATGCTGGATGACGGATGGGTCATCCAATAACTTGTTTACATTTTTAAATTCAACATTTGGGATCAAGTTTTGAATGACAGTATGGTTTATGGTAACCAGATTACCTGTGAAAATATCAATATCCCCGTAAGAAAGTGCAAATAATGCCTCTCTAACCGTATCATATTGAATGAATTTTCCATTTGGAAATTTATTCATATAATCATCTGATGTCGCAAAACCAGCAATAACACCAATCGTTAATTCATTCATCTGTTCAGGTGAATTTAATTCCGGACCGCCAATTCTGCCATAATCAACCATTGGGATATCAATGTATGGAGCCGAAAAAGACATATACTCAAGCCTGTCCGCGCTCTTAATCACTGTATGCATAAGGTCAATTTCACCATTACGCAGCATTTCCATCATCACATTCCATGGTTTTGCTTCTGGTATTTCAATTTGCAAACCAACTTTTGATGAAAGTAAACGGATATAATCGATGGCGAGCCCCTCAACACCATTTTCATTGGTGAATATAAAAGGGGCAATTGTAGATGGATTTGCAATACGGATAACCGGATTTTCTTCTATCCAACGCTTTTCTTCTTCGGTTAAGGGGACGTTTGTGTCCTGCGCTAATGCATTGCCCATCATCACGCTTGAAAACGTGATGAATGACATGATGATATATGTGAATATATTTTGTGTAAAAGTATGCTTCTTAACGTGCACTTGAATTAACCACCAATAATTGTATTCCCTGTATGAGCGTTTATAATTGAAAAATGTTAATTTTCGATTAGCAAAAGCTTATTAAATGAATGTTTTATTGAAGGTTGTTTTTCAAAAACTCTCTAATGGTTGAAATGACCATGTCCTTGGCTTCACTTAAAATCGCGTGACCGGCGTTTGGAACGACAACGTTGGTTGCATTTGGCACCATATCTGCGAATTTTTTACATGATTTTGGTGCTGCTTCATCAAATTCGCCGCAAATCATTAACACCGGTACTTTCACTGTGTGGAGTTGAGGGCTGATGTCATAATCTTGAAGGGTACCGTTGGCTGTAAATTCGCTTGGCCCCCACATGGTGCGGTACATCGTTCTGTTGCCACGTTTTGCGTTATCACGAAAACCATAATCAACGCATTCGCCGTGGCACATATGCTGGTCATAAAATGCATCTTCTGCGGTACGGTATTCCGGATCATCAAATGTTCCGGCGGCCTCGTGTTTGTTAATCGCATCTTGGAAATGTTGTGGCATCATGGAAATCCATTCGCGATTATCAGCAACCCATTGTGGCGTTGAAATAAGCGGGCTTCCGAAAATCGCGGCTTTTAATCCCTTTTCATTTTTGACCGCATATTCAGCGGATAATGTACCACCCCAACTGTGGCCCGCGATAATGACTTCCTCTAGATTAAGAGCTTCTCGTATCTGGCTGATTTCCTTGACGAAATGTTCAACGGTCCATGTTGATTGATCATTAATGTTATCGATAAATTTTGTGGACATACCATTGCCAAGTTGATCATAAAGGATCACCGGATATTCATCCGCAAGTTCGACATACCCCATTAAACCACGGTGTGTTCCGCCCGGACCACCGTGCATGACAATGATGGCAGGTTTTTTACCAAGGTGTTCCATGCCATTCATTCGGTACCAAAGTTTGCCTCCATCAACCTGAATATATCCTGCTTGATCAGGGTCTTCATGGGCGAATGCAGTGATGCTGCATAGTGAAATTGCAACAATGGTCAGTAGGCGAAAAAATGTCATGACAAAAGCCTTTATATTTGTTTAAGTAACCTTATATCCAATTAAGACTATATTTTATTTTATTGCAATAGCAGGTGTTAAGAATGACAAAAAAATTTACCCCACGTGTCGCAACAATGGATGACGTTCCAGCAATTCGTGAACTCATGGATCTTGCGATTTATGAACTTCAGAAAGATTTCCTTGATGAAAAGCAGCTTGCTGCTGCTCACGAACATATGGGTATTGATTATACTTTGATCGAGGATGGAACTTATTTTGTCATTTTACATGCTGAAGGAACACCGGAAGAAACCATTGTTGGCTGTGGCGGTTGGGGTAAGCGCGCCACCCTTTATGGCGGTAGCCATTCAACGGGAAGAAGTGCTGAATTGTTGGATCCAAAAACTGACAGAGCACGCATTCGCGCGATGTATTGCCACCCTGAATGGGCGCGAAACGGTATCGGCAGTCTGATTATGGAAACGGCTGAAAATGCTGCCAAAGAAGCAGGCTTTACAAAGATGACGATGGGGTCAACGCTTGCTGGACGCCCGTTATACGAATATTTCGGTTATAAAGTCGTCAAAGAAGATGTCGATGTCTGTGAAAACGGTGCAGAGGTTCCAATTTTAACCATGGAAAAGGATTTTTAATTGATCCATCATACTGACCGTACCATACATTTAACGGATATTGTTTTCCCAAAAAACATCAACCATCATGAAACCTTGTTTGGTGGTGCGGCATTAAGTTACATGGACAAGGTGGCCTTTATCGCCGCGACCCGTTACGGGCGATGCCACTTTGTGACCGCGTCCTGTGATAATATTGATTTTGATAAGCCGGCCTTAAAAGGAAATATCGTTGATTTTGCCGCCACAGTGATTGAAGCAGGCAGAAGATCGCTTAAGGTTGAAGTCGTGATGAATGCCGAAGATATGGTTACCGGTGAACGGGTTACCTGCACACGCGGTATTTTTAACATGGTTGCGGTCGCGAAAGACGGCGGGGAAATTGCAAACTTGCCGCTTTCCGGATTAACAATGTCACCACATTCAAATGCTGATCCTGATGCCGACGAACGGATTGTCGAGCTTGTCTTTGCGGATGATACAAACCATCACGGCAGTCTTTTTGGCGGGCATGGTTTATCTTTAATGGCGAAAGCGGGATTTATTGCAGCAACAAGAAAGTGTCGCGAAGTGATGGTACTGGCATCCCTTGATAAAACAAATTTTAAAGCCCCCATACAAATTGGTGAAATCGTTGATTTAAGTGCCAAGGTCGTTCGGATTGGCAATAAATCCATGACGGTCAATGTCAAAATGTGGGGCGAGGGACTATTGACCGGCAAAAGAAGCTTTTGCGCGGATAGTGATTTCATAATGGTTGCAGTTGATGAAAATGGAAAATCAAAACCAATAAACCTTTAAAAATTAAAGCCACTAATGGCACAGTTGTTGCATATTTACCTATTGAAAAGAATGGATTTTTTTGATCATAGGGTAAGACATGAGCATTTCTGCCATAAACAATTATTTGTTGCAAATCACATCATCAAAATTAGAAGCGGATGGGGACAAATATGCCCATCAAAAATTGCCTGCGGAATTGGCCGTTGAGCGGTCAGGGGAAAATTTCGATGTTGTTAATGTAACAAAAATTGGTGATGGGCCGGGGCAAGTTGGCAATTATGATCTTCGCAATATGTCTTATAATGATATGGGAAAACTTGCGGATGATCTTCGTGATGCGGGTCAAATTGATGATCAAATTTGGCTTCATATGAAATTTGTGCCTGATTTATCAAGTGTCACTGGCGCGGAACCGATCGACCGAAACGCGCCGCGCGATTTTCTTACGGAATATGAACAACAATTGGAGGCAGCAGAATATTTCGGTGCGGATCAAAAAACCATTGATTTTAAACAAAAAATGTTAAATGTATTATATGCCTATAACCATCAAAAGAATATGGCAGTTTAAGAGTAAAGAGTAATAAGTATGAGTAATAATAAAAAAAGATCAAATTGTGCCGTTTCTAGCGGCCTTGATATATTCGGGGATAAATGGACCTTACTAATCATCAGGGATATGATGAATGGAAAATCCAAATTTAATGAATTTGAAGGTAGCCCTGAAAAAATTCCGAGTAATATTCTTTCCAGTAGATTAAAAATGCTTCAGGAAAATGGAATTATTGATAAACAAATCTATCAGGAAAAACCTGTTAGATATCAATATTTATTGCTTGGAAAAGGATATGATTTAATGCCGATCCTTAAGTCCATTTCAAAATGGTCAATGGATTGGGGTGCCGATGTATTCGATCCGGTCACAAACCCTTCTGAAATTTAACATTAAAATTCAATGCCCTTGGCATCGCAAATAAAGGCAAGCAACGGGGATGCTGCTTCAAATGTTTTTGTGACTTCTTCAAGAAAATCTGCCGTCATGGTGTTTTTGTAATCAGGTTCGTTTTTCATGGCAAAGAAACTTTTACGTTTGATGTCTTCGATATGTTGATGATCGGCATCATAACCACGTGGGGGGCGTTTTAAACCTTCGCCGCGAATTTCACCGAATGTTTCAACGATATCTTCGTGTTCGATAACCGACGACCATTTTTTCGGGTAATAACAAATGCGGTCGCGTATTTCACCCAGTGTCTTACTTTCTGGCAGCCAAATACCACCACCATAAAAAATACTGTCTTTTTTAAGATTGATGTAAAAACCTGGTGCGTGCGCATTTTTGCCAAGCTTATGACGGAATTGAATGCCAGCATTTTCTTTATATGGGCGTTTATCTTTGGAAAAGCGTGCATCACGGTAAATGCGAAACATTGATCCGCCTGACTTCTTTGGGATCGCGGTATAATGTGGGGTTATTTCCTTTAACCGTTCCCCCATGTCGACAATAAAATCCATACATGGCGTGACGACATCGGCTTCGTAGCGGGGTTTGTTTTCCGTGAACCATTCGCGATTATTGTTTTCACTTAATTCATCAAAAAATTGCCAGAACTCTTCTTTAAAGCCTTTAAAATATGCCATGTGTTTCCTTAATCAATGCCGAAATCAAGTGGGTCTTTTACGATAATACTAAAATCACCAAAATCATAGCTTCTTACATCTTGTCCCTGCGCGAATGGGGTTGTCGGGTTCAAAATATCCATTGTTGCCTGACGCAGTCTATTTAAATAACTGGCTGGCTGCATGGTTTCATTATGACCGGGAAGCAAATAATCAACATCATTTTGATAACCAAACATAATTTGTGAAGCCATGAAATAATCTTCAAAACTTGATGTTTCAGAATAAACATAAATTGGCGCAGGATAAAAACTGTCGCCGGTTAACATCATACGATTTTGTTTATCGACAAGAATAATACTGTCCGGTGAATGGCCGGGAATATATGCGATTTCAATCTCACGTCCACCAAGATCGATGATTTCACCATCAGCAACAAAATGGTCAATTTCAAATGGTTTACTTTCATAATTTGAAATATTGAAACCATCGGGCAAATTTTTCCAGATGGTATTCATAGTCATGCTGCTGCCGATTTCGGAATTTTTATGGCCTTTTGCATTTTCGGCAGTATATGGGTTATCAAGTCCGTAAATGGTTTCAAATTGATGATTACCACTTGTATGGTCGTAATGTGTATGGGTGTTTATAACAATAACAGGCAGACTTGTTAATTGATCAACCACGGCTTTTAAGTCGCTGATACCTTGAAGAGTATCAACAAGCAATGCTTTTTCACCACCGATTAATAGATAGCTTATCGCTTCCTGCCATTGATAAGGTTCATAAATTGCATATGTATTGTCGGTTAATTTATAAACTTCAAACCAGTTATCACCAACATCGATTTTTTCAAACCTCGACCAGCTTTCGCGGGGAAGAGCATCATACCAATTGTTGCCGGTCTCAGCTTCCTGTGTTTGTTCACAGGCCGTCAGTAATAGTATCGTTGATAAGGCTATTATTATTTTTTTGATCATAATGCGGCTTTCTTAAGGTGTGCTCTTAGTGTTTCTTTATCCATGTTAGTGATATCAGCATCCATAACTTTTTTTATTCTTTCATCAAGAATGTTAAATGTGGCTTTTATATTTTCTTCCATGTTTCCAAATTTTTTGGTTGGATCATCGAGCCCCCAATGAACATGAACAGCTTGCCCGACATAAGTGGGGCATTTTCTTTTCAAGACTTGATTACAAAGCGTAATAACAATATTCGGTTCCCATCCATAATGAACGTCCCATGATTTACTGACCAGATTATTGCAGCTGTATCGCTTATCTTTTAAGACACGATACGCGACAGGATGGATGTCATCGCCAGGATCGCTTCCGCCGCTGGCTGCTTTAATATCCATATACATATATTTGCGTGTAATCGATTCCGCCAATATGCTGCGAACCATATTGTTGGTGCTTAAATATAATATTTTCATTTTAATCTTCCGGCGGTTCTGCAACAAGGGCAGCGAAGCCGTCAAATTCATATCTGCGATGATTTTCTCGTGCTTCAAAATCTGTTTCAGGTTTTCTCATATCGAGAAAGGCTTGGTATAGTTTTCCTAAAAAATTTGGGTTTGCAACGATTTCACCATGCCCAGGCAGGATGTATTTTACCTGGCTTTCCATTTCGGCCATTTTTTTGGCTGACGCAAGATAATCCTTAAAGTTTGCGTCTGCCCTATGTGCCCATAATGTGGATGGATAAAATGTATCACCAGTTGCAAGAAGGCCTGCTTCACGGTCAAAGAAAAGCATACTGTCCGGTGTATGACCGGGGGTAAAGATAACCTCAATATTTCTGTTACCAAGTTCGATGATTTCACCATCCATAAGGTATTTTGAAATTTTAAATGGCTTGCTCTCATATGCACCAAATGAAAATCCGGCGGGCAGGGGGCCATTTACTGCTGACGGTTGAAGGGCATTTGTCCACGTGGTTTTCGGATGCCCGCTTGAATTTTTTCGGGTGTAATCTAATTGGCGGCCATAAACTGTATCAAAATGATGATTGTTTGAAACATGGTCATAATGGCTATGTGTGTTAACAACAATAACAGGCAGATCGGTTATCGCATCCACTGTATGCTTTATGTTGCCAAAACCCATTCCTGTGTCGATCAATAACGCTTTTTCTGAACCAACCATAAGGAATGATACGGTTTCCTGCCAATGATGCGGCGCAAGGATTGCATAGGTGTTATCATTAATTTGATATGTGACGTACCAACCCTGATTGGTTGCAAGATCATTAAGTTCAAGAATTTTAAAATTGCTTTTGTTATAGTCATCGGCGATGGCTGTTTGAAAAATGACTGTGCTTAGAAACAGCATTATAATTTTTTTCATCATGAATATGGCTTTCATTATATTTTTTGGTGCTCTCCCAAGCATTTTGTGTGTTTCATATAACAATTTTTTAATTGATCACTCAAGTATATTGCTTGAATAAATGCTTACTTAATAATTTAATGATGTTTTTCATTGGTTTAACGAAAAAATTGTGTCATAAATATCATATAAAATTTTGGAGAGAATAATTTAAAAGGGGCCTATTATGCGCACGTTACTTGTTCCGTTTATTTGTAGCAGTATTTTCGCGTTAACTTCACCAGCAGTATCTCAGGATATTCTTGATCGTCAATCTGACGATCCGCTTGTTACGGCGGCATATGCCAAGACGGCTACACCATCTGGTGTTCCTTACCGTGAAAAGGATATGGGGCCAAACAGTCAGGATTGGTTTGAAGGTGATCTGGAAACTGCAAATATTGTTTTTGCATCTTCTCCACTTGAAGAAAGTTCATATAGCTGGCGTGGACGCCGTGAAGGATTTATGGGCAATTATGCCAAAGCGGTTGATATCTTTACGCAAGGGCTGGAACTATACCCGGAAAGCTATGCACTATACCGTTACCGCGGTTATCACCTTGTTAGAAACTATCAGTTTGAAGAAGGCTTAATCGACCTTCGCCGTGCAGAAGAACTAATCGATGGTGTTGATGTGACACCTGAACAAGAAGGCATTCCAGGAAAATCAAATTATAGCCCAAGCACATTCAAGCGAAATATCTATTTCTATATCGCACAAAGCAGCATGGCGACGGGTGATTATGCGACCGTTATCGATTATATGGACAAATCATATGAAGCGAACATGCTTAGAGATAAGGATGATTTCCTTGTGTCGACTGTGTTCTTTAATATATGGCCATGCGCAAAATGGGTCGCCATGAAGAAGCGATCGAAATGGTAAAAGCTGTTCCAAACGGCCTCGATATCATTGATAACCATTCATATTATGATGCTGTGATGTTCCTAAAAGGGCGTTATAGCCGCGAAAGATTTGAAGGGCGCGCAGATAGCCTTGGTCGTTATGCAATGGCAATGGTTGATATGTTTGAATCACAAGAGCCAGCAGAAAATGACCGTGAACGCGCAGACCGTACAGCAAAAGCAGAAAGTGCAAAATCATTGTTTACCGAAGTGACAAACAATAATCCGAAAGGATATTGGCTCGCGGAAGTAGAGCTAGCGGCGCTTTAATAAAAAATAACCCTAGGGGAGTATCTATGAATAAATTACTGCTAATGATTGCGGTGATGGGCATGAGTATGCCTGTTTACAGTCACGCGCAAAGTCATGATGACATCGTGAAAGAGGCATACGCCAAAACACATACACCGACAGGACGCGAATTCCGCGAAACAAATTATGGTGGTGATTTTCAAGCAATGCTGGAAAAAGATCTTGAAATCGCAAAGGCAGTAATGGAAGTAGCGCCAGACCGTGCATCAAGTTATGAATGGCTTGGCCGTAGGTATGGTTATCTTGGCCGATTACCAGAAGCGATCGAAGTTTTTTCAGAAGGACTTAAAAAATTCCCTGAAAATTATAAGCTATACCGTTACCGTGGAAGGCATCTGGCGAGAAATTATCAATGGGATCAGGCAATTAGCGATTACAGAAAAGCTGCGGAGCTTTTAAAAGAGCATGATGATAGCTATGAACCAAATGGTATTGCCAATGCATTGGGGCTTACTATTTCGACATTCAAACAGAACATCCCATATTATATGGCGCAAACCAGTATGGCGATCGGTGATTATGAAACCGTTTTTGCCGGAATGGATGAAGCGATCAATGTACCTGTTAAATTTGCCCATATGGAACAACTGGTTCCGGTGACATTATGGAAATATATGGCGCTTAGAAAAATGGGTAAACATGCTGAGGCAGAAGCAGAACTTAAAAAAGTACCGGATGAATATGATTTGATTGAAAATGATCAGTATCACCGTGCGGTTAATTATTTAAAGGGCAATTACACCCGTGATGAGTTTTTAGCGATTGCAGATGTAATTGGGAAATACACAGTCGCCATGAAGGATTTATTTGACGGCGATGTCGAAAATGCGAAAAAGCTGTTTAATGAAACAACAGACAGCGGTCCACGCGGCTTTTGGCCATCAGAAGCAGAACTTCTAATGCTAGAAGGTAAATAAGTTCGTTAGGAGCAATCAATTGAACAAGAATATTTTAGGAATAATTTTTCTGGGATTATGTTTAATTGTTGCTCTTAATTATTTGATTTTACCTGTAAAAACAATAACACCCCAGTCTTGTTTGGTCACTAACCAGCAAGTATCGTTAAATGGTGGAACATTCATGATGGGGTCGAATGATTTCTATCCTGATGAGGCACCGACAGAAGAGGTCACCGTCAAAGCATTTGAAATTGATGAACATGAAGTTACCAATAGAGAATTTCGTAAGTTCATTGAAGCCACAAATTATGTAACAAGCGCCGAACGTTCAAAAGAGTTGGGCTTTCCGGAAAATGGTTCTGCGGTTTTTGACGCAGCAAGTTGGAAATTTGTTGCTGGTGCAAATTGGAAACACCCAGAAGGGCCGGGAAGTTCGATAGAAGGACGTGATTTTGACCCTGTTGTTCAAATCTCACTCGAAGATGCACTGGCCTATGCGAAATGGGTCGGCAGACGATTACCAACAGAAAAAGAGTGGGAATTTGCAGCGCGTAGCGGAATGGACGGTAAAGCATACGCATGGGGTGATGAATTTAACCCCGATGGCGAACATATGGCAAATACCTGGCAAGGGCACTTCCCAAGCAATAACACGGCAGATGATGGTTATATGGGGCGCGCACCCGTTGGGTGCTTTCCGGCGAACGAATATGGATTATATGATATCATCGGCAATGTATGGGAATGGACCCAAGATCCGTATTACCCAGACCGCCGTAACGCAGACGGTGAAGGGTATGACCCACGCCAACCGGACATTCCAGTAGGGGTGATTAAAGGGGGATCATATTTATGTGCGGCAAACTTTTGCGCAAGATATAGACCTGCAGCGCGCCATGCACAGGACACCGGGTTAGGTACAAATCACATTGGTTTTAGGACGGCTGCCGATATTCTTTAAATTTCTACATCTCATCTTTACCGTCATATGTGCAAATTGCCATAATTAATTGAAGGCATAACACTCCTACCACAGTTACTATAAAGGTTAAAATCATACCTTCGTTTTCAATGATTTCTTTCAAAAATTTGATATCAAAGATGTAAATCAATACAAAGTTAAGAGTTGCTACAATGAAGCTAGTGATTTCTGGGTTTGAACCTCTCATATTAAGTATAATTATTGGTAATATAACAAAACCTATAAAGTAAATTACCTGAATATAAGTAGGATCCATTAGCTTCCAACGATATCCTTATAAAGTTCCGGGTCGGTTGCCCCTTCGGTGCCGAATAAAAGAATACGGCTATCTGTGTTAATGCCAAGGGCAGCTCGCATTTCATCATTATCTTTGATTTCCATGAGTGCCGCAATACCTGCAACACCACTTTCTCCGGCTTCGACACCATGATCACCGCCGACACCCATGGCTATAAGACGCATTGCCGATTTAATGTTATCATCTGAAATGGTGATGAAATCGTCCGTGTTATCTTTCAAAATATTCCAACCGATTGTGGATGGTTCGCCGCACGATAACCCGCCCATAAGCGTTTCTACCTTGATATCCACCATGGTTGGTTTACCTGCTTTTGCACTTTGGTAAAGGCAATCTGCGGTTTCCGGCTCGACAATAACAAAACGCGGACGATGTTCTTTCCAAATAGCGGCCATATGGGCGCAAACAGCACCGGCAAGCCCACCAACACCACCTTGAACGATGATGTGGGTCGGGATTTGTTCTTCTTCCATTTGTTTGGCGATTTCATATGTCATGACCGTATATCCCGCCATAACAAATTTCGGTACATAGGTATAACCGTCATATGATGTATCGGAAATGATGTACCATTCATTTTCAATCGCGTCGTGCTTAACCCGAACGAGGCTGTCATCATAATTACCATCAACCCAAACGACCTCTGCACCCAGTAATTCTACGGCTATACCGCGGCTTTTGCTGACGCCTTTATGCATGTAAATTTTACAATTAATGCCGCATTCATGGGCACCCCATGCAACGGATCTGCCGTGATTGCCATCGGTTGCGGTGACAACAGTGAAATTTTTAAGTTCTTCTGCATATTTGCCTGACTTTAAATCTTCGTCTGTGATTTCCTGGCCTTGGTGCTTGGTTTGAAGATGTTCTTTAAGAACGCGAACAACTGCGTATGCACCACCAAGTGATTTAAAACTTTTAAGCCCGAAACGTTCGCTTTCGTCCTTGAAATAAATCTTATTAACACCCAGCTCATTTGCCATGCCGTTTAAATCCTGCAGTGGGGAAGGCTGATACCCGGACCAGTTTTTTATGCTCTCGTATGCTTCTTCGAAAAGTTTTGGATTTAAGACGTGATCGGTATTTGAATACTCAGGATTATTTTTAAAATGTTGCATCGATACTACCCATTAAAATGATGAACCGGGTTCTTTCAGGAACTCTATTTCTTCTTTACGGGAACGTCTACCTAAAATTTTATTTCTGTGTGGATATCTGCCAAAACGGTCAATGATTGCTTTATGTTTTAATTCAAAATCATAATTATGCTCTAATCCCGGTGCGCTGAATAATAGCTCTGCCGCGCGGTGAATTTCCGCTGATTCACTATGCATAAAGGGCATATAAAGAAAGGATTTTTGATCATTGTTTAATTTTTGGTCGTATCCTTTATCAACAGCCGATTGCGCCAACACAAGCGCAAGCGGGTCGGTCGCAAAAGATTGTTTTTTATCGCGAAACATGTTGCGTGGGAATTGATCAAGAATGATAATTTCAGCAAGGCTATCAAGCGGATCATATCGCCAGCTAACCAGTTCCCCTGCGGCGGCACGTTTATAGATATCGTGAAATCTCGTTTTTATTTTTTTATCAAGTGCGGTGCTTTTTTTCCACCAATCTTGGGGTGTTAATTCATTAAACCAAAAATCAATAACGTCTTTTGCTGTGACTGGTGCTTTTTTCTTTGCCATAATAATTACCCTAAAAATTTCTTTGGAAACTATACACTAATTTTAATGAAATAGCCTGCAAAAAATATTGAGGGTTGATGCGGGTTATGGAATCACATCAGCAAAAATAAAGCCGTCTCTTTCAACGATTTCACCAACAGTTACGGGGATATCGTTTTTAAGCATTGGTCCTTTTATTACAACAGAATGGAATTCGCCGTTTTCACCGCAAGGGTCGATGTGGTCAGGCAGGTCCGCGAGTAATGCCGGCCCAAATTCGCGCCCGGCAAATGATTTATCAAGTTTTTTCGGATCAATGCAGGTTAAAATTGATCTTAACCCGCTATCGATCATTTCATGGGCCAGTTCGGTCGTGTCTTTTTTCCACAGTGGGAATACACATTCAAGTTCTGCTTTTTCCATTTGGCGCAGGCGGTAATCACGCACATCTTCTAAGAATAAATCACCAAAAATAACGTGGGTTATGCCATCGGCTTTAAGCGTTTCAGATAACGCACGCATCTTTTCTTCATAAATTTCATTGGTGCAGGGAGAAGGGATATATGATTTATACCCCTTAAGCCCCGTATTCTGTATTTGAATATCAAGAAGTTCTTCACGTACGCCATGCATAGAAACGCGTTTAAAGGTTTCGGTAATAGTGGTCAATGTTCCGACAATGTCAAAATCGCCGGAACTTTTTGCAATGTGATATGCGTATGCGCTGTCTTTACCGCTGCTCCAGGATACGACGGCCTTTGGTTTATTTGCTGTCATTATCCTGATCAGTATTCATAATTGGATTTCTTAATTTTTTACCCGTAACGCAAATGAAAAATCCAGCCGGAAATGCAAGAATGCCAGTAATAAATTCAAATAAAGCATCAGGTAATCCATCAACACCAACCTGTGTATACACGAAATAGGAATAAGCCGGGCCCGCCGCAATCATAAACGCGCCAAAGCCCATCATGATGGTACGTAAAAATTTGTAACTGAATACTTTATTATCAATATTTCTTAATGACATGTTTTGGATTTTATCCTTTGCTTACTCGTTTATCAAGATCATCAATTGAATGCCATGCTGATTCAATCGCCGCGAAGATCCAACCGCGGTGCATAGGCACCATGCCATTACCACTGAATAGAACACGTTTTTCGCCTTCTATTAGTGCAGGGAATCTTCTTGTGATATTACGTTTTGACCACACGACCCAAGCGGCGAGGGCATATTTCTGTTTATGCCATGCCATTGAAACGCCTTTGCCGTTATAATATTTACGGAAATAACCTGGGTGAATTTTTTCACCAATTTCAAGACTGGTTTCAAAGCGGTCTTTAATGGATTTATTGCCCAATTTAATCGCGCCGCCACGCCGCGCGTATGATGTCAGAAGCACACCTGTTGAATTACTGAACAGTTCATCGGACGGGTAACTAATTTCGCCACTTTCTTCAAAATCGTTGGCGGTGATACCACCGTAAATTTGTTCTTCATTTTCCCAAAATCGTTGAGAGAACTGAAGACCGTTTTTAACAATTGGTGCGGATGTTGGCGCACGTAAGCCCGCAACAACATCTTCACGGAAATCGGTTTTGATTTTGTTGAGCGTCGGGAACATTAAACATGAAATTGCGTAATCTGCTGTTACCGTTTCTTCTCGTCCTGATTTCGTATCTTTATATGTCACAGAAACGCTGCTATCAGATTGCTTGATTTCTGTAATTTCTGAATTAAGTCTGATAATGCCTTTTGGCAATGCATCGGCCATGGCAAATGGAATTTGATCCATGCCACCTTTCGGTTGGAACATCATCGCCGGATGGTCACGGTCGATATGACGTGTGCCCATTTTAAATTTAAGCAGATCTGATAATTCATAAGGATCAGCAAGCTTACCCAAATCGGTACCAACGGACGGTGAATTTTCATAACCACGCGCCAAGTTAGCACGGTAATTAAGTTCACGGCGGTCAATTAATCCTGTCGCCTTAAGATATTCAAGTATGCGTTCTTGATCTTCTTTAGTAACGCGTTCATCAAGGAAACCGTCATTCACACATTTCGCAAGCAGTTCGGCCACATATCCAGTACGGTCAGTATCAACATCATTTTGGCGTAGTGATTTGCCTACAAGTGGGCCTTCGCCTTTACTTTGGTAGTAATATGCTGAAAATGCCTTGTTCACGAATGGCTCAAGCTCGATACCAAGTTTTTTACAATAGTAAATTGTTGAATGATGTTCTGGCGCAATACGCCATGGGCCAACGTTCAAATATTGATTGTTGTCAAAATCACAAACCTGTCTTTCACCGCCAACATCTTCGATCACTGTACCTTTGCGTGCTGACATACATCTGCCGCCAACGTGGTCTTTTGCCTCTAGGATTTGAACGTCATATCCTTTTTTAGTTAGCTCAAGCGCGCAGACCAGACCGGAAATACCAGCACCAAGAACGAGTACTTTTTTACCGTTCCCGTCGGTTGTCATTTTTGGTGGCTCTGTCATGGTTGATGCCATGGCGCGGTCCCATGCGGCCATAGTTGACATCATGGCTGATGTTCCCGCCATCATACCAATTCGTGTAAGAAAGTCCCGTTTTGTAAAACTGTTATTATTTTCAGTCATTTTGTGCCCCTATATTTTAAAGAAAACGTATATTAGGGGCTATAAAAAAATATGCAAGCCTAGTGTTTAGCTTTGCGCCATTCTTTTATCGATGTCTTCCATGGTCAGCCACGCGCCTGCTTTTTATAAATTGGTTCCGGTATGCTTCGCATCCCATGAACCATGCTCAAGGCTGTATCTCAGGCGCATGATTTTTTTATGGAATTAACTTTGGGCAATACGCTTGTCGATATCTTCCATCGTCAGCCATGCGCCTTCGATTGCACCAGCCATCCAACCATCAAGAATTGGTGTGATGCCGTTACCGGAAAATAGCACGCGACGCTCACCTTTTAACAGGATCGGAAGCTTATTACGGCGTGCACGGGCGGACCAACCAACCCAACCACCAAGCGAGTATTTCTCTCTATGCCATGCAATGGACATTGCTTTGCCATTGAAATGTTTGCGGTATAAACCCGGATGAACCTTTTCACCACTTGCCACAGCAAGTTCAATGCGTTCTGCAATCGAAAGGTTACTATTTGCCACGGCAGGTGCACCAAATTCATAATCACCAAGAAGCACGCCACCAAGTGAGCTATGCAAATCACTGGATGGGTAAGAAATGACACGGTTACCCGGAATATCGGTCTGTGTCACGCCACCATAAATCATTTCATCTTTTTCCCAGAAACGACGATCAAATTGTAAGCCAATTTTATAAGCAGGGGCGCTGCGCGGGCTTTTAATCGCGTCAATTGTTTCTGCTGCAAAATCATTTTCAATCTGGTTAAGTACGCCAAATGGAATTGTCGTGATACAGTAATCGCCGCTTGCTGTTTCTTCTTTGCCTGTGTTGGTATCAAAATATGAAACTTGTGCGCCGTCATCGGTTTGTTCGATTTTGGTGACTTCTTTATTAAATTTCACCATACCTTTCGGAAGGGCGTCGAACATTGCATGGGCAATACGATCCATGCCGCCGACAGCTTGGAACATAACGGCTGGATGGTCGGCCGTGTCCCAACGGGCGCCAACGCGCACTTTTAAAAGATCAGAAAAATTATATGGTTCAGAAAATGTGCCGAAATGCATACCTGCGCCGGGATAATCTTCAAACCCGCGTGCGCGACCTGTGATGTAATTTAAATCTCTGCGGTCTAAAAGTCCGGTTGTTTTTAAATGTTCAATTAAATTATCGCGGTCTTCCGCTGTCATTTTATCATCAAGTGATCCATCAGACGCACATTTCGCCAGCAATTCATAAATATTACCGTGACGGTCGACCTCAGCATGGCGATGTCTGATGCGTTTTCCTTTAAGTGGCCCTTCAGCCTTTTCGGAATAAATGAATGTTTGCGCGCTTTCATTGATCATTGGCTGCAGTTCAACATTCAACGTATTACAGTAATAAAGGGTTGAATGATGTTCTTGGGCAATACGCCATGGGCCGTGGTTGATATATTGATTGTTATCGAAATCACAGACTTGCTTTTCACCGCCGATTTCTTGAATAACCGATCCTTTACGGGCTGATTGACAGCGACCACCGGCAAATGATCGTGCCTCAAGGATTTCTACATCATATCCTTTTTTGCTTAATTCAAGCCCAAGAACCATACCAGCAAGACCAGCACCAAGAACAACAATCTTTTTGCCATTTCCATCAGTTGCCATTTTCGGTGGTTCGGTTTTATCCGATGCAATTGATTTATCAAACGCGCCCATTGCCGCGAACATGGCCGCAGAACCACCCAGCATACCAATTGTTTGAAGAAAATCTCTTTTGCTTAAATCACCGTAAATGTTACTGCTGTTGTCGGTCATTATTATTCCTTTAACTAAAATTCATAAAATATGGCTGACACACTATAATTTCTTTGTACAAATGAACAGTAAAAAATGATAGATTTTACTCTAAAATAACTATAACGTTATTCGTAACTGCTTGAGGGAGCTTGGGGATGCTTGAAGGATACGAACAGCCGGACGAAATGCCATCAATCAATGTGGATGAACAAGGTATTGTTCATGCAGATTTCGGAACCATCCCCATTACTGCGGCGCATATTGTCTATTGCGTGCAAAAACAAAAAGAAATAAGCGATCTGGGCAGGTGGCCTGTGATGTTAACGGGGGAAGTCGCCCATAATATTGATGGTGATGTATCAAGGATCGGCAGCACACCATGGGTCGCGGATGCAACATCTGCCCTTGCGATTATTACAGAGAAAAAGATCACACGAATTCTGGCTAATTTTTTCATGAAAATTCAGAAAAACCCATATCCCACCAAATTATTTGATAGTCGGGAAGAGGCATACGAATGGCTTAAAAAATTTACGACAGAATAATAGTATTATTTAATTATTTTCTCACCTTGACTTTATCACCTTAAGCCCCCAATTAAATTCTATTGAATTTATAAATAGGATTAATGAAATGTATGATTATGATTTCTTTGTGATTGGGGCCGGTTCCGGTGGTGTTCGTTCAAGCAGAATGGCGGCCACATATGGCGCAAAAGTTGGTCTTTGTGAAGATTACCGTGTTGGCGGAACATGCGTAATACGTGGTTGCGTACCAAAGAAATTATATGTTTATGCATCAGAATATTCGAGCGCGTTTAAAGACGCAGAAGGTTTCGGCTGGTCCGCAGAACGCCCAAAGCTTGATTGGCAAAAGCTTGTTTCCAATAAAGAAGACGAAATTACAAGGCTTGAGGGATTATACGGTAAGAACCTTGATAACCATGATGTTGAAATCATTAAGGCCCGTGGTAAGTTACTAGATGCGCATACGGTCGAATTAACCGATGAAAATGGTTCACGCACAGTGACAGCTGATAAAATTCTAATCGCAACGGGGGCATGGCCATCATTCCCGGATATTCCGGGAATTGAACATGCCATTTCATCCAATGAGGCATTTGATCTACCGGAACTGCCGAAACGAATTACTGTTGTTGGCGGTGGCTATATCGCCGTGGAATTTGCCGGTATTTTCAATGGTTTGGGTGTTGAAACGTCGCTTTTATACCGTGGTGAAGAAATCCTTCGCGGTTTTGATCTTGAAGTCCGTAGCAAACTGCGTGATGAAATGGTGAAAAAAGGTGTTGATGTCCGTATCAATACCAATGTCACTGAAATCAAAAAAGATGGTGATCAATATATCCTTAAGCTTACTGATGGTAACGAAATGGCCACTGATCTCGTGATGTATGCAACCGGCCGTCAGGCAAACACGAAAAACATTGGCCTTGAAGAGCTAGGCGTTAAAATGAAGCCAAACGGCGAAATTATCGTTGATGAATATTACCGTTCAAATGTTGATAATATTTTTGCGGTAGGTGATGTGATCGGCGGAATGCAGTTAACACCAATTGCGATTAAAGAGGGCGCAGCCCTTGCAGCAACGCAGTTTAATGATACACCAACCACGGTTAATTATGACCATATTCCAACGGCGATATTCTCTCAACCGCCAATTGGCACCGTGGGACTATCAGAGGAAGACGCACGAGAAAAATATGGTGATGACTTAAAAGTATTCCGCAGCGAATATAAATCCATGAAATTTACGCTTGCCGGTCGTGATGAAAGATCACTGATTAAAATGCTGGTGGATGGCAAGACCGATAAGGTCGTCGGCGCCCATATGATTGGCCCGGATAGCGCGGAAATTATTCAGGGAATTGCCGTTGCTATCAAGTGTGGCGCGACCAAGGCACAGTTCGATGATACCGTCGCTGTACACCCATCAAGTGCAGAAGAATTTGTTTTAATGAAGTAATGCTTTATTTTCAGGGCAAAAAGCCTTATAGAAAGCATAATTTACACAAAATTTATAACGGAATTTGAAAAATGACTAAAAACTGGACACCTGATAGCTGGAGATCAATGCCAATCCGCCAGGTCCCAACTTATCCAGACGAAGCTAAGCTTGCTTCTGTCGAAGCTGAACTACGCGATCTGCCACCACTTGTATTTGCTGGTGAAGCACGTCGTCTTAAAAAACAATTAGGTGAAGTGGCAAACGGTAATGCGTTTCTTCTTCAGGGTGGGGACTGTGCCGAAAGTTTTGCGGAGTTTCACGCTGATAAGATTCGTGACACTTTCCGTGTTCTTCTTCAAATGTCTGTTGCGCTTACATTCGCGGCATCTTGCCCGATTGTAAAAGTGGGCCGCATGGCTGGTCAATATGCGAAACCACGTAGTTCTGACACAGAAACAAAGGGTGATGAAAGTCTTCCAAGTTACCGTGGTGATATTATTAACGGTATCGATTTTAATGAAGCGGCCCGTGTTCCTGATCCAGAACGTATGATCAAAGGATATGCGCAAGCATCATCAACATTGAACCTTCTTCGTGCTTTTGCGCAAGGTGGTTACGCGAACTTGAAAAAAGTACACCAATGGAACCTTGATTTCGTCGGTGGCGGTGAAGCCGTAGAAAAATACCAAGATATGGCTGACCGTATCGATGAAGCGATGGCATTTATGCAGGCTTGCGGTATTAACCCGAACAGCAAAGCATTGAACTCAACTGATTTCTACGTATCACATGAAGCACTTCTTCTTCGTTATGAAGAGGCACTAACCCGTGTTGATAGTACAACAGGCGATTGGTACGACACATCAGGACACATGCTATGGATCGGTGACCGTACACGTATCCTTGGCGAAGCACATGTTGAATTCCTACGTGGTATTCAGAACCCAATCGGCCTTAAAGTCGGTCCAACAACCGACCTTGATGAACTTGTTAAAATCATTGATGAAATCAATCCAGAAGACGAAGCAGGGCGCATCACGCTGATCTGCCGCATGGGTGCAGACATCATCGAAGACAAGCTTCCAGCCGTAATTAAACGCATCGAAGAAGAAGGCAAAACAGTTGTTTGGTCATCTGATCCAATGCACGGTAACACGATTTCTGCGTCAAACGGCTTTAAAACTCGTCCGTTTGAAAATGTTCTTGCTGAAATTCGTCGTTTCTTCCGCATTCACCGCAGCATGGGTACATATGCCGGTGGTGTTCATTTTGAAATGACAGGTCAGGACGTAACAGAATGTACCGGTGGTGCAGAGGCAATTACAGATGAGAAACTTGCCGATCGTTACCGCACACATTGTGACCCGCGTCTTAACGCGAGCCAAAGCCTTGAGCTTGCTTTCCTAATTGCGGAAGGGCTTAAGGAAGAACGTGACGAGCGTGCAAAAGAAGCTAAAAAAGCAGCAGCTGCAAGCTAAGAAGAGCGACCATGCCAGATGACCAGTGCATTAAAGATCGCAATTGCGACAATAAATCCAACAGTCGGTGATATCGACGGTAACGCCACGCGCATCTTAAAGGTGCGCGAGGAAACCCCAGATGTTGATTTAATTGTTTATAGCGAACTTTGCCTGATTGGCTATCCTCCGGAAGATTTGGTTTTAAAACCCGCATTCCAGCGCGACGCGATGGATAAAACGGTCGAACTTGCGCAGGTCACCAAAGATGGTGGCCCTGCGATGCTGATCAGTTCATTATGGGTTGAGGGTGGCAAGCTTTATAATTCATCTATCATGCTTGATAATGGCACCATTGCGGCGATCCGTCATAAACGTGATCTGCCCAATTATGGTGTCTTTGATGAAAAGCGCGTCTTTTCACGCGGCCCATGCCCGGAACCGGTTGAATTTAAGGGTGTAAAGCTTGGCGTTCTCACTTGCGAAGATCTGTGGTGGGAAGAGGTCACGGAATATCTTACCAATAAACATAGCGATATTTTGGTTTCTCTCAATGGTTCCCCATATGACTTACCGAAAGCGGGTGACCGCCTTACAAATGGTAAAGATCGTGTCACACAATCTGGTTTACCGCTGATATATACCAATCAGGTTGGTGGTCAGGATGAACTGGTGTTTGATGGTGAGGCTTTCATCATGGACACAGCAGGTAACATCGTAATGCGACAACAATCATTTGTTGAAGAAACGACTGTAACCAATTGGTTTAAAGGTGAAAATGGCAAGTGGGCATGTTCACCGATGGATGTTGCAGAAAAGAACGATCGTTTAACCGATATTTATCAGGCGATGATGATTGGTGTGCGTGATTATGTGAATAAAAACCGTTTTCCGGGTGTGATTATCGGGATGTCTGGCGGTGTGGATAGCGCGTTAAGTGCCATTGTCGCGGTTGATGCGTTGGGCGCGGACCGTGTGCATCTTGTGATGATGCCGAGTAAATATACATCCGAAGAAAGCCTGATTGATGCATCGGATGCAGCACGCATGATGGGGTGCTCAATTGATAATATTCCGATTAATGATGCGGTTGAAGCATTCGATAAGACATTAGAAGCATCATTTGCAGGAACAGAAGCAGATTTGACCGAAGAAAATCTTCAATCAAGGATCAGAGCAATCATCCTGATGGGGATTAGTAATAAACACGGTAAAATGGTGCTAACAACCGGAAATAAATCTGAAATGTCAGTGGGTTACGCAACCCTTTATGGTGATATGTGTGGCGGATATAATGCGTTAAAAGATATCTATAAGCTTGATGTATTCAAACTTTGTCATTGGCGTAATGAAAATCATCCAAATGGTGGTTTAGGTCCGCGTGGTCAGATTATGCCGACAAATATTATTGAAAAACCACCAACAGCAGAACTTCGTCCGGATCAAAAGGATGAAGACAGTCTTCCGCCATATGAGGTTTTAGACGATATTCTGGAATGCCTGATTGAAAAAGAAATGACCAAGAAAGATATTGTTAAACGCGGTCACGATCAGGAAACAGTTGCACGTATTCAGCATCTCCTTTATATCGCGGAATATAAACGCAGACAGTCACCACCAGGTGTAAAAATATCAGATAAGAATTTTGGCCGTGATCGCAGATATCCGATTACAAATGGCTACAGAGATAAGAAGGTAAACTAATAATGTCCGTAAAAGTAAGATTTGCCCCAAGTCCAACAGGGAAACTTCACGTAGGAAACGTTCGTACTGCGATCGCAAACTGGCTTTATGCTCGTAAAATGGGTGGCGTGTTCTTTCTGCGTATCGATGATACCGATCTTGAACGTTCAACAAAAGAATATGAAGACGGCATTTATGATGATCTTAAATGGCTTGGTCTTGATTGGGATGAGACAGCAAAACAATCAGAACGTTTTGACCGATATGACGCCGCCGTTGAGAAATTAAAGGCTGACGGACGTCTTTATCCATGTTACGAGACAGCACAAGAGCTTGAATTAAAACGTAAAATTCAACTAGGTCAAGGTAAACCACCACTTTATGATCGTGCGGCGCTGAAGCTGACCGCAGAAGAAATTGAGAAGTACGAGGCCGAAGGGCGCACTCCACACTGGCGCTTTAAATTAAATGTGCCGGGCAGAGTAGAATGGGAAGATTGCGTTAAAGGTCATCAAAATTTTGATATCGGCGCGCTATCCGATCCGATCCTTGTGCGTGGTGATGGGACTTACCTTTATACGCTGCCGTCCGTTGTGGATGATATCGATTTCGGCATTACGCACATCATGCGCGGTGAAGATCACAGTGCAAACAGTGCTGTTCAAACGCAAGTTTTCGAAGCTTTAGGCGCAAAAGCACCTGAAATGGCGCATTTTTCACTATTAACGGGTGCAAAGGGTGAGGGGCTATCAAAACGCCTTGGTTCCGCATCCATCAAATCATACCGTGAAGATGACGGCCTAGAAGCCATGAGCATTGTTTCGCTACTCGCGCGTCTTGGTTCATCGGATGCGATTGAGCCATTTACGGATATTCAGCCGTTAATTGACGGTTTTGAATTTTCCAAATTCAGCCGCGCTACTGCGAAATTTGACCCACGCGACCTTGAGCTATTAAACGCGAAAATTCTGCATGTGACGGAATTTGATGTGGTTAAAGACCGCCTTCCGGAAACATGCACAAAAGACATCTGGGATATGGCTCGTGCGAATATCACCAAAGTTGGTGATGTAAGTGATTGGCTTACCATTATCAATGGTCCGGTTACGCCAGTGATCGAAGATGCTGATTTTATCGCTAAAGCGGCAGCATTACTGCCATCTGGCGATTGGGACGGGACCACATGGAAAGCATGGACAACTTCGGTTAAAGAAGAAACCGGCGCCAAAGGTAAACAGTTATTTATGCCTTTACGTCAGGCGGTTACAGGACAAAACCACGGTCCGGAAATGGGAACATTATTGCCGCTGATTGGGGCAGAACGCGTGAAGGCACGTTTAAATGGCGAACAAGCTTAAAATATACAACACCCTTAACAATGTTAAGGAAGAATTTAATCCAATCGATCCAAACCACGTCAAAATGTATGTGTGTGGACCGACGGTGTATAATTATGCCCATGTGGGAAATGCCCGCCCGGTTGTTGTGTTTGATACGCTTTATCGCTTGCTTAAACATGATTATCCGAATGTGACATATGCACGCAATATCACCGATATTGATGATAAAATCATTGAAGCGAGCCTTGAAACCGGCGATGAAATTTCCACTATTACGGAAAAATACACTCGTATTTACGAAGAAGACATGGGCGCGTTAAATGCCTTTCTTCCGGATATCCGCCCAAAAGCAACCGAATATATTCAGGAAATGATCGACCTGATCAGTGATCTGATTAAAAAGGGTCATGCTTACGAGGTCGACGGTCATGTGCTATTCGAAGTATCGACAATGGCCGATTACGGCGAACTTTCCGGTAAAGATGTAAACGACCTGATTGCAGGTGCGCGTGTGAATGTCGCGGATTATAAACGCGAGGGGGCCGATTTCGTTCTCTGGAAACCGTCCACCGACGAACAGCCAGGCTGGGAAAGCCCATGGGGCCGTGGTCGTCCGGGTTGGCATACGGAATGTTCCGCGATGATCCATAAAAACTTTGGTGAAACAATCGATATTCATGGTGGCGGTCAGGATTTGATCTTCCCACATCACGAAAATGAAATCGCCCAAAGCAAATGTTCACATGGCGGCGCAAACCTTGCCAATTATTGGATGCATAATGGTTATTTGACCGTTGACGGTGAAAAAATGTCAAAATCACTTGGTAATTTCATCACGGTTCATGAACTTTTGGAAGAATTCCCGGGTAAAGGGGAAGCAGTTCGTATGGCGCTTCTGACTAGTCATTATAGACAACCCGCGGATTTTAGCCGTGACGCTATTAATCAGGCAAAGAAACAGCTTGATCGTTGGTACCGCGCTGTTGAAGGTGTTAAGGCAACAGAACCAGCAGAAGCTGTTCTTGAAGCGATGCGTGATGATTTAAATACGCCAAAAGCGATTATGGAATTAAACCAGCTTGCAAAAGATGAAAGTAATGCTGGTGCGCTTAAAGCATCCGCAGCACTCCTTGGCCTGCTTCAAAATGATGATTGGTTTGCAGCACAAGATGTCGACTTTGATATTGATGCGCTAATTCAGGAACGCGCAGACGCCAAAGCCAATAAAAATTGGGCACGCGCCGATGAAATTCGTGATGAATTGGCCGCTGAGGGTATTACACTTCTTGATGGGCCGGAAGGCACCACATGGGAAAAGAATTAATCCATGGCCGGGACAGATCATAAAAAGCCTTCGAAATTACAGGAAAATGGCCCTGCGATCATTTTGGTGGTACCGCAGCTTGGTGAAAATATCGGTAAGGCTGTGCGCGCGATGTATAATTTCGGGCTTACTGATCTGCGACTAGTGGCGCCGCGTGATGGTTGGCCCAATGAAGCGGCAGTTGCACCAGCGGCGGGTGCGGATATCGTTTTGGAAAAAACTCGTGTTTATGACACGACGGCAGAAGCCATTGCTGACCTGACTTATGTTTACGCCACAACGGCACGTCCACGTGACATGATTAAAGAAGTCGTGACGCCAAAAGAATGTTGCGCCCGAATGCGCAGTGCTGTTGATGTTGGTGAAAAGGTTGGCCTTTTGTTTGGTCCTGAAAAAGCGGGGCTTAAAAATGATGATATCGCGCTTTCAACCGCGATTGTGTCAGTTCCATTAAACCCGAGCTTTGCATCCATTAATCTGGCGACGGCTGTGGGGTTAATGTCGTATGAATGGTTTCAAACGGGTTCTGATATTCCGGATAGCTATACGCCAAGTCTTGATACGAAACCGGCGACTGCAGGGGAGCTACAAAAATTATTTGATCATATTGAACATGAACTGGAAGAGGCGGGCTATTTCCGTTCTGATCAACGACGTTCATTAATGCGCAGAAACTTGCGTAATATTTTCACTCGATCAGAGATGACCCACGAAGAAGTCAGCACCATGCGCGGTGTTATTAAGGCCCTTGCCACAGGCGGCGGCCCGGGTTGGCAAGCCGAAAAAGCGGAACTTGCCAAAAAGTCCGGTAAAAGTGACGATTAAGTTTGACAAAGCCAACAGAATAGCTATATTCCGCGCATCTCGAATGACCGGGTGAGAGTCCCGGTTGCGTATTTCGCCACATATTGCGATTTACGGCGCTGAGAAAACTTTAATTTAAACAAGCGATTTGGAAGAAAAATGACAAAACGTACACAAGCTAAGTATAAAATCGACCGCCGTATGGGTGAAAACATCTGGGGTCGTCCAAAATCACCAGTAAACACACGCGAATACCGTCCTGGCCAACACGGCCAAGGTCGTCGTGCCAAGCTTTCTGACTATGGTATCCAGCTAATGGCTAAACAGAAGCTTAAAGGTCACTATGGTGATATCACAGAAAAACAATTTAAGCGTATCTATAAAGAAGCTGTTCGCCGTCGTGGTGATACAGGTCAAATCTTTGTTGGTCTTCTTGAGTGTCGTCTTGACGCTGTTGTTTACCGTTCAAAATTCGTGCCGACTATTTTCTCTGCACGTCAATTCGTGAACCACGGTCACGTTCTTGTAAACGGTAAAAAAGTAAACATCCCAAGTTACATGGTTAAAGAAGGCGATGTGATCGAGATCCGTGAAAAATCACGTCAAGGTCAACTAGTGATCCAAGGACTTGAGAGCACAGAACGCGAAGTTCCTGAGTACATCCAATCAGAAGGTCATAAAGTGACTTTCCTACGTATCCCGACATTGGATGAAATTCCATACCCGGTTCAAATGGAACCAAACCTAGTGGTGGAATTCTACTCTCGCTAATATTTAAATTAGCAACAAAAGAATTAATTAAGGCTGCCTTTATAGGCGGCCTTTTTTTATGCCGAAAATCAGCATCATTTAAGAGAAGATTAATATTTCTATTTTATAACCTTCTTACGATTTTATTTGGTTGTTTTTTTAAGTAATAGGGATAGGTAATTCAACATGACAGATTTTCTAAATCGGTTCACAATCGGCAGTAGAATTAACAGTTTAATGGGGGTGTTGTTAATTTCATTAGTTGCATTTGCTGCGGCAATGCTGATGCAGTTAAGTACAACTAAAACAGAAATGGAAGATTTGTCGACACTCGCTGAATTTACACCATATGTCGGTAGTGTCATTCATGAATTACAAAAAGAACGTGGTGCATCAGCAGGGTATATCGGTTCATCCGGTGCCTCTCAATTCGCAACTAACCTAAATACGCAAAAGGGCAGCACTGACACGGTTATTCAAGGCTTTAAAGCGGCGGCTGCAAATTTTCCAGTGGAACGGTTCGATGAAAATTTATCAATATTGTTAAATAATGTTCAAGCGAACCTGAATAAGCTTTCTGATGTTCGAAATGATGTGTCGGAATTAAACGCATCAACCCCGGAAATGGCCCGTTATTATACAGGAACGATCAATAGCGCCTTATCGGTAATTAAAGAAGCCGCCCAGCTTACTACTGATTATGAAATGTTAAATAGCATTGTGGTTTATACCTCATTACTTGAGGCTAAAGAAATAGCAGGACTTGAGCGCGCAGCTGGAACAGGCAGTTATGCAGCCGGAAGGTTCAATGATGTGGCACTGGCAAATCTAATTTCATTAATTGCCAAACAAGATGCGTTCATGACTTCATTTAATTCATTTGCATCGCAAGAAGTAAAGGATTTTTATGCACAAACAGTGGTTGGTCAGGAACTTGATCGTCACAACGAATTAAGAGAATACGCCACATCGTCACCAGATGACCTTTCAGGAAGTGGTGCTTCTGGCACAACCGAATGGTTCAGCGTAATGACGGCAAAAATCAATAAAATCAAAGTGGTAGAAGATAAAATTTCAACCGACCTTATTGAACAATCATCTTCTGCATCAGCAGATGCATCAACATCATTTTGGTTTGGTGTTGTGGCGCTTATAGTGTTGGTGGGTATTTCAATTGTTTTCTCAGTAATTATTGCCAGCTCAATTGTTTCGCCATTAAGAAATTTAAGAAAACGGATGCAGGCAGTGGCCAAAGGGGAACTGGATCTGGATATTCCATATATGCATTTCAAAAATGAAATTGGCAACATGGCCAATGCGCTTAATCATTTTAAAGAATCTGCACTAGAAAATATTCGAATGACAGAAGAGGCCGAAAAGAATGAACGTCGCGCGGCAGAAGAAAAAGAAAAAAGAAGATTAGAGGCAGAAGAGCTTGAAAAACAACAAGCGCGCGATAAAGAAGAACAAGAAAGACAAGCGCAAGAAGCCCAATATCAAAACCGTCTTGAGCTTGCACAAAGTTTTGAAGATCGTGTGGTTGGCATTTTGGATAGCTTATCCGGTTCAACTGAAAATCTGAATGTTATTTCTAAAAATATGACGAAAGTTGCGGATGACACACAAGATAAATCGATGGCCGCGAGCAGCGCAACAAGACAGGCTGGTGCAAATGTGCAGGCAGTGGCAAGCGCATCAGAAGAAATGTCAGCATCCATCGCAGAAATTACAAGGCAAGTTTCTGAATCAACCGGAATTGCTAATAATGCGGTAAAAACAGCTGAATCAGCATTAACCCGTGTGAATAAGTTGACAGAAACATCGGAACGAATTGGTGAAGTGGTGCAACTTATTAATGATATCGCGGAACAAACCAACTTGCTTGCGCTTAATGCAACGATTGAATCTGCACGTGCCGGTGAAGCGGGTAAAGGGTTCGCAGTGGTGGCAAATGAGGTAAAATCATTAGCGACCCAAACAGGCAATGCGACTGATGAAATTAGAACGCAAATTACCGAGATGCAGGATGCAACCAAAGGGGCGGTCACAGCAGTGAACGAAATCACAAGCATCATTAATCAAATTAATGATATTTCATTAAGTATTGAATCATCCGTTGAGGAACAATCATCAGCAACAAATGAAATTTCACAAAATGCAATTCAGGCAGCAACTGGTGCAGATGAGGTTGGCAGAAACATCAATGATGTGAGTCAGTCCGCCTCTGAAACAGGTGAGGCCGCACAAACTGTACTTGGTGCATCAGAAGATTTTGCAGAACAAACCAAAGTACTAAGAAATGAAGTAGACAGCTTCCTTAGCGAAGTACGTTCAAAATAATATCTAAATGAATGGGCGAGTGGCTTTTTAACGCTTGCCCATTTATTTTTTGGAAAAATACTCGCCAATTTATAAAGCAACAATCCAGCCGTAATAATGCCCACAGAAAAGAGAATTTCTTCTGTGTTTTGAATGGTTAGATAAAAAAGTGTTACCACGGTTATCGCGATAAAAATGACAGGTGGCAATGGATAGAGCGGTATTTTAAAACCGTCATAATCATCATTATTTCTTTTTCGCAGAATAAAGACACCAATTATTACAAATAATGAATTGATCGCCATTGTAGCGCCGGAAAAGAGTAGAATTGTTTCGAAAGTGGCGCTCCATAAAAATATAAGAGCCAAAATTGATTGTAACCAAATTGCCGTTGCAGGAATGCCGTGCCCGTTTTTCTTTCCTAAAAACTTAACGGCGTCATAATCTTCGCCAAGCATTTGAAGTACCCTTGGTGCCGCGACCAGCATGGCACTTACGGTTGAAATAAGCAGTAATGATAATGATAATCCCATTACCGTTCCACCGACATCCCCAAAGGCATGATTGGCCGCGATAAAACCGATTTCAAGTTCACCTGCCATTGCATCCATCGGTGCAACAGTCAAAAACACATAATTCAGCAGCAAATAACACAGCATCACAATGCCAGTCCCGACGATAAGCACTTTGGGTAATGATTTATTTGGGTTTTCAATTTCACTGGTCAGATATGTTGCCGCATTCCAACCGGTATAAGCATAACCGACATAAATCAAACTGACTGCAAATGCGCCGCCGGTAAATAGTGATAAGTCAGATGATTTTGGCATATAGCTAACGTTCTGTGGCGTTTCCACGAACATTAAGGCCGTTACCGAAAATACGATGATCAGCAAGATTTTGCCAGTTGTGAAGAAATCCTGCAATCCGCCGCTGTTTTTATGGGTGGTTGAATGAACGGCGGTCATGCTGATGATAAGAATGGTAGCGAGCCATAAAGAATTTAACGACGGGAAAACAGAACTTAAATATTCGCCGAATGTCATGGCCGCAAGTGCCGTTGGTGCGGCAAACCCAACAGTTACGGAAATCCAGCCAGATACAAATCCCGCACCAGGATGATAAATTTCACTTAAAAAATTATATTCACCGCCGGAACGAGGAAGGCGGGAGCCAAGTTCCGCATAACATAACGCCCCACAAAGCGACATGAGGCCACCGATCGCCCATAGCGACATAATGACAAAACCTGATCTAATATCGGCGAGCTGGAAACCAAGACTTGTGAATATGCCAGTGCCAATCATATTGGCGACAACAATTGCCATGGCGGTTGGCGTGCTGAATTTCCCCTTTGTGGTCATATTGATCCTTTTTGATTTTGAAGCTAGCAGTATATGTTGAGCGGGGCAAGTAAGCTTTACGAATTAGACGTGCATTTATGAAATTATTTATTCACCACGATAAGTGGTTGCTTATGTGTGTTTTTTACGTAAACTCTTTTAAAAACAAGGAGGAAACATGGAAGCTGTCATTGATACATTAATAATTGGATTTCCGTATTTTATTTCGCATTTCGGTCTAACGATGATTATGCTTGGGGTTAGTGTTTATATTTATGAGAAAATAACACCTTACCATGAACTTGAACTTGTACGTGAAGGAAATAAAGCGGCGGCGATTTCCCTTGCTGCGGCCATACTGGGTCTTGCGATCCCGCTTGCAGAATGTCTTAAGGGTAGTATCAGTCTTTGGGATATATTAATATGGGGCGTTGTTATTCTTGTTGTGCAAATCCTAGCATTCTTTTTTGCAAACCTTGTAATTGATGATTTAAAAGGACGTATTGAACGTGATGAAATCGGCGCTGCGATTTTGCTTTTTGCTGGTAAAATTTCAATTGCGCTACTGAATGCTGCGGCAATTTCAGATAAATTTTAAGGAAAAACCATGCTGACAATTTATGGAAATAAAACATTCAATGTTGTGAAGGTCGTGATGGCAGCAGAAGAGATCGGCCTTGATTATGAATATAAGATGATTGATTTTACCACTGGGGAAATGAAATCGCCGGAATATTTAAAAATTCACCCATTTGGTAAGGTTCCAGCCATAGAACATAATGGTACTGCTATTGTTGAAAGTAATAATATTTGTCGTTATCTGGCAAATATTGGGGGTAAAAAATTATATTCAGATGATCCATTAGCTGCCGCCAAAATCGATGAAATGATTGATTTTATCGGCTATCACGCCGGGCACACCATCACGACATATTTTTATCAGGAAATTGTCAAAAAAGCATTTCATAAGGCAGAACCTAATAAAGACAGTATCGCAAAAGCAAAAGAAACTCTTGATGGTCAATTACCATTCATTGATGAAAAACTTGGTAGTACTGAATTTATCTGTGGCGATAACATTACGATTGCGGATTGTGTGGCCTTTGGCATGGTTATGGTTCATGAATATACGAGCCTGGATATTAGCGAATATGAAAATATTTGTCGTTGGTATGACATGATGAAACAAAGACCATCATATGCCGCGATGATGGAACATATTCCTGGGGGCTATGATTTCGGGTAATTGAATGAGAAGTTTTTTATCGTTTCTTATATTGTTTATTGTGGTTGCTATCGGGGAATTTTCAAAAGACCCTGATTATAAAAAACCGCGTGTTGCGCCGCCACCTGCGGGTGGTCCATCGGCACCACCAATGCCCGATATAAACCCGGAAGGGCGAGGTGAGCTTGAACCGCCATCAGCATTTGATCCAACCATTGAAATTGCAGAAGATGTTAAAAGGCCGAGTGCGCAATATACCGGCACAGCCTTTTCTATTGATAATCGTGGACTTTGGGTAACGGCGAAGCATGTCACCCATGGCTGTGATCAATTAATGTTATTGCGCCCGCATAGAAGAGCACTTAACGTTGAAGCATTATCAGAACACCGCCGCGCCGATGTTGCTATTTTAAGAACCGATGGTGGATACGGGGCGTTTCCTGTGAATTATGAAACCCCGGAATATGATCAGGAAGGATTTCATTTTGGCTTTCCACGTGGTGAACCGGGTGATGTATATTCAAAATTAATCGGAAGACGCATCATTAAAACAACTGGTATAAACCGTGGTAAAGAACCCGTTCTTGTCTGGGCAGAGAAAATAAGAGTACCCGACAGCAATGAAAGCCTAGGTGGGATTAGTGGCGGACCAATTTTAAATAGTGACGGTAGCGTTGTGGGCGTACACATCGCCGGGTCGGTCAGAAGAGGGCGTTCATTCTCGTCATTACCCAGAACGATTAATCAGTTGTTAGATCAGAATGATATTACATTGAATAATCAGTTATCAACACCACCAAAATCCATGCTTAATCAGTCTGATTTTGATGATTTGGGCGATGATTTACGTAAAAATCTACAGGTAGCGCAGGTCATTTGTAGAACTAATTAAGTAAATTATAATTATTTAAAATAGTTATTGCTAAAAGAAATTCGCGTGACAGGTGTAATTTGTTATGATATTTTATATATTAACTAACAAATTCGAGGACGTCATGCGTAAGAAGGATATTGGTGGGCATACGCTTGAATTGCTTCATGATGGAAAAATTAACGAAGCGATTGATGCATTTCACGATGAATGCGATGACCTAACTGATTGTAAATATAGTAATAATAAAGAAAAATGTGTAAAACTTTGTTTGTTACCGAAACTAAGCTATTTGGATATTTGTGCAAATAATCCTGAATTAAAAGGTGTATTGCACAAATTGCATAATCAATAAAAAGGCGCTTTTTTAAGCGCCTTGATTATTTTGAAATTATTATTGGTTGACGACATCTGCGGCTAATTGTTCTGCGATCTTTCTAAAATCCCAAAATTCATCAGTTTTTGAATTAATATTTACTGCTATGGCAAGGTCGTGTTCTGGATAAATAACGAGCCATGATTGTGCGCCTCTTGAAATGCCGCCATGATTTATGCCGATTGTTCCATTTAAGTCATCATGAACGGCATTATAAACACGCCAACCGAGCGCATATTTTTCGTTATTCACTTCACCGTTTGGCAGTTTTTGTGGTGTCCAGAATGTATTTCTCGTTTTTTCCTGAATAAAGTCACCATTCATAAAGCCACCAGCAAGTCTTACTAAATCTGTTGATGTTGATAAAAAGCCACCACCTGCAAGCCTATGGCTTAAATCCACATCTCCCCATTCTGTCACTTGATTAGATGCACCATCATTATTCCAGTAAAATTTTGCTTTATTTTTTGATGAGATTGCATATTCTGCTTCTGTATTATGCATTTCTAATTCTGAAAAAACTTGAGTTTTCATTACATCAAGATACGGTTTATTTGTTGCGGATTGCATAACGGCGCTCAGTAAAACTGTGCTAAAGGTTGTGTAATGAAAATTTGTGCCGGGTTCGAACATTAAATCTGAACCATCAAAAATTTCGAGTGCTTCAATCACATCTTCGTATCTTGTTGAAAGTGATGTTGATTTATAAAGTCCAATGAGATCACCATTATCAGAATATCCAGGAAGCCCCGCCATGTGTGAAGCCAGTTGTCGTGGTGTTATGTTTTCCCAATCCGGATTTGGTAAATTTTTCATATATTTTGAAATTGGTGCGTCCAATTGAATGATGCCTTCGTCAACAAGCCTTGCTAGTCCTGCTGATGTAATAGCTTTCGCGGTGCTGCCGATCCTATACTTGGTATTCGGTGTTGCTGGTATTTCTGCCTCTACATCGGCCCATCCTGTTGCACCAGACCATATGACCTCATTTTTATGGAATATTGATGCGGATAGGGAAGGCGCATTGATCGACTGGCGGTGCTCTTCTAATAAATCTATCCAGTTTTCCCCCAGTTCGGCTGTAATTTCATTTGAAAATTTTTCCATTTTGGGTGCGTTTTCGGGAATTTCGAAATGCAGTGACGGCGGCATCGGTAAAAACCCATTATATGCGGCATACATATAAAATGGTGATAAGAACCACATCAAAATCAATGCAATAAATAAACTAATCGATTTAATGGGGTGTTTTTTTAAAATTAAAATTGGTTTCATGTTTCATCCATCTGTTAAAAATAATGATCAGATTGTGAAAAACATGCGCTCTAGTCTTTTCAGAAATAAAAAATATTCACCATTTTTGAAAATCAATGTGAATTTTTGAAAATAATCAGTGGATGATTATTCTTTTGCTTTGAATTCTCTAGGGGATTTTCCGGTTTCATTACGGAAGGCACGGTTAAATGATCCGACAGAGCCATACCCCAAATCCATCGCAATAGTAAGAATTTGTGTTGATGCTTCATTTTCATCTTTTAAGCGTTCGCAAGCTTCTTTAATGCGGTATTCATTTAAATATGTGGAAAAATTGCGGTATCCAAGGCAACTGTTAATTAAATAACGAAGCTGGTGTTCTGGTATAGATAATGTGTAAGAAAGATTTTTAATGCTTAGGTTTTCTTGGCGGTAACCGCCTTCACTCATAAATTTATTTAACGCGTTATAGTGCGCCTTATATTTATTGGGGATGTCATTTATATTTGGGTTCTTATTACTATCTGGAACAATAAGAATGTCCGAAAGGGACGGGGAAATCAATATCCGCCCCATATAGGCAATAAGAATAAAGAAACCAATTGAAATCAATGCACTAAAGGCTGGTGTATGACGTATGCTGTCGTCAAATATTTCGCTATAAGCAATGATTGAAAAGATTAAGCATGTGATGCCAGTGAACCAAACCCTAAACTTTCTGCGTTGATCCATAAGATCATCGTTTAATCCGCTGATTGCCATGTAAATACAGTGGAATAATAGAAATAACGATATCCAGTGAACCATCACATGATAAAAACCATCACCATCGGTAAAACCAAAGAAAATAATGTTTCCGGCAAAGATCCCCGCGAATAAATATTTCATTATTTTCTTAGCGGGAAACTGATTAAACAATGGATATATAACGAGCCAAAAGGCAAATGCCATGTAATCAGTAAAGATCAGTAAGATATTACGTAAAAAACCATATTGTTCATCGGCAATTGGTGCGGATAACAATAAATAGGATGCAATACAAAGACCCAATAATAATATGTTCTTATATCGGCTAAAGCTATTTGGCCTAATCAAAATGGTAAAAAACATAAATAACTGACCGACCGCCGCGACGCGGAAAAAAATATCGGTAACAGTTGTAATGTTAAAATCCATTTTATGTCTTTATTCCCTTGCGATTTAAAAGAATTCGTAGGCTTCTTTATTTTCGCCCTCATATTTATAAATGGCAAGTTTATTACCATCCGGATCACGGAAATACGCCATATAAAATTTACCGCCGCGCTCACCAGGGCCGCCATCACAAGTGGCACCATTTTCAAGCATCAAATCATAAATGCGGTGAACATCATCACGTGCTGCAACGGGAAAGGCAAACATAACGCCATTGCCAACGGTCGCAGGGTTTCCATTATAGGGAACACCGATTGCAAATGATGGTTTTCCTTGTCCCGTTGTCCAAAGAACGAAATCATCAAGTTCCACCTGTCGTTTTGCACCAATTTCAGCAAAAAGTGTGTCGTAAAACTGGCTTGATTTTTCAATGCTGCTGACACCAACCATTGTGTAACCGATCATTTTTAAGTCCTTATAATTATTGTTAAATCAAAACTGTTTTATTTTGTTTTAATAACACGTTCAAGTTTTTAAGATACAGATTTGATTATGATGCTATAATCGTAATGAATTCATTTGTTAGGGGCAATGGCAATGAAAACCATTTCCAAACTGATAAGCATATTTTTAATTTGGATTGCGGTTCTTACAATTCAAATCAGCATCTCATATGCAACAGATTACCATATCCACCCTCAAGTTTCCCCGGATGGTAAAAGCGCAGCTTATTATTATATTAATGCGGATTTTACCGTACGAGAGATTAGAAAAATTGACTTTGAAACCAATGACTTAAATCAGTTTCATGATTTTGAGGGAAGTAATCCGGCATATTCGCCCGATGGAAAGGGTTTGGCATTTGCGGCTCGCGTGCCAGATGGTTCAAAAATTGTTATTGGTGATGTGATTACGGGAAAACAAGAAACAATATTTAAAAGCAGTGACCGCGTTATGCACACATATTGGTCACCGGATGGCCAAAAAATTTCATTCATATTGAATACCGATGAAGGTACTGATATCTGGATGATAAGACGCGATGGAACTGACCTGACACGGATTACAGAAACAGTTGAAAATGAATTTCACCCGAAATGGAGCCACGATGGCAACTATCTTGTATATGATACAGGACCAAATGATATGCGCACCATCAACAGAATTGATGTGAATAGCGGTGAAAGTGTGGTGATGGTTCCTGCAACGACTGGCTGGGGTGTTGGTGTGCCGTCATTTTCCAATGATGATAGTAAACTGGTTTATGAACGTTACCCACTTGATGGGTCGCAGGAAGATAGATCATTATGGATCATGGACGTGAACACACAAAAAAGCTATCAACTAGCCGAAGGTAATGGAATAGGCGGTTCTGCTTGGCTACCGGATGATAGCGGGTTACTATATCATCAGATAATAGATGATTATTCCATATTTAAAATTAATGTTGACGGAACAGGGCGTATCAACCTTTTGAAGAAGTAATTAAGGCAATTTTGCATGACCTGCGCGATAAGAGAGTATCAAGATACGATTGAAACCCACACACATGATGATTTTCATCAAGTGGTTATTCCGTTTACGGGTGGGCTTGAAATCGATATCGAAGGTAGGCAAGGCATTATCGCTGGCCGTGAGATTGGTATCGTGGTGCAGGGGGAGCGTCATTCTTTTCGTGCGGATGATGATAATCGGTTTTTGGTATTGGATATTGAAAATCAGGCTGACCCTGAAATAGAGCGTCTTTGGCAAATCGCGGTTGATAAACCATTTTTAAAATTATCGGAAGCATCATTAAGCCTTACGAATTATGCCAGGTTTAATTCACATGTTGCGAAATCTGATAAATTATTACGATTATGGCAGTCGCTTTTTATTCAATCATTATCCAGTGAAATTGATAATGGTATTGATCATATTCCAGAGCGTTTAAAAAAAGTTCTCCATTATATCGAAATGAATTATGCGACCCAGATTTCAAATAAGGATCTCGCGGATGTGGCCTGTCTTTCATCATCACAGCTTCATCATGTTTTTCAAAGTACACTTGGAACATCGCCACAAAAATATGTAACGGAACGCAAACTTTCTGCGGCAAAGCAATTAATGTTAAAGGGGATGTCACTCGCGCATATTGCGGATGAGGTGGGCTTTGCTGATCAAGGATCATTTAGTCGTGCTTTCAAACAGCACCATGGTATTTCACCCGGTGCATGGCGAAAACAAGAGCTTGCGTTAAAAAGTCCGGAATTTGGGTAAAGATATAATGCCAAATCAATGAAATACTTAATCATAATTTTGATTAAGGATATTTCATGCAATTAAAGGCAACATTAATCGGCAGTATCGCGATTTTTTTATGGTCGGTGCTCGCGTTATTTACATCAATTACCGGTGCAATTCCCGCGTTTCAGTTATTGTTTTTAACATTTCTGATTGGCGGTTTGGTTGGACTAGGCTTTCTTATTAAAAAAGGCGTGGTACTTGATGATATTAAATCCCATCCAATGAAAGTATGGCTGATCAGTATTGGTGGGCTTTTTGGCTATCATTTTTTCTATTTTACCGCACTTGGTAAAGCACCGGTTGCGGATGCTAGCTTGATTGCGTATCTGTGGCCGCTGTTAATCGTGCTTTTGTCGCCGTTGGTGCTTAAAGACAAGCTACGCTGGTATCATCTTGGTGGCGCGATGCTTGCATTTTCCGGTGCTGCCTATCTGCTTATATCAAAGGGTGAGTTTTTATTTTCATCTGATTTTGCGGTTGGGTATTTAATGGCCTTTTTTAGTGCATTAATTTGGTCTGTTTATTCCATCTTAAACCGCACGATCAATAAAGTCGGCACGGAAATGGTGGCGTTTTTTTGTCTTGGGACAGCACTTCTTGGTGGAATATGTCATGTGATATTGGAAACATGGGTTTCGCCGGATGTTTATCAATGGCTTGCCATTGCTGCGCTTGGTGTGGGGCCTGTGGGCGCTGCATTTTACGCGTGGGATTATGGCACCAAACACGGAAATATCAGGTTACTTGGTGTTTTTTCATATGCGGCACCACTGTTAAGCACCATCATATTAACCGTAACCGGACATGCAGTGTTCACGTGGGGCTTGATGACGTCATGCCTGCTAATTGTCGGTGGCGCATTGCTCGCATCGATCGATGTTTTTAAATTGAACATAAAAAAGGCGCCGGGTAGGGCGCCTTGATTTTTGATTTAATAAAATCAATTAATTTTTTGGCTCGATACCGTTGCTTTCGAAATGAGCAACCAATTCACCATTTGCGGCCATTTCACGAACGATGTCGCAACCGCCAACAAATTCACCCTTCACATAAAGTTGCGGGATTGTTGGCCAATCGGAAAATTGTTTAATACCTTCACGAAGACTTTCGTCCTGAAGAACGTTATGTGTTGTATATTCCACATTAAAGTAATTCAGAATTTCAACAACTGTTGCTGAAAATCCGCATTGTGGGAACATGGCATCGCCCTTCATATAAAGAACAACGTCATTATTTTCGATATCATTTTTAATTCTGTCAAATACTGGATTTGTCATCTTTTTATACCCTGTAATTATTCTGGTACAGAAGTCTGCAATGATAATGCATGCAGTTCTTCACCAACTTTACCTTTTAAGGCCTTATAAACCATTTGGTGTTGTTGTACCCTGTTTTTGCCTTCAAACTCTTTTGAAACGACGTGCGCGGCAAATTGACTACCGTCACCGCGCATATCTTGTACCTGTACCTTTGCATCAGGAAGAATTTCCAAAATCATTGTTTCAATTTCTGGTGACGTTAGCGCCATTATAAATTTCTCCTAATTTTCTTTGGACATATAGTTTGGCATCCATGCATCATGAACGTCAAGCATGTCACTTACTGATATAGTCATTTGGCCCTGAATATCAAGGGCATCACCACCAACAGTACCAAGAGTTTCAATTGAAACGCCTGCATTTGCTGCTGCAGCCTTAACTGCATCCGCTTTATCAGCAGGTACAGAAAGAACATAACGGGCCTGATCTTCACCAAAACCATATGCGTGGGCAGGGATGTCACCGTTGTTAATTGCAACAGACATACCTTTGCCAGATGAAATTGCCATTTCAGCAAGGGCAACGAAAAGACCACCGTCAGAAATATCATGACACGCTGTTACATTCTCGTCTTGAATTTGTGAACGGACGAAATCGCCGTTCTTCTTTTCAAGTTCAAGATCAACAGGTGGTGGTGCACCTTCTTCGCGGCCTTCGATGATTGTAAGATACTGTGAACAGCCGATATGACCGTTGCTGTCACCCACAAGCATGATTTGATCGCCATCATTTTTCGGTGCGATTGTTACCATTTTGCTCAAATCTTTAAGCAGGCCAACACCACCAATTGCCGGTGTCGGGTGAATGCCCTTACCATTGGTTTCGTTATAAAGTGAAACGTTACCACTGATCACTGGGTAATCAAGAACGGTACATGCTTCACGCAGGCCATCAATGGCACCAACGAATTGGCCCATGATATCCGGACGTTCCGGATTACCGAAGTTAAGACAATCTGTAATCGCCATTGGTGTTGCACCAACGGCCGTTACATTACGCCATGTTTCCGCAACCGCTTGTTTGCCGCCCTCGAACGGATCGGCATATACATAACGCGGTGTACAGTCAGTTGAAATGGCAAGTGCCTTTTGGGTTTCGTGAACACGAACAACCGCCGCATCACCACCCGGAAGTTGGATTGTATCCGCCATCACCTGATGGTCATATTGTTCCCAAATCCATGCACGTGATGACATATTCGCCGACCCGAGAATTTTAAGAAGCGCTTCACCCATATCCGCAGGGGCATCAACAGATGCCGGGTCAATTGTTTCCGCAGGTTCTGTTTTAACCCATGGGCGGTCATATTCTGGTGAATTATCAGCAAGTGGCTGTGTCGGAATATCCGCAACAGTTTTACCCTGCCAATTTAGCGTAAGGTTACCCGTATCCGTAATTTCACCAATCACAGCAAAATCAAGATCCCATTTTACGAAGATCGCTTTTGCTTCTTCAACGCGATCAGGTTTTAGAACCACAAGCATACGTTCCTGACTTTCCGAAAGCATCATTTCGTATGGTGTCATGCCTTCTTCGCGTTGTGGAACCTCGTCAAGGTTAATGGTGAAACCAACGCCGCCACCAGATGCCATTTCAACGGATGATGATGTAAGACCAGCTGCACCCATATCCTGAATAGCAACAACCATGTCTGTTGACATTAATTCAAGACAGGCTTCGATCAGAAGTTTTTCTGTGAATGGGTCACCCACTTGCACTGTAGGGCGTTTTTCTTCACTGTCTTCTGTGAATTCAGCAGACGCCATTGTCGCACCGTGAATACCGTCACGACCAGTTTTTGAACCCACATAAATAACAGGGTTACCAACACCCGCCGCCGCAGATAGGAAGATTTTATCCTGATCCGCAAGACCAACAGCCATCGCGTTTACAAGGATGTTACCATCATATGATGGATGGAAATTTGTTTCACCGCCAACGGTCGGTACACCAACACAGTTACCGTATCCGCCGATACCTTCAACAACACCACTTAATAGATGGCGTGTTTTATGGTGTTCCGGACGACCAAAACGAAGCGCATTCATATTGGCGATCGGACGTGCACCCATTGTGAATACGTCACGAAGGATACCGCCAACACCGGTTGCTGCACCTTGGTATGGTTCAATATATGATGGATGGTTGTGGCTTTCCATTTTGAAAATGGCCGCTTGGTTATCACCAATATCAATCACACCCGCATTTTCACCAGGACCATGAATAACCCATGGGGCCTTGGTCGGTAATGTTTTAAGATGCAGTTTTGATGATTTGTATGAGCAATGCTCACTCCACATAACAGAGAAAATCCCAAGTTCCGTAAGTGTTGGCTCACGGTCAAGGATTTTGATCATCAATTGGTGCTCATCTTCCGATAGACCGTGTTCTTTCACCAGATCTTCGGTAATTTCAGGGTTATTTTCCCAAATAATTTCAGTCATAGTCTTACCCTTAATTTAATGAATTGATGATGCTTTCGAAGAAACCGCGACCGTCACGGCCACCTTGTTCGTCTTCGATTAATCTTTCAGGGTGAGGCATCATGCCAAGCACATTACCGCGTTCATTCATAATACCGGCGATGTTGTGCTGTGAACCGTTCGGGTTGGCGTCCGCTGTCGCTTCGCCCGCTTTATTCACATAACGAAATGCGATCTGGCCGTTATCTTCAAGGCGGGCCAATGTTTCATCATCGGCGAAATAGTTTCCGTCATGATGGGCAACTGGAATGTTAATCACCTGACCGTTAGAATATGCATTTGTGAATGTTGTGTCGGCATTTTCCACTTTTAACTGAACCGTTTTACAAACGAATTTCAGTGAACGGTTACGCATAAGCGCACCCGGAAGAAGACCCATTTCAGTTAAAACCTGAAAACCGTTACAAACACCGATAACATTACCGCCGCGTTCCGCGTGGGCGGCAACGGCCTTGATCGCCGGTGAACGTGCGGCCATTGCACCACAACGTAAGTAATCACCAAAAGAAAAACCGCCTGGAAGGGCGATTAAATCAACATTTGGAATTTCAGTATCTTGGTGCCAAATCTCGTGTGGGCGCTCGCCCGTGATTTTTTCAAGCGCGTCAAACATATCCCGATTACAGTTGGAAGCAGGGAAGGTAACAACAGCTGATTTCATTTTATAAATCCTTGTTTGTGGACCCGATTACTCAATATCAATTGAATAATTTTCAATAACCATATTGGCGAGAAGTTTTTTGCACATCTCTTCAACGTTTGCTTCTGCTGTGGCTTTATCAGTTTCGGCAAGGTCAAGTTCGATGTATTTGCCCTGACGGACATCATCTACGCCATCAAATCCTAATGAATCGAGTGCGTGTTGAATGGCTTTCCCTTGTGGGTCAAGAACACCATTTTTTAGGGTAATATGAACTCGTGCTTTCACGGTTTTTCCTTTTCAAATTATCTATAAGTAATAAAATTTATTCTTCGTCTTCGACTTCAAGAGAGATACCAAGGCGGCGTGCCACTTCCTGGTATGCTTCTTCAACACCGCCAAGATCACGGCGGAAGCGGTCTTTATCCATTTTTTCGCCAGTCTCATAATCCCAAAGACGGCAGTTATCCGGGCTAAATTCATCAGCAAGAACGATGAAATGTCCATCTTCACCGTCGGTCAAGCGGCCAAATTCAAGTTTGAAATCAATCAGTTCAAGACCGATCGCAGCAAACAAACCACGCAGGAACACGTTGATTTTCGCTGTCATATCCATGATTTCAATAAGCTCGTCTTCTTGGGCAAGCTCAAGCGCAAGAATATGATTTTCCGGGATCAGTGGATCGCCAAGATCATCATCTTTAAGCGAGAATTCAATAATCGGGTTCGGAAGGCGCGTGCCTTCTTCGATGCCAAATGTTTTGGCCATTGAACCGGCAACCGTGTTACGCACGATGACTTCAAGCGGAATAATATCCACTGAATGACAAAGTTGTTCGCGGTCAGACATACGTTCGATGAAATGTGTTGGAATTCCAAGTTGCGACAGGCGGATCATAATAAGTTCAGTAACCTTATTATTGATGATACCTTTACCGGCAATTGTTCCTTTTTTCACATTGTTGAATGCGGTTGCATCGTCTTTAAAATATTGAATGATGGTGTTTGGCTTCGGGCCTTTATAAAGAATTTTGGCCTTGCCTTCATAGAGCATTTCTTTTTGTGACATGTTCGTCCTTAAGGCTTTAAATTTACGCAGAATCAAGCGAGGACAATCTATCCCATGTGGCGCTTAAAAACAATCAGATAGGAGGCTTTAAAATATTTTTTTTTATATTATATAAAAAACGTGGAAATCATTCGCGAAATGCCGTAAAAGGCATGATGTATTAATAAATTATTTTGCCATTATAGGAGCACAAATCGATGTCACAGTTTGATGATCGTGAAAAAGCCGCAGAAAATAAATTCTCCCATGATAAAGAGCTTGAGTTCAAAGCAACAGCAAGACGCAATAAACTTCTTGGCCAATGGGCTGCGAAGCTTATGGGAATGGAAGGCGAAGCAATCGACGCATACGCCAAACAAGTTGTAGAAAGTGATTTCGAAGAAGCAGGCGAAGAAGACGTATACCGCAAAATCGCCGGCGATTTCGAAACTGCCGAAGTTGAACAATCAGAACACCAAATTCGCCGCGAAATGGAAGACCTGATGTCAAAAGCAATCGAACAGATTAAATCTGAAGTTTAAGATTTAAATTTTAGAAGAATTTTAGAAGCCGCTCTCATTTATTTGAGGGCGGTTTTTTTTGTTGTTCTTTACTGTCATACTCGGACTTGTTCCGAGTATCTCGAGACCCTCGGAACAAGTCCGAGGGTGACGGTTCGATAATGAAAAAAAGCGTGACCGGAATGGCCACGCTTTTAATTCTCTCTTTTGTCATACCCCGATCAAGTCGGGCAATGACAGAATAATTAAGTATTACTCACCAAACACGCGACGGAAAATCGTGTCAACGTGCTTCGTATGGTAACCCATGTCAAACTTGTCGTCGATTTCGGCGTCGGATAGCTTCGCTGAAACTTCTGGGTCGGCTTTAAGTTCGGCTGCGAAATCTGCGCCTTGTTCCCAAACCTTCATCGCGTTGCGCTGCACAAGACGGTAACTGTCTTCGCGGCTAACGCCAGCCTGTGTTAATGCAAGCAGTACGCGTTGCGAATTATGAAGGCCGCCAAGCTTATCCATGTTGGCTTGCATGTTTTCAGGATAAACAACAAGTTTGTCCATCACACCCGTTAGACGCGCAAGCGCGAAATCAAGTGTTACTGTTGCATCAGGGCCGATCATACGTTCAACGGATGAATGTGAAATGTCACGCTCATGCCAAAGGGCAACGTTTTCCATCGCAGGCATCGCCATACCGCGTACAAGACGGGCAAGACCGGTAAGGTTTTCCGTAAGGATCGGGTTACGTTTATGTGGCATTGCGCTTGAACCCTTTTGACCTTTTGAGAAAAACTCTTCCGCTTCAAGAACTTCTGTACGTTGTAAGTGACGCACTTCAACCGCAAGGCGTTCAATGGATGATGCCACAACACCAAGTGTGCAGAAGAACATTGCATGACGGTCACGTGGGATAACTTGTGTTGATACCGGCTCAGCCGCAAGGCCCATTGCTTTTGCCACATGTTCTTCAACACGTGGGTCGATGTTTGCGAATGTACCAACCGCACCGGAAATGGCACATGTTGCGATCTCTTCGCGGGCATTTTTAAGACGGGTTAAGTTACGGTCAAATTCCGCGTATGCTTCCGCCATTTTAAGGCCAAATGTTACCGGTTCCGCGTGGATACCGTGTGAACGGCCGATACAAACATCCATTTTGTGTTCGTATGCGCGGCGCTTTAGAACCTCAAGTAATTTTTCAACGTCATCAATCAGAATGTCCGCTGCTTTTACAAGCTGAATATTAAGACATGTGTCAAGTACGTCTGATGATGTCATGCCCTGGTGAACGAAGCGGGCTTCCGGGCCGATATATTCAGCAAGGGATGTTAGGAAAGCAATCACGTCATGCTTTACTTCTTTTTCAATTTCATCGATGCGGTCGATGTCGAAGTTACCCTTTTCCCAAATGGTTTTTGCACTTTCTTTTGGAATTACACCAAGTTCAGCAAGGGCATCACAGGCGTGTGCTTCGATTTCGAACCAGATTTGAAAACGTGATTGTGGTTCCCAAATATCTGCCATTACCTGGCGGGAATAACGTGGAATCATTGTATCTTTCCTAGAGTAAAAAATTACAGTTGAATTTATGAAAGAGGCCATAGCAGGGATTCAAGATCAGGGCAAGGTTTATTGTGAAATTTGACAGGGGAATGCGTTTGGTACAATCTGTTTAGATCAAAATAACAATCGGGAGAGAATATCATGTCAGAAATGAATAGAAGAGAACTACTGGGTGCTGCAGCAACCGTTGCTGCGGTTGGTACTGTCGCCAGCGCCGCCAAGGCACAAGCCCCCGCGGTCATGAGCAGTTATAAACCGCTTGTGGTCGGAGCGCATAACGGTCACCGATTGAAAAATGAAAATGGTGAAACCGGGGTTGAAATCGCATTTCGCATGATGGGGGAAGGTGCGGACGTACTGGACGCGACAATTCATTGTAATAACTTACCCGAAATTTCAGAAGAGGACACATCGGTGGGGTATGGCGGTCTTCCGGATGCTAATGGTGATGTGACGCTTGATGCCTGCTGTATGCATGGGCCGTTAAAACGTGCCGGTGGTGTTGCTTATATACAAGGAGTACGCACACCATCCTGGGTCGCCAAAGATGTGATGATGAAAACGAACCATCATTTGCTCGCGGGGCAAGGTGCATTGGATTTCGCCCGCGAACATGGCCATAAAATCGAAGGTGACCTTAACAGTGAACGTTCATTCAAACGTTATCTTGAATGGAAAAAACGTGTTGAAGAAGAGGGGGACACAAGAACATTCGCCGAACTTGATCTGGATTTTATTGAAAAGAAAGGTTTCGATGTTGCCTATCAAATGGCGGAAGAGGGGCGCATTGATATTGAACATATCCACGGCACCATCAACACAAACGCCATGAATCATAAGGGCGAAATTTGCGGTAACACAACCACATCCGGCCGTAGTTTCAAGGTTCCCGGCCGTGTTGGCGATAGCCCGATCCTTGGCGCAGGGCTTTATGTTGATAACGAGGTCGGCGCCGCCGGTTCAACGGGACTAGGGGAAATGAACCTTTATCACCTATGTTCATTCCTGATCGTCGAAAAAATGCGTGAAGGAATGCATCCAAAAGATGCGGGTATGTATGCCCTGAACCGCATTAAAGATTTCTGCATGGGCAACGAACGTTACATGAATGATAAAGGCGAGATCAGATTTAACCTGCAATTTTATGTGCTGGATAAAAAAGGAAGATACGCCGGCGTTGCCATGCGTGGCGGCGAAGGACGCTTTTTTGCCGTCTGTGATGAAAACGGCGGCCGTCATGAATTGATGGATAGCATTTATATGAATGATTAGTATAGAATGGTCATTCCCGCGAAAGTGGGAATTCATCATTAATAAAATAGATATTTAATGTCAGGAGGGGGCATGGATTTAGATGTCATTCATAAGATTTTAGAAATAGAAGAGTCGGAAAATATTGCAATTTACGGTGTTGTTATAGCATTGCTAGGATTGTTTTGGAGTATCTTCGAACATAAAATTGCAAGAAAAGAGGATAGAGCCAAACAAGAAGCATTTGAGCAAAATCTCATTAGTGCAATTGGACAAGAGTTAAAAATAAATGCACAAAGTTTTTATGCAGCGTATTTATCTCCTGATATTATTCTTAGGAATGCTAAAGAAACAATGCATGTTCCTACCAAAATTTCTTCTGATTTAATATATCAATCTAATGCCTCACAGATTCCCGTTTTTAATAGCAAAGTTTCATCATCATTGATACACGCTTACGCTAAAATGAGAGTCGAAGAAGGAGTCGCTTTGGATCAACTAAATAAGTATATTTCTGCTGAAGGAAAGGATATAAAAAAGAAAGAAGATGAAGCAAAAAACACTTTCATTCACTCAAGTATTTGTGCTGCAGTGGCATGTGCAGAAGCATTAGAGGAGTTATATTTATGCAACAATGAAGATGTTGAACCTCAAATTCAGGTAATTCTTGATTTGAGTAAAGAATTAAGTATAGGAAAATTCTACGGAATTGAAAATTATTAGTACTATTTACACGCAATCACTTCAACCTCAAGAAGCCATGCTTCGTCATAAATATCAGCGATGATGACAGTCAGCGCAGGGGTGCGGTCCCCAAGCATTTCGTTTCTAACACGGCTGTTTTCATCGCGATATTCCCGGGAAGACAGAAATGTCGTGTGTTTGACGATATTATCGAACGTCATCCCCGCCTCATTTAATTGATGTTCAATATTCTGCCACGTCAGGCGCGCTTGACCCGCAAAATCCGTCGGTACGTTACCATCCGCATTAACAGGAATTTGCCCGCTTATATAAAGTGTTCTTTTCGCATCAACGACCTCTACGGCTTGTGAATATCCGCCTTCTGGTAATTGTGCTTTTGGTGAATTAATGGAACGCGTTTTCATGGCCAAAATCACCTTTCTTTAAGTCTCGGCATCATTTCTGCGAAATTGCAGGGGCGGAAGCGGATGTCTAATTGTTCGGAAAAGATGTGGTTCCATGCGTCTTTACAGGCGCCGGGGGAACCGGGAACGGCAAACATGTATGTTCCATTGGCAACGCCGCCCGTGGCGCGGCTTTGGATTGTGGATGTGCCGATGATCCCCATGCTGATATGGCGGAAATATTCGCCGAACCCTTCGATTTCTTTTTCATAAAATTCATGGAAAATTTCCGGGGTGATGTCACGGCCGGTTAATCCGGTGCCGCCCGTTGAAATGATCACCTGAACATCATCATTTTCCAGCCAATCAGAAAGCTGCGTGCGCAGATCGTCTTTATCGTCCTTAATAATCGCGCGGTCGATTAATGTGTGGCCCGCTGCAGTTAATTTATCCACGAGCACCTGACCTGATTTATCAGTTTCAAATGTGCGGGTGTCAGATAATGTCAAAATCGCAATATTTAACGGAAGAAATTCAATTGTTTCATCAATGGCCATGATTATATCTTTTTATGATTATGCATTAATTATTGTTTTGCGCGGTTTGAATATTATCCTGACCCAAATATTTCGGCCATTCGCCCGATGCCACGGCATCAAGGGATGGGATATCTTGCCCCATACGCATGCGGTAAATCCACATGTTTGATAATACCCGTTCAATATAAAGACGGGTTTCACGGAACGGGATGCTTTCAATATATAAAAGCGGGTCATTCTGGAAATTAATGTTTTTGTCCCATTTTTGCATGTTACCCGGGCCAGCGTTATATGCGGATAAGGCCTTAAACAAATCACCATCGGCGAATTGTTTGCTCATCATCGTTTTCATATATTTTTGCCCAAGGAACATGTTATAGCGCGGGTCATCAAGCTTGATACGCTGTAATCTTCTATCCTGTGACATATCGCCCGCGGCACCCATCATAAGCTGCATCAATCCACGTGCGCCAACACGGCTTTTCGCCCAGCTGTTAAAGGCGCTTTCCTGTCTGATCATGCCGAATAAAAGCGCACGGTCGAGCGTGTAGCCACCTTCCGGTGTGATGTATGGAATGGGGTATAATGAACTGTCCAGTGATGCGATGCGTTTTTGCGTTTCAATGCGGCCAATGTTTAATTGTGTTGCTGCAAGCCCAAGACGCGCCGCAAGGCCAAGTAACGCACCATGCTGGCTATCGCGGGTTTGTTCCATGGCGACGCTTAATTCCTGATCAGCAAGCGTGTTTTCACCAACTTGCGCAAGGGCAATGGCGCGGTGAACACTGGAAAGACCGTCAATTTCGCGGTAATCGCTGTTTGTAAATTCCGGTGCGGACCAATCAAAGTTTGGATCAACACCAAGCTGACGTGCAGCAAGGATACCGTAAAATGTTTTATCAAAACCTGCCGCAATTTTTAACATGCGTGATACTTCAGCGGGTCTTCTGCATGCAAGGTAAGAACGCGCCGCCCAGAAACCACCAGCTGCCGCCGTCCAGTCACCAGCAACATTTGATTTTGCCACATGTTCAAAATGTTCGGCGGCAATGGAACATTCACCAAGGCGCCATGCGGCAAGCCCCGCAATCCAGTCATTCTGTGAAATATATTGTCGTGACCTAGAACCGATTTGTGCCAGCGCCAGTGCCTTACTATCACGGCCCGATAGAAAATATGTATTAGCAATTTTCGATAGATGATTATCAATTTCACGCTCGCTTAATATGCCGCGTTCGCTAAAGGCCCAAAGACGCTTTTCCGCACGTTCCGGATTTTGTTGACGCAGATAACGTGCAATAACACGGTTAAGTTCGGCAACATCACGGCGTTCTTGTCTTTTTCTTTCTTGTTCCTCGGTCGGGATGGCGGCTTTTTTCTTTTCGGCTTCTATTTTTGCGCGTTCAATATCGGCGCGGGAAGGGGGCGTTGGTTTTTCCGCCGGGAATGCGTATGCCTTGCCGGTCATGGGGCGCATCATGCCGCCCGGGCGGCCCTTGTTTTTACGTACACCAAGGTCATAAATGCGCTGCGCACCAGGATGATCGCCATAATTGGACATCCATTCTTTAAGTTCAGAATATTTGGATATATAGGCGGTCGCATGCATATAACGTTGATAATAAACATGGCCCATCAGTATTTTATTTTCCACGCGTTTTATGGCGCGGTCCGCTTTTTTCCAATTACCGCGATTTTGTTCATAAAAAATCGTTTCGTAATTTTCAACATCGTCGGCGCTTAATGGCGAAAGGTCCATGTCTTGCGCGAAAACGTGACTAAAATTCAGCGTGAATAGAATAATGAGAAGCTTTTTTATCAATATTATAATTCCCTGAGTTTTGCTTTAATATCGAGCAAGTCATGCCAAGTTTGTTTTTTAAACTGTGGCTGACGGATAAGGTATGCCGGATGATAAATCGGTACGATTGGAACCTTGGTACCGGAAACATCATATTCCTGCCATTTGCCGCGTAATTTTGTGATGCCTGTTTGTGTGCCCAAAAGCGCATTTGCGGACGTGCCACCAATTGAAATGATGATTTTTGGCTGCAACAATTCAATATGTCTTTTTAAAAACGGTAAACATAAATCACATTCCGCGTCCGTTGGTTTGCGGTTGCCGGGTGGGCGCCACGGTACTACATTGGTGATGTAAAAATCATTTTCACGGCTCATTTCAATGGCCGCAAACATTTTATCAAGTAACTTTCCGGCTTCACCAAGGAATGGTTTTCCAATGCGGTCTTCGTCTGCGCCGGGTGCTTCACCAATTACCATTACCTTACTTTCGGCATTTCCATCGCAAAAGACGGTATTTGTTGCCGTTTTTTTAAGGCTGCATCCATCAAATTCAAGAATCGCACTCTTTAATTCATCAAGTGAATTGCACGCTTTCGCGACCTCAGTCGCAAGGGCGATTGTTTCCGTTTGTGATGCAAGCGGTGCTGATTGCGCGGCCGCATTTTGGGGTGTTTTGACTTGTGAAGAAACTTGTGCAGTTTGTTGTTTTATTTGAATTTTATCTGTTTCAGTGAACCAGTTAATCGGTTCTTCCGTAATGGTTTCATCAACCCCCCATTCCACATAGCATTTCAGCAGTGAAACAGGATCAATTTGGTCTTCAGATGTATTCAAATTATTCATGACGTAATTATATAGCAGAGAATTTAAAAATTAATTATATTATTTCTATAATTATGTTTTTTTGTTGCTATAATTACGGCAATTAAAGGATTTATTTTTTAAATGGCATCTAAACACTCGTCGAAAACGGTCATTCTTGCCGCGCTTATCGGCAATTTCATGATCTTCGTCACAAAACTTGGGGCGGCACTTTACACCAATTCATCTGCAATGTTTTCAGAAGCGATCCACAGTATTGTTGACTGTGGTAATCAGGTTCTTTTGCTTTACGGTATTAAAAAAGCAAGCCGTAAGGCAGACCGTGATCACCCGTTTGGTTATGGCAAGGAACTTTATTTCTGGTCATTTGTTGTCGCGATGCTCATTTTCGCGGTTGGCGCGGGCGTGTCATTATATGAAGGGTTTCATAAAATTATGGAACCCGAAGAAATCCGCAGTATCCACATCAACTATATCGTTCTGACGGTTGCGATCTGTTTCGAAGCATACCCATGGAAAATGGCTTACGATGAATTTAACGCAAGACGCGGTAAACGCGGCTTGGTTGATGCCGTAATCCGCAGTAAAGACCCGAGTTTGTTTGCTATTCTTTTTGAAGATACTGCTGCAATGCTTGGCCTTTTCACTGCACTTATCGGCCTGTTTATCGGTGATTTCTTCGGTATTCCAGAGGCCGACGGCGCTGCATCAATCGTAATTGGTCTTATCCTTGCGGCGACGGCAGCGGTCCTTGCCATTGAATGTAAAGGCTTACTGATTGGGGAGGCCGCCGACCAACAAGTGATTGATAGTATTGAAAATCTTATGGAAAAGCACGCAGCCGTTGAATCTGTTAACGAAGTCCTGACCATGCATTTTGGCCCGACAGATATTCTTTTGAACCTAAGTATCGATTTCAGGGACGAGATTTCCGCTGGCGATGTGGAACAAATCATCACCGATTTCGAAATTCAAATCAAAGAAATGCATCCGGATATCAAACGCATCTTCATCGAAGCCCAATCAAGACGCGGCCATTTCATGAATTCCCAGTTGGAATAGAATTTTTCATTTAACGATGAATCTAGTATTGACTTATTTATTCATTTGCATTATTGTGCAAATATGCATTTGAGGTAATATCATGAATGAAGAATTAGTGTTTAAGGCGCTTGGCGATCCTAACCGAATGAAAATTTTAAATACGTTGTGTGACCGGGACTGTCCATGCAGTGTCGGTGAGGTCGCATGTTGTTGTACCGTGGATATGTCCGTGGTCAGCCGTCATTTAAGCACATTAAAGAATGCGGGGATTATAACCGCTGAAAAACGAGGTAAAGAAGTTTTTTACCACGTAAACAGGTCTGATGTCGCAGCGCTTTTGCGTGATATTGCGGACAGACTTGAAAAACCATGTTGTTCAAACAATAGGAGAAATTAATGACAACAGAAGACAAAAAAAAATGCAATTGTAATTGCGATAACAATTGTTGTGATTGTGATAACTGTAATTGTGATGGTTGTGACTGTAAATGTTGCAAAGATTGCAACTGTTCATAAAAAAGGCGCTTATCACCCTGCACGGTGATAAACGCCCGAACGGTTCAATGAACCATCCTTTGGTTTATTAATTATAGGAACTGGCAGGGGTAATTTCAACCTGCCAGTTTTATTCTTTTTGGCTTCCTGATTTATAACTAAGCCATGAAAACGGAACAAACCATACTGCAATAAGCATATATTTTACTGTTTCGTTATATGTGGTGCCGTCCAACATATAATCCGCGAAAATTATAAGCCCCGCGAATACGAGGGATACAAGAATGATCAGTAATGAGTTTCTATTCTGTTTCATAAAATAAGCTCTTTCAAAAATTTCATGTAACGGTAAGTAACGGTTACGTACTGTAACATGGTTGCTATTCAATGGTCTATGGATAATTTTGAACATGGGGCAGGGAAAGATCGGTTTAAATTTTTAAGGAGTTATTATGAACAAAACCATCTTTTCTTTTTTTATTGTTCTTATGTTTTCAGTGACACAATCATTCGCGCAGGAAAATAACAAGAATTTTGTATTTCTTGGTGGAACAACCAGCATTTATGATCAACACACATCAAACCTTACCCTTGGGGTAGAGGGTGTTTATATGCGAAAAATATGGCGAGGGCTCGCCATTGGTGCCGGTGCAAATATTGATTTTGGTCTTCCAAGCGTATCGGGAAGCGGTTCCGTTGATGCCTTTGATAACGGTACGGTAACCCATCCGGCATACGATTATGAAAATAAAAGATCATTTCAAAAATACAGTATTTCGGCACTCGTTGGTGGCGTGTTCGACCATTCAAATGGCAGCAGGACGGCATTGCTAGTCGGTCCGGAATACGGAAAAATTGATTTTAAAACCAATTTTAATCAAACATTCGCTGACGGCAGCAGCAATAAAAGCAGCAATAGCCGTGATGAAGATCATTTTTCATTACGCGCGGGTGTTTATCATCAATTCAAGGATAGTCAGTGGATCGTCGGATTAAACGCGAGATATGGGTTTTTATCTGATTTCAGTGATGTTGATCATTATATGCAGGTTGGCTTATCCGCAGGATATGCGTTTTGATTACATCTCTTTTGGTGGCGTTTCTTTACGAAGCCCAGTTTCCTGAATGAAACGATCCCACGGAAAATGGGCCCCAGGGTCCATTTTCCTTGGTACTTGTTTGTTTGGATCATTATCGGCGGGAACCATTCGTGTATCCAGATCTTCGTGCCCTTGTGTGTATTTGATGGATGGATATTCCGCCTTCAAACGATTGGTTAGGGCAATCAGCGCGTCAATCTGTGCATCCGTATAGGGTTCCTGCATAACCTGATGATCGCTATGGTACCAGTTTGGATAACGACCAAGGTTTATAAGTTCCACACTTAATGTTTTGCTATTCCAGCCGGATGTGTGATGGGCGATACGGTTGTCGGGAACATATTGTTCGATCGTTCCGTCGCGATCGATGTAATAATGTCCGGATGCGCCAGTGCCGCTTTCTTCGTATAAAACACGTTCACCATATTCACGAGCCTCAGCAAGGTCGGTTAATTCTGTTGCGTGAATGACAATCATATTAAGCTCTTCTGTGGTGCGGGCATTCAAGTTAGCCCAGTATGGAAGCTTATTATCTGTAATATGTGGTTCTTCACCGCCGAACGGCCAATACGAACAGCCCTGAAGCAATAGTAAAATTGATGTTATCGTTAATACATTTTTGCAGGCTGATTTCATAACTAGATATAATCCTTGAACTTTCTGTTTTTCTCTATTTCTATTATTAGAACATTTTTTCAGTAATTAAATGAAAATATCTGCAAAATACTATATAATAGAAAAACATTTTATAATTTCGCTACATAATTGTTTATATTTTCGTAACTAATTTTATTTATAACTTTTCTAAACTACTTGTTACTTAATTGTAATGTTGGAGAGTATATTGAAATTACAATCTGAGGGTTTAAAGGAATTTCTACCAGCAGCCATGTGCTTGGTTCTTTCCTTTATATTTTTACTGATCATGAATTTTACGCCAAACGGGAAAACGGAATTAGCCGTGATCTTCCCACCTGGTACATCTTCGGAAACTGTCTTTTTAAAAACCATTGAAGCTGGCGGCTATGCCACTGGCAAGGGTGGGTTTGAAAACATTGCACTCTTCATCGTTGATGATCTGGATACTCAGAAACAGGTAATTGAAAATTTATATGACCTCGGTGCCCTAGTGGTGATTGATGGTATAGCGTCGGCTGGATGCTTTTCTTAAAATCGTAACGTTAACAATAAAAAGGAAATTCCATGAATGAATTAACGAAGTTACAATTAACCGTCTCAAAATATATTTTGATGTCGATATGGGCTTTAACGGGGGTTATTTTTGTTTCTGGTTATATTCTTGGGGCGTCAAACTGGTTAATCATTACAGTGGCGGCGATCCTTGTATCTGTCGCAACACATGTTTCATGGAAAAAAGGGGCGGGGTCAAGGTCATACCGTTATATGAGTGCGGTTGTGCTTCCAATTTTAATTGCATTCTGGTTATATTTATACAGCGGTCATCCATGGCAAATTGATATTCATATGTCATTTTTTGCGGCACTGGCGCTGACGGCGATTTATTGTGATAAAGATGCAATTCTAGTGTCCGCAGGAACAATTGCTGTCCATCATTTACTGCTTAATTTCATTTTGCCGAGTGCGGTTTTCCCCGATGGGGGTGATTTCTTGCGTGTCGTACTTCACGCGGTGATTGTCGTTATTGAAACAGGTTTCCTTTATTATATGGCAATGCAGTTAGAGGCAGCCTTCGGATTATCAGAACAAGCCGTTAAATCAGCGCAGGAAGAAGCGGAAAAAGCAACAGAAGCAATGCAGCTTGCAGAAGAACAAAGCCAAAAAATTAGTCAGACATTAACTGAGCTTGAAGAAACGCAAGCGCAAGCAGACAGCTTGATGTCTGAACAAGATAAAATGCAGGATAGCGCGAAAAGAAACCGCAAGGAACAGCTTGTCACAATGGCGAATGAGCTTGAAAAAACATTGCAAACGGCGTCGGACAATTTGGTGCAATATTCACAAAGCTTGCAAACAAGTGCGGGTGAGCTTTCCGAACTTTCAACCATTGAACAAAAACATTCAGAAGAAGCCGTGCGTGCTGTAACTGCAAGTTCCGGCGAAATTCAATCTGTTGCATCCGCGGTTGAAGAACTGTCATCATCCATTCAGGAAATTACCCGTCAGGTTGATACAACAACCCAATTTTCATCGGAGGCCGTTGAATTCGCGCAAAAAACAAGTCAGACAATTCAAAACCTGTCAGATCAGGCAGCAAAAATTAATGATGTTCTTGGGATTATTTCCGATCTATCGGAACAAACCAATTTGTTAGCCCTTAACGCAACAATCGAGGCCGCAAGAGCGGGTGACGCAGGTAAAGGGTTTGCTGTTGTGGCGAGTGAGGTTAAAAACCTTGCGACACAATCAGCTGCTGCGACTGAAGATATTGCGAAACAAATCACGGCGATGCAGGATGCAGTGAAAGAATCCGTTACATCAATCGAAGAAATTGCGAACCTGATTAACAAGAGTAACGAAAGCACCGTAAATATTTCAAATTCCATTCAGGAACAAAATACAGTTGCTGGCGAAATTTCCAGAAGCGCGCAAAACGCATCGACCAGTATGATTGAAACAACCAATAACATTGAAAAAATTCAGGAACTAACCGGAAGAAACAGTACAGTCAGTAATGAAATTGAAGGGGTTGTTTCAAATATATCAACGCAATCTGATGTCTTAAACACAGATCTTAAAGACATTGTTGATGGCTTGAGAAAACAGACGGAAGATTAATTTTTCTTTTATGACATGTATTTAGGGGTGGTTATGTTGATAATCACCCCTTTTTATTTGGGTGGTAAAAATATTTCTTTATCATCAATTCGTAATTGTTCTTGTCATATTCTTGCATTAGATTAACCGGATAAAAGATATCCATCCGGGAAAAAGAATGAGCAAAAATAAGAATAAAGAAAAGAAAAACCCTTACTCAAATTTACCAGACAACAGATTTTGGAAAACGGGTGTAAAAGAGCGTCAACCACAACAATTTTACGAGGATCTCTGGAAGCCAAAATTCAAGATTAAAAAACAATCTAATATTGTTGCAGCCGGATCATGTTTTGCACAGCACGTGGGGAAATGGTTAAGTGATAAGGGGTATTCATTTTATGCATCCTCGTTGGATAGTCTTCATAACTTTTCATTTGCATTTGGAAATATTTATACGTGTGCGTTGTTACGTGAATTATTGGAAGCGGCCCTTGGAAAATGTGACCTTTCTAATATAGTGCATCAAGAAAATGGACGGTGGTTTGATCTGCTTCGTCCAGTATTTAACGAGGATGGCTACGAGAGCAAAGATGCATTAGTTGCATCCAGAGAAGAAGCATTTGGTGAAATGCTTGAAAGCATAAAAAATGCAGAAGTTTTTATTTTTACACTTGGTTTAACGGAAAGCTGGATTGACAATGATGGTGTTGTTTATCCAATGTGTCCGGGTACGCTTTGTGGTGAATTCGATAAGAAAAAATATTCTTTTAAAAATTATTCATTTGAAGAAAATATTGATGAACTAGAACAGGTTCTTGAGCTTATAAAATCCGTTAACAGTAAAATTAATGTGCTGCTCACCGTTTCGCCGGTTCCACTTACCGCGACGGCATCGCAAAATCATGTGCTAAGTGCGACTACATATTCAAAGTCCATTTTACGAAGCGTTGCAGAAAGAATGAAAGAAAAACATTCGAATGTTGATTATTTCCCGTCTTATGAGATCATAAATTCGGTTGCAAACAAGGGTATTTTCTTTGAAGAGAATTTACGTAGTGTAACGCCAAACGGTGTTTCATATGTGATGTCACATTTTGAAGCCGGAATATCACCATATGAATTCAAAAAGGCACTAAAGAAACAACAAAAAGAAGCAGAATTTTTTGGCTCTCCAAATGTCGGTGGCTCTCAATTAAATGGCGATGCGGTTTGTGAAGAAGAAACCCTTGAAGGCCAAAGAAATAGTGCGGTATCAAGTGATCCTGTGAAATTTTTCCTTATTGGCGATAGTCATATGGGGTTCTTGTCGAAATGTTTTGCCAAAAGAAATATCAGCCACTGTGGTGGTGCATTGATGAATGGTTCTGCATGGGAAGATGGTTTGTTTCACCTTACCGATGAAGACTACATTGTGATGTTAGAAAACAAGGGCGCGCGCCATTTTTGGGAAAATGCAATTGAAACAGTAAAAAATACCGAAAAACAAACCGGTAAAAAACCAATCATCGTTACCAATGTTGGCTATCAAACACATAGGTCAATGGCAAAACTCATTAGATGGTTTAAAACCAATAATTTAGGGGATGAGTTTAACCTGGAGGAAACATTGAAATATTTTTCCGGGCGTTATGATAAACATATTCAATTTTTGCAAAATTTGGTGGAGGCTGGCTTTAAAGTGATTGCGTTACCTGATCCACCAATTTTTAAGAATATTTCCGGTATGGAAAAGAGGGATTCATATATGTTCTTGTATGAGAGCGTCTATGATAAATTCCTGGAAAAAATTGGCGTTAAAATATTCAATGTCCGAGAATGGCGTGAGAAAACAAAAGGATTAAGCAAAGATATCCATATTTTTAAGGATGGTGAACCGGACTGGATTCATGGCAGCCCGGCTTATTATCAGGAACTAGTTGATAAGATTGTAAAAACTTATTCTTAATCTATCCCCATAATGCCGGGGTCGGGGTGCTTACGATCCCGCCTTCGGCATATTCAAGGCCATTTTCAACATCATCTTTAAGGAATAATGGACCGTCCAGATCAATGAAGTCGCAATGCTGACCGACAACAAAACTCGGTGCCATGGAAAGCGATGATCCAGTCATATTGCCAACCATTAATCCTTTACCGTCACGATTAGCAAGGCGGATAATTTCAAGCGCATCGGTTAAGCCACCACATTTATCAAGTTTGATGTTAATCACATCATAGCGTCTGGCGTTAACCTCATATTCACTGCTATCAAGGCAGCTTTCATCTGCGCCAAGGGGGACTTCTGATTTAAAACCTTCTAATTCTTCGTCCTTACCACGGGCCAGGGGTTGTTCAATCATGGCCAGTCCCAGTTTTTTACAATGCGGGATATATTCTTTTAATTCTTCGAATGTCCAACCCTGATTGACATCGGTAATGAGCGTGGCATCTGGACGTGCCGCGCGGATGGCTTCTAATCTTTCAATCGGGGCATCACCGGATAATTTGATTTTTAAATTTGGATATTTTGAATATTCAGCGGCACGTGCGGCCATATTTTCCGGTGTGTCAATACCAACGGTGGCAACAGTGGATAATGGTTTTATCGGATTAATATTCAGCAGATCAAAAATACTCTTACCAGCAAGCTTGCATTTTAAATCCCAAAATGCGCAGTCAATGGCGTTTCTAGCGCCGCCACGTGGCAAAAATTCATTGACTTGTTCATGCGTGATATTATCAAAAATGATGTCTTCAATCTGCTTTGTCATGCTTTCTGGTGTTTCATCTTCGTAATAGATGCCTAACGATTCACCGTGGCCTTTTACGCCGTCCTGTTCAAGGGTAACGCGTATCGTGTCAGCCGTGTTAAATGTATATCCCGTAATGACAAATGGGTATTTAAGGGGGAATTGGTGAGTTTTAATATCAATAAGCATTTTTATACATTCCTAAATAAATTACTTGGCAAATGGTAATCATATTGAGTAGGGTTTCAACATAAAAATTCGGGAGGAATAATAAAAAATGACATTGATATCCGCTGATAATAATTTTGCACTTTGGGCTGTGATGTTGTTGATGGTTGCACTTGCATTTAGGCTTGAAAAAACAACCATTGGGCAAAAAATTTCCGGCACGATCATGGTTATTACATTTGGTGCAGTGCTTGCCAATTTTAAAATCATTCCTGCGAGCAACGGTGTATTTAACAGCATAAATTCAGTGGGTGTTCCAATTGCGATTGTGCTGCTGCTCTTTAATGCGAACCTAAAGAAAATATTTAAAGAATCCGGCCCGACATTGATTGCCTTTATATTCGGTGCGATTGGTACAACGCTTGGCACCGTTATTGGGGTGATGTTGTTGCCACTTGGTGAATTTGAAGCGGAACTAGCCGGAATCTTTAGCGCAACATTCATTGGTGGTTCCGCCAATTTCGTTGGGGTTGCTAATGCAATCGATTTTAAAGAAGAAAGCATTATGGCCGCCAGTATTGCTGCGGATAATGTTGTGGGGGTATCGTTTATGGCATTGCTTATCGCGATCCCGAGCATGCAATTCATGGCAAAGAAATTTAATTATGATCCTGCGGGCACGGAATATGATGACGATGATGAAATCGCCGCCGCCGAAGAGCCGCCATTTGCCATTGAACGTGCTGTCTTTTCACTTGGGATTGCATTTTTTATCGTTGTATTAAGTGATATTATTTCCGGTTTTATTGGCTATCCTCCGATAAGGCTTTTAATTCTGACGGCACTTACGGTCGCAATGGCGACATTGGCCCATGAAAAAATTGCGAAATTATCGGAAGCTTTCCCAATTGGTATTGCGATTATGTATTTGTTCCTTGGCGCCGTTGGGGCGAGCGTTGACATAATGACTATGATTGAAAGTGGAATGTTGCTTGCGCTATTTGCATTTATCATTTTATCAACGCATTTAATTGTTATTTTAACGCTTTCCAAAATTTTCAAGCTGGGATTGCCAGAAGCATTGGTTGGGTCAAACGCCTGTATTCTTGGCCCACCGACAGCGGCAGCAATGGCAGGGGCCATGGGGTGGAAAACCCTCGTTACGCCGGCGGTTCTTTGTGGTACATTTGGTTACGCAACAGCGAATTTTGTTGGTGTGTTTCTTTATGGAATTTATGGATAAAAACTAAGAGAAAGTATGCCATTTGACATTTTGGTATTTTCAATGATAGGCTCTCGCACAGTGTAAGGAGTATGTGTGATTAGTTATATTAAGATAGTAAAATATTTTCTGTTTCTGCTTTTCATAAGCAGCCTATCCACACACGCACAAGATACTCCATTAAGCCTTACTCAAGAAGAAAGAAACTGGTTACGCGATAACCCGGAAATTCTTGTTGCAACTGACCCAACCATGCAGCCAATGGAATTTATTGGCCCCAACGGGGAAATCAGCGGTATTGCGGGTGATTATTTAAAACTAATGGGTGAACGACTTGGGGTTCAATTCAAATGGGCTGGCAATAATAATTGGGCCGAGGGATTAGAAAAAATCCATGCGGGCGAAGCCCATATGGTTTCCGGCGCCAATAATACCCCGGATAGACGTGAATTTCTTTCTTTCACAGACAGTTATTTTAAAGTGTCGATCGTGATTTTCTCACGTATTGACAGGGAATCTTTTGGTAATATGGATGCCTTGTCGGGGCGTACCATTTCCCAAGTTAAGGGCTTTTCCCTTTCCAGATTAATCAGGCAAGAATATCCAGAAATCAATATTATTGAGGCAGAAACAACCGTTGAAGCTTTACAAATGGTTGCTGATGGTGATGTCGATGCCTATGTGGGGAATATATCTGTCGCCGCTTATTATATTTCTGAAGCGGGTCTTCATGAATTGGTTGTTGTTGGCGGTGCGCCTTATAGTGGTGCCAATGCAATGGCCGCGAGAAAAGATCTGCCATTACTTGCAAGTTCATTACAAAAAGCAATGAGCAGCATTACGCCAATTGAAAAGGCGGAAATTTCCCGCAAATGGTTATCACTAAATTACAATATTACCGATGGTTGGGATTATGTTGTTCGCTGGGGGCCATTTGTTTTAATCATTATATTGGCGATATTATATCGTAATTACAGTTTGCAACAAGAAATTCGCATGCGTAAAGCGGCGCAGTCTGAATTGGCGCTTTCGCGTGAAAAAGAAACAATCGCAAGATTGGATGCGGAAAAAGCGAACAATGCCAAATCAAACTTCCTTGCGAATATGTCCCATGAATTAAGGACACCATTAAATGCGATTATCGGTTTTTCAGAAACAATGTCCGGTGGCGTATATGGTGAAATCAAAGAACCCAAATATATTGAATATCTGTCAGATATTAGAGATAGCGGTAAACACCTTGAAAAAGTGATTGATGATATTCTTGATTTGTCGAAAATCGAGGCTGGGAAATGGGAGCTTAACAATACTGAATTTTCACTAACGGAATGTGCAGAAACGGCAATTATGATGCTGGAAATTCAGGCAGAAAGCAAAGGGATAACTTTAAAACTTGAAAATTTAACGGACGAAGATGACGTTAGAATTAATGGTGATAAAAACACATATAAACGCGTGCTTATTAATCTGCTTTCCAATGCGGTGAAATTTACAAATAAAGATGGCTTAATCATTTGCCGCATTGAAAAAACGCCTTCCGGGCAAGTAATGCTATCTGTCATTGATGACGGGGTGGGTATTAAGAAAGAAGATATTGAAACTGTGCTTACGCCATTTGGTCAGGTTCATGATATCAATCAGAAAAATAAGGCAGGAACGGGGCTTGGTTTACCGATTGTAAAACAGATTGTTGAGCTTCATGGTCATACGTTTGATTTAAAAAGTGATTTTGGTAAGGGCACAACCGCATCTGTTATTATTGGGTAATCATTAATCCGCAAGCCATTTATACATAACAAGGGCGTCCACAAATCCTTCGCGGGGATGTTTAAATGCCTTAGGCACACGGCCGACTGTATCAAAACCCAGTTTTTCCCATAATTTTATCGCACCAACATTGGTGGAAATGACAAAATTAAATTGCATGGCTTTATAACCTAATCGTCTGGCTTCGTTTTGGGAATGGATGCACATTTTGGTGGCGACCCCTTTACCGCGTGCCGCTGATGACACCATATAACCACAATTACACACATGTCTTGTGTAATTGGTGGTGATATAATAGGTGCCGAGTATTTCACCATTTTCTTCAAAGACATAAGTCTTTTTTGTGCGCTTTAACCAGATGAAGAAAGCTTCTTGCTTTGGTGTGTCGGGGTTATAGGCATAAGTATCGCCCTTATTCACCACTTCGAAAAATATTGGCCAAATTTTTTCCCAATCATCATCTGTTGCTTCACGGATATGGGTCATTGAAATACATCCAGATCATTTGCTGATACGATTTTTCCATTATAGCCTGCTTCCATAACTTCTTCGGCAAGGCGGTTGTCTTCCTCATCCCAGTAAAGTTGGTGATAAAGCACTAGAACGCGTGGCTTTGCTTTATTGGCAATATCCGCGATTTCCGACGGTAATGTATGAAAAGATTTATGATAAATTTGCCATTCTTCTGATCTTTTGCTTAAAGCGCGTTCTGATATAATTTCATGAACAAGAATATCAGCGTCGGTGGCAGCATCAATGATTGCCTCGCTATATGCGGTGTCACCGGATATCACTGCTGTTTTTCCTGTGCTTTTTTCAGTAAATTTGTAACCGTATGCATGTTCCCATGAACCGTGGGGGACTTTGATGGCTTCAACGATGACATTGTCGTCCTCAAATATTGTTCCGGACGCCGAAAATTCAGTTGTTTCTACTTTATAGCCATTAAGATTTGCTGGCTGTGAACCATTAATACGCATATCAATGTCTTCGGAATAGGCGCTAATTATGGTATCTGCCATATGTTTTGAACCGGGCGGGCCGAATAGTTTAAGGGGGTGCTCACGCCTTAATACCCACGGTGCCAAAATCATATTGGATAGACCAGCCGTATGATCCGAATGAAGATGAGTAAGAAAAAGCATATCAAGGTTTGATGCTTTTAATTCCGGATGTGTTTTTGATGCTTCGATGGCTTTTCTAACCATACCGGCGCCACTATCCACGATATATGCTTTGCCGCCTGATAATACTGCGACGCCTGGTCCTGATCTTTCTGGTTTCATAACTGGGGTGCCTGTACCCAGAATAACGACTTTCAATCCTTCAGCAATTGCATGTTGGGAAATGAAAAAAGTAACCAGAACCGTAAGAAATGATTTAAGCATTAAAATAATCCCTGTAAGGGTGAATTGCTGGTGCGCCGCCAGTGTGTAAGAATACAAGATCGCGTGCGTTTTCCAATCTTTCCATTCTTAGCATATCAATCATGCCTGACATGCCCTTGCTTGTATAAACCGGGTCAAGGATGATGCCTTCGCTTTCAGCGATCATTTTAAGGGCGGCTATGCCTGCATCTGTTGGGTATCCGTAAGCCTGTCCGTAATATTTATCTTCGACGATAATTTCATCATCCTTAACAAGCCCAGGTGTTCCAAGCATTTCGCATCCTTCGTCGACAATTTGTCTAATGCGGTTTTTAAGTGGTGCAGCAGGGGCGGCAACGGAAATGGCGATCACTTTCGTTGTTCTGTTCCCAAAATATCGCAGTCCGGTTAATAGGCCTGCTGCGGTCCCGCAGCTTCCTGTTGCTGTGAAAATATGACTTGGGGAAATGCCCATCTCGTTCCACTGGGAAATAAGTTCACGTGCAGCATCCACATACCCCATGGAACCAATTGCGTTTGATGCGCCGGATGGGATGTTATATGGATTTTTACCTTGTGCAGTTAGGTCAGCAATAACCTTTTCAACGACGGGACCGCGACCTTCTGCGCCCGCTAGATGAATATGCGCACCCATTAAGCGGTCCATAAGGTAATTACCACTATCTTTTAGTCTGTCTTCCATTTCTGGTACTGGGTTCGATAGAATGACGTGAACTTCTAGGCCGATTTTTTTTGCCCCTGATACGGTTTGACGCACATGGTTTGATTGTAATCCGCCTTGTGTCACTACGGCCTTAGCACCATTTTTAACGGCTTCAGCGAGGGAAAATTCAAGTTTTCTTGTTTTATTGCCGCCATGCGCCAGTTCCATGACATCATCACGTTTAATATATAAATCAGGACCACCCATTAATTGGGTCAAGTTTTCCATTTTATTGCACGCTGTGGGCAGGGTGGTTAACTTGATACGCGGGATTTGATTAAAGTTTTTGCTGGTTTCTGCGAATGCCTTAGCGGAAAATGTTGTTGCGGCAAGTGTTGCAAGACCTGCTGTTTTAAGCATATCACGTCGATTTTGTTTCATTTAATTATCCCTTATAAAAAATATTTTGCGTATGGATGTAATGCTGGTGCACCCCCGGTATGGAGGAAGACCATGTCTTTTGCGTCCTTAAGTTCCCCTTTTTCAATTAAATCAATCATGCCTGCCATTGTTTTTCCTGTGTATACCGGGTCAAGCAATATACCTTCTAATTTCGCGATTAATTTAACCGCATCATTGGCTTCATCGGTGGGATAGGCATATGCCTTACCATAATAGGCGTCCTTAACAATGATATCATCATCAGCGATTAAATCGTCAGGCAATTCGATAACATCATGAATTTGATTTAAAATATCTTTTACATCGGCGATTTTTCGTTCTTCTGGCTGGCTGACGGATACGCCGACGACTTTGGTGGATTTGTTACCGAAATACCGTAGTCCCGCGAGCAAACCGCCATGTGTGCCGCAGCTTCCGGTGCCAACGAAAATGTGGCTTGGATTGATTTCCATATTTTCCCACTGGATCATCATTTCACGGGCGCATGCCATATATCCAAGGCTTCCAACCCCGTCAGACGCGCCCATGGGCACAAGATAAGGTTTTTTGCCATCTGCGGTTAATGCATCCTTTACATCCTGCATTTTTTGCACACAGGCATCATCATCGCCATCAACAATATGGATTTTCCCGTCCATAATAACATCCATTAAATAATTACCGGATGCGGCCAGCTCATCTTTTAATTCCGGAACGGGTATATTAAGGATCGCATGGCTTTCGATGCCAAGACGCGCCGCACCTGAAATGGTTTGACGGACATGATTTGATTGAATGCCGCCCATCGTAATTACGGTGTCATATCCTTGCGCGAGCATATTCGCGAATACATATTCGAGCTTTCTTGTTTTATTGCCGCCATGGGCAAGGTCCATGACATCATCACGTTTAACATAAATATCTGGACCACCAAGATGTTTGGTTAAATTCGCCATTTTATAAAACGATGTTGGTAATGACGTTAAGGGCAGGCGTTGTGCTTCTTCGAATTTCATGTATTCCTCATTATTTTTTTATAGAATAGTAGCCACTTATTTTGTAAATTTAAATAGATTAATTGACCATACATATAAAAATAAGTTACCAATAAGTAACATTCATTTTCGGGAGCATAAAAATGGAACGTGAATTTATGGAATATGACATCGTTATTGTGGGTGGGGGACCAGCGGGCTTGTCATCTGCAATACGTTTCAAACAGTTATGCGAGAAAGAGGGCAAGGATTATTCTATTTGCGTGCTTGAAAAAGGTTCCGAAATTGGCGCACATATTCTATCGGGCGCGGTAATTGATCCGATTGCATTAAATGAATTAATCCCGGATTGGAAAGAAAAGGGCGCACCGCTTGAAGTTCCCGTGACCGATAACCAACATTGGGCATTGAGCGAGACGGGCAAAACATCACTTCCGCATATTCTAATGCCGCCATTATTAAGCAACAAAGGGAATTATATCGTTAGTCTTGGCAATTTAAGCCGCTGGCTTGCGGAACAGGCGGAAAATATGGGGATTGAAATTTTTCCTGGCTTTGCCGCTGCAGAGGTTCTTTATCATGATGATGGTTCCGTAAAGGGGATCGCAACAGGTGATATGGGGGTTTCGGCCGATGGTTCACAAAAAGATAGCTATATGCCGGGCATGGAATTACATGCGAAATACACATTTTTTGCAGAAGGTGTTCGTGGATCATTGTCCAAAGAAGTTATCAATAAATATGACCTTAGAAATGGACGTGAACCACAAACATATGGCATAGGCATTAAAGAATTATGGGAAATTGATCCAGAAAAACACAAACAAGGTCTTGTTATCCATACGCAAGGTTGGCCGCTTAATTCAGATACTGTTGGTGGTGGTTTTTGTTATCATCTAGATAATAATCAGGTGGCTATTGGTTTTGTTGTGGGACTTGACTATGCAAATCCGTATCTTTCGCCATTTGAAGAAATGCAGCGCTATAAAACCCATCCCGCATTAAAAGATATGTTTGATGGCGGTAAACGTATTTCATATGGCGCACGCGCGATAAATGAAGGCGGGCTTCAATCAGTACCAAAGTTATCATTCCCCGGTGGTGCATTAATTGGATGTTCTGCAGGGTTCGTGAATGTGCCGCGCATTAAAGGAAGCCACAATGCTATGAAAAGTGGCATGTTAGCGGCTGAAGAAGCTTTTAAGGCGTTGGAAAATGAAAGTGGAAACGAACTTTCTGGTTACGAAGAAGCCTTTAATAACAGTTGGATACATAAAGACCTTAAACGTGTTAGAAACGCAAAACCGGCTATTCATAAGTTTGGTGCCTTTTGGGGAACAATGTACGCCGGATTTGATATGTGGATGAATAATATCGGTCTTGGTTTCTTGCTTCCATGGACGTTTAGCCATGATAATGATCACGAATGTTTAAAGCCAGCGGCAGAATGTGAAAAAATAGATTATCCAAAGCCCGATGGTAAAATTACATTTGATAAACTTTCATCGGTCTTTTTATCCAATACAAATCACGAAGAAGACCAGCGGTGTCATTTGACCTTGAAAGATGACAGTGTTCCGGTAAATGTAAATCATAAAATTTATGATGGGCCGGAAGCACGTTTTTGTCCTGCGGGCGTATATGAATTTCTTGACGAAGGCGAAGGTGTAAAATTACAAATTAATTCGCAAAACTGCGTCCATTGTAAAACCTGTGATATTAAAGACCCAAGCCAGAATATTAACTGGGTCACACCGGAAGGTGGCGGCGGACCAAATTATCCGAATATGTAAATCTTTTTTTCATTATTGGGTTTTAAGAAAAACTACGATAATATCGAAAATGAAATAATCTCAAGGGTATTTGGTTACTTAATGAAAAATAAAATTGCCATATTTTTAGCGGCTCTGATCGCTATTATTCCGACATACTTAACTGCACAGGAATTTCAAATTGATGATTCTGATCGTCCGTTTGGTGAATATTTAACCGCGCGTCATGCACTTTTTAATCATCAATATGATGTTGCCGCGGAAAATTACTTGCATGCGGTAAGGCTTGATCCGGAAAATGTTGAGCTACTTCAATTTTCTATGAATGTGTTTGTTGCTGCGGGTAGGTTTGAAGATGCGCTTGATAATGCCAATAAATTACGTGAATTAAACGAAGAAAACGATGTTTCGAATTTAATTCATTTTTTTGATCTTGTTAGAAATAAAAATTATGAGGAAGCGCTGCCAACGATTGATGGTCTTGCAAGTACGGGTATCATGAATTTGGTGAAGCCAATTTTTAAAAGCTGGATTTATGCAGAGCAGGGCAATTTTGAAGAAATCTCGAAAATCGCCGAAAGTTATGAAGGAGAAGATGGCAGTTTTAACTTCTTTAATTTCTTTCAGATGGGCTTAATTTATGAATATATCGGTGAACTGGAAAAAGCGGAAAGCTATTATTCACGTGGCCTAGCGGAACGAGGGTTAACGAACCTTCGTGCGGTTGAGGCATACTCAAAAATCTTAAGAAAACTTGGTAAATTGGAAGAGGCAGAACTAGCCCTTAATCAATATATTGAAACAGCGCCAGGTAATGAAAATCTAAAATCAGAACTTGATGCCTTGCACAACAATGAAGCTTCCACACCTTTGGTTAGTTCATTAGAAGAAGGTTATGCTGAATTATTTTATACCGTCGCGACAATTCTAATGCAGGATAATGTAAAAGGAATAGCTACGAACTTCTTGCAATATGCACTTGTATTTAAAACGGAATTTCCGCTTGCTCATTTTATGCAGGCGCAGATTTTTGAAAGCGATGAATATTATAATGGGGCGGCGGATCAGCTCGCTCGTATTAAAAATGATAGCCCGCTTTATTTTCAATCAAAGTTACAGCGTGCGTGGCTATTTGATGAAATGGACCGTTCTGAAGAAACGATTGCTGCGCTTCGTGAAATTGAAAAAGAATATCCAAACAATCGCGAAGTGTTAAATTCAATAGCAGAGTTTTACCGCCTTCATGAACGATTTGCAGAAGCCATTCCTGCCTATACAAAAGTGATAGAAACAATTGAAAATGAAACTGAACGTGATTGGATTGTTTATTATACGCGCGGTATTGTTTTTGATCAGGAAAAACGTTGGCCGGAAGCGGAGAGTGATTTTAAAAAAGCGCTTCAGTTAAGGCCCGAACAGCCAATGGTATTAAATTACCTTGCTTATTCATGGGTGGATCAGGGCGTTAATTATGAACTTGCCAAAAAAATGCTAATCCGGGCCGTGGAGCTTCGCCCCAATGATGGATATATCGTGGATAGTCTTGGTTGGGCGCTTTATAAAATGGGTGATGAGGAGGAAGCCGTTGAAGTTTTAGAACGTGCGGCGCAACTTCAAACGCAGGATTGGGCAATTAATGATCATTTAGGCGATGCATATTGGACAGTTGGCCGTAAAAACGAGGCTCGTTTTCAATGGCGACACGCGCTTTCGTTGTCTCCCGATGAAAGTGATGCGGAAGTTATTAAGTCCAAAATTGAAAATGGTTATGTAAAACCGGACTTTTAAGAGAAAACTGTGCTGGCACCCGCAAAAATCAATTTAGACTTGTTAATCACCGGAAGACGGGAAGATGGCTATCATCTTTTGGATAGTCTTGTGGTTTTTACGGAATTTGGTGATGAGTTATATATTGAAAAGTCGGATAGTCTTTCATTAGACATAACAGGACCTTTTTCAAATGGGTTAACAGTAAATGAAGATAATCTTGTTTTAAGGGCAGCGAAATTGATTGCCGAAGAAGCAAAAATTCAACCGAATTTTAAATTCCATCTTGTTAAAAATCTTCCGGTTTCATCAGGGATCGGCGGCGGTTCTAGTGATGCTGCGGCCGCGATCAAACTCATAATTGAATTATTTAATCTCGAGATTTCAGATGAACGATTGAATGAAATTGGATTAAAACTTGGTGCGGATATACCGGTTTGTTTATTGGGACAAACGTCACACATGAGTGGCATTGGTGAAAAATTGGTGCCCTTTGATATTAAAGATGATCTTTATTTATTGCTTGTTAATCCAAGTATATCGGTTTCTACGCCTGAAATTTTTAAAGAATACAAAATTGAAAATCATGAATTTGATAAAGAAAGACATTTTTCGAAAAATGAGGTTCATTTACCATTCATATTAGATGCATTAAATAACAGCCATAATTCATTGCAAAGCGCTGCGGTTAGTAAAAAGTCTGTCATTCAAGATGTGATTTCAGCGATTGATACAACCGAAGGATTGCTACTAAGTAGAATGAGCGGAAGCGGGGCAACTTGCTTCGGTATATATTCTTCAGAAAAAGACTGTCACAATGCGTATGAATTGATTATAAAAGAAAAAAATAATTGGTGGGTTAAATCGACTAAGGTTATTTAATAATAAATCTTATTTTACGATTTGAATAAATTCTGCTAACGTCGCGGAAAAATAAGGAAAACAGGAATACATTCAATATGTCCAATATTCTTGCATATGGAAGAAATATCGCTCTCATTTTAATTGGCTATTTGTTGCTTTTAAGCAATGTTTTTGCACAATCTTTAGATCAAAATATATTTGATCAGATTAGACAGCAAACAGGTGCCAGCAATCAGACGACTAGAATTCAATCGCCGTTAGACCAGTTACGTGCGCAAGATTATATGGATAAACTTAATCAGCAATTGATGGAGCGCCGGGCACAAGGCCCTTCTGTTATTGAACAAGGGTATAATGCTCGCCAAACTAATTTAGGTGGCGAGAATGCAACTGTTTCCCAATTTGGTTATAATATTTTTGACAGACTTCCAATGCCGGATGAAATGATAACTGGTGCCGTGCCAGATAGTTATGTTATTGGCGTTGGTGATCAGTTTGTTATCAGTTTTAAAGGTTCAAAAGAAGAGGTAGTCCAAACGCAGGTTGACCGTGAAGGTCGTTTGATTATTCCAACCTTGCAGCCATTGTTGGCTGCTAATATGACTTTTGGTGCCTTAAAAGATGAAATTAAAAAGCAAGTTTCTGAAAGTCTTATTGGCACAGAAGTATATTTGTCACTGGCAACATTAAGACAGATTTCTGTTCTTGTTGTTGGCGAGGTATATAACCCGTCGATTGTCAGAACAACCAGTCTTTCTAGTCCAATTGAAGTGTTATTACATGTTGGTGGTGTTAAAAAGACAGGATCATTAAGAAATATTACCTTGCAGCGCGGTGATGAAAGAATACCAATTGATTTATATGATATACTTGATGGTATTAATCCTTCTATCATAAACCTTAAGGATGGCGACCGCATTATTGTGCCGACAATTGGCTCGACAGTCGCAATTGGCGGTAATGTAATTCGTCCGGCGATTTATGAACTTCCGGACGGAAAAAAAATTATTTCATCTAGTGAAGCTCTTGATCTTGCGGGTGGTCCAATCAGACCAAAAGGCAATGCATATACTCATATCAGGTATAACGATAGCGGACGCCAACTTTATGAAAAAATGGATCTGAATGGTAACATTTCAAATGGTGAGATGGTTATTGTCAACCTGTTTGATAATTCAGAAGAAGGGCGGGTGACGCTTCTAGGACATGTTAAAACGCCTGGTATTCGCTCAGTATCAGAATATTCAAATGTTAAAGATTTACTAGGGTCTGTTAAAAATCTTGGCGAAAACCCGCATCTTTTATTTGGCGTAATTATTCGCACTGATCAAGTTACCAATACACGACAATTCCTATCGTTTAATGTGCATGGGGTTCTTTATAATCAGGAAAATGTCGATCTTGTTGATGAAGATAAGGTGATAATCTTTGGCCGAAATGAAATTGAATTCCTGTCTTCGGATATTGTTCGCTCTGTAATTTATAATAATGAATATGATCAGTTTGAGTTCTTGCAAGATGGTGCTGTAAATAATTATTATTGTAAACCGGTTGACCGTTTAGCTAGGCTGATAGCTTCTTCAAAATCTAATCGTTTCGCAACTGCCACAAGAGCGGTTTATGTTGGAAGCGAAGGTGTTTCTAACGGTTTGGGCGTTGATAATAATTCCCTCTCAAGAACAGATGTTCTTAACAATATGGAACTTGAAAGTCTTCAGGATAGAAGAATTGAAACCATTTCCGGAATTTCGGATTTCACCAATGCGGATATTATTCGTAATGCTGAACTCGAAGCGCAGATGGAAGAAGATCGCCGTTTTAGAGTAAATAATTTTTGTCCAGCAATATATGTGGATGAAGAAAATCTACTACCGTTTGTTTTAGAACATATTATCTCTGTAGAAGGCGCGATCAGACTTCCTGGTGTTTTACCGATTAGCCCAGATACACGTGTTGACCTGGTGATGTCCACGGTTGGCGGGCCATCAAATGACGCGGATCTTTCCAAAATTGAAATCAGCAGACTTTCAATTGACGAAGTTGATAACAGCAGGCGTCTTGATTGGGATTATGTTGATGCCTCGATTAATGATTTAAGCACGGTCAAATTAAACCCAGGCGGCGGTATGCGTGTTAGTAGTCTTTATACCAATTTTGAAGATGGCGCAGTACTTTTAACCGGTGAAGTGATGGAACCGGGAGTTTACACCATTAGAAAAGGTGAAAAATTATCTTCTCTTATCCGCCGTGCAGGTGGGCTTACAGCACAAGCATATCCATATGGCGCAATATTTACCCGTGAACGTGTGAAAAATATGCAACGCGCAGAAATGAAACAAACAGCGGACAGACTTCAATCTGCGATGGTTTCTGCATTCGTAAAAAAGAATATTGATGCTAACGGTGTTGTTGCGGTGCAGCGTATGGTCGCGGAAATGGCCGAACAAGATTTTCTTGGCCGTGTGGTGATTGAAGCCGATCCTGTTATTCTCTCATTAGATCCAGTAAAGGATATTGTTCTTGAGGCTGGAGATTCTCTTTATATGCCGAAGCGTCCAAACTTTATTGTGACGGTTGGCGACGTATTAAACCCAAGTGCGCTTCAGTTTATTCCTGGTAAAGGATTAGAAAGTTACCTTCAGGAAGTTGGTGGCTTTACACAATCGGCTGACGAAGACCGCGTCTTTGTCGTATATCCGAATGGCGTTTCCAAGCCAATTAGCCTTGCTTCTTGGGGCGGTGATAGAAATCTAAGTCTGCCGCCGGGGTCTGCTATTGTCGTTCCGACGGACCTAAGTCCGTATGACGGTATTACATTGATTAGTGAAATTGGTGATATTTTCAGAAATCTTGCCGTTTCTGCCGCATCCATTGCCGTACTTGTCAGAAATTAATAGCTTAACTTTTAAAGGGGCATATTTTGCATAAAACACTTAAATATGCCCTTTTGAGCTCATGCTTTTTACCCTCTCTTTCAAATTATGCATATGCAGAAGATGATGGAACACGTGGTGTTTATGGCGGTGCAGGTTTGCTTGAAATGAGAAATGCGCGCTTTGCGTCTGATGGTGAAATTTCCATTGGTGCAGGGTTAATTGATAGTGACAAAACCTATTATGCAAATTGGCAGGCAACCCCATGGTTTGAAACAACGTTACGATACACCGATCTTGATAATGCTCACATTGATAAAGCACTTGATATTAAGCTTAGAATTCTTGATGAAGGTGATATTAGACCGGCAATAGCCATTGGCCTACAAGACTTACTTGGCAATGGATTAAGTAGTGGTGAATATATTGTTGCTAGCAAAAGAATTTCAAATTTTGATATTACCGCCGGATTTGGTTTTGGAAATCTCGCGCACCGGGCAAAAATAAATAATATTTTTAAAATATTCGGTGACAGGTTTAATAACAGAGAGTTTGTGGATAATGGTTCAGAAAAACTGCGGTTCGATGATTATTTTTCCGGTGACCGGATGGGTTTTTTCTGGGGGGTAGAATATAATACACCGATAAAAAAATTAACTGCAAAAGTTGAATATTCCACGTTTGATAAATCCAAAACAGATGGTTTCGAAGATTATATTAGCAAAACGGCCTTTAATTTCGGCTTTAATTATAAGGCGAAAGAATGGCTTGAAATCGGTGGCGGTTTATTACATGGAAATCAGCTTTCCTTAAATCTGACCTTAAAACAAAATCTTCATAAACCAATGAAATTGGGTTTTGCTGAGGGACAACGCCCAGATGAAATCCGCACACGTGAAATTAGCAATTCACCAACGTCATCAAGAGATTTTAAAGATTATAATGATCAGGATATTATTTTTGAACGCTTAAACCGCCTTGGGTTTACGGTTGAAAAGCTTGAAGTTAATCAAGATCATTTATATTTAACGTTGTTTAAATCCGGTGAAGAGCAAGTTTCCAAACTAATGCTATTTGGCGCTCTCTTGGAAAAATATCCTGCCATCACATTAAGGTTTAGTGATCGTTCAGAAAATAGAGTGACGATTTATAGAAGTGACACACCTGGACAGCGTTCACTAGAAACATTTAAGAACAGCAGCCTTTATCAAAGAGAGCAGAATGCTGGTTCAGAAAATGCTACCCTCTTAAATAATGAAGTTTTAGCGGGACTTTCTAAACGCAATTTAAAACCCCACTCGGTAGAAATTATTGGTAATGAAGCTACAATTGTAAAAGGTGTGGGGCCATATACTGAACTTCCGAAAAATATTGGCCGCGTAGGGCGTTATCTAACGATATCAATGCCAGATAATATCGAAAGATATAATATCGTAACTCAAAATGACGGGGTAACGGTTTCCAATGTTTCTGTATTAAGAAAAGATATCGAAAATCTTGCTGGATATAATGGAAGCCCAGAAGAGGCGTTAGCAAACGCTCGCTTTAAAGAGCCAAACCATGTTTCTGCTAAGCAAGTCAAAAGCATTGAATATGGAATTTTTCCAGAAGTTATTTCCCATTTCGGCTCAACAAAAGATGATCATTTTAAAGCAGACGTAAATCTTAGAGCCTTTATTGGCTTTAATGTAACGCAGTCATTAAAATTATATGCAGAAGGAAAGCAGCATTTAATCGGTGATCTAGATCTAATTCCTGATACGCAGAGCACGAATGTCCCGCACGTTCGCAGTGACATTGGCAAATATTCAGCAGAGGCAACAACAGCCATCAGGCGATTGAATGTTGAATATACATCTAATCCATTAAAGAATATTTATGCTCGTGTAACAGCGGGTCATTTGGAAGATATGTATAGTGGTATCAGTGGAGAGTTTTTATATAGTCCCTATAATGCCAGCATTTCTTTAGGTATAGATATTAATTATGTAAAACAGCGTGATTATGACCAGTTATTTTCGATGAGAAATTATGAAACGGTCACTGGGCACGCGAACCTTTATTATATCAATAAGAAATATGATATTACGACAAAACTAAGTGCGGGGCGTTACCTTGCAAAAGACTGGGGTGCGACACTAGATGTCGCGAGAGAGTTTGATAATGGAATTACCATTGGTGCTTTTGCAACTGTAACCGATATGTCAGAGCAGGATTTTGGCGAAGGCAGTTTTGATAAAGGGTTATATATGGTTGTTCCATTTGATTTCTTCTGGTTCAAGCAAAGCCGTGAAAAAACAAGGTTTAATTTCAGAAGACTTGGTAAAAACGGCGGGCAAAAACTTGATCGCAATAATCCATTATTTGAAACGATTACATATGGTCAGGAATATAAAGTACGCCGGGATTGGCAGAAATTTATCGAATAGCGCTTTGGTCGAAAAGTAAAGCTGACGATCTGCTTATCCCGTGCATAAGGTGTTGAGTTTCCCTTGATATTTCTTCTGATGGAATGGCAAATTTAATCAAAAATAATTAAAAGTAAAAAAAAGTGATTTTTAGTGAAAAACGTATTGCATGTTGTGAAGAAAATCACTATGTTCGCACCACCTTAAGGCAAACAGTTGATTGCTGGGGTGTAGCCAAGCGGTAAGGCACCGGGTTTTGATCCCGTGATCGCAGGTTCGATCCCTGCCACCCCAGCCAACTTATCTTTTCCCGAAAATTGTTGTCAGTTAGTAGATATAGAAAAACCGGACTCTTCTGTTGAAAAGTCCGGCTTCAGTTTAGTGTTTAAACATTTTTTTTGAATTTTTAAGTATCTTCGTCTAGAGAGTATCCAGCAGAACGAACCGTTCTGATAATGTTTTGTTTTCCATTAACGTTCAATGCTTTTCTAAGGCGTCTGATATGCACGTCAACCGTTCTTGATTCTACATAAATATCATTACCCCAAACCATATCAAGCAGCTGTTCACGTGAAAACACGCGGCGTGGGTTTTCCATGAAAAACTTTAAAATATTAAATTCTGTAGGGCCCAGATGAATCGGTTCACCATCACGCATAATCTTTCTATAGGAAAGATCCATAATAATACCTGCATATTCAAGCGTCTGTTCACTTAAAGCAGGTCTTATGCGACGGAGGATTGCCTTAACGCGTGCGATTAATTCTTTCGGGGAAAATGGTTTGGATACATAATCATCCGCACCAGTATCAAGTCCGCGAATTTTATCTGTTTCTTCGCTTCTTGCCGTAAGCATGATAATCGGAATATTTTGCGTGTTTTTGTCGCGTCTTAAACGGCGGCAAATTTCAATGCCTGAAAGGTTAGGAAGCATCCAGTCCAATAAAATTAGATCAGGAAGTTCTGCTGTTGCACTGAGTAATCCTTCTTCACCATCCATTTCAATATGAGCAGAATATCCTTCTTGCTCAAGGTTGTATCTGATAAGTTCAGTGATGCTAGGATCATCTTCAATAATAAGTATTTTAGCTGTCATTACGTTCAATATATACCAAAATTAGTTATAATACTATAAGTTACCTTGAGCGGAATATGGCATTTCATTGTTACAGATATATGACAGTTTTGTTTAATTTCTTTGAACAGGTAGGTTAACGATGGCCGTCGTATATTCACCAACTTTGCTGCGGAAGTGAAGGTTTCCTTCGTGTCGTTGGATGATATGTTTAACAATTGCAAGGCCAAGACCAGTGCCGCCAAGACTGCGTGATCTTGCTGTATCAACACGGTAAAAGCGTTCAGTTAAACGTTCGATATGTTCAGGGGCGATACCTTGTCCTTCGTTTGTGATTTCAATTTGTGCGTATTCTTTTTGGTCTTTTACATCGACCACTTTTGCGATGCCAACAGTTATAGTTGATTTTTCACTGCCATATTTAATGGCATTATCAATCAGGTTTTGAAACACTTGTGTCAGTTGATCGCGATCAGCAATAATTACATCAAGGTCAGGGTCAAAATTAAAAACGGTTGTAATTTCTCGTTTATCAAGACGGATGTTGAGCGTCTCGATCACATTTTCAATGGTTTTTACCAGGGATACTTTTTCTTCTGGTGGAATATGAACGTCACGTTCAATATGGCTAAGGGATAACAAGTCTTCAATCAGTCGTGTCATCCTATTGGCTTCATTGCGCATGATGGTAAGGAAGCGTTCTGCTGCAACAGGATCTTCTTTTGCTGGTCCCATCAATGTTTCAACAAACCCAAGAATAGAGGCAAGTGGTGTTCTTAATTCATGGCTTACGTTTGCAACAAAGTCGACACGCATTCTTTCTGCTTCTCGTACGCTTGTGATGTCATAAATTCCAAGGAATAATGTTCTGATTGGATCCATATCATCATCAGATTCATTTTCCAGTACGTGAATTCTTAACAGGAATGTTTTCGATTTTGGCCCTGGCGTTGCATACTCAATGGTGTTGGAGCTGCCGGTTTCGATGGCTTTAGTAATAGCATTTAGGGCTTCTGCATCTTTTAAGTAATCGGATACATCCTGCCTTAATATATCTGCACCAAAAACTTCGGTCGCGGATTTATTCGCCATGATAATCAGTTTATTTTCATCAAGAATTAAAAATGGATCGGCCAGGTTTTCAAGAATATCAACGAAAATTGATGGTGAATTTTCATATTCGATCAATGTTTCCGGATTTCTTCTGGAAGAACTCTTACTTAAAAAGAAAAGAGAAAATAAAGCTGTTGCAACAAGTATAATCACCGAAAGAAGATCTATGCTGCCATCATAATGTAAATAGGATATCGCAACAAAAAACGGAATAAGATAGGGAAGTGCTTTAATTTTTCTAGTTAACATCATTCTTTAATCTCAAAAACTGGCACATGCTATATAATGACTATGCCAATGTCGAGTTTGTAACATAAGTTTCATATTTGCCTAAATATTATCTTTTATGAGCATTGATTGCATCAATCATTTCATCAAAATGCTCGATAACAATATCAGGCCCCAGCTCTGTAACCGGCGTTTCAGTATAACCAAATGTAACACCAACGGTAAGCATGCCTGCAGAGTTACCGGCTAATATGTCATTAATGCTATCGCCAACCATAATCGCTTCATTCGGATCAGCATTCATTAATTCGCATGTGGAAAATAGATGTCTTGGATCCGGTTTTTTATAAGAAAAGCTATCACCGCACGTCACGGCATCAAAATAATGTTTGATGTTAAAATCATCGAGTAAGGCATGGGTTAGCTGGATGTTTTTATTTGTGCAGATCGCAAGTGGTATATTCTGCCCTTTTAAAATATCAAGCATTTCCAAAATACCGGGGAACAATACTGTTTTATCAGAAATGTGATTTAAGTAATAATCAAGATATTCATGAAATAATTCTTCAAGCCAATTTTCATCTGGCGCGTCGCCGGTATGGCTAAAGCCTTTCATGATCAATGCTTTTGCCCCTTGACCAACCATGTTTCTGATTAGGTGATCTTCGATTTCATCGCGGCTGTTTTTCTTCAGAATGTGATTTAATGTGGCCGATAGATCAAGTGCAGTGTCAGCAACTGTTCCATCAAGATCGAAAAGAATGGCACTTGGTTTTTTATTAAGCATTTTTATTACTAAATCCATTATTTTTATATTATATTCAGTCTTGGTTAATGTTATGGCACTATGTTGCCAAAATGAAAAGCCATAGAATAAAAAATACGGGGATAATAAGAACCAATGTCCAATAATGACATCGCTGTTGTGATCCTTGCCGCAGGCAAAGGAACACGAATGAAATCAAGTAAGCATAAAGTACTTCATCCAATCGGCGGCAGACCAATGCTGCATCATTTATTGGATAATGTTGATGTGCTTAATCCAGATAAAAAAGTGATTGTTGTTGGCGCCGATAAGGAACAAGTTGAAAATTCTGTTGGTGATCAGGCTGAAGTGGTTGTTCAGGAACCGCAGCTTGGAACTGGACACGCGGTTCAAATGAGCCGCGAGGCCCTAAGTGGTTTTACGGGGCGTGTACTTGTTCTTTATGGGGATGTGCCACTCGTATCCGTTGATACTATGCGGAACATGATTAATACGGATGCAGATGTCGTTGTACTTGGCTTTACACCAGATGATGCAAAGGCATATGGTCGCTTAAAAGTGAATGAAAACGGTGGTTTGGATGCAATCGTTGAATTTAAAGATGCAAACGAAGAAGAGCGCGCGATTAAATTATGTAATAGCGGCATTATGGCCGTAAGCGGCAAATATTTATTTGAAATGCTTGATGCTGTTTCAAATGACAATGCAGCGGGTGAATATTATTTAACCGACCTTGTGGAAATCGCAGGCAGTAAAAATTTAAAATGTGCCGTTGTGCATGCGGACGAAGAAGAGGTAACCGGGATTAATAGCCGAAGCGAGCTTGCTGCAGTTGAGAAAAAATTCCAACAATCAAAGCGCAATCATTTTATGGCCGAAGGTGTCACAATGCTTGACCCGGATACGGTTTATTTTGCCTATGATACAAAAGTTGGAAAAGACGTTGTTATCGGGCCAAATGTATTCTTTGGACCCGGTGTAACAATTGCTGATAATGTGACCATTAATGCATTCACACATATCGAAGGCGCAACAGTGGACGAAGGCGCATCAATCGGGCCATTCGCACGTTTAAGACCAAATGCGAATATCGGTAAAAAGGTAAAAGTCGGGAATTTCGTTGAAATTAAAAAAGCCAACATCGAAGAAGGCGCAAAAATAAGCCACCTTAGTTATGTTGGTGATGCGCGCGTTGGAAAAAATGCCAATATTGGCGCAGGTACAATTACTTGTAATTATGATGGATATTTCAAATATCATACTGATATAGGCGAGGGGGCATTCATCGGATCGAACAGTTCGCTTGTGGCACCGGTAAATATTGGGGATGGTGCAATCATTGGCGCCGGTAGTGTTATTACATCTGTTGTTGAAGCGGATGCGCTCGCGATTACGCGTGCCAAACAACGTGCGCTTGGTGGTTGGGCGGCAAAATTCCGTATTACGCAACAAGATAAAAAGAATAAATAGGGGGAAATATGTGTGGAATAATAGGTATACTCGGGGATGGAAATGTAACCGAGCGTGTCATTGACGGTTTAAGAAGGCTAGAATATCGTGGGTATGATAGCGCGGGTATTGCGACGCTATGTGATGGGAACTCTCTTGACCGTAGAAGAGCCAAGGGTAAATTAAAAAACCTTGAAGAAATTCTCGAAAATCAGACGTTAGATGGCATTGTTGGTATCGGGCACACTCGTTGGGCGACCCATGGTGAGCCAACAACCGAAAATGCCCATCCGCATGCCACGGAAAAAGTGGCCGTTGTCCATAACGGGATTATCGAAAATTTCCGTGATCTTCGTGAAAAATTAAGTGCAAAAGGCCATCAGTTTTTAACCGAGACGGATACAGAAACCATCGTCCATTTAATCACTGATTATATTGATCAGGGAATGTCATCCCGTGAAGCAGCAAAAGCAGCCTTATCTGAACTTCATGGTGCCTTTGCGCTTGCGATTATATTCGAAGGCGAAGACGATCTTATGATCGGGGCAAGACGTGGTAGTCCGCTAGTACTTGGTTACGGAACAAATGAACTTCAGGACAAGGAAATGTATTTGGGTTCAGATGCCATTGCACTATCACATCTGACCAACAGGATTGCTTATCTTGATGAAGGGGATCATGTTGAAATTACACGTAACTCTGTTCGTGTTTTTGATGAAAATGGTGTTGTCGTAAGCCGTGAAATCCACACGGTTAATACGGATAATGGTAATATTGACAAGGGCAATTATAACCATTTCATGATGAAGGAAATATATGAGCAACCTACCGTGGTTGGTCAAACAATAGCAACGCTTATTGATCCGTTAAAAGGACATGTTGAATTGCCGGAAATGCCATTCAATTTGGCAGAAATAAAAAATGTAACCATCATTGCATGCGGTACATCATATTATGCAGCAATGGTTGCAAAATACTGGATGGAACGATTAGGGCGTATCAAGGTCGATGTGGATATCGCATCGGAATTTAGATACCGTGAACCGGTGATGGATGATGGTGGGTTATCCATTTTTATTTCCCAAAGTGGTGAAACAGCGGATACACTTGCAGCGTTGAGGTACGCCAAATCACAAAGGCAGCATATTTTATCGATACTGAATGTTGCCAAAAGTTCAATGGAACGAGAAAGCGATGTTGTTCTGCATACTCATGCGGGGCCAGAGGTTGGTGTCGCATCCACAAAAGCATTTACCTGTCAGCTTGCAATACTTGCGTGTTTTGCTATTGCACATGCAAAGGCCGCAGGCAAAATCGACGCCGAAGAAGAAAACAGACTTTGTATAGCACTTTCGGAAGTGCCAGCAAGGATGGCAGAAGTGCTTAACCACGATGAGGCCATCCAGGAAATGGCGCTTGAAGTGGCAAAGGCGAGGGATGTGATTTATCTTGGTCGTGGACTTGAATACCCAATCGCCATGGAAGGGGCACTTAAATTAAAAGAAATATCCTATATCCACGCAGAAGGATACGCCGCCGGTGAAATGAAGCACGGGCCAATTGCGCTGATTGATAAAGATGTGCCGATCATCGTTATCGCGCCGAGCGGCCGGCTTTATGAAAAAACAGTTTCAAACATGCAGGAAGTGATTGCGCGTAAAGGACAGGTTTATTTCTTTACAGATATTGAGGGCGCAAAAACTGACGGCGAAGCCGCAATCGCGACAATAGCACTACCGATGCTTGATGAATTTGTAACACCGATTTTGCATGCAATTCCGGTGCAGCTTTTAAGTTATCATGTGGCGGTTGCCAAGGGTACTGATGTGGATCAACCAAGGAACCTTGCAAAATCTGTTACTGTTGAATAGGGTTATATTTCACATTTAAATTGATAGGGGGGGTGTAGAATGGAATTTGTAGGAATATTAGGTTTTCTTTTTGCTTTGATCGCGATGGTCCGCGTTGATAAGCTTACACGAACGTTGAAAGAAAAGGGTTTCCTCGAAGAAGATTACGTCGAGGATGAATAATTGCTTTTAGAAAATATTTCATTCATAATTAAAGAGTTATGATGCGATGGAAAATTCTTGAACTGGCGGAAAAATCGAACTCAATTGATGAAATCATCAATGAACTTGGATCGGATAGCTCATATGGCATCACCGAAGAAGAAATCTTGCAGATTTTAAAACTCTATCAGGATAGTTTTTCTGAAAAACTTCAAAAAGAAATATTGAGCAGATAAGAAGACGCCGCAAACTTGCAAGCGTAATGCTTTCAAAGATTGCGGCGCCAACTCACTCAGGAGGGAGTTAGTGTGATAAGTATACAGAGTGCTTCTGGTTGCTCAGCAGCTTCTTAGTAACACCTCCGAAAATGATTTCACGAAGTCTTCTATGACCCCATGCACCCGACACGATCAAATCCACATCAAGTTTATTTGCTGTTTCAAGAATGCGGTCAGCGATTGCCATGCTGTCGTCTTCTGTTAATGCTTCTGCGTTGACGCCATGACGCGCCAGCTTCACGCAGATGTCAGCTTCAGGAATATGATCTTTATCATCTTCTGAAATTGTAAGAACAGTGACTTTATCCGCCTCTTTAAGAATAGGCAGCGCATTGTGAACGGCAGTAGCACATTGTTTACCGTTATCCCATGCAACAAGTACATTTTTATAATCCGCATTTGCACCTTTTGTCGGAATAACAATAACCGGTAAGCCGTTGCCGATAATGAAATCATGCATGACACCAAGAATGTCATCAATGTCATCACCTTTTTGGCTTAAAATGGTAAGGTCGGCTGAGCGTGCGTGCAGGTTTAATTGTGTTAGCAGGTCACTTTGTTGTTGATACCAATCATATCTTACGCCGGCTGATTGTAATTTTTTCTCATACTTAGCACGGTACTCTGCGGCTTCTTCTTCTTGTTCGCGTGTAAAGCGATCAAAGGCTTCACCGCTGTATGCTTCGATAGGAACGGATTTAACCATTTCACCCATTGGAAGCAGAATATGAAGCGCCGTGACATGGGCGTCATATTTATTCGCGAGTTCAATAGCAAGATCGAGGCGCTCATCCGCGCCACCGGCATGCCCGATTGGAACAAGTATTGTTTTTAACATTTTTATCTCTCCTGAATTGTTGTGAATACATTCTATAATTATTTTTGTTAAACATATTTGACGCAGGTCAAAATTCGTTCAAAAAGATTATTTTCTTGTATGCCATTTGGCAAAAGGATAAGTTTCTGCGGCAAACAAGGATAATACCATATGAATGAAATTACGCTCGATAACGTTTATCAGGATATTGAAAAATCTGAAAATAGCTTGATACGTCTTTGTCAGGATTTGATCAGGTTTCCAACCGTTAATCCACCGGGAAATGATTATCAGGCGATTGTGGAATATATCGGTAACCGTTTGAAAGGAAGCGGTTTTTCCGTTGAATATATCCGTGCATATGGTGCGCCGGGGGATTGTCCGGACTATCCAAGGTTTAATGTTGTCGCAAGGTATGAGACAGGCAAAAAAGGCCCTTGCGTTCATTTTAATAGCCATATTGATGTTGTTGAAACAGGTGACGGCTGGACAAAAGATCCGTTCGCAGCAGAACTTATTGATGGTAAAGTTTATGGCCGTGGGGCCTGTGATATGAAGGGCGGACTTGCGGCATCCATCATCGCGGCTGAGGCCTTAATCAACAGTGGTATTGAATTAAAAGGCGCCATCGAAATTTCCGGAACAGCCGATGAAGAATCGGGTGGGCTTGGTGGTGTGGCCTTCCTCGCTGAAAAAGGATATTTCGCGAAAGACCGTGTTGATCATGTTATTATTCCGGAACCACTGAATGTCGACCGAGTTTGTCTTGGCCATCGTGGTGTTTGGTGGGCAGAGATCGAAACCCATGGTCGCATTGCCCATGGATCAATGCCTTTCCTTGGTGATTGTGCAATTCGACACATGGGTGCGGTTGTTGCTGAATTTGAAGATAAGCTATACCCCGCAATGGCGGCACGCCATACCGCGATGCCAGTTGTGCCGGAAGGCGCGAAACAATCGACGCTCAATATCAATAGTATTCATGGCGGCCAGGAAGAGGGGGCAGAGGGACTACCATCACCATGTGTTCCAGATAGTTGCCGTATGATTATCGATAGACGATTTCTTGTTGAGGAAGACTTGGGGCAAGTTAAGGGCGAGGTTACAGATATTCTAGATAACCTTGAAACATCGCGTGAAGGTTTCAAATATGAAATTCGTGATATGTTAGAAGTTATTCCAAGTATGACTGATATTGATGCACCAGTGGTGCAGGCAACGGCAAAAGCGATTGAAGATGTTTTGGGTAAAAAAGCGGATTTTGTATGTTCGCCCGGCACATATGATCAAAAGCACATTGACCGAATTGGCAATCTTAAAGACTGCATTGCTTATGGCCCGGGAATACTTGAATTAGCCCATCAACCTGATGAATATGTTGAGGTCGCAGACATGGTGAATTCTGCAAAAGTTATGGCCAAAGCGGCATATGATTTATTGAATAAATAACCCCCAAAAAAGACTACGGAAATTAATTGAAAAAATATGGTTAATTTTTAGTTAATTTGCTTGAGTTTTACTAAAATTGTAATTATATTTAGCAAACTCTAATTTAACCTGTGGGGACATTCTTATGTATTTAGGAGCCATAAACACAATTTGTTGCCTTATGATGCTGGCAATAATGCTTCTTGTCGTGGAGCAGGCCGGCAATACATCGTCTTCGCAACAGCAATCGGCTTCATACAAAATTGAACGAATGAAAAATTTGTTCAAATAGTTCATTAAATCAGACTTGAACCAAAAAAAACTTGGGGGATTGGGCTAGTTTTGGCCTTAAAATAAAAAAAGGCAGGACCCGCGGATCCTGCCCCCCAAATGCGTTCAACCCTAATTGGGGGAAGGATTGAACGCTTTGTTGCCCGAGGTAAAAAAATCTTTTGCGTTAATATTTGCTCTGTTTTTCTACCATGACTGCTATATTGTACATATTTTGTTCCAACGTCAAGCAAAAAGTACACATTTAGTACGTGAATTTATGTCTTTTATTGTCCATTATAAGTATATGTCTGATTTAAAGCGTTTATGGATATCTCGGCGTATTGCCGAACTGGGTAAAAAGAAGAAAGACCTTGCTGAGGCTCTTGGCCTTCCGCACACCAGAATATCAGACATCATTAACGGAAATAGATCCCTTAAAATTACTGAAATTGGTAATTTTGCCGAGTTCATGCAAATGAGCTATACGGAAGTACTAAGCCGTTTTTCAAAAAAAGAACCAAATTATGACATTTCATATGATTCATTAATTCCTGATGAAAAAGATTTGATAGAATCATATCGTGGCTTATCCGAATCTGGAAAACAAAAATTCCAGCAAATGTTCGACGACGCCAAAGACGACGAAGAAAAGTCTTAAAGCATACATTTTAATCTTTAAAATCGATTACTTAGCCGCTACTGTTATGATCACAAATAGCAGGGATAGCGAGATATATGGTTCAATTAAAAACGAATATTACAAGACGGGGATTTGGTTCATCCTTGCTCGCTGCAATGTTCGTATTTCAAGTCCCAATATTTGCCCATTCAACACCAATCAGACAATCTAAAGCAGACGGTTTATTGCATCTCGATCAGAATGGAGTACTTCATATTTATTCTGGAGGTGGTCAATCTGGACCGTATTGTGATGAAGATAGTGTATCACCCGTTTTAAGAACGCTTAAAATTAATCGCTATCGAATTCAAAATGGAAATAATCCTGATCATTTGCCGGGAATATTGGCGCAGCATAAGAATCACTTAAGTTTTACCAATGAAAAAACTAATCTTTATGCAGCGCAAATTTTAAAATCCATCATAGGTACAAATAAAAATTATATTGAGGATGGCATATCAGCAGAAACAAGAAAGTTAGTAGATAGGTTAAATGGTAACGGTATCATTGTTGCAGTGAAAGAGCGTGTTTGATGATGAGATATGCTTTTACTTTTATCATATATTTGTGTCTTTTGTTTTCTGTAAGTGCAAAGCCCATTTTAAATGCTGGTTTGCAACTTGAACCACCAAACCTTGATCCCACGTCTGGTGCAGCCGCGGCGATTGATGAAGTTGTATACGGTAATATATTCGAAGGGCTCGTACGTATTGATCAAAATGGTGATGTAGTTCCTGGCCTTGCCACCAGTTGGAATGTTTCACGGGATGGTCGGTCTTATTTATTTACCCTTGCAAAAGGTGTGATGTTCCATGATGGCACCACGTTTGATGCAGAAGATGTCAGATTTTCGTTTAATCGTGGGCGCGCGGAAAACTCCACCAATGCAAAAAAATATATCTTTGAACCAATTGCCAACATTGACGTATTTGATGCGAATACAGTGATGATTACTTTAAAACGTCCAAAGCCGGATTTTCTTTTTAATATCGGGCTTGGTGATGCGGTAATTGTTGCCGAAGAAAGTGTTTCCGGGAATGCATATAACCCCATTGGGACTGGTCCCTTTAAATTTGATAAATGGGTTAGGGGGGATAGAATTACCCTAACGAGAAATGATGAATATTGGGGGATTGCAGCCAAACTTGAACAGGTGACGTTTAAAATTATTACAGATCCGCTTTCTGCATATACTGCGATGATGGCGGGTGACATTGATACTTTTCCCAATTATCCTGCACCGGAAAACCTGTTTTTATTTAATGACGATCCTGATTATGAAGTTGTGGTAGGATTAACCGCTGGTGAAACCATTTTAAGCACCAATAATAAGAAAACGCCATTTGATAACATATTGGTACGCCGCGCCATGGCCCATGCCATTAACCGTAAAGAATTAATTGATGGTGCAATGTTTGGGAATGCGGAACCAATAGGTAGCCATTTTGCACCGACGCATCCTGATTACATTGATCTGACGGGGTTATATCCCCATGATCTTGAAAAAGCACGATCATTGATGTCTGAGGCAGGGTTTGCAGATGGGTTTGAAGCAAGCCTTAAATTACCGCCGCCAATATACGCAAGGCGAACGGGTGAATTAATCGCACACCAATTATCAAAAATCGGTATACGGTTACAAATTGAAAATATGGAATGGGCGCAATGGATTGATCAGGTTCTGCGTCATAAAAATTATGACCTGACCATCGTGTCGCACGTCGAACCAATGGATATCAACATTTACGCCAATCCAAATTATTATTTTGGTTATGACGACGAAGATTTCCAATTTTTAATGGGATTAATTGATCGCAGCGAAGACCCCACAGAAATCAGCAATTTTTATAAAATCGCACAACATAAAATCGCCGAAGATGCGGTAAATGGCTATCTTTATCAAATGGGGAAATATGGCGTTTGGAAAAAGGGATTAAAAGGAATGTGGCGGGATTATCCAATCCGTTCCAATGATTTCCGTGATGTTTACTTCGAAGGGGATACCGAATGACACAGTATTTCCTGAAACGATTTTTATCCCTTTCTATCACGTTATTTGTGGCAACCATTATCATTTTCCTTATGATCGAAGTGGTGCCGGGTGATCCGGCCGCCTTTATGATGGGGCTTTCCACCAATACGGATGCGGCCGATGCGTTGCGCGCGGAACTTGGTCTTAATATGGGGGCGTGGGATCGTTATTGGGGATGGCTTGGTGGCATGATGTCCGGTGATTTCGGTACCAGTTACACATACCGGGTACCTGTATCAGAATTAATCACGGAACGATTGATGGTTTCATTACCATTGACGCTTTATGCGTTAACATTATCAACCATTATCGCCATTCCAATTGGTGTGATTAGCGCGTCAAATCACGGTAAACCGCTTGATACCGCGTTAATGGGAACAGCGCAATTTGGTGTTGCTGTACCGAACTTTTGGTTTGCAATTCTATTGGTTCTTTTATTTTCAACCGTGCTTAACTGGTTTTCCGCAGGTGGTTTTCCAGGATGGGATGCTGGTTTTTTAACGGCAATGGGGGCGTTAACATTACCCGCCATTTCGCTTGCGTTACCGCAGGCGGCAATTTTATCACGTGTTATGCGGTCATCGGTTCTTGAAGTCATGAACGAAGATTATATAAGAACTGCACGGGCAAAGGGGTTAAGCAAAAAACAGGCATTAATGCGCCACGGGTTAAGAAATGCGATGATCCCAGTGCTAACCATATTGGGGCTTCAGTTTTCATTTTTACTGGCGGGCGGGATTATCATTGAAAGCATTTTTTCATTACCAGGGTTAGGAAGACTAGTATTTCAGGCAATTTCCCAGCGTGATTTGATTGTGGTTAAATCAATTGTAACACTGCTTGTATTCGCGGTTGTGATGATAACGTTTCTTGTTGATGTTGCATATGCGTGGGTTGATCCGCGTCTTCGGGATGGGGGACGCAGATAATGTTGGATAAATTCAAATCATTCCCACTTAATTTCCGCTTTGGTTTTGCGGTTACTGCATTTTTTACTTTTCTTGCGGTTCTTTCATTCATCTGGACGCCATTTGATGTAACAGCTATTGATATTGAAAATAGATTTGCCGCGCCAGGATTTCCATATATCCTTGGGACTGATCATTTTGGGCGCGATATTTTTTCAATGATCATGGTTGGTGCAAGAAACGCCATTGCCGTGTCCATTGTAGCCGTTGGTATCGGCATGTTAATCGGTGTGCCGCTTGGGTTATGGGCGGCTGCGACACGTGCACAACAGGGCGGCATTATGGATGAGGTGCTGATGCGTGGTAATGATCTGATTTTCGCATTTCCATCACTTTTAATGGCAATCATGATTACGGCCGTTTTTGGCCCCGGCGCCATCAATGCGATCATTGCCATTGGTATTTTTAATATTCCGGTGTTTGCCCGCATGGCCCGTGGTGGTGCGCTTGGATTATGGGGGAAGGAATATATCATGGCGGCACGTGTTGCGGGGAAAAATGCCGCACGAATATCATATGAACATATATTACCGAATATCGCCAATATCCTGATTGTGCAGGCAACCATTCAATTTTCAATTGCCATAATTGCAGAGGCAAGCCTGTCATATGTGGGCCTTGGTACCCAGCCACCGAACCCGAGCCTTGGACGGATGTTAAACGAGGCACAAACAATGATTTTCTTTGCGCCTTGGCTGGCGTTAGTGCCGGGCTTGGTGATTATTGCCATGGTAATGGGCTTAAACATAATGGGTGATGGACTGCGCGATATTCTGGACCCAAAAATGCGTGAACGCGCAAAACAGGAAAGAAAGGATGATGATGTCGCTGCTTGATATTAAAAACCTTTCTTTATCCATCCGTGGCGAGGAAATTTTAAAAGACGTAAGTCTGCGTGTTAATATGGGGCAGATTGTTGCCGTCGTTGGTGAAAGTGGTTCCGGCAAATCCATGACATCAAATGCCGTGATGCAATTGTTACCGTCAGGGACAACATTTAGCGGCGAAATTAATCTTCATGGTGATGACCTGCTTTTGAAGTCAGAAGCGCAAATGTGTGATTACCGCTCCAATCATATCGGCATGGTGTTTCAAGAACCAATGACGGCGTTAAACCCGCTTGAAACCATTGGTGCACAGGTCATCGAAGCAATCAAAATGGTTGAACCGGGATTAAGCAAAAAGAAATATGAAGAAAAGGCGGAAATCGCCTTGCACCGCGTTGGTCTTGAAAATGCGCGGTTTCCATTAAATACATATCCGCATAAATTATCCGGCGGTCAAAGACAGCGTGTGGTGATTGCCATTGCAATATCGCAAACGCCGGATTTATTGATCGCCGATGAACCGACAACCGCACTTGACGTCACGACGCAAGCAAAAATCATGGATTTGCTTAAGAAACTGGTGCGCCAGGACGACATGGGCATGTTGCTTATCAGCCATGACCTTGGTGTCGTGGCGGATGTGGCCGATCATATCGTGATTATGAAAGATGGCCATGTGATCGAGCAAGGCAGCACCGATACATTTTTTGAAAATATGCGTCATGATTATTCAAAGGCATTATTCAAAGCATCCCTTCATGAAAAAGAAGAAAAATTTGTTGCTGATTTTCAGGAAAATATTCTGGAGATTAAAAACTTACGCAAAGATTATCAATTATCCGGAAACGAAACACTGCGAGCGGTCAATGATGTTAGCTTTACCATTAAGCGCGGTGAAAATGTGGGCCTTGTCGGGGAAAGCGGATGTGGTAAATCAACGTTAAGCCGCTGTATACTTGGGGTGGATCAATTTGATAAGGGCGAGATTATCATAAACGGCGAAAAGTTCACCGGACAGCGCGATCTGCGCCGCAATATCAATGTGGTGTTCCAAGACCCATACGGTAGTTTTAATGCACGCCATACCGTCAGACGTGTGATTGCAGAACCATTTTATCTGCTTGACGAACAACCAAGTTCGGAAGATCAAGAGTTAAAAATAGCCGAGATGCTGCATCATGTGGGGCTTAAACCATCGGACATGGATAAATATCCACATGAATTTTCCGGTGGTCAACGACAACGGATCGCGATCGCGCGGGCGCTGATTACCGAACCGTCCCTTATTCTATTGGATGAGGCAACATCGGCGCTTGATGTTCTTATTCGGGATCAGATATTGAAACTACTTGAAAAATTATCGGAAATGCTTGGAATATCGTATTTGTTTATTTCACATGACCTAGGGACAGTGAAAAATATAACCGACCGTGTGTTAGTGATGAAAGACGGGCAAATTGTGGAAGAGGGGTTCACAAGCGATATTTATGAAAATCCTGAACATCCATATACAAAATCATTGCTTGAAGCAGCGCCGGATATTACAAAAGTGATCACTAAAATACCGCCTAACACGGGCAATAAGGACAAACAACATGAATTTTTCATTTGATACAACAAAAATACTCATTGGCGGTGAATGGCGTGACTGCGATAGCGGTGAAACCATTGATGTGATTAATCCGTCAAATGGTGAGTTTTTGTGTAAAGTGGCCCGTGGTTCACAAAAAGACATTGATGACGCTGTAAAGGCCGCACAGGACGCTTATGACGGTGACTGGGGCCGTATGACAGCGGTTGAACGCGGTCGGATCCTGACCAACATCGGTAATAAACTTAAAGAATATGAAGATGAGCTTACGGAACTGGAAAGCCATGATGTGGGTAAACCTGTTAAGCAGGCCCGCGCAGATGCCATTGCCTTGTGCAGGTATTTTGAATTTTATGGCGGTTCCGCGGATAAGGTTATGGGACACACTATCCCGTATCAGGATGGTTATACCGTTTTTACATTACGTGAACCACATGGTGTAACCGGTCACATCATTCCGTGGAATTATCCGATGCAGATCACGGGACGCTGTGTTGGTGGCGCACTTGCCATGGGGAATACTTGTGTACTTAAACCATCGGAAGAGGCATGCTTAACGGCCCTTAAATTCGCACGCATTGCAGAAGAGGCGGGATTGCCGAAAGGTGTGCTTAATGTGGTGCCGGGTTACGGTGCAGAGGCAGGGGCAGCATTATCCGGCCATCCGGGTATTCATCATATTTCATTCACAGGTTCTGTTGGTGTTGGAAAATTGGTGCAAAAGGCGGCAGGGGATAATATCGTTCCGGTAACACTGGAACTTGGTGGAAAGTCACCACAAATCGTTTTTGATGATGCGGATTTGGATGCAGCATTACCGTTTCTTGTGGGCGCGGGTATTCAGAATGCGGGGCAAACATGTTCCGCAGGTACACGCATTATCGCGCAGCGGGGCATTTATGAAAAACTCATTGGTATGATGACGGAAAAATATAACACATTGCAAGTCGGACCAGCGACGGATGATCTTGATGTTGGGCCGCTGATTTCCGCGAAACAGAAAAATACGGTTGATGGTTACATTCAAGCAGGGATTGACGCAGGGCTTGAGATTGCAGCGCAAGGCAATATCGTGGATAATTGTCCCGAAAAAGGGTGTTACGTGCGCCCGACATTATTCCGTGACGTTTCAAATGATCATAAACTGGCACAGGAAGAGATTTTTGGCCCCGTACAGGTGATCATTCCATTTGATACAGAGGAAGAAGCCATAAAAATTGCCAATGGTACGGAATATGGCCTTGTCAGTGGTGTCTGGACCCGTGATGGTGGCCGTCAAATGCGTATGGCAAAGGCCGTAAAGGCAGGGCAGCTGTTTATCAATAATTATGGTGCTGGTGGCGGTGTTGAATTACCGTTCGGCGGCATTGGAAAATCCGGCTTTGGCCGTGAAAAGGGGTTTGAAGCATTATACGGGTTTTCCGTTCTAAAGACAGTCGCCGTTAATCACGGTTAAATTAAGAAAGAAGTATAAGATCATGAGATTAAATGAAAAAATCGCAATCGTTACGGGCGGTGCATCTGGATTTGGGGCAGGGATTGTTAAGAAGTTTGTCGAGGAAGGCGCAAAAGTCATCATCGCCGATTTAAACATCGAACTTGGCAAAGAACTTGCCGCAGAATTGGGTGATAATGCATCCGCGATTGAAGTCGATGTTGCAAGTGGTGATAGTGTTAAAGCCATGATTGATCAAGTTGTCACCGATCATGGTAAAATTGATATTGTTGTGAATAACGCAGGCATTGGCCATATTCCGCAGCCAATGGACGAATTATGCGAAACCGTTTTTGACCGTATTTTTCAGGTAAATGCCAAATCTGTTTATAATCTTGCACATTATGTAGTGCCATTGATGAAAAAGGCGGGAAGTGGTGCAATCCTTAACGTGGCGAGTACAGGCGGCGTTAGCCCACGCCCGAATTTGACATGGTATAACGCATCAAAAGGCTGGATGATCACCGCAACCCGTGGCATGGCCGTTGAACTGGCGCCATTCGGTATCCGTGTGAATGCGATTAACCCAGTAGCCGGTGATACGCCGCTTTTAAAAACATTTATGGGCGAAGATACACCGGAAATCAGGGAAAAATTCCTGTCCACCATTCCAATCGGCCGCTTTTCAACACCGGAAGATATGGGTAACGCAGCATGTTTTCTTTGTTCCGATGAAGCCAGCATGGTTACAGGCGTGGCCATGGAAGTTGATGGTGGGCGCTGTATTTAAGGGTATGATTTAAAATGACAAATATAATTAATGGTTCTTGCTTGTGTGGTGCGGTGACATTCAAATTAAAGGATGAATTTGACACTTTTAATATTTGTCATTGTAAACAATGTCAGCAAATGTCCGGCTCTGCGCATATGGCAAACTTGTTTACTGCGACCGACAATATTGAATGGTTAAGCGGTGAAGATCAAATTATGACTTATGATGTGCCAGGGCGGGAAATCAGAAATTCATTCTGTAAGTCATGTGGGTGTAATTTGCCCTATATCACCATCAGCGGGCGCAGTTTGTTGGTGCCATCAGGGTCACTTGAAACGGAACCAGTGACCACGCCAGAACAGGTGATTTTCTGGAAAGAACGCATGTCATGGTATGATGATATTCATAACGTTGAAAAATTTGATCACTGGCGCAAATAATATTTTAAAAATTATATAGGAAAAACAATGTATAAACCGGGACCAAAGAATTTAATCACTGATGTTGAGGGGATTACTGTCGGCAATGCGGTCGATGAAAAGGTAAGAACGGGGACAACCGTTTTATTATGCCCGAATTCTGTTACCGGTGGTGTTGATGTTCGTGGTGGTGGTCCGGGATTACGTGATGTTGAAGTTTTATCGCCGGAAAACCTTGTGGGGCGCGCGGATGCGGTTGTTCTTTCGGGCGGCAGTGTTTTTGGCCTGTCTGCCGGTGATGGTGTCGCGAAGGCCATGTCAAAAGATGATATCGGATTAAAATTTACACCCAATATGCCAGCAGTTCCCATTGTTGTTGGGGCTATTCTTTTTGATCTGGTTAATGGTGGTGATAAGGATTGGGGTATGGATACGCCCTATCATGACCTTGGGATTGATGCGCTGAATAATGCATCTGAAGATTTTGACCTTGGTAACGCGGGCGCGGGGCTTGGCGCCCGTGCAGGTAATAAAGAAGGCGGGCTTGGTTCCACGTCAATTGATCTTGGGGATGGTCTTATTGTCGGGGCACTAGTTGCCGTGAATAGTGTCGGCAGCGTGTTTATGCCGGACGGTGAAACATATTGGGCGCAGCCATTTGCGATTGGTGATGAACTTGGCGGTCAAAAAGCAAACCCCAATCAAGAAAGTGCGACAACGCCCGTGCCGGAAGATACCAAAATGGGCGGTATGACGCCCGGCACCAATACAACAATAGGTATTATTGCGACCAGCGCGAAATTAACATCTGCAGAATGTAAACGTGTGGCCATGATGGCGCATGACGGTTTTGCCCGTGCTATTCGGCCGGTTCATATGCCATCTGATGGTGATACAATTTTCTGTATTTCGGGCGGTTCGGTTGAAATTCCTGATGGGCCAATGCGTTCAAGAAGACTCGGTGAAATTGGTGCTGCAGCCGCAGATGTGATGGCGAGAGCCATTGCTCGTGGTGTATATGAAGCACAAAAAGATTAAATTTCCAAATTCTTTGGCCTTTTTTAAAATAATTTTAATATTCTTAAATTAGTAGTTGCTGAATAATATACAATTCTGTAAATACATACTAATAGTTGTTTGGGCAGATGACTAAAAATGGGCAAAAAGTAAGAGTTGAGAAAATGAGTAAAATTGCAACTAATCTTAAAAAATGTGAAATGTTTCTAATTTACATTCCTCTAATATGATTCTGTCATAACCTGTACGAAGTAGTGTTTTAATAAAAACTATAACAATACACGGAATAAGATAAATGACTTCATTGTTGAGGAAATTAAAAGAACAAGAAGATGGGGCTATCCTTATTCAGACAGTCTTCTTGATGCTGGTTTTCATTGGAATTCTTGGCGCTGGCGTTGATATTGGGCGAGCTTTTCTTTATAAATCAAGACTTTCTGGTGCGCTTGACGCTGCGGCGCTTGCGGGATCAAAGGCATTCACATCGAAAACAAGAGATGCACAAATTCAGGCATTTTTTGATAGTAACTTCGATAGTGACTTTATGGGCGGAAGCGTAGGGCCACTTAATATTAAGGTGGTTGATGCGGCAAATAAATCCCTGTCTGTTTCGACAACAGGAAATATTGATACTTATTTTTTCACACTTTTTGGTATTACTGATTTTCAGTTACCAGCTGAGGCAGAGACAACAAGCAGACAGTCCGGCTTGCAACTTGCAATGGTGCTTGATGTTACCGGGTCAATGGGTAACAGTGATGGTGGTATCCAAAGAATTAATGCATTAAAGACATCTGCAAATTCACTTGTTGATGCTTTATTTGGCGATGAAGCATCAAATGATAATTTGGAAATTTCAGTAGTTCCGTATGTGACCTCGGTAAATGTGGGGCATTTACTGGATTCTTCATATATCGACAGATCTGAAATGCCGGATAGTTACACCATCAGTGCAACAGATAAGTCGAAATGGTATGGGTGCGTAGAAGCGCGCTCGACAAATAGCAATCTAACAGCATCAAATGCTTATGATGTTATTCCTGATCATGATGGCGAGGATTGGACTCCTTATCTCTGGCGTCCAGGCTATGATAATCATTTTTATAGTCTTACTGACTTAAAAGGTCCAAATAAGGAAGACTGGGGCGCACCAGATTATGAATATAAAGGTATGTATCAAAGTACAAATGATGCAGGTCCAAATATTGCTTGTCCGCCGCCTGTGTTGGATTTTACAACGTCAAAAGCAACACTTAATTCTTACATCAATAGCCTTTATTACGCATATGGCCGTGGTGGTACGGTTGCAAACCTTGGAATGATTTGGGGATGGCGTATGCTACATACTGGCGCGCCGTTTAATAATGATGTTGATTATAACGACACGAATATGCCGAAAGCGCTTATTCTGATGACTGACGGCGAAAACTGGGTAATCAATAGTAAGAACTATAGCTATTATTATGGTTATGATGCCCACCCATATTATGATGGCGTTGATGATTATTATGATAACAATGATGCCTATGATGATAATGGCAATGGAAAGTGCCCTAATTGCACAGGAACTTTTGTAAATAAAAAAGGCAAGACTAAAAAGAAAAAAGCTGAATACGATCAAAAAGATGAAACAAAAGGACCGCAACAGTGGGATAAGAAAAATGGTGATAACATAGGTGAATATTACCGTGGTGATTATTCTGGCTATGGTCGCCGTGATGAAGGCCGACTAGATGGTGCGACTACCCAAACTGCAAGTACAGCAGCAATTGATAAAAGACTTGCACATGTTTGTGCAGTCATGAAATCAGACCCTTACAATATTATTGTTTACACAATTACTTTTGGAAGTGGCACAACAAATAACGCTGCCTTAAGGGCGCTCTATCAAAATTGTGCATCAGATTCAGCCAAATATTTCCACGCACCCACTGCTAGTGAACTTGATGGTGCATTTGAGGCAATCGCCAATGACCTTTCAGATTTGAGATTGAGTAAATAATGCGTATTAGACCATCAAATATTATGAAAGCTTTAAAAGGGAATGAGATTGGTAGCGTTGCTACTGAATACGCACTTATTGTACCTTTCTTTTTGCTGCTGGCTTTCGGTATGATTGAAACGGGCCGTATTATGATGGTTAATTCGCATTTGGAAGGTGCAATTACGCAAGCAACACGTATTACGGTGACAGGTACTATTCCTGATGGTTATGAAGATATGCAATCATATATTAAAGCATATCTTAAAAATTCACTTGATGCAGTTGGTGCGGGTGATGATATTATTATGACGATGAAGTTATATGACAGCTTTGCCAATGTCGGTAAACCGGAACCCATAATTGATGATAAAAATGGTAATGGCACATGTGATTCAGGTGATAAATATACCGATGTAAACGGAAATAAAAGCTGGGACAGTGATATGGGTGCTGATGGTACAGGTGGTGAAGAAAATATCATGCTTATGGACGTAAGTATTAATCTAAAGCTATTGTTTGCTGATTTTGTGCCGGCATTTGTAGTTGACGGCAGAGATTATATTCCATTATCCGCATCGACAGTTGTCAGGAATGAACCATTTGGCGGAACTACTTGGACACCTGGTACCAAAGTACGACCATGTTAGAAAGTTATAGAATTCGTAAATGAAAAAAATTAGAAACAAAATTTCTAGCGTAATTAAAGATGTCAAAGGCGTTGTTAGCATTGAGTTTGCACTCATTTTGCCTTTACTGATTATGTTATTGCTGGGCAGTGTTGATTTGGCTCATTTTTTAATGGCTCACCAAAGAATTTCAAGGGCGGCTTATACGATTTCAAATCTTGTTACTCAAATGGAAGAAGGGCTTTCTGAAAGTCAGGTGAGCGATATGATGTTGGCGCTTGATCAAACAAGCCGACCGTTTAGTATTTCTAATGACGGGGTTGCTACTCTCACTGCAGTGATGGGTGAAACCAATGGGAATAGTCGCAAACTTAGAAATTATAGAGTTGCTTGGAAGCGATGTTTCGGTGCTAAATCTTCTTCTTCAAAGTATGGTGCAGCGAATTCGGTCATAGAACTTGATTCAGGAGTTATCCCGGACAATATGGTTGTTGAAAATTTACAATTGGTTGTCATAGCAGAAGTCGAATATGACTTTGAGCCAATGATTGGCTTTTTGCCGCTCACTAGTAAAATTTCTTATGAATCAATGTTTAGACCAAGACGAGGCGCAATTAATGCAATCGCGTCAGATGGCAGCCAAGCATATTCTTGCTAATCTTGTGAACAAATTAATGCGAAAATAATACGGGGATTTCCTGGTTTGTGTATAGCGTCTTTGTCACACCACCAAAGATAACCTCTAATAATCTTTTATGTCCCCATGCTCCTGCGACAATCAGGTCTGTATCCCATACTTTTGCAAGATGTAAAATGCGTTCTGCGCGGTCGCCATCTTCTTCTTCGTCGACGCCTTTCGCGTTAATGCCCATGCGTGATAACATATTACAGACATCTTCTGTCGGGCTTTTGTGTTTTCGTTCTTCGGATATGGATAGAACGGTTACTTCCTTTGCTTGCTCTAAAAATGGTAATGCATTATGCACTGCACGGGATGCTTCTGCGCTATTATCCCAGGCGATCATAATGTTATCACCTGTATAATCGGGCATGCCATCACATGGTACCGCAAGTACAGGTGTGCTGCTTTCCATCATGAAACGTGCCATTGAACCCATAAGGTCGGAATATGTATCTTCGCCTTGGCTGATAATCGATAGGTTGCATGACCGGGACATTAGCTTAAGCGTTCTCATAAAGTCGCCTTCTTTGCCACACCATTCGAAATTATCATATTCACCATCCATCATGGATAAGAATGCTTTCTTTTGTTCGCATGCCTTTTGCTTTTGGGCTTCCCAGATGTTTGTATAAAGATCATATGAATAATAGGCGTATGGGGTAATCTGTTCTAATGATTTAAGTGTGGGGACAACATGTAAAGCCCTGATATGAGCATCAAATTTTTTGCCGATTTTAACCGCGGCTTTAACTCTCGTCTCGACTTCTTCATCACTGCCGATCGGAATTAAAATGGTCTTGTACATTTATTGCTCCCAAATATTGTTTTTAACGAACAGATACGCTCATTAGAAAACTATAATGAACGTGCTTCATTAAAATTGATTTCGGTCAAAAAAATAACTTTTAAATAGATTATTTGGAAAAAAGCCCAGTAAACAAAAGAATATTGTTTACAGGAAGGGTAAAAAAGTTATGCTTAAGGATAAGGGCAGGGGCTCAACAACAAACAGGACAGATGAATAGAATAAAAAAGATTTTAATAGCGAACCGTGGCGAAATCGCCATCCGGATCATGAGAGGCGCAACTGAACTTGGGATTAAGACAGTTGCGATTTATTCACACGAAGACAGACTGGCGCTCCACCGCTTTAAAGCCGATGAAAGTTACCTTGTTGGTGAGGGACTTGGCCCCGTTAAAGCATATCTTGCTGGTGATGATATTTTAAGAATTGCTAAATCCGTTGGTGCTGATGCTATCCACCCGGGTTATGGCTTTTTATCAGAAGACCCAGAATTCGCAGATGCATGTCGCGAAGCGGGTATCAAATTTATTGGCCCAGAAGGGCAAGCGATGCGTGACCTTGGTAATAAGGTTGGGGCGCGTAACATTGCGATTAAAGCAGGTGTTCCCGTAATCCCCGCAACAGACCCGCTTCCAAAAGATATGGATAAGGTTCGTGAACTTGCGGATAAGATCGGTTATCCGATCATGTTAAAGGCCAGCTGGGGTGGTGGTGGCCGTGGTATGCGTATTATTCGCAGCGCGGATGAACTTGAAAGTCAAGTGAACGAAGGACAACGCGAAGCCGCCAATGCATTTGGTAAAGATGAAGTTTACCTTGAAAAAATGGTGGAACGCGCAAGGCATTTAGAGGTTCAAATACTTGGCGATACTCATGGTAATATCGTTCATTTATTTGAACGGGATTGTTCCGTTCAGCGCCGCAATCAAAAGGTCATTGAACGCGCACCGGCCGCATTTTTAAATGATGATGAACGTCAGGCACTATGTGATGCGGCGATTAAGCTTGCGAAATCAGTGAATTATTCTAATGCAGGAACGGTTGAGTTCTTATCCGATGTTGATACGGGTGAATTTTATTTTATCGAGGTAAACCCACGTATTCAGGTGGAACACACCGTGACAGAGGTTGTCACCGGAATTGATATCGTGAAAGCACAAATCCGCATTGCCGAGGGTGAAGAAATCGGCAGTGACCTATCCGGTGTGCCAAAACAGCATAATATCAAATTAAACGGTTTTGCGATGCAGTGCCGCATTACCACTGAAAATCCGGAAGATAACTTTGTGCCGGATTATGGCCGTATTACAGCATATCGTGGTGCGACAGGGTTTGGAATTCGTCTTGATGGTGGAACGGCATATTCTGGTGCGGTGATTAACCGTTTTTATGACAGTATGCTTGAAAAAATCACGACATGGGCGCCAGATCCGGATCAGGCCGTCGACCGCATGAGCCGTGCGCTCAAGGAATTTCGTATTCGCGGTCTTGCGACCAATCTTAATTTCTTGGAAAATTTGATTGATCACCCGACATTCCGTGACGGTAGTTACACAACAAGGTTTATTGATCAAACACCGGAACTGTTTGATTTTAAACCAAGAAAAGACCGCGCGACAAAAATTCTGAATTATATTTCAGAAGTCACAGTGAACGGGAATAAAGAGGTTAAAGGAAGACCTTTACCAAGGAAAGGCGGCCCGGTTCCAAAGGCCCCAATTCCAAGTTGTGACCCGATACCGGAAGGATCACGGGACAGATTTGAAAAACTTGGTGCCAAGGGTTTTGCGGATTGGATGCTTGATCAGAAACAATTACTTATCACCGATACAACCATGCGGGATGCGCATCAATCGTTGCTTGCAACGCGTATGCGTAGTTACGATATGGTGAAAATCGCGCCGGCCTATGCAGAAAAGATGTCAGATTTACTTTCACTTGAATGTTGGGGTGGGGCAACATTTGATGTGGCTATGCGTTTCTTAAACGAATGTCCGTGGGAACGGATTAGGGAAATCAGAAAAGCCGCGCCAAATATATTGACGCAGATGTTATTGCGCTCATCGAACGGTGTTGGTTACACCAATTACCCTGATAACGTGGTGAAATACTTCATCGAACAAACTGCCGAGACAGGCGTGGACATTTTCCGCGTGTTTGACAGCCTTAACTGGGTCGAAAACATGCGTGTTGCCATGGATGCAGTTATTGATACGGGGAAAATCTGTGAAGGAACGGTGTGTTATACCGGTGATATTGATGATCCTGACCGCGCCAAATATTCGCTGAATTATTATGTGAATATGGCGAAAGAACTGGAAAATGCAGGGGCGCATATCATCGGGCTTAAGGATATGGCGGGTCTGCTTAAACCAGCGGCCGCAACAAGACTAGTAACAGCGCTTAAGAATGAAATCAGTATTCCTATTCATTTCCACACCCATGATACCAGCGGTATAAGCGCAGCAAGCGTTATTGCGGCCGCACAGGCCGGTGTCGACGCTGCAGATGCAGCCATGGATAGCTTTAGTGGCCTGACATCCCAGCCGAACCTTGGCTCGATTGTGGCGGCACTTAAGGCAACAGACAGGGATACGGGGCTTGATAACGCGACAATTCGTGAGCTTTCCGATTATTGGGAACTTGTTCGCCGCCAGTATTTCGCATTCGAAAGCGATATACGTTCCGGTGCATCGGAAGTCTACCTTCATGAAATGCCAGGTGGTCAGTTCACTAATCTTAAGGAACAGGCACGCAGTATGGGACTTGAGGAACGCTGGCACGAGGTTGCAAAGGCTTACGCGGATGTAAACCAAATGTTTGGTGATATCGTAAAGGTCACACCATCATCCAAGGTTGTGGGCGATATGGCGATCATGATGGTTTCATCGAATTTGACACGTGCAGATGTTGAAGACCCGGGTAAGGATATCGCATTCCCGGCAAGTGTTGTTTCCCTTATGAAAGGGGAGCTTGGCCAAAGCCCGGGTGGTTTCCCTGAGGTTCTGCAGGCAAAAGTCCTTAAAGGGGAAGCTCCACTTACAGAACGCCCCGGTAAAAGTATGGCCCCAGCTGATCTTGACACTGAACGAGTCACTGCGGAAAAGGCAAGTGGTTTAAACGTGAATGATCAGGACCTCGCGTCTTATCTGATGTATCCCAATGTTTACACTGATTTTGCGAAACATCGTGGTGAATATGGTCCAGTTAGCCATTTACCAACAGATGTTTTCTTTTATGGAATGGAACCATTTCAGGAAATCATGGTTGATCTGGAAGCGGGTAAAACGCTCGTGATCCGTTGTCAGGCCATAAGCGATGTGCATGATGATGGAACAGTCGAAGTTTTCTATGAATTAAATGGTCAACCACGCGTGATTAAGGTCAAAAAACGCGATGCATCCATCGCCGTTAAGGAAAACCAAAAAGCAGAAAGCGGCAATGATAATCACATTGGTGCACCACTGCCGGGTATGATTTCCAATATGGCGGTGACATCTGGGCAAAAGGTTTCTAAAGGTGACTTGCTAATGAGCATCGAGGCCATGAAAATGGAAACAACCATCCATGCGGAAAAGGATGGTACGGTTTCTGAAGTACTTGTACGTGCCAATGATCAGGTAGAAGCCAAGGATTTACTTGTTGTGTTAAAGTAAGTTTATCATTTTTCGTAATTTAGTGTATTCTGTTCATGAAGAGCGGAGGAGTTAAATGCAGGAAAATAGGGTACGCCACAATAAAGTTAATTACGTAGAATTTGCAGCAAGCGATCTTGATGGAACAAAAAAATTCTTCGAGGACGCTTTTGCGTGGAGTTTTACGGATTATGGGCCGGATTACACGGCGTTTGAAGGAAGAGGACACGTCGATTGTGGTTTCTTTCGTGCGGATAAGGCATCAAGCACGGATAATGGGGGCGCATTGGTGGTGCTTTATAGTGAAAACCTTGAGGAAACAGAAAGTAAGGTGAAACGGTCGGGTGGTAAAATTATAAAAGAAATTTTCGCGTTTCCGGGTGGACGCCGTTTTCAATTTACCGAACCAAGCGGCAATGAACTCGCCGTGTGGAGTGACGTGGAATAATTATTCCCAACGTGCCTTTTTGTCATCATCATCAGATTTTGCAGCAACCCAATGGGTTCCTTCGTCGGTTTCTTCCTTTTTCCAGAAGGGGGCATCGGTTTTTAACCAGTCCATTATGAATTGTGCAGCGTTGAATGCAGCCTCGCGATGATGGGATGTGGCAATTACCAGAACAATTTGATCCCCCGGAAGCAATTTTCCGTATCTGTGGATTATGGTAAGCCCTTGAATTGGCCATCTTTTTTCGGCTTCATGGCCGATTTTCTCAAGTTCCTGTTCTGCCATGCCGGGGAAATGTTCAAGCGTCATGCTTTTGATTGATTTATCACCGTGAATATCACGGACAAGACCAGTAAAGCTTGCTATAGCACCAAGGTCCGTACGGTTTTCAGAAAGCAGGGCGATTTCATTTGCAATATTGAAATCTTCACTTTGCACAGAAACCCGCATATCAACCACCTGTCATTGGTGGGAAAATGGCCACTTCATCGGTGTTTTTAATCGGATGATCAAGGTCGACATATTCCTGATTAACCGCAACACGGATCAGGTCAGATTGTGCGAAGGCGGATTTATAATTTTCACCTTTATTTTCAAGATGTTCAATTAACTTCTTAACGTTGTTTACATCATCCGGCAGGGTAATATCATCGGATGATTTACCAATGTTTTCTCGGATTAGTGCGAAATATAAAATATTCATTTTAATTCATCATATGTTTAAGGCCGGATTTCAAATAATCATAGCCTGTATAAAGCGTTAGAAGTGCGGCCGCCCACAAACACCAGTCACCAATGGTCACCGCGGGAATAAAGTCCGGTGCTGCATCGCCAACCAACAGAAAACCAAGCGCAAATATTTGAATGGTCGTTTTCCATTTCGCAAGATAAGTCACAGGAATGCTTACCTTTAAATCTGCCAAAAATTCCCGAAGGCCCGATACAACAAATTCACGGCATAGGATCACTACCGCCGCAAGGACGGAATATCCCTCGATCCGGCCATAAGCAACCATCATCATAAGTGCTGCCGCAATCAATAATTTATCGGCAATCGGGTCCATAAAGGCGCCAAGTTTTGATGACTGGTCGAATTTACGCGCAACATAGCCGTCAAAAAAATCGGTAATACCAGCCAGCGTAAAAATCGTGAAACTCACCCAATTGGCAAGATCGCCAGCAAGATAAAAACTGGCAATCATCATCGGGATCATCAGTATCCGTGAAAAGGTGAGTATGTTTGCTAAATTATTCATTTGTCGTCGTAATTTCCCTAACTGATTCCGATTTTATAAATATTAATCAAAGAGGCAACGACTTTATGCATCACGGATGAAAATAATCATATATTTTGGTGGCGAGGGCCTTACTGATGCCATCAACCTTTTCCAGATCGGCAATTGCCGCGCCCGATACCGCCTTTGCGGAACCAAAATGAAGCAGTAGTGATTTTTTTCGCGCGGCACCAACACCAGGTAAGTCATCAAGGATCGATTTATGTATTTTTTGTGATCTTTTGCTGCGGTGTGATCCGATCACGAACCTGTGCGATTCATCACGTAATCGCTGCAGGAAATAAAGTACCGGATCATTGGGCGGTAATTTAAACGGCGTTTTACCGGGGATATAAAAATCCTCACGTCCAGCGTTTCTATCTGGCCCCTTGGCAATGGCAACGGTTGGGATGTCGGCAACGCCAAGGTCCTCTAACACGCCCATGACGGCGGATAACTGCCCTTTACCGCCATCAATAAGCAGCAAATCAGGCCATGTTTCACTGTTCCTATCCGGGTCTTCACGTAATTGGCGTTTAAACCTGCGTTCCATCACTTCGCGCATCATGCCGAAATCATCACCGGGGGCGAGATTTTCTGATTTAATATTGAATTTACGGTATGATTTTTTATCAAACCCTTCTGGTCCCGCGACGATCATGGCGCCAAGTGCGCTTGACCCTTGAATATGGCTGTTATCATATACTTCAATACGCGAAGGGGGCGCATCAAGATCAAACAGTTCCGCAACACCCGCCAGTAATTTGGCCTGTGATGATGTTTCGGCGACTTTTCGCTCTAATGCCTCACGCGCGTTTCGTTCAACCATTTCTACAAGCATCAGGTTGCTGCCGCGCTGTGGCATGGTTATATGGACTTTACGTTCAGCTTTAATACCGAGTGCTTCTTCAAGCAACGCTTTTTGTTTGATGCTGCTGTTGATGAAGATTTTCTTGGGTGGGTGTTTGTTATCATAAAACTGGCTTATGAACGCTGGTAAAATCTCGTCAATTTGTTGGTCTTTTGCGTGACGTGGAAAATAAGCCTGATTACCCCAGTTTTGACCACCACGATAAAAGAATACCTGAATACATGTGGTGCCGCCTTGCGTGTATGCAGCAATCACGTCCGCTTCTTCAAGTTTGCCGTCTGTTGCGTCTTGTCTGCTTTGAACGGCGGCTAGGGCCTTTAATCGGTCACGGTAAACGGCGGCAAGCTCATAATTCATGTCCGCGCTTGCATTTTCCATCTCGGATGTGAATTTCTTTTTTATTGCGTCGGATTTACCGCTTAAGAAATCATGGGCTTCCTGAACATGTGCGTTATAGTCGTCATCGGAAATTTTCCCAACGCAGGGTGCAGAACATCTTTTGATCTGATACAGCAGGCAAGGGCGGCTTCTGCTATTGAATATGCTGTCGCTACACGTCCTAAGTGTAAAAGCTTTCTGAAGGATATTTAGTGATGCATTTACCGCACCGACAGAGGCAAAGGGCCCAAAATAATGACCCTTTTGTTTTTTAGCGCCGCGATGTTTTAAAACTTGCGGGTTTTTATGGCTGGTATCAATCAATATATATGGAAATGATTTATCATCCCGCAGCAGGATATTATATGTCGGCTTATAGCGTTTGATCAGGTTTGCTTCTAAGAGTAACGCTTCGACTTCGGTATGGGTGGTGACAAATTCCATAGCCCTGGTTAGGGATACCATTTTACCAATGCGGTGTGATAATCCCTTTAGGTTCGTGTAATTTTTAACCCTGTTGGTAAGGTTCTTTGCTTTACCCACATAAAGCACGTTTCCATTTTCATCAATCATGCGGTAAACGCCCGGCCCAGTGCCGAGGTTTTTGATGTATTTTTTGATGATTTCCACGCCTTCGATCATGGGTTTAATTTATATCGAAAGTGATCCAATGCTTCCACATTTATTTGAAAGGCTTTTGTAACATTTCTGAAAAAAAATGGTTAATTTTCTGTAAATACCGTGGTGAATCAAGGGATAACGTGGGTCAAGAAAAAATATTAAAAACTTATCCACGGAATCTGTGGATAAAACGGTGTATAAGTTTTGTACTGATGGGTAAGTTCGCAGATCTATTGACGTTGCAGCTTTTTGCCTATTTTTTAGGCAGTGTAGCTAAGAGGCTGTTTTTAAACGATAAAAATATATCGGGAGATTCCTCTACACATATTTTTAAAAACTGTAAAGGAGTTTTTTTATAAAAAATGGTTAAAATTTTGCTTGTTAACAACTTGGGAGTAAAAAACAAAAAATATCTAAAAATAATATGCTGTAAATTCAATGATTTAACAATATTGTAATATTAGATTTACATCTTTAATAAAACGGTAATGTTATTTTTTGCGTCGTTCGATTTCAACGCCGACGCTTGTTGTGTGTTCGATTGCTTCTAACTTTTCCACACGAACGCGCACGGCAACGACACGTGGGTCAATCAGGTTCATATCCGCGATATTTTCCGCCAGTGTTTCCACCAGTTCAACATGACCAGATGATACGATGTTTTTAATACCGTTTACGACCTTTTCATAACAAACCACATTATCATAATCATCGTTAAGTGGGGTGCTGTCTTCGGTAACAGAAAGATCAATGTTTACGCGGATCTTTTGTTCGGCTTGTTTTTCATGATCATAAATACCAATTGAACTATCAAGCATAAGATCACGAACAAATACATGACGCAGGCTTTGTGTCGCGTCGGCATATTTAATCGGTGTCAGGTTGCTTTTATGAACTGTGTTTGTCATTTTCTAATAATCCTTATTACGCAGCACCCAGGGTATAAAGATACGTGATATACCCAACAGTGAAGATTATCCCCAATACACGGTTAAAGCGTATTTTCCATAAAATAAAGGGTAAAAGCGCGGCGCTACTGGCCAGCATGACCCATAAATCAATTTTTAAGAAGCTATCCGGAACCGGAACATCCGCCACTAGGGATGTTGCCCCCATAATGGCATATAAATTAAAAATGTTGCTTCCGATAATATTACCAAGCGCCACATCACCGTGATTTTGCCTTGCGGCCATAATTGCGGTCACAAGTTCTGGCAGGCTGGTACCAATGGCAATGATCGTAAGCCCGATCACGGCTTCTGATACACCAAAGCTTTCTGCGATTGTCACGCCACCCTCAACAAGGATGTGGGCGCCGTACATTAAACCGGCAAGGCCCGCTATCACATATATTGATGCACGTGGTGTCGTAAGTGGTTTTTCCGGTAATTCTTCGAAATCTTCGTATGCTTTATCCGAAATTTCTTTACCCTCAACCGGGTCTACTTTTCCGCTTTTATATGAACTGATTAAAAAGGCGAGTAGGAAGATAATAAGAAACACAGCATGCATTTTATTCAGTGGCGCGCTAAAGCACAGCATTATGAAAATGACAGAACCAGCAAGCATAATGTTATAATTACGTCTGACTTCGCTGCTGTCGCAAATGAATGGGTACATAATCGCTGGCACACCTATCACCAAAAGGATATTTGCCGTGTTACTGCCAACCACGTTGCCAAGCGCCATGGCAGGAACACCAGCCATCGCCGCATCAACACCAACAACAAGTTCCGGGGCAGAGGTTCCAAACGCAATAACCGTAAGGCCGATAACAAGTTTGCTGACACCAAAGTTTTCCGCAACCGATACAGAACCACGAATAAGCACATCACCGCATATCACAAGCAGTATAAGACCAGCTATGACTTCAATATATTCCAAGTGATGCACCCGTCATTAATTAATAAACCAGAGCTTATATAGTGATTAATGTTCCGGCTGCCTAGTCAATTCTGTCATTTTTCTGAAAATTTTGATCTTGAATGATTAATATAATTTATTATATAAATAATTATGTAAAAAATAATATGAATATTTATATAAGTAATTAAGGACAGGAAACAGCCATGAATGGTGAAATTTTTCTTGAAATCGGGATCGGCACAAGATGCCGTCGTATCTTTGAAATGTTGTCGATGGAAATGGACACAATTTATAAAGCAGAAGGTATTGATATTGGCATGCGTGAATTTCCAATTCTTTATTGTCTTTATCAAAAGGGGCCATTGTTAATAAACGACATTCAGAAATTAACGGGCCTTTCCCATTCAGCGGTCAGTCAAACGGTCAAAAAACTTTCGAATAAAGAGTATTTGTGGCTACGCACGGCCGATGATGCCCGTAGTAAAATTGTGGTATTCAGTGACCGCGGCGAAAAATTAATCAAGCGCTTAATCCCCATATGGCATGTCGCGAAGCGCGCCATGGCTGATGTTATTGGCGACTGCGAACATAACATACTTGATGCAATGGCCGATTATGAGCAGGCCTTAAGCCAAAAATCATTCACGCAACGCTATAATGAAAAACGCGAAGAAAAACATGCGGGTGATGTTGAAATCGTACCGTACCATGTAAAATTCAGGAATGATTGGCGCATTATCAATCAGCAATGGATTGAATTACTGTTTGAAATGGAAGAAGAAGACATCATCAATTTAAACGATCCTGAAAAATACGTGCTTGATAAAGGGGGCGAGATATATTTTACCCTTCTTGATGGTAAGCCGGTTGGGGCCGTTGCCCTTAAAAAACATAGCCCGGAAAGATATGAGCTAAGCAAAATGGGCGTCTTACCAGAAGCCAAGGGCATGGGCCTTGGTAATATGCTTGTGGAAAAGGTTCTTGAACGTTATGAAGCCCGTGGCGGAAAGGAATTATTCCTCGAAACCAACAGCAGCTTAACCCCCGCAATCACACTTTATAAAAAATATGGCTTTAAAGAAGTGCCCGCGCCGGAAAATAGCCCATATTCAAGGGCTGATTATTTCATGGAGCTTCAGAAGGATCATCATTAGCACCCGGTGGTCTGTGGCTTTTTCGGCTTAACACATATGTTACGCCGAATATCATTAGTCCCAGTGAAACGATAAGTGCGATATCAGGAATGTTTGAAAAGAATATCAGGTAACTGGCGCTGAATGATATCATGGCGACGGCGGTTAATTTGGCCTTTATCGGGATCACGCGATATTTATCCCAGTCCTGTAATGATGGGCCAAATTTTGGATGATTATATAACCAATTGTGAAGGGTTTCTGATCCATTGGAAAACCCCCAAAGTGCCAGTATCATCAGCGGCGTTGTCGGCAGAACGGGCAAAAAGGCACCAATAAACCCAAGGAAGAACATCGCCCAACCAAAGATTAAATATAGAATTCTTTTTGTTTTTTCTTTCAAGTGTGCCTACTGTTTAATTGCATCTACAGTATTGAAATCATAACTGAAATCGGTGCGGTTGGAAATCCATTTCATGGTAAAACCTGAAATTTCGCCATTATCATTCGTGTTAAACATCACGTAACTATCGGCTTCATGGTCGCGGTGATCCCACCTGGCGATGAATGTGTTTTCTTCGAAATGTTCCAATTTTCCGCGGATGGTTGGTGACCTGTCTGATTTAAAATATAAAGCGTCACCATTTAACGAAATTTCAATACCGTCCCAAATTTTATCATGATAACGACCCGCGTATTCAGTGAGCGTAAGGTGAGGGCGGCCGTTGCCCGTTAGTTCAGCAAGGCGTTTCTTTTCCTTAATGCGTGATGCTTCCTGCGCTTTAAATGTTTCTGCGGCGGTTTTTGTATTTTTAATTTCAAGCACCGCATTTAAGATTTCATTTTTAATGGTGTTGTAAGCCGCGCCAGATTGTTGATTGGTCACAATGGCAATGGCAAAATCCATTTCCGGTAACATGGTAAGGTTTGAATACATTCCGATAAGCGCGCCACCATGCCCAACAACACGGTTACCATGGTAATCACTGATGTTATATCCAAGGCCATATCCACGGAATTTTGTGCCATTTTTAATGTTGTTCTCGGATACGGTCATTGGGGTATTAATTTGCCATAATGTCGCGTGTGTTTCTTTATCCATTAACGGGGCACCGTTATTTAAATGCATTTGTTCCCATTTCAAAAGATCATCAAGCGAGCACTGAATGCCGGCAGCGGCCATTGATCCCGCGACCTCATCAATGGTCAGGTAACGTTTTACTTGTTTTAATGTGGTATCAAGCCTGATGTGTGGTTCGGCGATATTTTCATCATTTGCCATCATCGGCGTATTGGCGGTGCATCGATCCATTCCCAGCGGGGTAAAGATGCGTTCGTTTAAGAAATCCTCATAAGATTTTCCTGTGACCGCAGGAATAATCGCACCCGCAATGATAAACGGCATATTGTTATAGGCATATGTGGTTCTGAAATCGCGGTTCGGCTTTAAATATTTCATTTTGCGGATGATTTCTTCGGGCGGGTAATTGCCATCGGGCCACCACATTAAATCTCCGGAACCAAGCGGAAGACCCGTTGCATGGGATAAAAGATCAGCAATGGTAAAATGATCCGTCACCCAAGGGTCGGATAATTCAAATTCGGGCAGGTGGTCTTTAACTCGGTCCGTCCATTTAATCTTTCCGTCACTTACTAAAATGGCGAGTGCCGTTGCCGTAAACCCCTTACTGTTTGATGCAATACCGAAATAGGTGTCATCATCAACATCACCACCGCTTTCAAGTGATCTTGTGCCGTATCCTTTAGAATGAATGATCTTGCCATCCTGAATAACGCCAACGGCGGCACCAGGAACATGGAAAACATCCATCGCGTTTTCAACGATTTTATCAATTTCGGATGGGGTTATGTTCTTTGCCCATGTGGGTGTCGCCATCAGGCAAAGAACAGATACAGTTTTTAAAAGGTGTTTCATCATCAGTTGTTAATTTGAACCTTGCCTTCGTCAGGCTGGCCTTCTTTTGGGTCAATGATGTGGTAATTGGTTTGACGGCCGCCGATATAACGGAAAGTTGTACCGTCATAAATACCGTCTTGTTCCAGTAACATACGCATTGGTTTTGTGCTCCAGCTATCCGGAACATCAACAAGGGCGGTTAATTCGATGGAATAGGCGGTATTCGCATGCATTGGATAATCACCATCGCCCGGCACACCTTCTTGTTTGTCCCACATGCCGATTGTTGTACCCGCCGCATGACCATGAAGACCAATTGGGTGTGTATAAATAACCGGACCGATCCCTTCGTTGGTGGCCTGTTCACGGGTCATGGCAAGAATTTCGTTGCCGGTACGTCCAACTTGAAAATTGCTGGTTAGGATGTCTTGTAATCTGTTGCCACCACGTTTGGCGATTTTTAAGGCCTCTGGTGCGTCAGTTTCACCGTCCCGGAGGATATAAGCGTTTTGTTGTGTATCCGTCATTAAATCAAGGTACGCAATGCCGAAATCGATATGCACATGATCCCCTTTATAAAGCACATCAGGGTCAAGGTTATTGTCTTCGATGTGTTTGATGGATGCGTCCGATCTTTCTGTTGAAATACTTGTGTGGAACCATGTCGTTAGTCCCAAATCACGAACACGCTGCCTGTACCACCAGACAAGATCATCACGGGTTGTGACACCCGGTGTTACAACCTTACCAGAAAAGCCCTCTGCAATAATGGCGTGGGCGATTTCCATGACATCTTCGTATACCTCTAATTCTTTTTCGGTGCGTGTTTCAAGCCATCCAACGGCCAAACGTTCTGCGGATACAATACGTGTGCGCAGGCGGTCTGGAATGGCATTAACAAAATCACGACGCTCGGAATACACAAGCCCGTCCGCATGGGCCCAATCATCGGAATAATTAAGGCCGATTTGGTCAGGGTTAAATTCATCAAGGATGTTCGCAATACGGCGCCATTGATCCGGTTCTTCTTCCGGGTTCCATTTGCCGGGGAAAACATCACCGACCGCATAACGGGATGCGGCCAAGCGTTCAACGCCTTTTTCGCTATCCTCACCATGATCAAGGAATATAAGAACAGTACGGCGACGTGCGCTTAACCATGTGGCAGGCAGCATGGTTTTTAAAACCGGGTCTTCATTATATTCACGGGAAATAATCACCCATGCATCAATCCCTTCGCGGCGCATTAATTCGGGGATAAGGGTATCAAGCCGGTGCTTTAACAAATCATCCATAACTTTCGCGCGTTCACGCATTGGCAGGATTTTTTCCTTAAGCGCGTCGGCGTATGAAACAGTCCCCATCATTAAAAATGCTAGAATTGAAACTATAAGTTTTTTCATGATTATGATTTTCCCTGATACATTTTGCTTTGCTTCAATTAAGCAGAAAATCGTGGTTAAAAAAAGTCTTTTTAATTATTTTTGTTGATATATAACTATGGGATCACGAATTAAGAATAAGGAAATTTATCATGAAAGCTGTTGGATCTTATAAAGCGCTCGAGGTTAATGAAGCGGAAGCATTTCTGGATGTAGAAATCGATAAACCAGAAGCCACAGGCAGAGACATTCTTGTGGAAGTAAAGGCCATTTCTGTTAATCCAGTTGATACAAAGGTCCGCAGACGCCCGCATCCTGACGAAACATTACGTATCCTTGGGTGGGATGCCGCTGGCGTTGTGACAGCTGTTGGTGATGAAGTCAGCATGTTTAATGTTGGCGATGAGGTATACTATGCTGGTTGCATCACGAAACCAGGGTCAAACAGTGAATATCAGCTTGTTGATGAACGCATAGCTGCGAAAAAGCCATCGTCGCTTGGTTTTGCAGATGCAGCAGCACTGCCACTAACGACAATCACGGCATGGGAAGCATTATTTGAACGCCTTGGAATTTCAAAAGGCGGTAAAGATGGCGGCAAATCAATCCTTATGATTGGTGGGGCCGGTGGTGTTGGCTCAATCGCCATTCAGCTTGCAAAGAAACTTGGTAACCTTGAAATTATCGCAACAGCATCCCGTGAAGAAAGTGCAGATTGGTGTAAAGCGCGCGGCGCGGATCACACAATCAACCATTATGAAGATATTCCAGCACAGCTTGACGCGCTTGGTCATACCAATGTTGATTACGTGCTTTGCCTTACGAATATTGCGGGATATTGGAAAACAATTACGGATGTGATTAAGCCAGCGGGTAAAATCTGTACGATCGTTGATTTCTTCAAAGATGGTAATCTTGATTTGTTAAAACCAAAAAGCGCGACATTCGCATTTGAATTTATGTTCACCCGTTCCATGCATCAAACGGATGATATGGATGAAATCAACGCGCTGTTAAGCGAAACGGCCGCAATGATCGATAGTGGCGAGCTTGTGACCACAACAGGTGATGTGATCAGTCCGATTAATGCGGATAACATCCGCAAGGTACACGCAACCATCGAAGAGGGGCGCGCCATCGGTAAATACGTCCTTGAGGGTTGGTAAAACTTTTCAGATATAATCGACATCTAAAGGCTTGGGTTTAATATACCCAAGCCTTTTGTTTATCTATTAAATTTTTTATCCATCTAATATTAGACATATTGATTTTCAAACTGTATCTTTAGTGATCACTAAATAATAAATAAAAAATATAAAAATATTAGGGGTCGAGATTGACTGATCATAAATTACCAAGCTTTTGGCATTCGCTTGTTTGTTTTGGTGGAATTTTGGTTTTGATTGTAACGGGGGTTGTGGTTTACAGAATCAGCATTCAAGTTCTTTTGTTATTAAGCATCACATGGGCATCAATTCACACGATGCTCCTTGGTTATAAATTTTCAGAAGTTAAAAATATTATGTCTGATGGTATCAGCAAAGCGCTTGGTGCCGTTTATATATTTATTCTTATTGGTGTGGTTGTCGCCAGTTTCCTTGCCAGCGGTACAATTACAACGCTTGTTTATTATGGTCTTGATTTCATTCATCCGGCAGTATTCCTTCCGGTAGGTCTTATTTTATGCAGTTTTATGTCTGTTTCTGTTGGAACGATGGTTGGAACAGTTGCAACGGTCGGCGTGATTTTAATCGGTATTGGTGCGGCGATGGGAGTTCCGTTACCCATTGTTGCGGGAATGGTAATTGCTGGGGCAAGTTTTGGTGATAAAATGTCACCCGTATCGGACACCACTAATATGGCCGCGGTTGCGACGGGAACGGATCTGTTTACCCATATTAAATCAATGCTTTATACCACGGTGCCAACATTTGTTATTTGCTTGATATTATTTTCATTTATCGGCATGGAATACGCTGGTCAGGCACTTGATACCGCAGGTATTGATAATTTCAAGGCCGCCATTGCTGACAATTTCGAAGTCAGCATTCTGGGATTTGTACCGCTGATTATCCTGTTCGGGATGAGCTATAAAAAAATACCCGCTGAACCATCGATGATGACTGCATCATTTGTGGCGATATTGCTGGCGTTGTTTCAACAGGGGCAAGATTTATTATCCTTATTAAGCAGTCTTCATGGTGGCTATAGCGCGGAAACCGGTAACGCTGATCTTGATAGATTGGTAAATCGCGGCGGCATTATGGGCATGATGGGGACATTGTTGATTGCGTTATTCGCCATGGCGCTTGCGGGAATTCTTGATAACGCTGGATATATCCGTGCGATGTTAGAAGGCATATTGAAACACCTGAAAAATGTTCTTTCATTGATTGCTGCAACAATGCTTACAGGTATTGTGGCAAGTATTGCAACAGGCCAGTCGTATATTTCAATTGTTCTTACAGCACAGCTTTTCCGTGATAAATTTGATAAAATGGGTTTAAAGAAACGCATGTTATCAAGAACCATCGAAGAAAGTACAACGCTAACGACACCATTGCTACCTTGGTCGCTTGGTGGTGCATTTTATAGTGGTGCGTTAGGAGTCGCCGTGTTTGATTATGCGCCGTGGGCGTTCCTGAATTACCTGAATGTTGTGGTGGCACTTATTATGACAGCAATGGGCCTTGCCATATTTAGAAAAGAGAAAATCGCGGATCAGGAAACGGCCAAATAGGTTTCTTTTGGAATAAACACAATACCATTTAAATGCAGTTTTTCCCGGGTTTCATCGGGTAGGGCGGTGATGGCCGTGCTTATGGCGCTATAGAATGCGTTTTGATCTGCGCCTTTATAGGCGATATAAGGAAGGCCAGGTGTTGGCTCTGTCCAAGCAATAACCTTGATGTCACCGGCGAAATCGTCATATTCCTTGATCAGTTTTAATGATAGTGCGTCGATTGCGGCGATTTCCGCATCGCCATTTGCGACCATTTTCGCTGAATTAATGTGTGATCCGCTGCAGATTTTATTTTCAAAATAATCATTGGTCACGTGATAGCCCGATTGGGAATTTTCATCATTATAGGCAAATTTTGATTTTTTATGATCATCAAGATTATAGCGATCATCGGTTTTATGAACCACATAGGCACTTCGGTAATACCCAGGCGGGCATCCTTGTAAGCCATAATCGGGTGTGCCGATAAGTGTTACTGTTTCATGTAATTTTTCGCGGTATGGCTTGCCGCATGTTTGACTGAAATAGAAAAATGGATCGGTCCAGCACTCTATTTCACCAGCATCCCACGACATTTCGTCTGGTATATGTACGCCTGCCGTGCGTAGATTATCCCTTATAAGTGTCCAAAATTCCTCATGCGCGTCTCGTAATTCCGGTCTGTCATACATGGGAAGGTTGGCAAGCATGGATCAATCAATTCCTATTATTTTGTGGGTTTGCAGGCTTAATCGCCATTTTGGATTATTTTGGCAGTATTCGACGACCTCTGCAACATGATTTTTTCCTGTTTCATCAAGCGGTTGCAGGAAGAAGTTCGTGTAATTTAAATCTTCCACGTCTTTTGGGGTGATTTTTTCCTGTGGGTAAACGAGCTTTATTTCATCGCCAGATTTCTGAACAAATTGGGTTAAGTCCTTGGGACTGACACATACCCAATCAAGTTCTTCTGGTGCTGGTAAGGTGCCATTTGTTTCAACGGCGACTTCAAAGCCGCGTTCTTGGAATGCCTTAATTAACGGGACATCAAGCTGTAAAAGGGGTTCACCACCGGTGCAAACAACATACGGCATTCCACCGGATGGCCAAAAACTTGCGACCTTATCCGCGAGTTCCTCTGGCGTTTTAAATTTGCCGCCATTTTGGCCATTTACACCAACAAAATCAGTGTCGCAGAAATTACAGGCGGCATTTTCCCTGTCTTTTTCAAGGCCAGACCATAAATTACAGCCAGAAAAGCGACAGAAAACGGCCGGTCTTCCGGTGTGGGCGCCTTCGCCCTGTAATGTATAGAATATTTCCTTGACGCTATAGGTCATTATACTTTCCGGTATTTAATCGGGTCTTTGCCGCCGGCTTCTTTAAAACCCTTTAATCTTAACAGACAGCTGTCACATTCACCACATGCAGAACCATCATCCGCCGGGTCATAACAACTTGTTGTCATTGAATAATCAACACCAAGTGAAAGACCCGTTTTAATGATTTCTGCCTTGGTTAAATCAATCAATGGTGTGTTAATGCGTACGCCGTCGTTACCTTCAACCCCGACTTTAGTTGCAAGGCGGGCCATATCCTGAAATGACTTGATATATTCAGGGCGACAATCAGGATAGCCGCTGTAATCAAGGGCATTTACACCGATAAAGATATCGTTACTGCCAATGGTTTCCGCAAAGGCAAGCGCGAATGATAAAAAGATCGTATTACGGGCAGGGACATATGTAACCGGAATTTCATCTTCCATTTCGTCTTCAGAACGACCTTTTGGTACATCAATGTCATCGGTAAGGGCGGAACCACCAAATGCGCGCAGGTCAATATTAATGACTTCGTGGCGGATGATGCCGCGGGCCTTTGCCACGGCCTTGGACGCATTAAGTTCATTATTGTCACGCTGTCCGTAACTGAAACTTAATCCATAAACATCAAAGCCTTGGTCCTGTGCAATGGCAACACATGTTGTGCTGTCTAATCCGCCGGAAAGCAATACAACTGCTTTTTTATCTGACATAACTTTTAAAACCTCTATCAATTTGCAGCATCTGTAACCTAAATTTAAAAGTAATTCCATGACTAATATAGCCGGATCGGATATAACAGGCCAATTGTTATTATTTAAGGGTTACTAAATGCCATTATCAACGCCAGCACCACGCAAGCATAAACACACTAGATCCATCAAACTTGATGGCTATATTCGTGATGACGGGTTATGGGATATTGAAGCGCACCTTACCGATATCAAATCATATGATATTGAAAACCAGTGGCGTAATGGTATTGCGGCGGGTGATCCAATCCATGAAATGTGGGTTAGGCTTACGATTGATGACCAATTTTACGTACGTGATGTTGAGGCAGTTACCGATAACAGCCCATTTGAAATGTGCCCGATTATAACCGATGCCTATAAACAGCTAATTGGCATTAGAATTGGCCCGGGTTGGCGCCGCGCCATTAATGAAAAGGTAAAGGGCAAACAAGGCTGCACTCATATTACAGAACTGCTTGGTCCACTGGCGACTGTGTCATTTCAGACATTAATGGGTAATATTCAAAAGAACGCCAATAAGGCAAAAGTAAATAAAGACCACGTTAAACCGATGGTGATTAACAGCTGCCATGCGTGGGCAGAGGACAGCGAAGTGGTTAAAAAGCATCTTCCTGAATTTTATAAGGCAGGTGAGGAGTAATCACCGTAACGTCATACTCGGGAACCGCAGGTGAAGGAGCGCAGCGAGGACACTAGTTCCGAGTATCTCTTAATAGGCATGAGACCCACGGGACAAGCCCGAGGGTGACGGTTTAATCTGTGTTCAATCATCCAAGATATGATCATCAAGATGTTTGGATAATTTATCTTTTGATGATTTATCAAATTGTTTTTCGGCCTTGGTGCGGCCGAATTTGACACGGTTTTCTTCGGCGCGTTTTTCTTTTTCCGCGCGCTTTTTATTTTTCTTTGCTTTTGAAAAAGAAAGAATGTCTGCCATTAATTGGTCCGTGTCATTTTATTCATGGTCATTGGTTCCCAGTTTGCCCCTTCATCCGATGATTTTTCCACAAGAAATTCACGGGTGTTTTTGTCGATTTCAGTGAACGTAAGACGGAAATACATTTCACCATCATTCTGGGATGGGAAATTGGTTCCTGCACGCAGGTTCGTTAATTGAAGTTCATTTTCCGATATAAAGTCGCCCTCGTAAATATCCATTAACCCGTATGTATCATCCACGGCGGCAAGGCGGTATAGGTTGCGATATTGATCGTACGTGATGAATGTTTCAACGATAAAGATATTATCCGGCACAAGATTGCTGATTTCTTCGGTGATCAGCTTTCCTTTTAACTTGCTGTGGTATGTGACGTCGGATGTGGCGATTTGTTTCCATTCATCATCCTGCCAGAGATATTGAACCGTATCCCATTCTCCCAGAATGGACGAAAGCATCGCCATTTTTTCGAGGGGCACTTTTTCAACGTCGTTATTTTGTGCAAAAGAAAATGAAGTTAATAGTGAAAGTAAAAAAGCAAAGAATATATTTTTCATTTTTAAAATCTGGATCCCAATCGAATTAAAATATTTTTAGAATTCGGAATTGATTGTACATGACCCGGATTTAATTGATAGAGGAAATTTACCTGTGCTCGAACACCCATGATTTCTGCAATTGTATAAGCAAGCTCAATATCGCGTTCAGTACCGCGTGGAGCGAGGGGGACTGCGGTATAAGACATTGTATAATTGTTATTCACATAATCCCTGTTTGAAACGGTGCTAATGATGCCTTTACCCCCATGTAATTTTAATGGTTGGCTGAATGATATGGATAATTGGTCATTATTTCTGATTATTCCGTTTGTTTTAACGCCAACAAGATAACTATATGATTTTAGGGTTGATATTTGGTCAATGATTGATGTTGATGATCCATCAACCTTGGTCAGGCCGTAAGAAACCCTGGCGAATATGTTACTTTTGTTTGTGATGTTCCAATTAAATTTCCCGCCAACAAACCCAGTTCTCGCGCCACGTCCAATTTCAAGCGCGCCTGTTGATATCGCACCTAGTACACTTCCTTTTTCTGTTAATAGACCAAAATCAAATGATGCGGTTAAGTTATTCGTAAAGTGATGCTCAATACGGTTTAGCACCATTGTGTTTTGAAAATTAATAGGAACTTGGCTGATTTCACGGGGAATAGATCCTTCGCTAGTGGCAATGGCGATTTCATGTGTGGTTTTGCCATTATTCTTGTAAGAAACGCCAATTGTTTCTGCCGGATTTAACAGCATATTAAACCCGTGTTTATTGGGGGCAATATAATCATCAGGGCGGTAATCTTCCAGCATTTCCGGAAGAGACATTCCTGCAGTAAAAGAGACGGATTTTGTGTTATCTAATGAATGGGAGATCGCCATTCTTAATTGCCCGGTGTTTGTCCGGTGACGGTCCAGATGGTTTGAAAAATAACGTTTATCAATTTCGTTAAAGCGATCGTCATGCTGCCATGCCATTCTGACGTTCGTCTTTTCATCAAAGATAATGTCATGACGCCTTGTTGACATGGCACCGGTCATGAAACGGTCAAGATCAATCATTGCTTGTGGATTATAAACGCTATTTGAAAAATCGATATTATATGATCTGTCATATTTATCCGTAACCATAACGTTTGATAAATTATCTCTGAATGAAATATCAGCACCGAAGGCACCACCAGAATAAATTAAATTCTGTGATGCAACTGTATTTGCCGTTCCAATAGTTGCTGTTTCGCCAAACCCATTTCCAGCAAGGGATAATTGCCCTTGCGCGGTAAAGGCCTCTTCAATATTCACTAGCCCGCGTCCATAAACATTATCAACGCCTGGTACACCTAGGTCAGTTGCCGTTGTAAATAAAATATCCGCAATTTCCGCCGCAGACAGGTTTGGGAATGCCTGCATTAAAAGGGCCGCCGCACCAGATATCAACGCCGTCGATACAGACGTTCCGGATGTAAAAACATATTCGAAACTATTATTCGTTAAATGATCGGGTGTGGTAAACTGCTCACCGGGGGCCACAAGGTAAATGTTTTTTGCATCCTCGCCAGCGCGATAACTGAAATCTGAAATCACATTGTTACTATCAACGGAACCCGCAACGATAATCTGACCATTTGCCCAATTGGCAATGGCAACGCGCGCAGATCCCTGAATTTCCGTGCCTGTGCCCGCGGGATCTGTGTCTTCAATATTACCAGCCGGTTGTACAATTAACTTGTCTGCGGCAACAGCTCTTTGGATTGCCTGTTGTAAACCAATCGTGGGGAAGGTATTGGAACCGAGGCTTTCGTTGATAATATCAGCATTATGCTGAACAGCATAATCATATGCATTTGCAAGATCAGAATGGAAAAAAGAACAATTATCAAGATCTGGACAATTCGCCGATGTGGTCGCGTTGATATTTAGAATTTGTGCATCGAATGCTACGCCATGCATGTTTATCGGACTGTTGTTCGTATTGTGGTCTCGTTTTGATGCAATAACGCCCGCAATTGCGGTTCCATGGCCGCTAAAATCATCGGCATCATTTGGATCAAGGTTGGCCACATTTGTACTCGCGCTATGTAGTTGCCCTTCAAGTTCAGGGACTTCGGTAACACCGGAATCAATGACGGCAACCAATATACCATTGCCCGTATAACCATTATCATAAGCGGTTAGTATGTTCATTTGTGCAAGTGCACTATTTTCCCGGTATTCAGCAGTATCGAAATTTGTACCATTATTAAGGGGTGGGGCAGGTGTATTTAAAGCAGGGGATGATGAACCACCGCCAGTGCCGCCACCACCGCAGGCCGCCAGTGTAAAAAAGGCGAATGCAGATGCTGATTTCAGTAATAAGTTACGGATCGTCACTTTATGCCCCTTATATCCAGAATAGCTAATATATCATTATTTTGCGGCGTAAGATAAAATAATCGGTTAAATATACTTAAACTTGTTGGTTTTAATTTCTGGGGAAATGTAATTTTGCGATTTTTAATAATCTATAATCCAAACGCAGGACAGCGCAGACAAAAGCTTTTTGAAAGTGTTTTATCTGTACTTGATGCGCGTATGATTGATTACACGCTTATAAAAACAGAATATGCAGGGCATGGAACCGAAATTGCGAAAGCTTTTTCAAATAAAGATGAATTTGATGTTATTACAGCTGCAGGTGGTGACGGCACCATAAACGAAGTTTTAAATGGTATTTATGGTACTGATAAACCGCTTGGTATTATTCCAATGGGAACCGCAAATGTACTTGCCAAGGAGCTAGGGATTAAAATCAATGTCCATTCAATTGTTAGCTCCTTAACAAATGGAAATACAGCCAGCATTTATCCTGCGAAAATTAATGATCAATATTTTACCCTTATGGCAAGCGTTGGGTATGACGCGCTTGCGGTTAAGAATGTCAATTTATCATTAAAGAAAAAAATCGGTGAAGTGGCTTATTTTATTGCTTTTTTAAAGGAAATATTCTTTGGCGACAAAAGGCAGTATTACTGTGAAATTGATGGAATATTACACCCATGCGCCAGTGCAATTGTTACAAACGGAAAATTTTACGCGGGTAAATATGTGTGCGCGCCTAATGCATCACTGCATGATCAGATGCTTCATGCGATCCTGTTTAAAAATAAAGGGGCGTGGGCGGCGATAAAATACTTTATTGCAATAATGACAAGCCGACTTGCCGGACGGGATGATATTGATATTATTGATGTTAAAAGCGTTAAGTTAAAATCGGATGTTGTGGCCCCGGTTCAAATTGACGGTGACCATTATGGTGAATTACCTGTAAGCGTCAGCATTGCTGATAACCCGATCACTTTGATGGTGCCATAGCAAGTTTTCTAATGCTGTTTAATCCAATGAGTAGCCATGTTGTATTTAACACTACAAGCGGAATTGTGCCGTATGAATAAGTATTGATAATCAGGCAAACACTGGCAGATGCGTTAAGCCCCTGATAAATATATGAATTGGATTTAAAGGTACCATTTGATAGAAAAAAATATGCGATCAATAATGTCGCTGCACCAGCCCATCCAATAATATCAATATAGAAAGGAACTTCGTTCATAGTTTATCCTAACGGGTTGAATTGAATATAAAATATTGTAATATAAAAAAACTTAATTCTATTATTGGGGGTTATATTGAAAAAATACAACAGATTTTCATCTATTCTTATTTCGTTTGTTTTTACAACTATTACAACTGTGGCATATAGCGCACCTATCCCCGCAGAGGTATTAGGTGTCATTCCAGAAATTTCTGATGCTGAATTATCCCCTGATGGTAACAAAATTTTGCTGATGCAGAATTATAATGGTCGTAAAATTATCGTTACCAAATCGCTTATTGACCCAAGCATTCCGGCAAACGGAATTCCAACCAGCGAAGGGGAATATAGCTGGGCAAGATGGACGTCCAATAATGAAATTATTGCGGGTATTAATTTTTCATCACAAAGAAGAACGGGTAGAGGGTTAACGGACACAACCGAAAGCCGTTTGGTTTATATGGATTGGGACGGGAAAAATATTCAAAACCCAATTGAACTGCGTGGGAACCGAATGGGCGTGGGGCCGGTTAGTAAACAAAACCATGTTCCGCAGTTTCAGGATGAAGTGATTGATATCCTTGAAGATGATCCGGATCATGTTTTAATCGAACTTGATTATGAAGAAGCATTACAAGACGCCGTTTATAAATTAAATTTAAAAGATAAGAGCAGAACAAGAATTGTCCGTGGGCGTAGCATCATTCAAGATTGGAAAACCGATAAAAATCACGTTGTTCGATTTGGTGAAGGCCGCACAACAAGAGCCGCCGCGACAGAGGTAAAGCACGTTGCTTATTACAGAAAAAATGAAAGCGATGATTGGGAAACCTTGTTTGAATATGATGAATTAAAGGATGTAAAGCCATTTAATTTCGTTGATTTTTCGGATAAGGAAGAAGAAATTTATATTTCCTTTTTGAATGAGCATAGAAACAAAGCTTATTACCGATATAATGTCGATACAGAAGAGGTCGTTGCAGTCGTCGCCAGTTCAGAAGATTATGATATTCAGAACCTTGTGATTGATGAAAATGGAATGGTCGAAAGCTATTCTTATTTTGATGACAAATTGAACATCGTTAGGAAAAGCAAACAGGGAATAAGGTTAGGTAAGATTTTTGAAGCAAACTTCCCCGGTGAAATCGTTCAGATTATTACCCAATCAGCTGATGAAAAAGTAATCGTTTTAAAGGTTAGTTCCCCACAAAACCCGGGTTCATATTACATACTGAATTTAAGAGAAGGCAGTATGGAACCACTAAATTTCAATTATGCAAAGCTTGATTATGAACAGCTTTCCCCAATGAAACCGGTTACATACACAGCAAGGGATGGTGTGGAAATTCCAGGTTACTTAACATTGCCAATTGGGCATGACGCAAACGATCTGCCGACGATTATTATGCCACATGGTGGGCCAATGGCGCGGGATTACTGGGAATTTGATTATTGGGTTCAATTCCTTGCCAGCCGCGGTTATGCGGTTTTACAAATGAATTATCGTGGTTCAACCGGACTTGGTGCTGATTTTGAAATTATGGGTCATCAGGAATGGGGTAGAAAAATGCTTGAAGACATTAATGATGGCACCCATTGGATGATTGATAGCGGTATTACCGATCCTGATAAGGTTTGTGTTATGGGCGGCAGTTATGGTGGTTATGCAGCGCTTCAAACACTTGTGATGGAACAAGAACTTTATAAATGTTCTATTGCCTTTGCGCCTGTCGCTGATTTGCAGGATTTCTTGAATTACAGAAGACGTTTTACCGGATACAGAACATATTTAAATTATGTCACCAGTGATGATTGGCGTGTTGATGATGCATCACCGTCTGATAATCTGGATAAAATTAATGTTCCAGTGTTGTTGATACATGGTGATCAGGATCGAAGTGTCCGTGTCGAGCAAAGCATAAATTTTCATGAAAAAATGGATGATGCGGGTAAAGATATTAAATATATCGAATTTAAAGACGGTGATCATTTCTTAAGTCGTGAAGAACACCGTATTGAATTTTTACGTGAAGTTGAAAAATTCTTAAATAAGCATCTATAATAGGAAATGATTAAAAGATTTTTTGGATTATTCATTTATCTGAATTTCATGTGCATGTTGGTAAATGCGCAAGAAAGAAATGTTTCTGCAGAAACTCTTGGTATTATTCCTGAAATATCCAGCGTTCAAATCTCACCGAACGGGGAGCGGATATTATTATTAAAAAATAATGGTGGTATCGTTTCGCTCATTACACGAAATTTATTCGGTGACGAGGGCGACTATACGATACTTTTGGGTTAGCACAAATTACTTCGTGGAGAGGTGATCAGGAGCCTGTTACACTTCAGAGGCGAATTATTGATCTGCAAAGACATGATCCTGATCATGTTATTACTAATTCAGGCTCGGATATATTTAGATTAAATGTCAAAACAGGGGAAGATGTAAAAATCTCACGTGGGCCATTTTACGCTGATGAGTTTAGAAGTGATAATGATGGTAATCTAAGATTTGCTATGGGAAATGGGAATTCTATTTGGGCTAGAGAGCATATAAAAATTGGATACTATAGAAAGGATGGACAAAGCGAGTGGACAAAAATATTTGATAGGGACACTGCTGTTGGAACAGGAAAAATCGATGAAGAATATTTTGATCAGTATATGAGTTTTGCTGGTTTTTCAAATGATCCAAATCACATTTATGTAATTGCAACTGATGATAAAAATAAACTATCGCTTTATTTGTATGATGTAATTGAAAATCAGAAAATTGAAAAAATAGCCAGTCATGAAAAATATGATATCACTGGTGTCAGCTTTGATAGGGACTATAATCTTGAAGCATATTTTGTAAATGTAGATAAACCTCAATTTTTTCCGGTTAGCGATAAAGCAAAAAAAGTAAAGAAAGTTTTTGATCAAAATTTTCCTGGTTCAACGATTACAATCGAGAGTGTCTCAGAAAATAGAGATAAATACGTATTCAAAATTTCATCGTCTACTGATCCGGGCAGTTTTTATCTACTTGATTTTAATTCCAATCAAATGAATTTATTGGGTTATAATTATCGTTCATTAGATGTGGAAAAATTATCTGAACAAGTTGGTATTAAGTATACAGCAAGAGATGGTTTGGAGATACCGGGTTTTATAACAGTACCAGATGAAAATAAAAATAAACCAAGTCCATTAGTAGTTTTGGTTCGTCCAAGTGCAATTGGAAAAACAACATGGGGCTTTGACTGGTGGGTGCAGTTTTTGGCATCAAGGGGTTATAGCGTTTTACAAGTTAACCAACGTGGTTCTAACGGATATGGTGTAGATTTTTTAACTGCAGGTTTTTTTGAACTTGGTGGAAAAATGCTTGAAGATATCAATGATGGCGCAAAATGGGCTATCCAAAATGGATATGCCAAGAAGGATAAAGTCTGTGTTATGGGACGCGGAAATTTTGGCGGTTATGCCGCTATACAGTCGCCCATTATAGAGAAAGGACTTTATAATTGTTCTGTTGCATATGACCCAATGATAAATTTTAAAGATTATGTTCGTTCATTGGACAGTACATACATTGAAAAAAAAGGAATGGATATTGATGGAATGTCCCCATATTTGAGAAGAGATGAATTTGATATTCCGATCTTAATGTTTAAAACTCAATCTGGTGTTGTTCAGAATGGGAACAGATATGACCGTTTTTTTAACGCATTAGAAGAAAATAATATTGAAAATAGCATTGTTGATTTAAGGCAAGAGGCTAGTCCTGATGTAGTCTTTCTAAATGAACTTGAAGCATTCCTCGAAAAACACCTCAAAAACTAAACATCAAATCAGTGAAGTTTTTATTTAATTATTGCAATTGATTATCTTTCCATGCACTCTGATTTCAAGTCGCAGGGAGAGTAAATTTGAAAAAGATAATTGCGTTATTAATAGGGGTTTCATTAATGTCCAGCGTTGCATATGCCGATAAAAAAGTGATCGCTCATCGTGGCGCCAGCGGATATGTGGCAGAACATACGTTGGCGGCCAAGGCAATGGCCTATGCCATGGGTGTGGATTATATCGAGCAAGATGTGGTCATGACAAAAGATGACCATCTGGTGGTGCTGCATGATCATTATCTGGACCGTGTGACCGATGTTCAGGAAAAATTCCCGGGTCGCGCCCGTGAAGATGGCCGTTATTATGTGATTGATTTTACCCTCGATGAAATCAGACGCCTTGATGTCACAGAAAGATACCGCATTGATAAAGACGGCAATAAACAAGCCGTATTTCCGGACCGTTTCCCGTTAAGTAAATCACGATTTAAGGTGCACACACTTGCGGAAGAAATTGAATTAATCCAAGGGCTTAATAAATCAACTGGTGGTGATATCGGCATATATGCAGAGGCCAAAAGCCCCGCATTCCACCTTGCGGTCGGTAAAGATTTAAGTCGCGCGATGCTGCAAACATTTAAAGATTATGGATACGATAGCAAAGACGCAAAAGCATATTACCAGACATTTGAAATTGATGAATTAAAACGGGTTGCAAATGAAGTGCTGCCGTCGCTAAATATGGATACAAGGCTCGTGCAATTGATGGGCGCGGGCGAAGTTAACCCATATGATGAAATGACCACGGATGCAGGCATGGAAGCATTATCAAAATATGCCGATGGCATTGGGCCAAGTATGTTTATGATTACCGAAACCAAAGACCGCGGGAAAACATTCACGAAATCAGACCTTGTTGACCTTGCCCATAAATACGGGATGGAAGTCCACCCATACACATTCCGAGTAGACAGTTTTGCCATTCCAGGATTTGCAGGAAGCTATGAAGGGTTACTTGAATTATTCCTTTTTGATATTGGCGTTGATGGGGTCTTTACCGATTTCCCCGATAAAACCATTGATTTCATTAAAGGGAGGGACGCGAAATGATTGGCATTTTTAAACCCGCCCCACATGTTGAACAAGTCGCCGACGATGAAGTGGATGACACCTATAAACGATTAAGATGGCAGGTCTATATCGGGATTTTCATTGGCTATGCCGGTTATTATCTGGTGCGGAAAAACTTTTCGCTTGCGATCCCGAACCTTGTTGAAGAAGGATTCAGCCGTACTGAACTTGGCTTCGCGTTATCCGGTGTGGCAATTGCGTACGGGCTTTCCAAGTTCGTGATGGGCAGCGTATCCGATCGCAGTAACGCCAGATATTTTATGTCATTCGGGCTACTTACGTCCGCATTATGTATGATTTTCATGGGAACCAGTGCATTTGCATTAAGTTCCGTATGGATCATGTTTTTAATCCTGCTGCTTAATGGTTGGGTGCAGGGAATGGGCTGGCCGCCAAGTGGCCGGATCATGGTTCACTGGTTTTCACCAAAGGAACGGGGCAGGGTCGTTTCGTTCTGGAATGTCGCCCATAATATTGGTGGCGGCATGGTCGGGATCCTTGCGGTATGGGGTATGGCGATTTTTGCGGGTGATTATAAATCGGTCTTTTATTTCCATGGCATGATCGCGATTGTTATTGCCATATTTATTTGGCTGACGGTACGTGACACACCGCAATCACAAGGGCTGCCGTCCATTGAAAAATATCATAATGATTATCCGATGGCGTTTAAATATAAAGAAACCCATGAAACTGAATTTTCCGCCAAACAAATTTTCATGGAATATGTTTTAAATAACAAGCTGTTATGGGCTATTGCCGTTGCTAATGCGTTTGTGTATCTGGTGCGTTATGGTGTGCTTGATTGGGCGCCACTATACCTTCAGGAAGCAAAGGATTTCACGTTCGATGGCAGCAGTTTTGCATATGCGCTTTATGAACTTGCGGGTATTCCGGGAACTATTATTTGCGGGATTATATCCGATAAATATTTCCGTGCGCGACGCGCGCCTGCATTAATCCTGTTTATGGGCATTACGCTTATTTGTGTTGTGGTTTACTGGTTAAACCCGATTGGCAACCCGTCACTTGATATTGCGATGCTGATTGCCATTGGTTTCTTTATCTATGGACCGGTGATGTTAATTGGGCTTTTCGCACTTGATCTGGTGCCGAAAAAGGCCGCCGGAACAGCCGCCGGATTTACTGGGCTGTTCGGATATGTCGGCGGTGCAGTTTCCGCCAATGTGGCCATTGGATACGCAGTTGATATCGCCGGATGGGACGCAGGGTTTATGCTGATTATCGGTGCCTGTGTCTTATCGATTGTTTTAGCGTCGCTCACCATTAAGGCGGAGATGAAGTTTAATGCGTAAATTGTTGTTATTAATCACTTTATTTGTTTCACACGTCGCATTCGCAGAGGATGCTGATAACGCTATTAAAATTAAAGAATTAATGGAAAATAGCGATTTTAACGGCGCTGTTCTTGTAGCCCGTGATGGCAATGTCATCTTTAAAGAGGCATACGGCATCGCAAATGTCACAACAGGTGAAAAATTAACGACGGATAGTGCATTTGAACTCGCGAGTATTTCAAAAACATTCACAGCTGTCGCCATTCATCAGCTCGTGGAAGCGGGGAAAATGCGGTTTGATGATCCGGTAACCAAATATTTTCCAAAGCTTCCTTATGACAACGTGACGATCGCAGGGCTTTTAAGTCATACATCTGGTTTATTTGATGTGTATGAAGAAGTTGAAATGCGTGAACAGCATTTCGCAAATTACCGCACGCGTGAGGAAAATCCGGAACTTGTGCCATATGGCAATGATGATTATCTGGCATTTCTTGAAAAATATGCGCCTGAATTGCTGGCCGGGCCATATGAACTATCCAAATACAGTAATACGGCTTATGTCTTACTTGGTTTGATCATTGAGCAACTATCAGGACAAGCATATGATGATTATATCAATGAATATATCTATCGCCCCGCAGGGATGACGGAAAGCTTTCAATTCAGCATGATCCCGACATCAGAACGCCCCGAATATGTTAAAGGCCATAGAATAAATGACGATGGTGATATCAAAAGATCACCTGACCCAGATGCGCCACCACGCATGCGCGGTGAAACATATGGCGATGATGATATGGTTTCGACGCTGGATGATATGTTGAAATTTGACGTTGCCATCAGGGAAGGGTGGCTCATCGGGCCAGAGATTATGATCGGGGCATTGAAACCCATAATCCTTAAAAACGGTACTCCATCACATTATGGGCTTGGCTTTGCCATTGATCAGGTGGGAAGACATCGTTATGTGGGCCATAGCGGCAGCACGAGCGGCTTTATCACTTATATGCAGTTTGGCTTAAGTGGAGATAATCATACGATTATTTTGTTATCAAACATGCGAAACACGAAAGATAGTATTCGCGATTTATATGCATCTATTCGCAATATCGTCGCGGATTAATTTACATCACCGCCATGTTCAAGCCATTCTGCGGCATCGGGTGTCGTATCACGTGCGACAACAAGATGATATTGATTAAGCTCGTTTTCGGTTAAAACACCGCGCCAACGGCCATTTGTGCCTTTATTCATAAAACGGTCGCCGCCACCTTTCCATATGCCCTCGGATTCCGGCATGATGTTCATGAAATTTTTCTTCATGGATCCAAACGATATGCGTTCTAATATGCCGGGCATTTGTTTTTCATCAATTTCAATGTCAAGAAACGCGGCAATCTTACGAATGGCTTTTTCGGGGTCACTTAATAAATCCGCGAAATGGACAAAATGTATGTTCGGTAAGCGGCGATGTTCCCACCAGCTTTGTAAATGGTGAAAATGAGACCAGTACGGATAGCCGTCATCTTCCCATTCGAACCAGCTTTTTGAAATCCAGTCCTCATAGAATGCATGAATATCATCATAATCAAACGGGAAGGGCGGCATACCCATGTCTTTCATCTTTTCACCGACAAGTCCGCGGATATCATCGCTATAGCCACTGTGATGGTTCCATAATGACATAAATACATCCCGGCCATCACGGCACACATAAATATATTTCATGGTGTCAAAATACGGAATTCCATCCATGGGCAGGTGTGTTTTGATAAATCGTCTGTGATCCTGCGCATCAAGTCTTTCAATGATTTCATCAAGCGGTTCGATATCCATATCAAGCCAGGGCGACATAAAACTAACCGGATGCGGCATTTCACCATCTTGAAAGATTAAATTGGCGACGATAGTTTGCATCCATGTTGTGCCGGCTTTGTATGATGTTGTAATGACAATATCACCCGCCCTGTGGTTATAAGCTTCCCATCGGTCGCTTTTCATGATTGGATGATTTATGTATTCACGCGTTTTTACAGGGTTACTTGTGTCCATTGTTCCCTCCCAATGAATGTGCCCCCAATATTATGAATTGGGGCATCATACACTATTTATGGGAAATGGTAAAATGAGAGGGTATTATTGGTTTACAATGGCGGTGTTTGCATAACCGCTTTGCATAACGGTGGACACATTAAAATCACCTGATTGCGATACTTTAATAAAATGACCGGTACCAGATTGATCAATGAATGAACCGTTATTGGCACCGCTTTGGAGGACCTCTATAAGATTGAAATCACCGGATTGATTGATGGTGCTGTGGTTTTTAACGCCCGATTGATCAATAAAAACATCTGATATTGCGAACAGATCCTGATTGAGGATGCTTGTATTTTCAAAAAGATTTTCATCCGGCTCAAGCGCGGACTGCGCAAAAACAATTGTATTGGATAAAATAAAGATAAGAAGTGCTCTGATGATCACGTTACGACCCCAATGAATTAAGTGTTGTAACGATTTTATCTCAGATTCTTTTTAAGGATTTTCTAACAATAGATAAAATTCTAATTAATAAGAAAACTGGTGCTAAATTGGACCACCGTTCGCCATCCACTTTGCAGCTTCTGGGCTAAGGGTTCTGTTTAAAGCTTTATCATATTGCAACAGCTGTGCTTCGGTTAAGATGCCTTGCCATTGATTGTTCTTTCCCTTGTGCATAAACCGGTCACCGCCATCACGCCATAATTTATTAGTATCAGGAAGAATGTCTTCGAAATTTGCCTTCATGTAATCAAATGAAACCCGGTTTAAGATACCAGGCAACATTTCATCATTAATCTCGATGTTCAAGAATGATGCAACCTTTTTAATAAGTCTTTGCGGATCGGCAAGCATATCGGCGTAATGAATGAACAATATATTATTCAGATGCTTTTGTTCCCACCAACTTTTTAAATGATAAAAATGTGACCAATAAGGATAGCCTTCATCTTGCCATTCGAAAAAGCCGCGTGAAATCCAATCACCCCAAAACTCGTTATGATCTTTGTAATTTACTTTGAATTCTACGCCAAATTCTTTGGCCCGCTTTTTATAGGTTGTTTTTAATTCTTCACGATATCCACTGATTTGGTTCCATAAAGACATAAATACATCACGGCCATCACGCGTAATGAAAATATATTTCATGGTATCGAAATACGGCAGGCCATCAAAGGGAAGATGAGTTTTTATAAAACGCCTGTGGGTTTGGTTTTCAAGTGTATCAATGACTTCTTCAATTGGTCTTGCAAGAAATTCAAGCCATGGCGACATATCACCAACAGGGCCTGGTAAGTTTCCATCTTGAAATAACAAATTGGCGACGATTGTCTGCATCCATGTGGTGCCGCATTTATTGGTTGTTGATATTGTAATATCACCCGGACGATGATCGTATTTGTCCCATCTGGTACTATCAATCATGGGATGATTGTTATATGTGTGCTTTACACGCGACAAATGTATGTTCAAAACCAATTCCACAAACTTTTTAAGATGCGTTTGCGTTGTAGGATATTTAATTATGAAAAACAATAATTAATACAGCATTTTATCCAGTTTATTTGAACTATACTATTGTTTGTTCAATTAAAAAAATGCCGCACTTAAAAAGTGCGGCATTTCATGGAGCATCTAAATATTGTTATTGAGTTACAATCGCAACATTAGATAAACCTGTTTGAGTTACATTAGAGATATTGTAACCATATGTTTGTGTAACACTTGCATAGTGACCGTCACCAGATTGGTTAACATCTGACCAGTTGTGTGTGCCGTCTTGGTGGATATAAGCAGTGTGGTTATTACCAGTTTGGTAAGCATAACTTACGTTGCCGTTACCTTCGTGTTGAACAACATCGATTAGGTTATCGTTACCGAATTCTTGTGTTGCTTCTGAGTAGTTGTTATCAGAACCTTGTTCAACATAGATGCCATATGATGAGCCAAATGAAGTATTAAACACGTTTTCTTGTGATGCAATTGATTCATTGCCGTCACCGTCTTGGTAAACTTCAATAACGCCATTTGAAACATGTGTTTGTGTTGCATTTGAAGCGTTGTTGTCACCGATTTGAGTCACATAAATGCCGCTGTTATAAACGCCATATGCATGTGTACCTTCTTGTTCAGCATATGAATAGTTGTAATCACCTTCTTGGTAAACATCGATTTCACTGTTTGCAACATCGTCTTGGAAGTTGTCAGAATCGTTGTTGTTACCATATTGATCAACATAAATTTCTGTAAAGTATACGTGATCTTGGTGTGCGTCTGCATCGTTGTCATTACCGTCTTGGTAAATATCAGTTGTCGCAAGTTCACTATCATGCTGCCATGAGTGAGCAATGTTGCCATTACCTAGTTGGTCAACATATGCATCGCTGTCTGATGTTAGTGTGTCTTGCTCAACCCAAGAATCGTTTCCTTCGCCAGTTTGGTTTACTGTTGCTGTGTTATAATCACCATCTTGATCAACTAAAGATTGGTTATCTACGCCAGTTTGGTTAACAGTCGCTTCTACACCATTACCGTAGTATAATGTTTGCCATACATCAGAATTGTTTCCTTTACCGTTTTGGTCAACATTTGCCGTAGCATAATTTCCATCTTGGTGCACTTCAGATGTGTTTTCTTTTGCATAATCAGGTGTGTTATGTTGTGTAACGTTTGCTGTTGCACCAACAGAACCAGCACGTTGGTCAATTGTTGAGAAGTTAGCTTGAAGTGTGTATGGACCGATATCAGCGTCTGATTGATTTACAGTAGCTGTACCGTGTGAACCGTTTTGTGTTACTGTTGATTCACCGTTATAACCAAGGTTTTGTGTTACAGTGGCTTCGTTATCGTGGTCAGTTTGTGTAATTGTTGACACATTTGACGCTACGCTTGGTTGTGCAGGAGCAGCGAAAGCATTTCCTGATGTAAGTGCGGCGACTGATACCGCTGTTAGTAAGATTTTACGCATTGATTTTTCCTCTGTTTTGTTAAATCGTTTCGTTTTTTACTTCGTCTTTAAGTTGCCAAATCCCTTTTATTTGTTAAGCATGACTATTGATTTGGCAAAGTGTCATTCATTGAGGGCTGGTAAATGTATTCGTTTGAATTATCGAAATTGTTGCCCCGCCATCTTGTGTAATTCCGTAGTTCAGATTTGTTCCGTCCTGACGTGATATCAATGTGTTATCAAAGCCATTCTGGGTAAATGTTGCACTAACCGTATCGCCGACTTGGGTGGCGTTAATGGTGTTGTTCCCACCATTTTGTGTCAGTGTTGCTGAATTATCCGTACCGTCCTGGAATAGACGGACTTCATTGTTATATGCTGCAACTGCATTGACTTGGTTTACGGTTAATTGGTTGCCATTTCCAACTTGCCAAAGCTCTGCTGAATTTGTTGATGATAATACGGATGACTGTTCAATTAATGCGTCATTGTCAGTACCAGACTGATAAAGAGAAGTTTTATTGGTGCCCCCCAAGCCATCTTGAGAAATATCAAAATCATTTCGGTCACCAACTACGATCACTGACGCAGTATTTGTTGCATTTTTCTGTGTAATTTGTCCTTCAACACCATCAGCACCATTGTTGTTTCCCGTAATTGATACGTGCGCTGTGTTATCACCGTCTTGTTGCTGAATATTTGTTCTATTGTCGTTACCAAGTTGATTGATGTAAACCGCTTGTGAAAAATTTTCTGACTTTCCAACGAAATCTGAAAATTCTTCTTGGACTTCGGAAACATCCGGCTCAACTGGTTCTGTTACGTCTGGAACCTCCTGCGAAAATGCATTCGCACTTAAAAAGCTTACAAAAACTGCTGAAAACACTAATCCTTGATATGGCTTTAGAATGTTTCTCATAAAGCATCCCTTTCTGCTTTTTCTTTTGAGTAAGACGCAAGGTATTTCTGCTGTAATTCTTTATCTTCTAGTCCCCAAAGACCCAGTGTCATGCCTTCCATAATCAGGGAATAAACGCCGCCTTCAATTGCATGTTCTAGGGCCAGTAAGCCTGGCTCGTTTCTCGTGTATCCTGCTTCTGCCTCAAGTAAGTTTTTATAACTTACGAAACGGAAAGCATCGGCTTGATAAGCGACAGATGCAATTTGATTGCGGTTAACGACTGACATCAGAACTTCACCAGTAGTAACGCTTACGGCGCGGATATAAATCGTGACGGTGTCTTCTTTGTATTTTGTTGATCCACCAATCCCTAGGTAACGTGCGCCAATGCCGCCTGTTTTTGTGCTTGAATCATATCCGATGATGCCGCCCTCAAATAGAATGCCTGCGAATAAAACGGGTGGTAATTCTTCTTGAGTAGGGGTGCGGTTTTGATGTCTTTGATACATCTCGCGAATAATTTGACGTTCTTTTAAAAGGTTATTGATACGGCTACGTTCAACAACTTTAAACCATGACCTGTTGCCCGCATCATGTAATGCTTTGATCAGTACTGATGTCGCGCCTTGTGTTACCGCACGTGATAATGTTTGTTGTGCGGTCGTTGTTTTAAATTGGCCTGTTTGATCATCAAATGAATAAACGCCAACAGTAACCGGTGCAACCGGGGCAGGGATGCTGGAAAGCCTTTTAAATGAATTTTCCCCGTCCATAGGTGGTAATGACACCAAATCGTCTTTTACCGTTGTGCTACAACCCGTAATTAATAATGCAAATACTGCCGCAGCTGCTCTTTTATAATTATTTTTTAATGAAATAGACATTTGATTAATACTCACCGGAACTCTAATTTATTGGAACTGAATTACTATTTGATAGTGGATCAACACTATCAAATGAAAGCGGATCCAGAATGCTTTGCTGTGGCGATTGTGGATTTGTTGCATTTAATCCATTAAGTGCTGCTTGTGCTGCGTTTACGCCGCCTTGAACTTCTGCAGTACCGGTAGTCAGTACAGGAATTTCAATTTCTGTTTTTGTGCCAGCCGCAGTGTCCTCAATTACCAGGTGCACGGCTTCTAAACCTTTATTAAAGGTAATAATTTGATCACCAAAAACGATTTGACCGCTTTCCTGTGGGTTTTCACCAAAAATAGCTTCGGTTACCTGTGACGCAAGCCCGGATAGTAGGCGGCTTTGTAATTGACGAATGAAAAGATCCGTTGCTGATGTGTCTTGTTGGGCGATTGCTTCTGGATCTTTATATTTATTTTGCATATTTGCAATGCCGATCAAATGCGCAGAATTAAATGATGACCCACCAAATGAAGGATTGGTCGGCGTATATACATAATCTTGTGCAAGCGCATTAACGGTTAAAAGAAGAAAACTGATCGCTGCCCCAAGCCAGATTTTGATTTTTGTGCAAATCGTAAACATTTAATACTCCAAAACTGCATTTGCTAATCGGCCCCCTTGACCGTGAAAATATAGTCTCATTTTGGATGTAAGTTATCCTCTACCGTTTGGGACTTTATTGAAAAATAATATACCTCAAATGGGGTAGGATAATTTGCAATCAGTCGTTCAAATTGGGCAAACTGTTATACTGTTATGGTTAACGCAGGTTAGATAAATGTAAATGATTACAATCAGTTACGATAGGTAATCAATCCGATTCTTAAGGTAAGCGTGATTGTGGAAATTTCGGTTATTCACCAAGTTGAAGAGCGCCATTATAGACGCCATGTGGGCCAGATAATACAAGACGGATGATGTCTTGTTGTCTGCTTACGCCAAGCTTGCGACAAGCATTCTTTAGTGTTGTTCTTACTGTGGATGGCTTGGTTCTTCTTGTTTCGGCGATTTGTTCAATGGTTTTACCAATAACAAGCCCGGAAAGGATTGATGCTTCTGATTTACTAAGTCCATAAAGACTTGAAAGATCGAGTTCTTCATCAAACTTTGCATCCGGGTCAGCAACAATAATCGCGTAATGGGATCTTCTATATTTATGGCCTAGTTGGTCAATATCAAGCTGTGAAATACAGGCGGGGTAAATTGTATCATGGTTTTGTCTTTTTATGGCAAAACCTTCTCGTCGATGAGTACCATTTACATTTTCCTGTTTTTCGGAAAGGCGATCGAGTAAGGACCTAAATGTTTTTTCTTTACCAATGACTTCAAAGTCTAGTCTACCGTCACCACGAATGAATAGTCCGTCTTTGCGATCAGACATGATTTTGGCTTTTTGATTGCAATATTGCATGTTGCCATCGCGATTAAGAACCATGATGCCGAATTTAATATTATCCATCACTTTTATGATTGAATCATATTCGTCCCTGAAATCAAGATGTTGTCGATAGACACGTGCTGCGCCATATAACACGGGGATTGCATCATCCATAATCGTTTGTAATTTAAGTGTTTTTTTCTTACTTAATTCAGGAAGAGCGATTGCGATTGTGATAACTTCGCCTTGCGATGGGTCACAATAGCTATACCAATTTATTGAATTTAAATCATCTGAACCGGGAAGGGGGACCACATTACGCTGTATGTCATATGGGTTTTCAACGGCTTTTGTAAACATTTCTTTATTGGTTTTTGCATATTCATCGATCTGCTCGATATTGTCACCAATTGGGAATGATCTGCTTAAAATGACATTGCGTCTTGCCATTTCCATGACATTAAACTTTAACCAATCGGCATCAATGTCTTCAGTTAGGATTTTGATGGCACTGGCAAAGTTAGACGGGAACGCACTGATATCCATGATGCGCGACGTAAACTTTATTGTCGTGTTATGCACTTTTTTAAATTCCCAAAATTTTGTTTTTACATCAGACCAGCGTCCCAATTCCGGTGTTGATGTCCATCTCTTAATTCATAATTACTCAATGTGGAATTTACCCATTCCGGTTTTGTATATAATATACATAATTAAAATTGTACAAGCGTTTTTATATTAAATTTTTGTAATATAATAAGATAAGCGATTAATTTTAAAGGGAAAATAAAAAGAGGTTGTGTAAATTAATCCTTATATATCAAATATATAAGTAAATAAGAATGTACGAAATAAGTGACATTAATTTTATAAAATTAAAACTTATTTTGAAGAAGTAAATTTAATTTTGAGGGGAGTTTTGATTTTAAAAGTGGCTCCCCGAGCAGGACTCGAACCTGCGACAAATAGATTAACAGTCTACTGCTCTACCAACTGAGCTATCGGGGAACATTGTTCACTTTTTTACTGGCGTAATCGCCGTTGGTGCGCATCTTATACAGACACTTTTTTTAAATGCCAATAGAAAAATTAAATTTTTTTCATATTAATTTAATTGCTGGATTTTTTTACCAGTTTTTTACCTATTGAAAATATAATGACATTTGAAATTAGAGCCTTAATTTAGTATTATTAAGCGAAAGTACTCACGATTTCCACGTTATTGCCAATTTAAATTAGTACGAATTTAAAATGTTTGAAAAAGTCAAAAGTATGTTTGGTTCCAAGCCAGAACCAAAAAGAAAAGTCAGAAAAACTGTCAGAAAACAGCAAGACATCCCGGTTCAAGTAGAAGAGGCGGCAACTCCTGCTGACATCAAACTTGGAAAAGAACTTTTTTGGGGAAGGTATCCACATTACCCGGAAATGAGCACCGTTTACCGCAAAATATTCCAGAAATATAATGTTGATAACACACGCACCATTAAGGTCCATGATGCGATATGTGGCACCGATATGTGCAATATTTCTGCCGGAAACGGCCCAAATGTCGAATATATCTGCGATGATGATAAAGCAAAGCTTGTAGAAGGGCACATTCGTAAATTAGGACTAACGAAGAAATTCGAGCGCGTGTATGACGCTGACTTCGGTGATGCAAAATCATATATTGCCCATGTATTTACATTTTACCCTGAACTTGACGCGGAAAGTAAGATTGACTGGCAAGCGCTAGATGATAATACCATGCCAGGTGGTTTTGTTTTTTTACCACGGTTAGTAACCAATCCGAAAGAGGCGGACGCGAAACCATCAGACAAGCTTGCGGATAACATTCCATTTTATCATTATATCAACATGGATCACACAGATCACTGGATTGAAGTTTTAACGAATAAGGTGACGATGCTTCAAAATAATACGCCGGAAAAGCTGGAAACAGCGTCAAAAGCCGCCGTTCAGGCATTCCGTGATGAAGTAACCAAATGGGCGCTTGAGATTAAGCGTTTAAAAAGTGAAGACGTTAAAATCATTACCACTGTTTACAAACATGACGACGCATAATAGTTTATAGTAAATTTATTAGAGAAGGGTGTTGTTTAAGCCCTTAAATATTACTATAAAGCACTGAAATGATTGATAAAAAACAGATTTCTTTTTCATTTATTTTTGCCATTTTGATCACAATTGGGGCTTATTTGTCACTTGATGTTGGCTATATTTCATTCACACTTCAAACACTGTTTATCTTTATTGCAGGATTAACGTTATCACGTATTTATGCAGTTTTAGCAGTTCTTATCTATTTATTGGCCGGTGCAATCGGTTTGCCGGTATTTTCCGGTGGAAGTAGTGGTCTTGGCGTCTTCACAGGGCCTACAGCAGGATTTTTAGTTGGATTTCCCATTGCCGCCGGATTTATGGCGCACATTAGCCGTGATGTGCAATATAAAGTCGGTGATGTTAAATTATCGCCATTATATATAAAGGCGATAATTTATTCCTTCATCGGAAGCTTCATCATCCAGATTTTCGGAATTTTGTGGGGAAAGCAGTATACAGGCAACAGTTGGTCACAAGTTTATTTCGATTATATGCATCCGTTTTATTTAAATCTTTCTGTTAAAGCAATTCTTGCTGGCATCATCGCAGTACAGGTTTGGCGTTTGATTGATAAAAGATCAAAAGCATAACAGGACGCTTAAATCGTTCTTATGCGTAAGTAGACGGGAAAATAATGCTGAAGGCCGTCACAGCGTCAAGAATATTCGTGAAAATAAGGATTTTCGCAGAAACACTGAAATATAAGTAAGTTGCATATATAAAAAGTTTCCATAATATATATTCCGCCGCTGTTTAGGCTCTGCCCAGTTGATGCCTGCGCGCCACCGTCAACACCAGCATTTGCAAAGAGTAGGGCTATACCAAGAATCAATGCTGCCGCGGTTTTTTGGAGCAATTTTAACGTTTTCTTAAAGTATGGAACTGCCTCCGGTGCATTAAATTCAGCTTCCCACATATCCCGATGAACTAAAGCCGTTTCAATAGGCATATTGGCCAGTTTAGCTAACTTGATCATTGATGATACACTTGGAACATTGTGTCTATCTGGGTGCCGCCAAGGTGCAATATTCGCTAGGCCCAATTCTATAGCTAATTTGCGATCTGACTTTAAGCCGTTCAATTCTTTTGCTGTGTTCATATACCAATTTATATCGTGTTTCATTGATCAACCTTTCTACGTACGTATGTAAGCATCTAATAAATGATACTTATTATCTGCTAGGCAGCAAGTAGCATTTTATTCTTGACACTATTAACGTAATGTGAATTATATGTGCTAGGTGCCAATGAGCACTTTTAATATCAAAAGTTCCCCAAGGGCCTCTGTTCAGAAATGATCATGCCTTGGAGGGGATCGGGGAAAGAAGCAATGGAAACATTTATGACCATCTGGCAAATAGCGGCGATCTTCATAATCGCGTACGGCTTCAAAAACATCATTTCAGAATTAATCAAGTTTTCTCGTCAAGAAGTAACGAACCTTGACGAGTTTGAGAGCGAGAGAGCAGGCGGGCGCAAGCCTAGCCTGCTTGATCGATTTCACATACTCGCTCTTAAAATTAATCGTTTCGCCTGCGGGCGAAAAGCATCGTTAGAAACAAACTCTCAAACATAAAGGATTTTAAAAATGTCAAAAGTAGGCGAATTAAATATTCACAACAATTTTGGTCAAGGCCATATCAAAACATTAAAAACTGACGTGAAGTTTGAACTTCATGAAAATCAAAACAAACAAAGCTCTGAAAGTCCAGATTATAATATTATTGGTGAGGGTGGTGTTGAGCTTGGTGGTGCATGGAAAAGAACCGCCCAAAACGGCCCTAATCGAGGCATGAGTTTTTTGTCTTTAACTCTGGATGATCCATCTTTCAATGCGGCAATTAATGTTTCTGCCTTTGTTCGTGAAGATGGGGAAAATTTCGACATCGTGTGGACACGTCCAAAAGCGAAGGCTGCATAATGTCTTTAGAAAAACAAATGGAAAAAAATCCTTTCATAAACATGACAAATGAGGCTCTAAGTCGATATTTAAGGAAGTTGAAAGAGGAAGCGATAAAAAGCGTTTCTGATGAAACTTTAATAGCATCTGACGGAACCTTTGAAAATTTGATTGATGCTGCTGCTTCAAGAATTGAGCTTTTTTCTGATGAGGAAACTCTTGACAAAATGGTGGCACAATCATGATTAAACATTTCGCCAGCCTTCCTTTATTTCGCATTATGGGTTTTTCCTTTACCCCTAAATTGGCCCTGTCATATTCATCTATTGATGGAATGATCATCTGCGAAGTGGAAGCTATTCCAAAAGGAAAGCTGGCGGGAACCAAATATAAATCCATGTACGGATTAAAGCAGGCAAAGGAACTGCGTACTGCGCTTGATAATGTAATCACTGAATGTGAGCAGGAGAAGCGCACAGCATGAACCACATTGAACGGTATCATAATTCACACAAAGGTTTCGGCAATAGACCACTTACCAGTGAACATGCAAGAATAGCAATCGGCGGCAAGGATTTACCTGCCGCCGTTGGCGCGATTAACGTATCGCGACTTTGGGATGATACAATTGGCGTTGAAATCGATCCGAAGGCATGGGGCAAATCAGAAGAGCAAAGCAACCATTTAAAAGCCCAGTCAGAGCAAATTGCGCGCCGCCTAGAGGGGCAAGGTGTGAATATGCATATTGAGGGCCAGACAAGTGTTATTGGCGTATGTACGGGCGTGATTGAAAAGACTATTCAATATCGTAACAGCAATATCATTCCGGTGATGCAATCTCGTAACGTACATGACATTTCAAAACATGTGCGTTTCTTCGCTGATATGACCAATAAGAAAACATTACGTATGTTGGTAATATCTGGCGGGTGGGTTGATCTTGAAAATTACCGTGAAGCACATAAAGCACATACGCGCCGTATATCTAAATTTGCGGCCCATGAGCGCGTGAAAGAGGCGGGGATAGAGTTTTGTTATTACAACGTGGAAAACACTATCAAGCGCGAAAATGGAGCCGCTAGATTAAACCTTCATAGCCATGTGCTGATTAAATCAACAAAAAGACTAGGTCCGAAAAAGTGGGGCGAATTTATGGCATGGGCCAGATCACAATTTCCAAAAGGATACATTCACGATAGTAAAATCAAGAACGTGCAAGAGGTCGTGAAGTATGTTTTTAAGCCTGCCGAGTTTGATCGATTAACTGACGAAGAACTGGCAGCACTATTCTACCAAACTCACAGATTAAAATTTTTCCATCCTCTTGGCGAAATCCGCGAATTTAGAAAACATCTAGAAGACAACAAGCACAAACTGGTTAAGGTGCCACCTGATAGCGATATAGAGGCCATAGAGCAGCTAGGAAACGACAAAGACGACTGGCAATGGTGTGTGATGCCAAAAGCGACACCAAAGCAGCGAGAGAAGCGCGAGGGGCCATCAGAGGACGTTGACAACGTGTTAATGGCGATCACAACTCCCAGCCCCAAATTCAGCAATCGTTTTGAACCGTGCTTAGTTGTTCATAACTTTGACGGCAATCTTGATGGTTTAATCGAACAGGAAGGCATTGGACCTTTGATTGAGAAGGCGCGAAGGCTCTGGCATGAGAGAGCCTCTATGAGGCACACAACTACGGCAACTGTCCGAGCAAATAAGAAAAAAATGTCTGCAAAGCGGCAATATCGAAAACCCGATAACTTGCCGCCATATGTACGGCCCGAATTTAACGAAAATCATTCATCAGCAACCATAAATTAGAAGGTTTAACCAAATGGCAAATCAAGACGTGATCGGCTCGACTAAATGCAATTGCTGCAATCAGCCTGTAGAAGTGAGACGGAACAAAGCGGGGAAGCTTTATTATTTTTGCGATGGGGCAATCAGTGAAGGCTCTTGCAATCATCACGAAAAATATAACGGGCCTGTTTCAAGGCGTGTTGTAGCACAAGCGGCAAAGTCAGGGCAGGACGTACCACACTTTGAAAATATATTCACTGGGGAAATTAAATCTATCAAATCAAACAAACCTAAAGAGGTAGTAAATGACAAAGAAGAAAACCCAGTCAAAGAAAGTCAACAAGACAGCAAACGACAACAAGAAGCCGGAAACACCGGAAGCGGAAAACCTGCCGGAAGAACTGAACCAAGAGCAGCAAACGACGATAGCGAGCGAGCCAGTGACGAACGCGCAGGAGTTGGCCTATTCTAATGATGGAATTGAAAGTGATGATTGGGACAGCTCAACGGATCACTTAAACGAACCCGAGCCGGAAATTGATCCAGATACAATTGATGATCAATCAGGACTACCGAAAAATGACATTCTTTCAAAGGAGGAGTTTTTCACTGATTTTTTCATTCAGAATTTGGAACTTGCCGAGGTCATGACGGGTATGACGGGGCTTTCTGTGGACATGTCAAATGGTAGTCCGGAAACCGGATCAAAAGAAACATCAGACTTGCTTTATGATACCTGTTCAAAATATCGCTTTTTACAATGGGCGATATTGCGCGACACAACATGGATTGCAAACATTGTCCCAGTAATGATATTCATGAAAACGAAAATGAATGTTGTTCAAATGCATATTGCAGCGCGTAAACAGGAGATGCAAGAGGCAGCCAATGACGATGAACTGCAAGAGGCTGTCTAATGGGGCAACCACATAGAACTGGAATATATGGCGCATCTGGATCGGGCAAGTCAACACTTGCCCGTTATCTTGCCAAGAGTGAAAAACGATTAATAATATTTGATCCTGCTTTGGATTGGTCAAAAGAGCTAGGCCAGAAAAGAGGGTGGACGGTTTGTCATACAATTGCGGAGACTAGGGCAACTCTAAAAAAGAAATGGTCAGGTAATTTCAAAATTATATTTGTGCCAAAAGCAGGCAACGAAATTGAAGAACTGGATCAATTATCATTGCTGATATTGCAGGCGCAGAAACCATATTTTGAAGGCAAGAAAATACCTCAAATTACATTTGCCGTTGATGAAATGAATACTTGCTTTCCGGTATCTGGCTTGAAGGCTCACTATAAACAGTTTGGAAATATTTGTTCCCGTGGTCGTCATTACGGCATTAATGTTTATGGCTTAACGCAACGGATTGCAGAAGTACATACGAAGTGGCGCGGCAATTGTTCCACTATGTATATACTGCGTCTTGCATCTGCGCGGGATCGTGACACCGTTTATGGTGAAATTGGGCGCGAGCATGCAAATGACGTTAAGGCACTGAAAAACTTTGAATATTTCAAGATAGAACAGGGTGAAGTTACCCGTGGCAAGGTGCCAAAGCCAAAATAATGAAAAACCATGAATTTTCTTATGTACGTTAACATACATACGTAGGAAATCAGCCGTTTGCCAACATTCAAAAATCATGATGGAATAATCCGTGAATTTAATTTTACGGATTATTTTTTTTATGAAAATCAATTTAGAGAACTTTATGACCTCGGTAGTGGCTGGCATCAGTGTGCTTGCTCTGTGGCATGGTTATAAGCAATGGAGAAATGCACAATGAACAAAGAAATTAAAGGCGTACTTCTAACGGCTGCGGCTGTACTGGTTGCAGGTCTTATCCTTAAATACGGTGAAGATTTACCACTGATCAAAGACGCAAAAGACGGCCTTGGCGGCTAATCGAACATTAATCATTAACTGAACTGGAAAGAATTAATATGCCACAAGTACATAGAATTGTAGAACCATGCATGCAATCTTTTAGCGGGGTTGTCTCTGGTGGGCGTGCCGTTCTTGATGTTGATGTTATTGGAACGTATCATGCAATCTTGCTTCATCATCAATTTGGTGCAAGTCCTGCGGATGCGACAAAAGCAAATTTCATCACGAACATTCAAGATATTTCAATTTATCTGAACGGAACCGTTCAGCAGGAATATACACCGACTGAATTAATCAACATTTGTGAAGAAAAGAATATCCCATGGAAAGATGGCATTCTGCCAATTTTCTTCTCTCAACCGGATAGCCTCACCCCGAAAGGCGAGGACATTACGAGCTGGGGCATGGCTGATATTCAAACATGTCAGATTGTTGTGAACTTCAATACGGTAACAAGTCCTCTATTGAGTGCTTCCCGTGTCTGGATGCCTGCCAATATTACAATGGGTGATATTATTACAACTGATCGCGTATCTGTAAATGCTGCGGGCCTTTCGTCCAAGGTTGTTGATCTTGAAATCGAACAAAATCGCGTTGTGAATGCAGTTTATTGTTTCACTGATCAAATCCTGACAGTGAAAGCAAAAGTCGGTCAGGAAGTGATTTTCGAAGCGTCAAAAGATACGCTTGATTTCCTTCGTGAAACTGCGGGCTATGCTCCACAATCTGATATCTTTGTATTGTCCGGTAAACAACTTACCGCACGTTATACGGATGTGATTAATGGCGTGAATGCTATTGATCCGAACAAACCTCACAAGCTGCGCCTTGAGTTTGGTTTTGATACAAGTGCTGTTGACTTTGATATCATTACTGAACAGGTTGGGCCAAGAAAGGCGTAATGACCATGCCACCTGAAACAAATACAAATCAAAGTTCATATGAAAGCACTAGCTTTTTCGGGAATATACTTGATCGCGTAACTGATCTGGGTGGCCAGTATTTGCAGTTTGACTGGATGAAATATCAATATGATACAGAGGCGGCCCTTGCGGGACAATACGCGCAAGCCACCTCTGATCAGAGATATGCTGAACGTCAGGACTTGGCTGCTACACGTTCCGATAACCTTATCAAATATGGCGTTCTTGCCGTGGTTGCTGTGGTTGCGGGTGTGGCTCTAATGAAAGCTGTTAAATAATGGCGGGATTGCCACCTAATCCATTCAACATTACAGGCGGCCCTGCGGGGCCGTCTTGGGTTGATAGTCAGACGGGCTTTAATTTTTCAACGGGCGCGTTTGGCTCTGAACCAGCAAGAAATCAATTGATAAAACAGATTGTGCCAGTGGGTGCAATGATCATTGTAGGTTTACTTTTATGGCGAAAATTGAGCTAAGAAATCTTGGCAAATTAGACAAACGATCAAGAGACGATTTCAAGGATTTTTCACACGATGGAACCAATGGTTTTTATCGTGATGAAATCCGCGCAGGTCGTCTTTCAATCTATGCTGTAATTATTGACAGCCTGCGCGTTGGCTCTGTGGCTTTACGCCATGAAGAACAACCTCACGGCGGGGAAATGGTCATTGTTGCGGGTGGTGGTGTGCGCCGGAACGGCATGCGCCTAGTTCCTACCATTTTGGGCTTTCTGGAACAACAAGCAGTGCGCCTTGGGGAAAAATCAATTAGATTTCATACTGTACGTATGCCACTCGTACAAGTTGCGATTTCCCGTGGTTATTTTGAAATTGATGACGGCGATCCTGACGAAGTAACAATGCGAAAGGTACTTGCATAATGGGCGGATCATCAAAGAGCAGTAACAGCACGTCAAATAAAGCGTATGACAATCGCGTATTGCATAATGACCAGAATGATAATTCGGTCTCAAATGAATATGATTACGAGGATAACAGCGATCATTCAGTCACAAATGAATATGATTTTGAAGACAGAAGCGATCATTCATATGAAGATAATAGCGATCATTCTTATGAAGATAGAAGTGATCATTCCATATCATACGATCTGGGCAATGGCGCAATAAGCACAACGGGCGATGTTTCAATAACGTCAATGGATGCTGAAATTGCAGAGGATGCTTTTAATTTTGCTGAAAATATTGCGAATGAAAGTCTTACAACATCAAGTCAGGCATTATCACAGGCGTTCAGTTCAACGGCGGGCGGTGTAATTGAGGCAGGCAGAGATTTTGTTAAATCTGGCGCAGTCGTACTGGCGGCAATAGCATTATTAATGTTTTTAAATAAGGACAAATAACATGCCGAAAAATTTTGTAGAAGGCACACTTTCACCAGGGGAAACATTGCGTGTTGGTTCCGGCGATCATACGCAATTTTTTATTCTTGAATGCGATGCATTTTATCTTGATGTAACTTTTGTTGACTTCAATGGGGTTGCAAATCAGAAGTATGAAGAACGTATCTATAAAGGTGCGCCGCTTGACATTAAATATGGCAATGCGATTATTAAAAACCCACATGCAAGCAGTGTGACATATGCCGTATATACGGCCCCTAAAGGCGTACGCTTTCAGGAAGGGCGCAATGTACTAGCAGATGATCAGCCAGTAACGGGCAAAGCATTAAGTGACTATGGCGGCAATATCATTATGAAGGGTGCCTGTGAGTTTAAAGCTACTGTCACAACAACGGCAGATATTGTTGCGGCTGTTGATAATGTTTATGGCGTTATTGTGCGTCATATGTATATGCATATTACCTCTGGCTCGTCTACATCAGTGAACCATTTTGTTCTTGGTACATATAAAACTTGTATTATTAAAACAGGATTGCGCGAAGTTTCAGAAAATTATGAAGAAATCTTTGTACCTGCGGGTGAGGCAATAAAACATCAAGTTGCCTCTGGAATAACAGCATACGCGACAATTATGTATGACATTCTAACGGAGCCACTATAATGAATGAAAATCTACTTGAACATAAAACTTGTTATCCTGCGGGCCATCCTACTTATCCAGAAGGGCGCATTATTGAGCACATAATTGATGCGGAAGAAGTGGAAACAATCACACATTATGATTTAGACGGAAACGTCATTGATGAACAAGAACAATCTTAAATGGCTGTTCATTGCCCTTGGCGGTGTATTTTTAGGAAGGTATTTTTATATGAAAAATGCAATTGATCTTATGGCCCGTACCATGTGGGGTGAGGCACGATCTGAGGGTAATATCGGAATGCAAGCGGTTGGAAATGTGATCATGAACCGAGCCAATAACGGCAAAGTTTGGGACGGAGTTTCAATCGTTGGCGTGATTACCAAAGATAATCAATTCAGCGCATGGAACATTGGCGATCCGAACCGTGAAAAAATGCTTACAGTTAATGATAACGATCCTGTTTTCAGAAACGCTTTACGGATTGCAGAGCAGCTAGTTAATGGTGAACTTGGCGACATTACGGATGGCGCGGATCATTATCATACTATTTTCATTAGTCCGTATTGGGCCGATGAAATGGAATTTATCAAAGATATTAATAATCATAGATTTTATAGGAGCGCGTAAGATGCCTGTATTTGTTGTTCCGCTGATAGCGGGTGTTTTTGGTTTTGGGGCAGGGTGGTTCACTTCTGACGGTACGAGCAAGCTTGTAAAGTATGCTGTGATTGGTGGAATTGCCTATTTCCTTATTGCAACGCCTAACGGTCAAAAACTGGTTTCAAAGGTGCTTTAATATGGCTGATATACTTGCGATCATATCGGGGGGTGCTGACGTTGTTATAATCGGCTTTGCGTATTTTTTATTTAAAATTGAGCGCAGATTGTTGCGCCTTGAAATCAATAGCGGCATCCTGAAGGATGATAGATCAGAATGTCGATCTTAAGTAAAATATTCGGGCAAGGGGTAGCGGAACCAATAACCGCCGTTGGTAATGTTGTTGATAGTTTATTCACAAGTGACGATGAACGATTATCGCATGAAGAAGTAAAAATGCGACTTGCTCAACGTCCTGACCTAGCACAAGCAGAAATTAATAAAGTTGCTGCGGGTCACAGGTCAGTATTTGTTGCGGGGGCGCGTCCTTTCTTGCTTTGGGTGGCTGGTGCCGGATTGGCGTTCTTTTATATACCACAATACACGATGGCAGCATATGTATGGTCAAAGACTGTTTTGGCTAATGGTGAGATAGTAGCGTATCCAGTAAGCGCAGACGGATTAACGGAGTTGGTTATGGCTATTCTTGGCCTTGGCACATTACGAACAATTGAAAAACTGAATGGAAGGGCTAAATAATGGCACGATTAAGACGGCACAAAGCAAAATCAAACGGTAAGGCATATTCAGGCAAGGGCGGCATTGCTGAATATAACGAAATGTTAAAAGATCCGCGCGTAAAGGATCTGATTGCAGCCGGTTCATTGAATGACCGTCCTAAAAAAGCGGATATTATTGAGGCTCTTAATGGCCTATAAACCAAAATCATGGCCTCACGGATTAATCAGCATTGTTGTAATGGCATTATTCTATTTTGTCATTCCAGAGTTGCCGAAAATCGTTTATGCAGCTTTATTGCCGATAATGTATTATTACGGGCGTGAAGTACTGGGTGCAGAACCACAAGTCGGATGGATTACCGGAATTAAAAAACTTGATGCACTTTGGCCCCCAAACTGGCCGGATCGTGATAATAGAATGGATTTTTACCAGCCAATTATCTGGTGTTTTATATTCGGAATATTGATCAAATTTATTGAATTGAGCATATAGAGAAGGGGCCATATGGCCCCTTTTTTAATGTCCGTTTTGACCGGATTTTGTGTGAATTATACTTTCAATACAGTGTGCAGAAATATGTAATTTATTGACAATTTGATCCTTCTGAAATCCATGATCAACCATTTTTTCGGCTTCATTATATTTGTATTTTAATAGGTCATTATCCATCTGTTTAAGCATGGATATATCAGTTTCATATTGTTTGATTTTCTTATAAATTGTCTTTGGATGGTACCCAGTAGCGGCACCGATTTGCTCAAAAGATTGTCCTTTTTGATACCGGATCATAATATTTCTTTGTAATTTTAATTGCTCAAGTCTATTTTTTTCGCGCTCTGATAACTTGATTATTTCCTGTTCTTTTTGGACAAACTCGCGCCGCCGTGCATCATCTGCAAGGCGACTAATTGAGTTTGAAAAATCGGAAATTATTTTTGAAATATTATCTAATTGTGTTGAATTTAAATTGTTCAATTCTTGTAAAATTTTTAACATGTTTTCCTCAATTACTTTACTTAACGAACGGGAACCATATTGTTATTTCCTAAATTAAGTATTAATGCTTTCCATGCTCGTTTAATGGTGCGCCATACCCTATAAAAAGTTTCCATAATATATATTATGCGAATTATATATATTTAAGAGATTGACTATAAGGAAGAAATTAATCTGGTCCCTATTTACTTCACAGCCCTAACTGCATTGGCATTTGCTATTTTGCGGCGTTCTACGAATTGTGGTTGTTCTTCAGGCAATTTGTTTAATCGTTCGTATATATCAATGGCTTTTTCTGTTGAGTAATGTTTGAAGACTTGATTGCCAGGATGGCGAACTGTTATGGCGCTGGTGCGTTCATCGATGTCTTCGATGCTGACGACGTCCCCTTTTGCAACCATGGCAAAACCATGTTTGGTTTCGAATTGTAAGTTTAAATGTGACATGTGTTTAAATCCTGAAATATGTTGTTTAAGTACAGGATACTAGGTGAAACAACTTTTAATGATGTAATTAGTATATCAGAAAATACATGGGTTTTGAATGTTATTTAAATAATTTATACCCCACACCATGAATAGTGACAAAAATACCAGGACAGCCGAAACAGGCGAATTTCTTGCGGATATGGCGTATGTGGCTGTCGATTGTGCGGCTGCTGACGTATATATGGCCGTTATAGGCCATGGAAATGATCTGACTACGGGTATAAACCATTTCTGGATGTCTGATCATACCCTTAATAATAGAAAATTCAGTTGCAGTAAGTGATATTTCATTCTTTTGCCAAAATACCTGATGTGTGGCGATGTTTACCGATAATTCTTTTGCGTTTAACAGTATTGGTCTTTGTTCTTTTTGCCGTTCATTTTTCTGCCAATGAAGCCTTTTTAGAATCGCCTTAATTCGGGCAATTAATTCACGTGGGTTAAATGGTTTTTTTATATAATCATCTGCGCCTAATTCATAACCGATAATGCGGTCAATGTCATCGGCGTGATCAGATATAAAAACGATCGGAACATCAGATATTTTGCGTACTTCCCGGCATACATCAAGGCCGTCATAATCGGGAATATGGGTTTCAAGCAGGATCAAATCGATAGACCGTTCACCGAATATTTTTAACGCATCACGGCCTGTTCTTGCCTCTAACGATTTAAGGCCGATACGACTTATTTGTTTTGAAATAATACCGCGAATATGACTGTCATGATCCGCGATTAATATTTGCTTTGACATTAATAACTTCCCCGCTCAAATATCAAGAACTTAATCACCACTTTTACGCGATGATTAAGTTCAAATTTTGGCATTTATGTATTATTTCTCCTTTCTTTTTCGTCTGATCATATAAATACCGACCATGCCAAGGATGGCCATGCCACCCATAATGCCGGGTTCAGGTGCGGATGAACCGGAAAAGCGCTGTGCAACGGGCGCTGCGGCGGCCATTTCAAGTAACTCTGCGGGTGATTGTTTCTTTACATCGCCGTAGGCCTTATCACTTATGCCCTTAACCATCGGAAGCGGTACATCGCCATCAATATTGGCATTTGGGTTTGGATTTCTTATTTTTTCCGATACCGCGACGAATGATGTCCATTTGGTCACCAGTGAATGTGTTAGGCCTAAATCAACCACTTCTTTCTTTAATTGTTGCACGGATTTGTGTGTGTTTCTTAAACGTGCCGGAACATTTATATGGCGCATTCTATCGGCGACTTGTGATCTGGCCCAAATGATGGGGATGCTTTCCCTGCCCTCAACGGCATCAGATGCGAGGTTAACGTTTAAGGGTAATGATGCTTTATTACCACGTGATTTACCGTTGATGCGGATTGTTTTATTGCCTGTTCCTTTATATTTTCCTTGGATACGGATGCTGTCACCGGCGAACAAATCCGGGATAACGTCCGGTGTAATGTCGCTTACTTCCATATTCCCGAAATCAAGGGATATATCGGTAAGTACCGGTGCATTTAAGCGCTTGGAAAGGGCGATCGCGGCGTCCTCAACATCCTCGGTTGGGTCGATAAAGCGGGCAAAACCCCTTCCCTTACGCCCCATTTCGGATAGTAAATACCTATTTACGCCGGTACCAACGCCCATGGCGAAAATGCGGGCCTCACCAATATTGGCGGCGATCATGTTTAATATTTGTGCCTCGTTCCCGATATAACCATCGGTTAACATGGTCACGAGCCGGATTGCACCATCTTTCGGTGGTACGCCAAAGGCTTGTGTGATGGATGATGCGATTTCTGTGCCACCAGAACCGTATAAATGGTCAACGAAATATAGGCCTTTTTCGATGTTTTCCTTTGTGGCGAGCAGCGGCGTGCTTGAAAATTCAGTGGCACTAGAATTGAAAATGATGATGCGGAAATAATCCCCCTGTCGCAGGTTTCTTAAGGCATGACGCATGAATGTCTTGCTGGCTTCTATGGGTGCACCACCCATTGAACCTGATGTATCAATAACAAACACCATTTCACGATTTGATATCTGATCGGCGGTTGGTGTTTTTGGTGGTTCAATCAATAAACTAAAATACCCGTCACCCGTTTCATTCATGGTTGATAGAAAACCAGCATCGGTTAATGCGCCAGCCAATTGATATTTAAGGACAAAATCACTGTTATCGATAATGCGGTCTTTGCGTAATTTCACGTTTCTGTTCTTAGTTGTTCCTGAAATTTCAATGTCATGGGTGTCACTTGAAATGTTTTGAATATTAAGGTCGGCCGCCAGATTGACCTTAATCGATACGCGTTCCTGATCAATTTCATTTGGTAATGTTAAACCTGTCACGCCCGGATATTTCGGAAGTTCTTCAAGTTCCCATCTGCCGAATGGCGATCTGCTTGTGCTTTTTTGCCGTATGTTTACGCCGTCATCGAGGCTGATTGGTGCCTCACCTGCATTGGCGGGTTGATACCTTGGCCCAACGACAAGTGGTAAAACGAGCTCATAACTGCCGTCAATTTCTGGCACCACTTGTGTGTATTTGATTTTTATGTGGACGGTTTTACCGGGCATAAGGTTGGCAATTTTCTGCGTAAACATGTTTGGGCGATGCTGGCTTAACAGTGATGCTGTCTTACCTTCGCTTTTTGCACGCTCGAATGTTCTTATTGCCTCTTCTTTTCTTTTGATGATGGCGCGGGTGATTTCATCGCCGATTAACATAGTCATTTGGTACACGGCCGCGTCCTTATTCATGGGAAATAGATATCTTGCATTCATGGGAACGGAATGCGGGTTGGCGAAGCTTTGGGTGATTTCAACGCTCGCCAGGTCACCACTGATATCTGTGACGATATCGGTTTTAAGTTGCGGCAGATAAGTAAGTTTGCCGTTCATTTCGGCTTCGATTGTGCCGCCCATTTTGATGTCCGCGGCATGTGATGATGATAAAGTTATGTTTATGAAACAAAAGGTTATCACCAAATATAATATTCTATTCATTCGGTGCTCCATTTAATTGTGCAATGTTTATGTGCTTTTTGGAAAGTTCAAGTGCCGCGATCAGGGATTGATCAAAGGCATCATTATCAAATGATGGCGTAGTCCAATGTGAAATGCGCTGTATGGCCGTCCAGTCTTCTTCTGGATCTTGTAACCATCTGAACACCGCTTCTGACACATTGGTTGTCATGTGATTGTGTTTGGATGAAATAAAGGTAACGGCAACACGGTATTCTATTCCGTTTTTATCCGTTGCTTTATAAATTGCCGTTGGAATGGATGAATACTCAATACCACGATACTCAACATCCATCCCAAGGCCACGCAGGCAGTCATCAGGCGCATGTAAATGTCTGAGTGGTGCCGACGTTTTCACGATCATCAATGTCTGATCACCGTAAATTGCTTTTCTGGCGCTGCCGCCAAATTGTGTGAAATATGCTTTTTCTTTATCTAATAACGGGATGTGGGTCGCAAATTCGTCCCCGATAACACTGGGTAATTCAAGCGGTATATCCCGCCTGCCCACGTCTGGTGCATTTTTGGGGATTAATATGATGGCTATAGCGATTACGGCGAAAAGGCCCGCGAAATATGGTGTTTTTGGCTGTTTTTTACCGTTATCGATCCACCACGCGTCTTGTATTAGCTTTTTTGGTAACTGTTTCTGTGGCTTTTTGCCTGATAAAGCCCGCCTCGCCCATAATGCAATCGGTAACACCCCCAGGAAGAGCAAAAGGAGCCCGATCACATCATGGGTCGGCTGGGACATGACATCAATACCGAAGATAAGATGCGGAAACCCGATAAAGATGGCAAGCACAGAAATTCGGATTAAGTTAACGATGTAAGCGCTTAATATTGTTATAAAAAAACCTTTTAAGGCTTGCTTAAAGTTTGGTTTAATGATTGCTGAAAGTAACGTATAAAAGAAAAAGAGAAGCAATGCCGCCCTCGCCCCGGAACAAGGCAAATCAATCAATACATCCTTGTTATTGATTAAAATACGCAATCCTTCGCAGGTAACATTTTCAATTGTGCCCTGTAAAATCGTGCAGGCACCATCGGCAGACAGATTTTGAAGTCCATATCCAAGAACACGTTGAATAACCCGTTCCAGCGGGAATGAGAATGCAAAGGCCATCGACAGCCAAAATGGTGATAATGATCGTACACGTCTGTCAATTTTAAGAATTTTACCAATGGCATAGACATCAATCACGAGCGTGAGTGCCCCAATCATATTCACCGCCAGCAATTGCCCGATTAATCTGGTAACCGCAGAGCCAAGCAACAGAATATAGGGGATGTTATTTGTCTGGTTTTCAGTGTTTTTAACGGGTGACGTAACCGACCATAAGAATAATGCGGCCGTCACAAGGAATATGATAAGTCCCGAACTGGCATATGACGGATCAAACCAGCTTGTCCCAAGCCAAATGACTGGCTCATACGCGAGTAAGGCCGCAGCAAAGACCAGAATTAATTTTGAATGATGTGTATATAAATATCGCATACCCCCTTGATAATCATGGGATATGGCGGATGAATGGATAAACTGTTACCATTCAAAGGTCATTTTGTGCAGATTTTGTGCACGAGGCACTTTAATCAGAAATTATATACGTTCTCCCTGCAAATGTTACTGTGTTTAAGCCCTGATCGTTTTTATCAAGGGTAAATTTATGTCCAGAAAGCACAAAATATACATTTTTGCTATCCTCTTGAACGTCACGGTATAATTTCATGGATTTAATAAAATCCCCAAATGTTATGAATAAACCGTCACTTGTATTATTCAGCGACACTGTTTTGGTATTTAAAAGGGCGGCGGGGTGTTTAGGTGTCCCTTCTTTTAATGTATATGTACCGTGATAAGTGGATTTGATTGCGTTTGTGATTTCGACTGTTTCTTTAATTTCGACTGGGTTCTCTGACCAATTTAAAACATTAGAGGCGCCATAAAATATTTCATTCATAACTCGGCCGCCATTTTCTCCGTTCGTTAGCATCAAAATGCCACGGCCATCGGTGTAGCCGGTGAAGTTCGCCTTATATCCTTCGTTGGAACCAGTATGGCCAAATTCCATTATATTATTATCATGCTGAAATACCCGAAACCCAATTCCCCAATTGTTCTGATGTATTTTAAACAGCTCTGTGGCCATTTCTTTGCTTAAGATAGAGCCATCTTTTTGATGATAAATTTTATTTACCTGCTTTAAGGCCTTGGCGAGGTCAGTTGGGTTTGTCCATAAACTGGCGGCTGCCATTTCAGGGTATAGGTGATAGCTTTCAATCGGATTATCGTTAATTGGCTGTCCTTTATAATCATGTGCAAAGGCAATATTTTGTAGTTTCTCATCTGATAGATTTATTTCATAGCTGCTATGTTCCATTCCAAATGGTTCTATGACGTATTTCTGCATGATTTCAGGAAATTTTAATCCTGTTACATCCTCCATTGCCATTTGCGCAATGGTATAGCCGCCACCGGAATAGTTCCATTTCGATCCTGGTAAATTCTCAACGAATACTTCGTCTGTGTTGGCGGGGTCCTTGCCACTAACGATTTGGACGAGGGTTGGTAATTCAACATTATGGCCATATCCAGGGAAACCCGAAATGGTTAACCCCGCAGTATGTGTTAATATCATGCGTAATGTAACGGGCTTTTCTTTTGTCAATTCGTTCTCGGATATCTTCCAACGTTTTAGATAATTATTAATCGGTTCATCGAGACTTAATAGCCCCTCTTCCACCAATCTTAAGGCCGCAATTGCAGATAAAGGTTTTGAGATCGATGCCGATTGAAAAACGGTATCTTTGGTAACTGCTTCACCGTTCGCAGTGCTTTTTACGCCATAAGATTTTACCCATGCAATTTCGTCATTTTCGACGATCGCAACAGTAACGCCGGGTACATCATGATAATTCATGCGTTCAGTAATATTGAATTTTTCTGCTGTTTCCCCCTTAACACCCAAATAATAGGTTAAGGAATTCTCTATCTGATCATAATTTTGTGCATATGACGTAATTGAAATATGAGTGAAAAGAAAAATGAATTGTATCAACAGGATAATACGCATGGATGACCCCAATATTGTTTTATAAATTGCAATTGTATGATGGCATTAATGTGATTTTAAATAAACAAAAAAAGGGCCCCACCTGTTAAGATGGAGCCCTACCCCTGATAATATAATGAATATATCATCACAATTCTTTATGTGGTCATATTAATGATGACCGCTGTCCTTCTTGGTGGAACCGGCGAACCATTCGCGGCCTTTCAGCATGCAGTTCCAATAAACCCACGGAAGGATATCTGCCTTAAGAACCCACGCGAATTTTGTGGCCTTAAGTGTATTGTTAATCCATTTCGGGAATGTTGGCATAATTTTACCACCATATCCGAATTCTGCAAGGATAATTCTGTCCTTTGTCACTGTTAATGGACAAGAACCGTATCCTTCGTATACGGAATTAAGGGCTGTGCCATCTTTTTGCGCAAGAAGGTTTTCTGCAACAACAACTGCTTGCTTACGTGCGGCAGCAGCCGTTTTCGCGTTTAATGTCGCAACAACATCACCCACACCAAACACGTTATCGTATTTTGTGCTTTGTAATGAATTGATATCAACCGCAAGGAACCCTGTTTCCGCCGCAAGTGGGCTATTTGCAATAAAGTCAGGTGCGCATTGTGGTGGGCACACATGAAGCATATCAAATTTTTCTTCTACGTTGGTGACTTTGCCGTCTGCGTCCGTTACGGCAAAAGTGGCGATTTGATTTTCACCGTCAACCTTGATCAGGTTTTTACCAAATGAAAGCTTTGCGTCATATCTTTCAACAAATTCCATTAGTGGTGGGATATATTCCGCAACACCAAATAACGCAGGACCCGCATTACAGAATTCAACGTCTGTGTTATCAAGCACGCCTTTCTTTTCCCATTCGTTACAGGATAGATACATTGCTTTTTGTGGTGCGCCGGCACATTTAAATGGTAATGGCGGCTGTGTGAAGATCGCCTTTCCGCCACGGAAACGTTGCACAAGTTGCCATGTGTATGGTGCGCCTTCGCGGACGTAATTTGATGTTACGCCGTTTTTACCGATCGCTTCTTCTAATCCCTCAACCGCATCGAAATTAAGTTTAATGCCCGGTGCAACCACCAGATAGTTATATTCAACCTTATCACCACGTTCCAGTGTCACTGCATTATTATCAGGATCGAATGTTGCAACTGCATCTTTAATCCATGTCACGTCTTCTGGCATAACGTCGGCTTCTGGACGGATTGTTTCTTCTGATGAAAAGACACCTGCACCAACCATAGTCCAGCCCGGTTGATAGAAATGTTCATCTTTTGGTTCGATGATCGCAATATTCAGCCAATATTGACGTTTAAGAAGACTTGCTGCTGTGGCGATCCCTGCTGATCCGCCGCCGACAATAACAATGTCAAATTTCGATTGTTCGCTCATTAAATAAGCCCCTTTTTATTCTTGCTTGATGGAAGGTGACGAGCTTAACCGAAATGGTGCATATATTAAAGTGAAAAAAAACGATAATTTACTAGGCATAACCTTATGTAGTTTGTATAGTCACCTTTCTACAAAAATATATAAATGGGAGCGAAATTTATGTTTCGTAAATTATTCGTATTACTCACTTTGTGTGTATCATTTGCGACGGTTTCAACGGCGCAAGTGCAACAGACAAAAGGAAACTATGTCGACAAATTCCGCCAAATGGATGAAATCTGGCCAACGGCCAACTCATACCGTACGGCTGGTGGTGAGCCTGGCCATGAATATTGGCAGCAGCGCGCTGATTATAAAATCAACGTGACGATGGATGAAAAGAACCACCGTATTGATGGTAATGTTGAAATCACATACCACAACAATTCACCTGATACACTGCGTTTTCTTTGGGTTCAACTTGATCAGAACCGTTTCAACAAAGATTCCATGCAACATAAGACAGCAACATACAGTGCACCGGATAGCGTAAAAGGCTTTGATGGTGACCCTGCTCGTCTTAGCCTTGGTCAATTGCGCAGAATGCAGCTTCAGGAAGACCGCGAGTTCGGTTTTGAAGTCAGCAGCGTAAAACAATCCGGCCGTGATCTTAAATTCACGGTTGTTGGCACAAAGATGCGTGTTGATCTATTAACACCACTTAAAACAGGTGAAAATGTAACCTTTGACGTTGATTATGCCTTTAACATCATCGAAAGCGATGTGATGGGTGGCCGTGGCGGTTACGAACACTTCCCTGATGATGAAATCGAAGGTGGTGGCTATCTATACGAAATGTCACAGTGGTACCCACGTATGGGTGCATATACTGACTATGAAGCATGGACTGCGAAAGAATTCCTTGGTTCCGGTGAATTTACACAGGAATTTGGTGATTTTGATGTAACACTTACTGTTCCAGCCGACCATGTTGTTGCGGCAACAGGTGAGCTTCAAAACATGACTGATGTTATGACACCAACTCAGCTTGAGCGCTGGGAAGAAGCGAAAACAGCAGAACGTCCTGTTTATATCGTGACACCTGAAGAAGCCCTTGAAAATGAAAAAGAAGGCACAAACGACACAAAAACTTGGCATTTCAAAGCCGAGAATGTTCGTGACTTCGCTTGGGCATCTTCACGTAAGTTTGCATGGGATGCTAAAGGATATAACCAAGGTGGTTCAGTACGTCCATTCGTAATGGCCATGTCATTCTTCCCGAAAGAAGGTGGCGAGCTTTGGGAAAAATATTCAACAGAAGTTGTGATCCACACAATGGAAGTTTATAGCCGCGTTTCATTCGAATATCCATATCCGGTTGCTATTTCTGTAAATGGACCTGTTGGCGGTATGGAATATCCGATGATCACATTTAACGGTCCGCGTACGATCCTTAATGATGATGGTACACGTACATATACAATGGCGGAAAAAGAATTCCTGATCGGCGTGGTTATCCACGAAGTCGGTCACTTCTATTTCCCAATGATTGTTAACAGTGACGAGCGTCAATGGACATGGATGGACGAAGGGCTAAACAGTTATCTTGACGGTGTTGCTGGTCGTGAATGGAATTATGACTGGGCAAATTCAGAACCATCAGACATCATTGATTATATGAAGTCGCAAAATCAGGTTCCGATCATGACACAATCAGACAGTGTTCTTCGTCTTGGACCTAACGCGTATACGAAGCCGGCGACATCGCTTAATATCCTTCGTGAAGTGATCCTTGGCCGTGAACTGTTTGATTTCGCGTTTAAAGAATACTCACGTCGTTGGATGTTCAAGCGCCCTACTCCTTCTGATTTCTTCCGTACAATGGAAGAAGCATCAGGCGTAGATCTTGATTGGTTCTGGCGTGGTTGGTATTACACAACGGATCATGTGGATATCTCACTAGATCACATTTACCAAATGCGTATGGATACTAAAGATCCTGATATTGATTTCGCACGTCGTCGTGACGAATTTAACCAAAAGCCAAAATCGCTTTATGTTAAACGTAACGAAGAAGAAGGCATGCGTTCATGGATCCAGCGTAACCCAGATGTTCGTGACTTCCATAATGAAAACGATCAATTCACCGTTACAAATAAAGAACGTAACGAATATATCGATTTCCTTGATGGTCTTGAGCCACGTGAACGTGCAGAATTCGAGCGCGCCGTTGAAGAAGACAAGAATTACTATGTTCTTGAGTTCTCTAACAAAGGCGGTCTTGTAATGCCGATCCTGATTGAATTTACATTCACTGACGGTTCTACAGAATTCATGAACATTCCGGCGGAAATCTGGCGTCGTAACCACCTTAAGGTGAAAAAGCTTTTCGTTTTTGATAAAGAAGTCGAGCGCGTAGAACTTGATCCGGACTGGTACACTGCGGACACGAATGTGGAAAATAACCACTACCCTCGTCGCATTATCCCAAGCCGTATCGAAGCTTACAAAAGCTCACCACGTGGTGGTCTAAAACGTCGTAATGTTATGCATGACATTAAGACAGAACTTAAAGAGCCAAAGAACGAAAATAAATAATGTCTAAGCTTTTTAAGATTATAACTTTATTGGTGATGGCGGGCGTATTTACTACGTCCGCTTTCGCACATCAACAACGCGCAGCGATTACAAAGGTTCTGTTTAATAAGAACACAGGCAACCTGGAAGTAATGCACCGTTTCTATGTTCATGATACAGAACATGCCGTTCAAATGATCTTTGATAAGAATGCTGATATCATCAGTTCCAAAGAAACACAGGAACAATTCGCACAGTATGTCGCTGACAGATTTGCTATCAAGCCGCTTAACGGTCCTGAATTAAAACTGGATATGGTTGGTTATGAAATTGACCGTCAATTCATCTGGGTTTATCAGGAAATTAAGGCACCGGAAAACATCGAAGGACTGACCATTATTCATAATGCGCTTCGTGATATTTGGGTTGATCAGATCAATACAGTGAACGTCGAAGGACGCGGTGAATTAAAAACGGCAACATTTGTTGGTAACATCGAACTTCTTAATGTTGAGCTCGATAAAGAGTAATTTTTTTTCATAAAATTATTCACCAGAATATATTGTATACAAAAATCGTAAATTATTGAATATGTTAAATAATATTCAATAATCCCTCTTCTATTTTCTTAAGATGTATCTGAGATATATTATTAAGTCGTTGAAATATAACGACTTTTAAGATTTTATTCATATTTGATTATTATTATCATCACCCTGCAGCAAAAGTTACATATTGGTGGGCTACATTGTACTTGGGAATATTTTTGATAAATAGGTGATACAAATGTTTGAAAAGTTAAAAGGAATGAGCAGAGCTGTTAATTCTGACACAAAAGCAAAATTAGACGCGCTAAATAGGTCGCAAGCGGTAATCGAATTTGATGCCGAAGGCTTGATAAAAACGGCGAATGAAAACTTCCTGAATGCTATGGGATATACCCTTGATGAAATAAAGGGTCGACACCACCGAATGTTTGTTGAACACGAATATGCAAAATCACAAGAATATAAAGATTTTTGGGCGGCCCTAAACCGCGGTGAATATCAGGTTGCGGAATATATGCGCCTTGCCAAAGGTGGACGCGAGATTTGGATACAGGCATCCTATAATCCAATCCTTAATAACGATGGTATCGTGACAGGTGTTGTAAAGTTTGCAACAGACATCACAGAAAATAAATTAAGACGCGCCGATACCGAAGGGCAAATCGCCGCGCTTAACAAGGCACAGGCCGTCATTCATTTCAATCTTGATGGCACCATCATTGAAGCCAACGAAAATTTCTGTAGTGCGATGGGGTATGCCCTATCCGAAATACAGGGCGAACATCACAGTATGTTTGTTGATACGGAATATGCAGACAGTGATGAATATAAAGAATTTTGGGCAAGCTTAAACCGTGGTAAATACCAAACCGCAGAATATAAACGTATTGCCAAAGGTGGTCGTGAAATCTGGATCAGTGCATCATATAACCCAATATTCGATGCCAAAGGACGTGTAATTAAGGTTGTAAAGTTCGCAACCGACATAACGGCGCAAAAAATGCAACTTGCTGATTATAACGGACAGTTAGAAGCCGTTGATAAATCACAAGCGGTTATTTCATTTAATATGGATGGCACAATCATTGATGCAAACCGAAACTTCCTTGATGCCGTTGGTTATGATTTAAGCGAGATCAAAGGACAACATCACCGTCTATTTGTTGATCCATCATTTGCAACCAGTCAGGAATATGAAGCATTCTGGTCAAAATTGAATAAAGGTGAATTCCAAGCTGCCGAATATAAACGCTATGGCAAAAACGGTAAGGAAATTTGGATACAAGCAACATATAATCCGATCATGGATGTGAACGGCAAACCGTTTAAGGTTGTAAAATTCGCGTCAAATATCACTGACGCTGTGCTTGAACGCCGCCGTAAAGAACAAGTTCAAAAAGATATCGCAAAAGAACTCGCCAGTATTAATCATGCAATGCTAAGTGCGACTGAACAGGCAAACAGTGCCGCCCATTCATCAGAAGAAACAAACGTAAGCGTGCAAGCGGTTGCGGCGGGTGTTGAAGAATTTGATGCAGCAATCACGTCAATCGCTGATAGCATGCGTAAATCACGCGAGACATCGGATGATGCATTTAAGCGATCAGAATCCGGTGGTGAAGCAACAAAGCGACTAATTCAAACGGCAAAAGCAATGACAAATATTGTGGAAATGATCCAGGATATTGCCAATCAGATTAATTTGCTTGCGCTAAATGCCACCATTGAATCTGCCCGTGCCGGTGAAGCAGGTCGTGGATTTGCTGTTGTTGCAAACGAGGTTAAAAACCTTGCCGCACAAGCGGCAAATGCAACAGACCAGATTTCAAGTGAAATTCACGGAATGCAGAAAGTATCTGAAGAGGTTGATGATAATTTCACAGCCATTAGAGATTCACTTAATGAAGTCCGCACCTATGTTGTGGATAGTTCAAGTGCCGTTGAACAGCAGAGTGCTGCTGCGAGAGAGATGACTGGTAACATGCAAAGTGCTGCCAGTGGCGTTTCATCCATTAATGTCAACATCAATGAAATTGCGGTTGCAACCAATCAGGCAAATGATGCGACAAGCAAAGTGGAAGAAATGTCAAAATCAATTGCCTAACCGAAGATTAGGTAATATCCCGAGTACGCCCGAAAAGGGAAGCCTGTCCGCGGCTTCCCTTTTTATTTTTCAGCAAAAGCCTTTCATCAATGATTTGGGGATAAGGAATAACGCCCCTCTGCGCCATGGTTTTTTTGGTCTGCGCACCATTGATGATTTACGACCTGCCGTCATAGTCTATCCTTTCGGTTAGTTGCTGATGGAAAATGAATATTGTTTTTAGGGAGAAAAAAACACCGCAGGCGACGAGAGGATCGCCTTTCACAAGATATATTGAACCACTTCGTATGGTTCACGGTGTAATTCCCATATAGAACCTCGTAAGCTTTTTATTATCTTACAATAAAAAGACTAACAAATCCAGATGACAGGAATATGACGTTTAATCGCGATTGTTTTCGGCGGTTAAAATATTGCCTTCTATTGGCTCAATAGAAAAGTCAGAAAGATAAATGCGGACCTTGCCCCAACCAATTTTAAATTCTGTGTATACAGGTAACATACCATTAAAACCCGGCATTTTACCAAACCACAGGCGGCTGTCCTGGTCGTCGTCCTCGCGCCCTCTTTTGCGTTCTTTCTTTGGATCGGTGCTGCGAATGCCGCCGGCAAGAAGTTCACCATCGATTTTACAAATGGTTGTTTCGCCCTCGAACACGGAACGTCTTTCTTTTTCCAAGGTTTCATATTCATCACATAAGAAACTTTGTGATGAAACAAATACACCACCAAATTGGCGATCACGATATCCATTTTTATAATCACGATTGAAATTTTCATTCATGATCATATTAAGAAACAACGTCATCGGATCAAATCCGTGCTTATCCAAATCATCAATGGGAATATATTCTGTGTTTTCGCGTAATTCGAGTTCCTGAACATGATCAGTGACCATTAAATTATCAGGATTAAAGGATACTTTATTCAGATATTTAAACTTTCCGAAGTTACCCTGACTTTGATAATAAAGCTGTCGGTACTCACCGGTGCGGTGCATGATACCGCGGGCCATGGTGTTATTTTCCATTTTGCCTACGATGGATGCAATGCCCTTTACTTTGTAATGGGCACTGACCTCATAATTATTATTATCGATGATAGTATCGCTTGTGATTTCCGCGACGGTAAAGCCACCCCAATATGCCTTATATTTAAGGTTTACTTTATAGGACGACCCGATCTGGGCATTCGCGTAAGCGCTGAATGTGAATAATATCAGTATCGTCCTAATCAGTATTTTCATGGCTACCCTTAATTCATTGCGTTAAGTCTTTCTAACGCTTGCTTTATTTTGTCTGCCTTGGTTTCTGCTTCTTCAAGGCCTTTTTTATTTTCAGCAATCACGTGTGCTGGCGCTTTTGACACAAAGTTTTCATTGTTCAATCTTCCGGATACAGACTTGATTTCTTTTTCAAGTTTTTCCAGCGATTTTCCAAGTCTTGCTTTTTCAGCGTCAATGTCAATCACATCTGCAAGTGGCAAGTAATATGTTGCTTCACCAACCACAACAGAAATGGCTCCATTTGGTGCATCCCCATCAAGTGTATCAACATTTTCCAGCCTTGCAAGGCGCTTTAAGACGTCCATCTGTGCGCTTAACGCATTTTTGGTACCATCTGCCGCATCTGCAACCAACATATCGATTTTGGCGCCCGCAGGGACGTTCATTTCTGAACGCGCCGCACGGATATCCGTGATCAATGTGATTAACCAGTTCATTTCTTCACTGGCCGCTTCATTAACGTTGGCCGCGTTATATGTTGGCCATGTGGCCAAAATAAGGTCACTATCACGATTTTCTGATAATTTACCCCAAAGCTCTTCAGTAACAAATGGCATAAATGGATGCAGCATTTTTAGGATCTGATCCATAACCCATGCGGCTGTCTTGCGGCATTCGTCCTTGTCTGCGCCATCATCGGCATAAAATTGTGGTTTTACCAGTTCAATGAACCAATCACAGAAAGTACCCCATGTGAAATGGTATGCTGCTGCGGCCGCGTCATTATAACGGAATGCTTCAAGTGATTCCGTAACCTTAAGTGCTGCTTTTTCTGCTTCACCGATGATCCACTTATTTAGTGTTAGATTAACATCTGACGGATTAAATTCGCCACCTGTGTTAAAGCATTCATTCATTTCGCAGAATTTCGCCGCATTCCAAAGTTTAGTTCCGAAATTACGGTATCCTTCAACACGTTTGTCGGACATTTTAATGTCCCTGCCCTGCGCTTCCATAGCGGCAAGCGTGAAACGAAGCGCATCTGCGCCGTATTTATCCGCAAGTTCAAGCGGATCGATTACGTTTCCTTTTGATTTTGACATTTTGGCGCCATGTTCATCACGAACAAGCGCATGAACATATACTGTTTCAAATGGTACTTCTGGTTCGCCATTTTCGTCCTTCATGAAATAAAGGCCGTCCATCATCATTCTGGCAACCCAGAAGAAAATAATGTCAAAACCTGTCACAAGAACATCTGATTTATAATAACGCTTAAGTTCCGGTGTATCTTCTGGCCAGCCCATTGTGCCATTTGGCCACAGTGCTGATGAGAACCACGTATCAAGTACGTCTTCATCACGGGTAAGTTCTTTTACTTCGCCGTAATGGGCGTCTGCTTCTTTTTGCGCTTCTTCTTCTGTTACAGCAACAAATGTTTCACCGTCCGGTCCGTACCATGCCGGGATTTGATGCCCCCACCAAAGTTGACGTGACACACACCATGGTTCGATGTTACGCATCCATTCGAAATATGTTTTTTCCCACGTCTTCGGAACGAATTTTGTATCACCATCTTCAACGGCGCTGATTGCTTTTTTCGCAAGCGTTTCTGCGTCAACATACCATTGATCGGTTAGCCACGGTTCAATTGGAACACCACTACGGTCGCCATATGGAACCATGTGTACGGTTGGTTCGATTTTTTCAAGCAATCCAAGTTCATCCATTTTAGCGACAATTTTCTTACGTGCTTCAAAACGTTCCATGCCACGGTATTCTTCAGGAACATTGTCATTAAGGTGCGCATATTCATCAAAGATATTGATATTTTCAAGATCATGACGTTTACCAACCATGTGGTCATCAAAGTCATGGGCTGGTGTGATCTTCACGGCGCCTGATCCCTTTTCCGGATCGGCATGTTCATCAGCAACCACAATCAGTTTACGGCCAACGATCGGTAGTGTCAGTGTTTTACCAATAAGATCTTTATAACGTTCATCATCGGCATTAACAGCAACAGCCACATCACCAAGCATTGTTTCTGGACGTGTTGTTGCAACGGTAATAAAGCGACCTTCCTGTCCATCAACAGGATATTTGAAATGCCAGTAATTGCCGTTTACTTCTTTTTGTTCCACCTCAAGATCAGAAATCGCTGTGCAAAGCTTGGGATCCCAGTTCACAAGTCGTTTTGCTTTGAAAATCAGATCATCATGATAAAGATCAACGAATTTTTTAAGGACCGCTTCGACGAAACCATCATCCATGGTGAATTTTTGACGGCTCCAATCACAGCTTTGACCAAGGCGGCGCATTTGATTAAAGATCATGCCACCGGATTCTTCTTTCCATTCCCAGACGCGCTCGATAAATTTATCACGGCCAAGGTCATGTCGGCTTATGCCCTCTGCATCCAGTTTACGTTCAACAACCATTTGTGTTGCAATACCAGCATGGTCCATTCCAGGCTGCCACAAGACATCTTTACCGCGCATACGTTCAAATCGGATAAGGATATCCTGTAACGTATGATTTAACGCATGACCAATATGTAGGTTCCCTGTCACATTTGGTGGCGGAAGAATAATGGTAAATGGATCCGCATCCGGACGCTGCCCACATTTAAAGGCACCTTTGTCGTCCCAATTGTCGTAAATATCTTTTTCGCGGTTTGCAAAATCAAAAGTTTTTTCAAGCATTTCTTTAATCTTTATTCCATATAAAAACAGAAGAGCCAATCTACTGGCCCTTCTGTGTAAAAATATAACTTATTTATTCGTTTGTCTTTAAATAATTTATGGTTTTTTCGTTCTTGCCAGCCTTGCTATTTCCTTAGCGACCATACGTTCTGCAATATCGGGCAGATTTTCATCTAACCATTGCTTGACCATTGGTCTAAGAAGTTCACGGACAAGGTCTTCCAGTGTGTTTCCTGATCCTTGATAACCGGTGGTAAGGAGTGCTGATAATGCATCAAATTGCCCCATTACATCGCCAGACGGTCCATCAGACATAATTGGCTCATGTGCATAATCCGGATCGACATCATCAATACCAAGATCATCCATCGCGGCAACTGGTTCGGGTTCAGGCTCAGGTTCTGGCTCGGGTTCCGGCTCTGGCTCTGGTTCAGGTTCCGGCTCTTCTTCCATAACGAGTTCTTCTACCTCGTCTGGTGTTTCTGGCACGTCATCAAAAAGACTATCGATGTCATCTGCTGACATTTCTTCTTCTAGGTCGTCTTCTGTAAGTTCCAATACTTCCTCTTCGGGTTCTGGTTCTGGTTCCGGTTCGGGCTCAGGCTCTGGTTCAGGGGCTGGCTCCGGTGCGGCCTCAGCTGCAGGCTCCTCGTCATCCTCCGAAATAATTCGGCGGATAGAAGCCAGGATTTCCTCCATGCTGGGTTCTTCTTCTTTTTCCGGTTCGCTCATTTTTCAGTTTCCCGTAAATTTATATTTAATTCCGGCCTTTTTATGGCGTTTTTTATTTATATCTGCTTTTTCCAGATTTGTTAACCATAATATTTTTATTTAATTTCAGAAGATTATCAATGTTTTTTAACATATTTTCCAAAAATAAAACGGCACCATAGGAATATAGTGCCGTAATATTTAATAAAAATTTAAAGTGAACGCCTATTTTTTTGGCGAAATACTTGATTTTTAATCGTTATCGCCTGCGCTAAAGCCGTAAATCTTATGTTCAACGTCTTTACTTCTTTGTTCTGCGTCATAGAACGGAACATTAAGACCAAGATCAGTAGCATTAAGCTGACCAATATTCGCAATCAGGTTATATGCAGCAACAGTTCTGTCACGAACCGCACGTGCGTTATTAACGCGAGCGTCCAATAGTTCCTGTTCAGCATCCAGTACGTCAAGAATTGTACGTGAGCCCACATCTGCTTCCTGGCGAACACCTTCAAGCGCGATTTCGTTGGCATCAAGCTGTGCTTGTGTTGAAACGATACGTGCTGATGCTTCGCGGTAGCTTTCCCATGCGTTTCTTACTAGCTCCTGAACCTGACGCTCAGCGGAAATGGCTTCCATTCTGAACTGGCTGCGGCGCTGTTTAGATTGACGCACGATAGATGCCTGAATACCGGCTTGATAAATTGGAACACGAAGGTTCGCATAGATGGCTTTTGCGGTTGAACGGTCACCCGGAAGGAATGAATCCCAGCTTTTCGTCCAGCTTGCACCAACGTTTACTGTTGGGCCAAGACCGCCATACTGTTTCTTAACCGCGTAATCAGCCGCTTTTTCCGATGCATTTGCTGCAACGATAAGTGGGTGATTTCTTGATGCGATGTCATATGCTGCCTCTTCCGATGCAGGAAGCGGCGGAAGCTGTACTTCACGCTCTAGAGTGCCCGGCTCATTACCGACAACACGCTGGAATGCAGCGCGGCTCGCTGTAAGTGTTGCTTCGGCAGCAATTTTTTCTGACTGTGCACGTGATAGACGAGCACGAGACTGCGCCACATCAGTACGGGTGATTTCACCAACGGCAAAGCGGTCTTCAGATGCCTGAAGCTGTCTTTGTAGTGCAATTACGTTGTTTGTCGTGAATTCAAGGAATGCTTCGTCACGAATAACGTCTGAATATGCAGCAACAACATTTAGAAGAATTTGTTGTTCTGTGTTTGCAAGTTGCGCTCTACCAGCTTCGGCGTTGCTTCTTGCTTCTTTTGTGCCGTTAACAGTTTGGAAACTGCGGAATACTGGCTGTTCAATGGAAATACCAATGGATTTCGGTGTTGTCGTCGCATTGTTGCTGAATGCACCGGTACGCTCGTTTTCCTGTTTGGACCATTGCCCCGTACCAACGATAGTTGGACGCCATCCTGCGATGGCCTGGTTTACTGTCTCATCAACTGCGCGCTGACTTGCACGTGCTGCTTCGAGATCAGGGTTGTTCAAATAGGCGGTTGCAAGTGCATCATTCAGATTATCTGCTGCGCTTGCGTAAAAAGTACTCCCCATAAGTGCAGCAATCGCCGTTGCTGTACAAAGAACAGGTTTCAATAGCATTGTTTTTCTGGTCATTTTTAATACCTTTTTTTGTGTATTCGCCCGAATGCAGACAAAAACAGCTGTTTTTTTTATTTCGAGGCCAGAATTTGCCTCAATATGTTTCCACTGTCAACATCTTCTTATGTCTTTGCGATAAAAGGATACTTTTATACGTTAAAAGACAAATTTTTCTTCTTTAACGAAGCCCTCTAATTTATGGGCTATCGCATCAAAAAGAATCCTTACACCCATAATCCCTTCATTATAGGTCACAAGGGAAGCGCGTCCATAACCATCTTGATTAAGAACACACAGAATTCGACCGCCGTCATTTAACTGTTCTAGTAATGCTTTTGGAATATCGTCAACCATGCCATTGATTAAAATCAGATCATACGGCCCTTGTTTGGCGAGCCCCTCGTTATGAACGGAATTAATAACGGCAACGTTATCGCATTCTTCATCGGCAAGATTTTTTGTCGCGATTTCAGAAAGTTCTTTATTTTCTTCAATTGCGACAACCGCATCAACAAGTTTACTGAGTACGGCTGATGAATAACCTGTTGATGGCGCAATATCCAAAACAAGTTCATCTGACTGAATATCAGCATAACTAAGCAGTTTAGCAAGAGCCAGTGGTTCTAACATATAACGGTTTTCAGCGACTTTTATGCTTTTGTCGATATATGCAACGCCCTTGCGTTCGGCAGGTACAAAACTTTCACGGTTCACTTTCGAAATTGCTTCAACAACATTTTCATCCGTAACATCATTTGGTAGGAGTTGCCCATCAATCATATGCTGATTTTTAGCATCTGGGTTGAGGGCTTTGCTTGTAATACTCATTAAGGTCTATCCTATTATTTCTTCAGCAACTTTTATAACTCGAAATATAGAGCATTTCAACATATTGAATTCACTAATGTTGAATTAATGTGCAAAAACTATGTCCTTGGTTCTTCTGATCTGTCGGTTGCGGTTTCAGGGGCAACCGAAAGTGCGGAAATTTCCGCGCGCATTTCATCGGTCATTTCAATGTCTACTGAATTTAGCGATGGCATTAGCTGTTCTGCGCTACGTCCGCCAATAATTGGCGCTGTAATGGCGGAATTTGTCCCTGCCCAGCGAATAGCAAGGCTAATGGGATCAAGACCATTTTCACGGGCATAATTCACAAAATCCGCAGCAATATATTCGTTTCTTGTCGCCTCGTAGCGTTTTTTATACATGGCCATTTCATTAAGGCGGCCATCAACGCCATCTTTATTATCAACAAGGTATTTCCCGGTTAAAACACCACCAGCAAGCGGGCTATAGGAAAATACGCCAAGCTTTTCACTTTCCGCCATCGGCAGAATTTCGCTTTCGCATTGGCGTTTTAGTAAATTATACATTGGCTGAATACAGGCGATAGGTGCATAGTTGTGTTGTCTGGTGATCCCCACCGCTTTCATATATTGCCAGGCGGCAAAATTGCTTAGGCCGATGTAATTGATTTTACCTTGCCTTACAAAATCATTCAGTGTTGAAAGACTTTCTTCCAGTGTGCAATCCTCATCAAAGCGGTGCATGTAATAAACATCGATGTAATCGGTGTTTAAACGCTTTAGACTGTCATCAAGGGCGCGTGTCAGGTGGGTTCTGTTAAGTCCCCTTCCCCATGTTTCTGCGCCACCGCCCGCATAACTGTCGACCGGGAAATAAGCTTTTGATGAAATAACAACCTCTTCACGGTGGTCTTTAATCAGATTACCGAGAATTTGTTCTGACTGTCCACCGGCATAAAGATTTGCACAATCAAAGAAATTAATGCCTTTATCACGGGATGCTTTATAAATTTCAGCGGATGCCTGTTCATCAGCGCCAGCGCCAAAGGTCATGGTTCCAAGACAGAGTTCGGATACTTTGATCCCGGAATTACCCAGCCTTTTGTATTTCATTGTTAATCACCCTCTTATATAAAGTAAAAGAGTATAACTTATTGAAACTTAAGCGCAAGTCTGATCAATAAATTCAGCAAGTTCCTTATCATAGCTGGTGACGCCATTTGCATCATGAGTGGTTAATGTAACCTCAAGCCGGTTATAGACATTAAACCATTCGGGATGGTGATTCATTTCTTCTGCTTTTGCGGCAATTTTTGTCATTGCATTAAAACAAGCATCAAAATCTTTAAATGTGTATCTTTTAAAAATTGCTTCTCGGCCCTCTACGGCTTCCCACCCATCAAGCGATGAAAGTAAATCAGTGATATCCAGTTTTTTAAACATTAACCCGTCCTTTTAATTGATCTGCTGTACCCAGTGACATTTCACCATTTGAAACGGCCCCTTCATCGGAAAGATAATATACCATTTCCCTGACGAGCGTTGAAGTCTTTACCCATTCGCTTGTATCTGCGTCTGGCATGTCTTTTCTGTTTTGTGGTGTGTCGATGATTGATGGTAGAATAGCATTAACCGTTATGGTTTCTGGTGTTTCTTTTGATAATGCTTCCGTAAATCTTAAAACCGCAGATTTTGATATTGCATATGCAGCCATGCCCTGATCAGCATTAATTGCGCCTGTTGCACCGATATTAATGATACGACCATCATACATATAATCAAGTGCCGCTTTCGTGGCATTAAACATGGTTTTAAAATTCATTGAAAATTGATTTTCGATGTCTTCCATCGTTGTGTCAGCAATGGTTTTCCAAATAAATCCACCAGCAATATTGATCAATCCGAAAATGTGGCCGTGTTGATTGGCCACTTCTGCGATGGCGTTATCAGCTTGTTCCTTAATCGATAAATCGCAATTTTCTATATAGGAAACATTATCGTGTTCAAAATCCGGCATTTTTCCGCGACATATACCGACGACAGTGAAGTTTTTCCTTGCCAGTTTTTTGACCGTATCAAGGCCCAGTGCGCCAGTGGCGCCTGTAACAACAATTACTTTTTTCATTTTATACCCTTATACTGGCGCTGCGTCGGATGCGTGCCCACCCCTTAAACAATATTCCTGTGTGCCACGTTGATATACATGGTCGGTGTCAAGCACAGCACCTGGTGCATATTGAAATGATGCGCCGATATTTTCATAAATATAATCAAATGGGCGCTCAACTGTCATCTTGAAAAGCTCTTCAAAGCTATCAATCACGAAATATGATGCCTGCAAATCATCAATTTTGTAATCTGTGCGCATAACGCGGTCCACATTAAGGTGAATTCTATTTGGTGATTTTGCGTTTAGTGCATATGGGCTTTCTTCTGGTGATGAAAGAATTCCTGCACCATAAATGCGCATGCCATCATCTGTATTAATAAGTCCGAATTCAACCGTATACCAATATAGAGCGCTTAAGGCCTTAAGGTGATTATATTGAAGCGCTTTCCATCCCGCGCGGCCGTATGCTTCCATATAATCGGCAAATGATGGATCGGTTAAAAGCGGCACATGACCAAATGCATCATGAAATACGTCTGGCTCTTCAATATAGTCGAATTGGTTGGCTGTTCTGATGAAATTTCCGGTTGGAAACCTACGGTTCGCAAGATGATAAAAGAACACATGATCCGGAATTAACATTGGCACCGGCACCATTGTCCAACCTGTTTCTGCTTTTAAGATTTCATTCGATTTATTAAAATCCGGCACACCGCCCTTATCAAAATCAAGAATGCTTAATCCTTTAAAAAACTGATCACAGGCAAGCCCGGGCAATATATCCATTTGTCTTTTATAAAGTCTGTCCCAGATATTATGTTCTTCTGTCGTGTAATTACGCTGTTTTGGTTCAAGCCAGTCATCGTTTAAATGTGATGGTTTTTGTAATTCAGCCGTAAAGACATTCGCTGGTACATCTGGCATAACGCCAAAATTGATTGCATTCATAATGATACCCTTAATTTAGTTTCATATGTATCATTATGCCTTATTTAGGTGGAATTACTGTTCAATGTGAGGTATATTTTACAGATAAATGAAACATTTGTTTTGTATTATCCTTAATTGAGAAGCATATGATGAAAATTACTGAAGTAGATAAGAAAATTTTGCGTATTATTCAGAAAAACGCGACCCTATCACAAACGGAACTCGCGGAAATGGCCAATATGTCACGGTCATCATTTTGGCGCCACGTTAAAGATATGGAAGATGCAGGCATCATAATTCTACAAGCCCCAGCCATTGATGAACGTAAGATCGGATTAAAATTACGCGCCAGTTGCGTCATCACATTAAACAACCATAGTCATGACGTGCGTGAAGAATTCGAAAGCCATATTTTACAGATGCCCAATGTACTAGAATGCTATGCCACATCAGGGGGTAAGGACTATATGCTAACTGTGGTTGCAAAAGATATGGATGACTATTACGAGCTAATGAGTAGTAGTATTTTAGATCACCCAACCATAGAGAGCGCACATACAAGTTTTGTAATGAAAAAAATCAAATCAACAACGCTGCTTCCGATCTAAAATGACAATTTTATTACACCATAGGTTTAAAAAGTTCACAAAATTAAATATTGCTTTTTAAAATAAAGGCCTATACGGTAAAAATTGATTTTTTGTTATGTACCTTTTTGAGGGATAGACTGTAGAATATTTTGAGAGCCATTTTTGGCGTAAAGCCTAGTTTCCAGACTTTCGAAGTTTCCTTTTCTTCAATTCAAGCATGATTAAAATCTTTATTCACTTTGATTAGTGGATTTTAATATTAATATTTTTAAGGAAGTTATCAAAAATGGCAAACGGCACAGTAAAATGGTTTAATCCAACTAAGGGCTACGGCTTTATTGAACCAGAAGACGGCGGCAAGGACGTTTTCGTGCATATTTCTGCTGTGGAAGCAGCAGGCATCGACAAGCTTGATGATGGTCAAAAACTATCATATGAGATTGTTGAAAGTCGCGGTAAAAGCGCAGCAGGCGATCTAAAGCTTGCATAAAAAATACAAAATGCAAAATAAGGGAGGTCGCTTAATTAAGCGGCCTTTTTTTATTATCTAATTTTTTTCATTTTTTTAAATGGTTACCTTATAGTGCCTACTTGATCATATGATTTTTATCCTTAGGTTTATATCTGACACCAACAAAAGGGTATAAAGTTATGACAAAAATTCTATTCTTTGCGGGCAGCGCCCGTGAAAAATCAACCACGAAAAGGCTTGCAATTACCGCAAGTGAAATGGCCGCTGAAAAAGGTATAGACGCAACATTCATTGATTTAAAAGATTATCCAATGCCGATTTATGATGGCGACCTTGAAGATGAGCAAGGCGTTCCGGAAAATGCCAAGAAGCTCAAAAAATTATTCGTAGAGCATGACGGTTTATTCATTGTAACACCGGAATATAATGGATCGCTTACACCATTATTTAAAAATACTATCGACTGGATTTCAAGACCGGACGGCGAAGATATCGGTGAACCATATAAAGGAAAGGTCATTGGACTTGCTGCTGCATCACCGGGCGGTATGGGCGGTATGCGCGTTCTTGTACCGCTTCGTCAATTGATGGGTAATCTCGGAAGCCATATTATTCCAACACAGGCATCTATCAATTTTATCTTTAACGCATTTGATGATGATGGAAATCTTACTGATGATAATCAGCGTGGATTACTCAGCGCAACGTTGGATGAATTAAAATCAACCGCTGAAGCGCTGAGCAAATAATCTTAATTAAAAGCCTTCTGCGTAAAGCCGCTTAAATGCTTTTTCGAGTTTCGTGATGAATATTTTGGCTTCATCCATACCGAAAACCATTGGCGGCTTTCCTTTTAGGACGTTATCAAACGGCCCGTCTGTGGAAAAGAGCACCGCATCTTCACGAAGGAATTGAACAATACGGCTTGCTTCTTCTGGTGCCACTTCCTTGGTATCGCGGTCTTTTACAAGTTCCGCACCAAAGAACATACCTTTACCGCGTACCTGACCGATTAACGGATAACGATCCATCATATCGCGCATACCGTCCATGATGAAACCACCAGTTTCAATGGCCTTTTCACGAAGGCCTTCGCCATCAACATAATCAAACACCGCTTGACCGATGGCACATGATACCGGGTTACCACCAAAGCTGTTGAAATATTCCATACCATTTGCAAAACGGTCGGCGATTTCGCGGGTTGTAACAACCGCTGCCATTGGATGGCCGTTACCAAACGGCTTACCAAAGCTAACGATATCAGGAACAACACCTTGAAGCCTATAAGCCCACCATTCGTGACCTGTACGGCCAACACCCGTTTGAACCTCATCCGCGATACAAAGACCACCCGCCGCGCGGATTTTCTCATATACGGCCTTTAGGTATCCATCAGGGTAAACAACCTGACCACCAACACCGGCGATACTTTCGGCGATGAATGCTGCTGGTCCCTCACCTGTTTTTTCAATCAGGTCAGCAATTTGATTATCAACATCAGCCGCATATGCTTTGCCGCTTTCTTCCGAATAATCGTTAAATCGACCCTGATAAGGACACGGGAATTCAGCTAAACGTGTTTCCGGTGGGCAGCCATTGCCGCCTTTACGGTTAAATTTATAAGCACTGATTGCAACAGTCGCATTGGTGTTACCATGATAACCCCAGTCAACAGCCACAGTTGTTTTACGACCTGTGTAGTGTCTTGCAAGACGAAGCGCCAGTTCATTGGCCTCTGATCCTGAATTCACAAAGAACATAACATTCAATGGATCAGGCATAGTATCAAGCACCCGTGCCGCCAGTTTGTTAATCCCTTCGTATAGGTAACGTGAATTGGTATTCAGAATTGCTGCCTGTTTTTGAATGGCTTCAACGACCTTTGGATTACAATGGCCAACATGTGTAATGTTGTTTACGCAATCAAGGAATGCACGGCCGCTGCTGTCATAAAGGTATGGGCCAACACCACGCACCATATGAATGTGTTTTTTGTAAGCAACACTTAATGATGGGGCGAGAACCTCTTTACGGTCGGACATCATGCCTTCGATAGTAAGCGGGTTATGCTCGAACGCTTCCGGGATAAAACCAAGTAGTAGATTAGGATGTGGACAAACGTCCTGCCATACTTCCCAAAGTTCCGGTTCACAAATGCCAGGGAAATTACCATCTTCGTAATCAAGCATATCCAGCATTAATTGGAAATGCAGATGCGGTGTCCAACCACCATTTTCGGTAAGTTCACCAAGTGTTGCGATATGATCGCCTTTGGAAACGCTATCGCCAACAGAAAGATGCGCAACGCTGTCTTTCGCAAGATGACCGTAAAGCGTATAAAATTCCGGACCGTCACCAACTTGATGCGACAGAACAAGCACTGTTCCATAATCAAACGGATCATCGTTGCTTGCGATTGCCTGTACAACACCGTCAAGTGGTGCATAAACTTTTTCTGTACCACGAAGCCAGAAATCAACGGCCATATGAACAGTACGGTCAGCCGGTGATCCATGGCTTTTGAAACCGTCACCGAGCGTAAAGGACGTACGGTTTTCACCGTAATTACCAAGGCCGTAACGGGATTCCGTTTCATCAAGAAATTCCGTTACCCATTTTGAATGCGCTTTTGGATCTAGAACATGTTCTGTTCCCGGCTCACCTGCCGCATTATTAAACAGAACGCGTGGTTCGCTATAGATATCAAAATCGAACAATTTACCGATTTTTACGCCTTCTAATGATTCTTTTAATCCGGCGAGGTTCGCATGACCATCATAACCACCCATTTTACGGGCGAATGCAGTCAGAAGACCCATACCGATTTTTCTTAGCTTCTTAAGCGTTCTAAAGGCTGGTGCTTGTGTGACCGTTAGATATTCACGGTGCTCGTCACTTGTTGCTTTGCTTGCACGGTTTGATGAAATACAAACGCTCATGACAAGACGCATCGCCGCAAGATCCATTAGAACTTCAAGTTCATCTTCAGAAAGCGGGAATTCTTTCGTATAGCTTTCAATAAGGGCGCGTGACACACCAAACACATCATCAACATCAAGAACCGCATAACCGATCGTTACCGCAAGTTCATTAACCTGTTTTGCGAAAAGCATATCACCGAAATCAATCAGACCACTGATTTTATCGCCTTGTGAAACAAGGTTATATGTATTGGCATCACTATGAATAACCGCAGAACGCATTTTCGGAAGACGTGGTGCAACCAACGTTTCATAACGTTCATAGAAATATTCAATAAGTTCCTTATTTTCCGGATCTTCGATGTCATCAATATATTGCTTGGTAAACATCGCACCATCAAGGTTCCAAAGGAAATCTGGCTGATGACCAAACGGATGACCGAACCCTTGCATGGCGTTGGAAAAACGGCCCATGAATTTGCCAAGATCTTCGTAAAGTGGAATTGATTTCGGTGCATCACCGAAAATATCGCCCTTAAGGAACGTGATCAGGCGAACATTATTGTCACCATGACGGTAAATCTGGTTTCCGTCTTTGCCTTTAATGACTTTTGGTACTGCAAGTTCAGGGTCCAGTTTTTCAACGTGGTTTAAAACCGCATTCTGGAATTCAATAAGACCAACGTCTTCGGCGCTATTGGCGATTTTGATAACATATTCGTCATCACCATCGATCAAGCGTGCATTTTGGTCACGCTCACTAACAAGAGGTTTAACCTTACCTGTCTTACCAAAATATTTTTCAGCAATTTCAAGTAGTTCAGTTTCATCATATGATGGAGGTGGACTTTCAAAAACTCCCATAACCGGAATCCCATAAGTTAAAAAGATGCAATATTTTCATTGCTCGGCAACATATCAGGCATTTATTGCCCTGTAAATTTGGATTTGCCCGATTATGCAATAAATTTTAGCACCATAAGTCATTGTTTTATGAGAAAAAGTCATGATCTTTAGTGTTTGGGTTAGATGGCATGTTTTTTGCATCACTAAAAGTGAATTCAAAAACAGGAAAAATTATGTCTAGTTTATTTGGTGGCGGCGCACCACAAAGCGGATTTCAATTGGTAAACTTCGGTGCAGATTTGCTCGGGTCCTATTATACGGCCAAGCAAAACCAGGCGTCGATCCTTTCATTACCACCCGTTCAATCCAATGTTTCCTTAAGCAAAGGCAATAATAACGCGCTGACACCCTGGGACATCGATAAGCAAATCGCCGCCGAACGCTTTTCCGAAAGTTCCAACAGCCTTTATAAACTCTTGACCAAAGACTATGAATCTATTCAGACATTGGATGAATTCATTAATTTCAGAGCGCCACTTGTACGTAATTCCGACCTTGATAAAGACAGCAAAAGCTTATTTGTGCTTTATAACGCGCTTAAGAACCTTAAAACCATCGCTGAATATGCTGGTGACCCAAGAACATCCGAACGTAAACTTGCCGAGCTTGAAAAGCAGTTCCAGCTTGGCTTAGAGCAAGTTAAAGGTTTTCTAAACGAACAAGATTTCGAAGATTTAACGCTATTATTCGGTGAAAAGAAAAATGGTGTAACCGCGCAAGCCGGTCTGGGTAAAAAGCAATATGACTTTGTAGGCCCCGTAATCCATCAGGGTAAAAAAACAGATCCCATATCATCACTTGAAGGTGGGGAAATGTTCACAATCACCCTCACCCGTTCAGAAACCAAAAACGGCATAACCACAGAAACAACAGAAGATGTGAATATCACCATTTCAAATGATCCGGAAAGCAGAACACTTGAAACCGTGATTGCAAGTATCAACGCACAAATTCAAACGATAAAAACAGAAGATGAAGAAGGCGAGGAAATACCACTTTTCAACACAAGGTTTTTTGCTGAAGAGATTGAAAAAGATAAATTCGCCCTTAGGATCAAGACGGATTTCAGTGAAAAAATGACCTTTTCAGCGGCTGATATTGAACCCGCCATTTACATGAGCGGAATGTCCGAACGCATTGAATATGGTACAAAACTTGTCGATGAGGACACCCCAGTAACAGGCTTTATCACTAAATTAACAGGACTTGATCAGGCAGATCCGACACGTGAATTTCATCAAACACTATTCGCCGATGCAAAAGAAGCGCTTCTTACCCCTGAAAAAGAAGCCTTAAGCAGTGATGACCCACTTGAGCTTGCAGCAAAAACAACAACCAATGCCATCGCATCAGACAGCAAGGGAAATGTGTATGTGGTCGGCAGTACAGAAGGCCGGTTTGCCAATCATGTGAATGCCGCTGAAACAGGCGATGCTTATTTAAATAAATATGATGCCAGCGGCAAATTGTTATGGAGCCGCCTTGTCGGTAGTATGGGGGATGCTGCAACATACGCGGTAACCGTTGATGCAAATGATAATATTATCATTGCAGGACAAGCAGATAGATTAACCGAAGGGGAAAGCAACGACCCTCTTGCAACGAGCGATAATATTTTCAGCGGGCCTGATAGTTTTGTTGTCAAATATGACGAGGTCGGCACCCAGAAATGGATGTATACCAGTGATACATATGGAACGGACCGTGCCCTATCAGTTACCACAGACGCAGACGGTAATGTTTATGTAACCGGTGAACAGAATAACAAATTATTATCATCAACCGTTTTAACCGGTGATTATGATGTCTATGTGAAAAAGTTAGATGCCAATCACGGCGGTGAATTAGACAGCGTTACAATGGATAGTTCCGTCGCTGATAGTGGTGAGGCAGTTGCCATTGCATCAGACGGTAATTTACTGATCGCAAGCCATCAAAATGGCGAATTCATTCTTGAAAAACGGGACAAAGATGATTTTAACACTGTCATGTGGACCCACAATTTCGGCAACATTGGCGCGAATGGTGATATCAGTAATATTGCCGTTGATGGCAGCCGCATCTATGTCGCAGGAACAAGCAGCAACAGCCTTACGGGTGCTGGTACAGAAATCGCGTCACCGCAGGGTGATTTTGATAATTTCGTCATTGCTATTGATGATGCTGGCGCAACTTCAACTGCGGATTGGAACAAGTTTATCGGCACGAGCAGCATTGATGAAAATAGTGGCATTAGCGTCTTCAATGGTGATTTATACATATCGGGTACCACGAAAGGTGACCTTGCTAGTGGATTACAAGGAAGCCACGATAGTTTCGCAATGAAACTTGATGGCACAACAGGCGCAACAGAATGGGCCAAGCAGCTTGGTTACGGTTTTGAAAACCGTGAAGCAAGTGGCATTACTTTCGCAAGCCAGGGGTCATCTGTTTTAACTAAACTTGGTCTGCCTATCGGTGAATTCGAAGATGACGAAAAAAGATTAATCGAAACCCAGACAACCGCAAGACCGGGTGATTATTTCTATATTCGTGTGAATGATAGCATCACAAAGAAAATTGAAATCAAAGCGGGTGATACATACAGAACCCTTTCAAACAGGATTAACCGCACTGCATTCAGATATATGAATGCGCAAGTTTCCTATAGCTCCGGTACAAGTTTAAGCCGTGATAAAGAAGAAGAGGAAGAATTCGACGCAAAAGCAGTAATTGCCGAAAAGCTTCAGGAAATTAAAAACGAACGCGAAGGTATTGTTGCGGGCGAAGAATTCACCAAAGCTGAACTCGAAGTAACGGGCAACAGCCTTAAAATTGCCACCAAAGAAGGCGGTCGCGTTGAATTAATCGCGGGACGCGGTGATCAGGATGCTCTTAAAAAATTAGGATTACAGCCGACACTCGTTCTTTCCACCGAAGAATTATTCGCGTTAGACGAAGACAAGGACGAAGATGAAGTCGTCATCGGTGGTGTATTTGCCTTTAAGCTTGATGACCGGTTTAATGTTATTGAAAAACGCGATGCCCGCTTTGTGGCAAAAGAACTTGATTATGCCATGACCGTTGTTCAATCAGCATATAGATCGCTTACTTATGATCCGATTGCAGAACAACTTAAAAAACAAGCCTTACAACAATCAAACGGCCCAGTGCCACCGGCATTACAGAAACAACTTGCCAATTATCAGGATGGCCTTTCCAGAATGAGCGCCCTTGCCCCGGCAAGTGGTGCAAGTCTATTCATTTAAACAAAAAAAGGGCCGCATCTATAGCAGCCCTTTATAGTTTGGAGCGAGGATTTTCCCTACTTCTTAATCATATTCTGAATTTCTTCAGTCAGACCATCCGCAAGTGACACAAGCAATTGTGATGCGGTTGCAATGTCTTTACTGATTTCACCCGTTGAATTTGATGCAGACAGGATGTCTGTAATCGCCGATGATACCTCTTGTGCACCGCGGGCGGCTTCCTGCACATTCATGCTGATCTCACGGGTTGCTGCACCTTGCTGATCCATGGAATCTGCGATTGTTTGCGAAATTTCACTAACCTGATGAACGGTTGACTGGATCATTTCGATGGCATCAACAACGCTTTTTGTTTCACTTTGGATGCTTTCAACCTGTTCTTTAATGTCAACAGTTGCTGTTGCTGTTTGCCCGGCAAGGTTTTTAACCTCGCTCGCAACAACGGCGAACCCTTTACCAGCTTCGCCGGCGCGCGCAGCTTCGATCGTCGCATTAAGCGCTAGCAGGTTGGTTTGTGACGCAATGTCATTAATCAAATTCACGACATTACCAATTTCATTGGATGCTTCCGCAAGGCCAGACACAATTTTGATGGATTCTTGGGTTTTTGATTCTGCTTCGTCACTGATTTTCGATGCATGTTCAACTTGTTTGCCAATTTCATCAATGGATGCTGATAGTTCCTCTGTCGCGGCGGCAACGGTTTGTGAATTCACCGATGTTTGTTCCGCAGCGGCAGAAATGGAACCAGAAAGACGAATTGTGTTTTCTGAATGTGTTTCCATACCCTGAGCATTACTTTGCAATTGTTCTGCTTCGTTGTGAACGGAATTAACAGCATCCTGTACGGCGCGTTCAACGGCCGCCTGTTGCGTAATCACTGACCAGTTCACCATTGGCCCCAGATATTCACCATCTTGGCCGTGAATGGCACTTACGTTTAGATCTAGTGTTTCTGGTCCCACGCTAATGCGGGCATTCCACGGCAGGTTGCTTGGGTCACCAAGGATACGGCGTTGATGTGATGGGTCTTTGTGGAATACGTCAATACAGGTACCAACAAGTTCATCCGCCTGAATTGGTAGATATTGTTCAATACTTCTTAACGTGGAAATACATGTTTCATTGGCATATGTGATGACAAACGTTTCCGGATCACACATCATCGTGTTAATCGGCATTTTGTCGATCATCTGTGTTAAACGTGTTGACGCCTCGTCCAACTTAACTTGCTCGGTAACAACAGACCAACTAAGCGCCGCGTAAATATATTCACCGTGATCATCGAAAATCGGATTAATAAGAAGATCCAGAATTTCCGGACCCACATTAATGCGTGCGTTATGCGGCAGATTACCTGCATCCGCAAGAATATTACGCTGATGAGCCGGATTTTTATGAAACACGTCAATACATGTTCCAACAAGTTCATCGGCCTTAATCGGCAAATATTGTTCCAGTGGACGCAACGTATCAACTGATGTCTGATTTGCGTATAAAATATTCATGGTTTCGGGGTCACATAGCATCACATTAAGTGGCAGACCCTCGACTACTCTTTCGAATTGACTTGTTAGATTGTTTTCTACTGGCACTGATGTTGCAGCTTCATTCATGACTTCACCCGAATTTGTCCCTCTAAGACTTTTTAATAACACTATAACACCCCTGTTAACTTTAAATTGATATTGAACTTACATGTACTTAAACTTGATTAAGCTGTAATACATGCATATCCAATACATCTTAACAAGATGTTAATGAAAATCAAGAATATAATATGTATATAAAATACAGCTTATTGTTTTTATTCTTTTTAATCAAGGCACTAGATAAGAATTACTAAAATCGATAATAAAATTAAAATGTTACAAAAATAAAACAAAGTTAGAAACTAGCGAAAAAAAAGTCACTTTTCTTAAAAACTTAATATCTTAAATAATAGACTCGAGAAAATTAGATTTTTTGAAGAAAATCATTATGATGAATTGCGTATAACTTTAAGGCATATTTATCATGAAACCATTACCCCATAAGTCAGAATTCTTTCCATTTAATAGCACCTATTTAAACTCAGGCGTTCAGCATCCGGTTAGTAAAGGATGCGTTGAAGCTGCAAATGAATATCTGACATATAAAGGGTTTCACACGGACATAAATATCGACCCATTTGCGCTACGTAAAGAAGTGCTCGGCTTATACGCAGAATTGATCAATGCTGATCCAGTTGATATTGCCTATGTCCAAAGTACGACGGTTGGGGAAAACCTGATTATTCAGGCATTAGACCTTGTGAATAAAAAAGGCCGTGTTGTGACAGATGATCTACATTATTTTGGATCATATCAAATTTATGGTGAGCTTCAAAAACAAGGGGTTGAGGTTATAACAATCCGTAATAAAGACGGTGCCATTGACTTGGATGATTATAAGCGTGCGATTACGGATGACACGGACCTTGTAGCCGTATCCAGCGTGTCCACGTTTAATGGCTATCAACATGATTTAAAAACATTGTGTGATATTGCCCATAAACATGGTGCACTTGTTTATGCGGACGCCATCCATCACATTGGTGCAACACCATTTGATGTAAAAGAAACAAATGTTGATTTCTGTTCCGCGGGCACATTCAAATGGTTGATGGCAGATCAGGGGCTTGGGTTTCTTTATGTGAAACAAGGGCTTTTGAAATCATTAAAACGCCCATGGTATGGAAAACGCCAAGTCAAGAACCTCGTCACCCATGTATTCCCGGGTGATGACATAACGAATGATCAGAATATATATGAATATGAACTTGCGGAAACCGCAGAAGGCTATTTTTCAATCTGGAGCGAGCCACGCATCGTCATGGCACAGTTAAAATATTCGCTTTCCTATTTGCTTGAAACTTCTGTTGAGGCCATTACCGAATACCGCCAGCCACTGTTAAAAAAGGCACGCGAAGAAATTACAAAGCTCGGGTTTCATTGCTTAACGCCCGAAGGGACGATAACGCCCCTACTCGCCTTTGAATGTGAAAATGCCACTAAAACATTGGGGGCAACGTTAAAAAAGGCAAATATTCAAGCGAGCCTGTATAAAGGCCATTTCAGAATTGCCTTTTCAGTATTTAACGATATGGATGATGTGGATCACCTTGTGAACACTTTGAAATCAGTTCGTTACGCGGAATAGTTATTCAACCATTCTTCAAATTCTGTAATTTCAAGCGGTTTACTGATCAAATAACCCTGAAGTTCATCACAATTATGTTCTTTCAGCGTTTCAAACTGTTCTTGTGATTCAACACCCATACAAACAACCCTGAAATCCATGCTTTTACCAAGCATAATGATAGATTGAAGAATGGCGGTGCTTTTTTCATCCGCAGGAACATTATTGACGAAATGACGATCGATTTTGATTTCATTGACCTTTAAATCCTTAAGCACGGATAGGCTCGAGAAACCAGCCCCAAAACCATCAATGGAAACCTGATAGCCGCAATTTTGGAATTCGGAAAGAATGGCCGCTGAAATAACAGGGTTATTGGTGATGCTATTCTCGCTGATTTCAAGAATGACTTTATTCGTATCGAAATCTTCGTCTTCTTTTAATGAATGCAGCGCTGAAATTAAGGCAGCACTGTTTTTAAATTCAACATCAGAAATATTTATGGATACGGGGATGTCGATCCCCTTTTCTTTCCATTCAGTTAATAATGTGCGCACTTTTTTAAGCACCCAATCCCCAATTTTGAGTATCAGGTTACTATTTTCCGCAACAGGTATAAATTCGTCCGGGGACACCAATTGATTATCACTATCACGCATCCTTACGAGTGCCTCAACACCACAAATGGCGTTTGTCGTTGTGTCAATTTTTGGCTGCAGCATTAATACAAAGCTTTCTTCGGCAAGTGTTGCCATGATTGAGCTTTTGACCGCTTCCTGTTCTTCGATACGGGCGCCAATTTCCTGATTATAATAAGCGTAGTTATTTTCACCGCGTGGTGTGGCACTATTTAATGCCTGTGCTGCGACTTCCATAACCTGATCAATTTCCATTGCATCGTTTGGAAGCAGTACAATACCGATTGTGGATGATGGTTTGATGATGTGACCATTAATTTCAAAATCAATCGCAAGATATTCATGAACTTTCTTCATAACAACATGGATATCTTCGATTTTACTGATGCTGTTTGCGACGACAACAAATTGATTGTCATCAAAATGCGCGGCACCATCCAGATCCCATAGACAGTTTTTAATGCGTGATCCCATCATACGCATAAATTCATTTACACCGTCTTCACCGACCAGTTCTCTTATCCCATTAACATTATTCATTTGGATAAGTAGCACACCGGAGCTTCCCTTACTGCGGCGTACCATTTTTAAACTGTCGTCAAGTAGCGACCATAAATGACCACGGTCAGGCAAGCCCGACACTGAATCATATTGTATTGGATCTTTCATTCGTCCACCCGGAATTATTAATTATAGACGTTCACTTATTTTGATAATTCGTCGAACGTTTTGTTTAATATAGGATATTTTTGCCAGTCTTTATAGTCAAAATGCCACCATTCGTTAGAAAGAACGGTAAAACCGACATTTTCCATGGCATTTTTAAGCAGTTCACGGTGCCATCTTTCAAGTGACGTGCCGCCCATATAATATGGATAGGAACGATCTGACATCTCGTCATACGTGCCAACCATTTTAATCGCTTCACCTGTGGCAAGATCATATAACGTTAAATCAATGGCGCTACCACGGTTATGGATTGAACCACTGTCGGGATTGGCAACGAAATTCCTTTCATCGCCCTCTGTCGCGTCCCAGAAGACTTTCGACACATACCATGGTCGATAAGCATCATGGATAAGTAAACCATAGCCAAGCTCGTTTAAGCTTTCATTGGCCTTAACAAGTGCTTCTGCGGCTGGGCGCTGAATGAAGCTTTTGGCTTCGGAATATGTTGGCGCACTTAAAAAATTGTTATTGGTCGCATAACGAACATCAAGTTTAACATTATCAATGTATTTTGAAACATCCACGAGGTCGGCTTCTAACGCATCATCACTTGCGGCAGGTGGTGTTCCCTTTAATGCATCAGCGATATATTCTTCGATCGGTTTATCAAGGGTTACTTTAAACGTATTACCGTCACGCGGTTCAATAAAATTGCGCACATAAAGGTCATTGCCAAGCATAAATGATTTTGCGACGCCATCATCATTAAACTGGAATATGATATTGGCGAATTCGCCTTTAAAGCTATAGGTATATTTGCCTGGTGAGATAAAACTTAATGGCCAAAATTTTAATTCTTCCGGTGTTGATCCATCATACGTCGGGTTAAATACGGCTTGTAAGCGGCCACCATCTTCGCGGATGATGATTTTTTTATCACCCATCATATATTCACCAAACATGGGAACAAGGCTTGCTGGTGATGCAGCCGGCTTTTCACCGGGGGAAATGCCCTGCGCATTGGCAAAAACACATACAGATGAAACAGTTAATACAAAAATGAACTTGGCAATTAAGCGCATATCTTACCCTTCCCTAGATATTATATTTACTTGATTATTCTTCTGGTCTTTCGCCGCGATTTTCTTTGATCCATTCGTCGGCTTTTGCGCGGATGCTATTGATATCTTCACGGGCCATATAATTGGTCACACGCCACATAAATTTACGCGCTTTTTCAAATCCCCCATCTTCGGCAAGAATGAACCAGAAATAAGAACCAGTGACATCAAAATCAGTGCCACGCGCGTTTAATTTCATCGTACCGATGTTTCCTTGGGAAACCGGATGGCCTTGAAGTGCTGCTTTCATAAACCATTTATATGCGGTCACGTCATCACGTGGCATTGTGCGCCCTGTCGCATACATTACGCCCAGATAATATTGTGCCATCATATGGCCTGCTTCTGCCTCTCTTGTGAAGCCTTCGAATGCTTCATCAAAACGGCGCTCGTCATATGCTGTTTTGGCATCTTCATAACTGGCGAATGCATTTGAGCCAGCCAGCATCGTGAAAGCAGCGAATGATGTAATAATGATTTTTGATATTTTTTTCATAATGTTACCCGGGTTAGAAATCTTCGTATAATAATGAAAGGGCCAGTGACGCTTCGGGGTGACCGTTATCAGCTGCCATAATATACCATTCGGCTGCTTGTACTTCGTCCTGTTCGACACCATGGCCATGTTCATACATAACCCCCAAATTATATTGGGCATCTGCATCGCCTGCTTCTGCTGCTTTGGTGAATTCAACCAGCGCAACTTCGTAATTGCCATTTTCATATGCCTCTTCACCTTTTTTGTTATCTGCATAAGCAACAGATGAGAAAAGACCGGTAAAAACCAATAATGAAAATAGCAAGTAACGCGACAACATATGTCCCTATCCTAATGTTTTAAAAGAGGGTTTATGTTATCGGTAAAAAATATCTTTGACAACAATTATTGCCTGAATTGAAACTGAAAATTCCGGGTATTTTGCCTTAAAAAGTGCCCTGTAGGGAAAATCTGATTTCTTGTGCTGTACGTGTCTCACGGGTATCAATTCTTCTGATGTCATTAAATTTGATATGATCAGAATAATTGGTCAGCAGCGCACTTTGTCTTTTACCGGTGAGTTGCTGCCCTTCAACGCGGGCTTTAATCCCTGCGATCAACATGATTTCAGCAAAGGCACTTAATTCCATCGCCGGGTTTGTTTGCCAGAAATAATTAATGAAGTGTCGCTTATTTTCGCTTTTGAATTCGCTGTTAAGGCCATATGAGAAACGAATATCCGTAATATCATGACGAAAACCAAGCTTTAATTCATGATCAGAACGTCTATCCATGCGGCGCCATTCACCGGTAAACTGGTCACGGGTATTTTTTCTTGAATATTCATAATCAACATTAATCACGCCACCATTGATACCGACAAAGCCAAGGCGAATATTGCTTTTAAGCTTAACGCCATATGCTGTTGCCTTATCAATATTACCGCCTTTTGCGCTAAATTTCGTTGCATCACGAAGTTCATCGCTTGGTGGCAATGCGAAATATTCGTCAGCGGTAATTGGATTTCCTAACTCGTCCTCATAAACACTAAAATCAATATTTTCGATGTAATCTTTGAAATTGGTGTGGAACAATTGAACCTCGACCGTGCCAAGGTTGTCCGGCAGGCGTCGTTCATACGCGAGTGAGAATTCCCACTGTTCCTGTGGTTTGATATTTGTATTACCAAGGATCAATTGCTGCGCGCCATTATCCCAGCGTGTAATGAAATTATTGAAATTCAGCTGGCTGACTTTCTTTTCCACGATTGCACGAACCTGATCATTTTCCGATACGTCATAACGCAGGTTAAAACGTGGTTTTGGGAATGTGAAACTGTTCTGCTGGCGGCTTATGCCCCCTGTTGGCAGGATTGTATCTGCTGTAATTGTTGAAAATTCCGTTGTGATCGAACTTTGCAATGTGATTTTGCTGTTAAATGAATAATTATGGATTGCGAAAACTTCGTAACGCTTTTCTGAAATCTCCACCTCATCAGCGGCAATGATTTCGCTTACGGTGTTTTCATCACTATATTCAAGCTGATCAAATTTTTGGTCATAGGTGTTAAAGGCACCCTCACCGCCAACTTCCATCGACTGGCTACCGAAAAACGGGCGCGTTATGGATGCGCGGATAATCTTTTCTGAACGGTCAATTTTCTTCGCAAGGCTTTGGCTGTTGAATGTCGCGTCTGGCTCCGTGAAACGTTCTTCCAGTTCATCCTGATTATCCTGGTTCACAACGAACAATGTTTTGATCTGGCCGAAACCATCAATGCTAATTTCATGATCGCCGCCCACTTCCCATTTGTGGCCGTCGGCGTCACGGATTGTATTTCTGTAAAATGGGCTATCACCCAGTTCAATTCGGATTTCTTCACCGTCCGCCGTGCGTGGTTCATATAACCCGTTCAGGCGAATTGTACCGTAATCATCCGTGTCATACGTCAGGTTCGTGGTAAATGCGGTACTTGGGCGTGGGTATTTGCCTTGCACGAACAATGTACCCGTTTCTTCACCGTCTGCATTTTCATAAACTTCATCGCGGTCAAAATGGAATTCCCAATGTTTTCTTTCAACACCAACCATATATTCAAGCTTGCCCCATGATCCACTATGGGAAAGGGTAAATGTCGGATGTACGTCGTGCCCTTCGTAATATACGCCGCCCACTTTCCAGAATGTGGTTGATGATGACACGCCAGCCTCGAGTATTACATTAATTACGAGCCCGTCACTTTGAACATCAAGCCCTTCAACAGCGCCGCGGATAAGCTGAATTTCATTAACATTACCCGCTGAAACACGGGCCATTGTGTCACTGATGTTATTGGCTTTACCGGAAAGACGTTTTCCGTTTATCAAAATCTGATCGCCACCAGAACCAAATCCACGTTTACCGCCACCACGACGATTGCCACTGCTTTGCGCTAATATTTGCTGCGCTTCCGGTATACGTTCCAGCATATCAAGCAGTGTCACCGGACCATATTCGGCAAACTGTTCGAAATTGTATCTGGTGATCGCGGAATATTCCTTAACAGGGTCGTCGGCCTGCCCATGTGCAAAGGCAGATGGGGCCACAATAGAAGTCCCCAAAAGTAAAAAAGAAATGATATTTTTATTCATAACACTTAAAAAATTAAAATGATTGGCTGTACTGTTGGCTTTTTATACACGGAAAACATTAATTAAGCGTTATTAACAACGCATAATTTTGCATTTAATAGAGGATTTAGAATGTACCTTCAATAGTGAATTCAAATCTTAATGGCTGATCGATCAAATGACGGTCATATCTGTTTAAATCATTGAACCTTCTGTGGTCATTATAACGGGAATAAACCGCTTCTGTGTTGACCTCTTGCCCCTTATCAAATTCAAAGCGGGCCTTGATACCACCGGCCATTTGCTTTTCGATGAAGATCTCATATTGATTTCTGGGGTCAAATTCCCAGAAGAAATTAATATCACCGTGGTGGAATCCTGATTTAAATTCAATTTCACCACCATAAGAAAGGCCCCATTTGGAAACATCATGACGGTAACTTAAGGTCACAAGATGCCTTGGTGTCCAGCTAGCCTGTCTTTTGGTTTTGGTGAAATCATCAATGAATGTGTTGTTGGTATATTCATATTCAACACCGAATTGTGCTTCCGGTAGCCCCAAAAACCCAAGGCGAATATTACTGTTTAATTCAACACCGTAATTTGTGGCACTATCAATGTTGCCGAACTTGGTTGAAAAATCCGTATCATCACGAAGAGTCGTATTTGGCGGCAATGCAAAATATTGATCCGCCGTTATGGGATTGCCACCGAAATCACGGAAATCCGTGAAATCAGCACGGGTGATATAATTTTTAATGTCATTATAATAAAATTTAACTTCGATATTACCTCCATCATTTGCGAAACGATGTTCATAAGTGGCGGAAAATTCCCATGCTTCTGTCGGTTTGATGTCGTTATTGCCGTATCTTAACTCCTTGGCGATTTCATCAAAGAATGTGAAGTAATGGAAAAACTCAAGCTGCTCTACTTTCTTTTCCGCAATAAGGCGTAATTGATCACTTGTGGTAAAGTCATATTTGAAATTAAGGCGCGGTTTCCAGAATGTGAAACTGTTATCAATGGTTACAATATCATCTTCAAGAATGGTGTCCGAAATAATTTCCGAACTTTCCATGGTAAGCGAGCTTTGTAATGTGGCTTTTGGTGAAATGGTATAGTTATGAATGGCGAAAAATTCATAACGGTTTTCACGCACCTCAATATTGGTCAAAGTATTAAGCACAAGCGGATCGGTCGCCGCATCACGATCATAATTGGAATATAGCTGTCTAAAGCTGTTAAAGGCCCCCTCAACACCATATTCAAGGGATTGATTACCAAATATGCTTTTAGTAAATGATGTTCTGATGATGTCTTCTTTGGTATCGAAATCAAAGTTTTCTTCGACATAAAGATATTTATCATCACCAAGGCCACTGAAACGATTGCCCACGTAATCGCTGTTTCCTTCGCGGCCAAAAACGAACCTTGCTTTTAAATTACCAAGGAAACCTGCTTTTCTGGAATAATCGCCGGCGATTTCCCATTCGGTAAATTTATCACCAATATCCCAATGCAGGTTATCGCCATCCGTTCCAGTATCATCGTGGAACTGTACATTTTTATTATCATTGGGTTGATAAAGGCCATTAAGGTTTAAAACCTGCCCATCGCCAAAATCATAGGTCAAATTGGTGGAAAGTTTGATATGCTTGTTGCGCCATGTTCCGTCAACGATTGTGCCGCCCGTTACGTTATCGTCTAAATCATAAAATATCTCTTCACGGCCGAATTTTCCGCTTCTGCGTCTTGCTTCGGCGGTGATTGTGTAATCAAGGTTCCCTGCCTTGCTTTTATAGGATACTTCGAGTTCCGGTAATAATTGATGTCCGGAAAAATACATAATACCCGTTTTAACGAAAGTTGATGATGCACTCACCCCTTCTTTCATAATGATATTAACGACTAACCCTTCGGTTAGAACCTCTAAACCATCTGCCGCACCGCGGATCAATTCAATACGTTCAACGTCATCGGCAGATGTACGGGATAAAACATCACGGATTGAATTACCCTTGGCGGATAACCTTTTCCCATCGATCAACACCTGATCGCCGCTTGACCCAAAACCGCGTTCACCGCCGCCTGAGCCGCGGCGTTCCTGTTCAAGCACACCCGCTGCACCGGGAATGCGGTCGATAATATCTGTAAGTGTTACGGGGTTATATCTTTCGAAATCTTCGCGGTTATATGTAACAATCGAACCATCAGATGATTGCTGTGCGCCGAGCGCACTTGTCGCTGGAATGATAATGGCTGTTGATAGCAACAGTAACGATCTGATCGAAATTGTAATTCCCCCTATATGATTGTGGGTCCGGATAATATATTATTACATATACCTGAACCGCGAACACAATTGCGACTAATTGTGTTCAAAATACGACGAACGGTCATATTTATGCGACGAGTGACTTTAAAACGTGCCCTGCAGCATAAAGCGGAAATAATTTTGGCTGGTATGATCTTTTACCATGGTTTCAAAGACATCATTGAAACGACGATGATCGTTATAAATTGTCAGCGTTGAATCGCCCGATCCCATATCGATCTGCCATAATTCACCAATTAATTTATATCCACCCGGCAGTACTTTTTCCGCGAAAATTTTATACATCGGGCCGAGTTTCCAAGGCCAAGTGTAATTACGTTCGCGGTTTGTGAATTCGCTTTTGATCGTGACTTCCGCACCATACGAGAAATTCCACGCGGTGACGTCATGACGGTAATTGATGCTGTATGTGTGATCGGATGCTCTTGGGAAGTTAACTTCTTGTAAGATGAATTGATCCATTTCACGGCGTTTTTCATAAACGTAACTGCCGCCAAGTACCGCTTCAGGTAATCCGATAAACCCAAGACGCACATTCCCTTTAAGCTTTACGCCCTTTGCGGTTGCGCCATCAATGTTTCCGGATTTTGAAATAAAGGAAACGGCATTGGCAAATTCGCTGTCGCGTAACATATCAAGATCAGCGGTTGGCAAAGCAAAGAATTCTTCAGTCGTAAGTGGGTTACCTGCAATATCATTATATTCCGTAAAATCAACAAGTGTGATGCGGTCATCATAATCACGGTAGAATATTTCCGCCTCAAGTGCACCACCGTCATTTGGCAAGCGATGTTCAAATACAGCCGAAAATTCCCAAAGCTGTTCTGGACGAATTTCCGTGTTACCGAATACAAGCTGCTCTGCGCGTTGGTCATAACGTGTAACAAAGTTATTAAAATCAAGTTGGCTGACTTTCTTTTCAGCAGTCAGTCTTAATTGGTCGCTGCTTGTGAAATCATAACGCAGGTTCATACGTGGCTTAAAATATGTAAAGCTCGTATCACGTTGATCACCTGTAGTGATACTGTCCGCGACGATCTTTGAAAATTCGGTAACCAGTGACGTTGAAAGCACTAATTTTGATGAAAAATTATATGTGTGGTTCGCGAAAACCTCGTAACGGTTTTCCTGTATTTCCACTTTATCATTAGCACCAAGCGTAAGGATTTCCTCAGCTGACCCTCTGCTTAAATTCGAGAAATCTTTGTTAAAATTGTTAATCGCAGTTTCACCACCGATTTCAAGTGTTTGATCGCTGAATATCCCCTTGGTTAATGACGCACGGAAAATCTTTTCTGATTTATCCTGAAGGGTTGTTTCTTCTGCATTGCGGTATTGATTATCTGTATCATAATCAAGATCACGCAAGACAAGCTGTTCGCTGTCTTCGTTATTGATAACAAATAATGCTTTTAAACTGCCGAAATCACCAAGGTTTTTGGTGTAATCACCACCGATTTCCCATTTGGTGATATCGTTATCGGTATCCCACAAACGATGGAACGGTGTTAATCCGATTTCCTGTTGAATTTCGTAACGGTCATTAACCCCTTTGGAAAACAATCCGTTTAAACGCAGATCGGAACCATCCTCAAACGAATAAGAAAGGTTGGAACTTAATTCCATGCTTTGCGAAATCGTATCGTTTGTGATGTATCTTTCGCCAGTGAAGGACTCTGTGCCATCGTAATGCCATTCATCGCGGGTATAATTACGGCGGGTATTTTTAAATTCACCGGTAAATGTATACTGAAGTCCATTTTCTGCGGCACCACTATGGGAAACAAGGACTTCTGGAACGAATTGCTTACGGTCACGGAAATAACGGCCCATCAGACGGTAAAATGTCGATGATGTTGATGCGCCCTCTTTTAAATGGATATTAATCACCAGCCCCTGACTTTGAACATCAAGGCCGCTTGCCGCGCCGCGGATAAGATCAATTTTTTCAACCTGATCTGCCGATACACGTTGCAGGATATCATTGATATTTGCATTTTTACCGGCAACACGCTTGCCGTTGATCAAAATCTGATCGCCACCGTTACCAAAACCACGACCACCTTGTGCATCCGCACCGCCACCACCACGGCGTGCCTGCATGCGCTGTTGACGGTTTCTATTTAAGATTTCCTGAACACCCGGTATGCGGCTCATCATATCGATCAGGGTTACTGGTGCAAATTTTACGAAATAATCCTTATCATATGTGACGATTGAACCATCAACGGCTTCTTCCGCGGCGAACGCAGTGGATAGCATCGTTGTGCTTAACAGAAACGGGACAAGAATTTTTTTATACATGAATTTTTAGAACCTAGAAACTACCTTGAAGTGAGAATTGGATGGCACGTGGCTTATCTTTTTCACGCTCTTCACGAGCGTAAATTTCATCAAAGCGGATGTGATCTGAGTAACGGTATGTTGTTTGTGAGCCCTGTGAACCAGAAAGCTCGAGGATATCAACACGGGCTTTAATACCATTATCAAGGATATATTCAGCGAAAGCCTTACCCCATGCGGATGGGCTTTGTGGTTGATAATAACGCATATCATAATTTGCCCAGTCGCTTCTTAAGAAAAACTCAAAACCGTATGCAAACCTTAATTTGGTGACATCATGGCGATAGTTCACCGTATAGGCATGATCGGAATGGCGGGCAAAATTACGCATTTGTTGCAGGAACTGATCCATTGAACGGCGACGTTCATAACGATATCCAAGGGTTAATGTGGCTTCTGGTACACCAATAAAACCAAGACGCATGTTCCCTTTAAAATCGGCCCCATAAATATAGGCGCTATCGATATTGCCCTGTGCCGGGGTAAAATCAGTTTCATCACGCAGCGCCGTTGATGGCGGAAGCGCAAAAAATTGATCAACCGTAATCAAGTTTCCACCAATCGCGTCACGATATTCGGTGAAATCGACACGTGTTTGGTGATCAATGCGGTGATGATAGTATGCTTTTGCCTCAATGGTTCCCGCATCATTTGGAATGCGGTGTTCATAACCAATTTCGAATTCCCAGGTTTGCGTAGGTAACAGGTCGGTATTACCGTATCTGATTTCATCATTCTGCGCATCATATGATGTTACAAATGTATCAAAACGCAGCTGGCTTACTTTTTTCTCGACCGTAAGTCTGATTTGATCTCTATCCGTATAATCATAACGCACGTTCACACGTGGTTTAAAGTAAGTCAGGCTCGTATCACGGGTATCAATGCCGCCGCCAACAAGTTTATTATCAGCAACAATATTTGAAAATTCCGTTGTCAGTGAGCTTTGCATCACGATTTCCGGCGTGATGTTATAGCTGTGGATTGCGAACACTTCGTAACGTTGTTCCTGAATTTCAACATCACTGACTGTTTTTTGTTCTAATGCATCGCCTGCTTCATCACGGGAAAAGCTGCTAAAGATTTTATCAAAATCATTAATCGCCATTTCACCACCAATTTCAATGGTCTGACCATCGGCAATTGTCGGCGTGATGGATGAGCGCAGGATTTTCTCACTGCGGTAAAGGTCTGTGTATTCCTCGCTGTATCTGTAATGCGGATCATCTTGTCGTCTGTCACGGAATACTTCTGTGTCTTCGGTGTTTCTGTTTACAACAAAAAGTGTTTTTGAACGCCCAAGAAAGCCAAGTGACGTCGTGAAGTCACCACCGATTTCCCAGCGGTCATTATCGGAATCACGTTCCCAGAATTTATTATCCGGATCATCACCAAGTTCGATACGTTCTTCCGTATAGAAAAATTGGTTCGGGTTAAATAAACCGTTTAAACGTAATTCTGATCCATCCTCAAAATCGTAACCAAGGTTCGTTGTTGCCGTCCAACCGCGTCTGCCGAATACGTGATCGATTTCCTGTGTTCCGGTTTCCACGTCAAATTCATCGTAGAAAATCTCGCTCATCGGGCGGTAACCGTTATCATTGGTGCGTTCAAGACTGACAGAATAATTCAGGTTTCCTGTTTCACCTGTATGGGACACAAGAAATTGCGGTAACACTTTATAGCCAACCGTATATTCACCCATCACACGCCAGAACGTGCTTGATTTTGATGCGCCCTCGGCAAGGATCACGTTAATCACTAGCCCCTGACTTTGAACATCAAGGCCACTTGCAGCACCACGGATCAAATCAATCTGAACCACTTGATCCGCTGAAATTCGGGATAAAGTGTCGTTAATGTTATTTGCCTTACCCGCAAGACGTTTACCGTCGATCAGAACCTGATCACCGCCATTACCAAAGCCGCGTTGATTACGGTTTCTGCGTCGATTAAGGATTTCCTGAACACCAGGAATACGTTGCAGCATATCGCGTAAGGAAACGGGTGCATATTGTTCGAAAAAGTCCGCTTTATAGGTAACAATAGATGCATCAATCAGTGCTTCTTCACCGCCATCGCCACCATCACCACCACTTGCGGCGTATACTGGCGTCAGCATGGTTGTAGTCATAAGACCACAACTTAAAATCGGCATCATAATTAATTTGTGAAGCGATTTTGTACCCATAAAAACTATATTCCCTTTGCTTATTTTGTGCCCCCAGCAGTTACTCGTATTGTTAACCATACGAAGTTGGTCGTAGGTATAATCCATCTACGACCAATAAGCAAATGTTATATTATAATGTTATGAATATTTTCTTAAAAGGTTCCAGAAAGTGAAATTTCAAGCTCTCTCGGCACATAAGTTTTACGGTCAATTGTCGTCGAAACGTCATTAAATCGGCGATGATCGCTGTAAATAGTTTGTGTTGAAAACCCACGACGCGTGGTAAGCTGTTTTGCATCAATACGCAGTCTAACACGTGGCATAATATTATATTCCGCAAACACAGAAACATTCATCTGCGGGCTATAAGGCCAGTAATAATTAATGTCTTGTGTTGCCGCGTCAGCCGTGAATGAAAGACGCCCACCATAAGAAAGACCAATATCGGTCATATCATGACGGAAATTTACACTACCGCGATGAATGGATTGTCTATCAAACCTTCTTGAAAGAGTTGTGAATTGATCAACAATATCACTTTTTTCATAGGTATAATTGGCGCTGATCACCGCATCAGGAACACCCAAAAACCCAAGACGTACACTCGCCTTTACGTTAGCGCCATATGTATTTGCGCTATCCACGTTACCGGATTTTGATACAAAACCCTCACCATTATCATCAACAAATTCGCGCAAAACATCGTTTGGATTTAACGCAAAGAATGCATCCACATCATCAATCGGGTTAAAACCAAAATCATAATACTGGGTAAAATCAACACGGGTGATTTTATCGGTAAAATCACGGTAGAAACCTTCTACCTCGAACGAGCCACCATCATTTGGAAAACGGTGCTCATATGCCACCAAAAATTCCCAAAGCTGTTCTGGTCTAATTTTGGTGTTACCATATTGATATTGTTCAATACGTTGGTCGTAACGCGTTACAAAATTATCAAATTCAAGTTGGCTGACTTTCTTTTCTGCGGTTAACCTGATTTGGTCACTGCCTGTCACGTCATAACGCACGTTTACACGAGGTTTAAAGTACGTGAAACTTGTATCACGACGATCAAGTAATGATCCATCAGGGAAAAGGTTTTCCGCAACGATATTTGAAAATTCAGTGATCAATGAGCTTTGAATTACAAGCTTTGATGTCGCATTAAACGTGTGGTTTGCAAAAATTTCGTATCTGTTTTCTTTGATTTCCACCCGGTCTTCCGCGGCAAGTTCGAATGGGTCGACCGCTTCGTCACGAGTATAACTTTCAAATGATTTATCGAATGTGTTAATGGCTGCTTCGCCACCCACTTCGAGAGTCATTTTACTGCCCAACGGATTTGTGAATGACCCACGGAAAATCTTTTCTTTCCTGACCGTATATTCATCTTCGTCCGTATAAATATACGCTGTGGTGTCCGTATCGGCGTATCTTTCGGCATTTTCATCTTCTGCACGGCGGTTAATCACAAACAGTGCTTTAAAATCACCAAAAATACCTACCTTAGTCGAGAAATCACCACCAACTTCCCAGTTTTCTTCTTCGTCATCATTTAACCAACGAATACTTTGCGGGCTGTCACCTGTACGGATGCGGGCTTCATCACGGACCTGATTTTCCCCTTCGTATTGACCATTAAGACGTAATACCGCCCCTTCTTCAAAGTTATAATCAATATTGGCGTTAAAGCGGTATCCACGTTCACGGTTTTCATTATCAATCAAACGGTTATCCGTATGAACATCCATATCATCATAAAAGTTTTCGTAACGTGTGAAGAAACCATTATTGCTGGTACGTGCAGCGGAAAGCGTATAATTCAGTGCGCCTTTGGTGCCGCTATGGGAAATAAGTGCTTCGAAGCCTGGTTTATTGCCTTCTTTGGTTTCGCTTTTGAAATTCCAGAATGTACTTGAATTTGATGCACCGGATTTAAGCACGATATTGACCACAAGTCCTTGACTTTGAACGTCAAGGCCGCTTGCCGCCCCACGGATTAGTTCAACGCGCTCAACCTGTTCCGCAGAGATACGGCCAAGTGTGTCATCGATATTATTTGATTTACCGGCAAGACGCTTCCCATCGATTAGGATTTGGTCCCCTCCTGAGCCGAAACCACGTTCGCCACGATTTTGTGCGCCACCACCACGGCCACCACGCTGCTGACGATTTCTATTCAAAATTTCCTGTACACCCGGCACGCGTTGCAACATATCAAGTAATGTTACCGGCGCATATTCAACAAAAAAGTCGCTTCCATATGTGACAATTGCTGCGTCATCCGTATTTGATGCTTCCTGCGCCGTTGCAACAGATGCACTGATAGCCGTAGTCATTAATACATATGACAAGTGCTTTAATTTTGAATTTTTATTGTACATGTACCCTCGTTCTTACAGAATGTTACATTATACTATTTAAAAAACTCCTTTTACACAACGACTTATTCATAACGATTTTGTGATCACTAGAATGTGCCTTGTAATGAAAAGGTGATTTCCGTCGCCTGTTTTTCAAGGCGGGTAATCGTTCCGCCAAATTCATCAAACCGTTTATGGTCAGTATAATAATTGAATTCAGCGTCCCAACGCTGGGTATTAATATTTTCTGCTTCAAGTCGCATTTTAATGCCATTGTTGAATGTATATTCGGCGAAGGCTTCTAAACTAACTGACGGGTTAGATGGCCAACTATAATTAATATCGTTGCTTACACGGTCGCTTTGAAGCTCACCTGTAAATCCGTAACTGACACCCAGTTCATTTAAGTCATGACGGAAGTTTACACCAAATGTATGCGGGCTGCGCCAGTCGAACATACGCTTTTCACCAGTAAACTGGTCTATGGCTTCTGTTTTGTCATATTCATAACTTAAGCCAAGAACCGCATTGTTTAACCCAACAAAGCCTAGCCTTACACTTGTATTGGCCTTAAGACCATATGCGGTCGCATCAGGAATGTTTCCTGATTTTGAAATAAAATCTATTGAATCGCGAAGGGCCGTTGTTGGCGGTAACGCAAAAAATTCATCAATACCAATTTCATCACCGCCAAAATCAACATATTCGGTGAAATCCACACGGGTGATATGGTCATTAAAGTCATGATAATAAAGTTCAATATCAAATGAACCGCCATCATTCGGGAAACGGTGTTCATATTGCAATGAATATTCCCAAACCTGTTCAGGACGGATATTGGTATTACCAACACGAAGCACATTTGCCATTCGGTCAAAACGGGTCACGAAATTATTAAAGTTTAACTGACTGACTTTCTTTTCTGCTGTTGCGCGCAGCTGATCACTATTGGTTAAGTCATAACGTAAATTCACACGCGGTTTAAAATAAGTAAAACTGGTATTACGTGTTGTTGGCGTACCGCCAGCAAAAACGTTATCCGCGATAATTTTTGAAAATTCCGTAATTAAGGACGTCTGCATCACAAGCTTTGATGAAATGTTATAGCTGTGGATCGCGAATAATTCGTATCTGTTTTCTTTAATATCAACAAAATCACTGTTGGTAAGGTCCAGCGCATCACCCGCGTTTTCGCGTTCTTCGTTTCTGAATTCACGGTGGCTGGTGTTAATCGCCACTTCCGCACCATATTCAAGGGACTGTTTTTCGGTAAGTGACGTTGTCAGTGATGAACGGAAAATGCGTTCTTTTTTATTTTCCGCTGTATTTTCAATATTATATTCAAATTCTTCGGGGCCAGTACCGTTAAAACGGTTATGGGTTTCTTTTTTATCTTCCCCGTTAATCAGGAATAAGAATTTGAAATTTCCAAGGGCATCAAAATTGCGTGTGTAATCACCGCCGATTTCCCACTTATTATTTTTACCTTGTGTATTCCATGTTAAGGGACGCAGCGTGTCTGATGTCTTGTCACGGGTTTCAAGGCCAGTCCACCTACCCGGATCAAATAAGCCATTTAGGCGAAATGTTGATCCATCCTCAAACCCGTACGTCAGGTTCGATACGATCTCAACGGTTTTGAAATCAAAACTATTATCAATAAATTGATCCGCCGTTTTAACGCCAACATCATCATAGAACCCTTCTAGGCGCTCATTATTAAAACCGCCACGTCTTCGTTCAACGCTTAATGTATAATCAAGCGCATCTTTTGAACCACTATGGGACACAAGAAAACCAGGCTGGTTTCTGTGATGAATGGTATAACGGTTTTGAACTTTCCAGAATGTTGTCGAAGAGCTTGCCCCTTCGGCAAGTGTGATGTTAATCACAAGGCCCTGGCTTTGAACATCAAGTCCCGCCGTCGCACCACGAATAAGTTCTATTTTTTCAATCTGATCTGCAGAAATTCGTCCAAGCGTGTCATCAACGCTGTTTGTTTTACCGGCAAGGCGTTTACCATCAATCAAAATCTGATCGCCGCCAGCACCAAAACCACGGTCGCCCCCGCCACGGCCACCGCCACCGCCACCACGGCGCTGGTTTTTATTTTTATCCAGAATTTCTTTTGCACCGGGAATGATATTCAACATATCAAGAAGCGTAACAGCGTTATAACTATCAAAGTAACTTTTTTCATAGGTCACAACAGACGCATCACCAACGGTTTCTACCTTTTGTGCATATGTGATTTGCGAAAAACCAAATACCGTTGAAAGCAATATTACTTTAAATTTACTGTTACGTCCCATTATGTATCCCGACTGACTTTTTAAGAATAATTATTAGTTGTTATGTTATTACGTGTTAGATAGCAAAAAACCTGTGAAAAAAAAGCAAAAAAAGTGAAATAATTTTCAATAGCTTGTTTTTTATTGGAACCATTCTAAAAATAATCCTTTTGAAATGGTATGTTACGGTATATTCTTAAAACAATAATAAATGATGAATTAAGAGGGAAATATGATCAAAACATCGATTAAACGAACGCTACTTGCTGCATCTATGATGATTGGTGCGTCTTCAATTGCTTATTCGGCTGATATGACCGAAAAGCAACTTGATAAATTCGTGTCGTATGCGATGGCTGAATTTAATATACCCGGTATTGCGGTCGGCGTCATTAAAAACGGAAATATCAAACATTTAAAAGGATATGGCGTTCGCGATGTAACGACCGGTGAACCTGTGGATGGTGATACTATGTATGCCATTGCATCAAACAGTAAGGCCTTTACCGCAGCCGCCCTTGCGATACTTGTGGATGATGGGGTTCTTACCCTTGATGATAAGGTTATTGATTATCTTCCGAATTTCAGAATGATGGATCCATGGATCACCGCAGAATTCACCATACGTGACCTGCTCACCCACCGAAGCGGCATGGGCCTTGGTGCGGGTGATTTAATGTTTTGGCCATCAACCGGGGTTAACCGTCAGGAAATCATTGAAAATGTAAGGCACCTAAAAATGGTCAGTGGCTTTAGATCGGAATATGCCTATGACAATACGCTTTATGTTGTTGCGGGCGAAGTTATCGCAGCCGCCAGCGGCATGTCATACGAAGAATTTGTGCAAACGCGCATTATGAACCAGCTCGCCATTGGTGACAGATGCCGTGCGGATATTACCACAGTTCACGAAGACCCCAATGTTGCAGAACCACATGTCGAGGTTGACGGAAAATTACAAATTGCCGGAAGACTTAATGAAGAAGGCAAACCAATGGTAATTGCCGCTGCAGGGGGTATTCAATGCAGTGCCCGTGCCATGTTAAAATGGGTACAAACCCACTTAAATGATGGTGCAGGGTTAATGAGCAAAACACAACATGATGATATGTGGACACCACAAACCATCCAGCCCGTTAGTTCAAACGACAAAAATTGGCACGGTACCAATTTCGCAGCATATGGCCTTGGTTTTAGGCTTAAAGATTATCATGGTTTAAAACATGTATCCCACACAGGTGGTCTATTGGGTATGGTTACATATACAGTCATGATCCCACAGGAACGCCTTGGGATCGTTGTATTGACCAATGCGGAAAATGGATCCGCCATGCGCGCCATTATGGAAAACATCAGCCAAACATACCTTGAAACAGGCGATGTGGACTGGACGGCTAGGTACGCCGAAATACGCAAGAGGTCACAAGAACGTGCCGCAAGACAGGTTGCCGCCGAACGCGCAGACGCAAATGCGGAGGCCTTATTACCATTATCAGATTATACAGGTCTTTACCGTGACCCGTGGTTTGGTGATGTGACCGTTTCAATGGAAAATGGTACTCTTTATTTCACCGCCCACAAATCGAAGAAGCTTAATGGCCCAATGAACCCTTTCAAATTCAATACGTTTGAGGTTATCTGGAAAGACCGTAGCTTTAGTGCGGATGCTTACGCCATGTTCAGTACCGATTTCGAAGGAAAAGTGAACGGCTTAAAAATGAAGCCGATATCCCCCCTCACCGATTTTAGTTATGATTTCCATGACCTTGATTTTACCAAGATCGAATAACATCAAACCTTATTAAGCGGGATATCAATCCAGAATGTAGTCCCCTCGCCGTGAACGGTATTAAACCCTATTTTACCGCTCATGGCGTCGACCAGCCCTTTAACGATGGCAAGGCCAGCGCCAGTGCCCTCAATCGCCCTGTTATCAACGCCAGCACGGTTAAAAGGTTTAAATACGTTGCTGATCTCGTTTTTCGCAATACCGTGTCCCTCGTCCTTTACAGTGATCCTAAGAACATCGTCATTTAATTCAAAAATATTGAGCCAGATTTTTCCGCCACGGTTACCGTATTTTGCCGCGTTACCAATAAGTGCCGTTAAAATTTGTGTGATCCATTCTTCACGGGAATATATAAATGCTAACCCGGAAACATGGTCCGTATCGTCGATGATATAAAGACTGGCACCGTATTTGGCGGCGATCTCTTTTACTTTTTCTTCGTTTGGTTCAATAAGCTCGCTAAGACGGATTTTTCTTAATTTCTTCGGTAGACTTTGGCTTTCAATGCTACTTAAGTTCAATAGATCATTAATCAACGTTAATAAGCGCAAGCCGGAAAAATGAATATTTCCGATGAACCCTTTCTGTTTATCATTTAACGGTCCATACATTTCCATTTTTAGGGCATCAGAAAAACCAATAATGATATTAAGGGGTGTTCTTAATTCATGGCTCATATTCGTCAGGAAAACCGATTTTGATTTATTGGCAACATTGGTTTCCATTAACGCATGCGACAATGCATTTTTTACGGCAACGCTTTTTTCAATTTTCTTTTCAAGTTCGTTTCTTGTGCGCCCGAGTGTTAACAGCAACAAACTTATCATAATTAAAATCAGCACAAGATATATCGGCGAAACGCTTCTTGCAAAGGATGTATTATCAACACCCGATACATCAAATTCCAAATAGAACCAATAAGCGTGAATTGTTAAATGCGTAATTAATAAAAACAGCACTAACGCTTTTTCAAGTGAATATGATTCATCATCATAATTATGAAGCACATATGTTGACCCAATCAGGAATAAAGTATTAAAGCCAATAATGACCATTCGTCTTGTTTCATCTTCGAACGGATTAAATAAGCCATATGTATTAATCAGCGCGCAAAGTATGATGGCACCGATGAATATTTTCTTATTCACTTTGACTTCACCAAATTCAATAAAGCCCATCAAAAGCGCAAAATATGAAAATGATGCAGATGTATTAAAAACATAAATATAGGTATCCATGTTTCGAATTTCCGGCATAGTGGATAAAACAGTATCCACCGTAAGCGTACAGGAAAAAATCACCCACCACATAATGGAACGTGGACGGCTATGTACAATCCACAATATGAACATCAATACGGCAATCACAGCGATAATCACTGCACTGCTAAACTGTATTGTATATCCGTCAAGAGTATTCATATTTATTCCTAAACCCGTAATGCCCGCTGTTCTGTTTTTGGAACATCAATCCAGAATGTTGATCCAACGCCAACTTTACTGATGAAATCAATTGACCCATTCATATCTTCGATTAATTGCTTTGCAATAGAAAGTCCGACACCGACCCCTTCGATTTTTGTGTCATCTTTACCGGCCCGGTCAAATGGTCTAAAGACGCGGTCCTGATTATTTTGCGAAATCCCTGGCCCTTTATCGGTTACGGAAATTCGGTAAAAACGATCATCCACTTCTGACATGGCAAGAATAATGTCTGATTTTTTATCACCATATTTTGCGGAATTAGATACCAGATTAATCAGAATTTGTGACACACGAATTTGATCAACAAAAATCGCGGCTGATGATCTTTTTTCACTCGGGATTTTATTTTCCAAAATAATCTGAACGTCCGTTTTACCAACGATTTCATTTAGAAGAGGCAATGTTTTATTCACAAGCGATATCAAATTTACATTGTCAGAATTAATTTCAACTTTGCCTTCTTCGATATTTGATAGATGCAACAGATCGGTGATTAATTTTAAAAGGAATTCACCGCCATTATGAATATGGTCGATATATTCCATCTGTTTTTCATTAAGATCACCATAAAAATCAAGCTTAAGGCTTTCTGAATAACCAAGAATACCATTTAGTGGTGTTCTTAATTCGTGGCTCATATTTTTAAGAAACACATCCTTTTCCACATTGGCTTTTTTTGCAGCCTCTAGCGCAACAGAAAGTGATTGTTCCAAGCTTTTTTGTATTTCACTTTCTGATTTAAGCTGTCCCCTGCGCCAGGCAATAACAAGTGTGATAAGCGCAAGTGAGATAAAAATATGACTTAAGTAAGCAAGCGCCAAGCTAAGCAATACGCCATAATTAAAAGCAGGGTTATCAAAATCAAATCCGATTAAAATCCAAAATCCCATAACCGCCAATTGAAATGACATCCAAAACATAGCGAAATATTTTTCCACAAGAAAACATTTTCTTGTAAGCCGCGTCATCGCATAAATCGAAATACAATATGGGATGATTGCAAATGCGACGATCGCCTGGGTTCTTGCAGCAAGTTCCGCGGATAGACCGAGCTGCACCAGACACACAAGAATGAATGCCACCATATAGCCGGCGATATGTTTCCAATTATATTTGATTTCAGCAAATGTTAAACAACCAATCATCAGCAGCACATCCGATGCGACAATCGCAACATTGCCAACGTAAATGATAAATTCATTATCATATTGAATTGAATCCGATGAAATCAAACTATTCACAAGACGAAATAATGGAAACCCGCACCACCACATAATGGCGTCAATATCTGAATTTTGTCGCCAGAAAAAACATAATATGAATAGCAATATTGCGTAAAAGAAGCTGCTTATGCTTGTAATGGTCGCAATATCAAGAAAAAAATCCAATTGTCACACCCCTTAGTCAATTGCATTATTAATTAATAGAGCGGAAATTCAACCCAAAATTCACTTCCGACATAACTTTCGCTTTTAAAACCGATTGTACCATCCATTAACTCCGTTAGCCCCTTAGTAATTGGAAGGCCCGTTCCGGCACCATCGACCCCCTGATATTCAAAACCTGCGCGGTTTAATGGTTTGAATACATTATGAAAGTGGCGTTTGTCTATACCTATTCCTTCGTCAATGATAGAAAAACGATACTTGTCATGGTCTGTTTTCCCATGAATTAACCTAATGCGGCTATTTGTCTGACTATATTTAATCGCATTATCCAGTAATGATTTCATGATTTGATTAAAGGCTTTTATATCAACTTTAATCACATCTTTTTCACGTAATTCAAAATCACTGTCGAGTTTATCAATAGAGAAACGTCTTTGTTTTTCTTTCATTTCTTCTTTTATTTTGGGAAATAACCAACCCATAATTTCATCCGGTTTTTCATCAACCAGATCGATGTCAACAATGCCCGCCTCAATATTGGATAGGTTTAACAGACCCGTGATTAATTTATGCAGGCTTTTACCACTGTCATTAATGCTTTTAACGAATTCGGACTGTTTATCGCTTAATTTCCCGGCGATATCGCTTAACAGCACCTCGGAAAAACCAAGTATACTATTAAGCGGCGTTCTTAATTCATGGCTTAAATTCGTCAGGAAAATTGATTTCGATTTATTGGCCATGTTTGCTTTGGACAAGGCATCAGAAATGCCCTCTTGCGCTTTTTTATAACGGTTATTTTCAAAAAACAGTTGGTATCTTCTACGTGCCATAATCAAAAACAGCAAATCGATAATGATCATCGCATCAATTACGTAAATGGCCGCAAAGCTTAAAATTCTATATTGAAGATTATCTTGAATAACGCCTTCGATTTCAATGAACCAGCTTAAATATACGAGGATATGTGCAGTGATTAGGATTTGTAAAAACAGCTTTTCCAAGAAATAGCTTTTTTTATTTAAATGATTTAACGCATACATACAGCTTAAAAGTACTAAGGAAATAAACGCGGCCGTGACATTAAGGCGGATGTTAATATTAAATGATAAAAGAGCATCCATTATTTCAAATAAAATATAGGATAACAGTATCGCCCAGATGTATATTTCCTGGATTTTTACATGGCAAAATTGCCATATACCGTTCATCAACAAGACATAAGCAAGAACGCCAATAAAATTAAGCACATAATTTATCGGAACAGCAGTACGGATTTCAGGGAACATTGAAACGAACCCTTCAACCGAAAGCAGAAGTGACGCATATATGCACCATTTAAGCCCTTCAATATCACTGTTTTTACGGGAAAAATTGTAAATAACGACGCATAAAACAACATGCGTTAACGTGATCATCAATTGTATGGTGAAGATGTCAAATTCCATCATTGCTCTTCCCCCTCATGCGCAATGGGGATATCAAACCAGAATGTTGCCCCCTTACCCATTTTGCTATCAAAACCAATATCGCCCTTCATGGCTTCTATCATGGTTTTTGACACCGCAAGTCCAATACCCACACCATCAATTGTTGAATTTTCATAACCACCCCGGTGATACGGTTTAAATATGTTTTCTGCCTGATCCGCAGATACACCAAGCCCCTGATCAGTAACACTTATTCTTACGTAATCATCATTTTTTCTAAAAAGTCGAATTGTAATCTTACTTTTTTCCGGGCTATAATTTGATGCATTGGAAACAATATTAATCATAACCTGTTTAAAACGAACCGGGTCCACATAAACATCCGGGCAATCATTATTTTTAAAATCATTTTCGATTGAAAGATCATTTTGATTTTTTCTAATCAGTTCATCAAGTAAGGGTCTGGTTTTTCCAAGCAGTTTTGCCGGGTCTTGTTTTTCGATATCAACATCAACGGCGCCAATTTCAATGTTGGAAACATCAAGCAGGTCTTTGATCAATTTCAATAGATAATCTCCACCCGTTTTAATATGGCCGATATATTCCTGCTGCTTTTCATTGAGCGTTCCGAATTTATCCATTTGAACGGTTTCAGCGTATCCCATGATCGCATTTAGTGGCGTTCTGAGTTCATGGCTCATGGATTTAAGAAAGACGGATTTTTCCTCGTTTGCTTCCTGTGATGCGCCGAGTGCTTCATTGAGTGATTTTGAAACCAGTTTATAGCGATCATTTTCCGCCTCAAGCTGTTCTGAGCGTTTCGCAAGCGCCATTATTACAAGCCCGACGGTTATAAACACGTGCGAAAGGTTTAATAATCCCAATGAATTAACGCCCATCGCGGCAATGTTGCCTTCTGGGAAATGGAACCCATAAAACAGCCAGAAACTAAATATTAAAAATTGAACGCCGAGCCAGAAAAGCAGAAACCGTTTTTCAAAAACATAATATTCATTTTCAAGTTTTGTGATAGCCACCATGCTGAACGTAACAAGTATGATTGACGCAAGTGATAAGGTGGTGGCACGTGTTTCGAATTCGACATTCACTGCAAATTGTATAGCAAAGACGGCTATAAAAACCGCGACAAACGCATAAATCAACACATAATTGATTTTCATTTTTACGAACTTCATGCATCCAATAAGAAGGAATACACCGGAAAGTAACACGAAAAAATTCCCGATATATATTGGCAAGTTCATTACATAGTCACGGGTATCAGAAGAAATCAAAAGATTAAAAATTCGAAAAGCTGGGAAAAGCGCCCACCAGAAAGCAGCCTCAATATCGCGATTTTGAAACCAGAATATCCCCAATAGGATAAATAAAATCGTATATAGGCTCGTGCTTGTTGCGTTTAATGTTGCGACATCAATTAGTAACATTAACTCACTTGCTTGTTTTGCCCCTAAGTGGGTAATTATACTGTATTATTTATTAAAGATACATATTATGTACTACTTATATTTAACAGATTTACTGACCATGGCAAGCCATTTTTGTTCTTCTCGCGGAAGGTTTGGTGGCCGGTAATAATGTGAAATGACCTCAAAACCCGCATTATTCAGGTATTCTTCCGATTTATCATATTGCATAAAATTACCGTATCTCGCGGGTGATGACCACCCTTCTTCATCACCACGCGGGTTTGATGTAAATAGAATACCCCCATCGCGTAGTGCCTTATTTAAATCAGTTAATACCTTATGCAGATTAACGCTTGGCACATGAAACATGGATGCATTGGCAAATACACCATCAAGACTGTTTTCTTGCAAATCCAGATCATTAAATGATTGATGCAAAACCGTGCATCCGGTCATTTCACGTGCCATTTCACAAAATTCAAGCGTACCATCAAGGCCAATTGGATTATGGCCAAGTGATTTGAAATACATGACATCACGACCCGGCCCACAACCAAAATCAAGGATATCAAGGCCTTTACGGTCCCCGAATGGCTCAAGGAACGCCGCATAATTCTGTGTTACATCATGGTCTTTGGTTCGTTCCCAGAATGTTTCGGCCTTACCGCCATAATCCTTGAATGTGATGTCTTCTATTTCTTTAATTATATCGTTCATTTTCACTTTAACTTTTTATCTTAACTTTATGGTTTTAAATGAATTTCTTCACTTACGTTCTGTTTGATAAGAGTTTTAGAATAAAGCATCGGGAAATAATCCCCTTTATTCCATCCTTCAAATAAATCAGCATAATGCGGGCTTCTTGGATCGCCTGATTGTCCCGGTGAATTGGTGCCAACGGCCTTATCCCAGTCTGCGGTATCAACAATCATGCGGAAACTGGCACCGGATCGTTGTCTTTCGTTACCGTGATTAGCGTTTAGTGTATTACCACCCCCACCACGCGGTAGTGGCGCGATATTGACCTGATCCTGCAATTCATCTGATAACAAATGGCTTAACGGATGAATGATTTCCGAATAATGGATGCGGCCATAATTCCACGTGTCTATGTCGTCACCGAAATCCTCGGTTAATATTTCAACGGCAATTTGTAATGCAGTTACCATTAAATGATCACGTGACGTTTCGGCGCTATCGCCCCAAACCCATGCATCTGGCGTTAAAATCCAATCTTTTAATTTTTGTCTGCTTGGCATTCCGACTTGGGATTGTTTATCACGCGGCATAATTTGATTATAAAGCATATTTAACATTGCCTGTTCCCAGATATCAAATATCGCAGCCGCACTGCTTTCCAGATCAAGCCTCGCGTCCCATGAACCCAACGCGTTCTGTGCTTCGCGTAATTCATCAGGAACACTTAAGGCACTGATGATAGGAATGATTTTTTCTGCGTTCATGGATTTATTATCATATTGAAGGCGTTCGCTATCCTCAATTGTGTGGTTCTCTGCTGCATTCATCACCTCAAGCAAACGTTCGTAACGCGCCGGATCGGAATAAAAATCAGAAAAGATATTCGGATAACCATCCGGGACATTATGATGGTTAGCGGTACCGTACCATCCCGATTTCGGGTTGGTCACATGGGGCATTTGTTTAATGGGAACATACCCTGACCATTCATATTCACCGTTACCGGGTATAGGTAAGCTACCGTCCCAGCCAAAACGAACCGGCGTCAAACCAACCGATTGCCAGCCAATGTTGCCCATTTTATCAGCCCAGACCATATTTTCACCAGGTAAGCCGGAAAAACTGCAGGCATCGCGGAATTCTTCGAATGTTTCGGCCTGATCCATCCTGAGGCTCGCAAGATATGGTGTTGCCCCGATATCAAGCCACGCTGCCCGTAAACCGTAAGCAATATTGTTTTCTGTATCCTCGTGAATAACGGGGCCATGAATGGAATATTTAAGCGTTGCGGTGACATCGCCCTGCCCGCGCACGTTTATAACCGTTTCTTCCGTGTGCATATCCGCCCAGCGACCATTGTATTTATACTGGTTCGGGTTATCCGGATTGGTTTCGTAAACATACAAATCTTCCTGATCAATGCGGAAAATTGTTAAACCCCATGCGCCAAATTCATTATGGCCAATGGAAACACCCGGTAATACCGGTTCACCGCCGCCAATCACGTTCCAGCCCCGCTTGCCGTCTTTTGCCGGTGCGTTTAAATGGACCATATAGCGTAATGACGGGCTTTGAATGGTGCGGTGCGGGTCATTGGCCATGATCGGTTTACCGCTTTCGGTTTTTGACCCGTCAATCACCCAATTGTTACTGCCGATGTTGTTGATCCCTTCAATCGGGTCATTCCAGAATTGTTCGTCGAACGTATCAATGCTGCTGTTGATGGTTGCGGCCATTTCGGGGTTTGCAAGATCACTAGCATCAAACGCTGGCATGCTTCGTGATGCGCGGTATCCGGCCATAATGTCACTGGTAATTTTCGAAAGATCAATGCCATCGAATGCTTTTAAATGGGTGTCACGGTAAAACGGGTAATATTCACGCACGACATCAGCGCCCAGAGCCGTTATTGCCTTGGAAAGCATTATTTCATTGGAAATGCCACCCGTTAACGCATTATGACGGGAAATAACGATTTCTGGTGTCCAGTGCCCCGGTTTTATACCAAGTGTTTTAAATTCAAACGGTAATAATTCAGGATTCTTTTCCGTTTCCCGGATATAGGCATTAACACCATCAACAAAGGCGTTAATGATTTCTGTGCCGTCTTCATGGTAATGAGCAAGTTCCGCGGCAAGGTCATTTCTAAATCTTAAAAGCCTCGCGCCTTTATCATGTTCTAATGCCTTTTCCCCCATAATTTCGGCGAGTGTACCTGTTGCTTTGCGGCGCCAGATTTCAAATTGGAAAAGACGGTCACGGGCGGCGTTATATCCTTGTGCGAAAAAAAGATCCTGTTGGTTTTCCGCGTAAATATGGGAAATACCCCATTTATCCTTGATGATTTCAACCGGGGCATTAAGCCCATCAATTTGCACCGATTGCTGTGCAGTGGCCGAAAAACCAATGAAACTTAAAACAAAGATAATAACAATGCGCATGAACCTCTCCCTAAAAGTTTGATTTTACTTTAAGGGAGAGATTAAAAAATAGAAAGAAACTTATTTACTCAGCAACGTCTTTATCAAGACTTGATTGAACAGAAGCTATCGCTTCACGGCGTTTCTGAAGTAAAGTATTTATCTCATTTGCTAAATTATTGATTGTGTCATCACCATACCCAATATGAATATGTTCAATAATTCCTTCATGATTTGCAATAACCATATGTGGTATTCCGCCTACGCCAAAATCTTTTTTTCCAATGCGGCCACGCTTATCATGTGTAAATGTAAGGTTTACTTCACCAAGAGCTTCTGTAAACCTGCGATATACACGGCCTTTTTCCCCGTAATTAACTGCTATAACTGATAAGTTTTCTTTTCCTGCAAGTTTTTGCAAATTATCAATAACTGGTAATTCTCTTCTGCATGGCGGACACCATGTAGCCCAAAAACTAACGACAAGCACTTTTCCTTTATGATCACTAGCACTCACCTTTTCACCATTAAGGTTGACCCCAAGTTTTTCAGGAATTTTATCACCAACTGATAAATTCGTTTCTGCGGCAGAAACAGTATAAATTGAAAAAACTATTATGAAAAGTGTAAGTAAATAGCGCACTGGTATCCCCCTTATTGCATCACAATACTATAATAAAAAGGGCGAAAAAAAACACCCTTTTTATTTATGATTATTTAATACCTATATTAAAACTGTTTTGACAATTTCATGTAAATCATGCGACCGCGCGGATCATGCACCTTACTATCGAAACCACCATTGGTTTGAAGCCTTGGTACATCCTTATCAAACATGTTGATCACGCCAACGGTTGCCGTTAACGGTGCATTATCAGGATCGCCGAATATATAACCATATTGGAAATCAACGGTCGTATAAGTCGGCACAACCACATCATTCTGATCATCCGTATAACTGTCGATATAACGCAGGAATAGATGCGCAAAATGGTTTTCACCAGAGAAGCTAACATTAAAGTTCGCGCGCCATTCCGGCATTGAACGGGCAAATGTTCTGAAATTCCGGCTTCCGGCACCTTCGAATGACACATTATCCTGATCTACGCCTTCGTATTTATTGACATATGTTGCCTCGGCACCAAATGTAAGCGCACCCAAATCAAGGTCAAATGTATATGCCGCACTCATGTCAAATCCATCAGTTACAACGGATGGTGCATTGATAATTTCAGTAATGATCTGGTATGGCGTAGAAAAGTCGTTTGCTATAGCAAGCTTAACTTTACCTTGAGCCACGACATTTCCACCAAGAGCCTTATCGAGAACAGATTGTGGACTTTCTTGTGTGATCAGGTTAGTGAAATCATAACGCCAATAATCCATGCTCATTCTGAAATTATCATCAGGTCGGAATGTGAAGCCGACATTAATCACTTCAGCTTCTTCTGGATTTAAGTCAGGGTTTCCTATTGATGTCACAGGAATAAAATTCGAACTAGGTCCTAACGTAATTTCAGCAAGTGATGTTTGAACACCATCCGTATTATAAATAGATGGCGCACGGAATGCGGTACTGTATGAACCGCGAACCGATAAATAATCATTTGGACGCCAAAGTGCAGAAAACTTTGGATCAAAACTGTTTACACCGTCGCCGTAATCCTCGTATCGCGCAGCGATTTGTAGTTCCAATGTTTCATGAAGCGGCACCGCAAGTTCTGCAAAACCCGCAAATACATCACGTTCACCACCATAATCAGGCCCACCATAAAGGAACATTAAATTACCACCATTAAATGGTGCAAGCGGCCCTTGGAAAAATGGTACAGGATCACCGTTTATATCGGTTTCAACACTGTTGCTACCATCACCAAGGACACCATTATAACCATCGGTCCAATTATAATTCATTTCTGATTTACGGTATTGACCGCCGACGGCTAACTGCACCATTTCACCACTGCTGCCGATTTCGGCAAGTTCGGTTGTGATATGTGCGTCCGCGGTAAACAGCGACGTATCACCGAAAAGTGTATTTTCGGAAATAATCGCGTCGAGGGCCGCTTGTGAATTCGGATGCGTTGTCCATGCGGTTCCAAACGGGTTAAATGTCCCCGTTGTTAATGCACCGATATATGCATTACGCGATACATCATTCACGTTGATGTCATATGTATTACTGCTGTAACTGACCGACGTTTCCCATGTCATGGTGTCAGAAACCCTTCCGTCAAGCGTTCCAGCAAAACGGTATGTTTCATTATTATGATTGGAAATAAATGGTTCACCATTACTTCCCAGCGCGCGGCCAACGAATAACACACTTGATAAATTCAAGCTTTGCACCAGTGGTTGAATTTCAACAGGTACATGCGGCAATACGGCACCCGCACCATCACCAACGGCCACCGGAAGCGGTGATGCAATTGGGAATGCTGGTGCGTTGCTTCTGACGGCTTTGTTGGTTGAATAGGCCGCCTCAAGATATACATGCATATCATTGCCAATATCTGCATCATAGGACGTGAATAATTGAACACGTTCGTCTTCTGGTACCAGGTCATAAAAACCGTCAAACTGGAATCCGCATGATCCTGGCGTAATTGATGTTGTCGGCCCCGTTGGAATTGGATCACCAAGCGGGTTTTGAATTGAAAGATCAGCAGTACCACAATATGGATCCATTATAGGGAGTAGATCTATTCGGCCATCTAAATTGGCATCCTGTGAAGGGTCAGTTGCTGGAATTTGATCCCGGAAGATGATTGTGCCGGGTTGACCGGAACCGGAAATACCCGTGCCGGATGTCAGTTCCGGACGGTCAGCAGCGGATAACGCAGTTCTATGAAGGAAGCTACCGGCAATAACGAAATTACCGTTTCCTGCCTCTGTTCCCCAGATAGCGGAAATATCATAATCGGATTGACTGTCACTGGTTGTTTGTTGCAAGCCGCCACGAATTTCAAATCCTTCGAAATTTTTGCGGGTAATATAATTTACAACACCGGATACCGCATCGGTACCGTAAATGGCGGAACCGCCATCTTTTAATGTTTCAACGCGGTCCACCATAATAAGTGGCATCAACGCCCCAGTATCAACAAATGTGCTACCATCATCCGCATAAGCGGCCGATAATGTTTGGCGTTTACCATTTAAAAGTACAAGCGTTGACCCAAGCCCAAGGTTTCTTAAGTTGACGTTGCTTGTCCCGGTGCTAAAATTCTGCGTAAATGCATCGGTGTTGATTTCCGCACCCGCATTAAAGGTCATATTCCGCGCCAGATCACCAACATTGTTAAGCCCCTGCGCATCGAGGTCGCCCGTTGTCACCACATTAAGCGGCGATGATGAATTTTCTTGTGAAGGTCTTTTGATCAAGGATCCCGTGACATAGATAACATCTGTATTGTCATCTGCGTCTTGTGCTATCGCCGGTATTGATACCGACGACATAAGCATCAAAGATAATAGCGCACTGGAATTTTTGAATAATGTTTTTTTCATTTTTAACAACTCCCTATACTTTATCTATTTAATATAACAGGTTATGTCGTTAAATTTATTATGTCAAATATATTGCAGTTAGTGAAATATTCTAAATTAACTGGAATACTTTTCTTCAAGTTCTCCAATAGTGCTCGCCGTTTGGTGAATAGTATCCTCGCCTGGGTCCGCATCATAACAATGAATTACCATTCTGGTTCTTAATCGCGGGCGCTTGGGTGTTCTTGAACCAATGCGGTCCATTTTCCTGGCTGATTTGGTTTTATCGTAACGTCTGACGTTAAGGATCGTAAAATATTCGAACCCTTTTTTCGCTGCGTATTTTGCGGCTTCATAAAGTGCGAAATCTTCTTGGTCATTGATTTCTTCTGAAACGTAACCTCTTACTTCGAATTCATACTCTTTATCTTTGGCATATGCGGATACGCCCATAAACAAAGTTAAGGCAATAATTGAATTTAGGATAATAGTCTTAAAGTTCACCATAATGTCCCCCCATGGTTGAATTAATTAATACAACAACTTTCCTGTTATTATTGTATAGCTTTATACTCACACAACCAAAAGTAACGCATTATCACGAAATCGTGATCAGGGACATTTTAGCGTTAACTTTCCAAAATTTCGCGCTCTTTACCAAGATCACGATTATAGGCATGATCCTGTGTGAATTTTTCCGGAAAACGTGCTTTAAGTTTATTGATGTTGGTTGTTGCAACCTCGTCAAAATCCGTATCAAGTTCACGGAATAGCATCGCGAGATACCACAATAGATCACCTGCTTCTTCTTTCAAATTAACCTCATCGAATGATCCGGTTTCTGCGGCCTTAAGAAAGGCTTCTGAAATCTCACCTGCTTCGGTACATAATCCATAAATCGCGTGAACAATATTCCCGTTTAGGTTTTCAATGGAAAAACCATCAACATTGCCGCCTGATAATGCATCCCCCTTACCATAAAAAAGGCGACGTTTTTGATTATCAAGAACCTCACCAGTTTCAGCAAATTTTTCAAAAGTATTTTTTACTTCATCTTCTGTCACTTTATCCGTGAAATAAGTATTTGATGCTGTTCTGGCGCTGTCGGCAAGGTAGTTTTTCATGAATTTCCCTTAATGTTTTTTTTGTCCTGAATATTTATATCCAAGAAAGGCAAAAAAACAACACCGTTTATGAACGAAATATGATACTATCCCCTCAATTAGGGAGAAGATCATGTCTGAATATCACGCTACAGTCTCCTGGCAGAGGGGCGAAGAAGAAAAATTTACCGACGAAAAATACAGCAGAATGCACAGTTGGACATTCGAAGGGGGCATCATGATACCCGCCAGTCCATCACATCATATTGTGCCGCTGCCCTATTCCAATCCGAATTATGTTGACCCGGAACAAGCATATGTCGCATCACTTTCAAGTTGTCATATGCTTTCATTTTTACATGTGGCAGCACAAGCAGGCTTTTGCGTTGATGAATATGAAGACAACGCAGTCGGATACCTTGAACGCGTATCCCGCGGAAAAATGGCCATGACAAAAGTGGTGTTAAGACCTAAATGCACATATAGCGGCGCCAAAAAACCAACGCCCGATGATTTAGAAGATCTTCATCATCAGGCGCATGAGGTTTGCTTTATTGCAAATTCAGTGAAGACGGAAATCGTTACCGAAATTATTTCTTAAGCGCAGTCCGAACCGCATCAAGTGAAATATCGACATCTTCTTTGGTTGTTGAATGCGATGAAATACTGATGCGGAATCCTTTTTTGCCCTTCCAATTGGTTGGGCCAAACCATGTTTTACCACTTTTTTGAACATCTGTGATCAGTTGTTCAAGCCTTTCATCGTCATCAATAGTTGCGACCACCTGATTGATGACGACATCATTTGCGACATTAATGCCCATTTTTTCAAGCTCACTTGCGTAATATTTCGCGAAATTGGCCGTTCTATCGATCATATCGGCAAGCCCATCTTTACCCAGGAACTTAAGCGCCGCCCAGATTTCAATACCTCGAGCACGTCTTGATAATTCCGGTGTATAATGATCCGGATCACGGTTTTCACCAGTAACAAGATATGGCGCCACAACACCGAACATGTCTTGCATGGCTTCGCGGTCACGACAAATGGACACCGCACTATCATGCGGAACATTTAACCATTTATGGCAATCAAATGACCAGCTATCAGCGCGGTCAATACCATCCGCAAGATATTTTCGTTCTTTGGATGCCCTGACCCATCCGCCAAATGCTGCATCGACATGTACCCATGCGCCTGTGCCATCTGCCTTATCACAAATTTCATTAAACGGATCGAATGAACCGCTATTTACATTGCCCGCCTGACATAAAACAATTGTATGATCATCCAGTTCCGGAAGCTCGCTTGCGATCAAACGGCCTTGATCATCACAGGGCACATATTCAAATTCATTTTTGCCGTATCCCATATATTGTAAGGCAATAATATTTGTCGGATGAATTTCTTCGCTCATCACGAACCTAATTTTCGGTGCGTTTCTGATGCCGTCTTCTTTTAAATTATAACCCAGATTTTTATATAATTTGTTGCGCGCAGTACAAAGCGCCGTGAAGCCCGCCATCGTTGCTCCCGTCACAAATCCAAAACCAGCGTCACGCGGTAAATCAAGCACATCGAGTAACCAACCGCCGGCGACGACCTCTATCTTCGCGGCAGTGGGGCTTAAGACATATGGACCCGCGTTTTGATCCCATGTGGCCGCCATCCAGTTGGCAGCAACCGATACCGGCATCGCCCCACCGGTTACAAAGCCATAATAACGCCCACCACGGGATGACACGACACCCGGTTCACCCACATCGGTCAACATTTTAATCACGGATTTTGCATCCTCGCCCCTTTGTGAAAGTGGTTCTTCGAAATATGATAATGCCTTTACCGCTTCATCGCTTGGTGTAACGGGTCTGCTATCAAGGCTTTCTTCAAATGATTTTGCCGCCCCGAGCACTTGTTCATAAAGTTCCTGATTAAATTCCATTGTTTTATTCCTGATGTTTTTTATCAATATGACTTTACTGTAATCACTTGAAATGCCAATATCATTTTCACGAATTCATTATTTCAATTTTTTATATAATACAGGATTATTATTCTATGCCGGAACAGTACCCGTCATTTCAGGATGAACTTAAAAGTTATACATTCGGCTTTATACAGGTAATCGCCCTTTTTGTTTTATTGCTAGCACCCACATTCATTGGACAGCGTTTCATTGTCGCACAAGGATACACGGAACTTGCCCATTTCATGAACCCGTTTATGATGATGGCGGGGGTGACGCTTGTTTATTATGGGGTTATCGCATTTTTCCATAAACGCTTGATAAACTATATTGATGAACTGATTTATATAAAAATTCTGATTGTTGCGGCGGTTGGTTTCTGGCTTATTGCTGATGGGTATATGGCTTACACATTCCAACAAGTCTTTGAAAATAATCAAGAACGCATCATAAGACGCGATATAGTCTGGAGTGACGTTGATTTCATCGACTTGCCCGCAGATGTGGTTTATCCGAATTTCCGCGCTGCTTTTTTGGGTGTGCTTTCGGTTATGCGTTTTTGTGTCGTGGCCTTAATTTTATATAAGCTGGTGACCGAACAAAAAGAACCGACAGAAGAAGACGCAAAACAGGCATTAAGCCTTAAAGCCAGAACAAAAGAAAAAACTGTTGATGAATTAAAGGCCAATGTCCATCCATCCGTTCTTAAAATGTATAATAAAGAAAAACAGGATGATGAATGATTAGATTTGCCGCGATATTTATTTTGTTAAGCAATGCGTTATTCGCACAAACAATCACAGAACAAATTCGCAGCGAAGGAAAATCAATTGATGTTGGAAAATCGCTTTTGCGGTGGCAGCCATTATGGGATGCTGCCGATAATTCACCCGTTAAAGTCACACACAACATTAAATACGGCGACCATGCGAAACAAGGGTTTGATTTATATGAACCTGTGACCCTTCCGAATGCGCCCTCACCGATTATCATTTTTCTTCATGGTGGATCATTCGTTGCCGGTGATAAAGCCATGTATGCCAATGTGGGTTATCATTTCGCGAAAAAGGGCATTACGACGGTCGTAATGACTTACCGTCTTGCGCCGGAATATAAATGGCCGACAGGCACCATAGATTTATCATTACAGTTAAAATGGATCAGGGACCATAAAGACCAGATCAACGCCGACACATCCAATATATATCTGTTCGGTCATTCCGCCGGGGCACAGCATGTCGCCAGTTATATATTTGAAGAAGAGTACCAAATTGAAAATGACGGTGTTTCTGGTGCAATCCTTGCCAGCGGTTCCGTTTACGATACGGGTATTTTAAACGGTGATGCGGATCCACAATATTATGATTATTTCGGGAACGACCCATCAAAATATGCAGAACGATTGGTACTGGATGACCTTGATGGAAGAAAAATGCCCGTTTTCGTTAGTTACGCAGAATATGATAAGGATAATTTTCAATATCAGGCCTCAAAAATTATCACTGCTTTGTTTAACAGAGACGACGAAATGCCCACCGTTAAACAATTAATGGATCATAATCATTTATCCGAAGTTTTTCATTTTAATACTGGCGACGATGATTTCAGCGACGATATCATTAAATTCATAAACAAAAACAAATGACCTGATTAAGGGGGAACTATGGAAAAAATTGAAGAATATCTAACTCGAAAAGGTTATCTATCAAGTGTATTACAGATGACGCTAGTATACATTATTTTAGATATTCCTTATTATTTTCAAAATATCCTCTACAATATTACCGGCCACATGGTTTTTACAGAAAATATAATTTTTTCTTTGACCATAGTGGCAATTATTGCAGCTTACTATGTATTTTTATTTTTAAAAGTGCCCAGTTATATGGGGTATATTAAAGATAGAAATGAAGTTAAATATGCAGCAATAGCCTATTTTACAATAATGATTTTACTTGTACTTTTACCTACAATTTGGGCAGTGTACTCCGACATTTCCTATCACTCATCACGAACGCCAATAGCAGGCTTTGATATCAAAGTCCAAAGTGTATTGAATAATTCATATGCTGTTTCAGCAATATTCTGCATTCCTGCTAAAACGATTATTCTTGGAAGCATTAGTTTCCGATTTATATTCGGAAAATATAAATATAATAACAGTCACAGAGAAAGATCGGTAGATGATTTAAAAGCTGTTTTAAGTCCCGCCGCACTTAAGGCGTATGAGAATAAAGAAAGCGATTAAACCTTATCCAGCGCATCTTTAATGGCATCAAGGGCGACCATCAAATCGTCCTTTGTTGTTTCATGGGAAATGATGCTCATGCGGTAAACGGTTCTGTCCTGCCATTTGGTTGAACCAAACCATGCTTTGCCGCTGTCGTTAACACGTTTGAAAATACGGTCAAGGCGTTCATCATCATTATCATTTAAACAGAATACAATCTGATTAATCACCACATCATTCATGATGGTAAAGCCAAGTTTTTCCAGTTCTGGCGCAAACCACGCTGCGTGATCGCTGCAGCGGTCAATCATTTCACCAAAGCCATCACGGCCCAGATGTTTAAGCGCCGCCCAAACATCAACACCCCTCGCCCGGCGGCTAAGTTCCGGTGTAAAGTTATTGGGTATGCGTTCACCGTCCGTGGTCAGGTAACTCGCGGAAATGGTGAATGTTTCCATCATGGCTTCGCGGTCCTTAACAATCGCAATCGCACTATCATAAGGAACGTTTAACCATTTATGGCAATCTATGGACCAGCTGTCGGCCCGTTCCATGCCATCGCATAAATGGCGCCTTTTTGGTGATAATTTCATCCATCCACCAAAAGCACCATCAACATGCACCCATGCACCCGCCTTTTCGGCCATGTCACAAATGCCATGGAAATCATCAAACGCACCGCTATTGATATTGCCTGCCTGCACCAGCACGATCGTCCTGTCATCCAGTTTAGGCATTTCAGATAAAATAATGCGGCCCTGATCATCCACCGGCACAAATGTTAATTCATCACGGCCATAGCCCATATAATTAAGTGCACTGATGTTGGTTGCGTGGATATCCGCGCTTACCACAATTTTAATTTCCGGTGCGTTTCGTAATCCTTGCTTTTTAAGATCGTAACAAAGGTTCTTATAAATTCTATGTCTTGCGGATGATAATGCGGTAAAGCCAGCCATGGTCGCACCCGATACAAAACCCATCGCCGTTTCAGCTGGCAGATCAAGCATTTCAACGATCCATTTGCGGGATACCTGTTCTAGTTTCGCCGCCGTATATCCAAGCACAGTTAACGCCGCATTTTGATCCCATGTGCTGGTAAGCCAGCTTGACGCAACAGATACCGGCAACGTGCCGCCAACGACAAATCCAAAAAATCTGCCGCTGCGGCTAAGGGTTGTTGCGGGGGTACCGATTTCATTTAATAGCTTAATGACATCAAGCGCATCTGTTTTTCCCATTGGCACTGGTTCATCAAAGGCTTCGATTGCATCAATCGCATCCTGCATTGGGACAACCGGGTTCGTTTCAAACCCGTTTTCAAAGTCGCGTGCTGCTTTTAATGTATATTCAAATAGCTTGTCATCGAAGCTCATTTTATTCTCCAGTTTCTACTTTCAACTGTTCTAAATATGACCAGTTTTACCAATTTTCGCAATGGGTTACAATTTAATGTTGACACTGTCAATTTATATTTTATGTTATCACTGTAAACATACATGATTCTATATTGATAACAGGGTGTCGTTATGACAGAAAAAAATACTAATAAATCCAGCGGAATTATATCCGCTTATGGTGATAGTTTAAAAAAGAATCCAAAATTAACAATCGCGGCGAGTATCTTTCTTGTTGTGGTTGGTGGCCTTGCTGCGACGCGAACAGGTGAAATTATCGGTCGCGCTTCTGCGGCGGTTGATAGCGTCGATGTGGCAAACGCCCTCACCGTTAGCACAGTAACAGCAGAACAAACCCAAAATTATCAAACAGTTCAATATGTAAGCGGTCAAGTCATGGCCGCCCGCGAAAGTGATCATGGTTTTGACCGTTCAGGCGTCCTCGCGGAAGTGCTGGTTGACGAAGGTGACCGCGTTAAAAAAGGTGACATCCTCGCGAAACTAGACATCAGAAAATTAAATGCACAACATAATCAATTTAAAGCTGATCTTGAAAGCGCAAAAGCATTCGCCGTTGAGGCCAAAACAAATCAACAACGTGCCAAAGCGGCATATGACAGATATAGTGCTTTAAAAGACAGTGGCCATATTTCCCAGCATCGACTGGATCAAGCAGAAACAGACCTTGCATCCGCCAATGCGGGCGTAACATCAGCAATGGCAAATATTCAAAAAATTGAAGCGGCACTTGTTGCGGTAAATGCTGATATCGACCTTGCGACTTTAAGTGCGAAATTCGATGGCACCGTTGTTAAACGCTACCGTGACGAAGGGGCATCTTTCGGTATGGGTGGTGGCCCGATGATCAGGTTGATCGAGGACGGTAAACTTGAAATACGCGTTGGATTAACGGAAAATGCCGCCACAAGTATGGAACAAGGCGCAAAATACACATTCGCGCAAAATGGGCGTGATATCAACACAACATTAAGGTCCATCGTCGGACAGGTTGATCAAAACACCCGCACCATATCTGCCATTTTTGATATTGATCCTGGGCAAAATGTAATCCCGGGAACGCTCGCGGAAATTGCCGTGAACGTTAATGTTAATGAAACCGGATACTGGCTTCCGACAGAGGCACTCGCGGAAAGCCGCCGTGGCCTTTGGACAGCATACACACTTTCCCCATTTGAAGGACGTAGTGACGTTAGCGAGCTTAAGCGTCAGGAATTACAAGTTCTATATACCGAAGCAGACCGCGTATATGTTCGCGGAACATTAAGCGATGGTGACCAGGTTGTTTCCAGCGGCACACATCGTCTTTCTTCCGGCTTTATCGTGAAAGCGAACTAAGCCATGTGGAGCAATCTTTTTTATAAAAACAAGCGGCTTACCGCTCTTGTACTTGGGTTCATATTCGTGGCGGGCTTATCGGCCCTGTCATCCATTCCAAGACAGGAAGATCCATTGATCGCCCACCGTTTTGACGTGGTCGTGACAACATTCCCGGGTGCCAGCGCCGAACGCGTTGATGCACTGATCACTGAAAAAATCGAAGCATCCCTCGCCCGGGTTGATGAAATCCGTGAAGTCAACAGCACATCACGCGCGGGTGTTTCAAACATTTCCGTTGAACTGGAAGAAGATATCCCGCGTGATGAGCTTGAAAACATCTGGTCCAAGGTACGTGATAAATTGGATGATGCGGTGCCGTACTTACCAGCGGGAGCAAGCAAGCCACGCATGCTTGACCGTGAAAGCCCGGTTTATACATTCATGGTCGGCTTTACATGGGACAATGAAACAGAGGACCCACAGTTAGATATTCTTGGCCGTTTTGGCCGTGAATTTGAACGCGCCCTCGCCCCCATATCCGGAACCGTAGATACCGGTGTATTCGGTGAACCATCTGAAGAAGTGCTTGTAGATATTGATCCCGATGCCCTTGCAAGCGTTGGTATGACCATATCACAGGTTTCCGCCGCCATCGCCACATCCGACAGTAAAATTCCAGCCGGACAAGTGCGCGCAAGATATAATGACCTGCTTGTTGAGGTTAGTGGCGAATTAAAATCAGAAGACCGCGTTAGAAGCATTATTCTGAAACAGCTTGATAGCGGTGAATTCTTACGTGTTGGTGACATCGCAACCGTAAAGAAAACGGTACGTGAACCATCAACCGCCAATGCGCTTATTAACGGCAAGCGCGCCGTGATTGTTGGTGCAAAGGTTGACCAAAACGTGCGTGTGGACCAATGGGCCGCTAAAATGTATGCGGCAACAGAATTATACCGTGATGTAATGCCGGAAGGCGTCACCATGGAAGTGATCTTTTCACAGGACAGCTACGTTACCGACAGGCTATCCACGCTTCTTGGTAATATCATCATCAGTTGTATCATTATTATTTCTGTGATGATTTTCATGATGGGCTGGCGTTCTGCGATTTTGGTGGCGACAAGTTTGCCGCTTACGATCCTGATGGTAATGACGATCTTTAATTTGATGGATGTGAACCTGCATCAAATGTCCATCGGTGGTATTATTATCGCGCTTGGATTGCTTATTGATAACGCCATTGTTGCCATTGACAAATATAAGTTTTCAAGATCACAGGGCATTGATGTTCCAACATCCATTTCCAAAATGGCGAAACATTTGATCATTCCCCTGCTCGCGTCGACGGCGACAACATCGCTTACCTTTATGCCGATTGTTCTTGCCCCTGGGCCAACGGGTGAATTTATCGGCACCATTGGTATGGCGGTTATATTCTCGCTCGCGTCATCGTTATTCCTTGCGCTAACGATTATTCCTGCGCTTGCGGGCTATCTGGATAAGAATGATTTCTTTAAAGGATCAGCAGAGCCGGAAAATGGCGTAACCGATGTAAAAGACATCCTTGCCAATGGTTATATCAATGTGCCGCTTCGCGAAAGATACCGTAATGCGCTTTCATGGTGTCTTGATCATCCGAAAAAAGCGGCCCTGATTTCCATTTCATTGCCATTGCTTGGTTTTATTCTTGCGTCCACGCTTATTCAGCAATTCTTCCCGCCGGGTGATCGTGACCAATTCCAAGTACAGCTTAAAATGCCATCAACCGCCAGCCTTGAAGAAACTACAAGACAGGTTTCAAAAGTACGCGAGGTATTCGCAAGATATCCTGAAATTACCGACGATGTATGGGTGATCGGTGAAAACCCACCGGGTGTTTATTATAACACATTCCTTGCTAACGACGGCGTCAGCAGCTTCGCGGGCGGGTTCGTGACCACAGGGTCCCCTGATGAAACACGTGCGATTTTACCGCAGCTACAGATTGATCTGATCAACGAAGTACCCGACGCCATGGTTCTGGCACTTCCGTTTGAACAAGGACCACCATTTGAAGCCCCGGTTGAAGTCTTGATTTACGGACAGGATTTAAATGTTCTTTCAAATCAGGCCGAAGAAATCCGCCGCATCCTAGCAACATCAAAAGGTGTCAGCTATACGCAAGTTAAATCGGACTTCAGCCAGAAAAAGCTGATGTTTATTCCAAACGAAGAAGCCGCACAAGTTGCGGGGCTAAAACTTAATGACGTTGCCCAGCAATTAAACAATGCCCTTGAAGGGCAAGTTGGCGGCAGCGTGCTTGAGGGCACAGAAGAACTACCCGTGCGCGTTAGATACGGCAATGAAAACCGCACCGACCTTGATTTCATCATGAATAACAGTGTGGTTTCTGCAAATGGTGCTGTTGCCGTGGCAAATGGCGATCGTGCGGGTATTCCGTTATCATCCCTTGGCCGTATGGAAGTGGTTCCAACCATCAGCACCATCGTTCGCCGCGATAGTCGCCGAATGAATGTGGTGCAAGCCTATGTTCATCCATACAGTCTGCCGGGTGCAACGCTTCTTGATTTACGTGCAAGACTTGACGCGGCCGGATTTGAACTGCCCGCCGGTTATGAAATGGCATGGGGCGGCGAAGAAGAAAAACGTGCTCGTTCCGAAGGTGGGCTTTTCTCAACCGTTCTGCCATTGATGGTTATTATGGTTGGTATTCTTGTGCTTGCCTTTAACAGCTTTACATCGGCCTTAATCATTGGTGGTGTTGCCTTCTTTAGTGCGGGTCTTGCGCTGCTATCATTATGGCTCTTTGGGTTTACCATGGGTTTCATGGGTATCATGGGTACAATGGGTCTTATTGGTCTAGCAATTAACGATAGTATCGTTGTTCTTGCCGCCCTTCGCGCAAATGAAAACGCAAGAAACGCCGATAAAGCCGCCATTGTACAAGTTACTATCAATTCTACGAGACATATTGTCTCAACCACATTCACGACGATTGGCGGTTTTTTACCGTTAATTCTGTTTAGTGACGCAATGTGGCCCCCTCTCGCGACAGCCATTGCCGGCGGCATGGTTGGCGCAACGCTACTCGCGCTGATATTTGTCCCTTCACTATACTATCTGCGTGTAAGACGGCGTGTGAATAAACTCGCGGCCGAGGGCGGCACAGTTCTACCGCTTGAAAGAGCGGCAGAATAAAGATATGCCGGGGTGGTTTTATTTCTCGTTTACCACCCCGGTGTATTTAAAAAATTCTTGCATTGGGATTTTCTTTTGATATTGTTTGCCCATGATCAGGCAACTTAGAACATTTATATCCGCATTTTTGCTTCTTGCATTTACCGCAAGTAGTGTTCTTGCCTGTGCCTGTGAAATTCAGATTTCCCATAACACCAACACATTGGTTGCACAAAAAATACTCCTGTTAATTTGATACCCGTCTAAAAATCCTTAATCCAATATCAAAGATTTTTTAGATGGAACAATCATGTTTAACAGACGAGATTTTTTAAAATCCACTGGTGCCGCCAGCACATTTATTGCGGCAAGTGGTGTTACACCGGGCCTTTTGCCAGCCTGGGCACAATCAAATGGTAGAGCCGATTTATCAGGGATCAATGTGTTATCCGGCACAGAATACGATCTTCACGTGGGTAAAAAACGTGTGATGATTGATGGAAAACCGGGGAATGGTGTGGTCGTCAATGACCAGCTTCCAGCACCGCTTCTTCGTTGGAAAGAAGGGGATGATATTACCCTACGTGTTACCAATCATTTAAAAGTGGACACATCCATTCATTGGCACGGTATTTTGTTACCGTTTCAAATGGACGGTGTTCCGGGTGTAACATTCCCGGGGATTAAACCTGGTGAAACATTCACTTATAAATTCCCGGTAAAACAGGCGGGAACATATTGGTACCACAGCCATTCCGGATTACAGGAACAATCCGGCCATTACGGCCCGATCATCATTGAACCCAAAAACGGATACCCACAAGAATTCGACCGTGAATATGTTGTTGTGCTATCCGATTGGACATTTGAAAACCCGCACAGATTATTTGCCAAGCTTAAAAAAATGGGCCACGGTTATAATTTCCAGCAACGTGACCTCGCGGAATTTTTAAGTGATGTTCGTAAAAACGGTCTTGGCGCCACCATGGCTGATCGTAACATGTGGGGCGCCATGCGCATGACACCAACGGATCTTTCCGATGTGACTGGTGCATCATACACATATTTGATTAACGGACATGGGCCAAATGACAATTGGACGGGTATTTTTAACCCCGGTGAACGTGTAAGACTACGTTTTATCAATTCATCGGCCATGACCATATTCAATGTCCGTATACCAGGTCTTCCGATGACGGTGGTACAGGCAGATGGCCTTGATGTTAAATCTGTTGAAACAGACGAATTTCAAATGGGTGTTGCTGAAACCTATGATGTGATAGTTGAACCAAAGGATCAAGCATACACTTTAATGTGCGAAAGTATTGAACGTGCGGGTTTCGTGCGCGCCACCCTCGCCCCACGTGCGGGTATGGAAGCCGAGGTCCCACCATTACGAGAACGCCCGAAACTAACCATGAAAGACATGGGTGGTATGGATCATGGCGATATGGACCACGGCAGCATGGATCATAGCAGCATGACAGAAATGGATCACGCGGCAATGGGCCACACGATGCCGGAACCAGAACCAACCGTTGACCATTCAACAATGGATCATTCGCAAATGGATCACGCAGCCATGGGCCACACAATGCCGGAGCCTGAACCAACCGTTGATCATTCAACAATGGATCATTCCCAGATGGACCACGCGGCAATGGGCCACACGATGCCGGAGCCGGAACCAACCGTTGATCATTCAACAATGGATCATTCACAAATGGATCACGCGGCCAAGGGGCATGACATGTCAAATATGGAAAGCATGGAAATGCAAGCCCATAATCACCGTAAAGATCACGGTGTCGTCAACACCGCCATGAGCCCGGTAAGCAGATTACATGAACCAGGTATTGGTCTTGAAAATGTGCCCCATAGGGCGCTGACGTATATGGACCTTGAAGCACTTGAAATGAACCCGGACATGCGGGCGCCGGAACGGGAAATGGAACTACATTTAACCAGTAACATGGAACGGTACATGTGGTCGTTTGACGGCATTAAATTTTCCGAAATTAAAGAAAATATATTCTTTAAAAAAGACGAACGTATCCGCCTTACCATGGTCAATGATACCATGATGCCGCACCCTATTCATTTGCACGGTATGTTTTTTGATGTGGTCACCGTTGAAGGAAGCCATTTCAAACCACGAAAACACACAATCATTGTGAAACCAGGGGAAAAATTATCTGTTGATATAACGGCCGATGCCATCGGCGATTGGGCATTTCATTGTCATTTGATGTATCATATGCATGCAGGCATGTTCCGTGTTGTTTCGGTAAGGGAAAATCTGCCAAACCCGCACGCACACCATAATATGGGGGATATGTCATGAAGAAGATAATGTTTACCTTTGCCGTCATGACGTCATCCGCATTTGCGCAGGAACCGCTTGACCAATATTATAGCCCAGAAGAAATGGCCGCATCCCGCGCCATGCTTAAACATATCACCGGCGCCATGAACCAGACATTCGTCATGGCTGATAAGTTTGAATATAGACCCGCTAATGGCGGTGCGCTTGCATGGGAAGCAAAAGGATGGCATGGCGGTGATAAAGAAAAGCTATGGATCAATTCAGAAGCCGAATATTCATTCGAAGAAGACGGCTTTGAAGAAGGAAACGTGGAAATTCTTTATAGCCGCGCGGTTTCCCCGTTTTTTGATGTACAAGCAGGCATCAAACAGGATTTCAATATGGGTCCCGGCAGAACATATGGCCAAATCGGCTTTATGGGACTGGCGCCATATTGGTTTGAACTTGGTGGTGCACTTAACATCAGCAATAAGGGCGAAGTATCCGCCAATTTCGAGGTTGAATATGAACTGCTATTAACCCAGCGATTGATATTACAACCAGCAGCAGAGATCAGCATCAATTTCGAAGACATCGAAGAAATGGGTATTGGTTCCGGCCTTTCGGATTTGGAAGCCGGACTTCGCTTAAGATACGAAATATTCCGTGAAATTGCGCCTTACATTGGCGTAAGCTGGCATAAGAAATTCGGCCAGACCGCAGAATTTGCCGAACACCATGGTCACAGCAGTAGCGAAGCAAGCTTTGTTGCCGGTGTGCGCATGTGGTATTGATTTGAGATACTCGGAACAAGTCCGAGTATGACAGTTTTTTGTGTACCGTTTTCCTTAATTCGTCACCCTCGGACTTGTTCCGAGGGTCTCAATAACTATTCAGAAAAGACGACAATATCGTTTGATCTAAGATCATATCATGACCAAAATTATTGGTCCCTTTACTGGAACTTTCGATCAGCAACGTCACTTCATGATATATTTTACGGATTTCTAGATTTTCCACATAGTCATTCATGGCCTTTAACGGGGTCACATTGTCTTTTGACCCGTAAAGCATATGAATTCTGGAGCCCTCAGCAATATCCCCCACTTCATCACTGGGCGAAAGTCCGGGCATATCGGATATCCAACGATCCCTACCCGATCTTTCAAATTGATGTTTTCTCCAATTATCCAAATCGCACGGACATGCGGCGAGCAGTGCTGTTTTTGATAAATCAGGATATCTATTCATCATCAGTGCCGATAACGCCGCACCGCCTGAATGGCCAAACAAAACAACAGGTAAATTATATTCCGCCTTTAAACCAGAAATAATGATATTCATACTTTCAAGCACATCTTCCGTATAATTATCACCCATTCTATTGGTTTTACGGCCATCCGATTTACCGCCAAGGCCATCCTCATAACCCGGTCTTAATATCGCAATGGCAATGGCGGTTTTCTTTATATCCGTGATACGCCGCGCGATATCATATTGATATGTGGGCGGCCTAAAGGCGCTATCCCCATGAAGGAAAACAATAATTTCTGTTGGTGTTTCTTTTGCAGGAACAATATGGATTTTTTGGGAACCAAGGTTTGTATCAACATACCTGACCTCTTCTGCGATTGCCGAAGACAAAACCATAATGAAAATTATGAAAAATCTAATCATCCTGCGTTTTTACTTAACCACTCGTCGGCTTGTTTTTCTGCGGTAATAATTTGATCCGCGGTCATGCTTGATTCCAACTTTTCTTTATTGCGGGTGGATTCATGATCGCCGCCTCTTGACGCGATTGTAAGCCATGTATCAATAAACACAAGATCGGAATTGCCATTCGGGTTTAATGCGCGGTTTTGGGCGACAAATTTTTGTGCTTCAACGTTTCCTTGGTTTGCCGCCATTAGAAAAAATTTTTCTGCTTTTTCATAATCTTTCATTACCCCTTCACCAAAATGGTAACGAAGACCCGCATTAAATTGCGCATATTGATTACCCGTTTCCGCAAAATTTTCCGTTAATTTAACGCCTTCCTCGGTGATAAGGCGGAACCATTGCCCATTCCCGGGACGATAGCGTCCATTAATAAGCGATGCTGCCGCATCATTTTCTGCGGCCATAAGGTAATATTTCAGTGCCTCTTCTGCATTTTCGCCAAGGGCATAATTATCATTGAAAATTTCCCCGAGAACATAAAAAGCATGCGGCTCACCCATGCTCGCTGCACGTAATAAATGGGCCTTGGCCAGTTCCGCGTCCTTTTCCACACCACGGCCATAGGCAAAAAGCTTTGCCAAATGAATATAGCCATCCGAATTACCGTTGGATGATGCCGCGATATAATATTCACGCGCCATGTCATAATTTTTGGGCGCGCCCCATCCATTTTCGTGCATAAAGCCCAGCTTTATTTGGGCGTAACTGTTGCCCTTGTTCGCGTCTTCGGTAAATTCCTCAATTGCGCGTTCATATTCACCCATAAAATAGGCTTCTTTACCCCGATCAATATCGGCGTATGCGATTTGCGCAAAAACAGTCCCCCAAATAATAAAGACACGTTTAAAATGCATAAAATGTTGCTCCAGAATGAAGCATCTTACACATAACGTAATTGCACGTAAAGCCTTACCTGCGTTTTGGTTTAAAAGCTTTATGTCCACCAGTTTGCTTGACTTTTTTACGGTCTGCGCGTGATGGTTTTGTTTTGTTTTTCTTTGCTACTGCCTTACCAGGTTTACGTTTTGGCTTTGCTTTTGCAGCGTCATCAAAATGATCGCGTTTTGTGGTTTTCTTTTTCTTTGAAACCTCTGCATCACCGGATTTGGTTGCCGCTTTTTTCTTGCGGGTTGATGATTTGCCCTGAAGTTTTTTAAGAACCGGATCATCATCAAAACCGAACATGCTGTCTAACGGATCAAATTTTGATGGATTATATCTTTTGCTATCTGATTTTTGATCGCGTTTTGGCTTATCAGATTTAGGTCTATCGGCACGTGCAGGCATTTCCGTTCTGATTTTGCCGGTTGTTTTGCGTGGACGTGACGGTTTATTTTCGAAATCGTCGTTGCGATCATCTTTCTTTTTCGCGCGCCCTCGGCTTTTATCAAATTTCGCACGCGGACGGTCAGCTCTGCCGCGTCCTTTACCGCGTCCTTTTTTATTTGAACGAACATCGGATGCTTCAAAATGAAATTCGTGATTATCATCCACATCCACTTTAATCTTCAAAAGCTCTTCAATCCCTTTAAGAAGGCGTAAATCGCTTGGATCACAGAATGATATGGCAAGACCGCTTTCGCCCGCGCGGCCTGTTCTGCCAACACGGTGAACGTAATTTTCGGCTTCAATGGGTAATTCATAATTGATCACATGAGTAATTCCATCGACATCGATACCACGCGCGGCAACATCGGTTGCCACAAGAACGCGTGTGCGTCCTTTTCTATAATTCATCAGGATTTTTTCACGGGTACGCTGCTTTTTATCACCGTGGATGGCGTCAATGCGTAATGGCGTTTCACGAAATGCTTCTTTTAATTCATCACAAAGCCTATCCGCACCAAGTTTTGTACGCGCAAACACAAGTGCCTTATCAATGGATTCATCGGATAATAGATCAATAAGAAGCTGCGTTTTATCTTTGCGGCGCACATTCATCAATTTGTGGGTAATGGTATCAGCCACCATCGTTTTGCGTTCTTGTTCCACATATTCCGGGTCTTTAAGAAGTTCCAATGATAATTTACGAACTTTCGCGTTCATTGTCGCGGTGAACATCACCGTTTGGTGATCTTCGTTTAAAGATTCCTGAATTGATTTAACCTCTTCAATAAAGCCCATATCAAGCATACGGTCGGCTTCATCAAGAATGAATGTCTCACACCTGTCAAGGCGAACTGTTTTCTGCTGCATATGATCAATAAGACGCCCGGGCGTTGCGATAAGGATATCAACACCGGATTTTAACTTGCTGATTTGTGGTTTATAGCTTTGACCACCGGCAATCACGAGGCTCGTGATTGGTGTACCGCGGCTAAATTCATTAATGAATTTACCGATTTGCATCACAAGTTCACGTGTCGGTGCAAGGATCAATGCCTTTGGGCGATGCTTTTCCGGCTTTTCATAATCTGGAATTAATTTATTGATCGTCGGCAATGAAAAGGCAGCCGTCTTACCCGAACCCGTTTGCGCAATACCCATTAAATCAGTACCACTCATGACCGGCAAAATGGCCATATTCTGAATTGGAGTTGGTGTGATAAACCCTTGTTTCTTTAGGGATTTAAGTATGGATTTATGAAAACCAAAATTATCAAATGTTACTGCATCAACAGCAACATGATCTTCTGACATTTGTTCGTCAGTCATGTCTCGTCCTTCGCGAATATGTTTGCGCCTCTCTTTGGCGCTTTATTTTCCGCGAATGCACTTGGCCCATAAACACTTGGGATACACGTGATCGTTACTTGTCACGGCTGCTAGGCGGAATTTGATCGTTTCTTTAATTAACGACCATGTAACGTGCGCTAAATGCGCTTAATTTAGTGCAAAGTCAAGTAAATAACGTGATTGACAATATTGTTATGCGTGTTAATGATCAAAAATAACTTAATAATAAAGAGAAAATAATGCGCAATTTCGAATTAGAAGTTTTCTTTTCCAAATGGGAATTTAAAGCGAAATACCACCTTACTGCATCGGACATGGAAAGCATGTCTATGGCGGACCTTATGGCCATGGCAACAGAGGAAGAACGCGAAGGATTTAATAATCTGTGGCTTGGATATACAGAAACATATGGCCATCCGGATTTAAGAACGGAAATTGCGAAGACCTATGACACAATGAACCCAGAAAACATCCTTTGTTTTGCTGGCGCGGAAGAAGGCATATATACCGCGATGCGCACGATGTTAAGCAAGGATGATCACGCAATCGTCGTTGTACCGAATTACCAGGCTGCAGAAACTTTACCGCTTGATATTTGTGATGTCACTGGCATCCCGCTTGATGCGGATAATGATTGGAATCTTGATATTGATAAGCTTATCGGATCAATTAAATCAAATACTAAACTGATTTCCATTAATTTCCCAAATAATCCAACTGGTAAAATCATCCCGAAATCCGATTTAGATAAAATGATTGAAGTGGCCCGTGAATTTGGCATTTATATCTTCAGTGATGAGGTTTACCGCGGTATAGAACTCGACGAAAGCAAGCGCCTACCGCAGCTTGCTGATGTTTATGAACGTGGTATATCCCTTAATGTGATGTCGAAAGCATACGGCTTACCGGGTTTACGGATCGGCTGGATCGCCTGCCAGGATAAAGAGCTTCTTGGGACATTTGAATGTTATAAACATTTCCTGACCATTTGTAACAGTGGGCCTGCGGAAATTCTTTCCATTATTGCGTTAAGAAATCGTGATAAAATATTGGAAAGAAATAAAAATTTATTATCTGAAAATTTAACAAAACTTGATAAATTTTTTGCAGAATTCCCTGATACGTTCCAGTGGAAAAGGCCAGATGGCGGCGCAGTAGGATATCCAAAATACCTTGGTGATCAGTCAGCGGATGAGTTCTGCGAAGAATTGATTAATGAAACCGGCGTGATGCTATTACCGCCACGCATTTATAAATCGGAATTATTACCGACGCCACATGATCATTTCCGTATCGGTTTTGGCCGCAGCGGCATGGATGAAATGCTTGATGTTTTCTATCATTATCTGAAGAAGAACAGGTAAGTTTGAAAATTAGTTGTTATTGCCCGACTTGAACGGGCAATCCATTACATGAGAATTTTATATTGGTATGGATACCCCGATCAAGTCGGGGTATGACCAATTTTAAATGTATTCTACTGGCGAATGCCTTCTACATAAAGATCAACAATTACATCGCCATAATTGAATTCATAGTTGAACTCCGCTGGTTTTAGAACGGTTGTTGCTTCAAAACCATGACGGAAACCGCCCCATGGGTCATCACCGCCACCAATGTGCTTTGCATCAAGTGTAATTTCTTTTGTCACGCCATTAAGGGTCAGATTTCCGTGGATAAGACCTGTTTTATCTCCTGTTACCTCGATACGAGTGCTTTCAAAGCGGCCCGATGGATGATTTTCAACGTTTAGAAATCTTTCTTCGCTGATATGTTTATCGCGAATGGCGTGGTTTGTGTTCACGCTTCTTACATCAATATCAACCGTTACGCTTGATGCTGCTGGGTTTTCTTCGTCATAGGAAAATTTACCGTCAAATTTATCGAAGCGACCCGTCAGCCAGCTATAGCCCAAATGCTTTACGCGGAATTCAATCGCCGCATGCATTCCTTCGATATCAAAGATATAATCGGCCGCAGTAGCCTTTGTCGCGCCCATTGTGGCGCCCATCATCATTGCTGCAAGTAGTAGTTTTTTCATTTCATTTCCTTAAAGATTAAGATACCCAAAATTGTTATTTTACTTTTATGAAAGGCAACATTCTTTTCAGCGTGTCGTCCTTATCGATAAAGTGATGTTTTAAAGCCGCCAACGCATGAAGCGCGACGAAGCCCATGATGGCATATGCGAAATACTGATGCAGATTGCCGATAAATACTTTACTATCGTTTACTGTGAAAATCGCCGGAACCTCAAACAAATCAAAGAAATTGATCGGTGTGTCCCCAGCCGATGAAATCAGATATCCGGTCACCAAAATAATCGCCATCAACAAATAGAGCGCCTTTTTCATAAGGCCTGCTGATAATTTTTCAAATGATGAAAGATGGCTATCGTCCGGGTTTGTGTTCTTTAGGCGCCAAATTAACATAATCGGCACAAGAACAAGCATAATCAGGCCGACACCTTCGTGAATATAAGGGGCTTTTTGGTACCATGCGCTATAATAATCAAGCGTACGCATCCAATATCCAAGCCCAAACAAACCTATTACCCCAATACCAACAACCCAATGTAATAACTTGGAAAGTGGTCCATATTTTTTATTTGTATCTTTCAAATCCATACCCTGACTTCTTTATCGTCATTGTTATATTATGACATAATATAACATATTATCAAATCAACTGATTGTGAATATATATTGTACGAAATTTTTTATGAAAGTGGGCGCAAAAAATAAAAGTTATTTTTATGCATCAATTGTACGCATCGGGAATTGTAATGTCACCTTGGTACCGACACCAACTTCACTGCTGATAAACAGGCTTCCATCATGAAGCTGCATCAACGAATGAACAATTGATAAACCAAGTCCTGTACCCTCTTGCGCGAGGTGCGGATTAGAAATCGACCTGCCAAATGGTTCAAGGATCACTTTAATATTTTCTGCCGGAATCCCTTCCCCGGTATCCTCGATAGAAATCATATTTGCCCCATCTTTTTCAAAGATATCAATTTTTATAGATCCATTATCACCAGTATATTTTATCGCATTGGATAAAATATTGATAATGACTTGTCTGAATGCCTTCTCATCAACCTGGAACGCTTTTTCTTTTTTGACGGCGGTTATTTCCATCTTTAAATTCTTGCCTTCACTTAACGGATGAAGGGTTCGCAAACATTCATTAATGACGTCTTCTGCGATTATTTCATCAATAGCGAGTTTACGTTTTCCCGCTTCAAGCGTTGAATAATCCAATAAATCATTAATCAACGATAAAAGATAAGAACTGGAATGATGAATATCATCGATATAAGCAGCATATCTTTCATTTTTCACAGGGCCAAATAATTCATTACGCATCAATTCAGAAAAACCGATAATCGCATTAAGCGGTGTTCTTAAATCGTGGCTCATATTAGCCATAAATGATGATTTTGCCTCATTGGCATGTTTAAGATCATTTGTACGTTCACGAACAAGTTTTTCAAGATATGACCCCTGCCCGGTCATAAAGACCACCCAAACGATAAACAGCCCAAGCAAAATTGCACTGACAAGACCAACATACATCGGTTGGTTTGACATATTATTCATATTGAAATCATTGTCACGGGTAACTGAAATATCCCAGGTTCTGTTAAAAACAGGAATTGATACATGATGTTCAGTTATGCCGAACTCTTCATCAGTTGCATTTTGGAAAAGCAGTGAAAAATCAGTATCATCGCCGTAATCCAGCACTTTGAAATTAATGCCGTCCGCATATTGTTGTTCGCTTAAAATTCTCATAAATTTTGAAAGCTCGATCACCATCGCGGAAAAGCCGGCAACTTCACCATCCGAGACAATCGGATAATACATGGCGATTAAGGCACGCTCTGGATTAATCGGTGAAATAAGCGGCATTGTAAGTGCGCTTGTATTATATTTTACGGCATAATCCATCGCATTATTGGTTGCGAAACTGGAGCTCATATCACGGCCAACAAGGTTTGAAAATGGTTCGAATGGCTCGACATATTTGATAATGGAATATTGATCCTGATTTTTTAATGGCGAACCATCCCGGTCAATCAGATTAATGTCTTCGTTATATTCCATTTCCAGTAAAGATTTAAATTCATTAAGCTCATCTTTACTCACAACCTCGCTGATATTCACAGCTTGTACCGTCGGGTTCATGGGCAGGAACTGTTCCGTGAATATATGAAATTCTTCTTTTGTGATTGAATTTTGTGTTCTAACAAACCCCTGCATGGCGACCATCAATGTATTATATTCATCAAATTGGTCGGCAATATCACCTTTGAATTCATTAATTTTCATTTCTAGAAGATGATCTAGCCTGTCATTATCCCAAGCAAGCGTCAGATTATAAATCGTTATAACAATACCAAGTCCGACCAGAAGAAACGAGAAAACAAACGCACCGCGTCTTATACGGAAACGTGTCGCCGCCACGAGCATCGTTGCAAAGACACATACCGAAATCGCATCACCAACCCACCACACAAGGTAAGCAAATATAAATTCGACACTAAACCCGAAACCAAAGGCAAGGTTACCGATAAATGAACTGATAAATCCACCGACAACGGCCGAATAAAAGTAAAATCTGATGATTTTTGACGGTTCATAGAATTTCTGTGGATATAACCGGTATGATTTTACAAGCCATGCACCAACACCCGCTTGTAAACTGGCACCCAGCCCAAGGTAAAATGGTGTTGTATTCTCAAATAATTTGGAAATAATTTCGTTTAGCGATAAAGAAAGACCGAATAAATAATCAAACCCACCAAGTAACGCACCAATAAAAATTCCCGGAATAACCCGAAAACCAAATATCAATACCATGACGAAAGAAAAACCGGCAGCAGGCCAGATAAGTGTCCCCTGTTCATATGGCAATTTATAATAAATGCCAACCTGCGTCAGCAGGTAATATACAGCCGCCGTCACGGCAATTAAGAGCGCCGTTTTGACGTAATTATTATTCTTATTCATTTTATACCCTGTATAGTATGCGGGCATTATAGTGGCCAATGCTTACTATTTCTTTAACAGGGGTGTTAAATAGTGGGTTAATGTTTAAAGGGAAAAAATATCCGCACGATCGTGCCTTTTCCAAGTTCACTATCAATTTCGAACTTACCACCATGAAGCTCGACAAGAGAAACCACGATTGAAAGACCAAGGCCGGTCCCTTCTTGTGGTTTATGAGGATCATTTTCCACACGACCGAATGGTTCAAGGATCGTTTTAAAGTTTTCTTTTGAAATACCGATACCGCTGTCGATAATCTCAATAATCTGCCCTTTCCTGGATTCAGTAATAATCACATTGATCGAACCATTTTCGGGCGTAAATTTCACGGCATTTGATAGCACATTTAAGAATATCTGCTTAATGGATCTGATGTCTGCCTGAATTGGGGCCATTCCCTTACTATAATCTATAGTTGGGAATATATTTTTCTGTTCCGCAAGTGGCGTAATCGTTCTTAGGCAATCTTCCACAACTTCGTCGATATAAACTTCGGTAAGTTCAATATTTCTTTTGTTTGCTTCGATCGCAGAAAAATCAAGAACATCATTAATCAGTGACAAAAGATATTCACTGGAATCATTGATATCCTTTGTATATTCAAGATATTTATCGTTGCCCAGTTCACCATATAGCTGTTTTTGCATGATATCAGAAAAACCGATAATCGCATTAAGTGGTGTTCTTAAATCATGGCTCATATTGGCCATAAATTCTGATCTTGTCGCATTGGCTTTATGTAGGTCGGCCGTTCTTTTGCGGACCTGTTTTTCAAGAAACAAACGTTGACCAGATAAGATGGTAATACCAAGGGTAATAAGCGCTGAAAAGATCATACCCGCCATACTGATGAAAAGCGGCTGTGTGGTTTTATTATCATCAATAAAATTCTGGGTTCTTCTAAACACAAGTTCCCATGTACGGTCAAACACGTCAACTTCAATACTGATCGGGTTGCGGTCGATATAGCCATCCAGAACACGAATTGATGTAAAAATCGGCGCACCAGGTGCATTTTTATCACGCATTGAAACTTCCATGTGGCCGGGGCTTGAAATGGCGATCATTTCATTAATCAAGGATTCAATATGGATTAGAACGGCAAAAACACCATCAAGTTCACCATTTTCCATGAATGCTGGTTGGTAAATGGTAACCGCTTTTGGCCCGTCTGGTTCTGACGTTAAAATAATCGGGGGTGTCAGTGCCGATGCGTTGGTTTCGATTGCTTTTTGCATGGTTTGCATTCTGGCATCATCATTATTAAGCGTTAACCCGACAACATTTCCATATTCTTGATAAGGTTCAACAAATTTAACAACGGCATAACCATCCGGATATTCAGGGGACGATTGAATTTCTAAATTTTCATCAAGTTCCCAAAATGTAACCTCTTTTTCAAAAAGACTGCTTAAATAATCCGCATAGTCATCACGTTCGGATGACTGAATAAATTCAACCCATGAAATCGACCTGATGCTTGGATTAAAAACAAGGTTGTTATTTGAAAAGCTTGCAAATTCATCACGGACCAATTCAGGGCGATAACTTTTAAATCCGGCCAGATTATTAATTAACACATTTTGTGTGCCGGTCATTTGTTTAAAAATATCCGTGGATGCAATCACTTCTTGGGTAAACAATAACGTCATGCGTTCCTGTTCCCATTGACGGCCAACATAAAAAACACCAAGCGTTATAAGAAAGGCAAAACCGATGATCATCGTCATAATATTGCGGCGTTTTTTATCAAATGACAGCAATGACATGACAAGCGTAAAGAAAATAATCGATGACGTGCTATCCGCAAACCACCATAGTATCCATTCCTGCAATAGCCCGATAAAGCTGTTTATGCCCATGACGAAAAAACATAAAAACGCAAGTGTTGCATTGGTTAAACACGCAACAGGACCAATAAGCAGGTAAAACAGTCCAATTTTTTTGGGTTCACTGAAATCATGTTCTGCGCAGTCATATTTCCGAACCAGCCAGTTTGCAAAAATAGCCTGCAGTACCGATCCCGCTGAAATCACGAAATAATGTGGTTTAGTAAGTATCAATGAAGGATCGCTGAAAATTTCCGGTGACGTTAATGTCGTCGCGATAAGCGCCCCAAGGAAAAGGCCCGGCCAAACACGGTTTCCATAAAAATAAACGAATGCCAATGCGGCCCCCGCCGCCGGCCAGACAAGTGCTGCAAATCCACTTTGTTGGGAAAGGGCAAAACCGATATGGGCTAATACCACATAGGAAATTACGCACGTCAAAAGCAATAAGGCATAATTCTTATGTAATAATACAGCGAACTTCCGGAACATCGCACCCTCAAAAGATTAATATTAATGGTAATACCCGCAACCACGCATGATAGCAATATTATTTTGGTTAAATAACTATGACGAGTATCCCTATTACTTAATAGATTTAGTTATTTTAATTAACAATAGCTTAACATATGAAAGATTCTTCATAAAATTGAAAATAATTTCATTTCCGCAACGAAATATTCACTAAAAGTTAACTAGTTTATTTTAAATCTATCAGAGTACTCAAAAATTAGTAAAAAAATTGATCACACATTATATAAGGAGTTATGTTGTGAGTGGAGCGTATAAGTCAGCGGGAATCTTGGATAGTATCTTAAGTAGTCACATCTTCAAAAATGTAAGTATTTCAGTCAAAATTATGGCCCTTTCAGCCATTTCATTACTTGGCACGGTACTTGTAGCAGGAACGGGCTACATTTCCATGGTTCAATTAGAAGAAGGCGAAGCCGTCTTCACAAATACAACAGATCTTACTGCCGTAGCCAACGACATTAAGGTATATTCATTAGAAATCGAACGCTATGGTAAAGATTATCTTCTGACACAATCAGAAGAGTCTATTAATAGTTTTGATGAAAATGTTGAATTAATTACAGCCAGCGCAGAAGAAATTGTCGATTACACAGACAGACAAAATATCATCGATGCAGCAGCAGCCATTTCCACATTGGTTGGCAATTACCAAGAAGTTTACGATGAAGTATTCGATTTATACTCAATCATCGAAATGGACGGCGCATCAGATGAAACAAATGCGCAAATGAATGATATTATGCGCCGCCTGACCGAAGTTTATAATCAGATGGCACCACAATTTGAAACCATTACTAATTCAACTAACCAAGCCATGGTTGATGCGACACGTGTTCTTGATGAAACACGTGCAAGTGCAGAAATGCTACTACTTGCAATCTGTGCCTTTATGGTTGTTGTGGTTGGTGGTATTGCTTTCCTACTTCTACAAAGTATCTCTATTCCTCTTGGAAACCTGCGTAATGCAGTTGCGATTATCGCAAGTGGTGATTACACCAACGAAGTACGCGGTAAAACACGTCAGGACGAACTGGGTCAGTTTTCAAATGCGATCGAAGACCTTCGTAAAGCGGCACTTGAAAGTGAACGCCTCGCAGCTGAAAACAAGATGGCTGAAGAACAGCGCCTTGCCCACGAAGCAGAAGAACGCGAAGCAGAAGCAAGACGCGAACGCGAAGCAGCCGAGCGTGCAGAACAACAACGCCTTGCAGCAGAAGAGCGTGCCAAGAAAATTGATGATCTTGTATCACACTTTGATAATCAGGTTTCAGAAGTTCTTAACGCCCTTGCCTCTTCCTCAACAGAGCTAGAAGCAACAGCGAACCAAATGGTTGTTATTTCAGATAGCACGAAGAACCGTTCTTCCGAAGTGGCATCAGCATCTGAACAAACATCACACAATGTTCAAACCGTTGCAGCATCTGCAGAAGAGCTTAGCGCATCCGTTGGTGAAATTAACCGTCAGGTTGAAACAGCCAATGCCATCGCAGAACGTTCTATGAAAGAAGCACAACACAGCAGCGAAGCGATTAACAAGCTTGCAACATCAGCAAGCCGCATTAACGAAGTGATTGACCTGATTAACGACATCGCTTCACAAACCAACCTACTGGCCCTTAACGCAACGATTGAATCTGCGCGTGCCGGTGAAGCAGGTAAAGGATTTGCGGTTGTTGCGAACGAGGTTAAAGCCCTCGCCGGTCAAACTGGTAATGCAACAGAAGAAATCTCAAATCACATTTCTGAAATGCAGTCACTTACTGATGATACAGTGAATAGCATCGATGCGATCCAAAGCGTTATTAATGAATCAAACGATTCAACAATGCAGATTGCCAACGCCGTGCAGGAACAATCACGTGCGACTATGGAAATCTCAAATAACATTCAGCAGGTTGCGATCGGTACAGCCGATATTTCACAGAATATTTCACGTGTGGCAAGTGAGGCCGACGAAACCGGAAATGCCGGTCAGGATGTTCTAAACGCATCATCAGAAATGGGACGCATTTCTGAAACGCTGAAAAAAGACATCGAAGATTTCTTCCGTCAGATCAGAGCGATCTAGGATTAAGAAACACAGAATTAAAGAAAGGCGGCTTTATTGGCCGCCTTTTTTTGTTTTTAATTTATTTTATTTATAAACGTCATTCTCGGATTTATTCCGAGTATCTCTTAATAAGCATGAGACCCACGGGACAAGCCCGAGGGTGACACTTAATGATAGGTTCTAAATTGCCGTACGAACATTCCATAATTCAGGGAAGAAACGCAGGTCTAGCGCTTTCTTAAGATAATGAACCCCTGCGGTGCCGCCCGTCCCTCTTCTATATCCGATGATGCGTTCGACGGTCTTCATGTGACTGAAGCGCCATGTCTGGAAACGGTGTTCAAGATCGACGAGCTTCTCTGCCCATTCGTATAGATCCCAATATTTATCACCGTTTTTATAAATGTCGCTCCAGATCGCCTCGACCTGGTCGCTCACTTCGTATGGATTGCTCCAGTCACGGTCAATATGACTTTGTGGAACATCAAACCCACGCTTTGCAAGCAACTGTAATGTAAGATCATAAAGGCTTGGTGCATTAAGCGCATCATTTACCGCAGCATACCTGTCTGGATGATCGGCGTGTGCCTTTACCATCGCGGCATTTTTATTTCCAAGCGAAAATTCGATTATGCGATATTGAAAGGACTGGAAACCGGAACTTTGCCCCAGTGAATCTCTAAAGCTCATGTAATCTTTTGGTGTCATTGTGGATAAGATATTCCATGAATGAATAAGCTGTTCCTGTATTCGGGCGATACGGGCAACCATTTTCATTGCCGGGCCGATTTTATCGTCTTTTAAACAATCCATTGCACTGGTCATTTCATGAATGCATAATTTCATCCATAATTCCGATGCCTGATGAATAATGATAAACATCATTTCGTCATGGGCGCCGGATCTTAAGGTCTGTGCATTTAAGACCTGATCAAGCCCCAGATAATCACCATAGCTTATATCCTGTTTCCAGTGGATTTTCTCGCCTGTAATATCAACGGATGTTTTAATTTTATCGCTCATTTATTTTCTAACTCCAGAATCACATAAGATAATTTATCTTACATGCAAAATAAATTTAAGCCAACGATTTCCTATCGAGCATATTTCGGAGCATAAATATTAACACAGGAAGCGATGCAATGCATAAAATTGTAAGATACGCGAGTATATGAATGTTATTTAGGCTACCGTCCGGATTGGTGCTTAGGATCGCTGTCGCGACAATTCCACCAGCGCCCGCGGCCAAATGACGGCAGGTTGACTGCACTGACATATAGGCGGCCCTTTCCTGCTCATCGGGCGCTTCTGACGCGATACTGGAGGTGACAACACCAATCATCGCCGCACATAACATAAACGAGCAAAATATAAACGGCACAGACATAAACGGTTGATGCAAATAACCATCTGCAAGCACGCATACATAAAAAACTGTAATGATAAACGAAAGCAACCGACTGCCGTATTTATCAACAATCCGTCCGGTTAACATCATGGCAATGAAACTAAGCGATCCACCAACGAAATAAATTTCATCTAAACCTTCGCGGTCAAACCCAAGATTAAAGATAAAATAATTAATCGATCCGGCAAAAAGCATAAATTGGGCAAAGCTTTGTAAGGATGCCATAATGTATGATGTTCTGATGATCGGTTTTTTAACCATCGGCAAAATGGGAACCTTTTTAGTCTTATCCGTGTTTTCATCAATATGACCAGTCATTGACGGCAATAAGAAATAAATAGCAATACATACAATACCGCTGAAAATGCCTATAACAATAAATGGCATGGTCCAATCCATTAATCCGGCCAGTTTAAGCGCAAATGGAATACCAAACACACTGGAAACGGTAAATGCACTGGACACAATCGCAATGGAACGCGCGCGCCTTGAAATGGGAACCACATCAACCACCATCGAAAGGCTTAATGCGGTTACCGGCCCACCAAAAATGCCCGCAAGCGTTCGTGCGGCCAACATACTATAGGTATCATATGCAAACGAACATAGGTATGTGGACACCGCAAGCCCCGCGAGGAAGAAAAGCACAGCGCGTTTACGGTCAAAGCGGTCCAGATAAGGCGCCATGACGATCGCCGATATGGCGGCGGCAAAAGTATAAATCCCGCCAAGCAAGCCCATACGCGAGGACGGAATACCAATTGACGTGGTAAGATCCGGCCCGAGGGGCAATATAATCATAAAATCAAGGACGTTCGCCAGCTGGATCAGTGCCGCAAGCCAAACCACCTTGCGTTCTAACTGAATGTCTGACATTTAAAACCTGTTTTCAATATTCGCTTCTTTGGTCTATGGGGACTATAAACTTACATTCTTTTTTAATCAATTCGATAGTTGTCATAAAAAATGATAAATGCTAGCTTACTGAAATACTGTTAGGGGGACACATGCATTTGATTTTTACTCACACCTTTCGATTACTTATTGCCTTATTGTTTTTGACAAAATTTTCATTTGCAGACATCGATAAAGCAACCACAGCATATAATGACGAAGATTATGAGCTAGCTTTTCATTTATTAACAGAAGAAGTTAAAAACAATGAAAATGTAGAAGCACTTTATATGCTTGGTGATTTGTATTTCTACGGACATGGCACCGATCAAGATTACAAAAAAGCCTTAAAATATTTTGATCTTGCCGGAGAGTTTGGAGATAGAGAAGCTTTGTATAGTGTTGGTTTTATATATAGCCGTTCTTTAGGCGTTAAAACAGATTATGCAAAAGCGATGAATTATTTTTTAAAAGCCGCAGAATTTGGGCATGTTCAATCACAATACGAAATTGGTGATTTATATTATTTTGGACGAGGAACAAGTATAAATTTAGAAGAAGCAGTATCTTGGTACACAAAAGCAGCAAATCAAGATAACCCGCCTTCACTTTATAGCCTTGGATATATGCATCATCATGGTGAATATTTTGAAGCAGATATTAATCATGCATTAGATTTATACAAAAGAGCCGCATACTTAAATGACTCTGACGGACAATATGCTTTGGCCGAACTATATCACTACGGAACTGGAGTAGAGCAAGATTTCTCTTTGGCATTTAATCTATACAGCAAAGCAGCTGATCAAAACCATTCTGAAGCTCAAAATGCGTTGGGTATAATGTATGAAAATGCAGAGAGTGTAGATCAGGATTTTAATAAAGCTCTTGAATGGTATTCTATTGCTTCTGAAAATGGATCATATAATGCCATGAATAATCTTGGGGATTTGTATTTTTATGACAATGGTGTTGAACAAGATTACGAAAAAGCATTCGAATGGTTTAACAAAGCGGCACAAGCAGGTAACGCAATTGCAAATTATAATATTGGGTACATGTATGAATATGCTTTAAGTGTACCAGAAAACCTTCAAGAAGCCATTAAGTGGTATGAGAAAGGCATTGAATTAAATAATGAAGATTCCCACTATGCATTAGCAGAGTTATATTATTATGGAAAAGGATTAAAACAAGATTTTTCCAAAGCTCTTGAACTATACAAGTTTGCTGCGCAGAATGACATCGTTGATGCACTATATTCACTTGGATACATGTATCAAAACGGCCAAGGCACTAAAAAAAATATTGAAGAAGCAATCAAGTATTATTCATTAGCATACGAAAATGACAAGCCAGAAGGTGCATTTAATATTGCTCAAATACATTACAATAATGAATTTGAAGGAAGCAATTTGGATGATGCGGTTAAATGGTTCACGAAATCAGGGTCAAAAGGATATGCCCAAGGCTATTACATGGCAGCCTATATTCAGCATTTAAGTTCAGAACCAATAAACAACATAAATGAAATTATTCATTTATATGAAAAAGCTGTAGAATTGAATTATAGCGATGCCGCCCTCAATATTGGGGCTATTTACCAAAATGCAACTGGTGTAGAAAAAGATGAATTAAAAGCAATTGAATTTTATAAGAAAGCAATCAATATCGATGAAAATTTAGTGGCTTATAATAATTTAGCAAGTATCCATACAAGCGGCGCGCAAGAACATCGCGACTATGAAAAAGCATTTCAATATCTTCAAAAAGCAGTTAATGGCGGTTCAAAAGAAGCAGAATTCAATATGGGGCAATTTTATTTCAATGGTTATTTTGTTGAGCAAAATTATGACACCGCAATTGAATACTATAAAAAAGCAGCTTCCCAAAAATATGTTAAAGCTTATCAAATGCTCGCAATCGCTTATGCAGCTAAAGGAGATAAAGAAAGTTTGATCAATGCATATATGTGGACCATTATTGGAAGCGAAAATAATTTTATGAATTCAGCGATTAATCTAGCTAAGTTAAATCTACGTATGTCCACTGACGATGTTGAAAAGGCACAGGAAATGCTAGTAGAATGGAAGGCTTCAAACTAATCATTTCTTAAGATTATAATGCACTGTAAGCAAGCCATTATCGTATTTTGTGACATTCTTAAGATCCAGCCGCTTTTCCACATTGATGTTGGCAAATAATGGAATACCTTCGCCGATGATGATGGGTACCATGGTGATGATCAATTCATCAACCTGCCCGTCATTAATAAAATCCTGAACAACTTTGCCGCCATCGATATATAAATTCTGGCATCCCATTTCATTCATACACTGAACGGCTTCTTCAGGTTTTCCCTCAAACGGGATGATCTCACCTTCAACGAAATCGGGAATTTCAATATCACGGGTGGTTAGCACCATGACTTTTCGGTCGCCGTAGATCCACTGCCCGTAACCAAGAACCATATCATATGAATTCCGCCCCATGATCAGCCCGTCAATACCGCCAATATAATCTTCCCAGCCGTAATCTTCGTCATCTGGGGCCGGATCAACTGCATCAAGGAAATCAACCGCGCCATCTTTACGCGCGATAAAACCATCCAGTGAACACCCAAGATAAACGAAATTTGTCATGATAGCTCCCTAGTTATTGATCCATTACGTTCTTAATGATAGCTTATTTTTCGTTAAAAATCATCCATAACGAATTTTGTAAGGATTGATCCGATTATGAATAAACTACGTGCTGTTTTTGTGTGTCTTTTATTAAGTTTTAATACTATCGCCTTTGCCCAGGATATCCCGGTTGTGGATGGCGTTTCATGGGAACTTGCATCATACCGAAAGGCCGCGATTAGCGAGCTTAACTATGATCTGGTTTTAAATATTCCGGAACGTCCGGATGTGCCGATTAAGGCCACATCGGAAATTACATTTAAATTAAGTGATAATTCAAAAGACCTGCAGCTTGATTTCAAAGAGAAAAAATCCAACCTACGCCGCATTTGGGTCAATGGCGTAAAACGCAAGATCAATCATCAAAATGAACATATTATTATTGACCAAGAACATCTTGGTGTCGGTAGCAACCGTATCAAGATAGAATATTTCGCGGGCGACGGTGCATTAAACCGTTCCCCGAATTTTATGTATACTTTGTTTGTGCCGGACCGTATGCGCACAAGTTTCCCAAGCTTTGATCAGCCGAACTTAAAAGCAACATATGATTTATTCTTGAATATTTCCGATAAATGGGAAGCGATTTCAAGCGCACCCATCGTAAGCGAGCGAACCAGACGCGGTAAAAAAGAAATCAAGTTTGAAACATCCGACGTGATGAGCACATATTTATTTTCATTTGTCGCAGGGCGTTTTAACAAGGTTAAGAAAACAATAGACGGCGTGGAAATGACCATGCTGCACCGTGAACCAGACGAGGAAAAAGCAAAACGCAATGAAGAGGAAATATTCAAACTTCATAAAGCGTCACTTGATTATATGGAAGAATATACGGGCATAAAACATCCGTTTAAAAAGTTTGGCTTTGCATTAATCCCAAGCTTTCAATTTGGCGGCATGGAACATGTGGGTGCCATTCAATATAAATCATCCACATTGATGCTTGATGAAAACCCGTCACCCAATGAATTATTATCCCGCGCGGCCCTTATCGCCCATGAAACGGCCCATATGTGGTTTGGTGATATGGTTACGATGGATTGGTTCAATGATGTCTGGACAAAGGAAGTCTTCGCAAACTTTTTTGCGGCGAAAGCCGTGAACCCGAGCTTTCCTAAAATCAATCATAAATTAAGAACCCATCTTGGATTACATCCTGGTGCTTATAGCGTTGACCGTTCCGAAGGACCAAACCCGATTAGACAGGAATTACCGAACTTAAATGAAGCCGGTACCATGTATGGCGACATTATTTACAATAAAGCCCCTATCATGATGCAACAGTTAGAAGCCATGATTGGCGAGGAAAAATTCCGCGAAGGTATTCAGGAGTATTTAAAAACATTTGCCTATGCCAATGCAACCTGGCCCGACCTGATCGATATTCTTGATCGCCGCACAACAAAAGACCTTAAAACCTGGAGCGAGGTTTGGGTCAACACACCAGGCAGACCACATTTCAAGGTCGCAGAAAATAATGGTCAGATTATACTTTCACAAGATGACCCACTATTAATGGAACGTGATTGGCCGCAAAGCTTTGTTGTGAATAACAAGGCGGCAGCATATCCGATATCTTATGAAAATAGTGCAATTAACCTAAGCAATCTGGGCAATAATATTAATGATGATATTTTATTAAATGCGGATGGCATGGGTTATGGATTGTTTCCAGTTGATAAAAATTATTTACGTGAAAACTGGGATAGTTCTGATGAATTGGAACGTGCTGCATTCTTTGTCAGTCTTTATGAACAATTGCTCGAAGGAAACGGCACCATAAGTCCCGAAGAATATATCGATTTGATTATTTGGACTTTGGACAAAGAAGATAACACGTTAATCATCAATCATATTATGCGCCAAACGATCTCAATATATTGGTCACTGTTTAGCGCAGAAGGCAGAATGGCCATTGCCCCTCGTCTTGAAACAAAACTTTGGCAAATGGTTATTGATAAAAACAAAGAAACCAGCCTGCGCAGATCGTTATTCAGAAGCTATGCCAACATCGCATTAACGGAACAGGCAATCCAGAATGTAAAAGAAATATGGCAAGAGCAATCAATTGCAAGCGAACTTAACCTTGCGACCCGTGATTACACCAATCTGGCGGCGAACCTCGCGATTAAATTACCGGATCAGGCAGAAGACATCATCAAGGATCAAATACCACGCATAAACGGCCTTGATAATCAGCGCCGTTTCGAATTTATTCGTTTTGCACTATCACCCGATCAGGACGTACGCGATAAATTTTATGATGCCCTGATGAATGTGAATAACCGACATACGGAAAGATGGGTGTTAACGGCGCTTGAATATCTTCATCACCCGTTAAGAGCAAAAAATTCAGAGAAATATTTGCAACGGTCATTGGAAATTTTACAAGAAATTCAGATAACCGGTGACATCTTTTTTCCGGGTCGTTGGCTTGCTGCAAATTTCAAATATTATCAATCCGACAGTGCCGTAAATACAGTTAGGGGGTTTCTGAATCAGCGCCCAGCCTACAATAAACAACTGCGTTTAAAAATATTACAGGAAACGGATCCTTTATTCAGAGCCAACAAAATTATTAAACAAGCGTACAATTAAACTTAAAGTTTAGTTTTCACTAATGTTACTATTTGTTGACAATTCAAATTTATTGATTATTTTTTATGAAAATAAAAATTGATCGTAGGGGAAAAATGGGTCGGGAGCCATTAAAAACAATCACTTTTGACGAGGAAAGACGTGAATATAATTGTCACATTTTTCCAATCGGTATCGACGTGTGCCATGAATATGAAGAGTTGAAAAGCTTTTACGATCTTTGGAACGACATTCGTGGCAACAGAAGACTTCCCAATGTTCAGGATATTACATTTGAAACCTTGAAAGGTTGGCATTCGTCCGTCCGCCTTGTTGAATATGGCGAGGATATCAAAGGCCCCAAAACCATCAAGATTATGGGGGAAAAATTCGCCCGTCTTTGGGGCAAGGAAAGCATGTATTCCAAAATCAATTCCGAAAACCCACCCCCACCGGACATTGTTGAAAAATATTATGAATATTTACAAGTGATCTATGATTACAATTATTGCATCGGTGTGGGAAATGTCATTGACGAAGAAGGGCAAGAACAACGCATCCTTTGGATTGACTTACCACTTTCGTCTGGTGACGATAATGTCACCCATGCGATCGGTGCAATGGTCATGCTTGAACAGGATTCCCCCAAATTAAAAGCCATCGCATAGCGTTTTTCATTTACAGCACCTAAGAATTATCGTAAACGGCATTAAGTTAAGGAGTGCCGTATGATTAAATTATTGATTAAAGACCCTGTTTATCGCCTAAGAATGCTTGCTGTACTCGAAGGATTTTCACTTATATTCCTATTATTCGTATCAATGCCGATGAAATATTATCTTGGTTTTGCAACATTCAGTTTTTATGTGGGTGCAATTCATGGCGGCCTATTCGTAATTTATGTCATCTTATCACTTGAAGTATTAATCCGTCGCCGTTATTCATTTTTTGGCTTTCTGCGCACATTCATTGCTTCAAGTGTTCCTTTTGGTACGTTCTTAAACGATAAATGGCTTAAAAAACATCAATTTGATTTTGCCGCTGCTTGATCTTTTTTGTAGGTAGTTTCCGCACACCTCAAAAAAACATGCTTTTATCGCTACACACTTGTCATTTTATGATATCATCCTATATCAATTAGATAATAATTAATTGCATCAGGTATTAATAAAAATGACCCAGAATGTCACACCGCTTCGTAGTTCAGATTTTGAAGAATCCGATAACATTAAAAATTTTCCAAACCGTGATTGGATCGAGGCTGGCATAAAGCTGCTTCGTGAACATGGGCCACACGTACTATCCATTGATGAAATCTGCACCCTTACAAAAAAAAATGAGCAGGAATTCAATCAAACGTTCGAAGACATTGATAGCTTTTATTCAGCAATTTTTGATTATTGGTACGAGAAAGAAACCCTGAAATATATTGATATGATGGATGAAATTGGCGGTGACGCGGAAACCGCGCTTTATACAATGGCAAAAATCACCCATGACATTGACAAGCAAGACGAAATCGCCATCCGCAATTTGGCGCTTCGTTGTCCGGAAGCCTGTAATGCGCTCGACCGTGTTGACCGTACCAGACTTGATGTTGCGGCCGGATTATTCAAAGAAATGGGCTTTTCTGATAAAGACAGCATGATCCGTGCAAAAATTCTCTATACCGCGTCAATCGGCACAGAATACACGAGCATTTCTGCATCACTCGATCAAAAGTTAGAAATGTTGAAATTATTGCTCGAGAAAAATTAAAAGAAACTTATCAGGCAGCAAGTGCTTGATTAAGCGCGGATAATAATCCCTTATCACCGCAGGTATTCACTTGTCTAAAGAATAAAAGTGCATCCATATCATTATTATCATTCAGCAGATTAATCAGCGCAAATAAAGGGCCACTTAAGGTCAGATCAGCAAACACATCTTCTTCCGAAACATATTCTGTTGTTGAGCCATCCTTCGTAAATGTAATTACAAATGATTTTGAAACATCATCAGGCATCATCAATATACGTTTACCAGCAAGTTTTTCAAACTTTTCTTTTGCCTGCTCATCAAGCGCGCCAAGGTTTTCATTGATCTTTTGCGATGCAAGATCAATTGGCGGTGACGGAAATCTCTTTGTCGTGATCCCGGCTAGATAAAGCGGTGTAAATGTCCCGTGCCCACTTCTGTATGGAGTATAAGATTTTTCGGCTTTCAAACTGCTTTCTGCGATGTTCATGTGACAAGTTCCCTCAAGTAATAACAATGAGGGAACTTTGTATCAAATCGCATATATTCAGTATTTGACCTGCGTCAAAAAATACAACTTATTTAATAGGTTTAGTATTTTTTCGTTTCTTCTACCTATTGGTTTTCTTCCGGCATAAATGCCGCCATAAACTGGGTCAGTGACATTTCTTCGATTATATTGATGTTACTTGATGACACACGTTGCTTTTCAATACCCTCTGGTAATTCCGCGTTTGATAGACGGTCAGCAATTTGCATCCAGTCGGTTAATGTTCTTTCTTCCTTACGCAATGGGAAGATACGTTGAACATGACTGTTGCTGATATATTCAAATGGCGCAATGTTTTTCATCACTGAATTTGTGCCTTCGCAAAGAACGAAATCTTCGTTGCTTTCGCCCGGCGCGTATTTTTCATTTTTAAATGCAAAAATGAAATATTCCTGATCAGCGCTATTGCTGATGACATCTTTATTCGTGCTATAAAGCAGGAAATTATCCGTTCCACCACGGATTGATTTTGTCACTTCAATTTCCATAAATATGCCGCATGATAATTCCTTTGCGCCACGGTATGCCATTATTGGCTGTGATGCGACCACTTTGCCGTGAACGACTTTATCGGCATGCTTTGCGTAAGCTTCGTAATTCTGTGGAACTTTTTGCGCATGTGCAAAGGTGAACGCGAATGCGCTGGCGATTAAAATTAAAACTATTCGGTATACAATCATTGGCCTTCCTTTACTTAGAGTTAAACTAATTAAGATGCCACGAGGTGAGGAATCTTCCCCCCTAGGATTGCTCAGATGTGAACCTTATCGTACCACAAATACGTGTAAAATTACAGGAAAACAGGATTATTCGTTATTCTAGCTCAAAATCACGAATGAAGTCGTTAAGGCGCATTTCTTCGATAATATCGTCATTACCGTTATTAAGACGCCTACGCGCGATTGTGTATGGAAGCGCATTATTGGCGATACGGTTAACAAGCATCATCCATTCGCCCTTTTTCACAACCCGTGTATCTGGGTCAACGATGTTGTCTTCACGTTTATAGGAAACAAGCGGGAAAATCTGTTGTGTGATATTGGTCGCGAGATACGGCAGTTTTGAAACATCCGTACGTGTTGAACGCCCTTCAAGACAGTTTAAAAAATCAATTGCCCGGGTTTCGCCGAATTTTTGATTACGGCGCGCGATGATGAAATATTCTAAATCCTCGCCCAACAAAATATCTTCATTGGACACAAAAACTTTAAAATTATCCGTGCCGCCTTTATAACTTTTGATCACTTCCACATCCATGATGTAACCACAGACGATATTTTGATTGTCTTCGTCGTAATTATAGCGCACTTCTTCTGATCCGGTGAATTTCGCACGCACCACCTTTGCCGCACCATTGATCATGCGGTTATATGTTTTATTTTGTGCAAAGACGCTTTGTGTATATGAAAAACACACGGCAGACATAAGGGACAATATTGCAATAAAACGACTTATTTTCATAATCTTATCAAATCTTCTTAACCTAATAAATTTCCATTTCTTCTTCGGCGACGAAACAGATGGCGTGGCTCATAGCCACGGAAATCCAGTGCTGCTCAAGATTAATATCCTTTTCAATCGCATTAAAGAAAAATCTTTGCTGCGCATCAAGGCTTTTATCATATGCGTCCTTATCAAAATGGATTTCTTCACCGTTAAAAATAATCTGATTATGTGGCGTAATCGTGACCTCGCCATCTTTGGTGATGACTTGTCTGATTGGGATTTCACCGGGGTAAATCTTGGGCCCAAACCCGCTTTCGAAATAAAGCTCGCTACCGTCTTCGTAACTGACGGTCATGCGTGCATCATTAACAACGGGAAATTCGGGGTCATCTTTATGGCCTTTGGCCTTAATATCAATCACATCACCACGGGCAATCTGGTTCATGATATCCACATAATGAATTCCGCAATCAGTTAGCGGGGAAAGCCCCGCTTTTAATATGTTTTTATGCAGTTCCCATTCCGCGCCGGTGCTATATTGATTGCTGGTGATTTTTACCTGATATGGACCGGTTAATTTCTTGGCACATTCAACGAATTTCTTCCAGATGGCGTGATGACGTAAAATATACCCAACCACTAGCTTTTTGCCCGTTTTCCGCGCCATGGCGATGGAATAGCCCGCCTCGCGTCTGGTTAATCCAAGCGGCTTTTCAACGAAAACATGGGCCCCTGCCTCCATCGCGAGGGTCGCATATAACGCATGGGTGTCTGTATAGGTACTGATGATCACCGCATCGGGTTTTGATTTTTTTAAGGCCGTCTTAAAATCATGATAAAGCTGGGCGCCAGGGAATGTGGCGACCTCTTTTTCATATTTTTTAAAATTACGCGCCACAAGGCCGCAGATTTCCACGCCCTGTATTTTACTGGCCGCAACCGCATGGGCAAACCCCATGCGCCCCACACCGACTATAAGTACTCTTGTCATAAAAGGACATTAGCCCTTTACTTCGCCGCAAAGCAATAAAAATATCCATTTCCGCCAGTTGCGACGAGGTTTGTTTGACTGCAACCCCTTGATGGATGGGCGAAATTCCATGATGTCGGATTTGCGCCTCCACCTGTGCGGTCATGATGACCGACATTGCCACTGCCATCTTCGGCGGATGATGTCCAATTGCTGCAGGTATTCTCGGTTGACATACCCATAAGGTCGCTTCCGGTTAAAATGTCATGTTGGTTTGGGCTGTCGCCGCGCCCCTTGATCATATTACCCGCTTCATCCAGTGAATTTTCCTTGGAAAGCTTATTATTATCTGAATGAAGGTCATCAACATTCATGGCCACCATAACGCCGTTTGCATTATACCATGGCCCCGCGCCAATTCTGTCACGGGCATTTACGGTGCGGTCACCATTGGTTGAAAGATAGGCTTTCCAGTCCTTATCCCCCTGCCCGACATTGGACGCAAGGTTTTTACAAATCGCATCCGCGCCCGCAAGGCCATCAAGATTACCGCCGTCACCAGAACCCATCGACGTGATAAAGAAACTAAGCGATGTATCCTCTGACATTTCTTGGGCCATCGCCCCCGTGCAAAGCACCACGGCCCCCGCAACACCAATCACCACCTTTGATATTTTCATGATATTCTCCCAATGTTTGTTTTTATATTTGGAGTGTACCATTAAATTGGGGATATGTCATTTCGTACATAACCGTCATTCCAAACTTGATTTGGAATCCATGAAAACGTCAAATATTGATAAATCCATCTTAGTGATAGGATTCCGTGGATTCCGGATCAAGTCCGGAATGACAACGGTGTGGGTAATAAAAAAGCCACGCTGGATAAACCTACGAGGCTTTATATAATATTTTGTCATTACCCGACTTTATCGGGTAATCCATACAAGGACAGGTCTTTTTCTTTAATGGATAGCCCGATCAAGTCGAGCTATGACATTATTTTTTATCACTTATCCCGATACGCTGCCTCAACCGCGTTAAATTCGGCGGAAAGTTCTGCGAAACGGTCGACACTGTCTTTGCCTGGCACCTGATCGGCGTCTGAGTTGATGTTGTAAAGATAACTGATCATCCCAACAAGACCCGCTTTCGGGTAAATCACGTTTGGTGTACCCAGTGTACGGATAGTCGCGTGGACACGGTCAAATTGCGCATTGGCCACATCACCGCGTTCTTCGTTACTTTGGCCGCGGTACTGGCGGTGAAGCGCGCGATGCTCTTCGTTTGAAATCACATCAAGTTTACGCGCGTTTGAGAAAAGTTCAGCAATACGAAGCTGCATTTGTGTCTGACGTTCAAGATCAACAACATTTAATCCCTGTTCCGTTACTCGCGGATCAACAAGCAGGTTAAACGTGCTTTCCGCCGTTTGGCCACCAACCGTGATGCGCACAGCATATTGCCCCGGTGTTGCAATCGCACCATCAGAATAACGGCGTGATGCATTTGAATGCCATGGGCCAAGATGCTGCATATTCCAGCGGAAACGGTTAAGCCCCTCGTCCATTTCAAGGGCGTCCGTATTAATGTGCGCCGGTGCATTTACATCATCGTCATCCTGTTCTGTACCGTCATTGACATATGTGGTGACAACGTCACCCGCGGCATCAAGGATTTCAAGCTTAATGTCATTATGTTCACCCGCCGGCACATAATAATCAATGGCAACCGTTGGGCGCGGCAATTCCGGCACACCGTCACTGGTGCCGTCACGCGGCACACCGCGCGGATGGCGGTAACGGAAACGGTCACCCGGTGCCATAACCTTAAGTGTGTCACCAGACGCAATCGACGCGGATGCAACCGATTGAACGTTATCCATCACCCAGAAACCACGCCCCATTGTTGAAATGGCAAGATCGCCACGGATGAATTTAATGTCGGTGATCGGTGTTACGGGTAAATTTTGTTGGAATTCTTCCCAATTTTCACCGTCATCGGATGACATAAACATACCAAATTCCGTGCCCGCAATCAGAAGCCCCGGATGATCCGGGCTTTCGCGAACAACGCGCACCGGGAAATTATCCGGAATACCATCGGTAATAAGCTGCCAGCTTTCACCGTAATTTTCGGTTTTATAAATATATGGTTTCCAGTCATCAAACATATAACGCAGCACCGTGACATAAGCCTTCCCCGCCACATGGCGGCTTGGTGCGACGCTATCCACACGGCCGCCGCTTGGCATGCGTGGGGTTACTGTTTGCCATGTTGCACCGTCATCACGGGTGACCGAAACCGGGCCATCATTGGCACCGACCCAGATCACACCCTTTTCAACGGTGCTTTCCTGAATGGAATAAATGGTTGAATAATATTCTTCACCGGTAATGTCACGGGTGATCGGCGTGCCGGAAATCACTTGTTTATCCGGTTCATTGGCCGTTAGGTCAGGTGAAATTTGTTCCCATGTCACACCGTCATCACGTGTGCGGTGAAGATATTGTGAACCATGATAAACCGTGTCCGCATCATGTGGAGACACGTGAATTGGCGCAACACGTTGGAAACGGTATTTAAGATCGGCCGGATTATGGCCATAAATATTGGTCGCCCCCACGTAATAGGCGCGTTCTGTTCCCGTGCGTTTATCATATGTGCCAAAACGCCCCTTACAATCGGAATAAACGATATTGTGATTACCCGGTTTTGGAACCGCTGGGCCCGTTTCACAGCCGCCCGCATATTGAATGAATGCATTTGTGTGCTGTGCGCCCCATGGTGCGTTGCTTGGCACCATAATCGTGCTGCCGTTGTCCTGCATTCCCGCATATAACCAGTATGGATGCTGGTCGTCGACCTCAACCTGATACACTTCTGTGGTTGGTTGGTTAAACTGTGTTGACCACGATTTACCGCCATTATGGGTGACATTTGCACCACCATCGTTCGCTTGAATGAATAAATCCGGGTTATTCGGGTTAATCCACATGTCATGGTTATCACCATGAGGCACGGACATTGTTGTCCATGTTTTACCGCCATCGACCGATTTTCTTAACGGGTTTGCGTTTGAATAAATGATGTTCTCATTGGTCGGGTCGATATCAAGGTTGGTGTAATAAAACGGGCGGTTTTGAATGCCTTTATCATTGGATACATGTTTCCATGTTTCGCCTTGATCCTCTGACCAGTATAATCCGCCATCGGGGGCTGGTGCCTCAACGAGCGCGCCAAGAACACTTGAATTGGCAGGCGTAGTCGCAAGGTCGATTTTACCAACAAGCCCGGTTGGCAGACCGTTATTGATTTTTTTCCATGTTTTACCGGCGTCGATGGATTTATAAATACCGCCGTCGCCATCGGCCATTTCACCACCAGAATCAATCGTCCATGGTTTACGTTCCGCTTTCCATGCGGATGCATAAACGATGTTCGGGTTTGATGGATGGAATTCAACATCAACAATGCCAACGTCATCGGAAATATAAAGAACCTTGTCCCATGTTTCACCGCCGTCGGTTGTTTTATATAATCCGCGGTCCTCATTTGGGCCAAAGGCCGAACCAATCGCCGCCACATAAACGGTGTCGTTTGATCTTGGGTCAATTTCAACTGCGCCGATTTGCCCTGTGTTTTCAAGGCCCATATGTTTCCATGACGTGCCGCCATCAATGGATCGGTAAACCCCTTTACCGACAATCACATTGGAACGCAGGCCATCTGACCCTGTGCCCACATAAACAATATTGGCGTCATTCTGCGCGACCGCGATATCACCGATTGATGGTGTCGCGAAATAACCATCGGAAACATTCATCCATGTTGTGCCATAATCATCGGTTTTCCAAACGCCACCACCGGACGCGCCCAGGTAAAACGTCGCGATTTCATCAACCGTACCCGCAACCGCGGTCACACGACCACCACGTGTTGGCCCCACGTTTCTGAATTCATAACTTTCGTATTTCCCGCCAACATTAACACCTGCAGATACAGCCACTTGAGGTGCTGCAACCGGAAGCACCATCATCGCCGCCGACAGCAGCAACTTGTTCATATTCTTCATGGATTATCCCTTTTTTTAGTCCCTAACCTTGATAAAAATCAGGCTATCACAGGAAAAATCCCGGGGCAAGAGTAAGATGTTATGTTATTTCGTTTAGTGCTTTCTCTAATTTGTTGATCTTATTAAGATTCGCATCTAAATTTTCACTAATTTTCAAATACCTTTCCTTACTTAATGCAAATTCTTCTTCGAATTTTATTTTTTCTTTATTTAACTTTTCAAATTTTTCTCGATTATTATTTTCAACTGCCTTAATTATTTCCTGTTTCTTTGTATTAATTACATCCAATATGTCAGATAATTGTTTTTCATGTTTAGTTTGTGAAGCAAGTAAATATGAGTTGTTAGAATGCAAAGAATTAATCTGGCTTTCAGTTTTTTGTATTGATGTCTGTTTTACAAGCTCATCAATAGCTTTTCTGTTTGTTTGAAATGATTTCCAAACGTACCAAAGCACCGCTAAGGCGATGATCGGGTTTGTGATACCGCCCACAAAATCTCCGAACGTTCCCCAATCATCATTTGCAGGTGATATATTTGTTCCTGTAGCGAAATTTATTAAATAAGCCAATATGACAATTGCAAAAAGCACCAGACAAACAACAAACGGTAATTTATCAAATTTATTTTCTTCTTTCACTTACCCCTCCTCTATGAATCCTATAAATTTATATGTGTTATATCCCAGGATATTTGTTTTGAAATGATCAAGGCGGATTTTGCGACCTTCTTTGATTTGATCTATTGGGAAGTTTTGGATTTTTACCTGTACACCATTTGGGAATTTTGCGAATACGGCCAGTTCCTGTGTCGGGCCATTTGCGACCGCGGTTGATATTTCCGCGTCAACCGTGCCCACATTCACCGGCGCATCAACCATCATCACAGCACCAATAGTGAATAGTACCGCAGCAAATATGATCAGTTTCCAATTTTGAGTAAAATTCGCCACAAAGCCCCCAAGGTTATTGATGTTATATATCAATAGATAAGCGTGGTTGCTTGAAATTCAAGTATCAAAAACAATCCACATTTATCCACTTCGAGGATTTCATGGATTGTCATCGCTTCGCTCCTTCACCTAAGGTTCCCGGATCAAGTTCGGAATGAAGCTAGAGAGGCTGCGACATCACCACAAAACAACCGTCATCCCAAACTTGATTTGGGATCCACAGAATCTTATCAATGGAAAAGCGTGAGTTTTAATTTTCAAGATTACCCTCACTCCGTCACTCTCGGACTTGTTCCGAGAGTCTCATTACATTGAACAATCACTCATAATCAAAAATAGATACTCGGAACAAGTCCGAGTATGACGGTTTTGGGATATCCGAGTATAGGTTTGATAAGATTTCAAGTACTCAAGATTGTCATTGCCCGACTTGATCGGGCAATCTATTGAAGTATAGATTTATTTCTGAAATGGATACCCCGATCAAGTCGGGGTATGACGGTTTAGGATGCTGAGGTATGACTAATTCAAACTAATACGTTACAAAGGATACAGCACGAAGATTGTCAAATTCACGTTTACACGTGTCATAATCTTGTTCACATTTTACTCTTATATGATTTGCATCAAAATCAAAATGGCCTTCTTCATTCGGCAGGTAAAATCCAAAGCTAAAATTCTTAGAATTAATCTGTGGATAATTTAGTTTAACTTTCGGATATAACGATTTTAATTCTTCGAGCGTCATACCCACTCTACCGCCTAGGGATGTTGAAAATTTGTTATTATCTGTTTCTACCTGAAAAATTTTCAACCTTTCGCCACTAGCATATACCTTTACAATGCCGCAGTTTGATATTGGCACATGAAAAACCAAAACGGCTTCATCTTCGCCACTATATTTTTCAACAGTAACTCGTTCACCATCATGCAATAATTCATTAATTTCACGACCAACCTTAACGTCGCATACCTGCCCTTTCGACAATTGAACTGTATTTGATGTTTGTGCTGAAACATTAATTTGGAAAAATACCAAAAAAATTAAACTGCAAAGCATTGTAATGGATTTCATTTTTTATTTATTCCTTTTTGGTGGTGTCGGCTTTGTACGTGGTGTTACATCACCAACTCTTTGCCAGTCACGATAATACCCCATTGAACCATTAGGCCTTGGCTTATTATCTACGTGTACGCCACCATTGCTATAAATGTTAACTCTATTGAAAAGGCCAGAATTATAAGCATCAGTCGCAGTCTGGCTCGAACTATTATTTCCAATACTAATGTCTGCTGCGTCAGAAGATAAATGAGCACTATTTCTCGCGCCTGTTCCTTTTCTCACTAAAATGTCGTTTTGTGCTTTTGTTCTTGTGCCACTATGTACATCTACAACCATGCCACCTTTACTTTCACTAAGGTCAAACAATTGATTTTTGACAGTATTATCAATCGCTGCCGGGGCACCATTAGCAGTTTCAAATTCCGGCATTAATCTTATAGAACCGGATTGTGTCTGCATTGTGCCCCCGTTATTGATCTGACGTTCTCTGGTGATAGTAACCGAACCGTCTGAATTTGTTACTGATTTTTCAGTTGAACCGTTTCCAGAGACCTTAACAGCAGGATTATTTGAATTCAACGAATTTTGTACAGACGCCAAATGAATTGGTATTCCTGTTTTCGTCGCACGTATCTTCATTTTTTTTGCAAGTTCTGAAGAAGGCTGATGATATGACGTTAGCCCTATTCCATTACTGTTAAATCGATTTTCGATTTTCTTTTGCTTGTCATATTCAACTTTTAACATGTCAAGCCCGGGGTCATCGCCCCATGGATAGTCAGTGCTATCCCAAATGTATTTTTTACTCATGGTATTTTTCCTTTCGTTTAAAATTTAAGTTTGAGATAAAAAAAGAGACAGGCCCGACAATTTTCATTGTCAGTTCTGTCTCATATAATTGTTTACCAAGCGTCAGTCGGGCGCCGGGTAAAGTCAATAATTTAATAGCTGCAAAATGTGTGATACGTTGTACCATTACACAAAAATTTCAACCATTATCAAGTAGTCAAAATTTGTCATTGCCCGACTTGATCGGGCAATCTATTGAAGTATAGATTTATTTCTATAATGGATACCCCGATCAAGTCGGGGTATGACGGTTTGAGATTCTATTCACCCTTCACCATTTTGGGGGTGATGAATTCGTTTAGGGTGGCGATACCGAAATCGAGGTCTTTCCATGTGCTTAGGAATTCCATTTGGATGTAACCACATGTTGGCACATTGAGGATGTCGGAACCGGTCATGCGGTTGGTGAATTCGGTGATGGCGGGGTTATGGCCGACGATGACGACGTCCGATAATCCCTCGTCTATCCTGCGGCACCATAACATTAAATCAAGGGCGCTAAATGTGTATAAATCCTCATCAATTTCCCATTTGATATCTTGATCCGTCAAATGATGAGCGATGTTTTCGATGGTGGTTCTGGCGCGTAATGCGGGGCTTGCGAATGTATTTTCAAATGTGCATCCGGCATCATGAATAATGCCTGCCATCAATTCACAAGCCTTATGCCCGCGGGCGTTAAGGGGGCGTTCAATATCGCTTAAATCCCCGCTGTTCCAGCTTGATTTCGCGTGTCTTATTAAATGTAATTTTTTCATATTTTATAGTGTACTCACAATTCACAACTTTAACAATTATAGTTACAAGAAATTACAATTTAGTGACACAACCATAGCGATACTGCATTTATTTGCAAAATGGCCAAAATTTTGTTACGCTATTTCAATGGGATAGAATAATAATAACAGAAAAGGGTATATAAATGGGACTATTGATTGCTGGTGTTTTGCTATGGTCCGTTGTTCATTTAATGCCCGCCGCACTGCCGAATTTTAGAAATTCACTTGCCCAAAAAATGGGGAATGGCTACCGCGGGTTATTCGCGCTATTGATCCTTTTGTCGCTCGTGATGATCGTCATGGGATGGCGTTCTACCATACCCGCCATCATGTATGATGTCCCGGATGGCGCGGTCAGTACAACCAGCCTGTTTATGATTATTTCCATATTCCTGTTTGGTGCTGCCAATGGTGACAGCAACGTCAAACGTCATATCCGCCACCCCATGTTAATGGGAATGATTTTATGGGGCGCGGGCCATTTAATTTCAAATGGCGAAAACAGAAGCATAATTTTATTTGGTGGCTTGGCCTGTTGGGCGGCACTTGAAATTATTATGTTGAATATGCGTGACCGTGAATACGAAAGACCGGCACCCGTTCCATTAAAAAAAGACATCATCCGTGTGGTGGTGGCGATTGCGGTTTATGCGGTCCTTGTGTTCGCGCACCCTTATTTCACCGGAATGCCCGTAATGGTAATGTAAAGTTATTGAAGGGAAGTTAGAATGAGTGAAGAAATGGAAATGCCCGCTAACCTCACGTTAGAAGACGTGATACCGGGTATTGAAAAATTTGTCGTCGAAATCGAAGAAGAAGTGAAGCTTCATCACACCCATCCCGAATGGATGGATTTTGATGAACAATGCAATGAAGAAAAAAACCTGATCGTTCGTGTTGAATTGATCATGGGTATGCTGAACGGCGTGATGAGCCAGTTTTCATTGCCGGCGGAACATGACCTGTCCAAAAGGATTTCTGCCGCGAAAAATTATTTTCAAAAGGTCAATTATATATAAGCATATACAAGATACCCGACCAAGATAAGAACCGCCACCTTTGCAACCACAAATGCAATTATAAAGGTAGGCGGTTTATTTTTGGCGTTATCATCATCTTGGGCCATCAACATTAATCCAGTAAATGCGCGGGCAATGGCAAATCATCGCTTTCGCGCTGCCACATGCTGGACATGATCCACCAACGACCATTATATTTACGCATTTGAAAAACCGTGACACCACGGGCGGTGTAATTTTCATTTTCCCACGCATCCGATATGCCATATGTGCTGATCACGTTGGCCATATCGCCAAAACGCTGTTCATCACGTGAAATTTCGCGTTCGTAAAAATCCGTTGAAATGGTTTGGAATTTCTTCGTCATCACCACTTCTTCAACGATACCATGAACCAGTTCACCGTCCGGTGTGCTGATATTCAGTTTCGCATTCGGTAAATATAGCGTCAGAATACGTTTATAATCCCTAATCCCCGGCGGGCCGGACACGGCCTCATAATAGGCGCGCATGACACTATCGATACTATCCACATCATTCGGGTTAACCCCTTCTCTTTCCTGCGCTGCCGCAGATGAAATTACGGTGGTGATAAACGCGAAAACGATCAATAAATACTTCATGGTGAACCCTTTTATAAAATTTCATGTACGCTACCTTGCAACCATTTATAAAACAAGAAAAAAACCCGCCGACATAATCCGGCGGGGTTTAATTGATTAATATTCATACAGATATTTTTGGCGCATTTCATAATCATAATTATTGTAATTCAAGGTTTCAGGCGATTTACTTTGATGATCTGATAACCCTGTTGCGCCAAGTCCTATACCTGCCCCTGTACTGTTAAACTGTATAGTTTTATTGATATCGGGGTTTTGGTTAACATGTTTTCTAATACGCTTGGCAACTTCGGGAGCAACCGTTTTTATATAATTGGGATCAGCCATATATGCACGAATTGATTCCGCCATTAATTCACGAGGAATATCTTCATCACCATAACCAAAATGTTGAGGACCAAATTGATTGGTCGAGTTTTCCCTACCGGTATTCATAGTATGATAAACGCTTCGTAGGTTGTTTTCGATACCAGCCGTGGGAATTTCACCAGCCGCTTGATCAATCACATGACCAATTTCGTGGCCATAGACTTGCTTATAATAATCATCGTCAAGTGTGTTTAAAATGCCAATCTCTATTGGTTTCTTGGTTAACGGGTCAAAGTACGTCGCACCTTCAGTGTTGGGTCCGAGATATTCTGCAGAAACTCCTTCCGCCTTATTTCCCATGATTCCCGTTGAGATTTCGTCATAAACTTCTGGCGATATTCCTCGATCAATTCCGCCTTGTGTCGTTCGACCAGCGACAAATCTTGCGGTGAGCGGGTTTCCATCAATGTCCTGAGCCAATCGTCCTTGATTTCCTGGGTATTGACTTTCGATTTTTGCCCCATATGGATAATCCTCATTAAAATCACGTAGTGGTTTATTTGGTGGATTATACAAGTTCAGTTCTTCTTCAGCAAGGTACGACGTACGATTATTGCTAAGTTTCTTTGAATTATTTAAAGCGCCCAATGATCCAACTGTTGGTAATGTTACAGGTGCCGATGTCACCGCTAGTAAATCACGTTCAAGCCTATTAGCCGAATTTGGTGGCATACCGAATTCTCGCGCTGTTTGTGCAACTGATGAAGCCACGCCTTCTGTAGCAGCACCAATGGATTGTAAGGCTGTGTATCCTGCTTTCACCGGATTGACAAACAATGATTGATTTACAAAATTTAGAGTATCAATTCCAGTGTTTGTAAATGTACTTCCAAAATCGCGTGGAAGGCTTAAATCCGTTTCATTAAACTGATTTACGCCTGCATTAATAATCCTCTGAGCAGGATTACCACCTAATTCTTGCTGATTGTCATCAAAAGTATTTTGATTTTTTAGAGTGTTACTATTTGCAAATTCAGTCGGAATACCTGCCAAACTAGGATCATATTCTACTTTTGTTGATGATTTTGACGTGTTTAAATCCCAAGGATCAATTCGCCTTTCTAATTCTTCAATTTTGGTATCAAGTAGCTGCTCAACACCGGAGTCGATATAGCCACTATTCAAATAGTTTTGTTTCTTCTGTTTTAGTTTTTCAAGTTCAGTTTTATTGGCGTTATCGCCGCTTTTAAAATATTGCATCGCAACATCCTTTCGTAATTTTGTAGTTAAAATAATAACCCCGCGAGGGGCGCTCGCGGGGTTTGGTAGGGTTTAAAGAACATATTTCTTATAATGTTCGCTATATTGGTCTGTGGTGCCTTTGCCGTGTTTGGTGTTCCAGTATTTCTTCCAATATGCCGCCTGCCCGTCCAGTGTTTCTGGAATAGGTTCGCGGACACGGAAATACTGTAGACGTGCAGCGGCTGTCGCGAATGCCAGATTCATCGTCAGATTTTCTTTTAAGCTTAAGCCCGGTGCCTGATATTTATCCATCAGGGCTTTTGTCTCGGGTCTAAATTTCAAGAAATTCTCATATAAATCATAAAGGGTCGCGGGTTCCATTTGATATCAATGGCAACGAAATGGCGCAGATATTAATGGCGCAACCGAAGCCACATATGAATTAACCCAAGATGATGTAACCCACGACATTCAAGTGATCGTCAGTTACACCGACGCATTCGGCAATCCGGAAAGCGTGACATCAAACGAATTCACAAACATTGGCAACAGCAATGACTTACCAACGGGTGATGTTACCATTGACGGCACGCTTATGGAATTAAGCACCCTCACCGCCAATGTCAGTAATCTGGCTGATCTGGACGGCCTGGGCACACTGCATTATCAATGGAAGGCTGGCGGATCAAACGTTGGTACAGACAGCAATCAATATACATTAAGCCAATCCGATGTTGGTGAGGTGATCACGGTTACAGTGACATATACCGATGGATTTGGTGCATCGGAAACCGTAACATCAGCAGGCACATCACCGATCCTGAATTATAACAATGACCCTGAAGGTGACATCACCATCAGCGGCACCGTGGCACAGGGTCAGGAACTGTCTGTAGTCAATACCGTAACGGATATCGATGGCATAACAACCGGCCCAGAAGCATACCAATGGTATGCGGATGGTGTGGCAATTTCTGGTGCCACCGGAACATCATACACATTGACACAGGCCGAAGTCGGCAAAAACATCACCGTCAAATATTCATATACCGATGATGAAACAAACGACGAGTCCGTTACATCAGCAGAAACAATTGATGTGGTGAACGTCAACGATTTACCGACTGGTGGCATTTTCCTTACTGGTTCGTGGGATCAGGGCTTCACACTTGGTATCAACACTTCAAACCTTGTGGATATCGACGGTCTTGGCGCCTTTAATTACCAATGGCAACGCAATGGTGTTGATATCAATGGCGCGACCCAATCAACACATCTTCTAACGCAGGATGATGTGGGCGATGATATCCGTTTGGTCTTAACGTACACCGACCAAGAAGGCACACCGGAAACAGTTATTTCCAATGTGGCTTTAGGGATCGGCAACGTTAATGACAACCCAACGGGCAACATCACAATTTCCGGTACAGGCACCGAGGATCAAACACTTAACCTGATCTCAAATGATGTCGCCGATATCGACGGCCTTGGTTCCTTTAGTTATCAATGGCAGGCAGATGGTGTTGATATTGTTGGTGAAACGGGTCTTTCACTGACACTGACCGATGACCATGTCGGCAAAGACATCACAATTGTCGGAAAATATACTGACGGGCATGGGTATAACGAAACCGTTTCGTCAAATTCCATCGATGATATTCAAAACATCAATGATGACCCAGCAGGCGGCGTCACCATTTCCGGCACGGCACGCGAAGGCGAAATTTTACAGGCGATCACAAACACCCTCGCTGATGATGACGGTCTTGGCACGTTAAGTTATCAATGGAAAGCCGACGGCGTTAATTTCGGTAGCAACATCGGACATATCGCCCTATCACAAGAACATGTAGGCAAAAACATCACCGTCACCGTTAGTTACACGGACGCACACGGCACACCGGAAAGCGTTACATCAAGTGAAACCGTCGATGTGGTCAATGTTAATGATCCTGTTATTGGCAAGCCGGTCATCACCGGCAATAATTATGTTGGTTCCGTTCGCGGCATTGACATGAGCAGCGTTTCCGACGAAGACGGCATTGGCGTACTTAATTACCAATGGAAAGCAGACGGTGTTGATATCGCCGGCGCAACCGAAAGCACATACCGCACAACCCATGACGACGCGGGTAAAGTCATTTCTGTAGTAGTAAGCTACACCGATGCTTACGGCCAAGCCGAAAGCACAACATCCGATGATACAGGCGCAATAGGTTATGATGCTGCCTTTTTCCTATCTGGTACATGGTATCCTGTTGGTAATAATTCATCATATCTTGATCAATCGGCAGCAACTGCAGATCTTCAAATCCTTCACGGTGGTAACGGAAATGGAAGCGATTATTTCATAACCGGTTCCGGTAATGATTATGTCGACCTTGCAGGTGGTATAAACAAAATAAGCACAGGCGCAGGCAATGACGCCATTAAGTTCAATGGTACAGACATCATTGATGGCGGTGCGGATAGCGATTATATTTCATTTACCGTCAGTGGTCAGACAATTGACCTTGCCAACATGCAGGTGGTGAATGTTGAAGAATACCTTCTTAATAATACCAATATCACCATTTCCGCTGATAGTGTCGAGGCCGCAACGGATGCCAATAACCTGTTAAAATTATCAGGTGGCAGCAATGTATTTTCCAATGACGCATGGACACCTGGCGGTACAAGTGGCCAATATACGGTTTATACCGCAACCGCCACATCCGGCGACACAGTTACGATCCATTTACATACGTCTACTGGACCAACTCCGGTATTCATGCGTGATATGGGGGGTGATATTTATACAGCCGCAAGCAACGTAGCCCATAACATTGATTGGAGCGACCGGACAGCCAATCTCACAATTAACCTTGGCGGTGGCGCAGATACGTTTATAAGCGGATCTGGTAATGATTTCGTAACGCCAAACAATGGCGCAGACATCATTAATCTTGGCGCTGGTAATGACAGCATTGAATATGCACTTGAAGACACCATTGATGGCGACACAGGGTTCGATACGATTATTTTACAATCAGATAACCTTGACTTAACACCGGACGTGACCAAAGTTTCCAATGTCGAACAAATTTTCATGAACGGTAACAACAATGTCGTCATTTTAACCGCTGATGATGTTGAGGCAATAACAGACGCCGACAATGATTTATGGATTTCAACAACTGGCCTTGCCAATACGGTGATCTTAAACGAAGACTGGGTTCAAGGCGGCCTTGTCACCCACCCTATCGGGTCAAATCAATTCCGTGAATATACCCGCACGGCAACATCCGGTGATACGGTAACGATTTATCTTGAGGAAGATGCATATTCCGTTGGCTACGCGCACGGCTTTAGCGCGATTACAACAACCTCGATCACATCAAATGACCCAACCGGTTCCGTTTATTATGAAAAATCAACCTATAGCGGCCCACATATAAATATTCAGGGTGGTGCCGGTGATGATCATTTTACTGCGGGTGACCGTGATGACACCATTTACACCCAAGGCGGCAACGATACCGTTTATGCCGGTGGTGGTGACGACCGAATTAACCTGAATACCGGTGCCGATTTGGTTTATGCCGGTGACGGCGATGATTTCATCCAAATCTGGGATACTACATCGGCCCATACCATTTACGGTGAAAATGGCAGCGATACCCTCATTTATAAGGGGTTAGGCTCGTTTGACGGCGGTACCGACAGTGGTCTTGATACGGTTGATATTAGAACAGCGGGTACGACATTTGATCTATCCACTACGCAATTCACCAATATCGAAGCCATTAGCATTTCCACTTATGCAGTTCCGGATAACATAACGGCCGACGATGTTGACCTGGTCACAGAAGCCGGTAAAGACACCCTAAAGGTTCGTGGCTCGGGCACGGTTTATTCCACCGATGATTGGACTGTTCAAAACTTCAGTAATATTGATGGAACTGTTTATTACCATTATACGGCAACGGCCACATCCGGTGACACCATGACCCTTAGCGTCCAATCGGGAATGGATGCATTCTATAACGCGGATGTCGATGGATCATACACTGCTGGTGAATTAGTCGGTTTTGAAAGCACAGGTGTTAATACCTATGCCGCGATCAATGATTTTGATAGCGCCATGAATTTAAGTAACGATTCAAATAATCTGACTGTTTATAATAGACGTGGCGAAAATTCCATTGAAACCGGAAGCGGTAATGACACTATCCATACGGATGTCATCTATGGAACCTATAATGGTGGTAGTGGTAATGATACGCTTATTTTCAATGGCCAAAGTATTTCTACATCAATGTATGGTAGTTATTCAAACATTGAAAATCTGACCCTTAACGGTGTTGGTATCACATTGAATATTAGCGCAAGTAATATTTACGGCATCAATGCATCAAATTCGCTGAATATCACATCAAATGCGTCTACCAATGGCATCAATTTTACCGGAAGCTGGTCTCTTGATTACGAAGATGCAAGTATTGTCCGCTTTACATCAAACGATGCAGCAGCACCTGTTTATGTGAACATTAATAAATCCGGCAATTATAATGAAATTATCAGCAACATTACCAAACAAACCTCGAACCAGTTCTTAGGCGCGAGCGATAAACCGGCGATTTTCTATAAACCGGATAGCGGCAGTAGTTACCTTATTTTTAATGAATCCGATGGTGGTTTTTATGCCACAGGTTCCGGTACAGATAGTGTCTGGAATAAAACCGGCTTTATCACATGGGACGGCGGCGCCGGCACGGATTATCTGAATTATTCACAACGAGGATCTGGCGTTAACATTAACCTGTTAACCGATACCCACACCAATGGCTCTAGCCCAAGTGACAAAATCGATAATGTGGAATGGATCACTGGTTCAAATTTTAATGACGTTATTTACGGCGAAAATCATAATGAAAACTTCCTTGGCGGTAACGGAAATGACACCTTAATGGGTGGAATGGGCCTTGATATCATTAAGGGCGAAGGGGGTAATGATATCATTTACGGTAGTAACGCCACGACCAATGACAACATTCTTGATGAACTTTATGGCGGTAGCGGAAATGACACGATTTATTTCCATTATGGTGATCGTCTCTATGGTGAGGGTAATTTCGACAAGGCAATTTTAATGTCAACTGTAGACACAAACATCAACCTTGGTGATGAAATCTATAGAACCCTTGAATTAATAAACATTGACGGTAACCACGCAAACAGCCTTATCGCCGATCAGGCATCAATCTTTACAACGACAGGTGGCGGAAATATTCTTTATGTTAATGGCGGGGCCGATGACACACTTTACTTAGACGAAGCATGGTCAAAAGTGACCACAACATTTTATGATGGCGTAATGTATGACACCTATACATTTACAGGTACAACAATACACATAAGCCAGAATATTGGTTCCATTAAATATTCCCCAGATGTGGATGGTGTTTATAGCCCGGGTGAGATTCACGGATACACCACCTCCGGAATATATACATCCATCAATGATTTCGACAGTGCCATCAATTTATTCGGTTCTGGCTCTGCCCCGTTAAATATCGACAGTGGTGGTGGTAACGATCATATTGTTACAAGCAGTGGAAACGACTTCATTAGAGGCGGCGCGGGTAATGATTATATTGACGGCGACACCGGCGAGGATGATATCAATGGTGAAGCGGGTGATGATACCATCGTCTTTAACAATGATTTAATCAGTTTCTTTGATGGCGGTAGCGGTACAGACACATTATTATTTGATGACTTCGGCCTAAACATCGATTTCAACATTTATAATGTTGATGACATAGAAATCATCGACCTTGCTGATAAAGGAAACACAATCTCGTTCACAATATTTGATATGCAGAATATGACGGAACAAGGTGATGACTTTGAATACACCCTTATCATTAAGGGCGGCGGGTCTGATGTTGTTAATTCACTAGGACAATCTTGGATTAATACTGGCCCAGAAGCGATCGATGGACAATTTTATACGAAATATGAAACAGGACTTTACAATCTGTTGATTGATGATGACATCACAATGAATATTTCCTAATCAATAAATGGCGGTGTTCTTTTGGGGTACCGCCGATTATTTTTTTCTTTACAGATATAGTGACTTAATGTTTACTGCCCGACATGATTTTTGGGGGCGATGGAATGGTTAATTCTGTCGATTTTTTCCCTGCTTAAAATTATCAATTCGTATTTTTTGAAAGTATCTAGTATTGAAAAATGGCAGTGATTAATGGGTCACAGCAAATCAGTTAAGTTTTTATGTAAATTATTTTTTCTTAGTAACGTTTTAGTAGCAACTAATATGTAATTTATTGCATATAAACATGAATCACTAAAAAGTGGGTACTTAAAGTGCAAGACAACAACAAAGAACAATCAAGCTCAAAATATAAATTCAGCAAAAAGAAAAAAGCATCAATCCTCATGACATTATTACCATTGTCTGCCTGTGGCGGGGGTGGTACTGCTGGTGGTGGTGGTGGCGGAACGCCCACTCCTCCTGCGCCTGCGGAACCTGCTGAATTTATTGAAAGTCCGACGGACACATGGATTGCACGTGATAACCGTAACACAACACTGGATCAGGCGGACGCAACAACCGACCTAACCGTCACCGGTAAAAGTGGTAATGACACTATCCATACCGGAAGTGGTGCTGATAATATCATGGGTGCTGCCGGAAATGATATCATTCGTGCGGGCGAAGGTGCCGATACGGTTGACGCCGGCAACGGCAATGATGCCATCGTATTAATCGGCACAACAACAGCCGGACAATATGATCAAGCCGACATCAACAATGCCGGAAACGGTTATAACCTTTCTAACATTATTACTCTTGCGGATTTAAATGGCCGCACTGTGTCAGAGGTCGTCGCCGGTGAAAGCATCAATGGCGGCGCCGGCACAAACACACTGTTTATATACGGAAATGTCGATCTGACAGGCGTTACAGTCAGTAACGTAACTGTGCTTGAAATTCATTCAACGGTTACAATTACACCAGATCAACTTGCCATGTTCACAACAGTAAACGGTGACGGGACATCAGTTATAAACATTGATGTACCATCCGGTGATACATATGTCCTTGACCTTACGGGAATGAGCGTCGATGAGATCGCAGAAATCAACGTCACAGGAAACCTGACATTCCGCATTTCCGATACATCACAGCTTGATGGCATTACCGATGTTAATTCAACAAGCGGCACCATCACCCTTGATGTGGTTGATGCCGGTTCTGATACTGTTGTTGACCTTGGCGAGATCGCGGATACATTCAATGTCATTGATGAAATCACACTGGATGATCAGGTAACATTGGATATTCTTGATGGCACAGATATCACTGGTCTTGGCCTAACTGACATCGGCGGCAGTGGCGAAGTTAATACAAACGGCAACAGCACAACACAAAATACCCTTGATACCAACGTCACTCTTGGTGGCACGGTTAGTATTGCTTTACCTGAATTATCGATCAATGATCCATCCGAAGATGAAGTAGAGGCCACAGAACCATTTACCGTTACCCTGTCATTTGCGTCCAGCGCTACAGTGACTGTGGATTATAACCTTAGCAATGGTCAAAATGGCACCCTTACCTTTAATCCTGGTGAAACAGTGCAAACCATCACCGCCAATTGGACAGATGACAGCACAGATGAAAACAATGAAACCATCACCGCAACATTAAGCAACCCGTCAAATGCGGATATCGCCGATGCTACGGGTGTTTTAACCATCCTTGATGATGATAATCCACCTAGCCTAAGCATTAATAATATTGCAGTGGATGAAGTAGATGAAACTGGCACATTCACAGTTACGTTATCGCAGGCTTCTGGAAAAACGGTAACTGTTGATTACACAGCCCCAGATGGCAGCACAGGTACGCTGACCTTTAACCCGGGTGATACACAGAAAACATTTTCAACCGCTTGGACGGATGACACCACCGACGAAAACGATGAAATCGTCAATGCGACCCTAAGCAATCCGACGAATGCAACGATTGCCGATGGCACCGGGCAACTGAATATTCAGGATGATGACAACCCACCAACCATCAGCATTAATAACACATCCGCTGATGAGGCCGACGAAATCGCAACATTCACCGTTACCCTGTCCGAGGCATCCGGCAAAACAGTCACTGTTGATTACACAGCCCCTGATGGCGGCACAGGAACATTAACGTTCAATGCTGGTGAAACCCAAAAAACATTCACGACCACATGGTCCGATGACAGCACAGACGAGGATAATGAAACGGCGAACGCCACATTATCAAACCCGTCAAACGCAAGCATTGCCGACGGCAGCGGCCAGTTAACAATCCTTGATGATGATCCCTCCCCGACCATCAGCATTAATGATATTTCTGCGGATGAAATTGATGAAACGGCAACCTTTACCGTTACTCTATCCAATTCAAGCATCAGAACCATCACCGTGGATTACACCGCGCCGGATGGCAGCACCGGGACGCTCACTTTTAACCCGGGTGATACACAGAAAACATTCACGACCGCATGGTCCGATGATTTCAACCGCGAGGACGATGAAGTCGTTAACGCGACCCTTAGCAACCCGACAAATGCAACCATCGCAGACGGTTCTGGCCAGCTAACCATTCAGGATGACGACCATACGGTTGCTTTTTCCGATGGTACGCGTCTTATGGATTTATCACTATCCAGCAACAGTGTGACACGCGGCGAAGATGGCATTGAATTAACATTTGACCTTAACGGAAACGCCGCCACAATCCATGTGGAAGTGACCGACCAATTCGGTAACACCGACCTTTACAGCTTTACCGGTACAAGCGGCACAATGGCCCTTGAAATGGATGGCAGAGAAAATCAGACATCCGCACACGGTATGACCAATGTGTCCAGTTATCAGGTAAGCAGTGTTTATTTCGAAGACAGCAATGGCAACATCAGCTATCTTGATAATCAAAACTTTACTGATTATAGTTTCAATAAAACCGTAAGCGTTTCATCCGGAACAGTCAGCAGCCCGACTGTATCTATGTCTCTTTCATCATTCTCGCTCGGTTCATCAGCGATCACACTGGGTGATGGTGAAACACCGCAAATCATCACATTTGATACGACCATTAACAGCGGTCTTGTTGATGGTGTTATGGTGAAATTTGAAGATGCCAATGGCGTATTGCATTCAACATTCTTTAGCGGCTCTTCTGGCGAAACGGCACTTATGTTTGATGAGCAAATAGCCGAAAGCGGAACATACACGCTTTATTCCGTTGAAGTATTCGATCATTCCGGTAATTCGGTTGTATATAACAAAAGCCAGATTGATACATTGTTTGGCGCATCTGAAAGCACATTTACGCTTACAAACACCGAAAGCATCGATTTCACAGTACCAACCAGCACAAAAGATTCCTTCCTGCCTTGGGATTTATATAACCCAAGTGGTATTGATTATGTGGATGGTGTCCTTTCCGGTTATGGTTATCAAACAAATGCCGATGGTTCACCGCTTATTATCACCTATAGTTTCGGTCATCCGGATAATAGTGAGTTTAGATCAAATTATTCCGATAATAATTACGAAGCCGCGTCTAAAATCGATCAATTCACAGGCGAACAACAAGCCATCGTGCGTGAAATGCTTTCCCAGATTTCCGAAGACGTGAACATCATCTTTGTTGAGGTTCCAGATGACGGAAACGAAGCAGGTAACATGCGCTTCACATGGACAGAGAACGGCTTTGAAACACCGAACAACGCATTTGCATGGGCATATTACCCATTCAGCCACGCAACAGCAGGCGATGTATGGTTTTCCGAAGAAACAATTCTGCCGGAAATGAATCTTGACGTAACAAATACGCTGTTTAAAAATACAATCATCCATGAAATTGGTCACGCACTGGGTCTTAAGCATACTTTTGAAGAAGATGGCCTATTCAATGAAATGCCAAACCAATTTGACGGCAAAGATTACACCATGATGGCGTATGACATTGTGGCGACCAATGCCGCTGGCTTTACAGAAAACAGCGCACCGACTGACCTAATGTGGATTGATATTCTTGCGCTTCAATATGTTTATGGTGCCAACTACACATTCAGTGCGGGTGATGATGTTTATCACATTATGCCAGAACAATGGAATTACCATACACTTTGGGATTACAGCGGTGTTGATACACTGGACGCGAGCAACTTTACCGCCGGCGTTAATATCAACCTTGATCCCGGCTCATGGTCCAATGTCGGTATTGTTATTGATGTAACCACAAATAGCGGTGACGCATTCAATCAAACATTACACATTGCCCCTGATACCTTTATCGAAAATGTTGTCGGCGGTTCCGGCAATGATATTCTTTCCGGTAACATTAAAGACAACGTGATTACTGGTGGCGCGGGTAACGACACCATGGTTGGTGATGATGGTGATGATACCTTTATCATTGATGGGAATTCTAATTTCTCATCTGACAGCATTAACGGTGGCAATGACCGTGATACGGTTCAGGTTTCCGGCGTTACTAATTTTGATGCCAACAACCTTACGATCCTGAATGTGGAAATGTTTAATATTGCGGTTGGCAATCATGCACAAACATTCACCATTGATGCATCCGATGTTGTTGCCAAAACCAGTGGTGCAAACACCCTATTCATCAAGGGTGATGCAACAGACACCATTAACACCGCAAGCACCTGGTTAACCAATGGTACTGTGACAAACGTACATGCCAAGACGGACGGTACATTCTATGTCACCTACACAAGCGGCAGCGCGACCATTTACATGGATGTTGAAATCGGAACGCTTTCAAACTTCCCTGCCTTTAGCTTTGAAACATTCAATGAAATCACATCAACCAGCTACGCCGGCGGTGACGGAACAATTACAGGCACAGCAACACTTGCCATGCGCAGTTCATCAGAAGATCTGACCGTGACATCGATTGGTTTTAACAACATCATGACCGGTAGCGGTGATGACACAGTGACAAGTACCAATGGCGGTGATTTTTATATCGATGGCGGTGGTGCGGATGCGCTTACCAATATTTCAACGATCAGTTACGCAAATTCTGATGCGGGTGTAAATGTGGACCTTGCAAACGGCACCGCAACAGGTGGCTATGCCGAGGGTGACACATTTGACAATTCCGGCATTACGGACGTGACCGTTTATGGCTCATCCAAGGATGATACACTTAAAGCAGGAACCGACAATGCATCACTTCATGGTCTTAAGGGCGATGATACGCTGATCGGTGGAACAGGAACTGATACACTTGATGGCGGCGAAGGTAACGATATGATCCATTACGGCGCGGGTGATACCATCCGTGGTGGTGATGGGTATGATTATCTTATTCTGCAAGATGACTTGGACCTTAGCACTGAAACATTGCTAACTCTTGAAGAAGTCGACGTCAGTGGCGGCGGCAATCAGACAGTGACCTTAGCAGTGCAAGATGTGCTTGATTTAACCGACGCCGATAACAAATTAATCATCAGCGGCGACAGCGGTGATGCGGTGACATCAACTGGCGAAGGATGGGTTCAAGGTGCTGATACCTATATCGAAAATGAAGTCTATAATGTCTATACATCAGGCGGTGCAACGCTTCTGATTGACGAAGATATCAGCCAGACAATAACATAAAGTAATTGCTCCTAGTTTTTACTTTACAGGGCAGTAAACATATTGTTTACTGCCCTTCGTATTTGTAAAATTTTAATTGGGGGCTATGGAATGACACAATCCATTGATCACGAAAAAAACTCATCTAAACACGCTTTAAACAAAAAGAAAAAAGCATCAATTCTGATGACGCTTTTACCACTATCTGCCTGTGGCGGCGGTGGCGGTGGTGGTGGTGGTGGCCCTGAAGACGAGGCCCCTCTCCCTGTTCCGGACCCAACCCCAATTCCAGATCCAGATCCGGATCCAGTCCCGGAACCGGATTTCATTCAAAATCCGACGACCGTATTTATTGCCCGTGACAATAGCGATAGTGAGCTTTTAGTCGGAGACGCCACCAACGACTTAACCGTTACAGGTAAAAATGGTGATGACACAGTCGATACTGGCAACGGCGATGACGTTATCAATGTCAGCGGCGGTGATGATAGGGTTACATCCGGAAGCGGCAACGACATCGTCATTGGTGGCAGTGGCAATGATTATATTTCCACTGAAACAGGTAATGATATTATCCACGGTGGCGATGGAAGAGACAACATTAATGCAGGCAGTGGCAATGATGCGATTATTGTGATCGGCACAACGATCCCTAACCAATATGATCAATCAGACATAACCAATGCTGGTAACGGGTATGATTTGTCTTCCGTCATTTCGCTTGCTGAATTAAACGGGCGCACTGTTTCAGAAGTAACCCCAGGTGAAGTTATTGATGGTGGAACGGGCACGAATACTCTTTTCATATATGGAACCGTCAATTTATCTGGCGTTACAGTAACCAATTTCACCATCCTAGAGGTGCATTCAAGGGTCTTTCTTACAAAAGAACAAATTGAAAGCTTTAAAACCATTAATGGTGACGGTACATCAATCATCAGTATCAATGTGCCATCCGGTCAAACACTTGTTCTTGATCTTAGCGATATGTCATTTGAGGATATCGCAAGCCTTAACATTACCGGTAACGTGACCTTTATTATTGAGGATGCGGATGATTTAACAGGCATTGATAACATCAATACATCCAGTTCTTACGATGTCGCCGTTGAGGTCAAAAACAACGGCAGCAGCGAAACAAGTGTAAATCTTGGTGATATTGCTGATGCTATCAGTAGTGTAAATAATATTATTCTGCAAAAAGATGTAACATTAATCGTTGATGATGCGGATGATATATCGGATTTAGACCTATCAAGCATCACCGGTTACGGTAAAGTTGACACAAACGGCAACAGTGACGCTGATAGCGCATTGGATAATAACGTTGACGTTAATATTACGTTCTTCGCCAGCACAGAAGAAGACACCACAATCACAATTGGTTTTGATGATCTGATACCGGACGGATTTGACGCAAAAGAATTTGGCGAAGTCGTTAGCAACATTGAATTAACAAGCGAAAGTGACGACAATGCCGAAATATCAGTAAATATTACGCTGCGCACCATCACCATTACCCCCAATGAAAACTATAACGGCGTTATAAAAATTTCCTATGATCTTGCTGATGAAAGTAACGTTAAAAAAGCACATACCGGTGATATTGAAATCATTGCCGTTGATGATTTACCAACCGGCTGGGGATCAACAGCAACGGTGGTACGCGGACAAGACACGGAATTATCCCTCGACGGTAATGAATATCTATCCGGCCATAAAAGCGGAGCATTTATCAACCTGCAAGACGTTGATAGCAGTAATGGTGAAATCTACATCCGCGTTGACAGTGTGACGGGCGGCACTATAGCCAGATACGCCCATGACGTTACAATCTTTACATATTCTGATCTTGAAAATGGCGCTATTGAATTTGAACATGATGGTTCCACATCAAAGCCAACATTGACCCTGTCATTTTCGAATGATCAAACAAACTGGGGCAATTCAGTTGATGTTGAGGTGTTGGTTTTTGATGTAAACAGCATTTATCACGTGAACCAAGGCGGGTTAGTCGATAACCCGTTTACCATTAATCTAAACGATAAATATGATCTTTACGGGGCCGATCAATTTATGGCGACCAATGATACCACGGCAATATTTACCAATAACGGAAATATCGAAGCCGAAGGCCCCGGCCTTATTACCCCCGTAATTTCTGAAGACGCAAATACCATAACCAATAATGGTCAGATTAAAGTCACCGCATCAACTGGCAACGGTGCCGCCGTCGTCATGACCGGTGACGGTTCATTCATTAATAATGGGACAATCAATTCGATTTATGATGGTACGACATCAACCATTATGTCTGCTGGTGTTGTTTCAAAAGACGTTACGAACAATGGAAACATTCATATATCCGGACAAAGAGCACAAGGCGTCATAAGCGATAATGGTCTTTCATTGTTAAATACAGGCGTCATCGTCGCCCAAGGGGAAGTAGACGCATTGGCGGTTGGTGCCGCCTCTTATACATCAACAATAAACAATCAAGGTACAATTATTGCCAAGAATAACGTTGATTATAAAGATTCAGTCGCTATTAATTTTGAAACGTCAATCGCAACAGTCACCAACAGCGGATACATCAGCGGACAAACAGCGATAAAAGCGAACTATTCACTTGATCTATTCAATAGCGGTGAAATTCACGGCGACGTTAAAGCCACATCTTATTCTGCGTCCATTAATAACCATGGCTTGATCAACGGATCGCTTTCTTTATCCAGCGCGAGCGACACCGTTAATAATATCAATGGTGAAATATTAGGAACCGTTAGCTTACTTAGCGGTAATGACATCGCCTTTGGCGGACTTAAGGCTGATTATATTGATGGTGGTATGGACAATGACTTTATTACCACCGGCCTTGGCGGCGAAGATATTATTTCAGGAAGTTACGGTGATGATTTCATTATCATGGAACATCTTGATTTTAAGCAGCTTGATGGTGGTGCCAATGATGATACGCTTGTCATGTTACCCGATGGCATCTTGCTTGATCTCACAAACCCGGAAACCGGTAAAATCACTAATTTCGAAGTGATCGATATGGACGGTGAAAACGCAACCCTTAAATTAAGTGCGAATGCCGTTCTTAAAGCAATCGGTATTAATGATACGCTACGCATTAAGGGCGAAACCGGCGACACATTAATCAGCACCGATGAATGGGTAACCGGGGCATCCTCAATCATTGATGATGTTTCTTACACAACATATACAAATGGCGATGCAACCATTTTGGTCGCGGATGATATTACAATTGATATTCAAACACCGCCGCCACCACCCGTCGTCCCGTCAATTTCGATCAATGATGTTTCAGCTGACGAAGCAGAAGAAAGCGCCACCTTTACCGTTAGCCTTTCCGAAGCAACCACTGTAACCGTAACCGTTGATTATACTCCACTATATGGGGATACAGGTACCCTCACCTTTAACCCCGGTGAAACGGAAAAAACATTCGACGTAACGTGGATTGATAATGATACAGAAGGGCCAAATTACAGCAGTAATGTCGTTTTGAGCAATCCATCAAACGCAACCATTGATGATGAACGTGGCTGGTTACACATACGCGATGATGATCACCCATTGGTTTCAATCAATGACGTAACCGTAAACGAAGCCGACGAAACGGCCACCTTTACCCTTACACTTTCAAAAGCAGGTATATACACCAGTAAAATTGGTTATCAAGCAACAAACGGGGCATCCGACACTATAACTTTTGCACCAGGTGAAACAGAAAAAACATTCACCATCAATTGGGTTGATGATGACATTCATGAAGCAGACGAAATAATCACTCTAACCCTATTTAATCAGATCAACTTAATTATTGATGATGGAACTGCGCAGCTCACGATCAAAAATGATGATCCTGTACCATTTCCGGCACTATCTATATCCGATGTTGCCGCGGACGAAGCCGATCAAACGGCGACCTTCACGGTGACATTATCCCCCATTAGCGAGGACACTGTTACCGTAGATTATACCGCACCGGACGGGTCAACTGGCACACTGACATTCGCGGCTGGTGAAACAGTTAAAACATTCACGACCACATGGGTCGATGATAACGATGTCGAGACAGACGAAACGGTAAACGCCACATTATCAAACCCGACAAATGCAACAATCGCCGATGACACAGGACAGCTGACGATCCAAAATGATGATATGCCAACCATTTCCATTGCCGATGTAACCGCGGACGAAGCCGATCAAACGGCAACATTCACGGTAACATTATCCGCCGCTAGCGAAGAAAGAGTTATCGTGAGTTATGCAGCGCCGGACGGAACAAATAGCGCGCTGGTATTTGAACCCGGTGAAACAGTTAAAACATTCACAACAACATGGGTTGATGACAGCGTCATCGAGGCAGACGAAATAGTTAACGCCACCCTTTCTAACCCAACGAATGCAACGATTGGCGACGGTATTGGACAATTAACAATTAAGGACGATGATGAATTACCGCCAGAAATCAGCGTAAATGACATCAGCGCATTTGAAGCTGACAAAAAAGATAACTTCACGATTACACTATCTAAACCATGGGACACGACCATTACCGTAGATTACCAACTCTTTGATTCTGAAAGTGGCGGTGCTGGTAGTGGAACGGTAACCTTTAACCCGGGCGAGACGGAAAAATTCGTTAATTACAATTGGACCGATGATACACGAGATAATGAAGACGCAAACGTCACAATCACGCTATCCAACCCGACGAACGCCACACTAACGGATGATACGGGCATCTTGACGATCACGGATGATGACAATCCACCTATGATTTACATCAATGATGCTGAAAGGTTTGAATCACAGGAAAATGTAACGTTTCTTGTCTATATGAACACGATTAGCAATAAAACCGTGACGGTTGATTATACGGCACCAGATGGCACGACCGGAACAATCACATTTAACCCCGGTGAAAAATCGAAATCATTTACATCCACATGGGTTGATGATGCAATTGACGAAGGCACTGAAACCCTTACCGCAACATTAAGCAATCCATCCAATGCCACTCTTGGAAAGGGGTCGGCTACTTTAACAATCATTGATAATGATAATACACCAGCCATTAAAGTCGATGATGTAATCGCCAATAAAGATAATTATAACGTCGAATTCGTGGTAAAACTTGATGAGGCAACAGAAAATACTGTTACAGTTGATTATACTGCACCGGGCGTTAGTGGAACCCTAACCTTCGCAAGTGGTGAAACAGAAAAAATTATTACCTATGATTGGCGTGACGGCGATCTTGGCAGTGACTGGGTCCATATCCTATGGCTTCGCGACGCAACAAACGCAACTATAGAAGACGACACAGCCACCCTGACTCTTATTGATCCAGTTTCAAGTGCAATCCAATCATCGGAAAGGCCAGTGCTTGAAGACATACTTCATTTCGAAGATGATAATGCTCAGGCCGATTTATTTGTGTCTGACACACAAATTTCAAACAATATTGGCAACAGGATTACATTTGTTGATTACACTGCGGCCGACATTGCTGAAATTGATTACTTATTTGGATAACAATCATTCCCCATCCCGGCGATACTCAATAATGTCGCCGGGTTGGCAATCCAGATAATCACAAATCGCCTCTAGGGTGTTAAACCTAATACCCTTGACCTTGCCACTTTTTAGAAGGGATATATTCTGAACTGTGATGCCGACAGCTTCGGCGAGGTCCTTTGACTTTACCTTACGCTTGGCGAGCATCACATCAAGATTAACGATAATTGGCATGTCCTTACTCCCCTTATACGATCTGCGCGTTTTCTTCGGCGACCCGCACACTTTCTTTAAGAACCCGTGAAACCGCAAAAAGCACGAGGCTTGTAAATATAAGCGCCAAATCATATGGCATAAATGTAATCATCAATTCACGCTCACCTGCCGGATTGCTCCATGTCATGATAACACCAAGAATACTTTCATAAGGAATGCTCATAACCGTATAAAACACCATATATTTGGTGGCTTTATGAAAACTTTCTGCACCACTGCTGCTAAATAAGTCTCCGTCGCTGCTGAATTTAAAAAATTGTTTTAAATGATAAACCGCACCAATGACAAATGCACCAAGCCCCACACTTAAAATACCACCCAATATCATCGCCATTGTTGTTGGTGCCTCTAACGGATGTGGAATGCGCTGAAATAATCCAAGCCCCCTCGCCGCATCATAATTAAACCAGCTCCAGACCAGTACCGCAGGAATAATAAGCATTAAAACAAAACAAAATTTTTCCATGCGTGAACTGATATGTTTCACTTTTTCAATATTATTGGTCATAATAACACCCCGTTAGAATCAAAATATAAGTTAATTAATTAATGTTTTACGATAATTTTTTATTATGTCAATAGATTTTTTAAAATCCATCTGTGCATATTGAAATGCCCCACCCTTTTCATTACAATGATCAAAAAAACGAACAGGGTATAAAAATGAATAAAAACATGATGCTCGCGCTTTTAAGCGTATCATTACTTTCTGCATGTGGAGAAAGCACCACTACGGGGCCGGATTTATCAGGAATTGACGCGCGCGATCATAACTTTTTTAATACTGCCTATAACCGCTGCAACATCGGTAACACGACATTTGATTGTAATTGCGTCGCCCGTGTTAATGTGGAACACCGTGCAGAGGCCTACGAAAAATATGCCGCTGATTTTGACACAGTTCATAAGCCAAAAATGGAAGCCGACATTGAAAAAATGACCGCAACACTGGCGGAAAAAACCATGAACCGTTCCGATGAACGCGTGCTTGAGGCATTATCAGAAGACCTGCACCGTTTAAAAGTAAAGCTTGAAAACGGCGTGGATAACATCGATGATTTCGAACTACCCTTCCTACCCGCCGGCGCAACGGATTCTTGCAAAATCACGAATTAAATCAATCACTTCACAACCGATCACATTCACTTGATTTGATGTGTTTTGAATGTCATCGAAACTGGCCCTATCTTAATTCATGAGAGGCCCGGATGGTGATTTCGTTTTAACTATCCCCGTTCTTCACCCGACGAATTATCAAATGGGCTTCTTCATTTCCTCCATAGAAATGAGGCCCCCCTGTGAGTACCAGGGAGGCCGTTTTCATAGGACGATTTTCTTATACTGTCATACTCGGACTTGTTCCGAGTATCTCGAGACCCTCGGAACAAGTCCGAGGGTGACGATTATGTTGTGTCCGAGGGTGACGATTATGTTGCGTCCGAGTATTGAGACTAGGATTAGAAAAGAACTAACCCCTGCTCTGAATATCCCTAACATCATTAAGGAAACTTTCAACTTCCGCTGAAATCAGGCTTGAAATATTTTCAAGTTCGCTGGCCGCTTGCATCACTTCGTTTGATGATGCACCGGTTTCACCGGCGTTAATCGACACTTGGGCGATTTCATCGTTTACCTTTACGGTGCCTTCCGATGCCAATTGAACACCACGGCTGATTTCATTTGTGGTGGCCTCTTGTTCTTCAATCGCGGCGGATATGCCAAGCATCACATCGTTAAGACGCACATTGGCGGCGGAAATACTGCCGATTGCCTCAACCGCAAGTCCGGAAACGCTTTGCATTTCATCGATTTTACGTTTGATGTCCTCAGTCGCACTGCCCGTCTGTGTAGCAAGCGATTTAACCTCATTCGCAACAACCGCAAACCCTTTACCGGCTTCACCGGCACGGGCGGATTCAATGGTCGCGTTCAGTGCCAGCAAATTGGTCTGTTCCGCAATGTCATTGATCATGTTGACCACTTCTTCAATCGCCGATGATGCATCGGAAAGCTGTTCAATGGATTGCGATCCTTTTTCCGTGGCCTCTACGGCTTCGCGGGAAAGGCCCGTTGCCGCCTGCACTTGTGCGTTTGCCTCACGGATGGAAGCGGAAAATTCTTCGACTGCGGATGCCATGGTGGCAACACTTTCCTGCATCTTATCAGATTCCTGACTTACCGACGCGGCCTGTTGTCCTGTGCTATCGGCAACGCGCACCATGCCACCTGCGGTTTCGCGCATTTGCGTTGATGACATCTGTAAATTGGAAAGCGCGGCTTTGATGCTTTCATCAAACGAAAGGATCAGTGCCTCTACCTCTTGCGCGCGTTTTTCACGGGCGGCAATGGCGGCGGCTTCACTTTCCATTCTGGCGCGTTCTTGTTCCTGTTCTTGTCGGATTTTCTCTTCTTCGGCGGCAAGTCTTGCTTTTTCCGCCTCGGCTGCTTGTCGTTCTAACGCGATGCGTTCTTTTGCCCCGTCACGTAATGTTACGACAACCCGGGCCATGGAACCGATTTCGTCTTTTGCCTCTGTTCCTGGAACCTCGGTTTCGTAATCACCCTCGGCAATATCCGCAAGTGCATGTTCCAAATCCACAACCGGCTTCACGATTGTTTTAATGGCGAAAATTGCAACAACCGCACTAACACCACCAAGCACAAGGATCACGGTAATAAGGATGAAATTCGCGACCGATGCGGCATTATCCGCTGCGGCCATACCGTCCGCATTAATACGGGCGGCGGAATTTTTAAGCACTTCGAAATGATCACCCGTTTCCGCGTAAATATCGGAAAGAACGGCGGTTTCCACAACAAGCTGGGACCGGATATTTGCATATTCACGGAAAGCATCCACATATGCATTTAATTTTTCCGTCAGATCCGCTTTAACATCACCCGAATAATTCCCGCCATCCAGAATTTCCATAAATTCTGCCTGACGGTCATAAACACGGCCTGCGTAACGGGCACCATTGGTATATTCACCATTATCGTCCCTAAGATGTACACGTAGCATCAGATCTTTTTCGTGGCGGCGCATCATCAACATTTTGACCATAAGCTCGTCATCATTAAGCTCGCCTAATGCCTCTTCAATATAATGGACGCTGTCCTGCATATCGTTATAAAGCCCGTCATCGGTGGTTAATCCCGCACGGACCCACATGTCGGCAACCTTGTTAAATTGCACGCGATGTCGTTCAAGAATGGATTTAAGCTGCGTGATTGCGCTGTCGACCGCGCCTTCCTCGGTATATCCGGCCGCTTCATCAAGCCAACGAATGGTTTCATCCATATCCGCGTTATAGCTATCGATATAACGTGCCTCAAGCCTTAAGAAAAAATCCTTTTCCCGGCGCCTGACCATAAGCGAGCTTGCTTCCATACGCGCTTGTGCGAATTCAAGCATGCTGCCGCTTGCGGCGTCATCACGGGCGCTATTTTCAATGGCCCCTGTGATCATGGTGGTGATAAAAATTGCACCAAAACCAAGTACGGCAATGCCCGCCAACATCCAAATTTTTACGGATACTTTAAAATTGTTAAACTTCGTTACTAAGTACATTTCCCATTTCTCCATGCCAATGCCCCCCCAAGGTGTTAAAAATTAAATGAAAAATTCTGTATGTATTAATTACCTTTCGATAACTCATGTAACTGACTGATCTTACTATGTTACAGGTATGTTACAGTTTTATGAAACAAATGACATTTATGTAAAATTTGTTACATTTTTATGAATACATGCATTTTATTTACATTTTATTAACTTAGAAAATAAACAAATGGACAACGCCAATGGTTGTCAGAAATTAAGAAAATTACTTATCGTTTAATTCGATTTTGACCGTTTTCTCTTTTTTAACGATCATTTCACCATCGGCAGTATAGCGGATCATTCCGGCTTCAAGCCGTGGTGATTTCTTAACTTTGGCGCCTGGCTTATAATGTGCCTGGCGCTCTTCAAAATCGGCGACAATGTCTTCGCATTGATGAAGCACTTTATGAATGCTGTCGCCTAACTCAACGAATTGGCGTAATTTTTCCTTATATTCGTTGATAATGTCCGGTGCTTTACCCAGTATTGTTTTACTGGCGGCGAAATCATTCACTTCTTCATCAGAAAAGAATGCCGGCTCTTCGCGCATGATTTTTTCCACTTCGTGAATGCCGCTTTGGGCATAATGAAGCAGCAAATCCATCATTTGCTCGCCTTCCGCAAGTTCCCCTTGTGGAATTTCTCTAAAAACAATTGGCTGTTTTTTATATTTAATGCGCGCATCAGTAGCCAATTATTCCGCCCCCTTCTTTAACACCAGATCACCATCCGCGTTATAGGTAAATACCTTTGCTTCCTTAAGCACGCCTTTGATTTGATCTTTTGATTTGGTGTCACCGGCGGCGACAATTTCTTCGCATTTATGAAGGATGCCCAGCATTTTTTTATGCAGGGCATCATATTCAGCAACTTTCGATTTATAATTTTCGATTAAAAAAGGCGCCTGTTCCAGCATGTTTTTATTATGCTGAAAGGCTTCTTTTTCTTCCTGGGTGAATATATGTGGCGTTTCTTCCATTGAACGCTGGGCATATTCCATGCCGGCCTGCGCATAATGGTAAAGCATATCAAGCGTATCATCGTCGGGTCCCGGTTTTGATACGGCTTTTTTCTTTCTGCCGAATATGACCGGTTTACGCGCTCTTTTGCTTTGTAATGCCACTTAAATAAACCTCAATTAAGTTATTGAAATAAAAATGTAATAATAATTTTATTCAAAAACACATTTAACTTCAAGTCTTATCCCCCACTATCATAAATATTCTTTTTTGAACGCCTAAGCAGTCATCCCCGTGAAAACGGGGATCCATTTCAATAGCTGATAAATTTATGTTAATGAAACATGGATGCCCGATCGTAGTCGAGCATGACGAATAGGTGCAAGAATTCAATTCCCCCCCCACTCCGTCACTCTCGGTCTAGTCCCGTGGGTCTCGTGATACTCGGGCGGGGCCCGAGTATGACAAATGCTTGAGGAGTGTTTCTACAACCAATCACTCATTAAATTCGAACACAATGTCCTTTGGTTGGCCTTGCTTTAACACAGTGACGGTGATTTCCTGACCTTCTAGGCTTAAGCCATCAATCATTTGTTTCGCATGTCCCGCGCCGTTTACTTTTTCACCGTTAATGGCAACAAGGGCGTCACCGGCGATGATGTCCGCGAAAAAGGCTGGTGAATTGCTCATCACCACATCAATGTAGGCTCCAGTATTACGGCCAAGGCTCGCGCGTTCATTTGGGTTAAAGTCCCGCATTACAAGGCCCAATTTATGAATACGGTTTGATTTCACCATATAAACCGCCCACTGGTCATAATTGTCATATTGACGTTGATATGGAACCGTTACCGTGTCACGAACGGTTACGGCTTCGGTATATCTTACAGGTTTCCCATCGATATTTTTAACCCTGTTCACATAAACTGTGCGGTAGAAATCCTGATAATCATAGGCAATATATGATCTTGTATCGGTATATTCCGATGACACGATCACGTGGGTTGCGCCCACTTCTTCGGCTTGTTTCTGGGCGCGCCCTTCGCTTTCCATCATTCCGTTAAAGGCACTTTCCCCAACCACAATATAATTATGTTCACGGTAAAGCTGAATATCTTTTGCGAGATCCGTTGAACGCACGAGTATCGGTTCTTCTTCTTCCTTTAATGGCACCACATCCGGCGTCATTCGCGGATCCATATATCCTTGATAACTGGACCCAAATTGCCCCGCGCCACACGCCGAAAGCAACACAGCGGATAAAAGAACCAATAATAATCTCATCATGCACCTCTTCTCTTTTTACCCTATGATTATAGGAAGATACACCTGAATGGAAACTGAATAAGCCGTTAAGGAACAACTATTTCCGTTTTACGAGATACACGGCGCGTTGTTTGAAAATGGGGATTTCTTTATTATACGGGATCGACATCACATCGGGCATGCGGTCGTATGTCATTGTGGGTATGCCGTAATAGTTTACGCCGTATCCGGATGGATAATAACGGTAAAAACTTTTGAATTTATATGCTTTTTTGGTGCCGCTATAAGCGTATTTTTGTTCCAGTAAAATATGGGTAACTTTTAAATCCTGCCCTAATTTTATGGCGTCATCATATTCCTGAAGTGGCGCGGCAAACTCGCTTTTGCCGACAACCGCGAAATTCTGATCTGTGAATATTTTAAGATCATCATCAAAATACTCTGTGGTGATCAGGCGCGGCTTAACACCACGCTCAAGCAAATATGCCTGACTATCCGGCAATGTGCCGTCAACGGATTGATAAAAGCCCATAAAACGATCCGGTTTTGATGCGCAGGCCGACAAAGTGATTGCGGCCAATATGAATAATAACTGTTTCATAACCAAACTTTACTGTGATAGTTCGCTTTTTTCAATGATGGTGATTTTATCACTTGAATTCATATGCGGATTGTGCGAAACACTCATTTCCATTTCGGCGCGGTGGCGGAATGGCTACGCAGCGGATTGCAAATCCGTGTATACCGGTTCGATTCCGGTCCGCGCCTCCACAATCCTAACAATCACTCGCCCTGTAACACATTCTTTTCACGTGTTTTGTGAATGGTAACAGCATCTCCCATATTCACAGTAATGCTCCCATGGGATACGGCGTTTTGGCCTACGTAAATCTGTTTATCGCTTTCTTTACGGTATGTTCTTAAATGGCGCATAGGTTCTTTGTCTTTACGGAATTCGCCCGTTTCCGGGTCAACCGTTGTCATCACGCATCTGGCGCAGCCATACTCTAACGTCATGCGACCCTTACTGATGTTAATCTCTTGCCAGAAATCCTCTGCGAATGGTTTATCCGCACCTGTTAACAGCACATTGGGTCTAAAGTTTTTCCATGTCACGCCATCATCAAGATGATCATTCATATGATCAATGCTTTCCTGCGTCATAACCAAAAGCGGCATTGCATCCGCATAACTGTCCGGTGCATGTTCATTATTTTCTGAATGCCGCCTGCCCTTATTACCGATGGCTTTTAACCGTGCATCGCGGCCCAGTTCACGGCTTAAAAATTTCGCCACATCATCACCGCAATCGGCGCTTTCAACACTATCATTCCAGACTTTAATGCTTTCGTTCGTGTCTGATGCGGGGACTGGTACCTTGATCTGGCCACTTTTCCCTTTAATCACAATACCGCTATAATCCGCGAGCCATATTGGTTTTAACATCATGATGGCGGGCACTTGTCTTGATGTTAAAAATTTCCCGTCCGGGCGGGTGACGACAAATCGCCTGTCACCCATAAGGCCGTTTTCATCACATTCTGCGCTGTCCACCTCGTACCCGGCCATTGATTTAACCGGATAGAGGATTATTTTTTCAACCTTCATTATTCATTTCCATTCATGACCTTTTGATAGGCACGTTCAAACACTTTAAGGCTTTTTCTTACGTCTATATCCGTTGTTGCTGCGGATGAAACGCTGATGCGCATGGCGTATTTATCTTTCCATGTTGTTGGCCCCAGCCACACCACGCCCGAATTTTGCACATGTTCAAGAATGGCTTTTGTTTTTTCCTGATCATCCACGGCAAAAACAACCTGATTTAACACCACATCATTCATCACTGTAAAGCCCATTTCTTTTAACCCAATGGTAAATGTGACCGCGTGATAACATGACCGGTCGACAATTTCCGCGACCCCCTTGGCACCAAGCGATTTTAACGCCGCCCAAAATTCCACACCACGGGCGCGTCTGCTTAATTCCGGGGTATAATTATTGCCTTGGCGATTTTGATCGCGCATTAAATATGTGGCTGTGACACCAAACACATCATTCACCGCATCACCGTCACGGCAAAAATAAATCGCGGAATCCTGTGGCAGGTTTAACCATTTATGGCCATCGACACTCCATGAATCGGCCTTTTCAATGCCGTGGGTTAAATGTTTCTTTTCCGCGCTTGCCCGCGCCCAAAGCCCGAATGCACCATCAACATGCACCCATGCCCCGGCATCATTCGCAATTCTGGTCACAGCATCAAAATCATCAAACGAACCGGAATTGATATTGCCCGCTTGTAATATAACAATCGAAAGATCATCCAGTTCCGGCATCTCGTCCACAATTATTCTGCCCTCTTCATCAACCGGGACATATTCAATTTGATCCAAACCAAAACCCGCATATCCGAATGCGGCAATGTTGGTCGGGTGGATTTCCTCGCTCATGATAATGCGAATTTTTGGCGCGTTAAAAAGACCCGATTTTTTAACATCAAACCCTTTTCGTTTTAAAAGCGCCGAACGCGCCGCCGCGATTGATGAAAATGTCGCCATGGTTGCCCCGGTAACAAACCCGAAAACCGCATCCCGCGGCAAATCCAGCAAATCAAGCATCCATTTCCCGGCGACGTCTTCTAATTCCCCGGCGATCGGTGATAAAATCCATGTACCTGCATTTTGATCCCATACGGTCGAAAGCCAATGTGCCGCCATCGTTACCGGAAGCGCGCCACCAACCACAAAACCGAAATATCGCCCACCGGTGGACGCAACCGTGTTTGGCGATCCGATCTCATGCAATTCATTAATCACATCAACGTCATTTTGCCCGTCATCCGGCATGGGGATGTGTAACGATTTTAACGATGCAATCGCCGCATCCGTCGGCATAATGTCCCGTTCATTCAATTCTTTTAAATATTCATAGCTCGCTTGATAGGCGGCATCAAAAACACAGTCATTTTTTTTCATGATAAATTCCTTTCATGAATAAAATGCGTAATTCAATAATTATTTTCCACACACCATAGCGACAAATAACATGCAAATATGGTCAAAATTGTGTAAAATTGCAAAATTATGACCAATATTGATACAAAAACACTAAATGGCCCGCGGGTCGCTGTTATCGCTTATGACCGATTATGCCATTTCGAATTCGGCATCGCGGCCGAGGTATTCGGCCTTTCCCGACCGGAATTTGGTAATGACTGGTATAATTTCGAAGTGATCAGCGCAGAAGGCGAAACCCTTAGCGCCGTTGGTGGTGTCACCTATCATGTTGAACGCGGTCTTGATGCATTAAAAAATGCCGATATCATTATCCTGCCCGGTTGGCGGGAACCATATACGGATGTGCCGCAATCCTTGATCACCGCACTTAAGGACGCATACGAAAATGGCGCGCGCATTGTCGCCATATGCGGCGGTGCATATGTGCTAGCGGCAACGGGACTTTTAACGGGTAAAAGCGCCACAACCCATTGGCGGTTTATTAATGATTTTGTTGGAAACTTCCCTGATATCAATGTGGATAACGCGCCGCTTTACTGCGAAGAAAGCAATTTATACACATCCGCCGGAAGCGCCGCGGGCATTGATTTATGCCTACATGTGGTACAGCAGGATTACGGCCTTGAAAAAGCGAACATCGTCGCAAAACGCCTGGTTGTTTCCCCGGTCCGCGCCGGCGCGCAAAAACAGGAAATCACCCAACCGATCCTGCCGCAAAATAAACATCAGAAATTACCTCAAATTTTAAATGACATCCGCGCCAACATTTCAGAAACCATGACCATTGAACAAGCCGCCAGTAACGCTGGGCTTAGCCCCAGAACATTCACAAGACAGTTTCAGAAAATTACCGGCACATCATACGGTGAATGGATTAAAATTCAAAAACTCGAGCGCGCAAAATCATTGCTTCTTGAAACCGACCTTCCCATTGATATCGTTGCCGAGGCCTGCGGCTATGCATCCGGCAGTTCATTAAGACGCCTGTTTAAAGAAATGCTTGGCCACAGCCCATTATTTTACCGCAAGAACAGTACGGTTCCTGCAAATTAGTGTTGGCGCCTGAGGCCTAACTATAATGCCACATTTTCGCCCAAATTCCGCCACATTGGGCTTGCTTAATAATCCAACATTCATCAAAGGGGGTATGATATGCGTATTTTATTAAGTTTACTATTGATGGTCATCACATCATCCGCGCACGCCGATATGGTCACCGCGCGGGAATTCATGATGAAAAAAGATTACGAGGCAGCCTTTAAAGAATACAAGACCGAGGCACAACGCGGCAACATTTTCGCCCAATATATCGTCGCGCAAATGTACGCCCGCGGCGAAGGGGTCAAAAGAGACATGCGTGAAGCCGTCAATTATTATTCATTGGCCGCAAACACGGGACATATGAAATCGCAAAACAACCTCGCCAATATTTATATGACAGGACACGGCATCGTTCAAAACTTTAGCGAGGCCGCATATTGGTTCAAAAAATCAGCAGAGCAAGGCAACATGCTTTCTCTCGCGAGCCTTGGTGAACTGTATCATCGGGGTTACGGCGTGGATCAGGATTATAAACTGGCCCGTGAATATTATGAACGCGCGGCCGAAGCCGGCATTAAAAAACCGTACATTAACCTTGGCACCATGTATTTTAACGGCGAAGGCGTACCTAAAGATTACATCATGGCCTATATGTGGTTTGATGTCGCCGACCGCCGCGGCAGCCTAGAAGGCAACGTCAATAAATTCGACATGCGCACAATCATATCAGAAGACGACGTCGCCAAGGCAGAAGCCCTCGCCGAAGCCTGGGTCACAAAATTCCCCGAACCGCCAAAGGATGATGAAGAAAACAAAGCAAAATGACTGTTCGAAAATGAACACTTTTGTACGAAAGCGAACATCAATTATTATCTTTAAATCTATAACCCATTAAAAATAAACAACAAAATAATTGGCACACCACTTGCAGTAGAGAAATACAGGAAATTACATAATGTTAATAGTGAAAGAAGCTATGGGAGTGGCTCCTTTCCTTAAAACGATAAAGAACGTCACCCACGGACTTATTCCGTGGGTCTCGAGATACTCGGAACAAGTCCGAGTATGACGACTGTTTTTCTTTGGGGAGCGAATAAATGCTTGTAACAAACTACATAAAATCCGCATGGCGTAACATCCTGCGTCATAAATTGTTTTCCATCATCAACATAATGGGCCTAGCCATCGGCCTCGCCGCCGTGATGCTCATCGCGTTATATGTTAGGTATGAGACAAGCTACGACAGTTTCTGGAAAAATGCGGATAATATTTATCGGCCACATACATCATATGATTTGGAAGGCATGGATACGGTATCCTTTGCCCGCATGGCTTCCATTCAAAGAAGTTTTCTTTTGAAAGATTTCCCAGAAATTGAAAAAGTCACAAGAATTATGCCCCCCTTTCCAACCCCGACATTAAGCCTAAACAACGAAGTTTATGAAGAAAACGTCGTGCTCGTCGACCCGGAAATTATTGATATTTTTGATTTCACCGTTATCGCAGGGAACATTGAAAACTCATTAAAACAAAATAATCATATTATTCTGTCAACGACACTCGCCAAAAAGCATTTCGGTGACGATGATCCCATCGGGAAAACCTTATCAATGGATTTTAATATCTTTTCCCGTGATTACATTGTCGGCGCGGTTATTGATGATGTACCACAAAATAGCATGCTCGATTTTACGGCCATGGCATTGCTTGATGAAAATGATTTTGGCGACCATCCAATACTTACCAATGACCTGTGGCCGAGTTCATTTACCTATTTCATGACTGGTCCATCTTTCGACATTGATGAATTTAACAGCAAATTACCCGAATATATTGACCGCAATTTTACCATTAGGCTGGGCGTTTCTGACAATAAAAAATCAGACGTCATCACTATTGAAGCACTCCCGCTTAAGGATTTGCATTTCAAATCATACGGCGAATTTGAAACCAAGCCCCGCAATGACATAAACACCATTTATATCTATATCGCAGTTTCATTTTTAATATTACTAATCGCCAGCATTAATTTTATGAATTTAAGCACGGCCCGCGCCACCCTTCGCGCAAAGGAAATTGGTTTAAGAAAATTGGTGGGTGCCGCGAAAAGAAAACTTGTCGTTCAATTTCTGTCTGAATCCGTGGTTTATGCGTTTACCGCTTTACTAATCGGCCTTGTATTGGTTGAAGTTTCAATTCCCTTTTATGCCGATATCATAAAATTACCGCTTACCCTTGAATATGACAGCTATGAATTACTAGGCTTACTAATTCTGCCGCTTATCGTTGGTTTACTTGCTGGAATTTATCCCGCCTTTATCCTTTCCGGATTAAGACCGGCCAGTATGTTAAAATCCAATCAATCAACCACTGATCGTTCCTCAAATAAATTTCGAAACATACTGGTTATTATCCAGTTCACAATATCGACCGTTTTATTCGTTTCCACAGCTGTCATTTATTATCAATTGGAACATCTATATTCAAAAGACTTAGGGTTTAATAAAGAAAACCTTCTTATCCTTCCGGTAAATAACCGCGACACCATCACCGCGAATAAAGATAGCCTTATCAACACCTTAAAAGCATTACCAAATGTTGAAAGTGTGACAACAGCAGGCTTCACGCTCGCATCAGAAGGAAGCGGCGCAGCACCTTATTACACCGAACAAATGGACGCGGAAAACGCAAAGGTCATAAGTTATAAAAACGTTGGATATGATTTTTTTAAAACTTACGACATTCCCATCATCGCCGGCAGAACATATGATCCAGCGCGTAAGGATATGCGTCCAACACGCGAAGCAATCCGAAATGGTGATGGTTATGTATCATCAATTATTGTGAACCGATCTGCATTAAGAAATCTAAATCTCGGCTCACCCGAAGATGCAATCGGTACAGTCATTTATGAACCATTCGGCGAAGCTGATGAAGGGCTTACCTTTCAACGGGAAATTATCGGCGTTATTGATGATTTAAACTTAAATACATTAAAACTGGAAAGTCAGCCGGAAACATACGATCTCAATCAATCATATATTGAATCAATCACCATTCGTTTTACAGATTCCCCCTTTAACATCACAAGTGATGTTCAAAAGGTTTGGGAAAATGTCATACCGGGTGTGCCGTTTAAATATGACCATGTCATTGATAAATTAATCAACCAATACCTCGCTGAAAAAGGGCAAATGACAATGTTCGCGGCCTTCTCTGGCCTTGCGATTTTCATTGCCTGTCTCGGCCTATTCGGCCTTGCATCATTCACCGCCGAACGCCGCACCAAGGAAATCGGTATCCGTAAAGTTTTCGGTGCGGAGGTTTTCCAGATTGTCAGAATGCTTGTGTTCCAATTCAGTAAACCCGTACTGATCGCCAACATCATCGCGTGGCCGATTGCTTATCTGGCGATGTCGAGGTGGCTGGAGAGCTTTGTGTATAGAATTGATGACATGGTCATCATCGCACTGTGCCTACTCGCCGGGCTAACGGCCTTACTCATCGCATGGGCGACGGTTGCGGGTAATTCATATGCTGTCGCGCGTAAGAATCCTATCAAGGCATTGAGGTATGAGTAAGAAGGACGATTTGCCGATTGTAATAGTTTGTGATACTGTTTCTCGGTTGAATAGACACTCAGGGGGGAAATATGCTGCTTACAAATTATATAAAATTCGCTTACCGCAATCTCATCAGACATAAATTATTTAGCCTGATCAATATTATGGGGTTAGCCATTGGGCTTGCCGCCGTCATGCTGATCACGCTTTATGTCAGATATGAGAATAACTATGACAGTTTTTGGAAAAATGCGGATAATATTTACCGCATGCATACTATTTATAATCAACCCGGTATCGAAAGACTTGAATATGCAACCGTTACACCACTTGCAAAAACGGTATTTGAACAAGATTTTCAGCAAGTTGAACATACTTCACGCTATTTTAGCCAAGGTGTAACAACCAGTTTCGGTAACAAACATATCCAGAATACGATAAAGCTTGCTGATCCTGCCCTAACCTCTATTTTTGACTTCAAGGTGTTATCAGGAAGCCTTGATAATGTATTGAATGAACCAAGCAATCTGATAATCAACCAAACAACAGCAACAAAAATTTTTGGGGACGTTGCACCGCTGGGCAAAATAGTAACGATAAAATATTCACATTTTACTCGTGATTATACGGTTGCCGCTGTTATTGAGGACTTACCAGTCAATAGCATGATTGATGCAGAAATCATTGTGCCTTATTTAATTGAAGATTGGGAAGATTCTGTTTATTTGAGCCCCAGGTGGGTTGCTTGGGGTGGCCCTCTCTTTTTTACATTAAAACAAAATGCCAATATCGAAAGCATCAATTCCGCGTTACCTGCGTTTGTTGAACGTCATTTCGACGCATTCAAAAATATTGAAGGCTTTAAAACGTCAGATATCATTAATCTTAAAACACTTAATATTAGCGACATACATTTAAAATCAACTGCATCCGCGGGTGAAAAGCAGCTCGCTAATCAAAAAAATCTGACGATATTAACGATTGTCAGTTTTATGATATTATTCATTGCAGCGACTAATTACATGAACCTGTCAACTGCACGCGCCAGTAAACGTGCCAAAGAAGTAAGCCTTAGAAAAACCGTCGGCGCCACTCGCAAAAATCTTATTCATCAATTTCTTGGTGAATCTGTCATTCTGTCACTTATTGCGATGGTAATTGCCATTTTCTTCACAGAGGTTACCATACCCTTTATCAATAATTGGCTTGGTACCGAAATAATACTGAAACTGAATTCCTTCGAAACAGTTTTAATTTTATTCGTTTCAATTTTAGTTGGTTTCTTGGGTGGCATATATCCAGCCTTTATCCTTTCTGAGTTCCGGCCCGCGGATATTTTAAAGTCAAACCAATCTAACGAGAATAGGGCATCACTCAGGTTAAGAAATTTTCTTGTTGTGTTGCAATTTTCTATTTCGATTATCCTTTTTATTTCTACGGCTGTTGTCTATCAGCAAATTAACTTTGCAATGACTAGCGATCCTGGCTTTGAAAAAGAAAACCTTCTTGTTATCTCGAACTTCGGCCAAACCGAGGTAAATGAAAAATCAGAAGTACTGCTCAGTGAGCTTGACCGCATACCTAATGTAATTTCAACAACGACATCGAATTTTATGCCTGCGCCAGAAACAGAAATTGTCAGGTCCATGTGGAATGAGCGAGGCATGACCGCACCTCAGATCAAAATAAACTCCAGTCGCGTAGGTTTTAATTATTTTGAAACCTATAAAATCAAAACACTAAATGGTCGTACATATAATCGAAATGATCGAACCGAATGGCCAAGCTTTAAAGAAATTAGCGAAGGAAAACCTAATATCTTGCCATTAGTCGTCAATGAATCGGCCCTAAGGCAATTTGATCTAGGCACGCCAGAAGAAGCCATCGGTAAATTTATTTATCAACATGGCGGTCATAACGATGAGCTTTATTATCGGGATTTTGAAATTGTCGGCGTTATTCCCGACGTACGTCTCGAAAATTATAAAACCCCTGTCAGAGCAGAAATTTTCTTTCTTGACCCAAGTAAAACGGATGTTTTTAGCGTCAAGTTTACGGGCGACCCACAAGAATTAATCTCAAATATTGAAGCACTTTGGAGACAAGAACTTCCAACCATTACCCTTAAATATGAATTCGCCACAGAGCGAATGCTAAATGAATATAAATCAGAACAAAATCAAATGACCATGTTCGCGGCCTTCTCAGGCCTCGCGATCTTCATAGCCTGTCTGGGGCTTTATGGTCTGGCGAGCTTTACAGCGGAGCGCCGCACAAAGGAAATCGGTATTCGCAAGGTCATGGGCGCAAGTGACATTCAAATCATTAAAATGTTACTCTTGCAATTCAGTAAGCCCGTCCTGATCGCAAATATCATTGCATGGCCAATATCTTATTTTGTCATGAACCGCTGGTTAGAAAGTTTTGTCGTTCGCATTGATGACATGGTAATCATTGCATTATGCCTACTCGCCGGACTTACCGCGCTGCTGATTGCATGGGCGACGGTTGCGGGGAATTCATATGCCGTCGCGCGTAGAAACCCGATTAAGGCGCTTAGGTATGAGTAACACAAAATCATCGTCATCCTCGGGCCCCGCCCGGGGATCCATTTCAATATGGATAAATTTATCAGAATTAAACATGGATTACCCGATCAAGTCGGGTAATGACACCTATTTTTAATCCCTTAGAATTCAACAAAAGTGGTGACAAACATATCAATGTCATCACTTTTACCAGATTTGATTGGCAAGACGATAGATTCAGCGGCGACCTTCCAGCGCCCCTTAATATCCACTCTAAAATGCTCAAGGTAAGGGTGCCCTTTAACGCAGCGTCGAAAATTTCTAGTCCAGAAATCTTTTACATCCTGTGAATGCGGCATTTCATCGATATAAGTTCTTAAAAAGTTTTGATTATGAAGCGAGGTAATTCCCTCACCATGATTTAAAACGATGAAACGCCCTGTATCCAATTCACATTCACCAAAGGCGAGGTCTTTAATATATTTTTTAACCAAATTCAGGGTAAAATCTTTTCGTAATGGAATGTTTTTCTCATGGTAAAGCGTGATCCACGTTTCTAATAATTCTCGAGTTGAATTTGTTTGTATTTTCGACTTCATTTGGTCAAGTTCAGAAACATCAAAGCTGTCGGATATCGCACTATCCGCAACATATGTAATCCCCACATCACAGGTAATCGTTTCCATCCCATGCCTCTTATAACTTATTGTTTTTCAATATATATTAGCACCTTATAAAATAAATATTACAAATACAAATAAGAAATTAAAAAAGATAGTCCGCCTCTATTTTTTCAAGATCATCATCACCCACATAACGGATTTGATCGCGGAACCGTAATGGAATACCGACCCCTTTACGAAATGTCATGCGCATGATGTCCGCAAGATAATCATCAAGGCTATTGCTACCGCCGGAACCGCTCGCGATCAGGTCGTCAATCTTTTTCCAATATGCGGAACCGAGGCTATAGAATTGATTATAATGATCAAATTTTCTTTCTTCGTCCACTTGTCTGTTAATTTCAAGAAGGCCGGGAACATCACCGCGATCCGCTTGATATAATTCATTAACAATGCCCTCTACCACTTTGTTATCTGGATATATTTTCAATATTGCCTTGGTCGCATAATAATGCGCGAGGCTTTCCGTGACCCATACCGGATGCGACGTGCCGCTATAAAGTTGGTGAAACTGTTCATGAAGTGCCACCAGTATGGGAAGATAGCGTTCCATTTCACGGGATTTTTCATTTTCATAAATATAATTCACGATCATGGCGTTTGATCCCGCCGCCCCACCAAGCACGCCACGGTCGCGAATAATCCCCATCATAATCATGGTGATTTCCTGTGTGCTGCCCGCTTGCGACACACCGAGCACTTTTGACATATAGGAAAGCGCCGCCGCATGGTCATCCGGCTTCACAAATTGTGACGTGTATTCCGGATCATCGGAAATATAATTTAAAATAACGCCATTTCGCCTGACGCTTTCTTGTTTATAATCCCCAAGCGCGAAATAAGCCGGCGGCCTGCTCGCGGATGGAAGGCGCGCATCAAACGGTTCTTGATGTGGCACATCAAATGTAATTTTCAAGCTTCTGGGTTCACGGGTCAGGCGTAATAACGCACTGGGGCTTGCAAATACCCACCAGCGGCGCGATTTCATCAATACGGATTTTTGATCAAATCCGGCGATGCCCTCGTCCCCCTCAACAATCAAGTTCACATCCCAATTAATGGTTCTGCATGCGCCGGGAAGCCGCCATCTTCCGCGGGCGTCGGGTTCAATGGTTTTTCCCGCGCAATTCACATTCGCGACTTGCGTTTTTGTTTGATTATCGCCCGCACGGGAATAAAGAGCCCGCCCGTCACGTCTTGTGGGTAATGTCATGGTGACTTTGGCGATGGTCGGTGTGGCTTCATCAATTTTTACATGGTATCTGACCTGCTGCGCCGTCACTGGGGTCGCCGCGGTCATTAATACAAAACCGAATGCAAGAATAAGAAAACGTTTCAATGTGACCTCATTTTTTTATTATTTTATAAAATTTACTGAAAATGTATAGAAAATAAATTTTATGTTCAGGACTTGTTAATCTTGTTTTGCGAGACTGCGTTCAATAGGAGATAAAAATGAAAAAAAACCTTATTGCTGCGATCCCACTGGTACTTATTTTAACCGGATGTGGAAAAATGATGGATGAAAATCAATGTCTTGTCGCCGATTGGCGCACAATTGGTTTTCAGGATGGCAGCGCCGGCCGTGATATGAGCTGGCTTGAACGCCGTGGTGAGGCATGTGCCGAATTCGGTGTCAGACCGGACATGGATCAATATCTGATGGGCCGTGATCAGGGACTTGCGAACTACTGTCAACCACGCCGTGGGTTTGAAATCGGCCGTCGTGGCGGCACTTATAATAACGTCTGCGCCCAGCAATCCGAAGGACAATTCCTTGCCGCGTATCAGGACGGTCGTGGCTTAAGGGAACGTGAAAACCACGTCAGCAGCCTTGATCACGCGATTAACGACACCATTAACGCCATTAACGCGCTTGAAAATCAATTAACCGAAGATGCCATCGCCCTTGCGATGACGGATATGACGACGCAACAACGCATCGATTACGCCCTAACCATTAAGGAAATGGCAGAAGAACGTGGCGCATTGCAACAAAGCCTGCCACAAATGCAAGCCGAACTGGAAGCCGCCCGCGCCGACCTTTCCGCCTTTGCATCCAGTATTGCGGGTCGTTACCCGGGGGCGATTTAAAAAACTACAAATTGCTGTCATCCTCGGGCCCAGCCCCGGGGATCCATGTATAAGCACGAAAGATTTATTTTGTGTAGAAATGGATTCCCGCTTTCGCGGGAATGACACAATTTTCCTCAATAAGGATAAGCCTCTCTTAACGTTTGCCCGGCTTCGACTTTACGTCTGACATCCTGTTCATATGCAAGGTGTTTTGCGACGCCTTCGGCCACTTGTTCGATATGTTCTGACGGGATAACGATGACGCCGTCGACGTCGGCGGCGATTAGGTCGCCGGGTTTTACGTCGACACCGCCGCACTTAATCGGCACATTCGCACCGGTTGGTTTTAATCCGGTCGGGCCGTATGGAATAGTGGCCTTGGCGAATACGGAAAAACCCTGTTTTTTCATTTCCTGAATATCGCGACAGCCGCTATCGGTTACGGCGCCAAGCATACCACGCTGCGTGCAGCTTTGGGTGATGATGTCACCAAACATGCTGAATATTTCATCAGTGCCACTTTCAATGACCCAGACGGATCCTGCGGGTGCCTGATCAAGCGGGTCATAGACATATTTATTGATATCTTCCACGTCATCAAGCGGGGCAATTTCCCATTTACAGGTAATCGCTGGTCCTATGATGGTTTCGCCATGTTCCACAAGTGGCTTGATATCCGGTGTCATGGAATATGTGGCCGCATCCATGCCCACCTTACCCATGGCACTGGCGATCAGGCTGACGTTTGCGCCGCGTATCCCTTCGGGTAAGGTTGCGGCAAATGTTTTTGCGGTACCAAGGGCCGCTGTGGCGGCAACGGCTGCACCCGCGCCCATTAATTCTCGTCTTGAAATTTTTTCCATTATTTATTCCTTTTCAAATGCGGCGCGGTGATCCCTCACCCAGTCTTCAATGGTGCTCATTTCCACGGGGAATGTTTTTAACACGTCCGTCATGTCGTGGAATTTTGGTTCTTCATCGGGGTTTTCCTGTTCATGGCGGTACATTTCGGCAATTCTATCCCCTGATCCGGGACCAAAGGCCGCATCAATCGCCGCGCCCATCTCAGCCGGCGTCATGGCACGGTATTTAATATCACGGCCAAGGGCAGCACTAAATTTTTCCGCCAGTTCCACGCCGATTGGTGTTTCAATGCCGCTGATGTCGAAACGTTTATTTTTAACGGTGCCGTCCTCAATCGCGGCAACCACCAATTTGCCCACATCGCGGCTTGCGAGCCATCCCATTTTCACGGGATCAAGCACCGGATATGATACTTCATCATCATTTAAAACCGATGGTGCCGTCCACGGCCCAAGCCAGTTTTCCATATAGGTCGTTGGCTCAAACACCACATATTCAAGACCACTGTTTTTTAAATAATCAAAGATTTCCCATTTTGGCTCAAGCGGGTCATCATATATCGGACCGCTGGCATTCCAAATAAAACGGCTGACCTTGCCATATACGGCCGCGTAAATGGCGTTTTTACCGTATGCCGCCGCATCATCATCATCCCCAAGGAAAGCGGGCAATAAAAATGATACCGCATCAATATCTTTGTTGATTTCCATCAAACGGTCACGGTCCGACAGATTGGCCGTGACATATTCGATATTTTCTTTTGGATTATCCGGCATAGTCCGCGTCACAACGACGGGGGTGTGGCCCTTATTCAATAATTCATCCACAACCGGGCCAGATTGCGACCCGGTGCCACCATAAACAAGTACACGCATGATATTTCCTTAGAGAATTTCTTTTAATGCCGCAATCAATGTCGCATTTTCATGATCAAGACCATATGAAATACGCGCGTGATTTGGCATACCCCATTCGCCACCTGCACGGATGAAAATCTTGCGTGCTTTTAAGGCATCAACGATTTCCTGCGTGCGTTCACCGAATTCTGCCAATATAAAAATTGGTGGCCCTGCCATTGTGTTGATACCAAGCGCACCAAGTTCACGTTCAAAATATGAACGGGCATTTTTCACAAAGCCGCGTGATTTCGCGATAAATTCATCATCACCAAGGCTTGCTGCCATTGCGCCGAAACCGGCCATGTTCACGCTGGTCGGGCTGCCGCCAAATTTCGATAATTCCTTGATGATATCAGGATGGGCAATGCCGTATCCTGCACGAAGACCCGCCATCGCATAAATTTTTGAAAATGTACGGGTGACAAGGATGTTTTTATTGCCGCCTTTAATCAGTTCAATTTCATCGCGACCATCATTTTGGAAATCACGGTATGCGCCGTCAATGATCAGCTTCACATGATCCGGCAGATTATCCGCAAGGCGCTTAACATCATCATAACCCATCACCGCGCCGGTCGGGTTATTTGGTGTCACAAGGAACAATAAACGCGTGTCCGCATCCACCGCCGCAAGCAAACGGTCCACATTAAACTGGTAATCTTCTTCCGGTAACAGGTTCACCCATTTTACCTCACCCCCAAGAAGCGTGGCGCGCCCCGGTACAGGGCGGTAACTTTCCCATACGGCGACCATATTTTTATTTGCTTCGCGCATATAAACAAGCGGCATAATATTTAAAATTTCACCGGAACCAACGCCAACTATCACGTGATCTTCCGGAACACCGTGTTCTTCAGCGAGTAATTTTCTGATTAATATGCGGTCGGCATATCTAAATGATTTTTCAACGCCTTTTTTTGCGGCCTGGACGGCCTTTGGTGATGGGCCAATCGGGTTTTCATTACGGTTTAAAAGTGTTGAACCATCTGGGAAACCCATGCTCCAGTCAATATCATCCGGGGCCAGTTCCGCGGCCGCCTCCGTATTTAATAAAAGTGGTGCACTCGCAACCCCCGCGGCGGTTGTGCCCATAAATTTACGGCGTGATAATTTCATTATTTATTCCCTCGTTTTGTACCCCAATTATTTATTTTCGTTCTACTTCCCTTTATTCCCTTATTTACTCAAAATTATGCTTACTAAATAATCAAACTACCGTTCTGCTTAAATCTACAAACCCAAAAATCATATTAACGTCATCGCTATCATGACAAACGGGAATGGTGATCCCGGAAACATTTAAATGCTGTCTTGCGCGTTCCGTATAATAACTGCGGCTAAAGACCGGCATATTCGTTTCCGCGAGCAACGATAAAACATTGGTGATGCGGTAATATGCCGCCGGCATTTGGTTTTTAAGCGAGAGTGGCCCATCATCGCTGATTATTTTTTCGCCGGTTCTTTCCCCGTATATCGGTGTTAATCGCGTGCCGATCAGACGGTATTTATAATCTTTAAGCTTGCCTTCGTCATCAAGGTATAAATCCGCCATCCAGACACACGACAGATATTTTGCGATCTTTATCGGATCAATATCATCTTTATCAAGCGGGCCAATTTTTTCTTTGCCCGCATAAAAATGATCCCAGATTTCCTTTTGCCCAGTTGTCAGGACATCCAGGTTGTCATGTACCGTCATAAACTCGAATTCGGGTTTATTAGTATCTGTTTCGTATTTTAAGTTCATCTCAACCCCCAAGCTGCTATCAATTACCATGGAATGATAGAATATCCTTCTGATTGGAGCATCGCATGTGCCGTCATGGCCGATAGAGAGAATTTTACACCCGGAAGGATGTTTTCCCGTGTCACGCCGCGAAACACAGCCGACTGCCCACATATATAGATATCTACCCCTTCAGCGACCAATGCTGCAATCACATCCGCGTTTGCATTTTTTGCGCCGCCGTGATGTTCAGCATAATATTCGTCCTTTGTCACGTCAATAGAAGTCGTACCGTGAACAACAATCGCAACCTTGATATTTTCCTGTGGGTGCCCCGCATCCACGTGCATATTGATAAAACGTGCGGCGCTTGTGAACGTTGAATTGACCTTTCCACTTTCCGCGCCCTGATATGTGTCATAGACAACCTTAAGCACTTTATCTTTTGGAACGACCATGTCCGCATCAACGCGTGCCGTTTCCACAAAATCAAAAACCGGCCCTTTTATCGTCTGCGCATTCGCAGTAATGGCGATCATAATCCCCATAATAAATGTAATGATTGTTCTCATAATATACCCCTTTATAAACCCTTAAAAAAAATATCTTGCATGTAAACTATATTTATTCCAATCTAGTGACAAGCCATATTTATAAAAAATCTTTGGAGGGATAAGCAAATGTTAAAAAAATTTGTTTTATTGTTTGGTATGTGTGTAATTTCTTTTCAGTATTCAGCCGCGCAGGATCTTGATCCTGAAAACTATACAACGGCGAATATTTATTACCATGTTGGTGCGGTTTCCGGGCTTGGTGAAACCATAAAATATGATCTTAAAAAAATCGGCCTTAGCGCACCGATGGATAAAGAAACCATTGATACCTATGAACCAATTTTCAAACATGCCATCGAACGCCAAGGCATTAAATATTACCGCGAAGATGATTTCCTGGTCACCGATATGTTCCCCGAAGAACGTACAAACGGTAAAATTCTATTGATCATGTATAAAGATGACCAAGTGTTAAAAGATTATATGGCGGTTAAAGCCTATAAACAAAAAATCATTGATGACGGTAAATACGATCTTGCTGCAAGACGCGAAATCGCGACAAGATTCGGCAAACTATTAAGTTACCATGATGATCAGATTGAATTTTTCTTAAAGCGCAGCGGCCTTCATTAATATGAAGCCTATTAAATTTATTCTTCCCCTGCTTCTTATTGGGTGTGGCACTGATGCGCATAAAGACATGAGCGCCGAAGCCGTGCATGAACGCATATTCACCATTGATACCCATGTGGATATTCAGGAAGATATGATGACCAATCCGGCCCTTGATCCGGGAACGCTGACGGATCAGCAAGTTGACCTTGTTAAAATGGAACAAGGTGGCCTTGATGGTGTTTTCTTTAGCATCTATACATCGCAAACAGAACGCACCGCAGAAAATTATCTTGAAGCAAAACGCATCGCAAAGCTTCGTTTTGATAGCATCCACTGGATGGCGGAAAAATATGCTGACCGGATTGCCATTGCCTATACCCCCGAACAGGCCCGTGAAATTTACGCATCGGGCAAAAAAGTCGCGATGATGGGCATTGAAAATGGTTTCGCTATTGGTCAGGATATTTCATTAATCGAAGAATATTATAACCGCGGCGCAAGATATATGTCCCTTACTCATAATGGGCATAATGACTTATGCGACAGTGCGCAGCCCTTGGCAAAAAATGGCGACGGTGAAACCGAACATGGCGGCCTAACCGACCTTGGACGTGCGGCCATTGATGAAATGAACCGTTTGGGGATGATGGTTGATGTATCGCACACATCACATGACTGTATGATGCAATCGGTCAAACATTCCAAAGTACCGCCGATCGCATCACATTCCGCCGTTTATGCCCTATCCGGTCATGTCAGGAACCTGACCAATGAACAAATGCTTGCGCTGCGGGATGCGGGCGGTGTGATGCAGGTTGTTGCCTTTAATCAATTTTTGAAATTCGATCCTACCTATAAAACATCGCAGGCCATCGCCTTACAAAAGGTGGCTGACGCACATGGCGATCCGGAATTTATTTATAACAAACATTTCGGCACACCGGAATTTGAAGAAATATACGGCGAACATTTGTCGCGTTTTCCCCGCGCCAATGTAAATGACCTTGTTGACCATATTGATTATGCCGTCCGTTTAATGGGCATTGATCAGGTTGCCATCAGTTCGGATTTCGATGGCGGCGGCGGCATTGACGGTTGGGACAATGCAAGCCAGTCCGTCAATGTGACTAAAGAATTGCTGAACCGTGGATACACTGAAGAAGAAATCGAAAAATTATGGAGCGCCAATACACTCGCCCTTTGGGAACGGGTCAATGAAGCATCCGCGAAATTAAGGAACTAACCCTAAATCAGGAACTAAAGATGCCTATTAAATCATTTATTTTGTTTTTAAGTACTGCGTTATTAATCAATATTTCAAATGCACAAACACCGGAACAATTAAATGACAAGTTCCGCCAGCTTGATGAATATCTGCCAACAGCCAATGCCTATAGAACCGCCTCGGGTGCGCCCGGTCATGAATATTGGCAGCAACAGGCCGATTATAAAATCGACGTAACACTGGACGAAAATGCCAAAACAATCACTGGTACGGCTGATGTCACCTATCACAATAATTCGCCGGATGAATTAAAATATATCTGGATGCAACTCGATCAGGATAAATTCAATTCAAAAACATCGATGGAACTGGGCGCCGAAACCGTATCCAAATCAACCAAAGGAATGTCATTCAAACGCTTTAGCCAATATAAAGATGCCCGCGAATTTGATGGTGGTTTTAAAATCACGTCACTTAAAGACGAAATCGGTAATGACCTTAAAATGACAATCGTCGGTACGATGATGCGTGTTGATTTGCCCGCCGTCATGGCGCCTGGCGATACATTCAGTTTTTCTATCGATTGGTGGTATAATATCCTTGATTACGATGTTGGCCGACAAGGTATGGAATATTTTGAGCGTGATGATAATTATCTGTTTCAAATTGCCCAGTGGTACCCCCGCCTGACCGTTTATTCCGATTACGAAGGTTGGCATAACAAGGAATTCCAGGGCAAAGGCGAATTTACACTGGAATTCGGCAATTATGATGTATCCATCACCGTACCATCCGACCATGTGGTTGCATCTACCGGAACATTACAAAATGCCGCCGATGTTTTAACCATGACGCAGCGCGATAGATTAATCGAGGCCCGCACAGCATCTGCGCCCATGTTTATCATTACCCCGAACGAAGCGCTTGAAAATGAAAAGGAAAAAGCAACTGACACAAAAACGTGGCATTTCACCGCGGAAAATGTGCGTGATTTTGCTTTTGCCTCAAGCCGTAAATTCATCTGGGATGCCATGGGCCACCGAATGAAGGAAAATGGTGAAACCGTCATGGCCATGTCATTTTACCCAATGGCGGGCATCCCCACGTGGCCGAAAGTATCCACACACGCGGTTGCCCATACCTTGAATGTTTATAATAAATATTCGCTGACCTATCCTTACCCCACGGCCATTTCCGTGAATGGCCCTGTTTCCGGCATGGAATACCCGATGATCAGCTTTAACCCGACCCGCCCAACCGTGCATCCAGATGGCAGCCGCACATATGGCAGACTTTCGAAACTGGCGCTTATTATGGTGATCATTCATGAAGTGGGGCACAACTATTTCCCAATGATCGTCAATTCCGATGAACGTCAATGGACATGGATGGACGAAGGGCTAAACAGTTTCTTGCAAAATGTTGCACAGCAAGAATGGAGCGAGACATACCCATTACAGCGCATCGACCCAAGAAACATCGTCAATTACATGACAAGCACAAATCAACGCCCGATCATGACAAACGCGGAACAAACCATTCAAAATGGCAACAATGCCTATGCCAAGCCATCAACAGCGTTAAATATCCTGCGCGAAAGCATTATGGGGCCGGAACTATTTGATTTCGCTTTCCGTGAATTTGCCCAGCGCTGGAAATTTAAACGTCCAACACCGGCTGACTTCTTCCGCACCATGGAGGATGCATCAGGCATTGATCTTGATTGGTTCTGGCGCGGTTGGTTTTATACCACCGACCATGTTGATATTTCATTGGATAATGTTCGTCATTTCACAATCGATACCAAGAACCCAGAAATCGAAGAAGCCTTTAAACGCAGGCAGGAACAAGCAAAACGCAAACACCCAAGCTATTTCAGTAATGACCATCTGCCCAAAAGGGTTGATGAATTCCCGGATATTCTGGATTTTTATAACGAAAATGATGAATTCACCGTCACCAACAAAATGCGCGATGAATATAATAAACTAATCGCGGGCCTCGAAGATTGGCAAATCCAGCTGTTAAATGATGACAGTAATATTTATATGCTTGATTTCACCAATAAAGGTGGTCTTGTGATGCCGATTTACCTTGAAATTGAATATGTGGACGGCAGCCGCGAAGAAATGCGTTTCCCCGCTGAAATCTGGAAATTGAATTATGATCAGGTCACAAAAATGATCGTGACAGAAAAAGCGATCAAATCAGTGGAACTGGACCCAAAATATGAAACCGCCGACGCAGACAGGAATAACAACCATTTCCCAAGCCGCATGGAACAAAGCCGTTTTGAACTTGTTAAATCACGGGGACTTAACCGCCGCGACATGATGAATGAAAACCTAACGGAAATCACACCATTACAGCAACTGATTAATGAACGACGGGAAAAAGATGAAACAGACGCCGATGCGGCCGCAAGACGTCTGATTGAATGGGCGGACCTTTATACCGAAAAAGGTCCGCATTAATGGTTTACGGATTGATCAGCCGATCTCGAATGTGCAGAAAAGCTGATCAATATTTTCCCCGTCTGTTGATAGCGGGAAAAAGAAAATGCTGACGACCATGGACTTAAATCCTTTTTCATGATCGGATGTATAAATAAGCGGTCGGCGCGTTTCGTTAAAGGCACGAACCGCCGTCATCACCCGGCTTACTGCATCTGGATCACCATAATTTGAAAGGTTCTTACCCGTCAATTCACCATAAAATTCGGTAACAAGCGTTCCCATCAAACGTAATTCAAGATCGATCACTTCGCCCTGCTCATTTCTTACAATGTCCGCAATAACAGAACTGGGTAAATATGACTTTATTTCCGATGGATCGATGTCATCTCGTCTGGCAAGACGCATTCCTTGTGTCTTGCCTTGGAAATATTCATATATGATTTTCTGCGCATCTGATTTTAAATCTTTGACACCTTGAACGTCATTAAGTTCAAGATTACTGACATGATAATCAGAATGCTTGTTTCCTTCTTCAAATTTATAAAAGCTACTGTTCATACACAAACCTTGACTTTAAGTTACCCCACTAACTTTTTGTAATGATTATAGAAATTAAGTCCCGTTACCTTTTCCGCGTCATCTTCAGATAGGCCGCGTTCAAGCAGTTTATCCCAGATCACTTCCATGCGGCGCGGGCTGTTTAATTCTTCGAAATAAAGCGGTACACGGCGCACATCAAAAAGCGGCCCTTGTTCGCGTTGCATTTCTTCCAGATATTCCGGCGTCACAACAAGCCGGCGATGATCACGGTCCGATCCAATACCCACATGATCAATGCCCATCACATTAATCGCATGCATAATATGATCAAAATATAGATGAACCATACCATAACGTTCAAGCGTCATAAAGGTTCTCATTTGTGTGATCCCTGCCACACCGCCTTTATCCGCAAGTTTTCTTAACACTTCATCCGGCATGGCGCGCGGGTTCGGATTAACATCATAACAGGTTGTATGTGAAATCTGGATCGGTTTTTCCGATATTTCAATGGCATCAAGGGCGGTTTGAACATTTGAATGACTTAAATCAATCATCATTTCTATGTCATTCAGTTTTTCAATAAGCAAACCACCAAAACGCGTGATACCGGAACCGTGACGTTCCATACAGCCGGAACCAACCATATTCTGATAATTATAGGTTAGTTGACAAATACGCTGACCAATACCGTAAAAGGCATCAACATTATCCAGATCATGCATAAAATGTTCTGAATTCTGCGTCAGATAAAATATCGCAAGTTTGCCCTCTTTACGGGCGCGGTCAATATCCGCGGTTGTTGTCGCCTTAAGATAATATTTTGATTTTTCCTCGATATGGCGGTCAAACCAAAGCATTTCTTCCAGTGCTGACTGGTAATTCTGTTCAACAGATTGATTTTGTTGGCGTGGATTACCGCATGTTACCGCAATTGCCCGCATTCCGGCGGCGAGCATTTCTTCAATCAGTTCATCCGTATAAGTATCACGAATTTCACCCATGGCATCAAATACCATCGCATTACGTTTCGGATCCCACGGTTTACCAACCAATGCCGGGGTAAAGTTCGGATCTGATGCCTGCCCCATTGCAAATGCCGCCGGCATTGTTCCCATTAACGAAACCGCCGATGCCCCCGCTAAAAATTGTCGTCTATCCATTTTTCTCTCCCATTATATGTGACGGGGGGAACTACCGTTCGCTACCCGCTCACTACTTGAGCTCCCCCCAGCGCTCGCGCGCTTCCCCCCTCGTGGAGCTCTTATTTGAATCATTTTTGAATACCTAGAGTAACCCAGATAAATCAGTTATGTAAATGTCACCCTCGGACTTGTTCCGAGGGTCTCTGGTATCTTACCCAATAACCTGTTCATAAAGATTATAAACATTGATCCCCATGACCTTATCCATCTGGCCATCGGAAAGACCGCGTGCTTTTAGGTTATCCCAGATCCATTCCATGCGGCGTGGGCCGTTTAGGTCTTCGAAATAAAGTGGGTATTCCGCCGGGTCAATGTGGCCTTCTTCCGCGATCAGTTCGGCGATATATTCTTCAGACATGGTAAGGCGGCGATGATCACGGTCGGAACCGATACACACATGATCAATCCCCATCACGTTAATCGCGTGCATGATATGATCGATATAAATCTGCGTGTTTTGATCGGTTGTCATAAACGGGCGCATTTGCGTCACACCCATAACACCACCACGGTCGGCGCAGGCCTTCATGATACGGTCCGGCACATTGCGTGGATGATCATATAGATCCTTACAGCAGGAATGCGAAATGATGATCGGTTCTTTGGATGCCATCACCGTATCCATCATTGTGGCCTCGTTGGAATGGCTGATATCCACAAGCATGCCGATGTCATTCATTTTTTCCACAAGTTCATGACCAAAAATCGTTAAGCCGGAACCATTTGTTTCTTCGCAACCTGCACCGGCCCAGTTTTGATGGTTATATGTAATCTGGCTGGAACGCAGACCAAGATTATAGAAAATATCCACATTATCCAGATTACGACGGAAATGGGTTGAGTTCTGCGTCAGGTAAAAGACAGCCATTTTGCCCTCTTCACGGGCCTTTGCGATATCCTTAACGGTGGTTGTACGCATGTAATATTGTGATTTACGGTCAAGGAATTCATTATATTTCAAAATCCATTCCATGGTCAGGTCATATGCTTCCTGTTCCTGTACCTTTGGATCACAAAGAGTAATACAAATCGAACGAATGCCGCTTTCCAGCATTTCTTCAACCAGGCTATTGTCATAAACATCACGAAGTTCTCCCATGGCATCAAAAATCAGTGATTTACCGTTCCATGGTTTTCCTTGTGCATCCGCAAATGAAATATTCGGCAATCCCGCCATAAGTGGCAACGCAGCCGCGCCAGCCAAAAATCCGCGTCTATCCATTATATTCTCCCAATATATATTTTATGTGTAAGTTTTTTGTGATCATAACAGCGAAAAGCTTTATTTAACAAGGGGAAAGTGAAAAATTTCATCTATAATTCATCATCGTTAAGTTAAGCTAATTTGACACAGCACCTATAGTTGTGGCTATACTAAATTCACATAACAAAAATACCCCTCCTGAAGAAGGGCGGCAGGGCTTTGGGGTCTTACAGATAATGGAGGACTTAATGACCGAAACAAGCAATATACAATTCACAAAACGTGACTTTTTAACCAAACTCGGGATGATCGGCGGATCGGCTGCTGTGATGGCGGCACTGGGTGGCCTTGACCATTCACTGGCATCAGATATGAAGGCCCCACCAATGCTTCATACAAGCGGCAACGGCAAAAAAGTCATCATTTTAGGGGCCGGAATGGCCGGACTTGTAAGCGCGCTTGAACTGTCGAAAAAAGGATATGATTGCACCATATTAGAGGCCCGCGATTTCGCCGGTGGCCGTAACAGCTGCCAACGTAAAGGTACCAAGACCACCTTCAAGGACGGAAGCACCCACACATGTGATTTCGATCACGGCCAATATTTAAACCAAGGTGCATGGCGCATTCCCGGACAACATCATTCAACCCTACATTACGCCAGAAGTTTGAATGTCCCGCTTGAGGTGATGTTAAACCACAGCACGCAATCCTATCTTTATTCAGAAACCATCGACGGCCCGTTAAAAGGAAAACGCGTGCGCCGCATCCATATGGAATCCGACCGTAAGGGATATGTGGCGGAACTGCTTGCCAAATGTGCCAAGGGCGGCGCCCTTGATGACATGCTTTCCGCAGAAGATATTGAAAAGTTACTGACCTATCTTAAGGGCATGGGCCTGATCAACAATGAAACCTTTGAATATCAGGCAAATATCATCCGTGGCTATTCATCATATAAGGGTGGCGGCGATAATTTCGGCACGCTATCTGATCCTTACCCGTTAAGTGATCTTTTGAACCTGAACATGGCGGCGCGTGAGTTAACATCTGACCATCCAACCTGTATGTTCCAAGCGGTCGGCGGTATGGACCAAATCGCATTCGCCATTCGTGATGCGCTGCCAAATGGTGTCTTGCACCTGAATAAAGAAGTCACGAAAATCAGCCAAAATGGTGATGCGGTAAACATTGAATATAAAGACACAAATAGCGGCGAAGCCATGAGCATCAGCGGTGATTTCTGTATTTCCACCATCCCGTTTGCGGTTGTGACCGGTATCGACAATGATTTCAGCGCTGACATCATCGAAGCCATGAACGCCCCAACACCTAGCCACGTGGCCAAATTCGGCGTTCAAATGAAAAATCGATTCTGGGAAACGGAAGACATGATTTACGGCGGTGTATCCACCAGCAGCATGGCAGGCACTCTTGCCTATCCATCCGCAGACCTGCACGGCACCAACGGCGGTGTGCTTCTTGCCGGATATCTGTTTGGCCCACGTGCCGATAGCTTCAGCGACATGACAATGGCAGAACGCACAGAATTTATGTTAAGCGTCGGTGAAAAATTACATCCAGGACAGTTCCGTGAAAACTTTAACGGAAAAGCCGCTGGTGTTATCTGGCAAGACGAAAAATACAATAAATCCGGCTGGTCAAGCTGGCGCGGCGATAGCGTGAATAAGCTTCCGGCGCTGCTTAAAGGACAAAATAGAATGCTATTTTCCGGTGATTGCATTTCACCGCGCCTGTCCGGATGGCTCGCCGGCGCAATCGAAGGCGCATGGGTCACCATCGCCGAACTGGACAAACGCGCCGCACAGATTTAATTAATAGCTTATGTCATTGCCCGACTTGATCGGGCAATCCAATACAAAAAAAGATTTATAATGGTATGGATACCCCGATCAAGTCGGGGTATGACTAATTAGGAGTTTTTATGAACATCACCCAATATCAATCAAAAGACCGTGATGCAGTATTATCGATTTTCGATAAAAACTGTCCCGATTTTTTTGCCCCTAACGAACGGGATGATTATTTGGAATTTCTTGATGAATATGCGGATGGGTATCGCGTTTGTGTTCATGATGACAAGATCGTTGGCGCATTCGGCCTTTATGAAAAAGATAATAAAGACAGCCGCCTGCAGTGGATATTGCTTGATCCGGATGCGCAAGGTATTGGCCTTGGTACCATGATCATGGATGATGTGTTGAAACAGGCTGGTGAATTCGGTGTAAAAACCATACAAATCGCCACCAGTCATGTTGCCTTTAAATTCTTTGAAAAACATGGTGCCACGATTGTTAGTGAAGTTGAAAACGGTTGGGGTCCGGGCATGCATCAGGTTCATATGGAAATTCGGGTTTAGGGTACACAATATTTCTGTCATACCCTGACTTGATCGGGGTATCCAGTAGTCTTACACATCCAATCAATACGCCTGGACCCTCCGATCAAGTCGGAGGGTGACGACTGATGATAGTTGCAAACTCCCCCAAAAAATGACAAACATACCCCATTTGTGGTATAATTTCGCTGAAAAGTCCCATTTTTTTATTGTTACGTTATATCATATGTGCTATCACACATCCAAACGAAGTATGGGACAATATCAGGGATTACAATATGAGTGACCAATTAAATGAATTTGCTGGCATCAGCAAGCGTGATTTTCTTCAAAAAATCGGAATGATCGGTGGTTCGGCTGCGCTTTATACGGCCATGTCCGGCCTTGAAATGGTGCAAGCGTCAGAATATGAAACACCACCCGAGCTATCAACAGAAGGTAAAGGCAAAAAGGTTATCATCCTTGGCGCCGGTCTTGCGGGGCTTGTCACCGCGATGGAACTTCGTAAAAAGGGTTATAAATGCCAGATTATCGAAGCCCGTGACCATTCCGGTGGCCGCTGTCAGTCAGCACGTAAAGGCAAAGTCATTCATGAAGTTGGCGGCGAACGTCAGGTTTGCGGTTTTGAACATAATCATTATCTGAATATTGGCCCATGGCGTATCCCTGCGGAACATAAGGCCGTGATTTATTATTGTCGTGAACTGGGTGTTGAACTGGAACCAATGATCAACAAATCGGTACACGCCTATTATTATTCAGAAAATATTGATGGCCCGCTTAAAGGAAAATGCGTCCGTCAGGTAGAGGTTGACGTGGACCGTGCCGGAAACATTCAGGAACTGCTTGCGAAAGCGGTAAATAGTGGCGCCCTTGATGAAAACCTAACGGAAGAAGATAAAGAAAGACTTCTGGAATATATGAGCCGTACTGGCCTTCTTGACCGTAAGGAATTAAATTACCGCGCAAACCGCGCACGCGGCCATGAAAAAGAAGCATACCCAGGCGTTCTTATGGATGGCGGTAAGCTTTCCGAGCCATTCGCCCTAGCGGAACTGTTAAAGGTTAAATCAGGCGCACGTTGGTTAACGGCCGACCATCCAGCAGTGATGTATCAAGCAAAAGGCGGTATGGACCAAATCCCATTCGCCATGGAAAAAACACTGAAACGTGGCACGATCAAATACAATAAAGAAGTCATCAACATTCAACATAGCGAAGATGACGTGACCGTAACCACAAAAGATATGAAGAACGGTAAAATCCGCGAAGAAAAAGCGGACTTCGTTATTTCCACTATCCCGTTTTCTGTGCTTTCAAACATTGAAAATAACTTCAGCGCAGATATCAAAGACGCACTTAAGGGGGCGACCAGTGCCCCTGCTTTTAAAATCGGTCTTCAATTTACCCGCCGTTTCTGGGAAGAAGATGACACGATTTATGGCGGCGCAACATTTTCCGACATCGAAAACCATTATCAAACATCATACCCGTCATCGAACCTGTTCGGTAAAAACGGTGATGTGATGTTGACCAACTATAAATATGGTGGCGGCAGTGTTGAGCTATCCAACATGTCAATCGCGGAACGTATTGAACATTCACTGATGTGCGGTGAAAAATTCCATCCGGGCCAATTCCGTAAACATTATAACGGTCAAGCGATTTCAAAATCATGGCATAGAGACAGATTTGCCCTTGGTGGTTCATCAAGCTTCCGCAGTGCCCGTCAACGCCGCAAGAACGTTCCAATCGTTCTTAAGGGCGAAAAGCGTGTGATTTTCTCCGGTGGTGGTATGGCACCATTCCACGCCGCATGGATGACCGGCGCCATCGAAGCCGCATGGCACATGATGACCGAATTCGACAAACGCGTCGCACAGGTTTAAACGCTATTGTATAAACTGTCATACCCCGACTTGATCGGGGTATCCAGTAGTCTTACGCATCTTATCAATACGCCTGGACCCTCCGATCAAGTCGGAGGGTGACTTTTGCTGCGTTAGACTAAAAAATTCTTTTCTTGCATCCAAACACCCCACTCCCCGCATCTAATAATTGAAATATTTTTATAAAAGCTATTTACAATCGATGCGTAATCGTTTACATCCTAATTAATTAGGACTTATAAACCAAAACACGAAAACATAAGGGGGCATTATGAAATTTAAAGCAATAGTCAATTCTGCGCGTCGCGCCCCCTTACTTATTAAGTTCAAAAATAAAGTACGTAAAAAAACAGTTTCTTCTGTCACCAACAATTGTGATGCGAACTCCATCTGTACATACGGCGGCCCAATTGTCGCGACCACTGGTGTGCTGCGCATCTGGCGACAGGATTTGCACTCTGTGGAATATGGATATGACATGTCCCGGTAAGTGGAGCGACAATGTGAATGAACATGGTTGAATGACCAGATTCACCGCTTGTGATTTCATTACCACTTAACCAATGGGACAGACTTTATCCCCCACAGAGTGCAAACATTTTACCGGTTATAGAGGGGTGCCTTATTTACGTCATAATTGAGACACATTTCTATTATGTACTACCGACACTTGCTATAATAAAGATCATACAACCATGTATTCAGGGGGGATAAAATGTTAATCGGGAATTATTTCAAGTCGGCCTACCGTAATCTATTGGGGCATAAATTATTCACTTTCATAAATATCATGGGCCTTGCAATTGGACTAGCTGCTGTGATGCTGATTACCTTATTCGTTAAGGATGAACTATCATTTGATGCATTTTGGGAAAAATCAGACAGTCTTTACCGCATCCATGTTCAATTCGATGTACCCGGAAAGGACCCTGAATATTATAACAGCGCCCCGCCACCCATGGCCGCCGCCTTAAAAGAAGATTTCCCGGAAATTGAACATGTCGCCCGTTTTTTAAAAGCAAACACTGTTGCTCACTTTGGAAATGAACGACGCCAAATTTGGGTTGATCTGGTCGATCCCGACGCCATCGATATGTTTGAGTTAAATTTCATTCACGGTAGTGCCGAAACCGCCCTGCCCGATAGAAACAGCATCATAGTGGACCAAACACAGGCCACAAAATTATTTGGTGATAAAAACCCCATTGGTGAAACCTTGACCATCGAGCTGGGCCGCGAACCACTGGAATATAAAGTCACCGGGGTATTTGAAGACACGCCAACAAACACAATGGTTCCATTGCAAGGGATCACATTGTTTAACGAAGATCTTTTTGGCGGCAATATGTTAAAAGCTTGGTACCGCAATTTCACGATGACCTTCATCCATTTAAGACCCGGTGCATCCATTGAAAATGTCGAAGCAAAAATGCCTGACTTCATCAGCAGGCATTATCCACGCGTTCCTTTCGCCGGCCCCGACACAAAACCGGAAGACGTGGTAAAAATCACCGCGATGAATATCAAAGACTTGCATTTAAATATTCAGGGTGAATCGTTCGAATTTGGCCCCAAGGGCGACAAAACAACCGTGATGATATTTTCCGTGATCGCGTTTTTAATTTTGGTGATCGCCAGCATTAATTTCATGAACCTTTCCACCGCCAGATCAAGCATCCGCGCCAAGGAAGTCGCCATTCGCAAGGTCATGGGCGCCACACGCAAAAACCTGATATTTCAGTTTCTTGGCGAAAGTATATTACTGACCATTTTCGCCCTCGCTATTGCCTTGATTATCGTTGAGGGCACGTTACCCTTTTATAACGATGTAATATCCAAAGAGATGGACATTAATTATATGTCCGCTGATTTAATTTATATCTTTCTGTTTACTGTATTTATCGGCTTATTAGGCGGTCTTTACCCGTCATTCGTATTATCACGCTTCCATCCTGCCATGACCTTGAAAGCCAACAAATCAAACGAAAGCAAGGCATCCATAAGATTTCGTTCTATTCTGGTGGTGGTGCAATTTTCCATTTCAATTGCATTATTTGTTTCCACGGGCGTCATATACGCCCAAATGAAATATGCACAGTCAAAAGACCTTGGGTATGACCGCGAACATCTTTTGACGGTGTTTGGTAATGACCGACGAAACTTGATTGAAAATATCGATATCATCGTAGAACGCCTTTACAGACAAGAAGGTGTCCTCGGTGTTACCTATTCCGATAGTGGGTTTCCGGGCACAAATTTTGAATTTCTTGACCCGATCCGCATTGAAAAAACCAGTGATTATGAACCCATCATGCTTAGCTTTAGACAAGTTGGCTATGATTTCATGAAAACCCACGATATACCGCTTATCGCAGGGCGTGATTATGAACGCGGCACCAATGATGAACGGCCAACCAATGACATGCTCGCCGCTGGTGAAGGATACACAGCCAGCCTTGTTTTAAACAAATCTGCCGTACGGAAATTAGGCTTTGGCACACCAGAAGAGGCATTGGGCCGTTTGATGTATATGAATGTTGGCCGCATCGATAACGAAGGGTCACAAGAAATCCTTGAAGCCGAATTTGAAGTCATCGGCGTCATTGATGACGTGCATTTCAATGACCTTAAAACCGAAGTACAACCGGAATTTTACCAATTGTTTCACAAACGTGCTTATTTCGTCATTATCCGCTGGGCCGGGGATCCGATGGCAGTTCTTGATAGAGTGCGCAATGTGTGGAATTCGGAACTTCCAGGGGCATCATTTGAATATCGTTTTTCCAAAGATGCACTGGCAGAACAATATGCCCGTGAACGCGGCGAAATGACCATGTTTGCTGCCTTTTCTACTCTTGCGATCTTCATTGCCTGTCTTGGGTTATTTGGACTGGCTAGCTTTACCGCTGAACGCCGCACAAAAGAAATCGGCATCCGCAAAGTCATGGGCGCAAGCATATGGAAAATCATTAAATTGCTGGTTTTCGAATTTTCAAAACCCGTCATCGTAGCCAACATCATTGCATGGCCTGTTGCCTATCTCGCGATGAGTAAGTGGCTGGACAGCTTCGTTTACCGCATTGATGGTATGATCATTATTGCACTATGCCTAATCGCAGGGCTTACCGCCCTACTGATTGCATGGGCAACGGTTGCGGGCAATTCATATGCGGTCGCCAAAGAAAACCCAATCAAGGCGTTACGGTATGAGTAAATATAAACCACACAGCAATTTACTATTCATCATTATCATCAGTCATAAATAATGGGGTATGGGGGAAACATGTTACTTACGAATTATTTCAAATCTGCATATAGAAATCTACTTGGCCATAAATTATTCAGTTTAATCAACATTATGGGGCTTGCCATCGGGCTTGCGGCGGTGATGCTTATTACCCTGTTCGTTCGGGATGAGCTATCCTATGACACATTCTGGGCAAACGCAGATAATATCTACCGCCCGCAATTCGAAGCCACCGTCCCTGGTATGGAAACGGTAAATTTTGTCATGATGCCCGCCATTATGCGCGATAGTTTCATGAAAGATTTCCCGCAAGTCACCCATGCCGCCAGACTTATGCGCCGCACCCCTAACATCAAGTTTGGAAACACTTATTTTCAGGATAATTTTATTCTTACTGATAAAGAAATTATTGATATTTTTGACTTTAATGTAGTCGCAGGAAGCCTTGATAATGCGCTCACCAAAACGACTGATGTCATCATTAATGAGACCCTTGCCGAAAAATATTTCGGCAACGACAACCCAATTGGCAAAATCATCCCGGCGGATTTTGAACTTTATGAACGCGATTACGAGGTCGTCGCCGTCATCGAAGACACACCAGAAAACAGCATGGTTGATTTTCAAATGATCGGCTTAGTCAATCCAGACGACTGGACCGAGACGCAAACCTTTACAAATTGGATTTCTTTATCCAACCAATTTTATTTTTCTGTGACAGACGGAACGGATATTTCCGTTATTAATGATCAATTACCTGCCTTTGTCGAACGAAATTTCATTGCCCTGCAAAACGTAAAAGACAAAAAGATTTCGGAAATGATATTCTTAGAAGCAGTGAATATTAAGGACATTCATTTAAAAGCCACCGGCGTTGGCGAGTGGAAACCAAAAGGCAATATGACGATGGTGATCATATTTGCGTCTGTTTCCGTTCTAATCTTAATCATTGCTGCGATTAATTTTATGAACCTGTCGACCGCACGCGCGAGCCTTCGTGCAAAAGAAGTTAGTTTGCGTAAAGTTCTGGGTGCATCACGAAAAAACCTGATCATTCAGTTTCTTGGTGAATCCCTGATGATCACCTTTATTGCGTTATTCATTGCGCTTTTGGTCGTCGAAGTTTCATTACCCACTTACAATGAAATCATTAACAAATCCCTTGATATTAATTATATCTCTGTGGATATTCTGGAATTATTGGGATTTGCCGTTTTAATTGGATTAACGGCGGGTGTTTACCCTGCTTTCTTCTTATCCAATTTTAGACCCGCACACATTCTTAGGGCCAATAAATCATCAGAAAGCAAGGCATCCAGTTCATTAAGGTCGATACTGGTCATATTCCAGTTCACCATTTCAATCACTCTCTTTGTTTCAACCGCCGTTGTTTACGGACAGATGCAATATGCCAAAAACATTGAATTCGGCTACGATGAAGAAAACATGTTGATGGTATATGGCGGATGGCGTGATGAGGTTAGCCAAAAAAGAGAGCTACTGATCACTGAATTTGAACGCTTACCCAATGTGACATCCGTCACAACGTCTTTCCTTAGACCCGGCAGAGAGGGCGCAAACATCACCGGATACAGAACCGCTGATATGGATGTTAACGACAGCACCGTAATCAACAACACGATGATAGGATACGGTTTTTTTGAAACATATGGCGTAAAACTTCTGGCGGGGCGCGAATATAACCAAGACAGGCCGGACGCCATCGCAGATGACGATGACATCAAAAATGGCGCAAGCGCACATGGCGCGGTCATGATCAACGAAGCCGGGCTTGGACGTTATGGTTTTAGTTCCCCTGAAGAGGCAGTGGGCGAATATCTATACCAAGACATTGGCGACGACGGAAATTTCCAAAGAGAATTTGAAATCATCGGCGTCATTCCAAATGTTTATTTTGATAGCCTTAAATATGAAATCAAACCCGAAGTATTCCAATTAAGCGTGGAACGATTTGGCACCTTTTCCATTCGTTTTACAGGCGATCCTGTTTCAATCGTTGATGATGTTCGCAACATCTGGAACCAAGAGTTACAAACGGTTGAATTTGAATATGAACATGTGATCGATAGCCTTGCGGGGCAATACGAAAAAGAAGAAGGCGAAATGACCATGTTCGCCACATTCAGTGGCCTTGCTATCTTCATTGCCTGTCTTGGCTTGTTTGGCTTGGCTTCATTCACCGCAGAACGCCGCACAAAAGAAATCGGCATCCGTAAAGTCATGGGCGCAAGTGACATTCAAATTGTCAAAATGCTGATCTTCCAATTTTCAAAACCAGTGATCATTGCAAACATCATCGCGTGGCCGGTTGCCTATCTTGCCATGTCCAGATGGCTTGAGAGCTTCGTATACCGCATCGATGATATGATCATCATCGCACTATGCCTATTCGCCGGCCTCACCGCCCTACTGATCGCATGGGCAACGGTTGCCGGCAATTCATATTCAGTCGCCAAAGAAAACCCGATTAAGGCATTAAGGTATGAGTAACCCCCTCTTCCATCACCCTCGGACTTGATCCGAGGGTCTTGAGATACTCGGGACAAGCCCGAGTATGACGTTACGCTTTTATGCATCAACTATGGCAATCCGGTACATCCAGCGGCCGTATTGATACATACCCAGTGCGGATATGATGCCGATGGCGGCCATGAGGTACCAAATCCCGCCGACGTTATGGGTCATGTAAAGCTGTTCTGTGATGACACGGGCGCTTTCACCGCTGACCATCACCAAATGATCAAAGGCTTCACCGACGGGGATAGCGTCAATGTCGGATATGCTTAAGCCATGCTCCGATAATACTTCGCGGCTGATTTGTTCCTTGGATGACCATTTGCCGTATAGATAAGGGCCAAAAAAGCTTTCCGCCGTCCAGCCGATGCCAATCGGCATTTGTGAAAAGCCAAGATACATTGCTTTTTTATCTGGTGGGGCGATATTGCCCATAAATTCGCTTGATTTCGGGGATGACAGCATTTCCCCAATGGAAAAACAGAATATCGCAAGCACGATAATCCAGGCCGCATTTAACGATCCCATGATGATAAAAGCGCTGCTCGCGAGGAATGTACCAATGGCCATGCTGTTTGCGGCCTTTAGTCTTCCGGAAAGGCCAGCAACAATAAAACAGCATGTCATAATCAACATTGAATTAAAACTGACAAGCCCCACGGGCGTGATCACCTTGCCATCTTCACTCATTCCAAGCAGAAAAATCGCCGTTTCATTGCTTGTACCATCCGCACCAAACCATGCGGTCACCAACGGCACGGTATCAACCCAATCACGGAAATAAAGCGGCGCAATGTCCCAGAAAAACATCAGCATCGCCCAAAAGCCACTGAATAGTACGATATACCAAATCAGTACCGGATTTTTAAGTTCATCAAGGCTTTCCCGCCATAACGGTTTTTCGTCCTTTGCCTGTGCAAGTCGTTCAAGACGGGCTTGCTTATCCGGTTCTTTATAAGTAAGAAGCAACAAGAAATTTAAACTGATAATCCCTGCGCAGGCATAAAATACCTGATCCCATGCTAAAACCTGAAGCCGGACGGCGATAAGCGGGCCGATCCAGCCACCAATATTCACCGTTTGATAGAATATGCCCCACGCCATTGAACTGTTTTTACGTGATGTGGCCTTAACGATGGTGCCTTGAATGCCGGGTTTGAATATACCGGTACCAAATGCAACCGTCGCCGCCCCCGCCATAAAACCCCAATATGTGGGCAGCATCGCCATCAGCAAATAACCAAGAATTTTAAACACAGTGGAAAAGAAAATCGTTTCTTTATATCCGTAACGATCCGATAACCCGCCGGTAAAAACCGGTGTCCAGGTTTGTATCACCGCCCAAACGAGAAATATTGTCCCCAGTTCGGTTTCGGTCATGCCAACGCCACCGTTTGATGCGGCATCGGTCGCATAAAGCCCGCTGACCATCCGCGCCCCATAATAGGCAAGCCGCTCAACCATTTCCATGCCACCGCATATCCAGAAAACATAAGAAAGGCTGGCAATCGATGCCCACAACCCAAGCTGCTTAACATCCGTTACCGAATTTGATTGGTCATTATCTTGATCTTGCGTATGCCGCCCTCCCCGAGCGGTAATGAATGAGGCAAAATGATTTGATTTGTCATACCCCATCACTGGGATATGACAATATATTTATTGAATAAAAACTTACGCCATACCCATACCAAGGGAAACAAGGCCCCAGATGATCAGAACAAGCAGCGGCAGGATGCTTAACGCGAAACCAAGGCTGCGTTTTTTCGGATCTGCCACATATGTTTTTAAATAAATAAAGCGGCCAACGATAAACACAATACCAGCGTAAGCGGCCACATCGGCACGTACATGTGTCGCAAACACCCACATCGCTGGAATCATCGCGACAAGCAGTTCCATTGTGTTCATTTGCACGCGGTAATAACGTTCAAATGTTTCATCGCCTGTGGTTGCCGGTGCGTCAACGCCATATGTGCCGCGCGCCTTACCCACAAGAACAGCGAAATAAATATATTCGAGTAATGCAATTAAAATAACCAGTGATACCAGTTCCATTAAAAATCTCCCTCTATAAGTTTTTGTGACGAAACCCTATGCGAGAAAATCTAAACTGTCAAATGGGTGATCACATTTTAATAACGGTATTCGTCACCATATTCCGGACGAAGCGGGTCCGGCCCATATTGATTTGGTCCCTCTGTTCCTTTTGAAACGTACCAGAACAATAGTACAAGTGGCCCGATAAACGGTATAATACCTAATAAAATCCACCATCCACTGCGGTTTCCGTCATGATGACGGCGTACGGTAACGGCCAAATTAGGTATAAAGATCGCAAGCACATAAATTCCGCTTCCAATATCACCTGCTATTGTGTACGCGATAGAACAAAAAATTATATTGGCAAGCCACCACCACCAAAATTCTGATCTTGAGGCACGGTCCCTAAAATTCGTATAATTTGAAAAAACACTTGTTATGGCTTCGATTGGATTCATGTTTTATTCCTTGATTGTTTTAATAACTTCTTGTTTTTATTGATTCTTCGCGAGCAGTGTGGCTGCGTATTTTTCCCTTACCTTTTGTGAAATCGGCACAACCGTAATGCCCTTATCCGCAAGGGTTGGTAACCATTTTTTAAGTGCCGCCACGGTTTCCGGATATGGATGGCCGATGGCAACCCCATTTCCGGTTTGTTTTGCGATACGTTCCAGTCGCGCCAGCTGGCCCATGATATATTGCTCGTCTTCTGTGTTATCCAGAAACACATCACGGTTGATCACCGGAATTTCATTTTGATCCGCAAGGCTTTCAAGAACGCTGTTTGGGGTCGTTTTACTGTCTAAAACCAAAAGTTCACTATCTTTAACAACGCCCAGTAACCTATTGACCGCGCTACTATCTTCGGTGAAACGGCTGCCCATATGGTTATTGATACCGATGTAATTTTCAAACTGGCTTAAGTTATAATGAATGCTGTCCATCTGCACATTAACGGGCGTCGATGAAAGAAGTGCATTTGGCCCGGGATCAAGGCGGCTTTTAGGTTCCATTGGAATATGCACCAAAATATCATGCCCTTTATTATAAGCACGGTTTGCTTGTGGGCTGACGTCGCTTGCGTATGGTAAAAACGCCAGCGTCATTGGCACATCCATGTCGATCATTTCCGCGGTCATGTCCTTTACAATACCCAGATCATCAATCACGATAACCACCGTATCATGCCCCGCTGGCACGGGTACAGGGGCTGCGGCAAATTTTTGCCATCGCTGTCCGGCGCGATCATTACGTTCTGGTAATTTTATCGGTGGTGCTTTACGGGTATAACGGTTGGTTAGGCGTTCAAGAAAGCTTGGCCCCTCATACGGCAGGGTTGCCGTTGAAATGGTGCCCTCGTGGTATGCGTAACGATATTGTTCTTTACGCGTCAATTCGTTCCATTTTAATAAAATCCCCACGGCACAAAAGCCGATAAAAAGGAAATAAAAGGCCCCCATCGCATATTTGAGCGTTGGTTTTCTGCGTTTCGGTTTTATGGGCTCTATCTCGTCCATGTTGTATTATTATATCCTGAAACTGTAATTCCGATCAATATGCCAAAAAAACATCCAATTTCAATATCTGGGTGTTGAGATTTTTTATCATACTCTATAGGGTAACAAAACAGATTAAATAATTTTTATCCGAGTTCACAAAACAACACATGACTGACTTATTTGAAACATCGGCCGCGACCGCCGATTATTCCGCTAAAGACATTGAAGTATTAGAGGGCCTTGAACCTGTTCGTATGCGCCCGGGGATGTATATCGGTGGTACCGATGAACGCGCTCTCCATCATTTGGTTGCAGAAGTCCTTGATAACAGTATGGATGAGGCCGTCGCCGGACACGCCAGCCGCATCGGCATCACATTAAACGCCGACGGTTCGGTAACCATCACCGATAATGGCCGCGGTATTCCAACCGACCCCCATCCAAAACATAAGGATAAATCCGCGCTAGAGGTGATTTTCACGACCCTCCATTCCGGTGGTAAATTTAACAGCAAGGTTTATGAAACATCCGGCGGTCTTCATGGTGTGGGTATTTCGGTTGTAAACGCCCTTTCCGAATGGACGAAAGTCGAAGTCGCCCGTGATAAACAAATCTGGACGCAGGAATTCGCCCGCGGTAAAGCCCTTGGCCCGATTGCAAATCAGGGTCCGACGCCAAACCGCCGTGGCACAAAGGTCACATTCCTGCCTGACCATGAAATCTTTGGCGAGGGAAAAACCAAGTTTAAACCCGCCACGCTTTTCAAAATGGCCAGGTCAAAAGCATATCTGTTTAAGGGTGTTGAAATTCGCTGGTCCTGTGACCCAAGCCTGATCGCGGAAAAAGATAAAGAAACCATTCCGGAAAAAGAAACACTTCATTTCCCGGGTGGTCTTAATGATTATCTGAATGTGCTGACCGAAAAACGCAGCACCGTGACCGAGGAAAATTTCCACGGTAAAGTGCCACTGGCCGAAGAAGCAGGCCAAATCGAATGGGCCATCACATGGCCCGAGTACGGCGAAGGCAGCATTTCATCATACACCAACACCGTCCCAACCCCACAAGGCGGCACCCACGAAAGCGGTGTACGTTCCGCCCTTCTTAAGGGCATCAAGGCATATGGCGAACTGGTCGGTAATAAAAAAGCAGCCAGCCTAACTGGCGAAGACATTTTCAACGGCGCCTGCGTATTAATTTCATTATTCATTAAAAACCCGCAATTCCAGGGCCAAACCAAGGACAAGCTGACCAATCCGGAAGCACAGCGTCTAACGGAAAATGCGCTGCGTGATCATTTTGACCATTGGTTATCCGGTTCACCCGCCATGGCCAATGATTTGCTGGGCTGGGCGTTAGAACGTCTTGAAGAACGTCTGCGCCGCCGCGCGGAAAAGGACGTCAAACGTAAAACCGCCACATCAAAACGTAAATTACGCCTGCCAGGAAAGCTCGCCGATTGTAGTAACGGTGACGCAGAAGGCACAGAAATTTACATCGTGGAGGGTGACAGTGCGGGCGGCAGTGCCAAGCAAGCACGCGACCGTAAAACGCAGGCCATTCTGCCGATCCGTGGTAAAATCCTGAATGTGGCATCGGCCACCCGCGATAAAATTCGCGCCAATCAAGAAATTTCCGATATTAATCAGGCGCTTGGATGCGGCAACGGCGATAAATATAAAGATGATGATTTAAGATACGAAAAAGTCATCATCATGACCGATGCGGACGTGGACGGTGCCCATATCGCCACGCTGCTGATTACCATGTTCTATCAGGAAATGCCGGAACTGATTAAAAACGGTCATTTATATCTGGCGCAACCGCCACTTTACCGTATCGCCCAAGGGGGCCACGTGCGTTACGCCCGTGATGATGACCATAAGGACGAATTAATGGCATCCGAGTTTACCGGCCGCGGTAAGATTGAGGTCAGCCGCTTTAAAGGTCTTGGTGAAATGCCGGCCGCACAGCTTAAGGAAACCACAATGACAATGGGCAAGCGCACATTGTTGAAAGTGGTCATCGAAGAAGGCACCAGACTGGAAACCGCGGAACAAGTGGACCGTCTGATGGGTAAAAAACCGGAACTTAGGTTCCAATTCATTCAGGAGAACGCCGCCAAGGCAGCCGATCTTGATATTTAAATTCATATTCGAAGGGAGGAAATATGAAAAAACTGATCATTCTAATGGGTGCCATGGTGCTTGCCGCCTGTGGGTCGGAGCAAACCTCTGCCCCGCCAGCAGCAAACGACACTGAACCCAAGGCCGATATGGTTTTAACCAATGGTAATGTCTTAACCGTTGAAGAAGACATGCCCAAGGCAGAAGCCATCGCCATTGTCGGGGATAAAATCGCCGCCGTTGGCACAAGCGCCGAAATCGCCGCATGGATTGGTGACGATACAGAAGTCATCGACCTGTCCGGTCAAACCGCCATTCCCGGCTTCATCGAAGGGCACGGCCATTACACCAGTTATGGTGACAGCTTTTACCGCCTAGAACTTCGTTATGATACAAGCTGGCAAGCCATCGTTGATAAGGTCGAACGCGCAGTAGCGGGCGCAGAACCCGGCGAATGGATTGTCGGTCGTGGCTGGCATCAGGACAAATGGACCGTTAAGGAAGACATCCTTGTGGACGGTATTCCCGTTCATGATAAACTTTCCGCGGTAAGCCCGAATAACCCGGTGATGTTAATTCACACATCCGGTCATGCGGTTTTCGCCAATCAGGCGGCCATGGATGCAGCCAACACCGACGGCAGCACCGTTCCACCAGAGGGCGGCGAAATCGTTCTTAAGGCGGACGGCACACCATCCGGCATGATGCGCGAAGCGGCACAGGACGCCATCCGCGCGGCGCTTGCGGATTATGAAGCCCTACGCACACCGGAACAGGCAGAGGCAGAATTACGCCGCGCCATCATTACCGCCGGTGAAGAAAGCCTTAAATACGGCATTACATCGTTTCAGGACCTTGGCACCACATATGCCGAGGTTGATTTATTAAAGAAAATGGCCGACGAAGGCACCATTCCAGTACGTCTCTGGATGGCGTTTGACATTCCGTATGAAGAGCTCGCCCTGCCCGGAAAGCTCGAAGAATACCGCATGGTTGGTTATGGTAATAACTTCCTGACCGTGCGCGGCATTGGTGAAAAGGTGCTTGACGGTGCCCTTGGTACCCATGGCGGCTGGCTCTTGGAGCCATATACAGACATGCCGGAAAGTTACGGCCTTAACGTGGTTCCGGTGGATGACATTAAGAAATCCGCTGATCTTGCCCTTGAATATGGTTATCAAATGGCCATTCAGGGGATCGGTGACCGCGCCACGCGTGAACTATTGGATATTTACGGCGCGATTAAAGAAGCCAACCCGGATGCGGACTTAAGATGGCGTATCGAACACCCGCAAGTGATCCACCCGGATGACATTCCGCGTTTCGCGAAATATGACGTGATCCCCGCGGCGCAGGGCATTTTCGCCTGTTCCGATGGTGGCTGGGTCGAAGACCGCCTTGGTAAAGACCGCACATTAGAGCGCAGTTACCTGTTTAACACGCTTTATGAAGCAGGCCTGACACCAACAAACGGCACTGATCCACCCGTAGACGAGATCGACCCGATCGCAAGTTTCAAATGTTCTGTTACACGCGAACTGTCGGACGGTACCATCTTCCAAGGTGGCGAGGTCTATACCCGCGATGTGGCCCTTTACAGCTACACCATGGGCAACGCCATCGCCGCGTTCGAAGAAGACATCAAAGGATCGATCAAAGTGGGCAAACTAGCCGACATCGCAATCCTGTCACAGGATATTACCGCGGTCCCAGATAACGCACTGATGGACACCAAAGTAATGAAAACCATCCTTGGCGGTAAAGTGGTGTATGAGAGAGAATAGACGGTAACGTCACAACAAAAAAAACAAAGGGCGGTGCATTGCATCGCCCTTTTTTGTTACACCGCACCATCCAATTATGATCCCCGAAGACCTCATTCCTTTGAGGTCTGAGAACGGGCCGCCATTAATAATAATTATAGTGGCCCGCGCGAACGTTTTCGCGTAGGGGGAAGCGCGCGAGCGCGGGGGCAACGCCCCCATCAAACAAAGAAACCTTACAAGCTCCTCACCGTCATACCCGCGAAGGCGGGTATCCAGTACCAGCAAACAAAGCGTGACGTAGTCACACCTTATAGAAAATGGAACGCGAGGGCGCGTGCTTTTTTGTTTCACTGGATTACCCGATCAAGTCGGGTAATGACGGATATGGGATATGTTTTTTATCCCTCGCCTCGTCACCCTCGGGCCCCACCCGTGGGTCTCATGCTTTTAAAGAGATACTCGGGACGAGCCAGAGTATGAGGGGTGTGGTTCTGTTTTTTTTACGGCAACGTTACCGTAAAAACAAAAGGGCGATGCACTGCACCGCCCTTTAATTTATTCCATAAAACCCTGATCAAACGAGGGCATTAGAGGATTAAGAAAATATATTAATCCCCAACGCTATTACCGTTTTTTAAAATATCATAGAGCTGCGTGCTAAAGCTATTAACCGTTTTACCAATTGATACTGAAACAGCATCAGCGCCGCCGCCACAGCCGCCACCTGCGGATCGCATTTCTCTTGTTTCAATATCAATGTCAAACTTTTCATTCACATTTTTAACAACGGTAGCGGATAATTTTGTTGTTGCAATACATTCCCAACTATATTCTTTTGCCGCGTAACACATTATGCGTACCGAAGCAGGATCAACGTTGATAGCAACTTGATTATTGTTATCTCCGACATTTTCAATTGAATTTTCCACAGTTTCCAGGTCAACATTTTGATATGCTTTATCAAGAACGGTAGAAACGGCTTCATCAAAGAATGTTTCAATATCATAAGGATAACTATGGGCACTACAAAACTGGCCAATTATTTGCGCATCACCAGATAGTTTTGCTTCTTTATGAATTAAAGCTTTATAATCGCCCTGTTTGTTCTGTTCTGCCAGTGATTGATAGTTAAGATAACTTCTCACTTCTTCTGTGCTTTGGTTATATGAACAGCCACTAAGAGCTGCTAATATGCCAATGATTGATGTTGCACGGAAAACCAGTTTACTTTTATTAGTCACTATATTTTCCAGAAAGAACATCAACGATTTTTTCAGAGAATTGCTTGATCATATCGCCTCGAGGATCACTGCCACGAACCATTAAACCAAGAAGGCCACCAGCCGCATTCGTATCCATATCAGTAATATGATATTGTCCCAATAAATCGCCTGATTGATTATCTTTGATTTTAACAAGGCCTGTCATGCTGTCACTACCGCCGATTAAGACAACCGACGCACCATTTGTTAAAGCAAATGAATTAATCGACACATCAAGATCGATGTCTCTATTGCCAGAAAATTTACCCGCTAATTCTTCTTTAATTCCGGCTCTAATATCAACTTCGACAGCTGTCATTTCTTCTTTCAAAGATACAATTTTCTTTTGTGACTTTTCGATATTTTTTTGAGCCACTTTAGCGTTTTCTCTTTTTCTAAAACTTGTACTACCTGTTGGGGTATCAATACGCTTTTGTTGAGTAGCGATATACTCTTCTTCTTCTGCAATATCATTTTCAACTCTGGCTACAAATTCAGGGCTAAGACCAACGTTGACATTGACCAAATTGAATTGCTGTGTATCAACACCTGAAAGAGATTGAATAGGCTGAATATCCTTAGGACCACAAGCAGACAAAGCTGCTAACATTATAATAGTAGAAAAAATTTTGAGACGAGTTTTCATCGTTATCCCCCAATTAGTTATGTTAAAAATACGCATTATTTCTTACATAAGAATAACTTATACGCAAGCCAATTTTTAAATTTCAAAAGAAACCCCAGAACCACTAGACTTAAGACTTCTGAAAACGCCTATTTTAAGAATTTCAATTTTATCCTTATCAATAAATTCAATGTTCCCAATATCTACGATTCATCAAATGCTAAAATTTTCTATGATTTCCCCCAAACTTGACACATCCCCCCTTTTAAGCGATCATTTGTGCCATCCATTCAATTCAAGGGGGTTTTATGATGAATATGGGGCAATCGGTATCACAGGGTTATTCTTATAAACGCGGCATTACCGTACAGAAAAATTTCTGGACGCGGTATTGGGTTTATTTCACGACGGCGGATTATTTGGGGCTTTTCGTGGGCTTGATGATTTACGGGTATAATTATTATCCGTTTGAATATGATATGGCGCATCGCATTATGCCGGATTTTATGACGTTAATGTCGGCGACGGGGTCGGTGTTTTTTATTTGGTATATAAAATCATTTTACCTGCCCGTGCAGTTGATCGCATTTTATATGTTTAAAAATGATGCCAGATCACAACATGATTACCGCGCCCATTTTCGCATTATCGTCTTGTTAATCCACGCATCCATCATCACCGGCTTTATGACGACCCCGAACGGGAAACAAATTTTTATCCCGCTCGGGTGTATTCTCGTCTTTAATGTCGCTGCGTTTTTGTTATTAGAAAACCGGGAACGTCGCCGTTCTTGAATAATTGATCCCCAAGCAGGATCAATTCAATCAGGTGGCGTTCGTATTTATTGCTCGCGAACATAAGGTCCGGGTATATGTCCGCCTTTAACGGGATACCGTTGGCGGCGGTGAAATCGAGCAAATATTTTACCGCGTCATCATGATAAAGCTGCGCACGCATCATTTCCCCGGTTTTAACGTGGTAATACACTTTACCCTTTAAATATTCGATCATTTCGGTGTTGGGCTGGCGTAATTCATATACGCGGCTGCGGCCAAGGTCTTGTAAGATCATCAATGTTTCTTCTGCGCCCTCAAGGTCCCCTAACCCTAACTGCGCCTCAAGCAACACGGGGTAATGACGGGCGAGGTCATTTTCCGGCTCATCCCTGACAAGCAAGAAATTATCGCCGTTATGAATACCGCGCGCCAGTAACGCGTGGTCTCTCGCTTCACTAAATAAACCCAATTTATTATAAAGTTTTGCGAGCCTTAAATGATGTTTAAATTGTAACACTTTGTGCCCTGCGTCCTCGGCATGGCCCACGGCTTCGAACATATAATCAATGGCAAGGTCCATGCGTCCACGCATTTCCACCGTTTTACTTTCGATTTCCTTTGCGGTAGAAAGTTCGGCAAATCGGTAATTGATATGATCAAGTTCTTTGTCAACATTCACCATGCGGTTCCGGATGCTTTTGACATCATTTAAAAATGGATAAAGATACGCGCGGGATTGCTGCGCGCGGCCAAGGTCCTGATTAACCTGATGCAGTTCATTATCAAACCCGCGCAGATCCCCCGCAAGATGGCTTTGCAGGCTTTCATAAACACCGCGTGCATGATGCAGATGATCATGGGCGTATTCCAGGGCTGCGGCCTCAAGCACGAAAATCTCGTTTTCCGCGATGCCGCTGTCAAGGTGCGCGGTGACGATTTCATTCACCATGGCGTGTGCATCGTCATCATACCCGACTTTAAACGCAAGGCGCACGGCTTGTATTTTTGGCCTAAAATCATTCCAGTAATATTTTGATTTCTGAATATAATCAAAGGCACGCCTGTCGTTACCCATGTTTTCCTCTAACGTGGACATGGCATGGTAATATTTTCCAAGCAGGGAACTTGGGATGATGTTGTCTTCCACCTGCATCGCGAGGGTGATGACATTGACCGCGCGCATATATGCCTCGCGGGTGGCGTCCATGTCTTCTTTTATCGATCCGGTAATCGGCACCGTTGAATAAAACAGGTTATCGCGAAAACGGTTATTGCGGTCACGGTTTAACGCATGCAGATTTTGATAGAAAAGTCTTTCTGTTTCATCACGTTCTTCGTCAAACACGTCAAAATCAATATCGCGGTAATAAACGGCCTCGTCGGAAAAAACGCCCTTTTTATAACGACTTAAATGTTCATGGGTGCGCTTTAAATATTCGCGCTCTAACGCGCTGAACCGCACGGGCCTTTTATAATTTTCCTGAACGAAATATCGGTCGGTGATGCGCATATACCCGTCGATCAATGCTTTTTCATCACGCTGAAAATTGGCGACTTCGATGGCATTTTCAAGGGTTTCATATGACTGGCGTACCTTACTCACCTGCCATAAATCATCGGCCTGTTTCACCATTTGGTCGGCACTTGATGTGCCCAGGAAATGGCGAACGCGTACTTCATTGACGAGCAACACCGCCGATATCACCGAAATAACCGTAAATAGGTTCAGTGCACTATAAGTTTTAAATTCCATTTTCAGAAAATGATATAATCCGAAAAGCGCGAAAGGAACCCCGACAAATAAGCCCATGAGTTCCCAGACAGAATATATTGAAAATATATCTATATCAAAAATTGAATTCCCCATGGGCAAAGTGTAACCCATAATTGTAGAGAGTTCAACGTTAGGGTGTTCAGGCGTATTTTTACTCGTTAATTTTTCGCCCTTCCAGTTCTAATTCTGAAATAGGTTCTATTTTGATTATCAAATCAGAAGGTGCATTAATAATAAGATCATCGATTTTAAAAGCATGATGAATATATGTAAATTCCTGGCTTTCAAGCACGATTTTGTCTTCGATTATACGTTCGTGAAAACGCAACATATTTGAATTTATCTCACTTGGTATATCTTGATAGCTATTATAACCGACGCTGTCATGGGTTGCTTGAATGATAAGCTTTAAGCTCTTATCATCATTATTCTTTTTAATTGTTTGGTTAGGGCAATAACATCTAATTATTACATTTCTGACATCTTCGGCATTAATGACTTGAGTGATTGAACCAGATAAAGAAAAATCATTTGATGCAACCACACGTTCGTCCTGTGAGAATACAAAACTATTCAAGATAAAGTAAAAAAAGACGATTTTTATGATGAATTTCATTGTAACCCCAATGTGTTGCACTGTTGATTAATACTTTTGAACAAACAAATATTATTTGCGTATAAACCTATCCATATTTTAAATATAAAAAAGATTACTAAGTATGAAGTAAATAATCCTACTGGATCATAATTTTTTTTATTCATTTCCTACTATCTTTGGCGCTTTAAAGAGTTCCCAATTATCCTTTAAGATATCCAATAAATAAACACCCATAGATGCATGTGGATAATATGGGTTTTCGTTATAATCGACAAAATGGGAATAATAATCGACAAAATAGGTATATTCATTATGCATAGGGTTCCTATAATACATCAACCAATCACCCCCCGTTTGCTCTTGAAGATATTTATCAATTGGACTAACAGACAAGTCATTTTGTCCTACAAAATAATCCGCTACTTTTGCATTAACATGTCGTTCTATACAGCTTTGATTGAACTTAGGTTTTCTGCTGTCGCGTTCATCTAACATCACAAATAAACGATCTGTGTTTTTCATCAAATTTTCAAAACCTGATATAAATATGCTTATGTTTTCTTTACCACCCCTGATTTCTACATCGACTTCTAAATCAAGCAACCAACCGCAAAACTCACCTTGTTCATTTTCAAATGACGTACGTTTCAAGATATTGACTATTGCAATTTTTTCCGCGCTTGCCGCTATCTTTTTAAAATCCGGGGTCGCTAAAGATAACGCGTGCGCACCTATCGTATAAAAATAAGAAATTGCAATGATCAGAATATATTTCATTTAAAAAACACCCCCAAAAAACATTATCCTATTTATAAACATTATGCACATAAATGACCAAAGTTTAAAGCACGTTATCATATATGATTATATGCGTATGAAATAATAGTTGAACAATTATCTATCCGCGATATTCTTTGTTAGTTATTTTAATTAAACAATATTTTTGCATACATGGGGCTGTTTTTTGGAGTTTTTTTGGCAGTACTTTAGCGACATCAACTCTGGCGTAGTCGGGGGACTATTAGCAGCACCCGCGACAGCCGCGGTCGCATATACTTGTAGATTTAATAGACCTACACTTTCCAAGTTAATTGGAAACAAACAAACCTTAAACACAGTTAATTGGGATATACTAGGATTTTTAATAATTATCGGTACCTTTATTGGACTGTTTGTGCTTCTTGTTTTTGGATTTTGGTGGGGCAACAACATCCTGATAGGCTCAATGATTAATGATAATGAAATCAAATTAATCTGGATGTCTGTGGTACCAGTGATATTTCCTATATTAGGGCTATCTACATACACCGGTTTAAGATTATTGAGATTAATTGGCTTATCTAAAGGGGGAATGAGTTATAAAAAATATGCCGCTTACAAAGCAATTCAATATAAAATCGATCCAATAAAACTCCAAAAAAGGCTGCTCCGTCCGCTGCAATTACTTTCATTAACTTTTTTACTGCTAGGCTCGTTAATTCATGTAAGAATAATTGATAATATACTTTATTACCTTCCTTACCTAAGTTTCAATTATCAAGTCTTTGATCTATCGACAGTGAACAAAATAACCTTATATTCTAAAGCATATGCGCCTAACGGAAACATTATTGAAATTCCAAGTCTAGTATTAGAATTTGAAGACGGAAAAAAATTTAATTCAGATGATACATCACTCTTTTTTGATGAAGATACAAGAGCAAAATTGACTTCACTTGCCAAAAAATACTCAAATATAGATCCAGAGTTTTCAACTGGTGTTAATACACATTAGTTCTCGCCCCCTTCCTTCATCTTCCCCACAAACAACAAAATCCACACTTGACACATGCTAACTACTAATTTATTAGGAGTTAAAATCCTAATAAATTAGGACAAAGAGCTACACATAGGAAAAGTAAGAATGCTGAAGAATTATTTTATATTTGCATGGCGCGGCGTGTTAAAGGACAAGATATCTTTCCTTGTGAATGTTATCGGGTTGGTGACCGGGTTTACTCTTTTTGCATTTGCCACTGCCTTTTCATCTTATGAAGCAAATTATGATGGTTTCTTCAAAAATGCCGACAATATCGAGGTCGTGAACACGGAATTAAAACCCGGAAATTATTTTGGCCTCACGGTCGTTTACACCACCTTCCCCGGCATGGTGGATATGATCCAGGACAGCATTCCGGAAATAAGTGCCGCAACACGCGTCGCGACCTATACATTGGCCACGCACCATTTGGACAAACATTTACCCGTTGATTACAGATTTGTTGACGCATCATTTTTTGATATGTTTGATTTGAACATTCTGGCGGGTGATGTGTCACGTTATGGGGCAGATCAAAATATAGTGGCCCTTTCCAAAAGCGAGGCAACGCGTTGGTTTGGTTCGGTCGATGCCGCGATCGGACAAGATTTACGCCTTAGCGATGACAGAATGGTCAAAATCGTCGCCATATTCCAAGATTTACCGGACAATAGCCATTTTAAAAATAACGGGCTAGATGCCATATTACCAATTGACCTTTATGAGCCCCTAACCAACAGGCGCGCCAAAGGCGAATGGGATAATCTTTCCAATTCTATCCAGACTTATATTCAATTAGTACCCGGCGTTTCCAAAACATTGCTTCAAAATAAAATGAATGATGTTCTTAGCGCAAACCTTGATCAGGAAAAAAGGGAAATATTCACCAATGTGATCCTTAGGCCATTACAGGATATGAATATCTTGGCATGGGAACGAACCGGTGTTCCGGCGTTATTAATCGCAAAATCAGTCGGTATTTTGATCCTTGGCATCGCCGTTTTAAACAGCATCAGTTTATCAAGCGCACGCATGTTGGACCGTAGCCGCGAAATCGGCCTGCGCCGCATTTTTGGTGCAACACCAACCCAGCTTTCAACACAATTTATTATGGAAAACATCCTTTATGCATTGCTGGCGCTTATGTTTGCGATGATGCTGCTGATTGATTTAACGCCGTGGGTTGCTGATTTATTGGGGAAAAATTTTATCTTTAATGATTTAATAAGTCTTTCACTGGTTATTGAATTAATTATGGTCGCGCTTTTTGTAGGGTTATTATCCAGCGCCTATCCCGTGTTCCTGTTTAATGGCTTAATTCGTGGCATTACGCTTCATAGGTCAATTGAGCTAAGCCATTCTGCCACGTGGCTGCGTAAAAGTTTGGTCACGCTTCAATTTACTGTTGTTTCCGCCCTATTGCTGGCGGTTGTCGTGGTTATTTTTCAAAACAGGCACCTTCTTGAAACAAGTTTTGAACCGGAAACATCGCATCTTGCTGTGGTCGAAGGAATCGATGTGGAAAGATCGAACCTGATCGCAGAACAAATTGAACGGCTGGATGGGGTTAAAAGCGTTTCCCGCACTAATTTACCGCCCTTCTCCACTGAACTCAGCATCAGCATCTTCCGAAATCAGGTTGCCGATGATGATCTTCAAATGCAGAGGATTATTGTTGATGGCAATTATATGAAACAAATCGGCATTGATTTGCTGGCGGGGCGATATCTTTCGAAAACCCAGAGCGGTGACGAGCTCGTTATGCCAGCGAATTTCGAAAGTGATACTGAAATTAACGTTAATGTGGTCATCAATGAAAGCGCCGTCGCCCTATTGGGGTTAGGGTCCGTAGAGGACGCCATTGGCAAAAGCTTTTACCAAGGGCAAAACCGCAATATCGTGATGACAGTGGCGGGCGTGGTTCCGGATTTAAGACTGGGTGGCCCAATGCAGGCGGTGATGCCTTCTGTATTCTATATATCACCACGGAATTTCGAAGCATTGGTTATTGCCTTTAATTCCGCGGAAGCGATGGATTTAAAATCTGTGGAAAATATCGCGGGCCAAATATTTCCGGGGCGCCGTGTGGGCGTGTTGGCGTTGGATATTGTACGCGAGCAAGCCTTTGAAACATTAAGCCGCACAACATCCGCCATATTCGGTGTCGCACTTGTTGCGATCATACTGGCACTCGCGGGGCTATATTCACTGACGGCATTTTTATCTGCCTCTCGTCGCCGTGAAATTGGCGTCCGTAAGGTATTAGGGGCGAGCAGCGCACAAATCGTTCGCTTATTATTATGGCAATTCACGCGACCGGTTATCTTGTCATTAATCGCGGGTTTACCGATCAGTTGGTATCTGCTTACCACAAAATATCTGGAACTATTCCCATCCCGCATTGAACTTGGCGGTACGCTACTTGGCATGACGGCAATTACAACGGTGTCATTGGTTGCGGTGACATCCTGTTATCACGTCCTAAAAACCGCACGAACCCATCCCGCCATTGTCCTGCGCTGCGATTAAGTTTAAGGATTTAATGACGGTGTCTATCCGAAAAAAGTATATAATGCTCAATAATTATGTCATCAACGAAGGAATAATGTAATGGCTTCAACAACGAAACGCAGAAGCAAATATCAAATAAAGTTAAGTGCCTTTTTATTCACCATTTTGTGTGCATTGCTTATTCCAAACATTGTTCGCGCCGGTCAAGCCGAAGCTTCTATGCAAGCCCAGATGACTGAACAGAAATTAAAAACTTATCTTAATGGCCTTGAAAAAAAGCGTTTTTCGGGTTCGGTCTTGGTTGAATATGACGGAGAAAAAATATTATCGCAAGGATATGGGCTTAGTAACAGAGAGCAAAAAATTAATTATACTCCCGATACTATTTCGGATATGGGTTCTATAACCAAACATTTTACAGCCGCGGCAATTTTAAAGTTGGAAATGCAGGGTAAACTTTCAACAACAGACACATTGTCGAAATATTTTTCAACAGTACCTGACGATAAGAAAAACATTAATCTACACCAATTACTTACCCATTCAGCAGGTCTCGCACTATATTCAGGAGATGATTTTGAAGCAGTGACTGAAGAAGAATTTATCAACATAGCCTTTAACGAAAAATTGCTTTTTAAACCTGGTTCAACATTTGAATACTCCAATGTGGGCTATAGCTTGCTAGCCATAATCATTGAACAGGTTTCCGGGACATCTTATGAGAACTATTTAGCTGAAAATATATTTAAGCCTGCTGGTATGCTTAATACTGGATACACTAAGCCTGACTTTGACCCTCAAAACATGGCAGTCGGATATAGGGGCAATGAAATATGGGGTAAGCCAAATGAAATGGGCTGGGATAAAGACGCACCTTATTGGCATCTAAAAGGGAATGGTGGTTTACTCTCAACCGCTGAAGATATGTATAAATGGCACAAAGCATTAAATGAAGAGGCAATATTATCAAAGAAAGCAAAAGCAAAATTTTACCACCCCCATGTGTTTGCCGAGGGAGAAAATTCACCTATCCATTACGCCTATGGTTGGTTTATTGAGCAAACCCCACTTGGAGGTCAATTAATTAATCATAATGGCGGTAATGGGATCATATTTGCGGACTTTCACCGTTATATTGAAAAGGGGGTGACGATTATTATTTTCTCAAATAACTATGATCAATATGCCCTTAAAATGGCAAAGCAGCTGGCAGGCATTATCTTTGACCCTTCCTTTCAACCTGATGAAAAGCATGGATATAAATTTTTATCTGAACTACTGGAAACAGATTGGTCTATTGAGCGAATTATAGATTTTATCAAATCAGAAAAATCGTTAAATGTTCCTTCCGATTTTATTATTGATGAAAGGTCAATTAATCGCTTGGGTTATCGCCTTATACGTCAAGATAAAACGGATGAAGCGTTGAAGGTCTTTGAGCTCAACACCCAATTGCATCCAAATTCTGCGAACGTATTTGATAGTTACGGTGAAACGTTGATCAAGATGAACAGAATACAAGAAGGGTTAATTGCCTATAAAAAAGCCTTGGAGATAGACCCCAATTACCCATTCGCGGATGATGCTCGCATAATTATTAAGCAATATAGCAATAAATAACTACGGCATATCGCAGGCATTCTGATTTTATTTCGTATCATATTGGAATAACTTCATTAATTACATAAAGGTTAGAACAGTTGATTAGAAAAACAGTAATTACTATTTATTTTTCATTTCTTTTAATTGCGGCTGCTAGTGCGAACAACGAAATAAAGATTGATTTTTCTTCGAGTAATTTAGAGGAAGTTCGGCCAATTTATGTCCGCTTGCCAGATGGCTATGACAAAGATTCTGATGAAAAATATCCAACGCTTTATGTTTTAAACAGTAAGGACAATTTTGACTGGTCTTCCTATATCGTTGAATTGCAAGCTTCTAAAAATGCAATAAAAGATATGGTGATAGTAGGATTGCCGCATATAGGTAATTATTACGATGACCATTACCCGTTCGCAGAAGAAGACAGTTTAATTTCCAGCCCAAGCGCAGCGAAACATTCATCTTATATCAGAGAAGAGGTAATTCCATATATCGAAAGTAATTATAATGTAAATCAGGGCAGAGTAATTATTGGCCATTCATTAGCAGGTTTATTTGTTTCCCACTTATATACAGAATATCCTGACTCATTTTCAACCTTCGTTGCGTTAAGTCCTTCCTTCCAACATGCGCCTCAGATGGCAGAGCATTTCCAAAATTTCTTCAATAAAAACGAAAAAGTTTCGAGCCAGATTTATATGGCTTTAGGAAAGCTAGAGCACGAAGGAATCCAAGAAGGATATAATCAAATTCGTCAGGTATTTGCTGATAATGCCTCACAAGATGTGCAGTATTATATTGGATTTATTGAACATACAGATCATCTGCTTGCTGCGTTTCAAGGAACCTATAATGCACTTGCGTGGCTTTATGCAGATTATACGATCCAATCAGAAATAGCCCGAAGCTATAGTTACGAAGATTATATCGCCCATTATACTGCCCTATCGAACCGATTGAATTACCCAATCAAGCCACGCGAAAGGCATATGGCGGGATTTGCACAATTCGTTAGCAGGCGAATGGGAGATGTTGAGGCGGGAATAACAGCACTTCGCGTCGTACTTCATTATTACCCGGAATCAGAATTGGCGAAAAACTTACTGAATGAATTACAAGGAAGCGAGGAGCATTAGATAGCTGATTTCAAATAACGGCTTTCGACCCAAAGCGGACATTCAGTTTATGGTCAATTGTTTGATTTTAAATTTGTCGCGCCTTTTTGTTGCTGATGGATTACTTTTTATAATGAGACGGTAATCTCGTTGTTTCGGCAGCTTAAGTCCCCCCTTAGAACATAACCTGTCACCTTTAAAAATGTTTAACTTCAATCGTCTTAACAAAATGGGTTATTATTCAAACTCTAATTTTAAAATATTTCATTCAACTTTTCATCTCGTTTAGCTTGTGAAATAGCATCCTCGAGATTTGTGAAACGTAAAGTTTTGTACTGATATGTAGTAACGAGAACACGGTTAATACCGTATTTTTCCATTTCCTTATAGGAATTTAATTCTTTAGTTGTAAAACTTAAACTTGATGTTGGATTATTACCTGTTAAATCTTTTGAATTTGGTATTTGTTTTTCTGACATTGGGCGCTTTTCTATTAAAGGGGTTTGCGACACGGAAATTTAATATATTTTCTTTGATATATCCGTGAATTTGATAGGCACTCATTAATAAACATTGTGAGTAGGAATTTAGTTAAAGTTCTTGATTGCAATAAAACTCTTTAAATCAGAATTTATAAATCACATTATCGAACATAGGTCTTTTACTTTTCTAAATGGCTTATTACATTCCCAATCATTCCCACTATAATCAATATGAGAATTTTCAGGTAAATTAATCACTTCACAGGTTTTTCCTACTTCAGAATAACCTCTCTTACACTTCCAACCATTTCCCCTGCCATCATCTTCAAGGTATGCGTTTTCAGGTACTTCTATTGCGATACATCGTTCGCTAATTTGCCTATAACCATGTTTACATTCCCAACCTTGACCAAAAGCGGATTTTTGATAATAGCCATTTTCAGGAACAATGATCTTCCTGCATTCGTTATCAACGGACTTATATCCATGCTCACAACTCCATTTCCCCCCAAAAGAGTTATTATCAAGATAAGCATTTTCCGGTAATTCTATTTTTTCACAAGTGCCATTGTTTTCCAAATAACCACGACTACATTCCCATCCTGAACCGTATTCTGAAGCAGTAAGGTAAGCATTGTTAGGAAGAACTATTGCATTGCAACTACCGTTCATTTCTCTATATCCATGGTTACAAGCCCACCCTAATCTAAAAGATGAACCTGTTAGATAGGCGTTATCTGGCGCTATTATTTCTGCACATGCATTATCTTTTTTAATGAAACCCGGATTGCAACGCCAGCCATCGCCATAGCTTAATTTCTCAGAATTTTCGGGAACGACATCTAAGGCAGATTGAGCAAAAGTAGTGTTGCTTATAGCAATTAAAGTCATAAAAACTAATGCATGAAAAATTCTAGCATAAGCATTTGTTTCTAGCTGCAAGCTAGCTAAGTTTGATTTTATCTTCATGATTTTTTCCAATAATATTTATATCAATGTTATGCGATCTTTCAATCGCGCCTTGGATCATGAGGCAAATGAGATCATCATATTCTAAATCCGCTGCAATTTTACAGGCACGAGGGAAATAACTTGATGCCTGTTTTAGACCGGGAACAAGGTTTGCTTCCATAAAATGACAATTACCATGTTTATCCATTTTTATATCGATACGACCAAAATCCCTTATACCTAGGGCTTTAAATGAGTTTTTGGCAATTTCCTTAACCATTTTCAGGGTTCTGCCATCAATAATCCTTGAAAGTATTTCTGAATTTTCTGTTTTAACTTTCGAGCCTAAAATTCTTATACCACCTTCTTTTGGAGGAGTTATTTCAATGGGAATTGCCATTAATCGGCCACCGGATGCAATTATAGAAACGGTAAACTCCAATCCATCGAGATACTCCTCGACCAATATTGGCTCCATATATTCTTCGTATAAAGCCTCTACTTTTGCTTTAAATTCACTAAAATTATAGACTAGAGATTGTCTATCAACGCCATTACCATTTGCTGAACCCGATGGTTTTAAGAATAACGGGAAAGGAAGTGGCAGGTCTTCAGCGTTTTTATATTGATCAGGCAGGGATGTAAAATATTTGCCCGTTGGTATTTCCTCTGCAGAAACTCTTTCTTTTCCAAGAATCTTATTTGAATCATATTGCAAGGTATTCCTAGCCGATCCTGTGTAACTAATCCCGTGTTTATCAAAAAAATCGCTGAGCCAAATAAATTCCCCGCCCTGAATTATCAAATATTTTACCGCAAGAACGACAATGTCTGGTTTTCTTTTAACAACAGCTTCAAGGTCGGACGGACCATAGCAAACTGTAACAATTGCAGAATGATTCATTCTTAATAAAGAGTGTTTGACATTATTACAGGCATGGAATGGACCAAATCCAGTTTCTTTTAAATTATTATTTATATTCGTAATTATTTCTATATTCATATGATTACCTTTTGTGCAACAATCGTCGCCCGATGTAATAAGAAAATGTTACACCGAACGACAAATAGATTTTTAAAAAGAGGTGCTAATGTCGAAAGCTAATTGCTGCCGTATTTCACTTCTAACAATTAAACTTTAATCTGTTTTAGTATCTTCTTTGGGTTTAGCTTTAGGCTGTATGGGACCATTTTTTTTGAGATCGTTGTTATGGTCTTTTGTATTATCGTTGCTTTGAGGTATTTTTGTTCTGAAGAGATCTTTGTAGGACATTATAATGCCTTTCATAAAAGCTACAGGAATATGCAGCTATGCTATATATGGGGCTAGTTATTATTAATACAAGGGAAGGCATATTAATAACTGCATGAACTGCTAATTATTTATATTTTGTCTGCGAATAATTTTTCCTGGCCTCGCATCAGTTACAACATCCTTATTCCAGACAAGTTCCCCATTGACCCACACAGCAGCAATACCGCTTGAATATTGTAATGAATTTTCAAAAGAGGCATTGTCCTGAATAGTAGCTGGATTAAAAAGGACCAAATCTGCCGCATAGCCTTTTTTAATTAAACCTCGATCCGTAATTCCAAGATTACTTGCGGGTAAACTTGTCATTTTTCTAATCGCTTCACTTAAAGAAATAACTTTTTTATCCCTGACATACCGTGCTAGAACACGAGCAAATGCCCCTTGACCCCGTGGATGGCTATCATCAATGCCGCCATCAGTGGTGATAGCTGTGAAGGGCCATTTCATAAATGCTTCAATGTCCGCGTCGCCAATGTTGCGGCCAATAACGCGTTCATGAAGGTTTTCTCGCTCTGCGCGTTGAAGCAGCTCCATCATTAGATCAACAGGATCTTTGTTCTTTTCAATTGCAAGTTCTGATAATGTCTTGCCGATATATGTTGGTTCACCCTCATAATCTGAAATTGTAATGCTGGAGGGAGACGCGATTGAGTTTAAAGCATATTCCGCTGCTTCTCGGTCCTCATAATTTCGAGCAGGCATTAATATGGCCATGGGGGCCTTCCAGCCATCATACGGGTATATATCCGCTGTGATGTTCAATCCTGATTTGCGAGCATTATCCAGTTTATCGATTACAGTTGGTGCGTTTCCATGTATTTCGTACATAGCAAGTTTAATATGACTAATATTCGCGGAAATATCGGCCTCTCGGGCAATTGTAATGACTTCGTCTATGGCCTCTGTGACTTTAATATCTTCGCTTCTGATATGGCTTGAATATTTGCCACCATATTCTGCCGCTACTTTAGCGAGTTCGATTACTTCATGGCTATTTGAATATAAAGAAGGCTCATATTCAAGTCCTGTTGACAAGCCCAGTGCACCCGCTTCCATATCGCGCCGCAACATTATTTTCATCTGGTCAAGCTCATCCGCTGTCGCTAAACGTTTAAAATCATTTCCCATAACAATTTCACGGTAGGTATCATGAGGGGCAAAATAGGCTAAATTTATCGCTGCAGGTGTTTTTTCAAATACTGAAAAACTGTGGTCAATTGATATAAAAGGACTTCCAAATGTTGATGCACCACCGTCCAGACCACTTACAATAGTTGTAATGCCTTGCGCAAGTGCGCTTTCAGGTGCTGGTTTATTCATAAGTTTAGTATCATGGTGGCTATGCGGATCAATAAACCCAGGTGCAAGTGCTAAGCCGTTCGCATCCCATATAATGTCATTTTCATTGGCAGTAATATCCCCAATTTTCTTAATCAAACCGCCTTCTATTCTTACATCCGCAAAGTAACTTTTGTCGCCAGTACCATTATAAATAAATGCATTTTTAATCAATGTTACTGTACCCGGTAACTCTGATTGTTTATCTACATGAACACTGCAGGAATATATAAATAGCAAAATAAAGTTAAACAATAGATGCCTAAGAGGACTGATATTCATAATATTTCCTAGTAAGATAAAAGGTGACCTAAATCGAATAAAAACTTAGACATGTGGAAAAACAAATTCTGTTCATGATGATAGTAGACCTTGATGAGTAATTGTCCACGCTTTATTTTTTAATGATCTTTGTTGGTATTCATCTTTACGCAACCTATGTATTCATAATATTAAGCTATTTTAAGAAAAACATTAATTTGGTTGACATAACATCCAATATAGTATCTAAGCGAAACAAGTTTGAATTATACATTTACTAACGCTTCCATTTCTTTTTCCAAATTATTTGATTTAGTCTCGGTCGATTGACGTAAGTCTAAATCAGGCGGACAAGCTTGTCCGCGATATCGTGGATAAGCAATTTAATAATTAAGTGCACAAGGAGAAATATTGTGGCAACAGGAAAAGTAAAATGGTTTAACCATACTAAAGGGTATGGATTTATCGAAACAGAAGATAGAGGTTCTGATGTTTTTGTACATATCAGTGCTGTAGAACAATCAGACCTATCGACTTTAAATGAAGGTCAATCAATCAGATTTGAAATTCAGGATAAAGATGGTAAAAAATCTGCTTATAATTTACAAGAAACTGCATAAGTAGCTCTTAATAAGATGTTTCCTAAAGGCACGGTAGATTTTATCTTCCGTGCCTTTTTTTGATCAATTTAACATCCGCTTCTGGCCGTTAGCAGACATTCGAATGTTAACGGTTACAATAATTGTTGAAGTTTTTTGTGCTATACTCTTTTAGACTTTATTTTCGAACGGTTCGGTAAACTATTACACACCCCACAAACGGCAATATTGCAATCAAAAATAACCCTATATCTAAGTTTCTCAGTGCTGAGTACATTAACAAACACGTTTTCTTGAGTGACCACCCAGCGGACACTCGCTCATTTTATTTTTAATATTTCTGCCAAAATTCATTGAGGCTGTGTCAATTTTTTACCAATTACCGTAACCGATGGCACAGGAGTACAGGAATACTCTAAAATCTCAATTTCTAAAAACCCGACATCAACCATTAACTTGCGTACTTTCTCTGCCATTTCCAGAGCTTGTAAACGGCTCGGTCGTTTGGTCCGTGGCATATAAGTAACAGCTGCCGCTCCGTTGCGTGCTAGTATTCGATAAATTTTTTCAATAGCTTCTTTTTGATCTCTAAAAAACTGGATAACGTTCACACAAAAAACCTTATCGAAGTATTGATCTTCAATCTGGCATGTTTCAAATTGTTCAATCCACAACTCAAGGGTTCCATCAGAAACGGCTGGCAAGCACGATTTCCTCGATTGGACTATCATCTCTTTAGAATGATCAAGACCTACAAGCTTCCCGCCGTTGATTTTCTTAAGAACCTCGGTCAGCGCTACACCCGGACCACATCCAATTTCCAGTACATAATCTTCTGGATTTATACTTAAAGCATCCACTGTAAAAAGGTTTCTTCTAATGTTAGATCCACGATTAGCCATAATCCAACCGGCAAGTTTACCAATACTGCCAGTTGGATGTCTAAATTGGCCCACAATGTACTTTCTAAGCGACATTCTAAAATCAAACTGTTTGCAAATTAATGAGGTCGGTTATTGGGTCTACGTCGCCCAATATTTAGAACAAAAACCAAAAACGCAATGTTTGTCGCAAACATAAAAGCATGCTTGAATTGGATGGATTGCAAGCCAAATAATTCTGTAAGTGTACTGTTCCATGACCAGAGTAGTAATACACTCCACATTAAGAGTGCAATCACTGCTAAAAAGGCACACTTTACCATTTTATTTTTACTCAATTCGTTTTCACTATTCATTTTCAACTCCTTCAAGTAGTGAGGTTAATTTATTGATCACACTGGACGCTGTCGCAATTTCCCGTTCGGTGAATTTAGTAGAAATTTCCTTCATGAAATCTTTTTCACGACGGAGAACCACTTCAAATTTGCACCTTCCCAATTTAGAAAGTGAAATTAGGAACGTACGTTTGTCTTTTGGATTGTTGTCACTGTTGACCAGACCATGTTGAGACAGGTTATTTACGATTACCTGGATGTGTTGACGCGAAACGCTCTTGCTTCTTGCAATGTCGGGAACCGTTATTGCGTTATCTGGATAAAGAGTTTCCATAACCGCCCGTGCCGATGCATTTACGCCAATATCGCTATGTAATTCATCCGCAGTAAATTTAAGCACGTTAAAACAATGTCGAATTTCGTCTATTACTAACTTTATATTAATTGTATCAGTACTCATAAATGGTCTTTCAAGTTGCTAGTCACTGGCTAAATATATAATACGACAATATACTTGTCAAAATATTCGACAACATTATTGTCAAATAATTATTAACATATTGTATTTAATGTGCTTATTCATAAGTAGATAGTTTGTAATACTTGGTTGGTGCGGAATATTCGATATAATGTACCAGAAAATTATCTAATTTTTAGAGCAATTAAAGGAGGTTATTGACCTTTATTTTATACCGCTCAGATAAAATTTCTGCACGAAATGGACAACAACGAACCCCAGAAAATACACTGCACTTTCTCTCTTGTTTAGGTGGATGGCCTGGTGCATTATTCGCACAACAGAAATTTCGACACAAAAATAAAAAGCAATCATTTTTAATCTTATTCTGGATAACCGTAATTATAAACTGCACAGCTTTTTATGGCTTTTAACACCCCAGGGATTAAATAATCTCAATGTTGTTTTAGATAATTACTTTTAAACAAGGACAATTATTCTAATGTCCGCTTCGGGTCGAAAGCAGACATTATGCTATGGATAAAGACCCTATATGTGTCTTTATTATTGTCACATTCGCGAAAAAGATTACAGTAAAATTGATCCTGTAATGTCACTCAATATTTTTATCATAAATTGATGTTTGGGTTAGGTTGGTTTCACTGCCGCCTGCTGCAGGAATGATGAATATATCATTATGGTTAAGGTTATTATGTCTGACGCTATTAAAGGCAATAAATTTATTATCTGGTGACCAATTGGGATTTGTATCCCTGACATTATTATCCGTCAGTTGCCGTAAATTTGTGCCATCTGAATTTATGGTATAAAGCTCGGCACTTGTGATGCCATCCTTCGCGAAACTGAATGAAATTTTGTTGCCGCCATTTGTAAGGGATATGCCATAGAATGAACTGTTTTCCTCTTTATTCATTGAAATGACTTCTATTGTGTTTTGACCGTCGCCATCGGCGATATAAATTTTATGGTCCGATACAAATGCAATGTGGCTGCCGTCTCTGGAAATATATGGAAATTTGATTGATTTAAATTCTTTCAATATTTGCTTAGCTTTGCGCGTCACAAAATCATATTTATAAAGTTTGGTTTCCTTATAATCACGAAAAGCATTTTGTGTCAGATACACCAAGGATTTGTTATCCTCGGTTTTGCTGAACCAAAGCGCCCATTCACCTGCCTTTGGATTTACGTTTGTAAGTGGTTCGTAACTGCCATCTTTTAAATTATGGTGATAAATATTCGCCCCGCCGAATGGTTCCGTTGCGTCCCGATCAGACACCACAATAAGGCCTTCTTGATGAAACGGCAGCACCCACCAATTGCGATGATCGCTACTTGTAATTTTGGTTTGATTGCTGCCGTCCACATTCATTTTATAACTTTGCGCCGGAACATCATATGCTTTACCCGGCGTTATTCCCCGGTAAGAATAAAAGTAAATATAATTGCCATCATCACTAAACACGGGCGCAATGTCATCATTCGCCATAACGTCATTCATGAACGTCAGGCAAAATAAGCTAACTATTGACAAGTATACGAAACTCTTGTTCATAATTGGTTATTCCTTATGGTTTTTAAATTCGGTTCTCGGTCGTAATTTAATAAAATGGAGATAGAGCCTGTCATTAAATTTTTGGTGAAATTTGGTGAATAAGTGGTGAAAGTGATGGTTATTCAATGAGTTATGATAAATCCAAGATGATATCATTAGGAGACATTCAAGTTGACCTTGAAGCCGAAACTTGCACAAAAAACGGCGCCCGCCTCAATCTGTCGCCGCTTTCATTTAAACTTCTTGCGTGTTTGATTGAGCATGATGGCGAGGCAGTTTCATCAGAATTATTAAAAGAAAAAGTCTGGCAAGGGATTGCTGTCACGGACGATGGCTTAAAACAAAGAGTACGGATTTTACGAAAGGCATTGGGTGACGACGGAGAAACGCCAAAAATAATCGGCGCTGAACGCCATAAAGGTTATAAGCTTTTAATATCCCCTAAGCCATTAAATACAAGTAATCCTATCCTCATCAAGGGTCTGGCCTTATCATTTATTGTTATCGCCATAATATTTTCAAGTTTTTTCTGGGAAGATAAAAAATCAATAAGACTTGTTGTGATGCCCTTTGAAACAGAAGATGTTGATCAACAATCTCTCTTATTTACCAGAGGGCTAACCTATGAATTAATTTCCAGAATTAATTCGATGCCCGTTTTATCCACAGTCAATCTTACCAGTGCTGGCCTTTATGCAGATAAGAGAGCGCGTGATGTGGCGAAAGAATTTAATGCCGATGCCATTATTGAAGGAAGCGTTTTACGCCAAGAAGGATATTTAAAAGTTAATGTTCAAATGACCGATGGGGAAAGCGAAGAGGTAATTTGGTCCAGCATTTACGAAAAATCAATGCCCGATATATTTGAAATTCAACGGGATATTACATTTCATATAGCGCTGGTTTTAAATCAAGATTTTGACCGAAGTACCGCAGAACATCTTAAAATCTTCCCAACCGAAAATATTGAGGCATACTCCCTCTTCATTCAAGCGCTGGGATACGAGGGGCAAATGCACGATGAAGCCGTCAATTTATTAGAAAGAGCCATTGACCTTGACCCCGAATTTAAAGAAGCAGAAGACTTGCTGATAAAAATAAATGACAATTAAACAGGAACCGTTATGAAAAATTTATATAAAATCACAATCGCCATAGTGGTCTTGAATTTATTCGGTATTACGTATGCGACTGCAAACGACTTTAAGCCATCCACGATAGATTTTGATCAAGACCTAAATGCATCACGTTTATCATTAAAGCAAATATGTGAAAGCATTGATGAACGAGAATTTAACCCACCAGAAATTCCAGGCACCAAAGAAAGCCATGTTCAACTGGATTGTCAGGGCTTTATGTTTGAAGGGCAAAAAAGATTGGCTGAATTTGTATTTCGTGACGGAAAACTGGCGCTTGTCTGGGTATTGCTTGATGAAAGCGTTATGGATGACATGGAAGTAAAAATGATAAAATTATTAGGCGAACCTAGCCACGTTTCAGCAGAATTCACAGCCTTTAGCGCGAAAAACGCGGCCTTGATCAAAGAAAAAACGGAAGTGGTTTTTTATGCACCGATGATGTCAGAAATGTTTGACGCATGGTTTGCCAATCCAGTGATGTAAATACCCATTAACACCGTCTTCACAGTTATGTGTTTTGACTTGAATGCAGAATTATTCATAGTGAATTTATCTTAAATTTAAACGGATTTAAAAAAATGAATAATATTTTCAAATTTGCCCTAATGCTTATGATGTTCTGCACATTCATCAACCGATCTGCCCACGCGCAGGATAACCCCTTTGGTACGGAAACGGTTAATCATATTGGCCTAGCGGTTAGTAAGCTTGATGAAAGCGTAAGTTTTTTCGTTGATACACTTGGTTGGGAAAAAGTGGGCGGTGATCCGGATTACCCCGCTGTATTTGTTGCAAATGGTAAAATGATGATTACATTGTGGCAAGTGGAAGACCCAGCAACAGCTACACCATTTCATAGACGCAAAAATATCGGCCTACATCACCTTGCGATCACCGTTGAAAGCCTTGAAAAATTACATGCGCTATATGACAAAATTAAAAATATGGACAATATCCATATTGAATTTGCACCAGAACATATGGGCAATGGGCCAACCACACATATGATGATAAATGAACCAAGCGGTATTAGACTGGAATTCATTGTTCCCGGTGGCCGCATTAGAAACTAATAAGAGAACTTTTTATAATGGCGTAATCATCAATTTACACAATACCATTTTGTCGTTATCCTCACTTGGCACAATCATAATAACAGGGGATTAAACATGAAATTCATTAAACTAATTTCAATCGTGTTATTGCTTCAAGCCTGTAGCGAACAATCTGATGTCGCGCCCATGACGGCTGATACTGATCATCAGACCTACACAGCAGAAGATTTTTATAAAACCATCAGCATCGGCGGATCGTCAATTAATCATGACGGCACGGCGGTTCTCATAAGTTCCGATGAAACGGGGATTTATAACGCATACCGTATGCCGCTTGATGGATCCCCGGCAGAGCAGCTCACCAACAGCACAGTTGAAAGCACATATGCAATTTCATGGTTCCCCGGTGATGACCGCATTCTTTATTTCGCAGACCAGGGCGGTAATGAAAATGATCATGTTTATGTGCGTGAACTTAATGGATCGTCAAAAGATCTTACCCCCGGTGAAAATGTGAAAGCAATTTTCGCTGAATGGAGCGACGATGACCAATCCTTTTACATCATGACCAATGAACGCGACCCTCGTTATTATGACATTTATAAATATCAGGTGAGCGATTATTCCCGTGAACTGATTTTTGAAAATAACGATGGATATTCACCGCAAGGCATAACCGGTGATGGCCGTTGGATTGCTCTGCGTCTTGAATATAACAACACGGACAGTGATGTTTTTCTTATTGATCTCGCATCCGAAGATCAAGCGCCGATCAATGCCACTGCGCATGAGGGCGAAGTTGATCATTCCATCTATGATTTTACCGCGGACAATAGCAAACTGATATACGCCACCAACGAATTCGGTGAATATAATCAGGCATGGTCCTATGATCTGGAAAGTGGCGAACGCGCACTTCATTTTAAAAATGATAATTGGGATGTGAGCTTCCTTTATTTTTCGGATGACGGCAAATATCAAGTTGCCGGCGTAAACGAGGATGCGTCAACCAAAGTAACCATTACCGATACAGAAAGCGGTGCTGACGTTATTATGCCCCCGCTTCCGGCGGGTGATCTTCGTAGTGTTAATTTCACTGACGATAGCCGCAAAATGGTGTTTTACATCAATTCGGATACGTCACCATCGAACCTTTATGTCCATGAAATTGGCACGGACACGGCAACACGCCTTACCAATTCAGGGAACCCGGATATCGATGAAAACATCCTTGTCCCAAGCGAGGTCGTCAGATTCAAAAGCTATGACGGGCTTGAAATTCCGGGGCTTCTTTATAAGCCGAAACAGGCAAGCGCAACGAATAAAGTTCCGGCGATTGTTTATGTCCATGGTGGCCCCGGTGGCCAAAGCCGAAAAGGGTATAACCCAACGGTTCAGCATCTTGTGAATAATGGTTACGCGGTCATGCGTATTAATAACCGTGGTTCAAGTGGTTATGGAAAAACATTCTATCATATGGATGATAAGAAACACGGCGACGTGGATTTAAAAGACGTGGTTTATAATAAATATTACCTTCAATCCCTTGATTGGGTTGATGCGGATAAAATCGGCGTCATGGGCGGCAGTTATGGTGGTTATATGGTTATGGCGGCCATGGCCTTTACCGATGAATTTAATGTTGGTGTAAATATTTTTGGTGTAACCAACTGGGTTAGAACATTAAAAAGCATCCCTGCCCATTGGGAAGCCGCCCGTAAAGGACTTTATGACGAACTTGGCGATCCGGAAACCGATGAAGAACGGCTACATAACATTTCGCCTGTTTTCTTTGGTCATCAGGTAAAATCACCTGTACTTGTGGTGCAAGGATCAAATGACCCGCGCGTCTTGCAAATCGAAAGCGACGACATGGTCGCTGCCATCCGCGAAGGCGGCACATATGTGGATTATCTGATCTTTGATGACGAAGGGCACGGCTTTAGCAAACGCGACAACCGCATCGAAGCATCGAATAAATATCTTGAATTTTTAGATGGGTATTTAAAGTAAAACTAAAATTATGTCTTTAAGTTTACTACCTGAATTTGGGCCATGGATGATCTGCGCCATCGCGGTATTCATAGGAACCCTTGTTCAACGATTATCTGGCGCTGGATACGGAATGCTCGCGGCCCCGATGATGGCATTGGTTGCCCCCGAATGGTTACCGGGAACCATCGTTTTGGTTGGTTTCTTCATTGGGGCAGGTTCAATGTTAAATGCCCGTGACGCCGTTCAGTGGAAGGATTTACCACCGGGTTTCGCCGGTCGCATATTGGGCGCAGGCATTGCAGCATACATCGCCGCCGCCGTCGTGGGGACGGATTTATTATCAATCATTGTCGGGTTCATTGTATTATTTGCAGTGGCACTTAATTTGATTGGTCTTAACATTTCAATCACGCGTAAATCTTTATTCATTGCTGGTGGTATTGGTGGCATCATGGGTACGCTTACCGGGATTGGCGCGCCGCCCATGGCGATCCTTTATTCCAATGTTGAAACCAGAAGGTCAGCCGCGACGCAGAATGCATTTTATAGTTTCGGGTCATTGACCGCGATAGCTGCACTTGGCATTGGTGGTGTTCTTACATTGTCGCAACTTGCCTTTGCTGCATCCCTCGCCCCTTTGGTTCCACTTGCTTTATGGATATCGCGCCCGCTTGCCATTCGGTTTGAACGCGGTGCAATTCGCCCTTGGGCACTCGGCATGGCAACAATTTCGGCTTTAATATTGCTAAGTCATAGTCTTTAGCGTGATTTAATTTGCGCTTCTTTATTTCCGTCGGTAGACTTCCTGAAAATGAATAAAGCATATAATTAAAATTAAGGAAAATGTGACATGGGTATTGAATTTTTGGCCACCTCCATTGCGGTGATATTGCTTCCGGGGATTGGGGTTTTATATTGTATTGCGATCGGTCTTGGGCGCGGGTTTAACGCGAGCCTGATGGCGGCGATTGGTTGTACGCTTGGGATTGTTCCGGCGGCGATTGCCAGTATCATTGGCCTTGCGGCGATTTTCCATACAAGCGCACTCGCGTTTCAGGTGGTTAAATATCTGGGTGTTTTATATATGCTTTATATGGCGTGGAACATCGTTCGTGATGGCGGCGCGCTGGATATTAAGGAAGAAAAAAACAAAGACAGCATGATCCGTATTGCCATTCGCGGTACGCTGATCAATATTTTAAATCCGAAGCTTTCGTTATTTTTCCTCGCCTTTTTACCGCAATTTGTTGATGCGGGTCACGAACAGGCCACACAAGCAATGGTGATGCTTGCGGGTGTCTTTATGCTGCTGACGTTCATTGTGTTTACCGGATATGGATTATGCGCGTCCCTCGCCCATGAATATGTCGTCCGCCGCCCGAGAGTATTAAAATGGTTAAAACGGTCCTTTGCTGCGACATTCGGGTTCCTTGGGGTACGGTTGGCGTTGAGTGAGCGGTGATCTTTATATAAAACAAGCTTGCCAGTAATAATAATTCAAGTTAGCTTTACTCATTCCATCATTGGGGGACAATAATGAATTATCTTGCAAAATCTTTTAAATTACTGACGTCAACAATCATTCTATTGTTAGGCGTAAATCACGCAAATGCGGAACGGGCAATCATTAGCCATGACCGCAAGGCAGATGGCTTTTGGAAAACTGAACGTGCAAAATTTCTTGATGACCCTATTTTTAACGATAAGCTTCTTGAAGCTGCTAGTAATACATCTAGTAAAAATGAAATTTCCACACCACAGGAAGCTTCTGCAAAAATCACACAATTGATCTTAGCAGAGCTAAGCAGTGAAAAAGGCGTACATATTGAAACCGCCCTTGCAACATTAGGGGCTTTATCTGGTTTTTCCTGTCAGATGGCCATTAGAGAGGCATTCGTAAAATCTGGTAAAATTTCGCTAGACGATGCCTTTGTCGTTGTTGAAACCAACAGCAACGAAAAATTTTATATGGGCCCACTATTAAATGAGTGCATTGTATCGAATAAACAAGGACAGCATTCGGTATGGGGCTTCATCGGTGGTGCTGTACAAAGTCTTGAAAAACCATTACCTGAACTGGAACCAATATTTGCTCGAACAAGCGCAACGATCGGCGGCGATGAATTTGCAAAATTTGAAGTTGCTGATAAAAATCAACCTCATTTTCCAAGTGAAGAATTGCTATGGAAGTATTGGAATATTACGAGAAACATACTGATGGTCAATGATCAGGACCCAATGTTCTGGCCTTTTATACTCGGAATATCTACTCAACAGATTATCCTTCAAGGAAAGAATGCTATTGACCCTTCATTAGCAGCAAAAATCGCCATGGAAGCGGCAATACCAATGTCAAAAATTGACCCACAACGTATCCATGCAGCATCTTTAGAATAGATGAAATCTCTAAATTTTCGTTAATCATAAACTCGTCACCCTCGGGCTTGTCCCGTGGGTCTTGAGATACTCGGGACAAGCCCGAGTATGACGGAAAGTAGTAATAAAAAAAGCCTCTACACTTTCGTATAGAGGCTTTTTCATTTTAATTCATATTGCCATTAACGCAGGATGCTTTTACCTGCGTAATGTGCGGCTGAGCCAAGCATTTCTTCGATGCGGATTAGCTGATTGTATTTTGCTAATCTGTCGGAACGGGCAAGTGAGCCTGTTTTGATTTGGCCACAGTTCAGCGCAACCGCAAGGTCAGCGATTGTTGCGTCTTCTGTTTCACCGCTACGGTGTGACATAACGGATGTATATTGCGCGCGGTGCGCCATGTTTACAGCGTCAAATGTTTCCGTCAGCGTGCCGATTTGGTTAACCTTCACAAGGATTGAGTTACCAACGCCCTGATCAATACCGTCAGAAAGGCGTTTCGGATTTGTCACAAATAAATCGTCACCCACTAACTGTACTTTGTTGCCGATGGCGTCTGTTAATGCTTTCCAGCCTTCCCAGTCATCTTCGTCCATGCCGTCTTCAATAGAAAGGATCGGGTAACGGTTACAAAGATCAACGTAGTAATCAACCATACCGCCCGCGTCGAGTGTCTTGCCCTCGCCAGCCAGTACGTATTTGCCGTCTTTATAAAATTCTGATGATGCCGCATCCAGTGCAAGCATGATGTCTTCTTCCGGTTTATAGCCAGCATCTTCGATGGATTTCATAATGAAATCAAGGGCATCCGTCGTTCCGTTAAGGTTCGGTGCGAAGCCGCCCTCGTCGCCAACGCCCGTGTTATGACCCGCATCAGAAAGGTTTTTCTTTAGCGTGTGGAAAATTTCCGCACCCATTTGAATGCTTTCACGAATGTTGCCCGCAGATACTGGCATAATCATGAATTCCTGAATATCAATCGGGTTATCCGCATGTTCACCGCCATTGATGATGTTCATCATTGGAACCGGAAGCACATGTGCGTGTGGACCACCAAGGTATGCGTAAAGTGGCATTGCTGCCTCGTCTGCGGCGGCCTTTGCCGTTGCAAGTGAAACACCAAGGATCGCATTGGCACCCAGACGTGATTTATTTTCCGTACCGTCCAGTTCACACATCGCCTGATCAAGGATGATCTGTTCTTCTGCGTCCATACCGGTTAGCGCGTCATAAAGTTCTGTGTTCACCGCTTCAACGGCTTGTTCAACGCCCTTACCCATGTAACGTTTGCCACCATCACGAAGCTCAACGGCTTCATGCGCGCCGGTTGATGCGCCACTTGGCACGGCCGCACGGCCAAAGGCACCTGTTTCCAGGGTAACGTCAACTTCAACGGTAGGATTACCGCGACTATCAATGATTTCGCGGCCTTTAATATCAATAATTGCTGTCATGTGTTGTCTCTTAAATCTTTAAACTAAGCGTGATTGATTAAGTGCTGCTTCGATATAGGAAGCAAATAACGGATGTGGATCAAACGGCTTGGATTTAAGTTCCGGGTGGAACTGTACGCCGATGTACCACGGATGATCTTTAATTTCCACGATTTCAGGGAGCGTCTCATCCGGTGAAAGACCAGAGAATGTAAGCCCCGCATTTTCAAGGATTTCGCGGTAATTAATGTTAACTTCATAACGGTGACGATGGCGTTCATGAATTGTATTGCTGCCGTAAATGTCGGCAACATGGCTGCCTTCTACAAGGCTTGCTTCATATGAACCAAGGCGCATTGTACCGCCCTTATCATCATCTTCGCCGCGTTGGTGAATAACGCCGTCAAGTTCCCATTCGGTCATAAGACCAACGATCGGTGATTCTGTTGCGCCAAATTCGGTTGAGCTCGCGTCCTTGATACCCGCCATATTGCGCGCAGCTTCGATACAGGCCATCTGCATTCCGAAACAAATACCAAAATACGGCACACCGCGTTCGCGGGCAAATTTCGCCGCCTTGATTTTACCTTCTGAACCGCGTTCACCGAAGCCACCCGGCACAAGAATACCGTCAACAGTTTCAAGAACCTTGATCGCGTCTTCGTTCTTTTCAAATTCTTCTGCGTCGATCCATTCCAGTTCCACTTTAACATTATTGGCGAAACCGCCGTGCGTTAGTGCTTCTGATAATGATTTATACGCGTCTTTTAATTCCACATATTTACCAACGATACCGATGGTGACCTTGCCTTCCGGCTCATTCACGCGTTCTGATACATCAAGCCAGCGTGTTAGATCAGGTTCATGTTCCTTTGGATCAATGTTAAAGGCACGCAGCACTTCAACATCAAGCCCTTCGGCGTGGTAATTAAGCGGCACTTCGTAAATGCTGTTGGCGTCAAGCGCCTGAATAACCGCGCTTTCCGGCACATTACAGAACAGACCGATTTTACGGCGTTCATTATCCGGAATTTCATGTTCACAGCGACAAACAAGCACATCCGGCTGAATACCGATGGAAAGCAATTCTTTCACGGAATGCTGTGTCGGTTTTGTTTTAAGTTCACCCGCCGCGCTGATATATGGCACAAGCGTCAAATGAACGTAAATACATTGACCACGCAGATCATTACCAAGCTGACGCAATGATTCAAGGAACGGTAAACTTTCGATATCACCGATTGTTCCGCCAACTTCACAAAGCACGAAATCTGTGCCCTCGTCCACGTCGGATGTGGCAAACTCTTTAATGGCGTTGGTTACATGCGGGATCACCTGAACCGTCGCACCAAGATAATCACCACGGCGTTCCTTGGCGATGATGTCGGAATAAATACGGCCCGTTGTCACGTTATCGGATTGACGTGCCGGCACACCCGTAAAGCGTTCATAATGTCCAAGATCCAGATCGGTTTCGGCACCGTCATCGGTTACAAACACTTCACCATGCTGATAAGGCGACATTGTACCTGGATCCACATTAAGATACGGATCAAGTTTTCTAAGTCTGACGGAATAACCACGCGATTGTAATAACGCGCCAAGAGCGGCGGAGAGGAGGCCCTTCCCTAAAGAGGAAACCACACCACCAGTAATAAAAATATAACGTGTCATTGGTTGCTAACAATCCAGAAAATGAATTTAAATATTAGTCTATATAAAAACAAACGGCACCAGTGGTGCCGTCTGCGAATTAGTTTGATTGTGGTACTTGAGGCTCAGTCGGTGCAGGCAGCTCAGGAACCGCTGGCTGTGTTACAGCAGCCGGTGCCGCTTCATCCAGAACGGATGATGTCGCAGAGTCCTGTTTGGCAAGCCATGCCAGAACCAAGCTCGTTACAAAGAAACAAGCCACAAAAATAGTTGTAAGTTTCGTGAGCAGATTCGCCGCTGAACGGCCTGTCATCATGCTGCCCTGTCCACCACCGATACCCAGTGCGCCACCTTCGGACTGTTGTAAAAGAACAGTCACAACAAGCGCTACCGCTAGCATCAAATGTATAACAAGAACGACTTCTTGCATTTTCTTACTCTCTTAAATTAATAGTTATCACCTTGTGGTAATATAATGATCCCACAGGTCTTTACAAGTGGCTTTTACTTGAAACTTATCCGCTTGGCTAGTGTTATTTTAGCCAATTTCATCATATGCAGAAATAATTCCGTAAAAGTCATCCGCTTTAAGGCTTGCACCACCCACAAGCGCACCGTTTACATTCGGAACGCTCATCAGTTCATTTGCGTTGGATGCCTTAACGGAACCACCATAAAGAATACGGATTTTGGCGCCATCTGCACCAAAGCGGGTCTCAAGAACCGCGCGGATTTCAGCGTGAATTTCTTCAACGTCACCTGCTGTTGGTACTTTACCTGTTCCAATCGCCCAAACCGGTTCATATGCAATTGTTGTATTGTCCGCTGTTGCGTCATCCGGAATGGATGCTTTAACCTGACTTGTTACAACGCTTACCGCGTCCCCTGCTTCGCGTTCATCAATGGTTTCACCAACACAAATAATTGCTGTCGCACCTGTTGCTTGTGCGGCTGATGCCTTTGCCTTAACGGTTTCATTGCTTTCACCGTGGTCTGCGCGGCGTTCTGAATGGCCGACGATGATATGTTCGCAACCAAATTCACGGATCATTTCAGCTGAAATATCACCAGTATGGGCGCCAGATATGTTCATGTGGCAATCCTGTGCACCAATCGCAACATTTTCAGCACCCAAATCCGCCAAAGTGCCGATCAATGTATAAGGCGGGCAAATAAGCACGTCGCATTTTGCACCATTTTCATTCACAAGATCGTTTAACTTGCTGATTTCTGCGCTTGCGGCCTTAAGGCCGTTCATTTTCCAGTTGCCGGCAACCAGTGCTTTTGGGGCAGTCATATCGGTCATTTCCCTTATGTTAATTTCCATTACGCACTGACTAGCAGATATTTATTTCGATTTCCACATGGTTTATTGAAAAAACGCTGCTTTTATGGTTGCGATTAGGGGCAACGCTCACTATTATGCCGCAATTATTTATACGCGTTTAAAATATAACATCACGCGACAGAAAAATTAAAAGAATACAGGTTAATTGAATGTTTGAATTTTTCAGAAAAGGCATGGGCTCTATTTTTGCCGGTGCACTACTTGCTATCCTGATCGCCAGTTTCGCATTATTTGGAATTGGTGACCCGCTATCCACCCTTGGTGGTTCTGACGTTGCGGAAGTCGGCGACGAGAAAATCACAATGAATGAATTTTCGCGTACCTTCGATATGGATTTCCGTCAGACACAGGCCCGCTTCGGTGAAACCTTTACCATGGATCTTGCGGTACAATTCGGTTTCGGCAATCAGGTGCTATCGCAAATGGTTGACCGTAAATCATTTGATGTGGCGGCAAAACAGCTTGGTATTCGTGTTACGGATGAAGAACTACGTAATTACATTCTTTCCATTCCTGCATTTCAGGATGGCACAGGCGCATTCAACCGCAGCTTTTTCCAGCAAACTGCCCGTTCGCAAGGATATTCAGAAAGCCAGTTCGAAGATTTAATGCGCGGTGACCTTGTTCGCGGTAAATTCGTTGATAGCTTAACAAGCAACCTTGTGACACCGGCAATCGCCGCTGAAACACTGACAAAATATACAACCGAGGAACGCACCGCAGAAGTGCTAACCATCCCGGCAAGTAAAATGACAGCAATCGGCGAAGCAGACGATGAAACGCTGACAACATTTTATAACGATAATAACCCGCTTTATATGGCGCCGGAATATCGTGACATCAGCTATTTCGAAATTTCAGCATCCGATCTTGCCGCAACCATCGAAGTGACCGATGAAGCGGTTCGTGAAATGTATGAAAGCCGTATTATGAGCTACACCACAGAAGAAGAGCGTGGTTTTATGCAGATGCTTCTGGATGATATGGATGCGGCGAATGCAGCGATTGCGGAACTTCAGGGCGGCAAATCATTTGAAGACGTTCTATCCGACCGCACTGGCGACACCGCAGAAGACGCAACGTTCGAACCACAATCACGTGATGATTTTGTTGGTCTTTACGGCGAAGATGCCGCAAATGAGCTTTATGCCCTAAATTCCGGTGAATACACAAGCCCGGTTGAAACAGGGTTCGGTGTTTATATTTTCAAACTCGGTGAAGTAAAAGAAGGCGCCGTTTCATCATTCGAAGATGTAAAAGACGGTCTGCTTGCCGATATTAAAAATGAACGCGCCATTGACCAGCTTTTTGATGTGCGTAACACAATTGATGACGAACTGGCCGCTGGTGCACCGTTAGCCGATATTGCATCCGTCATTAACGCAGAAGTTAAAACAGTGACAAACGTATCTATCGAAGGCATCATGCCAGACGGCAACGCATCAAGCGATCTGCCGCTGATTGTTGATTTCCTTGATGTAGCATTTAGCCGCCAAGTTGGTGACGAACTTGAATTATACGAAGGAATTTCAAACAAGTTTTATATGCTTGATGTTGATAACATTGTTGATTCAACCCTTAAACCATTTGACGAGGTAAAAGACCAGGTCACCGCAGACTGGGCACAAAACCGCCGCGTGACACTGGCAACGGAGCTATCCGACCGTATCATTGAAGAATTAAGCGCGGAAGGTGCAGAAGCAAAAGAACTGGCCGAATATCAAAATGTTGATAGCGGTGAATTTGACCTAAGCAGCGTGACCGTTGACAGACCGAATGCGGAAAACACCGTTGCTGCAGACATTCATTCAAGCATTTTCGGCCAGGACATTGGCGGCATTCAAAAAATCGCAGCCGCAAATGGCGACGGTTTCGTGATTGTGCGTGTGAAGGACAGAATGCTTTCCGCCGATGTGGAAGAAGCGGCCCTTGAAGGCACAAAAGAACAGATCAAAAATACAATGCTTAATGATTTGATGGCGGCATATACCCTTCATTTATATGAAGAGCTTCCCGTCACAACGTATGAGAACAATTTACAATTGATCCTTGATCAACTTGTTTCACAAACAGCGCAGTAAATATAAACGTCATGACCACTTTTCCCGAAAAGTCCGATTTCCTGAAATCCTATAACGCGGGAAAAGCGGCCGTGGTATGGACAACCATGGTCGCCGATCTTGAAACATCGGTCAGCGCGTATTTAAAACTCGCGGAAGGCGAAGAATACGCAAGCCTGCTTGAATCGGTTGAAGGCGGCGCCATTCGTGGCCGTTATACCTTTATCGGCCTTAAGCCGGACATTATGTGGCGCGCAGAAGCCAATAAGGCCGAAATTAACCGCCGTGCCCTTTCCGGTGTTCGGGATGAGGATTTTACCCCTTGTGAAAAAGGGGCGCTGGATAGCCTGCGTGACCTGTTCGCGGAAAGCCTGATTGACTTACCCGAAGGAATGCCACCAAGTGCCGCTGGTCTGATCGGTTATATGGGTTATGATTGTGTGCGTCTGATGGAATCATTACCGGAAAGCAAACCAGACGTGATCGGCACACCCGACAGCATGTTTATGCGCCCGACCATTATGGTCGTGTTTGATAGCGTGACGGACCTGATCACCATTGTGACGCCAGTTCGCCCGGATGATAGCGTTGACGGTGAGACCGCCTATATGCGTGCGGAAGAACGCCTGAACGACATTATCGCGAGACTGGGCCAACCACTGGCCGGACAGCGAACAGATAATCAAGACATTCATTTTGAAGAGCCAACATCAAACACAAGCCACGCTGAATTTGAAAAAATGGTGGCACGCGCCAAAGAATATATCGCCGCAGGGGATATTTTCCAGGTGGTGTTAAGCCAGCGTTTCAGCATGCCGTTTGATTTGCCGCCCTTTTCATTATACCGCGCGTTACGCCGCACCAACCCGTCACCATTTTTATATTATCTAAAATTCGGTGATTTTTCCATTGTCGGCTCAAGCCCGGAAATCCTTGTGCGCTTGCGTGATGACGAAGTGACCATCAGACCAATTGCCGGAACCCGCCCCCGTGGTAAGGACGCCGCCGGTGACCGCGCCAATGCAAAAGACCTGCTTGCCGATCCAAAGGAAATCGCAGAACATTTAATGCTGCTGGACCTTGGCCGTAATGATGTGGGGCGCGTCAGTAAAGTTGGCACGGTGAATGTCACCGATAAAATGATCATCGAATATTATTCCCATGTGATGCATATCGTTTCAAACGTCACGGGTGAAATTGCACCCGAATATGATGCGCTTAAGGCCCTCGCCGCTGGGTTCCCCGCCGGAACCGTGTCCGGCGCACCAAAGGTCCGCGCCATGGAAATCATCGATGAACTGGAAAAAGAAAAGCGTGGCATTTACGCGGGCGCCGTGGGCTATTTTTCCGCCGACGGCAGCATGGACACCTGTATCGTCCTAAGAACCGCCATCGTTAAAGACGGCACCATGTACGTCCAAGCCGGCGCCGGCGTCGTCGCCGATAGCAACTGGGAAAGCGAATACCAAGAATGCCAACATAAAGCGAGAGCACTCGTGAGAGCAGCTGAAGAAGCCGTACAGTTCGCGGAACTTGGTAGCGGACAGTAGTTTCCTCCACAGTCGTCATTCCGGACTTGATCCGGAATCCACGGAATCCTATCAATGGATAGATTTATTTTGTTTTGAAATGGATTACCCGATCAAGTCGGGTAATGACAACATTTGTGGGAGGGTGGGTTATACCAACTCTTACCCGTCATTCCGGACCCGTAGCGCAGCGAAGGAATTGATCCGGAATCCATCTTGATAACTGAAAAATCTATTTTGATTAGAAATGGATTCCGGATCAAGTCCGGAATGACCGTGTGTTGGTATGGTTGTTCCAGAATTTGTTTAAAATACCCGCGTGACATCCCCGTTCTTTTCTGTTTAAACTAATCAAAACAAACAATAAAAAGAATGACGATGAAGCTTACCTTTCTTGGTGCGACGGGCACGGTTACTGGGTCGAAATATTTACTGGAATATGGTGGTAAAAAGCTGCTGATTGATTGCGGGCTTTTTCAGGGGTTCAAGGAACTGCGCCTGCGCAACCGTGCGGGGTTGCCGATTGATCCGGCGGATATTGACGCTGTGATACTGACCCATGCCCATATTGATCATTCGGGTTATGTGCCATTACTTGTTAAAAACGGCTTTACCGGCCCCATTTACGCCAGTGCGGCAACCATGGACCTGTGTAAAATATTGCTGCCCGATAGCGGCTACCTGCAGGAGGAAGACGCGAGACGCGCAAACCGATACGGATACACCCGCCACAGCCCCGCCATGCCATTATACACACAGGAAGACGCGGAAATTTCGCTTGAAAATTTCAAACCCGTAGATTTTGGCAGTCCCGTTTATATTCAGGACGATTTACATTTTACCCTGTCCCGCGCCGGGCATATATTGGGCGCCAGTTTTATTTCATTAAAGGCGGGCAATAAAACCATTACATTTTCCGGTGATCTTGGGCGCGCGGGCGACGCGTTAATGCATGATCCGGCGGCGCTGAATAATACGGATTATCTTTTAATCGAAAGCACATATGGCGACAGGCTTCACGCGGAAACGGACCCGGCGGAAAAATTCGGTGAGGTCATCCGCAAAACCGCGGCCCGTGGTGGAACGGTGTTAATTCCCACCTTTGCCGTGGGGCGTGCGCAAACCATACTTTATCATTTAAAAAAATTAACCGAGGCAAAGAAAATTCCCGCCATCCCAATTTTTATGGATAGCCCAATGGCATTAAACGCCACCAATTTGATGTGCCGCCATAAATCGGAACACAGGCTTTCCGAAAGTTATTGTGCGGATGTGTGTAACATTGCCGCCTATACCCGCACGCGTGAGGATTCAAAAGCATTAAACGCCAATTCAATGCCAAAGGTCATCATATCCGCAAGCGGCATGTTAACGGGTGGCCGTGTGCTTCATCATTTAAAAGATTTAATGGGTGATCCGAAAAATACGGTCCTATTCACCGGATTTCAAGCGGGCGGCACCCGCGGCGAAGCCATGCTGGACGGTGAAGACATGATTAAAATCCACGGCCATATGCATAAGGTACGTGCCGATGTGGAACTGGTGGAAAATCTGTCGGCCCATGCCGATAAAGATGAAATTATAACCTGGCTTAAAAATTTCCGTAAAGCCCCCGCAAAAACATTCATCACCCACGGTGAACCATCATCAAGCGCGGCGCTTAGAAAAGCGATTATTGATGAGCTGGGCTGGAACGCGAAAGATTTGATCATTCCTGAATATGAGCAGGTTGAGATGCTTTAAGCATTCCCCCTCACCGTCATACTCGGGCTTGTCCCGAGTATCTCTTGTCCAAGCTATGAGACCCTCGGAACAAGTCCGAGGGTGACAAAGGTTAGGTTTATTTAATTAATCACCATTCCACTGCGGAACGCCGCGGCCTGGTGTCCATGGGGCGTTGGCAGCTTCCATTTGGTTATGCAGGTCGCGTAACGGGCCATTCACAAGTGTGTTTAATTTTTGATGCACATCTGTGAATTTTTCCGCCGCAATCCTATAACTGTCACGGTGGTTTGTTGATGGATCGCTGCTTGAGCTCCAGAATGAACCGACAATGCGGCTGATGCGTGACAGGATCGATGGCGCACGTTGGATGTTCATATCCGATAACATCTGATCATTTATCAGTGTGATCTTTAATGCTGCCAATTCAATTTCCATTTCACGCAGCGACGCAAACATGCCCGCCGTTGCATTTGGTGTTTCAAGCATTGCTTTTTCAAGGTACTTAAGCTGTTCTTCAACATCATTCACCACACGGGCGGAACCAAGGGCCGCGCGCTGTAATTTACGCACATCACGTTGGAATGCCTGTAAGCCCGCCGGATCATTCGCCGGAAGCGCTTTATTATTCAGTGGGTAAAGCGCAAAGCCTTCCGAACCGGTCAGCGATGTTTCAACACCATCCTGATATTTCACAAGTGACACTGAATATGTACCCGGCAATACCATGTCGCCGTATGGGCCAATGCCCCAACGGTTTTCGCTCGCATCACCTAGTCTTGTTGGCTCAAGCCCCGGATAACGACCGTTCCAACTGATACGGTGAAGACCGGCTGAACTGTTCCCCTTAACACGGGCAACGATATTGCCTGACGCGTCACGCACAACAAGGAACACTTGCGGTTTCTTTTGCAGTGCTTCTGCGCGTAATGTCGCCATATCAGGGTATGACGTTGAACCGCCCGCCGTTGTTGTTTCAAGGTCGGCAGCAACACGGCGTTCTTTGTCGGTCTTCATGCTTTCTGATAAATGATACGTAAAGACTGCACCAACCGGTGGGTTCGGCGCGGAATAGTATGCATGACCCTGTGTACCGTTACGGCCCCAAACAAGTCTTTCTTTTTCGATATAAAGTGGCGCATCCTTCACCGGGTAAAGGCTTGCTGCATCCGCAATGCGTTCATCATCCATATGACGCAGCGGATCAATATTATCCAGCACAAAGAAACCACGGCCGAATGTTCCGGCGACAAGATCACTTTCATCTTCTTGAATGGTGATATCCTGGAACGCGATTGTCGGCACGTTTCCTTTTAATCTTACCCAGTCATCACCACCATTAACCGATGTCCAAAGACCAAGTTCCGTACCCACAAAAAGTAATTCCGGATCAACATGATCCTGAATGATGGTCCAGACCGTATGACGTTCCGGCAGGTTTGATGCGATTGATGTCCAGCGGCGACCACGGTCCGTACTTTTTAAAACATATGGGGTAAAATCACCGCTTTTATAATGGTTAAAGGTAATATAAACCGTGTCGGCATCATGTTTATCTGCCATCACGTCAGAAACATATGCATATTCCGGCACACCTGGGAATTCTTCAATTTTACGCCAGCTTTCACCGCCGTTATCAGAAACCTGCAATAATCCGTCATCGGTACCCGCATATAAAAGTCCCGCGACAACCGGGGATTCATCGAATGCAACGATTTGGCCCCAGCGTGAACTTGCCGAATTTTTATGAAGTGCTTCCGGCCCCCAAACGCGGTCCATAATTGGTAATGTGTTACGGTCAATACCACGACTTAAATCATCACTGATCCTTTTCCATGTGCTACCGTAATCATCACTGACGAACAGGTAATTACCCGCAAAATAAAGACGTTTACCGTCATGCGGGCTGATTAATATTGGTGCATTCCAGTGCCATTTAAATGGTGGTAGCCCCTCTTCCTGTTGCGGTTGAATATTTTGTACTTCGCCGCTTGCCTTATCAAAACGAACAAGGTTTCCGTATTGCGATTGCGTATAGACGATATTTTCATTATCCGGATCAATTTCAACACCGAAACCGTCACCGCCGATGGTGTTAAACCAATCCGCATTGGTGATACCGTTATAATTGATGGTACGGCTTGGGCCGCCTTGTGTGGCGTTATCCTGCGTGCCGCCATAAATGTTATAGAACGGCTTTGCATTATCCACAGCAACGCGGTAAAACTGCGCCAGCGGTAAGTTATCAATATAATTCCATGTTTTTGAATGGTCCCAGCTTTGATATAAACCGCCATCAGTACCAAGCAGCATGTAATTCGGATCTTTTGGATCAAGATAGATGAAATGATGATCCGAATGGATATGTTCCCAGCTTAAATCATGCCATGTTGCACCGCCATCATCGGTATAACGGGTGTTGAAATCCACCGAATAAACACGGTCAAAACGGCTTGGGTCCACGAATATTTCTGTGTAATACTGCGGGTCAACGTTAAGTTCGTTGCTCATTCTGTTCCAGCTTTCACCGCCATCGCTTGAACGGAAAAAAACGCTTTGGCTACCTGCGGAAATCATGGCGTAAAGTACGTTGCGGTCCTGCGGTGAAATGTTAAGGCCAATACGTCCCACATTACCAGTCGGCAGGCCTTTCATAATTTTTTTCCATGTTTTACCGCCGTCCGTGGATTTATATGCTGCTGATTCCGGGCCGCCCGCAACAAGACGCGCCACATGGCGACGACGTTGATAGGATGACGCATAAATCGTATCAGGATCGCTGTCATGGAACACCACATCTGAAATACCGGTGTGTTCGCTGATCTCAAGGATCAGTTCCCAATTTTCACCGCCATCAGTGGTTTTATAAAGACCGCGTTCACCGCCCTTATCCCAAAGCGGACCTTGTGCGGCCACATAAACAACATCGCTGTCACGCGGGTCGATCAGGATTTTACCAATATGCTCGGATGTATGAAGTCCCATGTTGGTCCAGCTTTTACCGGCATCAAGGCTTTTATAAACGCCATTACCCATACCGACCGCGCGCTGCGCATTATTTTCCCCTGTGCCCAGCCAGATGACATTGGAATTATCAGGATCGATTGTCACATAACCCGTTGAATATGCTTCATAATCATCGAAAATCGGTGTCCATGTTGTACCGGAATTTACCGTTTTCCATAATCCACCGGATGCCACAGCCACATACCATGTGCTTGTGTCATTCTGGTCAACCGCCACATGTGAAATACGCCCGGACATAAACCCAGGACCAAGGTTTCTAAGTTCTAACCCTGACAGTGTATCTTCATCGATTGAAATTTCCGCGGCCGCCTGTCCCGTGACAGAAATCATCGCGCACATAATCATCAGCAATGTTTTTTTCATAACATCTCCCCTTTAAAGTCTTCCCAAGAATGGATCGTATATTTTATACAATTAACTGTACAGAATGATATTAAAGGAGACAACCGAAAAAACGGCGTCGGCCATCATTGAATGTAATTGTTTTCAGGATTTGAACAATTATTTATTCTTTTGAACCAAACGTTCGAGCGCCTGCAGGAAATTTGAACGGTCTTGTTTGGTGAACGCCGCATTATAATGACCGCGAATTTGGCCTTGTTTGCCCTCACCCATTTCGCGCTGTTCTGCGCGAATATCACGCACCGCAAGGGCGACACCGATATTATCGTTGGTAAATTCCTTACCCGTTGGCCCAATGACAAGCGCATTTTTCTTAAGACACCTATCCGCAAGCGGAATATCAGCCGTAATGGCGATATCCTTTTCACCAATTTGTTCCGCGATCCAGTTATCGGCTTCATCCGCGCCTTCTGATACGACGATTTTTTGCACCAAAGGCCCAACGTCCATGCGCATCCATTGATTGCTCACCAAAAAAACTTGCGCTTCATGACGGTACGCCACACGCAGCACTTCGTCTTTAACCGGACAGGCATCGGCATCAACATAAATGGAAAGTGTCATTCTTTTCGCCAGGTTAGTATTCTTTTCGCTCGCTTATAGGGCAAAGGATCGGAAAAGTCACGGTTGCAATCGTGCCGATATGTTCCTGGCTTTCGAACATCAACGTTCCACCATGGGCATCAACCAATGATTTCACAATCGAAAGACCAAGCCCTGTGCCGGGTGCGGCGATCATGGCTTCTTCCTGACCGCGGAAAAACGGATTGGTGATTTTTCTTAAATCTTTTTCCGGGATGCCGATCCCTTCGTCACAGACTTTAATCACCATATGATCTCTTCTGTGGGACGCCTTGATGAGAACAGCACTTTTTTCGGTGGAAAATTTAATCGCATTTGAAATCAGGTTATTTAAAACCTGTTTTAATGAACGCCTGTCGGCGAATAATTCCGGCAGATCTTCTTCGATATCAAGATTGATTTCCACCTCGCGGCGCTGGGCGATGACCTTTAACGAACTGACGCAACGTTGAATAAAAACATCAACATCGATCATTTCTTTCGTAAGTATGCGTTTGTCGGCCTCGATTTCTGAAATATCAAGCACATCATTAATCAAATCCAACAGATGATGACCGCTTTCATAAATATCGGCAATATAATCCCTATATCGGTCATTACCGATTTTACCAAAGCTTTCGGATTTAATAATTTCAGAAAAGCCAATGATAGCGTTCAGTGGCGTTCTGAATTCGTGGGACATGGTCGCAAGGAAATTGGATTTCACATTGTTGGCGCGTTCCGCCATAAATTTTGCTTCTTCAAGGGCGATATAAGCTTCATATTGATCAGTGACGTCACGGGAAACGGCAACAGCCTCGATAATTTCACCGCTCTTCTCACTATTATATATGGGGGCGCAATGTTGGCTCATGCGGCGCTTACTACCACGAAGTCCGGTTATATTAAATTCAACATCGGTGGTTTTACCGGCATAGGCATCATCAATGCTTTTCTTAAAAACACTGTGGTATTCCTCGTCGACAACACCAAATAGGTCTGCACCGCGCACTTCGTCCATATGATAGCAATCGATCATTTCAAGACCGGCCAGGTTCATATCAACAAGTTTATAATCACGGCTGACGATTTTTACACAGTCAGGCTGACTGTCAACAATGGCCCTAAGGCGTGCTGCGTCGTTACGATACCCCAACAAGTCTTGCTTGGCATACGGTAACCAGTTTTCATCTTTAATCGAATATTGGCGTGCCATATTAGCTATTTTTTCCCAAACCTCTCATAACTTCCGTCGCTATATTGAAGAGAGAGGTACAAATTGACAAGTATTATTTGTCGTTATATTAAAAAAAGCGAATATTCCTCCATGCCGGAATTTTTTATAATTCCTTTCGGCCCCGAAACTATTTTACAGATAATAAAAACTTGAACAGTAATTGTTATTCTACCTAATTTTAGTCAAATTTTCAAGTTATGAAAAAAACTTGTGATCCTGATCATTTATATTTAAGAATAATCGCAAGATTTAAGGACATTATTATCATGAAAAATATCGCCGTTTTTGCAATCACTGCCGCACTTTCATTTTCTGCTTACGCACAAGCACCAAGCGCGGAAGACATTAACAAATCTGTCGCCGAAGAAGACAAAGCAAAAATCGCCATGATGAAAAATGATCTGGAAACCGCATATGTTCATATGAAAAATGCAGCGCAACTTGATCCAACCAATTCAACATTTTTCAATAGCGTCGCATACCTCGCCATGAAAAACGGTGAACCGGAAAAGGCCATTGAATTTCTGGAAAATGCCAAAAAACTGGATCAGGATAGTTTCGGTGAAGGTCATCCAAATGTCGCTGCAGTGATAAACAACATGGCATCCGTATACAGCAGCATGGGAAATCATGACAAGGCCGTCGAACATTACCAGCAAGCATATGACATGGTTGCGGCCGCCCTTGGTGAAAAACACCCACAAGCCGAAAACATTAAAAACCTGCTTGAAAATGAAAAAGCGAAATAACGCTTAACGGGTTAAACTTAACCCAAATCAAGGACAATTTCTGGTCATTTGTATAGAATCCACCTATAGTAATTCTTAGGAGGAAGACATGTACAAGACAATCTTACTTCCCGTTGAGGGGGTCGAACAATCAGCACCATGTGAAAAAATGGCGTTAAGGATTGGGCGTGATTTTTCATCACATATCAAAGGATTAAGGATCGTACCAACACTACAATCCTTGCAAGCAATCACGGAACATCATTATCTGACATATGATGTCTATGAACAGATTTTGGAAAATCAAGCCGAAGAGTTAAGACGTGATAAGGAAGCATTCATAAGAACACTTGATCAAGTGCCGCTTGAATATGAATGGATCGAGGAAGAAGGCGATTTCCTTTCCCATTTAAAGGCGCACGCGCGAACGGCCGACCTTGCGATTGTGCCACAAGGATCAGATGAACTTGGTGATGTGATGGGCGACATACCGTCATTCATTCTTGATTGCGGCATACCGACGCTCGCGGTTCCCAAAGTCGCGAGAGAGGATACATTCGCAGAGAATATCTTCATCGCATGGAACGGCGGCAAGGAAAGCATCAGGGCCGTACATGGCGCCATGCCATTGCTGAAAAAAGCAGCGAATGTAACGGTGTTATCGATCGCAGAAGAAAAAAAGGATGAAATCGTCACCGCGGATGTGTGTAAATATCTTGCTCATCATGATGTAAATGTGAAAGGCATGACGGAAGGTTTACATTATGACCCGGGTGCAAAGCTTATGGAAATATGTCTTGAAAATAATGCGGACTTGATTGTCGCTGGTGCCTGGGCACATACAAGGCTTGCGGAACTGATATATGGCGGTGTGACAAAAACACTGTTTAACAATCAGGAAATACCGGTGCTATTCGCCCATTAGCCATAAAAAAAAGCCGCCTGCACATCTGCAAGCGGCTTTTCAAATACATTATATCTCTAATTAACCAACGATTTCTGAATCGTTGAAGAAATATTCGATTTCGATTTTTGCATTTTCAAGGCTGTCTGAACCGTGAACTGAGTTTTCACCGATGTCCAGTGCGTATGTTTTACGGATTGTGCCTTCGTCTGCTTCTGCTGGATTTGTTGCGCCCATGATTTCACGGTTACGTGCAACAGCATCTTCACCTTCAAGAACCTGAACAACAACTGGTTCTGACATCATGAACTCAACTAGTTCACCGAAGAATGGACGCTCTTTATGTACAGCGTAGAAGCCTTCAGCTTTTTCACGAGTAAGGTGAACACGCTTGCTTGCGACAACACGAAGACCACCGTCTTCAAGCATTTTTGTGATTGCGCCTGTTAGGTTGCGTTTTGTTGCATCAGGCTTGATGATTGAAAATGTACGTTGTAGTGCCATTTTTTATTCCTTGAAAAAGTTTTACCAATAATTGCGCGCCTTATAGTGGGTATTTCGCCAAACTTCAATGTTTTTTTAGTGATTGTTTTTTTAAGGTGATCTGTTAAAACCCCATGCATGTTACAAATTACCGACCTCACATACCGAATTGCCGGAAAATTGATCCTTGATAAGGCCAGTGTCACTGTTCCTGCGGGACACAAGGTTGGTATTGTCGGGCGCAATGGTGCTGGTAAAACCACGCTTTATAAATTGATCCTTGGGGAACTGGAAAGTGACGACGGTAATATCCGTATCCAGAAGAACGCCCGCATTGGACAAGTGGCCCAAGAAGCACCCGGCGGCCCGGAAACACTGCTTGAAACGGTGCTCGCGGCAGATAAGGAATTAAACGCCCTTCATAGTGAAGCCGAAACATGTGATGATCCGCACCGAATTGCGGAAATTCATGAACGATTACAGGATATTGGCGCCTATGATGCCGAGGCCCGCGCAGCAAGCATTCTATCGGGACTTGGGTTTAATGACGATGCACAACGAAGAGCATGCAGCGAATTTTCCGGTGGTTGGCGCATGCGTGTGGCCCTTGCCTGCACATTATTCACACGCCCTGATTTATTGTTACTCGATGAGCCAACAAACTATCTTGATCTCGAAGGCGTGCTATGGCTTGAAAATTTCATCAGGAATTACCCATACACCATTCTGATCATCAGCCATGACCGTGACTTACTTAACAGTTCCACAAGCAGCATTGTCCATCTTGAACAACGAAGCCTTAGTTTTTATGGCGGTAATTTCGATAAATTTGAAAAAACATACCGAGAGCAACGGGAACTTCAACGCGCGGCCATAAAAAAGCAAACTGCCGAACGCGAACATATTCAAAAATATATCGACCGTTTCCGTTATAAAGCCAGTAAGGCAAAACAGGCCCAAAGCCGTATTAAAATGCTGGAAAAGATGGAACCGCTCGCGGCCCTCGCCGAAGAACATACCGTTCAGTTTAATTTTCCAAATCCGACGGAGCTGGCACCACCGCTCATCAATATGGAAAAAGCCGCCGTCGGATACGAAGACGGCAAACCGATCCTGAGAAACCTGAACCTGCGTATTGATATGGATGACCGTATTGCGCTGCTTGGGCAAAATGGTAACGGTAAATCCACCTTTGCCAAGCTGATATCGGGCAGATTAGATGCAATGGACGGTACCGTTAAAAGTTCCAGAAAACTGGGCATCGGTTATTTCGCACAACATCAACAGGATGAACTGGATCCAAACGGCACCCCCCTTACCCACCTTGCCCAGTTAATGAAGGGCAAAACCACAACACAAGTCCGCGCAAGACTTGGCGGGTTCGGTTTTGGTGAGGATAAAGCAGATAATAAAATCGCAACCCTTTCCGGTGGTGAAAAAGCGCGCCTTTTATTCGCGCTGATGAGTTTCCATGCACCACAGATGATCATCCTTGATGAACCGACAAACCATCTGGACATGGATAGCAGGCAAGCCCTAATCCATGCCATTAATGATTATGAAGGCGCCGTGATCCTGATCAGCCATGATAGCTATCTGGTTGAGGCCTGCGCAGACCGTATCATGGTCGTTGAAAATGGCGGCGTTAATCCGTTCGATGGTGACATCAACGATTATAAGAAGCTGGTTTTAACCAATAAAGGCGCGAACACGAAAAAAGAGAAAAAAGAAAAACCAGCCAAGCCACCCAAAAAGGCCGATGACGTTCATCTTAAAAAATTAAAAACCGAGCTTGATGCCACAGAAACAGAAGTCGAGAGATTAACGGCTGAGATTAAAAAATATAATCGCGCGCTGAATAATCCAAAACTTTATGATCAAGCCGACCCAAATGCCGCAAAAGCATTACAAAAATTCACAAAAGAAAAAGCCGACCTTGAGAAAGCGTTAGAAATAGCAGAAGAGCGTTGGATGGAACTTGAGGATAAAATCAACGCGTAGCAAAAAATGTTAAAAGCGCATCATCCATCAATGGCCGCCAATTTTCCCAGACGTGATCCTTATTCACCTGAATATAGTTTAAATCATATCCTTTTTCATCAAGCTGTCTTTTAAAGCGGCGCACCGCGCGTCTGTTATCGTTTTCATTGCCGACGCTCATGAACATTTTAAGGGGTAAATGATCCGCTTTTTTATATTCTTCGGTCAGCAATTTTAAGAAATAGCTATTGGCCGGTGAATGCATGGAAATGCCGGAAAATGTGCCATATGCCATAAGTCCGAAACAGGCCGCATTGAAACCACCAAATGAAACACCCTGAATAACACGGTCATCACGGGACTGACTGACCGGATAATTTTGTTCGATTTGCTTTACAAGTTCCGTGACATAAAAGCGTGCATAATTTTCATTGCACCATAGCTCGTCCTTGCGTCTGTTGATTTTAAGATTATCGGGATCACGGGCATCAACAAAAACAGCAACAACCGGCTTCATTTTTCCAGCGGCGATTAATCGGTCCAGTACTTTTACCATGCGGCCATGTTTGATGTAATCATGGCCATCGGTGACATAAATGCTTGGAATGTCATTTAAGTTTTCAATATTTTCTGGGGTATAAACACGGTATTGAATATCATATCCCAGCACATCGCTACTGATACGGAAATTGTCGCTTAAATGCCCCGCGGCAAAAGCGTACGTTTGAAAAAGAAAATATATCAGAAAGTATCTAAACATGGATGCATAGTATCAAATGATGATGCATCCATGAAATAACATTTAAGTGAAGTTATGCGAGAATTATATGATCAGGCTTTCTTGGTCCAACCGCCATTTTCTGTTTGCTGCCAATAGGTAAGATCATAACCACTGTCTTTATACCCTTTCCAGCGTTCACGTGCCTCTTCCACCGCAGTTGGGTTGTTACCATCAAACATTTCAAGCACCCGATTATAACCGGATAATAATTCTGTCGTTGCCCCGTCCGTCAATACAAGCACATCCGCGCTTGCCGGATTATCATCACCCGTGGTGATATATATTGGCTGATCTTCCGGGTATTTTCCCTTTTCCGTATCATGGGCAAGGAAACATTCTTTATCAAATGTCCATAACACCTGATCAATGTCATCCATATGCACGACACTGGGAACCTTGATCACCGCTTTCATATTCGCTTCCCGCACCTTTGATAAAAGTTTGGGAAGCGCAACATGAAGTGGCTGTAATGTCAGATGATAAAAACTGATTTCCATCTTGAATTAATCTTCTTAAATTAATCTTCGAAGTTATTCTGCACCAAACGGTCAAGAAGACGCACGCCATATCCGGTCGCCCCTTTTTCCGCAACATCAGATGGTTTTTGGCGCCATGCTGTGCCCGCGATATCAAGATGCGCCCACGGTGTTTCATTCACAAAACGCTGAAGGAATTGTGCAGCCGTGATACTGCCACCATATTTTCCGCCAATGTTCTTCATATCCGCAATATCAGAATTGATCATTTTATCAAACCCGTCGGTCAGCGGCATACGCCATAATGGCTCGTCCACATCTTTACCGGCTTGATCCAGCATTTCACAAAGTTCGTCACTGTTTGAAAACATGCCTGCGAATTCCTGCCCAAGCGCCACCATCATCGCGCCTGTTAATGTAGCAAGATCAACGATGAATTTTGGCTTATAACGGTCCTGCGTGTACCAAAGACAATCCGCCAGTACAAGACGGCCTTCCGCGTCTGTGTTTAAGACCTCAATGGTTTGACCGGACATGGAACCAACAACATCACCCGGACGCTGCGCTGTGCTGGACGGCATATTTTCAACAAGACCAACAACACCGATAACGTTTGCTTTGGCCTTACGTCCAGCGATTGCCTTCATCGCGCCAACGACGGCGGCACTACCGCCCATGTCGAACTTCATATCCCCCATGCCCGCACCGGGCTTAAGGGAAATACCACCAGTATCAAATGTCACACCCTTACCAACAAATGCAACTGGTGCTTCGTCCGGATTATCAGATCCTTTCCAGTGCATAAGAACCATCAATGATTCACTGGCACTACCCTGCCCAACACCTAGAAGGGATTCCATACCCAAATCTTCCATTGTGTCTTCATCAAGGACCTCTACTTCGATCCCCATGTTGGTCAGTTCTTTAATCTGCGCGGCGTAACTTTCCGGATAAACAACGTTACCCGGTTCCGTCACAAGATCACGGGCCCAGAATACACCATCAGCGACCCTATCCATTGTTTCAAATTTTGCCGCTGCTTCGTCCGCGCCGTGCGTTTGGAATGTGACCTGTTCAACGGATGGTTTTTTGATGTTTTTCTCGGTTGTGAAATATTTATCAAATTTATATGCACGAAGGCGCATACCAAGGGCCGCGCTTTCGGCCATTTTGCCAACAACCACGGTTACATTCTTTTCACCGGAATACATTAATTTCACGATGACTTTGCCGCCGATTTGTTCTGCTTTTAACGGATTTAATTTATCCATTTCACCAAGACCAACCAGCAAAATTCGGCTTGCTGCCACACCAGATGGGGCAATTAATTCAATCATTTGGCCGAAATTACCTTTAAAATCGGTTGCCTCTGCCGCCTTAGTTAATGCGCCGTCTGTTGCCTTATCAAGATCCACAGCTGGTGGGCGGAATTCATATCCGTCATCATTCTTTAGCGAGAATACTACAACGGCCCCGTCGATGTTTGCGTAATCCTTGTCAATTTCGGTGAAGTTTATTTTCATTTTTTGCCTCAATTTCGTCTAGCTTGGCTTTTATAGAAGTTCATTCATTAAAGAGATAAAGTGTGAATTCACGCTTATCAAGTGAAATAGATAACAATATTGTGGATTTTAATTTTATTCGCTGTACCATCGTGAAAAAAATATGTAATTAGGGCCTCATGAACAAAACACTAAAAATATTGGCACTATCTTTTCTGACGTCCAGCGGTCTTTCTGCTGTGGCATCTGCCCAAGAAACAGCAATAGTCCAAAACAGCCAAATTGAATTTGCGGCTGATAAAATTGTGTATGATCAAGACGCCAATGTCATTACCGCAACCGGAAATGTTATTTTACATCAAAACGGTAACCGCCTTAACGCGGAAATGATTACATATAACGCGTCCACGGGCGAGGTTAAAGCAGACGGCGGCATCACCATCACCGAAACAAATGGTAATATCCTTTATATGGAAGATGCCGTGCTTAATGGTGACTTCAAATCGGGCTTTATCAATAACACACGCGTTATTTTTACCGATGGTTCAAGATTAATCGCCCTTAATGGTGAAAGACAGGGTGGTTTAACCGTTCTTAGAAACGCGACCTATAGCCCTTGTGAAATGTGTCTTGAAAGTGGTGATGAAAAACCGACCTGGCATATTAAAGCCGATGAAATAACCCACGATAGTGATGATAAAACAATCCGTTATCAAAACGTAAGGCTGGAAATTGCGGGAATTCCTGTTTTTTATTCCCCCTATTTCGCGCATCCTGACCCAACAGTTCGCGCAAGAACCGGCATATTACCACCAACAAAACTGGGCCGTTCAACGGAACTCGGTGCTTATATCCAAATTCCATATTATTTTGACCTTGGCCAGTCACAGGATTTTACGTTTGAGCCAATCATCACCAGCCGCGAAGGTGTCGTGTTTGCAGGAACCCACCGCAAACATGTTGGTAACGGCATTTTTGAAACAACCGCATCCATTGCCAATGTCAATGAACGTGATAATAACTTTAATAAAACTGGCGACCATGAATTGCGTGGTCATATTTTTTCCAAAGGCGCGTTTGATTTAAACAGTCTGGAAAAATTTGGCGGTGACTGGCAATGGGATTATGCGGTCAATTGGGTATCTGATGATACCTATTTAAGACGTTATTACAATGACCGATCAGACGTGCTGCAAAGCCACGCCAAAATCGAACGGTTCTGGGATAAAAACTATGCGACCGTTGGCACCTATGTTTTTCAGGGCCTAGACGAAGAAGATGACATCAACCTGACGGCGCAAGCATTACCATCATTCGCCATTAACATGAATCAGGACACTGGTTTTTTAAACAGTAAGATCACATTTGACGCAAGCGGCGTACAGGTTTACCGCGCCGAAGGGATGCGCAGCCGCCGTTTCAGCACAAAAGCCGGATGGGAACTTCCGTTTCAATCACGCTTAGGTGATTTTTATAAAATTACCGCAAGTGTCAGAAATGATTTTTATAATAACAGCAACACCGATTTTCCGGACCAAATCCAATATGCCGGCATAGAAGGTGGTCATTCAAGATTTCTGCCAAAACTCGCGTTTGACTGGCGCATGCCATTCTTAAAATCGACCGGCAGCAATAGCCAAGTGTTAGAGCCGATGTTCTCGATTATTGTTGCGCCAACAAAACCGAACCTACCGGAAAATGTTGTTAACTTTTCCAACGAAGACAGCCGCAATTTCGAATTTGATGAAAACAACCTATTCAGCCACAACCGCTTTAACGGTTATGACCGCTGGGAAGGTGGAACGCGCATGAATTATGGCCTTCGTTATAATTTATATACCGATAACGTCAACATGATCGCCACGATCGGTCAAAGCGTGCGCCTTAATAACACCGAAACATTTCCGGTTGGTTCCGGATACGAAGGTAAGGCATCTGACTTTGTAGGACGTGTTGACCTGACGATTGGTGAATATATTGATTATGTCCACAGGTTCAGACTTGATAAAAATTCTTTGGCGCTTAGACGTAATGAAATGCTTTTATCGGGCGGCCCCAAATGGATGAAAGCATCGGTCAGGTATCTTGACCTTGATCTTGAAAATGCCGCAGATCTTATTGGTACAGAGCTTGAAAACAGACGCGAAATCGGTACGGGTCTTAGTGTAAACTTTGATGAAAACTGGTCCGCGCGTGGCTCATGGGTTAAGGATCTTTTGAATGATAAAACCATTTCATATGACGCAGGTATTATTTATCAGGATGACTGCCTTGAATTTGGCCTAACATACGAACGTCGCTTTACCAGTGACCGTGATATCGCCCCGTCAAGCACCGTCCATTTCAGAATTGTGCTTAAAAACCTTGGCGGATAATAATATTTTGGCATAAAATGAACATAATTATAGAACAGAATTTCTTTTCGATATATAAAGGCGTGTTAAAAATTTATATTGAGCAAATTGTCAGGAAATAAAAGAATAGTATGACCATGATTAACTATAAGAAACATATCAGAAATTTACTGATCGCTTCGGCTGGATTTTCATTATTTTCTACACAAAGCTTATTTGCTCAACAACAGGCACAACTTGATGATGTTCAGGAAATTGTTGCCCTTGTTAATGACGATCTTATCAGTGTTTATGATTTAAGACAGCGAGCATTACTGTTAATGCTGTTCAGTGGCCGAACAACTGTTTCCGGTGAGCAACAAGCAATTCTTCAAAACCAAGCCATGAACGCCTTAATCGATGACCATCTTAAGTTACAAGAGGCCAGCGAATATGATGCCGTTATGGACAATGCCCAGTTAGAAGGCGCCTTTGAAAATTATGCTGCGCAAGTCGGCATTACCGGTGAACAACTTGAACAACAGCTTGAACTTGCTGGCATTAAGAAAAGCTCACTATTATTTCAATTGAACGGTACGATATCATGGCAGGGTGTTGTAAACGGCCTTCTTGAGCCACAAGTAAACATCACTGATGACGAAGTGTATAATGCCATTGAAACACTGGAACAAAACCGCGGTAAAGACGAATACCGCGTCAGTGAAATTTTCCTTCTGGTTACAAACAATGAAGCAAGAGAGGAAAGCATTGCAACCGCAAACGCAATCTATCAACAGCTTCAGGCAGAGGCACCATTCAATGCTATGGCACAACAGTTCTCACAGTCATCTACATCGGCCGTTGGCGGTGATATGGGCTGGGTCATGGAAACTGAAATTCCGGTTGAAGTAAGAGATAAAATTCTTTCGATGGAAAAAGGTGAAATTTCTGAACCTGTAATCACTGAAGATGGTATTTATATTCTTCAGGTAACAGACCAAAGAAAAATCCTAACCGTTACAGAAGATGACAACCAAGTGAACCTTGTCACCATGTTTTTTGAACAGGAAGAAGAATCTGAACAGTTCGCTAATGACCTTAATAACAAGCTACAAGCAGCATATGGTGATGAAAATTTCTGCACCAACATCGAAGCGAATGCGGCGAGCATTGGTGGTGGCATCATTGAAACTATCGGCGGAATCAGAGTTGGCGATTTGAACCCTGGTGTTAAAGAACAAATCATACCACTGGATACCAATGAAGGTACCAACGTAATCCGCGAAGAAGGTGGATACAGATCATTTGTTGTATGCGGCAAATCCGTTGCGCAGGAAATGAACCCTGATTTTGATACTATTTTGGATAATATGACACGTACACGTCTTCAGCTTTTTGCAAGACGTCACCTGCGTGACCTTAGAAGAGACGCAATTATCGATTACAGATAATATAAAAGAAGGGTGCCATGGAGGGACAAGAAAACAGACTGCCCATTGCCGTTACCATTGGTGAACCTTCTGGCATTGGCCCTGAAATTATCATAAAAACCTGGTTTAAAAGACGGGAACATAATCTTCCGCCCTTTTTTGTGATCGGAAGCCCCACGTCCATTCAACAGCACGCAAATCAAATCAAGCTGCCAATCCCGATCGAAATCATACAGTCACCAAGCGAATGTTATCAGGTATATAACAAGGCATTACCGGTGATTGATTTGGAACTTGATGGTGAATGCCAATTCGCCGTACCACAAGCAAGTACCGCCCCTATGGTTATTGGTGCCATTGATAAGGCCGTTGATTACATCATCATGGGCCAGGCCCGCGCTATGGTCACAGCCCCAATTCATAAAGCTGCGCTTTACGCGGAAGGGTTTAATTCACCGGGACATACGGAATATCTGGCGGAAAGATGTACATATCATTTACAGGAAGAATTCCATCCCGTTATGATGCTCGCGAGCGAGGAATTATGCGTCGTTCCGCTTACCATTCATGAACCACTTCATAAGGTACCGGAACTTATTAATCATGCGCTTCTTGTGCGCACGATCGGCATCATTCACGATTCTATGAAGAAATATTTCGGTCTTAAAACCCCACGCATCGCGGTAAGCGGTCTTAACCCGCATGCCGGCGAAAATAATTCAATGGGTACAGAAGACAGCCAAATTATATTACCCGCTATACAGGCGCTACAGAATAAAGGGCTTGATATTGTCGGCCCGCTTCCGGCAGATACCATGTTCCATAAAGCGGCCCGCGATAGGTATGATGTCGCCCTTTGTATGTATCATGATCAGGCGCTGATCCCCATTAAAACCATCGATTTTGATGCGGGCGTTAACGTGACACTTGGACTGCCGATTGTAAGAACATCACCCGATCATGGAACCGCGCTGAATATTGCTGGACGCAATGTGGCAAACCCAACCAGCATCATCAATTCCATGAAGCTGGCCGATAGAATGTCCAAATTTTTACCGCAGCAGGAAGAATACTAACCATGTATGATGATGGTTTACCGCCGCTGCGTGATGTGATCAATGAACATGGATTACAAGCCAAAAAATCACTCGGGCAAAATTTTCTAACGGATTTAAATTTAACCGGAAAAATCGCGCGTTCAGCGGGCGATCTTGAAAATTCTATTATTTACGAGGTTGGCCCGGGACCAGGCGCCCTCACCCGTGGGTTACTCATGAACGGTGCAAGCCGTGTTGTCGCCGTTGAAATGGATCATCGATGTATTGACGCCCTTGCAAAAGTGTCGGATGCCTATGATGGCCGCCTTACGGTGCATGAGGGCGATGCCATGCAAATGGATGAAGCATCCCTGATTGGTGACACAGGCGGTAAAGACGTCCATGTCGTTGCCAATCTGCCTTATAATGTGGGAACCGCGTTATTGGTTAAATGGATGACAGGGGAAAACTGGAAACCATGGTTTAAATCATTAACCCTGATGTTCCAGAAAGAGGTGGGCGAACGCATCATCGCAGAGCCACGCACCAAGGCATACGGACGGTTGTCCGTATTATGCCAGTACCGTGCCGATTGCCGTATTCTTTTTGATATTCCAAGGCAGGCCTTTATCCCACCACCCAAGGTAACATCGGCCATCGTTCAAATCATTCCACGTGATGAAGCAGCGGACGCGCCAAAGCAAAAAACACTGGAACGTGTTGTTTCCGCAGCCTTTAACCAGCGCCGAAAAATGTTACGCGCCAGCCTTAAAGGGCTTGGTACCGATCCAATCCCGAAATTAGAAGCTGCAGGCATTAAAGAAACAGCCCGCGCAGAAGAACTTTCAATTGACGATTTCTGCAGACTTGCCAATCAATATTAAATAGGTCAAAATCAATAAAAATAAGGAGACCATAATGGAACTTGCCCAACCCGCTATCCTCGCTGAAGAAACAAGTCTCGCCCGCTATATTACGTTTGCCATTACGGATGCGGAAAACATCCCGTCTGTGCTCCAAAAGTTAGCTGACACAGTTGATATCACCAAACATGCCATTGGTATTGGCCAAAATGTTATTCAATCATTGGATACGGAAATTCCGGGCTTAAGGTACATGCCTGCTCTTGCTGCTGGTGAGATCGAGGTCCCGACAACGGCGGATGATCTATGGATTTGGTTAAGGGGCGATGACCGTGGCAAGCTTTTTCATTTGTCACTTGCCTTGGAAGAAATCTGCCATCCAGCATTTGAGCTAACCAGTGCCATTGACAGTTTCCAATATGATAAAAACCGTGACTTAAGCGGATACGAAGACGGCACGGAAAACCCCGAAGGGGATGATGCTGTAAATGCCGCCATTGTTAAAAACGATATAGACGGCCTTAACGGCAGCAGTTTCGTTGCCGTGCAGCAATGGATCCATGATTTTGAAATTCTTGATGAAATGTCAACGGAAGAAAAAGACGACGCCATCGGCCGCCACATCAGCAACAACGAAGAATATGACGCCCCAAAATCCGCACATGTAAAGCGTTCCGCACAAGAAGATTTCGAGCCAGAAGCCTTTATGTTAAGGCGTTCAATGCCATGGGCTGTTGGTATGGATGGCGGTCTTATGTTTGTAGCTTTCGGTCATTCATTTGATGCATTTGAAGCCATTATGGAACGCATGATGGGCGAAGATGACGGTATTTTAGACGCCATCTTTAAATTCACAGTACCGATCACGGGTGCATATTTCTGGTGTCCACCAGTTAAGGGTGGAAAGCTTGATTTAACCGCGCTTAATCTTGGGTAAGGTCATTGACGAAATCAGTTAAACCCGATTGACGCGCACGTTTCATACGTTCTGCGTTCAGGATCGTGAATAGTTGCGATTCCGCCTTTTCAAGGTCATCATTGATAATGACATAATCATATTCCGCCCAGTGGCTGATTTCCGCGTTGGCCTCTGCCATACGTTTTGCGACCACCTCGTCGCTATCCTGCGCGCGGGTTTTAAGTCGGTTTAACAGTTCCGCCTTGCTTGGTGGTAAAATAAACACCCGTACAAGATCAGCACCAACCCTTTGGTTCAGCTGTTGTGTCCCTTGCCAATCAATATCGAAAAGAACGTCTTTGCCGTCTTTAAGCGCTGCTTCAACTGGCGCTGCGGGTGTGCCATATGAATTTTCAAACACCGTCGCATGCTCTAAAAAACCGTCCTCCGCAACAAGCGCATCAAATTCTGCTTGGGTCGCGAAATTATAATGAACACCGTGCACCTCACCCGGGCGTGGTGCACGCGTCGTCATGGAAACGGACATACTAATGTTGTCATCCTTTTCCAGAAGCAACCGTGAAAGCGTTGATTTTCCAGCACCCGAAGGAGATGATAGTACGAGGAGAAGTCCTCTTTTCTTAATATTACTCGACATTTTGAACTTGCTCGCGGATTTGATCGATTGCGGTTTTTAGGGATAGACCGATATTGGTAAGGCTGATATCGGTTGATTTGGAACATAATGTGTTGGCTTCGCGGTTGAATTCCTGGGTTAGGAAATCAAATTTACGGCCAACGGGTCCCGTTTCATTCAATAAATTCCTTGCAGATGCAATATGGGCACGCAGACGGTCTGTTTCTTCTTTGGTGTCTGCTTTGGTCGCCAGAACAACAACTTCTTGCGCAAGGCGTTCCTGATCAAGGCCTTTACTGTTATCAAGCAAGGCATCAACCTTTTCCATATATTTTTTCTTTAACTGTTCCGGTTGCGTGGCGGCGATTTTTTCGGCTTGGTTTAATAAATCTTCGACCTCACCCACCACATCGGATAACATTTTTTTGGTGGCGACGCCCTCTTCATCACGGGCGGATTTTAACGCGGCCAGTGCTTCATCAAAGCTTTGTTGTAATGCGGCGTCGCGTCCCTTGATCATTTCTTCGCTGTCTTCTGCCGTCGTGATTTCAACCACATCACGAATGGATAACAAGCTATCCAATGACGGCATCGGCAGACCATGATGAACCGATGCATGTTTTGCGGCCGATACAAGCTTATCAAGCGCTGCTTCGTTGACCTTAACATCCGTGTCTGAACTGTCCTTGGTTAACTGCAATGAAACATTGATGTTTCCGCGTGTCATCGCTTTTTTGACCGTGTTTTTAATATATTGGTCAAACGCATCAAGCCCTGGTGGGATACGCATACGCACATCAAGCCCCTTGCCATTCACACTTCTAAGTTCCCAGACCCAGCTGTAATGTTCAAAATGGCCTGTTGCGCGGCCAAAACCCGTCATGCTTGATAATGTCATAATAGTCAGTATTGTTGTTGTTGATTTTTATAGGTATAGCAGGAACTTAAGTTTTGAAAAACCCTAAATCCATTTTGATTACCGGCGCAAGCAGCGGCATCGGCGCTGCCCTCGCAACAGAATATGCCGCGGATGGCGTAACGCTTTATTTAAGCGGCAGAAATGAAGAGCGCTTAAATGACATAAAATCCGCCTGCGCTTCTAAGGGCGCGACCGTGAATACGAAAATCATTGATGTAACCGAAAAGCAAGCCATGCAGGATTGGATCAGTAGTATCCCGCACCTTGATATTGTGATTGCCAATGCGGGGATTTCAAGCGGTGTCGGTGGTGACATTAGGGAAATATTCAGTACAAACGTGGACGGTGTGTTTAATACGGTGGAACCGGCATTGGAAACGATGAAACAAAAGGGGCGTGGCCAAATCGCCATTGTTTCATCGATTGCGGGCTTTCGTGGCCTGCCTTCATCACCCGCCTATTCCGCCAGCAAATCCGCCGTTAAGGCCTATGGCGAAGCATTACGCGGTCAATATCATGACCAAAACATCCAGATTAACGTGATCTGCCCCGGTTTCGTCAGAAGCCACATCACCGATCAAAATAATTTCAAGATGCCCTTTTTCATGGAAGCGGATAAAGCCGCCAAAATCATACGGGCGGGACTTAGCAAAGACAAAGGGCTAATCACTTTCCCATGGCAAATGAAACTGATCACCAGCTTTGTGTTTAATCTGATCCCTGAATTTTTACTGGAAAAGATTTTAAGGAAATTACCCAGCAAATAATTATGGCGCTTGCTCGCATTTTTGCTGTTCCCACCATTCGTTCCTTAACCTCGCAAGTGGGCCGGGGAAAAGATCATCCTGCAATTCCCATTCTTTAATTCTATCGGTTCGGAAATGGCGAAAATCTTCGCGTTTCTCGCACCACGCAACAATAAGACGCACCGTTTCAAAATAGGCAACCGCAATCGGCCAGATCACGCGGCTGCTGGGGTTATCATGTTCATCACGGTAATCCAGTTTCAATTTATGGCGATTACGGATCGCGAAACGCAACTGCTTCATATCTATGTTGTCGCTTTTTTTATTGGACCAACCGGGCGCCATGGTTATGGGCTCAAGGATCACGGTTTGCATTTCTTCCGGTATCACAGCACCGATTTTTGAAATCAAATCCTTCGCTGCACCCGCAAGCGCCGCATCCCCCTGATTGGCAACCCACTGCGCCCCAAGAAGCGCAGCCTCAATTTCTTCTGATGTTAACATCAAGGGCGGCATGTCATATCCGCTTTCCAGCACATACCCCATGCCTGCCTCACCCCGGATGGGCACGCGCTGCGCCATTAGGTCAGCGATATCGCGGTAAACGGTACGCACCGATGTTTCCAGTTCCTCCGCCAGTTCATGTGCCGTGATCGGATGTCTGGTCGCCCGTCTTAATATTTGAATAATTTGAAATAACCTGTCTGATCGTCGCATTTTATTCCTTTGATAATGGGAAAAGCCACTGCCATTTTGTCAGTATAATGGCAGCAGCAATTCAATAATTAAAGTAAAAAATTATGCATGCGCCGCCGCAGAATAAAATACATTAAATTTGTTACCGTCCAGATCACGGAAATAGGCAACATAATATCCAAATTCACGCAAGCCCGGCTCACCTTCACATGTTGCGCCATTTGCCATTGCGGCTTCATAAGCTTTTTTCACGGTTTCTTCGTTTTCCGCAAAAAATGCTGTCATTGTGCCATTGCCCGGTTTTGCGTCCTTTTGATCGTATGGCAAGCATACGGAAAAACATGAATCTTCCATGGAACGCCCCCATACGATAAATTTATCTTCGTCCATAATTCTGTTGATGCCAAGCACGCCAAACACTTTATCAAAAAAATCACCCGCTTTTGCCAAGTCTTTTGTCCCGACCATGTTATATCCAATCATCTTATCTCTCCTGTTGTTTAAGTTTAAAATCTGTTGGAGATATGGATATAGCAACCCCCTACTGACAGCATTATGTCAGTAGTGATTATGGAGATATATTTTTCTCTCTAATAGTTTCACTGAACCCCACCAATTTGCCAATTTCAATTTGACGTTGCATAATACGCGTGAGGAGAACGGTCATGATTTATCAGAATATAAGTGAAACGATAGGAAACACCCCGGTCATTAAAATTAATAAAATGGCGCCTGCGGGCATTAATCTTTATATCAAACTTGAAAGTTTTAACCCCGGTGGATCGGTGAAAGACCGCCTCGCGCTCGCGATTATAGAAGACGCGGAAAAATCAGGCGCCCTTAAACCTGGACAAACTGTGGTTGAGGCAACATCAGGAAACACAGGCATCGCCCTTGCCATGGTGTGTGCTGCAAAAGGATACCCGTTTGTTGCGACAATGGTTGAAACTTTTTCCGTTGAACGCCGTAAAATCATGCGTGCGTTAGGGGCTAAAGTGATATTAACACCCGCTGCCGATAAAGCATCCGGCATGGTAAAACGCGCAGAAGAACTGGCAGAAGAACACGGCTGGTTTCTGGCACGCCAATTTGAAAACCCAGCTAACCCGCAAATTCACCGGGACACAACAGCGGTTGAAATATTAAATGATTTTGATGATCAATCACTTGATTATTTCGTGTGCGGTTGGGGAACGGGCGGCACGGTTACCGGCGTCGGCGAAGTCATAAAAGCTAAAAACCCGGAAACAAACATCATTTGTTATGAACCCGAACAAGCACAAATGATGAATGGACAGGGCTGGAACCCCCATAAAATTCAAGGGGTTGTACCAAATTTTATTCCTGAAGTTTTAAATGAAAAAGCAGTGGACCAATTAATCACCGTCACGGATGAGGACGCAAAAAACACCGCATTAAAACTCGCAACCGAAGAAGGAATTTTTGTCGGCCTTTCCGCGGGTGGTTCAATGGCCGCCGCACTTAAGGTCGCAGAAAACGCCCCGGACGGATCAACCATTCTTGCGCTTCTTCCCGATACGGGCGAACGTTATCTTTCGACCTATCTGTTTGAAGAGCTCGCAGAAGGATCAGATGACGACTTCCTAACGACAGCTGCGGAATAAAGAAATCTTTACTTCCGTTCCCGTTCGATGCGGCGCCATTTGGCGACGTTGCGTTCGTGTTCGGCGAGTGTGGTTGAAAAGGCGTGACCGCCTGTGCCGTCAGCAACAAAATAAAGATCATCTGTGCTCATGGGGTTAAGGACGGCTTCAAGTGCGGCGCGGCCCGGGTGGGCGATGGGTGTTGGCGGTAAGCCATCAATTTGATAGGTGTTATAAATATTATCCGCATCATTAAGTTCACTGCGTCTGATGCCGCGACCCAAGAAACCCTTATGGGTGATGCCGTAAATGATGGTTGGATCCGATTGTAAACGCATACCGCGGCGCATGCGGTTAACAAACACACCCGCCACATGGGCGCGTTCACCACTGACACCGGTTTCCTTTTCGACGATGGATGCCAGAATAATGGCCTCTTCAACCGTTCCAAACGGCAGATCGGCCGCACGGTTTTCCCATAAGGCATCCAGCAAATCCGTCTGGCTTTGTTGCATGCGGGTGATCATATCAATGCGGCTGGTGCCACGGGTAAAATTATATGTTTCCGGCAGCAGGCTTCCTTCCGCCGGTAATGCCGTCAGTTCATCATTCAGCAAATAATTTTCATTTAAATATTCTGCGATTTGATAACTGGTCCATCCTTCCGGGATCGTCAGGCTGTGTTGAATAACGTCGCCCTTGACCAAGATTTCCAGAATATCATTCATGGAACTTTTGGGCGGTATTAAAAATTCACCGGCCTTAAGGCTGCGTTCCTGTCCCTTGATCATCACGCCCGCTTTAAAGATATCCTGATTGTCAATCAATCCCTGTTCTTCAAGCAATCTGGCGGTGCGGATCAACCCCTGCCCCTTTGGCACAAGGTAAACGCTGTCTTCCGTGATGTCAGAAGGATTGTGAAAGGCCGCATAGCCCAGATACGCAAACAGCGCCATAAAAATGACGCTGCCCGCAAATAACAAAATGATATATTTTTTTATACCGGTCATTAAGCTCGCTTGATAATGATCGATGCGTTTGTACCACCGAAACCAAAGCTGTTTGAAAGAACCGCATTGATGTCTTTCTTTTGCTGTGCTTCATGTGGGACAAGGTTGATGCCTTCGATCCCGTCTGATGGGTTATCAAGGTTAAGCGTTGGTGGAACGACGCCTTCGTTCATTGCAAGTACACTGAAGATCGCCTCAACCGCGCCAGCCGCACCAAGCAAGTGACCGATGGCTGATTTTGTTGATGACATGGCAAGGTTGCTTGATGCATCACCGAACATGCGCTTCACAGCATTAAATTCAATTTCATCACCAAGTGGTGTTGATGTACCGTGGGCATTTACATAACCAATGTCGCTTGGTGTAAGACCAGAACGTTTCATGGCCGCTTCCATCGCGCGGTAACCACCGTTACCGTCTGGTGCCGGTGCTGTTACGTGATGACCATCACCACTTAAGCCGTAACCAACGATTTCACCGTAAATTTTTGCGCCACGTTTTTTCGCGTGTTCATATTCTTCAAGGATCAACATACCCGCGCCTTCGCCGATGACGAAACCATCACGGTCACGGTCATATGGACGTGACGCACGGTGTGGTTCATCATTGAAATGCGTGCTTAACGCTTTAAGCTGGTTAAATCCGGCAACACCAACACGGCAGATCGCCGCTTCTGCGCCACCCGCAACCATCACATCGGCATCATCAAGCGCAATAAGACGCGCCGCATCACCAATGGCGTGCGTACCTGATGCACAGGCCGTAACCACAGAATGGTTTGGCCCTTTAAGGCCGTGACGAATGGAAACATTACCCGCAACAAGGTTGATCAAGCAACGTGGAATAAAATGCGGGCTTACGCGGCGAACGCCACGTGCATCCATATTAAGGCTTTCCGCCTGAATACCAGGAAGACCACCAATACCCGCACCAATAAGCGCACCTGAACGCCATTGCTGTGCTTCTGTTTCGGCTTTATAACCGGAATCTTTAATGGCCATTTCAGCCGCCGCAATACCGTAAAGAATAAAGTCGTCAACACGTTTGCGTTCTTTTGGTGTCATCCAGTCGTCGGCATTAAATGTGCCATTTGTACCGTCCCCAAGTGGTACTTCACATGCAACCTGTGAAGTTAACCCTTCGGAATCAAAGCGGGTGATTGGCCCTGCGCCACTTTCACCAGCAATAAGTCTTTTCCATGATTCCTCAACCCCCGAAGCCAATGGAGATACCAGCCCCAGTCCGGTAATAACTACTCGTCTCATTCATTAAACCTTTTTATTATTGATTTATGGATTGTGATGCTACCCAAATTCGGCAGATATAACAAGACCGCGAACATCATTTTTATCTAATTTTTATAGATAATCTGACTCGCGGTCTTTTCAATTCTTCAGAGCGAAGTGCTGTAATTAGCCGTTTGCTTCGATGAATTCGATAGCGTCTTTAACAGTAAGAATTTTTTCAGCAGCGTCATCTGGAATTTCGCAACCAAATTCTTCTTCAAAAGCCATTACTAGCTCAACAGTATCAAGGCTATCTGCGCCAAGATCGTCGATAAAGCTTGCTGTGTCAGTCACTTTATCTTCTTCAACACCAAGGTGTTCTACAACGATATTTTTAACGCGGTCAGCTACATTGCTCATATTAATTTCCTCAAATTTAAATGGGTTCTTAACAAAAAACCCGGTTCAACAAATTCGTAAAATATATTTAATGATTACGAATCAAAATTCAATATTGAAGGCTTCCTAACATATATATTTTATAAATGCAAAGCCCTAAATCATCGCCATGCCACCATTAATGTGCAAAGTTTGGCCTGTGATATATTCTGCTTCATTGCTTGCAAGGTATAAAACACCCGCTGCAATTTCATCACCTTTACCAAGGCGTCCTGCTGGAACATTCACCAGTAATGATGACTTTTGATCGTCCGTAAGCTCGTCTGTCATTGGGCTTTCGATAAAGCCTGGCGCGATACAGTTCACGGTAATATTGCGGCTCGCCAGTTCATGGGCAAAACTTTTTGACATGCCGATCATGCCTGCTTTTGATGCGGCATAATTCACCTGTCCCGGGTTACCGGTTACGCCTACGATCGATGTAATATTAATAATACGGCCTGATTTACTTTTCATCATACCGCGCATCACGCCTTGCGTTAATTTAAAGGCAGCCTTTAAATTCACCTGCATCACATCATCCCAATCCGCATCTTTTAAGCGCATTGAAATATTATCGCGTGTGATACCCGCGTTATTCACAAGAATATCAATCGTACCCATCGCTTCTGTTGCCGCTTTTGGTAATGCTGCAACACTATCCATATCACCAAGGTTCGCTGGAACGACATATGCGCCCTCACCCAGTTCATCCGCAAGCTTTTTTAATGGCTCTTCGCGTGTACCGGAAAGCGCAACTTTTGCCCCTGCACCATGTAATGCACGTGCAATCGCGCTACCCAGTCCGCCTGACGCACCAGTTACGAGTGCGCATTTACCTGTTAAATCAAACATTAAACCTGTTCTCCAATTATGATTTTAATTCTGTTGCGAAAGCTTCGATGTCAGCCATCGTTTGAATGCTTCTGCCTTTGATTTCTTTATTGATGCGACGCACAAGGCCACCAAGCACCTTACCAGTTCCAAGCTCAACCAAATCAGTGACACCCAGTTCACCCATTTTAAGAACGCTCTCGCGCCAGCGAACACGGCCCGTGATTTGTTCCACCAGCTGATCACGTAATGCATTCGGATCGCTTACCGCGTCTGCGCTTACGTTTGTAATAACCGGCACGCATGGTGCGTTAAATGTTGTATCCGCCAATGCCGCGGCCATTTCATCGGCTGCAGGCTGCATAAGCGGGCAATGGAAAGGTGCGCTTACCGGTAATGGAATGGCGCGTTTGATGCCGCGCTCTTTCGCGATTTCCATCGCGCGTTCTACCGCACCTTTATGGCCACTGATCACAACTTGACCATCGGCATTGTCATTTGCCGCTGTACAAACTTCGCCGTCGGCTGCTTCGGCGGCGATTTCCTCAATCACGGAAAATTCAGCGCCCATGATCGCTGCCATGGCGCCAACGCCAACCGGAACGGCACGCTGCATTGCTTCGCCACGTAATTTTAAAAGCTTCGCCGTATCAGAAAGGCTAAGCGTTCCCGCTGCAGCAAGCGCGGAATATTCACCAAGCGAATGACCGGCAACATAACCCGCATTATCCGCAACATTAACATCAAATTCTTTTTCAAGAACGCGAACAACCGCTATACTGGCCGCCATAAGGGCCGGCTGCGCATTAAATGTAAGCGTTAAATCCTCAATCGGACCATCAAACATAAGCCCTGATAAATCTTGGCTAAGTGCTTCATTTACTTCGTTAAATACGTCTCTTGCTACGCTTGAATTATCGCTTAAGTCCTTCCCCATGCCGACGGCTTGACTGCCTTGGCCCGGGAATACAAATGCTCTTGTCATATGACCCTGTCCCTTGTCTGTAATTTAAGATTTACCCAACACATAGCAAATGAGTACAGACTGTCAAGAAACTATGGCTGAAAAATATTTCAAAAAAGCGATCTTTTTATGTATAAATCCCTTGCCTTCCCAAGGGTTTCATGTATATTGCGCCCTTCTCACGAAAATTCGTGGGATGGTCGGTTAATTTTGTAATGCGATTTTTTGATATTCGTTATCGCCCCGACGTAAAGCTTAATTAAGGAAAATGCTAAATGTCTTTATATGAATACACATATATCGCTAGGCAGGATATCCAACCTCAACAGGTTGATGCGATTACAGCTGAATTCACCAAAATCCTTGAGGATAATGGTGGTAAAGTTGCCAAGACCGAGTCTTGGGGCCTTCGTAATCTTGCTTACCGTATTAAGAAATACAAAAAAGGTCACTATGTACATTTGAACATTGATGCCCCTCATGCAGCAGTTGCTGAGCTTGAGCGTAATGCTCGCCTTCATGAAGATGTGATCCGTTACATGACTATCCGCGTTGAAGAGCACGAAGAAGGCGACAGTGTCGTTCTTCGTTCTAAAGACCGTGACAGCCGTGGACGTGATGACAGAAGACCACGTGAAGACAAAAAAGAAGGAACATCATAATGGCTATGCAATCAGGTGGCGCACGCCGTCCATTTTTCCGTCGTCGTAAAACATGCCCGTTTTCTGGCGAACACGCACAAAAGATTGATTACAAAGACGTACGTACTCTTTCCCGCTATGTATCAGAGCGTGGTAAAATCGTACCAAGCCGTATCACTGCCGTATCTGCAAAGAAACAACGCGAACTAGCAAAAGCAATTAAACGCGCTCGTAACCTTGCACTTATGTCTTATGTTAACCAGTAAGGAGAAATACAATGCAAATTATCCTTTTAGAACGCGTTAACAAGCTAGGCCAGATCGGTGATATCGTTGAAGTAAAGAACGGTTACGCACGTAACTTCCTTCTTCCACAGAAAAAAGCTCTTCGCGCGACAGCAGCGAACAAAGCAATTTTCGAAGCACAACGTAAAGAAATCGAAGCAAACAACCTTAAAGCAAAAACTGAAGCAGAAGCAGTTGCAGCGAAAATGGACGACGTTTCAGTTGTTCTTATTCGTCAAGCTGGTGAAAGCGGACAGCTTTTCGGTTCTGTAACAGCACGCGATATCGCCGTTGCAGTTGAAGAAGCAGGCTTCAAAGTTGGCAAAAACCAAGTTATCCTTGATCGCGCGATCAAAGTTCTTGGCCTTAACGACATTGTTGTTCGTCTTCACGCTGAAGTTGACGTAACAGTTACTGTTAACGTTGCACGTTCTGCTGAAGAAGCTGAAATTCAAGCAGCTGGCGGTGACGTAAACGCTGAAGAAGAAGAAGCTGAAATCTCAGTTGAAGATTACTTCGAAAACGAAGAAGACGCTGAAGCAGCTGCTACAGGCGACGAAGCTGAAGAAGAAGCACCAGCTGAAGAAGCTGCTGCTGAAGAAGAAGCTCCTGCTGAAGACGCTGAAGAAGAGAAAGCTGAATAAGCTTAATTTTCGAAAAGAATTTGAAAAGGCGGTCACATTGGCCGCCTTTTTTTATAAGTAAAATCAATACATTGTCGTTTTATTTCATTTTTTTCAATCCAATAACATTTCCCCTCCGTAGCAAAATACATGAGCTTATTTGGTCCTGTGTGTAACGTTTCCAGAAGCATATAGGCTTTACAGCAGGGGGTAATTTTTAAACCTTTATTGGAGAATAAACTCATGAAAAAACTTATTGTCTTAACCGCTATCGGAATTGGTTTCACAACTTCAGCAATCGCAGAAGAAATTTCAAAACCAAAACTGCTTGATGATGTTCAACTTGATGCATTAACAGCTGGTACTATGCCAGACAATCCAGGATGGACTGGCCAAACACAAGCCTATCTATCACCTGGATTTGCAAAATCAAGCGCAGCAAATGGTCGCGGTATTGTTCAAGCAACTTACCTCTTTGGCAACAAAGGCAAAGGTAATGGTTCAGATCCAGACCCACTAGGTTTGGCAGCTGATCATGATCCTGGCGTTGTTGGTGGCGCGCCAGATATGTACCGTTAATCGTTTCTTTAACAGGGCTGCTATGTTTATAGCAGCCCTATGTTCTTTCAGGTGCAACCATGAAGCAATTACTTTTAGCAATATCTGTTATCCTGCTTTCAAATACTTCTCATGCCTTTGGTGCGACAAAATCACTTAAAGAAATTCGTGAAGAAGACATCATCATGCAACAATGGGATACCAGTTGCGCAGCGGCCGCGATGGCCACCATTCTTACATACACATTCAATGACCCTGTTAGTGAACATCAAGTCGCAACGGGACTCCTGCAAAAAACAGAACCATTAAAAGTCAGATATCGTGGCGGTTTTTCAATGTTGGATATGAAGAAGTACGCAACTGAAATTGGTTACGGTGCATCAGGTTTTTATGACCTAAACCTTTCTGACATCAAATACTTTAACACCCCTATAATCCCACTTCGCATCCATGGATATAACCATTATGTGGTTTTTAACGGATTAGACACCAAAGGTAACATAATGATTGCTGATCCCGCCTATGGGAACCGCACTATGAGTAAGAATGAATTCGAAAATGCATGGATTGCAGGTATCGCCTTTGTCATCAAAAGGAGGCAATAATGAAGCAGTTCATTTATATTACGCTTTTTTCATTTGGCCTTTCCCAAATATCCTTTGGCCAAACACCCGAAGAATTGGAAGCCGAACTAAAAGCACAACAAGAAATAAACAGCCTTTTAAAAGATAGAATAGAAGCACTTGAAGCTGAATTAGAAGGTCGAAAATTACAACCACCGCAAGATAGAACGCTCAGCCCTGCAGTAAGTGTTGCATTAGACGACCCGGAAATGGACCGTGCATTAGAACGCGCTTTACAAAGAAACGGAGCAGCAGTATTAGCGCCATATGTTTTTGAAATAACACCAACTCTTTCATGGTCACATACCGGAAGAGATGCATTACAAAACAAAGAAACAATTTATGGCGCCTCTATCGATACCAGACTAGGTCTTCCTGGTGGTTTTATGATCGGTGCTACTCTTCCTTATTTTGACAGAAATATTGATGATCGCGGCAGCAACAATGGAATTGGTGATACGTCATTCACATTATGGAAATCATTTATATCCGGATCAAACAACCCATCAGTCGTTGGAAGCGTACGTTACAGTATTCCGTCAGGTGATGATTTTCGTGAAGCAGGTATTCCGCTGGGATCTGGGTTTCATAAAATATCTGGACGTCTTTCAGCAGTGAAAAGAATTGCACCGCTCGCGTTTTATGGCAATGTTTCATACACACATCACTTTGAAAACACAGTCAATGATATTGCCGCGAAACGTAGTGGTATTTTTGGCATTGGCGGCGGCGTTAATCTGGCGGCGACACCGGAAATCACCTTAAGCACCGGACTAAGTTTCACTTTTGAAAATGAACTTGAAATAGATAGTATTAAAATTGATAACTCAAAATCAACGGTTGGTATCGTTTCATTAGGTACCGGTATTATATTAAATAGAAATGTATTTTTATCATTATCGGCAGGTTTTGGCATTACCGATGATGCACCGGACGTGATCGTTAGCGCATCTTTACCGATACGTTTTTAAAAAATCTCATAATGACCTACATTCCAATCCCTTCCCCAACAATTTATTTAACATTGAATTTGGGTAGCATTCCTTGTACCCCTAATCATAATAAATTATCGGGAGCCATTCATGCGTCATTTATTTATCGCATCACTTTGTATATTCACTGCCATCATCCAAACAAATGCCCAAACCATTGAGCAGGCAACACATTTGATGGATACATGGCTTGATGCGCAGAAAGACTATAATAAATGGCCCAGTATTTCCGTTTCATTTGTGAATGATCAGGAACTTATCTATTCTCGTTCATTCGGGGGTGCGACTCCTGATACGCTTTACCGTATTGCGTCCAATTCGAAATTATTTACAGCGCTCGCCATATTGAAATTGCGTGATCAAGGTAAATTAAACCTTGATGATACGATTGAAAAACATATCGACTGGTACAATATCAAACAAAAATTTGACCAGTCCGATCCCATTACCATTAAATCATTACTAACCCACAATAGCGGCCTGCCCTATGAACCGGATCTTCCCTATTGGTCATATCGTGACGGATATCCTTTTCCGTCACTTGACGAACTAAAACAGGGTACATCGAAAATCGAAACGCTTTATCCGGTGAATGAAAAATATCAATATTCGAACCTTGGGTTTATTTTGCTTGGTCAAATTATCGAAAGCGCATCGGGTGTGAGCTATCATCAATATGTACACGAACAAATCATTGAACCGATGGGCCTTGAAAATACATTTACCAATGTGGACGCAAGTAAACACGGTAATGAACTGGCGGTTGGATACGGTAAATTAGACCGCAAACAAACCCGAATGGAAGTTCCCTTTATCGATACAAAGGCAACAACTTCCGCCGCCGGAATTTCATCATCAGCAAATGATCTTGCCAAATTCCTGATGTGGCAATTGCGTGCTATTGATGGCAAGGGTGATGAAGTCCTTAAACAAGGCACATTCCGTGAAATGACCCGCGCCCACGCCGTGGATACGGGATCAAGCATGGATGTGGGTTATGCGTTTCGCACAAATTACCGCGGCGGCAAATCATATATCGGCCACGGCGGTGTCATGACTGGCCACACATCACAAACGACCATTGAACCGGGTGCAAAACTGGGGGCGGTTACTTTAATGAACACCCATGATACATCACCACTGCAAATCAATTATGTGATGATGGATGTCTTTGGCCCCGTGTTAAAAGCGGATAATGCCCCATCCCAATATGATTTCAGTGAATATCAAGGGTTTTATGATAACCAACCATGGGGCGATGAAAGCTATATTATGCAATGGGGTGACAACCTGATTTCATTTTATCTTTCAAGCAGCAACCCCATAAACGCCATCACCAAATTCCGCCATTTAGAAGGTGATAAATTCATCCGTCTTAATGATGATGGGACAGAAGCCGATGTCATGACGTTCCTGCGCAATGAAGTTGGCAAGGTTATGAGTTATAAAGACCAGAGCGATTATATTTACAAGAAAGATTAATGTTTCGCGGAAAAGAGCATTGATGCCGTGGTTCCCTTACCCAGCTCACTTTCGAGTTTGAATATTCCACCGTGAAGGTCCACCAACTTTTTAACAATCGCGAGGCCAAGGCCCGTACCCTCTTGATTAAGGTCATATTCGCCGCGGGCCTGTTCAAACGGCATCATCACATATTTTAATCTATCCGGTGCAATGCCGATGCCGGTGTCTGATATCTGAATTTGAATGGTATCATCAACTAGTACATGTGTATTGATTTTAATTTCGCCGCCATTATCCGTGAATTTAACAGCATTCGACAGTAAATTTATCACGACCCTGTCAATGGCATGTGGATCACCATAAAGCGTCAGGTTTTCGTCATTATCTTCATTGTCATAAATAATTTTAATATCTTTTTGTTCGGCTTCGGGGCCAAGCATCATGATGGATTTTTCAATGGTGTCTTTTATTGAAAAATCTTCTTCGTTTAATGTCCATTTTCCGGCTTCGATTTTTGATAAATCCAGTATGTCATTGATAACAGTGGCTAAATGCTGTCCGCTATAATTAATGTCTTTGATATAATCTTTATAGGTTGCCTCTTTTTTATTCCAGTCAGCATCCATTAACATAACATCGGAAAAACCGATTATGGCATTAAGCGGCGTTCTGATTTCGTGCGACATATTGGCAAGGAATGTTGATTTTGCCTTATTTGCTTTTTCGGCTGCTTTGCGGGAACGGATAAGTTTTTCTTCGGTTTCTTTCCTTCGTTTAACTTCGTTTCTTAATTTATAATTCCAAAGCATAATGATCAGAATTACCGCAGCAAAAGATAAAACGATCCTTACCAGCAATTCATAATTCGGTTGCTCTTCAATGCTTAACGATAACCAATCTCTGGTGATTTCCGCTTTTTCTCTTGGGGAAATTGAATTGACGGCCTTTTTCATGATACTGGCCAGCAACGGTTTTTCCGTGCTTACACCCATCGAATAATCCAAGATATACGGTGTGTCACCCACGACTTTAATCTGTGAATAGCCGCCGTTAACAATATGATAAGCTGTAAATGGAATACCGCCTACATAAGCATCTACCTCACCGGTACTGACCAGATGTAATGCTTCAGGGATATCTGCGACTTCGACGATTTCGACTTCGGGATAATCTTCGCGGATCATCTTAACCGCAGCAATTCCAGCAACTTGTGCAATCTTTCGCCCACTAAGAGCCTCCATATTGGCAAATATATCATTGCCATCACGCGCGAATATTAGCCTCGCCGATGAAAATATCGGCTCTGTAAATGATAAAACCTCTCTTCTTTCCGGCGTGGAAATAATCAGCGGCAAAAGATCAACCTCACCGCGACCTAACATTTCCATTCCCTCTGCCCAGGTTTCATTGCCAACCCATTCAAACGGTATGCCTAATTCTTCACTGAAAATTTTTAAATAATCCCCAATCATGCCATCTATTTCACCATCTTCATGCACTATTGAAAATGGTTGCGTAGTAGAAAAAGCGACCCTGACTTTATCTGTGTTCGAAAGCCATTTAAGTTCTTCCTGTGTAAGGGCAATGCGCCTTTCTACCAAAGAATGTAAATTCCATTTATTGGCAATAAATTGATATTCATTTTGGCTAATGGCATCTTTTGCCTTTTCCAGAATTGACCTTAAAATCGGCCAATCATTTCGAATACCAACACGTAATCTACTTTCGTTACCTGTATCCGGGAAAAACCGATCACCAATAATTTCAATGTTATCTTCGGGGCTTTCACCAATATAATATTCTGCAACCGGTTTTAAGACGGCCGCAATATCCGTTTCACCTGATTTTAATGCGCTTAAGGATTCTAATATATTATTAAACCTGACGATATCCAGTTCCGGATAACGCGAACTATATGTAATATCCGGGACACCGCCCTTAACAACACCAATCCTTTTGCCACGCAAATCATTTAAACTTTCGATCCTGTCTGATCCCCCTAACCCGATATAAATCATCGGTGAATTGACGTAAGGTTCGGTGAAAATCAGGAATTTTTCCCGTTCAGTATTACGGATAATTGATGGGGCAACGTCGATTTCTTTTCTTTCAAGCATGCCCAAAAGATCACCCCAAGAGTATCCATTGGCATATTCAACGTTTATGCCTGCTTTTCTTGCTAATAAATTGAAATAATCGACAGAAAAACCGGCGGCCCCGCCATTTTCATCTGTGAAATCAAACGGATAAAAACTTCTTTCATTCGCAGCTCTTATCACAGGATTTTCTGCAATCCATTGCTGCTCTTCCTCTGTTAAGTTTAAATCAACAGAGCCCTGAGAATATACATTAGAATAACCTAATATTACGCACAAAAACACGAACAGGCTATTTCTAAACGTCACTACTTCCACCATCAAAGCCATTCTCTTAAATAAGGTTTGTCCCCATGGTATACTTAAAGGTGTATAAAGCCTTAATCGCAATAGTAATCAAAAGTCATTAACATATCAATAACGCCCCAAGAAGGTTATAAAACCCAAGGCAAATATAATTATAAGAAATATTCTAGCCCTCATCTGTCATGCTGAACTTGTTTCAGCATCTCGTGCAAGAGACTCTGAAACAAGTTCAGAGTGACGAACCTTGTTTCAAAGCAACTCCCCATCTTAAATGAGAGTATACTTCCATCCCCTCAAAAATCTCTTTTTCATATAATGCTTGGACATCCAGTATTTTAATAAATTCCCAAGAGACATTATCGCCATCAGGGTTTTTATATTCACAGATATTTTCTCTTATATCTTTTTCAGCTATTATTTTAGCTTGAACTTCACTATCAGCTTTATAAATCCTGGTACTTTCTTCATACAAAGTTTCATCATCTGTATTCTTATTGCTAACATTACAAATCAATTCAATTTTCACTGAATACCATTCTTTGTCATTATAATTTGTCATTAAGGATTCCCAATATTCAATTGTGAAATAAAAAAGCTATTATTTTTTTGTTTAGAATAATAAATAAATCGAATATAATTTTTTTCAACAATACTTTTTCGAGTTTTAGAATGTCAGATTTAACGGAAATGCCGATCATTCAGGATAATGATCGTGATGAAATGGACCCGCATGCTGTTGCGGAAGAGGACATTTCCTATAAGGAAATTCCTCATAACCTGGAAGCGGAACAAGCGCTTTTGGGCGCGATCCTTGTTAACAATGAAGTACTTGAAAAAGTACAGGATTTCCTGCTTCCTGAACATTTTGCCAACGGTGCTCATAAGAAAATATTCGCTGCCTGTTCAACGATGATTGAAAAAGGGCAATTGGTCACCCCCGTGACGTTAAAGCCGTTTTTTGAAAAAGATGAACTACTCGACGAAGTGGGCGGCGGTATTTACTTATCGAAACTCGCGGCATCGGCGATCACCATCATCAATGCGGTTGATTATGGCCTGCTTATTTATGATCTTTCCATGCGACGCGGTCTTATTGATCTGGGTACCGACATTGTAAATAAGGCATACGAGTTTGATGTTGAAGAAACATCAAAAGAACAGATCGAAGAAGCCGAGAAAAAATTATACGGCATGGCCGAAAGCGGCACCACAGAGGGCGGCTTTAAAGATTTTAAAACATCCGCCATCACCGCCGTGAATGTGATCGGTAACGCCCTTCGCCGTAAGGGTGAATTGGCCGGTGTTACAACAGGATTTAACAGTGTTGACCGTAAAATCGGTGGATTACATAAATCTGACCTTTTAATTGTTGCGGGTCGTCCGGCTATGGGTAAAACGGCGCTTGCCACCAACATTGGTTTTAATGCTGCCAAAGCATATAAACATGATAAAGAACTGGGTGTTCCCGACAGCGAAAACAAAGGGGCCGTTGTTGGTTTCTTCTCGCTCGAGATGTCAGCGGATCAGCTCGCCAGCCGTATTCTTGCGGAACAGGCACAATTATCATCACAGGACATGCGTCAGGGTAAATTGGATCAGGATCAGTTCAACCGCCTTTCCCGCGTTGCTGTGGAACTCGAAAGCCTTCCGTTTTTCATTGATGATACACCGGGCCTTTCCATTGGTGCCTTAAGAACCCGCGCTAGAAGGTTGCAAAGACAGCATAATCTGGGTCTTGTGATTGTTGATTATCTTCAGCTTCTACGTGGGTCCGGCAAGGGCGGCAGTGAAAACCGTGTGCAGGAAATTTCCGAAATCACACGTGGTCTTAAGGGCCTTGCGAAGGAACTCGCCATTCCGGTGATTGCGCTTTCGCAGCTAAGCCGTACTATCGAAAGCCGTGATAATAAACGCCCGCTTCTTTCTGATCTTCGTGAATCTGGAACCATTGAGCAGGACGCGGATATGGTGACATTCGTGTACCGTCCCGAATATTATCATAATCAGCAGCAACCTGACCCCGGCACACCGGAACATATCACCTGGCTTGAAGAAGGTGAGAAACTATTCGGCATGGCGGAATTTATCATTGGTAAACAGCGTCACGGCCCAACAGGCATCATCGAGCTTAAATTCGAAGCGGAAATCACCAAGTTTAGTGATTTACCAGTTGATGAAGACCATCTACCGGAAAAATTTGAGTAATGAGCATCGATCAGGTTCTTGGGAACGCGTCAGCGGAACTACACGTTGATCTTGCGGCAATCATCAATAATTATGAAACATTAAAAAGCCAGTCGGACAGTGCAACTTGCGCCGCCGTGGTTAAGGCCGACGCATATGGCCTTGGCGCGAATAAGGTCGCCCCTGCCCTTTATCATAATACGGATTGCGATACTTTCTTTGTGGCAGGTCTGGTTGAGGGCGTGACATTACGCAACATTTTACCGGACGCAAAAATTTATGTGTTTAACGGCCTTTTCGCGGATCAGGTAGATACTTATCTGGATCATAACATCACGCCGATTTTGAATGACCCGTCACAGGTGGCATTGTGGTACGGGAAAAAGGCACCATGCGGTGTTCATTTTGATACGGGGATTAACCGCCTTGGATTTACCGAAAGCCAAACCGAAGAATTCCTGAACACACCCAATGATTTAAATATCGATCTGGTCATGAGCCATTTTATCCAATCGGAAATAGCGCGTCACCCAAGCAATGAAATGCAGCTGGATAAATTCGAACGCGTTCGTTATCAACTGCCGAATGCGAAAGGCAGTCTATGTAATTCCGGCGGTGTATTTTTGGGCCGTGATTATCATTTTGATCTACTGCGTCCCGGTATCATGCTTTATGGCGGCAATCCGGGATTGCCAGTGCGTCCAAACGGTATTAAACAAGCATTTGAATTACGGGCAAAAATCCTGCAAATCCGTGAAATTGAACCGGGTATGGCGGTTGGTTATAATTCATTATGGACGGCGGCGGAAAAATCACGCATCGCGCTTCTGAATGTGGGATATGCCGACGGTACATTAAAAACAAGCGACCGTAAGGCCAAAGTATGGGTCGGCGGTCACATGGCAGATGTAATTGGTAAAGTATCCATGGATATGATCGCCATTGACATAACGGACGATAAATTTAACCACGTAACCGTTACAGACTATGCAGAAATACTGGGGCCAAATATAACACTTGAAATGGTGGCCGAAAACTCTACTCTAGGGCATTATGAATTAATGACGGGCATCGGTCCGCGTTATAAAAAATATTATAAGGTTTAAGCTTAATGAATTTCTTGGCCGTCATCGGACGGGTTGTATTTTCTTTTTTACGGGCAGCGGGTCGTGTCGGGCTTTTCGCCATTAATGGTATTCGCCATATATTCTTGCCACCTTTTTATCCCCGTGAATTATTCCGCCAAATGATGAATATTGGCTATTATTCATTGCCAGTTGTCGGGTTAACCACACTGTTCACCGGTGCGGCGCTCGCGGTTAATATTTATGAGGGTAGTTCCCGTTTCAACGCAGAAAGCACGCTTCCCACAATCGTGGTGATTGGTATTGTCCGTGAACTTGGCCCGACGCTTTGCGGCCTTATTGTCGCGGGACGCGTCAGCGCATCCATGGCGGCGGAACTAGGCACCATGCGTGTGACGGAACAAATTGACGCCCTTACCACCCTTTCAACCGATCCTTTTAAATATTTAATCGCACCGCGCATTCTTGCGACCGTGATTATGATGCCGCTGATGCTTGTTGTTGTTGCGGATACAATTGGTGTGCTTGGTGGGTATCTGCTTGCAACCGCGAAGCTTGGCTTTAACAGCGGCAATTACATTAAATCCACCGTTGATTTCTTAGAAGCAATTGACGTGATGGCCAGTTTAACCAAAGCGGCCGTGTTTGGTTTCTTTATTTCATTAATGGGATGTTATCACGGATTTAATACCCGTGGCGGCGCACAAGGGGTTGGCATTTCAACCACCAATGCGGTTGTTTCCGCCTGTATTATGATCCTGCTATCCAATTATGTCGTGACGGAGATGTTCTTTTCATCATGAATAATATCGTTCCGAAAATAAGCCTAAAGGGCCTAAACAAACGCTTTGGTGACAAGGTTGTGTTAAATAGCATCGACCTTGATGTGATGCCGGGCGAAAATATGGTGATTATTGGTGGTTCCGGTTCCGGTAAATCAGTGACGCTTAAATGTATTTTGGGGCTTTTGGAACCCAATGGCGGCAGCATCAAAATTGATGGTCAAGAAATGGTCGGCATCAAACCCAATGACCGAAAAAAAGTTTTAAATAAATTCGGCATGCTGTTTCAGGGTGCGGCCCTGTTCGATAGTTTACCTGTATGGGAAAATGTGGCGTTCGGCTTACTGGCGCAGCGCCTTTATAACCGTAAAGACGCAAAAGAAATCGCCATTGAAAAGCTTCGCCGCGTGGGCCTTAGCCCCGATGTGGGTAAATTAAGCCCGGCGGAATTATCCGGCGGAATGCAGAAACGTGTGGGCCTTGCCCGTGCTATTGCTGCGAACCCGGAAATTATATTCTTTGATGAACCGACAACGGGCCTTGACCCAATTATGTCTGATGTGATTAACGAATTAATCGTTGAATGCGTAAAAGATGTGGGTGCAACAGGACTTACCATTACCCATGACATGTCATCTGTGCGAAAAATCGCCGATAATGTTGCCATGCTGTATCATGGAGATATGATCTGGACCGGACCAAAAGACAAAATCGACCAAAGCGGCAATGATTATATTGACCAATTCATTAACGGTAAGGCCGAAGGGCCGATCAAAATGGAAATCCTGAAAGGATAATTTTAGGATATGGCAAGACCAAAACGCATTTATGTTTGTAATTCATGCGGCAGCACATATTCAAAATGGGCGGGCCAATGCGAAGGGTGCGGCGAATGGAATACCCTTACTGAGGAAGCATCGGAAAACAGCCCTACCGGCCTTGGCAAATCATCAAACGCCAAAGGCAACATCATTGAATTATCCGCATTAAAGGGCGAAGACGAAGCCCTGCCCCGAATGAAATCGGGCATTGGTGAATTTGACCGCGTTACTGGCGGCGGCCTTGTGCCCGGTTCAGCGATCCTGATCGGTGGTGATCCGGGTATTGGTAAATCAACCATTCTTTTACAATCCATGAGCAAGCTTGCCGATGGCGGCCATAAAACCGTTTATATTTCCGGCGAGGAATCCGTGGCCCAGGTTAGAATGCGTGCGAAACGTCTGGGACTTGCGGAAAGTAATGTTGAACTGGGATCAGAAACCAATCTTCGCGATATCCTTGCCACCCTTTCAAAGGGCGACTGCCCGGATGTTGTGGTGATCGACAGTATCCAGACCATGTATGCGGACACCATCGAATCCGCCCCCGGAACGGTGGCGCAGGTTCGCACATCCGCGCAGGAATTAATCCGGTTCGCGAAAAAGAAAAATGTATGCGTTCTTCTGGTCGGGCATGTCACCAAAGACGGACAAATTGCTGGCCCACGCGTGATGGAACATATGGTTGATACCGTTCTTTATTTCGAAGGGGATCGCGGCCATCAATTCAGAATTTTACGCGCGGTGAAAAACCGTTTCGGTGGCACTGATGAAATCGGTGTCTTTGAAATGGGTGAACTGGGGCTGTCCGAAGTATCAAACCCGTCTGCATTATTCCTTGGGGACCGTGACGGTGATGTGGTTGGTTCCGCCGTATTTGCGGGCATGGAAGGGTCACGCCCAATGCTTGTTGAGGTACAAGCACTTGTGGCGCAAAGTTCCCTTGGCACACCTCGCCGCGCTGTTGTTGGGTGGGATAGCGCGCGTCTTGCGATGATTATCGCTGTGCTTGATGCCAGATGTGGTCTTGGGCTTGGGGCCTTTGATATTTATTTAAATGTGGCGGGCGGCCTTAAAATTTCAGAACCAGCAGCCGACCTTGCGGTTGCGGCGGCGCTTATATCATCATTATCCGGTGACCCGATCGCCGAAGAAACGGTTATTTTTGGTGAAATCGCGCTGTCCGGGGAAATCAGACCAGTCGGACAAGCGGACGCCAGATTAAAAGAAGCGGAAAAGCTTGGCTTTACCCAAGCCTTTATTCCGTCAAAAATGAAGTTTAAAAATAAGAAAATAAAAACAGCCGAGCTTGACCAACTGATCAAACTTGTGGATATAATCGCACCAAATCTTGGTGAATAAGAGAAAGGATAAGACCATTAACGCTATTGATATTGCAGTATTAATTGTTATCGGCGCATCCGTTGTTATCGCAATTACCCGTGGGTTCACCACAGAAGCACTTAGTCTTGTTGCATGGGTTGCAGCGATTATCGTGACCTTACAAGGCCATCCTTATCTTTATCCCATTATCGTTGATTTCGTTCAGCCGGACTTTATGGCCAGCATGATCACCTATGCCGCGCTGGGTATATTCAGTTTGATTATTTTCAAATTCATTGCGGTGATGGTCGGTAAAATGATCAAAGAAAGCCATATTGGCGCACTTGACCGTGGCCTTGGCGCATTATTCGGCATGCTGCGCGGTATGTTGATCGTAAGTTTTCTTTACTTACTAACAACACCATTTTATTCACCGGGCAATTACCCAGAATGGTTTGAAGAGGCAAAATCAAGACCGCTTATTGAATATGGCGCAAGCGTTATCAATGCATTAAACCCATATAAAGATGACATTGATTTCGAAGAACGTAGAAAAGATATGGAAGCGCTAGACCGCTTGAAAGATATGGTTCCGTCGTTCCCAACCGAAAGCGGTGACGCCGGATATGAACAGAAAAATCGTGATGAACTTGATAAATTAATAAAAGAAAGTTCAAATACATAAAAAAAAAGTTCACAAATAAGACAATTAGCAATATATAGGGGGCATATTGACCCCATAAAGAGTTGGATTAATGACGGATCATCATACGCCTTCGAATTCTTCGCCCCTTCCTTTAACCACGTCACCATTTGATGACGATAAATTCCACGATGAATGTGGTGTTTTTGGTGTTTATAATACACCGGAAGCCTCGACCCATGCGGTGCTTGGGCTTCATTCACTGCAACACCGCGGACAGGAAGCCGCCGGCATCGTTAGTTTCCATGAAGGACAGTTTTATTCCCACAAGTCGCTTGGCCACGTTGCGGATAACTTTAACACCCAGCCGGTGATTTCGTCACTACCCGGAAACAGTGCCATTGGCCACGTCCGTTATTCCACATCGGGCGGTGCGGGACTTCGTAATGTTCAGCCATTATTTGCTGATCTTGCAAGCGGCGGATTCGCCGTTGCCCATAACGGCAATCTGACCAATGCACTTACGCTACGTAAGCAGCTTGTGCAAAAAGGTGCGATTTTCCAATCAACATCCGATTCAGAAGTTGTCATCCATCTGATCGCGACAAGCACATATCTGAACTTACAAGATAAATTTATTGATGCAATGCGCCGGATTGAAGGCGCATTTGCATTCGTGGCCCTTGCTGAAGATTGCCTGATCGGTGCGCGTGACCCACTTGGTGTGCGTCCGCTTGTTCTTGGTAAGCTACATGACGACAGTTATATTTTTGCCTCGGAAACATGTGCACTTGATATTATCGGCGCGGATTATATCCGTGACGTTGAACCGGGCGAAGTTGTCACCATTTCTGAAAAGGGACTGGAAAGCACAAAACCATTTCCATCAGTCAGCCCGCGCCCGTGTATTTTTGAACATGTGTATTTCTCACGTCCAGACAGCCTGACAAGCGGCACCAGCGTTTATAAGGTTCGTAAAAACATAGGCCGTGAACTGGCGAAAGAATGTCAGTTAAATGCCGACCTTGTTGTTCCTGTTCCGGATAGTGGCGTTCCCGCCGCCATCGGATACGCTCAAGAAGCAGGCATTCCGTTTGAACTGGGTATCATCAGAAACCATTATGTGGGCCGTACATTCATTGAACCGTCTGATACCATTCGTCACTTGGGCGTAAAGCTTAAGCATAATGCAAACCGTGGTGAGCTTGACGGTAAGATTGTTGTGCTAATTGATGATAGTATCGTTCGCGGTACAACATCGGTTAAAATCGTTGATATGGTTCGCCAAGCTGGCGCAAAAGAAGTGCATATGTATATCGCATCACCGCCAACAACCGATCCATGTTATTACGGTGTTGATACACCGGATAAAGAAAAGCTACTCGCATCCAACATGACCATTGATGAAATGGCAGAACATATCGGCGCAGACAGCCTTAAATTCATTTCCATTGATGGGCTTTACCGTGCGGTTGGCGAAGATAACCGTAACAAAGAATGCCCACAATATTGCGATGCTTGCTTTAGCGGTGAATACCCAACACCACTAACCGATAACAATGCATCCGATGCGGATAAACAATTTTCATTATTAACGGATAGCCGCGCATGACCCTGCAAGGAAAAGTCGCCATTGTAACCGGCGCGTCACGTGGCATTGGCCGCGCTACTGCTGTCGCCCTTGCTGAACAAGGCGCCCACATCATCGCAATCGCCAGAACCGTTGGTTCGCTTGAAGACTTAGATGATAAAATCAAAGCCGTCAGCGGTGAAAACGCGACATTAGTACCGCTTGATCTAACCGATTATGACGCCATTGACCGTCTTGGTGGGGTGATTTATGAAAAATGGGGCAAGCTTGATATTTTGGTGGGTAACGCGGGCTTCCTTGGTGACATCACACCGGTTAGCCATCTTAAACCAAAAACATTTGATAAACTGATGAATATCAATGTAACCGCCAATTTCCGCCTGATCAGATCACTTGATCCGCTATTACGCGCCGCGGACCATGGCCGTGCCGTCTTTATGGGTTCATCCAATGTCGCTAGAAACCCGCGTCATTTCTGGGGCGGTTACGCGACCAGTAAAGCCGCACTGGAATGTCTGGTAAAAACCTATGCGCAGGAAGTTGAAATGTCAAACCTGCGTGTGAATATTTTAAACCCAGGGCCAATCAGAACGGCAATGCGCGCGAAAGCGGCCCCAGGCGAAGATCCAAATTCACTGGATACACCAGAAGACTTGATGCCATTAATGCTGCAGTTATGTTCCGAAGAATTCACCGACAATGGTATCGTCGCGGATTATAAAATGTGGAAAGAAGATAAGAATAACTTCTTCTTTTAATCAACCAAGAAACCAGACGCGAGCTTTTTAAATTCATCACTCATGGGTTCTGATTTCCGTTTATTAAGATCAAAGATGACGGCTTTTTCCTCGCATGATGCGATAAGGCTGTCATCAAGACTGCTGAACATATAGTGCATAGCGGTGAATGACGATGTGCCAAGCTTCACAAAGCCGCTTTTTACGTAAAACACGCCACCTTCGCGGATTTCATTGATGAATTTCATATTCATTTCCAGGTCAACAAACCCGGTTTCACCGTCCAATTCAAGCCCGCATGCTTTCACCAGTTCATAACTGGCCTCATCAAAAACGGTCGCATATTCGCGTACGGTCATATGGCCCATCTGATCACACATGGAAAGATCAACGAGGTTCCCGCCCGTTTCAATTAAATTCCCTTTTGGACAATCACTTTGTAGCATTTATTTTGTCCCTTCCTTTAAGTCCCAATCGTTCGCGTGCCTCATCCGGCTCAGCTATATTATACCCTAATTCCTTGATAATTGTGCGAATTTTTTGAACTTGCGCTGCGTTGCTGGTGGCAAGCTGCTTATCAGGCATGATTAAACTGTCCTCTAACCCGACGCGTACATTGCCTCCTAAAATCACCGCCATTGTCGCCAGTGGTATTTGTTGCAAGCCCGCCCCAAGCACCGAAAATTCAAAATTTTCCGGGCCCAAAACACGGTCAGCATGATTTTTCATGGCCATAAGGTTTTCCGGGCTGGCGCCAATACCGCCCATTACCCCCATGACAAACTGAATATAAAGCGGTGCTTTTACTTTGCCGGTTTTAAGGTAATAACCCAGCGTATCAATATGGCCCATGTCATAACATTCAAATTCAAACTTTGCCCCCTGCCCGTCACCAAGGTCGCTTAAGATATTATCGATGTCTTCGTATGTGTTTTTGAATGTGGTGCTTCTTGTCGCATTCAGTAATTCCGGTTCCCAATCATGTTTCCAGTCATCATACCTGTCTTTTAAGGTAAAAATACCGAAATTCATCGCCCCCATGTTAAGTGAACACATTTCCGGCGCGATATGGCGCGCGGGCGCAAGACGTTGATCCAACGTCATTAACGAACTGCCACCCGTTGAAATATTTAACACCGCGTCTGTTGCCTGATGAATTTGCGGGATAAAGCCCATAAAATCATCTACCTTGGCACTGGGGCGGCCGTTTTCCGGATCACGTGCATGCAAATGAACAATGGATGCACCGGCATCCGCCGCATCGATTGCCGCTGTTGCGATCTCTGAGCCCGTCACCGGAAGGTGGTCGCTCATGGTCGGAGTATAGATGGAACCTGTCACTGCGCAGGTGATAATAATATTTTTCTTTTTCGCCATTTTTTAGGTTTCTTTTCTAACTGTTTCATCCATAATGCAGGGGGGAAGTTATTTAGTCAACCAGTTGAAAATGAAAATGAAATCACACCTTTTTTATCAAACACGTGACCGTAAACCGATGCTTGATCGCGCAGAGGGCATTTACATGTGGGACGTGAATGGCAAACGATATATTGATGGCTCAAGCGGGGCCATGGTTTCAAACATCGGCCACAGTAATGAAAATGTACTGGCGGCGATGAAAGCGCAAATGGAAAAATCCACGTTTGGTTACCGCCTTCATTTTGAAAATGAACCCGCGGAAAAGCTCGCATCCCGTGTCGCTGAATTAAGCCCCGATGGCCATGATAAAATATTTTTCGTTTCCGGTGGTTCAGAAGCCGTGGAAAGCGCGGTAAAGCTGGCAAGACAATGTGCATATGCACGAGGTGATCTTAATAAAACAAAGGTCATTTCCCGTTCCCCGTCATATCATGGCGGCACGATGGGTGCGTTATCACTGACCAGTTATGGCCCGTTAAATGATCCGTTTAAAGGGATGACAATGGATGTGCCACATATCCCGTCCCCAAGTTGTTATCTTGATACGGATGACTTGCCCGATGATATTCTGGGACTTAAGTATGCGGATTATCTTTATGATAAAATTCTGGAAATTGGCGCGGACAATGTTCTTGCCTTTATCATGGAACCGGTTGGCGGGGCGTCCACAGGCGCACTTGTGGCACCAGATAGTTATTATAAACGCATTCGTGATATTTGTGATGAATTTGGTATTTTTCTTATATATGACGAGGTTATGACAGGTGTCGGCAGAACCGGAAAATTCCTGGCGTGCGAACATTGGAATATCAACCCCGACATCATCGCCACATCAAAAGGGTTCGGCGCGGGTTACGTTCCCCTGGGCGCCATGACCGCGAAACAGGAAATCGTTGATACGGTTCTGGATAGCGGCGGATTTCAGCATGGCTATACGTACGCCGGAAACCCGATCGCATGTGCGGCGGGGCTTGCGGTGATTGATGAAATTTATAATCAAAACATGATGGAAAATTGTGCGGGCATGGGCGACCGATTGATTGCGGGACTTAACACATTAATGAATGACCATGACATTATCGGTGACGTGCGTGGTAAAGGGCTACTTACCGCATTTGAACTGGTCAGCGACCGTGAGACTATGGAACCGTTAGCACCGGAAAAACAAGCCTTCAGCAAACTTGTCAATATTGCCTATGATAAGGGGCTGATCATTTATTCAAGGCGCACGCGCGGCGGCTACAGCGGTGATCATTTCCTTGTTTGCCCACCAATGATTGTAACCGAAGAACAAATCGACGATATTCTATCCATCATTAACGACAGCCTTAATGAATTAAATAAGGAATTATAATCATGAAATGTGTTTTTGCCGAAGAACAGATGGCCCACGCGCCGAAAAGCTTTCTGGTGAACGGCGTCATCACATCAACACCGGAAAAACCGGAACGCGCAGACATATTAAAAAACGCCCTTGAAAAACACGGCCACAGCATCACACGCCCGGGTGATTATGGCCTTGATGCCATTCGCGCGGTTCATGATGACCGATATATTTCCTATCTTGAACGGGCCCACGAACGCTGGTCCCGCATTCCCGGCGCATCAGAAGAAATCATCCCGAACATTCATCCGTTAAACCGCAACAACGGTTACCCGAAATCCGTTGCCGCGCAAGCCGGATACCATTCAACCGACACATCCGCCCCCATTTCAAAAGACACATGGCACAGCATTCTCTGGTCCGCATGGACAGCGATAGAGGCCAGTGAAATGATCTTAAATGGTGAAAAACATGCCTATGCATTATGTCGCCCACCCGGGCATCATGCATCAAAGGACACGGTGGGTGGTTTTTGTTATTTCAATAACACGGCGATTGCGACACAAAATTTACTAAAGAAATATTCAAAAATTGCCATTCTTGATGTGGACCTACATCACGGCAACGGCACACAGGAAATATTCTATGACCGCGACGACGTTTTGACGTTATCGGTCCATGCTGATCCGGAACGGTTTTACCCGTTTTTCTGGGGTTATACGGATGAAATCGGCACGGGCGCTGGCGAAGGATACAATATCAATTACCCCCTTCCCCTTGGTTCTGGTGATGACCCATTCATGGAATGCGTTGAAGACGCCATGAAAAAAATCAAAAACTTTGGCGCGGAAGTGGTTGTCATCGCCCTTGGTCTTGATGCATACGAAGGGGACCCATTCGCGGGCCTTGCGGTCACCACCGAAGGATATAACCAAATGGCCAAAATCATCGCATCCTACACCGACACCCCTATCCTGATGGTACAGGAAGGCGGTTACATCTGTGATGAGTTAGGTGATAATCTGGTTAGCTTTTTAAGAGGTATAGAAGACTGATATATTAAAACCAGACAAACCATGTTACACAATAAAGAAAAACCACCATCAAGGGGATTTAAAATTGGTAAAAGCATTTAATTTCAAACGACTTACAATAATCGCTATTATGTCATTGGCATTTCAAAGCCAGTTTACTTTAGCGCAAGAACTTGGCTTTAAGGATATTTACACCATCAGAAAAGGTGCGGAAGGCACGCTTGAACTACCGATGATGCTCGACGCGGAGACAAGACTTGATGGCATTGGTGAATCCAGCGGTAGGCTGCTGTATAATTATACTATGATCAATTATCTTGCTACAGATTTAAGCGAAGGATTATTTGCCAAGGCTATATTTGATCAACAGTATAGCCAGTACTGTGATGGCGGTGTCATGACACAGTTAAGAACCATGGGGATTGAGGTCGATTTCCGTTATTACGACAAAGAAGGTGCTGCAATCGCAGCCATTTTGTTTACGCCGGAAAAGTGCACAGAAAAACCTGCTGAATAATTATGCAGAAGCCAATAATTTAAAGCTGCAAGCGACGTTTGATCATTGTTCCGGCGATATTGCCCATAAATGCCGACGCGAACCAGATCCAGCCACTAAGGCTGGCGCTGCTGACACCGCTATAGAATGCCCCGATGTTACATCCATATGCGATTAATGATCCATAACCCAGCATTATGCCACCAATAATGGACACGGCGATCAGTTTGAAATCAAGATCGCTCCATTTCACATTAAAAGAACCCATCATTTGCGCCGCGATAAAGGCACCCGCAAGAATGCCGAAATTCATCACCGATGTAATATCGAAAAAGACTGACTGCTCAAGGGCTTCGCGTCCTTGCCAATGGGACCATGTTGATAAATCCACGCCCGTAAAGCTAAGCATTTTTGCCCCCCATAATGAAAAGGCACTCGAAACGCCCCATGGTCTTCCGGCGAGGGATAATGTCAAGAAATTCGCCAGCACCAATCCACCAACAACCGCCAATATCGGCCAGTTTCCTTTTAAAACATCCGCGATACTGGAAAATGAATTATCCGTTTCATTTTTCAAAATTCTGCCGTGGCGCTTCTTTTCAAAATGAAGTGTCGCAAGTACAATCAACGCACAAATAAGTAAAGTAACACCAAGCCCGCCCGCAAGACCGAATTCATTGGTCAGATTGACACGCACGCCCGGCAATGACCGCCAGAAACCGCTGTCGCTTGATGCCCATACGCCACCAATGATAAAGCCGATAATCGTCATGTTAACGCGGGAACTGCCCGATCCTGTCCATGATAACGCACCAGAAGCACAACACCCGCCCAGCTGCATTCCCACACCGAATACAAAGCTTCCGATAATGGTGCCCGCTGCAATGGGCGGCACAAAGCCCCGAACAGGAGAACCAAACAGGCTGCCTGATGATAATATGGGGTAAAAAATAATTGCTGCAAGCGCCAGAATTAACATCTGCGCTCTGATGCCCCGGCCATCACGGCGATAAATCCATGCTGACCACCCACCGGTAAAGCCAAAATGGCCAAACACAAGTACCAGCCCGATCATCACGCCAACCATCGATAACAGCGTATTTGTTAATCCGGCAACGTTATAAACCGCAAACATGAGCAGCAACGCAAAACCGATGGAAGCCATGCGACCAACATTGTTACCACTTGCACCAATAGCATTTGAATTTGACATTAATTTCTACCTGACAGCGTGTATTATATACCCATATTGATTATCGCCAATCATTAATTCATTTTTCTGAACTCTGCAATAAGCAATTCTTATAGGTTTAAAATACCACAAGGGTAGAGAAATTTAAATGGTATGTTTACCCGCCAAGCTCACCGGTAAAATTAAATGCTGCAAATTTATTACCATCCGGATCGCGTAAATATCCAATGTAAAAGCCCGGCGTGCGTTCGCCCGGGTTTCCTTCGCATGTTGCGCCGTTATCAAGGGCGATTTGATAAAATTCATCGACCTGTTCCGGTGACATGGCATTGAATGCGGTCATTACACCATTGCCGGATGATGATTCCTGCCCGTTAAAAGGTAGACAGACGGAAAAGGATGGTTGGTCGGGTGTGACGCTCCAGACGATGAAAGTATCCCCTTCCAGGCTTCGTTTCGCGCCCAGAACCCCAAGTACATTATCATAAAATTTGCCCGCAGCTTTAAGGTCGTGCGTACCGACCATCGTGTAACCGATCATTTGTTCCTCCCACTTGTAAATTCACCTTTTATAGGTGGTCGTCGTGGGGGTAATGGTACGCCGCAAGTTTGTTGCCGTCAAGATCACGGAAATAGCCGATATAATAGCCGCCATCACGCATGCCGGGCTTGCCGTCACAAGTAGCACCATTTTCAATGGCAATATCATATACTTTATGGACTTCATCCGGGCCAGACACCGGAAAAGCAATCATGGAACCGTTACCAACGGTGGCTTCGTTACCGTCAAACGGAATACATATAGAAAAGGAAGGATTATCAGCCGCATCGTTCCAAAGGATGAATTTTTCATATTCCATCTTTCTGGTAGCGCCCATTGCGCCCAGAACCTTGTCATAAAATGCGGCCGACGTTTGCATATCTTTAACGCCGACCATCGTATAGCCGATCATCATTGGTAATTAACCTGCCATATGGAAAGCAGCAAATTTGTTACCATCTGGGTCACGGAAGTAACCAACGTAATATTGCTCGTCTTCGCCGCGTGGACCAGGTGCACCTTCACATGTACCGCCATTTTCCTGTGCAGCTGCATACATTGCATCAACTTGGTCTGTTGTTTCACAGCCAAATGAAATCATTGTGCCGTTACCGTGTGTTGCTTCTTGTCCGTCATGTGGAAGACATGCTGCGAAAAATGGTTTACCTTCGCCAACGCCCCACATAATGGCTGTGTCGCGTTTCATCATGCGCTCGGCGCCAACAACACCAAGAACTTTATCGAAAAACTCACCTGATTTTGGTAAATTTCTGGAACCGACCATTGCATAACTAATCATTTTAATAATTCTCCTAAGTTTGTGTATTTATTGTTTAATCTTTTTTGTAAGGGTTGTCACCCTTTCTTAGCATCAATCTTAACGGTACGCCCGGTAAATCGAAATCCCATCTTAATTCATTTTGCAAATATCTGATGTAACTGTCGGCCACATCGGACGGTCTGTTACAAAAAATTGCAAATGTTGGTGGTCTTGTTTTTACCTGCGTCATGTAACGCATTTTTGTTCTACGCCCTTTAACGGATGGCGCAGGATGATACTGAATCGTTTCAGCAAGCCATTTGTTTAGTTTCGATGTGCTGATGCGTCTGTTCCAAAGCATATAAGCGGAAAAGACCTGTTTCATCAGTTTATCAACACCACGCCCGGTAAGCGCGGAAACGGGCACAATCGGAATGCCTTTAATTTGCGGCAATGAATGTTCAAGTTTATGGGCGATGTCTTTCATCACTTCCTGACGGTTTTCAAGAAGATCATATTTATTTAAACCAATCACTAGACCGCGCCCTTCCTGAACGATCAGGCTGGCGATGGTTAAATCCTGTTTTTCAAACGGCTGTGTCGCATCAATCATCAGAATAACCACTTCCGCGAAGTTAAGTGCGCGAATGGTGTCGGCGACCGATAATTTCTCGAGCTTTTCCTGTACCTTTGATTTGCGGCGCATCCCTGCGGTATCAAAGATACGCATTTCACGGCCTTCATAGGTATAATTAACACCGATGGAATCACGGGTGATGCCCGCTTCCGGCCCCGTTAACATGCGGTCTTCATCAAGGATTTTATTAATCAGCGTGGATTTACCCACATTCGGACGACCCACAATAGCAAGCTGCATCGGCAGCCCGTCATCCTGTTCGCTTAATAATTCATCTTCTTCTGTGACCTCGCCCTCAATGATGATGGATTTTACCGCGACCTCTTCAACGGGTTCTGCGAATGGGTCAATTCCAAGCTTCCTTAAGGTTTCATCAAATGCGTCACTTAGGTCCGCTAAGCCCTCACCATGTTCCGCAGAAAGCGGAATTGGCGTACCAAGTCCCAATGTATAACTTTCGTAAAGGCCGCTTTCCCCTGCCTTGCCTTCTGCTTTATTGGCGATCAGGATGGTTGGCTTTTTCCCGCGGCGCAGGATATCAGCAAAATGTTTATCAAGCGGGGTAATGCCCGCACGCGCATCAATCATAAACATTGAAAAATCGGCTTCTTCAATGGCGACTTCTGTTTGTTGACGCATTCTTGCGGAAAGGGTGTTTCCTTTACCCTCTTCCAGGCCAGCCGTATCAATAATGCGGAATTTAAATTCACCCAATGACGCCATGGCGTCACGTCTGTCGCGAGTTACACCGGGTGTATCATCCACCAGCGCCAGTCTTTTACCGACCAACCTGTTAAACAACGTTGATTTACCAACGTTCGGGCGACCAATGATTGCAACTGTGAATGTCATGATTACTCAATTCTAAAAAATAATATTCGCGGGCGTTATGTTTAACGCATGGCGATAATTTCACCGTCATCGACCATGAAATATAATGTACCGTTTGAAACAATTGGTGCTTTTGATGCATCATCCGGCAACCTGATGCCGCCAACAACATCACCGGTATATGGTGATAATGTCAGTGCATATCCATGGGATGACGTAACAATCACACGGTCACCGGCAACAACAGGACCATTCCAATATACTGGTTCTTTACGAATGTCCGGATCCTGAAAACGTTCTAACTGCGTGATCCATTTGATACGACCTTCCCTGCGGGTGACGCAGATAACTTCTGAATTTGTGGTGACGATGTAAATATATTCGCCCACAATCCACGGCATATGTTCAGAACCATAATTTTGCTCCCATACACGAATACCGCTACGCAGACTAATGGCTGCCATACGGCCGCTTTGGCTAATGGCATAAACAAGGCCATCATAAATGACCGGGTGGCCATCAATATCACGAAGGCTCGACATCGCTGTCATTTGTCCCTGACGGTTTAATGTATCCGTCCAAAGCACACTGCCGTTTTCAACACGCATGGCGTAAACTTCACCGGATGAATAGGCAACAATAACCGTATTACCAAACACAGCCGGGCTTGCATTGCCGGCAAGCGCCGCATTTTCAGCAATGCCCACCTCGTCCCAGATGTAATTCCCTGTGTCTGCTTCGTAAGCGAAAATATGGTTATCATGGGTAATGGCAAATACGCGCCCATCCGCATATGTTGGCGACCCACGCATCGGAACGCCGATGTCTTCGACCCAAATTTCACTACCGTCATTCAGATTCAGCGCACCGAAATGGCCATAACCCGTAACAAAAAACAACGCATTATCACCAACAGAAACACCACCACCATAACTTAGCATCGGTGTTTCATTTTCCATGGAATACTTTCTATCCCATAAAACATTCCCTGTATTGGCATCAAGCGCTGTAATCTTGGCATCCGCGTCAATGGCATATAAAACACCATCTTTTACGACAGGTTCAGAAACCAGTGCCTTACGGCCGCTGCTACCCGCGCCAATGTCACGCGCCCAGATGCGCTTTGGCACATCGGCAATTTGCAAATGTTGATTTAAATGATGAACATTACCGCCCGCTTGCGCCCAATCTTCGTTGGTGTATGGCTTTGGTAAAGAAACACGTAAGCTTTGAAGTAATGGATCAACGGATAATTCCTGCTCAAAGGTCAAAACGGAAATTCTTTCCCCTTCGATCGAGTTTCTAGAATTATCTGCTGATGTTGTACCACAGGCAGTAAGCACGGCTGACATGGCCGCTAAACCAATAAATGTAAAATAGTCATTCATTTTGTGTGATAATTTCTTTTTATTGGTCATTGTCATTCCTGTGGACTATTCAATTACACTTAAATATTGTTCTGCGCGCGTTTTGATGGAACCCGGTGCATCAACATCACCGATTAATGTTTCCAGTCTTGTTTTCGCAGCATCAGTCTCACCAGCTTTAAGTTCAGCAAGTGCCATAATTTCAGTGGCCATATAACCGTATCTGTTATCACCGTTTAAAATCAGCGAAAGACGTGAACGGATCTGGTCAAGGGATGCTGTATCAACTTCAAGAAGTGCCACTTGAATATTGACCATATCTTTATAAATTTGCGACATATCAGAATTTTTGGCAAAACCATCCAGAATGCTGATTGCTTCTTCACGGTTATCCGCTTCGATAGCAAGCTGCGCTTTTTTAAGAGTAGCTAACAATTCAAAACCGGCAACACCACCATTTGCAACCTGGTTAAGGGATGCACTCATCTGATCCGCATTTTGAAGAAGTGCTTCTTCATAAAGGCTTGCTTGTTCCTGATATTGGCCTTCAACGACCGATGTATAAATGGCACGTCCGGCAACAATTGCAACGATACCAAAAGCCATACCGATTACAAATTTACCGTATTTTTTCCATAAATCATTTATTTGTTTTTGGCGAAGATCATCATCTACTTCGCGAATAAACTCGTCCGACACGGAGGTCTCCTGTTAATTCATAAATACATAAGGCGACAAAATAACCGACCACACACACAAACGCAATCAGACAATTGCAATATTCAAATAATTTTTTAGCAAATTCCATTCATTACATGTGATCTACTTCGGAAGAATAGGCAACACGGCAGTCCATCTACCATTTTTATCAAATATTAAGTCTTCATCAGGATCACATGAAGCAACTCTATGCTTTAAATCGAATTTAAATAAAATAAGATCACCAATATTCGAGTACTCTTCAACTTTAATGACGCTACCATCCTCGCATTCTATCTCGGTTCCACCTTGAAAAAAATGTTTGTTTTTTTCCGAAAGATTTACAATCAAACCGTAATTAACAGGAAACCTTGGATGATAATGCCAATCAAAAAAACCTCCACCTTTCGGATAATGAATTATCTGAGGCTGTATAAACATATCGCTTTGCATTTTATCATGTGAAGATATAAATTGATTTTGAAATTCGGACATCTCCTTAAACAGGGTACTTACCGGCTTTTCTTTAATATCTTCTATGCTGCTTGAATTCCATGTTCTAAATATCCTGGAGGTTTGTACTTTTTGTGGCAAGACATCAATTGAATAAAACCAATTATCATGTCTTTGTCTCATTGGTAAATGTTTCAATTCATCATGCATAGTCGAGACGACATCCATACATAATGCTTTATCAAAAAAATCTTTAATAATAATTACATCTACTTCTTTTTGAAGAAATTCATTCAACGAGTTTTTACTATTTTCATCATTAATATTTATTGTTTCCACGCTCATCAAAACACCATTATTAATTGCGATTATTCTTTTAAATCCAGTATCGTATTAGTTAATAACTCAGAAATGGAAATGTTGTTCTTTTTAGCAAGTCTAACGATTTTTTCCTTTGCTTTATCGCTTACACCTTCCAATTGTCCGTAATATCTCGTACGCGCACTACCGCCCCTTAAACCTTTATGAATTAAATCAATATTCATATATGGTTCACCTTCGCCGACTTTATAAGAAATTATATAAAAGCAATTCCCTAATACATAACTTAATTCTATATCGAAAGCATTTATAGGAAGATGTTCTAAGGGTGGATCATAAGACCATAAACTATTATTATTTATAGCGATTTTTCCATAATCTTCTTTTCTTAAATGCTCCGCTACCCCCTCATCTCCAAATACGACTTGACCATCAACCTTACAAACACGGGTCATTTCCATAATCGCTTTTTTAATATCTCCAAATAGATTAATGCCACCAAAATGAAAAACTGCATCAAAGTATTGATCGTTATATGGCAGGTTTAATCCATTTGAAATGCTAAACATAACATTATCACTGGCATTATTTTTTGCCGCTTCAGTTACCATTTCTTTACTTAAATCCTGGGCATGTATTTCCCCATCAGGACCAACTTGAAGTTTGCAGATTTCTATATCATCACCAAAGCCGCAGCCCGTAATTAATACTTTTTGGCCTTTTTTTAGATTTAGTTTTTCAATAAGTGATTTTCTAAATTCTAATTCATTCTGGTTAAAAGTCGCAAATAACCAGCTTAAAAAATTTCTATAATGCTCCTTGGATGCCGGGCTGGAATAAAATTCCAAGTTCCATTTATCGCCATCTTCAAAATCAATACCCTTTATTAAATCAATAATGTTATCATTTTGATTATTTGGGAAATCCTTTTTATAGCTATGAATAATTTCTTCTTTAAAAGCCTTCAGCATATTTTTATTAATTATCCATCCCCTTTACATATAATTAGCCTATCCAGAAACTATATTAGCTTAGAATAATCACATTGACAGTTAAATTTATTCAATAGTACCAGATAATCGTCTTCTAAATTTTATATATTCTGTAACAATTTCATATGAGTAATTTATTTCACGTTGCGCAGAAATTTCAATTCTTGCTCGGTAAAGCCGTTTTCCATATAAAATTCATAGGTGTTTCTGGATTTCGCATCGCGAAAATTACCTTTGGCATTTAGTCTAAAAAACAAATCCACAAACCCAGATGGCAAGCGGTCCAATTTCATTATCTCTGAATCAATATTCTCGTATTGCATAATAATATCAGCCGCATATGGGCCTGTTTCTGGTGCAATTTGGTAATTTTCTTTAATCCGGTGGTGATTGTTTGCCACCCAATATTTAAATGGCACTCTGTTGGCATCGGGAAGATTTCTCATATAAAAATAATAATAAGAAATAAGAAAATCCAACGGATTACGGTAAATTGAAATTTTTAGATAATCATTGAACATTTCATCGCTGATCTGATGAAATATTTTTTCAGCCGTATCGTGATTTGCAAAATCGCCCCGTATATTGCAATTCGGATGTCCCGTTACGCCAACACCAACCCTATCTTTTTCAAGATAATTTTGTGACGGCCGAAAACCCAGTAAAGTCCGCTCTTTTTCATCCACAGGTGATATAGGCGTGATAATACAATCAGGGCCGCAAAATTTGGATAACGCCATTTCAAATGACGTTCCCGCAACCTTTTTGGTTTTTAAAAATATAATTTTATGTTCATGCGAAATAATCAAAGCAATACCCAGTTTGTTTTATTTCCCCCAAGTAATTTTTAATTATTCAGTATAAAATTATTCCCACTCAATCGTTCCAGGTGGTTTTGAGGTAATATCATAAACGACGCGGTTAATGCCGCGTACTTCGTTGATAATACGTGTTGAAACGCGACCAAGGAAATCATGTTCATATGGATAATAATCCGCAGTCATGCCGTCGGTTGATGTTACCGCACGCAGCGCACAAACATATTCATATGTACGTGCATCACCCATCACACCCACTGTACGAACTGGTAAAAGTACTGTGAATGCCTGCCAAATCTCGTTATAAAGGCCGGCTTTTTTAATTTCATCAAGATAGATCACATCCGCTTTACGCAGGATGTCGCATTTTTCCTTTGTCACCTCACCCGGAACACGGATCGCAAGACCTGGCCCAGGGAACGGATGGCGTTCAATGAATGCTTCCGGAAGTCCTAGTTCACGACCAAGGGCGCGAACCTCGTCTTTAAACAGTTCACGTAAAGGTTCAACAAGATCCATATTCATACGTTCCGGCAATCCACCAACGTTATGGTGCGATTTGATAGTGACACTTGGGCCGCCAGTGAATGATACACTTTCAATCACATCCGGATAAAGTGTTCCTTGCGCAAGGAAATCGGCACCGCCGATTTTCTTTGCTTCTTCCTCAAATACATCAATGAAAAGACCGCCAATGATTTTGCGTTTCTTTTCCGGATCATCAACACCAGCAAGTTTTCCAAGGAACATATCTTCCGCATCAACGTGGATTAAGTTGATATGATAATGTTCACGGAACAATGTCACTACCTGATCAGCTTCGTTTGCGCGCATAAGGCCGTGATCAACAAACACACATGTTAATTGATCGCCGATGGCTTCGTGTAAAAGCACCGCAACAACGGAACTATCAACACCGCCGGAAAGACCGCAAATTACGCGCCCTTCACCAACCTGTTCACGGATTTTGGCGATTTCCGTTTCACGGAAAGATGCCATTGTCCAATCGCCTTTACAGCCAACGATTTTCTTGACGAAATTTTCAAGTAATTTTGCACCGTCAAGCGTGTGAACCACTTCCGGGTGAAACTGTACGCCGTAGAATTGCTTTTCTTCGTTGGCGATTGCTGCATATGGCGCATTGCCACTTGTCGCAATCACGTCGAAACCATCCGGAATGCTGTCTACTTTATCACCGTGGCTCATCCAAACCTGATAATCATTACCCACTTCCCAGAAACCATCAAACAGCGGGCTGTCTTTTTTCACATTGATAAACGCGCGACCGAATTCACGTTCATCTGATGGTTCAACTTTACCGCCAAGCTGTTCACACATAGTTTGTTCACCGTAACAAATACCAAGCACAGGAACGCCCATTTCAAACACTGCTTCTGGTGCACGTGGTGTTTCAATGTCATAAACGCTGTTTGGGCCACCGGAAAGGATGATACCTTTCGGGTTAAATTCTTCTAATACTTCTGCTGCTTTGTTAAACGGAACGATTTCCGAATAAACACCGCTTTCACGAACGCGGCGGGCGATTAGTTGTGTTACTTGGGAACCAAAATCAATAATTAAAATACGGTCGGTCATATGTTTAATTCGCTCTCTTATTTAGTTTCGGGTTTTATAGCTGGTTTCTCTAGGATTGCCACAAAAAAACCGTCAGTACCACGACTATACGGGCTTAATTGTAGCGTGCCATCCAATTGTTCAATACCGTTTTTACGGATTGGAATAATTTTGGCATCTTCATATTCATTCATGAACCATTCAATCTGGTCTTCATTTTCTGATTTAAGCAAGGAACATGTCATATAAGCGACCCTGCCGCCCGGTTTTACCGCATCCCATGCTTCGATCATTAAATCACGTTGTGTCTTAATATATTCATTAAGCCCGGCTTCCGTTAAACGCCAACGGTTTTCAGGATTTCTGCGCCATGTGCCGCTGCCGCTGCACGGGACATCTAGGATCACACGGTCCATTTTACTTTCAAATTCCGCAAGCTTTCGGTCGCGGTTTTTCGGGGTCAATACAAATGACTGGAAAATATGATGATTGGAACGTTTCGCGCGAACCTTTAAATCTTTAAGGCGGTTCTCAGAAATATCAAAGGCATAAATCTGCCCTTTATTCTGCATATACCCTGCGGCTGTTAACGATTTACCACCTGCACCGGCACATAAATCCATGATCTGTTGCCCGGGACGCAGTTCAACATATTTCACCGCAAGTTGCGCGGCTTCATCCTGAATTTCCACCATACCTTTACGGTAAATGGGCCAATCACGGATTTGAACATGTTCTTCGATGATTATCGCGCTGTTCGCATGGATACCTTTTCTATAGGCGATATCCTTTTCATCCAGATATTCGAATATCTTTTTCGCGTCCCTGACAATGCGCAACGTCAACGGCGCACGGTCATTAAGGGCGTTCATTTCCTGAACAAACTTATCGCCAAATCGTTCCTTAAGTGGCCCTTCTAACCACGCAGGGTAATTCAAGCGGTGATGTTCTAATTTTTCCGTTTCAATATTTTGTAAAAATGAAACTTCATCATCGGTGATAAGATCAGGCGCATGTTTATCACCGGTAAAATATTTCTTTGGATCATCACCCGCAAATTCAAGTTCCGCCATCACCATTTTACGTGCGTCACCATCAGCAATATCATGTAAGAAACCCCACCGACGAACGATATCATATAATAGCGTCGTCACCCGACGGCGATCTTTTGATCCCGCATAACGGCGAGTGCTGAAATATTTACGCACCAATACATCCGCAGCTGGGCCATTTTCCTTTAGGGAATGCGCGACCTCAGCCGTTAGTTCAACTACGGCTTCTATTCTTGCGGATGGTAACATGTATAATTCCTAATTGGATGGATAGTTTGGCGACTCTCGGGTGATGGTCACATCATGAACATGACTTTCCCTAAGTCCCGCACCGGATATCTTGACGAATTCAGCGTTTTTATGGAAATCCTGAATGGTTGCACTTCCGGTATATCCCATTGCCGCCTTAAGTCCACCAACAAGCTGATGAATCATATTGCCTGTTGGCCCTTTATAAGGCACTTGTCCTTCGATCCCTTCCGGAACCAGTTTCAGATTATCTGATACATCTTCCTGGAAGTAACGGTCTGCGGAACCGCGGCTCATGGCACCGATGGAACCCATGCCACGGTATGATTTATATGAACGACCATGATGAAGGAATACTTCACCCGGCGCGTCTTCTGTACCAGCAAGCAGTGAACCAACCATTACCGCATTGGCGCCAGCGGCCATTGCCTTGGCAATATCGCCTGATGTTTTAAGACCACCATCAGCAATAATGGAAACGCCAACGTCTTGTGCTGCTTGAACCGCATCCATAATGGCCGTTAATTGCGGAACGCCAACACCAGCAACAATACGTGTTGTACAAATGGAACCCGGTCCGATTCCAACCTTAACAACATCGGCACCAACATCCGCAAGTGCGCGAACCGCGTCCGCTGTTGCGACGTTACCACCGGAAATTTGTACATCCGGGTATTCTTTTTTAATGCGTTCAATTGTATCAAGCACACCGCGTGAATGACCATGTGCCGTATCCACAACAAGGAAATCAACACCAGCATCAATCAATGCTTCTGCGCGTTCATAACCATCATCACCAACGGATGTGGCAGCGCCAGCACGTAAACGACCATCCGCATCTTTACAGGCATCCGGATGAAGTTTTGCTTTTTCAATATCCTTAACCGTTACAAGACCGATACATTTATAATCGTTATCAACGATGATTACTTTCTCAATGCGGTTTTGGTGAAGAAGGTGTTTTGCTTCTTCTGTTGAAACATTTGCTTCTGCAGTAACAAGCCCTTCGGCTGTCATCAGTTCACTAACTGGTTGCTGCATGTCTGTTGCGAAACGAACATCACGGTTGGTAAGAATACCAACCAATTTACCGTTACCACGTTCAACAACCGGAATACCGGAAATTTTAGCACGGGACATTAATTCAAATGCTTCGTTAAGGGTTTGATCAGGGTGGATCGTTAATGGGTCAACAACCATACCGCTTTCAAACTTTTTAACACGCTGAACTTCTGTGGCTTGTTCAGCAATGGAAAGGTTTTTATGAATTACCCCAAGACCACCGGCCTGTGCCATGGCAATCGCCATGTTTGCTTCGGTCACAGTATCCATCGCCGCTGAAATAAGCGGGATGTTCAATGTGATCTTTTTGGTTAAGGCAGACTTTGACTGTACTTGACGCGGGAGTATTTCAGACGCTTGTGGAACAAGCAGGACATCATCGAATGTGAGTGCTTCGCGAATATTCATAAATTTTTCCTATCCAACAAAGAACGCTCAAATAACAAGATTCGCCCGAAAGGTCAAAGATAAAACAAGATATTGTGTGAAAAAGCTTAAATTTATGTCTGGACTACTAAATTTACACTGAATTTAAATAGTTCTTAGCCCGCCGAAGATTGGTTTTTCATGGTGTTGGTGATGACATATTTCTCAAAATTCACCTCTTCCTCAAGACGAATTGTTAAATAAACACGTTCATCGTCCGCATGTAATTCCTTTAGCCCGCGACGCGGAAGTGGAATTTTTGAAACCATACAAAATGCAAACAATGATGCCGCGACCTCGGCATGTGAAAATGTAAGCTTGTCATCTTCAAATTCAAGCGCCTTATCAACATGCAGCGTCACTTTGACATTATCAGCTTTATCGATAACGGTTTCTTTGACATCTTCTATTTCAAGAAATTGGCGTTTTAATACCGAAAAATTCACCAAAGCCTTTCTTAGCTCTGATTCAGTAAAATATATGTGTTTTACCTCAAGCGGCATACCTATTCTTTTACCCTTATTTCGTTATTTATATATAATATATATATGTTTAGAATGATTTTATAAAGCAAAAACGGTTAATGTACGAAATAATGCTTATGAAACCTTAATATTCAGGAACAGTTCTTTACCATCTGTTTGCAATGATTTTTTACCAGAACGTGGCAGCGGAATTTTTAACTGCATGCAATATCCCATCATCGCCGCCGCAATTTCAGGGTTGGTGAATTTGATAGTGCCTTCTTTTTGCACAGTCGGGTCAAATACCTTCATCGCAATGGCGAGCGCCTTATGATTAACCAGAAAATCATTTATATTTTCCACTTTGAATTTTGCACCCTTACGCGCAGCGAATCCAGTAAGTGCCTGTTTCAATTCATGTTCTGTAAAAAATATATCTCTGTTTTCGTTTGGCATACCCGTACCCTTTCCCCCAATGATAGTCCTGTATATTAGAAAATAATAATTTTCGTTCGTAATGTTATTATATTTCCAAAAATAATATTAACAAAAGCTTAACAAAACTAAAAAAATCACTTTTTTATTTAAAGTTAAAATATGCATGCTTGCTATTTAAACCATTGATAATTATACATACCGCCTATGAGTTTAGAAATTACTATTATTGCAATCGTTTTTATGGTGGGATTAATAATTGTTTCCCGTAAAAACATGAATAAACCACCGGAAATCAACCAGCCATGGCGTGTTCCATGGGGGCCGTTGATGTATCTTGGTATTATTGTGACTATTATATTGGTTGGTCACCTGATTGCAGTTTTATAAAAAAAAGGCCGGTGATTAAACCGGCCCTTGTTAATTTATTTGTCATCTGGCTTTTAAATCGGCCATTGATGACTGTTTTCTTTTTCAAGATTTTGCGCATCTTTCACCGCAATCGCTGTCATGTTCAAGATACCACGTGCACTTACGCCCGGTGTCACGATATGCGCCGGCATTGCCGTACCAAGCAGGATCGGACCAACAAGCAAGCCACGCTCAACACTTTTCACTAGGCCCAGCGCACTATTGGCCGCATCAAGTGATGGGAACACAAGCAAGTTCGCCGCACCATTAAGGGCGCAATCCTGAATTAATTGACGACGAAGATCTTCATTAAGTGCGGCATCCGCGTGCATTTCCCCGTCAACCTCAAGCCCCGGTGCGCGTTCACGCAGAATTTTAACGGCCTTTTGCATTTTAACCGCATTCGGTGCTTTTGATGAACCAAAGTTCGAATGGGACAGCAGCGCCACTTTCGGCTTAATACCAAACAGTTCGATTTGCTTTGACGCCGCAATCGTGCTTTCCACGATTTGGTCCATGGTTGGATCAATATCCATAAAGGCATCCGCGATAAACAGTGTCTGTCCTGGCAAGATCAAGACACTTAACGTCGAGATTTTCTGCTGTGGGTTTTTGCGTCCGATAATGTCGATAATATAACGGATATGGAAATCGAAACGTCCATATGTGCCGCAAATCATTGCATCATGATATCCAAGCTTCACGGCCATGGCCGCAATCACCGTGGTGTTTGTACGCACGATTGTTTTGGCGGCTTCCTTGGAAACACCCTTGCGGCCCACAATTTTATGGTACGCCTTATAAAATTCGCGGTAACGATCATCTTGCTGCGGGTTGATCACTTCGTAATCTACGCCTTCTGATAATCTTAATCCAAGCGTTTCAACACGTTTCGCAATCACGTCAGGACGACCAACAAGTGTCGCATGGATCATGCCTTCGTCAACGGCGGCTTGAACCGCACGCAGCACATTTTCATTTTCACCTTCGGCATATACGACCCGTTTCGGATCTTTTTTCGCGTCTTCAAGGATCGGCTGCATCAACATGTTTGATTTAAAGATGAAATTACCGATTTTTTCACGGTAAGCATCCATATCTTCGATCGGTCTTGTGGCAACACCACTGTCCATTGCCGCCTGGGCAACCGCTGGCGCAATTTCAATAATCAGACGCGGATCAAACGGTTTTGGGATAATATATTCCGGACCAAATGTTAAATCTTCGCCGCGGTAAGCATCCGCAACCTCATCGGAACTTTCACGGTACGCCAGATCGGCAATCGCCCACACGCATGCTTTCTTCATTTCATCATTGATTTCCGTTGCACCAACATCAAGTGCGCCGCGGAAAAGAAACGGGAAACAAAGCACGTTGTTTACCTGATTTGGATAATCGGATCTTCCGGTTGCGATGATCGCGTCCGGTCTTACTTCTTTTGCTTCTTCCGGTGTGATTTCCGGTGTGGGGTTTGCAAGTGCTAAAATAAACGGCTTATCGGCCATTTTCTTAACCATATCACCCGTCAGCACACCCGGCGCAGAAAGACCAAGGAACACATCCGCCCCACCAATCGCGTCATCAAGTGTGCGAGCATCAGTATCACGCGAATAACGTTTCTTATATTCGTTTGCCTCGCGTCCATCATAAACAACACCGCTTAAATCAATCAGTGTGATATTTTCTTTTTTAAGTCCCATTGTCACAAGCAGATCAAGACACGCAAGCGAGGCGGCACCACCGCCCGTAGCGACAAGTTTTACGTCCGCCAAGTCTTTTTCAACGATCCTTAGGCCGTTTGAAATAGCCGCTGCGGCCACAATGGCGGTACCATGTTGATCATCATGAAATACTGGAATATTCATGCGTTCTTTAAGAGCTTGTTCCACAACGAAACATTCTGGCGCTTTAATATCTTCAAGGTTGATGGCACCAAAGGTCGGCTCAAGCGCCGCAATCGTATCAATCAATTTTTCAGGATCAGGTTGATCAATTTCAATATCAAACACATTGATACCGGCGAATTTTTTAAATAATACGGCCTTCCCTTCCATCACCGGTTTACTGGCAAGCGGGCCAATATTACCAAGGCCAAGCACGGCCGAACCGTTGGTAATAACACCAACCAGATTACCACGAATTGTCATATCTGCGGCCGCGGCCGGATCATCAACAATCGCTTCACAGGCAAAGGCAACACCCGGTGAATATGCACGCGCAAGGTCGCGTTGGTTGGCAAGCGGGGTTGTTGGAACAATCGCCATTTTTCCCGGCGTTGGTTCCGTATGGTAACGAAGTGAAGTTTCTTTAAATTTATCAACCATTAGTATATGTCCTATTAATAAGTCGACAAACTTATCGTTATTTCAAAAAAAAGGGAAGAACAAACGTCCTTCCCTTTTAAACTTTTTATGTAGACTTTTAAGCCGAATTCGGTCTTAAAGCTCAGCCGCTTTGTATGGCAGATCAAGGTCTGTTGCAACAGCTTCAAATGTTACGTTTCCGCCTTGAATATTGATACCGTTAGCAAGGTGCGCATCGTCCTGACATGCTTGCTTCCAACCTTTGTTTGCAAGTTGAACAGCGAACGGAAGTGTCGCATTGTTAAGCGCATATGTTGATGTGTATGCAACAGCACCAGGCATGTTTGCCACACAGTAATAAACAACATCATCAACAACGAATGTTGGCTCTGCGTGTGTTGTTGGTTTTGAATTTTCAAAACAACCGCCTTGGTCGATTGAAATATCAACAAGAACCGCACCCGGTTTCATTTGTTTTGCTGTTTCTGCTGTTACTAGCTTCGGTGCTGCTGCACCGGCAACAAGAACCGCACCAACCACAAGGTCAGCTTCTTTAACCGCTTCTTCAAGAGCGTGCTGTGTTGAGTAAACTGTTTTCACAGAACCGCGGAAACGTTGATCAAGATAACGCATTTGATCAATGTTACGGTCAAATACTGTTACGTCAGCACCAAGACCAACTGCCATTTCAGCCGCATTCATTCCTGAAACACCACCGCCGATAACAACAACCTTCGCAGGGGCAACACCAGGTACACCACCAAGAAGAATACCACGACCGCCAGATGCTTTTTGAAGTGCGTGTGCACCAGCCTGGATTGACATACGTCCTGCAACTTCACTCATTGGCGCAAGAAGCGGCAACGAACCATCATCAGCCGTTACTGTTTCATAGGCAATCGCTGTACAGCCAGATGCCATTAGCGCTTCTGTTTGTGGCTTATCTGCCGCAAGATGAAGATATGTGAACAATAGGTGATGAGGCTTAAGCATCGCACATTCGTTAAGTTGTGGTTCTTTAACCTTTACGATCATTTCAGCTTTTTCAAAAACTTCAGCTGCAGAACCGATGATTTCACAGCCAACAGCTTCGTAGTCAGCATCTGAAATACCGATACCGGCACCGGCATTTGTTTCCATGATCACTGTGTGACCGTTGCGGATTAGCTCTGATGCGCTTGATGGTGTAAGACCAACGCGGTATTCATGTACTTTAATTTCTTTAGGACATCCGATAATCATAATTACTTTTCCCTTAAAATGATTTGTGAATTTACTCTGTGAGTTAACGTGGACACAATATATCCAAATCTGCGGTAAATGTCCTTGCGTTTTTCAGCGCGTTTTGCTTGATTTTTCGCATATTCTTGCGTATATGTGAAATTATGAGACATAAATTTCGAAATCTGAAACTAGACAAGATCGATCATGCGATTCTGGAAAACCTTCAAAACGATGGCAGGATCAGTAACGCCGACCTCGCCGACCGTGTTGGTCTTTCACAGTCCGCCTGCCTGCGCCGTGTTAAGGGGCTTGAGGCAGAAGGCGTGATCGAAGGGTACGTGGCCGTGGTTAATCAAACGGCGGCTGACCTGCCCGATAATGTGTTCGTGCAAATCACCGTCGAAAAACAAACCAAGGAACTACTCGCCGAATTCGAACGCATCGTACGCGAATGCCCGCAGATCATGGAATGTTATCTGATGAGCGGTGATGCGGATTATATGTTACGGGTAATCGTATCGGACGCATCCGATTATGAAAAGCTGCACATGGACGTTTTAACCGCCCTGCCCGGCGTATCACAGATCAAATCAAACTTTTCCTTAAGAACAGTGACAAAGAAAAACGACATCCCGTTTCAGGTGTAAAAATGCTCGAGCTAACCTTTCTGATCTTCCCGATTTTCTTAATCATCCTGCTCGGGTATGTATTAAGGCAGGTATTAATTAAGGACGACAGCGCGTGGGATCATGTGAACAGGCTGGCTTACTGGGTTTTGTTCCCGTGTCTTTTATTTAACCGGACATCGGTGATTGATCTGGATAGTTTTGAATTTGGCCCGCTTTCCGTGGCAATCCTTGGCGGGTTTATCGCCGCCATTTCCGTATCATACTGGATCGGGCGGATGATGAAACTGTCAAAACCAAGCATCACATCCATCATGCAGGGCGGCGGCAGGCATAATGCATTCCTCGCCCTCGCGGTCATAAGCCGCCTTTACGGCGAAGAAGGAGCAATGATCAGCGCCATCATCATTGCCATTCTTGTGACCGTGACCAACATCGTCGTCAATGTATCCATGACGATCATGTTATCACCGGGTGGATCGGGCATAAAAAACATCATGCGCGATTTGCGCCGTAACCCGCTGATTATATCCATCGCCCTCGGCATCGCGTTTAATATGGCAGGGCTCGGCAACATGCCAATCATCCATGACTTGACCCTATATATCGGCGACGCAACCACATCGGTGGCGCTGCTGTGTGTTGGTGCCGGATTGAATTTAAAGGCCGGATCATGGCAAATCGCACCAACCCTCGCCCCCTTTGTTGGTAAGCTATTCATTTTCCCGGGACTAACATACGCCCTCGCCACCTATTACGGCCTGCCGCAAATGGTCATGTTAAGCGCCGTAATCTTCGCCATATCCCCCGTCGGCGCCGCCAGCTACCCGCTTGCCAAACAAATGGGCGGCGATGCCCCGCTCATGGCAACGATAACATCACTGCAGACGTTGCTGTCGGTGGTGACAATCCCGATGGTGATTGTATTGTTGGGGTAGATGTAAAAAAATTCGTCATTCCGGCGAAGGCCGGAATCCAGAACCAGCGAATTAATCCCTGATGTCATAATATAAATCTTTCCAGTCAGGGTTCATTTCTTCGATCAGCCTGATTTTCCACAGTCGTTTCCAGTCTTTCATTCGTTTCTCGCGGACGATGGCGACTTCCATGTTTTCTGCCTGTTCATAATAAACAAGCATGTCGGTACCATATGTTTTCGAGTAGCCTTTAAATGTACCCTCTTTGTGTTGAAACACCCGCTTAACCAAATCAGACGTCACACCAACATAAAGTGTCCCGTTTCTTTTCGAAGCCATTATATAAACAAAAGGGTTTTTCATAAGGTAAATTGCTCCATATTTTTAAGATTGTGCTTGTTTTTTGTTGGTACTGGATTCCGGCCTTCGCCGGAAGGACGTTTTTTGCTGTTTTAAAGATCCCCGCCCTCATCCACATCACTGAGCATATCCGTGAATGATATACGATTAATCGGATCGATGTTTTCTACCGTGTCGGATAGGGCGTGTTTGGTGGACCAGCGTACGTCGAAAAAGGGGCTGATGCGTCTTGTTCGCCTGCGCATGCCGACCATCCAGTAGCCGCCGTCGGTGGCGGGGCCGAATGTGATGTCGCTGTCTCGTAATGCGTCGAATGCGTTTTTGATGTGATGCTTCCCAATACTTGGGATATCGCCGCCGATTAGGACGAGTGGGCCGGATGCGTATTCATCAAACACACGTTGCATGCGCTGCCCCAGGTCGCCGCCGCCTTGGGGGATGATGGAGTAACGCGCATCAAAAAATCCGCCTTTATAGCCATCCGGCGATACGCAAAGAACCGTGTTCCAATTTCCGCTTCCCACCCGTTTGATTAAGTCCGAAACCGTGCGGCGATAAAACCGCCATGCGCGAAACTTGCCGATATCGCGCGCGAGGCGGGTTTTGACCCGGCCCATCTGCGGCGCTTTAACGAATATAACCAAAGTCCCTTTTTGCATAATCAGTAAATCTTCTTTATCGTTGCGGGATCAACGCCCAATTTATATAGGGCCAAACAAAAACCATTACGGAACATGCGAATGATATAACCGTATTTATTATATTTTTCTGCAGATGTGATGATTTCATGGTCCGACACACGCAGTCGCGATCTTCCGATGCGCTTAATGATATCCACGTCTTCCATCAACGGCATATCATTATAACCACCAATTTCATCATATAATTCCCGTGATATAAATAGGCCTTGATCCCCGTATGGCATTGCAAATGCCCAACACCGGAACCGCACCCAATATTCCAACAAACGCGGAAAAAAGCCATCATCATCAAACCGTAAGCGAAAGGCAAATGCCTTATCAGGGTGGTTTTCCATATGATCCGCCATTTCCTGCATCCAGCCGCGTTTTAACTGACTATCCGCATGCAGGAAGAATAACCAATCGCCCTTGGCGAACCGCGCGCCCGACGCAAGCTGTAATCCCCGCCCCGGATTGGTATTGATGACATTGCGGTCTTTAAATGAATATGTCTCATGCCCGCCGTTTACAATAATCACATCATCCGGAAGAACATCAAGCAAGCGTTCCAGATCAGCATCAATCTTAAGTGTGGGTATGATTATGGTTATAGACATTTTTTCTTCTTTATTATGAATTCGCCCAAGCTTATAGTCGTTCCATGAAAAAGGAAACACCCAAACCATCATATAATCTTGAACTTGAGCTTGGCGCGCCGGAAAAAATCATCTGCGGCGTGGATGAAGTCGGCCGCGGCCCACTCGCCGGCCCCGTGATCACCGCCGCCGTTATCCTTGACCCGGCAAATATCCCCCACAGCTTAAACGATTCAAAAAAGTTGAGTGCCAAAAAAAGAGCCATCATCGCAGAAGAGATTCTGGAATGCGCCGAATGTGCATTTGGCGAAGCATCACTCGAAGAAATTGACGAGTTAAATATACTGCATGCGACCATGCTTGCCATGCAGCGCGCCGTCGCCAATTTACCCCGAAAAGTAGATCATGTTCTGGTGGACGGCAACCGCCTTCCCACGTTCGAAGCACCCGCGTCGGCGATCATAAAAGGTGATCAAAAATCCGTTTCCATCGCCGCAGCGTCGATAATCGCGAAAGAAAAACGCGATTTTTTAATGAAAAAATTACACGAAATTCATCCTGAATACGGCTGGAATCAGAATTCTGGATATGGTACCAAGGCCCATATCGAAGCACTAAATCTAGTGGGTCCGAGTCGTTTTCACAGAAAATCATTTGCGCCAATTCGTGACCTAATTCGTTAAGAAATTCACATAAAACGTTGATTCCAATAAAAAAACTGCTTGACGTGATTCGTCAAATGATTCATGATTCCTGTCATAACGATTTTCGAATAAAAACAATAAGAAGCGAAAAGCATGACAAAAACAAAAAGAAAAACAGCTGCGAAATCCGCCCCGACAACATTACCACTTGATCAAATCCTTCAGGGTGATTGTATCGAGCTTATGAACAGCTTACCGGAAAAATCAGTGGACGTAATTTTCGCTGATCCTCCGTATAACATGCAACTTAAAGGCGAACTTCACCGTCCGGACAATTCACATGTTGATGCCGTAAATGACGAGTGGGATCAATTTTCAAGCTTTGATGTTTATGACAAATTTACACGCGAATGGCTAACGGCTGCACGTCGCGTTCTTAAGGACACAGGCACCATTTGGGTGATCGGTTCTTACCATAATATTTACCGCGTGGGTTCAATCCTACAGGATATCGGTTACTGGGTACTGAACGACATTGTATGGCGCAAGACAAACCCAATGCCGAATTTCCGTGGCACACGCTTTACCAACGCCCATGAAACGCTTCTTTGGTGTAATAAGGGCGAAGGGTTCAATAAATACACATTTAACTACGAAGCCATGAAGGCCTTTAACGATGATGTTCAAATGCGTTCTGACTGGACGCTGCCGATTTGTTCCGGCAAAGAACGCCTTAAGGTAAATGGTCACAAAGGCCACAGCACACAAAAACCGGAAGCCCTGCTTTACCGTGTGCTGCTTTCATCAACCAATAAAGGCGACGTGGTGCTTGATCCATTTTTCGGTAGCGGCACAACAGGCGCCGTTGCAAAACGCATGGGCCGCCATTTCATCGGCCTTGAGCGCGAAGACAAATACGTAAGCCTTGCCACTGACCGCATTGCTGAAGTCGAGCCACTTGGCGATGAAGAGCTTGAAGTAACACCAGCAAAACGCGCCCTACCGCGTGTGGCGTTCGGAACACTGATTGATAACGGTATGATTAAGCCGGGTACGATCCTTTATGGCCCAAACAAGCGCCATTCAGCAAAAGTACGCGCAGACGGCACACTGATCAGCGCCGATAACAAAGGATCCATCCATCAGGTTGGCGCAAAGGTACAAGGCGCACCAAGCTGTAACGGCTGGACATACTGGAACATCGAAGTAAACGATAATCTGGTTTCAATTGATAACCTACGCGCCGAAGTGCGCGCACAAATGAACTAATTAAGGGAGTATCCATTGGATACAGAGGGCATCTCTAGTAATTGAGTACAGAATAACAATAATAATAAAATTAAATATTATCTTCCCCTGGTAATATAAACTGATAGTCACATAATGACTTTTAACCCGCCAGAGCCCATCTGGCGGGTTATTTTTTGTTTTTACCCCCTCATTAACCGTCATAGCCCGACTTGATCGGGCTATCCAGTAGTCCTTATCAAAGTTAAGCCAACACTCCTGGCCCCTCCGATCAAGTCGGAGGGTGACTATCTATTTTGTGTTAAAGTGTATTTCAAACACACAAAAAAGCCACCCACACTGTCCCGCATGGATGGCTTATTGATTATATGTAATTGGCGATTAAGCTTTGCTTAGGCGTTGATCAAGTTGTTCAACAACGTGCCATGCGCTTTCGATCGCGCCTGTCATCCAGCCGGCGTTATATGGTGCGATACCGTTACCACCGAATAGAACGCGTTTTTCGCCCTTCATCAATTTTGGTAATTTATTGGTACGGTTACGGCGTGACCAACCAACGGTACCGGCAAGCATATATTTATCTTTATGCCAACCGATGGAAATTGCGTTACCGGTGAAATATTTACGGTATTTACCTGGATGAAGTTTTTCACCAACCTCAAGCGCGGCTTCTACACGTTCCGCCGGTGTCATATTACTCAATTTCACCGCTTCACGGCCCCAACAATAAGCACCAAGGATAACACCCGGGCCATCGCTATGCAGATCTGATGATGGGTAACTAATCTCACGGAAACCTTCGATGTCCGTGCGAGTAACACCACCATAAATCATTTCGTCCTGTTCCCAGAAACGACGGCTCATTTCAAGGCCAAGCTTGAATGCAGGTGCGGAACGCGCGCTTTTCAGTGCGTCCATTGTTTCTTCTTCGAAATCATTTGGGATTTGCGGCAATACGGTAAACGGAATTGTTGAAATACAATAATCCGCCTTCGCCGTGCGTTCGCGACCGTTTTTGGTGTCTTTATATGTGATTTCAACACCGTCTTCTGTTTGTGCGATGTTGGTAATTTCCGAATTAAAGCGGATCATGCGTTTTGGAAGCGCACGTTCAAGTGCCATTGGAATTTGTACCATGCCGCCTACTGGTTGGAACATTACCGCCGGGTGATCGGCCATTTCAAATAGTGATCCAACCTTATATTGAAGCATATTCGTTAAGCTTTGTGGGGTTGAAAACTTACCCGGATCATCACCAATACCCGGATATTCATCATATCCGCGTGCCTTATTTGGAATATATTTCAATTCCTTACGGTCAAGAAGGCCCGTTGAACGACAATAATCAAGAAGCATTTCTTTATCATCAGCGCTTAACATTTCATCAAGGTAACCATCATCAGCAGCTTTCGCCATTAATTCCTGAACGTTACCGGCACGGTCAACATCAAGTTCGATCTGACGTACAGGCACACCTTTAAGCGGGCCATCTGTATTTTCAGAATAATAAAGCGAATGAACGGCTTTATTGATCATTGGTTCAAGCTGAACACCAAGTGTGCGGCAATAATGAAGGGTCGCCTTATGTTCCGCAGGAATTCGCCATGGGCCATAATTCAGGTAATGACCTTCTGAAAAGTTACAAACCTGACGCTCGCCACCGCTTTCTTCAAGCACAGTACCGCGCTTTGCTGATTGCGCACGACCACCGGAATGATCACGTGCCTCAAGAATATCGACATCATATCCCTTTTTGGTTAGCTCAAGCGCAGTAACCATACCCGCAAGACCAGCACCAAGAACGATGATTTTCTTACCCTTACCGGAATTTTCCAATACCGGTGGCTCAGTACGTTGCGACGCATGCGCAAGGTCAAACCCTTGAAGCGCCGTATATACCGCAGCCGAGCCGCCAATCATACCAATTGACTGTAAAAAATCACGTTTCGAAATACCGTTATTCGGTTGATCCACCATATTTTGTTCCCATAAAAAAAGTGCATTGTTATTGAATGCCCCCTCTATAGCAAATAAGGTTATAACATAACAGTAAAAAATGAGCTTTTATGCGATTTTTTAATAACAATATTGTTATTAAGACCCATTAAAAAGATAAGCCATTATGGTAGAAAGATTTTTCTAAATCTTGTTCTTTACCAGATAAACGGAATGGTTTTGATATTCTTCGTAATGACTTATTTTATGACCGTCAATTTTTGAAAAAGCGGTCGAAATATACTCGTTCACCTTAGTACGGTTATAAAGAACATGTGTCGCTGAAACGCGCATTGCTTGACCAACGGCACGGGCAACATGTGAATCATGTTTGCGTTTGATTGAACGGTATTGTTCACGATTTTCAAACGAAGATTCACCAACGATTACAAAACCTTGGGCTTTATATTTTTCTTTATCGGCTTCAATATTTTCTGAAAAGATCACTTCCGGCTTATCGCCCTGATTAAGCGCGACAAGATTATCGGACGCTGCTGCATCGACATATGACTGATAATAATTTTCCTGACGCCCCCCGTAACAGGCAGTAAGCAGAACAAGAAACGATAATGACAAAAATAAACGAACTTTACCCAAAACAGTTACCCGCAGTTAAAAAATAAATAAAATTGAATCGCTAAACGGGAATATGCAACATGATGTTTTATTGGTCAAGAGCGCATTTTTCCTCACATTTTTCGTCAAAACCTGTTGACCTGACTATTACTTCATAGTTTAGAAAACTGGTTTTCACACATTAAAAATTTGAGGCACCATGAAAAAAAATCTTTTGTTAATTCCACTTATCGCATTTTTGGTACTTTTTACATCAACTGCAAATTCACAGGAAACTACACCCATGACCACAGAAGCCATCACCGTCAATCACACTGGATCATTTGAAATAAATATGACACCTGACGATGCACTGCCCCTTTTTACCGGTCCGGGTGAGGCATTATGGGTCCCTAATTGGGACCCCGTCATTTTAAATGGGGATGGTTTTGAAAAAGGATCGGTTTTTCAAACAACACGTGATGGCGGCACAACGACGTGGCTTGTACTGAAATATGACCGTAATAATCATCACGCCCGTTATATGCGCATGATGCCAGATTATGATGTCGGAACCGTCGATGTTACATTAAAGTCAAATAACAACGGTGGTTCAGTCGTAACAGTCACCTATCAATTAACCGCCCTTGGTGAAGATAGAAATAAATCGCTGGCCGAATGGGATGCGGATGCATATGCAGATGAAATGCTTGCGTGGCGTGATTTGATCGTCGCTGCAGATGATAAAATTAAAGCACATTTTGCATCAAGGTGATAAGATAAGTCATCAAATAAAGCATTGAGGAATGTATGTACACAATCGGACAATTGGTAAAGGAATTCGGCTTATCAAGAAGCACGCTGCTTTTTTATGATAAAATCGGCCTTTTAAAACCTAGCGAGCGAACAAATGCCAATTACCGCCTTTATTCACAGGCTGATTTTGACCGCATGGTGAAAATTGCCCGTTACCGCGATGCTGGGCTCTCGCTTGAGGCCATCGCCGACATTTTAAAATCAAACGAGAATGATTTCACAAACATCCTTGAGCAACGACTGGAAAGTTTAAACTGTGAAATCAGCACCTTACGTGCACAACAACAAGCAATCATTAAAATGCTGGGTGATAAAGCATTACCCAGCAAATCCAAAAACATGAACGTTGAACAATGGGTTAAAATCCTCGAAAGCTGCGGCATGGATGATAACGCACAACGCGAGTGGCACATCAATTTTGAAAACGACCTACCCGAAGCGCACACAGACTTCCTTCAATCCCTTGGTATTGATGAACAAAGAATAAAAGAAATCAAATCCTGGAAATAATGGTTTCACAACCACAAAATCAGTTAACCGCAAAATTCACCGGAAATTCCAATCTGATTTCCGTGCCCTTTCCAACGGCTGATTTCACTTTAATGTTTGCACCAATTCTATGAAGTAATTGACTGACAATAATTAAACCAAGTCCGGTGCCTTCCGCATTGGAAATAAAATGTGACTGCAGTAAAATTTCGGAATTTTCAATTTGATCAATTAATTCCTGTCTCATCCCTTTACCGGTATCCTTAACGATAACATCGACATTGTCGCCATTTCTTTTTTCTATGTTGATGGTCACACGGCCTTTTTCCGGTGTGTATTTCTGTGCATTGGAAACAAGGTTATAAATGATCTGCTTGAAAATCCTGCGGTCCGTGTGAATTTTGGTTTCCGGCGCACAACTAACGAGATCAAGTTCCTGTTTTTTATTGGACGATATCGGTCTTAATTCATCCAAATATCCGTCAATTGTTTCACAGACGCCGATTTCTTCAACTTGCACGGTAACTTCACCGGCCTCTAGCTTATTTTGATCAAGAATATCATTCACCAGCGTCAAGAGATGGGTGCCGCCATTATTGATATGTGCTGCATATTCCTTAACTTTATCCTGTGAAACCTTCATTTTTTCTGCGTTTTGAATAAGATCAGAAAAACCAATGATGGCGTTAAGCGGCGTTCTTAATTCGTGGCTCATATGACCGAGGAAAGTTGATTTAATATCAAGTGCTTTATTCAGCGCATTCATATTTTCGGTTAGCTTTTTATGGCTATAAAAAACTTCGCGGCGCTGCTTATCCATACTGTAACAAATCAGACAACCAAGTAAGGTCGAAGAAAATAGTGAAATGACAAAATATGTTGCCGGAAACCCGTAAACTGCGGTCGCGACAAAATAAAAAATCCCGGCATTTACAACCAATAATAAAATAAGATATCCCAACCGTGTCGTAATGGCGAAAGATACCATAAGATAAACGATTGAAATGGTTATGATGCCTTCACGGTTTTCAAGGCCGATAAGCCCCATCGCACAAGAAAAGGCAAACGCAGAAAAAATAGCAATCCAAATTGCCGTTTTCTGGATAATGACATTTTCTTTAACCAACATAACGACGCACCAAATCACAAGGAAAGTGCATCCAAATGTAAATGACATTTTTAAAGGATTAAGGTATGCGAATCTTTCATAAAGACTGCTATCACCATATGCGAAATTATAAATAAGAAAGCCAAGCAAACTAACCGGCAGCGAAAAACGCTTTAAACTTGAAACATTTAATAAATGACCGTGTTCAAGATAATCAGAGTCATATTTAAAAAAACTATTCATATTTCCCGACAAACAAACTACTAAACAACAACCCCATACACTAGAAACCATTAAATGATACTCGTGTCAAGATTGAATATAATATACAATCCGATTATTTTAGTATTCTTTAATATAAAAACTCATCAAACACACAACCATTCGATATATGATATTAACAAAGCTTTCACCTAATATTGGTTGCTTTTCACTTAATGATCGCTATAGTGCGCGGCGCTTGTTACAATAATTGTTTATCATTCCAAGGAAATAGCCATGCAAACGGCCCCTGACCTACCTATTGTTGAACCGGAATCAAACGGCAAATTCGCGCAGTACCGCACTGAAATCCTTGCCGGATTAACCGTTGCCCTCGCCCTTGTGCCAGAGGCCGTCGCCTTCGCCTTTGTCGCGGGCGTTCATCCGCTTGTGGGTTTATATGCCGCCTTTATCGTTGGCCTGATTACAGCCGTTTTCGGTGGTCGACCGGGTATGATCAGTGGTGCGACGGGTGCCCTTGCGGTTGTGATGGTTGCCCTTGTCGCGCAGCACGGCGTTCAGTATTTATTCGCGACTGTGGTGTTGATGGGGATCATTCAAATACTGGCTGGCGCATTCCGGCTTGGTAAATTTATTCGTATGGTGCCGCATCCGGTGATGCTTGGTTTCGTGAACGGTCTTGCGATTGTGATTTTCCTGGCCCAGCTTGGCCAATTTAAAATGGAAGATGCCACAGGTAACCTTGTCTGGATGACGGGTACGCCGCTTTATCTGACCATGGGGCTTGTATGTTTGACCATGTTTATCATCTGGTCCGCACCAAAGCTTATCCGCAGCATCCCTGCACCATTAATGGGAATTTTATCGGTATCACTGATTGTTATTTTCTTTAACATTGATGTGCCGCGTGTGGGTGATCTCGCGTCCATAAGTGGGTCACTGCCATCATTTGCCATTCCTGATGTGCCACTGAACTGGGAAACATTAATGATCATTTTGCCATACAGTGTGATTTTGGCGGCAATCGGCCTTATCGAAAGCTTGCTGACATTAAACCTTGTTGCGGAAATGACAGAAACTCACGGCGGCGCAAGCCGTGAATGTGCCGCACAAGGGGCCGCGAATCTTGTTACTGGTTTCTTTGGTGGTATGGGCGGTTGTGCCATGATCGGCCAAAGCATGATCAACGTTAAATCCGGTGGCCGCATGCGTCTTTCAGGCCTTTCGGCGGCGCTTTTCCTGCTTTGCTTTATTCTATGGGCGTCAGGCCTGATTGAACAGATCCCCGTGGCTGCGCTTGTTGGCGTGATGTTTATGGTGGTGATCGGTACATTCGCATGGTCGAGCCTTAAGATCCTGCATAAAGTGCCACGTCATGATGCCTTTGTCATTTTGCTGGTAACAGCCGTTACCGTCTATAGCGATCTTGCGGTTGCTGTTGTTGTTGGTGTGATTGTTTCCGCGCTTGTATTTGCATGGCGTGCGTCAAAACGTGTCACAGCACGCACGGAACTGCGCGAAGATGGCCGCAAATTTTATCATATCCGTGGCCCGCTATTTTTTGGTAGCACAGCCGGTTTTCAGGAAATGTTCAATCCAAAAGATGACCCTGACCAAGTGGTCGTCGATTTCATGAAATCCCGCGTGTGGGATCATTCCGGATTGCAAGCGATCGAGGCATTAACCGAACGATACGCCCGCAGAAACAAGAAAATAAAATTGCGCCACTTAAGCCCGGATTGTAAGGCACTACTGCATAAAACAGGCAGCCTTGTTGAACAATTACCGGATGACCCGGATTATGGTGTCGCCGTTGATTATGACGATTACGACGAAGATTAATCATTAATCACATCCCTATTTAAAAGCATCACTTGCAAGAGTGGTGCTTTTTTCGTTTATGACGACAATTTAACCCAAAAATCGCACACACATCAAAATAACAACTCTATTTTCCAATATTGCGTATTTGTATAATATTTTAGAAAATATTACTTCTAAAAAATTATAAATTAGCAAATATTACCAAAAATTACACATTAAACGATAATAATATTAGTGTAACATTGTAACACAAATTGGACTTGTCCTGCAAAATACGTTATGTTCCATTCGAATCTTTTAACAGACGGAATTTAACTTAAATGACATATCAAGCAGACATCCAAAAAGTTGGTCGCGGTAAAATTTACAATGATGTTTCTGAATTCATCGGCAGCACGCCACTGGTTCGCCTTTCCCGTTTAATGGAGGAAGAAGGGTTAGAAGCAGAAATCCTTGCCAAGATCGAATTTGTCAATCCAGCCGGGTCTGTTAAAGACCGCCCGGCAATGGCCATGATCGAAGATGCCATTAACCGTGGCTTGATTACGGATGACACCGAAATTGTTGAGGCAACATCAGGAAACAATGGCGTGGCGGTTTCATGGGCCTGTGCCATGCGTGGAATTCCGGTGACGATTTGTATGCCGGAACACATGAGCATCGAACGCCGCCGTCTATTAAAACTTTATGGCGCCAATGTCGTGCTAACCCCAAAAGAGCTAGGCACAAAAGGCGCGATTGATAAGGCCGCCGAATTACAAGCCGCAAATTCAAACATGATCCAGCTTGGTCAATTTGAAAATCTTGCAAACCCAATGGCCCACGCAAACGGCACCGCCGAAGAAATCTGGACAGACACAGACGGTGAACTGGATTATTTCGTGGCGGGTATCGGTACCGGCGGAACATTCACCGGCGTAAGCCGCACCCTTAAAGAACGCAACCCGAATATCAAGGGCATCGCCGTTGAACCTGCATCATGCCCTGTATTATCAGAAGGGCGTTCTGGCGTTCATAAATTACAAGGGCTATCATCCGGTCATATTCCAGACGTGCTTGAAGTTAATATTATCGATGAAATTCTAACAGTTGAAAATGAAGACGCCATTAAAATGGCTCGCCGCCTCGCCCGCCTTGAAGGGACAGCGGTCGGTATTTCATCCGGCGCGGCGGCGGTTGCCTGCGTGCGCCTTGCAAAGCGTCCGGAACTTAAAGGAAAGCGCATCGTCACCATCTTCGCCGATGGCGCATCACGTTATTTCTCAACAGAAATTTTTGAAGGCTTTGACGCCTAAGATTTTATCCTCCTATTTGTGTTTTACAAATACACTGGCCCGTTAAATATAGCGGGCCATTTTTTTTGAGGATATTGTTATGAGCCCACCTCCTTGCCATCACCTGCAAATATGGTAAGTTACGAATAATTTTAAAAACAAAACTCGTGGGGGATATTGTGTCATCGTTTTCTTCAAATCAATTCACATCTAATAACTCTGACCTCAATGATTTTGGTAATATCATTAATTAATGGGGAAAAAATGAATAACATTCTAAAAGCAATGATAATAATCATTCCATTATCCTATTACGTTATTTTGGTAGTTTCATCTATTGGAGCAGATCAGAGCTCTATTTTATACCAGATTGATGAAAATTTTGGAAAAATCACGGCATGTTTTTATGTCTTTTGGACAACAAGTGTAATATTCAGTTTTGAAGATATAAAAATTCCGAAAATTAGATTAACATTACTATTCATTACAAGTGTACATATCTTAATTGTAGCAGGTTATTATTACGATTATACTGGAATCGGTACAATGCTACCGATGGAACATATTACTCCCGCTGATGAATTATTTGTAATCTCTACCCACCTTTTCTCAGGACCCTTATATTTTTGGCTTATTGCAAGAACCATTATAGAAAAAGAAATAGGAAAAGGTGATTTTCAAAAGGAATCTTTATTATTTTTGCAACTTGTATTTTTATTTGTAACTTGGCCTATTGTATGTATGAGAGTGATGAAAGGTTTAGGTTATAGAAAACATATCAATCTAGATTTTTTTCAACAAAACTGGAAAGTATTAGAAAAAAACGGAGAAGAGTTAATAGCCATAAAGAGTGGTTTCAATTTGTGGGCACTTTTCTTTCAAGGATTTTGGGCTCTTACCTAAAGGTTGTACCTGATTGCCATAGGTTGGTTCGCCTATCTTTATATTGGTAACTTTTTATTGCTATTAGTTGGCTCATTATTAACTAATGAAGTTTCTTCGACTGGTACATTGATACCTGCATACATAGCTAATTTATTAGTCTTCATTCTATTTGGCACTAAAGGTAACCAATGGAAAATCAATAACTTGATAAAAAACGGTTATTCTATATCTGCTGAAGTAGTTGCAAAAAGCAGCGGAGAAGCTATTGAGAAATATTTGTCAAATAAAAGTGTAATCTAATAATTCACTAAGATCAGAAAAACTTAGTTTTCTTTCTTCAATACCATTTTTTATCCTATACCCATTAAAGGCATTACAAATTAAATCGCCACCCACCGAACAAAGCGGCGAGTGACGAATTTAAATATAAGTGCTTATTAAAAACTATAACCCAGCAAGCAGCATATTAACGTCACTGGCCACTTTTCTTCCGCCTTCAACGTTTTCTGTGTTGCGGCGCAGTTCAGCGAGATATTGTTCTGCCAGGTCACTATCGCCCATTCCCATGGCGGCGGTTGCGGCACCGTGAAGGCTGTTATATCTGCCGGGGCTTCTGTTAAGGGCGATTTTATAGGCATTCAGCGCTTCTTCATATTTTTCAGACGCAAGCAACATATCACCATAAAGTTCCGCCGCCGGAAGCACTTCACCTGGTGTTACAGCATGCTTTTCGGTTGCGGCCTCAAGATCAGCGGCTCTTTGCATAATCGAAAGACCATAATCATGATCCCCGCTTAAATAAACCTGCCAGCCGCGCGCTGCAACCTCTTGAATTTCAACCTGCCCTGCCCAATATGGGCTCGTTTCAAGAAGTTCTTCATGCATATCATGAAGTCTTTCAATTTCGACTTCTGCCTCTTCAAATTTACCCATATGCGATAAGCCAAGTGCCTTGGCAAAGTGGGAAATGGCCACATATTGGTCATGCGCTTTTTCCCATGGGAAACTTACCGGCATCCTTGGGGCGATTTCCGATGCGGCCTGCCAATCACGACGTTCAAGCGCATATCTGGCCGGTAACGCGGAAAAGGCATAAGCCGACGCCGCACGGTTAAGTTCGCTATAGGGCGGTTTTAATTCATCCGCATCCCCAAGCACCCTGATCACCGATGCATCATCCCCTTTTTGCAAATAGGCATAGGCCAGATAATCAAGCGCATGGGTATAATGTAAATTGACCTCACCGGTTTCAATGCAAATAGCAAGTGCGGTTTCCGCAGAAATGCTATTCCATTCAATGGCCTTATCCCATAACCCGAGCCTTGTGTATGTATGGGTCATCATATGGGTCGCATGTGGCACACGCGGTGTCATCGCACCGTAATTATCCGCCGTTTCAAGGGCATCGCCCGCAAGCACCGGATTATCATAGGCATGGATCACATAATGATGGGCGCCCGGGTGGTCCGGGTTTTCAGCGAGCACCTCAAACGCGAGGTCGGCTGCTTTTCGTTGCCCGACGAGGTCAGGATCGGCGATATCCGATGTCGCAATCATAAAGAGCGCGTAATATGCCTTAGCATCCAAATCTTCCGGATAGGTTTCGTGTAATATTTTCCACGCCATTTCCGTACGTTTCAAACGCTCTTTTTCGGTTTTGGTAATGCCATCAACAAAATAATTTGCACCCGTTTGGATATAAAGTTGTTCACGTTCATTATGGCCGCCGATTGATTTCGCCTTTTCAATCAGCGACAACCCACGCGCCATTAATTCCGGCGATGCTGCCCCCGGCCATAAGGGGTTTACGTATGTCATTGCTTCCCCCCAATAGGCCATGGCACAACCGCTATCGGTATCATTAGCCATGCTGAACACCATGCGTGCCTCGTCATACATCATATGATGCATAAGGGCGACGCCACGTTCCACAAGTTCGGATGCATCCGCATGGCAGCCCGTCGTGAAACTGACGCTGCCAACAGGTGTTGAAACCAGATCAAAATCCGGTCCCGTATCCACTGCAATATTTTCTGTTTCTGTATTCTTTTCGGCTATTTTTGTTTGCTCAGTATCACATGCTGTGAGCATCAGCAGGGCACAAGGGACTAACAAGGGTAAGAATTTCATAACGTCCTCCCGTTCTCTGATGTGTTAGCATGGTAGCATTTAACACACCAAACGTCAAAGAAGACCGTCCCTTGTCATCTTACTTTATTATGTTACACTCTGGGCCATAAATATAATTTAAGAAATAAAATCTTAGGGGAATATTTTGTCTTCTTCTTTATTGTTTATTGTTCTGATCGGCATGATTATTTTCATGTTTAGACAACATGCAGATAACAAAAAATTAAAAAGCAATATGGACTGGCTCGCGAAAAAGCTTGCCGATCTTGAAAAAAGATTAAATGACGGTGTCGCCCCCGCCCCTGAAACAGTCGAAGAAGCAGAAATTTCAGAAGAAAAACCTTGGCAAGCCACAGAAACCGCCCCTAAACCCATAAAACAAGAAACAGTATCAAGCCCCAAACCAACCCTTAAATCCCGATTTAAAGAGATTGAAAAGGAAATTTCATCAAAATGGATGATCTGGCTTGGCGGGCTTGCCTTTGCCATTGGTGGTGGGTTCCTCGTTAAATATTCCATTGATGCGGGGTTATTAAGCCCCGGTGTGCGCGTCACCATGGGCACCATCATCGGTGTGATCATGGCCATTGGCGGCGAAGGGTTACGTCAACGCCGTGTTAAAACGCCGCTTTTAAGTGATTTACCGGATTATGTTCCGTCCGCCATATCGGCCGCGGGTATATTCACCGCATTCGCCGCCGTTTATGCATCATATGGGTTATATGATTTGATACCGCCGCTTGTGGCATTCGCTGGGCTTACGGCGCTAAGTTTCCTATCCACCGGGCTTGCCATATATCATGGGCGCTTTTTTGCCTATCTTGGGATGATTGGCGGCTTTTTTATTCCTATTCTGGTATCGACCGGATCAGGCAATGCTTGGGCGTTGTTCCCGTACCTGATGGTGATTACCGGAGCCACATTATGGTGCGCACGAAAACGGGCATGGATCGATGTGGCTGGTGTCACCATATTACTGGCGATGTTATGGGCCGTGATCTGGATATTCAGCAACTGGAAAGTGGGTGACATTGTTCCTGTTGGCGCGTACCTGCTTGCCTTAAGCGCATTAAACGCAATGCTTTTAAGTGGCGCGAGCGCGGCAAGATCAGAAAATTTAACATTAAAAGGATTAATCCCCGCCCATCCGGTCACGATCATGTCGGACCTAGCCAGTTTATTATCGGTTATTCTGCTTGTGTCTATCGTGCGGCTTGAACATTATTCATCGATCGGATTATTCATCATCAGCATCGGTGTCATTGGGCAGGCATACGCCGTCCATAAACATCAGGAAAATGACGCGGGCGGTGTGTTCGCAATATTCGGCGTGCTGTTTTTACTGGCCACATGGCATGTGCCAAGTCTGGTTGAAATTGAAAGAATATTATCGGAACCGGATATTCGTACCTTTATCTGGTCACCAATTGCCGAACCCGGCACGCAGACCTTTGTAACCGTGTCATTATGGTTCGGTGTTTTGATTAGCATGGCGATATTCTTGCGCTTAAAACATCTGGCAAGACCGGCATTATGGGCGAGCATGGGTAATCTGGTGCCTGTCGCCATATTGGTGATTGCCTATTGGCGCATGTTTAACCTTGAAACCAGTTTGCCATTTGGCGCGATTGCGGTTGTGGTGGCGCTGCTGCTGACATTCGGCACAAAAATCATCCGCGATACGATGGGAACGGATAATCAAGCGGTCCTTGCCGCATATGCCGCGGGGGCAACCACCGCCATTGCGCTGGGTATCAGTTTCGTGCTTCGCGAAGCATGGCTTAGTTTCGCCCTTGCGCTGGAACTTGTGGCGCTTGGATACATCTGGCAAAAAACGGGGGTTCGGGGCCTGCGTCATTTGGCATTTATCCTTGCCGCCGTGATCCTCGCCCGTCTGTTCTTAAACGCATCCATTTTTGATTATCAACCGGGCAGACTGCCTGCGATCAACTGGTTATTTTATGGGTACGGCTTAACCGCAGGTTTATTTTATCTGGCATCGAAAATCTTTAACGATGGCGATAAAAATGACCGCTTGATGACCACATTAAAGGCCGGATGGATCATCTTATTAATCAGTTTCGTCACCCTTGAAATCCGCGCCCTGTTTAGCCAGACAAACAAACTGTCATCGGGGCCAACCGATCTTGAAATCGCGCTGCAATCCATCAACTGGTCCATTGCCACCGTGATATTGATGTGGCGGGAAATTAAGGATCAAGACAAGCTTCTGGGTATTTTAAGGCGCATTATGACCGTGGTGTCATTATTCGGCCTAATCATCGGGGGCGGCATTGCCAACAATGTGTTCTTTGGCACCATTGATTTACAGCCGATCATCATTTTCAATTTGCAATTCCTGCAAATTTTTATCCCGTCCCTGCTTTATGGGGTTAAGGCATATCTCGCAAAAATATCGGGCAAAAGCAAAAGCCTTAAATTATATAGCGCGGTTGCTTTCTTTGGTTTCTGGCTCTGGCTTAGCGCGGAAATCAGGCATTTCTTCCACCCATCCGGCGGATATGCCCCAGAAAACGACTGGGAAATTTACAGCTATTCCCTTGTGTGGTTACTATACGCCATTGCCGTATTGGTCGTTGGCCTTAAACGCAAAAACGAAACAATCCGCCTCGCCGGACTTGGTGTATTATCCGTCGTCGTCTTAAAAGTATTCCTTGGGGACATGAGCGAACTAGAAGGCCTCTCCCGCGCCCTATCCTTCATGGGCCTCGGCGGCGCGTTGATTGGGATCGGGTATTTATATCAGAAGCTTAAGACGGATGTAGTGAAGTAGTGGAGGATATAGAAATCAAGTGCATCTACTACCTTGGTCTTTAGCTATAGGAATATTAATTGTTACCAGAAATGAAAATTTACATAGATAATCTTAAGGCAAAAGATGATTTTAGACCAGAAGGGATGATCGGATACAAAAGGTTACCCTTTTGGATATTTATTTTATCTTTGTTTATTAGTGCCTTACTATTAGCTTTGCTAATTAAAATGGGACTTCTAGAGAAAAGTATAAAAGATTTTTCTGTGCTTCTAGTCATTATATTTTTGTTCGGTTTATTCATTAAAGCAATGGTGTTATTTCCTTCAAAGTTACTTAATTTTGGGAAAATTGCTGTTGGAAAAATTACATATGCACAATATTCGCCCTTTCCTTTCGTAGTAGGATCAGGTTGGAGAATTAATGCAGAATTTTATGTAAATGAAAAAAAATATGAGGGAATTCAGTGGATTAAATCTTTTAAGAACACAGAATACAAAGGGTTTAATTTACCGAAAGAAGGTGATGAAATCATTATCTTTTATGAAGAAAATAATCCTGAAAAAAATGCAATATTTGTACCAGGTTATTTTTATAAAAATTGCTTAAGTAAATCTAGATATAATGATGTATCAAATTTATTTAATAGCATGTCATAAATAAAACAAAAGCAGTAAATCCACAAAAACCCAATACTCTTATTTCTCTTTTGTATATTTATTTCCACTGCCTAATCTTATGCCCCTTAAACGCATAAAAAAGGATGTATAAATAACATGGCGCGCAGATCAGGTACGCCAGTTGCATTTCACCGAACATCAGCGTCAAGCGACCGAAGGCGAGCGGGATTAATGCGCCGCCGGCGACGCCGACGATTAAGAGCGCCGACCCTTGTGCGGTAAATTTACCGAGGCCATCAAGCGCAAGCGGCCACACCGATGGCCAGACCATTGCGTTCGCAAGGCCCATCATTGCCACGAAAAAGATGCTGTTTGGTAGGGTCACCAATCCGGTCCATCCCCACAGGATTTCTGAAATATAAAAATCATCAATGGAACTCATCACCACACCGATGATGCACATCACGCCTATAAACGCTGAAATACCCAGTGCCTGGCTCTGGTTCACGACCCGTGGGATTGCGGCGACGCCGATGATGTACCCAACCACCATAAACGACATGGTGAATGCGGTTAGTACCGAAAATTCTTCCATATAAAGGGTGGAACCATAAAGGTTGATGGTATCGCCCGCGATTACCTCTACCCCCAGATAAGAAAAGATCGCCACCGCGCCCAGCACTGTATGGGGGAAATCGAAAATGCTTTTCTTTTCGTCATTATCACTTTCTTTTTCAAGTTCATCACCCAATGTGGGGATTTTCACCATATAAAGCAGGCCAATAAGCACCACAAAAATCACCGCCATGCCGATGTATGGCATGATCAGGCGTTCTGATAATTCCTGCACCTCGGCTTCCGATAACACAAGAATGGCGAATTCCGATGCGTCATTAACATCGCTTAACACCAGCGCGGAAAATACGATCGGCACCACAACACCCGCGACCTTATTAATCAGCCCCATAACCGCGATGCGTTTCGCCGCCGTTTCCCGTGGCCCCAGATAAATGATGAACGGGTTGGCCGCCGTTTGTAAAATGGTTAACCCCGTGCCAAGGATAAAAAGCGCACCAAGAAAGAAAAAATATTCTGCTGCCATTGCCGCCGGAACAAACAAAAGCGCCCCCACAACCATAATCATCAGCCCCAGAACCATACCGTTACGGTAACCCGTGCGTCTTAAAATCGCCGCCATGGGAAACGCCATCACCGTATAGGCAATATAAAAAGTAAACGTCACATATAACGCTTCAAAATCATTAAGGTTACAAACGATTTTCAAAAAAGGAATAAGCGAACCATTAAGCCACGTGATAAAGCCGAACACAAAAAACAACACGGCAAACACCACCATTGGCATCAGCATATTCGATTGATCGATTGTTGTTTTGTTATTCAATGATTACTCCCCATTCATGAAAACAATAAATCAGTTTTTCATATAATCAATATTTTTCTGATCTTTAAATCCGCGCCCTTAAATAAAGGGATCATAAGCCCATTGCAGCAATCCTTGTCGCTGTTTCGGGCGGCACCAGATATTCCCCGGGTCACAGTTTTTCTTGACCTGCGCCGCGTGCCTTTTAAAGGCGCGCCACCGTTTAATTTGTTTTTCATCCACCCCCGCAATGCGGCGGCCCATGTAATATCGGCAATACCATTCGAACCAGCCACGCGGATCGGGGCCGATGATCCATCCCTTCGCCTTCCATACGGGTAATGGCTGCCTGCTTTTTATTTTAAAAAGATTAATATCGGGATCAGGATGATCAGACAATTTTGCCTTTTCAAACCAACTGGCCGGATATTCATTTTGGGCGCTGTTTAAATAACACCCTTCAAAAACACCATATTCCAACATCTGCTGCGGGGTAAAATGCGGCTGGAACCCGTCCGCGAAATTCTGGCCCATTTCTTCGGTAAGGGTATATTGATAACCGCGTTGCACCCGGTTATCTGCGGTAATTGTTTTTAAAATCATGTCCATGTTTCTTATACGGTGACCCATTACCATTGGTTCAGTTAATATGCACTTTTATTAAGGGCTATTGAACGTTATCCCTATTGTTTTTAATTTGATAAAAGGTATATTCAATTCAACTATTTATACATTTGAATTTTTATACAAATGATTTTTCTGAAACTTATTTATAAAGTGTAATCATGGCTATTTTAATCTTACTAAACCAAGTTGACCCGACCCTTCTTGAAAGCAAACTGAAACAATTTGATGATTGTCCCGAGGTGCGCATTTACCCAGATTGCGGCAATAAGGACGATATTGAATGTGTGATTGTCTGGAAACATGATGAGGGCGTATTAAATGATTTTCCGAATTTAAAACTGATCGCGTCATATGGCGCGGGTGTGGAAAATATCCTGTCCGATCCATCATTGCCGGAAGGGGTTCCGATCACCCGTTTTGTTGATGACACATTATCGGATCAAATGGCGGAATTCGTTCTTGCGGCCATATTAAACCACCGATTACACCTTACCTATTACCGTGAACAACAGGCCGCAAGTCATTGGCGCCCAATGGATTTCCTGACTGGTAAGAATGTCACGATCCTTGGCCTTGGTGAACTGGGCAGCACGACGGCAAAATTGTTGGATGTGAATGGATATTCCGTTTCGGGATGGAGCCGTTCTGAAAAAAATATCGATAATGTCAAAAGTTATTATGGTGATGACCAGCTTAACGCGTCCGTTGCGGGTGCGGATATTGTTGTGTGCTTGCTGCCGTTAACACCAACGACAAAACACGTTTTAAACGCGGATCTTTTCGCCGCCATGAAAAAGGGTGCGTTCCTGATAAACGTTGGCCGTGGCGATCATTTAAAGGAAGACGACCTGATGAATGCCTTATCATCGGAACATTTATCCGGTGCGCTTCTCGATGTATTTGCGACAGAACCATTACCTACGGATCATCCGTTCTGGCGTCATCCGAAAATCCATGTGACACCGCATATTTCGAGCCCGACCGATAAGGGCCGCGTCGCAAGGCAGATACTGGATAATTACAACCGTATTAAAAGCGGCGCCGACCCATTAAATCAGGTCGATCCAAAAAGATCATATTAACTTGCAAAACATTAAGCTTGGTGGTAATTATCGCCAAATTATTTTAGAGCTCTTTTAAATAGGTGAAACCATGAAAATACCTGGCAATACTATTCGCCCCGGTTATGTAATCGAACATCAGGACAGCATCTGGGCTGCCATTAAAATCGCACACACGCAACCTGGTAAAGGCGGCGCATACTTACAGGTAGAACTTAAGAACCTTTTGGACGGTCGTAAATTAAACGAACGTTTCCGTTCATCGGAAAAGGTGGAAAAAGTTCGTCTTGAACAAAAGAACCAAACATTCCTGTTCGAAGCAGACGGAATGTACACTTTCATGGACACTGAAACTTACGAACAAATCGAAATTTCAGCAGAATTCCTTGGTGCCAAGGCAGATTTCCTGCAGGACGGTATGGAAGTGGTTGTTGAATATTATGAAACAACACCGCTTGGTGTTGATCTTCCGGCGACAGTTGAATTAACGGTCGTTGAAACAGAACCAGTTGTTAAGGGGCAAACAGCAAAATCATCCAACAAACCGGCTGTGCTTGATAATGGCATGCGCGTGATGGTACCGACTTTCATCAACCAAGATGACAAGATCAAGGTCAACACCGAAGACGGCACATATAACGAGCGCGTTAAGTAATTTAAGGATACCCCCATGGCATTACAATCTGCCCTCATTAACGTAATGGAAAAAGCCGCCCGCAAGGCCGGCAGCCGCCTAGCCCGCGATTTTGGCGAGGTCGAACACCTTCAGGTTTCTAGGAAGGGGCCAGCGGATTTCGTATCCAAAGCCGACCTTAAGGCCGAAAAAATCATTACAGAAGAACTGGAATACGCCCGCCCGCAATTTGGTTTCATCCGCGAAGAAGGCGAAGACATTCCACCAAAGGACAACAGCAACAGCGTCTGGATTGTTGATCCGCTTGATGGCACAACAAACTTCCTGCACGGCATTCCGCATTTCGCCATTTCCATTGCCCTTGAACAGGGTGGTGAAATTGTCGCATCGCTTATTTATAACCCGGTTTCCGATGATCTTTTCTGGGCGGAGAAAGGCCGCGGCGCGTACCTTAACAATCGCCGCTTGAATGTATCGGGCCGTAAAAACTTAACCGAAAGCGTGCTTGCAACGGGCATTCCGTTTCACGCAAGACCGCATCAGGACACATTCCTAACCAACCTTGAACACATCATGGGTGAAGTATCCGGCGTGCGCCGCTTTGGTTCAGCGGCCCTTGATCTTGCGTGGGTTGCGGCTGGCCGTTATGACGGTTTCTGGGAAGAAGGGCTTCAAGCATGGGATATCGCCGCCGGAATTTTGATGGTCCGCGAAGCACGCGGCATGGTTAGCGAATTCGATGGACGAGCAAAAATGTTGCAAACCGGACAAATTCTTGCCACAAACGGGCATATACATGGTAAAGTAACGAAATTGCTATCGAACGCCAGAAAGGCCCACAGAGAGAAACAAAAGTGAGAAAAACAGAAGTAACTCACTTTTAAAAGGCCTAAATAGAAATGAATGAAAAGCCGTTAACACACCTTGCTTTAAGCTCTGCGCTTTGGCTCGCGATGTTGCCGGCTTTTTCTTTTGCGCAAAGCGCGCCTCCTGAACCCACGCCAAGCGAACAGGCGCAAATTTTCTTAAACGCAGGGTCGCTCACCAATATCGAACCATTACTGATCAGTTTTCATCCGCAGCAAATCTTGCTTGAAGAAGAAAACATGAAATCATTACGCAGGTGGCTTATTAAGGTGAAAAAAATGAACCTGCCCATTCATATTTACAGCTACGCCACCCCACCCATGGCCAGACGCGACATGACCGAAAATTCCGCACACCAGCGCGCCATGCGTAAAGCATTCAACCGCGCGTTAGAAGCCAAAATCGCCATCGAAGGTGAAGGAATAAACGAAAACAAAATCGCCCTCCACGCATTAGGACCAACAGGCGACAACCCCATGGACAGACTAAGGATCACAATCAGGCGGGATTGATCCAGCGAATTCATTATTTATTGCCAATAGGTTTCTTTAAACCGCTAATAGTTTTTTGCGACAAAGTCGGTAAAGAACGCCACGTTGGATTTTTCAATACTGTTTCACTATTTATCCATGGCAATACCTTCTCCACACCACCACTTGTCACCTCTTCATCCGTAATCTCAAGCGTAACGGACTTAAGGGTATATCCTTCCCCAAAAGTGGCGACAAGATCATCTGGATCAACCAACTTTACTGAAGCTGGATCATTCAAATCATCAAAGGTGACAAACAGCGGATATCGATCACGCAGAAGCGGCACCTTCGTTCGAAGAACATGAAGTTTCGGGTAATAATCAATCATGTCACCCATCCTTGCATCAAAACTGCCATGGATTTCTGCTTTAAAACTATGCTGAGCCATGGCGACGGGGTCACCAAGCAGTACAAACAAATATTTTTCATTTGGAAGTTCTACAATGGTCGCTTCACCAGTTAAGGTTTCAGAAATCCGTGAAGCTTCAGGCAGTCCAAATGTTGGTTGAAAAAGCACACCTGCCCTGACAACAGACGCCCCGACAATCATTCCTTCTGGAGTATCTACTTCCACCTCAAGTTTCTGGTTCCATTTATATGATGGGTAATCCCGTTCTATTTTTTTAAAAGCTAAACTCCAAAATCCATAAAAAATAAGGCCACAAAAGAAAAATATTATTATCCAAAAATATGAGGAAGAATACTTCATAAACTATCTCACAATTAGCCTTTAGTTATTAAGGATAAAGGATTTATTGATATAGGTAGATTGGTAAGTTTTGTTCTTCTGATGATAATGTGGTAATGGATCATATCGCCCCCCTTTTACGCAATTTTACGCGAATTGACGGGCAAGTCAATTGATGCATTCTCCTCTGTTGTCATTACCCGACTTGATCGGGTAATCCATTACAAGAAAAATCTATACCGGTATGGATAGCCCGATCAAGTCGGGCTATGACCAATTAAGGGAAACCTACAAAAAACCCCATTCCCGTCATAATATTGCCAACTAATTCTTGGACAGTGGCGGCCAACATTGATAACATCTCGTCAAACTGGATAAAAAACACATTGATAATAAGGCGCTATGCGCTATTCTTTAATGCAAATATCAAGACCATTCGGCGATACAGGGAGCCATAGTAAAAATGATTAAACCGCAGAAATATTTGAACCGCACGATTATATTCCTTATTGGCGTGATTATCGTTTGTGCCGTTTTATTCCCGACCATGCAATCTGCCTTTACGGCGAACCCGGGCCTTAATGGTTTAATTGCACTTGTTTTAGTGGCCGGTATTGTTATTTCCATGCGTCAAACTATCACACTGATCCCTGCGGTTGGATGGCTTGAAACATTTAAAAAAGCCGACAGCAGCGAAGTACCACCGGAAGCACCGGCCCTGCTTGGCGCCATGGCAACCATGATGAACGAACAGCGTAGCAAGAAACTATCATTATCAACCGCGTCCATGAATACGATCCTTGATGGCGTCGCCGCCCGTATGGATGAGGGACGCGAGATCACCCGTTACATCATCGGATTGCTTATATTCTTAGGGCTACTGGGTACATTCTGGGGCCTTCTGGGTACAATCGGCAGCATTGGTGACACCATCAACAGCTTACAAGTGGGCACAGATGACATTTCATTAATGTTCGAAGATTTGAAAGAGGGCCTCGCCGCGCCGCTTGCGGGTATGGGTACGGCCTTTAGTTCATCATTATTCGGTCTTGCAGGTTCCGTGATCCTTGGGTTTATTGACCTTCAAACCGGGCAAGCACAGGGCAGATTTTTCAATCACCTTGAAGACTGGCTTTCCGGCATCACAAAACTTTCAAGTGCGGGTTCAAACATCGCCCTTGAAGCCGGTGACGCATCCGTTCCGGCGTATGTTAGCGCGTTATTAGAGGAATCTGCCGACAGCCTAGATAACCTGCATAAGGTCATTTCAAAATCAGAAGAAAACCGCGCAGAAGTCAATAAAGCGATTACCAATCTTTCAATTCAATTATCGTCGCTTGTGGATCATCAGACGGAAATGCGTTCGGTGATGAAACAAATGGTCACATTCCTTGGTGCGTTAAAGGATGGTGGTGACGAGGTCAGCCAAAACCACCTGCGCAACATTGATGTTCAGCTTAAAACACTGACCGATGAAACCATTAAATCACAGGATAAATTTGCCGATAACCTACATTCGGAAATCCGTGTTCTTGCGCGTACCATCAGCGCCGCCATGGACGGCAGCGCAAAAGTCGCAGCCCCTGCCCCATCAGCGGCACTTGCACAGCCAGCACCAGAACCAAAAGAACCGGTGAAAACCGTTTCCGCCGAAGAAACTGATTACGAAATGCCGGAAATAAAGCCAAAGGGGAACAAAAAGCCAGCCCTGACCGCCAAGAGGGAAGATTAATATGGCGCTGCTTTCCAAGGGACGCCGCCGCCCCGGTGGTTCAACCGATAATACATGGCCCGGATTTGTTGATGCGTTAAGCACATTGCTACTCGTGATCATTTTCCTGCTTTCGATTTTTGCGCTGGCGCAGTTTTTCTTAGGACAAGCCCTCTCCGGCCGTGATGAGGCATTAGAAAAGCTTGAAACACAAGTGCTTGAATTAAGTGATCTTTTAAACCTGCAACGCCAAGCCAATGATGACCTGCGTTCAAATGTGGCGCAATTATCCGCAAGCCTTCAAATGGCCGACAGCAGCCGCGAAGAAATGCAACGCCGCATCCAGACATTAGAGGCCGACCTCGCGGAGGCAGAGGGACTATCCGGCCGTGTGTCCCGTTCCAATAGCGAACAACAATCAACCATCGCCGATCTTCAGAACCGCTATAATGTGGCGATGGAAAATCTTAGCAGTGAACGTGAGCTTTCAAAACGCGCGCAAGATCAAGTCGCGACCTTAAATGCACAGCTCGCATCATTACGTCAGCAGCTCGCTGCGCTAAATGAGGCACTTGAGGCATCAGAAGCAAAAGATTTAGAACAACAGGCCGTCATTCAAAATCTAAGTTCCCGTCTTAACACCGCGCTCGCGAGCAAGGTCAATGAATTAAATCAATTCCGTTCTGAATTTTTCGGCAGGCTCCGTCAGGCACTTGGTGACCGTCAGGATATCCGTATTCAGGGCGACCGCTTTATTTTCCAATCGGAAGTGCTGTTCGGTTCTGGCTCCGCAACCCTTGGGTCTGGTGGCCAGGCCGAAATGGCAAAGCTCGCCGATACGTTAACCGCGATCATGGCGGAAATCCCCGATGATGTGGACTGGATTTTACGTGTTGATGGTCATACGGACGTGCTGCCGATCCGCACGGCGCAATTCCCGTCAAACTGGGACCTATCGACCGCACGTGCATTATCGGTCGTAAAATTCCTAATCAGCCGCGGCATCCCCGCCGACAGATTAGCCGCCACCGGCTTTGGACAATTCCACCCCCTTGATCCGGCCGATACGCAAGAGGCGTATAGTCGGAATAGACGGATCGAGATGCGGTTGGATCAGAAGTAGATTAACGATGGCCGATATTATTGATTTTGAAATTACTCACGTTGGTGATCTAAATATAGATGAAGAATGCTATAACAATAATTCAATTTTAGATCTTAATTCTCTTTCAAACCAATACTTTAAAGGCAATTTACTTCTTACTTTTGATAACTATACATATAATATAAACAACGTGAAAATATTCAAATTTTTGTTAGATTTATTTAACACACTCCATGAATGCTTAAGCAGTGTTAAAAAGAATGCTGATTACTATATTCTTGATCAAAATCATGATCCTATATTAAAAATAGAATTTAAAAATTATATTATATATTTAGGTTATGCCAATAATACATATGAATTTGATTTCAAAGAATTTTACAATGAAACCTGTAAAGCCTTAAAAAAGATATTTTCGTTAATGTATCATGAACATCCTATATTGGCTCTTAATAATTTAAATGAAAATCGTTTCTTTGAAAAAATAAGGGATGATTGGGTATTAGACAATTTTCGTTCTCTACCTTACAAAATAAGGAAAGATCTACTATTCACAATAGGCAAACCTTTCTTATTATAATGTCACCCTGAACTCGGTTCAGGATCTCGAGCAACCTAAACAAATAGTCATTCCAAACTTGATTTGGAATCCATGAAAACGCCAATTGCTGAAAAATCTATCCATTGATAGGATTCCGTGGATCCCAAATCAAGTTTGGGATGACTTGTTAGGATTATTAAAAAATCTAACAACTCCTCTTGAAGTTGCAAAAACATCTATTACATATACTAAGTCCCTATTAATCACAGGAAAAAGGAGAATCCTTATGGACTTTCTAATAAGTTTCCTGAACTCTAGGCTGACTTAAAGGCAGTAGGTTGGAGGTGCTTTAACAGGGATAAGCTTGAGCGATATAGAAATGACTTAAGGCCTGGACATTAGGAATGAGCCGGACACCCTTAAAGAAGCCTGATACTGCCTTTATTCAGGACCTAAGAGTAGGTAATTTCATTACGGAAACCTTATCTTAATATGGAGAAAATATGAGAGCAGGTGAAGCACCTGTGTAGTTCTAAATAAGTGAGAAGAAATTGGTATCCACTACCTTGAATTTATATTCCTTAAGAGGCCTGTTCTCAGCTCACTCATCCCCCTTTCTGGAAAGAATTATACAAGAAAATCACTCAGTGACATGGACCCTGAATCAAGTTCAGGGTGACGTTTATTGTTTAGATATCCATATAAAAACAACGTCATGCTGAACTTGATTCAGCATCCACAAATCCTATCGACTTAATCCGATATATACTACCTAAACCCCAAACTGAAGTCCGGCAAGGTGGGCGTAGAGGCCGCCTTTTTTGATTAGTTCTTCGTGGTTGCCGCTTTCGACGATTTTGCCGTGGTCCATGACGACGATGCGGTCGGCTTTTTGTACAGTGGCGAGGCGGTGTGCGACTACAAGAGTTGTTTTATTCTGCATCAATTTATCAAGGGCTGCTTGCACAAGTTTTTCATTTTCCGCGTCAAGCGCCGATGTTGCCTCATCCAGCAGCAGAATTTCCGCGTCCTGTAAAATCGCGCGGGCAATGGCAACACGTTGTCTTTGACCGCCCGAAAGGCGCGTACCACGTTCACCAAGGAATGTTTCCATTCCTTCCGGTAATCGGTCGATAAATTCATCGGCACGGGCCGCGCGGGCTGCTTCCGCGATCATTTCATCGGTTGCGTCCTGATTACCGTATTTGATATTTTCCGCAATGGTGGTGGCGAATACCATTGTTTCCTGACTTACGACACCAAGATGCTGTCTTACCTCAATCGGGTCGGCGTCTGTTAACGTCACGCCGTCGATTGAAATGCCGCCCGCCTGCGGATCGTAAAAACGTTGCAGCAATTGAAATACTGTTGTTTTACCAGCCCCAGACGGGCCAACGATGGCGACGGTTTCACCGCCTTTTACCTCAAGATTAAAATCTTCAAGGATGTTTTCTGTCGGGCGCGATGGGTATGCGAATGTCACATCCTTAAACGCAAGGCTTCCTTGCTTTACTTCCGGGAATGTTGCCGGATTTTCCGGCGCCTGAATTTCACTTTCAGTGGAAATAATCTCAAGACATCTGCTTGCGGCACCGGCGGCGCGCTGCAGTTCACCGTATACTTCGGATAATGCGCCCATGGCGCCGGCCACAAGCACGGCATAAATCACAAATGCGGTCAGTTCACCGCTGCTGATGTTGCCCTGTATCACATCACGGGCACCAAGCCATAACACAAGATCCACTGCACCAAACACCAGCAGGATAATTAGAAACGTGAGCACCGCCCGCATACGGGTGCGGTTAATGGCCGCGCCAAATGCCACCTCGATAGAGGATGAATATTTCTTATTTTCAAATGCTTCTTGTGTGTAGCTTTGCACCGTTTGAACGGCACCAATGGTTTCATTGGCAGTTGCGCTTGCGTCGGCGATTTTATCTTGTGATGTGCGTGATAAATTGCGCACTTTTCGACCCAACACAATAAGCGGCGCCACAATGAACGGCAGCAACATGAACACATATGCCGTTAATAACCAATTGGTATAAAGCATCATAACAAGACCACCAATCATGGTGATCAGATTGCGAAGCGCCACGGATGCGGTTGAGCCCACAACCGATTGGATGACGGTCGTATCGGTATTAAGACGAGAAAGAATATCGCCAGAGCGGTTCTTTTCAAAAAACACCGGGCTTAAGGTTAAAACTTTTGCGAAAACTTCGCTGCGGATGTCGGTGACGACCCGTTCCCCAAGCCACGTCACCATATAATAACGTGCAAATGTCGCCATCGCGAGGATGAGCGCAATACCCATCAACCCTAGGAAATATAAATTAATGGTTTCAATACTGACCGAAGAAAAACCCTGATCAATGATTTGACGGATAGCCTGCGGAATCGCGAGCGTCGCACCCGCCGCAACCACAAGCGCAATCAACGCCTTTATAATCGTTGGTTTATAGGGGGAAAGAAACACCCAAAGCAGCTTTGCTTCGCTTACCTTACCGCGCGGTGCTTCGTCCTTATCCGGCGTCCTGCCGTTGCTTTGTTTCTGATCAGCCATGAAATCTAATTAAGTATTAAATAAATATATTCAAGAAGGGGATATAGCAGTTAGATGCGTACTGAACAATGAAAGAACGTGAAAAATTCATTTTTTTCATGAAAAATGCTTAATAAACCAGATTCCCGCTTGCAACCGGACAGCCACTTGGGTATATAAGCGCAATTAATTTGCTCGAGCAGAGTTGGAATTTTGCTCAAAGAGATAGAAAAGAGATTAGCTATGAAAAAAGATATTCATCCAGAATACCACACAATTACCGTTGCGATGACTGACGGTTCAACATATGAAACACGCACAACATGGGGCAATGCAGGCGATACGCTTACACTTGAAATTGACCCTAAATCACACCCTGCATGGGTAGGTGGCGCGAAGAAAGTTTCTGACAAAGGTCGTGTGGCACAATTCAACAAACGCTTTGCAAACTTCGGCGTTAAAAAGAAGTAACATTCTTTTAGAAGATAAGATTTTAAGAAGGCTTTTCGAAAATTCGGAAGGCCTTTTTTCGTTTCGCGCTTAACTCTTGCGCTCGATCTCGTCAATTAAGTTATGAACGGGGTTTTCTTCCACGACACCGCCGTCATATAGCACCCTGTCGATACGCACAATTTTCGCGTAAAGGTCACGAACCCTAAGGGAATATTCAATGAATTGCGGTGGGAATTTATCGGTATCACATCCAATGGGAACATCAAACATGTGATTATCGCTAAGGCGGTTTTTCTTTTCGGCCGCGTCACTGACACTTAATTCGCCGCCACGCACCCCTTTTTGCATAAGACACCATGACATCGCCTGCATGACACCTGTGGTCATACGGTTACATTCAAGGGTATAATAGCCCATCAGGTCCGCACCAATGGTCTTCAGACTTGTCTTTTTATTGGATTGCAGATACTCGACAATAGAGCTGCTCAGTTCTAATGCTTCCTGATATAATTCTTCAAGAATTTCTGCCTTTAATTGTCCGTCATTGTCTATGGCGTCTTCTAACATATCTGTCCTTTGGTAAGTAAGATTAATAAATTATAGAACCAATTCCTTAAAATCCCCTTTATTTTTTTATGATTTATTTTTTACGTACTTGAAAAGAATTATTCCCCACCTATCTATTAATTGTAAGGCAAAAATATGGTCATTGCCACAATGGGATGACAAGCAACACCTTACAAAATTTAAACATATCGCATCTGACCAAGAGGTATTTGCGAGCACTTATCGCTTAAACATAAAGGATAAAAAAATATGAGAACACTTGATCTTAGCCCACTTCTTAAATCCACAATTGGTTTTGACCATATGAACCGGGTTTTTGAAAATGCAGTGGGAAACAACGATGTTTCCTATCCCCCATATAACATCGAAAAAATCAGCGAAGATGATTACCGCATCACAATGGCGCTTGCCGGTTTTTCAGAAGACGACCTTGTCATCGAACTTGATGGTGGCGTTCTTTCCATAACCGCCGACGGCAGCGAAGAAGAAGCCGATCCAGAACGCTTTTTGCACCGCGGTATTGCCAAACGTGCCTTTAAACGTCATTTCCGCCTTGCGGAAACAATAAAGGTTCTTGGCGCTGAATTTGAAAACGGATTGCTCATGATTGATCTTCAACGTGAAATTCCGGAACACCTAAAACCACGTCAGATTAAAATTGGCAAAACAGTCGCGAAACCAAAAATAGTCGACGAAAACGCTGCATAACCCCCAAATAAAGATCAAGCCCCTGTAGTTCCTCCCGCGGGGGCTTGTTTCTTTCTTACTTAAAGAAACTATCCGCATCGGCGTATGCGTTCTTTTTATTCTGAATTTCGCTTTCCGTGCGCAGAATTTCCGCTTTTAATACAGCCACCCTGTCATTTAATGCTTCCACACTATGAACGGTAAGGTCTTCTTCGTTCAGTTGTTTTAATATTGATCCTTTTGGGATATCCAGTTCTTCATCATTCATTTTTATGAGCCTATTTATCCATTTAAATTCTTCACTATATTCTTTATAAATTAATGAAATAGTCAATCAAGGAAACATTTATGAATATGAAAGCCGTGATTACGAATGGCGATGGCGGGCCGGAAGTTCTGGAAATGGGAAACACCCAAAAGCCAGCCCCTGCGGCGGTTGAGGTTTTAATCAAGGTTGAATATGCCGGCATCAATCGTCCTGATATTGTCCAGCGTAATGGCCTTTATCCACCACCACCCGGTGCGTCACCCATTCTTGGTCTTGAATGTTCCGGTGAAATTGTTGAAATCGGTGAAAATGTAACCGAATGGAATATTGGCGATAAGGTCTGCGCATTATTATCCGGCGGCGGTTACGCGGAATACACAATTGCACACATGGATAGCTGCTTACCTGTACCAGCGGGGCTTGATATGGCACATGCAGCGGCAATACCGGAAACATATTTCACCGCCTGGTCCAATATTTTTGATCGTGCTTCTTTAAAGCCAAATGAAACAATCCTTATTCACGGTGGTACATCCGGCATTGGCACAACAGCCATTCAAATGGCGAAAGCACATGGCGCGACAGTGATCACCACATCCGGCAGTAATGAAAAATGTGAATTTTGTAAAAAACTAGGCGCTGAATTCACCATCAATTATAAAACCGAAAATTTCCGTGAAATGATTATGGAATATACAAATGGACGCGGAGTAGACGTATTACTGGATATGGTGGCAGGCCAATATATGACCGATAATGTGAAATCAATGGCACCGGACGGACGATTGGTCATAATTGCCGTACAAGGCGGACCAAAGGTGGACTTTAACATATTACCCGTCATGTTAAAACGACTGACGATCACCGGATCAACGTTACGCCCCCGTGATAATGCCTTTAAAGGGGATATTGCCAGGAATCTACGCGAACATATCTGGCCCTTCATTGAAAAAGGTGACATCGGACCGATTGTAAATAAAACATTCCCACTAGATCAGGCCGCAGACGCACATCGCCACCTCGAAAGTGGCGACGTCATTGGAAAAGTGATTTTGAAAATTTAATTACCGTTCACCGCGGCCGAATTTACGCCAATTATAAATGGTTTTATTAACAAAATCAGGATCTTCGAGCGTATGTTGCCAGTCGGTTGCAAAATCGGGGCTACCACTGCTTGGTAAATGATTTTCTTCCAATTTATCCACAAGCATCCTGACCGGTGCCACAACCCCTTCCCCAACCGCGAGGACCTCTCTATTCTGAAGTGATGAAAGCGACGCAAGCGAACCGCTACTTCCTTCTGGCATAACGTGTGCAACGAAATTTTGGTCACGTTCGTTATTCAGCCGCATCGAGAATATAGTACCGCACTGGGATAATGCTGATTCAGAAACATCCGCAGGACGCTGTGACACAAGCCCCAGGGAAACACCGTATTTACGCCCCTCTTTCGCGATACGTTCAATCGCTTTTTTGGTTGATGCAAAAACAGTCGACAAGTCAGTAGGTACGTATCTGTGTGCTTCTTCACAGACCAGCAAAATCGGACTGGCGTCGTCGCCTCTGCTCCAAACTGCGAAATCAAATACGGCACGGCTGATCACAGAAACCACAACATTCACGATTTCCGATGGCACACCGGAAAGATCAATTGTTGATATCGGTTTATCGTCAACCGGAAAACGGAATAAATTGCTTAATGTCATGCCTAAGTTATCATTGGCAAGCATACCCGAGAACATAAATGAAAAACGCGTATCTTTTCTTAGCTCTTCGACTTTATTCTTAATTCTTAAAAACGGTGTGATGTTATCAGGGTTTTCAAGTTTGCCCATTTCTTCATCAAGGAACTTGATCAAAAATGAAAGCTTATAAGGAATTGGCGTATCAACTGTAATTTCATCTGGTGAAAGAAAATCTGAATTATCAACTCGTGCAGCATATAATGCACGGCGAAGCACATCAATTTCTGTCATCCGTGTATTGGCTTTATAAGTTCCGATAAACATTTCAATATGTTCTTCGAAATTCATCATCCAATAAGGAAGGCGCAGATTTTTAATGTCAAAATGTTCCGCACAATCAGAAAAGGCCGTTTCATATTCGTTATGCGGATCAAGCATAATAATATGCGCTTTGGGCAAACGTTCAACAATCCGCCTGATAATGAGCGCGACCGTACATGATTTACCGGTACCCGTACTACCAAGCACGGCAAAATGCTTTCCTAAGAGTGCGTTAATATCAAATGATGCCGGGGTAATATGTTGCGGGAAGACCTGCCCCAAATGGAAATGATTTCTATCATTAAAGCCAAAAATTGCTTCCACATCCTTAGTGGTAACGGGGTAGATTTTTTCACCTGGGACGGGGAAATCCTTAACACCGCGGTCGAACGTCATGCCCGATCTTGTCATTGGTGCAAGCATACCGTGCCCCAGATAATCCAGCTGCATCGAGACCTGATTTGTTGGTAAATTATTTTCAAGTAATGATTTGATACCGCGCACGGTTACAAACAAATATCCTTTAGCCACTTTGATTTTAAGTATAGTACCGATTTGCCCCGGGGAAAGATCAACATCGTTATAATCTACACTCGACATTTCCCTTAGAGTCTCAAGATTACAAATTGCACGAAGGCCATTTCCAAGGGTTTCTGTGACAACACCGACCGCTTTTAACGGCTTTTTTTCTTCTTGTTCAACGTCGCTCATGTGGCACTCTTTTTTTTATTATGATTATTGATTAATACGCACAATATACTAACTTATTGTTAACATTATGAAAAATACTAAATACCAACTAATAAAAGGGATAGAAAAACATCATTTTTTATTCTTGTAAAAAGACTATCATATTTTTTTCATTTTTTGTTATATATTTCATTGACTTTTAAACGCGCCCACTATAGTTTCCCTCCAAAGTTTTGAAGGGCAATGATCCCTTCGGGTCGAAAGACCGAAATATGAATTTAAACAGATGAGATAAATTATGAAAGTCGTAAACTCACTTAAGTCCTTAAAAGGTCGTCACCGCGATTGTCGTGTGATCCGTCGTAAAGGCCGTACATACGTAATTAACAAAACAAACCGTCGCTTCAAAGCTAGACAAGGTTAATTTGTTAAATAATTTACAAAGGATAGTTGACAGTAAAATCTCATTTCTGTAATATCTATTTGTAACGGACATTGTCCGTTTCAAACAGAAGGTCGAGCTTCCCCCCCAAGGGCTCGGCCTTCTTCCTTTTTGGGGGAAAAATATTTCCCCCGCTCATTAAATCCTTAATTTTAAAGTGAAATTAATCCTTCAGGTGATAATCCTGCACGCGTGCGATTCTTAACACATTGGTTTTTCCTGGCGTACCAAACGGCATTCCAGCTGTGATCACGATTCGATCTTCTAATGTCGTATAACCATAATCACAGCAGACGTGACAGGCCTTATCAATCATATCTTGGAAGTTCACGGCGTCCTGCGAATAAACGCAATTTAATCCCCATACAAGCGCCAGTCTTCTGGCTGTGGCGATATTCGGCGTTAACACCAATAGTGGTGCCTGTGGGCGCTCTCTGGACGCTCTTAATGCAGTTGATCCGGAACCAGTATAGGTCACAATCGCTTCTGCCTCGATGGTTTTGGCGACTTGCTTCGCTGCCGACGTAATCGCATCAGCTGTTGTTGCCTCTGGTACCGTATCATCTTTATCCAGCATTCTTAAGTAGCTAGGCTCGCTTTCAATGGATCTGGCAATTCTATTCATACTTGATACGGCCTCTTCCGGATAATCACCAACGGCAGATTCCGCCGAAAGCATAATCGCATCCGCACCATCAAACACGGCATTTGCCACATCGGATACTTCCGCGCGGGTCGGCACCGGTGCCGTGATCATGCTTTCGAGCATTTGTGTTGCCACCACGGACGGCTTACCAACACGTCTTGCGTGACGGATGATTTTCTTTTGTTTTGCGGGTACCTGTTCCATCGGAAGTTCGACACCCATGTCACCACGGGCAACCATTACGCCATCCGCAAGATCAAGAATGGCATCAATTTCATGAACGGCCGATGGCTTTTCAATCTTTGCCATAATGCTCGCGCGTCCTTTGATGATGTCCTTTGCTTCCTGAACATCTTCGGGGCGCTGAACGAATGAAAGCGCAACCCAATCAACACCAAGATCAAGCGCGAAATTCAGATCTTTTTTATCCTTTGTCGTTAATGCAGCCAGCGGCAAAATCGCGCTTGGCACGTTAACGCCTTTTCTATCGGATAATTCGCCACCAACAAGAATTGTTGTTGTGATTTTTTCCGGTTCGACCTTATCAATGTGTAATCTGATTTTTCCATCATTCAGCAAAAGTTCTGTTTTTGGCTGAACCGCCTGATAAATTTCAGGGTGTGGTAATTCAACGCGTGATACATCACCGGGTTCACTGCTCATATCCAGAATGAATGACTTTCCCTCTTCCAGCATTACGCAATCATCAGCAAAAACACCAACCCGTAATTTTGGCCCCTGTAAATCCGCAAGTACACCGATCGGGCGGCCAGTTTCCTTTTCCACATCACGCACGGTAGAGTAAAGATCAGCGATCCCTTGCTGATCGCCGTGGCTCATATTCAGCCGGAAAACATCTGCACCCGCTTCTGATAGCTTTTTAATGGTTTCAAATGTATTTGATGCCGGTCCCAATGTGGCAATAATACGGGTGCGTCTATTACGATGCATCTAACTTCCCTTGTTATGTTTTTATTATCTATCAAAAAATGCGTGGCATGCGCGGTACAGGTTCCATACATCCACCTTATCACTTACCGCATATGGTGTGTGAATGGATAATACAGGCACACCGAAATCAATCACATTCATATCCTGACGTGCGAATTCGCCGCCAATTGTGCCACCGCCAGCAGTTCCCACCTTATAAGTCGCTGTTTGCCATGGAACATCCGCATCATCCAGTGTTTTTCTGATGTACGCGATATATTCTGAATTGGCATTAAAGCCACGGCCATAAAGTTTTAAGTTAACACCATATCCCAGACGTGGCGCATTGAGCGGTTCCCACGCACTTGGGCGCATTGGGTTAATTCCCGGGTTTACATCAATGGAAATCATGCGGCTGTTGGATAATGCACGGCGCACATAAGTTTCACGCATATCATCACCCATTTTTGCCTCAATAAGACGCGAAATTAGATTTGAAAAATACTGCGATTTTGCACCGGTATTGTTCACATTGCCAACCTCTTCGTTATCAACAAGATGGGCAATGGCTGTTTTATTTGGTCGATCGATTTCAAGGATCGCGCGAACGTTGGCATATCCAGCAAGGCGGTCATCCTGGCCATAGGCCGCAATCATACTGCGGTCAAAACCCATATCGCGTGATTTCATTGCTGGCACAAGCGCCAGTTCCGCAGAAACCAGATCACCACGTGAAATGCCATATGTTGTTTTTAGAAATGCTTCCACCTGATTTGACACGTCATCGCCGTTTGGTCCCGGAATATGGGCGACGATTGGGTCCATATCTTCGGCTGTTAAATGACTGGCTACTGTTTTATTACCGTAACCGCGGTCCGTATGTGGTGATACTTCCGGAATCATAAAGATCGGATCATTTTCATCCATACCAATGTTAATCTGAACTGTTGTTCCATCTTTTTTATCCACACGCCCCATAATCGCGAGCGGAATATTTGTCCACTGGTGGCGCTTCATTCCCCCGTGATAATTGGTTTGGAAAAGCGCATATTCGCCCTTTCCATAAAGCGGTACATTTTTAAGCTCTAACCTCGGGCTATCGATATGGGCACCCACAACGTGGAAACCAGTGGTAAAATCATCTTCACCAATCACGATTAATGAAATGGCGCGGTCACGGTTGTTATCGTAATATTTTGCACCTGGTGTCATTGGGCTATCGTCTTTTAACGGCTTAAATCCGTTTGCTTCTGCGATTTTAATGGCTTCCGTCACGAAACTAAGTTCTGTGCGGGCCTTATCCATGAATGCTTTATAATCTTCTGCGTACGCGAAAATTTCCTGTTTTTGATCGGCGGTGATGGTTGTCCATGATGATTTACAATTCATATCATCGTTACATGCGGCCGCAACCGCACCAGTTATGGATAACCCCATGCCCCCGGCAGCTATTAACCCCGTAACCATTAAGCTTTTCATATATTTTGTGTGATTTTTCAAAGACATCTTCTCGCACTTTTATTTAGTATTATTTTTTACGGCAGTTATTAATACATAGTGATAGTCAGCTGTACAGAAGAAAACTGTAATTTTAATGAAAAAATTTTTACACTTATCTTAAAAGTTCGATATAAAAATACACAATCGATTCACGAAAACTTTAAACGGACAAACATGCCTTTTGAATTAATAAATCCTGATGGCAAAGCCAACATTGTTCTGATCTCGGAACATGCCAGCAATCACATCCCTGCTGAATATAATCAGCTTGGGTTAAGTGATGAACAGCTGGAAATGCATATTGCATGGGATATCGGCATCGCAGAAGTCACAAAAAATCTTGCCGAAATGTTGGATGCACCGGCGATACTGGCAAAATTTTCGCGTCTTTTGATCGATGCAAACCGTGCCCTTGATCAAGCGGGCCTTATCCCGGAAATAAGCGATGGCCATGAAATTCACGGCAATAAAGATCTGTGCGACATCGAAACACAAAAACGCATTGACCGATTTTATCACCCATTTCACGACAACACGGATAAACTTATTCAAAATAAGGCGAATGACGCGCAAGCCCCGATCATTTTCAACATGCACAGCTTTACCCCAAGCATGAATGATTTTGACCGCCCTTGGCACACAGGGATGCTTTGGAACCGCGATAAACGCGCGGCAGCGGCGCTGATTAACAGCCTTAAAAAACGTGGCTTTACCGTCGGGGATAATGAACCCTACAGCGGACAGGAATTAAATCACACCATGAACCAACATGGCACCCGCCACGGTTTCCCCCATGTGAATATTGAAATCAGACAAAATGAAATCGACCATCAAAGAGGCATCGATAAATGGAGCCGCATTCTCGCCGAAGATATTGAAATCATTCGCGACATGCCAGAAATGGCCGATATCATTCATTATTAGGAGCCAACAATGGACGAAAAAACAAGAACCGAAATCGAAGCCGCCACATTCCGCCGCATCATCGCCCATCTTCAAATGCGCACCGATGCGCAGAATATCGACCTGATGGGCCTTGCCGGATTTTGCAGAAACTGTTTTTCCAAATGGTACGCGGCAGAGGCACAAGAACGCGGCGTTGATATGGACAAGGATCAGGCATACGAAACCGTTTACGGCATGCCTTACGGTGAATGGAAAGATAAATATCAAGAGCCCGCCACCGACGAACAAATGAAACTGATGGACGAAAGCCTTCAGAAAAATAAAGAAATGAAATCAAAATTATAATTTAAAGGAATACTTAAATGGTAGACGTAGAAGCAGGCGGCATTGCGGCCGATGCCCTTAAATCATTCATCGAACGCATTGAACGACTGGAAGAAGAGAAAAAAGCACTCGCCGACGATATCAAAGATATCTATGCAGAAGCAAAATCAACCGGCTTTGATCCAAAAATCATGCGCCAAATCGTGCGCCTTCGCAAAATGGATGAAAATGACCGTCAGGAACAAGAAGCCCTGCTTGATGTATATACACACGCCCTTGGCATGATCCGCGGGTAATTACTTTCTTGAAGTAAACCTTCAAGAACGATAGAGTAACTTGAACAACAATCAATAAGTTACGGAAAATAATGGGAAAAAATCAGGAAGAATTTGATCTACTCAATAAATCATTCGATGATTTGTTTCCCATTATGCGATCCATTACCGGCCCCGGCATTGAAAAATCATTTGAAATTTTGGGCAAACATATGCCGCTTGAAATTGAAAAATGCAAAACAGGCACCAGCGTTTTTGACTGGACAGTACCGCCAGAATGGCATTTTGAACGCGCCCGTTTATGGGGGCCCGATGGTAAATTAATTTGCGATACAGATGATTTAAACCTGCATGTTGTAAATTATTCGGAACCAATTGAAGTAACATTACCACTATCCGAACTTCAAAATCATTTACACAGTCTTCCAGACCTCCCGGATGCGGTTCCCTATGTCACCAGTTATTATAACCGTACATGGGGCTTCTGCCTTTCTGAAAAGCAAAGATCCGCATTAAAGGATGGCGATTACAAAGTTGAAATTAAATCAGAATTTGTTGATGGCGGCGTTCCGTTTGCGCAATCACTTTTGAAAGGGGAAACAGACCGTGAAATTTTATTCACCAGCTATTTATGTCATCCATCCCTTGCCAATAATGAATTAAGCGGTCCGCTTGCCTTGCTCGCCTTATATAACCGGATCAAAAGCTGGAAAAACCGGAAATACACATACCGTTTTTTATTAAATCCTGAAACCATTGGTTCCATTTGTTTTTTATCCAGATACCATGAACATCTTAAAGATAATCTGGAAGCAGGTTTGATTTTAACCTGTGTTGGCGGTCCAAAAGAAAAAATACGCATTAAATCAAGCCGTGACGGCAATTCCATCTTCGATCAGATTTTTAATTATAAATCGTTTACCCAGCCGGAAAAATGGCAAGTCACCCCGTTTAGCCCCATTCATGGTTCGGACGAACGTCAGTTCTGTGCACCGGGTCTTAATCTTCCAATGGGGCAAGTTTCCAGAACGGTTTATGGGGAATATGATGGATACCACAATTCGCTGGACACGAAAGAGTTCATGACCATCGAAAGCGTTATATCATCTGTTGATCAAATTGAAGAAATGCTGATCATGATGGAAAAGGCTGAATATCCCATCAATCAAGCACCTTATGGTGAACCTCAACTTGGAAAACGTGATCTATACCCATCTATAAATTCACAACATACATGGACGGCATCATCCGACGAAAGATTTGATGGCCGTGTTATATTAAATAGAATTTTGACTTTGCTGAATTATGCCGATGGGAAAAACAGTCTTTACGAAATTGCCAGGAAATGCGAATGCACCCTAGACGATTTAAAGCCTGTCGTTGATAGATTAAGTGAAGAAGGTCTGATTAAATTTAAACCTGAATAAAATTATATAAGAGACAGATCATGAAAGTCGTTTTTATAACAGGAAACCACCCAAGACATGCATTTATCGCCAGAAAAATTCATGAAAGCGGTTTTCTTTCTGCTGTTATTATTGAAAATCGTGAAAATTTTATCCCTAGCCCACCTGATCATTTGGATGATGATATAAAAAAATTATTCAACCACCATTTCGCAGAACGGGACCGCGTTGAAGCAGAAATGTTTGGTAAAATTAATTGGCCAGATACTAGGCTTGAACAAATCGAACTATCCGAATTGAACGGTTCTCGTGTTCATTCTATCTTGAAAGAAATAAACCCGGATCTTCTGATTACATATGGATGTCACATGATTGATGATGAAACACTTGCATGTGTTTCCGGTGAAAAATGGAATTGCCATGGCGGGTTATCCCCATGGTATAAAGGGGCGATCACCCATTTTTGGCCTAGTTATATGCTAGAACCGCAAATGACGGGCATGACGGTTCATGACCTGACCAATCAACTGGATGCGGGTGATGTAGTTCATCAATGCGCATCTGACCTTGTGCCCGGCGATACGCTTCATATGCTTGCGGCGCGCGCAGTTTTAAAGCTTGGCGATGAAATCGCGACATTAATCCACCATTTAAGTGATAATGAAACTTTAGAAAAAAAGGCTCACAAAACCCCAGGCATGCTATGGCTCGGTAGCCGCTGGAAACCAGAACATTTAAAACTTATTTATGATCATTATGATGACAAAATCGTCGATCATTATTTAAATGGTGATTTCGAAAACACCCCCCCAAAATTATTCAGGCAATTTCCTTAGCCCACAGATATAATTGGGCTAATCGTTACGGCAATCATAAAGATGTTTCTGAATTAGAAATTTATAAGATATAAAGACCAAACTCAGTAGCAATCTCATTAAGGCTCAAACTGTCCACCTGAACCCCTTCAAGACGAATAAGCATATCAAGACTATCTTCACCGCTTTTATGTCCCTGAGAAAAAATGAAGGTATCAGCACCAACATCAAAGGCTACAGTCGGATGATGATCGTCGTCAATTAATAGTGGATTAACAAAATTTTGCCTTTGAAGATATTCAACAACTGCTGCAATATCACTATTAGTGCTTATTTCAAGCGCTTCTGTAAAATCATCCTGATCATCAAAGCTAATGACACCATTTACTATAGAATGAGATTTTATGGTTGATCCGTCAATGGTCAATGAACTATCGAAACCATTTCCATCCGTAATCACAAAATTCAAATAATACATATCTGAAGCCAAGTAATCGTGACCTTCAACGCTAATATCGATAGCTTCACTATTATTAGTACCGTCCCCTACTTCAAAGTCATATATGGTATCATAACCCGTTATGACCCCGTCATCGATTACACCGCTGATAGTTATAACCGTTTCACCAGGCTCAAACACGAAGATATCATAATTACCACCACCATATAGCTGATCAATGCCTTTTCCGCCATATAGAGTATCCTGGCCTGATCCGCCTTTAAGAATATCATCACCATCCAGACCATAAATAATATCATCACAGAAAGTGCCTATCAGAACGTTATTCGCGTTATCGCCTGTGACTACTTCACCACAATCTTCAACAGAATATGACCATTGTGTTCCACCATATATAACATAGGCAGATCCACTGTTTGCACCATCTGAATCTATGCCATGCGCGCCGACGATAAAGTCATCGTAACCATCGCCATTTAAATCACCGGCACCAGAAACGGACCAGCCACTTTGGTCACCAGCAGTTTCACCATCAATGCGGAAACCATTGGTACCATCCAGGGCTTCAAAATCAAAAACAGCAGGTATACCGGTATCAGTACCGAACAACACATAACTGGAACCACTATCATCACCGTTTGGATCTGCGGCGTAAGCACCAACGATAATATCATCAAAGCCATCATCATTTATGTCACCTAGATTAGAAACTGAATAACCACTTTCATCGCCGGCTGCTTCGCCATCTAACCTAAAGCCAGTTGTTCCATCAAGCGTGGAAAGGTCAAATATACCTGATCCGGCTGTCCAATCAGCAGCACCAAACACCACATACGTAGATCCACTGGCATTACCATTGTTATCAGTATAACGCGCGCCTACGACCATATCATCGAAACCATCACCATTGAAATCGCCCGCTGATGATACGGAATAACCACTTTCATCATCTGCAGCCTCACCATCAAGGCGGAAACCATTTGTTCCATTAATTGATGAAAGATCAACAACACCTGAACCCGCCGTCCAATCATCATCACCGAAAACCACATATGTTGAACCGCTTGAATTGCCGTTCGGGTCGGCTGAATATGCACTTACGATCACATCATCATAACCATCACCATTAACATCACCAGCATTGGATACTGAATAGCCGCTTGCATCACCCACAGCAGCACCATCAAGACGGAAACCATTTGAACCATCAATGGACGATAGATCAAACACACCTGAATTGGCTGTCCAATTTGTCTGACCGAAAACGACATAAGATGACCCACTGCCATCACCATTCGGATCAGCAGAAGGCGCACTAATAATTATATCATCAAAGCCATCACCGTTAACATCACCGGCATTGGATACCGAATATCCGCTTTCATCGCCAACGGCTTCACCATCAATGCGGAAACCATTGGTACCATCAAGGCTCGACAGATCAAATGACGCGCCCATAAAGGATACATTACCAAACACCACGTAGCTCGAGCCGCTAAGATCACCATTCGGATCAGCGGCATAAGCACCGATTAACAGATCATCATAACCATCACCATTAACGTCACCAGCATTGGATACTGAAAAACCGCTTTCATCACCCTCGCCAACACCATCAAGACGGAAACCATTAATTCCGTTAAAATTGGAAAGACTATATGGTGTTCCTAATATCCCATCGGCACCATAATTATCATTAGAGCCAAACAATACATAGCTCGCGCCTGTATCCGTACCATCCGCATTAACCAGATTGGCACCAATGATTAAATCATCATATCCATCACCATTAAAATCACCCGCGCCCGATACAGACCAGCCAACTTGACCGTCTATTTCATCACCATCAAGGCGGAAACCAAATCTACCATCCAATGTGGAAAGTTGTAGCGCTGAAAGCTCTGTTACTTCGTCAGTACTGAATGAAGAAACACTTTCCAAGGTTCCTTCACCGTCTGTATGACTTGCAACAACTGTTATCACGGACCCCACATCATCCTGGGTCAGGTAATAATTAACACCTGTGGCACCCGCAATATCAACACCATCACTTTGCCATTGATAAGTGATGGCACCAAGACCATCTTCATCCGCAAGGGTATTTGATGCAATCAGCGTCGCACCTTCTGTTGCGCTACCCGCTATAGTTACTGTACCTGTTGTGGAATGACTAACATTCAAAACGGCACTTGTATTATCGGAAGTGACAGTCTCTACTGTACCCTCACCATCTGTATAGGTCGCAACAACAGTCATAGTTGCACCAACATCATCTTGGGTTAACGTATAGCTATCCGTTGTTGCATCCTCAACGTCAACACCATCACGTTGCCATTGATATGTGATTGTACCAAGTCCATCTACATCATCAATTGTATTTGATACAGTCAGCGTTTCGTCTTCTGTCGCAGTACCCGAAATGATCACTTCACCAGTTGGCTCATTATTCACATTAAGAACCGCCGAAGTACCTTCAGAAACGACTGTTTCATCAGTGCCGTAATCATCAGTGTAACTTGCGACAACTGTAATTACACTGCCTGTATCATCCTGCGTCAGTTCATAGGTTGTATTCGTTGCACCCAAAACATCAACGCCATCTCGCTGCCACTGGTAAGAGATTACACCAAGACCATCTTCATCACCGATCGTATTTGAAACCAATAACGTTTCGCCCTCTGTTGGTGTGCCTGTGATTGTAACCTCACCAACTGGGTCGTCATTTACGTTTTCTACAGCGGTTGTTCCCGTAAACGTAATATTTTGAATATTGCCAAGCGTATCAGTATATGTAACTGATGATGAAATAATTGTGCCAACATCGGCTTGGGTAAGGGTATATGAATTTTCCGTGGCACCAACAATTGGCACGCCGTCTCTTAACCATTCATATGTAATCGGCTCATCGGCATCCACACCAGATATTCCACCGGTTAATTCAAGCACCTGATCTTCAACAGCTGTACCCTCAACCATCAAAATTCCGGTAGAACCACCGCCACTGCCGCCGCCAGTTCCAGTTCCTGTTCCCGTACCACCATCACCAGTAGGGTCGCCAAAAATTGGTCTTTCACCACCACCACAAGCTGCAAGAGAAGTCGTAGACATCAATAAAACCAAATTCCTGAACAATTTATTATTAGCAATTGCCTCAGGTAAATTAGATTTAAAGGATAATTTTTCCTTTTGTTCGATTTTTTGATTATAGTTATTAGAAACAAGCACAGGAAGCCCCCCTTATTTGAACATTTTATTTCAACGTCTTACGTACAAATATACTGATTTTTCGTAACAATAAAAGTTAAAACATCATAGTCCGCTAGATTGCATTATATTTTTCTATATGTTTCAACCTAATCTTATCTAAAACGCAAATAAGAATATGCCCAACAAAAGATATATTAAAAATAAATCTTTTGTTAAGATTTAAAAGATATATTTAAAATAGTTCTATTGAGTAATAATTGTGCTGACGGTGATTTCTTTCCCACTATACCGTCAAAAAAGCGAAAGTTACCATGCCTTTAACAAGCTTGGTTGCAAATGGTGGGGGCCTCACCTATCCCCCTCAAGGTTCCCACCAATCGCTTTAACTTCAACAAAAAGATTTGTTTATCACTTATTGGATTTGATCGCGTCAACGATTTCCTGATGACGTTCCTGTTCGTTGGCCCCTCTAACAGTTAGGATGGCCCAGATGATCGTCACAATCCAGATCGGGAATGTTAGTCCGCCTAGGAACCCAAGCGAAAGAACAAATAAAATAGCGCTAATGCCCCAAAGCACGCCGTTTAGAATTGCTTGAAAAATTTTGCCTTTAAAAAGCAATGCTAGTGGTGGACAGATAATTGCTACCAAGTAAATCATTTAAAACCTCTCTCGTTTTTCATAACTTAAACTTATAGATGGTTTTTCATTTTTCAAGCAACATTTATGTCGCCTTATCGCTAAAAAATGTCACTTCGTCGCAAAGGGCGCTATTTTTTATAAACGTGGCATAAGAATTTCTTACTTAAAAAAATGGACAAATTCTGTTAATATTTCTTCTCATAAGGCATAGATCAATCGCCAGCCGAGCCAAAAATGACGGCAAGAATTGATCCCCTTGAGAGGCGGAAAAAATGAGAATAACAATCCCAAAAGAAAGGCGTGCGCATGAAAATCGTGTCGCCGCAACACCGGACATCATCAAAAAATATATTGCCCTTGGCTTTAACGTCACCGTTGAAAGTGGCGCCGGGTTAGGCAGCAGCATTTCAGATGATGATTATAAACAGGCGGGCGCAGATGTGGCAAATGACACCGCAAGCGCATATCAAGACGCCGACATTGTCCTTAAGGTGCAAAAACCATTATTGGCATCTGAAGGCGATATTGATGAAATATCCCTGATTAAATCAGGTGCCATTCTGATTTCCACATTGGACCCAACCGCAAGTGCGGATCATAACGCCGCCTATGCCGCGGGGAATATTACATCCTTTTCCATGGAATTTATGCCGCGCATCACCCGTGCGCAAAGCATGGATGTATTATCAAGCCAATCAAACCTTGCCGGATATAAGGCCGTGATTGATGCGGCAGCAGAATATAACCGCGCATTCCCCATGATGATGACGGCCGCCGGCACGGTTGCCCCGGCTAAAGTCATGGTGATGGGTGCTGGTGTCGCGGGCTTACAGGCAATCGCCACCGCCAAAAGGCTTGGTGCGGTTGTTTCCGCCACCGACGTGCGCGCCGCCGCAAAAGAACAGGTTGAAAGCCTTGGTGGTAAATTCGTAATGGTCGAAAGCGATGAAACCGGCGAAACCGAAGGCGGTTACGCCAAAGAAATGAGCGACGATTATAAACGCGCGCAAGCAGCACTGATCGCGGAAACGCTTAAGAAACAGGATATCGCGATTACCACGGCGCTAATCCCCGGGCGCCCTGCCCCGGTACTCATTGATGATGACATGGTTGCGTCCATGAAACCCGGATCAATCATTGTGGACCTTGCCGCCCCTGCGGGTGGTAATTGCACGCAGACACGCCCCGGTGAAACATACACCACGGAAAATGGTGTCACGATCATTGCCCATTTGAACATGGCAAGCCGCCTTGCCGCCGATGCAAGTGCGCTATACGCGAAAAACCTGCTTAATTTCATTACGCCACTTGTAAACGAAGAACAAAATGGCCTTTCCATTGATTGGGATGATGAAATTATACAAGGCACATTGATCACCAAAGACGGCAATATCGTTCATGAACGCTTAACAGGGGAGAACTAAGATGGATCAAGTTAATCAAATGGTTGATACGGCCATGGGTACTGCATCAATGTCCCCCTTTGTATCGCAAATATCATTATTCGTGCTCGCTATATTCGTTGGATACTACGTGGTCTGGAGCGTAACACCCGCCCTGCATACACCACTGATGGCGGTAACAAACGCCATTTCATCGGTAATTATTGTTGGTGCACTTATTGCCGCGGGGCCGGATGGCATGTCGATGGCAAAAATCCTCGGTATTATCGCGATTGGTCTTGCCGCCGTAAATATTTTTGGTGGCTTCGCCGTCACCAACCGCATGTTGAGCATGTATAAGAAAAAACCGCAGTCAGATAACAAAGGGGATAAATCATGAGCGAACAAAATATCGTTGATTTAACCGCCATTGCTTACCTTGTTGCTGGTGTTTTATTCATTCTGGCTCTTCGTGGTCTTTCATCACCGGAAAGTTCCCGGCAGGGCAATATGTACGGTATGGTCGGTATGGCGATTGCGGTGATTACTACCCTCGCCAATCCGGAAATTGTTTCATACACGTGGATCATCATTGCCATCGCCGTTGGTGGCGGTATCGGGCTTATCATCGCCAACCGCATTGCCATGACAAGCATGCCGCAACTTGTGGCCGCGTTCCATTCACTTGTGGGTCTTGCGGCTGTTCTTGTGGCGGCGGCAGCATTCCTTGAACCGGCAAGCTTTGGTATTACGGATGCCATGGGCAATATTTTTGTCGCAAGCCGCGTTGAAATGTCACTTGGTGCAGCGATTGGCGCCATAACATTTTCCGGTTCTGTGATTGCCTTTGCTAAGCTAAATGGCAACATGTCCGGCGCGCCGATATTGTTACCAATGCGCCATTTGATTAACGCCGGTATCGGCATTGCCATTTTCGCGCTGATATTCATGTTTTCAACCGACAATGTTTCGGCCATGGGTGGCGGTAATCTTATATGGATCATCATCGGGCTTAGTTTCCTGATCGGGTTCCTGATCATCATTCCAATTGGTGGTGCGGATATGCCGGTGGTTGTCAGCATGCTGAATAGTTATTCCGGCTGGGCGGCGGCGGGTATTGGTTTTACCCTGCAAAATAATGCATTGATTGTAACGGGTGCGCTTGTGGGTTCATCCGGTGCGATCCTAAGTTACATTATGTGTGCCGCTATGAACCGTTCATTCATTAGCGTGATCCTTGGCGGATTTGGTGGTGATGACGCGGCCGCGGGCAGCGGTGAAATTGAAACACGCCCCGTGAAGCAAGGCGCGGCTGATGATGCGGCATTCATCATGAAAAATGCATCATCGGTGATCATCGTTCCCGGATACGGTATGGCCGTGGCGCAAGCACAACATGCCTTACGTGAAATGTGCGACGCCCTTAAGGAAGAAGGCGTGACCGTAAAATACGCCATTCATCCGGTCGCGGGACGTATGCCCGGCCATATGAATGTGTTACTGGCCGAGGCCAACGTGCCCTATGACGAAGTGTTCGAGCTAGAAGACATCAACAGCGAATTTGCCGCAACCGATGTTGCATTCGTAATCGGCGCCAATGACGTCACCAACCCGGCCGCAAAAACCGATAAGACCAGCCCCATTTACGGCATGCCCGTGCTTGACGTGGAACAGGCTGGCACAGTGTTATTCGTTAAACGCGGCATGGCCAGCGGTTACGCCGGCGTTCAAAACGAACTGTTTTTCCGTGATAACACCATGATGCTTTTCAGTGATGCCAAGAAAATGGTCGAAGATATCATCAAGGCGCTTTGATTCAGAATGTCCGCTTTGGCCACCAAGCGGACGTTCGATTGCATTAATATATAATGCGACAATCATTTAAGGTGAGTAACTTTAAAATTTCGATCTTAATGTCTGTAATTAATGTTTTAGTGACAATTTCCTTTGCTAGGTAGACGCTCATTGGAAACTATCCTATAAATTTTAACTAAGCATAAGTAAAAAAGGAATTTAGGAATTGTCTCTAATTGAAATAATTAGTTGTTATGTTAGTGATAATGTAGAATTTGATGGAGACTTCTCTCGTTTGAGGAAATCCTTTATTTCAAATGGCTTCAGTGAGAAACAAATCAACCAAGAGATATGGAAATTTAAGAGAGGAGCATCACTAGCGCTCGAGTTTAACTATAATTCTGAAGCACTGCAGATGAATGTTTTCTTGAGAAAAATTAACAATAAGTGCATAGAAGTTAAAGTTGGAAATAGCGGATTTCCATTTGAGCCGTTAATGATGAAAAAAAGGTTCAAGAAGAATTTGGAAAAAATTATCGGTGAGATAACAGAACATGGGGAACTAATTACAAATGATGATGCCGTTAATGAAATTAGTGAAGATAGTAAAACAAAAAACGGTTTGGCAATAAAATTCATAATGATCATAATTTTCGCAGTGCTAGGGCAAGTATTTTGGAAACTATATAATTGACCGTCCGCTTATAATCGAAAGCGGATTCTCTCGAGTTGGTTATTTTGACTGCCGTTTCTATTTTTGCTCAATCGGCTTAATTTTCCGAAAGATAAAATATGCTATTGCCCCAAGCAACACACCTAAACTGTTTGCAACAATATCAAGGAATTCCGGCATGCGACCAGGAACGAATGATTGGGCGCCTTCCAAAAAAGTACCTATAAAAATTTGCACCGCTAAAATCGCGAATAAAGAATGTTTTTGTCTAGACGATAAAAGCGCGAAAAAGGAAAGAATAGCATAAGTCACAAAATGCGCTGTTTTATCGGTAAATGGCATTTTTACTGGAATATTATCTTGGGGTAAAAGTGATAAAACCACGACGACCAATACCATCAGCCCCCAAACGGCTTTTCTTTTATTATGCGATATTTTCAACGATATATCCTTTTAATCTTCTAATACCTCGAATTGAATGCAGCTGCTGTTATGTCAATTCACGGAACAAAACTTATCCCTTTAAGTTCATCTGCAGAAAGGACCCGATTGAATACGGCGACACCGTCCATATAAAGTTCGCTTGATCCGTGATCAATGCCATCTTCATCAAGTCCCAATGCACGGGCAAATGTAAAAGGTGCCCCTTCTGATACTATCTTTTCAACATTTGTTCCGACCTTGACCCAACTGCCATTTCGATATTCTTCAAGCCCCGTGATAATTTTGTCATTCACATTGACCGCTTGCGAAATCCCTATTGTAGTTTTCTTGGTCACTTCTTTCATGATTTTATGAACAAAAATTGACCGCCCATCCCGTTCAACATCAAATGTCAAACGAAACCGTTTTTCAGGATCGCTACCTGTCTGATCATACACGATTTTTTTATCATTTAAATCGACCCACAGGAAATGCTCCTTAATTGGATTATTATGAAAATCATAACCATTAAATTTCAATTGAAAGTTTTTAGGACCGTACAAAGCCTGCGTAAAGGTGAATGGGTTGGCAAGCGGAATGACCGCGTTTTGCATAACATCTTCCGTCACCGGGTCCGGAATTCTATATTTCGTAAGTTCCCCATTCAAATAAGCCTTAACAACGCCATTTTCCGGATCAAAAGTCATCGCGATAGCGACCCATTTTTCATTTTCAAATGCTTGACCGTCAATGGCCCTTATTCTGGCGTATTGTGCGCCATCAACATTCGATTGCGGATAACTGGCGGCCCCTGTTGATGAAATATGCGCAATCACACCTTTCTGGTTAAAAAGTCCTGCGAATAACGCGGCCTGTCTTTCGCCGGCATAACGGTTCCATCCCCCCTCATCCCAAATACCGGCAACCATATGGCGATTACCGTCAAACCTTACCCACGCAACCATGGTAAACGGCTTTTTCCCGGTTAAATCAAGCTCGCTACCATCAAATTCAGAGCGCGGCACTTCACCATAAATATATCCTTTATTCAACCTGATCCCGTGACCAAATGGCCCTGTCTGGTCAATGATAACTTTTGATAATTCATCATGATATGGCCAGCCCTTTACATCATAACGGTTTTGATCACCAATACGGCGCAAATACACGGGAAATTCTTTATGGGTCACGTCTTTATCAAAATAGGATTTAAAGGCATTCTGATCCGATTTTTTAAAATCCCAAAATGCAACCAAGCCCTTTGTTGATGCAACCTTATCAACATTGTCATTTGAATATGCAAGCTGCGAAGAAATCATAAAGAACAACACTGTTTTTAAAATCTTACCCATATTTTTTCCCTTGTAATTTTGCGATTTAACCGTGATTTGCAACATCGAGTGTAATCGTTTACACTGAAGATAACAAGCATCTTAAAAATACACGCACATGATAATCAAGGGATTTTCAAGAGGGAAACAATCAATGAAAAACATCTATTTTTCAATCATTTCATTTTTATTATATTCGGCATTCACCGTGATTTTATTTGCGCAGGATTTATCAAAACGTCCTAATATTATTTATATTCTAACCGACGACCAACGTTATGATGAACTTGGTATATTAAACCCGTTATTAGATACACCGAATATGGATGCCATCGCCGAAAATGGCGTTCATTTTAAAAATGCATTTGTAACCACCGCACTTTGTTCCCCAAGTCGCGCCACAATTTTGACGGGGCAATATGCCAATACCCACAGGGTTGTCGATAACAACGCCCCTATCCGCGAAGGAACAATATTTTTCCCATCATATTTACAAAACGCGGGTTATAAAACCGCCTTTATAGGAAAATGGCATATGGGCGCTGAAGGGGATCAGCCCCAACCCGGCTTTGATAAATGGATAAGTTTCGAAGGCCAGGGAAATTATTACCCCATCAATGAAAACGGCACCCAATCAAAACTGAATGTAGACGGCAAACACGTTAATCAAAAAGGGTATATCACCGATGAATTAACGGATTATGCCATTGATTGGTTAGATGATCTTGATACAAGTGAACCGTTTTTCCTTTATTTTTCCCATAAAGCGGTCCATGCGGACTTTGAACCTGCGAAGCGCCATGCAAATCAATATGATGGTAAACAGGTAAAATTACCCGACAATATGGCCAATACGGAAGAAAACTATAAAGGCAAGCCTCGCTGGGTTAAAGACCAACGCAGCAGCTGGCACGGTGTTGATTTCCCCTATCACAGCACACTGGATGTGGGAAAATATAAAATGCAATATCACCGAACCTTATCGGCAGTGGACGATAGCATCGGCCGGTTAATGGCATGGTTAGAAGAAAAAAATCTTACGGAAAATACCATAATCATGCTTATGGGTGATAATGGCTTTATGTTTGGTGAACACGGCCTTATTGACAAACGAAATGCATATGAAGAAAGCATGCGTGTTCCATTGCTGGCGATGGGGCCGGGTTTTGAAAAAGGAAAAACCGTATATCAGGTTGTTGCCAATCTTGACATTGCACCAACCATTCTGGAAATCGCCGATGTGGAAAAACCTGATCAATTCCAAGGGCGCAGTTTCAAGAAACTAGCCGATAATAATCCGGATGATGATCAATGGAACAATGAATTTGTTTATGAATATTTCTGGGAATATAATTTCCCGCAAACCCCGACAACATTTGCTGTTCGCACAGACCGTTATAAATTAATCCAATATCACGGTGTTTGGGACCGTGAAGAGCTTTATGATATAATCAATGATCCAACCGAAATGAATAATCTGGCGAATGATCCTGATCTACTTGACGTTAAAATCGCGCTTAGAAAACGTTTATATGAACTGACAAGCAATCAAGACGGTGAACATGTCGTACCATACACAGAAAGAAAATCCATCGGTTCATCATATCGTGATAGCAATTCAATTAAGGCCGCAGATTTTCCTGAAGAATGGCTTAGAAACGGTACAGAAGTTGATTTAAACCAAGGTCATATTCCCGATAGTCCGGAAAAATTTGAGCGACTAAAAAGATTACAGCAAGAGGCTGATCAACAGAATTAATGCATCAATCCTCTAATACCTCAAACTGAATGCGCCCGCTTGTTTTGTCGAAAATTTCGGCGATGGCGAGCGGAGCTTCGCGGGCGTCCATTTTTAGGTCCCAGCTGATTTTATCGGTAAACTGGACGTCGCGTTCGATGATGTTATAATTTTCAAGTAATTTATCAATCAGGCTTTGATGGCTATATTCCGAAATGCCGGTGACGTATACTTCGGGTATTTTTTCACCCGTGACCAGTTCTTCCATCGCCAGTTTTAACGAACCACCATATGCACGCACAAGGCCACCTGTACCAAGTTTGGTACCACCAAAATACCGTGTTACCACGCCCGTAATTTCACCAATGCCCGATCCCATCAACACATTTAACATCGGCTTACCCGCGGTTCCATTTGGTTCCCCATCATCGGAAAAGCCAAGCACCTGACTATCCCACGGCGCACCCGCCACATATGCCCAACAATTATGGCCCGCGTCCGGGTATTCTTCTTTGATTTTCGCGATAAATTCCCGTGCGCTTTTAACATCGGGGGTATGGCCGATATGGGCGATAAAACGGCTGCGTTTAATCACATCTTCGATCATCACAGTTTTTTTGGGAATATGGTATGTGCTGTCTGTCATAATGACTGGTTAGCACAGAAAGATGATAATTTAAACCGCTTTAAATTTAACGGGTTGTTCGTCTTCGCGAATAACGCGGGCGGATGGGAATGTGACAGTCACGACCGTATATTGGCCAATTTCACTTTCAAGATTAACCGTGCCATCATGAAGATCAATGAATGACTTCACAAGTGACAATCCAAGTCCGGTACCCATTTCTGATTTATCATAACTGGTATCAATCTGATGGAATGGTTCAAACACATCATCAATTTTTTCCTTTGCAATGCCGATACCATTATCCTTGACGCTCATGACGATATCGCCATTTTCCGCTTGCTTGATCGAAACGATAATCTGTCCCAGCGCAAGTGTGAATTTCACCGCATTGGATAACAGATTGGTTAAAATCTGTTGGATCATTCGTTCATCGCCATAAATCAGCGGCAAGCTTTGATCGATATCCAGTGAAACCGATAAATCCTTTGCGCGTGCCTGATTAGAAATCAACCTGATGGCCGCGTCACATGTTTCAATTAAATCGACCTCGCTTTCAAAAAAGCGCATCTTTCCAGCTTCCACCTTGGAAAGGTCGAGAATATCATTAATGATGCTTAACAAGTGGCGACCACTATCATGAATATCTTTTGCATATTCACGGGTCTTTGTTCGGCTAAACTCATCCAGTTCTTCGCTTGAAAGGATTTCTGAAAATCCGATAATTGCGTTTAATGGCGTTCTTAATTCATGGCTCATATTCGCAAGGAATTCCGACTTGGCGGTATTGGCGACTTCTGCCTGATCAATGGCGGCTTCCAGTTCTTCCTTAATGCGGGTGCGTTCTTCGTTATAGGCAATAACGTGGTGTAATTCCCGGGTTAATCTTGCAAATTCAGTATCATCATGAACCTCAACCGGTTTTACCACCTCGCCCTTGGCGATTTTTTTCATCATATCTGAAAAATATTCGATGCGATTAAACAAGTTATGTTTCAGAATATATGTCCCAATCACCCAGACAACCAGAATACAAAGCACAGCCACCACAATTGAAATATATTTAAGATTATCCGACCTGATGATCACATCATCATCGCTGCCATATGCATAGATATTAATGAAATTTTGCCCGCCATTATAATCAAGCCGCACAACAATCGGGTCGTTATTTTGAATATCAGTGGTATTTTCATCAGCAGGACGGGCAAGTTTTTCGCTAAATAAAACTTCATCATTCTGACCTGTGATTTCCACATCCGCCAGTACAAAATTGGATATGCCCTTAAGCCCTTCCCAAACAGAAACCATAATCACCAATGAATATTTATAATCCGTCGCTTCCAATGGGTAGGCCATAACATATGATGGTTCATTGTTGATATTGGGGCGATAAACACCGCCCGGTTGATATCTTATATCCTCTGATTGGGTATAATGGTTGGTTAGAATTTTATTCATTAAATCCGGATCAAATTTATCAAGACCAAAACCACCAACATGTTCATAACTTTCATTAACGACCGCAAGGCCGATAATATTCATGTTATTTTTTGCGTAAAAAGTTTCTTGTGTCACCTGATCAAAATATTGATTCAAGTTATTATCATTTAATGCCGCCCAAAATTGTTCATCACTGGTGATAATATCACCAACAAGTCTTGAACCACCTTCCTGAATAGAAGTGGTCGTATTGATGACAACGGAACGAAGAACGTCTTCTTTATGTTTACGTTCATAATCAATGAAGAATTGAGAATAATTGGTGATACTGAATATATGCACCGCAAGCGGAACAAGCGCGATAAACAACATCACGCAAATCAATAAGGTTTTAAGATTAATACCCAATCTGTTTAAATTAATTTTAAAAATTACATTTTGCTCCAATTGAAGCGATCATAATATTAAGATCGCCCACGCCTCAACCTCGCTTAGACGTTGAGATTACACCGTAATATCTAAAAAAAGATTAACCGACTTAACAAATATGTAAAAAAAATATAACTATACTGAATGTATACTTTTAACTGACTTCGCTGAAGTTAACACCGCTTGTATTCGGCACTTCCTGCCCTAGGTTCAATCCGCCTTCGTAGGCTTTATTAACGGACGCCTGTGGCGTACTGCCAAAGTCATTAACATCGAAAGGTTCCTTAACGTCACCTTCACCGGAAAGTTCTTCTTTTTCCTTGGCGGCAAGCTCTGCGCGCGCTTTGTTTCTTGCGGCAACTGCGGCGGCGGCAACTTGTCTATCCTGTGCGGATGGTTTTGCTGGCGCAAGGGCTGCTGCAATCACCACATCAAGTTTCGCTACGGTTGCTTCCGGGTCCCCTTCAACCGGGGCAACATCAATCGGAACCTCGCCACCCGTGGCATATCGTTTCCCATCGGGGCCAACAGTATATGTGTATGAAGCACTGCCCGCATATTGACCACCTGCATTTTTATGGGCGGCTTCGTGGGCGCGGACCTCCTGATCACGTTTTTTTAATTCATCGACCTGCTTCTGCTGCTCTTCACTTAGTTCTGACGCCGCCCCGGCATTTTCCGGTGGTTTGAATTCTGCTTTTTCCGCAGCACCACGATTGCCGGACAAGGGTTTATTCCCCTCTCCCGCGTTATGCAGTGGTGGTATCGATGTTGAAATATGATCAATCATGGGGTCATGATACCCTATTTTGGTAAATCAATCACTAATTTAATCGCAAAAATTGTGGTAAATTATAATTACCTCTTTGAATTAAAAGAAACTAGCCTCGCCAGATTTTGATTCAGTTGACGATTTTCTATTATCATCATCGTCATCACGTCTTCTATCACGGTTTCTATCACCATCACGACCGCGGTATGATCTTTTTGGTGGGTTTTTATAACGCTCAAGAACGGCTTTTCTTTCTTCAAGGCTTAATCCACCAACAATTTTAACCATCACTTCCTGACTTTCGCCAATCATGCTTTGGTATCTGTTGTGATAGGCATCCATCGCTTCACGGAATTTAGCCGGATCGAATTGATCTGCGGCGATGATATGCATGATCGCGGTGCGCTGCGCCATAATATCCTTATAAATCGGAATAAGGTCGGCACGCTTGCTTTTCATGGTGACATAAAATTCATGCTTTCCGCTTTTTGGAAGCGGTTCAACAATTTTGGAAATCGAATGATCAAACGAAAGCCGCGTCATGCGTAATTCTTTCGCCTTATGTCCGGCATAAAGATAACCAATCACAAAGAAGTTAACCCCTAACGACAAGAGCATCACTATACTTATCCAATTGATTTTAAGTGATAAATTCTTCATTCTACTGTTTCCTCAACAAATATAAACTCTTCCAGATCAAGCAATGTTTCTGTGTTTTCATCAAGAACGGTTTCACCACCCGCGATGTTAAAAGCTTCCTGTTCGATTTCTGCGATTTCATCTTCGGCCAGTGCTGTACCACCTGCGCTCCCCATATAAAGACCAAGGGCACACGCCGCCGTGAGACCCGACAGTCGCGGCACAAGGAACAAGAACCAATCGCTTAACCGTTTTGGCAAGCTAAAGACCGGGTTCTGTTCCACTTCACGCGGAATATCCATAATACTGTCAACGAGCGCCCGACTTGGTTCGGGGCTATATTTTCTGGCATATTCGTCCAGATATTCGTTCAGTTTACTTTCATTCATCTTCCGTTCTCCTTAGGACAAAACGACCTAGCTTATTTCCTTTAACAGCATGTCTTTGTCGTTTCCTAAAATATCCGCCAATTTGCGCCTTCCTCTTACCAGATAAGATTCTAGTGCATTAAGGCTCACTTCCATCACCTCTGCCGCCTGTTTATTCGATAACCCTTGAAAATAACAAAGCATGATGGCTGTGTTCTGCCGCCACGGCAGTTTTTCAAGGGCCTCTTTTATTTGCGCAGAACGTTGATCAACGGCTATCACATTTTCTGCTCCCGCATCATTGGACGGGATATTTTCCAGGACATCCACTTTTTCCTGTGGTTTTCTTTTCCTGCAAACGTCATAACAAAGGTTGGTAACCACCCGATAAAACCATGTTGTGAACTTGGTTTTACGGGCCGGATCCCATTTGGTGGCATGCTTCCATACGCGAATGAACGCTTCCTGCATGACTTCTTCTGCTTCTGCGGCATTACCCAGAAGCTTTGTGGCATAACCCAGATTCAACGACAGGTGCCGATCCACCAGCACGCCATATGCTGTTTGATCACCATCCCCGATACGCAGCATTAAATCTTCGTCGGTTATTGCATCTGTTCCCATTCAGGTACCACCAATTGTTACCGTTCACCCTATTATACGCAAAAGGTGCAGAAACCCTGCACAAAAAAAACGCTAAATGATTTTTAGTGCTTTTAATCTATGGTTATGAACGGTCACTGTTAAAAATGGAACAAGACTTTCACCGTATCGGGTAATGAATCCACCTTCGACATATCAACAAAACTGATGCCGCCCGGTTTGCGCTCGACCATTTTAATAATGCGGCTAACTGTACCGATTTTTCTAGGTGGGGTTTGGCCTTCACGTTGCTTGAAACTAAGCCAATATGCTTGAAATTCAATTTCATTCATTTTCAATACATCGCTCAGAAAATGGGCATAAACCTCATCTGTTTCGCGCCTTCCGATTGGATAAGCATCGATACTGCCCCATGAGGTTTGCTGTTTTAAGAAAACGCGCTGCACTTGTTTTTTTAAGTTCTCTTCATCACCGGAAAGATTATTTTCACTGTTGATAATCACCGCATATTCCATGGCAGTGGCATTTGTGATGGCTGCTAACATAACCCATGTGGAAATTGCAAATATTCTAATACTAAAATTTTTCATGATACCTTCCTAAAATGAGAATGTTGCTGACAATTGATATGAGCGCACGTCGGCTTCTGAAATTGGGCCATTAGGCAGCCCTTCTTCAACGGCTTCGAAGTTCTTGAATGTCGCTATCCCACGAAGACGAACATTCTTGGTCGGGACAAAATTCAAGCCAACCGCATGTTCAATCTGGTTCCCCCTGTCATTGCCGTCATCAAAGAAATCAAACCTGTAAAAGGCAGTCCATTGATCATTCAAGCGATATGCCGGTTGTGTATAAAACGCCAATCTGTCAGATAGGTGATCTTCATTCGTGTAGAAAATCTCACTCTTCCAAAGTATCGGCCCCTTGTCATAAAGAAGGTCTGCGCCATAAAGGATATAATCAGAACTCTGGCCGCCGATCAGGCTTGGGCGAACACGGCTCCCGCCACCAAGGTTTGCACCAACGGTTATGCCCGTATCACCAAACGTATATCCAACACGACCCCCATAATTAAAGCTTTCCGGATTGCCGACAAAACTACCGACATAAAGGTCATATTTAAGCCTGCCATTATCGGTGAATGTTTGACCGTGGATATTGGCCCCAGTCATGAAATTAGCAAACATGCTTTGGCCGCCAAACGGCCTTAAAAACTGTGGCTGTTCCGGATCAAGCAAGATTGCTGGGAAATGATCAACGTTAATAATGCCATGCGGCGTAATGAAACGGCCAACCCGTACATTCAAGGCATCCGATGCTTTATAATTTGCCCATGCGATCACCGTTGGTGAAATACCTGCACCCGGAATTTGGAAAGTTGGGTCCGTTCTTTGTTCATCATCCTGAAAAATCGGCGCAGATTCACGGATGAAGGCCTGCGCGAGAAATGCTGACCAATTTTCACCAAGCTGTGCACGCATCAATATTTCAAATGTTTGCCTGTTAAAACTTGTCGCTGATCCATCGCGGCCGTCCACGTGCGTAACCGCCGAATGAAGAAACCCACCGATATCAAGCGACAGCGCATCAAATGATTGCACAAGTGCCCTATCGCCGGTCTTGTCTTCCAGCTCTAATAATTCATCTTCGACGACTTCCAACCGCTCTGTATTTTCCTGAACCAGCTCTACTGTCTCTTCTGGAATAGAAAGCGTTTCGACGTTTTCCGTTTCTGAATTTTTAAGTGCTGTGATTTCGGTTTGTAATGACGAAATCATTTCAAGTGCTTGCGATAATTTACTTTCCAGTTCCGCAAGTCGGCTCTCATCATTCGATTGCGCATATGTTGGGGATAACATTGTTGTGGCCAACAATCCCCCCAATAGTGACATTTTCAATTTTCTTTTAAAAACTTCCCGAGTTTTACCCATGATAACTATCCTTAACTAATTGTTATAAAAATGTTTTTTTGGAAACTTCCTTAAAAACATTTTTAGTGGCAGAAAAAGATACATCAGAGAAACGTCAAAAAATAATCACTTGAATTAACGTGTTAGTGTAAATAAGTGACCAATAAAATCACATACTTAGGGCATTAAATAACAAAGAAATCACAGCCAGTTCAATTTAACGTGAGACGTCGTGTGGCATCTGTGATCACAAATGGAAAATCGAATATAAAATAGAACATATTTTAATTTTTTATGACAGAATTGAAAAGAAATACACCTGTTCCACCACAAGCTTTAAAAATTAAAGTGTTGATAGTCCAATTGTTAAAAGATATAACTTTGCACTAATGAATAATTACGAAGACCAATAAGTATGTCACTTGAGTCACTAAGCAAAAAAATCATTAATTTTCAGGAAAATGAAAATAATCTGAAATGCCATCTTTTGTGCGTTAATGACAGCTTTTCTAATGAAGCATCCAAACTTGCCCCCATCTACGAAATCTGGGATGACGTAAGAGGGAATAAAAAGCTCCCTGCTTGGAAAGATTTCAAATTTGAAAACTTTAAAGGGTGGCATTCTAATATTCGCATCCAAGATGTTGGGGAAACAATCGATGCCCCGAAACGCAACATCATCATCGGTGATGTGTTTGCACAATATTGGGGCGAGAAAACAATTTACGAACAAATCGAAGAAGGAATGCCCCCTTCTCAAGACACGGTCGATAAATATTTCGAATATCTTGGGTATCTTTACAATCATCATTACGGCATCAATTACGGCGCAATACCAAAACATGATGGCAGCCTGATACCGTCATTATGGATCGAGCTTCCGATGGCCAATGACGGTGAAAATGTAACGCATATCTTATCCGCGATTGTAACAACCACATAAAGACAGCATTAGACCTGCTTTCAATAATTTGATACCCTGACTTTAAAATACATCGGGGTTAATCATTGTTTGATTTTATTTTTGATACATTATTTTCTTTTTTCAATACATGGGAAACGTTAGGTCTGCTTCTTATGGGTGTGGCTTTTATTTCCTTTGGCACTGCATTTCTGGGCTATGAGATTTACTGGCGGTTAAAATCCGAACGGATTGATGGCGTGATCACCGCCGTTAAGGCACAAGGCAAATATTTTTATTCCGTATTTAAATATAAAACCCACGACGGCCAAGAACTTGAACAGGATAGCGCACTGGGTTCCAGTTCCATTTTAAGCCGTTTACCCGGCACCCATGTTAATTTGATGATCATGCCGGATAACCCGAAAAAAATACGCCGCCCCACAATGATCTGGTTTGTGTTTGGCACAATGTTCCTCGTACCCGGTCTATTCATCATGAATTTGGCCATTAAAAAATTTGAATTTAATTACATGATGGCGCTTTTTATCCTCGCCGGAATTCTATTTGGTGGGGAAAAGGTGTTTCATTTTTACCGCAAAATAACCCACAGTAAATTTGACCGCGAATTATTATCTGAATTCTGGCGCGATATTAAAGCGGGCAAAAAACCGACATCCGAACCTCATGAGATTAATGGCGAAATCCTTACAAAACCCGAAATCATCAAACATGCAAAATCCCATTTGAAATACAGCAAGGTAACAACGCTGGTGCTATTTTTAATATCAATCGGGCTTGGGTACTGGGGATATTACAGCGGGCAGGAAATGATCGATATGACCGAAAATGGCTTACGCACATCCGGCACCATCATCGGCATGGAAACACATGATAACAGCGATAATACCGGCTATACATATTACGCCATCATCCGCTTTATGGACGAAAACGGTGAAACACACGAATTCACCGACAGCATCGGATCAAGTACCCCACTATATGACCGTGGGGAAACGGTTGATGTGCTGTATAAACCCAAATCACCAAACATATCCATCATCGACCGCGGCATATTAAATTGGGGCATCAGCACCCTCGCCGCCTTATTTTCATTATGGGCGTTATGGGGATCATTCGTGTTTCTGGGCGCAGAGAAAAGATTTAATAATCATCCGATCCATAGAAGCATTATAACCTAAACCAAAAGGAAAAATCATGAAGCATATTATCAAAATCATATCCATGTGGTTCCTATCCATTATCATTGCACCAATCGCATATGCCAATGATGATGTTGCCGCACAAATTCAGATACAAAATTCGAAATATGAAAATGGGTATAATAGCGGTAATGCGGATGCGGTTGCAGCGCTTCATACGAAAGACGCGCGCGTTATGGTTTCCGGTTTTCCAACCTCTGTTGGCAAAGATGCCATTCGCGCCAACATTACCGCCGAAACATCCGGGCCCGCCAAATTAAATCTTAGCCTTGAAACCACTGAATTAGATGTGGCGGAAAATATGGCCTATGAAAAAGGAAGATGGACAACCGTAATCAAGGAAGAAGGGAAAGCGGATATAACAATAAACGGGCCTTACTTGGTTATTTGGAAAAAAGTGGATAATAAATGGCTAATTCATTTTGACGCTGTTTTTTCTGAATAAAATTTATTCAATAATCGTTGCACCTTGTCGGATGAGTAATTCTTTATCTTTGGCCCATTGGGTATCGGATGTCGATAGCACTGCGTTATCATATATTTCAACTTTATAGCCGCGGTTTAACGCCCCTAAACTGGTATTTTTGACGCAGTAATTCCCATCCAGCCCAGAAATCAATAATGTTCCGATATTCTTTTTTGCCAGATATTCTAAAAGATCCGGATTTGAAAATGCATCACCTGCCGACTTGATCATTTCAAAATCAGATTTAATTTTTAAACGATTATCCAGCCCTAAACCATTTGAGTTTTCGCAACCCTTCCCACCGGCAAGTATTTTCATTAGTAAGTTTATATACCATCCATTGAAAATATGGCGGATCGTGATGACCGAATGCTGTGCATCATTATATTCAACACTCAACGTATTTACTTGATCAAGCCGCCCTTTAAGATAGGACGGCGTATATTTATCCGTTTCGAAATTGGATGTAAAATCATCCTGTAAATCGATGACGAGCAATGCTTTATTTGAACGGGTCGTAATATCGATCTTTTCGCCCTTTGTCGGCGTTTGGTTTAGACGCATTGTCCAAAAGGTATATAGAATAAGCATTATAATTATAAAAAGAGGAATTCCCCACATGTCACACTTCCTTTTTTGTCGCTAGGTCACGGAACCAATCGTTTAAAGCTGATTGAACCCTGCAAAAGGATTTAAGGTCATCATCACTGAACATTTTTGAAAAACCATCCAACAATTCGGTTTCATCATTCCTGATATCAGTAATCGCCTTCCCCCCTGCCCCTGTTAATTCATATAAAGGTGACTTCTTGCTTTTGGGATTAGCGGATTTTTTAACAAGCTTTTTATCCAATAGTTCAATTAAAATACGTGACGTAAATTGACGTTTCACATTTAAGGATGTCGTAATAACCGGCGCGGCGCTTTGCCCATTATTATATAAAACTTCCAATATCGCCCTTTGACCGACACTAATATCAAACTTACTGATTTCATTTTCAACGGCACCTGTTATGTGTCGCAACAATGGCCGGGTCAGTTGAATGGACTGATATAATTCATCATTATTTTTCTTCATTAATGTGAAATATCATGGCGATGCATTATTGTCAACTAAGTTGACATAAAATTATTAATGACAGCAATTTTCATAATGATTATTGTAATAAAAAGAGCATTTTGCTCGCCTAAAGTATAATTGAAAGTGAAGCATGGCATTTAAGAAAGACACGACAATAACATTGGGGCTGTTTATCGTTTTAACGACCATATTTTATGTTATTGGCTACTGGCTGATATTTCGTTTGGGTAAGGCAACACCGCTTATGCTTTCTGTTGGTGTGGCGGCCATCACGACATGCTGGATTAGAAAAATACCCATAGCTTCACTGGGGTGGTCATGGGGACCGTGGAAATACCAGTATCAAAGCTATTTTATACCGTTACTCGCCATTGGGTTTGGATACATACTGATTTGGTCACTTGGCTTTGGTGAATGGTATAACACCGACTTTATTGCAGAACAAAAAGAAGCTTATAACTTAACGAACTGGAATGATTACGGGATTATCTTTTTTCATTTTGCGATCACCGCAACTATTACATTCTTGCTCGCATTACCATCCGTATTGGGCGAGGAAGTTGCATGGCGCGGCTTTTTAATCCCGGAACTTATGAAATCCATGACATTTAAGGGCACGGCATTGGTCAGTGGTTTTTTATGGTCCATCTGGCACTGGCCGCTTATGTATGTCGGCATCTATGGCAATTCACACACGCCCCTCTATTTTCAGCTATTTTGTTTCACGCTTTATATCATGAGCTCATCCGTGATCATGACTTACTTACGCCTTAAATCAAATAGCCTATGGACAGCAGTAATATTTCACATGTCCGGCAATGTATTTTTACAAAAATATTTCTCATCCCTGACGATCAACACCCAGGACACATATTGGTATGGCGATGAATTTGGATTAATGCCACCATTAATGTTGTTTTTGATATCCATACATTTCTGGCGTAAAGGCGTTAAGGAGTTTTCTTAAGAGCAAGAAAAATGGTGCTGCAGGAGGGAATAGCCCATTTATCCTTTAAGTTATTGAGAATAAAAATGTTATCACATTTATACTTAGTCAATTGTGCACCAGTTGTGTGACCTGTGATCAAGTATGTATTCAAACTATTCATACATTGCCTTTCAATTTAATTACCAGTATGGTTTTAATAATTATACAGGGGGTTAGAAATTCATGTCCAACAAGCTCTTGAAAATCGGAATACCCTTTCTCTTAGTGATTGGGGCGATTGTTCTCAATATTGCAAATAATCCGCTTCGCCGTTCAAGTGATGAGCTAAGAAGTGAAATACTATTGTCTACACCAATTGGGACAAATGTAGAGTCAGTTAAAGAATACATTCTGGATAGAGCCGCTAGAGGACAAATCCAATCTTGGGGTAGTGACTTGTATAGTATACGTGATTCAGTACACTACGAAATAGAAGAAACATTAAACAATGACGAAGTTCACTTTATATTAAGAACATATCTTGGTTCCTATCATGCCCCAATATTTTCTGAATATGTTGTAGTGGATTGGCATTTCAATGAGGCTTCTGACTGTACTTTCATCAAGGTTTGGAAATTTAAAGATGCTCTCTAGTAAAGTTAATAAGGAATACTCTAAGTTCCTTCTAGTCTCAGAAAGTGGATACGATAAGAGTCATGATGATATGTTGATGTCTTTATTAGACCAAGAATATGAATTATTTTGTGTTGTTGGTAAGGATTGTGAACTTTGGGAAGATATTATGGACGAAATTGCCGTGGGGGATGGAACCAATATTAGATTTATTACAACAACTAGCCATCCGGACGAAACGATCGAAGAAGTAATTGAGTTCGCTAAAAGTTTTCACACAAAAAAGAAGTCAGATTTAAAAATAATCTACGTATAGAAAATTTATAAAACTGGTGCTGCTGGAGAGAATTGAACTCTCCGCATTGATCGTCCCATCATAAAAAAAGGGGCCAATGGCCCCTTAATACAAATTATTTGATAATGCTTATTCCACCGTCCAGGTGCGGCCTTGACGGATCAGGGCGTTGAAATCAGCTGGCTTGGCGGCTTTGGCGGCGTCCATTTGTTGATGGACGGCGTCATTGTATGTTTCCGCTGGTTCACAGTAAATCACACCGCAAACAACCGGGAATTCCGGTGCGGTTAATTGCACCAGCATATGTGCCATCATTTTATTGGTTTCATCATGGATCAGAATATCATCTTCTGTGATGCCGTTTTCACCGATGGTGACCACTTCCATGGCAAATTGATCCATATTGAAACGGATACCCATGTTCTTTTCTTTACCAAAAATCAGTGGCTTACCATGTTCAACATGGATTTGTGTGTTTTCGGCTTCTTTTTTGTTGGTGAAATGTTCAAAAACCTTGTCGTTAAATACGATACAGTTTTGATAAATTTCCACAAATGATGCGCCCTTATGATCGCGTGCACGTTCCAGCGTACCCGGAAGCGCTTTTAACGCCGTATCAATACCACGGGCCACAAAACGTGCCCCCGCCCCAAGCGCAAATGAACATGGTGTCAGCGGCAAATCAACAGAACCCATCGGGGTAGACGGTGATTTTGTGCCTGGTTTTGATGTCGGGGAATACTGTCCCTTGGTCAGACCATAAATTTCGTTGTTAAACAACATGATCTGCATATCCACATTACGACGCAGCACATGCAGCATATGGTTACCACCGATACTTAAGCCGTCACCGTCACCGGTCACAAGCCATACATCAAGGTCAGGGTTCGCAAGCTTAACACCCGTCGCCACCGCCGGCGCACGGCCGTGAATTGTGTGAAAACCGTATGTTTCCATGTAATACGGGAAACGTGACGAACAGCCAATACCGGAAATAAACACTGTGTTTTCCGGTGTCGCGCCAATGTTCGCAAGCGTCATTTGAACGCCTTTCAGGATCGCATAGTCACCACAACCCGGGCACCAGCGTACTTCCTGATCGGTTTCAAAATCTTTGAATGTTAATTTTTTAACGTCTGCTTGTTTGTTCATGACGCATCTCCTGCATGTTCGCGGATACAGTCTTGGATCTCTGTAATTTTAAATGGCTGTCCTGATACTTTGGTCAGTGACACAGCATCAAGCAGATATTCCGCACGAAGCAGCTTATTCATCTGCCCTTTATTCATTTCGGCAACAATTACCTTGTCATAACTTTTCAACAAGCTTTCAAGGTTTCTTGGCAATGGCCAGATATTACCGATATGGACATGGGAAACATCAACGCCTTCTTTGCGGCAACGTTTTACCGCCTGATGGATGGCGCCACGTGTTGAACCCCATCCAACAACACAAAGCTTACCGCCCTCTTCGCCTTGTGACACTTCCTGTAATGGAATATCATCGGCAATGCCCATGATTTTGTCGGCACGTGTGTCGGACATCAATTGGTGGTTCGCCGGATCATATGAAATATGGCCACTGTTATAATCTTTTTCAATACCGCCGATACGGTGGATCAGCCCTTCTGTGCCCGGCTTAACCCACGGACGCGCAAGCGTTTCCGGGTCACGTTTAAACGGGTGGAAATCCTTTGTATCCGTGTGATGTTTTACAGGGAATTTATCAAGTTCGTTGATATCCGGTAATTTCCATGGCTCGGACGCGTTACCGATATAACCATCGGAAAGCACCATCACCGGTGTCATATATTTGGTGGCGATACGTACCGCTTCGATACCCACATCGAAACAGTCCTGCGGGTTTGACGCGGAAAGCACACAAATCGGTGCATCACCGTTACGGCCCCAAACCGCCTGGAATAAATCAGACTGTTCCGTTTTAGTCGGAAGACCGGTTGACGGGCCCGCACGTTGAATATCAACAATCACAAGCGGCAATTCCGTACTGATCGCAAGGCCCATTGCTTCGGTCTTTAGCGCGATACCCGGGCCGGAACTTGATGTAATACCAAGCTGACCCGCAAATGACGCACCAATCGCGCCACAAATCGCGGCGATTTCATCTTCCGCCTGGAAGGTGGTTACGCCAAATTCTTTTAACCCTGATAACGTATGCAGCAATGTTGACGCAGGCGTAATCGGGTATGATCCAAGCATCAACGGAATGTCACCAAGTTGCGACCCCGCAACAAGACCCCACGCAAGAGCCTGGTTACCATTCACGGTACGGTATTCGCCCGGTTCTTCCTTATGAACGCCGATGTTATAACGACGTAGGTTGCTTGAAACTTCTGCGGTTTCGCCGTACGCATGGCCCGCATTAATCGCGGCAACGTTGGCCGCCGCCACATCCGGAAGTTTTTTAAATTTCTGCTCTAACCAATCTGTGATCGGTTTACGTGGACGGCCAAACATCCATAGGATCAATCCAAGCGTCCACATATTCTTGGAACGGATCGCATCCTTTTTACCAAGGCCGTATTCTTTCACGGATTCAAGGGTCATCTTCGTGATATCAAGCTTTTGAACCTGATAGCCATCAAGCGTATGATCCTCAAGCGGGTTTGCTTCATATCCTGCTTTATCAAGGTTACGTTGGTTAAACGCCCCTTCATCAAGGATGATCAGACCACCTTCTTTAAGACCGCCAAGGCTTACTTTAAGAGCCGCAGGGTTCATACATACAAGTACGTCTGGTGCATCACCCGCCGTTGACACCTCAACAGATCCGAAATTGATCTGGAACGCGGAAACACCAAATGTGGTGCCGACAGGTGCGCGAATTTCAGCGGGGAAATCAGGAAACGTTGAAAGGTCGCTTCCTTCAAGCGCAGTCACAACGGAAAACTGTGTCCCGGTAAGCTGCATTCCATCGCCAGAATCACCTGCAAAACGGACGCATACGGAATCCTGTTCCACATAATTCTCGGCTGATGTTTCTACATTCATACTCATAACCCTTCTATGGCCTTTATTTATTCTGTTTCATTAAACAGTAACGATTAATAGTTACTTTTGAAACAAATTTACATATAAAAGTTTACATGTAAAATAATATATAAAAATAATTTGCTGTTCATTTATCTTAAAAACTATTATTTTTCAACAAAAGTTCGTCAATATTACAACACATTTTCTTATCTAAGCCATTACAAAATGTCACTTGCTCAAAACAATCACGAAATATCTCGACAAATGTGGCAGATTGCAATCCCGGCCGTGCTTGCGAATTTATCCACACCGCTGCTTGGATTAACCGACAGTTTCATCATGGGACACATGCCTCATGAACGTTATCTAGCGGCGGTTGCGCTTGGCGCGATGGCGTTTAGCATCCTTTATAACGGGGTCAATTTCTTACGGATGGGCACCACTGGATTATCGGCGCAAAGCTACGGCAGGTCTGATGAACTGGCGTTAAATCAATTGTTTATACGTGGCTGCATCAGTGCAGCGGTAATCGGCTTTATTTTCATTTTACTACAAGCCCTTCTCATAAACACATTCATTATGTTCATGGAAGCGGAAGAAAATGTCACCGCCCTCACCCATCTGTATTTTACCATTCGCATTTGGGGTGCGCCCTTTGCGCTTATGAATTATGTGGCGTCGGGTTGGCTTCTGGGCATTGGCCGCGCGAAAGAGGTTCTATACATCCACCTATACATGAACGTTAGTAATATACTTCTGAATTTCCTATTTGTGTACGGCTTTGACATGACCGCGGATGGTGTGGCACTTGGCACCGTTTTATCGGAAAGCACGGCATTTATCATCTGCCTTTATTACGTGAAACGGGAAAACAGATTAAATGCGAAACTGCCGTTATTTGGTGCCGATGTATTACAAGACATCATGAATATGGCCGCTTTTAAAAAGCTGTTTTCATTAAACCGCGACATATTCATCCGCACTATGTGCCTGACGTTAACGCTTGCGAGCTTTACATTGCTCGGCACTCGTTTCGGTACCGAAATACTTGCGGCCAATGCGATACTGATGAATATTCAGAACCTAACCGCATATGGTCTTGATGGCTTCGCACAAGCGGCAGAGGTTTTGGTCGGCAAAGAAATCGGCCGCAAGTCAAAAGAACGCCTGCGCGCCGCGGTGATCATTTCCGGCAAATGGGCGATTTTTACCGCCAGCGCCTTTAGCATTATTTATTTCCTATTCGGTGAAATGATGATCAATGCCCTCACGAATATTGAGGCCATAAGGACAATCGCCCATGATTATCTGATCTGGATTATCGTGTTGCCGATCCTATCGATCTGGAGCTTTCAATTAGACGGCATCTTCATCGGCGCCACCGCCGGCAGCGACATGCGCAACGGCATGATCATATCCACGGGTTTCTATGTTATCTGTGTATATACCCTGATCCCAATGTGGGAAAATCACGGCCTTTGGGCCGCGTATACAGTGTTTATCGTACTGCGAGCCTTAACATTACTGGTCAAATACCCCGCCATTGAAAAACGCGCCATATAAATATTTGAATTCAATTTCCATCCCCGCTATAATTTTGCGAAATCAACATTTTATTGGGGGAAATGATGCTTACCCGAATTATATTTATATTAAGCCTGCTGATCACACCGGTATTCGCTGATGAAGTCGCGGATAAGGCCGAATTTAAAAAATTATACGCTGAATTTAATGAACTATATTCAAGTTCCGAAGACATCGACCCAATCATCGAGGTCGCCGAAAAACTAATCAAAATCGCACCCAAGGCATATGGCAAGAACCATATGAACACCGCCGTTGTGACGTATAATCTGGCGAGCCTTTATATAGAAAAAGATTTAGAACAGCATAATGTAGAATTAGAGAACCAAACCACAATCCTTTTGGAAAAATATTTTAAAATTCTTGATAGAATTGATGCGCCCAAAAACAGAACATACGTCAATCAATTCTTAGTATATCTGAAAGCAAGTGTTGACGATCATGTAGAGGAAAGCATTAAAAGTGAAGCTAGAAAAATACAAAAAATTGCTAAAGAATTAGACTACGAGCCACAAGAATTGGCGAAAATTGAGAATAGTTTAGCTCATATTCTTTTCAAAAACCGCCAATACCAAGAAGCAAAAGATTTCCATGAAGATTCAAATTTAAATTATGAAAAAGCTTATGGAGAAAATCATTTTAAAATTGGTGAAAATTTATTTTCAATCGCCAAAATTGACATGGGATGGAATAAAAGAGAATTAGCTGAAAAAGAGTTCTTAAAAGCGCTTGATATATTCGAAAAGAATGGTGAATTAGGAAATACACTTGCTCAATCAACTCATGCATTCCTTGTCGCTTTATATGAAGAAATGGGAAACCCTGACGCAGCAACTAAACATTGTCAGGCTGTAGCCATTGAACGTCCAAAAGATTTTGATAAAGAAATTGATCCATTATACAGAAAACTTCCCGACTATCCGTCCACTCGCAGAGAAGGATATGTTCTCGTCGAATTTAATGTTGATACAAATGGAAACACACAAGATGTGAAAATCTTAGAAAGTTCTGCAGCAATTTTTGAAAAAAATAGCCTCGAAGCAATTTCAAAATGGAGATATGCGCCTAGTGTGCAAAATGGCGAACTGATTATTACAGAAAATGCTAAAGCGCGAATTGAATATCGAAGGTCAAGGTAATGATCAAATATCTTCTATTATTCTCTTTACTCCTCTCCTCTTACGCATTCGCCGATCAAGCAACGGACAAGGCAGAATTTAAAAAATTATACGAAGAATTTAATGAACTATATTCAAGTTCACAGAACATAGAACCAATTGTTGCAGTAGGAAAAAAACTTATAAAAATTGCTCCGAAAGCTTATGGCAGAAACAGCAAAAATAATGCAATTGTTCACTATAATATGGCACGTTTATACGATGAAACCAGTAATGGGAAAATTTATGAATATGAAGAGATTGCCAGCGAATATTATAAGAAATACTTCAAAATTTTAGACAAATCTAAAACGCCAAAAGATGAAACATACTTTGATCATTATATAGAACTTATCAACACCGAAATGGCACTTCATGGGATATGGTACAAAAATAAATATCTAAACAATTTATTATCCATGGCATCAAAAAGTAATATTCCAGTTTTGAAAAAAGCAGAAATTGAGGTCTTTGTAGCAAATCAACGTTATCTGAAAGACGACAAAGCAAAAGCACTTAAAATTTTTATTTCAGCACTAAACAAACTTGAAACCATTGAAAACACGAATAAATTAACCCTTGCAAATGCCTATCTCGGTAAAGCGCTCATTCATTTCGACAATAAAAACTACAAGGATGCTGAGGTAGGTTTTCAATTAGCCCTCAAAAATTATGAAGAATTAGAAACAATAGATAAAAACATCCTCGCAAATTCCCATAAAAACTTAGCGAGATTATATGTAGAAACAGGTAAATATGATTTGGCTGCATCACACGGCGAACAGGTTACAAAATTTGCTAACAATCCAAAAGAAATGTTTCTACCGATTGTAAGGAAAGAACCACTATATCCCTCGACCGCAAGGCGTCACGGTGCCGGCGGTTATGTTGTTATCAAATTGACGATTGATACCGAAGGAAAGACAAAAAACATCACAGTGGTGGAATCATCTTCCTCAGTGTTTGAAGAAAATGCAATAAAAGCTGTCGAAGGATTTCGATATATCCCGCAGTCCGAAAATGGCACGAGAATTGAAGTACCAAATGTAATGGCCGTATTGCAATTTGGAATAGCCAGTAGAAAATATATGTACATGAAAGCAATGTGATATGATCAGAATTTTATCACTACTTGTCATTTTTATTTCTCCCGTCTATGCCGAACAGGCAGCGGATATGACAGATTTACAAAAAATCGAAGCTGCTTTTTCGGAATATTCACATCTTAGCCAGTCAACTAAAGATGTTGATGCCATTATAAAGGCTGCCCAAAAAGTTTATGATTTATCATTGCCATATTACGGAAAAAACAATCCCAACACGGCAGCAAGTATTGTGAACCTCGCCACTATATATGCATATAAAAGCAAGGATGACACACACCCTGACCTACGATTAAAAGCATGGGAATTATACGAACAATACCTAGAAATCATAGACAAAATAAAAGCGAAAAAAGACAAAGATTATATATATTTTTACCTAAATTATCTGGAATCACTCTCCCTTGAATCTAACCAACAAAGAGCCACCCTTCACGCGAAAAATATTCATAACGCAAGCCAGAAACTGGATTATTCAGATGCAGAACATGGTGACATCCAGTTTTCAATTGCTATGGCACTTTATAACAATCGCGATTTTAACGATGCTCATAATTATTTCAAACGGGCCAATAAGCATTACCTTAATGCACATGGGCCAGATCATTTCAAAGTAGGGAAAAGCTATTTCTGGATGGCAAAGCGTGAAATGACAAAACGCAGACAAAAATCAGCCGAAAGAAATTTACTCGCCGCACTTGATGTCTTTGACAAAAACCCTGAACAAGGGGCCTCATTAAAACAAAACACTCATGCTTTTCTTGTGGCCCTCTATGAATCAATGGGTAAATCAGATGCAGCAACTTTACATTGTCAAGCAATCGCCATCGAAAGACCAAAGGATTTCGATCAATTCATCACACCACTTTACCGAATTAATCCAAAATTCCCACCTATCGGCCCAAGACAAGCAAGCCGCTTACAAAAAGAGCCAATCGAAGTATTGCTTCAATTTGATGTCGATAAAAATGGCAGAACCAGTAACATCAAAGTCATTGATAGCGATAACGTCAAATTTAACAGACCATCCATTCAAGCCGCCAGATCATATAGATACGCCCCAAGCGTCAAAGACGGTGAACTAATCGAAACAATTGGCGCAAAACTAAATTTCGTTTATGGAGTTTCACAGTAGATGATTAAAAAATCATATATCTTTCTTATATTCATAATATTTAATTTTTCTGTTTTTGCCGAAGAAAATGAAAAGCCAATATTTGTAAAACTGTATGAAGAAACGAATGAAGTATTTGAAAACCCTGAAGGCATTGAAGGCCTCCATGAAATGCACGTTAGAGTGCATGAGGCATCATCAAATATTAGAAAGAAATACGACAAAAGAAATCTTGAAACACTTCTTAAATATGCTCAGTTAACCTAGCAGATTTAAACGACATAAAAGGCAAAACTGATAACAATAAAAACGAACGCAAGGCCTTCGATTTATATGAAGAATATTTCGAAACCCTGTACAAGCTATCTCCGCAAATAGAAGAACAATATTTATTCCAATATTTATTGTTTATAAATGCTGGGTTTAATTCTCTCAAAATTAAAAACAACAGCATTTATGTAAACAACTTGCAAGAAATTATAAAACAAGTTTACGATGAAGAGAGAATTAGGTCAGAATTATATTATGTAATTAGTAGAAAGCTTTATGGGATATTAGCTAAAGATCAGGATAAAACTCCGTATACAATTTCTTGGGAGCTATATGATAAACTATTTACTGAAGACAAACCTAATTTGGGCATAATGTTTATGTCGATGGCATTCATAAGCGAAAGAAGAAACAACAAAGCTGCTACTATCAAGTTTTTTAATTCCGCGATTGAAATTTTAGATAAAAACCTTAACACTAAAGATATAGAACTTCTTTTACTAGCCCACGAATCCCTCATAAATATTTATAGCAAAGATGGAAAAACGGATAAAGCAACACCACACCTCGTTGCATATGCTAAAAAAAGACCAGAAGGTTTTGGTGACCCTAAAAGAGCTTTATACGCTGAATTCCCTATCCTCCCTTCAAATGTAAAAGGACGTGGAAAATCGCATCACGCGTCAGTGAGGTTTGATGTGGATAAAAATGGTTTTACAACAAATATTACGCCACTTACTACAATCAATATTGAACTTGCTGACGCACTTGCAGAGGCAATAAAAAAATCCCGATACGCCCCTGCAATTAAAGATGGTCAACCAGTTCCGATGTATAGATTAAAAGAATCCATAACAATCTTCACAGAGCGTTAGCTTTTCATTCTTCAAATTTTATTTCGATTATCCTAAATCAACCCAGCAAGCGGTGATGATGGGTCGGCGTATAGTTTCTTTGGCATACGTCCTGATAGATACGCGTCACGTCCCGCTTTAACGGCGTTGTTCATGGCGCGGGCCATGCGTACCGGGTCTTTGGCTTCTGCGATGGCGGTGTTCATTAGAACGGCGTCACAACCGAGTTCCATGGCTTGGGCGGCCTCGCTTGCGGTGCCAACGCCAGCATCAACGAGTACTGGTACATTTGCCTGTTCCACGATAATGCGGATGCCCACCGGGTTTTGGATACCAAGGCCGGAACCAATTGGTGCGCCCAGCGGCATAATCGCGCAGCAGCCGATGTCTTCTAATATTTTGGCCTGGATCGGGTCATCGTTACAATAAACCATGACTTGGAAGCCCTCAGCGATAAGCGTTTTCGCGGCTTCTACGGTTTCCGGCATGTTCGGGTATAATGTTTTTTGATCGCCAAGGACCTCAAGCTTCACAAGATCCCATCCGCCGGCTTCGCGTGCAAGGCGCAGTGTGCGCACCGCATCATCACCGGTAAAACATCCGGCCGTATTCGGCAGGTATGTATATTTCTTTGGATCAAGATAATCCACAAGCATTGGTTCGCCCGGGTTCGCGATATTAACACGGCGCACAGCGACCGTGACGATTTCCGCGCCGGATGCCTCGACCGCGAGTTTTGTTTCCTCGAAATCTTTATATTTGCCCGTACCAACGATAAGGCGGGAATTATATTCTTTTCCCGCGATCTTTAATGTGTCGCTCATGTTATCTAAATCCGTCTATTTAAGTTATTCTTCAACCGCCGCCAATGAAATGTACAATTTCAAGGTTATCACCATCACCGACCGTTACATCGGCAAAAGTGGTTTTGGGGACGATTTCGCGGTTGTGTTCAATCGCCACCTTTTCATGATCAATTTCAAACTTGCCCAGTAAATCAATCAGCGGTAATGCCTCATCCATGCTGTGCGTGTCGCCGTTAATGGTCACATTTATCATTATTAATGCCTTTAACTGTTTTCAAATCATAATTTAAGTATTATATACATACCTAATGATAATAAGTCAGCAGGGAAATATGACAAAATCAATATTGGTGATTAATGGTCCCAATTTAAATTTGTTGGGGACGCGGGAACCGGAAATATATGGTGCAGAGACACTTGACGACATTAAAGACAAAATGTCGGCCAAGGCATCATCGCTTGACCTTACTATTGATTTTCGTCAATCCAACACCGAAGGTGAAATCGTTAACTGGATACAGGAAGCACGTGACGCACATGACGCCATCGTCATTAATGCGGGCGCCCTTACCCACACATCGGTTGCAATTATGGATGCCCTGCTTGCCGTTGACACGCCCTGTGTCGAGGTACATTTATCAAATATTTTCAAACGCGAAGAATTCCGTCATCATTCCTTTATCTCGCCGGCGGCGGTTGGTATGATTACCGGGTTCGGTTCCGTTGGTTATTTAATGGCGGTTGACGCCGTTTCTGATATACTCTCGTAAACACAATCAAGTTCATAGTTAAAAGGATTATTAATAATGGCAAAAATGCAAGTGGACACAAAGTTAATTCGTGAACTCGCTGAAATGCTGAATGACACTGATCTTTCTGAAATCGAAGTGGAAGATGGGGAAAGAAAAATCAAATTATCACGTGGCGGTTCCGTTGTATCCGTTGCTGCCCCTGCGCCAATTGCAGCGGCCCCAGCACCTGCAGCAGCACCAGCTGCCGCAGAAGCACCAGCAGCCGCGGCAGATACGCCAGCAGAAGATCATCCTGGTACGATTTTCTCGCCGATGGTGGGAACAATTTATACATCACCTGATCCAACAGCGGACGAATTTATCAAGGTTGGTGATACAGTTTCAGCAGGTCAAACAATCCTGATCGTAGAAGCAATGAAAGTGATGAACCAAATCCACGCTGCAAAAGCGGGTACGGTTAAAGCAATCCTTGTTTCAAACGAACAGCCGGTTGAATACGGCGAACCACTCGTCATCATCGAATAACGGGGACGTCCATGATTGAAAAAGTCCTTATTGCCAACCGCGGCGAGATTGCCCTACGTATCCATCGTGCCTGTCACGAAATGGGCATTAAAACCGTGGCTGTTCATTCAACGGCTGATGAAAAAGCAATGCATGTGCGCCTTGCGGACGAAAGTGTCTGTATCGGCCCACCAGCATCCGTTGACAGTTATCTAAATATCCCTGCGATTATGTCTGCCGCGGAAATCACCGGCGCGGATGCGATCCACCCGGGTTATGGCTTCCTTTCCGAAAATGCAAAATTCGCAGAAATCGTTGAAAAATACGGCATTAAATTTATCGGCCCAACTGCAGATCATATCAACCTGATGGGTGATAAAATTTCCGCGAAAGAAGCCGTAAAAAATGCTGGTATTCCGGTTGTTCCGGGTTCCGAAGGTGAAATTAACACCTACGAAGACGCAGCACCAATTGCCGCTGACATGGGTTACCCTGTGATCGTTAAGGCAGCAGCTGGCGGCGGCGGTCGGGGAATGAAGATCGTTCAAAGCGCAGATGAGCTGGAAGTTGCAGTAACAAGCTGTCAACGCGAAGCAGAAGCAGCATTTGGTGACGGAACGGTTTATCTTGAAAAATTCCTGACAACACCACGTCACATTGAAATTCAAATTCTTGCTGATACCCACGGAAACGTGGTGCATCTTGGTGAACGTGATTGTTCGCTTCAACGTCGTCACCAAAAAGTTCTTGAAGAAAGCCCATCACCGGCGCTTAATTCAAAACAGCGTGATGAAATCGGTGAAATTTGCCGTAAAGCGGTTGAAACACTTGGTTATCGTGGTGCGGGCACCATTGAATTCCTTTATGAAAATGGCGAATTTTATTTCATTGAAATGAATACCCGTCTTCAAGTGGAACATCCGGTTACGGAAATGATCACTGGTATTGATCTTGTGAAAGAACAAATCAGGGTTGCCGACGGGCTTGAGCTTAAACACAAGCAGGATGATGTTAAGTTCTCTGGTCATGCCATTGAATGCCGCATTAACGCCGAAGATCCGTTTACATTTATGCCATCCCCTGGCCAGGTAAAAGATTACCATACACCGGGTGGTCTTGATGTGCGTGTGGATAGCGGCCTTTACGCCCGTTACCACATTCCACCACATTACGACAGCATGATCGCGAAATTGATCGTTCATGGTAAAACACGTAATGAATGTTTGATGCGTCTGCGTCGTTCACTGGAAGAATATGTGATTGACGGCATTAAAACCACAATTCCGCTTCATCAAAAGCTTATCCGCGAAGATGATTTCATCAATGGTGATTATAACATTCACTGGCTTGAAAAATATCTGGATAGCTTAACTGAGACAAGCTAATACACTGAATTTAAGGAGGGGTACATGAATATATCTCCTGAGCTCCTCCTTAGTGCCTATATGCAGGGCATATTCCCCATGGCCGAAGGGCCCGATGCGGAAGAAGTATTCTGGGTTGATCCCGAAGAACGCGGCATATTCCCGCTTGATGATTTCCATGTCCCCAAAAAACTTGCCCGCAAAATCCGCAAGAACCCATTTAAAGTCACCGTCAATAAAGCATTCCGTGATGTAATGCGTCACTGTGCTATGCCGACACCGCATAAAGACCGTAAAAGCACATGGATCAACCGCACGATCCTTACCAAATATGCAGAACTTCATGATATGGGATATGCCCATTCCATTGAATGCTGGCTAGATGATGAACTGGTGGGCGGGTTATATGGTGTGTCGTTAAATGGCGCATTCTGCGGCGAAAGCATGTTTCATAATGTCACGGACGCAAGCAAGATCGCGCTCGTTTACCTTGTGGTGCGGCTTAAGGTCGGTGGGTATAAATTGCTTGATACCCAATTTGTAACGGATCATTTAAGCCAGTTTGGCGCCATAGAAATCCCGCGTATGGAATATCGCAGCAGATTAAAAGAAGCCTTATTGGTCGAGGATAGTGATTTTTATTCACTTTCTGAAGATGCGGATGGATCTACAATTCTGCAATCAGTGACCCAAACATCATAAACCGCATGTTCCAGCGATGATACAGCCGGACTTGATGCGAACATCCATCCTTTGAATACTTCGTTTGCTTCGCCGGAATGGCCAAGATCAACGATTTCAAGGAAAGCAACACTTTCCGGTGTTTCTTCCGGTGGATTGGAACTGCATGTGCGCATGGTAATTTCCATGGTGCCGAACTTCACTGTTTGGTCTTGCACCACTTCAATGGTTTCAAGTTTTGCAGTAATTTTATTAAGCGCGCCAAGGGTAACAACGGGCACTTCCTGCGCCATCAATGACGCTGGGAATAATAGTAAAATAGTTAGGAATAATTTGCGTAACATGGGCGTTACTCTTCGTTATCGCCGCTGCCCGCAAATGTATTGATTAACCCAAGAAGGTCCACTGCCCCTTGTGTTTCATAAATGGTATCACCATCTTCAAGCATAATGTCTGACCCACCCGGATCAAGCACAAGATAATTACCACCAAGTAAACCTTCTGATGTGATTTTGGCGAATGTGTCTTCTGGTAGTTCAATAGATGAATCGATATTCATTTCAACGACCGCTTCATATGTATCCGCGTCAAGGTGGCTACCGACGATTGTGCCGACCTTAATACCGCTGATTTTTACTTCGCCGCCAGTGGCAAGGCCGTCAATTTTATCAAAGCTTGCGTAATATGTGCTGCCGTTTACACTGCCAACACCAGCATTACTAAACGCGAAAAAAAGAAACCCGCCGGTAATCGCAAGGACCGCAGCGCCCATCATTGTTTCAACAAGGTTGTTTCTCATTTATTCGCTCCTGATTTAACTTTGTTCAGCTGCCAGGTGTCCAGGCCTCATAATCGCCAGTTGTTCCCTTGCGCACGCCACCTTCTGAAAGGGCGCCACTTGGGGAATATGCACCGAGCGTACCAGTTTGGTTTGGCTTGTGCTCTTTTTCCCAGCTTTTAATCGTACGTGGTTTTTCAAGCGGTGTATAATCAACGATCTTATGAAGCCAAGCATGCCAATCTGGCTGAATGTTTGATGCTTCGATTTCACCAACGAAAATAACCCAGCGTTTTTTACCGTCTTTAGATGTGTAATATTCATTTCCATGCGCATCTTCGCCGACTTTTACACCTTTAAATTTTGTGTAAATCGTTGTGCCGATTGTTGCCACATGCCACCAGCCGAAAACCCGTTTTATAATATTAACAAACATGATCATCCTGTCTAAAGTTAAATTGCTAACCCTTTCTATACCCCGAAGGGTCCAGAAGAACAACCATTAAAGCACTCAGCAAAGCCGATATTTCACATTTAACGGTAACATTGGCGGATAACAATGACCATAATATGGCATTTGGGCTGTTTCTTATGCGTAAAGGCCTATTTTCATTATGAAAATGTGGAAATTCATCAAAATTCCGGCGACTCACCAACACACAACATATAGATTATAACCACTCGTCAACCACAAAATATATTAAAAAACACTTTGCGCGGTAAGCCGATTCAGTTAGAATTCCACCATATCCACCAAACATAACAGCAATAATAACGAAGTGCCCTTTGATAAGCTTAAAAAACACCCAAAGGGACATAAATGTTAAGGCGGGAAGAATGAAGATAGAAAGAAATTATACAGACGCGAACCTCGGTGCATATGCCGATATAGCTTTTAGAAAAACAGACAGCGAAATTAGCAATCCAAACGGCGAAGTCGTATTTGGATTAAAAGGGTTCGAAGTCCCAAATGACTGGAGCCAGGTTGCGTCTGATATCATCGCGCAAAAATATTTCCGTAAAGCGGGCGTACCAGCATGTCTAAAACCCGTCAAAGAAGACGGTGTTCCAAGCTGGCTTTGGCGCCATGTTGCCGATGAAGAAAAACTTGAAAAATTACCGGATGATGAAAAATACGGTCCGGAAACAAGCGCACAACAAGTTTTCCACCGCCTTGCCGGTACATGGACATATTGGGGATGGAAAGGCAATTATTTCGAAACAGAAAGTGATGCCAGTGCCTTTTATGACGAACTTGTTTTTATGCTTGCAAGCCAGATGTGTGCGCCAAATTCACCGCAATGGTTTAACACCGGTATTCATTGGGCATATGGCATTGATGGCCCGTCGCAAGGACATTTTTATGTTGATCCAAATACGGGTGATCTGACCAAATCCGCAAGCGCATATGAACATCCGCAACCCCATGCCTGCTTCATTCAGGGGGTAAATGATGATCTTGTTGGTGATGGCGGCATCATGGACCTATGGACCCGTGAAGCGCGCCTGTTTAAATATGGTTCCGGCACAGGCAGCAATTTTTCCAATGTCCGTGGTGCGGGCGAAAGCCTTTCCGGTGGTGGCGCATCATCAGGGCTTATGAGCTTTTTAAAAATTGGCGATAGATCAGCTGGTGCGATTAAATCCGGCGGCACCACAAGACGTGCTGCAAAAATGGTAATCGTTGATGTTGATCATCCGGATATAGAGGATTTCATCAACTGGAAAGTGGTTGAGGAACAAAAAGTATCCGCCCTTGTCACCGGGTCAAAGGTCACAGAAAAACATGCAAAGGCGATAATGGCAGCCTGTCATTTAGATGGACTTGAAAATGCCTGTGATCCAAAAGAAAATGCGGAACTTAAAACCGCGATCCTTAACGCACGCCGTGATATGGTACCGGAAAACACCATTCAACGTGTGATTGGTTTTGCAAAACAAGGCTTTACCAAAATTGATTTTGAAACCTATGATACCGATTGGGATTCAGAAGCTTATATGACCGTATCGGGGCAAAATTCCAATAACACCGTGCGTGTAACCGACGCATTTATGAAAGCGGTTGATGATGATGCCGATTGGAACCTTACCAACCGTACCAATGGTGAAATTTTCAAAACCGTAAAGGCACGTGACCTTTGGAATGATATCGGCCTTAGCGCATGGCAATGTGCTGATCCGGGTTTACAGTTCCACACCACCATCAATGATTGGCACACATGCCCTAACAGTGGTGAAATCCGTGCATCGAACCCTTGTTCCGAATATATGTTCCTTGATGACACCGCATGTAATCTCGCGTCATTAAATCTGATGAAATTTAAAACCCGTGACGGCGAATTTGACGTTAAAAGTTTTGAACATGCTACACGTATCTGGACAATCGTTCTTGAAATTTCCGTGATGATGGCACAATTCCCATCACGCGAAATTGCTATGCGCAGTTATGAATACCGCACGCTAGGTCTTGGCTTTGCCAATATTGGTGCGCTGATTATGTCATGTGGGTATGGATATGACAGTGTTGAGGGCCGCGCCCTTTGTGGTTCAATCAGTGCACTGATGACTGGGGTCAGTTATAAAACATCGGCGGAAATGGCGGCCCGTCTTGGTGCATTTCCAAAATTTGAAGACAATAAAACACCAATGCTACAGGTGATCCATAATCACCGAACTGCCGCATGGGGTAAATCATATTATAAGGGGTTAAACATCCACCCTGCCCCGCTTGATATTAAAAATTGCCCGTTTGATGATATTGCGGTTGCGGCGGGCCGCGCATGGGATATGGCCCTTGCATATGGTGAACAACACGGGTTTAGAAACGCACAAGTTTCCGTGATAGCACCAACAGGCACAATCGGCCTGGTGATGGATTGTGATACAACAGGTATTGAACCTGATTTCGCACTGGTGAAATTTAAAAAACTTGCTGGTGGTGGTTATTTCAAAATCATCAACCGAATGGTACCCGAAGCACTTAAAACGCTGGGTTATTCACCAAAACAAATCGATGAAATTTCCAGATATGCCGTCGGACACGGCAATCTTGTAAACGCCCCGCATATCAATTGGGACAGTTTAAAAGCAAAAGGATTTGCAAACGCGCAGCTTGATCAATTAAGCGGTGCGATCGAGGATGCCTTTGACATCACGTTTGCCTTTAACCGTTATACATTTGGTGATGAATTTTGCACAGACGTTCTTGGAATTAGCACCGAACAGCTATCCAACCCATCATTCAACATGTTGAAAGAATTGGGCTTTACTAAAGAACAAATTAACGCCGCCAATGAATATGCAGCCGGTACCTTTACCCTTGAAGGCGCGCCACATTTAAAAGATGAACATATCGCCATTTTTGATTGCGCAAACCCATGCGGCAAAAAAGGAAAACGTTTCTTAAGCGCCCACAGCCATATTCACATGATGGCGGCGGCACAACCGTTTATTTCCGGTGCGATTTCCAAAACAATCAATATGCCGAATGATGCAAGCGTCGAAGATTGCATGGAAGCATACACCCTTTCATGGAAACTGGGGCTTAAGGCAAATGCGTTATACCGTGATGGTTCAAAATTAAGTCAGCCATTAAACGCCGCAATCCTTGAGGAAGAGGAAATCGAAGAATTACCGCTTCATGAAAAAACCAAGGCGGTCGCGGAAAAAATCGTCGAACGCGTGATAGAACAAGGCCCGGCCAAACGCCGCAAACTGCCAACCCGCCGTAAGGGTTACACACAAAAAGCAACCGTTGGCGGCCATAAAGTGTACCTGCGTAGTGGTGAATATGATGATGGCACACTCGGTGAAATATTCATCGACATGCATAAAGAAGGCGCCGCATTCCGAAGCTTAATGAATAACTTCGCCATCGCATTATCCATCGGGCTTCAGTATGGGGTGCCACTGGATGAATATGTGGATGCCTTTACATTCACGCGGTTTGAGCCATCCGGTCAGGTGGTCGGCAACGACGCCATTAAAATGGCAACATCGGTTCTTGATTATATTTTCCGTGAATTGGCGGTGTCTTATCTTGGTAGAACCGACCTCGCCCATGTGGTACCGGATGACCTTATGCCCGATAGCATGGGAAGCGGTGATGATGATATTTCCGATGAAAGCTCCACCGCCGAAACCGGTGATGCGCTTAACCGTGTCATTGGCCTGACCAGTACCGGGTACGTCAGGAAAAGTAATCTTTATGTGCTGCAACAGGAAACCGTTGAAACCACAAAAAAGACAAAAGCACTGAAAATATCCGAAGACACGCAAATCGCAGTTGGCGCAGAAGAAGTTCAAGAAACCGTAATCATCGAACATGATGACCGTTCAAATCAGATCCTCGAAGCCAAAATGAAAGGATACGAAGGGGACGGATGCGCCGAATGCGGCAATTTCACCATGGTAAGGAACGGTACGTGCCTTAAATGTGATACATGCGGTTCCACAAGCGGGTGCAGTTAAACTGGAATTCTAAAGAATTTTACTAAATTTTTACCTAATAAGCGCATTCTAATATCTAAGTGATTCTTGAATGCGCTTATGCACCATCATCGCGTATTCTTTTGAAAGGTTTTAAAGGGTTAGGTATCGTATATGTCAGGTCAAACAGGCACCAGTGCTTTTCTTTTCAGAAATGAAAAACCGGCCCTTTCTTCTCGTAAAAATTCATTTGATATAACCAGCCCCATTAATGACGGCATCGCCATTGTCGGGGTAAAAGATAACGGCATTTTTCATTTAAATTCAGCCAACGAAGAATTTCTTAAGCTTGTGAATAATGAAACAGCAAGACCGGTTGGTGACCTGATTTCCAACATTTTTTGGGGTGACGATATCAATGATGATGAATTATTTCGAAATATTCAGAATGTTTATGTTGAGAGTTCGCCGAATGCTTTCATTTGGAAACTGAAACTCGGTGGTCGTGACACGACGCTTATTTGCAAAATCATTCCGCTGCTGTGTAAGGATGGTGACGTCTGTCAAATGAGCATCATCACAAGCCATTACGACGAAGAAGAACAGCTTGATATCGAAATTGAACAATATAACCATTATGACCCCCTAACCCGTTTACCAAACAAACAAAAATTTTATGAAAATCTGGAAAATGCATTTGATGACATTGCCGCCGAACACCCGGAATATAGCAAAACATCCGGCGCGGACGCCGCCGTATTATTCATCAATGTAAAACGTCTGCAACGGGTCAATGAAAGTTACGGATATGAGTTTGGTGACAAGGTATTAAAGGCGTTATCGGCAGAATTAAAAAGCCTGGTTCATGAAAATGCGGAACTGGCACGTTTTAGTAACGATAAATTTGTCATCTTTCTTTCTGAAGTTCATTTTGAAAATGTAAAACGCGAAGCTGGCAACCTCGCTAATTCAATACATCATCACATCAATAATAAACGCCTTGTGTCGGGCAATGATATTCATATTTCCGTGGCCATTGGCATTGCAACGGGTGCTGCATCATCATCCACCATCGAACGATTGATGCAAAATGCGCATTTGGCGATGAAGAAAAACAACGGCAGCACTTCTTCAACCCAAACCATTATATTCAATCAGGAAATTCAGGCACAAGCCGCGCGAAAAATCAAATTGGAAACCGAATTCCGTGAAGCGCTTGATAGAAATGAACTGGAACTTCATTATCAGCCGATAGTGAATATGCAAAATGGACTGATCATGGGGTTTGAGGGGCTATCACGATGGTTAAATTCATCACGTGGTTACATTTCCCCACTCGAATTTATCACCATTGCCGAAGAAACCGGCCTTATCATCAAGCTTGGTGAATGGGTAACGGCCACGGCATGCCGTGACCTTAAGGGTTGGATTGACGCCAATCCGCTCGCGTCATCATTACAAAAGGCAGTGAATGTTTCTAGCAGCCATATTATTTCAGAAAGCGTCACACCGCTTGTGCGTGATAACTTGGCACAATGGGATTTAAGCGGGCAAAATTTAAAATTGGAACTCACGGAATCCACCATCATGGAAAATTCCGATGTGGCGAAAAACATCCTGCTTGATTTAAAAACCCTGGGTATAACGCTAGCCGTTGATGATTTCGGCACCGGATATTCATCGCTTTCTTATTTAAGCCAAATTCCCGCCGACAGCATTAAAATCGACCGCGCATTCATTTCCAAAATGGATAAGGGCGACGAAGGCATCAATATGGTCAAGGTTATCATTAACCTTGCCAAATCGCTTGGTATGACCGTGGTCGCAGAAGGCATCGAAACAGAGGCCCAATGCCAGAAATTAAAAGAACTTGGATGCCATTACGGGCAAGGGTTCCTGTTTTCCAAGGCTGTACCCGCGGATGAAGCATCCGATATCATTTTAAATCAACCCTTTACGAAGTACTTTTCATAATTCGCTTCGTATTTTCACGGTGTTATTGCATAATTATTCATATGGATAATCATGACTTAAGGGTACACAATGGAAAAAATATATAAACGCCAACCGACCATTCGCACGCTTCCTAAACATAGCAACATTAATTCAAACGGCCATATTTTTGGCGGTTGGATTTTATCACAAATGGATAGCGCCGCCGGGATCGAAGCCATCCGCCGGGTGGGCGGCCCTGTGGCCACCGTCGCCATTGAGGCCATGAAATTCCACGCACCCGTCAATGTCGGCGACTGGATGAGCGTTTATACCGACATCACAAAAGTGGGCACAACATCACTAACCATCCATATTGAAGTAACCGTGGTCAGCCGTGATACAGAAGACGAAACACTAGTCACCGAGGGCGACTTTATCTTCGTCGCCCTAGATGAAAATCATCGCCCGAAAAAAATTGATGATTAATCAAACAGGAATTTCGCCATCACACCCTTGATGTCCGTTTGACGAATAGTTCCTTTAAAGGTCATGTCTTGCGGCAAACCATATGAATAAACCGGAACATTAATACCGGTATGGGCCTGATCATCGGCGTTATCCGTACCGTAATAAATGACCATTTCATTGCCGCCTTTTGAAAGCAACATTTCATATAATCCCGGCAGATTTTCAGCGGTGCGTATATAATTTTCATAGTATGGATGATGGATATTTTGCGTTGAGCCACCATGATCCGCCGTGATTATCACCACCGTATCCGGATGATTTTTCGCATAATCAACCGCCAGTTTCGCCGTGCGGTCAAATTCAAGCATTGAACCCATTGACCCACAAATATCCGCGTCATGGGCCGCTTTATCAATTGATGCGCCCTCAACCATCAGGAAGAAACCCTTATCATTATTACTGGATAATGATGATAAGGCCTTTTCGGTCATTTGTTCCAGTGACGGTGCGACCGTATGATCCGGATTTACAATACATCTTTCTGCGTCTGGAAAAATCACATTACCGTCTGCACCAACCGATACTTTTTCAGCAGGCTTGCCGTCAACAGATTTCCATGTACGTGGCAAATGATAATCGGAAAAGACACCCCATACTTTATCTGCTGTCACACCATCAAGGTCATCCGCCGATTTAACAATGGTGTATCCTTTTGATTTTGCGTCATTTTCAACCGTTGTTCCGTCCTTTTGGGCCGGAAGCAACCTATATCCACCGCCCATCATCACATCAACACCCAGATCAAGATATTGATTAATGATCGGTGCTTCGCCGTCCGTACATGCCTCTTGTCCGGCGTACATGCAATATCTGTTATTCACATGTGATCCAAATGCTGCGGGGGTCGCGTCGGTGATCACCGCCGTTGTCACAAGGCCGACTTTAAATCCATTTTCTTTCGCCTCTTCCGCGATGGTTTTCATCGGCTTACCATGCTGCGCTGTGGTTGAAATTCGGCGTACGCTCGTAAGCATTCCTGTCGCAAGCGCTGTGCCGCCACTGGCGCTGTCACCAACAAACGCGATATTATCCGCATTATCATTGCGTTTGGAAATCACGATCGCTGACGCGGTATTTTCCATTGTATCAAGGAAAAGCCCCGCACCGCTGTCGAATTCATAATTGCGGGTCGCGGAAATTTCCGCCTCACCCATGCCATCACCGATTAAAAGGATCACATTTTTCGGTGCGGCCTCAGCAGCCATCATTGGCATAATCAATGCCGCGGCGGTTGAAAGAAACGTTTTTTTCATCATGTCCCCTAATCAAAAAGGAATTTTTTCATGGCCGGATAAATTTCCGTTTGTTGAATAACACCCATCAAGTCTTCTGCGTTATCCATGCCAAATGTATAAACCGGAACATTAACACCTGTGTGTGATTGGTCATTGATATTGTTTGTACCGTAATAGGCACCAATTTCATTACCGCCTTTTGAAAGCAGTAATTGATAAAGGCCCGGGATATGATCACGGCGAAACGGTGAACCATCATATGATTCCGGGCGGTAAATCACTTGTGTGGCTTGCCCGTGGTCGGCGGTCACGATAACGGCTGTATCACCATTTTCTTTCGCGAACTCAACCGCCATTTCAACGGTTCTATCGAATGCAAGCATTTCACCAATGGTACCGCAAGGTTTTGCCACGTGCGCCTGTTTATCAATCGATGCGCCCTCAATCATCAGGAAGAAACCCTTATCATCATTTTTAAGGCTTTCCATGGCGTATTTTGACATTTCTTCTAATCTTGGCATACCCGCATGGGCCGGATTAATTTCACATGCCGCTGGCTCTGGGAAAATCACAACTCTGTCTTCGTCAACCTCAACAAAATCGGCACCCTTACCACCTGGGCCAACCCATTCAACTGGCATATGTCCGTTTGAAAATACACCAAATGTCTTTGTTCCCGTTTCAAGGTTCATTAATTCATCACGCTTGGTAATCACCGTGTATCCGTGTGATTTTGCCTTTTCTTCGACAGTGCCGCCACTTGCCTCGGATGCTGGTAAAAGGTTTGTACCACCACCGAGCATCACATCAACATTGGTATCAAGCATTTGTTCAACGATCGGTGTATCACCGAATTCGTTACAGGCGCTTGAGCCAACCATGAAACAATAACGGTTTTGCGCGTGGGCAGCGAATGATGCCGGTGTCGCGTCCGTAATGATTGAAGTGGTGACAAGACCCGTTTTAAAGCCTTTTGCCTTTGCTTGCTCTAGGATGGTTTCATAAGGGGCGCCGTCCTCTGCGCGTACGGCAACGCGTCCCGAACTCGTGCGGTTTCCGGTTGAAATGGTCGTACCGCCACTGGCGCTTTCGCCCGCAAATTCTATCTTGCTTGGGTCATGAACCATTTTTTGCTTAACGATCACAGAACCGCGGTTTTTCATGGTGTCCACAAAAAGCCCCGCTTCACCATCAAATTCATAGGCACGTGTCAGTGCGATTTCTGCCTCGCCCATACCATCACCGATTAAAAGAATGATGTTTTTCGGTGCCGCAATTGATGTTGAAAAAGAAGCAGTTAGTATCCCCGCCGCCATTAAAAGTGATCGTTTCATTATCTTTATTCCTGAATTAAATATTATTAATGAAGCAAAGCATTTTTTTGATCACATTTCAATGCGGAAAAGAAATTTTAAATACAACAAATAATCAGCATAACTGTATGATTTATGACAAAAACTCATTCAAGCTATTCTAAAAACAAAAAACCCGCCAGAAGGCGGGTTTTGAAAAATGGTGAGCCCGACAGGGTTGTCGTCAGTCGCTTTGCTCCTTCCGTCTCCTGCGCTACGCTTCGGAACCGAACAAGGATCAAACCTGATGCGACACATCAAAAACAAAAAAACCCGCACGAAGCGGGTTTTTGAGTTTTTGGTGAGCCCGACAGGGTTCGAACCTGTGACCTACTGATTAAAAGTCAGTTGCTCTACCAGCTGAGCTACGGGCCCTCATGAAGAGGTGAGCGGAACATAAGGCCAGTTCCTTTAATCGTCAATAGAAATTTGACTTATTTTTGTAAAAAATTTTATCACACTGCGTCAATATCGCCAAGGGCGCGGTTTTCGTGGAATTTTTCAACAAATTCACTAAGCTTTTTTTGTGAAATTGCTTCACGCATCCCGGCCATAAGGTCCTGATAATAGGTTAAATTGTGTTCGGTCAGTAACATTGGACCGAGAATCTCTCCGCTACGGATCAAATGCGAAATATATGCACGACTGTAATTGCGACACGCCGAACATTTACATTCAGCATCAATCGGGCGCGGATCATCAGTATGACGGGCATTTTTCATGTTCACCGTACCGCGTCTTGTGAATGCTTGTCCGGTTCTGCCTGATCTGGACGGCATTACGCAATCAAACATATCAATACCGCGTTCCACCGCCCCAACAAGATCATCGGGCTTACCCACCCCCATCAAATAACGTGGTTTATTTTTCGGCATCACAGGCATGGTGAAATCAAGTACTTCGAACATCACGTCCTGTCCCTCACCCACAGCAAGACCACCAATGGCAAGGCCATGAAAATCAATTTCCTTAAGCGCGGCAACCGATTGATGACGCAGGTGCTCAAACACGCCGCCCTGTACAATACCGAATAGCGCGTTTTGTTCCGCATGTTCAGAACCATTATGAAACGCATCATAGGAACGCTGCGCCCAGCGCATGGAAAGCAGCATGCTTTCTTCCGTTTCCTTTTCCGTTGCCGGATAAGGCGTACATTCATCAAAAGCCATCACAATATTGGACCCAAGCAAGCGTTGAATTTCCATGCTGCGTTCCGGGCTTAACATATGTTTGCTGCCGTCAATGTGGGATTGGAAAGCTACCCCCTCTTCCGTAATTTTTCGAAGTTTCGCGAGTGACATTACTTGGAAACCGCCACTGTCCGTCAAAATCGGGCGGTCCCAATTCATAAATTTATGAAGGCCACCAAGGTTATGAATACGTTCCGCTGTTGGACGTAACATCAAATGGTAAGTATTGCCAAGCAGGATATCCGCACCCGTTTCACGCACGGTTTCCGGTTTCATTGCCTTAACGGTGGCGGCGGTGCCGACCGGCATAAATGCAGGAGTTCTAATCTCACCGCGAACCGTGTTAATCACGCCTGTGCGGGCATTACCATCGGTTTCATGGATTTCCATATTGAATGTCATTTATCTGTCCTCGCGGAATAAAATGCTGCTGTCGCCATATGAATAAAAACGATATTCATTTTGAATGGCATGTGCGTATGCCGCTTTCATATTTTCAAATCCGGCAAAGGCACTTACTAACATAAATAATGTCGATTTCGGAAGATGGAAATTGGTCATCAACATATCGACGCATCTAAATTTATAACCCGGCGTGATGAATATGTCGGTTGCTTCGGCGAATTCACGGGTAACGCCATCTTCATCCGTCGCACTTTCAAGAAGCCGTAATGACGTTGTACCAACCGCAATCACCTTGTTACCACGCGCATGCGTTTCATTAATCAGATCGGCGACGTCTTTGGATAATTCGCCGTATTCTTCGTGCATCTTATGATCTTCGGTATCATCGACCTTAACGGGCAAAAACGTTCCCGCGCCCACATGCAACGTGACATAAGCCGAATTAACACCTTTTTCCTTTAAAGCATTCTGAAGATTTTCAGTAAAGTGAAGCCCTGCAGTCGGTGCCGCGACCGCACCATCATTTTTGCTATAGATGGTTTGGTAATCTTCTTCATCACGTGCATCAACCGGGCGCTGCGACGCGATATAGGGCGGTAGTGGCATCACACCCGCCGTTTTTAACGCATCACTTAATTCATCATCGGATTTATTAAATTTGATTGTGACCTCACCGGCGTCGCCCTTATGGGTACATAACGCATCAAGACCACCATCAAAATTAATAACATCGGCCACTTTTAATTTCTTTGCGGGTTTGGCGAATGCTTTCCATACACCGCCTGTCATATTCATATGCAGCGTCAGTTCCATTTTCGCGATGCCACGCTTGCCCTTAAGGCGTGCTGGTATCACACGGGTGTCATTGAAAATCATCAAATCACCGGGATTAATATTATCCGGCAATTCAGTAACCTTGCTGTCACTTATTGATTTTCCATTCACCACAAGCAACCGCGCCCCGTCACGGGACGGGGCGGGTCTTATTGCGATGAGCTCTTTTGGAAGCTCGAAATCGAACTGATCAACTTTCATGGAAAGCCTTTACGCGTCTGCAGCAACCTGCATTTTCACGATCTTGTCAGGATTTCCATTCATGCAGAAATCCATACCTTCGCCACGCTTAAGGCCATCAACATGTTCCATGCCGTCTGTTACCTGACCCCATACGGAATATTGACCGTCAAGATAGGATGCATCACCGAAACAGATGAAAAACTGGCTGTCGCCACTATTAGGGTCCATAGAACGGGCCATTGAACACGCACCACGGTGGTGTGGTTTATCAGAAAATTCTGCGTCAATTTTTTGACCAGAACCACCCATACCAGTGCCATCAGGGTCACCGCCCTGTGCCATAAAGCCGTCGATTACACGGTGAAATGTAAGACCGTCATAAAAACCGTTACGGGCAAGTTCCTTAATGCGGGCCACATGTTTTGGTGCCACATCAGGGTAAAGTTCAATTGTTACACGACCCGCTTCAAGGTCAAGATATAAAGTATCTTCCATACTCATTGTTTATTCCTTATTCATTAACGTCTGCAGCAACCTGCATTTTAATAATTTTGTCAGGGTCGGCCAAACCTTGCGCCACCACACCGATTTTGATTTTATCAACGTAGCGCATACCCTGAACAACCTCGCCCCAAACGGTATATTGACCGTCAAGATGCGGTGAAAAACCACGCACGATGAAAAATTGGCTATCCGCACTATTTTCATCATTGCCACGTGCCATTGAAACCATTCCTTTATAATGAGAAAGATCGGAAAATTCCGCGTCAATATTTTGACCGGAACCACCACGACCGGATAAATCCGGATCAAGACCATCAGGATCACCGGTTTGCGCCATAAAGCCATCAATCACACGGTGAAACACAAGCCCGTCATAAAACCCTTCGCGTGTTAATTCCTTGATACGGGCCACATGATTTGGCGCCACTTCAGGGTACATCTTAATCACAACGCGACCATATTCCAGATCAAGATAAATTGTATTTTCAGGATCAAGATCCGCATTTTGCGCATTTACAGCAAATGGCATAACACACATCATAATCAGGGCCACAAAAGCCTTAATAGATTTTTTCATCATTTCGTCCTGTTAAAAATTAAATTTTGCCAAGTTTCTTTAGCACATCAATACGAATAGAAGGTGTCACAAATTTGGCAATCTCACCGTCATATATGGCAATTTCCTTCACAAGTCGAGAGGCAATCGCCTGTAACGATGGATCAGCCATTAAAAAGACCGTTTCCACATCCGGGTTCAGTTTGTCATTCATGGCGGTCATCTGAAATTCATATTCAAAATCCGATGTCGCACGAAGCCCGCGGATAATAACGGATGCACCCACCTCTTCCGCGAAATGCATCAACAGACTGTTAAAGGGCATCACTTCGATGGTCGCAGAACTTTCTTTTGAAATGACATCCATTTCCCGGCGCGTCATTTCAATGCGTTCATCAATGGTAAAAAGTGGATTTTTGCCAGGATTATTGGAAACCCCGACAATCATATGATCAACCAGACTGGCACCACGCTTGATAATATCAATATGACCAAGCGTGATTGGGTCAAATGTTCCAGGGTATAACCCTATACGTTTCTGAGCAGCCATTGCTTACTCCTCGGATGATGTTTCCTCTGAACCGGTGTCTTCTGCAGCTGTCTCAGCGTTATCCGCACCTTCGGCACTTTCTTCGCCATCTGCCTCGTCACTATTTTCGTCACTATCATCACCTGAATCGGTAATTCGGTCAACAGAAACAATATGTTCGTCGTCACCAACCTTAAACAGCGTCACACCTTGTGTATTACGGCCTGCGACACGAACATCATGAACAGGCACACGGATCAAGCGTCCCTGATCGGTAACCATCATCAATTGATCACTTTCTTCAATCGGGAATGCGGCAATCACATCGCCGTTACGTGCTGACGTTTCAATATTGATCAGACCGCTACCGCCACGACCGGTGACACGGTATTCATATGATGATGTACGCTTACCATAACCGTTTACGGTGATGCTTAAGATAAACTCTTCACGTTCTTCAAGTGCCGCGAGGCGCTCTTCATCAATTTCCGCTGGTTTTTCCGGATTTTCACCACGGCGTTTCGCCGCAGCGTACCTTAGGTAAGCAACCTTTTGTTCCTGATCCATATTCACATGATGCAGGATCGACATGGATACAACCTCGTCCCCATCCGCAAGTTTGATACCGCGAACACCATCTGAATTACGCCCTTTAAACAAACGCACTTTCGTCGCTGGGAAACGGATACATTTACCACCCTTGGCCGCCATCAATACATCGTCATCTTCGGAACATGCAGCAACACCAACAAGTTTGTCATCTTCCGACAGGCGTATGGCGATTTTACCATTTGCACGCACGTTTGAGAAATCAGAAAGCAAATTACGGCGCACGTTACCTTTTGCAGTAACGAAAATCGCATGTAGATCTTCCCATGTATCCTCATCTTCCGGAAGAGGTAAGATCGTGGATATTGTTTCGCCCTGCTGCAGAGGAAGGATGTTAATTAACGCCTTTCCTTTGGATGTTGGGCCACCAAGCGGCAATTTCCATACTTTAAGTTTATAAACCTGCCCCAGATTACTAAAGAACAAGATCGGAACGTGTGTATTTGACACAAAGACGTTTGTTAATACATCTTCGTCTTTGGTGCTCATGCCACTGCGACCTTTACCGCCGCGACGCTGTGCGCGGTACGTATCAAGGGCCACACGTTTAATATAACCTGTGTTTGTCACGGTGACGACCATGTCTTCTACTTGGATAAGATCTTCATCTTCGAACCCGAAGGCATCAGCCGCAAATTCAGAACGGCGCGGGTTTGCAAATTCTTGTTTATAATTTACGAACTCTTCACGCATAATGCCGTATAGGCGTTCACGCGAACGCAGAATATCGATGTAATCTTCGATCTCAACAGAAAGCTCTTTAAGTTCATCACCAATATCATCACGGCCAAGTGCCGTTAAACGGTGAAGTCTTAATTCAAGGATCGCACGAACCTGTTTTTCGGAAAGTTTGTATTTTCCGTCGACGATATCACGGCCCGGTTCGTTGATCAGCTCAATATATCCGGCCACATCAACCGCATCCCAGTTTTCCGCAAGCAATGCTTCACGTGCAGCCGCGGGGTTTGGCGCTTTACGGATCATGGCAACAACCTTATCAAGGTTATTAACCGCAATCACAAGACCAACCAAAAGATGGGCACGGTCACGGGCTTTACCAAGTTTAAATTTGGTTCTGCGGGTGATCACTTCTTCACGGAAACGGATGAATTGTTCAATAATATTATGAAGGTTCAATACTTGCGGACGACCAGCACAAAGCGCCAGCATATTGGCACCAAAGCTTGTTTGTAATGGTGTATATCGGAACAACTGGTTCAGAACCACATCCGCCACTGCATCACGTTTTACTTCGACAACAACGCGCACGCCATCACGGTCACTTTCATCGCGGATATCTGAAATGCCTTCAATACGTTTCGTCTTAACGCAATCCACGAAATTTTCAATCATGCGTGATTTATTAACCTGGTATGGAACCTCGGTAATAATAATCGCTTCACGATCTTTTTTGAATTCTTCGATGTGGGTTCTGCCGCGCATAACAATAGAGCCACGCCCTGTCATTTCAGCACTTCTGGCACCCGCACCGCCCATAATAAGACCACCGGTCGGGAAATCAGGGCCAGGCACGATTTCAACTAATTCTTCAAGTGTAATTTCAGGATTATCAACATATGCACAACAGGCATCCAACACTTCACCAAGGTTATGCGGCGGAATATTCGTTGCCATACCAACCGCAATACCGCCTGCACCATTCACGAGAAGTGCAGGAAAACGTGCAGGAAGCACAGTTGGTTCATGTTCGCTTTCATCATAGTTTGGCTGAAATGTTACTGTATCTTTATCGATATCTTCGAGTAAGCCACTCGCGGATTTCGCCATACGGGCTTCCGTATAACGCATCGCGGCGGGTGGATCACCGTCCATGGAACCAAAGTTACCTTGCCCGTCAATTAGCGGCAGACGTAATGAAAAATCCTGTGCCATACGGACCATAGCATCATAAATCGCGCTGTCACCATGGGGATGGTATTTACCCATCACATCACCGACCACACGGGCCGATTTACGGTAAGGTTTCGTCCAATCATAATTATTTTCATACATGGAATAAAGAATACGGCGGTGTACCGGTTTTAATCCGTCCCTCACATCCGGCAACGCACGGGATACAATCACGCTCATGGCGTAATCTAGGTAACTATTCTTCATTTCCTCTTCAATAGTGATATTGGAGATACTCAAATCAGACGATTCAGCAGCATTATTATCGGTCAAAATATGGCCCTTTTGCTTAATGTGTTTTTACTTTTCCCATCAGGTAACTTCCCTATAAAAACACCTGATAAAATTCATCCAAAATTTATACAAAATTTATCCCCCCATAGCAAGCAATTGGACCATATTTTTACGGTTTTTTGACAATTATTTTTTATACAATTTTATCTTGCAAATACTCCTTTATTTTCAATAACTTAAAATATCAAAAATATTATACGCTCAGGAATAAATTAAACGCATATCCACCGATAATCGCCATCACAAAAATCACCATCAAAAAAGCAATCAAAAGTGGTGCTTTAAAGAGCTTTTTCAAGAGGATTAATTCAGGCAAACTTGCCCCGCCGCTACCGATCACCAACGCAATGATTGCACCGATGCTGACACCCTTTGCGACAAAGGACCCGATTAACGGAAGTAACGCTGTTACACGGATGTATAATGGAATACCAATTACAGCGGCTGTTGGTACGGCAAGCGGGTTATCCGGACCAGCCACATCACCAAAGAATTCAGCTGGCACAAAACCGTGCACAACAGAACCGATAGCCATTGCGATTACCATATAAGGCATCATTTGTTTAAACAGCGACCAGCACTCATCCCATGCTTTTTGCCAGATGGTTGGTGTTTGGATTTCCGCCACCGCAGCACCACATGATTTTGGTGTGCCACAACCAGATTGCTTTTCAACAAGCATTTCTTGTTTGATATACCGATCAAAGCCCAAAGCCTGCAGAATGATGCCAGCAGCGACAGAAACACTTAAGGCAAGCACAGCATACCAAATGGTCACTTCCAAGCCCAGAACAGGGATAAATAGCGCAATAACAATAGGATTAAGCAGTGGGGACGTAAATAAAAAGGTCATAATCGGGCCAAACCCTGCCCGCGCCTTTAACAGCCCGACAAGCATCGGAATTGTCGAACAACTGCAAAATGGTGTAACGGCCCCAAGCCCCGCTGCAACGAAATACCCACGACCACCTTGCCCACCAAGTATTCTTTGTATTTTCTCAGCTGGTAATTTTTGATTAATCAACGCCACACCAAAACTGATCGCGAGAAACAATACAGTTAGCTCAACAAATAATTCAATAAACATCTTGCCACTTTCCAGTAGCATCATTTCAAATTCCGGTGTCATTATTTAAATCCTTTCTATATTTCCAAAATTATCGAAATATTAATTTTTAAAAAAGCGGATTGCTCCGCTTGTATATTTTTTCTTAACCGTCACCCTCGGGCCAAAGTTATAAAAAATCCCGTGGGTCTCGAGACACTCGGAACAAGTCCGAGTATGACATCACAAAGTACAGCACTCGGCGTCTAAAAAGTTCACCACCTCTTTCAAGGCATCAAGTTCTGCAAAACAGTAAAGCGTTCTACCGTCCCTTTCCTGACGGACAAGTCCTGCATGCATCAAACGGTGGATATGGTGCGATAGTGTTGACCCGGAAACATTAAGGTGTTCCTGAATTTCACCAACTGGAAGGCCATTATTGCCCGCCTTCACCAGCAAGCGATAAACCGACATGCGTGTGTCATGCCCAAGTTCCGCCATTCTTTTTACTGCTAATTCCTGTTTCATAAATTCATATATAACCGGATTCGAATTATATTTCAATATTTATCGAAATATAAAAATATGTCAGTTGTAAACCAATCCTCTCATTCAATCACAGTTATGTGAATTCATTTCATTTGAAACTATTGCCATGTGGCGATTATGTTCTCGCCAACACAAAATATAAATGGGAAATTATTATGAAATCTTTACTTACACTTGGTGTTTTAATCACCATACCAACCATCACACTTGCACAAGAAGTAACACCAAAACCGGACCTTTCCGATTTTTCATTCTTGGTGGGTAGCCATAAATGTCTAAGCAAAACATATCAGCGCGACGGTAGTGTTGATGAACATACCGCCCTTTGGGATGGTCAGTATATTCTGGACGGGTTTGCCATTGCCGACGCATACCGCGAAATCGATGAAAATGGCACCACAATCCGCAGAGGCAGCAATTTCAGAAGCTATGATTCTGCTGCAAACAAATGGGTTATGAGATGGTTTGACCCCGAAGCATCAAGCTGGATGGCATTGGGAATGGATGATAAAGGCGGCGTTAAAATTACAGATGATAAAATCATGTTCGAAGCCGACGTTCCGGACCTACGCTGGAAAATTGAATTTAACGATATCACCGATAAAGGTTTTATCTGGAAAGGATCAGCGTCCCTTGATGACGGTGAAAACTGGTACGATGGCGTTCAAATAATCCACTGCACACGCACAGAATAAAAAATAAAAATGACATTCAAGTCATATGGGGAACATCATGACACAATCAATCAGTTCTAACGCAACCGATCAAAGATCATATCGGTTAAGCAACATCGACATGGTCAGGGGATTAGTTCTTTTGATCATGGCAATTGACCACACCAGGGATTTTTTCATGGTTGGTGGCTTTGCCTTACCATTATCACAGCCGGATATCGGCCCTGCCCTTTATTTCACGCGTTGGATCACGCATTTCTGTGCCCCTGCGTTTGTGTTTCTGGCGGGTACATCCATTGGATTAATGGAAGGGCGCAAAACAAAGACGGAAATCCGTAACTTCCTGATTAAACGGGGGTTATGGTTATTATTCGTGGAAATCGCGATTATATCAACGGCCCTTTCCTTTCGCCCACTTGGTGAAGCGGCCATGGGCGGCTTAACCATTGCCTTTATTCAAGTGATCTGGGTAATGGGGATTGCGATGTTAATCCTTGCCTTTTTCCAATATCTGGGGGCACGGGTATGTTTATTCACTGGTATCGCCATCATCATATTCCAACATTTGCTTGATCCCATTTGGCCGCTTGGTTCCATGGGCAGCGGCAATGACCCGTTTTGGTTATTCCTGCATGGGCGTGGCTCGCACGCACTTGGGCCTTTTTACGTGATGAATATGTATCCGCTACTTGCGTGGGTCGGTGTTATGTTGTTGGGCTATGGTGCGGCATACATATTTAAAAAAGAACCATCATCACGCGATAAATATTTGATGAAAGTGGGCATCATTTCCATTGCGTTATTCATCATTTTACGCGCGCTTGATATATACGGCGAACCAAACCCATGGCAGATACAGGAACAGGGATTACTGGCGACATTTTTTGATTTTATGCATGTCAGCAAATATCCGCCAAGCTTTCTGTTTCTTCTAATCACGCTTGGGCCGGTGGCAATTATTTGTGCGCTTGCGGATAAATGGACAGGATGGATTAAAGACACACTTGTTATGTTTGGCCGGGTTCCGTTCGCTTTTTATGTGGCGCATTTTTACCTGATTCACACATTAAGCATCCTATTCGGTCTTTATCAGGGATTTGAAATCGGACAAATGACCCGTTTCTTCTTCCTCTATCCGCCCACATATGGCACCGATCTTGTTGGTGTTTATGCGGTTTGGATACTCGTGATCGCCACGCTTTACCCGTTCTGTAAGTGGGTTGCACACGTTAAGGCACGGCGCAAGGACTGGTGGCTTAGCTATCTATAAGAATAACAAACGATAAAGGCAGCCTTCACAGGTTGCCTTTATTCCTTAAAGCGAATAGTTTCTGATAAGTTCACAGGAGAAACCATTCAATGACATCAACCCTATATTATATTCATGATCCAATGTGCAGCTGGTGTTATGGCTTTGCGCCCACATGGCAAAAAATCATGGATCAATTACCGGATGACATTGCCGTTGAATATGTTGTCGGTGGCCTCGCCCCCGATAGCGATGAACCAATGCCTGAAGCAACCACTCGGATGGTTAAGGGCGCATGGCATAAAATCAATGAAATGCTTGGCACAGAATTTAATTTTGATTTTTGGGAAAATAACACCCCCAGACGGTCAACATACCCCGCCTGCCGCGCCGTCCTCGCCGCCCGTGCGCAAGGTTACGAAAAAGAAATGATCGCCGCCATTCAAACGGCCTATTACAGACACGCATTAAACCCGTCCGATGATCATGTCTTAATCGGACTGGCTGATGAATTATCAATGGGCATAGAAAAATTTAAATCAGACCTAAATTCTGATGAGATCAATCAAGAACTCATGGGGCAAATCATGCTATCCCGAAAATTAACCCACCGCGGCTTTCCATCACTGGTCCTCGCCCATAACGGAAACCATCATTTCATTGAACATGATTATTTGGATGCGGATGTGACGCTTTCGAAGGTTGATAAAATTATATCCTAACATGTGTAATAAGTTAGAGTTATTCACCAATATATTTTAGCAAAAACATACAACGCCATCATCAAAATTATTACAGCTACAGAAGCAATCTGCATTATTATTTTTCCACGAATAATTCTCTTCTTACTCTCATTTGGAATATACAAATCATTTCTTACAGGTGAGTGATATAGTTCTCGATACCTATTAATGTGATTAACGAGTGAATTTGCCCGTTTCTCATTTTTCCCATCATCAAGATCTTTCACCAATAATTGTATATCAGCATTAAATAAGCCTGCTTTATTTAAACTGCTATGCCTTTTTAATACTTCATAATTTTCTCTTTTATAAGCGCATATATAAACAAATTTATTGAAAAATATTCTTTGTACACCAACAGAAAAAGGACCCACATCATCCCAAGGGCAAAATAACTCTCTAAAAGTAAATTTGTATACCAAACCTTTATCATTAATAATAAGTTTTGGTCTTCCCCTTAAAAAATCTATGATCTTTACTAATGCAACTAAAGTTACAATAACGTGAAAAAATAACGTTGAATATATAGCTTTTGAGGCAGCTTCGCTCCAAATCTCAAATAAAAACATAGATAGTACTATTGATAAGAATGACCAAATTATGATGCTAAAGACAGCTCTTGCATTAGACACTCCAAAGGTCATAATATTTTGCGATGACACACCCATGATATCCCCAATAAAACGTTGTATTATACTTTACTTCTTCTTCGCTTTCGCCTCTGCTTCGGCGGCAAGTCTTAAAGCTTTTAATTTGTTGGCTTTGTTGCGAGCTTCGTCGGCGCGGGCTTGTTTTTCTTTCATCAGCCTGTTTTCTTTAATCTTGGGTGGTTTTCTGTCGGTGAATTTTCCTTGGTCACCGCGCTCTAACGCGGCGATCATTTTATCGTCGGCTGTGTTTGGTCTTGTTGATCCTGATCCCATTATAAAAACCTTTCTTCAATAATATGCCCCATAATAAAAAAGCCCCGGCGTAACCGAGGCTCTTATTTATTCTATCCTAGAACGGAATGTCGTCGTCGAAATCGCTGCCGCCGCTTGCCGGGGCAGAACCGCCGCCGCCCATTCCGCCGCCAGATCCACCACCGAATCCGCCGCTGTCTTGGTTAAAGCCGCCATTGTCGCCGCCACCAAAGCCGCCGCCTTCGTTACGGCCGTCAAGCATGGTTAGCACACCGTTAAAGCGTTGCAGTACGATTTCTGTCGTGTATTTTTCAACGCCGCTTTGGTCCGTCCACTTACGGGTTTGAAGTGCGCCTTCCACGTAAACCTTTGATCCTTTACGCAGATATTGTTCCGCGATTTTACAAAGATTTTCGTTAAAAATCACCACACGGTGCCATTCTGTGCGTTCACGACGTTCGCCAGTGGCGCGGTCTTTCCAGCTATCGGATGTGGCAATGCTTAATTGCGCAATTGGTGAACCGTCATTGGTGTGCCTGATTTCAGGATCACGTCCCAAATTACCCACCAGAATTACTTTATTTACGCTCCCCGCCATGATGTGCCTTTCTTATAAATTTCGAATCTAATATGCTTCACCATAGACAGAAATGCGTCTTTGACAAAGCTCTTTTTTACGCATTTTATAACATATTTTAAAAAAGAACAAAATAAGAACTTTACATATTGAGAGAATCCCTTAAATTCGGGATTAATAGAATTAAATAGGGTCGAAAAGATGCTCACCAAAATTTCCGTGCGCGGGGCAAAAGAACATAACCTTAAATCCGTCGATGTGGACATTCCCCGTGACAAACTGGTGGTGATAACCGGTCTTTCGGGTTCGGGTAAATCGTCACTGGCGTTTGATACCATTTATGCCGAAGGGCAACGCAGATACGTGGAAAGCCTTTCTGCCTATGCGCGCCAATTCCTTGAAATGATGCAAAAGCCGGACGCCGATCATATTGAGGGACTATCGCCCGCCATTTCCATTGAACAAAAAACCACGTCCCGCAACCCGCGTTCCACCGTCGGCACGGTGACCGAAGTTTACGATTACATGCGTTTATTATATGCGCGCATTGGTGTTCCTTATTCCCCCACGACGGGTCTTCCAATCACCAGCCAGACGGTTAGTCAGATGGTAGACCGTGTAATGGAGCTGGAGGAAGGCACGCGTTTATTCCTGCTCGCGCCCATTGTACGGGGACGTAAGGGCGAATATAGAAAAGAATTCATGGAACTGTTAAAGGCAGGTTTTCAACGGGTTAAGGTCGACGGTGAATTTTACGAAATCGAAGATGTTCCCGATTTAAATAAGAAAATCAAACATGATATCGAAGTTGTGGTGGACCGCCTTGTGGTGCGTGAAGGGTTAGAAACCCGCCTCGCCGATAGTATGGAAACCGCGCTTAATTTAACAGATGGCCTCGCGGTTGTTGAAGAAGCGACAAAGGACGGCGCGGAAGGGGAACGCATTTTATTTTCCGCTAAATTCGCATGCCCCGTTTCCGGCTTTACAATTGAGGAAATCGAACCAAGGCTATTTTCTTTTAATAACCCGTTTGGCGCCTGCCCGACCTGTGACGGACTTGGTGAAAAATTATATTTTGATCCTGAACTTGTTGTGCCGGATAAGTCGCTGGCGTTAACCGAAGGGGCACTTGCGCCGTGGGGCAAATCCAATTCGCCATATTACGCGCAAACGCTTGAAAGTATTGCTAAACATTATAGATTTAAAACCAACACACCATGGAATAAGCTTTCCAAAAAGCATCAGGATGTCCTGCTGTTCGGTAGCGGTGATGAAGAAATCGAGATTTCCTATAACAGTGACAACATCAAAGATTATAAGGTCAAGAAAACCTTCGAAGGGGTGATTGGCAACATCAAACGTCGCTGGCGGGAAACCGACAGTAATATGATGCGTGAAGAGCTTGCGAAATATCAATCATCGACCACCTGTGATGCCTGTGATGGCCACCGATTAAAGCAAGAAGCCTTAGCGGTCAAAATCGACGGTAAACACATTAGCGAAATCACCGAACTTTCGGTGCGTAAATCATTGGAATGGTTCACAAATCTTTCGGACAAGCTGTCCGATAAAGATAATGAAATTGCCAGCCGTGTGCTTAAAGAAATAACAGAACGTCTTGGTTTCTTAAATAATGTCGGCCTTGAATATCTGAACCTTAGCCGCACATCAGGCACCCTTTCCGGCGGCGAAAGCCAGCGTATTCGCCTCGCTAGCCAGATCGGTTCCGGCTTAACGGGTGTTTTATACGTGCTTGATGAACCGTCAATCGGCCTTCATCAACGCGATAATGACCGGTTATTACAAACATTATCGAACCTGCGCGATATGGGTAATACAGTGCTGGTGGTGGAACATGACGAAGAAGCGATCATGACCGCCGACCATGTCATTGATATGGGCCCGGGTGCTGGCGTTCATGGCGGTGAGGTCGTCGCCCAAGGCACGCCAAAACAAATCATGAAGTCGAAAAAGAGCCTGACGGGTAAATATTTAAGCGGGGAGCTATCGATCGCCGTTCCGTCCGAACGCCGTAAAGGCCATATGGCTGGCAAAAAACGAAAAGAAATCGTGGTTAAGGGCGCAACGGGTAATAACCTTAAAAATGTTACCGCGAAATTCCCGCTTGGCGTCATGACTTGTATCACGGGGGTTTCCGGTTCCGGTAAATCGACGCTTACCATTGATACATTATATAAGGCGGTCGCGCGGAAAATTAACCGCAGCCGCGTTGTCCCTGGAAAACATGAGGACATCACTGGGTTAGAGTTTATCGATAAAATCGTTGAAATCGATCAATCCCCCATTGGCCGCACACCGCGTTCAAACCCGGCCACATACACGGGCGCCTTTACCCCGATCCGTGACTGGTTCGCCGGACTGCCAGAGGCAAAGTCACGCGGTTATAAACCGGGCCGTTTTTCCTTTAACGTTAAAGGCGGCCGCTGTGAGGCATGCCAAGGCGACGGCGTCATCAAGATCGAAATGCATTTCTTACCTGATGTGTATGTGAAATGCGATGTTTGCGAAGGCAAACGATATAACCGTGAAACGCTTGAGATAAAATTTAAAGGGAAATCGATTTCCGATGTCCTTGATATGACCGTGGAAGATGGTCTTGAATTTTTCTCCGCGATCCCGAGCGTGCGTGACAAGATTAAAATGATGCAGAAAGTGGGCCTTGATTATATCAAAATCGGCCAAGCGGCCACCACCCTATCGGGCGGTGAAGCGCAGCGCGTTAAGCTTTCCAAGGAACTATCGAAACGGTCCACGGGACGCACGCTTTATATCCTTGATGAACCGACAACCGGCCTTCATTTTGAAGACATCAAAAAATTGCTAGAGGTCATACAAGCGCTTGTCGACAAGGGCAATACGGTGATCATTATTGAACATAATCTGGATGTGATTAAAACCGCTGATTGGATTCTCGATATCGGCCCAGAAGGGGGCAGTGGTGGCGGCCAAATCATCGCCGAAGGCACGCCAGAAGACGTCGCAAAGGTCAAAAACAGCTATACAGGTCAATATTTGGCAAATATTTTATAAAATTATCACATTCGTTAACCTTTTGTTAACCTTCTTGGTTGATAGTTACAATATTACAGATGCCCAAAACTGTAATACCATAATACTCAACTTACTCCATTTTGATACGCCTGCATTTGCCCAAGTGCAGGTGTTTCATTTTGTGGGACATTTTTCTATTCCTCCCTCATAAAAAAAGTGCTAAAAGCCGCTCACGATTTTGATGGATGGAAATATGAGCATTAAACCTATACATATTATTGGCGGCGGCATGGCCGGGACTGAGGCAGCGTGGCAATTGTTACAGCGTGATATTCCTGTGATCCTGCACGAAATGCGTGGTGTTAAAACCACCAACGCACATTCAACAGATGGCCTTGCGGAGCTGGTTTGTTCCAATAGCTTTAGATCAGATGATATGGAAAATAATGCGGTTGGACTGCTGCATGAGGAAATGCGACGCCTTGGTTCATTGATGATGGAAGCCGCAGAGGCAACCAAAGTCCCCGCCGGAAGCGCCCTTGCCGTCGACCGTGACGGTTTTAGTGAATATGTTCAATCGAAATTACTGGCTCATCCATTATTCACACTCGAACGTGGTGAAGTGGACACCATACCACCAACGGAATGGGGCAATGTGATTATTGCCACTGGCCCCCTCACCTCTGACGCGCTCGCGAAAGCTGTGCTTGATATCACGGGTGTTGATGAATTGCAGTTTTTTGATGCGATTGCGCCGATTATTTATAAAGAAAGCATTGATTTCGATAAGGCATGGTTCCAGAGCCGTTATGACAAGGGGGATGGCGCGGATTATATCAATCTGCCGATGACCAAAGATCAATATTACACATTCATTGATGAAATTACCGACGCTGAAAAATCGGATTATAAAGATTGGGAACAGGATATCCCGTTTTTTGAAGGCTGTATGCCCATCGAGGTCATGGCTGAACGTGGTAAGGAAACGCTTGCCCACGGGCCAATGAAACCTGTTGGCCTGACCAATCCGCATTCTGATGAACGCCCTTATGCGGTTGTGCAACTGCGTCAGGATAATAAGCTTGGTACCCTTTATAATATGGTCGGGTTCCAGACTAAGATGAAATATAAATTCCAAAAGGAAATCTTTAAGAAAATACCTGGCCTTGAAAATGCGGAGTTCGCCCGGCTTGGCGGCCTTCACCGAAATACATTTATCAACAGCCCGAAACTGCTTGATGATCAATTACGATTAAAATCAATGCCGCGCATAAGGTTTGCCGGACAAATCACAGGCGTTGAAGGATATGTGGAAAGCGGCGCCATGGGCATTATGGCGGGCCGTTTCCTGGCGGCGGAAACCTTGGGCGAAGAAATCACCGCCCCGCCAATCGTTACCGGCTTTGGCGCGCTGATCAATCACATCACCGGCGGCCACATCGAAGGGGCCGGCACCGCCAAAACATTCCAACCAATGAATGTGAATTTCGGTATTATGCCGCCGCTTGAAGAAAAGAAACATATGGTTGATGGCCGTATGGTCAAGATTAAACGCAAGTTCAGAAAACCGCTTAAATCAAAACGGGCGCTTGATGCGTTAGAGGTTTGGTTAAATTCTTAATGCTCCCACTTCAGTCATACTCGGACTTGTTCCGAGTATCTCGAGACCCTCGGATCAAGTCCGAGGGTGACAATTTTTTATGGTTTTATATCCGACCCAACAGCGCACTAAAAAACAAACGACATTGGCGTTGAAACGTACTCGCCTTTTCATTGATTTCAAACGGGTTATAACCTGCTGCTTTAAACATATTCAAATAACTGCGGCTTAATGCGCCGAGCAGGAATATGCTTTTGGTTTCTTTGGAAAGCCTTCCCTTTTCATTCGCGATTTGATCAAGATATCCGGTTGCGGACATGCAGAAGCTTTCGATCATTTTGGAAAGATTTTCATTTTTCTCTGCGGCGAAAATATCATTCTTTTTAACACCAAAGCTATCCATCGCATCCTGTGGGAATGATAATTTATTCATGGAAATATGGTAACGAATGGCCCGTAACGTGCCCACAAGCCCCCAAACCATACCAAGATCATAGGATAGCTCAAGCACCTTTTCATCACGTTCCCCGATCATCAGCGCCGCAAGACGCATTAGATTTCCCGACGTATTACCAAGATATTCTTCGAATTCCGAAACCGTTTTCGGATTTTCGTCATAAATATCGGCCTGCCTTGCATCAATGATCGCCATAAATCTGTCTTTTGCAATGCCGCTGCGTTTAATGGCGGCGGATAGTGGCAACACAACTTCATGGTTTCTGGGGTTATCGTCATAAATGCCATCGATAGATTCCCGCCACCATTGAAGCCTTATTTCACCAAGCATTGGTTCTGATACCGCCTCACGGATTTTTGCGACCTCGTGGTTAAAGGCATAAAGCGCAAACAAGTCCTCACGAACGTCTGCTGGTGCAAAAAGTGTCACCAAAAAGCGGTCGTAATCATATTGTTTAATCTGTTTTGCACAGTATGTTTCAAGTTCAGCCATGTTTGGTTTTATACCCATTATTTTATTCGTTTACCACCTAAATGACTGAAAAATACCATCTAATTATTTTAAAAAATAAGAGACATTTTGACCTAAGGTTAATTTACTGTTAAATTTAGCACCGTTCTAAAAATGAACAGGGTAAACCCGAGCAAGGGACAAATAATTATTAAAACAACGGAGAGGGTATCAAATGGCTAAAATCCTAGAATCACTGCCACTTACCATCGCAGCGGGAGTTGTCATTACAATCGTGATGATTTTCGCTACTGAAGCAATTTATGACAGTCAGATGAGCGCGCCGGAAAAGGCCGTTTCTGACATGATGGACAATATGTAAGGAGGCACACTATGGATGAAACAGTATTATTTATAATTCGTTATATGCATGTATTAAGCGGCATTCTTTGGATTGGTCTGCTTTATTATTTTAACTTTGTACAAATTCCAAGCATGCCGAAAATTCCGGATGATCAAAAACCGGCAATTGGTAAAGTAATCGCACCTGAGGCACTATTCTGGTTCCGCTGGGCTGCGATGGCAACACTTGTATTTGGTATCTTCCTTGCCATGTTTAATGGCTATCTGGTTGATGCTTACACACTGAAAATGCCTAATATTGGCTTTGGCATGTGGTTTGGTACAATCATGTGGTTCAACGTTTGGTTCGTTATTTGGCCAAATCAGAAAATCGCACTTGGCATTGTTGATGCACCAGCAGAAGCAAAACCGGCAGCAGCACGCAAAGCGATGCTATTCAGCCGCACAAACACAATGCTTTCAATTCCAATGCTTGCATCAATGATTTCGGCTCAAAACCCAATCATGTAATTTTTGGAAATAATGAATTCAAAAAAGCCGGGCTTTTTTAAGTCCGGCTTTTTATTGCCTTTAAGAAATCCTGTCCATATCAAGTTCGATAATGGCTGTGGTGCCAACACCAACTTCACTTTCAAGTCTAAAACGACAGTTATGCATGGTAACAAGTTGGGTCACGATGGCCAGCCCTAGCCCTGTGCCCTCTTCGTTTAATTCATGGTCATCCTGAATTTGCCCGAATGGGGTTAACACATGTTCAATGCGGTCTTCCGGGATACCAATACCCGTATCCTTGATTTCAATTCTGCCAACTTCATCATTCAATTCCGCCGTAATCGTGATATCACCACCATTTTTGGTGAATTTAACCGCATTAGACAGCAAATTGATAAAGATCCGCTTACATGCTTGCTTATCGCCATAAAAAATAAATGGTTCTTCAATACCAGCTAATTGATTGTTAATTTTAATTTCTTTTGCATCTGCCGCGCCCTGTATCATTTTCACAGTTTCGTTAATGCAAGCTTTGATATCAAAATCCACCTCGGCCAGTTGCATTTTACCGGCTTCAATTTTCGATAGATCAAGCAAATCCTTAATTACATCGGCCAAATGGTTACCGCTGCTGTGAATATCTTCAAGATATTCTCTATATTTCAGTTGTGGAATGGCGCCGTATACTTCGGATTTCATCACGTCGGAAAACCCAATGATTGCATTTAACGGGGTTCTTAATTCATGACTGATATTCGCGAGAAATGTTGATTTCGCCTGATTGGCCTTGTGAGCCTGTCTTTGGGAAATGATCAGTTTTTTTTCTGTTTCTTTTCTTCTGGCAATTTCACGACGCAAAATCATCACCCATGATAAAATTGCAAGTAACGCAATCGCTGATATTGCAATAATTCTATAGATCAATTCATTATTCTGACTCACCTCAACACGCAACGCCATCCAATTTCTGCTGATTTCGATTTTCTCAATTTCCGTCATGGAAATGATTGCCTTTTGCATGGAACTGGCTAGTAATGGCAATTCATTTCTAATTCCCATTGAAATTGCCGTTTGATATGGTGCATCACCCGCAACAACAAGTCCTGCATACCCTTCTGCGGCCATATAATATGATGTGGTTGTAAGGTCACCGATATATGCATCAGCACTTCCGTTTGATACAAGCGACAAGGCCTCACCAATTGTATCCACCTCTATTATATTGATATTAGGGTAATCCTGCTTGATAAATTCGGTAACTGAAAAATCTTTAAGTTGCGCAATTGTCCTGCCGTTTAAGCCATTCATATTGCCAAAAAATTCACCCTCATCAAGTGCGAAAATCACATTGTTAAGCGATATATATGAATCCGTAAACTCAAGAAAACGTCTACGTTCCGGCGTTGATACAATCGCCGAAAGCACGTCTGCTTCGCCTGCTTCAACTTTTGCCATTCCCTCTGGCCAATCTTTATTTCCAGCCCACTGAAATGTTACATTTAATTTTTCTGCAATATTATCCAGATATGCCCCGGAAATACCCGAAATATTACCGTTTTCATCAATAAGTTCCAGCGGCACGATAAACGGATCCGCAACAACCTGCACAACCGGATTATTCGCAAGCCAATTGCGTTCTTCTGCGGTTAATTCAAGTTCAGGGTTTAATTCATATTCTTGTTGCCACCTGTTCGATAAATCCTGAAGTTCTTGTGATGAAATGGCCGCCATCCCTTTTTCCAGGATTGGAACAAGTTCCGGCCAGTCTTTGCGCACACCAAATCTTAATTCAATGTTTGATGCAAATTCCGGTAAATGATCGCGCCCAAGAACAGCAAGTCCCGGAATAAAATTTTTGGTAATTGCATAATTAGCAATCGGCAGCGTTACTGAAAAAACATCAATTTCACCGGCGGAAAGCGCGACGAGTGCCTCTTTAATATTTTCCTGAATAACCAAATTAAAATCGGGATAATCGCGTTTATAAATATCAAAATGGGCGAAATCCTCGATCACGCCAATTCTTTTGTCGGATAAATCATTTATAGAATTAATCGGATCGGATCCAGCGCGGCCGAAATACACCATCGGTAAGGCAATATAAGCCTCGGTAAATTCAAGAAATTCTTCCCGTTCAGGTGATCTAACGACACTATGAAGGATATCGAGTTCTTTATTTGCGACTTTACCGCTTAATTCTTCCCATGAATAGCCATTGGTAAATTCAATGCGCACACCAATTTTTTCAGCAAGTAAATTAATATAATCAATGGAATATCCCGCGGGTTCACCGCCAAGGACAAAATCAAATGGCGGCCAGTCCATCTGGTTGGTCAGTCTTAAAACGGGGTGCTCTGCAATCCATGCTTTTTCAGCATCGGTTAAACCGACAATATTCGTATCATCCTCTGCGTCCTGCGCCATAATTGAAACAGGAAAAACGGTCATAATAAATATTAGGAACAAATACCTAATGTTATTCATCCTCTTTTTAATGACATTGTTCATGGGTCGTACACTCGAATATTACTTACCTGATATGACTACTATAAATTTATAAAACTTTATTTTTTGTTACTATAATATTTAATTTGTAAAATAGCGAGTCTGAAGAAGGCCGATACGTTCCCCCAAAAACCGCCTTAAATCTTTATTCATGCTTTTGCTTTATTCTTTTTATATGAAAGGAATATGACATGTGCCGCTTTGTTGGTTACAAAGGAAATCCTATTACTGTCGCGGATCTTTTAATCAGATCCGAAAATTCCCTTATTGTCCAATCAATCGACGCAAAAGAAAGCATCAAACCTGTTAACGGTGATGGTTTTGGCCTTGGATGGTATCCGGAACATAGTGATCCTGAACCCGGTGTTTTCACCAGCATTGAACCGGCATGGAGCAACAGAAATTTAAGACGCCTATCTGAAAAAATTGTCACATCATGCTTTTTTGCCCATGTCAGGGACGCGACCATTGGCATGCCGGTCACGGAATTAAATTGCCATCCCTTCAGATATGGTAATTATCTTTGGATGCATAATGGATTTATCAATTCATTTAAATTAATCAGACGCAGATTAATGAAAGACCTTTCCGATGATGCCTTTAATTTAATTGAGGGCAATACCGATAGCGAATTTAGTTTCGCATACTTCTTAAATCAAATCGGGCTTGATAAAAACGCATCTGCGGACACATTAGGCGCCAATATGATGTTGATGATTGAAAATCTGCGTCATGCATTAAGTGAACTTGAAATCACCGCCCATTCTATGCTCAATTTCGCCATGACGGACGGGGAAAATATTATTCTGACCCGTGCAACATGTGGTAAAATTGATGCGGCACCATCGCTTTATTATTCAGAAACCGATGACGCTGTTATCTTTGCCAGCGAACCTCTTAGCAAGGTACGTGAAAACTGGCGGAAATTACCAACCAATTCTGTTTTCGTGATTGATAAGAATAATTCGATAGAAATATTACAGCTTTGAACCGCCCAGATGTTCAATAACGAACACAATGATGTCCGAAAATGAACAGTTGCCACATATGCATTTTCATAACCCATTGAAAATTCATCATTTTCATTCTGGCATAATATTTGCTGTTATTCGGGAAGTATATTTATCAAAACTGGAACGAGCATGTTAAACCATTATTTCAAAACGGCCTTACGCGGCATATTAAAAGATAAACAATATTTCCTGATTAACGTCATCGGGCTTTCTGTTGCCTTAAGCATTGTGATCCTGATCGCATTATTTGTGCGTGATGAATTGGGATATGATAAATGGTTAACGGGTCACAACCGTATTTATAAATTAGAAGCAACCGCAACCCCGCCGGGCGGCGCACCGGTTAAGGTTGCCTATACCCCCGGTCGGATGGCACCAGAATTAAATACCCGTTTTGAAAATGAAATCGAACACGCTGTTCGCGTTTACCCCAATGAAACCTCGGTTCGCCGCGGAACGTCACAATTTAATGAAACCGTGCATTATGTTGACCAGGGCTTCTTTGATATTTTCAATATCCCTTTTAACATGGGAGCTAGCGACGCCGTGCTATCAAACAGCAACAACATCGCAATAAGTAAATCTATGGCCACAAAATATTTTGGCACTGAAAATCCAATTGGCCAAATATTGGATATTAATCATTCCCCAAGCGCCAGTCGCATTGATTATCAGGTCGTTGCTGTTTTTGACGATATCCCATCAAATAGCCATCTAAATTCAACTTTCATTGCCCTTCTCGATCCATCAAGATATGTGAACTGGCCATGGGTTACAGAAGACTGGAATTCATTAACCAATCACACATATGTGAAATTTAATGAAACGGCGGACATTACGAGCTTTCAAAATAATTTCGCGAGCTTTACAAGAACACTACCGATTACAGCAAATAATGACGCTGACAAAACACCGCGTTTTACATTCAGCATGATCAACGTTGCGGATATTCATTTAAAATCCACGGCACTGCGCCCCCTTAAACCAGGCGGTGATATTAAAACGGTAAATACATTTTCAATGATCGCCATCTTGATTTTAATCATGGCGAGCATCAATTTCACCAACCTTGCATCCGCACAAGCCATTAAAAAAGCAAAAGAAGTATCAATCCGCAAAGTCATGGGTGCAAATCGAAAACAGCTTATTGCCCAGTTCCTTGGTGAGACTATATTAACAAGCTTCATCGCCATGATTATTGGCGTTGCAGTGGTGGAAATGTTGTTGCCACTTTATAATGATTTCTTAGGAAAAAATATTACCCTTTACCCGTTAAGTAACCCACTTGAAGCCATCACCTTACTCGGGTTTAGTTTATTTGTTGGAATATGTGCCGGTTTTTATCCTGCATTTGTTTCATCATCCTTTAGACCGGCAAAAATCCTGCTTGCCAATAAATCCGATATCCCCGGTTCAACAAAACTGCGTCATATATTACTCGTTGTTCAGTTTACCATTTCAATCGGGCTTATCATTTCAACATTGATTATTTATGCGCAGACGCTTTATTCGCAAAATATCGACGCCGGATTTGAAAAAGAAAACAGAATTGTTCTTTCTGGTTCTGGGTTTAATCAGGTTGCCCCTGCATCCAAATTATTGAAAGAACAAATCGCCAATATTCCCGGTGTAAAATCGGTCGGTATTTCATCGGATAGTTTCCCAAATCAATATGGTAATTTCGCGAATTTTTTATTGCCGGAAAGTAATAATGCCGAACCCGTAAACATCCAAACCATGTATATGGATGCAGATTTTCTTAAAACATATGGCGTGATACCGGTCGCAGGTCGTTTATTTTCAAATGATTTCATCGGTGATTTTGAAACCATTCCGGAAAATGACAATCTACCTATCACCCGTAGCGCCGTTGTTAACGAAGGACTGGTTAAACTTGCCGGTTATGAAAATGCAGATGATGCAATCGGTAAAGTCATCCGCGCGGCAAATGACCGCCCAATCGATATTACAATTGTTGGCGTGGTTAATGATCTGCATACGGAATCAACCCGTCAAACACCTACCCCACAAGTTTACTTCGCAACCGAAGCAGGGCTTGATTTCATCACCGTTCATTTAAATGATGCCTATAACGGTGAAATGGGCCAGCGTCTTGAACGAGTTTGGGGTCAAGTTCTTCCAGATGTGCCACTTATTTCTAACCTGACGACAGATGTTTATGATGCGCTCTATATCGATGAAACGCGCCGCACGAAAATTTTCGCGACATTCTCATTGCTATCAATATTCATTTCAAGCATTGGATTATACGGCCTTGCCGCATTCGTCGCCGAAAGCCGCACCCGTGAAATTGGCATTCGCAAGGTATTGGGGGCAACGGTACTGGATATCGTAAAACTGCTTATTATTCAGTTTTCAAAACCAGTGCTAATTGCCAACATCATTGCCTGGCCTGTTGCTTATCTGAATATGGAAGAATGGCTTAGCACGTTCGCTTACCGGATTGATATCAGCCTCGCTTACTTTTTATTCGCTGGCGGTATCACGTTATTGATTGCGTGGGGTGTCGTAATTGGTCACGCCCTAAAAATCGCCCGCGCCAATCCGGTTCATGCACTTCGTTCAAATTAAGTGGTCTAATTAAAACGAATAAAGCCGGGCTATAACTAGCCCGGCTTTTAAATTAATAACTTTCATCCGCCATGAATTTTCGCTCAGCGACAATTTGTTGGTAAATCACCCCCATGACAACAACAAAATAAACGGCAAACAAGCTACTTACTAGTGCATTTAGGAATTGGAATAACGGGGATACATCTCCTGTTGCCTGCAGATCACCAAGCAAAATAGTCATAAGTAATAAGGACACAACCACCATTGGAATTACTGGCACAAGGACAGTGCCCAATATTGCCCAGCGATTCCCTTTGGTCAGGTCTTTACTTCTATCAAGGGCAGCAAGTATTCCGATATTTTCTGCGAGCTTTGCCGGAATAGATAGATAAAGCGTCAGCATCACAATAATCCCTGGAATAATTAATAATAATAACCCAAGTACGGTTAAAATCATCGAAAGGATATATAATCCGATGACAGGGATAACCGCCTTAATTGCCCGGGATATATATGGGTATTCGCTAAATGAAATATCGTGGAATGATGCATGTGTTTTATCGAGCGTTATGATGATAAAAATTGCATATAAAATATAATAAAATGCATAAATTGCTACAAATGGAACATCACCATTTTGTATAAATTCAAGTACCTCTGCTGGATCGCTTAAATCCACATTTTGATAAAACAAAATATAAGGAAGCGATGCAAGCAGTGCATAAAGAACAACTAGAACACCAAAAAACTGAAATTCATTTTTCATTACACGCACACCATCAGATAGCGCATTAAACACAGAAAATGTTTGATGATAACACAGAGACATAATTCCCCCTTCCTATAGTTATAATTTTTGGAAAGAATGTCTTACAATACCGTCACTGTCAAATGATAGTTTTTATTAAACGGCAATCAGCGCGGCCGTAACACGGCGCCCTTCGGATAGTAACACGTTATAGGTACGCGCGGCGGCGCCCGTGTCCATCATTTCAGGAACGATGCCTTTTTCCTTTAACCCAAGGCGAACCTCTTTCGGTAAGAATGCCATCCCTTCGCCCATGCCGATGATCAGCATTTCAATCTCGTCTTTAAATTCGATAATTTTTTCTAAGCTTTCTACGGTGATGTCTTCTTTTGATGTCACATCCCATGGGTAAAATCCTTTTGGTGTGATCAGCATACTTCCTTCAAAGCGGCTATCCCCCATACGAAAGCCCCCATTACCATAACCGGCAATGAAGGCTTCTTCACCAGATTTAATTTCTGAAAATTCCATTATCTGAATTGTTCCGGAATGATTTCTTTTCCGTCTTTGGTCATCTCTTCTTCCTCTTCACGGCGAATTTCAAACCAGAGTAATACTGGTGACGCAATGAATACAGATGAATAAGTACCAACGAAAATACCCCAGATCATCGCCGCTGTGAATCCTCTAATCGCTTCACCGCCAAGGAAATATAGTGAAGCAAGAGCGATTAAGGTCGTCACAGATGTCATCACCGTACGGGCCAATGTTTCATTAAGACTAAAATTAATCAGTTCCGGCATTTCTTTCTTACGGTATTTGCGTAAATTTTCACGGATGCGGTCATACACAACCACCGTATCGTTAAGCGAGTAACCAACAATGGTGAGGATCGCCGCAATAATAGAAAGGTTAAATTCCAATTGCGTTAAAGCAAACATACCAATTGTCAAAATAATATCATGAACCAGCGCAATTACCGCCCCAAGGCCAAATTGCCATTCAAATCTGATCCAGATATAGAAAAGCACGGCACCAATCGCCAAACCAACCGACATAATACCGGATTGGATAAGCTCTCCTGATACTACGCTACCTACTGATTCAGTACGTTGGAAAACAATATTGTCATCAACACCAGCTTCCAATGTCGATTGAACAAGATTAACAACTTCGTTCAGGGACATTGTTTCGTGTTCTTCAATACGGATCAAAATTTGATTATCCGCACCAAAGGTTTGAATGGAAACATCGCCCAGATCCAAATCACCTGTTAACCCCCTGATATGCGCAAGGTCAGCAGTTTTATCCAGATGTGCTTCAATAAGAAACCCACCTTTAAAATCGATACCGAAGTTAAGTTCTTTTGTGAAAAATAAACCAATTGATGCAACAATCATCAAAACAGAAAAAACATAAGCAATTTTTCTGAAATTAACGAAAGGAATATTTGTGTCTTGTGGGACTAATTTAAGTAACATATCAAATACCCTTCCCTTAAAGCTTCAAACTGGCGGGCTTTTTCTTACGTGCCCAGGTTACAATGAACAAACGTGAAAGGCTGACCGCTGTGAAGACGGATGTAAAGATACCCGCGGCAAGTGTCACCGCAAACCCCTTCACCGGGCCTGATCCAAATTGGAACAGAATAAGTGCCGCAATAAGCGTCGTTACGTTCGCATCCATAATGGTGCTAAACGCACGGCTATAACCCACATCAATACACGATAATACATTTTTACCACGACGCAGTTCTTCGCGGATACGTTCAAAAATAAGCACGTTGGCGTCAACCGCCATACCGATCGTCAGAACGATACCGGCAATTCCCGGCAGCGTCAGCGTAGCGCCAAATAAGGACAACACACCAAAAATCATGAAGATATTGATAATCAAGGCCACATTGGCAATAACACCAAAGAAACCGTAACTTAAGACAATATAAATCATCACGGCCGCAAGTCCGATAAGAGAGGCAATTTGACCTGCCGCCACACTATCCGCACCAAGGCCCGGCCCAACGGTACGTTCCTCAAGCAAATTGAGCGGCGCAGGAAGCGCACCCGCACGAAGCAGCAATGCCAGGTCATTTGCTTCTTCCACAGTGAAACTACCCATAATGATCGCCGATCCACCAAGGATGGCTGAATTAATGTTCGGCGCACTGATCACTTCGTTATCAAGAACGATGGCAAATGGTTTACCCACATTGGCGCGCGTCGCATCGGCAAACTGTTTCCCGCCTTTTGAATTGAAATTGATACTGACAGCCGGGCGACCATTTTCATCTGTGGAATAACTGGCGTTCACAAGATCTTCACCGGAAACCATCACTTCATCACGGATCGCATATTGGAAAAGTGGTGCGCCATTTTCATCTTTTTCAAGGGATGGGTAAATGGTTGTGCGTGGCGGCACACGGCCACGATTAATATCTTCCTGACTAACCGTAAGATTGGTCAGATGAAAGTTCATTTGTGCCGTTTCACTTAAGATATTTTTGAAATAAGTTGTATCTTCAACACCTGGCAATTGGATCAAAATGCGGTCAAGGCCATTTTGTTGAATGGTCGGTTCCTTGGTACCTGTGCCATCAATACGGCGGCGGATAACCTCAATTGACTGTTCAACAGATTGGATTTTCTTTTCTTCAATCGCACCTTCAGACATATTGATATTAATTACCGCGCCTGTTCCCTCTGCGATTTCAATATCTGGGGAACTTGCGCCGGTCATCAGGTCAATACCAACCTGTGTCACTGTCCCTTGAATAATTTCAAGTGCACGGACACGGTCTTCCGGATTGGTAAGGGTAAAGATCAAACGATCGCCGTTTACACGGTAACGATGACGAATTCTTTCATCACTTAATAGATCACGGATGGATTGTCCACGGTCAAGAAGCATGTTTGAAATAACACCGGCTGTGTCCACTTCCATCAAGAAATGCGCACCACCCTGAAGGTCAAGACCAAGTGTCACCTGACTTGATGGCATAAAGCCCGGTAAATTTTCGATTTGTTCATCAGAAAGAAAATTCGGCACCGCAAGCATCACCCCGATAAGGGAAAATAGCGCAATTGAAATTACCTTCCATCTTGGAAAATCAAGCATCGTTTAATCCAATAAATGTTTATTTTTTATCGTCGTTGGCCGGTTGAGTTTTGTCAATAACCTGCCCGATTGTTGAGCGAACGATTTTAACTTTAACATCAGTTGCGATTTCAACTTCAACATGATTGTCATCTACAACCTTGCTGACTTTACCAACGATACCACCTGATGTAACCACTTTGTCACCGCGTTTCAAGGCGCCGACCATGGCTTGATGTTCTTTAGCGCGTTTTTGCTGCGGACGGATGAGCAAAAAGTAAAAAACAACAAAAATTAGTACAAATAGTAATAACCCCATAAGGCCACCATCACCACCCCCGGCTGTTTGTGCATATGCTTCAGAAATAAACATTTCGATATTCCTTTTATATTTATAAAAAATTATCTATTGGATATAAGCGTATGGCGCGTTAAAAACAAGGTTAAAGCCGATAAAATTATAGATTGGGATCAATATGGCAGAAATTAACGATAAAACCCTAAACAGAATAGCGGATGCCCTTGAACGTCTTGCACCGAATGATAGCGTTAAACCTACGCTTGATGGCGCAGATGCATTTGTTTGGCATGCTGATCCCGACCGCCTTGACCCTATTCATAATGTCAGCCGCGTTGATTTTAACCTGCTTCAGGGGATTGATCATGTTCGTGATATTCTGCTTAAAAACACGGAACAATTCGCAAACGGGTATGCGGCCAATAATGCCCTACTGTGGGGGGCTCGCGGCATGGGTAAAAGTTCCCTTGTGAAAGCACTGCATGCGAAGGTGGGCAATTTAGCGCTTATTGAAATTCACCGTGAAGATATCCCAAGCCTACCACGACTACTTGAAATCATTCGCGACAGTGGTCGTCAGTGTATTTTATTTTGTGATGATCTGTCGTTTGATCATGATGATGGTAACTATAAATCATTAAAAGCCGTACTCGAAGGCGGCATCGAAGGCAGACCAAAGAATGTGATTTTTTATGCTACATCAAACCGTCGCCATCTTATGCCCCGTGATATGATGGAAAATGAACGCGGCACAGCCATTAACCCATCAGAAGCGATAGAGGAAAAAGTATCCCTATCCGATCGTTTCGGCCTATGGCTTGGTTTCCATAGCTGTAATCAGGATGATTATCTTAAGATGATTGACGGATACCTTGATCATTTCGGCATCAAGTATGACCGCGATGACGCACACGCAGAAGCACTCACATGGTCAAGAACCAGAGGCGCAAGATCAGGTCGCGTGGCCTTTCAATTTATTCAGGACCTCGCCGGTAGAATGGGTGTAAAACTATAAATTAGCGTTAAGCATCAACGAGATAGACGCTATCTTTAACATCATCTCTAACAAGAATTTTGAAATTCTTTTGCTTTTTTAACAGCTTTTTTGAAAAAGTCTTCGCTGCACGTGGCTTGCCTGCCGCCTGCAGATAGTATTCTACACTATATATATCGGTACATTTATTCATGTCTTTTCTCTTAAAAGCATGGGCTATCCATAATGGGAATCGCCTTATCTTTTTTTTATACCAAAATGTTTACAATTTAATTAAAGCCAAATTAAGACAACGTTAACCATTGCATGAAAAAAGGCCAGGGAAATACCCTGACCTTTATATAGTACATTAAGTAATAGATGTAAAGTGCTGTATTATATAGGGGTTTAGAAACCGCCCATACCGCCCATTCCACCCATGCCGCCCATGCCGCCCATATCAGGCATTGCAGGTCCAGCATCATCAGATGGGATATCAGCAACCATTGCTTCGGTCGTGATCAATAGACCGGCAACTGATGCAGCATCTTCAAGCGCAGTACGAACAACCTTAGTCGGGTCGATAATACCAGCTTCTACTAGGTTCTTATATTCTTCGCCTTGTGCGTCGTAACCGAATGAATTGTCATCCTGTTCGATCATCTTACCAGCGATAACCGCACCGTCTTTACCAGCGTTCTCAGCGATCTGACGAACTGGTGCTTCTAGTGCACGGCGAACGATATTAACACCAACTGTTTGATCAGCGTTCTCGCCTTCTAGGCCTTCAAGTACACGTGTTGAGTAAAGAAGCGCAGAGCCACCACCTGGTACGATACCTTCTTCAACAGCTGCGCGTGTTGCGTGAAGCGCATCATCAACTCGGTCTTTACGTTCTTTAACTTCGATCTCTGTTGCACCGCCAACTTTAATAACGGCAACACCGCCAGAAAGTTTTGCAAGACGCTCTTGAAGTTTTTCTTTGTCGTAATCAGATGACGTTGCTTCAACTTGTGCACGGATTTGTGCGCAACGTGCTTCGATGTCACCTTTTTCGCCAGCACCGTCAACAACCACTGTGTCTTCTTTCGTGATGTTAACGCCTTTAGCAGTACCAAGCATATCAAGTGTTACTGTCTCAAGCTTGATACCAAGATCTTCAGAAATAACCTGACCACCTGTTAGGATCGCGATGTCTTCAAGCATTGCTTTACGGCGATCACCGAAACCAGGCGCTTTAATCGCAGCAATCTTAAGACCGCCACGTAGCTTGTTCACAACAAGCGCAGCAAGTGCTTCACCTTCAACGTCTTCCGCGATGATAAGTAGCGGACGACCTGATTGTGCAGCAGCTTCAAGAAGTGGAAGCATTGATTGTAGGTTTGAAAGTTTAGCTTCGTGAAGAAGGATGTATGGGTTTTCAAGTTCCACAGACATCTTTTCAGCATTTGTGATGAAGTATGGTGAAAGGTAACCGCGATCGAACTGCATACCTTCAACAACGTCAAGCTCTGAATCCAGACCTTTAGCTTCTTCAACTGTGATAACGCCTTCTTTACCAACTTTTTCCATTGCGTTTGCAATCATGTCACCGATTTCAGTTTCACCGTTTGCTGAAATTGAGCCAACTTGCGCAACTTCTTCAGATGTTGAAATTGGGTTTGAACGCTCTTTAAGTGATGCGCTTACTTTTGAAACAGCAAGATCAATACCACGACGTAGGTCCATTGGGTTCATTCCTGCAGCAACAGATTTGAAACCTTCACGAACAAGTGCTTGACCAAGAACAGTTGCAGTAGTTGTACCGTCACCCGCAACGTCGTTTGTGCGTGATGCCACTTCACGAACCATTTGTGCGCCCATGTTTTCATAAACGTCTTTTAGTTCGATTTCTTTTGCAACAGATACACCGTCTTTCGTGATACGTGGTGCGCCGAATGATTTTTGTAGAAGTACGTTACGGCCTTTTGGACCAAGTGTTACTTTTACAGCGTTTGCAAGGATATCAACACCAGCAACGATACGTGCACGTGCGTCTGATCCGAATTTTACGTCTTTAGCAGCCATAATTATATATTCCTCTTAAAATTTCTTATTCAATAATGCCAAGAATGTCAGCTTCTTTCATGATCAACAGCTCTTCACCGTCAACCTTGATTTCTGTGCCTGACCATTTACCGAAAAGCACTTTGTCGCCCGCTTTAACGTCAAGCGCAGCAACAGAACCGTCATTGCCCTTTACGCCATTACCAACGGCAACAACTTCACCTTCACTTGGTTTTTCTTGTGCTGTATCAGGAATGATAATTCCACCAGCTGTTTTAATTTCATTTTCAACGCGACGTACAAGTACGCGATCGTGTAATGGACGAAATCCCATTTTGAAACCCTCTTTGATTTAGGTTGTTAAAGTTAATTACATTTACGCTTTTAGCACTCTTAGAACAGGAGTGCTAAAAGCCACACAGAACAGATAGTGGATAGGGTTTAATACTTCAAGGGCCAGATTTAAAAAAAATGCACTTTTTTTAAATTAAATCACCAGATAAAGCGCAATCGTACCCGCACCAACGGTTAACGCGTACGGAAGCTGGGTAATCACGTGGTCCATATGGTCACTGCCGGCACCAACGGACGCCAGTACCGATGTATCGGAAACCGGTGATGAATGATCACCAAAGATACCACCGCCAACCACGGCCGCGATTACTTTATAAACAATCGGGTCATGAGCAACACCACCGCTAAAGCCATATGCAATCGGCAGAACGAACGGGATCATTAATGCAAATGCGCCCCATGATGTTCCGGTTGAAAATGAAATCACCGCCGTTAAGAAAAACGTCGACGCCACGAGTAATGACGGCGTCATGAACCCATCGCTTAGCGCCATGATAAATTCCGCAGCGCCAAGCCCCTTGGTCACCGTATTAATACAATAGGCAAGCGCGGTAATGATAATCGCGGACATGACACTTTTCGCGCCCTTGATACCGATTTCGGTAAGGTCGCTGAAATCTTTTACATATTTTTTGAAATATAGCGAAAAGCCAAGATAAATCACCGCCATGATAAAGGCTTCAAGGATCATTAAGCTACCGAACATAAAGTAAGTGATAATCACCGTACCGAACACCATGAAAATTGGTAATCCAAAATCCCAGAACAAATAAGCCTTTTCAAATTTTTGATCGAATATATCATCGCCTTCATCACTGACCATTGGAATGGCGCCATCACGCAGTACTTTTCCTTCATCACGGGCACGCTTTTCCGCTTTTCTCATAAAGCCGTAATCAGGAATGATTTCCAAACAAATCAACATAGTAAAGAAAATCAACAGCATCGGGTAAATGTTATAAGGAATGGATGACGCAAATAATGTTATTGCCTCTTCCGCACCATTCACAGGGCCACCTTCCTTTGCGATTAAGCCACCGATATAAGCCCCCCATGACATAAATGGTACAAGCACACAAACGGACGCCGTCGTACTATCCAAAATAAACGCAAGCTTTTCACGGGAAATACGCGCCTTATCTGTTAAGGGGCGCATAATCGGACCAGTCATCAACGGGCTAAAATAATCATCAACAATAAAGAAACCCATCATCCATGTGGTGAATTTCACCTTTTTCGGGCTGGTGCCTGTTTTGGAAACCTTATTAGCGAATGCAACAAGCACCCCTGCCCGTTTAAAGAGTTCAAAAAGAATTCCGATAAAGATAATAATCACACAGATGCGGATAAATTCACCATCAAGGCTCGCGGCAACCAAATTCACAAAACCACCCGCAGGATCAAGTCCCATCATAAATTCATCTGGATTATATCCCATCATCATCACACCGACCAAGCAACCTGCGAAAAGTGAAAAGATCGCGCTTCTGGTCCAGAAGGCTGTGATTAATGCTAATAGTAATGGCAATAATGCCCACACCCCGAAATTGATGGTCGCTTCCATGTAATTATTTTTCCCTTTTTACGACAGAGACCAGAATATCTTCAAAGTCTTTCACCCATTTCTTCTGATCGAATAATGGCAATGTGTCTTTATTTTCTTTTAAATGTGTTTTTAACGCCGCAAGGGTATCAGGATTTTTTGCAATTTCAACTGCGCGTTCAATATATTCTTCTTTTGTATGGGTAATAAGACTTTCCAGATCTGCCGCACTTAACATGCTAGATGAAACGCGCGAATAAAATGGCTTGCCAATTTTAGCAAGCACAGGCAGGCCAACCCCTAATGCTTCGATGCACGTTGTATGTGCCCCACAAATAAAGCTATCGAGTAATAAATCTGAACATATAAACCTAGATAAATGTTCTGTATTTTCAACCCTTCCCGAAATATAAAGTCTATTCGGGTCTATGCCATTATCCTGTAATTTTTGTTTTACATTTTCGATTGTTTCATCATTTTCCAACATTAACCAAAGTACACTATCCTCTGCCCTTCTTAATATTTCGCACCAAGCAAGAAATGTTGCTTCATCAATTTTCCAGCTGTTATTGAAACTACAAAAAACAAACTTATCTTCCGGAATATTCCAATAATCCCGTCCAAGTTCCTTGGCTTCGTCACCCTGAATATTTGGAAAGAAATAACTATTCGGCATCCTTAGTGGCATTTCAGTATAATGATCTTCCAATTCAGCTGGCGCAATTACATGATCCGTTAAAGCATAATCATTCCATGTTGCTCCAGTCGTACAAGGTGTTCCAAGCCAAGCAATTTGAATTGGGGCCGGTTTTTGAGCAAGCACCCCCATACGGCGATTTCCGACAAACCCGTCCAGATCAATAAGTACATCCATTTCAGTTGATGCAATTTTCTCTGCCATTTCCTGATCGGTCATTGAAATTAGCTCATGCACATAATCACAATCGCCTGATATTTTTTCATAATGCGTACAGGTTTGGTCAGGATTTACAGGGAAAATATGAATTTCGACGACATCACGATCAAAGAGATCAAAGAAATTAAAAAGTACATAAGCCGTTACATGCCTAGATAAACAAGAAGAAAAAAAGCCGAGCTTAATTTTACCCTTCTTTTTTACCTGCTTAGCTTCAGTATGATATTGAGTAAAGGTAACACCCGAGCGTTCCATTATATCAATAAATTTTTTGCATTCATTTTCCGCCAAGTCACGCATAAAACTGCCATTTTCGATGAACTTCATTGCGTCATAAACAGTTAATGGGGCCGCTTCACCTGTCTGCATTAAATTTGAACTTATGGAATATAATTTATCATCAAGCTTTTTCGCATCATCCCACATACACATATCATGATAACAACGGTGCAATTTGACCATATTATTAATATTTGTGGGATCTTGTTCGAATATGTGTTCAAAACAATCCATTGCGAGGTTTGTTTTAAATTGTAATTTATAACAATCCCCCAACACCATCCAGGCATCAGTTAAGTTAGGATCCTGATCAACAAGATATTTACATATTTCTTCGGTACTTTTAAAATTTCTTAGCTCGATTTGAACGCGTGCATATTTCACCAATAGTTCAGTGCCAATACCATTTCCGGCTCTGCGTATGGCTTCTTCAAAACTGTTTTTCGCTAATAAAAAATCGCCCGTTGCAAAAGAGGCATGCCCAAGCATTTCATAAGCCAGCCAAAAATCAGGCGCATTCTTACAAACACTTAAAAAACATTCTTTCGCCTTAAAGTTGTTTTTTGCTTTATAATATTTAAGCCCTTCTTCAAAAAGAGATCTGACATTCGTAGACATGTTTTTCTTGTTTCTTTATTTTTCTAATATATGTATCAGTATTTCTTCAAAATCGCGAACCCACCTTTTTTGATCGAATAAAGGTAATTCATCTTTATTTTCTTTCAGATGATTTTTCAATCTTTCCAGCTCGCCATCCTTTGTCGCAATTTCAATAGCACGTTCGATATATTCGTCTTTGGAATTTGTTATGCAATCTTCCATATCAGCAGCTTTGATAATACTTGCTGCTACCCTACCATGAAATGTTGTGCCTATTTTAGTTAGTACGGGAAGTTCTGCATATAATGCTTCCGTACATGTTGTATGTGCCCCGCAAATAAAACTATCCAGCATTAAATCTGCATGATCAAAACGGGCAAGATGAATATCATTTTGAACACGGCCGGTACAATGTAACCGATTACTATCTACCCCATTTTCTTCCAATGTATCTTTTATGTTTGTAATTGCCTGCTCATCTTCAAGAAACAACCAAAGAATACTGTTTTCCACTTTCTTCAATATCTCGCACCATGCCAAGAATGTCTCTTTGTCAATTTTCCAACTAATATTAAAACTGGCAAAAACGAATTTGCCTTCTGGCAAATTCCAATATGCACGGTCTTTTACACTTCTTTTTAAAGACGACATTGAATTGAAAAAATACGAATGCGGCATCCGCAATATTTTTTCAGTATATTGATATTCTAGCTCTTTAGGCGCGATAATATTATCAATCAAAACATAATCAATCCACGGTGCACCAGCTGTCGCCGGCGTCCCCATCCAAGCAATCTGGATTGGTGCTGGTTTTTGGCTAAACACACCACGTCTTTTAGCGCCCACAAAACCATCCAGATCAACCAGAACATCAAGAGAATGTTTTTTTATAACATCCACCATTTCTTCATCACTTTGTGAATTAAATTCAATCAGGTTTTCTGCACTTTTACTGATTTTTTGATAATTAGGGCATTGGTGATCTGGGTTAACCGCATACACAATAACGTCAAATTTCGCTTGATCAAAATGTTCAAAAAAACTGTTTAAAACAATGGCGGTGACATGCTTTGATAAGGCAGCAGAAAGAAAGCCAACCTTTATTCTTTCTTCTTTTTTTGTTATTCTTATACCGTGGAATATTGTGGTAACTCCACCCCCATTTTTTTCTGAATTTCAATATACGCATTGCTAAGATTAACCGCAATTTTCTTCATAAAATCAGCATTTTCTGAAAACATTAAAGCCGAATGAATATCAACGGGCGATGCCATTCCGGTTTCAAATATTTCTTCGCAAAAATCGATCAGCCTGTTATCGACTCCTTCTGCTTTATCCCATAAACAGATACTATGATAACAACCGCTTAATTTCGTTAGCGTTGAATAATCATTCGGTGTTTTCTCAATGATTTTTCCATAACATTTTATTGCATCTGTCTGATTATGCTTTGCGCGGTACATATCCCCCAGAGTTTTTAAAGCGGGCATATATCCAGGATCTTTTTCAAGGATCATTTTACAAAAATGTTCGCACCCTGCTTCATCATTAATATCCAGCAATAAATTTGCATATAAACCAAGCTGCTGACTTGTTGCGCCGTTAGGAGAATTTTTTATTGAATTTTCGTATTGAAATTTTGCCTTGGCAAAATCCCCGAGCAAATAATAACAATATCCCAATATCTCTGATACTTTTGGATCATTAGGGGCTATTACATTGGCTTTTTCAAAACACTCTTTGGCCTCGAACAGTTTTTTACTTTTAAAATGGCCCATACCAAGTTGATATAACCTTCTAACATCAGACATTCAGCATAAACCCTTATTTTGGGTAATTTCTTGTAATATTTGTTCCCAATCTTTTACCCATTGTCTTTGGTCAAATACAGGCAAATCATTTTTATTTTCACTTAAATGATTTTTAAGTCGCGCCAATTCTTCTGCAGAATTGCCAATTTCAATACCCCTTTCAACAAACTCATCAATAGTATGGGTAATCAAACTATCCAGTTTCCCGGCCGATAAAATACTAGCTGCGACCCGGGAAATAAATGTTTCCCCAATTTTTGTTAACACTGGAAGATGAGCATAAAGCGCCTCCACACAGGTCGTATGTGCATTGCAAACAAAACAGTCAAGCATCAAATCAGCATGTTGCAATCGTGACAAATGATCTTCATTTGATAGTCTATCCGCAATAATTAACCTATCTGCATCCACGCCCTGCTGTTTCATTTCTTTACGAAGATTTTTAAGCGTCATTTCATCATCAACAAGAATCCATAGAACACTATTTTCAACACCCTTTAAGATTGAACACCATGCTTGAAATGATGTTTGATCAATTTTACGGCTAATATTGAAACTCGCGAAAATGAATTTATCGGTTGGCAAATTCCAATCTTCTTTTTTGCTTTCTATTAATGGCAAGGATGTACAGCTATTAAAGAAAAAGCTATTTGGCATTCTAAGTATTTCTTCAGTATAATGATTTTCAAGCTCTATCGGTACGATCACATCATCAACCAATATATAATCCATCCACGGCGCACCAGATGTCACCGGTGTCCCCAGCCAAGTAACTTGAACCGGCGCCGGTTTCAATAAAAACACGCCCGGCTGGCTTCTGCTGATTTCACCATCCAGATCAATCAATACATCAATTTCATGACTTTGGATAAATTCTGCAACTTCCAATTCACTTTTTGAACTTAATTCATAAATATGCGCGCCGGACGATGAAATCTTGTCATAATACGGACATTCCCCTTTAACATTTAGGGCGTATATAAAGACTTCAAATTTATCATAATCATGATGCCTGAACAAATCTTGCACCAAAAACGCTGTTGCATGTCTTTTTAATGCTGATGAAACATAACCAACTTTAATGCGACCATGATTATCTCTACTAGGTCTTTGTTGTAGAAATATACCACTTGCTTGTTGTTTTTTTTTCATATGAAAACAACGATTTTCAGCTAATTCCTTAAAAAGAAAACCATCAATATCTAAAAAGAATGCAGAATGGACATTTAGCGGCGAAGGTTCTCCTATCGCCATTTTAGACTTCGAAATTTCAACTAACTTACTATCAACTTCTTTCGCCTTATCCCACATACAAAGACTATGATAGCTGAAACTAAGACGGGTTAAAATATTAGGGTCATCTTTTACAATTTCTCTAACTTTTTCAAAACATTTTACCGCTTCATTTAATTGAAAAAATGCATTGTAACACCCCCCTAGATTAGTCCACGCCTCTGCGGAATTTTTATCACGATATATGATCTGTCGGAATATTTTTATCGCCTCTTTGCTATCACCTGTTTTTCTTAAAATAAGACCGTAATTATTTAAAAACTGAAGGGACGGTTTTTCTATTGAATATTTAAGGGAAATTTCAAAATAAATTCGCGCTTCTTTAAAATTGCCAAGCTGCGCTAACAGAACAGCAAGCATTCTAGCAATTTGCGGATCATTTGGCACAAGTTTACTGGCCTTTAAGAAGATATCTTTTGCTTCTATAAATTTTTGTTGTCTATATAATTCAACACCCTGTTGATATAATTCTTCAACATTATTCATTCAATTATTCCAACTACATATTTCTCTTTTGGATCATCGATTTCTATCACCCATAAATCCTCATCAAAACTTTTTTGTCTGACGATATAGTCATCGGCCTTTTGTTCTTCCATATATCCTTCGCCGAGCGGCTCATGCCAAATAAGCTTATCATCCATATCACGGGTCTCGGAATATATTCTGGCACCCATTCCATGCACATACTGCTTTATGATGATCTGTCCTCTTTCTTCGTCCCCTTTATGCAGCACCATTGCAGGAATAAATTCAGCTTCACATCTTTTTATTTCCGCGGCTACTCTTATGCTGCTTTTAAGACGGATTTCCTGCATTAAACATTCCCTAACAAACGATTATAATTATTGATCAGTATTTCCATGGATAGATTAAAGTCGTACTTTTCCTGCGCATCCAATTTCGCATTATTTTTGATGCTATCCCATTGATCCTTACATTCAAGCATTTCACCGTATTTTTCCGCAAGCGCAATTGGGTCACCCGCCTTAAATAAAAAGCCGTTCTTGCCATCTTCGATGACCATTCGGTGGCCACCGATATTTGATGCCAAAACCAATTTACCTTTTTGCATGGCTTCTTTTAATTTATTTGGAACCACACTTTCCGAATGTGGTACTTTTTGACGCGGGGATACGTATATATCGATTTGATCAAGGAACTTGGGTATCTTTTCTTGTGGCACAAAACCGGTAAAAATGACACGGTCCCCAAGCATTTTTCTTGATGCCAAATGTTGCCATTCCTGATCCATATCACCGTCCCCAACAATCAATAAACAAGCATTGGGTTCCCTAAGCATGATACTTCGCATGGACCTGATTAAAATATCCCCCCCTTCATAATCATGGAAAAAACCAATATAGCCAAAAACGGTCATCCCTTCGAAATTCAAGCGCGCACGAAGATCATTATATTCATCTTCTGTAATTTCAACATCACATGGCACTATTCCATCTTCGATCACCGCTATTTTTTGCTCGTTAACCCCGGATCTTTCAAGATCATTTTTTACCGCATCCGTCGACACTGTAATAAGATCAACATGATCCAAAACACTGTCTTTTAAATCAGTCGTTTCTAAAAACAGATCATAATCATAAAGTAGCGGTATATTATGCTTTTTTGCCGCATTTATCGCCGCTATTCCATTATAAGCTGGCCCATGAATATGGATAAGATCGACTTTATTAGACGATAGTATTTTTGAAATTTTCTTCTTTAATTTTGATGCTGCTATTTTTTGATCCACGTAAGGGATTTTCACAAGCGGGTTTATGCCTTTGGCCGTTCTTTCAAACTCTACCCCGTCAACATATTCTTTGGTTTTCTGAAATTGATCATGGTGAATGCCTGTTACCTGAATTGTTTCAATATCATTATCATGTAATGCTTTGATCAAGCGCTGTGCACGGAAAGTATATCCATTAACAAAAGGAAGCGACCGTTCAAGCACATGCAGAACACGCATTAATTCACCTGCAACCCAACAATCGGCATATTATTACGAACGCTTGCGATTTGTTCTTCTGTTGCGCCAGCGTCCTTTGCCTTATTAAATGCGTTCATCGCATCATCAACACGATTTTCCAGTAAATTCAGCTCCCCCTGATAAAGATATGCCACCGCAATCGTGGTTTCATCCAGTTTCAATTGATCAATATAATGATAACCACTTTGGAAATTGCGATCAGTTTTGGTAAGTTCTACGAGCTCTAAAACCAAAGGAAGTCTGTCTTTTACCGTCTCCAAACCAGACACCAATAAAGGTCTTACCTTATGCATTTCACTTGTTTGCATATACGCGCGTGCTAGTAATAAAAACGTTTCTTGGTCGCTGGCATTTTTTGCGATTGATTGCTCAAGGAATGTCAGCGACTGTTCTGCATTTCCACCGAGCAACAATGATTTACCGGCCATTTTATGCGACAGATAATGATCAGGGAAAATTTCCGTTAATCTGAATGCGTTATTACGTGCACCGTTAACATTGCCGCGATCAAAATAAAAATTAATTAATTTCAAACGCGGTTCCATCAAATCGGCACGTGCGCTTGTCGCCGTTCTTAAATAACGCTCTGCGCGGATAAAATCCCCCTGCATCATGGCGAATTCATATAACAAATCATATGCCGGAAGATATTCTTCATCACGGGAAAGAATTGTGTTTAATGAAAGAACCGCATCATTTTCATTGCCACGTTCAAATTGAATTTTCGCAAGCGCTAACCTTGCCTGATGAAAATTGCGGTCTAACTGTAATGCTCTGCTGAAATTACTGCGGGCATCATCGGCTTGCCCCTGCCCCTGATAAGACCTGCCGATCAAATAATAACCAAGCGGGTTTTGACGGTTCGCATCGATCAAACGTGCTGCACTATCAAACGCACTTTCAAAATCATTATCTTCCAATGCTTGGTACGCCTCAATCACAAGGCGGTAATCATCCGCATTATTCTGGTTTAAAATTTCCGCAAAATCGATGGTAATACCAAAATTTTGTTCACGGCCAAATTCATCTGCATATTGATTATCCGCAGCACTTAATGCTGATACACCGTCAGTAACCGCCTTATCCATAAATAAGGCCGCATTATCATATTCCCTCACCAGCGAATAAGCACTGCCGATTAAATAATAATCAAGCCCGGTCATAAGGCCATTTTCATTTAGGTCCAATAGCGCGTCAACCGCGCCCATACCGTTACCCAATTTTAAGTTTGACGCAGCAAGTATTCTGCTTGCTTCAATATGTAACGGGTCGATTTCTTTTAATCTGGATAAAGAACGCACAGAACGGTCATAATCACCTGTTGCATATCCAAGCTTACCCCATAACAAAAGCGCCGGAACAGAATTTAAATAAGCATTAAATCCTGCCTGATTTAAATATCTGGTGGCTGTTCTGATATTGTTGCCTTCAGCGAATAGTGCCGCAACCATGAAATTGGCATATGGGTTACGTTGGTCTCTGGCCAGTATTTTACGGGCCCATTTCATGCTTTCATCATGATTTCTTAAATTGAAATAGGCACCAGCAAGCTTGCTTTCCGTTTCGGTATTTTCCGGTTCATAAAAATTGGCCAGTTCAAAATATTTTAATGATTTTTCTGATCCAGCGCGCCTTTGAACCAGCTCTCCTTTTAATAAAAGAATTTCTGCTTTACGGGGTTCAAAATTTAATGCCTTATCGACATTAAGTTCCGCTTTTTCATATTCCCCCATATCATTATAAAGACTGGCAAGCGATGCATTTAAATCATATTGATCAGGCAAATAAATACTTGCTTGATATAATTTAAGAAATGCCTGACGTTTTTGACCAAGGGCGTTATGCATCAACCCTTGCACCAAATATACTTCACCATGAATTTCCGGTGCGGCTTCTTCGATAAGGATCTCTTCGCCAATTAAATCATATTGCTTGGTGATCAAATATGTTTTACCGATATCGCCAAGCAGCAAATTTCTTGGCATACCGAGTTGTTCAGCACGTTTCAATTCATGAAGAGCGATATCCGCGTTCCCAAGAAGAATGTATTTTTTTGCAATTTGTTGACGTAACAACCAGTTACCAGAATTATCAAAAATTCTATCCCACAGTTCATCAATTTCCGCATTGATGGCGTACCTCTTTAATTCTTCTTTTGTGGGTTCTCTTAGGACATAGACTTCCTCGGTCATTTCTTCCATTTCTGGCATAAGTGCCTCGGCCACCGCTTGCGCGGATGCACTGCTTAGCAACAGACCTGACAGCGATATAATCCCCGCCCCGAATATGCCAATTTTCTTTATGCCCAAATTCATATTTTTTATTTTCCCGATAAGAAGATACGTGAATTACATTTAGCGCAAAAATAATATTCAATCCACCGTATAATTTTATTGATATCGGTCGCATGATCGTTTTATCCTGATCCAAATATAAAAGGGACGAAAATGATCACAAAATCTTTACTATTATTTAGTGCTATGACGAGCGTTGTTATGGCACAGGATTGCAAGCCTGCTGACATCGTAATGACAGGGGCAACTGTTTATACTGTCAATGATAATCAACCTACTGCATCTGCCATTGCAACACGTGGTGATAAAATCATTTATGTCGGTGATGATATTGGTGCGGAGCGTTATGCATGTGGAAATGCCAATGTGATTGATATGACGGGTAAAACCATTTTCCCGGGCTTCATTGACAGCCACGGTCATTTAATGCGAGTGGGTTTTCGTGAAAAAAATCTAAACCTTCAGGGGATAAGCAGCCTCGCGGATATGCTGGAGGCTGTAAAGTCACATGCCGATGCAAACCCAGATAGCGCATGGATTACCGGCACAGGCTGGATCGAAACAAATTGGCCGGAAGGGCGTTTTCCAAACAAAGATGATTTGGACGCCATTATTCCTGACCGTCCTGTATCGCTTGGTCGCGCTGACGGTCATGCATCAGTATTAAACACAATGGCACTTGAACTTGCGGGCATTACTGGTGAGACCAAATCACCGCAAGGCGGCGCCATCAACCTAGATGAAAATGGTGAACCTACTGGTATATTGGTGGATACAGCACGTGATCTTGTCAATCCACTTATCCCCGCCCCAACGGCAGCTGAACGAAAAGATGCTATTCGCATGGGTGCAGAACGTAATGTCCGTATGGGTTGGACCAATTTCCAAGATGCAGGCAGTAATTACGACACCATCGGATTATTTCAGGAATTATATTCAGAAAACAATCTTGCCCACCGTGTTTTTGTGGCTGTGAACTTTGGACCAGAACTCGATACCCTTTATGAACGCGGGATAGAGGTCGACAAAGATAATATTGTCACCGTTCGCGGCATTAAAGTAAGGCTTGATGGTGCCCTTGGGTCACGGGGTGCGGCATTGCTTGAACCATATTCCGATTATGATACCAAAGGGTTAATCATCACAAAAAGTGAAGACATCAGACCCGTTCTGTTAAAAGCCATCAAAATGGGTTTCCAGGTTGAAACACATGCCATTGGTGATGCCGCCAACAGGATAATTCTGGATTTATACGAGGAAGCCTTTAAAGCGGTTCCAAAATCACAACGTGCCGTTCAAGATCCAAGATGGCGTGTGGAACATGCACAAAACATCCAACCAGAAGACGTTGATCGCTTTATTGACCTTGACGTCATTCCGTCAATGCAGGCGTCGCATGCCATTGGTGACCTTCATTTTGCCGGCATTAGATTGGGCATTCCGCGACTTGCCAATGCCTATCTATGGCGTACGTTAATTGACAAGGGTTCGATTATTGCCGGCGGATCTGATCAGCCAGTTGAAATTGGCGACCCACGTATTGAATTTTACGCCGCCGTTGCCAGAAAAGATTTCGATGGCTATACCGGTGAAGGATGGCACCCTGAATATGCGGTAACTCGTGAAGAGGCCCTAAAAATGTTAACCATCTGGGGTGCGCATACCGCGTTTCAGGAAAATATTCTAGGCAGTATTGAAGTTGGAAAGCTGGCTGACCTAAGTATTATGGATAAAGACATAATGACCATCCCAGAAGACCAGATTATGACAGCTGAAAATGTCATGACGGTCGTTAACGGAAAAATTGTTTATCAAAAATAAGAGTAGAAAATATGATTAAAAAAATATTAGGAACCGCAGCATTAACTGCATTAATGACAACAACATCATTTGCACAAAGCTGTGTTGATGCTGATATCGTTCTTAAGAATGGTAAAATATATACCGTTAACGACAACCAACCAACCGCAGAAGCAACAGCCATTTTGGGTAATAAAATTATTTATGTTGGCGATAATATCGGTGTTGAACGTTATGCATGTGGTGATGCAAATATCATCGACCTCGCTGGTAAGGCCGTTTATCCAGGACTTATTGAATCCCACGGACATTTGGAAGGTGTCGGTTTCCGTGAAGTAAACCTGAACCTGCAAGGTATTGATAGTCTTGCTGAAATGCTTGCTGCCGTTAAAGCATATGCTGATGAAAACCCGGATGCAGAATGGGTATCCGGCCGCGGATGGATCGAAAAAGTTTGGCCGGAAGGTCGCTTCCCAACACGTCAGGATCTTGATGAAATTGTTCCTGACCGTCCCGTATATCTTGGCCGTGCAGATGGCCATAGTGCCGTTATCAATACCAAAGCCATGGAAATGGCCGGTATCACAGGCACAACTGAAAATCCGGTTGGTGGCCATATTAACCTTGATGACAATGGTGAACCGACAGGTATGTTGATTGATAACGCAATGAACATCGTTAGCAGCCTAATCCCTTCACCAAATAGAGAGCAAACAAAAGCAGCCATAAAACGTGGCGCAGAACGAAATGCATCCCTTGGCTGGACAGGTTTCCATAATGCTGGAAGTACTTACGAAAGCCTTGAACTTGCCAAAGAGCTTCGTGCAGAAGGTGCCCTTGCACATAGACTATATCAAGTAATGTGGATGGACGAAAATGCCGAAAGACTGGCTGAAGAAGGGCCAGACATTGACCCTGAACATTATGTAACCACACGTGGTATCAAAATGATGATGGATGGTGCACTTGGTTCCCGTGGTGCGCTTTTCATTGATAAATATGCCGATTATGACACCAAAGGTCTTCCGATGTTTACACAGGAAGAAATGATGCCATTGATCATCAAGGCACTTGAAAACGGCATTCAAATTCAAACACATGCCATCGGCGATGGGGCGAACCGCATCATGCTTGATATTTACGAAGATGCGTTCAAAGCCGTGCCAAAATCAAAACGTAAAGTGGCAGATGCAAGATGGCGTATTGAACATGCGCAGAACATTCAACCAAATGATCAGGACCGTTTCATTGACCTTGATGTCATCCCATCAATGCAACCATCCCACGCGATTGGTGATCTTCATTTCGCAGAGGACCGCTTGGGACGTGAACGACTTGCCAATGCTTATCCATGGCGTATAATGATTGATAAGGGCGCAATTATCCCCGGCGGTTCGGATCAGCCTGTTGAAATTGGTGATCCACGCATTGAATTTTATGCAGCTGTAGCCCGTAAAGACTTAAGCGGTTTTTCTGCTGACGGATGGCATCCGGAATATGCGGTAACCCGTGAAGAAGCACTAAAAATGTTTACAATTTGGGGTGCAATGGCCGCATTCCAAGAAGATGTGCTTGGTTCTATCGAAGTTGGTAAACTTGCTGATTTCAGTATTTTTGACAAAGATCTTATGACCATTCCAGAAGATCAGATTATGAGTGCTGAAAATGTGATGACAATTGTAAATGGAAAAATTGTTTATCAGAAATAACTTTAAGTTAACTATTTTAGATTTAAAGTTATTTTTAATTAGCGCCTCTTGGGGATTGAAAGGATAACGAGAGATTAGCTTATATAAAATGAAAAGGCTTACACCACTTTCAATATATGCTTCTGTTCTATTAGGTTCATGGGCATCGGCAAATGATACATTGCCAGATACCGACCTTACCAATTATTCAATCGAAGAATTGCTAAACATTAGAACGACTGTATCGACACTGACACCACAAACAGCAATGGAAGCCCCCTCTTCCGTCACTGTATATACCCGTCAAGAAATCATGAGCATGGGTGTCGATACGGTTGAAGACCTTCTTAATTTTATTCCGGGCGCCTATACCAACCGCAGTGATGCACTTGGTAAAAGTGCCATTTTCCGTGGAAGATCAACGGGCCCCTGTGGAAATGGGGTTTTATTCCTGCTTGATAATGTTGCAGTAAATGACAGTGTTTGTGGCGGGGCCGCCGAAGGCCTTCCTTTCATGAGCGTTTCAAACATTGAACAAATAGAGGTTATCCGTGGCCCCGGTTCAGCGATTTATGGATCAGGTGCACTTTACGGTGTTGTAAACATCATTTCCCGTAAAGACAGCAATAACATAAGCGCATCTTATGGTTCCTTCTATGCCAGAGAGGTCAGCTTTCAAAACAGCGCTGAATGGGAAACGATTAAATCATCCATATCGGGCAAGTATTTTGAAGATGACGGCGAATATTATGAACCATTCTTCAATCATTTTGGCGAACTAAACCCAACCAAAGACCCTGTGAAAGGCTTTGATGGTGCGTTAAATCTCGACATTTCCGGACTACAGTTAAACGGTTATTTTTTCTATAGACGCATGGGTGAATTTGTCGCTGGCGGTGCTCAGGGTGACTTAAGCGGCAAACAAAGAACCGACACCCATAATGTGATTATATCCGCACGTTATCCGTATCAAGTTAATCCTAAACTTACAATTGAACCATATGCCGATTTCAAATATTTCCAATCTGATTTTAGGTCACTATTATTCCCTGCATCCGCTGCTGCGGACTTAGTATGGACTAACGGGGCCGAGGTTGACGCCGAAGGTGGCAATTACCGCGAAGGTAAAGATTACCGTATTGGTTTTTCTGCCAATTGGGAACATGCAGAAAATCATACCATTACAATGGGCGCTAATTTTAAAGAAAACAGCATTGATCGAAATTCATTTCAGGGTAACTGGGATCAGGATGCTTTTTTTGCAAGCGATGGCGTGGATTTTATCCCCGGCGACGAGCATGTCATTGGTTTCTTTGGCGGGTATGGATTACCGCTTAACCCTGATGAATATTATCTTATTGATGCCACCTCTCAACAAATCATTGGTACTTACCTGCAAAGTCAATGGCGACCAACCGACAATTTATCTATAACAAGTGGCATAAGATACGATGATCATAAAGAAATTGGCAGCAAAATAAGTCTTCGTGGCGGTGTTGTTTATAAATTAACGGATGACACAACAGTCAAAGGATTGTTTGGACAAGCATTCAGGGCGCCAACCATTGCAGAAACAGATTCAGAAATTGCCACCAATGCGGTTGGTAACCCTAACCTTAATCCTGAACATATCACAACATTTGAAGCATCCATTTCACAGCGTTTTGGTAAAAGCATTTTTACCATTACATGGTTTAGAAATGAATTGTCGGACGTCATCAAACCCGTTCTCGTAGAAGACATCATCGAAGGTTTTAACGCATTTCAGGCACAGAACTTAAATAAAATCACAAATACCGGTTGGGAAGCAGAAGCATTATTTAATCCCGTTGAAAATGTAACATTAAAAGTTGGTGGTTCTATTATGAACAATGCCGATGAAGTTGGCGTTGCTGAAAAACAGGCCTTTTGGGTTTTAAATTATAATCTGAACCAATGGAATTTTAATATAAACGGATTTTATCGTAGCGGTTTTATTTCCAAGCTAGCCGATGGCAACTTATACCCTGAAAACATCAATATTGATGCCTTTACCCATTTTAATGCCAAGTTATCGTATCAAGTGAATGATAATGTACAGCTTTATGTTAAAGCCAATAATTTATTTGATAAATATTATAAAAACTTTTCATACGTCGAAGGATTGGAAAATGGTACACCGCTTCGTGGTCTTTCCGCAAAATTTGGAATGTTTATGACATATTAAAACAAACCAGTATGCATGTATAAACACCCGCCCTCAGGCACAATATCAGAAAAACCTTATATAAATAAAGCACTTAACGTGATCACATAAGTTTCATATTGTTTCAAAAAACAACAATTTATGTACATTTTGTTTTTTACATCATGATAAATACTCATTATACTGCCTTTGAATTTTATAAATTGGGGGACATTTAATAGGGAGTTATTAATGTCAGATGTCATCCTGATAGTTGATGATGAAGACGAATTTAGAGATGTCGTTTCAGCACTTTTGGAACTGAATGGTTTTGAAGTGCTCGAAACGCAAAATGTGAACGAGATGTACAGCCATCTTGAAAACCGCAATATATCTCTTATTCTTCTTGATATATCACTTCCGGATCAGGATGGTCTATCGGCCTTAAAAGAATTAAGAGAAGGCAATGATATCCCTATCGTTCTTCTAACGGGTAAAGGTGACATTAACTATAAAGTTGTCGGCCTTGAGCTTGGTGCTGATGATTATATCACTAAACCATTCCATTCCCATGAATTGGTCGCACGCCTTAAAAACATTTTAAGAAGATCGTCCAGCAATAATGATAATGGCTCCGGGGCTGCCCAGAACGACGATATGATTGTATTTAACGGCTGGAAGCTTGATACCCATTCAAGAACTTTATTTGCTCCAGATGGTGAAAACATCGCTATCACAGGACACGAATATGCAATTTTAAGCGCACTGATTTCAGCAGCAGGCCGCACATTAAGCCGTGAACAGTTATTAGATCATATCGGTGCCAATTCAAGGGATTATACTCCCTTCGATAGAAGCCTTGATGTTATGGTCGCCAAATTACGCCGTAAATTAAAAGATGATGCAAAAAACCCACAGTATATTCGCACCATCAGGCAAGTAGGTTATATGTTCATCGGAAAAATTGAATAACGAATTTATCTATCCAATGTGCGCCTTACCGCAAAGGCAAGCTCATGATGGCTATATGGTTTTGCAAGCACACTTCTTTTCAATTCTTCTTTAATTCTGCTTCCTGACACATCAACCTCGACATTATCTGAATATCCACTGGTCAATAGAATTTTTATGGATGGATTTAATTCCCGCGCAATTTGGGAAACCTTATATCCATCATCATCATCTGGCATAACGATATCACTGAATAATAATTCAATATCGCTGTTTTTTTTCAAGATATCTATCGCTGTCTTGCTATCATTGGCCGCAAACACCGAATAACCAAGGTTTTTAAGCTGGTTCTCAGCCACCTCGCATAGGTTTTCTTCATCATCAAGAACAAGTATTTTTTCCTTACCCGTTGGCAATAATACTTGTTCTTCTCTTACCTCTTCATCCGCTTCGAATGCTCTATAAGAACGCGGGATATATAAATTGATCGTTGTACCAACACCAATTTCAGAATGAATTCGTAGATGCCCACCTGTACGCTGCGCAAACCCGTGAACCATGCTTAAACCAAGACCGGTGCCTTTATTCACTGACTTGGTTGTGAAAAATGGTTCTAAAACTTTATCTTTAATCGCTGGGGCTATCCCCTCACCGGTATCAGTAAAAGATATAAGAATATGATCGCCGATTTTACTATCTGATACTCTTTCTACATATTGTTCATTGAGCACAACATTTTCTGTTTTTATGGTGAACGAACCGCCGTTCGGCATCGCGTCTCGTGCATTAAGGCAGATATTTAATACTGCATCCTCAAATTCACTTTCGTCAATTTCCGCCGGCCACAAGTTTTCTAATAATGATGTTTCAAACTGAATAGTATGACCAAGTGATTTGCTCATAGAATCCTGAAAAATTCGAATACAGTCATTGACGTTGGTAACCGCTCTTTGCGGTGATGAATTCCTCGAAAAACTAAGAAGCTTTTTGATCAGATTACTGCCCCGATCCACACTTTTAATCGCTTTTTGCAATCTGCTTTTTTGTTTTGCTTCTGCTTCAATCGTACTATCCAGAATTTCGAGATTTCCAAGAATAATACCAAGGATATTATTAAAGTCATGGGCAATACCACCCGTAAGTTGGCCCACAGCATCCATTTTTTGCGAATGACGCAGCTGGTCTTCCCTTTCTTTAAGCTCGGAAAGATCCTGGAACTGCGCCACGAAATGTTTTGGTTTACCTTCCCCATCACGAACCAAAGACGCATTAAATTGAACTGGCACAATACTATTATCAGCACGTACGTAACGTTCTTCCAGTTCAAATGATGGACGGATGCCCTTTAGAACCTCTTTCATCATTGACATGCTGTTTTTAAGATCATCCTTATGCGTTACTTGCATAAGTGTCTTTTCAAGCATCTCATCTTCGCTGAAATCCAAAATATTACAAAGCGCATCATTAACCCTTAAAAAATTGCCATCAATGGAAATAAGGGCCATGCCATTGGTCGCATAATCAAAGGCATTTTGGAACTGGTTACTCATTTCATCAAGTTTGGATGATGATATTTTACTTTGAGTAATATCGCTTGAAAAACCAATGATGTTTTTTATCTTTCCCTCTTCATAAACTGGATGAATTTGACTTGATAACCATCTGACGGTTCCATCCTTATGAACAATTCTATAATCGGGAATTTTGGCTTTATAGTCGCTTTTTATAACGCGCTCTATTGCATTCTTATAAAAATCCCTGTCTTCACGGTGTAAAATCTGATCCCAGATAAATGGATCCTGATAAATTTCTTCGCAGGTAAATTTTGTCCATTCCTCAAAATTAGGGCTAATATATTCAATATCTCTCATATTTGGCTTCAGGATATAAAATAAACCATCAACAGTTTCTGCAATTTGCTTAAAACGTTCTTCACTGGACTTTCTAAGTGAGATTTCTTTACGAAGACTGTAATTCCATAACAAGAATAAAAGAATAATAATAAGCGAAGCCCCAATAATCCTTAATATAAGCGAATAATCTGGGTCCGGCGCTTTTTCAAGCATGATCCATTGACGGTTGATTTCCGCTTTTTCCTGTACCGTTACGCTATCGATGGCTTTTCTCACCGCGCTACTTAAATGTGGTAGATCAGAACGAATACCAATTGCGATCTTTGTCGAATATGGCGTACTACCAACTGTCACCAAGTTCGTCAGATTTTCCATGGCGATATTATAGGACGTGATCGGCACGCTTCCGACATAGGCATCAGCCTCACCCGATGACACGAGCTTTAAAGCCTCTGGAATTGTTGCAACTTCAATCACATTGATATCGGGGTAAAATTCTTTAATTCTTCTGGTGACCCTGAAACCTGCAACTTGTGCAACCGTTCTGCCACTAAGGCCAGACAAATCCACAAATACATCTTCATTTTCGCGGGCAAAAATCACACTGTCGAGCGTCATATATACTTCGGTGAAATCAATGTATTTTTCCCTATCCATTGACGGGGTAATCGCGGTTATGACATCGGCTTGTTTATTTAGCTCATGGCCAGTCCTTGGCGGAAATTATTATTTTCCACCCATTCAAACTGAAGCCCGAGTTTTTCCTTTAAAATATTAATATAAGACCCTGAAATTCCCGAAATTTCGCCATTTTCGTCAATGAATTCAACAGGTAAAATCGTTGGATCAACCGCCACCCTAACAACCGGGTTCTTTGCCAACCAATCTTCTTCTGACGGGGTAAGCAATAAATCACTATCCGCACGGTCCGGCAAAAACCACTTATCTTTTAATGATTTAAATTCTTCTTCCGATATACTGAGCATTCCTTTTTGAATAATAGAACCAAGCATCGGTTGATCATTACGTGTCGCTATACGAACATAATCCATATTTGGAATATTCATAAAGCCAAGGTTGCCAAGCACTTTAACATTGGGAATAAATTCACTGTCGATTACATATTTACCAATTAACAACGGCAAAAAGAACAAATCACCCGTACCATTTGCAATAGCAAGCATCGCGGACGTTGAATTATCAACATCAATAAATTCTAAATCAGGGTATTTTTCTTTATACTGTCTTGTTGCTGCCCACCCTTTAAGAACCAGTATTCTTTTACCTCTTAACTGTTCAACAGAGTTAATATCTTCGTGCGATGTGCTACCAAACACAGCTGGTAACAATTCAAGATATGGCGGCGAAAAATCAAGGAAACTTTCACGTACCGGTGTTTGAACAATATTATGAGAAACATCAATTTCACGGTTTTCAAGCCTTGTGATAAGGTTTGCCCATATTTCATCTGTGACGAACTCTAGCTCTAAACCGACTTTTTCGGCAACAAGTCGAAAGTAATCAATTGAAAAACCCGCGGGTTCACCCGCTCTCATAAATTCAATTGGGGCGGCATTGAATTTTGCAGTAACAGTTATCTTCGGATTGTTTGCAATCCATTCCACTTCTTCCGTGGTTAAGATCGGCGTATCAAGAAGATCATTTTCACTACCATCTGGCTGAACATAAGTTTGCGCATCGGCAGATACCGATAACAAACATAATCCAAAAATAATATGTAGTAAGGTCTTGATCATCATCCGAATAATTCATTATTATTAATCAATGATTTATAATTTGAATCGCATAAATAATCAAATAAACAGTCCTTTGGTTACATTTGGTTACAATTCATTACAATAAATTACACAAAAGTACTTATTTAGTCATTTTCCAGAAACATTGGCAGGGTAGTTTTCTTTTACTGCGTCAGATCATGTAGGTTAGATTTATAACTTATAAAAAATCTTGGCAGGGGTATTTTTTAAATTACAGTTTGGAAAATATATTTTTTATATTTGGGCACATAAACTTAGATGCAGTAAAAAAACGAACTACATGTACGAGAGTTAGGAAATAAATCACCCATATTTTCTAACTCCCGTATTTTTTTTGTTCATTTTCCCTTTAAATCCCCCCTTTTCGGTAAAAACTCGTTGTAATCTGCAGCATATACGTTCTATCTTGCATGTGACAAAATTTAAAAATCAAAAATCGCGCAAAATTTAACGAGGAAATAATATGATAAAAAACATATTGCTTGCCACTGCGGCCATGGGGCTGCTTGCTGCTTGTTCCGCAGAACAAGGAAGCGGAGGATCAAAAGAAACATCTGCATCAAATGCCGTTTGTACACCGGCAGATATCGTTTTAACAAACGGTACCGTTTATACGGTTAATGACAACAACCCATCTGCAGAAGCCATTGCCATTAAAGACAGTAAATTCATTTATGTCGGCGATAATGGTGGTGCAGAACGTTATGCCTGCGGCGATGCAAATGTTATTGATTTGGCGGGTAAGGCCGTTTATCCGGGTTTTATTGAATCCCACGGACATATTTCCGGCGTTGGTTTCCGCGAAGTAAACCTGAACCTTCAAGGTATCAATAGTCTTGCTGAAATGCTTGCCGCGGTTAAGGAATATGCTGATGCAAACCCGGATCAACCATGGATCGTCGGCCGTGGCTGGATTGAAAAAGTGTGGCCGGAAAAACGTTTCCCAACCCGTCAGGATCTTGATGAAATCGTACCTGATCGTCCAGTTTACCTAACCCGTGCTGACGGCCATGCATCCGTTATTAATACGGTCGCTATGAATATGGCTGAAATCACAGGGCAAAGTGAAAACCCGGTTGGTGGACATATTAATCTTGATGAAAATGGTGAACCGACAGGCATGCTGATTGATACGGCAATGCGTTACGTGCGTCCGCTTATCCCTGCACCGACATCTGCGGATGTAAAACGTGCAATCCAGGCTGGTACTGAACGTAATGTTAAACTTGGCTGGACTGGCTTCCAAAACGCGGGCAGTTCATGGGAATCCTTTAACCTGATGAAAGAACTTCGTGATGAAGGGAAGCTCGCTCACCGTATTTATGACGCAATGGGTTACGGCGATAGCGCGAGCAAGCTGGTTGCGGATGGTGCAATCATTGATCCGGAACATTATCTAACCGTTCGTGATATTAAAATCGTAATGGATGGTGCCCTTGGATCACGCGGTGCAGCATTCATCGAACCATATGCTGATTATGATACGCGTGGTTTGATGCGTTATACACCGGAAGAAATTCTGCCATTACTAGAAGGCGCACTAAAAGCCGGCATTCAAATTGAAACTCATGCCATTGGTGATGATGCAAACCGTAAGGTTCTTGATGCATATGAAATGGCATTTAACAATGTCCCGAAATCACAGCGTAAAGTGAATGACGTTCGCTGGCGTATTGAACATGCACAAAATGTTCAGCCGGACGATGTTGACCGTTTCATCGATCTTGATGTTCTGCCATCAATGCAACCGTCACATGCGATTGGCGATCTTCACTTTGCCGAAGACCGCCTTGGACTTGAACGCCTTAAGAACGCTTACCTATGGCGCGTATTCATTGATAAAGGTGCCATTATTCCTGGCGGCTCAGACCAGCCGGTTGAAATTGGTGATCCTCGTATTGAATTTTACGCGGCCATTGCCCGTAAAGATCTTAATGGCTTCTCAGCCCAAGGATGGCACCCTGAATATGCGGTAACACGTGAAGAAGCCTTAAAAATGCTAACCATTTGGGGCGCATATGCTGCATTCCAAGAAGATGCTCTTGGCTCCATTGAAATGGGTAAGCTTGCTGATCTTGTGGTATTTGATAAGGATTTAATGGTCATTCCAGAGGATCAAATCATGTCATCCAATGCTGTTTTAACTATTGTTCATGGTGACATCAAACACCAGCAATAAGTAAAATCAATAACTTAGAATAAATTAGGCTACTTTTCTTTTAAAGTAGCCTTTTTTATACATGTTAACTATTTAGTCACTAAAATGCTCTACAATTAAAAGTTAAGAATAATAAATCTAGAGCAGCATGTTTTGAGTAAATTTATAGTATGGATTATTTTATTGGGGGTTTCGTTGCATGGTTACCTTAACCCTGTAAAGGCTCAAGACGTCTCATTCACACAAGAAGAACTAAATTGGATTAATGAAAACCCTGTACTGCGCGCTGGTAGTGCCATCGATGTTCCACCTTTACATTATTTCCGTCAAGGTGTGCCAACAGGTTATTCCATTGATTATATGAAACTGGTTGCAAATAAGGCCGGGTTTGAGCTTGAATTTGTTAATGCCGCCAGCCATGGCGATTTTGTTCTTATGTTAGAACAGCGGGAAATAGATGTCATGCATAGCTTGACACCGTCCGAAGAACGAAGGGCGCATATGAATTTTACCCCAACGTATATGAATGTGCCTCTCGTATATTTCGGACGTACCGGAAGCGACCAGATCAGATCAATTGAAGATTTAAATGGTCAAAGGGTGGGCGCAGTAACCGGATGGTTAACAACAGAAATCTATAAAACAGAACATCCCGAATTTAATTTAAGTGAATATTCAGGAATAATAGAAGGTTTAAACGCAATTTCAGCAAATGAAATTGACATCTTTGTTGCCCAGCTTCCCGTGGGTAACTACACATTGAACCAACACTTCATTTCCGGTGTAGAAGTTATCGGCAGACAGTTTTTCCCAGAGGAACATTCAGGGGACCTACTTGCATTAGGGGTCAGAAATGACATTCCAATTTTAACCGATATTCTAATCAAGGCGGCCTACGCCGTCACTGAACAAGAATTATCAGTCATATCGCAACGTTGGCTAAATGAATATAACGAGATTGAAAATATCGGCCTTACTCAAGAAGAGCTTGAGTTCTTATCAGAAAACCAGACCTTTCTTGTTGCCGCAGACCCACAAGCAGCACCAATTGAATATATTGATCAGGACGGTAACATTTCCGGCATATCCGGCGACTATTTAAATTTAATTGCTAATAAATTAAACGTTGAATTTAAATGGCTGGGTAATGAAACCATACAAGATGGTGCTGAAAGCCTTAAACGCGGCGAAGCAGATTTATTCTCTGCAGCCAGCCCAAACAGGGAAAGACTTGAATATCTTGATTTTTCAAGTTCATATCTGACAATTTCGACGTTTATTTTCGCCAGGTCCGATGAAAGCTCGTTCGCCAATTTATCAGCAATGAGCGGGTTTAATTTTGCACAAGTCGCAGGTTTTGCAATCACCACATACATTAAAGAAAATTACCCGGATATAAATATCACTGAATATACATCTGTTGAAGATGCACTTATAGCCGTTAATAACGGTGAAGCAGACGCATATGCCGGAAGCATCCCATCCGCCGCGAGCGTTATTTCATCAAAAGGACTGTTGCATGTGAACATTATTGGTGAAAGTGAGTTTAAAGCGTTCATTAGCATAGGCACCAGAAAAGAATTACCCTTGTTATCCAGTGCAATTGAAAAAGCGATGAATTCAATCACTGAAATTGAACATAACGAAATTTCCAAAAAATGGATGGCAACGCAAATCGCGCCTGTCAGCGATTATAGCCTTCTGTTCCGTTTTATAATTGGCGCGATTGCAGTAATTACATTCGTGTTGATTTGGAACGGCAAATTAAGAAATGAGATTGGGCGACGCAAAGAAGCCGAACTGGAAATGCAAACAGCTAGACGAGAGGCCGAAGAAGCAAGTCGTGCCAAGTCAGCCTTCCTTGCCAATATGTCCCATGAAATCAGAACACCGCTTAATGCCATCATCGGCTTTTCAGAGGTCATGTCATCAGGAACATTCGGCAAGATACAAAATGAGAAATACAGTGAATATCTAAAAGATATCCATAACAGCGGTCAGCATCTGGCAACTGTTATTAATGACATACTTGATCTTTCGAAAATCGAAGCCGGAAAATGGAAACTGAATGAAGAAGAATTTCACATAAACAAATGCCTTGATGATGCACTGGATATGTTTAAAGAGCTGGCCAACACCAAAGGCGTTGAAATGTCATGTCATTGTCAAAAAGATATCGAAAAAATCGTCGTCAAGGGTGACGCCCACTGCATTATGCGCGCCATCATTAACCTGATCTCTAATTCAGTTAAGTTTACCCCTGAAAATGGTAAAGTTTACTGTCAAACCAACATCAATGGCACAGGTGAGCTGATGATTGAAATTATTGATACCGGTGTTGGCATTCCAGAAGACCGTATTGACCATGTTGTCCACCCGTTTGATCAGGCACATGATAATCAGTATTTGAAAGAAGAAGGCACTGGCCTTGGGCTTTCTATCGTGCAAAACCTTGTCAAATTACATGACGGTAACTTCAGCATAAAAAGCGAAGTCGGGAAAGGCACCCGTGCAACGATCACCCTTCCCGCTAATAGAGTTATTGCGGCATAGTGCCAAAACAATACCTAATCTAAGCTTTTTGAAACGATTTCATGGACATTCTTGGATAGACCGTCTTGTGCTAAAATATCATTCAATGTCTTTTTCATCATGTTTTGACGGTTTTCATCAAATGATTTCCAACGTGTAAGCTGCTTGGCCAGTCCCGCTGCGATTTGCGGGTTTAACGGGTCGAGTGCTTTGATGTTCTTGCCTAAAAACTCATACCCCCTGCCTGATTTATCGTGGAAACGAACCTGATTTAATCCGCAGAAAACACTGATCAACGAACGAACACGGTTTGGTGTTTTAAGATCAAAATCCTTGTGTTCATTAAGTTTTTCTATTTGGTCCAACACGTCTTCCCTTGATGACATGGCTTGTGCACTGAACCATTTATCAAGTACCAATTGATCATGATGCCATTTATCATAAAAATTTGTAATCGCCTTATCACGGTCAGGGCTATTGCTATTCACAAGGAAGGTAAACGCCGAAATTTCATCGGTCATATTATTGGCGTTATAGAATTGGTTTTTGCAAATTTGATAAATTTCCGTATCGGCAATTTCCATTAAATATCCAAGAACCATATTCTTTAGACGACGACGACCAACGGCTTCTGGTGTAAATTCGTAACTCTCACCCGTGTTGCATTCATGATATACGGCAAGCATTTCATCCTTTAGCGCAGTCGCAAGCCCAGCAACCACCAGTTTACGTGCCTCATGAATGCCGTCCACATTGATAGTATCCATCTTTTGGCCAAGCACCCCTTCTGATGGCAGCGCAAGCATTTCACCAATGAATGCTTTATCAAGTGACTTATCAGTCAGCACAAGTCGAATGGCATCAATAAATGCATAATCAAGATCAAGTTCACGGCCATTATCAAGGTCATCAACAAGCTTAAGAATAATATCGGTTGATATTTCCTGTGCCGCTTCCCAGCGATTAAAACTGTCACTGTCATGACCGATCAGGAATATCTGTTCATCACGGGTAAGGTCCGTATTCAGCTTAATCGGCGCAGAAAACCCACGTAGGATAGATGGAATAGGTTTGTGCTCTAATCCTTCAAATGTGAATTCTTGTTCTGATTTTTTAAGATCAAGCAAGATCGTTTCATTTGGTAATAATTCATTGCCATAACGGTCAATTAAACCAAGCTCAATTGGGATATGCATTGGTTTCTTATTGGTTTGACCGCGGGTATCCGGAATTTTTTGTGAAAAGGTTAGTGTATATTTTCCATTATTAAATGATGATTTTACATCCACCTCCGGTGTGCCGGCCTGGCTATACCAAAGTCTGAATTGAGAAAGATCAATGCCAGAACCATCTTCCATCGCTTTAACGAAATCTTCGCATGTGACAGCCTGCCCGTCATGACGTTCAAAATAAAGGTCCATTGCCTTTCTGTATTTTTCAGGGCCAAGAATACGGTGCATCATGCGGATGACTTCTGCGCCCTTTTCATATACGGTCATGGTATAGAAATTATTGATTTCCATATATTCTTCCGGGCGTACCGGATGGGCCATTGGGCTGCTGTCTTCGGCGAATTGATGTTGGCGTAATGTACGCACATCATTTATCCGGCATACGGCGCGGCTGCCCATATCCGATGAAAATTCATGATCACGGAATACGGTCAATCCTTCTTTAAGGCTTAATTGAAACCAATCACGGCAGGTAACACGGTTTCCCGTCCAGTTATGGAAATATTCATGGGCGACTACCGCTTCCACAAATGAGAAATCCGTATCCGTTGCGGTTTCCGCCTTCGCAAGTACGCATTTGGTATTAAAAATATTTAGCGATTTATTTTCCATAGCCCCCATATTGAAATGGCTTACCGCAACGATATTGAAAATTTCCAGATCATATTCAAGACCGTATACGTCCTCATCCCATTTCATGGATTTAATAAGGCTGTCCATCGCATGCGGACATTTATCCAAGTCTTGTTCTTCCGCAAAAATGCGTAAGACAACATCCATGCCGCTTTTGGTGGTAAAGCTGTCTTCAACCATGCCAAGACGTCCACCAACCAGCGCGAATAGGTAACTTGGCTTTGGAAAGGGATCATCCCATACAACAAAATGACGACCGTCTGCTGCGTCCCCACGTTCAATTTCATTACCATTGGAAAGCAGGATCGGGTATTTCGCGTTATTGGCTTCGATCCGCACGCGATATTTTGACATTACATCAGGGCGGTCAATAAAATATGTGATACGGCGAAAGCCTTGTGCCTCACACTGGGTGCAGAACATGCCGTTTGATACATAAAGCCCTTCCAAGGCCGTATTGCTTGCCGGATCAATGTCATTCACAATCATAAGGTCAAATTCATCAGGAACGTTATGGATCGTTAATGTTTCATCATCAACTTCATATTCCGCATTTGCATTATTCAAAATCACGGAAATAAGTTTGATATCCTTGCCATCCAGAACGAGCGGCGCGTCTTTTTCCCCTTGGCGTTTAATATGCATACGTGATGTAACATGTGTCACATTATCATGAAGGTCAAAATTAAGGTCCACCGTTTCGATGGTGAAATCAGGAATTTTATAATCACGTAGATATTTTGTTTCCGGTGCAGCTTCCTGCGCTGTGAAATCAAGCATATTTAAACTCTCTTATTATTATCTCTAAATTTCCGGTAAATGACTTAACAACATCCGCTGCTTTGGCTTGGGTCGGTTGTAAGCTTTTCTGCGCCGCGTTTTGTTTCTTCCGGTGTGCGTTCTTTAAATGAACAACAGGATAGCGGAATATCTTCCGTAACAGCAATTAACGGCTCAACAAATTCCATATGGCTTTTGTAAGGTTCTTTTTGCATACGGGCAAATGTCTTATCCCCAACGGCCATACGTTTGCCGCGCGGGAATGTACGCCCCTCTTCATCAGTAACTTCTTTAAACGGCCCTTTATAAATAACCGCTTGGTTTTTATCATATTCCGTGGCTGGGTCCCCTTTCCACGCAAGGATTGTCATGGAACGATATTCAATCCCCTCAACCACTTGCCATGGTGTTTGATCAAGCTTGTCGATGGTGATGCCGTAAAAGCCGACTTCTTCTAATAATTCACCAAATTCCGCTTCTTGAAACGCACCGGAAATGCATCCGGACCAAAGCTTCTCATCACGTTTTAAATGTTCTGGCGAATATTCATCGGACACGATATCGGAAATGGCAATACGTCCACCCGGTTTTAAAACACGGAACATTTCTTTAAACAGTTCCTTTTTTTCCTGATCCGATACCAGATTAAGCACGCAGTTACTCACGATAATATCAATGCTATCATCTGCAATCAGTGGCGATGCTTCCCTGATTTCCGCCATTTTATTTTGAAGAGCTGCATATGACGCGCTGTCCGTTACCGGATGATCATTTAAATATTCATCCACCAATCCCATATCAGTTTTTAAATCCTGAATTTGACCTTTTCTAAATTCCACATTGGAATATCCGATCTTTTCCGCAACAATTGGCGCATTGCGGCGCGCCAGATCAAGCATATCATCGGTCATATCAACGCCGATCACACGCCCTTTTTCACCAACAACTTGTGACGCAATGAAACAAATCTTGCCGCCACCAGAACCAAGGTCAAGAACAACGTCCCCCTCACGAACATATTGTGACGGGTCACCGCAGCCGTAATCGCGTTCGATTACTTCTGACGGGATGATCTTCAAATATTCCGTATTATAATCAACTGGACAACATAATTCCGCCTGTCTTGCGTTTGCGCCTTCGGAATATCTTTCCTGTACTGATGTGGTGACATTTATACCCATAATTATTCTTTCTTGGTGAATTGTTACTTTTTGTCAGAATAGATGAACTGGACCGTCATCTACAATCAAATAATCGTGAACTTAAAAGAAAATTTTATGCAGCCAATAGCCGCTCGACCTCATCCACCAAATCACGCAGATGAAATGGTTTTTGCAGTAGTTTCGAACTTTTCGGGCGTTCTTTTGTCCTGTCCATGGCCACCGCGGCAAAGCCCGTGATAAACATAACCGGTAAATCATCAATGATCGCTGTCGCCTGACGCGCCAGTTCAATACCGTCCATCCCCGGCATTACAATATCAGTTAAAAGTAAATCAAAATGATTTTCACGAAGATGTGGAATGGCTTCAAGTCCGTGTGAAACGGACACAACCTCATAGCCTGCTTTTTCAAGCGAACGGCTTAGAAACGAACGCATTGTTTCATCATCTTCTGCTAATAATATACGCGGCACTGTCCCGTCTTCTCCACAAACTTTTAACATCCTGTGATTACAGGACTTATTCATTAAGTCTAGCGATAATTTCAATTTTTATCTATTCTTTTTTTAAACTATTCGCTAACCTCAATGCATGGTTTTATTTTCAATTAAATCTGCGGATAATAAAAGCAATAATATCATCTATAATTCGCCCCATAGCGGTGAATTATTCCCTGATGATTTTCTTGATCAAATTTCAATTGATAAACATATTCTTCTATGCTCGGGGGACAGCTTTGTTGATAGGCTGTTTGATGATGCGCCGAAGTATGGATCGTCGATAATGGCCAATAATTATGCCCGCAGCTTCATGGACACGAACCGTGCTGCATATGAACTGGATAAAACCATGTTTTCCGGTGATATCCCCGAACATCTGCTGGATCACAGCCGCAAAGTTGATCTTGGCTATGGATCAATTGCCAAATACGCCTATACAAGACAGGATATTTATATGGACACGATCCCGTTTAAAGAGGCCGAAGAACGCATCAACAAATTCTATTTCCCGGTTCATAAACAGCTTGAACACTTATTAAACGAAAATTTCAATGACTTTGGATATTCATTACTGATTGATTGTCATTCGATGCCTTCCAATGAATTTTTGGATATTAAAACAATCCATAGCCAGCCCGATATCGTCATCGGTGATTTATATGGAAATAGCTGTTCAGATAAAATTACAGAATACATTAAACATTTCTTTGAAGATGCGGACCTTTCCGTTGCCATGAATGATCCTTTCGCCGGTGGATATAACACCGACCATTACGGCCGCCCATCCGAAAACAAACACGCCATTCAGATTGAAATTAACAAATCACTTTATATGGATGAACATAACCGCTGCCCAAATTCCGGCTTTCATCAAACCAAATCCATGCTCAATATTTTGATGAAATGGCTCGACCGTGATATGGAAAATTTGATTTAGCTTTATACAAAACAAAAGGCCATCCGGTTCTTCCGAATGGCCCAAGTCTAGGGAGGAAATGCTCTTTAGAGCGGTAACAGTGTTCCTACACCATGAACGCTGTTGTTAACTTATATTTACCTATTCTTAGAATTAACGCAAGTAGAAAAATGTCTTTATTTTTCAATAAGTTAGCCCGTGCAAAAATACCACACTGTGGCAAATATGACACACTAAGAAAAACGTGAAAATATGCTTATTTTTCAGCACCTTACCCCCAAAATACGGCATATTTTGCAAAAATGTCACGCATACGATTTTTTAAAAAAAATCACTATTTTTTGCCAAATTTATGAATTTCGGCATTTCTTATACTTAAGTTCTTTTAAATTCGCGGTTGTTCGCGTCATATCTTTCCTATAGATTCCCTAAAAACAATAAGGGAAAAACAAGTGCTTAATTTCAATGAACCGATAATGATGTTGATGGTATTACCAGCGGCAATCACCGTTATTGGTCATGCGCTATTCCGTTTTTTTGCCGGCGAAGGGATCGGCCATACCCTTGCCAATTCATCACTTATTATCGCATTCATGATTACTATGTTGATTTATTACGGCGTCCCTACCCTGCCGATCCGTGTGAATACGGATCAATTGTTTTTCATATGTCTGATTTCATTATGTTTTGGCATGTTGCAGGACCGATACCCGAAAATGAACCTGTTATCACCGCAAGTTCATATTGCACTCATGATACTGGTGGTATTCTGGATTTATGCCAATAATGCAAATTTCCCCGTAGCGCGGGTCAATATATATGCGCTTGCTTTCATTACCATTATATCAATCATCCTTTTCCTGAAACTCGAAGACATTCAATATAATGCGTTACAAGCGCCCGTATCGTTATTCTGGGCGGCGGTGGGGTTATTCGTTGTTGCTAAGGGCGCCAATATCCCTTTAAGTGAAAATCTGATGATGATTTTGATTGCATCATTCGGTGCTTATCTGGTGCTTAATTTTCCAAAACCCAAATTTCCTTTTGGTGCATCGGCGCTTTATCCCGGTTTCCTTATTATATTAAGTGTAGCCATGCAGATGCACGGCACTGATCCGTCACTTGGTTTTTCCCTCGTGATATTGACCATGATTTTTTATTCGGAAGATATACTTGGACTGGTGCATGATGAATATGCAACGCCACTTATTCGGTTAATCATGCCAGCATTTCCAATCTTTTTTGCGTGGATATTTTCATAAAACCCGCCATATTGCCAATAAGCATATGAACTGATAGGATATTTTCCATAAATATATAGAAGGGGAATTTATTCATGCGACTTTTTGCCGTAATCGTTTTATGTGTTTCATCCATAACCGCCCACGCGGATACCATGAACATGGTTGATTTATTAAATGTCCCAAGCGTACGTGACGGACAATTATCACCAAATGACGATAAAATTTTATTCGTAAAAAGCGTTGCCGATTGGGCAGAGAATAAAAACGTCACCAGCATTTGGCAGGTGGATACAAATGGCAACAACATGATGCAGGTATCAACCAATGCCACAAACGCCACATCCCCAAGATGGTCACCTGATGGTAAAAAGATCATGTTTATTAGTAAACGTGGCGCCGATGATGTAAATCAGGTTTATATTATGCCCGCTGATGGTGGCGAGGCATTAAGATTAACCGATCATAAAACCGCCGTGACATCGGCCACATGGTCCCAAGACGGGTCGCTAATTTATTTCATTGCCGCACAACCAAAATCAAAAACGGAACAAGAAAACGAAGCAAGCGGCGACGATATTTACAAGTTCGAACAAAATTATAAACAAAAGCACCTGTGGAAAGTATCCGTTGATGAAGGGTTAGAAACCCGCCTTACCTATGGTGATTTCAGTGTAACGAGTTACAAACAATCACAAGACGGTAAAAAAATCGTCCATAGCCGTGCTCCAAACCCGCTTCTTGATGCGGCACTGGAAAGTGAAATTTGGATCATGGATTCTGATGGGACAAACGCTGGTCAGGTCACAGAAAATAAAAACCCGGAATCGCGCGCGGAACTTTCCCCGGATAATAAAACGGTGCTTTATCTGTCATGGACCGATGAAAATGATGTCCCCTATTTTGAAAATAATCTATTTTTAATTTCTGCGAATGGCGGCACGCCACGTCAAATGCTGGGTAATTTCGATCAAGATATTCAACAGGCACATTGGTCGCAGGACGGTGAACGCATATATTTCAAAGCGAACATGGGTGTTCACAACGAATTATTTGAATATACCCTTGAAAGCGCAGAAATTAAGCAATTAACAAACGGTGATCATACCGTTTCAAGCTGGCATTATAATGCGCGCCGTAATCATCACCTTATGTCCATCAGATCAGAACATAACAATGGTGATTTCTGGCACATGGCATCAAATGATAATGAACCATCACGTATCACAAACATTTATGATTATCTTAAGCGTGATTTTGACCTGCCACGTCAGGACATCGTGCGTTGGAAAGGCGCCGATGGCGTAGATATTGAGGGCACCATTTATTACCCCCATGATTATGACGCGAGCAAAAGATACCCGCTTGTGGTGCAAACCCACGGTGGCCCAAGAGCATCGGATCAATGGGGTGGACTTTTTAGCAGCACATCATACGCACCGATACTTGCGGCACATGGTTATGTGATTTTAAGACCAAATTACCGCGGTAGCCTTGGCTATGGTGATGACTTCGTCCGTGATATGGTGGATAGCTATTTCAATCAATCCCACCTTGATGTAATGGCAGGCGTTGATCATTTAATCGAAGCCGGAATTGTTGATGGCGATAAAATGGTCAAAATGGGATATAGCGCCGGTGGTCATATGACCAATAAAATCATCACCTACACGGGCCGCTTCAAGGCGGCATCATCCGCCGCCGGTACCGTGAACTGGATATCCATGTATAGCCAATCGGACACGCGCATTTACCGCACACCATGGTTTGGCGGCACACCGTGGCAAACTGACGCACCAATTGAAACATATTGGGATCATTCCCCGTTAAAAGACGTTGCAAAGGTCACAACACCAACAATGATCATTGTTGGTGGTGCTGATGTCCGCGTTCCCAAGGAACAATCAATTGAATTATACCGCGCGTTAAAATCAAATGGTGTTGAAAGCGACCTTTATATCGTGCCACGCGAAGGGCATGGTTGGCGCGAATTACGCCACCGCCTTGGAAAAATGAATTTGGAAATGACATGGTTTGAAAAATATGTTCATGGCCGTGAATTTGAACATGAAACGGTTTCCAGTGATAATGAAAACAGCGAAACCACCGTTGTCGAATGACCTTGAAAGGGATGGTCATTACTGTTATCAATATAAACAAGCTCACTTAACCAGTTGAAAGACATATGGAAAATATTAAGAAGCTCATATTAGAAAGTGATGGACCGTTACCGGAAAAAGACATCTTGTCCGCCCTGGCGCAGGATGTTCTGGATCAACTTGATGTGGATCTTGTCAGCATTTGGTATTTTGATGATGGGTTAAGCAAGATAACATGCCAACATTCCGTTGATAAATTTAAAAAACGCGAATTAAAAGATACGGTTCTTCTGGCGGCTGATTTTCCAAATTATTTCACCGCAATGATCGAAGGAGTCACCATTAGGGCAGATGATGTCACAAGTGACCGCAACACGATTGAATTGGTTGACGCATATTTTAATCCCAATGACATTAAATCATTACTTGATTATATTATATATACAAATGGCAAGCCAACGGGCCTGATTTGTTGTGAAACAACATCCACTTACAGGCATTGGCAGGATAGCGACGAGACCATTATTCGTGCCCTTACAGTAATGGCAGGAATGGAACTTAGAAACGCCAGTTCCAACTAAATAAATCTTTAAATAGACATGTCATAAAAGATCGCTATACTGCGCCAACTTTATTTTAGGCACCAACAATTGGCGAAATCAGATGACCTTACGCAATATTGCTATTATTGCCCACGTTGACCACGGCAAAACCACACTCGTTGACGGCATGTTTAAACAAAGCGGCATGTACCGTGAAAATGAAACCGTTGAAGAGCTGGCAATGGACAGCAACGAGATTGAAAAAGAACGCGGCATTACCATTTTTGCAAAATGTACGGCGGTTGACTGGGGTGATCATCGCATCAATATCGTCGATACACCGGGACACGCCGACTTCGGTGGTGAAGTGGAACGTATCCTTAATATGGTGGATGGTGTGATCCTGCTCGTGGATAGCGCCGAAGGCCCAATGCCACAAACCAAATTCGTAACCGGTAAGGCCCTCTCACTTGGCCTTAAGCCAATTGTGGTTATCAATAAAATTGATAAGGCTGACCGCCGCCCGGACGAAGTACACGACGAAGTATTCGATCTGTTTGTATCGCTGGACGCCAATGATGAACAGCTTGATTTCCCAATGTTATATGCATCCGGCCGTGATGGTTGGGCATCCCGTGAACTTGATGGGCCGCAGGAAAACCTTGATCCGCTTTTTGAAACGATCATTGATTATTATGACAAGCCAGCCATGCGCACAAAAGAAATCATTGATGAACCATTCACAATGCTTGCGACACTGCTTGACCGTGATAATTTCATGGGCCGTGTTCTGACGGGCCGTGTTCAAAGCGGTAAAATCAAGGTCAATGACCCGATTAAAGTGATCAACCAAGCTGGCGAAGAAGTGGAAGCAGGACGTGCAACCAAACTTATGTCATTCGATGGCCTTGACCGTGTTCCGGTTGATGAGGCGATCGCGGGTGACATCATCGCCATCGCTGGACTTAGCATCGGTACGGTTGCCGATACCATTTGCGCGCCAGAGGTAACAGAACCATTAAAAGCACAGCCAATTGATCCACCAACGCTATCAATGGCATTTACGGTGAATGACAGCCCGCTTGCTGGACGCGAAGGCGACAAAGTTACGTCACGTATGATCCGTGACAGACTGTTAAAAGAGGCAGAAGGTAACGTCGCCATCCGCATCACCGAAGCAGAAAGCAAAGATAGCTTTGATGTTGCCGGACGTGGCGAGCTTCAATTGGGTGTTCTTATTGAAACAATGCGCCGCGAAGGGTTCGAATTATCCATATCCCGCCCACGCGTTCTTTATCAAACGGACGAAAATGGCGGCCGAACAGAACCATTCGAAGAAGTCATCGTTGACGTTGACGAAGATTATTCAGGTGTTGTTGTTGAAAAAATGGCCGAACGCAAGGCAGAAATGACAGACATGCGTTCAAGTGGTACTGGCAAAACTCGCATTACCTTCCTCGCCCCGTCACGCGGATTAATTGGTTATCACGGTGAATTTCTAACCGATACGCGCGGTACAGGTATTATGAACCGCACATACCATAGCTATGGTCCATATAAAGGCCCAATTCAGGGCCGCCGCGTTGGTGTTCTGATCAGCATGGGTATGGGTAAGGCAGTTGCATACGCCCTCTTTAACCTGGAAGACCGCGGTGTGATCATGATCCACCCACAGGAAGAAGTATACGAAGGCATGATCATCGGTGAACACGCTCGTTCCAATGATCTTGATGTAAACGTTCTTAAAGGTAAGCAATTAACCAACATCCGTGCTGCGGGTAAGGATGATGCGATCAAGCTGACACCACCACGTAAATTAAGCCTTGAGCAGGCAATTGCCTATATTCAGGATGATGAACTTGTGGAAGTGACACCGGAAAGCATTCGCCTTAGAAAACGTTTCCTAATTCCGCATGAGCGTAAAAAGGCAGCCAAGGCAGCGTCACAATAAATTAATACGCTTTTTTAAGAATGACTTAATACTTATTCCCTATTATCACCAGTTGATGTAAATTTACTCAATTGAGAATAACGGGGAAGAATATATGAGTTTGTTACCCAATGGGGGTTGGCGTATTAAACCCCTTTTAGGTTATGCTGTAATTATCATTACAACATTGCTCGGTTCTGCCTTTGCGCAGACCAGCAACAATTTCGTGCTAAATCTTTCGGCTGAAGAACAACAATGGATTTCTGAAAATCCAACGCTTACCGTTACCAATCAGATGAACTGGGCACCTATTGATTTTGTTGATGGTGATCGCCCTTCTGGTTTTTCCATTGATTATTTAAACTTAGTTCTAAGCAAGGTTGGCCTTAATGCAAGCTATATAAATGGCTTAGCATGGAATGACCTTCATTCTATGGCAATAAATAATGAAGTGGATATTATCCATAGCGTTATTCGCACAGAAGAAAGAGAAAAGCATTTCTTATTTTCTGATCATTATCTTGAATTACCCGTTGGTTTTTATGGTCTACCTGGAAGCGCTCCTGTAGAAAGCGTAGAGGATTTATCTGGAAAGGCTGTTGGATCAATTCGAAACTCTGGTACTGCAAACGTCCTTAAAAAAGAAAGCCCAGGAAGTACTATACTGGAATTTACTGATATCAATGAAGCACTTGTCGCATTAAGTGGCGGCATTATTGATATTTATGCCGGACGTGTTCCAATTGTAAATCACGCTATCTCAACCAATCGCTATACGAACCTTGATTTTCTAGGCGGCGCAATTTTTACCTACAGTAACCGTGATGCACGGCTTCGTATTGCAGTACATAATAGCAACCCTTTATTAATGGCTATCATTGAAAAAGGAATGAGCGCTGTTACAGATAACGAGTATCAATTTCTCGTGGATAAATGGCAGACAAGTTCCTTAAGAGCGGGTAATTTCCGCTTAACTGAAGAAGAAAGAAATTGGTTAGACAATAACCCTATTATTAGGGTTGCTTCTTTTCCGAACATTGAACCATTGGAATTTGTTACACCCGATGGGCGTATTAGTGGGATTACAGGAACATACCTTGATATACTTTCAGAATTATTGGGCATCAGATTTGAATGGGTAAGAAATGAGACCTGGGAACAAGGATTTGAAATGATCAAATCCGGAACCGCCGACATCATTTCGGCAACAACATCAACGCCAGAACGCGATGAATATCTTTCATATTCTGACCCATATTTATCACTTAACAATATGATATTCTCTATTCGCGGTAATAATTATTCTTCGATGCAAGACTTAAGAGGTAAAAAAATTGCCCAAGTAAGTAACTTTGCAATCACTGATTTTTTGAGAAATGACTATCCAGATATTGAAATCATTGAAACTGAAACCGCCACAGATGCATTAAACCTCGTTAATGATCAACAGGCCGACGCCTTTATCGCAAGCACTTTACTGGTGACCCCTATCATTGCCCAACATAGTATGGATGATATTATTGCCACCGGAAGTAGCCCGTATGAAATTATTGAAACCATTGGCATAAGAAAAGACCTTACGATATTGTCTAGCGTAATAAAAAAAGCGATGGCAAGCATCACGGCAGTAGAAAAAGCAACCATAAACAATGAATGGATGATCCCACGCACACAAGCAAAACAGGATTATACATTAGTTCTAAGCATTACAGGTGTATTAATCACCTTTACATTGATTGTATTATTCTGGAACGCGAGCCTTAGGAAAGAAGTTTCAAGGCGTATTAAAACCGAAAATGAACTTCATAAATCCAGATCCATCGCTGAAGGCGAACGCGTAAAAGCCCAAGTCGCTAAACGTGAAGCCGAAGATGCCAACAGGGCAAAGTCAACATTCCTTGCAAATATGTCTCATGAACTGCGTACCCCCTTAAATGCGATTATCGGTTTTTCCGACGTCATGTCCGCAGAAATTTACGGAAAACTGGATAACCCGAAATATAAAGAATATCTGAAAGATATTAATAATAGCGGCCTTCATCTTGTGACAATCATCAACGACATTCTTGATCTTTCAAAAATCGAAGCCGGTAAAATGCAGCTTGTTAAATCACCCTTTGATTTAAATGAATGTATTACCGAGGCCGTCAAGATGGTTCAGAACTCAGCTGAACGTCAAAAAATATCGCTTACCCAGTATGGATCGTCTTATGAAATTTATGCAGATAAAAACGCTTTAAAAAGAATTTTTATCAATCTTCTTTCCAATGCTGTTAAATTTACACCGGAAAATGGCAGTATATCCATTACCCTTTCCATCGAAGATGATATTATCATTTATGTGAAAGATAGTGGCATCGGTATCCCTAAGGATAAACTTGAACAAGTCATCAAGCCATTTGAACAAATCGAACAAGATTCAAATATTAACGAAGAAGGCACCGGCCTTGGCCTATCTATTGTAAACAAGCTAACCGAACTTCATGGTGGCAGTTTTAAACTTGATAGTGATCTGGGAATGGGTACAACTGCCATCGTACGACTGCCGCATACCAAACTTTAAACAATCATTGGAACTTTTAACTGTGTTAGTGGTGTATTATTTCACAAGAATCACCACAGGTATAACACTGTTTTACCCCATATAACACACCTACCCCTCTACCCCACCTCAAATTATCATCAATCTAACATACTGATTAAAAACGATTTTTAAAAAACTTTCATTTTTTATCCAAATGTTGTTGACTATTTTTGTATTGGTGTTATATATAACTACAACACCTAATCAGCAACACAGCTAAACAGGTAACCAAAACAGAAGATATAAACTTGAAAGGAATTTAAAATGTTTAACCTATATAAAGATGCAATCGATCAAAACGGCTTCATGGCTCTAGTAAGCAACAACATCGAAACAACAACTAAAGAGCAAGAAACTCATAGTCGTCAGGTATTCGCTGGATTTGCAATTGTCAGCCTAGCTATTATGTCAGTCATCGGCAAAGGATCAGAAGTATTATCAGCAGTTGCGACATCAACAGTAATCTAAGTGGTAACATATAAAACCGGGGCTGGATGGATGCCCCGTATGACCGGAATTTCCTCCCCCAATGTGTGTCATGTGCCCTCTTTACCCATCATTAATAATAATGGTTTATAATCATAGTATTGATAAACCAATTTATATCAAAGCAAGAGGGACACATGACACATTTTCTATCGTCAGATAAAAATCCGAAAGGTCATAAGCTTGAGGATATATTAAAACACATCAGAAATGATGTGATTTATCGTGCGACCAAAATCATGAATGATAATAGACCGGAAGCACAGCATGTTTTAAACAATAATATTCAAATCTTACAGTACTTAGAAGATTCCATAAAATTGGCCGAAGACAGCACAACTGTACTAAACCGTGCCTTCGGTGTAAGAGAAAACGGCAAGCCAAGAATTGGTGATTAATAGTTAGTTTTATGAGTAACATGCCTTTAAAATCAGTTGAATATATTTTCAACAATCGACAGTTCGTCATGAACTTCTATAATCTTGATGAATTGCCCCCATCAGATGCGGGCGAATTAACCTCTTTTTATCAGCTTTGGAACAAATTGCGAGATGGCAAGAAAATCCCTAGCCGCCAAGATTATACTTTTGAAAATCTAAAAGGCTGGCATACCAATATTCGTCTAGTTGATCTTGGTGAGGAAATTAATTCCCCCAAACACAACATCATTCTTGGTGAAACATACAAACGTTATTGGGGAAATGATACAATGTATAACCGATTTGTAGCATCTAAAGATGCAACAGCAGATAATAGAGAAAAATATCTTAAATCGCTTGGTTGTTTTATGAATTATCATTACGCGATTAGCGTTGGCAACTCACCAAAACTAGATAATCCTCTACGGCAAGTCGCCTGGATTGATTTACCGCTCTCCAATGGTAACAATGATGAGATTAGCTTTTTACTTACCGCATTAATTCCGCTTGAGGAATAATTGAACCAGAATTTCAATATATATATTCTACAAGCCTAATCCTTTCACCGCTTGACATTCCCCCTAAAATCCTTGAAACAAGATGCATGAGCACGGAAAACGAATATATTGATTTTATCAACACGCTGGGCGATGCGGCCGCTGACGTCAGCCTTAAATTCTTTAAAAAACCGCTTGAGGTTCTAAGTAAAGGGCAAAAGCTAGGTACCGATTTCGATCCTGTAACGGTTGCCGACCGAAATACAGAATTTGTGATCCGTGAATTAATCCGTGAAAAATACCCGACCCATTCTATTATGGGTGAGGAACACGCCGACGAACAAAATAACGGCGATATGACATGGATCATTGACCCGATTGATGGCACACGTGCTTATATTACCGGCGTGCCCACATGGGGGACGCTCATCGCCCTTAAAAATGGTGATAATCATGAAATTGGTATGATTGATCAACCCTATTTAAAAGAACGTTTTATCGGCACTCCAAACGGCAGCACCATGAACGGTAAATCGATTAAATGTCGCCCATGCGATACGATTTTTAATGCCACCATTTCCACAACTGATCCATTACAGCTTTTTAAAGACGATGATGAACAGGACCGTTTTTTCCGCGTCGCAGCGGGTGCCAAAATGATGCGTAATGGTTATGATTGTTATGCTTACGCAATGGTCGCAATGGGGTTCATGGATGTGGTAATTGAAAGCGGCCTTGAAGCGTATGATATTCAGGGCATTATCCCTGTGGTCGAAGGCGCCGGCGGCATCGTCACCAACTGGCAAGGGGATAAAGTCACCGCTGGCGGTCAGGTTGTTGCCTGCGGTGACAAAAGATTACATGAACAAGTTATCGGACTACTGAATACGTCCATATAAAAACCGGTCAATCACAGTCCACATTTGATTTCGATATTCGTCACTCTCGCGGTAAAGCTCATGTCTTGCCCCTTCGATGGTTGTGACTTTTACATTATTCATTTTCGCAATCAGCTTAAATGTGGTCTGGTTATTCACAACTTTTTCATCGCCGGAAAGAATAAATAGACAGGGTGTTTTAATTTTTTCCATAAAACCGCTGCTTTTGATTTTTTTAATGCTGTTCATGGCACCCTTAAGCCAGCCATATGTCACACCCCCGACAAATAGATCAGGATTATGTTTTATAGCTTCCTGTGAATGATCATAACGTTCCTGGTCATGGGTCAATCTTTCAAACGCATGATTATGATCAATCATACTTTTGCGTCTTGCTTGGCCCACGGCAAATATCCGAGACATACCAAGGAAATACATAATTTTAAAAAACAGTTTGGCAAAAAATCTTTTAAAAAAACCGCCATGCCCCATATCCGTGAAGGGGGACAACAATACCGCCTTATCCACCACCCCGGGATAATCATGTAGGAACCGTAACGCCAGATGCGATCCCAATGAATGCGACACCAGAAATACAGGTAACCCAAGTTCCGCAGGGCGGACGATGTCTTCGGTAAATTCCTGTATATCCATCACGATGCGGCCAAAATCGGGGTTATGGCTTTTCCTGGGATTAGTAAGCATCCGGCCCGATAAACCCTGCCCGCGGTGATCCATGGTGAAAACGTGAAAGCCGCGTTTTTGAAAATCTTCAATGAATTCTTTATATTTCTCGATAAATTCCCGGTGCCCGTTAATTAAGAGTATTGTACCAATAGCCATTCCTTCCGCCGGAAACACACCATATCTGATGCTCACCCCGTCAGAAGTTTTAAAAAAATCGGTTGCTCCTTTATGCGGTAAAAATTTATTCATTTAATATTTTCAAAATTGTCACATAAAAATAATACATTATTGACGTAAAAAGAAAATAATGCACTTGACTTACATGTTATCTAATCATTATTTTTAAAACTTTCCAACTAAATTACATTTTCATTCAGGAGAAAATAAAATGTCACTTATCGGTCAAAGAGCACCGGATTTCACTGCTCAAACAGTCATGGAAAATGACGAAATTAAAGAAATCAATCTACATGAATATCTGGATGGCGACTACGGCCTAGTTTTCTTCTATCCACTTGACTTCACATTTGTATGTCCATCTGAAATTCTTGCGTTCTCAAACCGCATGGACAAATTTAAAGAACTTGGTTGTAAAGTTCTTGGCGTTAGTGTCGACAGTCAATTCTCTCACTATGCATGGCGTAACACAGATGTAAACAAGGGCGGTATTGGTTCTATCAATTTCCCACTTGTTGCTGACCTTACAAAGAAAATCGCAACTGATTATGGCGTACTTATCGATGGTGCTGGTGTTGCGCTTCGTGGTTCATTCCTAATCGATAAAGCGGGTAATATCCGTCACTATGTGATCAATGACCTGCCACTTGGTCGTAACGTTGACGAAAGCGTTCGTATGGTTGAAGCACTTCAATTCCATGAAGCACACGGCGAAGTTTGCCCTGCTGGTTGGAACAAAGGTGACGATGGCATGACACCAAACGCAGACGGTGTTGCGAGCTATCTTGAAAGTCACGCTGACGAGCTTTAATTCTTACTGAATTAAGAACTGATAAAAGAAAAGCCCGCTTTGAACAAGCGGGCTTTTTTAATGGATTAATTTAAATCCTATTAGATATTCGGATCGCGTCTGAACTCATCCAGGTCAATCTCATCTTCCCATTTGGCAACTGCGGTACATACGGCAAGGTCACCGGTTACATTCACCGTTGTACGACACATATCAAGTGGACGATCAAACGGAAGTAAGAAACCAACAACTAATGCTGTTTGATCAGCAGAAATACCCATCACACTTAATACACCCGCCAACAGGAACAAGCTCGCTGATGGAACAGCTGCTGTACCAATTGAAGCAATCGTCGTGGTAAGCGCGATTAGACCATAATCGACTAAACTCAGTTCAATACCGAATGACTGCGCAACAAACACGGCCACCGTTCCTACATAAATACCGGTACCGTCCATGTTTATAGTCGCGCCTAGCGGGATTACAGATGAAGCAACAGGTGGCTTAATACCAAGGTTATCCTCAGCCACAGCAATTGTTACAGGCATTGTCGCGCTACTTGATGATGTGGAAAAGGCCACCAGTTGTGCGTCAATAATATCTTTAAAGAAACGAATAGCAGGAAGCCCAAGAACAAATCGAATTAAACTACCGTGCATAATCACGACGTGGAGTATACAACCCGCAATAATGGTACCCGCGAGTGGGAAAATATCCAATAACGTTTCAGCACCGCGCGTTCCGGCGACAGCCGCAATCAATGCGAAAACGCCGAATGGTGCCACTTCCATAATGATATGGGTAATTTTAAGCACAACTTCAGACGCACTTTCCATTAAATCTGCAACAGGTTTTGCTTTTTCACCAGCAAGCATAATACCGATACCAAACATAATCGCGAAAAAGATAACAGCCAGAATATCACCTTCAGCAAGGGCCATTACAGGGTTCGCAGGGATAATATTCATTAATTGGGTGCTTAATGGGACCGGGTCCGCCGTCTGCATTGGTTCACCGCCAGTGATTGAAACGCCGACACCTGGCTGGATAACTGCAGCCAACGTTAAACCAATAAAAATAGCAACTGCAGTGGTACCCATATACAGACCTAATGTCTTAATACCAATTGAACCAAGTTTCTTGGGGCTCCCCATTGAAACAACACCAGATACGAGAGTAACAAAAATTAGAGGCACAACAATCATTCTGATTAATTTTACAAATAAATCCCCAATCCATTTGATGTTGGCGGCCATTTCCCCAAGTAAAGTCCCCGCAATAACCCCAAGTATAAGCGCAAGTACAATACGCTTCCAAAGCTTCATTTCAAACCAGGCTTTTACCATTTTTGATATTCCCTACCTCTTTAAGAATTTTTGATTATATTTTTGTTAAAGGATGACTATATAGCAGCATATCCAATTCTAAAAGATTTTTTATAAGGCATGATAAAAACGTGATTGCCAATGATATCAATATAAACTAGTCTGCGCCCGACGATAAAAAATCCGCGCACCCGTAGCTCAGCTGGATAGAGCGCTGCCCTCCGAAGGCAGAGGCCGTGAGTTCGAATCTCGCCGGGTGCGCCAGTAACTTATTGATATACAAAAATAAAAACAACTTACCTTATTCCATATCTATATAAAAAGACAGTCAGCAAGCAAATAGCAATCACTCTACAAAATTTGAACAATACACTTTTAATTACAAAGTGAGGTGTAGAGTTAATTGTTCAACTAACTTCTACACCTCTATGATTATGTTATTTTACACCAGTGATTTTATAAGTGCCTTTTGTACTTAATATCACCTTTAAGTCACCATCACTTTCGTTTCTGAAATACCAGCCATGTGAACCGGTAAATGGTGCTGTAAATGTACCTAGGGCACTTCTTCCTGTGCTGTCAGCAAAGCTTTCGTAAAATCCAGTGGTGTCGCCTTCTGGCTCACCATGGAAATCGTAATAAATTTCGCCTTCTTCAACGGCCCATTCGAAAATCATTCTGTCGCCTTTATTCATATCAAACTTATATTCAAGTTGACCGCCTAATGGCACGTCGATTGTGGCAACATCTTTTTTCATGTTGGTAAATTCGTCTGTGCGTTCATCACCAACGGTGCCACTTGCGATAATATTGGCGGCACTTGATCCAGAATTTTTAATCTCACCCATGGATTTTAATCCCAAGGCACTGCCGACACCTGTAGGGTCAACACCATATTCAGACGGCAGCACGACTGTTACAGCAAGCACACCCGCCACGGCAGCGGCAATGATAGTTGATTTAATAAGTTTTTCACTCGATGGAAGCTCAGCTTCTGTTGGTATATTAGAGTTATACATATTTTTTTCCTTTAAGAATTAGTTTTAAGCGACGAAATAACCAGTGATCTGATACCACATAAGGAGAAATCCTAGCATCATGACAAAGGCATTCACTGTGTAAGCATTTTTGATGAAACTGTTTGTTTTGCGCCAATATGAAATAGCGATCAAAATAACAGCTAGGGCAAGAATCTGCCCAATTTCCACACCGATATTAAAGAAGATCAAGTTTGGAAGTAAACCGTCCGGTGATAGTTCATAATCTTGGATTTTGGTCGCAAGGCCGTAACCATGGAACAATCCGAAAACCAGCGTCGCTATTTTTGTATTTGGTTGGTAATTGAACCAACGTTGAAACGCACCCATATTATCAAGGGACTTGTAAACAACGGAAAATCCAATAATTGCATCAATGATATAAGCACTAACACTTATTTCCATTAATACGCCGCTTAAAAGCGTAACAATGTGACCAACAGCAAAAATCGTGACATAAATGGTCACGTCTTTTAACTTATATAAAAAGAAAATAACGCCAAACAGAAACAATAGATGATCATAACCAGTCATCATATGTTTAGCGCCAAGGTAAATAAAGGGAATGGGAGCTACACCCGATATTGTCTGTACATAATTTTTATCACCTTCCGTGATACCATGGGCGAATACATCGCCAGTCATACCGACAAAGATTGCCAGAATGGATAACAGCAAAAATAACATTGAATGTTTATTTGCCTTAAAAGAGTTAATCATTTTAACCTCATTTAAATTTTTTGTTGTCGTCGAACCAATTGATATGTGTGTTCATAATGATTTGGACGACATAAGTTCTGAATTTAAGTTAGTTTATTATTTTGACTTGTATTTAAATCCGAAATCTCTGCGTAAACATATATGTTTTTCTGTTTTTTACAGAATTACTGAAAATTAAATCCCACGCCCGGTATCTGTAGCCATCCTCAAAGGGATATATTTGAATGAAGAAGGAAAGAGAAAAGAAAAAATTCTCTATCGCAGGGTATTGATTATAAGAAATTAATCTTGCTTGATTATTCTGAACCTGCTGGCCATTTTTCAGCAACAAATCGTTGAGATAATCAGATGCCTCATAATGTAATGCGTAATGATCTTCCGGCTCATTCAGATGCTGTTGTTCATGCTCATGATAACTTGCATGATCAGTAACTTTTTCATGTTCATAATAATTATGCAATGCGTAGAGAACGTCATGCGAGTACCATGATGAAAACAGCGGTACTATCATCGACAAAATCAAAATGAATATATTTAATTTTCGCATTTCGTTCTCTAAATTAATTTTATGCAAAGTATTCCGTTTACTGGCGTTTAGTCATCCTTATTCCCAAAGAAACTATAAAGCACAGGAAGCACAATCAGCGTAAGAAAGGTTGAAGAAATAATGCCGCCAATCACCACTGTCGCCAAAGGTCTTTGAACTTCACTACCGATGCCAACATTGATTGCCATCGGAACAAATCCAAGACTTGCCACTAGTGCAGTCATAAGAACTGGCCTTAATCTGGCAAGGGCACCTTCTTTAATCGCTTCAATATGTGGCTTTCCTTTTTCTATCAGTGATTTGATAAATGAAATCATTACCACCCCGTTAAGCACCGCAACACCGGAAAGGGCAATAAAGCCAACGGCAGCTGATATAGAAAACGGAATGTCCCTTAACCAAAGAGCAGCAATACCACCCGTTAATGCAAATGGAATTCCTGTTGAAATGATTAAAACATCCCTTGATGATCCAAATAGCGCATATAAGAGCCCTAAAATAAGCAGAAGTGCTGCTGGAACCACAAGTTTCAATCGATTACTTGCGGATATTAATTGCTCAAATGTGCCGCCATATGTCACCCAATAACCTGCTGGAATTTCAACTTCCGCAGATACGGTGTTCTGGATTTCCTGAACAAAGCTACCAAGATCACGGTCCCTGACATTCGCGGTAATAACAATGCGGCGTTTGCCGTTTTCACGGCTAACTTGATTGGCACCAATGGTCATTTCAAGTGAAGCAACCTCAGAAAGAGGAACCGTTGAAATCACGTCTTCTGACTGGATCAAATTATCACCTGGCAACGGAATAGGTAATTTTTCAAGTACTTCGATATTTTCACGAATTTCTTCCGGCAATTTAATCACAATTGAAAAACGCCTGTCACCTTCGAATATTTGTCCAGTCTCTTTCCCGCCAATTGCTGCGGAGACAACATCCTGAACATCTTGTACGGTTAATCCGTACCTTGCAAGCAATGGACGATTTGGAATAACCGATAAAACAGGAAGACCAGTAATTTGTTCAACCTGAATATCCGCGGCTCCCGAAATAGTGCTCATGACTGCTTCGATTTCTTGTGCAGTCGCAAGTAAGATTTCCTGATCATCACCAAAGACCTTTACCGCAAGGTCGGCCCTTACGCCGGATAATAGTTCATTAAACCGCATTTCAATTGGTTGAGTAAATTCATAATTATTACCCGGATAAATCGATACAGCTTCCTGCAATTCATTAATGAATGCGGATTTTGGTTTGCTTGGGTCTGGCCAATCATCCCTGTCTTTTAAAATAATGAACGTATCCGCCACGTTAGGTGGCATTGGGTCTGTTGCAATATCCGCTGTACCAAGTTTACTGACGACCTTGTCCACTTCCGGCAGTTCACGTATGCGGCTTTCTAGAGATAGCTGCATATCAATGGCCTGACTTAAGCTAGTTCCTGGAATACGAAGCGCATGCATAGCAACATCGCCTTCATCAAGCGCGGGGGCGAACTCTGCTCCCATTTTTGATGCAACATAACCACTTAAAAACAGCAAGGATAAAGCAACGCCAATAACCAAGATGCGTACTTTCATCACCATATTCAAAAGCGGCGCGTACAAGTTCTTTGCACCTCTAATGACAAGGCTTTCTTTTTCGCTGATTTTTCCGCGAACAAAAGTTGCCACTGCTGCTGGTACAAAGCTGATTGATAAAATCAGTGCACTTAAAATAGCAAGAACAACAGTAAATGCCATTGGATGGAACATTTTTCCTTCAACGCCACTTAATGCGAAAATTGGAACATAAACAAACGCAATGATGAATACGCCAAACATACTTGGGCGTACTACCTCGCTTGTGGCGGAAGCAACAATTTCAAACCGTTCATCACGCTTTAAAAGTCGGCCTAATTTCTTTTGCTGTTCAGCAAGCCTGCTTACCCAGAATATTGGTAAGTACGTTCATTCCCACGTGTGTAATGACTTCAACGATTTCTGCTTCGGAATAACCCGCATTTCTCATTTCAAGCAGCTCTGATGTTGTGACCTCGCCATTATGTTCCGCGAGTGACTTGGCAAATTTCACCGCAATCGCGGCTTTTGCATCCTGGCTTGTGCCAGCGCGGTTTGCGTCCATTTCCGCGCCTGTTAGGCCCGCCTTACGGCCAATAGCTGTATGCGCTGATACACAATATTCACAAGCATTCTGTTCCGCGAGAGCAAGAGCGATGCGTTCCTTTGTCATAAGATCCAGTTCACCTGCATCCGCGATTGAATGAAGACCAAGAAAGGCTGTTAAAGCTGCCGGGCTATTTGCGAAGATGCGAAGGAAATTTGGCACCATACCAAGTTGCCCTTGAATGGCATCAAACAATTCTTGTTGTTCTGGATTTGCTGTTTCTGTTGTTACTAAATTAATTCTGCTCATTGTTACGTTCCTTTCGTTTGTTAAGCATGTTTGTTGTCGATGAAAAGAAAATAACAATTGCAATAAATTAAAAGAATATAGATAATATGAAAAAGTTTATTTCAAAAAATGGAATAATATAAATGGATAATTTGCGTTTAATGAACATCTTTTCCGTGGTAGCAGAAAGCAATGGATTTGCCGCCGCAGCAAGACGGCTTGCCATGTCACCGCCAAGCGTTACTCGCGCCGTATCGGAACTGGAAAATGAACTCGGCGCAAAATTATTTCACCGCACCACCAGAACTGTACGGTTAACTGAAATCGGTGAAAATTATTTACAGGACGTAAGAAGAATTATTGATGATGTTAACGCGGCCAATGCCGCGGTCACCGGATTACGCGCCGCACCCGTTGGGGGAATGTCGGTTACGGCCCCCGTGTTATTCGGGCAAATGTATATTGCCCCCACCATCAGTAAATATTTAAAAAAATGGCCCGACACCCAAATACACGCATTATTCCTTGATCGGGTCGTCAATATGTTAGAGGAAGGAATGGATGTCGCCGTCAGGATCGGCCATTTACCGGATTCAAACATGCGAGCGGTTAGAGTGGGACAGGTCCGCGTGATTACCTGCGCATCACCAAAGTATCTTGAAAAACATGGTATCCCTAATCACCCGCGTGAACTAACGGATCATCAAACTATTTCGTCACTTGCGCTGAACCCCACGCCAAAATGGCGATTTTGCATTGATGGTAAGGATCGGTACGTAAACGTCAAACCACGCTTGACTAGCACATCAAATGGCGGGGCCATTTCTGCGGCCTGTTCCGGGCTTGGCATTACAAGATTGATATCATATCAAGTGGCGCCAGATCTTACGAAAGGATCATTAAAAACAGTACTTGAAGAATTTGAATTACCAAAATTACCCATTCACATCCTTCACCGCGAAGAGCAAGGCGGCAGCGCCAAAATTCGTGAATTCATCGATATGTTAAAAACCGATTTACGCGCAAATCCGAATATTAATTGATATAAAAAAAGAAGAGGGCTAAACCCTCTTCTTCAATAAAATTAATTTTTGAATTGTGCAATTAATGCATCGGTTTTGCGAATTTCAGTGTGTAACGATCACTTTCACCGATTGCTTTTAATCCGTTTTGAATTTCTTCCAGATTATTTTCATCAAGTCCATTTTTTGAAAGCACAGGTGGTAGGTTCCACACACCACCCGGATGATCTTTCGGATCTTTTGGATTAGCATTAATTTGCGATGTCCCCAGATAAATAAAGCCGATCGCTTCAGCATCCTTAATCATACAAGGTTCACATGTATATCCATTACCGTCACCCGCATCATTACTACGGTGATCCACCATGCCTAAAATGCCACCTGGTTTCAGTGTTTTATAAAAAGCACGTAATTTTTCAAATTCACTTCTGCCGGTCCAGTTATGGTAATTTCTAAAGGATAGAACCATGTCTGCTGAATTTTCTTCACCGTAAACTGATCCGGAAAGCGGCACCATCGTTACATTACCGTATAATTCTGGGTTTGCAGCAAGGCGTGCTTGTTCACGTTTATATCCGTCTGTTCCTTCATCGGAAGTCGCACTAACATATTTACCGTTTCGGTTTAAGTAAGGCGCTAATACTTCTTGATACCAGCCACCGCCAGGTGCGATTTCAACAACGGTCATATTATCTTTAATGCCAAAAAAGTTCAGTGTTTCAACCGGATTACGGTATTTATCGCGTGCCTTATTTGCTTCTGATCTGTGATCACCTGCCAAAACCTCTTCAAGCGATTGAGCATGCGTCACAGAAAACATGTTTAATGAAATGGCTGCTACACTGATTAATTTTACGATACGTCCTAATTTATAAGTCATTTTGGGTCCCCTAATATTTGACTTTGGAATTATGCATTCATTATTAAATACATTAATTTAATTTGCAACCGCATTACCAATTGTAACGGCGGTTAAAAATACATTCTTGGCGGTACGCTGCATAACGGTAATATCTGCCCATTCTTCCGGATAGCCTCGCCTGCCGCCGCGGGAACTGGAAATACCAATGGATAATGTGCCGCCGGCAATGGAAACATTCAAATTCGCAGAACCAGCATTTGACATACGCGGGTCATTGCCAAGGTAATTTGAAATAGCACGCGATGTTTGCACCAGCGAACTTTCAAGTGCACCATCAATTTGCCCCGGTGGCGTATCGGATACAACCTCCATTTCAAATTTAATACCTAATTCCCATGTCACATCATCCAGAATTTTACGCACCTTTTCTTCCATACTTTGAATATGTTCAAGATCAAGCGAACGTACATCCAATGAGAACCAACCATGCTCCGGTTTATGGTTAAACACCGAACCACTATTTAACACGGCGACATTCAACCGTGTGCGGCGATCATTATAAATCTGTGGTTCCGGAATTTGCAGAATTCGGTCAACGGCACGGGCGATGCCTTGGTTCAAATTTGGTGTGCCGCCATTTAGAGTATGACCGGACGGGCCATATGCATGAATTTTCCACCAGTGAATACCGAGCGCGCCATAACTGATGCTGCTCCCTTCACCCAAAACATCAACAAAACCAATGGCCTGATCCTTATATTCAGCATATAAATGCTTCATTCCTCTAAGGCCGGTTTCTTCCTCTGCAACACCCGCAAAAACAATATCATGTTCAGGTGTAAACCCATTATCGATTAATGCTTTCGCCGCAGATAAAAGCGACACGGTGGTTAATGATGTGTTGGTACCCGGTCCAACAACAAGATCGCCATCAATCACGGGTGGCTTACCGGATGCTCTTTGATTTTCCGCAACAGTTGCCAGATCATCCAACGTCGCAACAAAAACCAATGCTTTACCGGAACGCCCCGGAATGCGACCAATCACATTTGGCGCATCATTCACCCGCACATCACTAAGGCCGATTTTTCGCATTTCTTCTGCGACTGCGGCTGCGCGGTCATGTTCAGCGCCCGATGGGGAAATAATACCGCCGATTTTCACCAGCAAATTTGCCGTTTCAAGACGGGTGTCATCAATGTCCTTTAATCCCTTTTGCACAGCATCATCTGCCACCGCATGTTCAAGACTTCTTTCAGCGGCCCACGTAACAGTCACAGACATAATAAACATCAACACTATTTTGAATAATTTGAACATTTCTATTTCTCCCGCTTATATTCCAGTTATGGTTTTTATTTGAAGTTATAAGGTGTATTATGTATATAGAATAACGTTTAGAAGTAAAATTTATAAAAAGTACAAACAATATTTCTTAAAATCTGCACCTTAGAAATATTAGGGTATATTCTATGAAGGGGAATTCATGGAACAGGTTCATAAAGATCAAATAGTGCACCGCATGATAACGTATCTGATCGTTGGGATCGGGTTTTCATTATTTTATGTTGCCTTGCGCGGCAACCCATGGATGGGAAATAGTGAACTTCATGTGATTATGGAAGTAGCGGCAACATTGCTAGCTTTCTTCGTTGGCACATTGGCGCTTGTGACCTATTACTCCAAAAAAAATAGCACAATCCTATTCATCGGCGCAGGCTTTCTTGGCACCGCTTTCCTCGATGGTTTTCACGGCATCGTGACATCCAGTTTCTTTGCCCCGTTTATGCCGTCTGATAATACATCACTTATCCCATGGAGCTGGATTGCATCCAGAAGTTTTCTGTCGATTTACCTGTTCTTAAGTGTACTCGCGTGGCAGCGCGAAACAAAAACTGATAATGCAAATCCGGTTAGTGAAAAAACGGTCTATATTACGTCCATAACATTAACATTATTATGCTTTTTAATATTTGCATTTATTCCGCTGGCACCTGGATATTTTTCCCAATTTATATTCCATAGACCAGAAGAATATATCCCTGCGTTCTTCTTCGCACTTTCCATTATTGGCTATATTAAAAAAGGGCACTGGAAAGAAAATGTTTTTGAATTTTATCTGATTTTATCGTTGATTGTCGGGTTTATCAGTCAAGCGATCTATATGCCTTATTCCGCATTTGTCTACGATATTGAATTTGATATGGCGCATGTCCTTAAAATCACAAGCTATGCTTTGGTTTTAACAGGACTGCTCATAAACATGTATGAAATTTATCAAAAGGTGGAAGTGGCCAATAAAGCAAAAACCGAATTTTTAAATATCATGTCCCATGAATTAAGAACGCCGCTGACAGTGATTTTGGGATACACACCGATCCTGACGCACCCTGAAAAATTACCTGCAACCAAAAAATTGCTCACGGCACTCGAGGAAAAAGAAATCAGCCACGAGGGTGTTACCATTTTGCTGCAAAATGCATTATCGGAATTTTCAAAATATTGCGGCAAGATGGATTCATCAGGCAAACAATTAATGTCTCTGATTAATGACATGCTGGACTTATCCAAAATCGAAGCCAACATGTTGATTATCGAACCAGCAAAGATCAATACCAAACCGATTTTCAAATCCATTGCAAAACAATTTGAAAAAAGTATTTCAGATAAAGGGCTGACCTTAAACATCAACAGTGAAGATGAAAAAATATTTGTGGATGAACGACGCCTTATCCAAATTTTGATCAATTTAGTCAGCAATGCGATTAAGTTTACCGAAAAAGGCGTTATTGAAATTTCGACAATCCCGACCGGTGATTTTGTTGAATTTAGAGTAACCGACACCGGCTGCGGCATCAGTAAAGAAGATCTGGGCCGTGTTTTTGAACAATTCACCCAAGCCGATAATACATCAACCCGTAATATTGGTGGCAGCGGGCTTGGACTAACCATTACAAAGCGTCTTGTTGAAATGCACGGCGGAAAAATATCAGTTTCAAGTATTCTTGGACAGGGTACGACATTTACGTTTACAATACCCCGGGTAAAGAAAGGATAATTATGGCAACAATATTACTTGTCGATGATGACGATGACATTCGTGAACTGGTGATCTTGCGATTGGAAATTGCCGGATATGATGTGGACTTTGCCGTGAACGGGAAAATTGGCATGGATAAGGCTTTAAAGCAATCCTATGACCTGATTTTAATGGATATGCACATGCCGGTAATGGACGGCCATGAGTCCATAAGACAGTTAAGGCAAATGGGTTACACAGGCAAAATCGTCGGCCTTACCGCATCCGCGATGGTCAATGATACACAAAAGGCCATTATTTCCGGCTGTGACGATGTGATTTGTAAACCGATCACCGAAGAATTCGAAGAACAAGTCGCCAGTTATCTTTAACTCAGATTAATCAGCACTCATTAAATATTGATCCGCAAGTACTTCTCTCACCGCGCGATGCGCCTGATCAATGGCCGCATCAGTAAATGGGCTTGCATCCGCATCGGAATTTGCCACCGACAGACGGCCAAGTTGTTTCCTTGCAATCACACATGGTCTGTCGTCGGTCGCAAACATAGCCCAGTGGTATGGTTCCGTGATCGTGTCATAGGCATAAGCATTCCCGTGCGGCCATCGGTTAACCGTAATCGCGGCAATATCACGGGCCGCATCAAAACCACCATCACCAAGCATACGTTGCAATTGTTCACGGATGTTACGTTCAAATGTTTCAAATGGCGTGTTTAAAAGATCATAACGACCAAGGCGTAATTGATCACGACGAAGTTCACCCGGCGCATTGGGCGCACGGTGCATTTTCACAATCACCGGTTCATCCATTGTCCGTGGTGATACATAATCCCCCACGCGTAACGGGTAATGCAGACTGGATGTGGTGTGATATAACCCCGGTGATGAAATCGCACTTAGCCCGAGTTTTTCAAACGCCTTACCATCACGAAGTAATACATTGGTATAAACGCGCGGCGCCTTAATACCATAAAGCATGGCTTCTTTTTGCTCTTCGGAATAATCATTACAGATATACGGAATAACATTATGCCAGCAGGCAAAAATAACATTCTTTGATTTTACCCGTTTGCCCTGCCCGCCCTGCATATAATCAATGGTGACATCCTTTGCATTTTCAGGATCACCATTATGAGCCACATTGATCGCAGTACTATTAAGGCGCAATCTTGTGTTGCTACCCGCGACATCCAGTTTCGAATAATCCACTTTGGCGGTGAATATATCATCAAGCGTTTCCCCCGGAATTGCGTCCGGTATCATTTTACGGACCGTCATGCGGGTGATGGTTGCGTTACCATCGGGGAAATAAATGCTGTCTTCTTCATATTCGTGTTCACGGCCATGCTGTGATCCGCCGATATGATGCATAGGACTGATTTTTTCCGTGGGTTTAAGGTTCAAATGTTTAAATCCCGGATTACCACCCAGTTCCCAACAAAAAAGCGCAGGAACCTGTTCCGCGCCCATATAAAATCTGAAATGTAACCCTGGCGCAAATAACGGCAAAACTCGTTCATCAATGCCAAGTTCCTTTGTGACATAATCCGCATATGTCATGCCGGCGAGTTTCTTTTTCTTTTCTTCGTCACTTAGTCCAACAAATGATGGGGCCACCACATCTTCGCTGTATAGTTTTTGAAAAGCCGCTTTTAAATCATCATCGATCGGGGCATTTTCAAAAAACTCTTCCCAACCCCCACGTGCACGACGATTACGTTTCACTAGACCGTTTTTACCGCCAAATGTTTCTTCGGCGAAATATGTTGCGCCGCCAAGCCCGCGTTCGGTGCGGTGCTCACGTATCATTGCGCGTGTTTTTTCATGATATTCTTTTGTATCAATACCGATTTCACGTAAAAACCCCATCGCAACCGGGCTATAATTGCTTGGCTGTTCGATATTAAGTGTCCCGCCATTCACAATGATATTACGGCTATCAAGGTTATATTCATTGCGTTTGGCATGACCGCCGAAATCATCATGATTTTCAAGGATTAAAACTTTTTTATCCGGTCCCGCGCTTTCACGGTAAAACCATGCCGCCGCAAGACCGCTTATGCCGCCACCAACGACAACAAGGTCATATTCTTCGCCCGTATCAACCGCGCTAAATTCATCGCCGTCACGCACCAAATGTGCCGTTTCAAATGAACCATCATGGCTGCCACGCATGCCGTCTTTATTCGGGGGATAATAATCCGCGTCCATCTGTCCGCCACGCGGGTCATCAAACGCTTGCATCGCTTTCGCCAACGAAGGACACAGAATGGCACCCGTAACAGCAATGCTTGCACCACTTAAAAAATCGCGGCGCAGGATTTTACGGTTCATTCCCAGTTCTTTATCGGTGAAATTCTTCTTTGTCATTGTGACCCCTATATTTTATGCATTTTTTCAAGGCTAGCACACAGGGTAATATTATAACAATGATTATTTTTTGATATAAAACCCATATTCATACTTGCCTAGAATGCTTAGCAATTTATATTTACCCATCATTATTAAGACAGGAATTAACCGTGATTATTCGTTCAATGTGGCTATTATGTGTTCTGATTTTCAGCATCCAGTTTACACATGCAGAGATCAGAAACATTTCCTTAAAAAGCGAAATTTTCAACAATGAACGAATGCTGCGCGTTTATCTGCCGGATGGTTATGATGAAAATCGTGATGCGCCCTATCCGGTCCTTTATATGAATGATGGTCAGAATTTATATTCCGCAAGTGACAGCATGACCGGCAAAGAATGGAATATGGATGAAACGCTGGACGCATTAATCGGCCACGGCGATATTCCGCCGATGATTGTGGTTGGGATTGATACCCCATCATACGCGGACCGTGGCAATGAATATTTGCCGTGGCCCGATAAATACTTAAACCCACCCATCCCGGAACCAATGGGAAAATCATATCCCGATTTTCTGGAAAAAGAAGTCATCCCACATGTTGAACAACAATTTAACGTGGGAAAAACACCCGATGACCGCGCCCTTGGTGGATCATCATATGGCGGTTTAATCACCATGTATACGGCCGTCAATAAAGAACTTTTTTCAAGTTATCTGATCGAAAGCCCGTCATTTTATGTAAAAAATCGCGCCATAATCCGTGAACTGCGCCGAAAGGATGTATTTGGCGACAAATTATACATCGGCATTGGCACACATGAGGGGTTAGCAAGCTGCGAATTTGAAGGAAACAATGAAGCCGTCGATGACATGCGCCGCGCCGTTGAAACAATGGACGGTGATTTTGAACTTTTCGATGTGGTTGAAGAATGCGGCTTTCATTCGGAAACCGCATGGTCAAGACGGCTACCCACCGCCCTGATCAGTTTATTTGGTAATTAAACACTACCAATCAATATTAAAACGCATCCCCATAACATCAGCGTTATTTTTGTGACCAAGGAAATCGCGGTCTTTTACCACTGTATGTCCATATTCCATGATCGCACGCATGAAGCGTGTCATATACCATGTGACGCTTGCGATATAATTTGTCTGTTCACCGCCAAGCGCCGTTTTATCATTCAAATCAAGGACATCATAACGCGCAGAAACCATCCACAGGCCCTTACCACCACTGCCAAGGGGACTTGCCACTTGCGGACGGCCCCAAGCGCCAGATTTAATATTCATCGGGCGTTCTTCACCCGTCAGAATATATCCAACTTCTGCATATCCGCCGGAAAGCTTTGCGTTTGTGCCAACATCAATCGCGTCTTTTGCGTTCAAATGATAATATTCTGCCGTCGCGAACAGACTTCCCTGTGTTAAGGCAGATTCAAGCGTATATAGATTATCTTTGGTCGCCTGACTTGCAAAGCTGCTCACAGTCATAGATTGCCTAGTGATGGCCTTGGATTTATAGGTAAGCGCGCCTTCATCATTTCTGTTGCGGTATCTGGCGGATGATGCAAGCATCCATTTACCCGCGCCAACTTTACCGCCAACGGAACCGCGAACAGATCCGATAAACCCTTCATTTTCAGCGGCTGTAAATTTATATCCACCTTGAAACAGCCCAAGGGTAAGCCCCCAATTATCACTTCCCGTCGCGAATATGGCACCCATGGCACGGCCAAAACCGAATGCAAATCGTGATGCGCTTCGTTCCATCAATGTTGTCTGGCTTAATGGTGTCATAAAATCAATTGTATGTGGCACCCTGATATTACCAACGGTCACATTCCAATCTTTATCCGTGTACCGAACAAGCGCATCCCGTACGACAACAGTATCCGTTGAAAGATCCGCTTCGAATTTAAAGGAAACGTTATTGTTTACCTTTGCATCAATACCAAACCATCCAGCGCGCAATTTTGTACCTGAAAAATTATTATCAGGGTTATCATCGCTGCCCGCGCTATAATCCAACATCATACGGCCACGAATGTTATATTCACGCATTCCATCCGCCGATTTTACTGGCGGAACCGGATCAGAATTTAAAAATGCAATTGAATTATCCTGTGCATGCGAACTTGACACAACGAAAAAAGCTGACAGCGCAGTCGCGCCCACCAAAACAGATTTTAACGTATACATATTATTTTACTTACTAAAGCCCCATTAAGCGGGCGGCATTGCCACCAACCATTTTTTTAATATCGTCGTGGGAATATCCGATATCAAGACAGGTTGCAATAACGTTTTTAAACCCTTCTACCGGGGTTGGGTTGCCGACCTGTCCCAGATCAGAGCCAAGAATGGTTCGGTCAACGGTTCCCGCCTTAATCAGTTTGTCCAGATTTTCTGGCGTATAAAAATGAAACTTTGATCCCGGTACAAACATACACATACTATGTTCCAGAAAGGCACCCATTTTCACCAGTTCACCCATTTCTTCGTAAGTGGCATCAATCAGATATGATGGATGATTAACGAGCAGCTTTTTAACGCCGCGCTTTTTCGCCTCTTCAAACAGTGGGAAAATTTCCGTAATGTGTAAATGCCCGCCGGAAAGAACAATGTCAGCTTCCGCGATCATATCAAGGATAAATTTAACCTCATCAATCAGGTTGCCGTTATCATCCAGCACCGAAAGCTCAATCGGGGCCAGCATCTTTTCTTTGGTGGTTGGGAATTTCTTTTCGAAATCCTTATCCGATTTATGATGATCAATATGGTTTTTCGATGAAAATGTTGGCATCCACACAAGTTTCGCACCCAGTTTAATGCCATGATCCACCGCAAATCGGTTTATACCACCTGTGGAATTGTTAAGCGGCACACCGGATAACATTTCAACATTTAATTCACCGAAATGGCGCATCAATAATTCCGTCACGGGCGTCGCGGAATAATAATGGTCCTTAATCAGGATTGCACGAAGGCCTGCCTCTGCCCCTTCTTTCATCACTTCGATATGATCGATACAGCGTGGCATTACGCTTGGCCCGCTATGGCAATGAAGGTCGATCGCCCCTTCTAATAATTCAGAAAGCAGCGCATCGTCATATTTTGCGGCTGGTGATTGTTCAGTGGTTGAATTAATCCTGTCAGGGATATTTTTAATCATGTTTACTTCTCTTAATAAAATTCGTCTTTTAAATTCTGAATGCCGGATTGGATCAGGTTATGTTCTGACCCCAGCGCGAACATGGTCACCCCCAGTTCACGAAGCATGTCTTTTTCATGTGTTTTTGCATATGCGGAAATGCGTTTCCCCGCTTTCCTTGCCACATTACACACGTGCCTTACCGCATCCATAACCACTTCATCGGTGGGCGATGATGCGCCGTAACCGACGGTTAAATCCATGCGGCCAAGGAAAATACAGTCAATTTCTTTCTCTTTCACGATGTCTTCAATGTTGTTGACGGCTTCTACGTCTTCGATCTGTGCGATGATGACGGTTTCACTATCTGCCTGATCAATATATTCATTCATTGGTTTTGTACTGTATCCACCCGCACGCTGCGTTCCGGCGAAACCGCGGTTTCCGTTACGGTAACGGCCGCCGCCTGCAATTTCGGCTGCCTTTTCTGCGGTGGCCACATGGGGCACGATCACCCCTGTCGCCCCACAATCAAGTGGCCACAGCATGCCAGTCGCCGTATTTTGTTGAATACGCACAAACATCGGCATGTCTGTTGCCTTTCCTGCAAGTAAACAAGCATCAAGGCCCCCAAGATCGAATGGGCTGTGTTCCTGATCGATCACAAGGAAATCCAGTTCCGAATTGCCCATGACTTCCACCATGGAATGATGCGGTGTTTTCACAAAACAGCCGATGAGTTCTTCCCCAGCCAGCATGCGGCTGCGAAATTCAGATTGTCGCGTCATTAATTCTGTCATTTTGCCCTATTTGCTACATTTGTCTTGATATTTGGAACAGAGTATCAATAATTGAGAAATTGTCAAAATGAATATAGGGAATTTCATGAACAAATTCGCCATCAAAATTGGTGACACTCTGCTTAAAAATCCGCTGATTTGTGGGTCTGGTGAGCATTTCATTGAACTTTCCGGAATGGAACGCGCCTTAAAAGCGGGCGCGGCAGCGGTGGTGATTAAATCCACCAACGAATCTGATGCGGCGAAAGAACAGCTTGAAAAAACCGATTACGCCCTGATTGACAGTGATTTCAACAAGATTAACTGGGATCATAATCCGCCACGGGGCGCGAGCCTTTTTAACCGATCTGGCCTTCACCCATTACCATTTGATGAATGGCTTGACCTTGCAATTAAGGCCGACGAACTTGCCAAAACATATGATGCTTACGCGGTGGCGAGCCTGATCCCCGCAGACATCGACAATTTGATCCACATGGCAAAAGAGGTCGAAAAAGCAGGCATCAGAATACTTGAGGTCAACGTCGGCGCGCCGCATGGGAAAGAAGCCGCAAAGGGCGCAATCCTGCTTGAACAGGAAGCGGATCATATCCGTGAGATAACAGAAAAATTACGTGCGGCTGTTGATATGCCATTATGGATAAAGCTTGCGGGACAAAGCCCCGAAGTTCCTGCCATGGCAGAGGCGGCAATGAAGGCTGGCGCGGACACAGTCACCTTAATGGGGCGATATATGGGCTTTATTCCCGATATTGAGACCGGTGAACCGATCCTTGGCACCCATGCGGCCATTGGCGGATCATGGGCATTACCGCTTACCGCGCATCATTTGGTAAAAACCCGTGAACGCATTGGTAAAAATTATCCGGTTATGGCCACCAATGGCGCCCGTAACGGTAATGATATCATCCGGTTCATGATATCCGGTGCAAGTGCGGTGCAAATGACCAGTGCCATATTTACTGGTGGTTTTGAAGTAATCGAAAAATCATTAAAGCAGATAGAAGATTATCTGAATGAAAAGAACATGACGGCAAATGATTTGGTCGGCCTTGCTGCTGATAAGGTAAAAACATATGCTGAACAGCAAAATAATAAAGAATATTGGCGCGAATTTACGCCCGAATAATTAAAGGAAAAATTATGACGATACCTAATGTGAACTGGGATGATATGGAATGGAAAAAAATCCGTGACGGCGTTTATCAAAAGGCATTCACGGGTGAAGGGGCGACCCTTGCCATGCATAAGCTTGAACCACAGCACGAGCCAAAACCACATAAACATATTTACGAACAAATCGTTTATATCATGGGGGGTACCGTTGATTTCCACGTGGGCGATGAGGTTTTCCGCCTAACCAAGGGTGGAATGCTTGTGGTGCCACCAAATGTGATGCATCACGCCGTTGTGGTTGGTGACGAAGATGTTCTTAATTTGGATATCTTTACCCCGAAACGTCCGGAATTTTTCGAGTAATCAATATGACAGATAATAATTCACCAAAAATCAAGCCAAATGATTATGTGCAGGATTCACCACCACAAATCCAGCCACCCGCGAATACAAAAGGGCCGGACTTTAAAATCAGTCTTGCGTTTAACGAAAGTCCATATCCACCAAGCCCAAAAGCGGTTGAGGCTTATCACAATGCTGTAGGGATGTTGAACAGATACCCGAATTATTATTCGGCGGATGTAAGACAGGTTCTTGGTGAAAAATACGGCCTTGATGATACCAAGATCATGTGTGCGGCCGGGTCAGAACAAATTTTAAGCTATATCGCGCGCGCCTATATCGGCGAAGGCGATGAGGTTATCCACCCACGATATGGATTTATGGTTTACCGTTTTAACATCGCCATGCAAGGGGCAACGGCGGTAGCCATCCAACACGACGATGATTTCGTTATTCAGGTTGATAACATTTTAAATGCAGTGACCGATAAAACCCGTGTTGTTTTCTTTGATAATCCCGGCAACCCAACCGGCACATACGTCAAATATGACGAGGTCGTAAGATTACGCGAAGAATTACCGGATCATATTTTACTGGTTCTTGATGCGGCTTACGCGGAATTTGCTGATAAGGATGATTATGATTGTGGTTTCGATCTTGTTGATAAACATGAAAACGTCATCGTTACACGCACGCTTTCAAAACTTTACGGCTTAAGCGGCCTGCGGATTGGCTGGGCATATTCCACCAACGATATAATCAACACCATGATGCATTTAAAGGGCGGCTTTAACGTATCAAAGCCCGCGCAAATGGCGGGTGCTGCAGCCGTTCTTGATCAGGATTACGCAGATGAAACTTTAAAGAAATGCCAGAACGGCATAGCTTATCTGACAAATGAGCTACGCGCCATAGGACTAAAGGTCACGGATAGTGTTTGTAATTTCATTATGTTACATTTTGAAAGCCGCGATCAAATGAAAGCATGTGATACTTTTCTAAAAGAAAACGGTATCATGGTTGGCCCGCTTGGCGCATATGGCCTTGATCAAACATTGCGTATCACCGTTGGCACGGATGATGAAAACAAAGCCTTTATTGACACAATGAAAAATTTTATGGGGAAATAATATGGATCTGCCTGATTATAATGGCTGGAAAAAACTGGCCTCTGAACTTGAACATAAAACAAAGCCATTTATCGGCGGTGATTATGTGGATAGCGCCAGCGACAATATATACCAGACCATCAATCCGGCAACCGAACAGGTCACAGCGGAAATTTCCGCCTGTAACCGTGATGATGTTGATATGGCAGTGCGTTATGCACGTGCCGCCTTTAACAAGGGCACATGGTCCCGCATGGCCGCCCGTGACCGCGGTGCGGTTTTACAAAAATTGGCCGTTCTAGTTCATGAAAATGCTGATGAACTGGCATTAATGGAATGCATCAATGTGGGTAAGCCAATTATGGAAGCCCGCATGGCCGATATCAATCTGGCCAGTGCTGCATTAAAATGGTACGGCGAGGCCATCGATAAATTAACCGATGAAATCATCGCAACACCCGATAATGTGCGCGCCAGTATCACCCGTGAACCGATGGGCGTTGTTGGTGTGGTTGTGCCGTGGAATTTCCCACTGCTGATGGCATGCTGGAAAATTGCCCCTGCCCTTGCGGCCGGTAACAGCGTGGTTGTTAAACCATCCGAACAAACACCGCAATCGATCCTTAAACTGGCCGAACTTGCCATAAAAGCTGGCATGCCGGATGGTGTGTTTAATGTGGTGCCCGGAACGGGTATTGATGCCGGTGCGGCGCTTGGCCTTCATAACGATGTGGACTGTTTAACATTCACCGGGTCAACGACTGTTGGGAAAAAGTTCCTTGAATATTCCGGGCAAAGCAACATGAAATCCGTATGGCTTGAATGCGGTGGCAAAAACCCGAACATCGTTATGGCTGATTGTCCCGATATGGATAAGGCCGTCATGAATGCGGCCATGAATGTATTTTTTAACCAAGGGGAAATCTGCGCCGCTGCATCAAGATTACTTGTGGAAGAAAGCATTCGTGATGAATTTGTCGCCCGTGTTGCAGAAATCGGCAAAACACGTGTCCCCGGTGACCCGTTAAACCCGGAAACCAATCTTGGTGCCATTGTTGATAAAACACAATTCGACCGCATTAACGGCTATATCGCCAAGGGTAAAGAAGAAGGGGCAGATTTGGTCCTTGGCGGTGATACCGCAACCATTAATGACAGCGGATATTACATCAACCCGACCATATTCCAGAATGTAACCAATGATATGACCATCGCACGCGAGGAAATATTTGGCCCGGTCATTGCCGCGATCAGCTTTAAAGACATCGATGAAGCCATCGAAATAGCCAACGATAGCCCATATGGCCTCGCCGCGGGTATCTGGACATCAAACATTAACGTCGCCCACCGCGCCGCACGTGACATTCAAGCGGGCGCCGTATCCATCAACAGCTATAACAGCATCGACATTGCCTTGCCATTCGGCGGATACAAACAATCCGGTATCGGCGTCGATAAATCCATCCATGCTATTGAGAAATACACGAACATGAAATCAACTTGGCTTGAGCTGGATTAGTGGCAAGTAAATCTAAAGACACAATCAAGAAATTGTGATCCAAAACACCAAAGAAATCCTTGGTTTTTTGCCCCACACCCTTATAGTTACATTTAAAATTAATTCTTAATAGGGGTTAAAATGGATAAGAATATCAAACTGTGGCCAGTCATTTTACTTTGTGCGGCGGCCTATCCTGGTTTTATAAGTGCATATGCATGGTCGATCGCACAGTATAATGACAATGGGGCAATGACAGGGGCATTAATTGCGCTGATTATCATGCTTACAATGATGTTCTTACCCATTCAATGTTTACGAACACTGGTAAGCATTAATAAAACCCCGCCGCAAAATGCGTATCAATTAAGAATTGCGTTTAATTTACTGGTTGCGACACCACCCTTTTATATATTTGTGGGAACAGTAACGGGATGGATTGGCATCAGTTCATTGCAATCCCCCATATGGATTGGGTTTGTATTGTTATTGGGCGCATGGGCGTTTTTTGGAAGCGAGCCACAAGAAAAAGCCCAAAAATCATCCCTGAATTTCGTTCTCATTAAAAAAATTCACCGTATCAGTGCCATATTGCTCGTGGTCGGGTTTATCGGAGCCCATTTAAGCAATCACCTGTTCGCGCTTATTTCCAATGAAAAACATGAAGAAATCAGATTACTGCTTCGCACTTTTTACGCGTCTGATGTGATTGAACCCATCATGCTTTTCCTATTCTTTCTTATGGTTTCAACCGGCATTCCAATGGCAAACAGATATATGAAAGCAAAACCGGACACGTTTCGCGTTCTTCAAATCGGTACGGGCTTTTATTTGGTTTTATTCCTGTGTGCGCACATCAATGCCACCATTAGCGCACGATTTAGGGATACCCCGACAGACTGGATTTTCGCAACCGGTGAAGCCGGATTGATCAATGGATATTTCATCCTGATCCCATATTATTTCTTGTCTGTTTTACTCATGTGGCTGCACGTGTCACTGGGCATCAGGGCAGCCTTAATCAACAAACGCATAGATAAGGATCGCGCAAACCGCATCTATTACCGCCTGATCACCATCGGTGGCTTATTTTCCGCAGCAACCCTCGCCGCTATTTTAGGGGTTCAAATTGGGTAACCGGCACTTTATTTACCCTATTCCTCACCGGGTTCAATAATTGTTGGTTGTACAAGAATTACTGTTTCCGGTCTTTTACGGCGTGTATCTTCATGTTTGAACAAGTTTGCCAATACCGGAAGAGTACCAACCGTTTCCTTGCTTGGGTCCGAAACATGAGTCACCAGTTGCAATTGACAATCATCCGGGAAATCAGACATTGGAATATCATACACGGCCCCAAGGTGTTTTACCCCCTTGGTCGCAGTATCAAATCCAAGCATCGCCCAGATGCTGTTTAATTTGGCATTTTCCCCTTCGAATAAAGTCCAAGTGCCAAGGTGATCTCTACCTGTGGTAATTTCTTGGCCCTCGTCATGGAAAACATGTTCACCGTCGACATAGTGATCCTCTGTCCAGGAAACGGTCAGTTTCCAATCACGGTACATTTCAAAAATCAGATAGCGTGTCGGAAGGAATATATTTCCATCCTTGTCTTCTAACCACTGGGCATGGAAAGTGCCGTCATCTGGACTATCGGCGATGTCGGTACTGACAATCAATTGATCATCATGCCAGCCCGCACGGATATCCAAATTGGTATCACCCGCTGAAATACGTGAAAAATCACCTCTTGTGCGGTCTTTATCTGTTTTTGGCCCCTTTGGACCACCGCCGCCGAAACCACCAAACCCGATCAAGTTACCAATGGCTTTGGTTGCCGCCCCCTTGGCCGCGCCCGTTACCCTGTCACGCATTTCTTTTGCCGCTTGGGCAGAACTGCCGACCTCGTCATTGGGGCCGATGATGATGCTTTCATAATCCTGTTCCGGGAATGTGCAGGCGTTTTTCTGTGGCGGACATTTCTTTGCAATACAATCATCACGGTCTTTTACCGCCTTATCAAAATCAGTCTTAATTTTGTCCCGCTCTTTCAGTGCTTTTTCAAGATCCTTTTCAGCATTTCGTAATTCTTTAGAGATTTTTTCAATTTTATCTCTTTCTCTTTTTAAATCCTCTTTATCTTGCTCTGCCTCATATACCGTTTGATCTCTTTTTGTGCCTTGCTCTCTTGCGGCTTTTTCCATTGCCAACCTATTTAGAAGTATATCCCCAAAAAAATCACGGCTTAATATTAATTGTGCTTTTAAAAATGCAACGCGTGTCCTTAAAGCATTCACGACATTAACGTTATCAAGTGCTTTCTGATAAAATTCATTCAGTTTTTCCGCTTGTTTTCTACAGTCTTTGCAAACCTCAAAATATGGGCCTTTCCAATCAATGAATAAATCCGGCGTCTTAATAATTTCACCGCCGGGAATTGATATTTCTGTCTTTGGCTGCTCGCCACCTTTCGGTTTACATTTTGAAAGTTCACATGCATCAAGTGCACGTTTTAAACTTTGCGCAGTCAATTTCAATTGATCATAATTTTGCTGTAATACGGGCAGGCTCTCATTAAATAATTCTGCCATTTCCATAGCCGTTTGTAATGCTTGTGCTGCTTGTTCATCTGTCTGGTTTTCCGGAATGGGGCGTCTATGTTTATTGTAAATATCTCGAAGATCCTCAAGAGCTTTCATCATGCTATAAGCATTAAATAAATCTTGCATGGTTTCATTATATTGCTTTGCAAGATCGCGACATGACCGGCAACTGGTTTCATAAGGTATCCATTTCACTGGGTAAGGGTCTATCCCACTTACTTCGCCCCTAGATTCCGTGTTTGGATCATTTGTTGAAATTAAATCATCATAACGGTTACGCTCATATTTATAGTCTTCCTGCGATAACGCCGGGTTAATTACCGTGATGAATAAAGCAAATGAAATGCATATGAATTTAAAGAGCTGCTCCATAAATTGACCCTCTCATTTTTATGGTGAGTTTCTTATTTTTCCCTATCAAACTATAGAACAACATCAATTTTAAAGTGTAACGATTCTTTGATTACAGAGCAAGGAGCAGCTTTAATCCGGCACCCTGTTACCCGCGATCCAGACACTTTCTATGGATTTTGTATTTCTGATATCTTCAGCCGGGTTATCAGAAAGCACAACCAAATCACCCCATTTTCCGGGCGTTAAGGTGCCCACATCATGTGCACCAATACAGGCTGCCGCAACACCAGTTGAGGCACGAATAATTTCCATCGGCGACATGCCCGCATCCGCCATCATGTGCATTTCCATATGTTCGAAATACCCTTGGAACCGTGCGGCAACACCCGTGTCTGTCCCCATTGCAATTTTGACATCAGCCATGTTTAACAGGTCGATATTTTCCATCGCAATATTAAGCCCCGCTTTATATCCGGCGGCCGTTGGGCTGTTTTTCACGCGCTCTCGCCTTTCCGCCGTCATTAATTCACGAAGAACAGCCGGATCAACTTCTTTTAAAAAGAACGGGTCATTAAAAAACTCTGGTTTCTCGGCATAGGCAAACGCAGATACCTCACGCGTTAAGGTCGGCACATAACAAATATCTTTTGATTTGATAAGCCCCACAAATTCATCATCAACATGCTTGTCGCGAATGCTATGGGCTATTAAATCTGCACCAGCCCGCAAAATATATTTGGCATCATCCAGATAGAATAAATGAACGGCAAGCGGTAAACGTCTATTGTGGGCTTGATCCAGTAGCGCATCAAACAATTCATATGGCATTTTCTGTGACCGCCCCAGATTATCATCAAGGCGCATTTTTATGTAATTCGCACCCATATCTGCGTTTTTGTTTACTTCTGCACGGATGGCATCTTCATTAGTTCCGCTAACCACACTGCCCGCCACCATAATACGCGCACGGTTTAGACCTGCGTTATTTTGGATATCGCGGATGGCAAAGCCCTCTTCACCATCACCACCCAGGCTGTTGACGGTCGTAACACCGTATCTCGCGTATAAGGAAAGCTGACGCAACAGATTATCCGCAGTGTAATGCCCACCCTGAAGCCCGATTACATCACCCACATGGCCATGGGCGTTGATGATACCCGGCATAATAGTTTTACCCGATACATCAATCACTGTCGTACCGTCAGGCAACGTCACATCATCCATGTACCCCATAGCACGAATGCGACCATCGGTGATTACCAGCACACCATTTTCAAGGGGCGTTGCGTCCGTCCCGTCAATAATCCTTGCGCCGACAAATGCAATGGTTCCATCATTTGCAACAGCCGTATTTGTAAATACAATAAATACTGAAATTAAAGCCAAGATTTTTTTCATGAACGCCTCCTCCCAAAGATGTTGATGTCATCAGGATACAATAAATGAAATAATTTGAAACTTTAAATTAACTCTTTAAACGCCTTGAAGAACGCTTCATTTTCCGATTTTAATCCATATGAAATTCGGATGTGGCTATTAAGGCCCCAATTACGCCCATAATTGATAAAGATTTTTTGTTTCTTTAACTCATCAACGATCGCGTCACTGCGGTCACCCATTTCAAGAAGGATAAAGGGCGGCACACCGGCAACAGTCGTGATGCCAAGTTTTGCGGCCTCACTTTCAAAATAATTGCGGCAACTTTCAACATGGGCACGGGATTTTCTTGTGTGTTCAATATCCTGTAACGCGCCCTGCACAGCACCAAATGTCACCATGCTGATGGAACCGGGGCCGCAGCCGAATTTTGTGATTTTGCTTAAAATATCAGGATGGCCAATACCATATCCCACACGAAAACCGGCCATGGCTTGTGCCTTTGAAAATGTGCGGGTGATCAGAACGTTTTTATATCCTTCCTTAATCAGATCCAGCCCGTTTTTCCATCCATCCGGCAGGTAATCGGCGTATGCCTCATCAATCACGAAAAGAACACCTTCGGGTAGGTTGTCCGCAACTTTTTTAAGCTCATCATAGGGTGCCACCGCCCCCGTTGGATTATTCGGCGTGACCACCATAAAAATTTTGGTATCTGCATCAACCGCATCCATCATACGGTCAATATCAAAACTGTATCCTTTTTCAGGGATAAGCGGGACATGCTTCACTTCGCGCCCCATGTTTTTGGCCACTTGATATCCACCATCCCAGGTATGGGTTCCGGTCACAACATTCCCGCCATCTTGTAAATGTGAAATGGGCGCAAGTCGCTGAAGCTCCGTTGACCCTGTCCCCATCAAGATCCAGTCTTTATCGATATCATGATATTCCGCGAGCAAGGGTTTTAAGAAACCGCCAATTGCATAACGGTACCCTTCTTTAATGCCTGCTTCTGCGCCAGCAATAGCAAGTGATGATGGGCCAAGGGCATTTTCATTAAAATTAAGGCGAATTGCACCATCCGGCATCATCATCGAAAGATCAAACTGTCCACTTGGTGCAGCAACACTGTTTTCAATACCAATGCCCATGCAAGTAGCTGCAGCTGCTGTTCCCCCCAGAAAACTTCTTCTTGATACTTCCATTTTTGCCTCCCTTAATTCAATGGCTCTTCATCCAGTTTAAATAGTAAATACATATATGGTTCATCAGGATCGATGATCGTGTTATGGGGCGTGTTTGGCGGCACATGAACAAGATCGCCCGGACCAATCACACGGCGTTCCCCGCCCTTAATACCTGTCCCGTGTATTTGTTTACGGGGCAATTCTTTCGGATTTTCAAGCTCCCCACCGATCACAAAAGTCGTGTGGCCACGTACACCAATATAATAATCACTTTCTGTTACATGCACCTCTGCCGCGCCAGTTTTCCCGCGAAGCACAAGATAAAGCGAATGCCCCTCATGATTACCGATTGTTTCATAAACCAAATGTTTATCACCAAGTCTTTCTTCCAAACGATCTGCTGCTTCCTCAAGTGAACCGGCACTGCGTAGGATAAATCCAGCAATGCCCGTGTCATCTTGCGCAATCGCAGATAACGGCAAAAAAAGTAAGATAAAAGCAATGATATTTCGCATGATTATTCCCCTGTTCTTATAATAAATCAGGCTAACACCACATTATTTTACGTGCAAACTAAAAAATATTGCTTTGAAATTAAGTAAAAACGACTAACATCAGTAAATTTTAAAAAATGATTTATAAAAACAATCAAATGAACAAAAATATAGACAATATATCAATCACATACGGGGCGACAGTAAGGGTAAATTACAAAGCCGTAATTATAGATAATTTAGAAATCCTAACAAAAAAAAGGCCGTTTACTAAAGTCGATCATGATAAATTATGCATTTTATTACCTGCTATTATTACCGATAAAATGAGTTTTGATCAAACATCTGATTTACACCAATTGGCTAAGTCACTTGTTTGGGCGCTTTATAATTTTCAAAGTTCAAACGATTTTCGCATTGATGTTATTAACAATAATGATGGAACAAAATCATTATGCGTGGAATACATAACTGCTGAACCAATCATTAGTATTATTAAGCTCGTCGAATTAATCATGGGTTTTCTGAATTCAAACGAAAACCAAGTAACAAATAATCTGGTGCAAAATGTACATGCAGCTCTAAATCAAATAAGCATTTTATTACCAATCCCACTTTGTCAGACAATGATTAATGCAGCAATAAGCCTCAAAACACCTTTTTATCCTATAGATGTATCTGCCTCGCTCGTCGTATACGGTCAGGGCAAGCAATCCATTTTTTACGATCTGACAAAAAATGAATTTGATAGTCAAATTGGATGCGAACTTCAGTCAGATAAAACAAAATCAAATAATTTATTGAAAATAATGGGATATCCTGTCACTGAACAATATCTGGCAACCAATTCCAGTATGTGCCATGCAATAATTAATAAAATTGGTTTTCCTGTCGTTTTCAAACCGCCACAAGGTAAGCTTGGAAATGGCATCACTTCCAATATCAACTCTATGCAAGAAATTGATCAGGCATTTCAATATGCCGCAAGATACTCTGATGGGGCAGTGTTAATTGAAAAATTTGTAAGTGGTATTGATTACCGCATCACCGTATCTGACGGGGTTATCAATGGCATTACCGAAAATTTGCCTGCCTATATAATCGGGGACGGGATTAATCCGATACAGGAATTAATTTCAATAGAAAATAATACAAGAAAAAAAGCTAATTCCGATGAACGTACAATTAAGCCAATTTCAATAGATCAACGATTGGTTTCCCACCTTAAAAGGTCAAATCTTTCTCTTACGAGTGTGCCTGATAACGGACAACAAGTATTTTTAAGAGCAAATTCAAACATTGCGACGGGTGGCATAAGAAATGTCTTAAATCAAAGCGAAGTTCATCCGGATAACCTTGAAATGGCCATTGATATCGCACGAATTTTCCGTCTTAATTCCATTGGTATAGATTTTATGACGCCGGATATTTCCAAATCTTGGAAAGAAATGGGAACAATTATTGAAATTAATACAACGCCTCTTTTAACAGAAGAGATGGCAAAAAATATGTTAAAAAATCAATTTAGTTCAAGAAATGGCGGCAGAATTCCTACGGCGCTGATCCTTTCAGAAAATTCAGATTTTTCAAATATATATCAACAAAATACCAATATCTATACTGGCATTATTAACAATCAAGTTACAAAATTTAATGGTAATCAACCGGTACCAAGCAAAAATACAATTTACCACCGGTGTCTATCACTTTTACCCAATCCTAAACTTGAAGGACTGATTATCACGATGACACCGGATGATTTAAAATCCGAAGGTTTGCCGCTAGACCGGTTTGACAAATGTATTATTGACAAAAGCTGCGATTACGAACCATTCGTTACATTATTAAAAAATAACTGCGAAAATTTCGAAATTAGTTAGCGCTATACACTTCTTTACCGGCCACAAATGTCTTAACCACTTTGATTTTCCAGATGTCTTCTGCTGGAATTTCAAAATAATTGCGGTCTAAAATGATAAAATCAGCCCAGTAACCCGGCGAAAGCTGTCCAATTTCATTTTCCTGATGTCCAAGAAACGCCGCTTTCGCTGTAAACAGATCAAAGGCTTGTTCACGGTTTAATGTTTGATTTGGCATCCATCCATCAAGCGGATTACCGTCACGGTCCTGACTGGTGATCACCGCGTGTAAACCATAAAAAGGATTTACTGGTTCAACAGGAAAATCAGATCCACCACCAAGATGCGCACCGGATTCCCATAGTGTGCGCCATGCGTAACCACCTTCTTCTACTCGTTCCATACCGATACGTGTTTCAACCATCCCCATGTCGCTGGTTGCATGTGTCGGATGAATTGAGGCCGCGACCCCAAGTTCTTTAAACCGCAGGATATCATCCGCGTCAATAATTTGCGCATGTTCAACCCGGTGACGCATTTTACGGCGTAATGGTTCATCCTGTAATCGTTCATACATATCAAGAACTTCACGGTTTGCACGGTCGCCGATTGCATGTGTATTTACCTGAAACCCATGCGCCATCGCACGTACCATATGATGTTCCATTTCTTCTGGTTTAAAGAGCATATCACCACGGTAACCATGGCTGTCTGTATAATCCTCAAGCATCGCGGCACCGCGGGAACCCATTGCCCCGTCGGACAGAATTTTTACTGCGCGGATTTCCATCATGGCTTTATTATCTGTGATAATTCCGGCTTCCAAATATTGGTCATTGGATGCATCAAGGATATCAAGCATGGCATAAACACGTGCCGGCATGATTTCTTTTTCGCGTAAGGCTAGCATTGCCCGTACCTCATCAGATTTAATGCCCGCGTCATGCGCTGATGTTGTTCCAAGACTAACCATATCATTCAGCGCGATCATAATTTCTTCTTGTAAGGTCTCATGATCATTTTCCGGCATCACTTCATAAACCAAATTCATCGCCGTATCGACTAGCACGCCCGTTGGTTCACCATTTTCGTCTTTCAGAATTTGACCGCCTTGTGGTTCTGGCGTATTGCGGTCGATACCAACAAGTTCAAGAGTTTTACTATTCACCCAGACCGCATGACCATCAATACGGTTAAGCACGATGGCAATATCCGTGGTTAACGCATCAAGTGTTTCTTTTGTTGGGAATTCTTTGGTTGGCCAATGTTCCTGGTTCCATCCACGTCCCCATAGCCAACCGTTTGAATTTGGTCTGCCGACAAATTCACGTACACGGTCTTGCGCTTCTTTTTCATCCGCAGCCCCGATTAAATCAACACTACTTAATGCTCGTCCATGCCATGAAATATGCCCATGTGTATCGATTAATCCCGGAAGAACTGTGCGCCCCTCCCCATCCATACGTTCATCTGCATTGATATCCGGATTAGCTTCTTTGAATGTCCTTAAAACCTTACCTTCATCATATTCAATTGCGGAAAACTGCTTTAATTTTCCGTCTTCCATAGTAAAGCCATTAATATTGTATAAAAGTGTGCTGGCCTCGGCTGATGTAAATGCCATAATCCCCGCGGCAATAATGCTTGCTGATAATTTCATGTTCGTCCCTTATGATGTTTTTTAAGCCATCATACTGAATAACAAGTTTAAGGCAAACGTTTAAGAAACTCTTCTACCTCAAGCATATATTCTTCTTTAAATTCTTCTAGTAGATGCCCACCATTTGGATAAGAAATATGGCTACATTGTTCACCGATTTTCTCGCAAATTTCCCATGCCATTGCCGTTGATGGCCATGCTTTATCCTTGCCGCCGGAAAGAAGTAACGTTGGAATATCAATATCTTGAACCGGAATAAGCGCTTTTTTTACTTTATCCTTTTGTGTAAGCGAGGCCGCATGACGATTATCAAGCCCAAGTTCATTTTGCTTTTCCCGTGAAATATATGGAACAAAGGGAATTGCTTTTCCGTCAAAGCTCCAGCTGGAAGGGCTCTGCATTATTTTTGAAAAATCTTTTGGAAAACCTTGCCAAACAACCTTACTCGGTGCCATCGCAATGATACCTTTATATTCATCGGGATAGTGACTAGCCAGTACAAGTGATGCTTCCGCCCCTTTTGAAAGACCATAAAGAATCACACCTGAACTTCTTTCATCAAGCCATTTCCTTGCCGTTTCAAAATATTCAATCGGGATCATTTCCAATGTTTCTGGAAGACCTTCCTCACCATAATATGAAATAGCAAGAACATTATATCCCATCGCATTAAGGCGCGTTGCCGTTTCATGATCTTTGCCCATACCGGAACCGGCAACAATTAAGATACCAATTTTATCTTTATTCCCTGCACTATAAAAATCGCCATTAAATGGAACGTTCTTCACCGTTTCCTGTGCATTTGCGACATTAAAAATTACCCCAATAGCAATCAAAATTCTAAGCATATTATCTTCCATAAGTTTTTGCGTAATATTAATTCGGATCAAATATTTTTGTTGAAGTTTGCGATAAAGCTTTCAAAATTTGAGGTGAATGAATTATCGTTTCTTTATAGTTTCTTAATGACTCTATGAAATAAAAAGTAAATAACATTTAGTATGTTAAACATTAGGAGTTGATTTGACAGGGCCAGTTAAAGCTATAAACTTAAATTATATTGGTAATTGGGGACGCATATTTTCAGCAATAATTTTCACATTATTGCTATCAATATCCGCAAATGCGCAAGTTTCAGAAACACTGGAAACCTTAACACCCGAAGAACGGGAATGGATTGCGGCAAACCCAGTCCTAAAAACAACCAATAATATGGACCTGATCCCGCTTGATTTCGTTGAAAATGGCAGGCCCATGGGTTTCGCCATCGATTATTTAAATCTGGTCGCAAGTAAAATTGGCGTCGAATTAGAGTTTATAAATGGAAAATCCTGGATTGAGCTTGTTGATATGGCTCGAAATCGTGAAATAGATATAATTCATAGCTTAGTCCAAAACCCAAGACGCGACGAATTTTTGCATTTTACCACACCATATTTAAATCATTCTGTTGTAACATATGGCCGTGTGGGTGAACCCCGATTAAATAGTATTGAAGATATTGCAGATAAAAGAATTGGTGTCATCAAGGGTTGGGCAATAACGGATTATTATCAAAATAATCACCCTGAATTTACACTTATTGAATTCACAGGAATTCTTGATGCTTTACGTGCAATTTCCAATAATGAAATTGACGTTATGACAGGTTCGATGATTGCCGTTGATTACTATATTTCACAGTACTTCTTGAGAGATATAGTAATCATTGGCGATGATTTTGCATTTAACACAAGCAACCTAATTAAACACCGATTAGCCAGTACAATAGACAAACCAATTTTACGGGATATCCTTCAAAAAGGAATGGATGCTATCACAGATGAAGAGTACGAAGTTATCATCAAAAAATGGAACCTTGATCATGAAACCGAAGCCTCCATTGAATTGGGCCTAACGATTGAGGAGCGCACATGGTTAGCTGCTAATGAAACGATAAAAGCGGCATCGACACCGGATACTGCGCCATTAGATTTTGTTAACGATAATGGCGAAATTTCCGGTATTTCAGGTAGTTACCTAAGACGTATCAGCGATCTTATTGGTGTAAAAATTGAGTGGGTAGGGAATAATACTTGGGCAGAAGGATATCAGAAATTATTAGATGGTGAGGCAGATATTATCTCGCTAATCATTCCTTATGAAGAGAGAAGAGAGGACGTCGAATTTACAGAAAATTATGCAAATACATCTTATGTAATTTTCGCTAGAGACGATGGTGCGCCACTTATTACCCTTGATGCAATGGAGGGTAAAAAACTTGTTCAAGTACGTGATTATGAAGTTACCAATAATATTAAAAGGGATTACCCAGATATTGAAATGGTTATAGTCGATACACCTGATGAAGCCGTAAAAACACTATCTGTTGGTGGTGCTGATGCCTATGTCGGAATTATCCCGGTTATGTCTTACCACATGGCCGAATATTCTCTTACCAATATTAGAGTAGCTGGTAGCACAGAATATAGAACCCCTTATGCTATTGGTATAAGTAAGGATAAGCCGATCCTTGCCAGTATTATGAAAAAAGCTATGCGCCATTTTTCAGAAACGGAAAAGGCAGAAATTAACCGTGAATGGCTTTCGCTTACAATTAATCAGGAACAGGATTATACCCTATTATTTACTGTCACTTTAGGGGCAGCATGTATCATCATAATCGTATTATTCTGGGTTAATAAGTTAAAGCTTGAAATTAACCGCCGTAAAGCCGTCGAAAAAGAATTAAACCGCGCGTTAGATGTTCGTGCGACATTCTTTGGTCACATGAGTCATGAATTAAGAACCCCGCTCAACGCCATTATCGGTTTTGCTGAAATGCTTCCACTTCATGAGAAAAAGGATGATTATAATGAAAGGGTGCAGGAATATGCCGATTATATAACATCTGGTGGCAAGCATTTATTATCGCTCGTGAATGACTTACTTGATCAGAATAAAATTGAAACCGGTGCTATTAAGGTATCAATTGAAACTCTTAAAATTGATGATTTGCTTAAAACATATATCGCTGAACTTAACCCTATTACCAAAGAAAACAGTCAAACAATCGAGCTCATCACAAGTGAACCGATCGGAACCATCCAATCTGACAGAAGACTGTTCAAACAAATCATCGTCAATATTCTTTCCAATGCACAGAAATATTCACCAAATGGGGAAACGATTACTATTCAGGTAACACCTGCAAATGACAATAATACTAAAATATCCATCAAGGATAACGGCGATGGAATTTCAGAAGATATCTTGGAAGAATTGTCAGCATATAAAGATAAACAAAAAGCACATTTCATCGCAAACGCGCAAGGAACAGGACTTGGATTAATTATTGTTCATCAATTAATGCTAAGATTAGACGGCACATTGGATATTAATACGGAAAAAGGTAAGGGTACCGAAATAGCCCTTACCTTCCCAAACAATCATAAAAACGCTGGCGTTCTTTAATCCATTGCATCAATGGCTTCTAGAATAGCATCAATTTCCGGACGTTCTTTATAACTGCTGCCGTTCACGATCGTATCGCTTTCCACGTATAATTTATTCTTGATCACACCATCTGGGCTAATTAAGAATACGATAGGGTGTGGATATCCGTAATATTTTGATTCCGGTGATGTGCTGTCATTTAAAATGCCAAATTCTTTAATGACAACGGATCCAACATCTGCAAGAAGCGGAACGCTAAAGCCTTCTTTATCAAAGAAATCCTTTTGAATTTGCGGGTCATCATAACTGATTAAAACTGGTGTAATACCACGGTCAAGAAAATCCTGCGCCCGCTCATTAACCTCTTTTGCCTGTGTTTTACAATATGGGCACCAATCAACAGAACGCACGAAAAACAGCGCAATCCCGTTTTCACTTTTTAGGCTATCTAGGTTTTCGACTTGGCCACTGGTTGCCATCAATGATAAATCATGCGGGATTTTTGCGCCTGCATCCGGCCCTAATCCTTGTGCATTAGCATTCTGTGCGAAAAGCACCATAATAACGATTGGAAGCAATTTTAATATTTTCATTATTTTACCCTTATATTTATTTGAATGAAGGATAACTTTAATGATGCAGGTTCACCAATCACTTTTTTGTGTTTTTCTTTTAACCGCGGACACGTGGTCTAAAATATAAATGCCATGGTGCAGGAATGTCTTCGAGCTTCATTTGAACCTCAATCAGATTTGGGCCGTCATGATCAAATGCTTCTTTTAATGCTGCGCGTAATCCTTCCGATGTATCCGTTCGGCACGATTTAACACCAAAACTTTCACCAAGTTTCACAAAATCCGGGTTAACGAGATCGGATGCAATGACCCTGCCCTCGTGTGAGGTTTGTTGGATACGCTGAACATTGCCATATGCATTATCATTAAACACGATACAAACCATTGGGATATTAAACTGAACCGCGGTGGCCAGTTCCTGAACGTTAAACAAAAAGCCGCCATCACCGGCAACTGTCACCACTTTTTTATCTGGATGTGCCACTTGTACCCCAAGGCCCGTTGCATAACTATGGCCCAATGTCCCCTGATAACTTGGGTATAGGTATGTGCGCGGGTTATAAACAGGGAAAGCATCACGGGATGCATAGCCCATCTGCGTTAGATCAGTTACAAAATGCCCATCTTCCGGTAATTCATCACGGATCACGTTTAGATATTCCACCTGTGGTGCCATTATGTTGATTTCTTTTTCAACATCATCCTTGATTTGCTTTAACGTTTCAGCAGGCCACTTTGCATCGCAATCGCCAAGAGCATCGGCAAGTGCTTTTGCCCCCTTGCCAGCATCACATTCAATACCCACATCGGGAATTCCAAAAATCTGCATTTCAATAGCATCAATATCAAGACGGATAACCTTCATATTTTCATCAACACCCCATCCATCAAGTTGCGGTGTCATACGCGTTCCAATACCAACGACCACATCTGCTTCTTTCCAGAAATAATGCCCTGCAACCGGTGCATATGCATATTCGTCGCGTGCATCAACGACACCAAGTGCATTGACCGATGGCACAACAGGTGCTTTTAAAACTTTAGCAAGTTCACGAACTTCTTCCGATGCATCAAGCGTTCCACCACCAATGAATAATACAGGACGCTTCGCATTACGCAGCATCTCGGCTGCCTTTTTAATTGTTTTATCCTTTGGCGCGCGTGGCGCACGTTTTTTAATGGTGATTGCTTCTGTAACTTCCGCCTGCATCGGCATAATGTCCATAGCCATTTCAATCTCAACGGGGCGAATACGGCCACTCGAAAGTTCATTGAATGCACGCGCCATTATGGATGGCGTTTCTTCCGGGCTATCTATTCGTCTTGCGAATTTGGTAATTTTTTCCGCAATTTCAATCTGGTCACGAATTTCATGAAGCTGTCCTGTGCCCATATTGATTTTATCGCTTGGGATTTGTCCGGAAATACACATCATTGGCGTATTACACGCATACCCCGTTGAAATAGCCGCCGTCGCATTGAGAAGACCCGGCCCCGGCACGACGAAAAATGCACCGACACGCCCTGTTGATTGCGCAAAACCATATGCCATATACGCCGCACCCTGTTCATGGCGCGTGTGAATAATGCTAATTTCATCAGAACGGTCATACATTGCACTAAAGCTGTAATCCAGTTGTGCGCCCGGCACACCAAACACCTGAGTAACCCCATTTGCAATCAAGCTATCAACAATGGCCTGCCCGCCGGTCATTTTCGCCATAAGTAACCCCTATTCGTTCCGTTATTTAAGACATGGTTTCAATATTTGAGATTTGCGTCATTATATGTATAATCGCAAACAATGGAAGGGTCATTATATGAATAACGAAAATAAAGTCACCGAAAATACATCCATGGTGCGGTCAATATCAGTCACTTTTCAACTGTTAGACACAATGGTACGAGCGGGCGAACCCATGCGGATCACCGAAATCGCCAGACAAATGGGCGAAAGCAAAGCAAAGGTTCACCGTCACTTAAGCACGTTAAGGTCACTTGGCGTTGTGGAACAGGAAAAAACATCGGAAAAATACCGTCTTGGCTGGAAACTATTTAAACTAGGTCAGGCGGCCTTTGAACAATTTGACCTTAAGGCCATCGCCGAACCACATATGGCGCGATTACGCGACTTAACCGGACAATCAGCCGTCCTTGCGGTTGCTTCTGGTGGTGAAGCCGTGGTTATATCCAGCATGGACAGTAGCGGTTCCACATCACTTAAGATATCAGCCGTTCCCGGAACTGTTCCACCACTCACGGCATCCGCACAAGGGCGAATTGTGCTGGCCTATTCATCCGATGATTATAAAAATGAAGTCTTATCGAAAAACATCAAATCATATAACGACAAATCAATCACTGATGTAGATGAGATTAAAGCACGACTGGATAACATCAAAAACCGATTATATGAAACCGCGATCGAAGAAGTCATGCTGGGCTTTAGCACAATTGCCGCCCCAATACTGGATGCGGATAATAATTTAATCGGTACTGTGGGTATTATCGGATCCGTTCAATTTATTGCCGACCCGCCAACCCCACAGCAGATTGCACATGTTCAAAGTTGCGCATCAACCATATCCGCAACATTCGCATCACGAGCGTACAAAGGGGTCGCCGATCCTTTTTAGTAGATTTTCGGAACAATGTATCATATAACGGAACAAATTTTCAATTATCCAACGGAGTAACACATGGCAATTCGAAGCGGCAAAGATTATCTGGAAGCCATATCAAAACCACGGGACATCAGAATTGACGGGGAAAAAGTAACCAATGTGGTAACCGATCCACGATTTTCCTGTGGCGCACAAACAATGGCAAAAATATTTGATCTTCAATGCCGTGAAGACATGCTTGATAAAATGACATATGTGGAAAATGGTGAACGTTACGGCCTGTCCCACAAAATGCCGCAATCAAAAGACGATCTTAAAGCCCGTATGGATATGTTTAAAATCTGGTCCGATTTTAGCTGCGGTACATTTGGCCGCAGCCCGGATTACATGAATGTGTACCTTATGGCAATGTATGCCGCCGCAGATGAATTTGGCGAATATGCGGATAACGTAAGAGGTTATTATAAATATATCCGTGATAACGATCTTTCCATGACCCATACATTGATCAACCCACAAGTGGACAGATCAAAACCGGTCGAACAACAAGATAAAGACCTTGCCGCCAAAATCGTTGAAACAAATGACGAAGGTATCGTGATTAAGGGCGCAAGGATGGTATCCACCCTTTCTGCATATGCCGATGAAATCCTTGTGGTGCCATCAGGCATCATTCAAAATAACCAAGAAGCAAAAGATTACGCATTCGCATTCGGCATTCAAACAGATGCGCCGGGCGTAATTCATATATCAAGACCGTCCGTTATCCATCAAAACGAAGGCCATAAAATGGATTATCCAATGTCGGGCCGATTTGATGAAACGGATGCAATGATCATCTTTGATAATGTGTTGGTGCCGTGGGAACGCGTATTCACACACGGTGATGTCACCATGTGCAATGAATTTTATAAACGCACAAACATTGGCGCACATATCCTTGATCAATCAACGGTCAGAAGCCTTGCCAAGGCGGAATTTTACCGTGATCTTGCCTTTACCATTGCGGACAGCACCAAAACAGATGGTTTCATCAACGTGCAAAACATGCTTGCGGAATTGATGACATCTGTGGAAATGGTGCGTTCCATCATTGTCGCCGCCCACGCGGAAGCGAAAGAAACACATGGCATATGGGCCCCTAACCCGGCACCATATGCAGCACTTAGATTACGTTATCCAGATATGTATCAACGTATGTGTGAGATTATCCGCATCCTTGGCGCAGGTGGCCTTGTTGCGGTACCAAGTTACGCCGAATTTGACAGTGACACTGCGAAATATGTTGAAAAATATTTCCAAAGCGCAAACGGCAGCAGCCGTGAACGCACCAAATTGTTCCGCCTTGCCGCCGATGCATCCATGTCAACATTCGCAGGCAGGCAGCAGCTATACGAACGTTATTATTCAGGCGATCCTGTGCGTGCGGCGGCAATTATGTATAATAACGCTGATAAGGAACCAAATAAGAAACGCATCTGGGAATTTCTCGACGAATATGAAAAGAGCCTGTAATGACAGACAAATTGATCGATATTGAAACGCCTGATGGTCCGGTAAAATTCACGTCTGAACTTTCGCAGCGCGCTTATAAGCTAAATGAAATTTGCTATAGCCTTAAAATAAAGGCAAACCGCGACCTTTTTCGTGCAGATTACAAAGCATATATCAAAGATTACAATCTTTCCGAATTTGAAGAGAAAATGATTGATGACCGCGACTGGTTAAAAATGGCCCATTACGGTGTGAGTGCCTATGTCATAGGAAAAATGGTCGATTGTTTTGATCAAAGCTTCATTGATATGGGCGCCGGTATGCGTGGCGAGACGCAGGAAGAATTCATGAAAAAACGCGCGCCACTGATAAAAAACGTCAATCCGGATGAAGGGGATAAATAATGGCAAACTTTGTTGGTGGCATTTGCACCTCTCATAACGGATCACTGATGCATGGGTGGGATAATCAATTACAGGATGACCCCATTTGGAAACCTGTTTTTGATTCTTATATACCGGTTCAAGAATGGATCATTGATAAAAAAGTTGATGTATTATTTTTCGTTTACAATGATCATGTCAGCAATTTTTTCTTTGATTGTTACCCAACGCTTGCGATTGGCATCGCAGAAGAATATGAACATGCCGACGAAGGAAACGGACCACGTGACCTTGCGGTTCCCTATGGTGACGCGAAATTCTCACGCTACATGGCCGATGAACTCATCAAAGATGAATTTGATTTGACCGTATGTCAGAAAATGAAATTAGACCACGGCTTAATGGGACCAATGCCATATATGGCGGCGCAACCGTGGCCCGTAAAATTTGTGCCATTTTGTGTTAATGTTATTCAACACCCAATTCCATCAGCAAAACGTTGTTGGAAACTTGGCCAAAGCATCAGAAAAGCCATTGAAGCCTATCCAGAAGACATCAACGTTGCCGTTGTTGGAACGGGGGGCCTTTCCCATGAATTACAAGGCAGCGGCTTTGGCCGTGTTGAGGTTGACTGGGATAATGAGTTTCTTGATAAATTTGAAAGCGAACCGGAAAGCATGCTCGACTGGCATGTTCAGGAATTTATGGATCGTGGTGGTTCTGAATCCGCGGAAACCGTGATGTGGTTTGCCATGCGCGGTGCCATGGATAAAAATGTAAAACGCATTCACCGTAATTATTACCGCGGGCTGCTGACCGGAATGGCCGTCCTGATATTGGAGAATGAATAGCCAATGAGATTTTTTTCCCGCCGTAAACGCCCCCAGCATATGGGCAAGTACCCGATGGAAAAGATCAAGCGGGTTGATACGCCCACGACCCTTATTATTGAGGACGAGGTAAAACGCGTCCCCCGCCGCGCCGATGGCTTCGTACGCGCCGACCACGGTGATTTTGGCAAAAAACAACAGGCAGCCCGTGAACGCACCGGTTCATCCACCAAAAAAGGGGCAAAAGTCCCGCTAAATGGTGCTTTTGGCGATAACATCATGCCACTGATGAAAATGCATGACGGGGAAATTGCCGCTGAAAAGGCCCCAATTCCGGATGATCCCGAAACACTCGCCAATAATATTAAATCGCTTGGATACTTTTTGGATGCCGATGTCATTGGTATCTGCGAAGCAAAAGAATATGCATGGTATTCCCATGATAAGGATGGCAATGCGATTGAAGCAAAACATAAATACGCCATCGTCATGCTTATTGATCAGGGTTATTACACCAATGATGCCTCAACCGGTGATGATTGGATCAGCGGCACCCAAAGTTACCGCGCGTATTTAAGGGGTGCTGAAATCGGTAATATCATGGCGTCCTATATCAGGAACTTGGGTTATGGCGCACGTTGCCACAGCGCCATGGACAGCCAAGTCATGCATTTGCCATTGATTATCTGGTCCGGCCTTGGTGAATTAAGTCGCATTGGCGAGGTTGCCATTAATCCGTTTCTTGGACCGCGTTTTAAATCCGTTGTCGTGACAACGGACCTTCCGATGGCAATCGACAAGCCCATAGATTTTGGACTCCAAAGCTTTTGCGAAAAATGCCGAAAGTGTGCCCGCGAATGTCCCGTTAGCGCCATTCCTTGGGGTGACAAGATTATGTATAACGGTTCTGAAATGTGGAAGCCGGATGTACCCAACTGCACCAGTTACCGTGTTTCCAATGCAAAAGGGGCCGGTTGCGGCAGATGCATGAAAACCTGCCCATGGAACAACGAAGGCATCATGGTGGAACGATTTGCGGTATGGTTATCGCAAAAATTCCCATTTACACAGAAATTCCTGGCTTGGCTTGATGATTATGTCGGTAATGGCAATCAAAACGAAAACCGCAGATGGTGGTTCGATCTGGATAATCAAGATGGCAAAATTATTGAACCCAAAGCCACAAATGAAAAAGGGATCAATCCGGATAAAAAAGAACCGAAAAACCACCGCGTATCAAATTATACCGTGGATCAATTGCCGCCCTTTGATCATAAAGGTCCATGGCCATTTGACCGCAAAGGGGGTTGGGAATTGAAAGATAAATTAGAAAAACCGGAAGAAGCACGAAATCGGGTTAAAAACAAGCAACCTTGAAAAAGGGCGGTAAACGGCTAAACTACCATTGGGGAGCATAAGTAAAACTCAAAATACTCAGGGGAGGATCAATTGAGTTCAGAAGAAGCAAACGTCACCGAAGCACCCATAAGTGCAGATGACAATGAACAGTCCCTGGCATACGCATGGAGCGTAACTGCAATCCTTATGATTGCCTATACATTTTCCTTCCTTGACCGGGAAATTCTTTATTTATTGGTTGAACCGATTAAGGCGGCATTTGACCTGACTGAATTTGAAATGGGATTATTGATGGGCCCCGCGTTTGGTATTTTTTATACCGTGATGGGTGTGCCACTTGGATGGGCAGCAGATAAATTCAACCGCACCCATATCATTACCATTGGTGTTTCTGCCTGGAGTGCGCTTACCGCAGCATGTGGCCTTGCCGGAAGCTTTATTCAATTATTCATTGCCCGTATCGGTGTTGGCGTCGGTGAAGCCACCCTGACCCCAAGTGCGGTATCGCTAATTTCTGATTATTTCCCGAAAAACAAACTTCCCTTTGCCATGAGCATCTATTCTCTTGGTGTTTTTGTGGGTTCTGGCCTTGCCATGATGGGCGGCGCATATGTGTTAAGCCTGATTGAAGGGCAGGTATTTAACTGGCCAATCGTTGGCGAGCTGGATTACTGGCAAGCAGCCTTCATCATGGTTGGTGCACCGGGCTTATTGCTTGCGGCTTTAATCTTTTGCCTTAAAGAGCCAAAACGAAAAGAAATGGCAAAAGACGAAAGCGGTAAAGATAAAGCTGCGTCCATGAAGGAAGCCTTTAAATACATCTGGACCAATAAAAAACTATTCCTGAATTTCTTTGTGGGTGGATCGATCATTGCGACAATCGGATATCACACAGCGTGGTATCCTGAATTATTCGTTCGTACGTGGGGCTGGACGAAACTTGAGGCTGGACAAGCAATCGGCATGTCATCCATTTTTGGTGGTACGGCAGGTCTTGTGCTTGGTGGAATGTATATGTCCCGCATGACGGATCAGGGCAAAAAACACATCGCACTAAGCCTTGCGCTTGCAAGCGCGCTTTGTATCGGCCTTCCGACAATCTTTATGCCGTTAATGCCAAATGGCATGCTTGCGGCGGGATTGATGATTGCATCGAAATTTTTCGTGGGTATTCCGCTGATTACCGGAACAACCGCGATCCGTATGTCGGTTCCAAACCAAATGCGCGGTCAATTCACAGCGATTTATTTCGTTTTTGTCGGCCTTTTTGCAACAAGCCTTGGGCCAGTTATTCCGGGTTTCTTTACCACATACGTGTTTAATGAAAATCTTGAAATGCTGAAATACTCACTTGCCATATCTGCGGCACTTGTGGTTCCGATCGGCACGTTCCTGATTTGGAATGCGCGTAAAGAATATATCAAGGTGGTCTACGCGGACGAGGAGTAATAACAAAACAAGGAGGGTAAATGAAGAAACTAAAATTAAGTGACTGGACCAGCATCGCCGAAATTATCGGAATGGTGGCTGTAATCATATCCCTTATATTTGTTGGCTTTGAAATAAGACAAAATACAGCACAAGTCGAAGCGGCATCGATGAAATCCAGTTATAATTTCATTGATCTTGTTTATAAGCTTGGTGGCGACCCTGCAAGCAATGAAATCATCATAAGAGCTCTGAATGACTTTGATGATCTTACCATTGGTGAAAAAGCACTATTCGATAGCTATATCACAACGATCGGCATGGAATTCGATGTCGCGCATGATCTATACCAAAGAGGTTTCCTCGATGAAGAATTATACCTTACGTACGAGGAACTTTGGGCCCGAGTAATGATGTCGCCGGGTTCAAAAGAAATGTTTGAAATCACAAGACAAGGCGCGCCACCGGAAATCCAGCGTATGACCGACATGGTCATCGTTAAATACGCGCACCTTGATCCATTAAGTGAATATTATAAATTCGAACCCGGGTATAAATAAAATCTCTTATGATCCCGGCATAATGTAATTTAACATTATGTCTTTAACAGTTCGGCTGCTGACACGGTAACGGTTTAAAAACACGATCACTGCCACATCTTCATCAATATAGCGCGAGAAATACGCGACAAAACCAGCAACTTGTCCGCTGTGATTTGTGGTTTTTAATCCGCGGTCCAGCTCCAGATCCCACCCAAGGCCATATTCCATATCACGGCCATCCGGCAAAATTGTCGTTTCCCACATGATTTTTTTGCTTTCTTCGCTTAACAGATCATTGCCATAAAGCGCATGATCCCATTTCGCCATATCCGCCGCAGAGGATAATAATCCACCTGCACCGAGGGTTGATGACGTTTCGGTTGCGTTGCGGTTAATCAGTTCACCATTACGGTTTACCCAATACCCTTCCGCACGTCCCATGATGATGGCTTCTGGATCGGCAAATCGTGTTTGTGACATGCCAAGTGGCTCAAAAATACGGCTCTCAAGAACCTTACCAATTGGCATTCCATCAACACGTTCAACAATCATGCTGGCAAGATAATGGCCCGTATTGGAATAATACCATCCCTGCCCCGGTTCAAAATCCACCGGTCGGCCGCTGGCGATTTTGATGATATCTTCTGGAGTCATACGCAGACGGTAAACATCATATGTATAAATTTCTTCATAATCTGGAATGCCGGACGTGTGGTTAAACAGTTGCTTTACGGTTACACCGACCCATTCGCTTGGTAAGTTTGGTAAGTATTTTTCAATTTTATCATCAAGGTTCAATTTGCCTTCTTCCACTTGCAGCATCGCGGCGGCGGCGACAAATTGCTTGCTGATGGAACCGATTTCAAACACATGATTTTCATCAACATCAACATCCAGTTCCACATTCGATTTACCGTATGTGCGCACAAAATCCAGCTTGCCGCCTTTTGCAACTGCAACAAGGCCGCCCGGAATATTATTATCACGCATATATTTTCTAATCTCGCGGTCCATTTCACGAAGATTAGCCTGCCCCGGTTTTTTATACGCATTCTGCGCGAAGGCCGTTTGGGCAATCAAAAGCAACGTAAAGATAGCTGTTAAAATTCTCATGGGTTTTCCCTTATTCATTTTTGTTTCATTTAATTAATCATCCATCACCAGATAGAAAAGGCAATCTTTTTTGGCGATCTCCGGGCGTGGTGTTACCATAAATAAACGCAATGTTTTCTTTGTAAATAATTTTCCATTATCCACATAAAATAATTCATCCTTGATATCATGGCCCGTATCATCAATGGCGGTAAAATAATCAAGTCCCTTATTACCGACCCACCCCAGAAAACATTTTTTGTCGGTCACACCAAAATTATGTACTTCTATATCTGCTTCTAATGTAACATCAATCCCGTCTAATGGTGCTTCTGAATATCCAATGGATACATCATCCTTAATTTCAAATCTTAATGGATGCGCATATATATTTAATGGCTGGTTATTATCAACAAATAAATCATCGTGCGTAACCAGCTGATTGATCGCATCAATTGCTTTTAAATCTGCACTTAAATCAAAACTTCCACCACATTCAAGCGTCAGTATCGGGCAACCAACATCTGCCTCCATAATCGATCCAAGGCTTAAGTCCGTTTGAATTAAACGGCTTGAAAAATTCTTGGCATAAATTTCATAAATGCTGTCGTGACCAGAACAGATTGTAAAATCGGGACCAGAACCGGACGTGTTATGAACATCAATCATGGCTTCTGGCTTTAATTCAGAAATACGTTCAAGAATATTTTTGGCAAGCATTCCATTCATACATTCGAACGGCGGGCGAAAGCATCTGTTCATATCCGGCTCACCGGGCAGATAACGATGGGTAAAATCCGGTTCAAGAAGCGCCGCTTTAACCGAACAAATCATAAAGCTGATGTTGGTTAAGGGCTGCTTTCTATTCGCATCCGTTAAATAATTGAATATGGCCTTTACACCGGATGGTTCATTACCGTGCAGCAAAGTTGTCATTACACGGGTTCTTGATGTGTCTTTACCGGTAATATCAATCCAAGTAGGGCCATCAAGGTGATATAAAAATTCAATCACACTGTGGCCCAGAAAGTCCGCATCTGGATTGCTGATTATATTGATCGTATCGCGCATTAAATTGTTGTCTGCCAGTCTATAATTGATTTACCGGATTGCTGTTGTTCAATATATTTTAATGTCATGGCATGGCACGCTTCCGGTTGGCTTAACCCTTGTTCCATATATTGTTCCAGAACATCCAACTGCCAGGTTGCACCGTTCGCGCGCCCTTTAAGACGTTCTTTTATATTTGCCGCATATTTTAATATTTCATCATGATCAACGCCTATCATCTCTAACCCTTTTTCCATAAGGGGCAGTGTTTCTTCGATCACATCGGTAATATTTCTTTCTTGTAATTCTGATTGTTTCTGGCTTGGCCAGATGATACGGGCATCATATCCCGATTGCGCAGCACGGTAAAAATTATGTTCTGCGAAACGGAATGGCATGGACGGTAAAATATCACTGACATCATCCCTTATCCCCATGGTCAGGCCAATGATGAATGCCGCGCTTGCCATCATGTCTTCTATCGATGGGCCGGATGGTAACGCCCTGAATTCAATACGCAGGTGCCCTTCGTTCTTCGCGGAATATACCGCCCTGTTCCATGGCCATGTTGTCCCAAGATGAAGGCTCAGTTCCTCTAATTTCGGTAACCTTCCTTGTTCAAGCGCCTCAAATGGATCCTCTTCATCAATAAGCGGAATGATAGACGGAAACAGCGCCACTGTTTCTGCAAATAATTCATGAACGCTTTCGCGCACCCATCCATTACCAAATGAAATTCGGGATGGCTGACGCCAGCTTACATCATCCTTGTGGCGGTTATCGATGCTATGGCGGAATAAAGCGATACGCGATTCTTGCCATAAACGATGCCCCATACATATCGGGGAATTTGCCGATAACGCCACCGCAATTGGCGTCACCAGCTGCGCCGCATTAAAAGTATCGGCAAATCTGTTTGGGTCCATTCGCATATGAACTTGAAATGATGTGTTTGCCCCCTCAAGTGTGATATGGTCGCATTCCATTTTTAAGGGATCAACACCATTCATATTGACCTTAAATGGCCCACCGCGAAGGTTCTGTAGTTCACGGTTTAACATGTGATAGCGACCCACATCGGTCATATTTTCAACATCAAAATTTTCTTGAACCAATGTTGGCAGAATTCCGACAAGGGCAATATTCGCGTGCCTTTTCTTTGCTGCATCACAAAGCTTCTGAAAACCGCCTTCTGCGTCTTTTTGCATCGCGCAGAATGGTTTTCCCTCTGCCTTAACAAAGGGAAGATTATATTCCAGATTAAATTTATTTATTTCGTGACAGAATAATGGGTCATCAAGATCCGATAACAATTCCATGTTAATCGGTGACACATCCCCACGTTTATCAACAATACAGCTTTCAAGTTCCGCGCCAAGGGTAATTTCGCCCTCCCCAAAACCGGGTTTCGCAAGGGCGATTTTTAAGGCATCAAGATTTTCATAAAGCCGCTCGGTAAACCTGCGTTGATCTTCCTGCTTTATTTCGAAAATATCTATGTCACGTCCCATGACACACCTCTTATTTAACCATATGGTTTAATACTATTCCATGTCCGCTAATATGAAATCGCGCATTTCGCGGCTCATTTTTTCAAGTGACGGCTGATGGATATAAATCATATGGCCCACTTCAAAGTAGCTCATTTCAATACGCGACTTATCAAAGCCAAATTGATTGAATGTCATTTCCGCACCGTGAAATGGTGTCGCCATGTCATAATATCCATTGGCCACATAAATACGCAGGTCTTTATTTTCCGCTTGCCCCTGCGCCAAGTCATCGGCGACATTGGCGTCGCTACGTTCACCTTGCCAATCCCAACGGCCAATACCACCCAGAATATTATATTTTCTGCGGATACCCTGAACATCAAGTTCATTATGCATATAATGCATTAACCCTGCCGTATAAGCCGCATCAATCCCCGCCGCCGACGGATCATATGAATATGTTCTGTTGTTGCCGCTTCTTTCATTGATGGTATATCGGCCATCCAATCTACCGACCGATTTACGGTCATTACGCATCACTTCAGCGCGGTATAAATCCGGTGAAAACTTCATATCCACATTTTCAAGATATTGCTTACTTAGCCCCGTATAATCATGAAGTTTTTGAATGATTGCTGCACGTTTTTCCGGTGCAAGTGATGAACCAAGGAAAAGCGCCGGTGCATATTCATTGATTGTGAAATCACGAACCTCATCAAGGAATTCTTCGATCGATCCTTTCTTATCCGCAACTAAGTCATGATACCAGCTCGTCGCCGCCATGGTCGGCAGATAAGCAAGATACCCATCAATATGACTGTCGGCCATATCGCGGCTGTTAAAATCAAGCACCGCTGAAATAAGGATCACACCATTAAAGGCAACATCAGTCCAACCGCCCTCAAGTTCATTGATGAGTGCTGCTGCACGGGTCGTGCCGTAACTTTCGCCCGCCAGATATTTTGGTGACTGCCAGCGGTTATTTTCCGTCAGCCAACGATATATAAAGGTACCAACGGATTTCGCATCCTGCGCAACGCCCCATGCATCTTTACCATCAGATTTTCCAAGCGTTCTGGAATATCCAACACCAATCGGGTCAATGATTACCATGTCTGACACATCAAGGATTGAAAGTGGATTATCCGCAATATTAAATGGCGCCGCCCCGTCATCTGTCGCATTATCATCCAACACAACACGCTTTGGCCCAAACACTCCCATATGAAGCCACACGGATGATGAACCCGGCCCACCGTTAAAGATAAATGTAACAGGACGATTTTCACCAGCACCACTATCCGTACGAATATATGACACATTCCAGATCATACCCGTGACCTCGTCCGTTTTTTCATCATACATCAATGTTTCTTGTGCCGTTGCCGTATAAGAAACATTTTCACCATTGATGCGCATTTGATGTTCTGTCACAAATTTCGCTGGATTTTCCGGTGTCGGTATATTTTTTGGCTCTTCCTGCGCGAACGCCGCAGAAACAATAAAAATCAAACCAATAAAAATTGAAAATAATTTATTCATAATCGCCCCTTTAGAATTTGTTTTAAGTACCATACGGTTTTAAATGGTTTCTGTCACTTTCTTTAAATGTGGTGGCTCATCCGGGTTAAGGCCCCTGTGTCTGGCCAGCTTTTCAATAAATTGATAAAAACTGATTATCAATAATAGTGGATCCGTTGCTGGGTGCCCCGATGAAACAAAGGCAAGCTTTTCAGCACTACATACTTTTTCCGATGTAATATAACATTGCCCGCCCTGTTCACCCAACATTTGAACGGATTGGATCATGGATTTTTCCGAAGCATCTCGCGCGGCAAACGCAATAACTGGAAATTCTTGACCAATAATGGATTTAGGGCCGTGCATGACCTCTGCCGAACTATATGATTCAGCGTGTATCTGGCATGTTTCCTTAAATTTCAATGCAGCTTCGTTGGCGATGGCCCATGCTGGTCCACGCCCAAGGCAGTATATTGAACTGTGACCATTTAACCCATCCAACAATATATCCCAATTCGTTTGAAATACATCGTTTACCTGTTCTGGCAATTTTTTGATTGCTTCTAATAATTCACGATTATTTTTCCAATATGCGACAAACAATAATCCAGTAACAACTGAACTAACGAATGTTTTCGTGGCGGCCACGCTTCGTTCATTGCTAGCTTTAATATCAAGAGCATGATCACACACATTCGCAAGGGGCGATGTCACATCATTGGTTATGGCAATTGTGCGCGCGTTTCCTTTGCGGGCCATTTCTGTCATGTGGACGATATCAGGACTTTGTCCCGATTGCGATATCGACAGGCTTAATGCGCCTGACATATCAAGCTTTGCGCCATAAATGGATGAAATAGATGGGCCAATCGATGCAACAGGAACACCTGCATATAGTTCAATAATATATTTTAAATATGTTGCCGCATGATCAGATGAGCCGCGTGCAATGGTCGTAACATATGGCACATGATGTGCGCCAATATTTTCTGCGGCTGTTTTGATACCATTTTCTGAATGTGAGATCAGATTTTCAAGAATATCAGGAATTTCTCTTATTTCCTGTTTCATGAATGTTTGCTTTTGCACATTATTCCCTTTTTAATCTTGCTTGATATATTTCTATATCAGATAGGCAAAAAGGCAATCATTTAATCAAGTGTTCTTTGGTACCTGATCATTGCAAATATGGACACAACCACCATAATGACGCCCAAAGGCCAGAATGAATTTAGCAGATCTGCACCATCCGCCCCCTTAAGCATAACGCCCCGCATCAAACGCATAAAATGGGTTGCCGGTAAACATTCACCGATAATCTGTGCCCAGCGCGGCATGCCCAAAAACGGGAATAGAAATCCGGATAGCAAGATTTGCGGTAACAATAAAAAGAACGTCATCTGCAATGCCTGCATCTGTGTTTTTGCAATGGTGGAAAAGAAAAAACCAATCAGCAAATTCACGATGATATACATGCTAACGGCGCTTAATAACACGACATATGACCCGGCCATGGGAATATCAAACACAAATGTCGCAGCCGTCATCACGACGGCCGTTTGTACATATCCAATAATCACATATGGCGCCACCTTGCCGATCATCATTTCAATGGGCCTTAATGGCATAGCAAGCAGGTTTTCCATGGTCCCGCGTTCCTTTTCACGGGTAATGGCCACCGCCGTAATCATGGTCATCGTCATGGCAATTATAATACCCAGCAACCCTGGAATAATATTATATTGTGTGATCCCCGCCGGATTATATCGTTTATGCATTATAACATCCACCGTGGGTGGCTTATCCGCCAAATGGGATAATGAACCCGATAAATCACGCATGAGCCCAGATTGCACAATCTGTTTCATGGAATTAACCGCCCCTGATGAGGCCGATGGATCGGTAGCATCAGCAACCAGCAAAACTTGCGGATTATCGCCACGCACCAAATCTCTTGAAAAATCACCCGGTATCATAAAGATAAAATTGACCTTGCCTTCACGCATTAACTGTTCGGCCTCTGCTTCGGTATTCGGTCTATAGGCGATATTCATGAAGGTCGAATTTTCCGCGGCCGTGATGATTGACCGTGAAAATGTTGATTGATCATGATCAATTAATGCAGCAGGAAGATGCCTTGGATCAGAATTAATCGCAAAACCAAATAAAACAAGCTGCATGATCGGCACACCAACCATCATGGCAAAAGTCATACGGTCACGCCTCATTTGCACGAATTCTTTTAAAAGAACCGCTTTGATACGCGCAAATGAAAACAATCTTGCCTTTAGTAATTTCATCATTGGAAATTATCCTCCGATCCACCCATCAGATGAATGAACACCTCTTCAAGGCCGGGTTTACGTTCTTTCCAATTCAGTTTTTCATCATCGAAATACGGTTTAACTGCATCCTCCAACGCCTGTTTATCAAGGCCACTAATGTGAAGTGCGGTACCAAAACGGGCGATATGTTCAACACCCTTTACACCATCAAGTTTTTTGGTGAGTGCAGCTAACCCTTTACCCTCGACACGCCAGGTATAAAGACCAACCCGATCAACAAGTTCATCACTTGGTGCATCGATTAATTTTTTCCCGTAGGCGATATAGGCGATATAATCACATTGAACTGCTTCATCCATATAATGGGTCGATACAAGAATGGTGACACCTTTATCCGCCACATCATGTATGGTGTCCCAAAATTCGCGGCGCGCTTTTGGGTCCACTCCGGCCGTTGGTTCATCCAATAATAATAAATCCGGTTCATGCATCATACAGGCGGCCAAGGCAAGACGCTGTTTCCAGCCACCGGAAAGTGTTCCTGCAAGCTGATGGGAACGTCCGCTTAAACCCAATTCATCCAACGCTTCATCAACGCGTGTTTTGCGGTTATCCATTTCATACATACGCGCCACAAATTCCAGATTTTCCCTGATGGTCAGGTCTTCCCATAACGAGAATTTCTGCGTCATATACCCGACACGCTTTTTAATGTCTGCGCTTTCTGTAATCACATCGAAACCAAGGCATTTACCCTCACCCTCGTTTGGGACCAAAAGCCCGCAAACCATACGAATTGTTGTTGTTTTACCGGAACCATTTGGCCCTAAAAACCCGTAAACGGCACCACGTGGCACGGTCAGATCAAAATCATCAACGACTTTTTTATCGCCAAAAACTTTGGTCAGACCCTTTACATCAATGACAGTTTCAACATTATTCATTGAAGGTTCACCTTAACCGGTTGACCATTGTGAAAACTTTCTGGGTTTTCCGGCATCGCTTCCACCAGATAAACAAGCTTCACCCGTTCTTTTTCAGAAAAAATAACTGGTGGCGTAAATTCTGCCTGATCCGCAATGAATATAATTTCACCACTAAGTCCGCCTTCGCAATTATCACAAGAGAGTGAAACTTGATTACCAATTTTAACATTACCAAGCATTGGTTCAGGAACAAAAAATCTGATGCGTTTTTGCTCTGGTGGTAATAACGCGAGCACAGGTTGATTTGGCCCCGCTACTTCGCCAACACGTCTATAAATCGTTTCTATTCTGCCGTTTGATGGTGCAACAACGCCACGGTCACGCAATTCCGTTTCCGCACGAACGATTGCAGTTTTCCTTGCATCAAGTTCACGTTCAGCGGCCCTGATCACATCTTCACGTGCAGGAAGCCTTACAATATCAAGTCTGCTTTTTGCTTCTGTGTGTCTGGCGCGGCTTGCTTCAAGAACGGCTTGGTCCTGATCTAGTCTGGCCGTTGAAAAAACACCACGTTCCACAAGATCCTCTGTTCGTTCAAATGTTTGCTGCGCAAGTTTCAAGGCGGCGGCAGCTTCGCGTAAAGTTTCTTCGGCCGCTTGAATTTCTTCTGGGCGCCCACCTTTTTTAAGGTTTTCAAGATTAGCCGCCGCTGCATCGCTTGCTGCGATCACTTCGGCAAGGGCAGCTTCGGCACGTTCACTATCAACGGCAAATAGCATATCGCCTTTTACTACTTGATCCCCTTCTCTTACATTAAGGGTGGTAAGTATCCCGCCTGACCTTGGCGCGAGATTAAGCTGCCTTCCTTCGACATATCCTTGTAAGGCATTATCATTTGTCTGTTCTGAACAAGCCAATACCAATAATGATAAAAATACAGTTGTCATCTTTTTCATAATGTCACCTCTTTTGACACTAATATGCCGTTTAAAAATATATCCAGATGTTCTTCAATGATCACTTTCACTGGAATTTCATTTGTTTTATTTTGATTAAATACACCATTCCAAATGACCTGCGTTATGATCACACCCATTAACGTACGAATGGAAACTGGCACATTAACATCCCGAAATTCATTACGTTCAATGCCACGGGTAATAACCGCTGTAACCGCTTTCATCACAATTTCCACAATTTCACTGCGGTAATATTCTGCAAGTTCTGGGAAACGTCCGGATTCACCAATGATGATAAGCGGGATTGCCCCCGCCTGTTCACCGATCATTTGCTCACCCGCAATCAGCAACATTTTTTTAAGCACATCCGCAGCAGGCTCATCGGTACATTCATCACAAACATGTTCTGCGATTTCTGATAACTTTAATGCAATAGGCAGAATTGATCGCTGAACCAGCGCTTTCAACATTTCTTCTTTACTTTTGAAATATAGATACACTGTGCCTTTGGATAGCCCGGCATGTTTTGCAATATCCTCTATCCGTGCGCCCTTAAACCCTTTCGTGCGAAACTCAATAAGCGCGCCATCAAGTATATCATCAGGGCGATTTTCCGGCTTTCTACGCCACTTTGGCTCTACTTCTTGTGTTTGCAACAATTTCACTTCCTACGAATCTAATTAACTCACAATAAATAAATAACCGGTCATTTATTTATTTTCAAGTAAAAATTATTGAGCACTCATGATCTTCCCTTAACAGTTTATTAAAAAAATACCTCTATTACTTAATATGTAAAAATTTAATAAAAGTAGTTGTGCGGCGTAAAAGTTGAAATGCACAAATAGGGTAAATGGTTTAAATACAAAGACTTCCTGTCGGATATCAAAGCAGACCTATAAGGAATTAATTCGGGTATGAGTACGAGAGTAAAAACACAAAAATTACTGATCGTTGGTGAGTTGCCGGCCAAATTTAAGTCCGTGGAACTACTTACTCAAGAACTTGATATCGAAGTATTAACAGCCGAAACCGCAAAAGAAGGCCTTTCTGCAACAAATGAGCATGATTTTTCTTTAATCCTTATTGATATTAAAATGCCAGATATGAATGGCATTGATATGATCAAAGCCTTACGCGAAAATCAACAAACCTTAAAAACACCTGTCATCGTCATTACCGAATCTTATGACAATGAGCCTGCCCTTTTAAAAAGGATTGATCTTGGTGCTGTTGACTTTATTACAAAAGAGATCAACCAACATATCCTGATTTCTAAGATCAAAGTTTTTCTTGAGCTTGATAAAACAAACAGACAAATGAAAGATTTGCTTGCAACACTTGAAGAACGCGTCGAGGAAAAAACAAATTCCCTTGAACAAGAATTCGAAGAAAGACAACGCGCTGAAGAAAGAGTTACAAGATCAGAAAGAAGGCTACGTGCAATTGTGAATACTGCATCCGATGGCATCTTTATGTTTAACGATAGCGGCCTTATCCGCTTTTGGAATGCCGGTTGTGAAAAAATATTAGGTTATTCAAAAGAAGAAGCACTAGAGCTCGCACTAGAAAACATTATTCCTTACAATAATAATTTTCCCAAAAACAGAACCCTTTACGAAACATTTAGCCAGAAAAACATTACCCCTTCCCCGGCACTTATTCTAACTGCGAAAGATAAAAAGGGTAATGAAACACAAATCGAATTATCACTAACCGGTTGGGAAGCAGAAGCTGGCGGCTGGAACCATGTTGCCGTATTTCGCGATGTTGGCGAACGCATTATATATCAAGAAGCACTCGAAGAAGCCGTAGCGACTGCGAACGAAGCGAACCTCGCTAAAACGCAATTCCTGGCCAATATGTCACATGAGCTGAGAACACCATTAAATGCCATTATCGGTTTTAGTGAATTAATCCTGGACCACAGATTAAAATACCCAAAAGCCGAAGAGATCGAAGAAGACATCAATATCATTCACGCATCTGGTAAGCATCTTCTTGCCCTTATCAACGAAGTCCTTGATATTTCAAAGGTAGAAGCAGGCAGAATGGAACTTAACATCTGGCCTGTTGATCTTCCTCCGCTTATTAAAACGGCCTGTCAGGTATCTGACAACCTGATTAAGGAACGAAATAACGAATTGATCATCAATTGCCCTGAAGATGTAAAGGTTATGAATCTTGATCCTAAAATCATCAAACAAATCCTGATGAATTTGATTAACAATGCCGCCAAATTCACCAAAGACGGGACAATTACCGTTAATCTGACACAAGAAAAAAAGATGAACATGTTATGGGCGAAATTTGATGTGATCGATACCGGTATCGGAATCAAAAAAGATTCGCTTGATCTTGTGTTCGAACGTTTTTCCCAAGTTGATGACAGCCACACCCGTGAATATCAGGGAACAGGGCTTGGCCTTGCGCTTGTTAAGACTTTTGTCGAATTTATGGGCGGCAATATTTCCGTAAAAAGCACATATGGTGAAGGATCAACATTCACAATGGAAATCCCAGATAGCGAAGCAGCAGGCCTTAAAGAAAGCCAAGATGCCGTCGCGTAAAAACATCTTGTATCAATAGTAAATATCTTTACTCTGTCTCTATATTGATTAGCACGTTTAGGACTATACCCAAGAATATGGCCAAAATAATATCTGCATTTTTTCTATCATTCATATTAATAGCTTGCGAAACCGAGCAACCTTCACCTGCAAAACTTGAATTAAAGAAAAAACTTGATGATCTGGTTAATGTACCAGGTGATGCACCAAATGAAATTTCCGGCGTTGAAATGATCCTTATTAAAAACGGAGAAAATGCTTTTGAACATGCCGCCGGTCTTGCTAGACGCACCCCCAGCGCAGAAGTACCACTTACCAATGATCATAAAGTGCGCATTGCATCCATTTCTAAATTTGTCCTTACAACCGCTTTTATGACATTGGTCGAAGAAGGAAAAGTAGGTCTTAATGCTGACATTTCAGAATATCTTGGATTTACATTAAGAAATCCAAATTATCCCGATACCCCCATTACAATAAAGCAACTAGTAACGCATACATCATCCATCCGTGATGGCGCCTATTATTTCATGGGGCTAACAGAAGATTTTAAAGATTTCTTTATTCCGGGCGGTGAAAATGATCGCAGCGCAGAACATTATGATAACGGAAATCATTTCGCCAGCGGTGAAAACCGTGGCCCCGGTGAATATTTCACATATTCAAATCTGAATTTCGGTATTCTTTCCGGTATTATTGAAAATGTAACCGGCACGCGCATGGATCTTTTTGTGAAAGAAAGCCTTTTTGACAAACTAGGAATCACTTCAAGTTTCAGCGTTTGTACGCTTCATGAAAATAATTTCGCGGCTATGGCAACCCTTTATCGCCGTGGTGAAGGTGGCGTAACATGGGACCCACAGGGGCCATGGATTGAACAGGTGGATGGTGACCCAATTGGGTGCTATTATGAAAGTGATGCATTCGCGCGCAATGAAACGCCTGACCTTTCACCGCTGGAAAATTATGTCCCTGGGAAAAATCCTACATTATTTTCCCCACAAGGGGGGCTTCGTGTTTCATCACGTGACTTGGCAGTAATAATGAAAATGTTACTGAATGATGGTGTTCATAACGGTGAACGAATCATTTCCAAAGCATCAATAAATGAAATGATGAAGACCGTATGGAAATATGACCCAATAACAAATAATGGTCACACTGGCGGCGAAGCAGCAGAAGGTGATAGCAGTTCAGCTGGCATGATGACCGCATACGGCCTATCCACCCATATTCAGGATTTAAAAGATTGGGGCTTAACCGAAGATAGTCGCGTACTTTACGGCCATCTTGGAACAGCTTATGGTCTTGAAGGGCAATTCTGGTTTGATCCACTAACAAACGATGGCATTATCGTCTTTATTACCGGATCTGGGGATGACCCAAGCAAAGCAAAGGCGACAATTCCACTTCTGGCTATTGAAGAAAGGTTATTGCGCCTAGCCTTAAAAGGATTGGATGACCTTTGATATAAGAATCATCCATTTTCCGCTTCAAACACATCATCAATTGGAATTTGAATACCATTTGCAATGTGATTTGTCCGTGCAGCAAGTGAGACGATCTTGATTAGTTCTGCATGCTGATCATCCGTCATTCCCTTTGCTTTTGCCATTGCTGTGTGGGAATGGACACAATAAGAACAGCTGTTTGCAATAGAAACTGCAATATAAATCATTTCTTTTGTTACTGGGTCAATTGCCGACGGTTCAGCCATAACCCTTTTTACATCTGCCCATGTGCGTTCTAGTAAATCTTCATCGAATGCGATATATTTCCACATATTATTGATAAAATCTGAATTTCTTGTTTTTCTGATATCATCAAAAACGGCTTTTACGCGTTCATTTTCTTCCAAATTTTGGACAGGTTTAATCGTCGACATTATTTTTCATTCCTTTTCAACATAATGAAATATTTCAGTCACTTTGCTCGTTTAAAAACGAACTTGCAAGTTCCTATTAACCATAAAGCAACAATTACGATGTATAGTGAAGCAATAAATTATTATCAATTATGCTTGAGTCACAATTTTGTAATGCATGTGTAATAATTCTGTAACATTTCCCACATAAAAGCATAATTAATTTGTAACAATCGGTAAAACACATAAGGAATGATTATGTATACACCAAAATTTAAGCATGTAATGCTAGCAACAGCAGCTCTTACATCATCCATGTTTGCTTCTTCAAATGCAGCAAATGCACAAGATTTTAAAGTGAACTGGAAAGGCGCACCGGAAATTGAAAGTGCAGACGGCAATTTCAAAATGAAAGTACGTGGCCGTATGTTCGTTGATTGGGGAACCCTATCCGACAGCAACGGTACATTCGCTGATAAGACAGAAGTACGCCAAGCACGTATCGGCGTTGAAGGCCTTATGGCTGGCGACGTAAAATATAAATTCGAAGTTGATTGGGGCGAAGGCGGAACAGAAATTAAAGATGCTTATATCGAATGGGCGTTAGACCCTGTTTCCGTAATGGCCGGTCAATTTAAAGTTCCGGTATCATTCGAAGAGATGTCATCAACACGTCACACACTATTCATCGAACGTGCTGGTTTTACCGATGCATTCAAATTTGGCCGCCAAGTCGGTCTAACGGCGAACGTTGATAAAAACGACTTTACATTTATCGGTGGTGTTTATCAGGGTGAATTTAACAACGGCAATGACAAGCAAGGCCGCACTTACGCTGCACGTGCAACTTATGCACAAAGATTTGATGGTGGCTTAGTTCACATTGGTGGTTCTGCTTATAAACGCGAAAATGACGAAAATGTCGAACCAACAATTCGTTATAGCCATCGCCCTCACCTTCATTTATCACCAAACAAATACATCGACACAACAGCTCTTGATGCAACATCAGATACATTCGTTGGTGGTGAACTTGTAACGATCGTTGGCCCACTAAACGTACAGGGCGAATGGGGATGGATGACAGTTGACGCACCGACAGGTGGTACAAGTTCAACATTCCAAGGCGGATATGCAAGCGTATCATACTTCCTAACCGGTGAAACACGCGGTTACAAAAAAGGTATGATCGACCAAGCACAAGTTATTAACCCAGTATTCCAAGGCGGCGCTGGCGCATGGCAACTAGCAGCACGTTATGACGTTGTTGATCTAAATGACGCCGATTCAGGCGTTATGGGTGGTAAACAAACATCATATCAGTTTGGTGTTAACTGGCATCTTAACAATTTCGTACGTATCCAAGCGAACTATGTAAAAGCGGATATTGATGGCGGTGTAAACGACGGCGAAAAGATCGATGCATTCGGCGTTCGTTTCCAAACACACTGGTAACAGGCAATCATAATAAAACATGATAAAGGGGCGGATATCATATCCGCCTTTTTCTTTTAAAAACAATCACTTATTAAATTGTGACATATTTGTTTAACGTAATTGTCACAAAACTGTAACGCAGATTTACTAATGTCTTTTTAAGAAAGAAGAGTGATTCTTTTATTATGTTTGAATTTTTTTATTGGAGAAAAATGATGTACAAAAAACCTACGCTTAAAATGATCGGAATGGGTCTGGTAGGTCTTTCCATGGTTGCCGCTGCAGAAGCACGTGACCAAATCCGAATTGTAGGTTCATCTACAGTGTTTCCATTTTCAACGGCAGTAGCCGAAGAGTTTGGTCGTTCAACATCTTTCAAAACACCTGTTGTTGAAAGTACTGGTTCAGGTGGCGGTCTAAAGCTTTTCTGTGCTGGCGTTGGTGAAAGCCACCCTGACATTACCAATGCTTCACGCGCAATCAAAAGTTCAGAAGTTGAACTTTGTGCGTCAAACGGCATCAGCGAAATCATTGAAATTAAAGTTGGTTATGACGGTATTGTTTTTGCAAACTCTAAAGAAGGTGCCCAAGTTGAATTTTCATTAAAAGACATTTGGACAGCGCTTGCGAAAGAAGTTGTGGTTAACGGTGAAATCGTTCCAAACCCACATAACACATGGCAAGATGTGAACCCTGCTCTTCCAAATACAAAGATCGAGGTTCTTGGCCCTCCTCCAACATCTGGCACACGTGATGCATTTGCTGAGCTTGCTCTTGAAGGCGGATGTGAACAGGTTCCAGAAGTTGCGGCACTTAAAAGTTCAGATAAAGGTCGCTATACAGCACTTTGTCACACAATCCGCGAAGATGGCGTATATGTTGAATCAGGCGAAAATGACAACCTGATCGTTGGTAAGCTTCAGGCAAACCCAAATGCATATGGCGTTTTCGGTTATAGCTTCCTTGAAGAAAACAGTGACGTTATCCAAGGTAACGTTGTTGAAGGATCAGAACCAACATTCGAAAACATCGCTGATAAAGCATACAAAGTATCACGTTCGCTTTTCTTCTATGTGAAGAAAGCACACATCGGTACAGTACCAGGCATTCAGGAATATCTATCTGAGTTCCTAAGCGACAAAGCGATGGGTGATTTTGGTTACCTTGCTGAAAAAGGTTTAATTCCGCTTCCGGGCGCTGAACTTGCAGATGTTCAAAATACTGCAACGAACCTTATTCCGCTAAGTAAGTAACTTTGTGAAATAAATATGAAAGGCCAGTCTTATACTGGCCTTTCTTTCATTTTTATTCTATACAACGATTGATTAACTGATAACGATTACTTAAATAGGGCATCCCAATAAATGAGCGTCTTTTCATTACTTATTTGTCTGTTTTTATTGCTGTTTTCATTTTACTATGTCGGCAAGAAAAAATCGTTACAGGTATCTAACGGCGATATAAAAATACTTCATTCCCTGCCGATTCACTATGGTTGGTCCGCGGGAATTAACAGCTTTATACCCGGTTTTATTGTTTTATCGATCTGGTTCATCTTTGGTAATTCAATTTTGGACAGCATGCTTTTAACCAATCTTGGTGACAAGACCACTGGTCTTGCACCGTTTGAGCTAGAAAATCTTTTAAATTCTGTAAAGGGCTATTTTAATGCTGAAACCCCGGACCAAGCATTATTGTCTCACGCAGAATATTATGTTGATACATCAGAAAAACTAGCATGGGCATTCTTTTTAGCCGGTCTTGGCCTTAGCTGCTTTAGCGGTTACCGCACCCTTTCAAGAATGAACCCGCACGTCAATGCCAGAAATAATATCGAAGGCATTGTTCGTACTATTCTTCTGATCTTTTCAATCATCGCCATTATCACGACAATTGGTATTGTCTTTTCGTTGTTATTTGAAAGCATCCGCTTTTTTGACCAGGTATCCATAACCGAATTTGTATTTGGCACACAATGGAGCCCACAAACAGCCATCCGCGCCGATCAGGTCGGAAGCTCTGGCGCATTTGGCGCCGTACCGCTTTTTGTTGGTACAATGCTCATTACCATCATCGCCATGATGATCGCGGGACCTATCGGGTTGCTATCTGCTATTTACATGGCTGAATTTTCAAGCAAACGCGTTAGAAAAATTGCAAAGCCGCTTTTGGAAATTCTTGCTGGTATCCCAACTGTTGTTTACGGTTTTATTGCCGCGCTTGTTGTTGCGCCGTTTATCCGTAATACAGGTGAGCTTCTCGGTCTTGAAATCGCATCGGAAAGCGCACTTGCCGCAGGTATCGTTATGGGCGTAATGATTATTCCGCTTATTTCATCATTATCAGATGATGTGATCAGTGTGGTTCCACAGAATTTACGCGAAGGGTCACTGGGCCTTGGCGCGACCAAAACAGAAACCGTATTAAAAGTAATCTTGCCATCCGCCCTGCCCGGCATTGTTGGCGCATTATTGCTCGCGACATCCCGCGCCATCGGTGAAACCATGATTGTGGTTATGGCCGCCGGAATGGCCGCGAACCTTACCATTAATCCGTTAGAGGCCGTCACAACCGTTACCGTGCAAATTGTTGCGCTGTTAACCGGTGACCAAGAATTTGCGAGTGCTAAGACACTATCTGCGTTTGCCCTGGGGTTAGCGTTATTTGTAACAACGCTCGCGCTAAACGCTCTCGCACTATACATCGTAAGAAAATACAGAGAAGAATATGACTGATACACCGGAAACAGAACAGCATATTGCCAAGAAAAAGCACAAGGCAAAAGTAGACTGGAATTCCCAGGAACAGTTAGACAGGCTTGCTTCGCGTTATAGAAAAGAAAAACTTTTCAAGACGCTAGCGATCTGTAGCCTTGGAACGGCTATCGGTGCACTACTTGTCGTGCTGATCAGTATTTTCATTACTGGTTTTAGCGGCTTTACTGAAACACGCATTACAATGAACATCAACATGGATGAAGCCGTCATCGGTGATATATCAGCCATGAATGATGAAGAGCGCAGTGCTCATGTTGCAGGTATTAACGCCAACAGAATGCTCATTAGTGCATTACAGGAAAAGTTTCCTGATGTCACAAGCCGCCGTGATACATTTGCTATGCTGCGTCTTTTCAGTGTTGGCGCACAAACCGACATTCGTGATGCAATCCTCGTTGACCCATCAATCATCGGGCAAACAGTTTCCATTGATTTGAAAGCTGGCAGTGACGTTGACATGTTCTTAAAAGGAAAAATTTCCCGCGACGTAGAGGAAAGCGACCGTAAAATTTCAGACATGCAAATCGCATGGGTCGATCAATTTTCTGAAGAAGGTAGCATTAAACAGGGCTTTAACTGGGGCTTTTTCACCAGCGGTGATAGCCGTGAACCAGAACTTGCCGGCATCTGGAGCGCAACTGTCGGTTCATTCCTAACCCTGATGGTGACATTCTTTATATCCTTCCCAATTGGTGTTGGGTCGGCCATTTATCTTGAAGAATTTGCGCCAAAAAATAGGCTGACTGACCTGATTGAAATTAACATTAATAACCTTGCTGCGGTTCCGTCGATTATTTTCGGTCTTCTTGGTCTTGCGATCTTTATTAATATTATGGAATTACCGCGTTCTGCACCACTTGTTGGTGGTTTGACGTTAGCATTAATGACGTTGCCAACCATTATCATTACGGCACGTGCCGCCATTAAAGCGGTTCCGCCATCCATTAAGGAAGCGGCCATCGGCCTAGGCGCATCGCATATGCAAACGGTATTCCATCATGTATTGCCTTTAAGCATGCCGGGTATTTTAACAGGTGCGATTATTGGAATGGCGCAGGCACTTGGTGAAACAGCACCGCTTCTTATGATTGGTATGGTGGCCTTTATTGTGGATACACCATCCGGCATTTCAGAAGCAGCAACAGCCCTTCCGGTACAGGTTTATTTATGGGCGGATAGCCCGGAACGCGGTTTCCTTGAAAAAACAAGTGCCGCAATTATGGTATTATTATTATTCTTGATTATAATGAATGGTTTAGCCATTTGGTTGAGACAAAAGTTTGAGAAAAAATGGTGAACAGGATGAATGTTATGGATATGAATGAAAGTCATCAAGCCACAGAATTAAAAGCCGACCCAAAAATGGTCGCAAAAAACGTTAATGTTTTTTATGGCGAAAACCATGCACTTCGTGACATCAATCTGGATATTAATCCGAATGAGGTAACAGCCCTTATCGGCCCGTCTGGTTGTGGTAAATCAACATTCCTAAGATGCCTGAACCGCATGAATGACACCATCGAAGGGTGCCGCGTTGAAGGTGCAATTACACTGGATGACAGAAACATCAATGATAAAAAAATCGATGTTGTTCAACTTCGCGCACGTGTCGGTATGGTTTTTCAAAAGCCAAACCCGTTCCCAAAATCCATATATGACAATATTGCTTATGGCCCACGCATTCACGGTATCGCCAACAGCAAAGAAGAACTAGATGATATTGTTCATTCAAGCTTGAAAAAAGCCGGTCTTTGGGACGAGGTACACGACAGGCTTGACGCATCCGGCACTTCTCTTTCCGGTGGTCAGCAACAGCGTCTATGTATCGCAAGAACGATTGCCATTGAGCCAGAAGTCATCTTGATGGATGAACCATGTTCCGCGCTTGATCCAATTGCGACAGCGATTATCGAAGAGCTTATTGAAGATCTTAAAACACGTTATGCCATTGTTATCGTAACGCATTCCATGCAACAGGCAGCACGTATTTCACAAAAAACGGCATTTTTCCATTTGGGTAAATTAATGGAAGTTGGCAACACAACTGACATTTTCACAAACCCAAAACACGAAAAAACAAAAGATTATATCACTGGACGTTACGGTTAATTAACGATACGGTTGATCATCAAAGGAAGAAATCATGTCGAATTCACATATAGTCAGTTCATTTGACGAAGATATTAAAGAATTGCGTGCCAAAATAGTTGAAATGGCAAATTTTGTTGAAAAGCAATTTTCATATGCTGAAGAGGCACTGTTAAACCAAGACCTTGATCTTGCGAAAAAAATTCGCGAGCAAGATAAAATTGTCGATGACATGGAACAAAACATCGAAAAAAAAGCAATTGAACTGATTGCGATCCGTTCACCAATGGCGGATGATCTTCGGGAAATTATTTCCGCGATTAAAATAAGCACTGCTCTTGAACGTATCGGTGATTATGCAAAAAACCTATCCAAACGCGTAACTGTTCTTCATGAATCTAAGAACTTAGAAGCCAATTATTCAGTTATTAGCCAAATGATTTCCATGATCAACATCATGAATAAAGATGTTGTTGATGCCTATGTGAATAGAAACGCAGAAAAAGCGATCGCCGTATGGTCTCGTGATATGGTTGTGGATAACCTTTATGATGGTCTATTCCGTCAAATGCTGACCTATATGATGGAAAACCCAAAATCAATCACACCGGCAACGCATTTATTGTTTGTTGCCAAAAATGTTGAACGCGCTGGCGATCATATTACAAATATTGCTGAATTGATTTATTACATCATCGAAGGCACCCAACTTGAAATGGTAAGACCAAAAGGTGACCTAAGCAGCGAAGCAAACGTAGAATTTAATGCCGATTAAATCCTAAATTCACGAAAAAGTGACTTTTCGTTGCTTGATGAAATCAAACATAAAGCCCTAGTATTTGATGATAAATGCTAGGGTATTTTTATGAGATCATTACATTTTCTGCTTTGTTATATAGCACTTTTTTCCATATCAGTTTCACAGGAAACTGAAATCAAAACTGGTTCATATATTATCAACAGCACGACTACCGAAATTGCAGGACAAAATATTGCCACCACAAATCAGGCAATCATCCCCCATGACGAAAAGCTAACTTGGGAAATAACAGTCCCAGATAATTATTCATCAGAAAACCCACCAGGAATTCTTATCTACATAAGCCCCGAAAATGAGATCAACATCCCACGCGGATGGCTTGACATTACGAAGGAGAAAAACCTGATCTGGATCGCAGCGAGAAATTCAGGAAATGATATTTATACAATGAAACGCATCCTGCTTGCGATGACAGGCATTCAATACGTTCAAGACCGTTATAAATTAGATTTAAATAGAATTTATATTACCGGTTTTTCCGGTGGCGGTCGCGTGGCCAGTATCATGGCAAGTCAAAACCCAAACATATTTAAAGGGGCCATTTATAACTGTGGGGTAAATTTCTGGAATAACGTTAGTGATAATAATCTGGATATGATCAAAGAAAACCGATATGTATTTATTACTGGTTCAGAGGATTTTAATCTTAACGACACCAGACAGGTTTATAGCAAATATAAAAAAGCTGGTGTATCAAGCGTTGACCTGATGGTAATACCGCGAATGGGGCATAGTAATCCAAGAAGCAGCAGGTTAAAACGAGCTATTGAATTTCTGGACGGCTCTTGATTTTTTACTATTTTCATGCAATTATTTAAATAAAGCAACTTAGAATATATATAATTAACCCTATAGTTGCATAAATTTAAATAAAATCACCTCGAGATTGATATGATTATCAGAAACATCTTCATTCTGTTTTTATTGGGAATAACAACTGCTTTCGCCCAAACATCCAAAACAGGTGAATTCATTATCACATCTACTCCTGCTGAAATCCTTGGGCAGGACGCCGCGCAATATAATGATTATATTGCAACAGATGATAACATCTCTTGGGAAATTTACGTACCTGAAAATTATGACGCATCGAACCCTGCTGGTGTAATGGTTTATGCGGGTGCGCCGAATGATGTTCGCCCCCCTGTCGGCTGGTTAAGTGCGATGAAAGACAGCAACCTAATATGGGTCGCCGCAAGAAGATCAGGCAACGGGTCATCCATCCATCAGAAAAAATTACTCGCGATGCTATCTGTGCCGATGATCCAAAAAGAATATAATATCGACGACAGTCGAATTTATATTTCCGGCGAAGGTCGCACCGCCAGTAGAACCGCGCTTGAATACCCGGAAATGTTCAATGGCGCAATTTTGCTTGGTGGCAAGTTATGGGAAGATAATGCGGACGAAAAACTTAAAAAAGCCCTGAAAAACCGCTACGTATTTGTCACAAGAGAAAGACACATTGTTCCACAAGGAAACAGATACGCCTACAATAAATTTAAAGCCGCCGGTGTTGAAAACATCCAACTTCATTTCCTTAGAGGCAGGCAACGTTTCGACAGAAGAGATTTATTAAACTCGATTGAATATCTTGATCAATAGGAATAAAGTGGTATTTTCTTATAAATAAACATTCATTTTATTCTAAAAACTAATTGGGGCCTTCGTGATTAAAAAATCTTTTGTTATTTTGATATTATTGTTGAGTACTGTTTCTGCAAATGCTCAAAAAACTGGTGAATATATATTAACCTCTACACCTGAAGAAGTGCTAGGACATGATGCCGAGCAATTCAAAAACATTATTGATGCTAATGCCAATTTATCTTGGGAGGTATATGTACCCAAAAGATATAACCCGGATAAACCGGCAGGGATAATGGTTTTTGCAGGCGCGCCAAATGATGTAAGACCGCCACGGGGTTGGTACAGTTCCATTGAAGATAAAAACTTAATTTGGATCGCTCCAAGAAGATCAGGCAATGGATCAACAATTCAACAAAAAACGATGCTTGCAATGATGGCTGTTTTACAAATAACAAAAAGATACTCAATCAACCCTGATCGCATTTATATTTCTGGTGAACCTAGAATTGCGAGTAGAGCAGCTCTTAATTACCCCAATATATTTAAAGGTGCAATTTTCAGCAGTCTTAATTACGGCGATAACAATGTCTGGGATGAGAACGCAGATGAGAAAATCCAAAACGCATTGGATAATAAATTTGTTTTTGTTTCTTCAAGCAAAACCAGAATTCCACAAACAATTGGATATGCATATCATAAATTTGTAGAAGCTGGAGTTCGTAAAGTAGAATTTTTGTTACTTAACAGCCAAGGCCGTATTGTCGTTAGGTTTGATCGCCGTAGAATTTTAAAAGCAATTAACATGCTAGATCAATAAGTTATTGGAGACTTATAAATGCTAAAACAAATATTCATTTTTTTATTTTTTCTTGTAAGCCAACCTGTACTTGCACAAGAAAGCGAAAGAAATTACCGAACTGGTGAATTTGACGTAAAAAGCACCATTGTGGACCTTCTGGGGGAAAAGACAGCCAAATCATATGAACAAATCTTTGATGCAGATGAAGAATTGCTTTGGAACGTCTTTGTACCGGCCAATTTTACACCGGAAAACGCAGCTGGTGTAATTGTTTATTTCAGCGACAAATATCCAAACCAAGTTGAATCAGGCTGGAAAGGTGCCGCCGAAGAGAAAAATTTCATTTGGGTCTCCCCTAAAAGGGCAAGGAATTTCACCAATAGAAAGAAACTATTGTTAGGTGTGCTTGCAACGCCCCTTATTGAATCATTATATCCAATCAATGGATCAAGGGTTTATGTTACAGGCGACCGATCTGGTTGTGATTTGGCGAGTAACGCAGCAAGGATTTATCCGAATATATTCTCAGGCGCCATTTATAACAGCTGCAAGGCAGAAACCTGGAAGAAAGAATTGCCACCCGGCATCGACCTTATGAGAAAGCATAGATATGTCTTCATAGCCAGCGCACGCAGCGAAAACAACCGAGAAATCAGAAGATCTCTGATAAAATATAATAAATCCGGCATAGAAAATACACAGTTCAAGCTACTGTCATCACTTGATGGTAATGTGAAACTAAACAATAATCATATCAGAGATATAGTCGCATACCTTGATGGCGATATTGAGTCAGTCAATTAAAGTATTTTTGAATGAGTTTATTTAAGATATGATATATGTAGAAATAAAATTACTGTTAAAAAAATGATGGTTTCTAGAAGATGATCAGCCGTATAATTATTGTCACAATATCACTCTTATATTCAAATTCCTTATTCGCTCAAGATGATAGAAGAGACATCACAGGATATAAAGAATACACAAAATCAAGTGGGGAAATCATCGGCAATGATGCCATTCCATTTGAAGCTGTCCTTGCAACAGATGAACAGTATAAATGGTCCGTATATATTCCAAAAGGATATGATAGTAGCAAACCACCTGGCATTCTTGTTCATATAACAGAGCGCAACCAGGCGAATATGCCATTTGGGTGGGAATCTGCCATGGATGACAAGAACCTGATCTGGATTTCCATGAATAAAGTTGGACGTCTTCCGCAAAATAAGGAAATGTTATTAACCGTTCTTGCTGCGCCACTGATCGAAAGTCAGTACAGTATAAACCCTGACAGGGTTTATATTGCAGCATCAACAGATGGCTGTCATCCGGCCAGCGCGGCGATGCAGGTTTATCCAACTATCTTTAAGGGAGCAATTTATGCAACATGCCTTCCTATTAATTGGCGAAATGATACACCCGACACGATCGAACTGATGAGAAACAACAGATATGTTTTTATTGCCAGTAAAGAGCAGGATATCAGACAACAAATGAGACGGTCATACCGTAAATATACCAATTCAGATTTTGAAAATGTTGAATTTATAAACGTTCCCGACCTTATTTACGGCAAAAGCATCAAACGACGCAGATTGTTAGACGCGATTGAAATCCTGGATTCCAGAGATTAATACCATCCATCATTCATAAACATAAGGCAGGAATTTTGGTTTCCTCCTGACCTTTGTCGCATTTTCAAAAGCGTATGCCGCTTCGATCATCATTGCTTCTGAATACGCCCTTCCGATGAATGATAATGATACAGGAAGCTCATGAATATACCCCATTGGGACCGTAATTGACGGATAGCCGCTAACCGCGGCATAAGACGACGTACCACCCCCACTTGGATGGTCACCATTAATTACATCCTGACTATTTGCAGGGTTTCTTGAAGGAAGCACAATCAAATCCAAATTATGTGCATCCATCAAATCATCAATCACCTTTTGCATGGCTGGTTGGTTGCCTTGTGCTGCTTCTAAATACTCCTGATCCGTTAGCGGCCCTTTTTCCTGTGAATCTAGAAATATTTCCTGCTTAAAATATGGCATTTCTTCATCCGCATGCTCAATATTAAAGGCAATCAATTCTTCAAGCGTTCTTGTTTCCACCGCGTCAGGAGTATTCTTTAAATACTCGTTTAGGTAATGCTTGAATTCATAATCGAGCACTGTTCCTTCATTTTTACCGATCCCTTCCCTGCTGCCAAACTCAAGATCATCAATGATCACAGCGCCATGTGCTTTCATGGCTTCAATATTTTCATTAAAAATTTCCGGTAAATCATCATGCATTCTAAAAGGGGATCTAATGACACCAATCCGCTTACCGCTTAAACCATCCGCTTTTAAATGATCTTCATATGCGACCTTAACATCCGGCTGGCTTAATGTGGCTGGGTCCTCTGCATTTTGGCTAACCATCGCCGTTAACAAATATGCTGCGTCCGCAACCGTTCTGGTCATCGGCCCTGCGGTGTCCTGTGTTGCCGCGATTGGAATAATTCCTGTACGGCTGACAAGTCCCACTGTTGGTTTAATGCCAACGATACCGTTATACGCAGCCGGACACACCACCGAACCATCCGTTTCGGTCCCAACGGTCACCGCAGCCATATTGGCCGCAGCAGCAGCCCCTGACCCTGAACTGGAACCACAGGTATTGGCGGTAAGCAAATATGGATTTCTGGTTTGACCGCCCATGCCACTCCAACCGCTTGAGCTGTTTGTTGAACGGAAATTAGCCCATTCGCTTAAATTCGCCTTACCAATAATAATTGCACCGGCCTCACGAAGACTCGCGGCGAGTGGTGAATCCTCTTTTGCATAGTTATCCTTTAACGCAATTGATCCTGCCGTAGTCGGCATATTGTCCTTGGTATCAATATTATCCTTCAATAAGATCGGTATTCCATGCATTGGCCCGCGCGGGCCTGTCTCTTGACGTTCTTGATCAAGCGCACCCGCAATAGCAACAGCATCCGGATTAACGGATATAACAGCGTTAAGGCGTGGCCCTTTTTTATTGAGCGCTTCAATACGACCAAGATATAATTTAACCACCTGTTCCGCTGTATAGGTACCATTTTTATAGGCTTCGTTTAATTCAGCGACGGTAATTTCATCCAAAACAAAATCATTAATCGATATTTCGGCTTGGCTAGTTTCCTGTTCATTATTTACTGGTATTTCTGAACATGATGATAATACTGCCATTAACACAAGTGTCGCTAAATTCTTATTCATCCTATGCCCCTTTCATGAGCTGTTCCAATGCATCCTTATATGGTGCTGTGATCATTCCTTTTTCAGTAAAAATCCCTGTTACCAATTCATTTGGCGTTACATCAAATGCAGGGCTGCGTGTTTTGGTGCCTATTGCGGCAACATCTTGCCCGAGAATGGTTGTCACTTCCGCGCCGTCGCGTTCTTCAATCGGGATATCTGCGCCCGTCGCCGTATGCATATCAATCGTACTGGATGGGCAGGCCACATAAAATGGAATACCGTAATGTTTCGCAAGGATCGCAACACCCAAGGTGCCAATTTTGTTAGCAACATCACCGTTGGCAACAACACGGTCCGTGCCCACGATTACCATGTTAATTTGCCCGGTCGCCATCATATGGGCCGCCATATTATCGGTGATTAACGTTACATCAATACCCGCCTTATCCAATTCCCATGCGGTAAGGCGTGCACCTTGGAATAGCGGTCTTGTTTCATTGGCATAAACCTTGAAATTCTTACCCTTATCATGGGCCAGATACATTGGTGCTGTCGCCGTGCCGAGTATGGATGTGGCCAGTGACCCTGCGTTACAATGGGTCATAATGCCCATACCGTCTTTAATTAACGGTTCTGCGACCTTGGCAAGACCGTAACTGATCGCCTTGTCTTCTTCATGGATCAATTCTGCTTCACGGATCAAGGCATTTAACATTTCATCGTTGGAACCAGATATATTCTGATCAAGACATTCCACCATCCGTTTCATCGCCCAATTCAGATTAATGGCCGTGGGACGTGAGCTGTCCAAATAATCGGCTTGTTCTTTCACTTTCTGAATAAATTCATCTGATGACAGGTTCACATGATGTCGCATTTCCACACACAATCCATATGCCGCCGAAACGCCAATCGCAGGGGCACCACGCACCTTTAACCGTTTGATGGTGTCCCAAACCTGTTCTGCGTTTGTATGGTGCTCCATGACCGTTTTATGCGGCAACAATGTCTGATCAAGGATGTAAAGTTCACCATCTTTCCATTCGATCGATAACGGCAAGTCATCAGCAATAATTGATTTGTCCGGCAATATTTCCATCCCTTTATTTATAGTTATTTCTTTTCATAACTTAATATGTTCTCTAGTATAAACGCAATCTTGAAACATATAAAAATATTCAAATGAAAATACTCTCTTTCGCTATTCAATTTCCAAACGCTGTCGAACCGGGATCAGGCATCAACATTAAAAACCTGATGCTGGCGATGAATAAAACCGCCAACATTAAAAGAACCGTTATCGCGCCAGTACCGCACTGCCCCCGCTTAAGAAAAATCACAGACAGATATCAGGCTTATGAACGACTAGATGAAAGTTACATGGTCGATGATATTGAAATTCATCACCCAAGATATGTTGATTATCCATATGAGTTTTTAAACAACGAAATCAAATCAATCATTAAATCCATTGATGAAAATGATCTTGCTTGTCAAAGCAGTTCATTTGATTTGATCGAGGCACAATCATTATACCCCGATGCGCTTATAGCCCACCATTACGCAGAAAAATACAATAAGCCATTATTATTAACCGCACGTGGCGACGATGTTCATTTCTGGATGGATATCAAAAAGCACCGGGATAAAATCTTTTCCGCAATTGATTACGCCAGCAAACTGATCTGTATCAGTGGGTGTTTAAAAGACGAATTGACCCATCATGGCATATCAGATAACAAACTGTCGATCATTCCAAACGGCCTTGATCAAGATACCTTTAATTTAAATGTTGAAGCCAACCCATTACGGGAAAAATATTACCTGTCTGTCGGCGAATTATCCATCAGCAAAGGGCAGCATGTCATTCTTGATGCCTTCGCAAGTCTCTTGAAAAAACGGCTGATCATCGTCGGTGATGGTGAACAAAGACGCGCATTAAAACAAAGGGCAAAAGATCTTGGCATCGCGGGACGGGTTCAATTCATCAAATATCTCGATCAATCAAAGCTTGCCGAATTTTACAAAGGGGCAACGGCCACCATTCATATGTCAGATATGGAATCGATGCCATCGGTGATTAACGAGGCACTCGCCTGCGGGTCACCAATCATCACAACAAATGTCGGTGATATCGCTGATATTATCAATGATGAAAATGGTTTCCTGCTTGATGCGCAGGATGATTATTTGCTTGTCCGTGCCGTCGAAAAATTAAAACATAAAGATTATGACCAAAACACAATTGCCAAGTCATCAATGACCAATAACTGGCAAGATACTGCACAAAGCAACATCAATATTATCAATGAAATTCTAAGCTGAATTTCTTGAACTAATTTTTTAATTTTATTGGAAATTTAAATGGTCGGGGAGACTGGATTCGAACCAGCGACCCCCTGTACCCAAAACAGGTGCGCTACCAGGCTGCGCCACTCCCCGACCGAGAAAGCAATTTGTAAAAACAAATTGTGGTTGGGTTAATACGCGAACTATGAAGAAGGTGCAAGTGTTATTTTACTAAAAATGACTATTTTGTTGCATTTCCAAATGTGGAGTAGATTAACTCGTCCCCTACATCAATTCCTAGTTTGTCTGCAAGCCCACCATTAACCTCTAAAACCGCTTTTGCAAGACCGCCGGAACGGATTAACGAGAGCGATCTGGGCTGCGCCATTTTTTCGATTCTCATGATTTTCCCAGCTTCATCAACGAATATAATGTCCAGTGGAATAAAGGTATTTTTCATCCACATGCTGATGCGCTTTTTATTGTCATAAATAAAAAGCATACCGTTCATTTCAGGAAGTTCTGTACGGAACATCATGCCATATTGTCTATGGCTGTCATCCAGTGCCAGTTCGATGTCAAAATCGTATGTGTTATCTTTGCTGATTATGGAAAGTGTGTCTGTTGGAAATTTTTGCTGTGCATTCGCAATATTGGCCACAAAAAACAAGCCAATAAGTGCAATAAATATCCTTTGGATAAACCCGCTTACAATCACTTTAGAACTCATAAATCCATCCTTTCTTCTGACAAAATTCTATTGTCAAAAATCATAATGACAGCAAAGATTGGCAATTTAAAGGCCAAACTTTAAAAAGAAGTTTTGGAAACTTAAGTGAATTATGCTTCTGCTTTAATGGCATTGACCATAAGGCCACGTTCACCATTCCCCACAACAACTGACAGTTCCTGTCCAGGAATCAGTTGATCCATTTCATAATGGCGAAGTACTTCCATGTGAATGAAAATATCTTGACCACCGTCCCCACGGTTTACAAATCCGTATCCACGAACCTTGTTAAACCATTTAACAACTACGTCAACATAGTCATCATCAGAATAAATTGAATCGTCAATTGTAACTTTATTTTCCGGTTCGGATTTTTCAATGGCTGTTGAAAGATCGAAGCTAAGGATTTTCACGGCCTGACGTCCTTTTGGACGGTTGGCTGATAGACATACGACTTTCGTTCCTTCTGGTAAGGAACCACGGTCATGTTCTTTCAAAATGGAAAAATGAACCAGAATGTCGCCTTTATTGCGATTTTCTGTATCATCGGCTTCGATGAAGCCATACCCCTTAACATCGTCAAACCATTTGATTGATCCGACTATTTCGTCAAAATGTTCGGATACTGAACTTGTTGCGTCATTACCTGAAACGCTTGTTGAGCCTTTTTGAAGTTCAACGTCTTCGTCAGTAGTCAAACCTTTTATCGCGCTGCTACTCATTTTTTTTACTTCCCATTTATCCATAACTATATACATACTTATGCTATTATTTTTATCGCTTAACAGTCACTTTTGCAACTATAACTTAAATAATTCACATCAAAAGTTTGCCCTAAATCATTGGAAACAATTCCATAATTTAACTTTTGTAGTATACCATAGTTATATTTTCCATAATATGCTCGTGATTACTCTATAAAAAAAAAGCCCTTAAATCAAGAGATTACTCTAAACCAATCTATTGTAAAACCCCATTTATTAAGAATAAGTTAATATTACTATACACTTAAACGCACAAAAAAAGTACTTTTTTGTCACAATTTTGCAACAAAAAAGGCAGCTTCAAAAGCTGCCTTTCTTTAATATATTTAATAATTATCTGATCTATTTTATTTTATCAGCATAATCATTGACCATTTCTTTAACCTCTTTACGCATCACAAACATACATATCACGTTCGGTATAGTCATGAAGGCCACTGTAATCGCAGCAAAGGTCCAGATAACAGTTGTATCCGCAATCGACGCTACAAAGAAACCAATCACATATACAACACGGTACGGCATAACAGCAGACTGACCAAATAGGTAAGTTATCGCCCTATCGCCATAGTATGACCACGCAACCGCCGTTGAGAAAGCAAAGAGCGCCAGTGAGATCGCAACGATATATTGACCACTGTCCCCTAAGAAGCTTTTGGTAAAGGCTTTACTTGTTAGTGCCGCTGAATGGATAAGTGATTTACCTTTAACAACAACTTCGCCGTCATCGAGCTTACCACCCGTAACAGAAATCTTACCGGTAAATGGCTGATCATTTTTGCTAAAGACCACATCTTCTGCCACAGAACGCGCGTGAAGCACTGTAACACCACCAGAAGTCAGCATACCGTTCATCACATCAATTTCGCCTGTGTGTGTGGTAATTGTCGAACCTTCAACCACGTTAAGATGCTTGAATAACGCTTCACGGTCTGCTTGTACCGCATCATCATAAACACCATTAATAATGCTGAAATCAGATGTCTGGAATGTTGTATCGTGTTTTTCTGTCCAAACACCTGATGATAGGATCACAAGCCCCGTAAGCGTACAAATCATGATGGTATCAATGAATGGCTCAAGTAATGATACCATGCCTTCTGATACCGGCTCTTCTGTAATTGCGGATGCGTGAGCAATAGCAGATGAACCCTGCCCTGCTTCGTTTGAGAACAGGCCACGGTTAACACCACGGTTAAAGGCAAACGCGAACGTCGCACCAAGGAAGCCACCAAGTGCCGCACTACCGTTAAAGGCATCAGCGAAAATAGAAACGAATGATGGCACAACATTTTCGATGTTAGCGAAAATCACACAAAGTGCACCAACCAAATATAATAACGCCATGGACGGAACAACACGTGATGCGAAGTTCGCAATACGTGTAACACCACCAATAATCACGAAAGCAAGCAACACCGATGCAACAATACCAGTCATCCATGCTTCGATCCCGAATGTTTCATTCATAGCCTGCGCAATGTTATTAACCTGTGGCATACTGCCTGAACCAAAGGAACTAAGGGCCGCTGCAGCCGCGAACATCGCCGCCAAAGGCTTCCACCCCAAACCACGGTCCATCACATACATCGGACCACCAGCAACAGTACCATCATCGGTTTTAATACGGTATTTATGGGAAAGTGATACTTCCACAAATTTGGTTGTCATACCCATAAAGGCGGTCGCGAGCATCCAGAAAATAGCAGCCGGACCACCAAGATAAATGGCAAGACCAACACCACCAATATTACCCGTACCGATCGTACCGGATAACGCCATGGACATCGCCTGGAAATGGGATGTCTCACCTTGCGCTTTATGCTCTTCAAACTCTTTATCTTTGCCAAGAAGTACGCCCCAAGCATGCTTAAAGAAGCGAATTTGTGGAAACTTAAGATAAATGGTGAAGAATAAACCTATACCGAGTAGGTAGAACGGAAACCATGGAGCACTACCGATAAAGCTGTCGATAGAGACCAGAAAATTATTAACTTCTAACATTAATTCCCTCTTATTTTGATGAATTTAATTCGTCAGTTTCTGACTTGTTATAAATTAGTGCACAACACTATAGGGATTCTGGAGCTAGGTATAGGAATTAATGTATTTTTTTAACAAATCCGTAAAATTTACGAAATATTCCTAATGATCACTCTTAATCCAGAAAAAATCCGAAAATAAAAAACCCGGCTTTAAAAGCCGGGTTTTAAAAATTTCTATGTTCTTAATTCCTAGTTTACAGGAGCTGTAAACCAATCGAAGAATGTAGAGAACAAGATTGTTGAAACAACAAGTGTCAGGAACATCACTGGAAGACCTTTTTTCATCCAAAGGCCAGGTGTGATTGCCATTTTCGGGTTTCCTGTTTCACGCGCAAGACGCTCGGAAATTGTAACGATGTAAACGTTGGCTGTTGAACCAATGTGTGTACCGTTACCGCCCATGCCAACACCGATAGCAAGTGACCACCATAGTGGTGATACGTTAATGCCTTGTGTTTCTAGACCAAGAATAATTGGAATCATCGCCGCTGTGAACGGAATGTTATCAATCGCAGCAGATAGAACCGCAGCAACCCACATAAGCATGATAGAAGCCATTAGAAGGTCTTCACGAACCATTGGCAGGATTTGTGTACCAACATATTCAAGGAACTGACTGTGTTCAACACCACCGATCAGAATGAAGAGCGAGATAAAGAAGAGTAGTAGAGAAATCTCAACTTGCTCTAGTGACTCATCAACTTCGATGTGACGGCTAGCAAAGAATAGAAGCGTTAGACCAAGTGCTGATACTTCCCATGGTTCCATGTGCAGCGCACCGTGAGCCATAAATAGTACAGTCATTAGACCAAGAATAGCTAAAGCAGAATACCAAACTTTCTTGTTTGTAATTGGAATTTCTTCAATGTCTTGCCAGTCTTTTGGCTTCTCAGCAAGTTCTTCTTTAAATAGATACTTAAGAGCGACAAGCACAGTTAACCATGCAACAAGCACAGGAGGGCCCATGTGTACAAGGAATGTGTTAAATGAAATGTTCGCAGCAGAACCGATCATTAGGTTAGGTGGATCACCAACAAGTGTTGCAACACCACCTGTATCAGATAGTAGAGCAGCAGCCATTAGGTATGGCAGTGGAGAAACATTAAGTGTACGAGCAATCATGATAATGAGCGGGCCAAAGATAACCACTGTTGTCACGTTATCAAGCAGAAGACTGATTACTGTAACCGCTGTACCGATCAGTGCAAGCATCATGTAAAGGCGACCTTTACTGAAACGTGCCAGTTCCACAGCAAGGTTTTGGAAACCACCAGTTGGGATCATGATAGCAACGATTGTCATCATACAGCCAAGTAGGAAAATCACGTTCCAATCCACAGCTTCATAAGCTTGTTCTACGCTATAAAAGCCCATTTCCTTACCGATAAGTAGGATTGTGCCAGCACCAAGCATCGCGAACTTAGCACGGTGGAAACCATGCACATGCTCTGTAAAAATACCGATGAAGGTCACAGCGAGAATAATTCCCGAGATCAACATCGTGTTATTAAAGACTAATTCATGCATTAAAATAACTCTTTGTTTAAATTGTTAATTTTGAAAAATTTAGAAAAACCAAAGAGAAAGAATATCAAAACGCAAATCATCACTGAAATTCATTTCATTGTAGTTTTCTTGTAGATTCCCTCGTACCCTAAATTTTGGAGGAATTTAGCATTATTTCGGGGAAATGCAATCAAAATCGAAGGAAAAGAGTCTGTTTTTAAGGCTTAAGAGCTGCTTTTACAGATCAAGGGTAGACATGGAACTTCATATATATTAGTCGTAAATCATGATCGATAAATTATACCAGAAAACCATCCTAAAACATGCCGCAAATGCCACTGGGCATGGCGCACTCGAAGAAGCCGACCATAGCGCCATGGTACATAATCCAATGTGCGGGGACCGAATAAAAGTTTATATAAAACTTGAAAATGGTGAACTGGTTGATTTTTCCCACGAGGCAAAGGCCTGCGCCCTTTGCCAAGCAAGTGCATCCGTTTTAGGGGAACATTTTCAAGGACTTACAATTGATAAAATTAACACCTTGATTGAAAGCATTAAAAACTCACTAGGTGACCCAAACGGCCCAGAACAAAACTCTTGGCCCGATGATAAATGGGCCGCACTCGATGTCTTTAATGTTGTTAGGGACCATAAAAGCCGCAAAACATGCGTCACCCTACCCTTTGATGCGTTAAAGCAAGCACTCGAAGAACATTCATAAAAAATGTTTGCAGAATAGCCCTTTAAGACGTATTTTTAAATAAACACAACCATAAAAGAGGGCATCATGGAAGAATTCATTGCAGAATACAGCGAAATGCTAGTTGAACTGGGCACGACATACGGTCTTAATATCGTTTTTGCCATTTTAATACTGATAATCGGTCTTTGGATCGCGGGAAGAATTAAAAATCTTGTATTAAAAGCCTGTAAAAAAAGCAGCAAAATCGACGATACCCTTGGCGCCTTTTTCTCTAGCCTTGCCAGATATGTCATCATTATCTTTACCGTTCTTGCGGTACTTGATCGTTTCGGTGTCGAAACGGCAAGTCTTATTGCGATACTCGGTGCCGCATCCCTTGCCATTGGTCTTGCGCTACAAGGCACCCTTAGCAATGTTGCTGCTGGTGTCATGCTGCTTATCTTCCGTCCTTTCAAGGTCGGGCAATTTGTTGATGTCGCGGGTCATGCGGGAACCGTTAAGCATCTGGGTCTATTTGTAACGGAAATGGCCACTGGTGACAATGTTAAGATCATCATTCCAAACGGGCAAATCTGGGGGGCTTCTATCAAGAACTTCTCTGCCAATGACAAACGCCGTGTCGATTTGGTTATTGGTATCGGTTATGACGATGATATTGATAAGGCAATTGCAGAAATCGGTGCCATCATTGATGCGGATGCACGCGCTGATAAAGACCCTGATCCATCAATTTTTGTTGGTGAACTTGGCGCAAGTTCCGTTGACCTTGTGGTGCGTGTCTGGACAGACAGTGGCAATTACTGGCCGTTAAAAGCCGACCTTACCAAAGCCATCAAACAAACATTTGATGAAAAAGAAATCAGCTTCCCTTATCCACAACAGGACGTACATATCGTTTCAAGTGTTAAGTAAGCATGAGTTTAGAAAGCTTCATAGAAAAACAATATAAGCAAAAAGAAAGCTTATTCTGGAAATTACAAGTCGCGGGCTGGCTCACTTTCGGGGCCACCCGCGCACTTAATTCATTTGCCCTTGGTGATGATATTAATTTCCAGCTTATTGTTGCGGTTTCTGTGGTCAGTGGCTTTCTGATTACAATTCTATTAAGGCTTGTTTATAGAAAATTACGCTCAAGCAACCTTCCCGCATCAACCATGGTGCTTTCGATTATCAGCTGCATCGTTGTGTGTGCGGTTATTCTTAGCGCGATTGACATCTGGATTGTCGTGCAGATTTATTTCATCGACTTACTGGTCAATGATTTTGCCGGGCGTAGCCTTTATAACGTTTTTGTATTGTTAATCTGGACGGGTGCCTATTTCATTATCAATTATCATTTCTTGCTGTTAGAAGAAAAAGAAAAAACCTTGCAAGCTGTCGCACAGGCCCACCAGTCGCAGTTAAAAATGCTGCGTTACCAGTTAAACCCGCATTTCCTGTTTAATACGTTAAATGCGATTTCAACCTTGGTGCTTACCAATCAAAGTAAAGAAGCCAATGGCATGCTTACTAAATTAAGCGCGTTCTTACGCTTTAGTCTGGTAAACCAGCCACAGCAAAAAATCACCATTGAGGAAGAGGTTTATGCCCTTTGGCTCTATCTTGATATTGAAAAGGTTCGCTTCCAGGAACGCCTCAAAATTGATTTCAATATCGCCGATGATGCAAAACAGGCCTTAATCCCCAGCCTGTTACTGCAGCCGTTAATCGAAAACGCCATTAAATACGCCATTGCCCCCATGGAAGACGGCGGTACAATTTCATTAAGTGTGAAACGAGACCGTAAGATTTTAAAAATTCTTCTGTGTGATACTGGCCCTGGTCTTCCGAGCGAAGAAGAAATGAAAAAGACGAGAGATGATTCAAGTGGCGTTGGACTTGCCAATACAAAAACCAGACTTCTTGAACTTTATCCAGGCAATCATAATATTGCCATAAACAACCGCGAAGAAGGGGGCTTACAAATTTTCATTGCATTACCGTTTGAAACCGCGGCTGAGGGAAAGGAAACAAATGAATAAGATCAGAACCCTTTTGGTTGATGATGAACCACTTGCCTTACAAGGTTTAAAAATCAGATTGGAACAATTTGATGACTTGGAAGTGGTGGATACGGCATCCAATGGCCGCGAAGCCGTTAAAAAAATCCGTTCTGAAAAACCGGATCTTGTGTTTCTGGATATTCAAATGCCGGGCATGGGTGGTTTTGATGTGGTTAAGGCGCTCGCTAATGAAGAATTGCCGATCATCATTTTCGCCACCGCGTTTGACAAATATGCTATTCAGGCGTTTGAAACCCACGCAACCGATTATTTGTTAAAACCGATTGAAGAAGAAAGACTTGAACAGGCGATAAGCCGCGTTCGTGAACAAATTTCCGAACATATTGCCATTGAACAGAATGCGAAGTTGATCGACCTGATCCGTAATATGGATGATCCACCGGAAATTGAACTGTCGGAAATTCTGACGGCGGACGACATCACAACCAAGAAACAGTTTGAAAGCCAGTTCAGCATCAAAGATCGCGGTGAAATCACGCTGGTGAGCGTCAGCAGCATTCAATGGATTGATGCGGCCGGTGATTACATGTGCTTGCATACAGACAACAAAACACACATATTGCGTGAAACCATGAAAAACATGGAAAAGCGCCTTGATCCGGATGTGTTCAAACGCATCCACAGATCAACAATTGTGAATATCAATATGATTGAAAAACTAGCCTCCAGCGCGGGTGGCAAATATCTGATTACCTTAAAAAATGGTTCAGAATTACAAGCCAGCCGCAATTACCGGGAGTCCTTAAAGCAGTTTTTATAAACATAAAAAGAGAGGGAAAAATGAAAACATTACTTTCAACCATGATCGCGCTTTGCGTGATGATAACCACTGCGTCCGCGCAGGAATTTAATCCGAATTTCGTCACCCCCTCTCAAGAAATCAGGATCAAGGAAGAAGTCAAACTGATCGTTGACCGCTATTACACATATTTTTCTGCAAATCAGATGGATAAATTCCCAAGTGAAACCCATACAATCCCTTGGGCAGTACTCGGTACAGATCGCATTTACATGACGGCGGAAGAATCCAACGATTTTTATTATCAATCTTACGCCAATATTAAGAAAAATAATCCGGAATATGACCGTTCCGAATTCACCATTCAAAAAACCTGTGTTCTTTCACCAAATACAGCATTCGTCAGTGGCTATAACACCCGCCGCGCGGCCGACGACAGCATCATATCCATGAACGGAACAGTATATATCATGGTCCGCACCGAAAACGGTTGGCGCATTAACAGCTTTGCTGGCAAGCCACTGGATAAAGTTGTCAGTTGTTAAAGAAAAAATTCTAATAACAACAACAATCAGATAGGAATTTGAATTTTATATATCCATAATGTGTTTATAACAAAGGATATAATATGAAGTTTGATTTAGATCAGAATACAAGAAAAGAAATTCTTATTGCCGTAACGGAGAAACTCGAGGATTATTACGCCAATACTAAAGCTTGTAAAATTACACCAACCATTGATGTTGCGAATATTAAAAATCTTGTAAGCCAAGTAGATTTAATTAATGGCATGGATAATTTTGAAGCAATTGATTACGTTACGAAAAATCTAAAAGAAAACTCAGTACATACACCGCATCCAAGTTATTTTGGTTTATATAATCCCCGTTCAAATTACGCAGGTATAATCGCCGATTTGATTACGGCATATTTTAATCCTCAGTTAGCCGCATGGAGCCACGCCCCTTTTGCGGTAGAGGTTGAAGCACACTTAATTGCTGAACTTGCTTCAAAGTTTGGATATTCGACCAATAAATTTGACGGTGTCTTTGCAACAGGCGGTAACGAAGCAAATCAGACAGCTGTCTTGTGTGCACTTAACAACCAATATCCAAATTTTAATCGTGACGGCATCTTTTCTGTTTCAAAGAAGCCTATTATTTATTGTTCTGAAGAAGCGCATCATTCCGTGCATAAAGCAGCAAAAACGGCAGGTTTAGGATACAATAGCGTCATTCCAATACCAGTTGGCAACGATCAAAAGTTAGACACCACGATTTTAAAGGAAAAAATAGAGGTATCTACCCAGTCCAATCATGCACCATTAATGATTATTGGTACGGCTGGAACAACAGGGGCAGGCATTATTGACGACCTGGTTGAGATTAATAATATCGCAAAAGAGTATAATATCTGGTTCCATGTTGATGCTGCTTATGGTGGTGCTGCCGCTTTAAGTGAGAAACTGAGAAACCAGTTAAAGGGTATTGAATTAAGCAACTCAATTACTTTTGATGCGCATAAATGGATGTCCGTTCCAATGGGGGCAAGTGTCTTTATTACATCACATCCTAATATTCTCGCTAAAACATTTAGTATTTCTACAGAATATATGCCAAAGGATGCCGACAAATTAGAGGTTGTTGACCCTTACTGCCATTCAATTCAATGGTCACGTCGATTTATCGGATTAAAATTATTTCTATCATTATTATTTTATGGTTGGAAAGGTTACGAGGAAACGATTAACCATCAAGCCGATATGGCAGACTTGCTTAGAAATAAATTAACTAACAATGGCTGGGTCGTATTAAACAAATCCAACTTACCTGTCGTTTGTTTTACCGATGAGAAAAATAAAAACGATCAAAACTTCACAACCCAGATTCTGGAAAATATTTATGAGAACGGCAATTCGTGGTTATCAGTATACCCTATCAATAACATAAACTGTTTTCGTGCATGTATAACCAATTACAATACGACTGAATCAGAATTAGATGAATTAATTGAAGAACTGAATATTGAAAGAGATAAATATACCAAATAATTAAAGGCAGGCCTTTGACCTACCTTTAACTAAATTGACTGATCCTTAATTCAAATGTTCGTTAAAGAACTCGATAGTTCTGCCCCATGATAACTCGGCCATTTCCGGGTTATAACGCCCGGTACTATCGTTATGGAAACCGTGCCTCGTATCAGGATACATATGCATCTGATAGGGGGCGTTGTTGGCTTTAAGCACTTCCTCATAGGCAGGCCACGCCGCATTAACACGTTCATCAGTTTCCGCAAGCTGGATCATCACCGGCCCTTTAACATTGCCGACAATATCATTTCGTGCAGGTGTCCCGTAATATGGCACTGCCGCATCAATCACATCCGGCAGGCTCGCTGCAAGAAAGTTGCTGATATAACCGCCGAAACAGAAACCAACCACACCGACTTTGCCACTTGAAAGCGCATGGTCATGCAAGAAATTAGCGGCGGCGATAAAATCTGCCTCGATTTTACTGCGGTCAAGGCTGCGTTGCATAGTTCGGCCCTCATCATCATTGCCGGGATAACCACCAAGCGGATGAAGCGCATCCGGTGCAAATGCCACGAAACCAACCTTGGCAAGTCTTCTGGCGACGTCCTTTACATATGGATTAAGCCCCCTATTTTCATGAACAACCAATACACAAGGTGCCGTTGCGCCATCTGCCAGTGATGATGGTTGAACGAGATAGCCGCGCCCTTCCCCATGGCCATTTGGCGATGAGAATGTCGCATAACTCGCTTTAATATCTTCGTCGTTAAAATTAACCTGTTCCGCAAGTGCATAATTGGGGATAAGCGCACTGGTTAACATCGCCATTGTAATACCACCCTTGGCCAATGTACCGAGCCTATCCATAAATTCACGGCGGTCCATCATTCCGTGTGCATAGGCATCGTACCAATCGAATGCCTCTTCCGGAATGTTGAATTGAATTTGTCCTGTCATGATTATTCCTTTCGATTATACCCCGAGTCATTGTGACAAGAGTTCCACCCTATGGAAAAGAGTACCCGAAAAGAAAAAAAAAGCAAACTTGGTAACAAAAAAGGCGGATCACATGACCCGCCTGTTGATTTTTTTTATAACCGAATTGGTTAGTCGATACCAATCGCCGCAGCGTCCATGCTACGGATATCCGCCGCACCATAGAAAATGCCGTCTTTATACATAATGTTGCTTAAAGAACCCAATGTGAATGGCATTGGTGCAAGTTGATGGCCCATGTTGGTCAGGATATTTTTGGTATCCTGGCTAACGCCTTCTTCAACCATAACCGCATCCGGCAGCCATTGATGGTGAATACGTGGCGCCGCAAGCGCATGCATGGCATTCATATCAAATTCCACAACGTTAAGAACTGACTGCATCACAACAGTAATAATTGTACTACCGCCTGGTGAGCCTGTTACGAAGAATGGCTTGTCGTCTTTTAGAACGATTGTCGGTGTCATTGATGAAAGCGGGCGTTTCTTTGGTTGAACGCTGTTTGCTTCACCGCCGATAAGACCGTAACCATTTGGTGTACCCGGCTTCGCAGAGAAGTCATCCATTTCATTGTTCATCAGGATACCTGTACCCGCAGCCATCATGTGGCTACCGTAACTGAAGTTCAGTGTGTAAGTGTTACTTACAGCGTTACCCCATTTATCCATAACGGAATAATGTGTTGTGTCTGGGCTTTCTTTCACAAGATCAAGCGCAGGTGCAACGTCCGTTGAACGACGTGAGCGATCTTCTGGGATAAGTGCACGAACCTTGGCTGCATATTCCTTACTTGTTAGATCAGCAACAGGAACATCTGAGAAATCAGGGTCACCAAGATATTTACTACGATCTGCATATGCCTGACGCATTGCTTCGATATAAAGGTGAAGCATTGCTGCGCTGTTGTGACCTTTTGATTTAAGATCATCATTTTCAAGCATATTCATCATTTGCACCAAATGAACACCGCCTGATGATGGTGGTGGCATTGTTACAACTTTATAATCTTTATATGTGCCAACGATTGCTTCACGTTCCTTGGCAACGTAATTTGCCATATCAGCTTCCGTGATCAGACCGCCTTGGGCCTTGCTGTCGGCTGCGATACGTTTTGCGATCTCACCTTTATAAAAGGCATCAGGACCACCGTCCATGATTTGCTTCAGTGACCATGCAAGGTCGTCTTGCTTAAGAATTTCACCAAATTCATATGATGAACCATCTGCCTTATAGAATACTTTCGCTGCAGCTTCGTTCTGTGCCAGACGTTCTTTACGGCCGTTAAGAGAGTTCACAAGATAGTTATACATTGGGAAACCATCTTTCGCGAGCTTATATGCCGGCTCAATCACTTGTTTCAGTGACATTGTACCGTATTTTTCAAGCGCCAGTGACATACCGGCTACTGTACCCGGTACGCCAGATGCAAGTGGGCCATATTTTGAACGGTCGTCATTCACTGAACCGTCTTCGTTCAGATACATGTCACGGTGTGCTTTTGCCGGTGCCATTTCACGGTAATCAATTGTGATTGATTTATTTTCTTCCGCTAGATGAACAACCATAAAGCCGCCACCACCGATGTTACCGGCTTGTGGGTACGTCACTGCAAGGGCATAACCGACAGCAACTGCTGCATCAACCGCATTACCGCCCTGTGCAAGGATATCTGCACCAACTTGTGAAGCGATTTTTTCGCGTGATGCAACCATGCCATTTCGGCTAACGACCGGAACAAAACGGTCCGTTGTATTCAAACGTGGCGTGTTTGCCGCACCACCGCTGCCCATCTGAGCAAGGACCGGTGAAGCAACGAAGCTCACGATTGCTGAAATGATAACAAAAAGTCTAATTTTCATTTTTTTCTCTCTATAATGTAAACGCTGCAAACATCCTGCATATCAGAATTGATTCTGCAATAAAAAAAGGCGAAAAACCGCCGTTTCCGGAAAGTTTCCGAAAACCATATTAAAATTAACACGTTATCCGGAAGTCTTACGATATCTTCTCTCTTTATAGGATAAAATACCCACTAGCAATAACGGCGGCAAATGCCGCCGTACATCAATTTTTTAAAATTTATTCATTAAGTCCCACTGTTCCAGAATCCATGGTCCGTGGATCACTTGCACCATAAAAATAACCATCCTTATACATGATACTGTTGGTTTGGCCTAATGTCTTAAATCCAATGAAGCCCCCATCTCTCATGGATTTAATATTATGTCCCATGCCTTGCAGGATATTAAATGTATCAACGCTTAAGCTTTTCTCGGCCCATATTTCATCAGGCATCCATGAATGGTGAATACGGGCCTTACTTGATGCAGCGGTGATGTTCATATCAAATTCCAAGACATTCATAATGGTTTGGAAAACTGTATTGATGATTGTTGGACCACCCGGTGAACCTGTCACCAAATATGGCGTACCATCCTTAAACACAATTGTCGGGCTCATAGATGATCGCGGGCGTTTAAATGGTTCTTGGGCATTGGCTTTACCGCTAATGTTTCCATTTTCATCCGGTTCATACGGTAAGTGGTCAAAATCATCCAGTTCATTGTTAAGCGCAATACCGGTCCCCTTTGCCATCATGCCCATATAAAACCCATAGTTAATGGTGTATGTGTTGCTGACCGCATTGCCGTCTTTATCCATTACGGAAAAATGCGTTGTGTGATTTCCTTCTTTTACCAACCCTTCTGTTGGCGCCACTTCCGATGATTTTCTGGCGCGATCGGTTGGGAATTTTGCACGCAATTCTTTCGCGTATTCCTTATCAATTAATTTTTCAACCGGCACATCATAAAAGGCAGGATCACCCGCATATTTGCTGCGGTCCGCGTATGCTTGACGCATGGCTTCGATATATAAATGCAATACAGCAGCGCTGTTATGGCCCATTGATTTTAGATCATCATGTTCAAGCATATTCATCATTTGAATAATGTGGATACCACCGGATGATGGTGGCGGCATGGTCGCAAGCTCATATCCTTTATAAGTTCCAAAAACAGGTTTTCTTTCGATCGCTTTATAGGCGGCCATATCATTCATGGTGATGATACCGCCGTTTGCTTCCTGGTCGGCGACGATTTTTCTTGCGATATCACCTTTATAGAAAGCGTCTGGCCCCTGTTCCATAATTTGCTTTAGTGAGGTCGCTAAGTTTTTCTGTTTTAAAATTTCGCCGTATTTATATGTGCTGCCATCTTCTTTATAGAATGTAATTCTGCCTTCCGGATCATTGATCAAAAGGTTCTTGATGGTCGCCAATGTTTTTTCCATATGAAAATTAATTGGAAAACCGTCATTCGCGAGCCTATATGCTGGCTCGATTAATTCACTTAAGCTCATGGTGCCGTATTTTTCAGCGGCCATTGCCATACCGGCAACCGTTCCCGGTACACCAACCGATTTACGGCTCATCATTGATAGCATCGGGTTTAATTCACCATTTTCAACATATAAATCATGTGTCGCTGCACCAGCCGCAACCTCACGGTAATCAATCGTTGTGGTAAGGTCCTGTTCCGCCATATGGATCATCATGAAACCACCGCCGCCAATATTACCGGCTTCCGGATGAACAACCGCAAGCGCAAATGCAACCGCAACCGCCGCATCAACGGCATTGCCGCCCTTGGCTAATATATCCGCGCCGACCTTTGTTGCGATGTTATCCCTTGCGGATACCATTCCATTTGTAGCAATTTGCGGTACAAAGCCATCAACATCGGTATAGTTTGGCATCTTATGATCATATTCAACCTTTTTGCCCGACATCATTTCGATCAATGTCGATAAATCCTGCGCATTCGCCGTTAGTGGGGCGATTACAAAGGCCAGAACGACCATCACATTCGCAAACAGTTTTTTCATAACTTTTCCTTTATATTCTATCCCCAAAATCAATTAATCTTTATTTGAATAAATGGTCCACATATGACCCAAGCCCATTTTCCAAAACATCTTCAATATCATTATGATCAAATTCTTTGACGCAATTTAAGATTGGCCAAAAAATAAGCCCGTCCATCAATGCCACCAAATTACTAGCGGCGATCCCGGTATCAATATCAATGATTTTTCCATCGGACTTTGCATCATTAAGCCAGATGATTAACTGGCTTAAATTGCTAAGTTCTTCATATTCGGGGGCAAGTTCTTTTTTACGCAACGCTTCCATCACAAGCGCGCGATAAAGTTTCATATTTTCATCATTGGTGACATTTTCGATATAGGCACGGAAGAAATCAAATATTTGCTTTTTCGGGCATTCACCATTTTCATATTTCGGTAGTGGTTGTGCGGCATATTGTTCTTCGACAATATTCATGACTTCTGAAAACAAATTTTCTTTTGAACTAAAATGGGCGTACACCGTTGGCCGTGTTACACCGGCCACATCCGCAACCATCCCTAATGAGGAAAACTGAACACCAACATCCTTATAACATTCAATCGCAGCATTCAAAATGCGCTTGCGGCGTTCGATCGTATCTTTTCTCATTCAAACTTTCCCTATAAAACTGATGAAAAGCTACATAACTTTTACACTACTGTAAAGAAAAAGTTATTATTTTCATTTAATCCTTTGTTTCCAAACAAAAAAAGCGAGCCATTGGCTCGCCATTTTCTTCTCTTTGATATTTTTATATTTTTTTTGCAGAACTACCTAGAGGTAATCTCAACCACTCAGAAAAATTATACAAATCATGACCAAAAGGTTGGCCATCATTTTTCTGCTTTTGATTAAAATTATTTTTATAATATTCAAAATTTGACAGCCCTTTTGTGGGATAAATTCTTGGGCGCTCATCCATTTGAATAGAATGTAGTTTTGGCCTAGCATCAATTAAAGCTAATGCCAATTCTTCAGCAAGTTTCGGCTTGAGCATAATTGTTACGCTATTCTTCATATCCTTTCTTTTTGGAGTAAAAAATTTCCCACGAAAATAGCGATCAAATTTTTTCATATTATTAAAAAATACAGGTTTTGAAATATAGATGTTTAAGCCTCCCCAAGTACTAAATTTGAAATCAAAAACACAATCTTTCATATAAAACCCATATATGCTTTGAGTAACCAAATTTTCCCTTAGTAAATTAAATTCCAAATTCTTAAGAAAAACAATTGCATCCTTATCTGAACGAATAAAATATGGCATTTGACTAATAGTATTTATAAACTCATCCTTATTTTGATGACTAATTTCAACTCCATTCTCTAATACTTCCACTGGTAACCTTGTCTCATTTACTGAGGTTTCTGGAATAACGAACTCCCAATCTTTAGGGTCTCTTTCAATTGGTATTAACCCGTCAAAATCATAATTTCCTTTCAACTGATAAAGGAAATTACTTGTAAGCCAAACCATTCTATCTGCATTCCAAATTCCACTTTCCCAAAAACCAATTAAGTAAATGTGATACGCATTCATAAATTTGAAATGTTCATGTTTTTTTAAAATTGGGCAGACATCAATCAATAACAATAAAATACGGCAACATAATGCATAATTTTCTGTGCCCTCTTTAATACTGATCTCTATTCCGTGAAGGTTTTCGCCATTAAGAAAATAATCTAAAGATAGAGTACTTCTAAAGTCAGGATCTTCGTAAATTATAGTTTTGGGAAATTCGTTATTTCCTATAAATCGCATAGACTGTTTCGACAACAGGTGTTTTACCGTGTTCGTGCCTTCATCAATTTCAAAAGTATCTTCAATTATATTCGACATAAATTATTTCACTATTGCAACGGCAATATGCCCCCCATGTTGATAATTTCCAAATGAACTATGATCAAGTTACTATTCTCGGTCAAGTGACTAAACAAAAAAGACGAGCCATTGGCCCGCCTTTTTCTTTCTCTTATGTCATAGCCCGACTTGATCGGGCTATCCATTATTGACATAAATCTATCCTTGTATGGATTACCCGATCAAGTCGGATAATGACCTATATACGTATTACTCTAACCCAATGGTTCCCGCATTCATATTACGCGGATCATGGGAACCATAGAACCAGCCATCGCGCCAGACGATACTGTTCATGCTGCCGAGAGTACGTCGTCTATCATTCAGTTTATGCCCCATACCTTCCAGAATATTAATAGTGTCCTGACTAATCCCGTTTTCAAGGGATGTTGCATCTGGCATCCATTGGTGGTTGATACGTGGCTTGCTGCTTGCGGCGGCCACATTCATATCAAATTCAATCACATTCATCACCATTTGGAAAACGGTGTTGATGATTGTGCCACCACCCGGTGAACCGGTCACAAGGAACGGCTTGCCATCCTTTAACACGATAGTCGGTGTCATCGATGAACGTGGGCGCTTATGTGGTTCCTGCGCATTAGCCTTACCACTGACGTTACCATTTTCATCGGCCTTATATGGTTCATGATCGAAATCATCCAGTTCATTATTCAGCAGAATACCTGTATTCGCGGCCATAATGCCGTTACCATAACCAAAATTCAGCGTATACGTATTACTGACTGCATTACCCCATTTATCCATCACGGAATAATGGGTTGTTTCCGGGCTTTCGTATGCAAGGTTTTTGGTCGGTGCAACTTCGGAACTTTCGCGGGCGCGGTCCATCGGGATGCGGGCACGAACCTCTGCGGCGTAATCCTTATCAATCAATTTATCAACCGGAACATTAAAGAATGCCGGATCACCCGCATATAACGAACGATCGGCGTAGGCTTGACGCATGGCTTCAATATATAAATGAAGTGTCGCTGCACTATTATGACCTTTTGATTTAAGGTCATCATGTTCCAGCATATTCATCATTTGAACCATATGCATTCCGCCGGATGATGGTGGCGGCATGGTTGCGATTGTATAATCCTTATAGGTACCCATTACTGGCTCACGTTCATAAACCTTATAAGCGGCGAAATCTTCCATGGTTAAGAGGCCATCATTGGCCGCCATGTCGGCAGTAATGCGCTCCGCGATTTCGCCTTTATAAAATGCATCTGTGCCGTGATCCATAATCTGTTTTAATGACCAGGCGAGATCTTCCTGAACCAATAATTCACCGGCGCGGTAAGTGCTTCCATCCGGTTTATAAAATACTTCTGCCGCCGCAGGATCAGCACCAAGGCGTCGTTTACTGCGATTTAAGGATACTTCAAGGTTTGTGTATACAGGGAAACCCTCTTTCGCCAGTTTATAGGCTGGCTCGATGATCTCTTTCAATGACATCGTGCCATATTTTTCAATCGCATGTGCCATCCCCATAACGGTACCCGGTACGCCGGATGATTGACGGCTGTATTTCGCAAGTCTGTTATCCACTTTACCATCAACCACATAAAGATCATGACGCGCTGTGCCTGCTGACATTTCGCGGTAATCAATGGCGACCGTTTCATTTTTATCAGCCAAATGAACAACCATAAAACCACCGCCGCCGATGTTACCGGCCGACGGATACGTCACCGCAAGCGCAAAACCAACTGCTGCGGCTGCATCAATGGCATTTCCGCCTTGTGCCAAAATATCGGCACCAACCTGTGTCGCGATACTTTCACGGGCACTCACCATACCGTTCTTGCCCACTACAGGGACAAAACCGTCACTTGAACTATATTCCGGTGGCTTATAATCATCCTGCGCACGGGCAGGAAGAATGGCAAATACGACCACATGGATCGCAATCAAAAATGATGTGAATAGTTTATTCATTATATATCCTCTTCCCTATAAAAAACTGAAGCGAGCTTAATATGATTAAAGCCCGCTTGCAATGGAATTGAAAATTATAATGATTTTAAACTGAATTATTTAACCGGTGTTGCCATAACGCGGCGTCTTGTATTGCGGCGTGCTTTGCGTGGTTGTTGTACCTGATAAGCTTCAACACAATGGTTTGCGCAATATGGGAATGTCGGCTGTGATGGCTTGCCACAAAAATGGAAATCCGGCTCGCCCGGATGACCGATCGGCCATTTACACATGCTTTCCGTCAAATCAAGGATGCTAACCTTCCCAGTCGCAGGGGCTGCTTTCGCTGTCGCTGGTGCTTTTTTCGGCGCTGCTGTTGCAGCAGCGGCGGCCTTTTTCTTTTTCGCGGCAGCAGCACGTTTGGCAGGATCAGATTTAACAGGCGACGGGCGTGATGCAAGTCCCATACGGTGTGCCTTACCAATAACAGCATTACGGGTAACCCCTTCTGCAAGTTCTTTGGCAATTTGGCTCGCGCTTAGTCCTTTATCCCATAATTCACGGAGTTTTTCGACGCGCTCATCAGTCCAGGCCATATTTGATCCTCATTATTATTTTTCACAAAGGCAACATATAACATACTTATTTAAAGAATGCCCAAAATTTTTTCATCAAGCCAAAATCTTTAATTAAGAAAGCAGCTATTTAATATTCTTGGCCACTCACGTCAAGTTGAGATTGCGTCGCTTATCCCTTTTACTCTATAAGTAGCACAGAATAAAAACAGGAAAAAAAGATGTCATCAGCTGATCATAATGTAAATGAATTTCGTAAAAAACGCCTTGGATCGTTTAACTGGTCCGGCTTTCGCACACTTTATGAAAAAGAAGTCCGCAGATATATTAAAGTATTCGGCCAAACTGTCGGTGCGCCGGTTGTAACCACATTGATGTTTATGATGATCTTTACACTCGCCCTTGGTGGTGAAGGACGATACATGGGTGATGTACCTTATGCCGTTTTCCTGGCACCAGGACTTATTATCATGTCAATGTTGCAAAATAGTTTTGCCAACACATCATCATCGATCATCGGTTCAAAAATGCAGGGCAATATTATTGACATCCTGCTTGCACCAATCGGTGCCAAGGAAATCACAATGGCTTATGCCTTTGGTGGTATGACACGCGGTCTTATGGTTGGATGTTTTGTTATGGTCGCCATGAGCATCATGACAGACGTCAGCTTTATGAACATCTGGGCGATATTATATTTCGGCATTTCCGGCACCATGATGCTTTCACTGCTTGGTATTATGACAGGGATTTGGGGCCAACGTTTTGACCAGACATCCGCCATCAATAATTTCGTGATAATGCCGCTGTCTTTTCTGTCGGGTACATTTTATTCCATCGATCGCTTAAGCGGTGTTTGGTATCAAATCAGCCAGGTTAACCCGTTCTTTTATCTGATTGATGGTTTTCGTTATGGTTTCACCGGACAGGCCGAAGCAAACACAATGATTGGTGTGCTTTATATTTTGGCGATTAATGTCACATTGTGGGTCTGCTGTTACAGAATGTTCAAAAGCGGTTATAAATTACGCGCGTAAGGTAAAAATATTACATTTTTTACTTGAATTTACGGCGAATATAGTTCAAAAGACCCTTCTTTGAACAAAATAATATGCGTCAACATGAGTGAAAAACAAAATAATATATCGCACGTATTGCCAACCTATTCCCGTATGAATGTAAAATTCGAGCGAGGATCAGGCGCGCATTTATATGATGAAAACGGTGATGATTATGTCGATTTTGGCAGTGGCATTGCTGTGAATTTGCTTGGTCATTGCCACCCGAAAATGGTTAAGGCTTTAAAAGATCAATCTGAAAAGCTGTGGCATACATCCAACCTGTATATCATGTCGGGCCAGGAAAATCTGTCTGACAGATTAAGCAAACTGACATTCGCGGATAAAATGTTCTTCACCAATTCCGGTGCAGAATCCGTTGAATGTGCGATTAAAATGGCGCGCCGTTATCATTACTGTACTGGCAACGTGAATAAAAATCGCATCATTACATTTGAGGGCAGCTTCCATGGCCGTACGCTGGCGACCATCGCCGCAGCCGGGTCAGCAAAGATGTTAGAAGGGTTTGGCCCTGACCTTGATGGTTTTGACAATGTGCCTTTCTATGACGATATGGCCGATGTTGAAAAGCATATTACAGATAACACTGCCGCAATCATGATTGAACCCGTTCAGGGCGAAGGCGGCATCAGAAACGTATCAGACGAAAATTTAAAAACACTGCGTAAACTGGCCGATGATAATGGCCTGCTTCTTATTTTTGATGAAGTACAATGCGGTGTTGGCAGAACCGGTAAATTATTCGCCTATGAACATGCGGGTGTCACACCTGATATTATGGCCATTGCCAAGGGCATAGGCGGCGGTTTCCCGCTTGGTGCCTGCCTCGCGATAGAGGACGTGGCATGCCACATGACAAAAGGAACCCATGGGTCCACATATGGCGGCAACCCGCTTGCAACAGCAATGGGCAGTGCCGTTCTTGATATCATCGAAGAAGAAAAAATTCTTGATAATGTGAATGAAATGTCGGCTTACCTTTGCGATCATTTAGAAACGCTCCGACGACGATATCCGGACATTATTGATTTGGTTCGCGGGCTTGGCCTTATGATTGGCGTAAAGCTTAAAATCGAACCACCGGTGCTCGTTAGTGCCGCACTTGAAAATAAATTATTACTGGTGGGGGCGTCTGATAATACAGTTCGCATGTTACCGCCGCTGAATGTAACGAAAAAGGATATTGATCTTGCAATAGAACGTCTTGAAAAAAGCATCAAGCAAATCCAAAATTCATAAGATCAGACATAAAAACAATGAGCAATCATAACTTACTAGAAAATCACAGACATTTTCTTGATATATCATCAATCACATCTGATGATGCGGTCTATATTATTGAAAAAGCAAAAGAGTTAAAAAAAGCCTCTAAAGATATTAATATCAGTAAAGGTTTCACACATCCGGATGCGCCATTAAAAAACAAGGCGCTCGCGATGATTTTTGAAAAATCAAGCACCCGTACACGCGTGTCATTTGAAATGGCCATGCATCAGCTTGGCGGTAAATCGGTTGTGCTTCAAAATCATGATATGCAACTGGGACGCGGTGAAAGTGTTTCTGACACGGCGCAGGTCTTATCCGGTTTTGTCGATGCGATTATGTTACGCGCCAATAGCCATGATGACCTGCTTGAAATGGCGGAATATTCCAAGGTTCCAATCATCAATGCGCTGACGGATTATTCACATCCATGCCAAATCATGGCGGATATCCTGACATTCGAGGAACATAAAGGATCCATCAAGGGTAAAAAAATCGCATGGTGCGGCGACGGCAATAACGTGGCCGTTTCATGGATCCATGCTGCGGTAAAATTTGACTGTGAACTGGCCCTTGCCTGCCCAGATGAATATGCCCCGCTGCAAAGCGTGGTTGACTGGGCCAATGAAAACGGTGGCAAAATCACATTAACCACCGACCCTGAAGTCGCTGTAAAAGACGCCGATTGTGTCATCACCGATACATTTGTTTCTATGGGTGATGAGGACGCAAAAGAACGTCTTAAAACGCTGGCACCATATATTGTTGATAGCGATCTAATGGTAAAAGCAGATAGTGACGCCATCTTTATGCATTGCTTACCCGCCCACCGCGGCGAAGAAGTTACCGCAGACGTAATCGACGGGCCACAGTCCGTTATCTGGGATGAGGCCGAAAACAGGCTTCATATTCAGAAGGCAATTTTAATGTGGTGCTTTGGCAAATAAGCGTTTATATAGTGGCTTATGAGCGAAAATGAAAAGAAATTACCATTACTGATTGATAGCTGCCTGCCTTTCCAAATCGAAGGGCAGGACATTAAAGGCCGTGTCGTGCGTCTTGGGCGCAGCGTAAATGAAATACTGACCAAGCATAATTATCCGGATCACATTGCAAAATTAATGGGCCAGAATCTTGCCTTTACAGCAATGATCGGCAGCTTGATGAAATATGACGGCATCCTTACTACACAGCTTAAGGGGGATGGCGCATTTCGTGTATTGGTTAGTGATTTTTATAAAGCAGCCGAAAATAACAACATCGGTGATATTCGCGGATATGCATCATTCGATGATGATGTGCTTGATGGTGATACACTTTCCGAAATGTTTGGTGATAATGGTTATATGGCCATTACCATTGACCAGGGTAAATTCATGGAACGCTATCAAGGTATCGTGAAATTAGAAGGCGAGACCCTTACCGACGCGGCAGAAGAATATTTCAGAAGTTCCGAACAATTACCCACCAAAGTCATGCTTTCTTGTGAAAAAGATGATAATGGAAATTGGCATGCCGGCGCCATTATGATCCAGCATTACGCAAGAAACACGGAAGATGAACTAGGCCGTGATGAACTTGAAACAGAAGACCACTGGAACACAGCATCCGTTCTTCTGGGCAGTTTAAAACAAGAAGAACTTCTTGATCCAAATTTAAGTTTACAAAATCTTCTTATCCGCCTTTACCATGAAAGCGGTGTGCGTATTTTTGAAGACACTCATATCAAGGCTGGTTGCAGATGTTCAGAAGAAAAAATCAGGACGGCTCTTGCCAGTATGGACCTTGCTGAATTGCAAGAAGTCGCAGAAGAGGGCACCATTACCGTCACCTGCGACTTTTGTACGACTGATCATAAATTTGAACTCAGTAAACTGGTTCACTAAATTCAATTGTTAAATTGATTGTCCGGTATAAATCACCGCAGACATCCACACACAAACCACACCAACGATGGATGATAGAACGACCTGACGGCGTAGTGGTGCCACTTTATCAATTTTCTGAAATTGCAAATACATTCTTAGGGCAAATCCACCCGCAAGAAACGCCAGCGGTACGATATATTCCGGATTGCGGTGCAGGCCCGGCGCATATGAATTAATATAAATGTACCAAAGGTAATATAATCCAACCATATGGATGATCGCCCATTTTTTGCCGAAAAATTTAACCGATGCATCATTGGACGTTAGGCCAAGTATCCAGTATGTCGCCATGCCGGAATAACCGATTACCATTTCACGTAATGTCAAAATTTCATCAAGCGGTCTTGGAATATTTGAATATGTCCATGACACCAAAAGAATGAAAATCGTTTGCGCGAATGCCGCAGAAATCCCAAGATAGCGTCTGTTCTGAAACAGATATTTACTAAAATCATTTTTCCATACTTTCCAGAGCGGCCCCGCCCAGAATGTAAGTATAAAATAAAATAGCGCAACGCGGCTTGCGATGCGAACACGACTACGCATAGCAGCTTCTGAAAAATCCATGTTGGCAAAACTTATGGCCAAACAGCCAAATAAAAGCAGCGCCAAACCGCCGTAAACGCCATATGCGGACCTTTTTCTTACAAGTTCCATTGATAAATCCTCCCATTTATTGAACATGGCCGCTGTCCCTCAACCACAGCCAAATTCCATCATCCTACATTTTGCTTAAGCAAATTAATTGATATGTAAAATAAACTTTAACTGAAACTATTACAGAAAGGAATAGTATCCACAACAATTTTTCGTTGTGCACGGATTAGATAATCTAAACAGAGTAGGTAAATTAACCCATCAAAATCATTCATATGCCATTGCTGGCAACGGACCAAAATAGGTTACTTCAAATGATCTCATCGCACGCAATACGCGGCCATCCGACATTTCCGGTCCAACAATCTGCATGGAAATTGGCATGTTGTCACTGCTTAACCCACATGGCACTGATCCTGCCGGATGTCCTGTCAGGTTAAATGGATAGGTAAACTGGGTCCAGTCTGTCCAACGTTTATATTCGTCATTTTCCGGACCAGTTTCAGGAAACTCTATACCGGCATCAAATGCTGTAATCGGCAAGGTCGGTGTAATAATCAGGTCATATTTTTCAAAAATTTCATCAATCAACACTTTATAATTTTCGCGTTCCGACATGGCATTTTGATATTCCGCGAGGGTAAATGCATCCCCCTCTTCCGCGATTTCAACAAGGGCCGGATCGACTTTTTTCTTTTGATCCTCTGATAAGGTGCGTAATGTTCTTGAGGCGCCGGCATACCAATGCATGCGGAAGATATCCCTTGAATCCGGTAAGTCCGGATTAATACGGTCAACAACCGCCCCGAGTTTTTCAAATTTATTAACTGCATCTGACACCACACTTGCCACTTCCTCATCCACGGGTTGGCCGTTCATGGTTTCAAGGTAAGCAATCCGAAGGCCACCAACGCCCCCTTCGATGTTTCTTGTGAAATCTTCAAGCACATATGGTTTTGAATATGGATCACGTACATCCGGCATGGTCATGACATTCAGCATCAATGCAACATCTGTTACTGTTCTTGCCATTGGACCTGCGTGTGACAAAATTCCAAACAGACTTAACGGATATGTAGGCACGCGTGCGAACGTTGGCTTAATTCCCGGAATGCCAGTAAAGCCACATGGCATGCGTATTGAACCACCACCATCAGTACCAATATGTAATGCTCCCATACCAAGAGCCGCCGCTGCGGCTGCACCACCGCTTGAACCACCGGTTGTTTTATCCAAATTCCATGGGTTTCGGGTAATGCCGGTTTTTGGGCAATCGGTCACCCCTTTCCAACCAAATTCAGGTGTCGTCGTTTTGCCAATTAAAATAGCGCCTTCTTCACGTAAGCGCGAGACACTCGGCGCGTCAAAATCAGCAGGCGTATCATCCGTTGTGTTTGAACCGCGAAATGTAGGCCATCCTTTGGCTACCACGACATCCTTGACAGTTACGGGCACACCATCAAGCATGCCTATCGGGGCGTCATCTGCCCACCGGGCCTCTGATAATTTGGCGGCTTCCATCGCGCCGTCTTTATCGGTAAAAACAAAAGCATTAACGGATGGTTCATGACGATCAATGGCATCAAACACATCACGGATCACATCAACGGGTGAAATGGATTTATCCTGATATTTGGTTAAGAGCTCCCCTGCACTTAATAAATGTAGATCCGCCATATTTTTATCCTTTTATCCACTGTACATTAAAACAAGTATAATACGGTTTTTCATTTGCTCAAGCTGCAAAATAAATTGTCATAAACTTGTCCGGAAACCATAATAATATCTGCATTAAACAAATAATATACTGATAACATCTGTAAATAAATTTATTGAGAACTCATTATGTTTAAAAAAATCATTTCTAATTTTTTCATTCTTTTACTTCCTTTACTTCTTGCAGCAAATTCATTTGCAAAAGGGAAAACTGAAAATGTAATCTTAATTTCACTTGATGGTATGCGCTGGCAAGAAGTCTTTAAAGGTGTCGACAAGCGTTTTTTCGATCAAGATAAGTACATCAAGTACGGTTATACTCATGAAAACTTCAAAAATATCTATTGGGACAATGATGAAGATGAGCGCCGCAAAAAATTATTCCCTTTCATATGGAACGTTATTGGAAAGAATGGCCAACTATACGGCAATCGTGATCTCGGCAGTTACGCTGACCTTACCAACAAATTTTATTTTTCCTATCCAGGATATAATGAAATGCTAACAGGATTTGCTGATCCCCGTATCAGTAGTAATGGAAAAATTTTAAATCCCAATAAAACTTTTCTCGAATGGCTTGATGAAAAAGCTCCATATAAAGGAAAAACAGCCGCATTTGCATCTTGGGATGTTTTCCCATACATCATCAATCAGGAACGAAGTGATGTTTTCCTAAACTCAGATTTTGATGATATGGAAGAATTAAATTCGCGCATTAAAGACCTTAATCAAATTCAACGCGACACCCCAAGTCCATGGGATACCGTCCGACTTGATGTGTTCACACATGAATTTGCCGTTGAATATATGAAAGAAAAGAAACCACGTGCACTTTATATTTCATATGGTGAGACAGACGATTTTGCTCATGATGGACATTATGACCTTTACATCCACGCAGCAAAACGCACTGATGATTTTATTAGACGCGTATGGGAATACGTTGAAAGTGACCCTCATTATGCAGGCAAAACAACATTATTAATAACCACTGACCATGGTCGTGGCTATGATTCTCTTGAAAACTGGCGCCATCACGGCGAAGGCATCTCACCTATTAATGGATCGGGCGACAGGGATGATAAGCATATTTGGATGGCTGTTATTGGTCCGGATACACCAGCAAATGGGGAAATGAAAAACACTCAAGCAATTTTTCAAAATCAAATAGCTGCAACTTTAATGAAATTTCTTGGGCTTGAATATCAAGGATCACACCCGGAAATAATCTCAGGAAAACCCATAAACAGCATGTTTAAAAAATAAATTATTAAAAACATCTGCAATAAAAAAAGGGAGGTCCAAAACAGACCTCCCTTTTATATTATCATTTATAAGCAATTCTTAGAAATCAAGTGTGATGTTACCCATTACCTGACGTCCTGCCCCGATGAAATATCCACCTGGTGTACCACCACCAAGATATCTTTTATCCATCAGATTGTTAACATTTAAGCTTACTTTCATATTCTGGAAGCCATTATTCATTTCGAAGTTATAACCGACCCATAGATCAACCAATGCATGTGATGGAAGGCGGTCTTTATTTTCGAAATCGCCGTATCTTTCACCAACATACTTTGCAGAAACCCCACCGAATACACCATCTTTAGCGTAACTTAATGATGCAACTGCCTGCAATTCAGGAGAAAGAGCAACCTTTTTTCCAGCTTCTACGTTACCAACTGTTTCTGTATATTCTGAGTTATTCACTGTAAGGGATGAATAGATATTCCAATAATCCCAAAGGTCAGCAGAAATACTTGCCTCCAGACCTTTTGATTCAATTCCACCAACATTTTGATAAACCGTATCAATTTGCGAAGCATAATCGATACCTGAAATATCACCTACCGGAATACCAACAATACGGTTCGAGAATTTAATATAATAACCAGTGATACTCATACGTAACCAGTCATTACGTACACGAATACCAACATCAAAGTTATCTGCTTTTTCACCTTCAACTTCGCTTAACTCTGCGCTGCCTTCAATGATACTATCCTTGATCGCAGCAAAGTTTTGGGAGAAACCAGCAAAAAGTTCGATATCATCTGTTGCTTCATAAATTGCACCAGCTGTGAATAATATTTTTGAATCAGCATCAACTGTTGAATACTCTTCGATACCAAAGTTATCTTTACGCTTCAGGTTAACAATGAATTTTCGTAGGCCTGCATTGAATGTGAAATTTTCAATTGTCAGTGTATCTTCTGCATATAACATCAAAGTATTCGTAACGAAATTACGGTCATATTGACGCCAGTATGCAGCATGATCAAATTCATGCGAACTTCTTGGGTCTATGATACGGTGCCAGTCACGGCTTTCATCACGATTTGCATGTTCCCACCATGCACCTGCGCGCAGTGTATTTTCTTCTGACATCTCATATTCAACTTTGGTTGTTAAACCAATACGTTCTTTATTGTAATGTGTATGACGATAAGAACTTGCTGGGTTTGCACCATCATCATAACAAGCAGGGTTATCACCAGTTTCGCCACCCCCATATGGGAATGTCAAAGTTGCAGTACAACTGTCATTAGGGGCTAACGGCGTCCCATCGCTGTCTTCAAATGAATATGCACTATCGAATGAACCACCATAAATTGTGCCAACACCAGTATGCAGATCGCTAACTCCAGCAGGGAAATTAGTAGTACCACCAGCAACATTAACTACATATTGAGGAACCCAATCACCGCGGCCTTTTTGATTGTGATAATAAGGTGTAAATTCAAAATTCACATTTTCACCATCATATTCAGAACGAAGATATGCGAAATAATTTGTTCTGAGTGTTGACCATGACGGGCGATATGCCTGATCTACATATGGAATACCTGTAATCACATCCGTCAAACGATCCCAATCCGGATTTTCATTAAACTGATCTAGACTGATACGCTGAAAGTTATCTTCGTGCGCCTCATCCCAGGAAACGCGCCCCGTTAATGTCCATTCATCAAGATCAGATACAAATTTAGCAGCAAAATGATCGCGGTCACTATAACCGGCATCACCTATCCACGCATCATTGGACTGACGAGAATAACTTAAATATGCTTTTGTACGATCGGTAATGTCACCGGTATCATAACGGAAAAAATAACGCTGAGCATTATTGTCACCCATGCTAATACCTGCACGTAGACGCTCTTCATCTTCTGGATTGTTGGTAACAAAGTTAATTGTTCCGCCAAGCGCTTCATGAGAGGCTGATGAAATATCACTGGTCCCTTGTGAAACTTCTGCACGTGATAGGTTTTCAAAATCTATATAACGATTTGCTTTTGAACCACCGCCATAATTTGAATTACCATTTGGAAGCCCATCAATAGTCATGCCGATTTGTTGTTCACTTAGACCAACATTAAAACCACGCATACTAATTGTTGTTGACCAATCGTCAGAACCAAATGCAGCACCTTCACCGATACTTACTCCCGGAAGGTTATCAATCACTGAAAGAACACTTGCAGCACTACTTTCTTGTTCCATCATAACATTGTCAGTGGTATTATTAGCGAATGTTACTGTTTTCCCCATAACGATAACAACATCTTCATCAATCATTTCCGCGCTATCTTGACCAGCGCCTGCAGCAGATGAAATAATTTCAACGGATTGCGCAGAAGCTGCTAATTCTTCGTTCGCCTCTTCAGCGTTTGCTGAACATGCTGACATTAACAACAATGCTGAAATTGCTGATGTACCTAGCAAAATACGTTTTTGTAATTTGCTTAGTTGATTATTTTCCAGTGTAGAATTCATTTTAATATTCCTAATATTCATTAATTTATAAGAATCGAGCATCTCCCCGATCCAGCGGGAATTTGCAGCTGTAATGTGGCAATGCGCAGAAGGAAAAATGACTTTTAAGAAAAAGTTTCTTTAAGTGAAAGTGATGCTTTTTTGAAACATTCTAAACTATTTTGTTAAGAATTTATTAACTACGAATATTGCGGCCGTCACAAAAACTTGAATGGACAAAATTTGACTTACTAGACGATTTGATTTTTAATTTATGGATCATATCAAGGGAGGTTTAAATGAAAAGAATACTATTCACGATAATTTTAACCGCATTATTCGCGCCGATTGCAAACGCGCAAAACCCGTTCGCAGAACCCAAAAATTTAAAAGTATTACCGGAAACGGTTAAGGGCGACCAGCTTCGGCAAATCATGCGACGCTTTTCCGCTGCCATTGGTGAAAACTGTTCATATTGCCATGACCGGGTGGAAACCGAGGACGGCGCGCATATGGTCTGGGATACCGATAACAATGACAAGAAACGTGTTACCCGCGAAATGATGAAACTAGTGGGGCATGTGCGCCAGGTTTCCGCAAACCTATATCCAGATAATCCGGAGCATAAACCAACCGCATTTGTCTGCACAACATGCCACCGTGGCCAAGCCAACCCGTTTTTAATTGAAGAAGTCATGAACAATGAAATTGCATCCGGCGGCACTGGTGCTGCGCAGGCCAAGTACCTGGAACTTAAGAAAGAATATTACGGCAGTCATACCTATGATTTCACCGGCTTTACACTCGCTGAATATGCAAACCGTCTTATCATCGGCGGCGAAAATGACAATGCCGTTGAAATGGCAAAATTCGGCACTGAACAATTCCCGAACGAACCATATGCCCATGAAATTCTGGGGAATGCCTATATGAAAACCGGCAATGCAGCTTCGGCGATTAAAGCATATGAAGCATCACTGGCGTTAGACCCCGATCAAGACGGAGTTAAACAAGCTATTGAAGCCGCAAAAGGTGCAATGTAAGCCTTAAAAAAATAAGTAACTAATAAAAAAGCCCCCTCGGTTTCCTGAGGAGGCTTTTGAAATTCGCTGAACTATAAATATTAGTTCTTTGACTTATCAACCTTTTGGTTTTCTTTAAGCCATGGCATCATTGCACGTAGGTTTGCACCCACTTCTTCGATTTGGTGTGCGGCGCCCTTGGCACGTGATGCTTTAAGTTTGATTTGACCAACTTTGTTATCAAGCATGAAGTCGTTTACGAAACGACCTTCTTGGATGTCAGCAAGGATACGTTTCATCTCAGCCTTTGTATCTTCGTTGATCACGCGTGGACCAGACATATAGTCACCATATTCCGCAGTGTTTGAAATTGAGTAACGCATATTCGCGATACCGCCTTCGTACATTAGGTCAACGATAAGCTTTAGTTCATGAAGACATTCGAAATATGCCATTTCCGGTGCGTAACCAGCTTCAACAAGAACTTCAAAACCACATTGTACAAGTGCAGAAGCACCACCACAAAGAACGGCTTGCTCACCAAATAGGTCAGTTTCACATTCTTCTTTAAATGTTGTTTCGATGATACCTGCGCGGCCACCGCCGTTTGCAGAACCATATGATAGACCGATGTCCATTGCGTTACCTGTTGCGTCCTGATGAACAGCGATAAGTGTTGGTACACCTGCGCCTTTAAGGTATTCTGAACGAACTGTGTGGCCTGGGCCTTTTGGTGCGATCATGAATACGTCAAGGTCGCTACGTGGCTCGATAAGTTTAAAGTGAACGTTAAGACCGTGCGCGAACATTAGGGCTGCGCCCTCTTTCATGTTTGGTGCAAGATCGTTTGCGTAAAGATCAGCTTGAAGCTCATCCGGCACAAGAACCATTACAACGTCGGCCCATGCGGCACCTTCTGCTGCTGTCATGCATTTGAAATCAGCTGCTTCTGCTTTTGCGCGTGTTGATGAACCTTCGCGAAGGGCAACAGCGATTTCAGTAACACCACTGTCACGCAGGTTTGCTGCGTGGGCATGGCCCTGACTTCCGTATCCAACGATAAGGACTTTCTTTGTTTTGATCAGATTAACATCTGCATCGTTATCGTAATAAACTCTCATTTAAATTCTCCGTAAATGTAAATTCTTTAATTAATCTTCTAAATCTTGGTGGTTTATAAAACTTTTTGACCACGATGCAGCGCCGCAACACCCGTGCGCACAACTTCATCCAGTCCCAGCTCGCTCATCAATTCGATGAAAGCTTTAATCTTTTCTGTCTTACCTGTCACTTCAAAAACGAAACTTTTTGACGTGCTATCCACGCGACGGGCGCGGAATGCTTCGGCGACACGAAGTGCTTCAACACGTTGCTCACGGTCACCGGATACTTTCACAAGCGCTAGTTCACGTTCCACATGCGGCCCGTCATCGGTTAAGTCCGCAACACGGTGGATCGGCACAAGGCGGTCAAGCTGTGCTTGTATCTGATCAATGATACGTGGCGTACCGATGGTTACAACGGTGATGCGGCTTTCGTTACCCTCAAGGTCAACCGGGGCCACAGTCAAATGTTCAATATTATATCCACGACCGGAAAAAAGACCGATCACACGCGCCAGCACACCCGCTTCGTTATCAACGATGATGGAAAGTGTATGGCGTTCTTTGTTTTGAGGTGTATCTATCATTTTTTATCTCGCACCGTTTATTAAACCAGCGCGGCCCCTCCTTCAAATTCTTGTAATTCTGCTTCGTCTGGCAGAAGCATTTCATTATGCGCTGCACCAGACGGGATCATTGGGAAACAGTTCGCCATTTTTTCAACACGACAATCAACGATTACCGGACCATCGGTTTCAATCATTTTCTTGATGGTGTCATCCACTTGATCCGGACGGTCACAGATAAGACCAGTTGCACCGTAACTTTCAGCAAGCTTTACGAAATCAGGAAGCGATGCCGTATAACTGTTTGAATAGCGACCGTCATGATTAAGGTCCTGCCACTGGCGTACCATACCCATATATTCATTATTCAGGATAAAGATTTTAACCGGCAAGCCATATTGCATCACGGTTGAAAGTTCCTGAATATTCATTTGAATGGACGCTTCACCGGCAACATCAATCACAAGTGCATTTGGATGGCCCATTTGAACCCCCATCGCCGCCGGGAAACCATATCCCATGGTGCCAAGGCCGCCTGACGTCATCCAACGGTTCGGCTCTTCAAAATGAAGATACTGTGCCGCCCACATTTGATGCTGGCCAACCTCTGTTGTAAAGTAAACGTCTTTGTCCTTGGTTAATGCCTGTAGTCGCTCGAGCGCATATTGCGGCATAATCACATCATCACGGTTCTTATAACCAAGGCAATTACGGGCGCGACGTCCGTCAATTTCTTTCCACCATGCTTTTAACGCATCCCCATCAAGTTTATGGCCTGCTTCGTCCCAAAGCTTGTTAAACACATCAAGAACCGCTGCAACATCACCAACCACCGGCACTTCAACCGGAATAATTTTATTGATGGATGAACGATCAATATCAATATGGATTTTCTTTGAATTCGGTGAAAAGGCATCAATGCGCCCAGTAACACGGTCATCAAAGCGTGCACCGATACAAACCATCACATCACAATCATGCATCGCGTGGTTTGCTTCGTATGTACCGTGCATTCCAACCATACCAAGCCATTGTTCATCGGACGCCGGATATGCACCAAGACCCATTAGCGTACTTGTAATCGGAACACCCGTTTTCTTAACCAGATCACGTAACAGATCAGACGCTGCAGGGCCAGAATTGATCACACCGCCACCGGTATAAAAAATTGGCTTTTTCGCAGTTGCAAGTAATTCAACCGCTTCTTTAATCGCGCTTTCATCACCATGAAACGCCGGACGGTAACTGCGGTGTTCAATCGGGCCAGCGTGAATATTTTCGCTCGTATGGATTTGAACATCTTTTGGTACGTCGATTACAACCGGGCCAGGACGCCCAGTTGTCGCCACATGAAATGCTTCATGCATAATGCGTGACGCATCATCGGTTTTACGAACCAGATAGTTATGTTTTGTACAATGTCTTGAAATGCCGACGGTGTCCGCTTCCTGGAACGCATCTGTACCGATTAGCTGTACTGGAACCTGTCCCGTCAAACAAACAACTGGAATACTATCCAGCATCGCATCCGCAAGGCCAGTAATCGCATTTGTCGCACCCGGGCCAGATGTCACAAGAACGCAGCCCGGCTTTCCGGTTGCACGTGCGTATCCTTCTGCTGCGTGGACGGCTGCTTGTTCATGACGGACAAGGACGTGAGTAATCTTCGAATGTTCATGAAGTTCATCATAAATTGGCAGCACGGCACCGCCGGGATAGCCAAAAATGACATCCACACCAAGATCCTCTAATGCTTTTACGATGATCTCTGCGCCAGTTAATGCTTTCGAAGACATAACGTCCACCTTTCCTTTTGTTCTTATTATTATGCATGTCTTAAATTAAATAACTGTAGGGTTATAAAGGCATACGGCCCGAATAGCAAACCCAAATAGTTGATAAAACACACACTATTTACCATTCAAAATTTCACGTAACTTAATGATATAAAATTATCAAGTCAACATTTTTTTTGAAATAAAATTACAAAAATGAAAATTTTTCTTTATGAAAGTTACAATTTGATGACGTTCCAGTCGGAAAATTGATTTCTGAACCAGGTCATTTGTCGTTTCGCAAACTGTCTGGTCGCGGTTTGTGCAAGGGTCACACATTCATCAAGGCTTATATTTCCTTTTAAATATTCAATAATTTGCGGCACGCCCAGTGACTTCATCACCGCTACATTTTCAGGATAATTCAATTCCATTAAAGCGCTGACCTCTTCTATCGCGCCGCCCTCACGGATCATGTAATCAAAACGGTCGTTACAGCGTTCATAAAGTACGGCGCGGTCACGTTCCAAAACGTTCTTTTTTATTTCCAGACCATCTTCATCCATAAGACCGCCAACAAGCGGTTCTTTCTGCCATTCAGCCAGACTTCTTTTTGTCGCTAATATCACTTCAAGGGCGCGACCAATACGTTGGCTATCACCCGGTGCCAACCTCCCTGCCATTTCAGGATCAAGGTTCGATAATTTTTCATGCGCTAATTCCGAGCCGCTTTGTTTAATCTCCTCGCGAATTTCCGCGCGGATTTCTTCATCAATTTCTGGAACTTTGGAAAGACCGTATACAAGCGCCTTTAAATATAATCCCGTACCGCCAACAATAATGGGAACCTTGCCACGTGACCAGACATCATCAATTACCCCTCTTGCCATTTCTCGCCAACGTTCGGCGGAACAAGCATCATCCCCTTTTAATACCCGGTATAAATGATGCGGTGTCATCGCCATTTCGTCTTCCGACGGGCATGCGGTCAGGATATCCAGTTCTTTATAGATCTGCATACTATCGCCATTGACGATTTCACCGTCACTTTCCGCCGCCCATTTCAGGGCGAGTGACGACTTTCCACTGGCTGTTGGCCCACCAAGCAGGATTATTTTCCGCATGCTTCACTTTCCGTTTCACTATTCAAACTTGATACTGTAAATATACCAAGCATAACAATAATTCTACAGGCTTAATCAATGACTAAGGTTCTGACGCTTATTTCCAACCCGGAAAACCCCACACTTAACGATGAAATTAAAGATCAAATTGCAGCCGCTGTTAACGCATCTAGCACAAAATGGCTGAATAAAAATATCGCTTTTGATATCTATTTCGATGGTGAAATTGATACATCAATCATAAAGGGCGATTTTGATTATGCCGTTCAGGATGTCGCGACACGCGGTAAAAAACTACTGCTCGCAGATATGGATAGCACCATTATTCAATGTGAATGTATTGATGAACTCGCGGATTTCTTAGGGATTAAAGATAAAGTTTCCGGCATAACAGAAGCGGCCATGCGTGGCGAAATTGATTTTAAGGGCGCATTACGTGAACGCGTCGCGCTTCTTAAAGGATTAAATGTTTCCGATCTTGAAACCGTATTTAACCAAAGGGTTAAATTAACACCCGGTGCAGAAACTCTTGTTAAAACCATGAATGCGAATGGCGCGAATACGGTTCTTGTGTCCGGTGGTTTTACTTATTTCACTGGACGCGTATCAGAAATCACAGGTTTTAAAGCTAATCGTGCGAATATCCTGCTTCATGAAGACGGCAAGTTAACAGGCGAAGTTGGTGAACCAATCGTTGATTCAGATACAAAAATCAACACATTACGGGAATTTCAATCAGCGGATAGCCTTGAAACTCACGAAATTATCGCTGTTGGCGATGGTGCCAATGATATTCCGATGTTAAATGGCGCAGGACTTGGTGTTGGATATCACCCATTCCCCGCTGCGGGTGAAGCCGCCGATGTTGCAATTGAACATGCCGACTTAACAGCCCTACTTTACTTACAAGGCTATTCAATAGACGATTTTGTAGATTAGTTGCGATATGCTACACTGCAAAATCAGGGAGAAATAAAAAAAATGAAAAAAACAATCAGTATCTTATCCGCAGCATTTATTGGCGCTCTTTTTGCGAATACTTCAAACGCACAAGCACCTGAACTTGATAAGCTAGTGATGCCGGATGGCTTTGCGGCGGAAGTATACGCACGCATCCCTAATGCGCGTCAAATGGCACTTGGCGAAGACGGAACCGTATATGTCGGCACCCTTGGTGATGCACGCGGTCGCATTTTTGCAATTACAGATAGTAACGGCGATTATAAAGCAGACGATGTAACTGTCATTGATCAAGGTTTGAAATCACCTTCTGGATTAACTTATAAAAATGGTGATCTTTATGTTGGCGCTATTAGCACCATTTATAAATATACAGACATCGCAAATTCATTAAGTGACCCTAAAGCAGAAATCGTCACTGATAAGTTACCAACTGATACACATCATGGCTGGAAATTTATCGACTTTGGACCTGATAACTTACTTTACATTCCTGTTGGCGCACCATGTAATATCTGTGATCCCGATGACATTTATGCCGCAATCCATACAATGGATATAAATGATCCAAACAATAGCCTAACAAAAATCGCGGGTGGAGTTCGCAATACTGTTGGCTTTGACTGGGATCCAAAAACGGGGGAACTTTGGTTCACTGATAACGGCGGTGACGGCCTTGGTGATGAAATGCCTGCCGATGAATTAAATAAAATTTCTAAAAATGGTGAACATTTCGGCTACCCGTACATTCATCAGGGTGACTTTAATGACCCAGAATTTGGCAATGGGAAAAATGCAGCTGATTATACACCTCCCGCGCAAAAATTAGCCCCACATGCTGGTGCGGTTGGCATGGCTTTTTATAAAGGGGATATGTTCCCGGGAAGTTATAAAAATAATATCATCGTCGCAGAACACGGTTCATGGAACCGCACTGAAGAAGCGGGCCATACAGGACACCGATTAACCCTTGTCACTGTTGAAAATGGTAAGGCAGTGAAATATGAACCATTCATCACAGGCTTCCTTCAAAATAACGAAGCATGGGGCCGCCCATCCGATATACTTGAATTAAATGACGGCAGTCTATTGGTCGCAGATGATCATGCGGGCGTTGTTTACAGAGTAACTTATAGTAAATAAACAGTATTTTAATAATTGCGTATTAATAGTATCAAACACCCTTTTAATATCAGGGGGGAAAACAAAGGATATAAAAATGAAAAAGACATTAACAAAAATTGCACTATTTGCTGCACTGCTGTTACCTGTACAAGCAGCATTTTCACAAGGCAGCCCACATGACGGTTTATATATTGGTGCGGACGCAACCTACGACTTAACACGTTTTGATTCCTATCGCGTGGAAAGCCTTACGGACATGACACCAACAGACAACAAATTAATTTATGATGACGAAGGTCTCGCGGCTGGTTTGTTCATCGGTTACAGATTATCCGAACGTCAATTCACACTTGCTGTTGAAGGTCGCTATGGCTACAGTTTCATCAACAACGAGTTATCAGTTGCTGAAACATATGAAAATACAAACGAATTTGGTATTTCAGTTCTTCCTGGAATTTGGGTGAATGATAACATGATCCTATTCACACGATTTGGCGCTTCGCAGCAAACTGTAACCAGAACATTTGAAGGGGTATTAAACCAAAATTCAGATACAGGCTTTCATTTTGGTGCGGGCGTAGAAATTATCCTTCCAAATAATCTCGCTATTAGAGGGGAATATAACCGCGCAACGTTCCAACATGAGATGTCACAAGTGTTTGTTGATAACACAGTTGACCCTGCTGTCACTACTCAGGTTGATTTCCAAAATAAATTCAGACGTGACCGCTTTCAAGTTTCTATGATTGCTCGCTTCTAACAAGAACCACTCATATTTTTTTAAAGGCCGGGTCATCCCGGCCTTTTTTATTTTAAATTACTTCACATACTTTTGACTTGCCTTGCGTATTATAATCATTGCATAAAATGACGTAGTAACACAAAATATAAGGAAATATCATATGACGACTGAATTAACCCGCCGCGATTGGCTTGTTGGGGGCGCGACTGTTGCCGGATCAATGCTCGTATCAAAAATGGCATCAGCACAAACTGTTCCAGCACCGATTTTAAAACCAACACGTGAAAACCCGATCCGCGCCGGATTTAATGAAAATGTATATGGTCCGTCATTAAGAGCAAAGAAAGTAATGGATAAGGCAGCTGAAACAGCGCATCTTTATAATTTCTTTGCACAGCGCGATTTAAATAAGATTATTTCTGACATGGAAGGCATTCCCGGTTCACACAGCGCAATAGGAAATGGATCAACCCCATTTCTTGAACGTTCCGCAATGGCATGCGCCATTAAACAAGGAAAAGTACTTGCCCCTGAACCCACATACCAAAGTGTAGTTGGTACAGCAAAAATGCTTGGTGTTGATGTCGTATCCGTACCTGTTGGTGACGATATGCATATTAACCTGGACGCCATGCGCGCTGCCATGACAGATGATATCAAACTGATTTATCTGTGTAATCCAAACAACCCGATCCCAAGCATTATTGAAAAGAATGCGCTGAAGGACTTCTGTCTTGAAATGTCAAAACGCGCCCTCATAGTTGTTGATGAAGCATACTATGAATATGTGAATAACCCCGATTTCCAATCCATGAAAGATCTGGTGGTTGACAATAAGAACATCATTATTTGTCGCACAGCATCAAAAATTCACGGGTTTGCCGGTGTACGTATCGGTTTTGCCTTTGCCCATCCTGAAACGATGCGCTTGATTACTGGTCCGTTTAATATTTCACTGGCAAATGTTGCTGTTGCTGGTGCAGTGGAAAGTTATCAGGATCTTGAGTACCAAAACTTCATTAAACAGAAAAACCGTGAAAGCATGGATATTCTGGAGAAAATGTTCGAGGATCTAAATCTGGAATATGTAAAATCAAACACTAACTTTGCATTCTTTAATGCCGGAAGACCATCATCAGAGGTCGCAACGGAAATGAGAAAGCACGGTATTCTTACCGGACGCCCGTTCCCACCATTTACAAACTGGGTTCGTTTAAGCACCGTCAAACCTGAAGAAATGCAAATTGTTGCTGATAAGTACCGTGAATTATTCGGTTAATCCGTAAAACAACAATAAATTTAAAGGCACCTTATTCAAGGTGCCTTTTTTTATGGCAAATCATTACTTGGATTTCCACCGATAATATGATTATATACGTTATATTGTTTCACAAAGCATATTTAGGGATACATCGATGACTACTAAAATGACACGCCGTGATTGGTTAACCGGCTCTGCAACTGCGGCTGCGGCAACTTTGGCCCTTTCAGGAACAAAAGCAACCGCACAAACATTTATGCAACCAAATGTCAATCCGACAGCAGAAAATCCAATCCGCGCGCATTTTAATGAAAACCCATATGGGCAATCAAAAATGGCCATTAAAGCGATGAAGGATGCGTTTGATAAATCGCACCTTTATACGTTCCGCGAAGTTTTCGATCTTATGGGCCTGATGGCAGAACTTGAAGATATTCCGTTTGAATATGTAACCCTTGGTGCAGGATCAACAGAAATACTGGAAAAGGCAGCTGTACTTAATCATGTTAGTGGTGGTGCGGTTATGTCCCCTACCCCAACATATGGCGATATTGCAAGATTTTCCAAAACACTCGGCACTAAACTGATCGAAGTACCAGTTGGTGATGACTTGGCAATTAATCTGGAAGCTATGCGAGCTGCCATGACGGATGAAGTGAAGCTCATTTATCTTTGTAATCCGAACAATCCAATTCCGACCATCATTGAAAAAAATGCATTAAAAGAATTCATCACTGAAATGTCTAATCGTGGTGTAACTGTCCTGGTTGATGAAGCATATCATGAATATGTTGATAATCCGGATTATGAAAGTATGGTCAGCATGGTTCGTGAAAATAAAAATGTGATTGTTACAAGAACCGCTTCAAAAATCCATGCCTTTGCTGGCGTGCGTATTGGTATTTGTTATTCGCACCCTGATTTTGTTCAAAAATCATATGGCCTGTTTTCCAATACATTAAATTACACAGCCATCAGAGGCGCCATGGCGAGTTACCGGGACACTGAATATCAAGCATTCCTGAAACAGAAAAACAAAGAATGCCTGGAAATATGTTATGAAATGTTTGAAGAACTTGGCCTAGAATATGTGAAATCAAACGCCAACTTCACGTTTTTCAATGCTGGACGCCCTGCACTTGAAGTCGCAGAAACCATGAAAAAACATCACATTCTTACGGGCCGTGAGTTTAAACTATATAGCAACTGGGTTAGACTAAGCATGACGAAACCGGAAGAAATGAAATATTTTGTCGAAAAGTATAAGCAAGAATACGCTTAATATAGTTTAAAGGGGATAAGACAATGACAAATAATTTAACAAGACGTGACTGGCTGGTTGGTACATCCGCCGTCGCAGGCAGCATGATGATCGCAAACGCAGCGTCAGCGCAGGACATGGCCAGCATGACAAACATGGGAATGCCGATCAGTAAAGACAACCCGATCCGTATGACCAACAATGAAAACCCATATGGTATTAATCCAAAAGCGATGGATGTAATCATTAAGGCATATAAACGCGCCCATATTTATAATTTCCGCGCGAGACGTGAATTGACCAAAGTAATTGCAGACATGGAAAACATTCCTGAAGAATGCATTGCTGTTGGTGCGGGATCAAGTGAATATCTTGTTGCCGCGGGCACATTATGCGCTGTATCCGGTGGTGATATGGTCATTCCGGAAATAACATTCGGATCAATCACCAGAAGCGCATCGGCATTAGGTTCAAAAATCATTCAAGCACCAATGAACGAGGACTTGTCCATCAGCCTAGATTCCTTGCGCAAGGCAATGACCAAAAACACAAAATGTGTTTATATTTGTAATCCAAATAACCCGGTTCCAAGTATCGTTGAAAAAACGGCACTTGAACAATTCTGTCTTGAGGTTTCAAAACAAGCAATGGTCGTTGTTGACGAGGCATATTATGAATATGTTCGTGATGACAGCTATTCAACAATGGCGCACCTAATTAAAGATAACCCAAATATTATCGTTCTTAGAACCGCTTCAAAAATTCATGCATTCGCAAATGTCCGTATTGGATTTGCCTTTGCGCATCCGGATACAATGAAAAAATTAATGGCGTTTCGTTCTGGCACATCGTCTTACCCAGCCATTATGGGTGCCGTTGCCAGCTATAAAGATCTTGATTACCAGAAATTTGTCATCGACAAAAATTATGAATCGCTTGAAATTCTTTATAAAATGTTTGAAGAACTGAATATGCCGTATGTGAAGGCACACGCCAATTTCGTTTTTGCCAATGCAGGACGTGATGCATCAGAAGTCAGAGAAAAATTACTTGAATCTGGTGTATTAATTGGACGACAATACGCGCATTCACCAAATTGGATCCGTATCAGCACCGCCAAGCCGGAAGAAACACAATATATGGTCGACGTTTATAAACGCGACTTTGGATAAATAAAATTTAAGACTAAGGGACAAAATATATGAGAGAATTAACAAGACGCGATTGGTTAAAAGGTACATCATCACTTGCAGCAGCCAGTCTGGTATACGCAACAACTGCGCAAGCACAAAGCGTTACCGTAAAGGGATACACCCCAACCAGAGAAAACCCAATCCGTATGAGCGCGAATGAAAACCCATTTGGTATTTCACGTTCAGCAAAAAATGCAATGTCGGAATCTTGGGGCGTATCACATTTATATGCTCGTTCAGGACAAAATGAATTAAGACAGCTATATGCGGATATGAACGGCGTTAATCCTAATAATGTTCTACTTGCTAGTGGTTCAAAAGAAATTCTAAAAGTTATGGCCCTGATCACTAAGATCGAAGGTGGTAGAGTGCTTTCAGCAAATCCGACCTTCCATGATCTTGTACGTTATGCTGATTGGGTTGATACAGATATCACCTGGGTTGATGTTCATAACGAAGATATGTCAATTGACCTAGACGCAATGCGTAAGGCATACACAGATGATGTAAAGATCATTTATCTATGTAATCCAAATAACCCAATTCCTACCATTATTGAAAAACAAGCATTGCGTGAATTCGTTCTTGAAATGTCACAGAAATGCTACGTCTTCGTGGATGAAGCATATCATGAATTTGTAACGGATTCTAACTATGGCTCAATGGCAGAGGTTGCAGCAACAACGGACAATGTGATCGTTTCACGTACTGCATCAAAAATTCACGGCTTTGCCGGCGTACGTATAGGTTTTGCTATTGCGAAACCGGAACTGCTTAGAAAGATCAGCCGCCGTGTAACTGGTACAATCGCCACCCCATCAGTAATGGGTGCCATTGCGAGTTACAAGGATAAAGAGTTTATGGATTTTGTCGTTCGCAAAAATAAAGAAGGCCTAGAAGAGGTTTACAAAGTATTTGATAAACACAATGTTCGCCATTTCAAATCAAACGCAAACTTCACATTCTTTGAAACCGGCCTTGATTTCAAAGAAACAAAAGAGCGTTTCTTAAAGCACGGTATTGACGTTGGCCGTCCGTTCCCGCCTTTCACAACATGGGCGCGTGTCAGCATTCAAAAACCGGAAGACATGAAATATTTCGCCGAAGTTTATGAAAAAGAATTTGTGGGATAAATTGAGAACCACCTAGACAATAAAAAAGGGCGCCTATAAAAGGCGCCCTTAATTTTTTAAACATAATGAAAACGATTATTTGTTTTCGTTAACCCATGCTTCGAAATCGCTTTTCGTTGTATTGCCAACTTTCATCGCTGCAACTTCGCCGTTTTTGAACATAAGCATTGTCGGAATACCACGCACACCATATTTAGTAGGTGCTTCAGGGTTTTCATCGATGTTCACTTTGGCAAATGAAACTTCAGCAACGTTTTCTGAAACTTCTTCAAAAACAGGGCCAAACTGTTTACATGGGCCGCACCATTCCGCCCAAAAATCAACGATTACCGGTTTATCAGAATTTAAAACTTCTGCTTCAAAATCTGCGTCTGTTACTGCTTTAATGCTCATTTCTTGTCCTTAAATAAAAAATCAATATGTAGTGAACTTAAGAATTACCCCTGATTCCGTCAAGAGGCATCATGTTAAAAATTGATTTTGTTTAATATTTCTTCTGGTATCTCCATCAATGAACCGATATCGGTCCAAAGAAGAAAACTTCTGATCCTTTTATCCGGATAAATATCAGTAAGAACGGCGCGATATGCGGCCATCTGTTTTTGATAAATAGATGGAATTTTTTCGGGTGAACTTGGTGGAGGGCGATTGGTTTTATAATCAATCACCAATATTTCGTCATCTGTAACCGCAAGCCTGTCGACCTGACCACTTAACGTATAACTCCCAACCTGCCCCACAATGGGCACTTCTGCGCGGCTATTCGGGCCAAAAACTTCTAATAATTCATTATCATTCAATATGCCCATCACTTCCGATGAAATTTGCCCTATGTCATCTTGTGATAATTCAAGTGCGCTTTGTGATAAATATTTAAAGGTGGCCTCATCCCGTTCCCCTATTTCCACATCCGGCAATATTTCCAGCAATTTATGAATCACACGACCACGGTGATATTTACGTTTGTCTTTCGCCATTTCTTCGGCAAGCTTTAACGGGCTTCTTGATATTTCCTCTTCTTCTGTCTCTGGTCTGGATGGGGAAAGCGGTCTTGATGGTGTCGGCTCGCTCATAGGCGGCAGTTTCGCCCATATGGGAAGCGCTTCAGTAACAATGCTTTCTTTCTTTTCTTCGGGTGCTGGAACAACAACCTTTGTTCCTTGATTAAAGGTAAGAATATTTTCGCCATTTCTGTCTAATTTTTCAGAACCACCCATCGAGGACACAGCATCACGGATCAGGTCATACCAATTGCCATCCTGTCGCCCTTTTTTATCTTCCCATCCTGTGACATATAATTGATCCTCAGCGCGGGTCATTGCCACATATAAAAGACGTTTATTCTCATCTTCTATGTCGCGTTTTCGTGCTTCATAGGCCACCTTCGCCGGGCCAACGCGTGTCTCTTCATTACGAACATATAAAAGTTGTTCTGATAGCCCCTCTTTTGTCCAGAAAAGGTTATCCCTTAAGCCAGCAGACTGACATGTATCGGGTAAGAACACAATTGGTGCCTGAAGCCCTTTTGCCCCGTGTACGGTCATGATACGGACCATATCACCGCCCTGCTCCATATCACGTTTAATTTTGATATCCCCTTTGGTGAACCAATTAATGAACCCTTGCATAGATGAAATATTATTCTGTTCATATTTCATGGCTTGGTTTAAAAATTCATCAACCGGGTCATTAATCTGTTCCCCAAGGCGAGCAATTAATTTCTCTCGTCCTCCTTTAGCAGATAAAAGATAATTGAAAAATTCAAACGGCGGATAAAAATCAGCATAATCCGTCAGTGCGGTTAGAAAATTTGCCGCGTCAGAAAAAACTTCCCTCTCATTACGCCTTTTTAATAACGCCTGCCATAAACTTTCTTGTTTCCCACGTGGGTTCGCAAGATCAAAAAGATCATCTTCACTAAATCCAATAAACGGGCTTTTTAACACCACCGCGAGCGTCAGATCATCACTTGGTAAAAGCGTAAAATTCGCCACCGCCATCAAATCCATCACAGGAAGCTGTTCTGTCAATACCATTTGATCCAGACCGGCAACATTTACATCCAATTCTTTCAAGGCACTGATCATGTAATGAACAAATTCTTTTCGCTTTTGCACAAGAATGAGCACATCACCCGCGGTGATCGGTCGCCCTTTGGATGGCAGTATTTCTTTGGCATCGATCCAGCTTTTGATCTGTTTAGCGATTTTTTCTGCAACAATTCTTTTTGGGTCTTCTGATGGCTTTTGGATAACGGGTGGTGACCAGCCCTCTTCTTCCGCCTCTTCCGGTGGTTCTACCGTTTCCCAGACCTCAATCAACCCCGGTTCATTTTCACGGTGGGTATCATGTTTTATTTCATTATGACTGAATGATACGGAAAAGCGTTTTTCTTCGCCGTCAAATACCTGATCCACAGCGCCAAGCACGGTTGACGTTGAACGGAACGACAGGTTCATTGGAACCTCGTCAAATTTTAACCCCGCATCATTTGCCTGTTTCACAAAATATCTTTTGTTTTCATCGAACTTTTTCGGCTCTGCTTTCTGGAAAGAATAAATGGATTGTTTGATATCCCCCACCGCGAAAATGGTACGTGGATTTTCGAATAGGTCCTCTTCTTCACGGTTGCCGGCGCCGGTAAAGAATTCCTGTGTAATCTTGCGAATGATATTCCACTGAATTGGGTTTGTATCCTGCGCCTCATCAATCAGAATATGGTCAATACCTTCGTCAAGTTTATAAAGTATCCAGCTTGCGTCAATTTTATGCACGAGCAGGCTTACCTTGCCTATCAGGTCATCAAAATCCACCACATTATGGCTTTTCTTACGGCTGTTATATTTACCAATCAGCTCAAAACCAATCCGTAATATATTCCTCGTATTTTCATAGAGTGAATATGCGCGAAGACGTTCGACCGTGAACTTCACCCGCTCGGCTTCCTTAAATAAACAGTCCACACTGTCCGGAAAATCTTCCATGACTTTCTTGGTGGTAAGCTTCGCGCGGATTTCATCCTTCGCAGTTAAAAAGGCAAGCTTATAATCATTGAAATTTCGGACGCGATCATCAGGTTTATTAACCCAGGACAATATTATTTCACCGCGCCCTTTATCGGTTTTTGTCCCTGCCATCAAATCATCGGCGGCTTGTTTTAATCCGCTTACGTCAATGTCACAGGCCGCCGCCAAAATGCTCTCTCGTGTGTCACCCTTTTCAAAACCAATCAGTTCTTTTAATGACTTATCGATTTCAGAAAATGACCTTGCGTTTCTTTCAAATAACTTTTCAAGCCCGCCGCGTTCATTGGACAGGTTCCGCATCAAATCGGAAAATGTTCCTTCCGCCAGCATTCCGGAAATTTGTTCTAATGCTTTGCTTAATTCATCGCGTTCACCGTCCGCAATTTCAATCAGTAACTCATCCTGTGATAACCGTAATTGTTCATGAATGGTAATATCATCCAAAAGTTCGAAATTGGGCGATATATCGGCCTCAATCGGGAAACGGCCCAGTAATGACTGACAAAATGAATGGATCGTTTGAATTTTTAAACCGCCCGGAACATCCAAAACTTTCGCGAATAATTTCCGTGCAAGCAACATCAGTTCGCTGCTAGGCTTTTCCCCAAGTACATTTTCAAGTTCCGCGAAAAGCGCCGCATCATCCATCGTGATCCAACCGGAAAGACGTTTATTGACACGGATCGCCATTTCCGCCGCCGCGGTGTTGGTATAAGTCAGGCACAAAATCTTATTAGGATTACTGCCCGACAGCATTAACCGAAGTACACGATTTGAAAGAACGAATGTTTTACCCGTCCCCGCCGATGCCCCCACCCATACGGATGATTTCGGGTTTGATGCGCGTAATTGTTCGCTTGTTTGTTTAACCATTAACCATCCCCCCACTCTTTGGCGCGGGCAAGGTGATCAAATTCACCATATCCCCGTTGCATTGGGTTTGGGTTGGAAAGATATGGCGTTTCCGGTAAATCAAATGTGGTAACCAGCTTAATTAAACCATCATATGATTTTTGCACCTCTTCCATCACGTCGACTTTTCGTGACGCGTTAAAGGAACTTATTTTGCCGGGCGTTTCCCCGCCGGATAATTGCCAATAAGAAAGATCGCTTATCTGGTAATCAGGAATTAAATCAAACCCGCCTTGTGCAGCGATCACCCCTTCTAATGGCAGTTGCGGTGTATACCCTGCCTTTAATGACCGTAACGTGGGTGGGGAACCCGTTTTATAATCAATGATGCTTAATGTATCGTCCGCCATTAAATCAATACGGTCGGCTTTGGCAGTTAAGGTAAACATGCCACCGAATGGTTTTAAATCAATTCTACCATTTGTTTCTGTGGCAAGTGTTTTGATATTTTCACGGCGCAACCGTTCCGTTTCAATGAACCATTTCGCGATCTGTTTAAACCTTGGCCACCAGAATGTCCGCACCGTTGGTTTATCGATTTTTTCCTTGAAATATTTATGACCGATATCGATCAATATTTCTTCCGCATCATCCGGCAGATAATCTTTATGACGCGACATAAATTCATCAAGAATATCATGGATCATGACCCCCTTATCAATGGCACCCGGGTCCTGATCCAATTCATCCAATTTTTTAAGGTTCAATATTTTACTGGCGTAAATGCTATAAGGGTCCTGCATCCATTGTTGAATGCGTGTAACCGATAAGTTCCGCGGTCTTTTATCCACGGGCGGTTTTGGCGCGGGTGGATCAATTTTAATTTCCTTATCCGGTGCATCAATATCTTTATACCAACCAAGCCATTTTGCGCTTTCCGCCTCATGATGGTGATCACCAATGATTGCATGCAGTCTGTTTAACCATCTGGATTTCACAGTCGGGGTGCCGTCCTGTTTTTCTGCACGGGTGATTACCACATTACCTGCTGATGCTGTTTGCACAAAATCATGGGCGCTTAAGCCAATTTTCTGTTCCAATCCCGGAAGACCGAAATCACGACGCATCGGGCGGCTCATCCACGGGTCATCGCCTGCTTCCGGTGGCCATACCCCTTCGTTAAGACCGGACAGGATCATCAAATCCGCATGCTGTAACCTTGCCTCAAGTGGCCCCCAAATATTAAGACGGGGATGTTGCCCGTATTTGGAACGTACGGTAACCGATTTCATAAATTGATCAAACAGTGCCGCATATTGGTCGGCCTTGAAATACCTCATATAAGGTGCTGCTTGCTGTAAATCCTCGATTAATTTTGCGGCTGCCTCACCATCATCGCCTTTCCAAATGCGATTTTCACCAGATACCTCATCTGTTGCCGCCAGCTTTTCTGCCATTTCAATATGGGCGATCAACATATCCGCAAATGTCACATTCGGATCGGCAAGCATGGCATCAAAAGGCTCAATGATATCCTTTAACCCTTGCCACCAATCATATAATGCATCATCCGATCCGCTTTCATGATCCATGACTTTTTCAATGCCGTAGAGCCCCGCTGGCGGTCTTGGGCCGCGCAGGTATTTTCTTTCAAAAAGCCTGACATTCGCCCGGAAGTCAGCAATATTATGCCCTCCCGCAGTTAACGGGTGCTTTAGCATGCTCATAAGTGAAACGGGGCTAAAGTTTTCAGCGATCATTTCGGCCGAAAGTCGTAAATACACACCCACTGCCTTATTAAAAAGCGGTGTACCGGCACTATCATCAATTTCGACGCCCCAACGGTTCAATTCCCCTGCTACCTGCCTTGCAAGCATCCTGTCCGGGGTTACAAGCGCAGCCGTTTTTCCCGGTATTTCTAATTGCTCACGCATCATAAGGGCAATGACACCTGCCTCTTCCCGACTGCCCGGTGTCACAATTTGGGTGATATCATCATGTTTTTGTGCTTCCAGATCGCGCCATAGATGGGTTGTTTCTGCGGGGCGCATAATTTCCCTGAAAAATGTTGTTTTTTGATGATCTATTGATGGATCACTGCCATCCCAATTGTTAATTTCAACACGGTCAACGCCGATTTCATCAAGTAAGTGTTTCATGGTGGATTGTGGATGGGTTTCTTCGATTTTTTCCCATGTATCATCATCCATGTTCTGATCGACCCCCGGAAGCACCACCATACCATTCGGAAGACGGGAAATCACCGAAAGCAAATGCGCCGTCGATTTGATAGATCCCGTTGAACCCGCAGCAATAATCGGAAACTGCGGCGGATTATTAATCCATTTTTCGGCAAGCCCACGTAATAACCGGTTACGCCTGTCCGCCGCATCCATATATCCCGTTGTAGCCAAGATATCCGGCCACATTTCCGTGACAATTTTTAAAAATTCCAGCGTCTGTTGCCAGTGGATGGCATATTCGTCAGGAACAATATCTTCCATACTGGCGAAATCAATTTCTTCTGTTTGAACCTGATCAAGCAGTGATCCTAACGCCTCCGCCAAAACAGCACAGGTCGCGTTTTCCGGAATATCTTTCTTTTCTGCCTTATGCCAATCATGAATGATATTCATCAAAATCATCTGGCGGATGGATGCGGGTACAGCAGGTTTTAAATCAAGGTCGTCATATAACGTGCCGCCAGCCATAATAAGCCCGTCTTCATCCACATCGCCAATTGGCTGCATATTGGGAAGGATTGTTGGCTTGCCATCATTTAATCTTAAAAAAGCGTCGCGTAATGACCTGACCGCGCGACGGTTCGGCAATAATATCAATACTTCGCTTAAGGTGATCGGATTATCGCCAAAACGTTCATAAATCCCATTTGCAAGCACATCCACAAACGAGAGCGATGCACGAATGTTATATATTTCAGGATTTTTCTGAAGCCGTCTTGGCATATATGATTAATCCCCCTTTAAAAGCTTTTCTGTTTTGGCAATGGCATCCGTTGTCCCCACATGATACCAGTTCCCTTCATGAACCATACCATAAAGTTTTCCTGCCTTCACCGCCCTATCGAACAACAGACGTAAGCTAAATGGCCCATCGGGACTATCAGTGAAACATTCCGGTCTGATGATCATAATACCGCCATAAAGAAAATCCGAATAATCATCATCACCGCGCCAATCTAACTTGCCATTTTCATCCATGTGAAAATCACCTGGCCCGTCATGGCCATGCGCCTCACCCCTGCGGATCAGTAACATCAACATATCCATTTCATCCGTCCATCGGGTCGCCAGTCGCATCAATGCGTCCTGTCCATCGCTTTGCCAAATCATGTCACTGTTAAATATGTAAAAAGGTTCATTTCCAAGGTCAGATAGCGCCTTTTTAACGCCACCGCCACTATCCAGCAACTCATCAGTTTCATCGGAAAATGATACAACTGGGCGCCAATCTTTTCTATTCTCAATAAATTCATCAATTTGACCCGCATGATGATGTTTATTGATAACCGCTTTTTTAATCCCTGCATTTGCAAGTGCATCAAGCGTGCTACCGAGCATTTCCTTACCCGCCACCTGAATAAGGACTTTTGGCATATGATCCGTCAACGGTCGCATTCGTGTCCCAAGTCCCGCTGCTAGTATCATCGCCTTATTTGGCATTAATGGAATGGGGGCAAGTGGCTCATGCCTTTTATCCGGTGTTTCCTGATCAAGCCAGTTTTTGATTTTCGATAATATCGGATGCTCAAGGCACCTTTCAAGTAATCCCCAAACCCGCGGTTCAAGCGATAAATAATGATCCTTACCATCACGTAAGGTAAGCCTTGCAAAAATACCAATGATTTTTAAGTTTCGTTGCGCCCCCAAGATCGCATAATCACGCTTAAAATCATCAAGGTCACGATTTAAGGCATCAGCGAAATATTCAATCATTTCTTGTTCAGTAGCCGGATCAACATCGCGTCTTGCATCCTGCAATAATGACACAAGATCATAAGCACTATGGCCAATAACCGCATCCTGAAAATCAAGCTGCCCCACATCACCATTATCAAGATCAAGCAAGTTTTCCGCATGATAATCACGCAGCACAAGACATTCATTTGAATGATCCAGATTGCCGAGTACATCTTTCCATAGATTTAGAAATCCTGCTCTTTTGCTTTCGGGCAATCTATTTCCTGTTAACGCTGGGTAATACCAATCTGTAAAGAGTGCCAGTTCCGTCAAATATAATGCCTGATCATAGTGCGACACATCCTGATAGAGTGGAGCATGATTTAATTTAACAAGTTCATCCACAGCATGCCTGTAAAGCAATGCTTCCTTTTCCGGTTCACCATCAAGAACTCGTTTAAATAGATTATCCCCCAGATCCTCAAGCAATAAAAAGCCGCGCTCAACATCCTTGGCAAAAATAACGGGCGCTCTTAATCCTTGGGACACTAGATATTCTGCAATCGCGACAAAGGGGCGCGTGTCTTCAAATTCCGGTGGAGCGTCCATTAAAACGGCATGTTTATCGTCCATTTTAATGCGATCATAACGCCTGAATGATGCATCCCCGGCAAGTGATGTTATTTCTGCACCTTCCCAACCCGCTGTTACTAGGAAATCCAGTATTTCTTCTTTTCTTGTCATTTAAAGTGATAAATCCTTTAATCGCAACTTCCAATATTCGTTGCCTTCAAACTTTATATTTCTTGCACCCATTTCATCCGTTAGGGAAATTGATATTTTCAAATGTTCTTCGGGTAAATATGTTCCCATTTTATCCGGCCATTCAATTAATGTAATAGCAGTATCAAAACCATCCTCAATCCCCAATTCAAACACATCTTCCGGGTTTTCAAGTCGGTATAAATCAAAATGCCAAATCGCTGAACCATCAAGATCATCGATCGACGGTTCATAAGTTTGAAGTAAACTAAATGTAGGACTTGGCACATCTTCGTTAAAACCGGATGCATGAATAAGCGCACGGCAGAATTCTGTTTTACCCGCACCAAGTGTTCCTTCAAAGGTCACAATATCACCAGTTTCAAGTATACCTGCCAGCTTTGCGGCTAGTTTCTTGCTGTCATTTATATCGGAAAGGTAAAATTCACTTATTATCATAGAGGTATCTGCACATGATCGGCTTTAACATCCTGATCAGGGATTTCTTCCAGATCCGGTAATTCTTTCGGAAGTTTACACGTCATTTCCGTTCCAAAACCAAGATCAGATTCCACAATCACTTCCCCACCATGCTTTTCAACAAATATTTTCACTAGCGACAGACCAAGTCCGGTCCCTTTTCCTTTTGGTGTATTGGATCCAGTGTAAAATTTTTCAAAAATATTCTGAATATCATCCGGTTCAATTCCGATACCATCATCACGAATAGTAATGAAATAATTCTGACTGTCCTGCCATGTTTTAATATCAATACTACCGGAATCCGGCGTAAATTTGACCGCATTGCTTAACAAGTTGGAAATTGAATGTTGAATACGGCGCGGGTCTGCTGTTACCGTCTTTAAATCTGGATCATATTCAACCGTCAGATTAATTGACTTCTGCTTAATGCGTTCATCAAGTTTATTTACCACACCGTCGATCAGTTCGCTTAAATCAAAGTCAGAAGTATCAATGGACAGCCCGCCTGCTTCAATCACTGAAATATCAAGAATGTCATTGATCAAATCAAGCAGGTGATCAGACGCGCTCAATATATTTTTCATATATTGATGTTGTTGATCATTAAGCGGGCCTTGATATTCTTTTTCCAGAAGTTCTGCAAACCCAAGAACACTATTAAGCGGGTTGCGAAGTTCATATGACATATGCGCGAGGAAATCCGTCTTAATGTTCTGCGCTTCTTCGAGTGCCTCATTATGTTTACGAAGGGAATATTCAACGCGGAAACTATCGGTCACATCAATGAAAATCAGAAGCACCGCCCCATCAGGAAGCGGCACCATTGAATAATTAATCACCTTGTCATTATTCAGTTTGATCTGGCCCGAGTTTGCTTCTTTCTTAACTTCGCCACCCACGATCATGGTTTTAAACTGTTCGATTTCTTCAAAACTATCAAAAAGCCTTCCGCATCTGTCCATCACTTCATAAGCATGTGGATCGGTATTTAAGAAATCATTCGACACATCCCAGATATTGATAAAACCATCATTGAACAGCTTAAGCCTGCCGTCAAAACCAAACACGGCGATCCCTTCATGAAGGTTATCAAGCGTTTCACGCTGCACAGCGATCAAAGTGTTATATGAACTTTCAAGGGCGAAATAATCGGTGACATCCTCATAAAAAATCAACATACCGCCCATAGGGTGATGCTGCATCACAACACGTAATGTTTTACCGTCCGGCAAATGCATCATTTTTTCAACAGGGTCGATTACCTGCGTGTAATCTTCAAGTTGTTTTTTCTTCCACGCTGGGAAGTTTGCCTGTTCCGGTAATTTTCTGGCTTCGCGTAGTGCTTCTAAAATCTCACCATAATCAGGATGACTGAATAGCAAACTTTCCGGCAATCCCCATAGCCTAATGTAAGCTTTATTGTAATATTCAAGACGCATGTCCCGGTCAAAAATCGCCACCGCCGTTGAAAATTTATCCAGCGTTTCCGCATAAGATTCCGTATGATCCGCAAGGCTTCCTCTTGCTTCTTCAAGCTCGGTAATATCTTGCGCGTATCCAAGGATTGCTTCGCTGTGATCTTCAACCGCATAAGGGATATTATGAAAATCCATCGAACGGCGTTCGCCGCCAATCACGATATAATGACTTTCTGATTTTTGCTCGCCGCTCAGGCTCACCCCTTCGGCCATGCTTTTTAAACTGACGCCTAATGTATTGGTGGAAAGTTCCAGGTTTTTCTCAATTACATTTTTAAAAGTAATCCCGCCAACTGCATCAAGATACGCTTTATTGACCCATTTTAATTTTAAATCCTCACCTCGGATCCAGACCGGAAAATTCGCGACGTTAAGCGCATTTTCAAGCATTTTAACGCGATCGGATGTATCATTATTTTCAAGCATTTGATAACGCTGGATTTTTTCAGCGATGGTGTTGTCTTTAAACCAAACCACATAAAACTTCTTGCCAAACTCATCAATATCAAGTGCATTGCCGGTTATCAACAAATGCATATTAAACTGTTTTAGATCGATGGTTTGCGTGAAATCACTACCAATTTTAAGAAGCTTATTTAAATTGCTTTCAAATAAATCCAAATCTGACTTAGAAAACCTGCTTTTTAAATCATCCAGTCCGTCCGGGCTGCTGTCGTCTTCAAACCGGATATTAATCGGCGATTTTAATGTTAATTCTTTTTGATCATTCCAAAGATAAAAGCTTTGATTTTTGTCCATCACAATATGGCGTAAAAACGTTTCATGCTTTATGGCTTCATCAAGTCTTTTTTGGTCTTTATGGCGATTGACAAGCAACCAAAACACAAGTGAAATGGTAATCACAAAGAACATCGCAAGCGCCAGCCAAAAATCACTACCGATTGCATTTAAGCTGAGTTCCGCATCAGTATTTTGCGCATACGATGACGCTCCGGACAATAGATATCCGACAAGCCCCGCATGCAAAGCTGTTCTTATAGCCTTAACAGTGATTTCACCATCCCCTTTTGGAATATTTATCAACCACTTAAGATAACCACTTTATCCATAAAAGAAAAGCCCGTTCACGGCAAATTAACCATGAACGGGCCTATAATTTAATTGTGTTCCGTCTTAGTAACGGTAATGTTCCGGTTTAAACGGACCTTCAACAGGCACATCAATATATTTTGCCTGTTCTTCATTCAATTTAGTTAACTGTACACCCAGCTTATCAAGGTGAAGCGACGCAACTTTTTCATCAAGGTGTTTCGGAAGTACATATACTTTGTTTTCGTATTCTTCACCGTTATTGAATAGTTCCATCTGTGCAAGTACTTGGTTTGTGAATGATGCGCTCATCACAAAGCTTGGGTGACCTGTCGCACAACCAAGGTTCACAAGACGGCCTTTCGCAAGAACAATCAGACGCTTACCATCAGGGAAAATCACCTCATCCACTTGTGGCTTAACTTCTTCCCACTTGTAATTTTCAAGTGCCGCGATTTGAATTTCACTATCAAAATGGCCAATGTTACACACAATGGCGCGATCCTTCATTTCACGCATATGGTCAATGGTAATCACATCGAAATTACCTGTTGTCGTCACAAACAGATCACCACGCGGGGCGGCATCTTCCATAGTGACGACCTCATACCCTTCCATCGCAGCTTGAAGTGCGCAGATCGGATCAATTTCAGTAACCAGCACACGTGCACCTTGACCACGAAGGGATGCAGCAGAACCTTTACCCACATCACCGTAACCGGCAACAACTGCAACTTTACCCGCAAGCATTACATCTGTTGCACGCTTGATACCGTCCACAAGACTTTCGCGGCAGCCATAAAGGTTATCGAATTTTGATTTTGTCACACTATCATTGACGTTAATCGCAGGAACCGTCAAACGACCTTCTTTTTCCATTTGATAAAGACGAAGAACACCTGTTGTTGTTTCTTCTGAAATACCACGGATATCATCCATTAATTCCGGGAAATCGTCATACATCATTGCTGTCAGATCACCACCGTCATCAAGGATCACATTCGGACGCCAGCCATCAGGACCAATGATTGTTTCACGAATACACCAGTTAAATTCTTCCTCGTTCATTCCTTTCCATGCGAATACCGGAATTTCTGCTGCTGCCATTGCCGCCGCCGCATGGTCTTGTGTTGAGAAAATATTACATGATGACCAACGCACCTCAGCACCAAGTTCAGTCAATGTTTCCATTAACACCGCCGTTTGAATGGTCATATGAAGACAGCCCGCAATACGCGCGCCTTTAAGTGGCTTGCTTTCACCGAACTCTTCGCGCAGCGCCATAAGGCCCGGCATTTCAGTTTCAGCGATATTAATTTCACGACGCCCCCAATCAGCAAGTGAAAAATCAGCAACTTTATAATCAGTAAATTCAGTCATAGGAATAAGGTCCTTTTATCCGGTCATAGAAAAATAGAAATATGCATCAGTCTATACGCCTGATCACAAGTTTTATCAAGCATAAAGAAATCTTTATATTTATATATATTGAAGAAAGTTTAATATTTTATGAAGCCACGTTTAATAGTAAAGTAGCCCTTCTCATTAAATATTATACGCCGCGCGTCACCCTTGTGCCGCGCGTTTATCTAGTTCTTTCATGGTTAACCACGCCGCTTCGATGGCACCGCCCATCCAACCTGGATATTCGGAATAAAGTGTATCACTTGAAAACAGAATGCGTTCTTCGCCCTTAAGCACGGTATTCATATATTTTCTGCGTTTTCTCGCGGTCCATGACGCCCAACCACCAAGGCTGTATTTCTGTTTATGCCATGCCATGGTGATCGCATTACCGTTATAATGTTTTCTAAATTTACCCGGATGCAGTTTTTCACCAACGGAAAGAGCAAATTCAACCCTTTCTTCAACGGATAGGTTACTTAATTTCGCGGCCTGCGATCCCCAACTATACGCACATAATAGCACACCACCCTTATCACTATGAAGGTCAGATGAAGGATAACTTAAGACACCCTGTCCCGGAATATCGGTTACCGACGTGCCGCCAAAAATCATTTCGTCCTGTTCCCAGAATCGTCTGTCCATTTGAACACCGAACTTGATGGCAGGAACACCTGATGGTGCTTTTAAGGCCTCCATCAATTCTGGTCTAAAATTATTTTTAATGCTTGTTAAAACAGGGAACGGTAATGCACATACACAATAATCACCACGGGTTGTAGAAACCGCGCCGCTCTCTGTATTTTTATAGGTAATGACAACTTCATCAGAACTTTGATTGATGTCGATAATTTCAGAATTAAATTTGAAAATATTTTTCGGAAGCGCATCAAACATGCCCTTAGCAACTTGATCCATGCCACCAACGGCCTGGAACATCACAGCCGGATGGTCTGATGTTTCATATTTACGGCCCATCTTAAACTGTAAAAGTTCTTTTAAATCATATGGATCGGACAATTCACCTAAATCCATTCCCACACCTGGGTAATTGGAATATCCACGTGCGCGGTTGCCACGATATTCCATTTCCTTGCGGCTAAGCAGGCCCGTATTACGCATATAATCAACCAACATTTCGATGGTTTCCTGATCCACCTTATCATCAAGGCTTCCGTCATGTGCACATTTAGCAAGCAGTTCCATTACGCTGCCCTGACGGTCTATTTCCACTTCATGTTGGCGTATCGGTCTGCCTTGAAACGGACCGCCGGAATTTTCAGAATATAAATATGCCTTACTTGATTTATTAATCATCGGTTCAAGTGCAACACCGAGTGTACGGCAATAATAAAGGGTTGAATAATGCTCAACCGGAATACGCCATGGGCCATAGTTTAAATATTGATCATCAGCAAAATTACACACTTGTGTTTCGCCACCTTGATCCTGCACGACTGTGCCTTTACGGCCCGATTGACAGCGACCACCAGCCCTGCTTGTTGCTTCGATGATTTCGCATTCATATCCTTTTTTCAGCATTTCAATGGCCGTGACCATACCGGAAATACCACCGCCCAGTATGACGATCTTTTTGCCGTTACCCTCAGTCGACATTTTCGGCGGTTCTGTTAGAAGTGATGCATGAACCTTGTTCAAGCCCTGCATTGCGGTATACATCGCCGCTGATCCACCAAGAATACCGATGGTTTTAAGTAGTTCACGTTTACTGATTACTGAATTTTCATTAGACATAACAAATGCTCTTGATCTTTAAATTTTCTGAATTAATAAATGAATAAAATCGGTTGGGTATATCCCTCAACCACTCTTTAACACTCTTCCCCAAACTTATCATTGATAAGTTCTTCAATCGCAATAAGGGCCCTATCTTTATCCGGCCCTTCGCCCTTTACTGTAATTTGATCACCGATCGCCGCCGCTAACATCATCAACCCCATAATCGATGTAGCACAAACCGATGTGCCGTCCTTTGAAACGGTCAGTTTGGCATCAAAATCACCAGCAACACTGACAAATTTTGCGGATGCACGCGCATGCAAGCCGCGCTTATTGGAAATGGTTGCCGTAAGCAAGTCATCGATAATAGTAGATGTCATTAATTTTCACCGGAAAGAACGTGTGATGCAATATTGATATATTTACGGCCGGATTCTTGTGCTGCTGATACGGCCTCTTCCATGGTGCCGCTTTGACGGACACTGGCAAGCTTAATGAGCATCGGCAAATTGATACCGGCGATGACCTCAACATTGGTGCTATCCATAATAGAAATGGCAAGGTTAGAAGGTGTTCCACCAAACATATCCGTTAACAAAATAACGCCGTTTCCTTCGTCAACAAAAGAAACCGCATCAAGGATATCCTGTCTGCGCTGTTCCATATCATCATCTGGTCCGATTGAAATTGCTTGTAACGCGGACTGTGGTCCCACAACATGTTCCATGGCTGCGATAAACTCTTCTGCCAGCCTGCCGTGAGTGACAACGACCATACCAATCATAAATTACCCCTTCTCGTAATTTTTAAAAATATTGAAACGAGTATAGTATGACTTTTTTATCAGGACAATTGCAAACTTGATGGAATGATACGCTTTTTTAATCAGGATAATTCGCGGTGCATCAGACTAACATTATTCCCCATATCGGTTAATAACTTAGCCATCCTTTCCGCCATAAATACGGAACGATGCTTACCGCCAGTGCAGCCAAATGCAATGGTCAAATACGATTTTCCCTCTCGTTTATATTCCGGCAACAACGTCAAGATCATTGATGATACCTTATCCCATGAATTTTCAAAAACAGGGTCGCTCATAATATATTCGCCAACATCACCGTCCATTCCCGTCTTTCGGCGTAAATTTTCATCATAATGCGGATTTTTCAAAAATCGCATATCCAAAACAAGGTCAGCATCGCGCGGCAATCCTTTCGGATAACCGAATGAATAAACGGTTATGTTTAATCCTTCGCTTGTTTTTCTTTTAAACTGCCCGGAAAGCAGCCGTTTTAAATCATGAATATTTAATTCCGTGGTATCAAAAAGATAATCGCTTTCCGCCTTAATAATTTCAAGCAGTTGCCTTTCCCGAACAATTCCATCGATCACAGGGCGGTCTTTGGCGAGCGGGTGACGTCTTCTTGTTTCTGTAAACCTGGAAACCAGCTTTTCATCGCTACAATCAAAATACAGAAAGTTTAAATTTACAGAACCACTGTTTTTAATATCCCTAAGCGTGGAAATGATATTTTCCTGTTGAAAATTCCTAGTTCTGGCGTCAATACAAACGGCTAGTGCTGTTTTCTTATGCACTGGATCATTTTTTTCGGCAAGTTCAATAAGTCCCGGCAACAGGTTAACCGGCAAATTATCGATCGCTTCGTAATCAAGATCTTCTAATACCGAAAGTGCAGTTGATTTACCGGCCCCCGACAATCCGGTGATTAATAGAACAGTTAATTTATCTTTATTCTCACTCATTTAGGTCCAACCCGTTTAAAATGACTTTTAATTTGGCAAAGGCCGATACCTCGAACCCGTAAAAGTCATACATTGGAATTGTTGCATTATTATGTGAATAGAATTTTTCTTCTGGCAATCTGTCAATTTCTTTCAGGGGCACAAGGTTAATAACCAAATCAATATCGGTGCGTTTTTGATAATCAACATTGATTAACCCTACGCCGCGAACCTCTATCATTCCTTCGATATTTGGCGCTGTTGTCGCAACGATATTGCCGTCAACTTCATCAACTTCCACATAATCGTCAGACACCAATATGCCACCAGCATCAATAATACGTAATGCAAGGTCGGATTTGCCACTGCCGGAATCACCCATAATCAGAATACCTTTATTCTGAAAACATACACATGTCGCATGAAGCAGAGCCATAAATTACCCCCTAATCATCGGAAAGCGGTAAGAGTACCACAAATCGGGCGCCGATAATATTCTTCTCTTTATCATATCTGTTTTCAGCATAAATACTTCCGCCATGCGCCTCGACCACCTGCTTACAAATATTAAGCCCCAAACCTGAATGTTTTCCAAACGCCTCGCCCTTTGGTCTTTCTGAATAAAAGCGATCAAAAATGCTTTCTAACTTGGTTGGTGGGATGCCGACGCCTTCGTCCTCGACTGTGATTTCAACCATATTGTTTTTTCGGGATAATTTGATCCAGATATTCCCATGTTTTTTGGAAAATGATATCGCATTATCAAGCAGGTTTCGAACCACCTGCCCAAGCTGTCCCTCAAGACCACGAACCAAATATGGTGCTGGTTTACCGTCTTTATCCTTAAAGCGGCGTTTTTTAATATCCAGATGGATTTCCGGCAACACGTCTTGTTGTGTTGTCAGATAAATATCAACAAGGGTTTCCAATAACGCATTTAAATTTACCTGCGCCAATTTCGCATTGGACATTTCGGCATCAAGCCTGGAAACATCGGAAATATCGGATATTAAACGGTCCAACCTTTTGACATCCTCACCAATGATCGTTCTTAATTTTTTCTGATCTTCTTCCGTTTTGGCATATTCCATTGTTTCGATGGCACTACGCATACTCGTAAGCGGGTTTTTTAACTCATGCGCAACATCGGCCGCAAAACTAGCCACTGCATCAATTTGGCGCGCCAAAATTTCCGTCATATCTTTAAGAGAGCGAGAAAGATCACCAATTTCATCATTACGTGACGATAGATCGGGAATGTCTGATTTACGGCCAAGGCTGATCTGGTCCGCCGATCTGGCGAGGCGTAATACGGGTCTAACGATTGTTTTTGCAAGAAATAATGACACGAGCAACGTGATTAACAGGGATGCACAGAAAAATTGAATGATGGTAAGTCTAACCTCCTGCACCGCGTTATAAATTTCACCAGTATCCGCAGATAGCATGAGCGCGCCCAACACACGACGAAAACGCTGAACAGGCACCGCAACCGTGATAACATCACGTTCGCCGTTAAGACGTCTGATCATGCTGCTTTCTTCACCGGCAAGGGCTTCGATCACTTCGGGGTAATGATCTGCTTTTTCATCTTCTACCTCGCGATATTCTTCAAGTGCATCGCGCTTTTGAATGATATCCAGTAATTGACCCACTTCACGGTTAATGATTTCCCAGAAATCCTCAATCCCGAGTTTTCGTGGCATTGTGTTTTCGACAACCACTTGATTGATATCAAGGTCACGGCTATCGATCTGCAATTCACGGTTAACACCGAAAAAACGAGTACGGACATTTGTCACGCTTACCAAACGGGTCAGGATATTTTCAGCAGGTTCAATTAATAGTTCTGTTGATTCCGGACCGCCAGTTGCCGATTCACCAAGCGCCCCCGCCATAATGTTGGCATCTTTCACCAGCTCTTCTATTCGCGATTCAATCAGTGTCTTTTGAACCTGATCAACATAAAGCACACCACCCCCAAGAAAAACGAGCGCAAACAAATTCACCGCCAAAATACGAATGGTAAGCGGCGAAATTAGTCGTCGTTTTCTGATGATATGCTTGTTATTAACTTTCACTATACCTGTATCCAACACCATAAAGTGTTTCGATACCATCGAACTTATTATCCACTTTACGGAATTTCTTTCTTAGGCGTTTTATATGGCTATCGATAGTACGGTCATCAACATATATATCATCGCTATAGGCCACATCCATTAATTGGTCACGGCTTTTCACATGACCCGGATGTTGGACAAGCGCTTGTAAAATAAGGAATTCTGTCACCGTCAGCTTTACATCACCACCATCCCAGTCACAGACATGTCTAACCGGATCAAGTTTCAATCTACCTCTTACGATGACACCTGTTTCGTCCTCGTCCGCGCTTTCAACCTTTTTAATGGCTTCCATGCGGCGTAGGATCGTTTTGATCCGCTCAATCAATAGTCTTTGTGAAAATGGTTTTTTGATATAATCATCCGCCCCCATTTTAAGACCAAGCATTTCATCAATTTCATCATCTTTTGATGTCAGGAATATAACCGGTAAAGAATGCTTTTCACGCAAGCGGCGTAAGAGTTCCATTCCATCCATGCGTGGCATTTTAATATCCAGCACCGCAAGATCACCTGGATTATTATTAATTCCTTCAAGTGCACTAGCCCCATCGGTAAAGGTTCTTACATCAAAACCTTCACTTTCAAGTGCCATTTTTACAGACGTTAGAATATTCTGATCATCATCAACAAGTGTAATGAGAGAAGCCATTAGCCAATTTTCCCTTTCTGAAACGAATCTTTTTAACCTATATTTCGAGCAATAATTACGCTTCGAAAAAAAATGCGTTAAAAAAGTGTCATAAATGTGACATTTTTCCCCTTATAAATCAACAGTTTGAAAAAAAATTCAAAATCATTTTTCTTGTACCAAAAATATCTCTATTAATATTGCCCCATGAGAGCCAATATTAACTCAGAAGAATTACGCGTGAGAACGTAATTCAATGAAAAGGGATACAAGTATGAATAACGTTGGGAAATACGTCAGCAAAAACGGCGTAGAAAACCAAAATATTAACTCTGATAACGACATTCATTGGAATTTTGGAACAGAACTTCTTTACGAACACACAATCAAACAAGGCCTAGGCCAAATGTCAAAGGGCGGTGCCCTTGTTGTGGAAACAGGACAACACACTGGCCGTAGTGCCAATGACAAATTCATGGTTGATGAGCCATCATCACGCGATAACATCTGGTGGGGCAAGGTTAACAAGCCAATCAGCGAAGAAAAATTCGACATCGCGCACAAGCAAATCCTTGCTTACCTAAATGAACGTAATCTTTATGTTCAGGACCTATATGGCGGCACAGACCCAGCGCACCGCATCAGCGTTCGTGCAATTTCACCATCACCATGGCACAGCCTATTTATTCGTAATCTTCTTGTACGCCCCGATGCGGCTGATCTTGAGGGATTTGCACCGGATTTCACAATCCTGCATGCACCGGAACTTAAAATGGATCCGGAAGAACTTGGCATTAATTCAGAAACACTGATCACAATTAACATTGCGAAACGCACTGTTCTTATCGCTGGCACATCTTATGCTGGTGAAATGAAGAAATCAGTATTCTCCATTCTTAACTACCTGCTTCCTGAAAAAGGCATCATGCCGATGCATTGTTCGGCGAACATCGGCAAAGATGGCGATTCTGCTGTATTCTTCGGTCTTTCTGGAACTGGTAAAACAACACTTTCTGCTGATCCGGAACGCCAACTTATTGGTGATGACGAGCACGGTTGGTCAGATAACACAATCTTTAACTTCGAAGGTGGATGTTACGCGAAAGTAATTCGTCTTTCACAAGAAGCTGAGCCAGAAATTTATGCGACAACAAGCATGTTCGGTACTGTTCTTGAAAATGTTGTGATTGATGATGACACACGCGAAATTGATCTTGATGACAATTCAAAAGCGGAAAACACACGTGCTGCTTACCCAATTACATCAATTCCAAATACAACAGACGGCGCCCCGGGTGCATACCCGAAAAATGTTATCATGCTTACGGCTGATGCATTTGGTGTTATGCCACCAATGGCACGCCTTACTGCAGAACAAGCAATGTATCACTTCCTAAGTGGTTATACTGCGAAAGTCGCCGGTACAGAAAAAGGTCTTGGTAAAGAACCACAAGCAACATTCTCAACATGTTTCGGCGCACCATTTATGCCACGTCACCCATCCGTATACGGTAATCTTCTTCGTGAAAAAATTGCCAAGGGCGATGTTAAATGCTGGCTTGTGAACACAGGCTGGACCGGCGGTGTTTATGGTGTTGGTCACCGTATGCCGATTAAATACACACGTGCGCTTCTTCATGGTGCGCTTGACGGTACATTAAACGATGTTGAATTCCGTCAAGATCCAAACTTCGGTTTTGACGTTCCACTTAGCTGCCCAGGCGTTGATGATGCGGTCCTTGACCCACGCGGCACATGGGAAGACACAGAAGCTTATGACAAGCAAGCAGCTCACCTTGTTGGACTATTCAAAGAAAACTTTGTTGAGTTCGAAGAGCATGTTGATGATGCTATCATCTCAGCAGGTCCGATTGCTTAAATAAAATAAAAATTTATAAAGAAAGCCCCGCTGATTTCAGTGGGGCTTTTTTGTTGGATTATAAATCTTTTTTATAGAGAACGATTTTACCGCCCTGATAGGGCATATCTGGATGATCCGTATTGGGAAGGTCACGAACAGGATAAAAACCATTCTTTTCATAAAGCCCCACACCCGGCGCATTTTTATCAAACGCAATCAAATAAACGGCATTATAATTTTTACTCTTTGCTTGATCGATACAATCCTGAAGCATGATCTGGCCATATCCTTTACCACGATATTCCGGTTTTGCCGCAATACTATCCAAGTAAAACTCACCCGGAATTTCATTGGTTAAATGCTTAAACACCTGAAATTCAGTTGGAATTTTTGCCATCTCTTCAGCTGTTCTTGTCCATGCCTCAAAACACATAGCAAGGGCGGCAATATCATTATCCACTTCCAACACACGCATATTATTATAGGAATAAGGATCATTTTCATCCTCAACCGTTTTTTGGCCGATTTCATAGGGGTCCTGCCCGTCTTTGGCAGCCATTGACCAATATGTAAAATCAAGCCCGCGGGTTCCCGGTCCCTGCCCGGCCTGATTAACAAGCTGGGCTAGTTCATATGCCTCTTCTTTTTTTGCTGGTCTGATAATATAATCCATTTTTTACCAATTAACCCTTGTTAGTCGCCATTAAAAACTGTTAGTACTGCGTTTTTTACGCTAAGGACCAATAAATGTCACGACCCAAATCATGGACATTCCCCAGATGGGGGGATTACCACACAGAAAAGGAACCGATCTCGGTTCGTTTGTGTGACTATGAAGGGTGTGATGAGCCGGGCGATTACCCCGCCCCCAAAGCCCCGGACAGTAAAGAAAAATGGTATTTCTGCCAGCCGCATGTCGCTGAATTCAATAAAAACTGGAATTACTTCGATGGCCTAAGCCGTGAAGAGGCCATGAAACGCGCGCAAGAAGAAATGCGCAAAGCCAAGGGGTACAGAAGCGCCGGTACATTTGACGATGCCCCAAAAACATACGGCAAAGAAGAACGCCGTGCTGACGCGCTTGAAATTCTTGACCTTGATGATGATGCAACGGACGCGGAAATTAAATCATCATACCGCAGGCTTGCGAAACAATATCATCCGGATACCAATCTCGGTGACGCGGAAAGCGCCATTAAATTCCAGCAGGTCAAAGCGGCATACGAAGTTTTAAAAAAGAAATAATTATTCCCGAAGCTGTTCCAGAAGTGCTGCATAAGTAACGCCCCAATCTTTAAACGGGTGATACGCGATGGTCGCGTTATAAAAATTGCCATATTGGGTTACATCCGGCCCAATCCAATCAGGAATATTAATATCCTGATCCGCACTTTGAAGTTCAACCTCAGCCACCATAAGGCCGCTATTTTCCCCTTCGAAAATATCAAGTTCCCATTTCAAGCCGTCAATTTCATAAATTTCACGAGTTTTTAGAATAGGGTCATGGGCAATGCTGTCAAATAAATGTTCGCCCTCATCCGCCGGAATTTCATATTCCAGTTCATGACGGCCACCATGATCCAGCCTTGGGGTTTTGATGTTTAAGATAAACTTGCCGTTTTTTTCGCGAATTCGAACGGTATTACCACTATCGCGCGCCACATATCCTTGTCTGATGTTAAAAATTTCATCAGGCGGATATGGCGGGCGTTTCGTGATTAAAAATTTTCGTTCGATTTCAAGCTCAATTGCCATATTTTAAAGCGCGCTTTCTAAGACATCAAATAAACGGTCAACATCCGATTTATCATTATAAATATGCGGTGATACACGAATACTGTTTCCGCGGATACTCACGAACACCTTATTATCCGAAAGAACCTTTGGCAAATGTTCCGGCACACCATCATCGAAATTGATGCCGATTAAATTTGGCACACGGAATTTATCATCTGCAACATTTAATCCAATTTTACGGGCACGTTCCGCGATATAATCCGTCAATGTTTTTAAATATGCCGCGATATGATCAATTCCAAATCCAAGCATAACTTCTAAGGCTTCGTTGGCCATTGGAACATTGATAAAGTTACTTTTTTCACCCATATCAAAACGGCGCGCACCCGGTTCATACTCATCTTTATAATCCACCAGTTTTGCGAAGTCCTCTGCCCCCTTTCGGGTGATCCAGCTTTCTTCAATCGGTTTTCCGCCTTGATTACGCGGCGCCACATAAAGCATCCCAAACGAATATGGTCCAAGCAGCCATTTGTACCCACCCGTAACCATATAATCCGGATCAATATCCTTTACAGAAAAAGGGACAACACCAAGCGTCTGCGTTAAATCAAGAACAAGCGACGCCCCGACCGTACGTGTCTTTTTACCAACCGCAACCAGATCAATATAGCTTCCGTTGGTCCAATGTGCATTTGCGGTTGCCACAATCACGGTTTGATCGTTAATTGTATTTAGAATGGCCGACGTCCAATCACCATCATCCGGCCAAGGCACCGTAATAATTTCAGCATTACTATTTTCAGCAAGTTCCCGCCACGCATATACATTCGATGGAAACTGGTCCGCCATTACGACAATATTTTGTCCAGATTTCACAGCGATATTTTTGGCGGCAATCGCCGTACCGTACGACACGGATGGAACAATGGCGATATCATCTGGGTTTGCATCAATCAGCTTTGCTGATAGTTCATAAAACCTATTCGGCGGGCCAAAAAAATCACTGATGGGAAGGTCCCAAGGCGTTAATTTCTTACGTAATGCTTTTTCACCGATTTCCGCCGCCGATTTTAAAAGTGGCCCCATATAGGCCGCATTTAAATATGTCACCCCATCCGGGATATCAAAAAGTTTCCTCTGGCAATCCATTATTCTTATACTTTCGTTTCCTGTGTCAGGTTGAGTTCTGTTACCACATCAAATATCACTGCGATATCTTTTATATTCTGTTCAATCAACTTCGGATCATTCAGGTTAAATGATCCACCTTCAAACGCATTCCCCTTACGCTTGATGGCCATATAAATCTTACCTTTACTAAAGGCCATTTGTAACTGCTTAACACTCGGCAGGCGGTTAAACTGCAATACCCTTTCCATAAACATGGGAGTTAACAGATATCTTGCCTCTACCTGGTCAGTTGAATGAACTTCAAATTCGCGTTCGAAATTCGGGTCCTCCAATTTCACCTTGTCACCATTTTTGGTCCAATTGGTTAGGAAGTTACCGATTACTGTTCTATCTTTGGTGATGATGGTTTCCGCAGTGAAATTTTTATGAAAATCAAACTCCACCAGAAACCCTTGAAATACTGTCGTTCTTGTTGTTCTGCCTTTACTATCGCGACTTACATTTACAAGTTTGGCTTCAAGCAAATTGAAATCAATATCTTCTACATTTCCGCTGATTTGATCTTCAAGTGTCTTTTCATCATATGACGGAATGATATTTAAATCATCGTAAGGCCTTATAGCAGCCCCACTCGGCGCAACGTTATAATCAAGGCCAATTTCAACGCACAACAGCGGCATTAATTTTTCTTTTGCCTCACGCCTTATAACCGCAAGCCTGCTATAGAAAAATATTGATATCAGCACTGCGCCAGCAATTGAAAATTCCACAAGATCCGTCATACCCATTGTCAGGATCATGAAAAAGACAACAAAACCTACAATAAAAACTACCGTGAGGAACCTTTTAAAAGCAGCTTTTCGCCTTTCCTCGAGTTTATCCAATATGGGCTTTAAGCCGCTATCATCAAATGAATGAAGCGCAGCTCGCATTTCTTCTATGGTCATGTTCATAAGCCCTTAAAGAATATCGGCGGCGTTTACCGGTTCTCTTTCTGCTTCATCAATTTCAAAAAACGGCATGGCCTTTACACCAATCATGCTGGCGACCATGCTGCTAGGGAAAATTTCCACCGCATTTTTAAGATCGGTTACAGATGAATTATAAAAACGGCGCGCGGCTGAAATATGGCCTTCCACCTCTTCATAGGTTTCCTGCGCACGGACCATTGTTTCCTGTGATTTTAGATCAGGATAATTTTCTGCAACTGCAAACAAATTCATCATTGCTGATTGTAATTGCTTATTGGCTTCAAGATGTTGTGCGACTTCATCAGGGTTATTTTTATCATAATCGCTCCCTGATATGGTCCGCATTTGCGTGACTTTCGTCAGCACTGCTTCTTCATGTTCCATGAATTTTTTCGCAATCGTCAGAATATTGGGAACAAGGTCATGGCGTTTTTTAAGCTGTACATCAATGGATGATAATGCCTCTAACGTGCCGTTTTTAAGCTTAATCAATCTGACATACAAAATATAGAATATCACACCGATTACGCCCAATCCGATTAATAATTCCATTTGGTCCTCCTAATTTTTCCTGACCGTTTATTGCCCCGGTGGAATTAATCCTCTTAATTTATCCCCAACTTGATCGGCAACTTTATCTTCCAGGTCTTTCACAACGTTCTCAGCTTCGTCCTTTACATCACCAACAACATTATTAAGCATTTCACTTTCTACGGCCTTGCTTACACTACCGCTAATCGCACCCCAGATTTGTTTGATGGCATCTGACGCAAGTACACCGTTTTCTTTTTCACCAATGCCACTTAAATGAAGATCCGGCAATGAAAAACCAACCCCTTTGCCACCAAGAAGATCACTTGCAATTTTTACATTGGTCCCATTGACATAAACATCATCAATGATAAATTTCTTTTCGCTTTCTGAATTGGTGTCAATGCCCATTGATGTTAGGTATGCGTCAATATTTTCCTGAATTTGACTGACGTTATTACCATTCGAACCAATTTCATAAATCATATCTGCACCATCAAGGCGCACTTCGTTTATGCGAATAACATCAGATGTCAGGTTTTCAAGATTTACATCCATCTTAACCAGTAATTCATCCATCTTGAACAGATGATCTGATGTAAACCCTTCCGGATTACCGATGGTCATGCCCTGAAGTGATGCAACACCGTTAGCAGGATCAAGGTTCACATTCGCCAGTTCAACATCCGCACCAATCACCGGTGGTGTATATTGAACAACACTATCTTTGATCATACCGTCGGCATTTGATGATAAATACATTGCTGCGCCCGCGCCAATGGCTATGATAACTACCAGTCCAATAAGAATTTTTTTCATAACTTATCTCCATTTAAATATGTAAATCAGTTTCACTGAATTATTATGTAATTGCAACTATAAATCTCTTGACCTTTGCTGCTATTCAAACAACAATCCAAGCATATAAAAAATGAAAGGGGCAAAAAATGGGCGTATTACCATACATCGGCGGATTAGGGCTTATCACATTAACGGTTTACATCATGGTGGTTGGCCGTGATTTAATTGTCCCATTCCTGATCAGTGTCGTTATATGGTATTTAATCAATACGTTATCCGATTATTATTATAAAATTAAAATCGGTGCATTTCGGTTTCCTAAAGCCTTATGTTTTATCACGTCACTGATCACAACTATTGTCGCTATATATTTAATTGTTGAAATGATCGGCAATAATATTGCTGACGTCAGGGCCGCTGCACCGGTTTACCAAGAAAACCTTCTAAACCTATCGGATCGTGTCTTCAATCTGCTGGGCATTGAAAATCAGCCAAATTTATCACAACTGATCGGACAGATTGATCTGCGCCCATTCATTAGTAACATTGCCGGAACGATGGCGAGTATTGCTGGTAATGCAGGCCTTATTTTAATTTATGTTCTCTTTCTTTTTCTGGAACAGGCAAGCTTTTCACCAAAACTTGAGGCCCTGTTAAATGGGTCAAAGCATTCCGGAACCGTACAGGAAATCATCCATACCATTCATGAAAAAATTGAAACATATGTTGCGATTAAAACATTCGTCAGCATTCTAACCGGCACGGCATGTTATTTTGTGTTGCTTATGAATGATGTTGATTATGCCAGTTTCTGGGCATTTATAATCTTCTTACTTAATTATATCCCGACTGTCGGATCAATGCTCGCCGTATTATTTCCCGCGCTTTTAAGCCTTGTGCAGTTTCCGACTTTTACACCGTTTCTGATTGTTCTAACATCACTCGTGTGTATTCAGGTGGCTGTTGGCAATATCCTTGAACCTAAATTAATGGGCAATTCACTGAACCTTAGCCCGCTAGTTGTAATGCTTTCACTTGCCATTTGGGGCAGTATTTGGGGTGTCGCTGGCATGTTTTTAAGTGTGCCATTTACTGTTATTCTGATGATTATCTTTTCTGAATTTCCAAAAACGCGCCCCATCGCCATTTTACTATCACAAAACGGAAAGATCGGAACCAGCAAAAAATAAGCTGTTAAACTTATAATAGAAAATTAGAATATTATAATATTCTTACGTAAAGGAATTCTGATACTTACAACAAGCAGGAAAAATAAAATTATTTCTCTTGGTTATTGTAAAATAGTTCGTTTGCAATACTCAGAAATTTTTCAACCCGATCATCACAGATGGAATAAAAAATTTGCTGGCTCTCGCGACGCCTTGCAAGAATACCTTCACCGCGCATACGGCTAAGATGTTGTGATAATGCAGATTGCGAAATATTTAAACTTTTTTCCAATTCCCCTACATTGGATTCCCCCTTCAAGAGACATCCGAGTATTATAAGTCTATTAGGATTAGCTAAAGTTTTTAAAAATTCTGCTGCATTTTCAGCAGCTTGCGACATATCAATATTCAAGTGGCTATTTTCTTCGCCTAATTTTTTCATTCAGGTTTCCCCAGAATTTACACATACAAAATATCTTAAAATAATCGTGAATATTAGTTAACAATTTATTAATTTAAGCTAAAAAATCGTTAATATTTTTGTATTTATCTGCTGGAGCGCTAAAGTAGCATTTTAGAACTTACTAACTTAATAGTTTTAAAAAATCTAAAAGCGATACTTTAAGTACATTCAAATCAATTTTACTAAACAAGTGTAACAACACAACGGCAGAAAATTAGTTAGAATTACAATGTTTCTAACTTGTGCGCAGTGTTTAATATATTAACTTAAAATTGCCAAGTACTTTTTTTGTATTTTTCAACCTACATTTGCCGTATGTTATAATATTCCGATTTAAGAATATTCTGAAAAAAGCTCTCTGCCGATCAACATTCTTCTGATTTCACTGGTCCCTGCACCAATTTCATATAGTTTGGCATCGCGTAAATAACGCCCTGTCGGAAACTCGTTGATATAGCCATTACCACCTAAACACTGAATAGCTTCAAGTGCCATTTGTGTTGCTTTTTCTGCCGCATATAAAATACAGCCCGCCGCGTCTTTCCTTGTGGTCTCGCCACGATCACAAGCCGCCGCAACCGTATAAACATAACTACGACAAGCATTTAGTTCTGTGTACATGTCGGCAATTTTTCCCTGAATAAATTGAAATTCACCGATTGCTTTACCGAATTGTGTGCGTTCCTTGACGTAAGGAAGCACCGTATCCAAGCATGATTGCATAATACCAAGCGGCCCACCTGAAAGAATAACGCGTTCGTAATCAAGGCCGGACATAAGGACGCGCACCCCCTTTCCTTCTTCACCGAGGATATTTTCCGCCGGCACTTCGCAATCTTCAAAAACCAGCTCACATGTGTTTGATCCACGCATGCCTAATTTATCTAATTTCTGAGCCGTACTGAAGCCAGGAAAGTCCTTTTCGATGATAAACGCCGTGATTCCTTTTGAATGCGCCGCCATATCCGTTTTGGCATAAACCACAAGAACATCTGCGTCTGGCCCATTTGTGATCCACATTTTTGTGCCATTAAGAATATACTTATCACCTTTTTTTTCGGCACGCAGACGCATACTAACCACATCAGAACCCGCTCCAGATTCACTCATCGCAAGGGCGCCAATATGCTCACCGCTAATTAATTTTGGTAAATATTTCTGTTTTTGTTCTTTATTACCATTTCGGTTGATCTGATTAACACACAGATTTGAATGAGCACCATAACTAAGTCCGACGCTACCCGATGCACGGGATATTTCTTCTACGGCAATCGTATGAGCCAAGTACCCCATATCAACGCCACCATATTCCTCAGAAACAGTCATGCCTAATAACCCAAGCTCACCAAACTGCGTCCACAACTCATTAGGGAATTCATTATCATGATCGATCTGTTCTGCACGCGGGGCAATTTGTTCCGATGCAAATTTACGAACCATGTCTTGAAGCATATTGATATCTTCGCCCAAATTAAAATTCAGTGATGGATAATTAATCATAATTTCTAAACTCCGTTAATCAGATAAACTGTTCATAGTTAATGAAATAAATTCAACAACTTCGTGAAGAGCAGCGAGTTCAACACCCGTTGAAAATCCATTTTCATGAATTAAATGCACTGCCGCTTCTGTTGAAACATTTCCGCTTGCCCCTTCTGCGTATGGACAACCACCAAGCCCAGCGACCGAACTATCAAAAGTGCGAATTCCAAGATCCAACCCCATTTGCATATTTTCAAGCGCGCGGTCATAAGTGTCATGCAAATGAAGCGCTAAATTACCAATGGAAATAGTTTGCGTTACGGTCTCAATTAATTTTTGAATATCCTGTGGGTGGGCTTTACCGATTGTGTCACCAAGCGATAATTCATAGCATCCCATCTCAAGCAATTTTTCGCCGACCATTTTTACCATTGCAGGGTCGATGGCTCCTTCATAAGGACAGTGCGTCACACACGAAACATAGCCACGTACCTTTAATCCGTTTTCTTTGGCAAGTTTCATAACCGGATCAAACCTTGTAAGGCTTTCTTCAATGCTGCAATTTATGTTCTTTTGGCTAAAGCTTTCCGATGCGGCCGCAAATACCGCGACCTCGGATACATTTGCCTCAAGTGCTGCATGCATTCCCCTTTCGTTTGGGGTTAATGCGCTATACGTTACATTATCTTTTCTGTCAATTGCTGACATCACATCCATAGCATCGGCCATTTGCGGCACCCATTTTGGCGACACAAAACTGGTGCATTCAATTTTATTAATTCCCGCATCAACAAGCCTGTTGATCAAATCAACCTTGATATCTGTCGGCACGAATTGCTTTTCGTTCTGAAGACCGTCTCTTGGCCCAACTTCAAATATTGTTACGTCCGTCATTTAACCGCTTTCCGCAATTCTTAAAAGCACATGACCATCAGCAACCTGCATGTTTTCTTGCAAGGAATTAAATTCAAGAATACCTGTTTTTGGTGCCTTAATGGTGTGTTCCATTTTCATGGCCTCTAGTATCAGGATCGGATCACCTTCCTGAACTTCTGCGCCATTTTCGGCAATCATTTTAGCAACCTTGCCCGGCATTGGCGTTACAATGGTACCGTCCGCTTTTTCATCATCACGGCCATCCACACCCGGCACATAATGATGCAGGTATGACACGCTTCCGTCAGAAAAGACTGTAAAATCGCGGTCTTCTGTAATGACTTTGCCTGATATTTTTTCACCATTAAGCGATATCAAATAATCATCACCATCCCGGTCTAACAACTTAACCTGATACCTTTTACCCGCCACTTCCATTTCATAACCATCACGAAGGTAAGTGACCAGAATGTCATATGAACTATCATTTTCCAGATAAGTAATATTGGTTTTCAAATGGCTATTAAGCTGCCAACCATCTGACCAATCCCAAACATCCGCGCCCTTTGCATGTGGGGCAAGTTCAGCAAGCGCGGCAAGAACAAGTGTTGATGGTGATACATGTTCATCACCCGGGGTTAAATGAACAATATATTTATCAATAAACCCTGTATCAAAATCCGCTACATTAAATGCCTTGCGGTTAAAGATATTATATAAAAACTCAAGGTTCGTTTTAACACCGGCAATGGCCGTATTTTTAAGAACCCGGCGCATATGGCGAATGGCTTCGCTGCGGCTCTCGCCCCATACGATTAATTTGGCGATCATCGGGTCATAATAAATACTGACCTCATCCCCTTCTTCGATGCCGGTATCGACCCTGAAACTACCATTAACCGCAGGATAAGAAAAATGGTGCAACTTACCTGTTTGTGGTAAAAATCCTTTTGATGGGTCTTCCGCATAAAGCCTTACTTCGAAAGCATGTCCTTTTAACGGAATATCATTCTGCGTTAACGGCAACCTTTCGCCCGCCGCAACACGCAACTGCCATTCCACAAGGTCAAGCCCCGTGATCAATTCCGTAACCGGGTGTTCTACCTGAAGCCTTGTATTCATTTCCATGAAATAAAATGGCGCATCCTTAAGGCCATGTTCAACATCAACGATAAATTCAATGGTTCCTGCACCACGGTATTTAATGGCCTTTGCCGCACGGATTGCCGTTTCACCAATTTCGAAACGCATATCCTCGCTTAAATCAGGTGCTGGTGCCTCTTCCACGACCTTTTGATGGCGACGCTGTAATGAACAGTCGCGTTCATGCAAATAAACCGCATTACCGACCATATCGGCGAATACCTGCACTTCGATATGGCGGGCTTTTCGGATATATTTTTCAAGCAGCACGCGGTCATTGCCAAATGATGACATGGCCTCGCTTTTTGCGGATGATAACTGGCTTAAAAATTCATCAAGATTTTCAACAAGGCGCATGCCTTTACCACCACCACCAGCAACGGCCTTAATCAATAATGGAAAACCGATTTTTTCGGCTTCAGATTTTAAAAGCTCTTCCGATTGATCTTCACCATCATAACCCGGCACCACTGGAACACCTGCATTGATCATTTCAATCTTTGCCTGATCTTTTAATCCCATTAACAAAATAGATTCAGCGCTTGGCCCGATAAATCTTAATTCAGCCTTTTCACATTCCCTTGCGAAATCCGCATTTTCAGAAAGAAACCCGTATCCCGGATGGATGGCCTCCGCCCCGCTTTTAAGGGCGATGGATATGATTTTATCACCTCGAAGATAGCTTTCCGACGCTTCGGCTGGTCCAATTTCATATGCCTCATCAGCCATTCTTACGTGTCTTGAATTGGCGTCAGCCTCTGAAAAAACAGCAACTGTTTTAATACCGCGACGACGGGCCGTTTCAATAATCCGACAAGCAATCTCACCGCGATTGGCAATTAGAATTTTTTCAAACATTATTTTTCCAGTCCGGTTTTCTTTTATCGAAAAATGCGGTTAACCCTTCTCTTGCCTCTGATGAAACGCGCGTTTTGGCAATCTGTTCGGCTGTATTCTCACGAAGGCCATCTGTGATTTCCCGCCCGCCAATTTGGCTAACCAGATCTTTCGCGGATCTCATCGCCATTGGCGCATTATTTTTGATGTTATAGAAAAGTGTTTCCAGAAAACCATCAAGCGCATCTTCCGATGTTGTGATTTCATGAACCAGGCCAATTTCTTTTGCTTTTTCAACACCGAAATTTTCGGCTGTTTGGAAATACCGTTTTGCCTGTCTTTCACCGATGGCCTTAATCACAAATGGTGAAATGGTTGCGGGGACCAATCCCAATTTTACTTCGGAAAATGAAAAACGACTACTTTCATCGGCAACAACGATATCAGAACAACTAATAAGCCCAAGCGCACCGCCCATATTAGCACCCTTGGTACAGGTAACCGTTAATTGCGGTAAATGATAAAGCGCGTTAAGCATGTCGCTTAACCGGTTTGCGTCATCCAGATTTTCACCATAACTGTAATCCGCTGCCTTCTTCATCCAGTTAAGGTCAGCGCCCGCGGAAAAGCTAACGCCATTACCGGAAAGCACCACCACTTTGCAATCATCGTCATTTTGTAATTTTTTGAAGGCGTCATAAAGATCACTGATCATTTCATCATTAAATGCATTGTGAACTTCCGGACGGTTTAAAGTAATACGCGCAATACCATTTTCGTTTTTATCAAATAAAATTGTCATAATTTACATCCTGAAAGTACCAAATTTTGTTTCGTTTATCGGGGCATTAAGGCTTGCAGATAATGAAAGACCAAGAACACGTCTTGTATCCGCAGGATCAATCACACCATCATCCCAAAGTCTTGCTGATGAATAATATGGGTGACCTTGTTTTTCATATTGATCAATGATCGGCTTTTTAAAATCGGCCTCTTCGCTATCCGACCAATTTTTGCCCGCGCGCTCCATACCATCTCGTTTCACTGTGGAAAGAACCCCGGCCGCTTGTTCACCGCCCATCACTGAAATACGGGCATTGGGCCACATCCATAAGAAACGCGGATCATATGCCCTGCCGCACATGCCATAATTACCCGCCCCAAATGAGCCACCGATGATCACTGTGAATTTCGGCACTTCAGCGCACGATACGGCGGTTACCATTTTGGCGCCATCCTTGGCGATGCCGCCCGTTTCATATTTTTCACCAACCATAAACCCAGTGATGTTTTGCAAGAAAACAAGCGGGATTTTACGTGATGAGCATAGCTCAACAAAATGGGCACCTTTAAGTGCAGCTTCGGAAAAAAGAACACCATTATTCGCCACAATACCAACCGGCATGCCGTAAATGTGGGCAAAACCACAAACAAGGGTCGGGCCATAGCGTTTTTTAAATTCATCAAATTCACTGCCATCAACGACCCGAGCGATTACCTCTCTCACGTCATATGGGATTTTAAGTTCCGACGGCACCACACCATAAATTTCATCAGGGTGATACAGCGGTTCTTGTGGTTCACGCATCACAAGATCATGTGATTTCTGACGGTTCAGATTTGATACGATGGACCGCGTTAATTCAAGCGCGTGATTATCATCATCGGCCAAATGATCCGCAACGCCGGAAACGCGCGTATGGATATCACCGCCGCCTAAATCTTCTGCGCTCACGACTTCGCCTGTTGCCGCTTTCACCAATGGCGGTCCGGCAAGGAAAATGGTACCTTGCTCTTTTACAATCACATTTTCATCGCTCATCGCTGGAACATAGGCCCCACCCGCCGTGCATGATCCCATCACGACAGCAATTTGCGGGATATTCTGTGACGACAATCTTGCCTGATTATAAAAAATGCGTCCGAAATGGTCACGGTCAGGAAAAACTTCATCTTGGTTAGGAAGGTTCGCGCCGCCGCTATCCACCAAATAAATACACGGTAGATTATTTTTCGCCGCGATTTCCTGCGCCCGCAAATGCTTTTTCACCGTTAATGGGAAATAAGTCCCGCCCTTAACGGTGGCGTCATTACAAACAATCACACATTCAAGACCAGCGACACGGCCAATACCAGTGATAATCCCGGCGGCTGGCACATCACTATCATAAACATCATAAGCAGCAAATTGAGAAAACTCGAGAAACGCACTACCCTTATCAAGCAGACGTCTGATCCGGTCACGTGGAAGCAATTTTCCACGAGATACATGGCGTTCACGATATTTTTCCGCACCACCATTTTCAATCATAGCGATTTTTTCTTTAAGATCGCTGATTAATGTGTCCATGACTGATTTATTAGTTTGAAACTCTTCACTATGAACGTCAATATTACTTTTGATGGTTGCCACTTTTCTTCGCCCTTGATTGTTTAGGCTTAAAGAATAGCAAAAATTCGTACATAGATAAAATTAATAAAATTTATATTATTTATAGAAAATTTCTATGTTAGTATTTTCAAAACAATCGGGTTTTCAAAAGTAAGCAGTTATTGTATTGTATATTTTATACAAGACTTAAATCAGGGGAACTTCTGGTCATGAAAAAAACATCTAAATCCAAATTTTTAACAAGCACAGTTGCTTTATCTGCCATCCTTTTGGGAATGACAGTTAACATATCAGCGCAAGAACCGGCATGGAAAAACCTGCCGCCATCAAAACAGCATAGCCCGGGTCATGTTGAAATTCCGGCAAAGTTACAAACGCCATCCCGTGATATCAACATGGTGATTATTGTTAAATCAGAAACCTATAATCAAAAGCATAACGGTGAAATGGTATATGGTGGCTATCACCGTTATGGTGAAATTTTCTCACTTCCGATCAGCAACCTTGAAAGCGCGACTTTCAAACGGGTTGGCGACGAAAGACCGGCTGATGAACAATTTACAATGTACCCCGATTACCGTTCAAATTTCTTTCATGGTGGACGTTATGCCGATTTTGATGAAATGGAACAAAAAGAACCCGGCGAAGAATATCAATTTGATATCAAACACTCTGATGGCAGGACAACAAGTCAAATGGTTCCGATCCCGTCAGGTGAACGCCCCGGCCCTGTAAAGTTATCTATTTATCAGGAAGATAAAGAAATCGGTTACACTGATATCGATTATACAAAAGACCTTATTGTCCGTTGGGACGGTTTTAACGGTGAAAAAGACCCCAATGGCATTATGGATGATTATGTGACCATTCAGCTTGATAAATGTCATGACAATGGAAAGCGCATTTACACATCCGGCGTTGCCACGTTAAATGCAACATACCTCACGTTTGAAGCTGGTGAGGCCGTTATCCCAGCCGAAACAATGGAAAAAGGATATTGGTATAAAATGTCCGGCAAGTTCGCGAATGTTACGCATACATCACTGATTGACAATGCACCAGCCGTCGCATCATGGATGAGCTACATTAACCTTGAGGTCGCAACAAATGGTGCCGCAAGCATGAGCACTTGCGAATAAACCAAACGATTTAAAAGAAATATTTATCTGGTTGCCGGAATATTTTTCGGCTTATCGCGCGGAACACTCGTACGTGACCAACCAGGTGAATTTTTTGACTTTACTGGCGCAGCCTTTGCAATTTGCCTTGGCTGTGCTTTTGGCTTTGCCTTTGCTTTTGCTTCGGGTTTATAGACCTCTTGCCAAAACTCAGCATTTAAATCACTGCCCATACGTGTTTCCGCATTCAGCAGGATCACAAGCGCAAGATCTTTTTCCTTGGAATATGCGATTTCCGAACGAAAACCGGCAACCGAACCACCATGATAAACAAGGTCCGTTTCTTCTGCCCCGCCCTTAAGGTCATATAAACGCCAGCCATAACCATAATGCGCGTTTTTAAGTGCTGAACGCCAGTTGCGTTTACGCATTTCTTTACGGGTACGAACGCGTTTCGTTGTCACTGTATCAATCACACCTTGGGAATAGCTTTCCGGATAATAGCCCATTTGTGCCTTAACCCATTTAGTCATATCAGCGATACTGGCATTTACACCCGCCGCAGGCAGGATGTTATAATAACTTGGTTTAACCTTTGTTTTAACCCAGCCTTTACGTGTTAGTAAATGTGGCTCTGCACGGTTATCCGTTTCAAGGAACGATTCATATCCAAGTGATGAATGTTCCATTTCAAGCGGATCAAAAATCTTACGATGCATGTTATCTGTGTAACTTGCGTTGGTGGATTGCTCGATCACAGGTTCAATCAAACTATAAAGTACATTTTGATAACCGTAGCATTGGCCAAGCTTACACATTGGATCAATTTCGCTGAATTTATCAATGATACGCGGCATATCATAATTTGCCTCAATCAAATTATCATAGGCATTATGAACAAGGCTCGAGCTTTGCGAAAGTATGTGATTAACCGTTAAGTTATCTGAATAACTTTTGGTTTTAAAACGAAATTCCGGGACATAGTCAACAATTTTATCATCCCAGCTAAATTCATTATCTTCGACCAGCTGCGCGGTTAGCCCCGCGGCAAATGTTTTTGAAACACTGGCAAGGCGGAAAACAGTATCAGGCGTTACTTTTTTATTACTACCAAGTGCGCGAACACCATGCCCTTCCATGGCGATAATTTCACCATTATGAATAATGGCATACGCACCGCCAGGCACTTTGTTTTCTTTAAGCTTGGCTTTAAAATCTTTTTTGAAATTGGTGACAACATCACTAACCGATGCAGCATGCGACGCTGAAACCACCGAAAATAAAATCAAAGTAATAAATTTTAATAGTCGCATTTAAAATCCGTAAATTGCAATATTACAAACAAACTAGCAAAAAATAGTTAATCTTTAAATAAACTATGAATTTTTTGGTAACTGTATAATAAGTAAGTAAAAAATGGAACCAAAACTGCCACTAAAACTGGACCATATGAAACTTTCGCCAATGAAGGTGAATTAAAAATGGCTAGGAAAGCACAAAAATCACCAAGGCAGAATATCCAGAACAAAATAATTTTTGCCCATTTTTTCCCCTTAGTGCTGTAATACACTAAATTCCCAAAAAACACACCTATCATAAGTATTTGAGTAGGAATAATAAAATGCGGAGGAGTTGAAAAAGCGCTATTATAAACCGTACCTGCTAAAGCAATTAAAATCACTATGCATGCAAAAAACTCAAGCGATTTTTCCTTAATTTTATCCATCATTTGCTCCCTATATTTTATTTTTGCGGTAGCTTAAACCAAAAGAATGAATTTTACAAACCCCTTTATCATAGATATTATCTATTAATTACAAAACTTTAAAAGATATATTTTATGATTGAAAATTATCAACTTCGTTATTTTTTGGCCGTTGTCGAAACCGGAAGTTTCACAAAAGCCGCCAAAAGAGTATTTGTCACCCAACCCACATTATCTGCCGGCATTAAAAAACTTGAAGAGGATCTTGGGAAAAAATTATTCAACCGAACATCCAAACGTGTTTTCTTAACCGAAAGTGGGACGCGGTTCGTTCCGCACGCAAAATCCATCCTTTATCAATTAAATTTGGCTGAAGCCGATATCAAATCCACCGGCCATTCGAACGTCTTAAAACTTGGTATTTTATCGACTATTCCAATCAATATCGTCAGCACTATTCTTTCTGCATTTGAACGCGAAGACGGCAAAGTCGTCATCGAACTGTTTGAAGGGACAGAACAGGAAATTCAAAACCGCCTTGAAGAAGGGCAAATTGATATTGCCATGACAATTTTAAGACCAACGCAAAATCAGGAAAAAATCCCGCTTTATAAAGAGGGATACTCAATAGCCCTTCCCAAACATCACCCGCTTGCAAAGCAAGAAACCATCCACCCAGAGGACTTCGCAGGTGAACCGACAATCGTCAGATCAAGATGCGAAATATTAAGTGAAACAAGTCGTTTTTTCACAGATAACAACGTAAGACCCCGCCTTGTTTATAATACCACACAGGATGAACGGGCCATTGCCATGGTCGCTGCTGGTGTGGGATTTACCACAATGCCGGATCATTATGAACATGATGGCGTTCGCCGCGTCAAAATGATTGGTTATGATTTCAAGCGGGAAATTGGATTTGTAAAAACATCCTATAACTTAAGTGATGAAAGTGAAGCGCTCTTGAAACAATTCACCGATTTTACTAAAACGCATTTACCCGAAATTACTTACGAAAGCTGATCATATATGTTTGCTGAACTTTTTAATGTTGTTTCACCAGTACTGCTTATTTCATTGATCGGTTTTATCTGGGTAAAAAAGGAATATGAATTTCCAACCGATTTCATCACCCGCATTAATATGAATTTAGGTGCGCCGTGTCTTGTCTTTATCGGACTGCTTGGTCTGCGTGATGATATTTCCGCGATGACAACATTTATGTTTGCTTCACTGGTGGCGATTGTGATCTTGCTTGTTGCATCCGCAATTTTTGTTTATATGGCCGGGCTTCCGAAACGGGGATACATCATTGCCCTTTCGTCATCAAATTGTGGCAACATGGGTATTCCTTTATGTCTGTTTGCCTTTGGCAATATCGGCATGTCATATGCTATTGCCTTTTATGTGGTCGGTTCCATTTTCCAATATACAGTGTCTCTGCTGATATCTCATGGGAATATGAAAATCCATGAACTATTAAGGCTTTCAATATTATGGGGTATTGTCGCAGCTGCCTATTTCATCATGACGGGAACTGAACCACCCATTTGGCTTATGAATACAACAGAACTGCTAGCCGGAATTATGATCCCGCTGATGCTTCTTGCGCTTGGAGCATCACTTGCGCGACTTCAAATCATTAAACTTGGCAAAATTGCAACAATCGGCGCCATAAAAATGGCCGTCGGAATTGGTATCGGTATCGTGGTTGCGAACTGGTTCGGATATACTGGTGTGGACAGGAACGTTTTGATCTTACAAATGTCAATGCCGGTCGCGGTATTCAGTTATTTGCTCGCCGCCCGCTACAACAGAAACCCAGACGAGGTCGCGAGCCTGATCTTCACAACCACGCTCATGAGTTTCGCACTTGTTCCGTTAATGCTGCTGTTTTTGTTTTAATCTTCTGTGCCTTTTACATCCAACGATAATGCATGGATGGGGCCAGCGAGTTCATCAGCAAGTACTTTATAAATCATACGTTGACGATTAACGCGTGACTGGCCGTTTAGGGCACTTGCCGTCATGTTGATATGGAAATGGGTTTCACCTTCCGGTCTGGCACCGGCATGACCAGCATGTTTATGGGATTCATCGATGACTTCTAATTGCTCAGGTTTGATCTGATCATTGATTTTTGCCTCAATGGTTTCCTTTACTGACATATCTAACCCTTTCTTTTATCTTTAAAATATGCTTATTAATGCTATAGTCAATCATCAATGAAATAACAACATCAAAGCAACATATGCAACAGAAAGCACATATACGCGACTGCGAATGGCATCGATGTCCGAAAGAAGGCCGCTATAGAATACAGGCCTCTTCAGATATGAATGACATTCACTGGTTCTGTGCGCTTCATGCACGAACCTTTGATTTAAGTGTTGTTTCATCTGGTCCTTTCTTTGGCTCAGCGGGCCCAAACTGGACGCAAGAACAAAAAGCAAAAAGCAAAACTTATCAGAATTATTCCAAGCCGTACCCGGACATAAATAAATCCGTTCGTATGAAGCATGCCACTGGTGAAAAGCTGATTGAATACACCCGCGAAGATATCGCAAATCTAAAAGTTTTGGGCCTTGATACAGGTGCAAATCTGGATGAAATAAAAAAAGCATATAAAACACTTGTAAAACATTGCCATCCAGACCAAAATCCCGATCTTGAACATGGTACATATATATTTACCAAAGTGACAGAGGCCTATAACGCCTTGAAAGAAAAAGATTTTAACAAATAAAATTCAAGTGGATCTTATAAAATGACTACGACAAAGGGTGCAGAATCCGGCACACCAGATATGAAGCTGAATGTTAGACAAGTTTTCGGCATTGATTCTGATATGGAAGTCACTGCTTTTGCAGAGCCAAATGAACATGTTCCGGAAATTGATAAAAACTACCTTTTTGATCATGATACAACGCTCGCTATTCTTGCTGGTTTTCAACATAACCGCCGCGTGATGGTACAAGGTTATCATGGTACCGGTAAATCCACACACATTGAACAGGTTGCAGCACGTCTTAACTGGCCTTGTTTGCGTATTAACCTCGACAGTCACGTCAGCCGTATTGATCTTATTGGTAAGGATGCCATTACCCTTAAAGACGGGGTACAAGTCACAGAATTTAAAGAAGGTATTCTGCCGTGGGCCTTACAAAATCCAACCGCACTTGTATTCGATGAATATGATGCGGGTCGTCCAGATGTGATGTTTGTAATCCAGCGCGTGCTTGAAGTCGCAGGTAAGCTTACACTGCTTGACCAGAATAAAGTGATCCGCCCACATGAGGCATTCAGATTATTCGCCACAACCAATACAATTGGTCTTGGTGATACATCCGGTCTTTATCACGGCACACAACAAATCAACCAAGGGCAAATGGACCGCTGGAGCATTGTAACAACGCTTAATTACTTGCCGCATGAACATGAAGAAAACATCATCGCGGCGAAAATGCCGATGATGCAAAATGAAGAAGACATCAAAATCATCAAACAAATGGTTCAGGTTGCTGATCTTAGCCGTAAGGGCTTTATCAATGGTGACATTTCAACCGTGATGTCCCCGCGTACCGTACTAACGTGGGCAGAGAATTTCGAAATCTTTAAAGATCTAGGATTTTCTTTCCGTCTGTCGTTCCTGAATAAATGTGATGAACTGGAACGTCCGGTTATTGCAGAATATTATCAGCGTTGTTTCGGTGAGGAATTAAAAGGCGGCAGTATAATTTCAACTTCTGCCGAATAAGGAAGTTACATTGAGCAAAGGCAATCTTCAAAAATTAGAAGATTTTAAACGCGCCGTATCCAGTACGGTGCGCGTACTTGCTGGTGATCCGGAAGTAGAGGTTAGCTTTGGCACGGCCCCTTCCCCAAAACCAGGGCAATTACGCTTGCCAATGGTATATTCCGATATGTCGGCTGCAGAAATCGCCGAACTTCGCGGTCAAGGGGATAGCTTTTCCCTGAACAAACGTTTTCACGATAATTCACTTCATTACAAATATATGCCCAAGGGTGATATTGCCGTTGATGTATATAATTCTATCGAAGATGCGCGTGTCGAGGCCATCGGCAGCATGGAAATGAAGGGGGTCGCACAAAACCTAAAAGCGCACCTGGAAAATCATTATGAAAACCATGAAATGACCAAATGCGAAGGCGATAAGCAGGTCTTCCTTGGTGATGTGATGAAGTTACTAGTCCGTGAACGTCTTACCCATGAATTGCCGCCGGAAAACACCCGCAAAGCCGTTAATGACTTAAGATACGAAATCGAAGAAAAAGCAGGCGAGCATTTGGATGAATTAATCGCCAACATCCATGATCAAGACCAGTTTTCTATCCTGAGCCGCAAGATCATTGCCGATCTTGATCTTGCCCGTGATTATAACGACACACAAGAACAAGAAGATCAAACCAACGACGACATGGATGATCAAGCCGACAGCAATCAACAAGTCGAAGAAGAGATCGAAAACGAACAGGAAAGCGACGAAGACGGCATAGAAGAAAGCGGCGAACAATCAGAAGATGAATCTGACGACGGCGCAACCGGTGAAATGTCAACGGAAATGACCACCGAAGAACTGATGGAAATGCTAAAGCAAGCCCAATCAGAAGAAGCGTCGCCACCGCGCAATGATAATGACCCGTTCGGCTTTGCATCCGGTCCGGGTTATCAAGCCTATACCCGTGAATTTGATGAATGCATCGCCGCAGAAGAATTATGTGACCCTGATGAGCTGATCCAGCTACGTAAAAAACTGGATCAACAGCTTTATCATTTACAAGGTATGGTTTCGAAGCTAGCGAACAGATTACAACGTTTTCTAATGGCGAAACAAACCCGCGCATGGGAATTTGACTTGGAAGACGGCATTCTGGATACAGCGCGACTGACCCGCGTGGTGACCAACCCGACACATCCGTTATCATTTAAAATTGAACATGATAGTGATTTTAAAGACACGGTTGTGACCTTACTTGTGGATAATTCGGGGTCAATGCGTGGTAGACCGATTTCAATCGCGGCCATGTGTGGTGACATCCTCGCAAGAACACTGGAACGTTGCGGTGTAAGCGTTGAAATTCTTGGCTTCACCACCAAAGCGTGGAAAGGCGGAAAATCCCGCATCAAATGGACAGAGGACGGTAAACCGGATAACCCGGGACGCCTTAATGACCTGCGTCATATCATTTATAAATCTGCTGATACGCCACTACGCAGAAGCCGAAATAACCTTGGTCTTATGCTACGTGAAGGATTGCTTAAGGAAAATATTGATGGCGAAAGCTTATTATGGGCGCATAACAGATTAATAGGTAGACCAGAAGAACGCCGTATTCTCATGGTTATTTCCGATGGTGCACCTGTTGATGACAGCACGCTTTCATCAAACAATGCAAACTTCCTTGAAGAACATCTTCGTCATGTGATTGAGGTTATTGAAACCAAGTCACCGGTGAAACTACTGGCGATTGGTATTGGTCATGATGTGACGCGTTATTATAAAAACGCCATTACCATTATGGATGCGGAACAACTTGGCGGCGCGATTACTGATCAACTTGCGATGCTATTTGATGATAAGTGACGATCAATCACACTGATCATCAAAATATGATCTTAGCCATGCTTCAAAATGTTCAGAATTGATGGCGTCTCTCATCGAATTTCTGAAATTTTCCACTTCACCCACAGACATATCATCACCGGAGGATTGTTCATCAAGTTTTGCACCAGCATAGCGGCTGTTTAATTTTTCCTGTTCCTCGATAAAATGGCCAAATTCAACCATCATTTCTGATAAGGACGGCCCCAAAAACCCAACGGAATACGTCAAACTTTCCTGGGTGGTTTCGCCGGAATGTGGGAAATATGGCGGAATATATATAATATCCCCTGCTTCCACATCGAACACATCACCGTCAAATTCATGCTTTAGAATTTTTAAATCGATGTCTTCGATATATTCTCCCATCTGAATTGGATCATGGCCAATTTTCCATGACCGTTTTCCCTGTCCTTGAACCAAAAATACATGATAACTGTCAATATGCGGACCAACACCACCACCCGGCACCGAATAGCTAACCATCACATCATCAATCAGCCAAGAAGGTGAAAATGCAAACTCGCCCAACAATGATGCCGTGGGCGGGTGGTTTTTCTCAACATCTTGAACAAGTAAAGACCAGTTCATTTCTGGTAACGTCGAATATTTTTCTTCGTCAAATGGGCCATGTTCGCATGTCCAATCCTTCGGTGTGGCGCCTGACATGACGATCCGGGAACGTATGTCCTCTTCTAATGAAAGTCCCGCCAGCTCTTCAGCAGGGATCAGCTCTTGCAGCACTGTTTTATCTATCCCACCCTTGATAATAAAAGGGCTTTTATTCCAGTATTTCTGATAAAATTCTGATTTCTCAGGAATTTTTGAAAGTAACGGCACGGCTTTGGGCATTGATCACAGCTTTTATTTTATTTTCAATCATGTAAAGTGACCTATAACATTAAAATCAGGGAAATTAAATGTCCAAATGGGTTCTGTATATTTTGAAATGTAACGACGATACATTTTACACAGGCATCACAAATAACCTTGAAAAAAGAATATCCGATCATGAAAGTGGAATTGGCGCCAAGTACACGCGCGGGCGCGGCCCCTTTGAAATTGCTTACACAGAAAAACACGCTAATCGCAATGATGCATCAAAACGTGAATATGAAATTAAAAAATTAAACAGATCAGATAAAGAAACCCTTATAAAGCAGGGTCATTAATTTCCTTCATATGTTGATATAGTAAATCTTCCAAACGCTTTATTATCTGCGCACTTGAACCATCCGCGATTAAATTCTGTTCCTCATCCGGATCAGTAGCAAGGTTATAAAGTTCATCGACCAATTCTGATTTCGCATTTAAACCGAAACGCTTTATCAATTTATAATCACCAAGTCGCACCATACGCAATTTAGCATTACCAAAATTTTCCATGTTATATTCAGCAAACACGGCACGATCATCATCATTTTCTGATTTTATGAATGATGTTAAATCCTGCCCTACCAAGTTGTTAATGCCTGATAGATTTATATCAAGCATACTCAGAATTGTTGGATAAACATCCGTATTTGAAACAGAGGTATTTATCACAATATTTTCTTTAACCACGCCAGGCCACTTAATGATCATTGGTATTTTAATGGCTTCATCATAAAGGTTTGCAATATTTTCACTGCCGACAACTTCATCGCCAGCAATCACACCAACAGCCCCTCTACCAAAATAGCCGTGATGCCCGATTAACATACCATGATCACCCACATAAAAAATAATGGTCTTATCAGCAATTCCCAATCTTTCCACTTCGGCTACAACCTCGCCCACAGCCCTATCCAATGCATGTATTGCAGCATAGTTATTCCGGGTCATTTTTTTAAGCCATTCTGTATCAACCCCATCCCTTTCCGGCACAATCGGATCGATATGAGAGACAGCATCCAAATCCTGTTTTGGCACTTGATCCCATGGTCGTTGCGGCTCGCGGAATGATATATTTAGTGAAAATTGATTATCTTTATTATCATTCAAAAATTCTTTGGCATATTTGACGAATATATCTGAAGTGTGACCTTTGATCTCTTGTGTTACGCCATTTACATCAAGAATGGGGTTATATGGTGCCAGATCCTGTTCGTATCCGACAAAATAATCAAACCCTCGTTTCAACGGATGTCGTTCTGGTGCCGTTCCCAAATGCCATTTACCGATCATCCCCGTGACATAACCATTTTGTTTCAAAACTTGCGGGTAAATAAGCGCAGATGTATTAAGCCCACGGTCCTTATATTTTTCATTTAACATCAAAAAATCATGGACACCCACCTGACTGGGATACTGGCCACTAAGCAGTGCGGCACGGCTTGGTGAACAGACGGGCGCAGCGGCATATGCATTGGTAAAAAGAATGCCATCTTCTGCCAATTGATCAAAATTTGGTGTTAAGACCAGCTTATCCCCATAAGCCCCCATTGCACGCCTGGAATGATCATCAGGCACAATGACAATAACATTCATTTTTTCACTTGCATGAGCGAAATTGACAAATAGAGACAATGTAAAAAACATCAATATGTGCATAATATTTTTATTCTTCAATTATGTGATCCTTTTTATAAAGCCATGTTTTCATTATATAAAACATCCACATTTTTTTACAGAAAATAAAATTTATTGCCAAGATAGAGTTTTGCATGCAAGATACAACCACCTAATCACAAAAAGGGAGAAGGAAGTTATGAACTTAATTTGGTTTTTAATTATCGGGGGAATTGCCGGCTGGCTTGCTGGTAACTTTATGAAAGGATCTGGTCATGGCATCGTTAAAAATGTCGCTATCGGTGTTGCAGGTGCATTTCTAGGCGGATTTTTGTTCAATCTATTAGGACTTAGCGTAGGTGGCATGATAGGTTCATTGGTATCAGCAACAGTTGGTGCTGTTATTTTATTATTTATGTTAAGTAAAATTAAATCTGAAAGCTAACAGATACTCAGGCGACGGATTAATATTAAATGAAACTTACTGTTATTGATCAGTCGCCTGTCCAACCGGGCTCAAGCGACACACGCCCTGCCCCCGCCTTAAGTGCAGAACTGGCAAAAGAATGCGAAAAATCCGGATATTATAGATACTGGCTCGCGGAACATCATAGCGCGACATATTTTTCCGGCCCAACCCCCGCAACACTCATCAGTCATATTGCATCCATTACCAACAGAATTCGCGTTGGTAGCGGCGGTGTCATGCTTAGCCATTATAGTCCCTTTATGGTCGCTGAACAGTTCAGATTATTAAGCACCCTTTTCCCGGACCGTATTGATCTTGGTATTGGCCGCGCTCCCGGTGGTGGTGGCCTTTCCAGTCAAGCGCTGGCATGGCCGGGAAATGCGACACATGGGGAATTATATTCAAGACAAGCTCTTGATTTAAAATCTTTTCTATATGGGGATATGGAAGATGATCATCCGTTTAAAAACTTAATCGCATCCCCATATCCGGATTATAATCCAGAACTATGGATGCTGGGTAGCAGCGGCGGCAGTGCGGCTCTTGCCGGACATCTGGGGTATCATCTGGCATTCGCCCTATTCATCGCGCCAACAGGGGCAAAATATGATGTTATCGAAGAATATCTTAAGGCCTTTGAGCAAGCCGGACATACCCATGACCCAAAAGTAATGATTGCCGTGGGTGCATATTGTGCTGACACTCAGGAAGAAGCGGATTACATAGCATCATCACAACTATACAAAAAAACCATACAGCAAACGCGCGGTGAAGACGGCCCATGGATTTCCCCGGAAATCATTCAGGATGAAATGACACGTTTTTCGCCGCGCGACTGGCGCTATTATAATCTGCTCGCCGAAAGTTTTATCATTGGTACACCGGAAAAAATTGAAGAGGAAATTGCACTTTTAAGCAAATATTGGCAAACGGATGAATTTGCCTTTCTAACTGTCACACATGATTTTGAAAGCAGATTAAAAAGTTACCAATTAATCGGTGAAAAGCTGACCATTTCTTAGCTTCATTATAATCATTTTATTATAATAAAAACTATTTTTACGATACATCCCGGGACATTTTAAAGGGGTGGTTGTGTTATCGTTTTCCGTATCAATAATTTAATTTCAAAATACGGAGAAGGAAATGCGACTTATATTAACTGCATTTATCGCTTTAATTTATAGCATCACGGCTATTGCCGCCCCAAGCACATCGCCAGATACACCATTTAAATTGGCAACATTTGAAGCAGACGGCATGACAAGATTAGGAATGGTGTTAGGGGGACAAATCCTTGATATCAGAGCTGCCAATGCCGCGTTGAGTAGCGAAGAAAACCTTTCATCAAAACGCATCCCAAGAAATATGCGTAACTTGATAGAAAGTTATGATGGCGTTAAATCACGACTTTATCAAATTGCAAATCATTATAATGGTAATTCAGCAGGGCGTTCTTTTTCATTTGAATATGATGCAGTAACATTAAAGGCACCAATTAAATATCCGTATAACATGCTGGCAGCAGCCGCAAACTATCAAGATCACTCCATGGAAATGGCAAGACGTTACGGCAATCCCGATCCAAAGCCGGTTGACCCGGACCGTTCAAAACCAGTCTTCTTCGCTAAATCACCACGTTCCAGCATTATTGATCCGGGCACAGCTTTTCCTATTCCACCATCTGATAAGGTTTGGGATTTTGAAAATGAACTGGCGGTTATTATCGGCAAAAAAGCAAAAAGGCTGACGCTTGAAAACGCAAAAGATCATGTTTTTGGTTATAGCATCGTTTTTGATGTCAGCACACGCGATAATCCTGACCTTCCTGATGACGAGGAAGAAGGCGGCTTTAGTTTTGGTGTAAACTGGTTTGAAGCCAAAAGCAGAGACAACGCAGCCCCATTTGGTCCTGTTATCGTGCCTCGTGAATTCATTGGTGACAGCGCAAACTTACAAATCATGACCAAGGTTAACGGCATTGAAAAACAAAATGGCAATTCAAAAGACATGATCCACAATGAAGAACGCTTATTAAGACATGTTACATCCATCCTGACGCTTTACCCGGGCGATGTGGTTCTTACAGGAACCCCTGCGGGTGTTGGTTCTGCACGCACACCACCTGAATTCCTTAAGCCTGGTGATGTCGTCGAAATGTCTATCGAGGGCATTGGAACAATGATTACCCCAATCACAGCCGAGGAAGAATAATTATGAACGATCAAATCACAAGACGCGACTGGCTTATCGGCGGCGGCATTGCCGCAGGTACCATGATGACAAGCAACATTGCATTCGGCCAAACATTTCCAGATGCCATTACAAATCCATCCATGCAAACGCCAATCAGATGTGGCGCCAATGAAAATGTTTATGGCCCATCCATTAAAGCCCAACAAGCAATGGATAAAGCAGCAAAGCAAGCACACCTTTATAATTTCCGTGCAGGCGGCCAATTAAAAGCCGTGATAGCGAAAATGGAAAATATTCCGGAAGATCATATCGCAGCGGCATCCGGTTCAAGTCCCTTTCTTGAAAAGGCGGCCTATGTTGCCCGGATGGATGGTGGCGCAATTCTTGCCCCTAACCCAACATATAACAGCGTTATGAGTGTCGGCGAACAAATCGGTGCAGAAATAATTCGGGTACCAGTTGGTGACGATTTAGCGATTAATCTGGATGCTATGCGTGCCGCAATAACAGACAAGGTAAAATTGATTTATCTGTGTAACCCCAACAACCCGATTCCAACCATCATTGAAAAAAATGCATTAAAGGATTTCTGTATTGAAATGTCAAAAAAGGCAATCGTACTTATAGACGAAGCATATTATGAATATGCAGATAGCCCCGATTATCAAACCATGGCGGAACTGGTTAAAGATCACCAAAATATCATCGTTACCAGAACCGCATCAAAAATCCATGCCATGGCGGGTATTCGGGTTGGATTTGCATTCGCCCACCCCGAAACGTTAAAATTAATCACGGCGCCATTTGATCTATCGATGAATTACATGGCCCAGATGGGAGCCATCGTCAGTTATCAAGATACGGAATATCAGGATTTCATCAGACAGAAAAACAAACAATCGCTTGATATTCTTTATAATGTTTTTGATGAATTTGGATTGGAATACATAAAATCACAAACCAATTTCACATTCTTTAATGCAAAAAGACCCTCAACAGAAATAAATTCATTCTTAAGGGAAAATGGTATTATGGGTTCCCGCCCCTTTAGACCATTTACCGACTGGGTCCGTATAAGCACGGCAAAACCGGAAGAAATGATTTATGTCGCGGATGTATTAAGAAAAGCATTTAGTTAATAAAACCTCCTAAAAAACAGGATTTAAAAAATGAAAAGAATAATAAAAATTATCACCTTTATTTTCACTTTGAATTTCAATCCTGTTTTTGCCGATGATCCCATAATCATAATAATGGGGAATGTATTTGGCCCAACCGAAACAGGTGAAATGCCAACACATACCCCACGTATCCAAGAATTGATTGCTAAAAAAATTCATGAATATACGGACGGTCAAATCGTTTGGGAAATTTTACCTGGCAAGCAACCTGACGGCATTCCCATGTTCCAATCCCCATCCATGGTCGCCAGTAATAATCAAATACAAGCAACCAGCGTCCCTGCATTTTTCCTTCCTCGCGTTCCGGAAGTTATGATCCAGTCAATACCCTTTCTTTTTAACGGCGAGGAACATTCACGCAGGTTCATGACATCAGAACCCGCCAGATGGTTATCAGAAAAAATTGAAACCACATATAATGTCAAGGTATTAGGACACATATACAATGCATCATATGTAAGCATCAACAGCCTCACTCCAATTAAAAAACCAATAGATTTTGAAGGAAAAATCATCAATGGCTTTGCCCGTACCTGAGATCCAATGTGGACAGATATTAAGCCGAAAGAAAGGCGCTTCATCGGTTTTTCAGAGGCACTTGAAGGAAAACTTGTCGAGGAAGGTTCCGATTTCGATATCAACATCGGTATGCTGCAAAATAATTATGTGCAAAAATTATATAAACGTTTTAAGCATACAACTCTCATTCCTGATTTTTACAACATATTTTATACCATAATGATCAATCAGGAAGTGTGGGACGGGTTAACCGATTTTCAAAAACACGGCATTGAAAAAGCCATCCACGAGGGCCAAATGGCATCAGTTGCTTACCAAAGCGATACAACCTTTTGGGCAATATCACGCAATCAGTCAATGGGGGTAAATTTTCACTTTTTATCAATAGAAGAACGAAACGAATGGAAAAATGAATTCTATCCCAAAATGGTAAAAAGCATTGTTGAAAACAGTGAAAAACAAGAAGAAACAGAGGAAATGATTAAAAAAATTGAAGCCTTAATTGATGATTTAAAATTTAATCATGAAGAACAGGATAAACCCCAGTAATATTTACTAACCTCTCTTTTTGCAACCCATTCACGGGCCTGTTCTTCTTCCTTAAAGATGTTCGCTTCAACAAGTGTATGATCAAGATATTTCTGGTAACTTTTATATTTATCAATGATTTCATTCAAATCTGCAATAACGGCAATCTTTGTAAAAATACCGATATTACTAAAAGCAATATTATCCATGCGTGCGGCAAGTGCGGTTTCAAGCAATTCTACTTCGAATTCGAATGTGTTTCTGTAATCCCAGATTTGATAAATATTTGAATCACGGTTTTCATGTTCCCAGCCATCGGCGGCGGCACGTCTTACATCCTTGAACGTGATTACACCTTCAAGTTTTATATAAATCCCCCGATTTTCCGATGTAATCTGATAAGGCATAACCCCTACTCAAAACTGTTATAAACATTTCCCCCGATTCTTAATTAGAATACCTAATCCACATTGATAAATTGGTAATTTTGGAAAAAGTTTGATTTGTGTTTGAATAAAATTTAATTTACTTTTTAAGGAGTTAGGGAAACCAAACCATGAATATTAAGAACTGTATCAATATAGAAGACCTGCGTATGGCCGCGAAAAAGCGCGCCCATAAAATGGTGTTTGATTATATTGATGGTGGTTCCGATGATGAAGTAACACTGAAAAGAAATTCATCTGCTTATGACGATTATGAACTGATGTACCGGGTTCTTTCCGGTGTTGATAATCCAGATATGTCGACCACATTGCTTGGTCAAAAAATTGACGTTCCTTTTATTTTATCACCATCCGCTGGAAACCGGTTATTCCACACGGACGGTGAACGCGGCCCATGTATCGCCGCAGAAAAATTTGGTACCGTTTATTCGCTAGCCACCCTGTCATCCCTATCCATAGAGGAAATTGGCGCACTTACAAATGGCCCAAAATGGTTTCAGCTTTATGTCTGGAAAGACCGTGGATTAGTAAAAGAGATGCTGGACCGTGCCAAGGCAGCCGGCTTTACCGCCATGTTTTTAACAGTTGATCTTCCAATTGCCGGTAACCGTGAACGCGACCCCAAAAACGGGTTTACGATCCCACCCAAAATTGGCCCCAAACAAATGTGGGAAGCCATGAAAGCGCCGTGGTGGTCACTTGATTATCTAACAAAGCCACAAATCAGATATGCCAATTTATCAGAGGAAACTTCGGCAATTTCGCTTAATGATTTTGTCGCTGAACAACTGGATGCATCATTCAGTTGGGATGACGCGGAATGGCTTCTTGGTGAATGGAATGGCCCCAGCATTTTAAAAGGTGTGGTCAGGTCCGATGACGCAATCCGTGCGGAAAGAACCGGATTTAACGCCATTTCCATTTCAAACCATGGCGGCAGACAGCTTGATACATCGCCTGCCCCCATATCTTGTTTAGATCCCATTCGTGATGCTGTTTCTGATAAAACAGAACTGATTGTCGATGGCGGCATTCGCCGTGGTACGGATGTCTTAAAAGCGCTGGCCATGGGTGCCAATGCTGTTAGTTTCGCAAGACCTTATTTATATGGCTTGGCCGCGGGCGGAATTGACGGCGCGGTACGTTCCGTCGAAATCATACATGACGCTATCAAACGCGATATGATCCTGCTTGGCGTTCAAAATATTAGCGATATTGACGAAAGCTTTATCAACCGACTTAAGCCTTAATCGCAGCGACCACCTTACGAATTAACGCAGCTGAGAAATCCTCACCATTCACCGTGCGGCGATTGTCATTTCCTTGACGCACAACCACAAGATCCTTGCTCGGGATTATAAAGCTGTGGTTCAAATTATGACCGCGCGACATAAATAAGTCATTTGGAACCCCGTCGATATCATCCATCACCCAGAATGTATAACCATACCCATTTGGTGTTGATCCATCATCGCGTTTAAATCTTTGGGTAGCAATATCCATCCAGCTTTCAAGAACTAGCTGCTCATCCATCCAACGCCCTTTATTCAGCCACAGATAAGCAAGACGCGCAAAGTCACGTGCCGTACATCTAAATGTGCTGCCTGCGATAGAATTTAATCCGTAAGGGCTTTCAGAACCATCCGCACCATATGCATCGCAACCTGTGCTGCCGCCAACGCCCCAACCTGCTATTTCATCGAAATTCAATTCACGGTTATCAGAGTACGGCATATCTCGGTACTGATTATTCCTTAATGTAATCGGCATGCCGATTGGACCAAGAACCTTATCATATGTATATTCACCTAGTTTTTGACCGGATATATTTCGCATGGCAAGCGCAAATTGTTCCATACCAAAATTACTATATCGGTAATCGGTTCCTGGCTCGAATAAAAGCGTATCGTGGGCCTCAACCCCTTCGAAATTCCACCAGCCGAAGCAATATTCATACATCTGATAGGCGCCCTTATAATCTTTATAATGCTGCCTTTTCGCGCGACCCAGCCACGGTTCCGGTCCGGCATGCCCGGACGTCATGGAAAGTACATGTTTGACTTTGATTTTTTTCTTTCGTTCGTCTGTGATCGACTGATCCCAAATTTGCGGAATTAATGATGTCTCGCGGCTCTGCCCCACCAGGTCAGTTTCAAGCGAAACCTGATCGCTATATTCATCAAGGAATACACCCGCCCCCGTTCCATAAACAGATTTGGTTGACGACTTCATATCATTACATGTTTTGGCCGTCCAATTCGCAGGCCCGCCATCATTACCCGTAACATAACTTTCGGCGATTAGACGCCCTTTATGAATGATGATGATTGCTGCACCGCGGCTTGTGCTGACTTCGGCGGTATTATGGTAATTCACAGCTTCTGCCAATTTGATCTCGTCAATATCATCAAGCCCTTTTGGATCAAACGACCGCCAACCACCCAGATTTTCTGGTGGGGGAAAATATATTCCTTCTGAATTTATATTTGCTTGCGCATAACTTTGTATTGGTAAAGATGAAACAAGCCCGACACCCAAGGCACCACGACCTGCGGTATTTAAAAATTTCCGTCTCGAAATTAAATTTTTCACTTATTTCTCCCTATTATCGTAATTTTCATATACCAATAGTTTTAACCAATTAAAATCATTCCATTTTTCGTGCAAACATGGCATAATATATGTGTTAACAGCTTTATCAGCCATTAACATTTTTATTTTAGTATTGAGTGACGCTATGAACAACTTAAAAAGCTTGATTATACCTGTAGGAGTGATGATCGCCCTCGGCTTTATAAGTTTTACGTTACTTTTTATTCTTACCGTAAATCAATCCGATGATGCCGCGACCAAGGTTGAAATTCGCATATTACAATCTCATTATCTTGAGCTTTCAAAAAGATTACGTGCAGTAACCGAAGACAACACATGGTGGACAGCTGCTTACGAAAATATTGCTGTTAATTTTAACGAAGCATGGATAAGGGATAATATTTCCGACGACAGAGAAGTCGCAGAAGGAAAGTTCATTTTTGGAACGGATGATCAAATCCTTTATACGGACATGACAGGGCGTTTACCCACCCCAAATACTTTTCTTGATAAAGGATTGGAAGAACTATTAACGTCACTTACCTTAAGTGAAACCAACGCTTTAAATTCCATTGCCATATATCAATATTTTGATGGACGATTATTTAATATTGGTATTGGGTTAGTGCAGGAATCCTTCCTTGATGGAAGACGGGAACAATTCGACCCCAAAAGAGCACCAGCACTTGTTTTAATTGACGAAGTCACTGAAGAAGAGATTACCGCCACAGGTATTACACTTAATTTAAACAGATTCCATTTATCAAACGCATTTAATAATGATGATACAGTCGTCAAAGTCGACGATAGTTTTTATGATACCGTAATTGGAAACGGAGAACCCTTATATTTCACTTGGAAATCCAAAACATTGGCCAGTGATATCATTGCCAAATTATCATTTCCTACGTTACTGATCATTCTTGTCTTATGCGCCACGTTCATTTGGTTTTATCGTAACGCAACCGCCATGGTTAATGATTTAAATGAGGCAAACCGCGCTAAATCAGATTTTTTAGCCAACATGTCACACGAAATCAGAACCCCATTAAACGCCATAATGGGCTTTACTGAAATGGTTAGGCAGGAAACATTTGGCAAAGTAGAAGGTGATAAAAACAAAGAATATCTGAACATTGTACAATCAAGTAGTCACCATCTTTTGACGCTTATTAATGAAATCCTCGATTTATCTAAGGTAGAAGCCGGTGAAATGGAAGTCGTTTTGGAAAAATTTGATATCGTTGATGAGGTTGGCGCGTCTATAGATACACTTAAACGCCTTGCCAGTGAAAAAGGAATTAAAATTCACAAAAACCTCACTGAAACTACAATTGAATGTGACAAAAAATTATTCGTTCAATCGATCATCAATATTTTATCCAATGCGATTAAATTTACCCCTCCTGACGGTAATATCCATGTGAAAAGCCATTACGTCGATAATTTTGTCGTTATCGATATAAAAGATGACGGTCTTGGAATGACCCCAGAAGAACTACAAACAGCCCTTGTTCATTTTGGGCAGGTACAATCAGGATATGCAAGAAGCAACACTGGCACAGGGCTTGGTCTTACGCTCGTTACTAAATTCATGGAACTTCTTGATGGTCGTATGGAAATCACCACAGAAAAAGGCCTTGGCACCACCGTGTCGCTTTTCTTCCCTATGAAATAAAAACCTTTAACGCATCTGACGTTTTTGTCTGAAGTTAATAGCTTCTGAAATATGGGTTTTCCCAATATTTTTTGCATTATCCAGATCGGCAATCGTGCGCGCTACCCTTAATACACGGTGATAACCACGCGCGGTTAATTTCATCATTTCCACAGCTCGCATTAAAATTTCTCTACTTTCTTCATCAAGCACGGTTACTTTTTCAAGCTCTTCGCCGTCCACCTCTGCATTACAGGAAACACCATCAAGACCTGCGTATCTTTCCTGTTGAATTTCTCTGGCATTGGCGACGCGTATCGCAACTTCTTCACTGCCCTCTGTCGCACTTGGTAACGCAAGATCGGCGGCAGAAACGGCTGGAACCTCAATATGAATATCGATCCGGTCCATTAACGGCCCTGATACTTTTGATTGATAATCCACCGCGCACTTAGGAACGCGACTGCAGGCAAGCGCAGGATCATCCAGATGACCGCAACGGCAAGGGTTCATCGCCGCAATCAATTGGAACCTTGCCGGATAAGTCACATGCTTATTCGCGCGTGCCACCACGACTTCACCGGTTTCAAGCGGTTGACGCAAACTATCGAGTGCCTGCCGATTAAATTCAGGAAGTTCATCAAGGAACAACACACCATGATGCGCGAGCGATACTTCACCCGGCCTTGCCTTTATCCCACCGCCTGTAAGGGCCGCCATGGATGCAGAATGATGCGGATTACGATATGGACGTGTGCGGGATATTTTATGCTCCGTCAGGTTCCCTGCAATACTGTCAATCATACTGCTTTCCAGAACTTCATGCGGTGACATTGGCGGCAATATTCCCGGCAATCTTGCTGCTAACATCGATTTACCTGATCCCGGTGGACCAACCATACATAAATTATGACCGCCAGCCGCCGCAACCTCAAGCGCGCGTTTTGCGCTTTCCTGCCCCTTGATATCCTTTAAATCTAGATACGTTTCTTGGAGTGGTTCAAGCACTGCATCTGGCGCAGGGATTTGTGAAGTACCTTTTAAATGATTAATCAGTGACAATAGATTTTCCGCAGCGATTATTTCAATATCCTGTGCCCATGCGGCCTCGCCCCCACAAGCAGCAGGACAAATTAAACCAAGGTCCGATGCACTTGCCGATAATGCGGCGGGCAGCACCCCCGGTACTGCACCAATACCACCATCAAGGCCCAATTCCCCAAGAACCAAATACCCTTCTAAAATATCGCTGGGAAGCGCTTCCATCGCCACAAGTATCCCAAGCGCAATAGGAAGATCGAAATGTGACCCTTCTTTCGGCAGGTCAGCAGGTGCAAGATTAACGGTAATCCGTTTTGGCGGTAACGCAAGCCCAATGGCCGCCAGTGCAGCGCGCACACGTTCTTTACTTTCCGCCACCGCCTTATCCGGCAGACCGACTATGGCAAAAGCTGGTAATCCAGATGCAACATGAACCTGAACATCCACGGGTTTGGCATCAATTCCAACAAATGCAACCGTTTCAATATGCGCAACCATTTAAGGATATCCCCCAATAAATCAACTCATTCAAAAAACTAGAACAAACAAAGAACAATGTCTAGTAAATTTTTGAAATGAATTGTTTTATCTCATCCGCGATATAGGGAGTAATATTCTGGCTTTGGTGCCGATGTCAACTTCACTTTCAAGAATGAAATCACCCCCATGAAGGTCAACAAGTTTTTTAACGATCGGTAGCCCCAGTCCGGTTCCTTCTTCATTAATTAAATGATCACCACCATATTGCTCAAAAGGGCTAAGGACCTGACTTAACCTGTCAGCAGGAATTCCTATCCCATTATCAATGATTTCAATAACAATATGTTTGTCATCATAATCTGTATTTACAGTGACACTGCCGCCTTCAGCAACAAATTTAATGGCATTGCTTAACAAATTAATTAATGCACGGCGAATGGCATGGGCATCGATGAATAGCTTGATATCCATTTTCCCAGTAACAGATAATTTCACATTCTTCCGGTCTGCGTTTTGTTTTAACATTTTCACGGAATCTTCAATCAGATTATCAAGTCTTACATCTTCTTCTGAAAGTTTCCATTTACCGGCTTCAATTTTCGAAAGATCAAGGATATCACGGATCACAATGGCAAGATGTTCACCACTGTTTTTAATATCGGTCAGATATTCTTTATGGGTACTAGTGCTTAATTTACCGCCGACCCCCATGATCATCGCTTCAGAAAAACCGATAATCGCATTTAATGGGGTCCTGATTTCATGGCTCATGTTCGCAAGAAATGTTGATTTCGCCTTATTGGCTGTATCGGCAACGACACGCGCTTCAATAAGCTCTGCTTCCGTTTTTTTTCGGCGTTTGACTTCACGTCTAAGGCTATTATTCCATAATAAAATGATTAAAAAGCCAAAAGCGGATACAGCAACAATCTGCCAGATAATCGTCCTGTCCACCTGATTTTCGACCCTAATAGAAAACCATTTATTGGTAATCATCGTTTTCTCAAGGTCGGTAACTGAACGCATCGCCTTATTAATCGCACTCGCAAGTAATGGATATTCTTTATTAATAGCCATGGCCGTATTTGCGTTAATATCGGTTTCCCCAACAACAGCGATGTTTAAATACCCGCCTTTCATAATATAATATGATGATGTTAATAGACTGGCCACATGGGCATCTGCCTGCCCAAGGGAAATCATTTTGAACGCTTCATCAATATTTTCTGCAGTAATTAAATTTATGCCCGGATATTCTCTCCTGAGGCGGCGATTAATGGTGTGGTCTTTAATCTGCACTAAAGTTTTCCCGTTTAAAGCATCCAATGTGCCGTAAATGGGTGCGCCTTCGCGGGCAAATATCATATGTCGCGCGGACATATAATTATCTGAAATAAAAAATTCTCTTTCCCGTTCTGGCGTTGGTCCCATTGCAGTGATGATATGCGCTTTTGAATCACGGATATGTTCTAGTGCTTGTGAAAAATCCTGACTACCGCTCCAGATAAATTCAACATTTAACTTATCTGATAAAATGGATAGATATTCGCCCGCAATGCCCTGTATATCACCGTTTTCATCAATATATTCCAGTGGTGCAAGGTTCGCATCAACGGCAACATTGATCACTGGATTTTCCGATAACCACTGAAGCTCTTCAGTGGTTAAATTAATGCTGTTATCATAATTATACCCGGTGCGCCATTTGCGCGAAATATCATCATATTCCTGAAATGATATGGCCGCGATACCCTTATTCAAAATACTTAGCAAAATGGGTTTATCTATTTGCGTCGCAATCCTATGACTAACAACACTGTCAGTATCATCTTCAAACAGGACGTCATGGCCGATCATTTCAATGTTGGGGATAAAATTTTGCGATATATAAAACTCAACCGTATATTGTGAACTTGTAAAAACATCAATATCACCAACCGAAAGCGCTCTTAGAACCTCTTCAAGTGTGTCATATTCAATAAGTTCAAATTCAGGGTAAAGTCGTCTGTAAATCTCATGAATTGCCCATCCTGTTACCGCGCCAATTTTTTTATCTTTCAAATCATCGACACTATTTATCCGATCGCTATCGATACGGCCAAAATTTACAATGGGTTCATCAATATATGATGGGGTAAATAATAAATATTCTAATCGCTCTTCCGTTTGAACAAGGCTTTGTGCAATGTCAATTTCACCATTTCTCACTTTACTTAACAATTGATGCCATGGATAACCGCTCACATATTCAAACGTTAATCCCGTCTTCTTAGCAATCAATTCCATATAATCAATGGCAAACCCCTTGGGTTCGCCATTTTCAACGAAATCAAATGGTTTCAAATCCATGCCATTCGTTACAGTAAGAACGGGATTATTTTCGATCCATTGTCGTTCTTCATCCGTAAATTCTATTGTTGTTTGTGAAAATGCAGCATTATTGGAAATGCATATCGCACCCAACATGGCGATTATCAATTTTGCCAAAGAGGCAAAAGCGTATAAAAATCGACGACTTCCCAACTGTGCCCCTCATAATTTCTAAAAATTATTAATATGTTAAATTATAAGATACACAAAAAATACTTTAATTTTCATTAACCCTTAAAGGAATAAAAATTATAAATTAAAGACTTTCATCGCTGTTTCAGAACGGATCGCTTTACACTGATCCGCAGGTAGGTCAGCCGTATGTATCATGGCACCTGGTGTGTCAAACACCTGATGGGGCCAATCGGTTCCAAACATCACCCTGTCATGGCCAACAATGGACATTAAATAATGCATGGCACGCGCGTCATAATTGATGCAATCATAATAAATATGTTTGAGATAATCCGTTGGTTTTCGTTTCATCATGCGGCGTTCGGGAAGCTCGACCTCATCACCTTTTTCAAAGCGCCCAACCAGATATGGAAGCGTTCCACCGCCATGGGACGCGATTAGTTTCATATTCGGGTATTTATCAAAAAAACCATCAAATATCATACGCGTAAAACATAGTGTCGTATCAAACATAAATCCAACTGACCAGCTTAGGTCATATGATCCCATATCCATATCAAGTGCACCCGGTGGATCGGTTGGGTGAACAAGCACAGGAAGTGCTTTATCATCAATCGCCTGCCAAATTGGTGCAAAAAACGGATCTGTCAAACTACGCCCTGCAATATTAGCCAGCACCATCACACCACTGGCGCCAAGCGCCACGGTGCGTTCTAACTCCGCCACCGCCTTTTCCGGATATTCCCATGGCAGCGATGTATACCAACGAATACGGTCAGGATATTTATTTTGTGCTTCGACCATACTGTCATTTGATGCGACCGCCGCAGCGCAGCTTATTTCTTCGCCACCCCAATAAACATTCGGACATGTTAAGGACACAATAGAAACATCAATTCCTGTTGCATCCATTTGTTTAATGCGTAAGTCATAATCGAAATGTCCGGGCTGCGGGAAAGCAACCGGCGTATCTTTTTTAAAGATTTCCTCTTTACCATCCGGGCGCAGTTGAATGTTATATTCGCCGCCTTGTTTTCTTAAAATCTCGTACCAATCACGGGTATAAGCATGGGTATGGACATCGATGACTGTCATGAAAAAAACTCCTACAAATTAAAGATACGTTCTGCGTTATCGCCACGTACTTTATGTTTTACATCTTCTGGCAGGTTATTTACGCGTGCAAGACAACCTTCCATATCCCCAAGGTTAAACGGATAATCAGAACCGTATAATACATGTTCCGGTGTCGCCACATTGACACAGAGTTCTAATGACTCTTGCGCATATGTGACGCTATCATAATAAATATGCTTTAAATATTCGCTTGGATGCTTGCTGATTTTAACTTTCGCACGTTCGGTTGTGTCATATACACGGTCAAAACGCCCTGCAAGATAAGGAAGCGTCGCACCCGCATGTGACGCAATAATTTTTAGGTTCGGATAACGGTCAAAGAAACCGTCAAAAATCATTTTGGAAATGGCAAGTGTCGTATCGATCATAAATCCAGTGGAAGCAATGAGAGCATATCGGTCCAGTTCCATAAGTTCCGTACCAATCGGATATGTTGGATGCACTAAAACCGGAAGGGCTCGATCATCCAGTTCCTGCCAAACAGGGGCAAAATCTGGATCCGTCAAATGACGGCCATTTATACTGCCGTGCACAATCGCCGCAACAGCGCCAAGATCACAGGCGCGTTTTATTTCCTCAACGGCCATTTCTGGATATTCCCACGGCAAAACCGCCATCCAACGAATATGTTCGGGATGATCTTTTTGTGCCTGTGAAAATTCATTGTTGGTCATTTGTGCGGCTTCTAGGCATACTTCACCTTTCCCCCAAATAACACCTGGTGGTGGCATGGAAACAACGGCCATATCAACACCCGCTTTTTCCATATTTTTTACACGGAGCTCAAAATCAAAATGAGGGGGGTCAAGCACACAAAAACTCGCGCCCTTATAACAAACGGTTTCCGGACTATCGAGGCCAGCTTCAACCGTTAAGTCAGGCCCGCCTTTTCTTTTTAACAGATCAAGCCACCCGGCCGTGTACATATGCGTATGGACATCAATAACCTTGCTCATTATTCCCTCATTGATTTTGCAAATAATATTTGGCGCGACATTACCAGTATTAATTACTGAATGGCAATCACATTATCCATTCTCACACTAAATCATGAATAAGCTTCGCAATATCGTCCATTATATTTTTTATCTGAATATTTGGTCGATGGTATTTATTACGTACAATTATAACTGGTTCAATTGCTGTATAATCCAAAATTTCCTTCATTATTATTGGTTTTCCATCATAACTGACATTTGATTTTGGTTTTGTATAGGAGATGCCAACACCCAGTCCGTTTGCAACAAAACTGCGCATTATTTCAAAAGAAGTAACGCGGTGAGAAATATTCATTTTTGCTTCAAAATTATGAAACAAACTAATCATATGATTAACGCTATGCTCCTGATCAGTAAGGACAAAGTTTTCTTCTTGAATATCCTTTAATTTAATTTTTTCCTTATTCGCCAATCTATGATTAGCTTCAACAAGTAAGTATGGTTTCAACTGGGTTAATTCCTGAAACTCAAATTCCTGATTAAGTCCAAGATTATAAGTTACGGCGAAATCAAGCCTTCCCATTTCCAATTCTGTTTTAAGAAAGTCAAAATCACCCACTTGTGGTGTAATCATAACTTTTGGATATGATTGCTTGATGTGCTTTAATATTGGAGCAAGAACCAATGGAGCTAAATCTACGAAACACCCCAAATTAACTGTTCTATTAAGTTCAACCGCTTCACCCTCTAAAAGCCCTTTAAACTGGCTTAAGATGACACGACCTTGAGAAAGAAAATCTTGTCCGAAGGCTGTTACAATCGCAGCAGAGCCTTTTTTTCTCAGAAATAAAGGTTTTCCCAAGTGCTGTTCCAATTGTGAAATGGCAACCGAGAGTGCGGGTTGCGTTACATTGAGTTTTTTCGCAGCAGCAGACACTCCGCCACACTCAAGAACCGCAACTGCGTATTCAATTTGGCGCACACTAATTGATAACATATTTTTATAACTTTTATAAATTTATATTATTTGATTTTATATTTTACTTTATCCATATTGTCTAGAAATTAAAATCACGAGGATTTATTAGATGAGTAAAAAAGATATAATAACTGAACAACACATAAAAAATTTTGCTGATGATGGTGTTGTTTTAATTAAAGGATTATTTGCCGATTGGGTCGATGTATTAAGGGCTGGCATAGAACGTAATATGAATAATCCAGGACCGGAACATCACCAGTATATTTCTGATGATGAACAAGGTGGTTTCTTTGGTGATTACTGTAATTGGCAAAGAATACCGGAATATACCAAAGCAATTGAACAGTCCAATGCTGGCATGGCTGCGGCAAATCTTTTAAGATCCAAAAATATCCAAGTATTTCATGAACATGTGCTTGTTAAGGAACCCGGCACATCCATGGCAACCCCATGGCATCAGGACAGCCCCTATTATTTCATTGAAGGCAATCAAACGGTTAGTTTCTGGTGCCCGCTTGACCCTGTAAAAGAAGCCGCACTTAGATGTGTTGCAGGTTCCCATAAATGGGAAAAGCCGGTGATGCCGATGCGTTGGACATCGGGCGATGGTTTTTTCCCAAACGAGGAGGATTATATCCCCGTACCGGATCCCGATAGTGATCCAGAAAAATACAAAGTGCTGGAATGGGAAATGGAACCGGGTGACGTTATTGCCTTTAATTATAAAACCTTACATGGTTCACGAGGCAACACATCCAAAAACAGAAGACGCGCATTTTCATTAAGGTTATTCGGTGATGATGCAAAATATGTCGAACGTCCTGGCCCTTGCTCACCACCATTCACTGGGCATGGAATGAGCGAAGGCGACCAATTAGACAAAGAATTATTCCCCGTTATTTACAAAGCATAAATTCCATGTTACTGTCCTGCCATAATAAAAACAAAAGGGAAAAACATGAGCCTTAAACGTAAGCTAGGCTTTGTCAGTATATTTTCAATTGTACTGGGAAACATCATTGGCTCTGGAATATTTTTTACGCCTGGTGAACTTGCCGCAGTCGCCGAGGCAGAATGGCAGGTTTATTTCTTTTGGGCCCTATGCGGATTTATCGTGCTATGCGGTTCACTAACATTCGCTGAATTATCCATTCTATTGCCGCGCCCCGGCGTTATGTATCATTCATTAAACGAAGCATATGGCCCATTCGCCGGTTTCTTTCAAGGGTGGATACAGATTTTGGTTGTTGGCCCTGCTTCTATCGCAGGGACGGCGATCTTTTTCGGGGAACTGGCCAATCAAGTCTTTGGCATTGAAAGTAACATACTGATGCTGGCTTGGGGTGTGATGGCCATTGCCTTTTTCGCTCTTATAAATTTAAGAGGAATTGAACAAGGCGGTAATACTCAAATCATCATTACAGCGGCAAAAACAATCGGTATTTTGGCCCTTATTATTGGTGCGATATTCTTCGCCAATCCCGTTGAGTGGACACCCTCCACTACAAATCAAAATAGTGAAATTGATTTATGGAGCACAATGCAATTTATCGGACTAGGGGTTGGTATTGTTCTATTCACTTATGACGGATGGGCCGATGCATCACACCTTGCGGGTGAAGTTAAAAACCCAAGACGCAATTTGCCATCGGGTTTAATTCTGGGCGTGGTTGGCGTTACAGCCATTTATTTACTGATTAATTATGCGTTCTTAAATGTAATGTCGCTTGAATATATGCGTGACAACCCGACAATCATCGCCACCACCGCTGCTGAAGCTGCATTTGGCAGTATCGGTGTTAATATTTTTCAAATATTGATCGGTGTATCAATTTTTGGCGCCCTTGGTGGTCTTGTGTTATCGATCCCACGTCTTTTTTATGCGACCGTTTCTGATTTTAATGATGATGCATCAAAAACATTTTTAAAACCATTTTTTAAGGCACTTTCCTATTTATCTCCAAAAACCGGGGTTCCTTCGGGATCGATTATATATTCTGCGGCTATGGCAGTATTTTTCTTGCTGTTTTTCGGTACATTTTCTGAAATTGTTACCTTCTTGATGGTGCCTCTTCAATTCATCAACATATTGGTCGTTTCAAGCATCTTTAAGCTGCGCCCTCGACTTGGTTCACAAGATGATTTTAAAACGCCACTTTATCCATTGGTTCCATGCATCTTTATATTGACCATGTCGATATTAATCATCAGCGCATTAATTTATAATACCGAACAAAGCCTATACGGCATCATTTTATCACTAACATCCATTCCGGCTTACCTGATCATTAAAAAAGCGAGAGACGGAAAATGAACAATTTCCAGAAAATGTTTAAATCGGAAAACCCGTTAATCGGCATGATCCATTTACCCCCCTTGCCGGATTATGACGGTTCCCCGGGTATTGATGCCGTCATTAAAAGCGCTCTTAATGATTTGCGTATTTTGGAAGAACTTAGCTTTGATGGGGCATTGATTGAAAATGAATATGACCAACCCCACCGCGTAAAAGCAACACAAGAAACGATCGATGCAATGATCCTTGTCACCAAGGCCGTTGTTAATGCCCGAAAGAATTGCAAAATTGGCGTTGAAATTCTTTTGAATGATCCAAAAGCATCACTGGATGTGGCAAAGACAGCAAATGCTGATTTCATCAGAACCGATTATTTCGTCGACCCCATGACACGACCGGGATACGGTGAATTTGATATCGATCCAGAAGGATTGATTAAATATCGAAAAGATACCGGATCAGAACACATCCTGATCATGGCAGATATTCAAGTAAAATACGCGACCATGCTGATAGACCGCACCATTGCCCAGTCTGCAAAACTTGCTGAACAACATCACGCCGATGCCATAATCATCAGTGGCGATGCAACTGGTGATGCCCCCGTGATTAACGACCTTGATCAATCAAAAGCGGCAACCGAAATCCCGGTGATCATCGGCAGCGGATTTGATGCAGAAAACGGACAGATGTTACTTAATCATTGTGACGGCGCCATCGTTGGCACAGCCCTTATGAAAGATAAGGTGGTCAATACTGAAAAGTCACGTAAATTACTTACGGCGCTTGGGAGATTACAATGAAAATTGTATGCGTTGGTGACCTTGGTGTTGATCGTTATATGCCGGAAAATAAGTTGCTGCCTGGTGGTATCACCGGCAATTTTACAAGACAAGCGAGACGTGTATTTAAACCGGATGATCAAATACAATTAATTTCTGCCATTGGCACCGACGAAGAGGAAGCGGCCGTTGCCCTTGCCGCCGTTAATCAACCCGGCATCGAAAGTCACATCACGTTTTATGAAGGCAAAACCCCTGTCCAATACATTGAAATTCATGACGATGGTGAAAAAAACTTCACCAAATATGAAAAAGGGGTGCTGGAAAATTTTGAAATAAATGCCGCGCAAGAAGAACTTATTTATGAGGCCGATCTGGTGATGACCCCCGTTTACCATCAAATCACCAATGTGTTCGCGGAAGTTTTATCCATTCAAACAGATGCTATAATTGCCGTCGATTTTTCAGATTTTTCAACCGATCCCGATTTCGAATTATTAGAAGACGCAAGCGAACATTTCGACATTGGTTTTTTCGGTTTAAAAAAATCACAAACTGACCTGATCGAGAAACTGGAACAGTTTGCGCTTGATAAAAACATTCTTGTGGTCATCACACTTGGTGAGGATGGAAGCATCGCATTTTACGACGGCGCCATGATTTCCCAAGACGCAAAACCAGTACCAACAGTCATTGATACAACCGGCGCGGGTGATGCATTTGCCGCTGGATTCCTTTCAAGATTATCAATTGACAATGACATTCAGGCATCCCTTGAAAAAGGCTCAGAAATTGCCGCTGAAACCATTCAACATTTAGGGTCCGTTCCCGAATAATCATCCTTGACATTCATCTGTCAAATCTATACCGTATTGATAATTGAATACAAAGGCCCCCCCAAATGACAAAAGACAATATTACCCGCCGTGATTTCCTAAACGGCACCCAAATTGCCATTACAACTGCTGCCACAGCATCACTTCTAACCCCATGGGTAGAAGCATTCGGTGCGCCTAATGAATTTACGCTGGAAAAGGGTTATTATCCGCCAGCAAAATCAGGCATGCGCGGTAGCCATGATGGTTCGTGGGAAACCATGCACACACGCGTACTTGGGGAAGAATGGAATGTTGAAAAGCACGACGAAGAATATGATCTTGTTGTTGTTGGGGGCGGCATCAGTGGACTTTCATCGGCTTACTTTTACAAACAAAGAAAACCAGATGCCAAAATTCTAATTCTTGATAACCATGACGATTTTGGGGGTCATGCCAAGCGTAATGAATTTGAAATCAATGGTGAAACAAGACTTGGATATGGCGGCACAGAAGCCATCGAAACACCATCATCATTTTCCAAAGAAGCAATGGACTTGTTAGTCGACCTTGGTATTGATCTTGATTACTTCTATGAAGCATTTGATCAGGAATTATATTCCCGTCGCGGCATGGGTTTTTCCATCGTGTTTGATGAAAAGCAATTTGGCGAAACAAAACATGTGGTTGGATACGGTGAAAAATCATGGGAAGATTTCGCCAAAGAAGCACCGCTTTCCGATAAGGCACGCGAAGATTTTATTCGCGTGCAAACTGCGGAAGTTGATTACCTTGAAGGAACACCAACCGAAGAGAAATTTAAAATCCTCGGTAAAACCGGTTATTCCGCATTCCTGCGTGATTATGTGAAGGTCGATGAACAAGTTATCAACATCTATCAAAACTGGGGTATGAGTTTCTGGTGCGTGGATATGGAAGAAGTGCCAACAACGGCCGTTCAATATTATGACGGCGGCATTCCCGGAGTTGATCATACCTTACCAATTCGTACTGGACGTGGTGTTGATCCCTATATCTTCCATTTTCCAGATGGTAATGCCTCTATCGCGCGCTTGCTAGTTCGTAAAATGATCCCTGAAGCCATGCCGGGCAGCACTATGGAAGACATCGTGACAGCCAAGGCCGATTATACGAAGCTGGATCAAAAGGACCAGAACATCAACATCCGTCTAAATAGTACTGTTGTTCATGTTAAAAACACTGATGATGGCAAAAATGTTGATATTACCTATGTTCGTGATGATGAAGCCAGAAAAGTACGTGCGAAGAAAACTGTAATGGCCTGTTACAATAGCGCGATTCCTTACCTTTGTCCGGAAATGTCCGATGAACAAAAGGCGGGTCTTGCGTTTAACGTAAAAGTGCCGCTTGTTTATACGAAAGTGCTGCTTCGCAACTGGGAAGCCTTTGATAAACTAAAAACAAGCTTTGTTTATTATACAGGCGGGTTTTATAAACAGGCCGAGCTTGCTTATCCTGTATCGGTTGGTGAATATAAACGTTCACAAACACCGGATGAACCAATGGTTGTTCATATGTGTCATGTCCCACTGTTCCGCGACATCAAAGGCACAGACCAATGGCGTGAGGGCAGAAGGCAAATTCTAACCACCACATTCGAAGAATTTGAACAGCATGCAAAAGACCAATTAACACAGGCTCTTGGCGAAGCTGGCTTTGATGCGGACCGTGACATTGCAGGTATTACCGTCAACCGCTGGCCGCATGGATATTCAACCAGTAACGCCCTATTATGGGGTAAGGATTACGCGGAAGAAGACAAGCCATGGGTTATCGGACGCAAACCATTTGGTAACATTCATATTGCCAATAGTGACGCGGGTGCCAAAGCAGACACACAAACAGCAATTAAGGAAGCTTACCGAGCTGTCGCAAAAGAAATTCTTGGTTAAATAAACCGAATTAAATTCATTATGTAAGAAAAAAGGCGCTTGTACTCAAAGCGCCTTTTTTGCCGGAGAGTGTCTGTACTCAAAGTTTACCAGACAATTTTTTCCACGTTTTCAAAATCGATGGATCCCCCCTCATCAAATGTAATTGTACCACCAGCATCACCGGAAAGTACAAGTTCACCGTCGCCAGTTGATTCAATTGTGCTGCCATCATTTAATGATAACGTCCAACCGTCTTGTGCTGCGTTTCCTTCAAAACCGGAAAGCTCAATGGTATCTGTCCAATCACCACCTGCGCCGCCATCAACAACATCATTACCTTGTTGTGCTAGGAACGTAAGCGTATCACTTCCTTCACCACCGAATAGTTCATCGTCATCACTGCCGCCGTCAATAAGATCATTACCGGCACCGCCGTAAATCACATCGCCTGAACTTCCACCGGAAAGGTTATCGTTTCCTTCGTCACCGTGAATAGTATCTTTACCTGTACCACCTGTGATCAGGTCATCACCTTCTCCGCCAGAGATTGTGTCTTTACCGTTGCCACCGTCGATGGTGTCATTCTCTGATGTTCCAGTAATATTGTCCTTACCGTTACCACCATTAATGAAGTTTTCACCGCCCGCATTTGCACCGGCTTGAACTTCTTCACCGCCACCAGCATTTTCAGCGTTGTTATTATCACCGCTGCAAAATCTATTCCTGACACTTTCAAGACTGGAATATACAATCAGCAGCATTAAGCAAATCAACAGCCTGATGAAACTTAAGACAGAAGTTAACCCGAACCCGGATAACCTAAGTCAACGCGAATTTGGCGGCCACATTCTTATGGACCGTGTCAGTTTCCGTTACCGTCAGGGCGCAGAACCTGCGCTGCTTGGTACAAGTTTTGAAGTATTACCAAATGAAATGATGGCTGTTGTCGGTCCAAACGCATCCGGTAAATCGACAATCCTTAAGGTGATTTTGGCAATGTACCAAAATCAGGCTGGTCAGGTTATTTTGGACGGTATGGATATCAGACAAATAAATCCATTGGTGCTGCGTCAAAACATTGCTTACGTACCGCAAGAATCACGTTTCTTCCATGGCACGATTGCACAGAACTTAAGACTTTCTCACCCAACTGCGAGTGATGAAGAACTTATGGAAGCGTGCGATCTTGCAAACTTGACGAATGATATCGAACAACTTCCGGAAAAGTTAGAAACAAGAATTGGTGATCATACCGTTCATGGTCTTCCGTCCGGTTTTAAACAACGCCTATCTCTGGCACGTGCTTTCCTTAAGAAAGCCCCTATTTTGTTATTGGATGAGCCAGGACAGACACTTGACTTTGAAGCGGATAAAGCATTTATCGATTCACTTAAGAAATTAAAAGGTACTTGTACAATCATCATGGTTTCGCATCGCCCTAGCCATGTAAAACTATGTGACAAGGTACTTTCAATGGAAAATGGTATGGTGGTTAATTTGGGTACACCAGACGAAATTTATCAATCAACAGACAATCAAACACCCCAAGTAGAAGATGGGAACCGTTCATAATGACTGAAGAAAACAAAAACGAAAACGAAGAAAACACTGAAGAAAACGCAATCGAAGAGACTGCTGAACAATCTACAGCCGTAGCCGCTTCTTCAGGGAACCCTGTTCAAAAAGGTGTGAACAGCTTCTTAGGTAAAAATACAAATAAGCCGACAGAATATTATGCAAAATTTTTGTCACGCGCGACATTACTTGAAGAATCAGGACCACCTGCTTCATCTGTCAGTACTATTCGTGTGATCGGCCTGATTGTTATTGGCTGTATATTAGCTTCTCCTTTTATCAGCCTTAACGAAACGAGCGTTGCACAAGGTGAAGTGGTTCCATCCATTTCTGTACAGCCAGTTCAACATCTTGAAGGCGGTATCGTTAATGAAGTCTTTGTAAAAGACGGTGACGTGATTAAAAAAGGCGAGCCATTGATGCAGCTTGATGATACATCAACACTCGCTGAACTTAACCGTGCACGCACACGTTATGTATCACTCGATATGCAAATGCGCAGATTACGCGATTTTGCCCTTAACGAGCGTGCTGATTTCTCTGATTACGAAGACGAGTATCCGGTAATTGCACTGGATCAGGAAAAACTTCTTAATCAACAGAAATAATCGCGTACTGCGCAGGAACGTGTTTACATTTCAAAAATCGCAAATTCCAGAAACCAGCTTTCTGTACTTGAACAACAAGAAGCGGCACAAAAAGAAGCAATGGATATTGTTGCTGAAGAATTAGCTATTCGTGAAGAACTTACTGAAAAAGGTCTTGGATCAAAAATCCGTCTTCTTGAAATTCAACGTGAATATGTAAATGCAAAAAGCGCGTATGACACAACTGTTGAACAAAAAACTGGTGTTATCGCAGGTATCAACGAAGCAGAAGGCAACCTGGTTGAATTAAGAGAGCGCCTAAACAGCGATGCTCTTGACCAGTTAGCTGTTATGATCGAAGAAAGTGTTGGCCTTCAATCAGAGCTAAAACGCTTGAATGACAAACTTGCCCGCTTAAGCGTTCTTTCACCAGTAGACGGCATTGTAAAGGGCCTTAAGTACCGTGCATATGCAAGTGTTATTCCACCAGGTGATATGATTGCGCAGATCGTCCCTAACGAAGATGAGCTTGTTGCAGAAGTTCGCATTTCTCCACGCGACGTTGGTCATGTAACAGCTGGTAACGAAGTGACGCTAAAGGTCGATACATATGACTATTCGGTATATGGTTCGATTGAAGCAAAACTGACCACCGTGTCTGCATCATCATTCATTGATGAACAAGGCGATTCATACTTCAAAGGCTATATCGACCTGCCTAGAAACTATGTTGGTGCAGATACTGCTGCAAACCGCATAACACCGGGTATGACATTGGTTGCTGATATTAAAACGGGTGAAAAATCACTATTTAAATATCTTATGAAACCAATCAGCAGAGGTATTGATAACTCATTCGGTGAAAGATAAGAGTTTCAAAATTGCAAAAAGAAAGCCCCCTGAAATTCAGGGGGCTTTTTTTTGTTACCTAAAAATATTCTCTATAGCTTCTTTTCAATCGCATCCCAAATGAGCGCCGCAATATCAGTACCATCAAATCGTTTGATTTCCTGAATTCCGGTTGGCGATGTTACGTTGATTTCCGTTAGATAATCACCAATCACATCAATGCCAACGAATATTTGCCCCTGCTCTTTTAGCACTGGGCCGATTTTATCGCATATTTCACGTTCACGGTCTGTCAGGTCCGTTTTACGTGCTTCGCCACCCACATGCATGTTTGAACGCACTTCGCCCTCGTCTGGTACACGGTTGATGGCGCCAACAGGTTCACCGTCCACAAGTATAATGCGCTTATCGCCCTTACGGACGTCCGGCAGATACTGCTGAACGATAAATGGTTCGGTATAAAATTCCTGAAACATTTCAATCAGGCTTGCTAAATTTTGATCGCCTTCGCTAATGCGGAAAACACCTGCACCGCCATTACCGTATAATGGCTTTACAATAATATCTTTATATTCATCGCGGAATGACCGCACATCATTCGCGTTGGAAGTAATCATTGTTGGCGGCATTAATTCCGGAAAACGGGTAAGGAAAATCTTTTCCGGTGCATTTCTGACCGATGCCGGATCATTCACAACCAATGTTTTTGGGTGGATATGCTCAAGAATATGTGTCGCTGTGATGTAGCCCATATGAAATGGTGGATCCTGACGCATAAGAATAACGTCTATGTCTTCACCAAGGTCCATATGTTTGCTTTCACCAAGCGTATAATGGTTTCCTTCTTCTCGTCTTAATTCAAGCGGCCTGACATGGGCTTTAACTTTATCATTCACATAGGACATATCATCAACCATATAATGAAACAGGTTATATCCTCTGTTCTGAGCTTCCAGCCCCATGGCAAAGGTACTATCCCCGTTAATATCAATAGTTTCAACGGGGTCCATTTGAAGCGCTACATTTAAACTCATTTATTCTTTATCCTTATCAATATCGCCTTTTATCAGCTCAAACACATTTGGCCTGTTATAGGCACGCATTTCCTTTAGCGTATTTAAAATCTGCTTTCGCATTTCTTTATCTTCGGCATCCACATTATCATCCATATAATCCAAACAATCGAGCAGGTTTTGTTTTCCTGCTTCCATGCTTCTGGTATGGATTTGAAGCATACCAAGTTCAAATTTATGTACGATTTTGTCAGGGTCAATATATATGGTGCGATTTAATGCATTCATCGCTAATTCAAAGTCACTGACATTCAGGCAACGGATCTTAATATTATTAAGCAACCTTACCAAAATATCACGCTTTCCAAGTGGCGCGTGATGCCATTGTTCAAGGCTTTTACTGCCGCCCGAAATAGTACCGACCAAATCACGCAAGTCGTGGGCATCCATTATTCTGCCTTTATGAAATGGGTCCATGATCACCTGATCATTTTCCCCAAAAAGACGGATTAAAAAATGGGCTGGGAAATTAACACCTTCAACACGCCATCCTTGGCTTTCGGCTGCATGCATGTATAAAATACCAAGGCTGATCGGAATGCCTAATCTGCGGTCGATAACTGACATGATATTGCTATTTTGCAAATCATCATAAAATTTATCATTACCATTATATTCATGACGGCCATACATTACCTCGATCAAGCTTTCCGCCTTTTCCGCTGCCGTGTTTGAATTATGGGCTTCGCTGTTAAGGTCCAGTTTTAAAATTTCCAGATGATGATGATATTTTTGTAATGACACACCGGGACGATCAAGGCTAGCGAGCATTAACGCCGTTTCAGCAAGATCAATTTCATCTTCCGGCATTTTGCCAACGTCTTTTAAAAATTCAATTTGTTTATCAAGGGTAGGAATCATTATTACCACGCGTTTTCAATATGTATTGGCCATTTCCAGGGAATGATCATGATCATATCACATCTGATTATTTCGGTCTTTAGATTATTGTTATCATTTTTGTTTTTCAAGCGGGACAGATAAATTTCTGCTGCGTTTCTGATACGATTTTTCTGTTTTTCGGATAATGAATGTGCTGCTGCATCATAATCTTTTCTCGCTTTAACTTCGCAAAAAACGGTTATGTTTTGTTTTCGGGCAATAATATCAATTTCACCAACCGATGTTTTATATCGTCTTTCTTGAATAGAATACCCCTTAAGGGTAAGGAATATCACCCCAAGCCATTCTGCGACATGCCCCCATCTATAGGCTTTTTTCTTATTCCCCGCGCCCATTATCCGATAATTCCAATGCCCTTTTATAAACTTCCTTGCGCTTTCGCCCTGTCATATAGGTAACTGCGGCAACGGCCTCTTTCACTGATAATTTTTCTAGCGCATTTTTTAATGCGTCATCAAGATCATTCACCGCCCCTTCTGTCTTTTCCGGCGGGGATACGATGATTACGATTTCGCCCTTTGGTGTTGGGCTATCTTCATAATGTTCGATTAAACTCTCTAAACTGCCTTTACGTGTTTCCTCGTATAATTTTGTCAGTTCCCGACAAACGGCTGCTTCACGGTTTCCGAGGACCGTATTTAAATCCTTTAAGCAGGCCAGTAATCTTTTCGGTGATTCATAATAAATGATGCTCGCATCAACACTTTTAAATTTTTTAATTTCATTTTGTCTCGCCTGCATTTTTGGCGGCAAAAAACCTTGAAATAAAAAATTATTGGTCGGCATACCGGCATTTGTTAAAGCACACAAAATAGCACTAGCACCAGGTAAGCTCGTGACCATAATATCATTGGCCCTGCATTCATTAACGAGCCTATACCCCGGATCAGAAATAAGTGGCGTACCCGCATCGCTGATAAGTGCAATGATTTTTCCTGATCCAAGTTCATCCAGAATACGTGGCATAACTTCCTGCGCATTGTGGTCATGATAAGAAATCATAGGCGTATCAATTTCATAATAAGAAAGCAGCTTGCCGCTAACGCGCTTATCTTCGCAGGCGATAAAATCGGCCGCCTTTAACAAATCGATCGCCCTTAACGTGATATCCCCCAGGTTTCCAATGGGTGTCGCGGTGACATAAAGACCGCTTTCAAATTTGTTTCGTTGTTTTTTTTCCATTTTTCTTTATTTTCCACACCATTGCCATATTTCAGGACTAGCCTAACTGAATTCCTTTGGTATAACTAATGAAATATTGTCATTGCAATGAAAATGGGATCAATCAGTTTGCTGATTAAAAAAATATATAAAACGACCTTAGTGGTTCCTGCATTATTAACACTTGCCGCATGTGGACCGGATAGTGACAATGCGCCATTTGCACAAAGCGCGCCACCCGCGCCGGAACAAGAAATTGTTTTTGATACAAAACCGGAAACCATTCCGGATGAACCGACAAATATTCTTACCCCCATTTTAAGACGCGACGACAAACAAGAAGAAATTATAGATAACCGCCCCGCGCGTTTAAAAATCAACGTAGGAGTAATGTTACCGTTAAGTGGTGACACCGGCCAAGTCGGACAAGCCATGTTAAACGCCATCACAATGGCAATGTTTGATGCCGGGGATAAAAGGCTAAACCTCATCCCTGTTGATACACGCGGCACACCAGAAGGCGCAGAAGCAGCCACAACCGAACTGATCGCGAGAAACGCAGATATCATCATCGGCCCCTTATTTGCTGGCAGCATCCGTGCCGCAAAGCCAATCGCGAAAGAAGCAGGTCTTAACATGATCAGCTTTTCAACCGATCAAGATGTCGCCGGGGACAATGTCTTTCTTTTAAGCTTCCGCCCTGAAGAACAGGTTGGTCGTATCATCAAATATGCATCAAAACAGCAACATGAAAAATTCGCCGCTTTAATCCCGGAAACTCTATATGGTGGCCGCGTTGTTGATGTGCTTGAACCACTGATTGCCACAGATTTTAATGAACTGGTCGCGATGGAAGTTTACCCGAATGATCCATCCATGCTTGATGAACCGGTAAAACGCATTGCCAATTATGATTATAGACGTCAGGAATTCCTCGATGAACGCCAATTCTTACGTTCCCTTGGTAATGACGATGACATGGGCAGGGAATTTTTAACTGAACTTAGAAACCTTGAAACATTGGGCGATGTTGAATTTGATGCCATCCTTCTGCCGGAAGGTGGCTCAATGCTTGGATCACTGGCGCCACTTCTGTCCTATTATGAAATTGACCTGACAAAGGTGAAAGTCCTTGGAACCGGTCTGTGGCAAGACCCTATGCTGTTTAATGAACCACAGCTTCAAGGTGGATGGTTCGCCGCACCAGAAGAAGAAAAATCAAACGCATTCCTTGATCGCTATAACGATGCATATGGCGTCATGCCACCACGTTTGGTAACGCTTGGATATGATGCCATGGCCCTTGTATCCAACATAGTCAGAAGCCAACGTACCCCAACATTTTCCAAGAAAATCCTAACCGACCCAAGCGGCTTTGTCGGTCTTGATGGCATTTTCCGTTTCCATAGAACAGGACTTGTTGAACGCGGTCTTGCCGTATTTGAAGTATCTGAAGACGAGTTTATAAAGATCGAAGACGCCCCAAAAAGCTTTATTCAGGAAAACAGACCGCTTTACGTAGAAGTCCCAATGGATTTTACACCAAAATTTGACCCAGTATTTGGTTTAGAAGGGGGCGCCCCTTCTCTGTCAATTGAAGTCGATCTGGAAAAACTGGCGCAAGAAACCCTTGAGTTATCATCAAATCCACCTGATCCGATCCCGTAAAGTCACTTATCTTCTTACCAATTCGATTTTCAAAGGTGTTAAGGTCAATACCGTCCGTAAGCCTTAGCCCCATCATGATCATCTCTTCTGCCATTTCGGTGGCTGATAGCTGAATATGATCTTTGGTTGCATGGCCATTCATTTGCGTGTTTTTAAGCCACGTTTCCGGCTTTTTATTCTGCATGGTCGCGTATGTATTACCGTCATAGCTTATCCTCCCATGTGCCCCTGCCCCTACACCAATATAATCGCCATAACGCCAATAGGTCAGGTTATGTCGGCTTTCCTCGCCCTTTCGCGCATAATTAGATACTTCATAGGCGGGATAGCCTTGATCAGAACATATCTGATTGGTCAGGTCATACATTTCCGCAGACACATTTTCTTCCGGTATCACCAAATCACCTTTACGCCAACTGCCGTAAAATGGTGTGCCTTGCTCAATGGTCAATTGATATAGCGATAAATGCCCATTTGCCATTTTAATCGCTTGCGAGAGTTCCTGTTCCCATTCGGCTGTGGTTTGCCCCATCCGCGCATAAATAAGATCAAAATTGGAACGCGAAAAATATTTCTGTGATAGTTCGATCGCCCCAAGTGCCTCATTCACACTATGCTCGCGCCCTAGCGCCTTAAGATCACTGTCATTTAATGCCTGAATACCAATAGAAACACGATTAACGCCGACACTGGCAAAATCAGCAAACTTTGCGGCTTCAACACTGGTTGGATTGGCTTCTAGTGTGATTTCAATATCGTCTGATAACCCAAAGGTTCTATCGATATGTCTGATAACCGTTTCAACCGTATTCGCGCTCATCAACGATGGCGTACCACCGCCAAAGAATATGCTTTTTACTGTACGTTTACCGACTAGGTTCGCGTAATGCTCGACCTCGCTTAAGAGCGCATCTCGCATGTCATCTTCGTTAATCGTTTCACGAACATGACTATTGAAATCGCAATATGGACATTTGGCCAGACAAAATGGCCAATGTACGTAAATTGAAATCTCATTATGATTTGAAGCAGGCATCGATTAATTTCTTAAACGCATCCGCGCGGTGACTGATTGAATGTTTTTCATTCGGTTCCATTTCACCAAATGTGTCATCATAACCATCCGCAATAAACATCGGGTCATAACCAAATCCATTCTCACCACGAATTGGCCATGTAAGACAGCCATGCACGCGCCCTTCGAATGTTTCGACATGCCCATCCGGCCACGCAAGTGACAAAGCACATGCAAAATATGCACCGCGGTCATGATCACCCAGTTCATTATTTAGACGCGCCATTCCATATGAAAAATCACGTTCATTCGTTTCCGGGTTAACCGCATAACGTGCTGAATGAATACCAGGTATGCCGCCAATTGACGGCACGACAAGCCCGCTGTCATCCGCTAATGCCACAAGACCGGATTCAGATGTGGCACTTTTCGATTTAATTTCTGCATTAGCAATAAATGTTTCCCCGTCCTCAACAGGTTCGGATAATTCAAGTTCCTTTGATGAAAAAACCTCAACACCATATGGTTCAAGTAGCTCACGAATTTCACGCACCTTGCCCGCGTTATGGCTCGCGACCACCAGTTTTTTTTCATCAAACTTACGTGACATGTCTAAATTCCCAATGTCTTACGTTGCATTTTCGTGATTTGATCCACACCAAATCTGGCAAGACGCATCATACGAAGCAGCTCTTCTTCGCTGAATGGTTCTTCCTCTGCGGTTCCTTGGATTTCGATAATTTTACCAGCACCAGTCATCACGAAGTTCGCATCTGTTTCCGCGGCGCTATCCTCATCATAGTCAAGATCAAGAACTGGTGTGCCTTTATAAACACCACATGAAATCGCCGCCACTTCGTGAATAATCGGGACTTCTGATAATGTACCGTTCGCTACCATTTTCTGAAGGCATTGATAAAGCGCGACATAACCGCCAGAAATTGACGCTGTTCGTGTTCCTCCGTCTGCCTGTATCACATCACAATCCACACGAATTTGACATTCACCAAGCTTTTCAAGATCAACGGCCGCGCGTAATGAACGCCCCACTAGACGTTGAATTTCTTGTGTGCGACCAGATTGTTTTCCTTTTGCAGCTTCGCGCGGCATACGACCATGTGTGGAACGCGGAAGCATCCCATATTCACCGGTTACCCACCCTTTTCCAGAACCACGTAAAAATGGCGGCGCTTTTTCTTCGAGTGTAGCAGTGCATAACACATGGGTATCACCGAATTTAATCAGGCATGATCCTTCTGCATATTTTGAAAAACCGAGTTCCATTGAAATTTCACGCATTTGATCAGCGCTTCTGCCGGATGGGCGCATAAAACCTTCTCCCTTTAAAGAATATAATTATCGGTTTTAACGTTAAATCAAACGCAATGCCACTCAATTATATTTTATTTACGCCCTAGCGTTGACCTTGGCCAAAGGCGTACCTACATTACCTAGCATGAGCATTTTGAACGACAGATCACGGGAAATATTCCGCCAGATTGTGGACGCCTATATTTTAACGGGCGACCCGGTTGGTTCTGCAACGCTTTCAAAACAGCTTGAAGTATCCCTTTCCCCGGCTACGGTTCGTAATGTAATGGCAGATTTGGAAGAAAGCGGTCTTATTTATTCCCCACACACATCCGCGGGACGCATTCCAACGGAAATGGGATTAAGGTTATTTGTCGATGGCATGCTGGAACTGGGCAATCTGACCAAACAAGAACGTAATGACATTAAAATTCAGTGCAATAATTCCGGCCACAATATGGAAGATGTGCTGACCAAAGCCGGAAGCATGCTTTCCGGTCTTTCCCAATGTGCCAGCGTCGTTATGGCCCCAAAGAAAGACCGCCCGTTAAAACATGTTGAATTTGTGCATTTATCACCCGGGCGTGCCCTTGTGGTGATGGTTAGTGACGGTGATGATGTTGAAAACCGTATTATTGATGTGCCACCGGGCATTACCCCGTCCGCACTTATTCAAGCGGCCAATTACATCAATTCGAAATTACATGGCCATGACTTTTCTGAGGCCAAAGCACAGATTGAAAAAGAAATCAGCGTACATGAAGCAGAACTTGATCTGCTCGCCCAGAATATTGTTGAACAAGGCCTTGCTGTCTGGGCAGGAACCCGAGACGCGGGGCAAATATCAAAAGAATCACTTATTGTCCGTGGACAGGCAAATCTGCTCGATGATTTGGATGCGAAAGAGGATCTGGAACGTATCAGACTACTTTTTAGTGATCTTGAGCGCAAAAAAGACTTGATTGAGCTGCTTGGGCTCGCAAAAAATGCCGATGGAGTAAGAATTTTCATTGGTTCTGAAAATAATCTCTTTTCTCTTTCGGGTTCATCTGTTATCGCTGCACCCTATATGGATGAAAAAAACAACTTACTCGGTGTGATTGGCGTTATTGGACCAACACGGTTAAATTATGCAAGGATCATTCCGATGGTAGATTACACAGCAAAAATTATTGGAAAAATAATATAATGACTGAAAACACAGAAAATGAAGAAATGAACGAAGAAAACATTTCTGAAGAAGAAAATAACGAACAACCGGAAAAGACGGAAGAAGCAGGCGAAGAAGTAACGCCATTAAGCGTTGCTGAAGCAGAGATCAATGATCTGCGTGACAAGCTTTTACGCGCAGTTGCAGAGGCAGAAAACGTACGTCGCCGCGCTGAAAAAGAAAAAGCAGACGCAGCAAATTACGCGGTGACAAATTTTGCCCGTGACATCCTTGCCGTTGCGGACAACCTTCACCGTGCGCTAGAATCCTTGCCGGAAGAAGACAATATTCCCGATCATGTTAAGAACCTGCTTGAAGGTGTTAAAATGACTGACCGCGAGCTTCACAATATCTTTGAACGCCACGGCATTAATAAAATTAATCCACATGGCGAAGCTTTCGATCACAATCATCACCAAGCAATGTTCGAAGCAGAAACAGATGAGCATCCACACGGTACAGTGATGCAGGTAATGCAGGTTGGTTATAAAATCAAAGACCGCCTATTACGTCCTGCGATGGTTGGTGTTTCCAAAGGCGGTAACAAAGACAAAGAAGGCGTTGATACCAAGGCCTAATCGCTTAAGGTTATTGAGCCACTAATAAAAAAAACACTCATCAAAATAATTTGGTGAGTGTTTTTTTATGACTTAAGATTTTTTATGAACGGTTATCTGTTCCCAATAACATTTGACGCACTATTGTTCGGCACGACATACACTTTTACATCCCTTAAAATATCTGCCATTTCTTCAAGATAAATGCGTCTTTCCATTGCCTCTGGTGATTTTTGCCATTCTGCGGCAAGACCGTTAAATCTCGCGACATCCCCTTTTGCACTTTCTAATCTTGCAAATTTTGCAGCCATTCCTTCGTTTCTGATGCGGGTAGCTTCCACCTCTGCATCAAATAAAACTTGGTTTTTCTGGGATTCCGCAAGTTCAATACGTCTATAACGGTCCGAATTAGCATTTTGTACCAATTGAAATGAATCGGCAACACCATCATTACTGGGTGGGGAAAGCGATTTTACAATCACATCCTGCACCTGAATGCCGGTATTTGCGTTATCAAGCTCTACCTGCATGGCTTGGCGAATTTGACTGCCTAGAAGCTGTCTTCCTGTCGTCAGAATATCATCGACGCTTTTTTCCACCAATGAACGGGTCAGCATTTTTTGCGCCATAAAATCAAGGAACACTTCCGGTCTGTCATGTGATGTTTCAAAAAGATCCAACCGTGTGATCGTATATTGGATATCAACCTGAATTTCCACAAGACTGGCACCGCCCGTCATCCAAAGATTTTGCGCACCATATGTAAAACTTTCAAGTGGTGGTGCAGTTTCACCAACAGAAAGAATAAGATTCGCTTTGGTTGTTTTTACGGTCTGGCTACCGAATGGATAAGGGACATTCCAGTGAATGCCGGCCTCTACATTTTTATCAATCATCTTTCCAAAAATATAGGTAACCGCCGTTTCTTCTGGTTCTACAGCATAAAAGCCGGATACTGCGTATAACGGCAATAACAATGCTCCTAAACCATATAAGATTTTCTTGACCATTATCTGTCCGCCTTTCTATTTTCAAGCGGTGGATTGGTCAACAGATCAAGAAGCGGGGAATCTTCCGGAAGGATCAAGGTTGTATCATTATCAATGATGCTTCCGTAAACTTCTAACGTTCTTAGGAATTCATAAAAACCTTCTTTATCCTTATAGGCTTCCGCATAAATTCGCGCGGCTTCGGCTTCGGCTTCACCACGGGCGATTTCCGCTTCTGCTTCAGCAGCAGAAATGATTTCAGCACTTCTTCTATTGGCATCTGCAATTACTTTTCTTGCTTCTGCGTCCCCTTCGGAACGATACGATTTGGCGATACGTTCACGTTCCGCACGCATACGTGCATAAACACTAATCAGGTTCTGTGCCGGGAAATTAAATTTTGAAACACCAATATTCGTAAGCTCAATACCATAATCACGGCTCGCTAAGGCAGAAGCCTCATTATATATTTTTTCTTCCATGATAGAGATATTTTCCGCCGCTCTCATGTCGCTTGCTTGCGTAATATCCGCAGGAATATAATCAGTGAAAGGTTTTTGCCCTAACGCGGCACCAAATAACGATTTCATTAAGTTTTCAATACGTGCTTCCGCCGCATCACGCGTTCTTAGTGCCGTAAGGAATTTTTCAGGATCAACAATTCGCCATGTTAAGAAAGAGGATACAACGATGTTCTTCTTATCTGATGTAAGAAATTCTTCTTCTGGGATGATTTGATACATGTTTCTTTTATCAAACCTAACGACCCGTTCAAATGGCATAGGGAGCTTAACACGCAGACCTGGTTCATCATGAACAGCAACCGTGCGACCGAAACGCGTCACGATGCTATATTCTGCTTCATTAACCACAAAAAAGGATGTCATCAAATATGCGACAACCAAAAGCGATCCTATTATCAGCGGTAATTTCTTCTTCAACATTATTAAACTCTTCCCATTAATCCTTAAATTTGAACCTGACAACGTCTTCGGCGTTAGGATCAAGCCACAAATCGACCCCTTCTGAATTTTTCAAACCATTTAAATATAATTTTGGCGGCACCAGCCTTATTTCCTGAGATTCAAGCTGCAATCTTTTTTCTGTAATATATGGATATTGCCCATGCACATCGGCTAGCGGCTTAAATGCAGCCGCCTGCCCCTTGGCATTTGCAAGTTCACGTGTTGCTTCGACACTGGCGTTCGCTTTTATGTCCTCTGCATTACCGCGTGCATCATTCAATACGCGGATCGCATCACCATCCGCAAGGAACAATGACCTTTGCATATCTTCAAGTGAACTGGCCACATCACGAAATGCATCATGGACACGGTTCGGAGCATGAACATAAACAAGACGCGCATCAAGTACTTTAAAACCTTGATCAAGAGTATCCACCTTGCCTTTTAGCTGATCGCGAAAACGACTTTCAAGATTATGCCTTTCTGTTGTGAAAACGGCATCAATCGGAAGCTGCACTGTTTCCGTCACAAGAACCTGTCTTGCGATATCCAACAGCAACTGATCATTTTGTTCGCTATAAAAGTGATAATTATAAATATCATCAATTTCATAGGTAATAACCGACTTTATCAAAAGAACATTTTCATCAGCGGTCAGATACGTATTGAAATTTTCATATGAATTTAGCCTTACGCCAGCGGCTGTTGAATTACTAAGGCTTTCATCAATTGTAATTTGGCGAACATTGCCCGTATCAATAACCACGGCTTCCGTGATCGGTGACGGTAATCTAAAATAAAGGCCAGGTGTTAAATTCTGATCCACCACTTCTCCAAACCTTAGGATCATACCCTGGCTGCCCGGTGGCACTTGAACCGTATATAATGGATTAAGCATTACAACGAAAATTGCTGCTGCTGCGCCCATTAATTTTTGTTGATGGTTTCTTAAAACCTCAACGACTACAGCACCCTGTTTTTTAAGATCATGTACTGGCTCCATGTAGCTTTTACGACTAAAGCTCGCAATCACCAACCCTAAGAAGATAACCGCAGAAGCCGATTTTACAACCATCCAGAAAGTATTATCAGCGCTATTTAGGGCAAGGATAGCATCCACACGAACAATATCCGCTGCAAAATAATCCAACGTTAAACCAAAACAGATCGCAACAACAATGATAGAAGACAAATACGCCCACATGACCCTGTATCCAAGCATTTTGCCAACTATGTTAATTGTCGCAATACTTGTGGCTGGCCCTGTCAATAGATACACCAACGCCGCACCAGGGGATAATCCGCTAACGATAAGGCCCGCTGCAACAGGCGTCGACATACTTGCACACGTATAAAGCGGCACACTGATAACGACCATAAGCAGCATCGTCAGAATGCCCGCAAGAAACCCATCACCAAAAGAAAAGAAATTATCCGGCAATACAGCCAGCATCACGCCGGTAATAACCAAGCCGACAACGATCCAAAAAGCAATATCATCAAGCATTGGCCCAAACCCATAGCGAAATACGCCTTTGGCTTTTTGCTTAATGTCAATATTTTTAGATTCTGCAAGATCCCCGTGATCGTGATGATGATGATGGTGATGGTGGTGGTGATCGTGATCATGGTCGTGACCATGATGGTGGTCATGATGATGGTGATGATGCGCAACTTCTTCTATGTTTTTTGCATCTTGTTCTGAACTTTCTTTATCATCTTTTTCATTGCGCGTTAAAAACGCACACGCAAGCCCCGCAGCAATAGCACTCACAATAGCAGCAATAGGGCGGTAAACAGCCATCACTGGCCCAAGAAGACCATAAGATACGATTACTGAATCAACACCTGTTTCAGGAACGGACACAATGAATGAAGCCGTGGCGGATTTTGACGCCCCTTTTTTACGAAGCGTTGCCGCAGCAGGAAGCACACTACAAGAACAAAGCGGAAGTGGCGCACCCAAAATGGTCGCCCAGAAGATTCCTTTAATCCCCTTTTGGCCAAGATTTTTTGTAATCAGTTTAATTGGGATAAATTCATGCATTATCCCAGCAAAAAATAATCCAAAAAGGATAAATATTGAGCTCTGATAAAATACCCCGACAATCTCGTTAAAGATGCTGGCTATTACGCCATACAGGTCTAACAAAATCTCCATTGTGTTCCCTCTATTTCTTACTATTCAAAGCGAATAATTTACAGCAAGCCGGACTATAGGCTGTAACAATGTAACAATAAAGCATTTATGGCAATAAAAACAAACTATTTATGCGCAATTGAGATCACATTATGAGCTATATCAGAATACGTTTAAAACATTCAAAGCGGTCCGTATTTTAATGTATTTTCTAACGCCTTGAATCTATGACAAAAATACTTATCGCAAAATCAATATCAGCCTTTAAATTTTTCAATTATTCAACACATAAAATAAATTAAAATTTCTTATTGTCTCGCACGAATTTCTACTTTCTTTTCAATCTCGCCCGCTTTTTCAAATTCAAGCTTTAGATCAATGGTATCACCCGGTCCGTATTTGTTATCCGTTTCAAACATCATGATATGATAACTGCCTGGTTTTAATTCCACAGAACCACCCGCCGGAATTTCGATACCACCATCCACTTGACGCATTTTCATTACACCGTCTTCCATTAAATGATTGTGGATTTCAACACGCGGTGAAATGGATGACGTTGCCCCGACCAGCTTGTCAGTATCCGCGCCATTATTTTTTATTGTTAAAAAAGCCCCACCCGGACGGCCCGCGATCAGTATCGGACGTGCCCATTCACCAGATACAATTATATCACCATCCGCAGCATTTGCAGCAAACGGGAAAGTCACCAAAATAGATAAAATAACAATCAGTTTTTTCATAGCGTCACACTCATTTAATTGTTCAAATTTTCATTAAATCGATAGTCTTAAATCATAATCAGGACAAACGATTACAGCCATTCTAACAAAAAAATGAAAAACTTCGATAAAAACCCTTGCGATCAAAAAAAATGGCCCTATATAAGCACCATGAGAAGAGCGCAAAGCGCAGCAAACATATATTTTAATAAAATACTTTTACGTGGGGCTTTAAATTAAGACCCGTAACAAGTGATTTAAGAAAACGAGGATAGTATGGCAAAAGTTATTGGTATTGATTTGGGAACAACAAACTCATGTGTTTCCATCATGGATGGTTCAAAACCAAAAGTTATTGAAAATGCAGAAGGCGGTCGCACAACCCCTTCGATGGTTGCATTCACAGAAGACGGTGAAAAACTAGTCGGTATGGCAGCAAAACGTCAGGCAGTAACAAACGCGGAAAACACACTTTTCGCAATTAAGCGTTTGATCGGTCGTTCATTTGATGATCCTGCCACGAAAAAAGACATCGAAATGGTGCCTTATAAAATTATTAAATCAGACAGCAACGACGCATGGGTTGAAGCCCGCGGCGACAAAATGAGCCCATCACAGGTTTCTGCGTTGATCCTTCAAAAAATGAAAGAAACAGCAGAACAGTATCTTGGTGAGCCAGTATCACAGGCTGTTATCACCGTTCCTGCTTACTTTAACGATGCACAGCGTCAAGCAACAAAAGACGCCGGTAAGATTGCTGGTCTTGAAGTACTTCGTATTATCAACGAGCCAACAGCAGCGGCTCTTGCATATGGTCTTGAAAAGAACGACGGTAAAACAATCGCTGTTTATGACCTTGGTGGTGGTACATTTGACGTATCGATCCTTGAAATCGGTGATGGCGTATTCGAAGTAAAATCAACAAACGGTGACACTTTCCTTGGTGGTGAAGACTTTGACATGCGTCTTGTTGAATATCTTGCAGACGAGTTCAAAAAAGAGAACGGCATTGACCTGACTAATGACAATATGGCGCTTCAACGCCTTAAAGAAGCCGCTGAAAAAGCGAAGATCGAACTTTCATCTGCACAGCAAACAGAAATCAACCTTCCGTTTATTACGGCTGATGCATCTGGACCAAAGCATTTAACACTTAAGCTTACTCGTGCGAAGTTAGAAGCACTTGTTGACGATCTTCTTAAGCGTACAGTTAAGCCATGTCAGGCAGCACTAAAAGATGCAGGCGTTTCAGCCGCTGAAATTGATGAAGTGGTTCTTGTTGGCGGTATGACACGTATGCCAAAAGTAATCGAAACAGTGAAAGAATTCTTTGGCAAAGATCCTCACCAAGGCGTGAACCCTGACGAAGTTGTGGCAATGGGTGCTGCGATTCAGGCAGGTGTTCTTCAGGGTGATGTTAAAGACGTGCTACTTCTTGACGTTACACCGCTTTCACTTGGTATTGAAACACTGGGTGGTGCGTTTACACGTTTGATTGATCGCAACACAACAATCCCAACAAAGAAATCACAAACATTCTCAACAGCCGAAGACAACCAATCTGCTGTGACAATTCGTGTATTCCAGGGTGAGCGCGAAATGGCAGCGGATAACAAAATTCTTGGTCAATTTGACCTTGTTGGTATTCCGGCTGCCCCACGCGGCGTTCCACAAATCGAAGTTACATTCGACATTGACGCGAACGGTATCGTGAATGTTTCTGCGAAAGATAAAGGCACAGGCAAAGAGCACGCCATCCGTATTCAAGCATCAGGTGGCCTAAGCGATGATGATATCGAAGATATGATCAAACAAGCCGAAGCAAACGCAGAAGAAGACAAAAAACGTCGTGCGCTTGTGGACGCTAAAAACAAAGGTGAATCACTGGCACACACAATCGAAGGCCAACTTAAAGAGCATGGCGAAAAGCTTGGCGATGACGACAAGCAAGCGATTGAAGATGCCGTAGCAGCCGTTAAAACAGCGGTTGAAGGCGACGACATTGATGCGATTACATCTTCAACAGAGGCACTAGAGCAAGCAGCGATGAAACTTGGTGAGGTTCTATACCAAGATCAACAAGCTGGCGGCGAAGCACCAGGTGGTGATGACGCAGCAGCAGACGACGCTGCGAGCGCAGATGATGACATTGTTGACGCCGACTTCGAAGAAGTTGAAGACGACAAAAAATAATCGGATGTAAATGTAAAAGTAAAATTGCGCCGCTTTTAAAGTGGCGCAATTGTTATTAGAGATGAACCGGATACAACATGTCTAAACAGGATTATTACGAAACACTTGGTGTCGATCGAAGCGCGGATGCTGCGGGATTAAAATCAGCATACCGAAAACTCGCGATGAAATATCATCCTGACAGAAACCCCGGTGATGCGGAAGCAGAAGCAAAATTCAAAGAAGTCAGCGAAGCATATGACATCCTAAAGGATGATCAAAAACGTTCTGCCTATGATCAATATGGACATGCTGCCTTTGAAAACGGCGGTATGGGCGGCGGCGGTGGCGGTTTCCACGGTTTTGAAGCATCCGGTTTTTCCGATATTTTCGAAGATTTATTCGGAATGGGCGGCGGCAGACGCCGTGATCCTAACGCATCAAGACGTGGATCTGACCTTCGTTACAATTTAACAATCACATTAGAAGATGCGTTCACTGGTAAATCTGAAAAGATTAAAATCCCGACATCCGTTGCTTGTGATACCTGTGACGGTAGCGGTGCAGAAGACGGTACAAAACCAAGCGCATGTACCACATGTAACGGTATCGGCAAGGTCAGGAGCCAGCAAGGTTTCTTTATGGTGGAACGCACATGTCCATCTTGTCAGGGACAAGGCATGACCATCGAAAACCCATGTGGTGACTGTTCCGGCACAGGTAAAAAGAATAAAAATAAAACGCTCGACGTTAAAATCCCTGCTGGTGTTGAAGAAGGTACCCGCATTCGCTTAAGCGGTGAAGGCAAAGCAGGGACACGCGGCGGACCGAGTGGTGATCTATATATTTTCATTGATATTGAATATCACCCGATTTTCCAGCGCGATGGATCAACCGTATTCTGTGAAATTCCAATTCCGATGACAACAGCAGCCCTCGGCGGTGAAATCGAAGTACCGACAATCGGCGGCGATAAAACCACAGTAAAAATTTCAAAAGGCACCCAAACTGGCAAGCGTTATAAAATTTCCGGTAAAGGCATGCCTGTTCTGAACCGTGGCACATATGGTGATATGTTTATCGAAACCAATGTTGAAACACCAGTAAACCTAAGTAAGAAACAAAAAGAACTGTTAAGAGCATTCGCCGAAGAATGCGGTGATGACGTCAGCCCGGAAGCTTCCGGCTTTATCAATAAAGCAAAAGAACTTTGGGAAGACCTTACGGATTAATAAATAAAAAAAAGGAGACTTAAACAAGTCTCCTTTTTTAATTCTACGCGGATTACATATTAATCATTTTCTGAAAAACTATCTGTCTGCTTATCCATTTTATCAAGAAAGCTATTCATAAAATTAACTTCATCACTGTCGATGCAATCCATCAGCTCTCTAATCCAGATACCATGTTTTTCAATTGCCTGTTCAAGGCGCGTGCGTCCCTCTTCTGTTAAAGCGACACTATAAATACGCCTGTCTGACGGCATTGTTTTCTTTTCGACCAAGCCGTCGGCTTGTAATCTCGAAGTCATGCCCGTCATATTGGCGTTTGAAACCAAAAGTTCACGCGACAGATTGCTCATGGTAATCTCACCATCCTCCGCACGTTCAATTGCCATAAGAACATCATATTTCGCCAAAGAAAGCGAAAATTCTTGTTTCATACGCTTGTTAAGTTCTTGTGTTAATCGGCTGCTGTTGCCAATCATTCGATTCATAAGCCTTGTTTTATTGCAAGCCTCATTATCAATTCTATCTTCACCCATAATATTTACTCCTGATACTACACTAAATACTAACAACTAAAATTATTAAAAAATTCACCAAACCAATTCCATATTGTTATAATTCACATGGAAAAAATCTGACCCCTCAAATCAAATTAACTATATATTAACTTTTATTTTGCCATGAAATACACCAATAAAACAGTTGCGTCATTGACATAGATCAATAAAATCGACAGATAAAACAAGCAAGTGAGATATATGATTGAATCATTCTAATTATATAACTAAAGTCACTGATAATAATATTATATAAGAGTTTCCTTAATGAAAAATCCAAATTTCGAAAACGATATTAAAACGGTCACAAACGCACTCAATAATTATCTTGATGTCTGTGCCAATCAAAAATCATCCGTCATTGTACAGCGACCAATGTCCGAAATTTTATCGAACCTAAATGCGTCAGACCTTATTAAAAAAGGAAACCTTAAAGACGGGAACCTGGAACAGTTCCTGGAAAGCTACTTATCAAATTCAACAAAGCTTCATCATAAAAACTATATGGGCCATCAGGTTAGTGTGCCACACCCAACTGGTGCGCTTGGTTCTTATATTGATGGTTTCACCAATAATGCGATGGCGATTTATGAAATGGGTCCTGCCGCCACTGCCCTTGAAGTTTTTATGATCAACTGGATGCTTGAACATATCGGCTGGACACCGGCACCAATTAACGAAGAATATGATGCAAATGAATATGCCAGTGGTGTCATGACCCATGGTGGTTCACTTGCGAACCTCACCGCCCTCGTAACCGCACGCAGCGCCAAGTTTCCTGATATTTGGGAAAATGGAACGCCAGCTAATCTAGTGGTGTTGGTGCCGGAACAATCCCATTATTCCTTAAAACGCACTGTTGGCATTCTTGGCATCGGGGAAAAGAACTGCATCAAAATGCCTGCGGATGATGATGGTCGCGTTTTACCGGAAGAAATTCCTGAATTAATCAATGACTTAAAATCAAAAGGGAAAGATATTCTGGCAATTGTCGGCAATGCATGCGGCACTGCGGCGGGACTTTATGATCCACTTGATAAAATCGGTGATATTTGCGCAGAACATAATATCTGGTTCCATGTGGATGCTGCCCACGGTGCAGGTGCTATCGTCAGTGAAAAATATCGCCATTTGGTAAAGGGTATCCGTAAAGCAGACAGTATCATTTGGGATGCCCATAAAATGTTCAGAACGCCAGTATTATGTGCGGCGTTACTTGTTAAAAAAGCAATCCACCTTGATGGTGCCTTTTCACAGGAAGCAAGCTATCTGGTGCATGATAAGGAACAACCCGGTGTTGATCAAATGATGCGCGCCGTTGAATGCACCAAATCCGGGCTTGGATTAAAAATGTTCATGACGATCGCGGCAATGGGTGAAAACGGTATTTATGATTATATCGAAAGCCGTACCGACCTTGCAATCGAAGCATCGGAATATATAAATTCATTGGATGATTTTGAATGCCCGGTCACACCGGAAACAAGCATATTGTGCTTCAGAATTGGGAATGATAACCAAAGACAATTGGACATTCGAAAAGAGCTTTTAAAAACGGGTGAATATTATATTTCCACGACAGAATATAAAAAGGCACGTTGGCTTCGATGTGTGCTGATTAATCCTGACACCGACATGGGGGTAATCAAGGGATTAATTGAAAAAGTAAGACAGATTAACGCAGAATTAGGATAACCCCCATGGCGAATAAATTTATTGATGACGGCACGTTAGTATTAAATGAGCTGTCAGATTATTTGGACACGTCCGCAGACGAAAATACAACCGTTATCGATCAGGTTCCGATGAAAGATATCATTAATGATCTTTCATTATTGGATTTACTTGAAAATGGCGGGCTCGAGGGGGAAAGATTACAAAAATTCACCCATGACTATTTAAATCTAACAACAAAGCTTCATCATCCACAGTGCCTCGCGCATCAAATCAGCGCACCGCATAGTAACGGTGCCTATGCGGCGATGATTGATGGCTTAACCAACAATGAAACATCCATATATGAAATGGGGCCAGCAACAACGACCATCGAATATATAATGATCAATTGGATGCTTGAAAAAATCGGATGGACGCCATCACCGCTACCCGGATCGGTAGAGGCAGAAACAATGACAGAATATGCGGGCGGGGTGATGACCCACGGTGGGTCACTTGCCAACTTAACGGCCATGCTTGCCGCAAGAAGTGCAAAATTCCCGAACCTTTGGCGTGATGGTACACCGGGCAATATGGTCATTCTTGTGCCTGAACAGTCCCATTATTCACTTAAACGAACTGCGGGTATTATGGGGCTTGGTGAAAGAAATTGCATCGCACTGCCTGCTGATCAAGATGGTCGGGTACTTCCATCAGAAATCCCGGCAATGTTAGAAACTTTAAAAGACGAAAACAAACAGGTTTTAGCAATCGTCGGAAATGCTTGCGGCACAGCTGCCGGTCTTTATGACCCGCTTAAGGAAATGGGTGAAATATGTCAAAAGCACGACATCTGGTTCCATGTGGACGCGGCCCACGGTGCAGGCGCGATTATTTGTGATGAATTAAGATATCTTGTTGAAGGTATTGAGCTGGCCGACAGCGTGATTTGGGATGCGCATAAGATGTTCAGAACCCCTGCCTTATGCGCAACGATACTGGTGAAAGATCACCGCCATATTAATAGCGCCTTTAGCCAGGACGCCAGTTACATGTTCCATGAAAAAGACCAGCCCGGCGTTGATCTTGCCTTAAGAACCCTAGAATGCACCAAATCGGCCCTTGGTGTAAAAATGTTTATGACTGTAGCCGCCATGGGTGAACAAAAATTAGCGGATTATATTTCCGGCAGAACAAAGCTCACCCAAGATGCCGCAGAATACATAAATTCACTGAATGATTTTGAATGCGGCGTAACACCGGAAACAAACATTATCTGTTTCAGAATTGATGGCGACGACCAACGACAGCTGGACATCAGAAAGAAACTTTTAAACAAGGGCGATTTTTACATCACCACGACGAAGTATAAAAACCGCTGGTGGTTAAGACGCGTCTTCATCAGCACCGCATCTGAACTTAGACATTTCAAAAAATTGATAGATGAAATTCGGGAAATTAATAAATCCCTTTAAAGGGCATCGATAACAATATCCGGCGTTAAAATTTGCGGCAGGATATCAGGGTTATCCATTGTGCGTCCCACTGGGAAATATAGGTAAAGCGGCACACCAATGCGGCCATAACGCTGCAGCGTGCGTGTGATATCCGGGTTTTGATTGGTCCAGTCACCAACCATGACCGTGATGTCTTTTTCGGCAAATGCCTGATGCACATTATCCTGCGAAAGGGCCACACGTTCATTTAATTTACACGTCACGCACCAATCTGCCGTAAAATACACGAATACGGGCTCTCCACGATCAAGCATGGCATTCAATTCATTTGAACTAAACGCAATCGCTTGTAATCCGCTTTCGTCCGCTTCGATGACTGATTTCTGAGTATCGAGGTTCGATAGATAATACCCCGTAAATAATACACCGATGGCGCTGATTATTGATACCGCTTTCCATAATGTTTCGTTCTTATTAAGCGCCCAAATTGATAACGATAATAATAATCCAGCGGCAATTGCAATTGTCATGGCATTAACGCCCAATTGATTCCCCAAAATCCAGAACAGCCATAACGCCGTGGCAAACATTGGAATACCAAGTATTTTACGTAAATTTTCCATCCATGCACCCGGACGCGGTAAAGCTCGCCTGAACGCAGGAACAAAACAAAGCAATAAATATGGAAACGCAAGACCAAACCCCAGCGCAAGGAAAATGATAATTCCAGTTACACCGCCCGATAAAAATGCATACCCAAGCGCACCCGCCATAAATGGCGCAGTACATGGCGTTGCAACCACCACTGCAAGAACGCCCGTGAAGAAGGTTGATTTGCGGCTGTTATTTGATGCAACCAGATTTTGACCAACCCCCATCAGGCTGCTGCCAATTTCAAAAACGCCGAGCAGATTAAGCCCAATAAGCACCATCAATAAACCAAGCGAGAAATTCACAAGTGGCATTTGCATGTGAAAACCCCAACCAAGCGAAAACAGGCTTACGATGACACCAAGAAGGCCGAAACTTAAAACTACCCCACCTGTATAAAGCAGACCACTTATGCGAACTTCTGTCGGATCTTTTTTGGAAAGCTCAACAACACTCATCGCTTTAAGGCTTAAAATCGGGAACACGCATGGCATCAAATTCAAGATCACACCACCAAGAAACGCAAATAACAGTGCCGTACCAAAATCAAGTGATGGTAATGTGGGTGCTGCTTCGCTGCTTTCCATTTCAAAAACTGGTGCAATAGGTGCCATCGATTTCGAAGCCGATAGGAAATATGCGTGATCCACGCCTTCCCCGGTTTTAAAGGTCAGTACAAATTCGAATGTATCATTATCTTCGTATCTGAAGGCGTTATTAAAACGGCCGATGATTTCCCCATTAATGAATGACAGGTTTTGTCTATAAACATTTTCCATCATTCCATCTGAAAAGGGGAATAAATATGCGCTTTCAATGACGGCTATTTCATCAGGAAGAATGCTTTTAACGGTGAAATTTTCACCGTCTGTGTGAAAACTACTTGGCCAGTCAATATGAACCGGCATATCAGCTTTTACGGTCTCTACGGTCGCGACGCGGGCGTTATCCGTTACATCGTCACCAATATCAATTGTATGGCTAATTGGTGCATCCTGCGGCACACATAACGCATCTGAACAAATAAGCCAGAATGCATTGCCGCTTAAGATTAATTGATCCTGATTAAAGTCTTCGGAAAGCTTGCCATCCGCAATAATGGTGACTGTGCCTTCGTAACCATATGATACGATCTCTTCAAATGGAATAAGATGAGGTGTGGTGAATTGGAAATCCCCAATTTCAACGCCATCCGGTAATTTCCAATCCATTTCCAGCTTCAAACCCGCATCACCCGGGTTTTCCCAGTAACCATGCCACCCCTCGTCTGGCGTCATTTCAATGATAACGGTAAATTCTGATCCGGGTGAAATGCTTGTTTTATCCGCCGTTAATTCAAGATTTGCCAGATCCGTTCTGACAGAAGTTGCATTTGAAACACCAAGCATCGCCGTTAAGGCGACAAGACCAAAAAACAGTATTCTTAAAAAGGAGCGGATCATAAAATTCCTAACTTAAATTCGCGCACGACTTTAACATCGCCAACACTATATTTCAATTTATTGGCAATGCTCATCACAACTCATAACATAAATTTTATGATACCGTTTTAAACTGTCCCATTGGACGGTGATGCACCAGATAATTTGGTATGACCGCCTCTGCCGGGATTGGTTCAACACCCAAATCCGAAATGGTTAATGCACCATCCGCCGGCACATTGTCATTTTCCATCAAGCGCAATTGATCAATTGTCACCATTGGATTTGGCAACATACCAAGGAAGAACGCTTGGAAATATGCCATCTTTAATGGAATGGTAATAAGCGGAACATTCTGGTCTGTCACTTCATTGACGAGCTCAAGCAGTTCACGGAATGTGTATTCTTTAGGCCCACCAATTTCATATGTTTTGCCTGCCGCGTCCTCGTTTCCTAAAGCCGCAATGATGGCGTCAGCAACATCAGCCACATAAACAGGCTGGAATTTTGTTTCACCACAAATCACAGGAAGAATACGGAACAATTTCGCCATTGCGGCAAATTTATTAAAGAAATTGTCATCCGCGCCAAAAACAACACTTGGGCGAATGATTGTTGCATTAGGGAAATTTTCTTTTACCAGTTTTTCACCAGCTGCTTTCGAACGACCATATTTTGATTCTGATTCTGCATCTGCACCAATCGCTGACATATGGATAAGAGACTGAACATTTTCTGCTGCGGCCACCTCTGCAATAATGCCGGCACCTTTTTCATGGATTTTATTAAATGTCTGCGCACCGCTTTCTGATAATAACCCCACAAGGTTAATCACATGATCCGCCCCTTTAATCGCTGCTTCAACGGATGCTTTGTTTCTGACATTTGCTTGTGAAAGATGAACTTGGCCAAGATCACCGAATGTTTTTACATCAAGTGCGCTATTCGGACGACGCACTGCAACACGAACGCGGTATCCCGCTTTTGCAAGATGCTGGACGAGCACTCTGCCGATAAATCCAGAGCCACCAAAAATTGTTACCAATTCACCGCTCATATTCAGTCTCCATAAGTATTACTATATGTGACCTATTTATACGCTTTTGGGGTCTCTCGTCCAGTATCTTTAATAAAATAATTTGCTATTTTTCAATTATTCGGTTTCGTCGCCTGTTGGGAAACGCTCTAGCTCTTTTTCAAGCTCTCTACGCATTTCTTCTGCCTCTTCTTCCGTCAACACTTCGGAAAGGCTTTCTTCAAGATCTTTTTTCATTTCTTCGATCTCTTCTTGTGTCGGAAGTTCTTCCAGGCTCATTTCAATTTCAGCGCGAATTTCATCAACATCAATATCTATTTCGATGTTTCTTAATTCAGTTTCCACTTCAGCGATAATTGCATCCATATCAATTTCACCTTCAAGCGTTTTTGGTAAATCTGCCAATGCTTTTTCCACCTCTGCGTGGGCCTCGGCAATGATCCTTTCTGTCGGCAAGTTCTTTATTTCTTCTGCAATATCCGTTTGAATTTCAAGGATCATCTCTTCCGTAGGCAGATCTTTAATCGCTTGTCTTATATCTTCGCGAATAGCTTCAATTTCAATATTAGAAGGAATATTACGAATACCTTCTTTAATACTTTCACGAATTTCCTGCACACGAGCTCTGCCTAATACAGAAGCGATAACAAGTTTACGTGTTTCAAGATCTAGCTCATCATCATCAGCTGCCAAAATATGATTTAGGGCATCACTTTGAAGATCTTCATCTTCAATATTATGAATTCTAATCGCAAGGCGTTTCAATTGCTCACGTGATAGATCATCCTTTGCCATAAATTCAGCTGTGAATTCCGGCATTGCTTCATCCGGCAGTTCATCAAGACCAACCGTAAAACCATCACCACTTTCAATTTTTAATAAAGCTTCAATGCGGTCGCTATAATCACTATCTTGCGCAAAACTTTCATTAAACCTTGGTGTGATTAATCCAATAATAGCGATGGTAAAACAAATGGCGATTACATTCTTTGCAAGTCGCGTCATATCAACGCCTTTCAATGTCATGCCCTCGGTCATGCGTTTTACTCTTTTGCTAAGCACGCTTTCCCGACGAAGTGCAGCAAGACCAAGTACGCTTTTATTATGACCAATCAAATGCTTTGCACCAGTAAGCAAGGATTTTGCAAATTCAACCTGATCACCACATTCAAGGGCCGCGCGATCATCACAAGCAAGTTCGCGCTCTTCCGCAAGTCTTGCTGCAAGATAATGCATCACAGGGTTCCACCAATATAAGGCCAGAATGACACGTTCAATCAGATAGAAACAATTATCAAAGCGCTTAATGTGCGCAAGTTCATGATAAAGCAGTGGTTTTAACTGATCCGCCGTCATAGAATTCACAAAACGGCTTGGTAAAATAATAAGCGGTTTTACAAAACCGATTACAATTGGACTTGTCACATCATCGCTGACGGCCACCTCAATATCATCCGGCCAGTTTTTAGAAAGACTATCATCAAGAACATATGGATAAGCACTTGATTTAATACGCGATGCATTAAGCGCAGCACCACCCAATTTAATGAGGGCGATTAAAGAACCAACAAACCACAATGCAAGCGCAGCGATAACAAGTTCATCTTTCCCAATTGTCGGTAATTCTACCTTTTCAAGTGGTAGTTCTTTTAATGTCTTTTTCTCTGGCACCGGTGTTCTGGGAATAAAACTACTATCTGAATCTACAGTATTAATGACCGAATATTCATATGCAGAATAATTCGCGGGTGCCGGTTCCTTGATCATTTTTAGACCTTCACCAGGTAGGAATGCTGCAAACGGCAATATCGCAAGTACGAATAATGTCGCGCTTAAGCTCCAAGATCTTTCTTCTGCACTTGATTTACTGATCATTTTAAAAACGACCAGAACAACCCCAAGAATGATAAGGCTTTGCCAAATATTATTACCTGCTAGCTCTAGAAGAGGGAAATTTATCATATTCATCTCGTTATTCCTTTTCCTGAATGGCCTTTTCAAGGACCTGTTCGAGTGCGGATATTTCCCCTTCGTGAATATCACTGTCTTTAAATAAATGTTGTGCGAGTGCGGCCGTTGAACCACCAAACGCATTTCCAATCAACTGTTTCAAGGCTTGATTTCTCGCCTCGCCTCTGCTGATTAATGGACGATAAAGAAAGGCCCTACCTTCTTTCCTTGTGTCCACGAACCCTTTTTCTTTTAAAATCCCGAGTATGGTTTGGATCGTATTATAGGCTTGATTGGTTTCGCCGGAAATGCCATCCATCACATCACGTACGCTTGCCTCTTTCTGTTGCCAGAGGACGTCCATAATGCGACTTTCCGCATCCGTTAAAGTATTCGATGTTTTACGCGCCATTTACGACTCCTTATCATTACATCCTAATTATTTAGGAGATATGATCAAAAGTGTCAACACTTAATTCCTAATTTTTTAGGATTTAATTTATTGGCGTTGCAAATGACAGGTATGTTTCGTGTTCATATTGCTGTGGGTTATTACCATCCATATCCCACATATTTCGCGTCGCACATTCAAGATCACCAAAATAAAAGTGCAATGTTTCATTGGGCTTATCACCCAAATTGCAAATAGAATGAACCGCATCTGTCTTAAGATCAACGACCGCTGGCGCCGGGAATGATACCTGTGAACGCCATTTAACATTATCCCCGTCCCGATCAAAAAAGTCATGGGTTTCTGCACCGCCGTAAATGGCTGCGACGGCTTCCATGCCATGTTCATGGGGTGGATAGTTAAAGCCCGGTGTCGTTGCGATATAATAAGCCGTCACATTTTCATCAACGTATAAAAGCACCTCGTCACAATCAAAATCTGGCATATCTTTTTTTAAGGCATCCGGATTTTCGACTATTCGATTTAAAAAGGAAACGGCCTTTTCCATACCACCTGATTTGTAGCACTCAACCACATTTTCAATTGCCTCTTTTACTGACTTACCAACTTCAACCTTATACATATACTCTTATCCTTCACTTACTTTCTTCTTTAACGTAACCTTATCAATCTTTCCAATTGGCAACATTGGCAGCATAGGTTCAATGAAATATTTACGTGGCACTTTGTAATTGGCAAGCTGCCCACGGGCAAATTCATCGATTTCTTCTTCGGATAGTTCCATGCCCGGTTTCGGCATGATATATGCCCATCCTACATGGCCATATATTTCATCCGGCACATCAATCACTGCGACAAGAGCTATTTTCTCATGACTTTCCAATGTTTGTTCGACCTCTAACGGGTAAACATTATATCCGCCAGATACGTACATTTCGCTCATACGGCTGGTGAATGTGAAGTTGCCGTCTTCGCGCATGGCACCGATATCACCCGTGCGGTACCATCCATCACTTGTGAATGCTTCGCGTGTGGCTTTTTCATTATTCAGATAACCTGACATTGAAAAATCGGGTTTTACTTGAATTTCACCTTCTTCACCCACAGCACAAATTTTATCATCATTGGCAATCCTCACTTCGCCATCCGGCATGCCTTTACCGATTGTATTTGTCATGACCTCAAGCGATGATGTGTCATTTATGGCGAATGTCACCGACGCGCAGCTTTCTGTCGTTCCATATGTGGAACCCAATTTGCAACTGGTGCTATAAAAAACTTTTACGGCCTCATCAGGCATTTTTGCGCCGGACCATAAAATCCATTTAATTTTTTCATTTAGCAGATCAAGCGTGAACTGCGGATGTTTAAACATCAACATATGCATGGCTGGCACAGCGCCCAGCATATTGACCCTGTCATTAATGATGTTGCCGACATATTCATTTAAATCGAACGTTTCCATCAGGATCATATTGCCACCGCCAACCATGGCATAAAGTGGTAATACGATAATCCCGCCCACATGGGTAATCGGTAACGGACACATTCCGCGTGGATAATCATCATCCAAATTAAACACATCCCATTCATATATGGCGCGTTTCAAGATTGCCTTTTGTGGTAACAATACTCCTTTTGGTGTGCCGCTTGATCCTGATGTATAAATAAGCATGGTATCAATATCACTGTTAACCTGACTTATCGCCGCATCAAGTTCATCATTTGATGCTAATTCGCCGGACATCCAGTCATCAAAGGACCTATCGTAACTGTCATCACCATCAAACCCAATGAATTGCTCAACGAACGGGAATGTTTCGCGAATGTTTGATAATTCATCATGATAATTTCGACCATCAAGTTCCTGAATACCGATAATCATTTTTGGTTTCGCATCCGAAACAACATGCGACATTTCACGCAGTTGATATTTTGGGTTAATCCCCATCCAAAGAAGCCCGATTTTAGCCGCCGCAAAAAACGTAACGAAAATTTCGGTTCTTTGTGATGATAAAACGGCGACCCCGTCCCCTTTTTTAAGGCCAGAAGCAAGCATCGCCCGGGCGCAAATATCCACCTGTTCAGATAGCTCCTTATATGTTGTTTCCCTGCCCCGTGAATAAAACACAACCCTGTCCGGGTGATCTTGTACGCGTCTTTCTAAAAAATCCCCAAGAAGTAATGTATCTTCAAAATTTGCCAAATCATTTCCCCTGTAATTTTTTGATGGTTTCCATGCGGTAAAGTCCGGCCTCTTCATCCTTCATGCATAAAAGTAAATCTTCCGTATCCGCATAACCGGAAACTTTCGCGATTGCGCCTGCTCTTATATTGACGCCTCGCTTAATCAGTTGTACGGGTAAAGCTGGAAATTCAGCAATTTTTCCGGCTAGTTCCATGGCCTTTGACAAAGCGCCACCATCATCCGATTTAAAATCAGCAAGCCCCCATTCCAGACATTCATCCACCCCATGTTTTTCACAAAGGATCGACATATATTTTGCCTTTGGTGCACCAACAAGACCCGTTAAACGCGGAAGCGATCCCCAGCCAAAATTAACGCCCATTTTTACTTCGGGAACATATGCATATGATGATGCACCCATAATCCGCCAATCACATGCCATCGCAAGCGCAAGACCACCTCCAACAACACCCCCTTCTATGGCGCAAATGGTTGGTTGCGGAAGTGCTTCCCACACATCACACATCTTTGCACCCTTGCCCCCCAGAAAACGTGATTTGGTCGTGTCTTTTTCTGCCATCGCCCCCGCGAACAAAGAGAAATCTGCACCGCTTGAAAAAAACTGCCCCTCACCCGTTAAAATAACAGCACGAATATTCTGATCCGCCGCGATTTGTTCGGCGGCCTGGATCATGCCGTCAAGCACATCGATCGTTATGGAATTAAATTGGTCAGGACGGTTAAATGAAACAATTGCAATACCAGGGTTGTCATCCGATATTGCAATTTTAACGGCTTGTTCGCTCACTATGGTCTCCCTATTTTTACATAGGGATGAGCTTACATGATGAATTACCGAATTTCAAAGCTCTTTATAGCGGTCAGACTTTCTGCCATAAAGACCGCTTCATCATCCGCTTTATCATGCTCTGCAAAGAAATGTTTAAGCCCCGCTTTTGATGCTTGGGAAAGGATCGCATCAAAATCAACATCCCCCTTACCCACATTCATCATTTTACCGTCATTCCTGCGGTCCTTTAAATGACACATCGGGAAACGTCCAGGATATTTCGCAATATAATCAAGCGGATCTTTTCCAGCATCAATCAGCCAATAAAGATCAAGTTCCGATGCAAAAACATCGCTTGATAGCTGATCCATCATCATTTCAAACGGAACTACACCATCAATTTCAATAAATTCAAACTCATGATTATGATAGGCAAATTTCAAACCCGCTTTATTGCATTCTTCCCCAATTTTTTGGAATTGTTCAATATGGTGTTTATATTGATCAAGCGTTTCTCTTTCATTTGGTTGTAGCCACGCAAGCGTTATATATTGCTGTCCCAAGGTATGGGCATTTTCAATTTCAGTTTTTAATTTATCACCGATCAATTGATCCAATATTACATGCATAGATGGCGATACAAGGCCCGTTTGATCTAATATCGTTCTTACTTCAGAAGCACTTTTTCCCAATAAGCGATAAAGCTCGACCTCTTTATACCCAAGGGCAGCAAGTTGTTCGAAAGAACGTTCCATGTTTTCACGGACCATACCGCGAATACCATATTGCTGAATGCCCGGGTTTGTAATTTTTGCCGCATTTGCGGGTGTCATTCCAAACAAACTTACTGCGCCAAAGGCGGCAGTTGTGGCTAAAAAGTTTCTTCTGTTCATGAAATCACTTTCTATAATTTTCCAGCCTTAAGCTGCGTTGCGGCATAATCAACAGCACGTGCGGTCAACGCCATATATGTCAATGACGGGTTTTGACAGGCCGATGATGTCATACTGGAGCCATCGGTGACAAAAACATTATCCACTTCATGGGTTTGGTTATGTTTATTAAGCACGCTTGTTTTTGGATCATGTCCCATACGCGCCGTTCCCATTTCATGAATAGCAATACCCGGCGTCATGCTGCCCTGATAACCGCGGACGTTCTTAAGCCCCGCCGCTTCCAGAATTTCAATGGATGTTTTCAACATATCTTCACGCATGGCTTCTTCGTTAGGGCCGTATGTACATTCAATTTCAAGCTGCGGCAGCCCCCATTGGTCAACTTTCGTTTTATGGAGTTCCACTTTATTGTCATAACGCGGCAGCATTTCACCAAATGCACCGATGGACATTCTCCATCCGCCTGGTGTTTTAAAGCTTTCCTTAAAATCAGCACCGAACCCTTTTTTATCAAGGTCATCACGCCAGCCATAACGACGCGCGCCACCTTGCCAACCAAAGCCACGAACATATTTTTCTTCCTGACCATGCAGGTTTTTGAAACGCGGGATATAAATTCCTGTGCCGCGACGGCCAATGTAATATTTGTCTTCGAAGCCGTCCAAATCACCGGACGCGCCCGTCGCATAAAGATGATCCATCAAATAATGACCAAGCGCGCCACTTCCATTGGCGAAACCATTTTGGAAATCTTCGCTGGTCGACTGAAGCATAATTTTCGTCGTGCCCAATGTGGACGCGCATAAGAAAACAACTTTAGCCGTATGGTCGGTAACTTCTTTTGTTTTTGAATTAATAACGCGTACGCCTGTAGCTTTCTTTGTTGCCGGATCATAAAGAACACGTTCAACAATTCTATCCGTTAATGTGGTTAGATTACCCGTCAAATTCGCCGCTGGTAATGTTGCAGACTGACTAGAGAAATATGCACCAAGCGAACAGCCACGGTAACATTGGTTACGTGACTGACACGTGCTACGCCCCAATGATTGTTGCAGTTCTGTTGGTTTCGTTAAATGCGCACAACGGCCAATGATTAATTTCACATCTTCCATTTTTGCTTCAACGCGCTTTTTAACCTCTTTTTCACCGCAATTAAGTTCCATTGGCGGCTGGAAAACACCATCCGGCAATTGCGACAGCCCTTCCATAGAGCCACTAATACCTGCGAATTCTTCTACATGGTCATAATATGGCTTTAAATCCTTATAACGGATCGGCCAATCAACACCATGGCCATCTTTTTTATTGGCTTCAAAATCAAGGTCGCTCAAACGGTAACTTTGACGGGCCCATTGCAATGATTTACCACCAAGGTGGTCGCCACGGATCCACGTAAACGGTTTATCTTCCGGATGGGAATATGGATGTTCGTGATCTTTCACAAAAAAATGTTTTGTGCCGTCGCGTAACGCATAACATTGCTTTTGAATTGGATGATGTTTATCGGCATATTTCCGGTCAACACGGTCACGATATTTTAATTCCCACGGGTCTTTATTTTCGCCAAGGTAATCTTCACCATGTTCAACATGCCTACCGCGTTCCAAAAGCAGGGTTTTAAACCCTCTTTCCGTAAATTCCTTCACGGCCCAGCCACCGGAAATACCGGAGCCAACAACGATTACATCAAATTCTTCAGTCATTAGAGCTTCCCTATTTTCATTTGTTTTGCCGCGTAATCCGCTGCACGTGCCGTAAATGCCATGTATGTTAATGACGGATTTTGGCAAGCTGATGACGCCATCGCTGCACCGTCCGTGATAAACACATTCTCCACGTCATGGCATTGGTTGTAACCGTTTACGACCGCTTCACGCGGATCATTGCCCATACGCGCCGTACCCATTTCATGGATACTTAAGCCAAGGCTGTCTTCGGTATTATAAGTTGTGATATTTTTAAGGCCTGCTGCCTGCATGATTTTCACTGCTTCTTCGCGCATGGCTTTTCTGATTTTCTTATCATTTTCACCAAACTTCGCATCAATATGAAGCTGCGGCATTCCCCATTTATCCACTTTGGTTTTATGCAAGGTCACACGGTTATCCGCCATTGGCAGCATTTCACCATATCCTTCAAGGCCGATTTCCCACACGCCAGGCGTTTTAAAGCTTTCTTTAAAGTCCGCACCGAACCCTTTATCAGACAATCTGCTGCTCCAGCCAAGTCGACTACTGCCACCCTGATAAGCATAACCGCGTAAGAAATCCTCTTCATCGCGTTCAAGGTTGGTAAAGCGTGGCAAATAAATACTGTTTGGTTTTCTGCCAATATAATAATGATCCTGAAAACCATGAAGTTCACCAGTCGCACCCGTAAATGCAAGATGATCCATCAAATAACGACCAACCGCATCACTACTGTTGGCGAAACCATTTTGGAAATGTTCACTTGTTGAATTCAGCAGCACTTGCGCCGTGCCAAGTGTCGACGCACAAAGGAAAATAACCTTTGCGGAATATGTTCTGCCTTCCATGGTGTTGGCATCAACAACGCGAACACCCGATGCACGTTTGGTTTCATCATCATAAATAATACTGTGAACAATACTATCAGTGGCAATTGTCATATTGCCTGTTCTATCCGCCGCTGGCAGGGTTGCCGACTGGCTTGAGAAATAAGCACCAAGCGAACAACCGCGCTGACATTGGTTGCGTGATTGACATGTCCCGCGCCCCAGTTCCATATGAACTTCCGTCGGTTCCGTAAGATGCGCACAACGCCCCGGTATCAAACGTCTGTCATCAAACGCTTTTTCAATACGTTTTGCGAATTCTTCTTCCGCGCAGTTAAAACCAATCGGCGGCAAGAACTTGCCATCCGGCAATTGGTCCATGCCTTCCATGGTGCCACTGATGCCAACGAATTCTTCAACATAATCATACCACGGTGCCATGTCTTTATAACGAACCGGCCAGTCCGTGCCGTAACCATCACGGGCGTTGGATGAAAAATCCATGTCGCTCCAACGATAGCTTTGACGGTGCCATAATAACGAACGCCCCCCAAGATGATGTCCCCTGATCCATTCGAAATTGCGCCCTTCCGGCACGGAATATGGATAATCCACATCGTCATTAAAGAAATGCTTCGTGCTATCCTTAAAAGCATAACAACGTTTCTGTCTTGGATATCTTTGATCCGCAAGTTTGCGGTCAACCCGGTCACGAAACTTCATTTCCCACGGGTCTTTATTTTCACCAATGTAATCTTCGCCGTGCTCCACATGACGGCCACGTTCAATCACAAGGGTTTTAAAACCTTTTTCACAAAATTCTTTGGCTGCCCACCCGCCGGAAATACCGGAACCAACGACGATTACATCAAAATCTTCGGCCATAATAATTCCTTAAGTCGCCCAGGTTCTGCCGACTTTTTCAAACGGCACGCATCCTTCGTATGGTCCAGGATATTGTTCGTACCTAAGTTCTTGTTCCGCGCCGATCTGTGATGAGAAATAACCAACGAGCGTCAATTCTTTAAACGTCTGGAAGAATGTTTTGCCCTCTTCTGCTTCTTCGTTATCTAGCTTGGTCATAATGGCATGACGTTCTGATGCTGATCCGTTCATAAATCCGCTATCAACTGCATGGAGCCCTTTCATGAATGTGGCGCGTTCATCATCATAATACCAATCACCGACAATGGCGTGGATATATTGATGTACTTTTGCGGCCTTTGCCCCCGGTGTATCCGTATCAGGAATAATCATGTCGGCCATTTCCGCTACAAGATTAAGTTCCGCGTCACTAAAGACCGGATTATCGACGTCAATTCGTTCCTGCGCGAATGCGCCGGACATCACACCAGATACAACAGATGCAGACAACGCTCCACCCGTCATAATCGCAATATTTTTAAGAAGCTGTCTTCTATCAATTTCTGACATCATAAAATTCCAATCAGTTTTTTGTTTAAATTCTCATCTGATCCGCCACCGGCAAAATCATCAAAACTATATTCACTTGGGCGGATGATATGTTCATTCACGAACACTGCCCCTTCGCGGGCACCATCTTCCGGATGCTTCATGCAGCATTCCCATTCTACCACAGCCCAGCCATCAAAGTCATGTTGGGTAAGTGCGCTGAATATCCCTTTAAAATCAACCTGTCCGTCCCCTAATGAGCGGAAACGCCCCGGACGATCAATCCAATCCTGATAACCACCATAAACGCCACTGCGTCCGTCACAGTTTAGTTCCGCATCCTTAACATGCATCATTTTGATACGGTCATGGTAAATATGGATAAATTCAACATAATCCATACCCTGTAAAATGAGGTGGCTTGGATCATAAAGAATATTGGCGCGTGGATGATCATCAACCGCTGCAAGAAATCTTTCAAAGCTGACACCATCATGCAAGTCTTCACCTGGGTGAAGTTCATAACAAACGTCACAACCAACCCCATCAAAGGCATCAAGAATAGGTTTCCAGCGTCGAGCCAGTTCTTTAAAACCTTCTTCCACTAGCCCCTTTGGTCTTTGCGGCCACGGGTAAACCGTATGCCATAATAGCGCGCCGGGGAATGTCGCATGCGCCGTTAACCCCATGTGTCCGCTTGCCTTGGCCGCCATCATTAACTGCTCAGTCGCCCATTTTTCTTTGGCCTGATGATCACCACGAGCATGCTCGGGCCCAAAATCATTAAAAAGTGTATCGTACGCAGGGTGGCAAGCTACAAGTTGCCCTTGAAGGTGTGTCGAAAGTTCTGTGACCTCCACACCATATTTAGCGCAGGTTGCCTTAACATTATCACAATAATCTTTGCTTGACGCCGCCTTTTCCAAATCAAAAAGTCTGCTATCCCAAGTCGGAATTTGAACCCCTTTATATCCAATGGACGCGGCCCATTCGACGATTGATTCAAGTGAATTAAATGGTGCTTCGTCACCCACAAATTGCGCCAAGAATAATGCAGGTCCTTTAATTTGTTTCATATTGTTATCCCTGAACCTTTATTTCCGACCATTTTTCATTCGAATTGGAATTACCAACAACGGCTTCAATAAACGCCATGCCGCGAACCCCTTCATCAATACCGATAAGGTCAGCACCACGATATTCACCGTCATAGGCGCGAATGGCTTCTGCAAACCCGGTATATAGATTTGCGAATGCCTCAAGATATCCCTCCGGGTGACCGGACGGTGTGCGGCATGCGGCATGTGCCTCCGCATATAAATTGGATTTATCAACCCCCGCCGTGATGATTTGCATCACATCACCATATGGCTTGTACTTAAGTTCAAACGGTTTCATTTGTTCCCACTCAAGCCCACCTTTTTCACCGAAGAGCTTAATTTTAAGTGCATTTTCCTCGCCAGCGCAAACCTGACTTGCGGTTAACGTGCCCGATGCACCGTTATCCATTCTGAATAAGAGCGAACCATCATCATCAAGTTTTCTACCGTCCACATAAATATTCAAATCGGCACACACATGTGTCATCGTTAGGTTGGAAATATATTCCGCCAAATTATGAGCATGGGTTCCAATATCCCCCATCGCACCTGCAACACCAGAACGGGACGGATCAGTACGCCAACCGGCTTGTTTATTATCTTCGTTACCCTCTTCAAATTGTGAAAGCCATCCTTGCGGATATTCCACCAGGATTTTTCTGATCTCACCAAGTTTTCCGTCTTTCACCATTGCGCGCGCTTGTTTGACCATCGGATAACCAAGATAGGTATGGGTTAAGCCATAAAGCAGTCCTGTTTCATGAACGATACCCCGTAATTTTACCGCCTCTTCCAAACTTAATGTCGCAGGCTTATCGCTCATAACATGGAAGCCAGCTTTTAATGCGGCTTCTGCAGGTGGAAAATGCATATGATTTGGTGTAACGATGGCGACGAAATCCATGCGTTCCCCTTCCGGAAGGGCGGCTTCTTTTTCCATCATTTGATGAAAGTCATCATATACACGCGCAGGATCAAGAAATAAGTCAGCACCAGCCTGTTTTGATTTTTCGGGGTTACTGCTGAATGCACCGCAGACCAATTCAATTTGGTTATCAAGTCGTGCTGCCATTCGGTGTATTTCACCGATAAAGGCACCCGGGCCGCCACCGACCATACCCATTTTTATTCGACGATGTCTGGATACACTTTTTTCAGCCATGTTTTTTCTCGATTCTATATTTTGTGTGATAAAAAAATGTAATCAATTACATTTTAATTGGCAAGCCAAATTTATAATTGTATGCTATAATGAAATTAAATCTGGAAACTGATAATTCAGGACTTATAAAAATGGCAACAATTCGTGACGTATCAAAATTGGCTGGGGTGTCTGTCGCTACGGTCTCTCGTACGTTAAGCCACCCTGATAAAGTAACCGAAAAAACCCGCAAAAAAGTTCACGCAGCAATCGAAGAAACAGATTATAAACCGGATGTTCTGGCGCGGAATTTCCGCACCCGCAGGTCATCAAGCATCGTTGTACTTGTGCCCGACATTGCAAACCCGTTCTTTTCACGTGTTATTCGCGGCATTGAAAAACAGGCGCAGATACTGGGTTATTCCGTTCTTCTTGGCGACACCCAAGGCATGCGGGAACGTGAAATCACATATACCAAAATGGTAAACACGTCACAGGCTGACGGGATCATTCAACTGGATAGTCATATTCCGTTCGAAGACCAGAATAAAATCACAGCCCCGATTGTAAATGCATGTGATTGCGTGCGCGGCACAGATCTACCCTCAGTGCAGCTTGATAACATTTCCGCCGCCGAAGATATGACCGATCACCTGATTTCATTGGGTCATAAAAACATTGCTGTCATTTCCGGACCGGAAGAACATTCAATTACCAATGATCGTCTATCAGGTCATATAAAGGCAATGGAAAAAGCAGGCATTCATTTTGACACTTCAAAAGTAACCTATGGTGATTATTCAATCCAATCCGGTGTCGAGGCCGCAGAAAAAATATTTAATATGTTCCCGCGCCCATCCGCTATTTTTTGCATGAATGATGAAATGGCTATCGGCGCTATTCATCGGGCCAAGCAAATCGGCTTTTCCGTGCCCGATGATATTTCCATAACAGGGTTTGACAATATCAGCTTTGCAGAATTTTGTGACCCGCCCCTTACTACGATTTCACAACCTGCCGAAGAGTTCGGCACAACGGCCATGACCATGCTTTATAAAGTCATGCGTGAAGAAGAATTAAAACAAAAATATAAACTGCTCCCGTTTGAGCTAATAACAAGACAAAGTACAGGACCCGCGAAATGATCAGAAACTTAATTTTAACTGCAGCTCTTTCATCATCGATGGCATTAACCGCACAGGCTGATGAAAACTGGATTTCACTTTTTAATGGTGAAAACCTTGATGGCTGGACCGTAAAATTCAGTGGATCAAAGGTCGGTGAAAATTATAAAAATACATTCCGCGTAGAAGACGGCAAACTGGTCGCAAGTTATGATGAATATGACGAATTTAACGGTGAATACGGCCATATTTTCTATAAAGAAAAATATTCCCATTATAAAATCAAACTTGAATATCGTTTTGTTGGTGAACAAATAAAAGGTGCGCCAAACTGGGCAAAACGCAACAACGGCATTATGTTCCACACCCAATCACCAGAAAGCATGGAAATTGATCATGGCTGGCCGGTATCATTAGAATTCCAACTACTTGGTGGTTTAAATGATGGTAAAGAACGCCATACAGGAAATGTATGTACACCAGGCACCCACATCACAATTCATGGTAAGTTTGAAAAAGAACATTGCCTTGATTCAACATCAAAAACATACCATGGTGATCAATGGGTTACAGCTGAGTTAGAGGTAAAAGGCGATGAATATATCCGCCAATATATTAACGGTGAATTGGTGCTGGAATATTTCAAACCGGTTGCCGATGGAAATGACGGTGAACAACCAGCACACCCGATGAAAGATGGCATGCCTGTTACAGAGGGCTACATCGCATTACAAGCAGAAAGCCATCCGACAGAATTTAGAAATATTATGCTTCTGGATTTAAGCAGCGATTAAAGGAACATACCGGAATAATATGCCGCCGCACCGAATAGCGCCGGATATTCTTCCATAATCAGGTGTGTTTCAATATCCTTTACAAATGGCAGCTTTTCATTTTCTTCGAATTTTTCTCTAAAGTTGCTGTCGAGGAAGAAATCTTTAAGCTTGGGCAAAACGCCGCCAGCGAGATAAACGCCACCGGTCGCATTAAAGGTCCCTGCCATATCGCTTGCAAAACTACCGAGCATACCTGAAAATATCTTGATCGCCTGCACACTATCGGGGTCATTGTCATCCGACGCCATCTTGTTAATTTCAGCAGGATGCAGCCTTAAATTATGAGTGCCGTTTATGATGCCAAGCGCATAATAAATATTGCTGATCCCACGCCCGGAAACCATTTCTTCAATAGAGACACGGTGATATTCATCAGCAATAATTCTGTTAATTTCTTTTTCAAGGTCACCACTTGCTGAAAAGCCTACATGACCACCTTCACTAGCGACGGCCTTCCATTTATCACCAACTGAAACAAGTGCACCAACACCGACCCCTGTTCCGGGGCCAAGCACAACCATATTACCGTTTTCGGCAACCTCACCACCACCGATTTGAACAAGTTGATCCCCTTTTAAAAGCGGCATAGAACAGGCATGAGCACAATAATCATTCATGACCTTAACTTCTTCCATGTTCAGATAACTTGCCAATTCCGATTGTTTAAATTCCCATGTTCCATTGGTCATGGTTACAAGATCACTGTTTACCGGCCCTGCAAAAGCAATGGATGCACGCGCAGGCCTTTTACCAACATGCGACAAATAATCATTCACCGCATCTTCAAGGTATAACCAGTTTTCCGTTGGACACATGTTGATATTATTCAAACTTATGTCATTTTCGTCATTGATTGATGCAATCGCGAAACGGACATTTGTGCCGCCAATATCTGCAACCAATAATTCAGAAGTCATTCAATCTTCCCCATTTTATTTCTTTTATTCCAGTTCAACACTAACCATTGATGATGTCAATATGACAATTCATTCCGCCCAATATAGTGTAACTGGCACTTTATCCTGATTAAGTAAATAACTAACAGGCAGTTCATCAGTTTTACCCAAACTTGCCTTTTCAAATACTTTTAATTTTTCATCACCATAGAAAAACAAAATAACTTGTTTTGAATTCAGGATACAGTTTAACGTCATTGAAATACGGTCTACTTCGCCGTTTCCACGAACAATCGGCGCACACCTATTAGCATTCCCCTCGTCCATTGCAACTATGGTGTCATGAACACCCGGAAAAAGTGATGCCATATGCCCGTCAGTACCCATGCCAATTAATACAACATCAATTGGCGCAGGAAATGTGGCCAGTTTGTTTTCTGTTTTCGGCTGTCCATCACGCGGGTTATCGGGTGATGATTTTAACCCGACATAATTTGCGGATGATGCATTATTTTGCAAAAGCATATTTCTGATCAATTTTTCATTACTATCATCATGATCAGGTGCAACCCATCGTTCATCGGTTGGCGCAAACCAAACCTTATCCCAATCGAGGGTTTCTTTTGACAATTTCTCATATAATGGGCCCGGTGTAGTGCCACCAGATAGCAGCATTGATGCCTTGTTATTTTCAGAAACACCATTATTCAAAGACTGAATAATTTCGTCGTTTAAATCATTAATCAGGCTTTCACGATTTTCATATTTTTTTACTGATATATTTTTCATTGTTAATCCAGTGTTGGCCCATTTGAGCCTGCTTTATAATTTTCAATCTGTTGATTTGTTGTGGCCCATCCAGCTCTAACGGCATCAATCCACTTCCATGACGCCATGATTTCATCATCACGTACAAAATAGGTCTGATCCCCCTTGATGATTTGATGAATTAAAAATTCATAAGCCTCCGGCACCCGAATATCGTCCGCGACCAGTTTTTCATTTATTTGAAGATCATTAATATGTGATAAATTTCTAAACCGAATTTCCGGCTGAATTTCAATGAAAAGTTTTTGATCATTTTCAAGAATAATTTCCACTTCAGCTTTTCTTTCGGATAACCTTTTACCCGTACGCAAATAAAACGGCACATTCTGCCATCGATCATTTTCGATGTATGCTTTGATGGCAACGAATGTTTCACCAGTTCCCGCTGCACTCTCATTTTTCATTTTTATTTCATCGAGGTATCCTGGCACACTTCCCCCATCCAATTCACCCGCGATGTATTGCCCTTTAACGGTTAACTGATTGACGTTCGTTTCATCAATGACGGAAAGCCTTTTAACCGCTGCAACCTTTTGATCCCTGATCAAATCCGCCTGCATTTCATCTGGCAAATCCATGGCAACCAATGACAAAATCTGCATTAAGTGGTTTTGCACCATATCACGCAGCACACCGGCACGATCAAGAAACTCAACACGCCCTTCAACACCGACTTTTTCAGAAACGGTGATATTAACGCGTTTAATATGATCTTTATTCCATCTGCGTTCCAATGCTGGATAATTATTTCTGATTTCCAGTATTTTTTGCAAGGCAGGTTTACCCAGATAATGATCAATTCTAAAAATTTGTTTTTCATCGAATGTGCGGCTTAGCAGATCATTGATTTCTTGCGCGCTTTTTACGTCTTCACCAAGCGGTTTTTCAACAACCAATCTTGAAAATGAAGGGTTTAATTCAAGCGATTTAATTTGTTCACAAACTGGCGCAAACATTGTTGGCGGTACAGATAGGTAATAGATTATTTCTCTGTCAGTATCAGCTTGAATATTTAGACAATCTGCTAATCCTACCCAATCCTCATCGCTTGAAAGATCGACTTTTTTATAAATCAGGTTATTTGCAAAATCAGCATAGACAACCTCATCAAAATCATCCCCGACAAATTCCTTAAGCTTGGACTTAACAAGCCCTATGAACTCTTCATGTGATTTCGCGGCTCTTGAAACACAGGAAATGCGAAATTCGGAAGGCATATTGCCATCGCGATATAAATAATAAAGCGACGGCAGTAATTTTCTGAGCGATAAATCACCCACACCACCAAATATCACAAAATCAAGTTTCATTAATTTCAATCCTTAACAATTTCCCGAAATGTAATCGGTTACATTGTTGTTGGCAACCATTTTATTTATGCCTTTAAACATTAGCTTTTTACCACCAGGTAATATAAATAACCGATATAACGATTAAGACCGCCACAGCGACAATATTATAACTTTTTAATGTATGAAAATCTGCTTTTTCCATTGTATGGACTTGATCACTTTCTTCTTTCACCATCAATGATGTTAGAACAGCAAGCCCCAAACAAATGAAAAACACAAAATTCATCCGATCCAGGAACGGCACTGTCGGCCATAACACTTTAAAGACGACGGAAGCGACGAATGATCCAATCGCCGCCGCTAACGCACCTGCAGGTGTCGTTCTGTTCCAGAACATACCAAGCAAGAAAATCACCACGATCCCCGGTGTAAAGAAACCGGTATATTCCTGAATATACTGAAACGCCTGATCAAAATTTCCAAGAAGTGGTTTTGCCGCAATCATCGCAATAATCAGCGATGAAAAACTGACCAAACGCCCAACCAACACATAATGATGTTGGCTTTTTTCCGGCTTATAATAACTATAAATATCCATGGTAAAAATGGTCGAAATGCTGTTTGTCATGGAACCCAGTGACGATACAATCGCCGCCACCAATGCCGCAAATACAAGCCCAAGCATACCAGCCGGCATCAAGGTCATTAATTGTGGGTACGCCTGATCCGAAGTATCAAGACCAGGGAACAATGAAAATGCTGCTATACCCGGCAAAACGACGATAATCGGCATAATAACTTTTAAAACTGCCGCAAAAGCAATCCCCTTTTGCGCTTCCTGAATGCTTTTGGCCGCTAACGCCCGCTGAATAATAAACTGGTTAAATCCCCAATAACCAAAATGCAACACCCACACTGCACCAATCAAGGCAGTAATGCCCGGCAAGTCTTTATAATACGGATTATCTTTAGACAGGATCATGTCGAATTTTTCCGGCGCCGTTTCCGTCAACGAAACAAAACCTGCGATCACGCCATTGCCATCAGATATCATATTCAATGTCGTGTAGGATAAATATAGACCACCAATCACAAGCAATACCACTTGAATGATATCAGTAAAAGCCACTGCTTTTAGCCCGCCATATAATGAGTATGCAGCCGCAAATGCACCAAGAAATAAAAGCCCATAGAAAATATCGACACCCGCCACCGTATTAATGGCAAGTGACCCAAGCCATAAGACAGATGTCAGATTGACAAAAATATAAACCCCAATCCAGAAAATCGCCATTACCAAGCGAACATCATGATTGTATCTACTTTCCAGATACTGCGGCATTGTATAAATGCGATGTTTAAGGAAAATTGGCAAAAAGAACTTACCAACGATCATGAGTGTAATCGCCGCCAACCATTCATAGGAAGCGATCCCAAGCCCAAGCGCATAGCCAGACCCCGACATTCCAATGATTTGTTCAGCCGAAATATTGGCAGCAATCAATGACGCACCGATCGCCCACCATGTTAATGAATTACCCGCAAGGAAATAATCTTTGGTATCTTTTTCGTGGCCTACTTTTTCTCTGGAAACCAGTGTCGCTATCAATATTAATCCAACGACATAAGCGACAAAGATTCCAATATCCAGCGTCGACAAATTCATTTTTCTTCCCTAATTTCTTTTTTAATTCATTAAGCACTAACATGAATTACAAAAACATTAAAGAAGCTTTATTAACGAGAATACGTCTCTAAACAGCGACCACTTCCGGTCTTAACTGATAAAAAATATAAAGGACTTCAGATTTTTCCTGGTCCCCGATACCATTGCTATCCAATGCTTTCATCACATCATCCACAGCAGCCATATATTCATTATCGCTGATGTTCATTCCTTTATGAACCGCGAGCATCCCTTCGCCTTCGTAACAAGCAGGGCCACCTGAACCTGTAATGAAAAAATCAGAAACCATCTTTTTTAACTTATCATGGTCACTGCTTTCAAATCGCGCCTTAATCAATGGGTTAACATTATGGTTTTCAACAATGTCATTGGAAATTTTTACTATACCGTCTTCACCACCTAATCTCTCAAATAATGATGTCATAATAATTCCTCCTTCCTTAGATTATTACGAGAAAGAGTATATATGATTCTCAACCTAAAAACAAAAAAGGCATCTTGCATAATCCGCAAAATGCCTTTTCTGAATTATTCTAAAGAGATTTTATTCTTCTACTGGTGCTGTGATTTTTAAAATTTTTCTATTCGGCACATCTTGTAAAACATAAATCGCACCATCAGCACCCTGACTTACATGACGAAGACGGTGACCCGGCTCATCAAGAAGGCGTTCTTCCCCGGCTACATGGTCACCTACTAACACCAAACGTGACAGATGCATGGATGACAGCCCCGTCAAAAACAGGTTTCCTTTCCACTGCGGGAACATGTCGCCTGTATAAAACATCATAGACGACGGTGCGAGTGACGGATCCCAGAAATAAATGGGTTGCTCTGTGCCATCTTTCATTGTGCCACTTTCACCTTCTTCCCTCTCACGTGGCATCGGACTATATGCAACATACGGCCATCCATAATCTTTACCGGCGGCCAATACGTTAATTTCATCGCCTGTCGTTCCACCTTGATCAGCCACCCAGAAATCGCCAGTGTTTGGGTTCTTCGCAAGACTGTTTGAATTACGAAGGCCGATAACGTACGCCATATCATTTACATCATCATTGCCAATGAATGGATTATCGCTTGGTACCGAACCATCTGTATTAAGACGAAGAACCATGCCTAGGGTATCTTTTAAATTTGGTGATCCCATTGGGCTTTTACGTTGTGTCGTGATCAATAGCTTACCGTCATCATCGAATGCCATTCGGCTAGGAACAGTTTCAAGAATTACTTTTACATCTGACAGGCTTTTCTCATCAGCAGTAAGCATTGCACTCGCCACACGCCAACTCCCCCATGGATTAGCGGCCTTATCTTCACGGGAAAGCGCATTCCATTCTTGGCGTTCCTGCCCTGATTTTTGGTATGCCTCATCGGAATTATCCGTTTCATAGCCATCTGGTGCCGCAAGATAGCTAAAATAAATCATGCGATTATTTTCAAAATCCGGATCAAGAATGATATCATTTAAACCGCGCGATCCCCAGGCGCGAACGGCTGGCATTCCTTCAATTGGATCGGATACACTTCCATCTGGAGAAACAACGCGAATACGTCCCGGCACTTCAGTAACAAGCATATTGCCATTAGGCATATGGGCCATCGTCCAAGGTCTGTTAAGTCCAACTACGAAATCGGTGAGTTCATATCTTGCACTTTTCTTCGCTATTGGGGCACGGGTTTGGCCATCAAAGGCCGCTTTTCCTTCGTAATTTGGCCTTTGCTGCTGCGCCGAAGCAGAAAACGCCATTGCCGATGCCGCTACCACCCCAAGCATCATTACAGTTTTTTTACCAAACGAATTCATTAAATTTCTCCCTGTAATATTATAAACTAGCGAAAGTATAGGTGAAGTCCCCCATCAAATCAAATATGATCACAAATCTTTTCTATATTGCACTTGCGAATAATATATTGATAATAGATACTTAAATAAAAAAAGAGAAAAACAATGGCAATTTCATTACACAAAGGCGACCTGCCTGAAGACGTAAAGTTCACGGGTGCAGTCGCCATCGACACAGAAACAATGGGGCTTAATCCACATCGCGACAGGTTATGTCTGGTGCAATTATCATCCGGTGACGGCAATGCGCATCTTGTACAAATTGCCGCAGGTCAAACGGAAGCACCAAATCTGCTTAAATTATTAGAAGACCAATCGGTCACAAAAATATTCCATTTTGCTCGTTTTGATGTTGCCATATTAAAGAAATATCTTAACGCGGACGTCGCCCCTGTTTATTGCACAAAAATCGCATCAAAACTGGTCAGAACCTATACCGACCGTCACGGATTAAAAGATTTAACGCGTGAACTCTTAAATATCGATATTTCAAAACAGCAACAAAGTTCAAACTGGGGCGCCGATGAACTTAGTCAAGCACAGCTCGAATATGCGGCATCAGACGTTTATCACTTACATAAAATGATGGAAAAACTTGATAAAATGCTCGAAGTCAGCGGTAGAAAAGAGATGGCATATAAATGTTTTGAATTTTTGCCTACACGCTGTGAACTTGACCTAAAGGGTTGGGATAATACAGATATTTTCGCCCATAGCTAAAAAACGCTTTTTCCGAACTAAAAATCATTGCTTTTACCTTGAAGCAAGGCTTCAGAAGGTCTACATTTAAAGGATGTTATTTGGGCTCCATGATTTTGCCAAATTTACCCGTTAACAATGCAGAATCATCAGGTTTTATGACAAAATAATATTGGACATTGAAATATAGTGAGCACACACCCGGATCAAATACTTAAATCAAATGAAACGGTTTCATTCGATGAAAACGACCGTCAGGTACATCGGGCTGACAATTTAAAGAAAACCATCCCGGTTTTAACCCTGATCGCGCTTCTTTGCTTGATCCTTTACCCGATCCTTGCATCACGTGAAAACAGCTTCACACTGGCTATTGACCGCCTTGAGCAACGCGATGAAAAAGCAAAACTAATTAAACCCAGCTATGTTGACGTCGATAGGAATAATAATCCCGTCAATATTTCCGCTGAAAGCGCATACCGTGAAGAGAACGAACATACGGATTATTTCTTTACCAATTTAATCGCTGAAATGTCACTACCATCCGGCGAAGGTATTGAAATCAACGCCGTGCGTGGTGCATTGAATACGGGCACACAAATTATGGATCTTGGCGGTGAAATCACCATCCTTTCTGAAAAAGGGCTGCTATTAAGATCAACAGAAGCAACATTTATAATTTCAGATAAGATTGCGACGGGTAAAAACGGGGTTACCGGTATCGCATCTTTTGGCCGTTTCAGCGCTAATAATTTCGAAGCCAATGTGGGGGAAGAAATTATTACACTAAACGGTAATGTAAAGATTAATTTTGATCCCAATAAACCACTTGATCTTTTTGGGAATTAAGAAAGTTATTTTAGAATGAACAGTTATATTTTTTTGGGGCTTAAAAGCATATTGTTAACGGCATTGATGACCATGGCATCATACGCACAGGTTTCAGCATTAAAAGAACATGATGTTGAAAACCCCGTTGATATTAGTGCGGACCGCCTTGAAGTAAAACAAAAGGAAAATATTGCATTATTTACGGGAAATGTGGTTGTCAGTCAGTCTGATATGTCACTTGTATCTGACCGTATTACTGTTTTCTATGAAGGGGAAAGCAATGCTGAAAGTACATCATCCATTTCAAGACTTGATGCATCTGGAAACGTTGTCCTTACCTCACCAACAGAAACAATTCGCAGCACATGGGGTGTTTATGATTTTGCAGAAAAAATCATAACGCTTGGCGGTCAGGTTGAATTTAATAATTCGGAAGGGCAAATAAAAAGCCCACGATTACAGGTAAATTTAACCACTGGTCAGATTACAATGGATGGCGGCCGCGTTGAGGGACAAGGTGAAGGCCGCGTCAGTGGACAATTTACCCCACCGAGTGAATAAAAAATTTATTTTCTGATATTGAAAAAATATGATTAACGCTTACATATTATTAATCAGTTGATGAGTAAAATAAAAATATGGAAAAAATAATAAAGCTTTCAACACCGGAACATCACTCGTCTTCTCTTGAAGAAGGGTTGGTGGTTGATGCAGTCGAAAAAAAATACCGCAAAAAAACAGTTCTGCGCGGCATTTCCATGCAAATCAGAAAAGGCGAAGTCGTCGGCCTTCTCGGCCCTAATGGCGCCGGTAAAACAACAAGCTTTTATACTATGGTTGGTTTGGTGCTTCCTGATTCAGGACGTATTCTTCTTGATGGTCATGATATTACACCAATGCCGATGTATCGCCGCTCTCGTCTTGGCATCGGATATCTTCCACAAGAGTCATCAATTTTCCGCGGCATGACCGTCGAAGAAAACATCTGGTCAGTCCTTGAAATTTGTGAATCTGATCCTGCAAAGCGTGCTGAAAAACTTGAAAGCTTGCTTGATGAATTTGCCATTCAGCATATCAGAACATCACCTGCGCTTGCATTATCCGGTGGTGAGCGTAGACGTGCAGAAATCGCACGTGCACTGGCATCAGGGCCGTCATATATGCTCTTGGATGAACCATTCGCGGGGATTGACCCGATTGCTATCGCAGACATTCGTAATTTGGTATCACACCTTAAAGACAGGGACATTGGTGTACTGATTACCGATCATAACGTAAGAGAAACATTGGATATCATTGACCGCGCCTATATCATTCATGATGGTCAGGTATTGATGTCTGGTACACCAGAAGAAATCGTCGAAAACGAAGACGTAAAACGCGTTTACCTGGGTGAAAACTTCAGTTTATAAGAGGAAAATTAATATATGGCATTAACGCCACGCCTTGACATTAAACAAACACAGTCGCTTGTGCTAACCCCACAATTGCAGCAAGCGATCAAAATGCTACAACTTTCCAGTACCGAACTGGTTGATTTTGTCGCAGATGAAGTTGCGCAAAACCCGATCCTAGAATATGGGGAAAAATCTGACGGCAGTGATACCCCAGCCCCCGAAAACAATCCGGATGAAACAGCCGGACAGGAACAAACCCCAAAAACTGCAGATGATTTCTTACAGGAACACGCCCCTGTTGGCACTGATGGTGACACACCGCTGGATACCGATTTTAGCGGAATGTATGATGACAACAGTTCTTCAGATAATATGGGCACTGTGCCGGAACAAAACCTGGGTCTAAACGGCAGTAATATGATTACTGGCGGCGCTGGAAGTTTTGATTTTAGTGACACAGGTATTGATGAAAAACAATCCGACAAGCTTTCGTTAAAATCGCATCTTGAAGAACAGCTTTTATTATTACAAGCCGCCCCCTATGAAAAGGTTATCATTCAATATCTGATCGGGTTGACTGATGAAGCAGGCTATATCACTGAAGAAACACCGTTAATTGCGGAAAGATGTGGTTGTTCAGAAGACGATATCGAGCGCATTTTCAAAATCGCACAGACAATGGAACCGTTAGGGGTTTTTGCCCGTAGTTTAAGTGAATGCTTAAAAATTCAGCAAATACAAGCTGACCGATATGACCCTGCAATGGAAACATTCCTTGATAATCTTGAAATGCTTGGTGACGGGAAACTTAGTGAACTTCGTAAATTATGCGATGTCAGTAAGGAAGATTTCCTGGATATGGTTGAAGAGATTAAATCTCTTAACCCGAAACCAGGTTTAGAATACGGCGAGGATATTGTTTACACAGTCGTGCCAGATGTGTTTGTCAAACAAACCCCAAAAGGAAAATGGTTTGTCGAGCTGAATAATGACACGTTACCGAAAGTACTTGTAAACAACAGATACCTTAAAGAAGTGGGCGAAAACCCGCTTAAGAAAGAAGACAAAGATTATATTGATGAATGTGTTTCAAAAGCCAACTGGCTTGTAAAGGCGCTGGATCAACGCGCGAAAACCATTCTTAAAGTTTCAAGTGAGCTTGTAAAATTACAAAAGAAATTCTTAAATGACGGCATTCAATATCTTGCCCCTATTAATTTGCGAACCATCGCAGAAGCCATTGAAATGCATGAAAGTACCGTGAGTCGCGTTACAGCCAACAAATATATCGCAACCCCAAGAGGAATTTTTGAAATGAAATTCTTCTTCACAACCGCGATTGGATCTGTGGACGGTGACAATCAACATTCATCCGTTTCAATTAAATATAAAATTAAACAACTCATTGATGACGAGGACCCAAAAAAGATCCTTTCCGACGATAAAATCGTCGAACTGGTCAGGGCCGAAGGCATTGATATAGCAAGGAGAACCGTGGCAAAATACAGAGAATCATTAAATATCCCATCTTCCGTTAAAAGAAGAAGAATAAAAAACCCTGCCCTTTGATTATTCATAATTTTTTGAGAGGGACATTTACAGATAGCACAACTCTCAAAGGACAGGAAAAACGAAGCTATAGATTGAAATAGCTCGATGGAAGAAGCGGAAAAATCGTGAAAACTTGACAGATTGGCAATGACACACTAACTTCCGCGACCTTGATGGTGTATTTATACACTTAATGCAGAGCTATCTGAGATAGGAACTGACTACAATGAGAATTACTGTTACTGGAAAACAATTAGATGTTGGCGCAGCACTTACTGAGCACGTGGAAGCACGTCTAGAAGGCAGTGTTAAAAAATATATCAGTCACACTATTGAAGGTGATGTAACACTGACAAAAGTGGCGCATTTATTCCGTGCAGATTGCAAGATCCACATCGGCCACGGTGTATATCTTCAATCAAGTGCAGAAGAGACAGAAATATATGCAGCATTTGATTCAGCAGCAGACAAGTTAGAAACCAGATTACGCCGTTACAAGCGCCGTATCACAAACCATCACAAAGAACGCAGCAATAAAGAAGAGCTCAACGCCGTATTTAAAGCGCAATATAACGTCTTTAATGTAAACGATGACGCTCCTGCTGATGAGGGTGATGGTGAAGCAACACCAATGATTATTGCTGAAATGGATATGGACATTCCTGAAGTAACAGTGAGTGATGCTGTGATGCGTCTGGATCTGGGTGAGCTACAAACACTAATGTTCCGAAACAGCGGCCACGGCGGCATTAACGTCGTTTATCGCCGTCCGGATGGTAATATTGGGTGGATCGACCCTAAGACATCATAATCCTATTAACAACGTATGAGTATGCATCTGGATGGATATTTCAGATTTAATCAGTCTAGAAACTATATACCCGAACCTGAAGGCCAGCAGTAAAAAGCAACTTCTTCAGGAGCTCGGGTCTATAGCCAATTCAAAAATTGAAAAAGAACCATTTGAAATAGCAAGCATCCTGATGGAAAGAGAGCGCTTGGGATCAACGGGCGTTGGTCACGGCGTTGCTATTCCGCATGGCAGGTTCGGTGAACTCGACCATATATTCGGTGTTTTCGCAAAACTCGAAAAACCGATTAATTTTGATAGCATGGATGACCAACCAGTTGATCTTGTATTTCTGCTTATGGTTCCAGAAGAGGCTGGCGCAGATCATTTAAAGGCACTGGCAAAAGTGTCACGTGTTTTTCGTGATCAAGGCATTTGTGAAAAACTTCGCGGTGCTGATAATAGTGACGCCATCTTTGCTATTCTGAACGCAAGCCAATAACTCATATATAAAATAACAGCTCATTAAAAAAGCCCGCATGATGAAAATCATACGGGCTTATTTTTTAATATAATCTCGCTAATTAAAGCGCGCCATCCTGTGGCTGTGGCGGTAATTCTTCACGGTATTTAAATTGATCCGCAAGACGCTTATCGCTTTCTGATTCCGGAACATCACCTTCTTTAATTTCAGGTGGACGCACCCAACAATCTGTACCAAGTTCTTGAATTTTCTGACATGCGACGCGTGCCTCTTCATAACTTGTAAGTGGACCAGCGTTCAATCGATAGAAGAAACCACTTGGATATGTACCGCGGTCACCAAAATCAATCTCAGAACGTCTTGGCTCAAGGTGGCCAATAATGTCGAAATATTTCTTCTTAAGCTGTTCCCAACCCGGGCGAAGCTCTTCTTTTGTACGATATGCCGCAATTTGAAGCGCCCAACCTTCTGGGCCCAATAATGCTGGTACACCATCATCTTCTGGCTCTGGCTCTTCAATAACCGCAACCGGCTCTGGTGGTACTTCCATCAGACGCGCAACCGTAATCGCCTTAGTCAGGTCATTATCATCATCATTAAACACTTCGTTTGCTGAATCCGTTAGATCTGTTTGGTCATTACCAGATTGCGAAAGAACAGAATCAAACCTGTCATCCGCTGGCATCGCTGTCAGCATACGGTAATAATTCAAGTTTTCATTTGTAAGCTCAGGCCCACTATCAATGGATAGAAGACGCGCAGACATTATTTCGTTACCGGATAGCGCATATGCCATAGCCAGGTTTTGACGATGACTCGCACCAGCATCACGGTGCTGCGCAGCCTGTTTCAATACTGAAATGGCTTCGTCATGACGTGATTGCAAAGCAAGAGATAAACCATAATTATTCAATAGCTTCAGATTGTCCGGGTCAAGTGCAAGACCATCTTTATAAACTTCGAGTGATGCATCGCGGTGCCCTTGAATATCAAGCGCAATCGCAAGTGAGCTCATGGCTTCTACATCACCTGGGCTAACGCGGTTAGCTTGTTGCAAATATGGAAGCGCACGTGTCGGTCTATTCAGTGCAAGGTAAGCAGAACCAAGTCCCTTTAACGCGGCAGTGTTTTGGCCATTTTTGCTAACGGCCATTTCATACGCTTCAATCGCATCATTATATTGGCCAATACCAGCAAGGCTATCACCAAGTCCGACAAGCGGCGCCGCTGAATCAGGTTGAATTCTATGGGCACGTCGATAAAGCGGAATAGCCGCTGAATGATCACCCTTATCGGCCATTTCATGCGCAAGCACTAGAAAGCTGTTATTGGCATTTGCCACTTGAACCGATCCCGTTCCTTCGTAAGAAGAACCAGCCTCAACACGTTCAACAGGTGTATATTCATCACTTGCGTTATATACACTTGTTTTATCGCTATCGAAGCCCATGTATGAACAGGCAGACATCAAAAATGACATTGAAACCAAAGCAAGCGGGCGACTGATTTTTGCCCCCTTACCGATTGAGTTTGTATTTCCAAATCCCTTGACATTTAACATATCAAATTCCAATCGAGTTAACTGATATTAATTTTTGTTTTTACTTTAAACAGTTACAATCACTCATATTACACATTTTTTCGCTTTGACACAAATATTTTTGTAAAGCTTCTGAGATAACTTCCTGGCAGCTTTTACGCGTGTGAGCCGCAAAAATCTTAAGCTTTAGATGTTCTTCGTGTTCCATCCGCAGTGTCATTGCAATTCTTTTTGACGCTTTTGCAGATTCCGCAGAAACTGTTTTATCGTCTTTTACCACTTCTGCCTTTACAGGTTCAGCGACCCTTTCAAGTGCCTGTGGCTTTTTACTAACGCTTTGAACAGCTTTGTTATACTGTCTTTGCGTTAAATTATTGATTTCTTTTACCGCATCAGCCAAGCGTTCATTTTGGTCAAGTGGTTGATGTTGCTTAATATCACTTGCCGGTGTTTTCTTTTCAGTCGCCTGTTTAAACTGATCCATTACTTGAACATTTAAATGATGATCAATATGCGCCGGTTTTGCCGTACCTTTACGTGCCAATAACATTCCAGAAAGGCGTGCTTCTCTTTTTACTGTACCCATTTGCCTATTCCTTTACTTATGCTTCTACTTGACGACGACCAAATCCTGCTGCTTGTGCAGGTGCACGTCTTAATTGACTTGCTTGATGCTGGAATACAATTCTTCTGAAATTCTTTTCCAGACGGTCATTGACATATTCCCAAAGACCTTCGATCTCTTGCGATGATTTTGATTTGGGATTGATTTCCATAACGGTTCTGCCGTCAATCATGCTTGATGCAAAATCCGTACGTTGGTGAATAACAGACGGTGCGACTGTTCCGTGCTGTGAAAGCGCGATTGCAGCATCGCTAGTAATTCTTGCACGAGGGGTAGCAGAGTTAACAACAAACATAAATGGCTTGTCGCTTCTATCCGCAAGTTCAACCGTTGCACCAGCAGCACGAAGATCATGCGGGCTTGGACGCGTCGGGATAACAATTAAATCTGAAACCGCAATAACGCTTTGAATAGCGAGGGTAATGGCCGGTGGCGTATCAATAATCGCCAATTTAAAACCCTGTTCACGCAATTGATCAAGATCCGACAAAAGTCTTGAAACATTTGTCTGCGCAAATGCAGGTGTCGGCTCTTCACGCTCATTCCACCATGCTGTTAAACTTCCCTGTGGATCAGTATCAACAAGTACTACCGGACCTGGACCCGCAAGTTCCGCCTGAACAGCCAAATGGCCACTTAATGTTGTTTTTCCTGAACCACCTTTTTGTGATGTCACTGCTAATACACGCATAATTTTACCCCGCGATACGGTTTATGTTCATGTAACGATTGAAATGCCCAAAACTGAATACTAAAAAAACAACTAAAATCAATTGCTACGATTAGATGTAATTATGCACAAAACATATTAACATTTCGTAAAATGATTAATTTCAATAAAATATATAAGTATTTGAAAATAAAGAATAAAAATTTTGAAAATTGATCAAATTTTAACCATTTCGATTAAATTTAATCCATCATTAATTGAAAATTAACCCTTTGAAGCCCTCTAACCGCATTTGCGACATAAACCTCATCCGCCGATTCTATATCAGTGATGTAAAGCGGTTTTTCAATACATTTAAATTGCTGACTTTTCAGCAAATAGTCACGGTAAACACCACCGAGCAACCCGCAATTAACGGGGGGAGTATATAATATTTCGCCCTTTTTCACAAAGATATTCGTATAGCTTCCTTCCGTGATTTCACCATTTTCATTTTGAAAAATCACATCATGACAGCCATATTTTTCTTTATATTTCAAAAGCTGCTTTTGGTAAAAATCACGCAGAGTGGTTTTATGTTGCAGCAAAGTGTTATTGCTATTTATCCTTTCATCAGAAAGAACGACTATCAGGTCGGTATCAACACAGGAATTCATCATCCGAGATTCTATCGATATATTGCCACTTGATGATACTAACAGACGAACTTTAAAATATTCATCATCCTCACATGATAAAAACTCGGCATGTTCCATTAATTCTTGTCGTATTTGTTCAATATTAATTTGATACGAAAAATAATCAGCCGATTTCTGTAATCTGGTTAAATGTTGCTCAATAAAAGGATACCCTTCATTCGGGGACCATTTAAGACTTTCTATCAAATCAAAATCAGGATGCTCTTTGGTGACGAATGATGCCTTTAACAAACATTCATCATATTCTTTTTCCGCCTCTGAATCCGCGACAATGCCGCCCCCGATTCCGAGTTCCCCGCACCCGTCTGCATCAATTGTTAATGTTCTAATGGGTACGCTAAAGCACATATCACCGTCTGGTGAAAAGTATCCAATCGCACCTGTATAAATACCGCGCTCTCGTTTTTCCAGTTCGGCAATTATTTCCTGCGACCTTATTTTCGGCGCCCCGGTAACCGATCCGCACGGGAAAACTGATGTCATGACGTCAACTGGATGAACATTATCAGCAACCACCGCTTTAACCGTGGATGTCATTGTAAATAACGTTCTGTATTTTTCTACTTCGAATAATTTGGGAACATTAACGCTTCCCGCTTTCGCCGTTTTGGATAAATCATTGCGTAACAAATCAACGATCATCAGGTTTTCTGCTTTATCCTTTTCTGAATTAGAAAGCCTGTCTTTGAAAATAATATCCTCTTCGGCGTTCCTGCCTCGCGGCCCAGTTCCCTTCATTGGTTTTGCGGTTAATTCATTACCATCTTTACGAATAAACAGTTCAGGACTTAACGAAAGAACAGTTAAATCATCCGTTTCAATAAAGGCTCCATATTCAACTTGCTGCGCCTTTCTAAGAGCAGCGAAAAATGACCTGGCATTCCCTTCAAACTTAAAATCTGCTTTTTGGGTATAATTAACCTGATAAATATCACCGGATTTCAAGTAATTTTGTATTTGGTCAAAATCTGTTTTATAGGCATCCCGGTTTTTGCTTAATGATAATTCCTGCAATGAATAAAAACCATCGTCATACTGTTTCCAATAATCATCTGTGTCTTTAGCATTCAATATTTCAGGTACTTTAAACACCCCCATCTGCAATAATGGGGTTTTAAGATTGCTAGGCAACAACGCATTCAATTTATCTTCAAAACAAAGTCCCGCTTCATAACTGATAAATCCGGCCACATAAAACCCATCAGATAATAATGATTTTATTTTTTTGAGTGACGCTTTAAGTTCTTCAGGTGTTTTCGCAGTGATAATATCAATAGGATTGTCAAATACATACGATGCTTTACCTTTTACACCGTATTTATTATTTTCCAGCCTTATGGAAAATTTACCTTGGTTTTTCATTACCCTGCTCTTATTCATTAAAAAAGGCGTGGGATAAACCACGCCTTTCCATTCTTACAACTGTTTTCTTTTAAATTAAAGTGCTTCGATGAAATCAACCATTCTTTTGCGTTCTGTCTCTGTCGGAAGACGGCCACGTAAAGCGCCAACATTATCAACTACGTGATAATCATTGACAGTCCCCGGAATAATCACCGTTACTTCTTCTCGGCCCAGAATATATTTAAGGAAGAACTTGCCCCAACTATCTACCCCGAAATCTTTTGACCATTCCGGAATTTCAATACCTGCGCCAGCGGTTGGGCCAAATAATCTGCCACGGGCAAACGGAACATTGACCATAACCGCCACCCCATGTTCACGCGCCGCAGGAAGCACACGATTTTCGATGGATTGATTAAGCAGGTTATAATGGCATTGAATGAAATCAATTTTATTGTTTTCAATAACCTTTGCAGCCTCATCATTTAAACTATCCCTGAAATGAGTAATCCCGACATATTTGACTTTCCCCTCTTCACGAAGGCCATTGATGGTATCAAGATGTGCATCCGTATCTTTTAAGTTATGAACCTGCAATAGTTCCATTTTATTGGTTCTCAAGTCCTCGAATGATTTATTATTTTGATCAATCCCCTCTTGCTTGCCCATGATACTTATTTTTGTGGCAAGGAAGCATTTATCACGCGCGCCCAGTTCATCAAGCGCACGACCAACAACTTGTTCTGCATTGCTATAAGTTGGTGATGTATCAATAACAGTTGCCCCTTCACGGAATAATGCCGCAATCGCATTTTTGCGCTGATTAAAATCCTGACTTAAATCCCCGAACGTCATCGCTGTCCCAAGGCCAACGGCTGGGATCATTTCACCACTTGAATGGATCGGACGGTGTAAAAGGTCAGAACTTTGCGCATTTGCAACAGATGCACCAAGTCCCGTTGCCGCAAGCGCACCCGTTGCTGCCGCTGCACCCGTCAATTTAAGAAATTCTTTTCTTGTTAAGTCAGTCATTGTTCTCTCCATACATTTTGAATTTTTTATTCTGTCATCTGCTTTGTTTCTTGTTCTTCATGAGACCGGCCAAGCTTCCAACCGAGTATACCCCAAAGAGCCGCTATTGGCACGCCGATGGCTGCTATTTTCGCAATTGACATTCCCATGCCGGAATTCAACAAATTATATACCCATCCATTGGCCACATCCCCGCCACGAAAAACCACTGTGTCGATGAAATTTTTTGATTTATATTTTTGTTCTCTTGTCACCACGCTAAACATATTTTCACGGCTTGGAACAAACATACCATATTCAGATGCACGTCTAAATATTTGGAAGATAATAAAAGTACCAATAGTCGGTGAAATAGCCAGTAGTGCAAATCCCACAACCGTTATAATCGGTAAAATGATGATCCCTGCTTTAACCCCATAATTGGAAAGCAATGGACCTGATATAAAAAGCTGAAAAACCAAGGCACCGATTGATACATATAAATCAATCATTCCAAATATTTTCACCCGTTCATCGGTATCCGAATATGCATTATAGATAAGATCGCCTTGTTGAAAATAAGCGATCGTCGCCGTTAACGACAATATAAACACCATTGTCGCAACACCCATCAGGTATCTGGATTTTAGGATTTCTGTGACCCCGCCAAGCATGCCCCCACCAATAGCTTTCTCACTATCAGTTTGCGTCCCTGCCAAGTCATCCTTACGCAAGCCGACAAGCTTAAGAACACAAAAAACCGAAAATACCAGAACACCTGCAGATATCAGTAAAAGACTATCCGTCCCCACTGTGCCGGTTAAAAAGGTTACTATAATCGGCCCGACAATTCCGCCGATCGTCCCGCCTGATGCAATCATGCCGAATAACATTTTACTGTCACCGGATTTGTAAATATCAACCATGAAGCTCCAGAATACGGACACTACAAACACATTAAATACACTAAGCCATACAAAAAACACTTGTGCAACAACATCCATGCGAATGTCATTTGCAAAAAAATACCAAAACAACAATATGTTCAGGACAAAGAAAATATATACATAAGGGATAAATTTATGCCGCGGAAACCGTGATACCAACGCACCATAAATCGGCATCACACCAAGCATCACAAAAAAGGTTCCTGTGAATAACCACGGAAGGAAACCAACACCACTCGCGATACCCATTGCATCACGAATGGGTCTTAAAATAAAATAAGCGGTTAGAATGGAAAAGAAGTATAAAAACGACCAAATGAACGCCGCGCCTTCTTTTTCGAAGACAGATTTAAAATTATTAATCGTTGTTGCAACACGTCCCTGTCCACCCATTTGATCTCCCTTTGTATTTTTATTTTATACGCAGGAACCTCCCCGAACCTTGCGCATAATGATGTTACGTTATTACAAAAGGCTAAAAAGATCAAATAACGGCTTTGTGATCAATACTATCCAAACAAGTTCAAAATGGACTGCGGTGCCGAATTTGCAATTGATAACGCCTGAACGCCAAGGTTCTGTTTCACCTGCGTCGATTGTAAGTTCGCACTTTCCCTTGCCAAATCAGCATCCACCAGATTTCCGATACCTACTTCAATTGTATCGGCAATTTTTTCAGCGAATACTTTCTGGGATTCAAGCGTTTTACTGCCCGCACCAAAGCGTGTCAGCACTGCATTCACATTGGCAAGTGAATCGTCAACATCGGTAACCGCCGCCGTAGCATCCGTGATTGTCGTGATTGATTGGGTCGCACTGATTACTACATTCGCGCCACCTAAAGTGAGGTTTTCGTGAGCAATAGTCACTTTTTGCTGCCCATCCGGACTTGTAATGGCCACAAGTTCATCTGTCCCACTGTCAATAAGGTTGGTTCCGTTAAATTCTGCATTGGCAACAATTGTCGTAATCTGATCACGTAAAGCGTTAAAATCCTGTGATAATGCTGTACGGCTTTCTGAATCCAGACCAGCATCAGCGGCGGCAACTGCTTTTTCCTTCATTTCAATAAGTAAATCCGAAATGGAACTTGCGGCCGCAAGCGCAATATCCGCCGTACTAATTGAACGGTCAATACTTTGCTTTACGGCATTATAGCCCCGTAAATCACCACGTAGTTTCTGTGCAATTGAATATACGGCAGCGTTATCTTTTGCACTGGCTACTTTTAAACCAGTATTAATTCTGGTTTGAATTTGTTCTAGCTCCATCGTGGAATGATTTAAGTTTTGAAGCGCGCTTAACGCACTCGCATTTGTGTTAACGGAAAAAGCCATATCATGTCCATTTCTTGTTAAGTTTGTTTATCGTTATAATCAATAAACAAACCATGCAAGATATGTACCAAACACCATTATCACCTAACTCTTTGTATTATAATAATTTTTTATTTTTTCAAGATAAAAATTACAGGGCATTTATTGCCTTGGTGGTCAAATCCAGACTACTTCACCATCACGCATGGTTAATCTGACTTTTGCATGTACCAATTCAGAAACACGTTTGATATCATCCATAGTCATAGCGGAAAACGCCGTTGAAAGTGCATCTGCAGTCGTTGCATCATCAGCCAGAACCGTAACAGAAGCATAACTTCTTGTGCTTAACCCCGTTGCAGGATTAAAGATATGATGGTTTTCGCCGCTGTCTTCAAACACGGTGCCATACCCCCCTGATGTGGCAAGCCCTCCTTTATGAAAATCCACAACATCCGCCACAGATATCTGATCAAATGGATCAAGCAGACCAATGCGCCATGGGGAACCGTCATATTGCGCCCCAGTGGCCCCATATTCGCCAATATCCACCAGCGCATGGTTATACCCACGATCATTCAGTAAACTTAACACCTGATCGGTAATATATCCTTGTGCTATTCCATTTGATGAAATTGCCATACCTTTACGTTCGAATGATACGGATGATCCCTCAATATGTATTTTGTCTGATCCAATCAGGGGCAATATGTTAGAAACTTCCACATCAAAATCACTTGATCTATCGCCCGCGAAATATCTATCATAGAAATTCCATAATGGTTGCACTGTAATATCAAATGCGCCTTTGGTAATCCTGCTCATTTCTTTTGATGCATTAATAAGATCGATCATTTCCGGTGATGCATGATCAATTTTACCAGCCTCATTCAACCTTGAAATTTCTGAAGTAGGATCATAAAGACTGAATATTTTTTCCAGTCTTTTTATTAATTCTACAGCATCCTGAATAACAGCATCAAATTCGAATTTGTCATTCCCATATAGCTGAATACTGCTGTCTGCACCAAGGGCATATCCTTCCCAGATAAAAAGCTCCTGAGTCGTACTTTTTCTGTCACATCCATGAAGCAAAAACACCCCCATAGTCACACCAAAAGCTTTAAAAATGTCTCTTCTTGTTTGATCCATATCAAAAACACCAAAAAAATGTACTTTTTCGTTAAAAAACCATTGCCAAAGTTTTTAATAATGATTATTAGTATCGCAATTATTGAGAATCATTATCAATATTAATTATACATCTTTTACAACAACTGAATTAATTTTAAAAACTAATTGGACATAAAATGAAAATCCGCTCTTTAAAATCCGCATCTTCACTTCTTGCGATGTCACTTATGATGACTGCCTCCCCATCATTTGCGCAGGAAATGCCAAGCCAAGCCGAAATGTGGGAAATGATCAAAAGACAGCAAGCCCAGATCGAAGCACTGCAAAAGAAACTTGGTGAAACAGAGCAAGTTGTCGCTGAAACAAATGAAAAAGTCGAAGAGACAGAACAAGCCCTTGAAGCAACAGTCGTTGCCATGGAAGAAGGCATGGTTGCCGCACCAGCAGCAACAGGCGCACCAGTAACAAACAATGCCGGATTAAGCACAATGGGCCCTAGAAGAACGGGTCGTTTCACATTCCCAACAGGCACATCTGTTGGTGGTTATGGTGAATTACATTGGAATGGGGGAAACGCGGACCAAATCGATTTCCACCGTTATGTAATGTTCTTCAATCATGAATTTAACGATCGTATTCGCCTATTCAGTGAAGTTGAAATTGAACATTCCCTTGCTGGTGACGGAAAACCAGGTGAAGTGGAAATGGAACAAGCCTTCATCGAAATCGATGTTACAGATAATTCATATGTTGATATTGGTCTTCAACTTGTCCCTGTTGGTATTCTTAACGAAACACATGAACCAAACACATTTTATGGTGTAGAACGTAACAACGTTGAGAAAAACATCATCCCGACCACATGGTGGGAAGCTGGTATTAAATATACACAGAATGTTGGTGACAACCTACGTTTTGAAGCAATGCTTCACTCTGGTCTTGAAACACCAATTGACAGCTTTAAAATCCGTAGCGGTCGTCAAAAAGTGGCAGAAGCAAACTGGAAAAACGCAGCATACACAGGCCGCATGACTTGGATGCCTGCATCTGGTGTTATCCTTGCCGCAACACTTCAATACCAAAGCGATCTGACACAAAGCTCAATCACACCAACATCAGCAACACTGTTTGAAACACATGCTGATATCAAACGCATGATTTCTGATAAGAACGAATTTGGTCTACGTGCCCTATACGCACAATGGAACCTGAACAGCGACGAAGCAGAACTTATGGGTAAAGACATCCAACGCGGTTGGTATATAGAACCATCACTTCGCCACCATATCAACGCTGATCAGTCTATTGGTTTCTTCGTGCGTTACAGCATGTGGGATAACACAGCTGGAAGCGATATTGATACTGCCAACAAACAGACATCATTCGGTGTTAACTATTGGCCTCATCAACGCGTTGTGTTAAAAGCAGACTATCAGATTGACAACTATGCCAATGTTGATAGCGAAGACAACCGCTTTAACCTTGGTGTTGGTTTCCAATTCTAATAAAGGAAAAACATGAAAAAGTTAGGCATAATTGCAGCAATTTTCGTCGTACTCGGTACAGTTAACGCTAGTGCACAAGGGACATTCAAACCCGCTGAACGCGTTTACACAAAAACGAGTGATTATGTAAAAAGCTTTTTTAATGGCGAAACCCCGAAAAAAGCCACCGTCTGGGTGATCGGGGATCTTCGCGATAATATTACAGAAGTCCTTAACGGTGCCGACAGTACACCTGTTCGGTACCGTTATTGGCGCGATGGTGGCAGAACGCTTTGGGTGTTAGAGAGCGTTGCCCGTACAATGCCGATTACCGCCGGTGTCGTTGTTGAAAACGGGGAAATCTTAGATATTAGTGTACTGGTATATCGTGAGAACCGCGGTTATGAAGTGCAAGCCCGAAACCACCGCGTCCAATATGTTGGCGCAGTACTTAAAGACAGCAATACTCTTTCTAATCCGATTAACGGAATTTCCGGCTCGACACTATCGGTTAATTCCATGAAACGTATGGCACGAATTGCCCTTCTGCTTCATAATGATGTAACATCAGATAGTTAATGAGCACGGGGGGAATTTTTTGAGCCTGCTGCAAATCATAGTCCTTGCCATCGTACAGGGAATTACAGAATTTTTACCGATCAGTTCATCCGGTCATTTGATTTTGGTACCTGAACTCACCAACTGGCCTGATCAAGGTTTAATGATGGATGTGGGAGTTCATGTGGGAACACTCGGCGCCGTGATCCTTTATTTCCGAAACGAGGTCGGACGACTTTTTAAATCATTTTTCAAACTGATTACTTTCAATAAAGAATATGATGCACTTGATCGTAATCTTATGTGGATGATCATTCTTGCGACCATTCCAATTGTTGTTTTTGGCGGTGCTGCATCCGCGCTCGGATTAACCGATGTTTGGCGTACTATTGAAATCATCGGTTGGACATCAATTATATTTGGTGTGGCTCTATATTTTGCCGACACGAAATGTGCGGACAAATTAAACCTTGATAAAATCTGTTTCGGTCATGCTTTAATTATCGGATTTGCACAAGTACTTGCCATAATCCCGGGAACCAGCCGTTCAGGCATTACCATGACAGCGGCACGTGCGATTGGCTTTAACAGAACAGATGCAGCAAGATTTTCAATGTTGCTATCCATCCCGACTATACTTGCTGCGGCAATCTTACAGATTAAAGACCTGATCGAAGTTGGCAATGTGACCATCGGTACGGACCTGCTTCTTGGTGCGGCGCTTTCATTCGTCGCAGCCCTACTTGCCATTGCAGGATTACTGAAATGGCTAGAGAGTTCATCAATGACACCGTTTGTTATCTACCGCGTGCTGCTTGGTATTGGCTTGCTTGCTTTCGTATACGGATAAATTATTTATCGATCCACTGCATAAAATTAACGGATGCATCAATCAGTCTGTTACGTGATTTTTCCAGAAGCGCTGCATGATCACCACCTTTTAATACCACCCATTGTTTATGGGCATTTGGCAATTTAAGGAATAAATCCGCATGCGCATCATCATGGGTTAATGGGTCATGTTCCCCGTCCAGTAACAACACAGGCATCGGAAGTTTTGTACCGTCAACCTGATTATATTGATGCTGGTAATGCCAATCCATACGAACCGGGTCGGCCTCAAGTGAATGTCTTACATATTCATCAATTGCTTTTTGGCTGATTGAACCCGGCACGATGAAATCACTTGCTGCTGCTTCTGCGGTTGTTTTTTCACGTGGTGGTTCTGTTCCCGGAATATCTTCAGGATATGTTGCACCAAGCGGGAATGGGTATCCAAATAATGTCAGGCTTTTGATATTATCGGGGTATTGTTGCGCTGATAAATGTCCAAGCATTGACCCCATTGACCAACCCCATAAATGGATATCATCACCAGTACGGTCTTTTAACCATTTAATAACAAGCGAGATATCTTTTGATGATCTGTTCGGCGTATTCCAGCCTGTATCATCACGTGGGGTTTCACCGTATCCACGCGCATCCATCGCCCATACGCTATAGCCGCGTTCATTAAATCCGTCCATTAAGGAAAGATCTTCACCGTCCACCTGTAAATCGAAATCTGGTAAAGAGCTCCACGTCCTACCATGATGAAGCAGAATCACACCCTTTGGGTTATCAACCGATTTTTCCCATACAGCAATTGGATGACCATCAGCCATAACCGTATGCTTTTTGGCATAATCCGCCGCCACTGCTGAGTATGTAATTAAAAATGGTAATATTAATAAAATTCTCAGCAGTTTCATGGTTTCCCTCTCATCTTTTTATTCTGTGGTGTATGCCCAGTTTCTGGCTCTCATATAATTATGAATGGGCATTATATTTTCAACGACATCTTCGCCCGTATCAATATTCAGTATCAGCACATCATTTTTATGCAGTTTATCGATATTGGCAAGTGTTCCTTTTTCAAATACGAACACTTTCGCATTTTCCATACCCTGATCTCCAGTTTGCATTTTCTGGTTATCATTTGATGAACTAAGCGCCGCCTGGACAATCATTTTTTCATTAGAATCTTTTAAAGACTGAATATTGTCATTAAGATTATCCTGATTAGCAAGGTTGCTGCCGATCGGCCCTTCAACGGCTTTATTATTCTGTTTTAAATCACCGTCATCCGGATTTCTATAAGTCAGTGATATTGATTTAACATCTAATTCTTCACCAATTGATACACCGACATCACCATCAACACTGGTAAATAAAGTGCAGGCAAACGTTCCAGCGTTCCCGCCACACCCTGGATATGATATTGCCCAATTAAGCGGTTTATCATTACGCGGTCTATAGGCCGTCCAATGGGTAAAATCATTGGCAGGGCGACTATACGGAAACCCACGTTCATCCGCGTCTGCCCCTTCAATAAAAGCTACGACCGTTTTTTCCAGATTAAAATAATATGATGTGATATCACGCAGTCTTATTTTTGCCTGAACACCACCAAGATTATCCGGCGCGCCGCTGTTGATCACGGCAGAACTTTCAAGATATTGAATAGTTTTGTTTTCTTCAGCGACCTTAAGAATTGAACTTTCATATTCGTCCCATTCTTCCTCGGTTGCTTGATTTAAGTAATTTTCTTTTACTTCCTCGTACATATTATCAAGTAGCGCCCAATCATCCGCAGACAGATAATTCAATAAAAGACCCGCTTGAATTTTGCCTTCACCGCGGCTTTGCTCATCAAGCAAATGAATTTGTCTGGCAAGCAGGATGTGATTGACCATGTTATCCATTGCTTGTTGCTGGGCGATATTAACGTACGCTTCAAGCTCGGGTGCATTACAGGACATGCGACGTGCAAAAATACGGGCTTCTTTTTTAAATTTTTCCACCTGATCCATGTTGCCGGCAAAACTATTGTTCGCAAAAACGATCTGGCCGTTTAGGGCCTCTGCCTCTAATCTAGAAAGCATGGGACAATGTTGATTATATTCTTCAACGATGACCATTGCCTGATAATTTTGGAAAAGTTGCGCCTGCTCTGCATTTTGCGCATATGATGAAACTGCCCCGGTCATAATCGTTCCCGCAATCATAGCGGAAACCATATTTTTATATTTTGCAATATTCATCAAACGAACCTTAAAATTATTGAACTCAGCAAGCTTAAAGATCAAATGTGGCAAAAATGAATTAGCACTTCATCGCGCGGGAAAGTGATGTTAATGCCTCATCCAGAAGGAAAATATCTGTAAGCAGCGCACGAATATGGATCGTCGCATTCAGATTATCAACAACCTGCGAACCGATTGATGGTAACGAAAGAACAATATCAACCGCCATTTTTGATTTTTTGGCATCTGCTCTAAGAACATCAATATATTCGCGGTAAAGCGGTGCACTTTCTTTTGCGAGATCATCAATAATTGCTTCGAAATCATCAGCAACACTGGCAAGACCAGATTGCATTTGCGTCAGGTAATCACGAATTGAAACCGTACCACCACCTGTATATTCGACATCACGGCCCTGCGCCGCATAGGCAAGCAAAAATTCATAGCCCGCTTCGATGTCATTAATGGATGTACGTAGTTTTTCGTTTAGTTCTACACTCATAATATTCTTTCAATCTATATAATTAATTATACATTCCAGCGGTCTGGATCATGGTTCTTTTCATATTCTTCTTTTGTCATCCAACCCTTAATCATTGACCTTAGGTACATTGCTTTTTCTGGACGAAGTGAGAAATAAACATGCATCATTACCGTACTGACAAACACAAGCGTTGAAAAGCCGTGAAGCACATATAAAACACCCCATGTATCAGCGCTAAAAATAAACGGATCACGTTCCCAAAACGGCGTATCTATTTTAAGAAGCATCAACCATCCTGTAATAAGTGACACAAGACTTAAAACCATGATCGCAAAATGCATAAGCTTTTGTTCCAGCGAATATTTTCCACCACGAACCTTGCCACCATTTTCAATAAATTCTTTAAAATCAGAAGGGCTGATTTTCATGGCTTTTAATTTTGGAAGCGATAACGAACGCACAATATGAATAAGGACAGCAATCGTTAGTGCAACGCCCGAAATCCAGTGCGGTTCAATCCATTCAAATTGAATACCCAGCACAGGTGATAATCCGGTAAATAAAAGCACCAGTATACTCGCTGCCATAATCCAGTGAAATAGTCGGCTTATTCCACTATGGCGAATGACTCTTTCGTTATTGTCTTCCATAGGTTAATTTTCGCTATAAAAATAGCGCCTTTTTTTTGTGTTGTCCCGTTATTTTGCATCTAGACTTACTAGAATTCAAGTTATATAGTTACATTTACCTCATAACGGGAGGCGAAAAATATCTCAAGGAAAAATATAAAAATATTCAAGAGATATGAAAACATCGCATTTACAAGGGCTCTTACACCAATATCCTCAGGTTGGTGAGATTGTCTTTGTCGGGGCATTTTTTATCTCTGTTGAATATTTTTCAACAAACTGTGTAGAAATACTAATGTGGAGGAGCACACTTTTATGCAAAATAAATTCAGATCAGATCGCTATGATCCGACGGGTAGCACCGAAAGGGATGATGTTTCAAGACGTCATTTCATCAAAGGCGTAATTGCCGCTGGTGCTGTTGCGGGCACAGCGACCATGGTCACCGGCTGTGGAGGCAGCGGTGACAGTTCAGGTGGCAGTGCCGCCGGATCAGTGGAAAGACTTATTACCTTAAACGTGAATGGCATGGCCCGTAATGTGGATGTTGCCCCTAACGAAACACTTTCACATACACTTCGTAACAAACTTGGTCTGACTGGCACAAAAATCGGTTGTGACCGCGGTTCATGCGGCGCTTGTACTGTTATGATCGATGGCACAACAGTGAACAGCTGTTCTGTACTTACACACACAGTTCGTAACGATGAAGTCACAACAGTAGAAGGTGTCGGCGGCGGTAATGGCCAGCTTCACGCAGTGCAGGAAGCCATGATCGAAGAACTTGCGCCACAGTGTGGTTTCTGTACACCTGGTCAGGTTGTTTCCGGTGTGGCTCTTCTTAACCGTAATCCAAACCCATCACGCGAAGATGTTCGTCAGGCGCTTGCCGGCAACCTATGTCGTTGTGGTGCTTATAACAACTATGTTAACGCAATTGTTAAAGCAGCAGGGAGAGCATAAAAATGGCTGAGAAACTAATAGGTAAAGATTTCGAGCCACAAGATGTGCGCCCGAAAGTAATGGGAACCGGTAAATATACCGAAGATTTCAGTAAAGATGGCATGTGCTACATGAAAATGTTGCTTTGTCCGATGCCAAGTGCAAACGTAACAAATCTTGATGCATCAGAAGCACTGGCGATGCCAGGCGTTCTTGGCATTCTTACTGCGGACGAAGTGCCTCAGGTGGAAGAGCCATCATATCCGATGCTAACAATGAAGCCACGCCAACTTGGCATGCCGATTTGTGCGATCGCCGCTGAATCAGAAGCAATCGCCGCTGAAGCACTTGAAAAAATCCGTGTTTCATATGAACCACAACCATTTGTACTTGACCCACTGGAAAGTTTATATCCGGGCGGTCCAAACGCACTTGAAAGCGGTAACGTGACTGGTGGCGGTGAAGGAAACAAGCCGATCCACACACGTAAATGGACAGCACGCGATTTCGCCGAAGCTGGTGAAGATAAATTACCAATGGGTGAAGCACCTGTTGAATGGGCAGTAGGTGACGTTGACGCAGCATTTGCAAACGCTGCACTTGTCATTGACGAACCATTCGTAACCGCAAGTTCATCACACGCGGCACTTGAGCCACGTAGTGTTCTTTCTTACTGGGAAAATGGAAAATGCTTTATCCACGGTTCATCACAATCACAAAGTTGGATGATGCCTGGCCTTGCACGTATGATGCAGGTTCCAGTGGATGACATTGTTTATATCGCTGAATATTGCGGCGGTGGTTTCGGCGCCAAAGCATCCCCATATCCAGTACAGGGTATGACGGCTTATATGGCGAAGAAACTTGGTCGTCCTGTTATGCTTCGTGTTACACGCGCCGAAGAATATCATCTTGGTGGTACGCGTCCAGGCTTCCAAGGACAAGTTAAGCTTGCCTTTGATGCAAACGGTAAAATGACAGCTGCTGACCTATATATCGTACAATCAGGTGGTCCACTTCGCGGTTCTGGTGACTATTCATCAGCGGCGGGTGCACTTGCACTTGTTTATACACCAACAAACATGCGTTTCCGTGGTGCAGCGGTTGTAACCAACAAACCTTGGCACGTATCACAGCGTGGTCCTGGTCAAAACCAACTTGCAACAGTTGTTGAGCCACTCATGGACCGTGCCGCGAAAGAACTTGGTGTTGACCGTGTTGCAATTCGTGACATTAACGCTCCGGGTCATGACGTTAAATTCTCAAACAGAAACAGTACTGTAACAAGTGTATACTTAAAAGAAGCATACAAACTTGGTGCGGAACGCTTCAACTGGGATGCCAAAAAGGCAATGTCAGGACAACGTAACGGTAATAAAGTTATCGGTATTGGTGTCGGTTCTGCTTATCACTCTGCCGGTTCAAACGGCTTTGATGGTCTGGTTTCGATCCGTCCGGATGGCAAACTTTATGTTCACTCTGGTGTTGGTAACCTTGGTACTTATTCATATGCGGGCACATGTCGTGCAGCATCAGAAGTTCTTGGTTCATCATGGGAAAATACAGTTGTTCTTCGTGGTGACAGCCGTCACGGTCTTCCGTGGACACTTGCTCAGTTCGGTAGTAACTCAACATTCACCAACACACGTACCAACTATGCAGCAGCGAATAAAGCAAAAGCAATGCTTCAGGAACTCGCAGCAATGGATCTTGGCGGTGAGCCGGGTGATTATGATGTTGCTGATGAAAAAGTATTCAACACATCGGACAGTTCAAAATCCATGACATTCGCACAAGCTGGACAACGCGCTATTGAGCTTGGCGGTAAGTGGGATGGTTCTGAATATCCTGATAATCTGCATGATGTTACAAAATCAGCCATGAAAATCGTTAAAGGTGTTGGTCTTGTTGCTGCGGCAAAAGATGAAATGCCAAAAGAAGGAAGTGCTGCCGGTATGGCCGCATGCTTCTGTATGATCGAACTTGATACGGATACTGGTAAATACGAACTTCTTGAAATGCAAAACATTGCCGATTGCGGTACTGTTCTTCATCCGCAAGGACTTCAGCAACAGCTTCGTGGTGGTGCCGTAATGGGTATCGGTGAAGCGGTATTTGACCGTATGGTTTACGATCCACAAAACGGACTTTGTGCGACAGTTGGTCTTTATCAGACTAAGCCACCGAGCATTCTTGACGTTCCGTCAACAATTGAAACGGATGCTGTTAACCAACCAGACCCACAAAACCCATTTGGTGTTAAGGGTATTGGTGAGCCGGCCATGGGTAGTGCTGCAGCAGCGCTTCTAAGTGCGATTAGTGATGCAACCGGAACATACTTCAACCGTACACCGGTTGATCCGGACATGATCATCAATGCGCTAAGCGGCCGTGCGCAATCCATTAAACCACTACAAGTAAACGTATAGGAGGGTTAGATTATGAGAGATATGATGCCAAACTTTAATCTTGTTCAACCTACTGATCTTGCGAGTGCAATCAGTACGCTTGCTGATGCTGGTGAAAATGGTTGGGCGATGGCCGGTGGTCAAGATAGCCTTGATTGGTTTAAAGATCGCATTAAACGTCCATCAACTGTTGTTGATCTTTCTGGCGTACCGGGCCTAACCGGTATTACGGAAACAGCGGACGGCGGTGTTGAAATCGGTGCGATGACAACACTGACTGACGTTGAAAACAACGACATAATCAAATCAAAATTCGGTGTACTTGCCATGGCAGCAGGACGTGTGGCCAGCCCACAAATCCGTAACCAAGGTACACTTGGCGGCAACATCAGCCAAGATGCACGCTGCTGGTATTACCGTAGTGGTCTTGATTGTTACCGCGCAGGTGGTAACACATGTTACGCTGACACACCGGAAGGTATGAACCGCGAGCATTGCTTGTTCGGTGCATCACGCTGTGTTGCGGTAACACCATCTGATACAGCGGTTGCGGTTGCAACACTGGAAGCAGAAATGGTTATTGCAGGTCCGGGCGGTGAACGTACGGTTCCAGCAAGTGACTTTTTCATTGGCCCAGCCATTGATATCACACGCATGACTGTTCTTGAGCCAGGTGAAGTTCTGACAACAATCCGTATTCCTGGGAAATGGGCTGGTGCACAGTTCTTCTTTGAAAAGGTTGCGGATCGTAACACATGGGATTTCCCACTTGTGAACATGGCATCAGCCATGAAAGTATCAGGTGGCGTGATCGAAGACATCACAATCACTTGTGGTGCTGTTGAATGTGTTCCGAAGCGTCTTAATGTTGTTGAAGATATCGTTAAGGGTAGTGCAACAAACGAAGAAACAGCCGAGCTTGCCGCTGGTGCTGCTTCACGTGGTGCATCACCGCTTAACTATAACCACTTTAAAATTCCACTAATGGAAAATCTGGTTAAGAAAGTGATTAGAGGATAATTGAAATGGAATTATTCCGTTACAGCAGAGATATGTATGGTCAGGAAACACTGCTTGGCGTGTCATGGGATCTCCTCCCCCTGTTCGCTGGCGCAGCTGCCATCGTGATCGTAGGCCATCTAGCATATAGCTTGGTCGCCAAAAAATAATCTTTGCTAGATATAAATAAAGAAAGCCCTGCTAGAAATAGCGGGGCTTTCTTATTATTAAAATTAATTTATATTTCATAAGATTTTGAATTTTGTTAATAATCAATTCTAATCAATTTTCTTGGGGGTAGTATAATGATTGAATCCTGGCATAGTACTGATGGTAATCTAAAATTTAAAGTTCATAAAAAAATTGATCACTACAGGAACAATATCATAGTAAGGTTATTTCCAAGAAAATTTGATCATATTGAATTTGAATTTCATTTTTCCTCTGATCACCCTATTAAAATAAGCACCCAAAGGTGGTATGATACACTCGCACGATTTATTGGGCTTTCCAATGAACATCAATTAAATCATGATCAATTTGATAAATCATTTTTTATTAATTGTGAATCTGCTTCTACAATTGAAAAAATATGCGGCTCCTATGAACAAAAGCATGCATTATTTCAATTAAAATCCATGGGAATGTTATTTTTAAAAATAAATTCTAGAGGAGCGAGAATATTTTTCAAAAAATCATCCTTAAACTTTGAAAAACTAGTAAACACTACAAATACTGAAATTATGCATAATAATAAAGTATCGGAAGATACCTTCAAGACGATCTTAGACTATACAACAATTATTGCGAAACCCTTGAAGAAATCAATCGATACAAGTGCAAATATGACAGAATGGTTATGGTATCTCGGATATACCATCTTTAAACTTTTTATTTTATTAATCGTCGGCATTTTCACAGATAATGAAATTTTAGGAAACTTGTCCCCATTAGAAGAAGCAATGAATAATTGGATTTTTATATCCTTCTTTTTAACTTTTTTAAGTGTCTCTTTTTATATTTACACCTTTCCTATTAAGTCATCCACACATAGGGCTGCTTTTTTACTGTTTCTAATTGGATGGCCAATAATTCATATTTTTGGATACCCGTTAGCAGCAAACATTAACCGTATAGCAACAATAAACCCGTCACCAATACTATATGCTCCAATCATCGATAAAAAATCTATCAAAAGAACAGGGCGACGTAACAAAGCGACTTTATATAAAGCAATTGTAATATGGCCCAACGACAAACCGATAATTTATAAAATAGATATCAAAAGTGAAGAACATATTTTTGTTCGCCCCAATAATCAATGCTATCAATTACAAACAGCAACCGGATTATTTGGATTAGAATATTTTTCAATTGAAGGTACAGTCAACAAAGACAAATCCGATGCATGCAACGCTATCTTCATAAACAAACAATATATAATTGATGAATACTTAAGTCTTAATACTGAGTAATTACTAAGCTCAAAGAATAAAAGCCCCACTAAAAATAGCGGGACTTTTTGTTTGAATTTGCACTAATCCAGTTCAAGTTCTGAATAAAGACTTACCGATAAAATCTTTCTGATTTTACCGAGGCTCGCGAGCCAGTTTGCCCATTCTTCGCTATTTTGAATTTTTTCGGAATCCATAGCAAATGCCGACATATTTTCCCATTCAACCACAACCGCAATTGCGCCTGAACTGGATCCAGCAATAGTCGCTTGCCATGCTTTTAAAGTTCCCGAAGAATTCATACTGTTTAATAGTGCCTGCCCTTCTTTTAATTTTTCAACATAGGCTGCTGTATCTTTAGTTTGAACGACAGTGACTTGACTTACGGCTGCAGCGCTTGTCGCGACAACCCCAAAAAGGTAGAAAACCAGAATTGTAAAAAGAGTTTTCACCTTCGATAATTTACGAAAGTTCATAAGGTATCCCCTGTTAGAATGAAAAGTGTTTACGCGTACGCAACAAATGCAACTAGGGAAAAACAGGACATTTTATTACCATATTTGGCGAATATTTTCCAGCAACATTGCATTGAACAACTGCTTTGATTACTCTTTAATAAACCAAAATATTAAAACCGGAAGCAATCCTTGCCCTCTGTTATCAGCACATTTGCCTATTCTGCTTTATTTTTCCATGCCGTATTTATGATCATATTACTGGTCACAAAGGATGACGAACGCCGCGATCATTTAATATTTTTAAGTGGGGTTTTTGTCACGACGGCGATGTGGTATTTAAATTTAACGCTTACAAAAACTGGCTTTTTTGAAAACTACCCTGCGCTTATTGGTTGGCCGACATTTTTGGTGCCGTTATTTGCACCAACCATTTTTTTCTACATCCATACATTAAGCACCACACGAAAATGGCATTTTAAAAATCATTCTTATTTCCATTGGATTGCGGGTTTAGCCGTCATATTGATGGACCTTCCCCATGTATTATCGCCAGCGGAAAGTAAACTCGCCAATCTGCACATGATAACGGATCAACCACACAGTCTTGATCCGGTAATTGCCGAACTATCGTATTATTCTAACGTGTGTACAGTGTTGCTTTTCGGGTTTTATCTAGTTTTAACGATAAAAAGGCTGCATCAACATGGTGACAGAATTCAGCATGTATATTCAAATCTTGGTGATCGTACCTTAAAATGGATACAAGTGTATGTGCTTTTTGTTGTATCCTTACTCGCGTTAGGGATCAGCAATCTTCTTCAATATTCCGATCAATACAATTGGATCCTACATATTATTTGTGTCACCGGTTTCAGCATCATGAGCCTACGACAGAAACCTGTTTTCGAAATTTCCAATGAAAAGATCACAACTGAACAAGTTGAAACAACTGAAAAGGCTAAGAAGAAACATTTAAGCCCCGAAAGACGCGCCCTCATTGCCGGAAAATTAAGAACGGCATTTGAAAAAGATCACCTTTACCGTGACCCTGATTTAACATTAAGAAAATTAAGCGATGCAGTCGGTTTTTCCACACACCATATTTCCGAAGCGCTACGCGATGACATTAACATGAATTTCTATGATTATGTTAATAAGTGCCGCATCAATGAAGCATGTGACCTGTTAATATCCACCGACACGCCTACGATTGATATTGCATTTGAGGTCGGTTTCAATTCCCGCTCAACCTTTAGCACTGCCTTCAAAAAACATCAAAACACCACCCCTGCCGCCTATAGAAAAGGTGCGTAAAATGACCTAATCGGACGATTAGGTAACATCAATTTCGCAAATTTCATATGTAACCGCATTAACGCGGTATATGCCGTTCATCATATTGACATAAACGGAGTAACTTACAGATGAACCGAATTATCATATTATTTGCTTTTTTCTTCAGTTTAATTGCACCCACTTTTTCTTGGGCACAATCTGAACCTGATGATGCACCAAATAAAGATCAAAGTATTTTAACAATGGGCGTTTTATTTGAAGCAGGCACCAATGCCCTGATCGGAAAAGAAAGACTTTTTCCGATGCCTTTTATCTATTATCAAAATAAGTATGTAACATACGCAACAAATTCATTAATGATCCATCCGGTTGAAACAGGCCCGTTTCAATTATCAGCAATCGGCGCATTCAGGGTTTCCGATATTGAAATGTCATCCGACGACCGTTTCGATGATTTTGAACGCGATTTCGCATTCGAAGCTGGCGGCCACGCAGAATATAGATACCGTAATTTTTCCGTATATGGTCAATACCTAACGGATGTAACCAACGCCCATGAGGGTGATGAAATCACAATCGGCGTAATCGCACGCAAAATGATAGACCGCGTACATTTATCGCTTAACAGTGGTGTACGTTACCGTTCAAGTGAACTTGTGAATTATCTTTATGGTACCACGGGTCAAAAAGGTGCACCTCTTTTCCCTGTGGTTGAACTGGATTCCGGCTGGTTTGGGTTTGCGCGTCTGACTGCAAGCATCCATTTAAAAGACAATTGGTCATTACTTTTGACCGCGGCTGGTGAAAATCTGTCTGAATCTGTGGTACTAAGCCCCGTCGTTGATAAAGAATACACCTTACGCGGCGGCATCGGCATCACATATACATTTTAAAACATTTTTATATGCCCTGCGTCTTCGCGTGGGGCATCATTTCATCCGCCGAACTGATCCAACATTAACTGGCAACCATTGCTGTTTATATTTTTGGTACATGTGACAACAACCAATGAATTGCATGTATCAAACGCCATCTTTTTCATCATTTCCATGACATCCGCTTCTGTATCCGGGTTATCTTTTTCCAATCCATCTTGTGTTTCCACGACGCATTTTTCATATGCATTTTGAAGTTGTGGATTGTCTGACATCTTTGGAATATCAGCAGAGCTACCATCCTGCCCCCCGCAATTCGAAAGAAATAACACGAAAACTAAAATAATTATATTGCGCATTTTGGAACCCCAATTAATTGATCGTTATACTTTGGAAGTATTATTATATTCCACTTTAACGTCAAGGGAACATTGCAATAATCACAATCATTGAGTACCATCCTTTTATGACAATAAAAAAAATAATACCGTACGGGAAGCAAGACATAAATGATGATGACATCAACGCTGTTATTGATGTGTTAAAATCAGACTTTGTTACCCAAGGACCAAAAGTCCCCGAATTTGAACAATCATTAAAATATTACACTGGTGCCAGCTATGCTGTTGCGGTCAATAGCGGTACATCCGCCCTTCATATTGCTTGTCAGGCACTTGAAGTCGGCAAAGGGGATATCGTCTGGACGTCACCGATTACATTTGCGGCAAGCTCAAATGCGGCACTTTATCTTGGGGCGGATGTAGATTTTGTTGATATTGATGAAACGTCATACAATATTTCAATTGACCGCCTTAACCGTAAATTGATTGAGGCCAAATCAATCGGCCGCCTGCCCAAAGTGGTGATCCCCGTGCACCTTTGCGGCCAAAGCTGTGATATGGCCGCCATTTCCGAACTGGCCGAAAAATATGATTTCAAGATAATTGAGGACGCATCACACGCAATTGGCGGAAAATATAAAAACGAGCCTATTGGTAACTCAACCTATTCAGATATTACGGTTTTCAGTTTTCATCCGGTTAAAATCGTCACCACCGCAGAGGGCGGCGCATGCATGACCAATGATGAAAATCTGGCAAAAAAGATGGAATTATTAAGAAGCCACGGCATTACCCGTGACGAAAATCTAATGCAAGGGGATAGTCACGGCCCATGGTATTATCAGCAAATTGATCTTGGCTACAATTACCGCATGACGGATATCCAAGCTGCCCTTGGCACCAGCCAAATGAAGCGCATTGATGATTTTGTTAAAAAACGTAACCAGCTTGCAGCTAGGTATGACCGGTTATTGCTCAGCGAAGATGTGACAATTCCATTGCAGCATGACGATTGTTATTCAGCAAGACATCTTTACATCATCAAATTAAAAGATGGCTATGATCACCGCAAAATATTTGAAAAAATGCGTGATGGCGGTATTGGCGTAAATCTTCATTATATTCCGGTTCACTTACAACCCTATTATCAAAATCTTGGATTTAATCAGGGTGACTTCCCCGCGGCAGAAGATTATTACAGCAAAGCGATCACATTACCACTTTACCCAACGCTTTCTGAAGACGATCAAGATCATGTGGTTGAGACCTTACTAAACGCCCTAAAATAGGGGCAAAAACCTATTTAACCCTGTACAAATCATCCTTTATCAGGCAGGCTATTCCTTTCACAAAATAAACATAAGGGGAGATTAAATGACCATATCTCGCATTCATAAAATGATTGTTTCCGCATTAGTTGGAACAGCTTTTATTATTACCTCATTTTTTACTGGCGCAATGGCCACCGAAACGGTTAATCCGTCATTATATGCCGGAAAAGAATACCGTCTAATCGGCCCATGGCGTGGTGGACGCGCCGCAGCCATTAGCGGTGTTATCGGTGATCCCCTGACTTATTATATGGGCGCTGCTGGTGGTGGTGTATGGAAAACCACCAATGCCGGCACATCATGGTTCAACGTTTCTGATGGTTATTTTACATCGGGGACAATCGGTGCCATTGCCGTATCACAGTCTGACCCTAATGTGGTTTATGTTGGCACCGGCGAAGGGCCAATTCGCGGCGTAACCACTGCAAGTGGCGATGGTATGTATAAATCCACAGATGCCGGTAAAACATGGAAACATATCGGTTTACCGAATGCCGGACAAATCCCAAAGGTTCGCGTCCATCCGACCAACCCTGATATCGTTTATGTCGCCGCACAAGGCAACATCTGGGGCCCGAACGAAGAACGCGGCATTTACCGTTCCGAGGACGGCGGTAAAACGTGGGAACATGTATTAAAAATTGACCCACAGGTCGGTGGTGGCGACCTTGTGATGGATCCAACAAACCCAAGAATTTTGTATGCGGCCATGTGGGAAAATGGACGCACACCGTGGTATATCCTTTCCGGCGGTGTAAAAGGCGGCATCTGGAAAACATCAGATGGTGGGGACACATGGGAAAAACTGGCTGGTGGCTTACCGGAAAAAATCGGTAAAGTCGGCATTGATGTGGCCGCATCAAATCCGGATCGCGTTTACGCTGTTGTCGAAGGCGACATGTACACGGATGACGGTGGTGTATATCGCAGTGAAGATGGTGGCAAAAACTGGACCAACATTAATTCAAACCGTCTGACCCATACACGTGCATGGTATTACAATCACCTTAAGGCCGATCCTAATGATGACAACACCATTTATGTGATGAATGTGCCATTCTTAAAATCCATTGACGGTGGTAATTCATATGAAATCGTTGAAGTTGGACATGGTGATACGCACGACCTATGGATTAACCCGGAAAATAGCTTAAACATGGCGCTTGCCGATGATGGTGGCGCAGAAATCACATTCGACGGCGGCAAATCATGGTCATCAATTATGAACCAGCCAACCGCGCAATTTTACCGCGTGAATACGGATAATATGATGCCATATCGCATTTACGGTGGTCAGCAGGACAATTCAACTGTGGCCATCACATCTGAATCTTTCACAGGTGGTATCGGTGTTGATGATTATTATTCCGTTGGTGGCGGTGAAAGTGCCCATGTTGCCTTTGATGAAAACAATCCAAAATATGTTTATGCAACAACCATTAACGGGACACTCACTGAAATTGATACGGAAAACAGACGAACACGCCCGATTAAACCGTATCCACAATATGTTTTCGGTGAAAATGCTGAAGATTTGAAATACCGTGCAAATTGGAACGCACCGGTTTCAGCATCCCCCCATGATCCGAGCATCATATATTACGGCGCGCAACTAATATTACGCAGTTCCGACCGCGGCGTTACATGGGAAGAGATCAGCCCGGACCTAACCCGCAATGAAAAAGAAAAACAACGCTTAAACGGTGGCCCATTAACAGTTGAAAATGTCGGCGCGGAATTTTACGGCAATGTTTATACCATTGTGGAAAGTCCGCATGAACGCGGTGTCATTTGGTCAGGCAGTGATGACGGGCTTGTATATATAACCCGCGATAACGCAGCAAATTGGGAAAATGTAACCCCACGCAATGCACCAGAAGGCATGATCAACGCGATTGAGGTCAGCCCACATGATCCGGCGACGGCGTATGTGGTTGTTTCAGCATACAAAATGAATGATCCTGAGCCATACATTTATAAAACATCAAATTATGGCGATAGCTGGGAACGTCTTGATGGCGACCTTCCGGATGGGAATTTTGTTCGTGTTGTCCGTGAAGACAAAAACAAGCAAGGATTATTATACGCTGGCACAGAAGGCGGAATGTTTATTTCATTTGATGATGGTGAAAATTGGCAATCTCTTAAGATGAATTTACCGATTGTACCGATCACTGATTTGATGATCCGTCAAGGTGACCTTGTGGTCGCAACACAGGGACGCGGGTTTTATGTCATGGATGACATTTCAATCTTCAGCCAGATTTCAAATGATCAGGCCGAAAAAGAAATCCATGTGATTTCACCAAGCCCAACTATGATGATCACGGGTCGCCGTGGTGGTGGCGCCAACGAGGGCAAAAACCCACCAAATGGTGTGATCCTTAGTTATCATATTAAGGATGACCATGAAGGCCCGCTTTCCATCGACATCATGGATAAAATGGGCAATCTGGTTCGCAGTTATTCAAGCGAGGAAAGCGATCGTGATCGCTGCGTGATTGGCAATATGTCACCACGTCAAAAAAGATCACTTTCCTATCCGTCCAAGAAAAAAGGAATGAACCTTTGGAATTGGGACATGCGTCGTCATGGACTTATTTGTATTGATAACGTGTTTATGTTCTCGGGCTGGAATGGCGCCAAGGTTATGCCTGGTGAATATCAGGCCCGCATTTCCATAGGTGATGCGAGCGAGACCGTTCCATTTGAACTTCTTCCTGACCCAAGGGACAATGCAACAACCACTGAATATGAATTTCTGGAAACAAAGCTTGTTGAAGGAACCAACCTATTCAATGAAATCATTGTTGCCCTTGATAACACCCGTAAAGCACGCGCACAGGTTAAAGCACTGATGAAAGATCATGCAGATTTAATGTCACGCGGCAATGCGGCTATTGAGCAAATTGATACTTGGGAAAAATTAATCGATCAGGTTTATTTCCAGGTTCTTGAAGACGAGGACGCATGGCCAAGTATGCTTGATGTACAAGTAAAACATGTTGTTGATGTGATGGATGGTGCGGGCGCCCCTGTTGCACGTGGTGCGCTTGATCGTCTATCTGACCTTCAAGGCCAGTGGATGGCACGTAAAGCAGAACTTGATGCGATCAAGCGTGATCATCTTGATCCAATTAACGCATGGGCGGAACAAAATGGTGTCCGCCATGTTGTTTCCCCATAAATAAATCAAAAGGCGGCTGGATAAATATTCAGCCGCCTTTATTTTTAAAAACCCCCGATAGCATTTCACGCTTATTGCCAAATCCGGGCCTCTTGGACATATCATATCCTTTTTCCATCAGCCCTCTTCTGACAAAGCCCGCCGCGGTAAATGTCGCGAGCCTTGCTTCAGATGCGGAAAGCCTTGCCACTTCAGAAAAAATGTCATCCAACCACATATCAGGGTTTTTGCTTGGCGCAAAACCATCCAGGTACCACGCATTCGCTTTGAAGCTATGCTTTCTTAATTCTTCAAGGCTATCCCCCAGCAGAATGTTAAGCTCAATTCTGCCATCAAATAACTGTCCGCCATCAGGATAAGCATTTAACATTTCAGCTTTAACATCCTGCAATTCTGGCCAATGGATGGCGTCATCAATTTCCGTCGCTTTTAAAGGATATTTTTCTGTGGAATAATAAATTAGCTTTTGATCATCCTCCGCCGTTTCCAGCCACAATTTCGCAGTCAGCAAAAAATTAAGCCCCGTACCGAAACCAAGTTCCGCGGTGATAAATTCGTCTTGACCCTGCCAAATTTCCGGCGCATCCACTCCATCCAAAAAAACGGCTGTACTTTCCCCAATGCCATCTTCAGGATAAAAATAAATATCATCAAATTCTGTGGAATATGGCGCTTTCTCCCTCATAATTCAGAAAAAACCTTATGATACTTTACCGTGCCGGATACTTTATCAAACGCCCCTGCGGATAATTCCATCGCCATAAAGGCTTCGGCTGGAACATCATATTCGCAAGCCAGATCATATTCAGTTGATGTTTTAAAACCAAACTTTGGATAATAATCAGGATGCCCCAGCAGAACCACACCATCCATGCCTAATTTTCGGCATTCATGAAGTCCTGCTTTGATAAGGGCGCCGCCATATCCTTTGCCTTGTTCTTCTGGTGTGACGGATACGGGCGCAAGTCCCATGATTTTAACATCTTCACATCCGTCAATCGTTACGGGCGTAAACATAATTTGCCCAACGATGGCGCATTCATCATTTTCCGCAACAAGTGAAATTATTGGTGATGCTTGATCACGTAACGCTTTCACCAACCTTGCTTCGCCGTCGCTCTCGAACGCCATTTTCAATATGTCTTCAACAAGGACGTGGTCCTGAATTTCTTCTTTTCTAATTTTCATTTATCAATCTGGTAATTTTATCATCAGCGGTTATTATGATTTTAAAATAAAATAGGGATTATCATTATGAAAGCATTTAATTTATTTCTTCTTGTTTGCCTTTCTTTTTCGTTCACAAATTTGGCATCTGCGGAAACTTATGATGTCACCATTGAACCCGGCAATGTTTATAATATGGCCGCTTTCCGTATGTGGACACCAGAAGGCGTGGATAAATACCGCGGTATTTTAATGCTTAATCCCGGATCAAACAGCGATGGTCGCGACATGGTGGCTGATGATTATTGGCGTGATTTTGCCAGAAAGCATAATTTCGCATTAATGGCAACTTTTCTGCAAGACCACCTTCATGAAAACATGATGATTGAACATTACATCAAAGTATGGGATGACAGCGGCAAAGCCATCATGAACGCCATCGATCATTTCGCCAAAGAAAGCGGCCATGAAGAACTTTCATACGCACCATTCCTGTTATGGGGCATGTCTGCCGGCGGTGAAATCAACCATGAAATCGCCAGCTGGGTGCCGGAACGTGTTATTGCCTATGTTGTAAATAAGGGCGGTTATTACTATTCATCCGTCCCACCCGAAGCCACACGAAAAACACCGGGCCTTTATTCAATTGGCCTTGATGATCTTCCATCACGTAATTTAATGATTAAAGGTATGTACCTTACCAATCGTCGTGCAGGTGCGCTTTGGACACTGGCAGAAGAAAAAGGTGTCGCCCATGAAGTCGCCGGCAGCAGAGATCTTGCAGTCGCATATTATGAAGCCATTATGGAAATGAGAATGGTTGACGGCGCCATCGGTTATAAATCCTTAAAACCTGTCACCGAAGAAATGGGAACAGTCGGCAACATTTATAATCATACCGTTGGACGTGTCGAAGAAGCACGCAAAGAAGATACAACATGGCTACCGAATGAAGATTTCGCAAAACTTTGGAAAGAACATGTTTCAAAATAAATAATGCAATAAATATAAATATTTAAGCGGCTTTTAAGAAAAATAATCGCTTGCATTTTTTTACTAAACACATAAAATAAAATCCAGTGAATAGGTGGTACGGGAAAATTTAGAAGTGGAATTCAATGTCAATTGACAATGATGATGACATTTTAGACATCCTTGTAAATCGAAGTAACTTTTTCGATATCAATAAAAGCGACCTATCCCTGATTGCCGAAGATTTTTATTTGCTGATCATCGATGAAGATCACAATATCATCAAAGCCAACCGCAAATTTATCGATGATTTTAAAAATAGCAGTGATCATGATCAAAAATGGTCTGCGGATATTAAACACAGGTCATATGCGCCCACATATTTTTTCGCCAAAAATAAAGATACCGACAAACAAAACTTACAAAAGAACGATGGCCGCTATATCTGGGTTCAATGGCATAATTACCCTACGGAAATCGGTGGCCAAAAATACACTGTAAAATTCGGTTTTGACATCACGGAGTCAGAGCAAGCCGCACAAATTATTTTAAAAATCAATGATCACGCAAAAATTGGTTTCTGGCGCGTGGATTTGATTGAACAATCCTTATATTGGTCTGATGAAATTTATGACATTCACGGGGTTAAAAAATCGGAATATACGCCGACCGTGGAAACGGCCATTAATTTTTATCATGAAGATGACATTCCCATCATCACAGAACGGGTCGAAAAATGTATTGAAACTGGTGAGCCATTTTCCGTACAACTTAGGATCATTACATCATCAAGTCACACGTCATATGTTGAATCAATCGGTAAACCGGAATTTGACAACGATAACAATATTATTGCTATTAGCGGCACATTTAAAGATCGCACCCAAACGGTACTTATCGAAGAAAGCCATGAACAGACACGGGAAAATCTGTCTAACTTAAAAAACATTTCATCACACCTTCGCCGCACGCTTGATGAACATGCCATTGTATCGGCGACAGATGAATTTGGTAAAATCCAATATGCCAATTCAAAATTTTGCGACATCAGCGGATATTCTACAGACGAGTTAATCGGTAACACCCATAACATCGTTAAATCAGGTCGCCATGATAAAGCATTTTATGATGAACTATGGCACACAATTAAATCAAGCCAAACCTGGCAGGGGGAAATCTGCAACCTTAAGAAAAATGGCGATAACTATTGGGTTTCATCAACGATTGTACCCTTTACCAATAGAAAAACCGGTAAACCCGAACAATTTATTTCAGTGCATACAGATATCACCCAATTAAAAGAGACACAAAGCAAACTGGATCAATTATATGTCGAGGCACTTGCCGCCAGTGATGCCAAAACAAAATTCATTGCCAATATGTCCCATGAATTAAGAACCCCTTTAAACCATATCATTGGGTTTACTGAAATTGTGCAATCAATGAATAACGATCCCGCGCTTGAAGAAAATCTTGATATCATCAGAAACGCTGGTGATGAATTATTATCAAAAGTAGAAAACGTCTTAAAACTGGTAAAAAGCCAGTCACTGGAACAAGAACAGAATGCCCAAGTCGACCTGATTGATTTGCTGGTATCCGATATTATCCCCTTTGCCGAAAATTCCGCACGGGAAAAGAAACAAAAAATTGTCACACGCCTGCCTGGCAAATTGCCGCATCTTGCCTGTGATAAAATCGATCTGCAGAATGCCTTGCGGCAACTGATTAAAAACGCTTGTCAGTTTTCCTTTAACGGCGACACCATCGGTATAGAAGTTACCACAAGAAAATCCAAAGTGGATATTATCGTATTTGATAACGGCCCTGGTATGCCATATGAAATCACATCAAGCCAGCTTGACCCCTTTAATATTGGTGAAAACGTGCTTACCAAAGCAAATAGCGGTATGGGACTTGGTCTTCCGCTTGCGAAAAGCCTGTGTCAAAAAAATGATGGTAAATTCTGCATCGAAACAGAAGCTGGCCAAGGCACAAAAATAATCATGACATTCTACAAAGCTGTCGTTTGATTATTTTTTCTTTTTCTTAACGCCCGACTTGCAAACGATAATGCCACTGATGATAAGTGCTGCACCAATGAAGTGATACATGCTTAAAATTTCACTAAAGAGTATCCATGCAAGAATTGCGGCGACGAGCGGCTGAATTAATAATGTTACCGAACCAAAAGCCGCCGGCAAATGCGCGAGCGCATAAACAATCATGCTTTGACCGATGACATTTGTAAACCACGCAAGCCCAAAAAGTGGCCACCAATCAACCAATGTCGTTGGGATAAAATTACCCGTTTCGCTTAACGCGATCGGCATTAAAAACAAACTCCCAAAAAGGCTGGTCGCAAGCATAATGGATACGGTTGAAAATTTCTTGCGCGCATTGGCGCTATATATAATATAGCTGGCGTAGGCCACTGCCGTCACCAGAGACAATAAATCACCCGGCAAATTTTCCGGTTCCAGTTCAAAACTATGCCCCATTAAGGATACGGCCCCAAATAACGCAAGCGCCATACCACCAATAAAGGTTTTATTAAACCTTTCCCCGAAAAACAGAAAGCCACCAATGGCGGTAAACACAGCCGCCATATTGGCAAGCAATGTTGAATTGGTAACCGATGTCAATTGCACCGACCAATGCCAAAGCGTTAAATCAAGCGCAAATAAAAACCCAACGATGATGAATGTTTTAATATCTTTTTTATTCGCCCCGGGCATGGGCTGCCCAGTATTTTTCTTAATATCGATAAATTGCCATATAACCAATAATGGAATACTTAAGGCAAGACGCCAGAACGCAGACGATGACGGCGTCACATCAGCAAAACGCATAAAAATGGGCGATGTACCGATTGCAATACCACCTAGCACTAAAAGAGTGAAAGCCATAACATTGAAATGACTTTCTTGCTTTTCCTCTATGACTTGCTCTGACATACTATTTTCCACTGATTAGAGACTTGAACAATAACGCTTCTGTGATAGTCTGTTTTTGTAAATTTTAATAGTAAAAAAATGAGCCATCCATGAAGTCTTATTGCAACGATGACCTTGCCGATATTCACACACCGTTATTGTATGATTACTGGTACGTGGCGGGTCTTGCCACGGAATTCACACGTGATCTAAAAGAGCGCACAATTTTAAACAGAAGCATTGTGATGTACCGTGACGAAGACGGCGATGTTGTTATCCTGCAAAACCGATGTGCACACAGATCATTCCCCCTTTCAGAAAGCAAACTTGAACAGGGTGGCATTCGTTGCCGGTATCACGGCATTAAATATGACCATGACGGCAATATCACCGATGTGCCTTGTCAGGATAAATGCCCGAAAACCAAAATCAGAAAATACATCACCAAGGAAATCGGCCCCGTGGTTTGGGTCTGGATGGGTGATGATGACAAAGCCAACGAGGACGACATCCCCGAATTACCGGTTCACGATATGGATAAATGGACCCATGTTGTTGGCAAATATAATTATATGGAAGGCAGTTACATACTGCTTCATGAAAATTTATGTGATTTAAGCCACTTACCGTTTCTGCACGAAGACACATTTAAATTCCCGAAGGAATATACATCCGCCCCGATTAAGATCGAGCAGGACGGCGACGAAGTTATTTTTTACCGTGAACTCGGGGATTGGAACCTGTTAAAACCGTTCTTCCATCCGGGACTGGATTTCGGCAATAAACAAGTACTTTATAAATCCGGCGGTCATTATATGACCCCAGCGACCAATAAAGGATACGGCCTGCTTTTCCCGTTAGATGAAAATGGAAACCCGGAACAACCGACCGGCCATTACGTCAGTCACTATCTGACACCAGAAAGCGAAGATCGCTGTCATTATTTCTGGTTCATTGCCCGCAATTACGCCCTTGATGATGAAGAATATAGTGAAAAACAAGGCACCATGGTGCAACACGGCTTCGACGAAGACCGCGATGCTATCAAATACCTACAAGGCATATTCGATCGTGATGGCCACGATTACAAAGAAATCAGCATCAAAGCTGACAAACCCGGCATTGCCATGCGTCGAATTATTAAGAATTTAGTAAGCAAATGATCAAAATGAATTAAATCTCATTCTCCAATATGAGTTTGCAAAAAGGTGATCATTTTTTCAAAAAATATTTTCTTATGATGTTTTTGCAATAAAAAATGTGTACCACTTTCAAGTTCGAGAAATTCATAATCTTTCTTTGCTTTCTTTAAGGCGCGGTCCATCATATGGCTATGCTTGATCTCTACTCGAATGTCACTATTTCCATGCACCAGAAAAATTGGAACCTTAATTTTTTTTGCCTGCTTATTAGGTGATTTTTCATTAATGTTGCCTTTAGAAGGGTTTCCGACAACCCTGTTTTTAATCATCCCTTTTTCCGGTAATATTTTAAAAGTGTCAAAATAAGATTTAAGATCAGTAACTGGTGCAAATGAAATGGCGCACTTATAAAGATCTGGATCTTTAACAACCCCCATTAATGCTGCATACCCACCATAACTGCCACCAACAATACATATTTTTTCAGGATCAACATTTTCGTTTCTTACCAACCACTTTACGCCGTCAGTAAGGTCATCTTGCATTTTTCCTCCCCACTCACCTTGGCTCATATTGACAAAAATATTGCCATAGCCTGTTGATCCCCTAAAATTTGGCTGCAAAACAACATATCCTCGGTTTGCGAGTAATTGCACCCATTCATTATAATCTTGAGTATCCCTGACCCAAGGTCCTCCATGAGGTAAAATTACAGCAGGTAAAAGCTCATCAGTTTTTGTCTTTGGCCTTGTCAAGTATGAATGTATTTCAAGACCATCCCGGGAAAAATAGGTTATCGGATTGACGTCAGCCAATTCATAATTCTCAACTGCTATTGAATTTGAAGCTACTAATTTTAACCCTTCGGTTTTTCTTTCATAAATATAAAAATCAATCGGTGACACTTCATTACTAGCTGAAACAACAACATAATCCTGATTTTCACCATAACTTGAAAGAAATATATTTTTTCCGTTAATCATTTCAGATAATTTATTATGAAGATTCTCAAGATTTTCATCAAAAAATTCATATTGCATTGTATTGTCTACATATAATGCAGCGACAACTTTTTCTTGCTGATAAGAATATATAATATCCTGAGCATCGACCTTAGGATGCTCAAATACTTTGGAGAGAATTCTTTTCCTCTTATAATCATAGTGATAAATTTTCTTTCTGCCGTGACTGACAGAAGAACTAACAAACATTGTTTCATTTGTTACACCATTCGTTAATGGCGCAAAATTACCACTTTCAAACAATGGTTGGTCACTATAATCTCTAAATTTTTCAGCATCATGATCGTATATTAAAAGTACTTGCTTTTCATCATCATTACCATAACCCAAAAGCGGCGTTCCATCTTTATCTACGACCCAAGATAATACTGGCTCACGTTCTTTTAAAACCAATTCGCTATCACCAGTAATTATATTAACCTTATGCAAACTCGGATAAAGTTTCTTTTTTACCGGATGCGAAATTAAGATGTGGTCATCATCTTCCGGAAGTGCATGAAGTAAAGTAGCAGGCTGGTTAGCAACCACCCTATTAACTTCATATTTAAGAAAAACATTTATATTATTGATGTTAGTGTCAATTAACGCCCATTCTCTAAAATATTTTTTAACCGTTCCTCTAGAGTTTTTTTCAAGCACGGTATAAGCAACAATTAACTGATCATTATTTATCCATGCAATGTTGGATAATAATGAAATAGGCAAACTATATTCCAAGTTTATATCATTTGTCTTAAAAGGGTTTCCTTTTATCCATACTTTAGGCTGGCCAGACGATAGCGATAAAATGAAATATTTCTCCTGATCCGGTGAAATAGACACAGCATTATATTTTGAAGTTTCAATTAAATTATCAATAGGGATTTCTTGTGAAAAAGTACTACTTATCACTACCCAGGGACTAATTATTAATAACACCAAAATCAGAGCAAGTTTCTTCATTCTCAAATTCATTCAATACCTGTTGCTGACGCAATATTATCTATAGTTGCTACGTCATTATGCTCTTGTAAAAATTTTTCTAACTCTAACAAAAAGGATTTACGTTGCTCATAAGTCGTGAAATCATTCCCTGCCCCTTCAATCACAACATAATTATGCGGAATATTATACTTATTTAATGCTTCAACAAAATTATCTGTGGAATCTTTCGGCACCGAATTATTAAGTTCTCCATGAAATAATAGCAAAGGAGTTTTAATATCTCTTACATTATGCTGAGGAGAAATTTTTCTAATTGCTTTATTCTTTTTCTTACCAATCATTCGTTCAGCAATATTTTTTCCTAATGCTGATTTTATATTTTTCACTAATTGATACAAATCAGCGATTGGAGCTTCAGCAATCACACAGTTGAAAAGTTCAGGATTTTGAATACTACCCATTAGAGCAATATAGCCAGCAAAATTTTTTCCCATTATGCATACTTTGCTTTTATCGACCATACCTTCAGAAACCAAGTATTCAATACCATCAATAATGTCGTTTTGAATATTACCGCCCCATTCACCATACCCCATCATCTGGTATTGCAATCCATACCCAGACGAACCTCTGTAATTAGGCTGAAATACTGCGTAACCTCTACTGACTAGAAATTGAATTATGTAATTATACTCATTAACATCTCTTCCATCTGGATTGGTATGAGGCATAACAATCAAAGGTAACTTATCATTTTCATTACGATCTTTTGGCAAGGATATAAGCGCTGGAATTTCAAGCCCATCTCTTGAAAAATAAGTAATACTTTCTTGTTTGGTTAAATATTTTGGATCAAGTCTATAATTCAGTTCTCCTAGCAACTGTAACTGTTTATTTTCAATATCCATTCTGTAAAAAGCGCCGGGAAAAACATCGCTATCTGACTTAATAAGCATAAATTTATTATTATTTGTAATACTGACCAAATGATTGTTTCTATCAGGTAATGCTGAATTAATCGCAGTCATTAGTTTTTTATAATCTTCGTCTAAATAGTATCTTTCAAGCTTATCTTCCTGATAGGTCACTGCTAGAATTTTTTTATTTATTTCAGAAAACTCCAGACCATTTACATCAACATTCGGATGCTCATAAAGTTTATTCGTCAGAACTTCATTTACTAAGTCAAATTCATAAATTGCATATCTGCCGTTTGAGGCAGGTGAAATCACAAGAATACTGTTTTCAGTTTCACCAAAATTAACTGGCCGAAATCTGTCATCCTGAAAAATTTCTTGATCGTGTAAATTTACCCAATCCGTTTCGCCTGCTTTTCTGGCAATCATAATTAATCGCCCATCTTCTGCCCCTACACCAAACCTGACATTACCATCATGATCCGTAATCCATTGTGTTATTTTATCAGCAGCTGCCTGCGCTATACTCGTTTCACCGTTATAAACATTTAGATATTTTACAGTAGGAAATTGTTCTTCATTTTCGGTTGTTGAAATTAGTATTTTGGATTCATCGTTCCAAAGCATGTCGATTTCAAAATTGTTAATCGCTTGCAAGTTATTCAAAAACAGTGGATTAAAATCATATTTATATTCGTAAATTTTTTCTAATCCCGAGCCATTGACATCAAATCCATAAACAGTCTTTTTCAAAATGAAAGAAAAAGTCAGGTTTCGACCATCAAAACCAAAATCAATATTATCTATACTATTTATTGTTAGAAGTACTCTAGTATCATTAACCCAAAATATTTTACCTAATAAACCTTTCGATACAGCTCCAACATAATGCTGCTCAAGGTCATCATCATCAACAGGATCAACTCTAAAAATATATTTATCGTCATTTGGATAAACATAAAGAATATGTTGACCATCTGGCGAAAGGGATATGTCATTAAATTCAGGCTCTTGGGCAAAAAGTAAAACTGGTATGTCGCTGGCTTTGTCATATTTAAAATAATCCATTCCAGGTGCAACTTCTTGTGCATAGCTTGTAAGCCCAACTGAAGTAAGTAAACCAATTAAAATGAATAAAAAACTTTTATGCTTAAAGTACAATATACCTTCCCCCAATGGTTCTGTATTTTAGATTTTTACATTCCGTATTAAATGAACACTTTAGTCATTTGTCAAGCTTAGGTCATCCATTAATCATATCTTAAAATTTTCTGAAAGTGCATCATACGAGTGGAAAATCGGTCTTTCTTTTTACGCGGCCGAATACGAAACTACTGTCGATGCCAGCGATACCAGGGATCGTGGAAATTTTGTCGCGTACGAACCCTTCGTAATCTTTTAAATCACGCGCAACAACATGCAGTAAATAATCAGAACGTCCGGTCATCAGGTAACATTCCATGACCTGATCCAATCTCCCTATCCCCTCTTCAAAAGTACGGATACATTCATCGGAATGGCGTTCAAGCCGGATATGCACAAACACAGTGAGCGGCAATCCATATTGTTCCTGATCAACAAGTGCTGTATATCCCGTCAAAACACCTTGTTTTTCAAGATTCCTGACCCGCCTTAAACACGGGGATGGCGACAAGCCGACATTATCCGCGAGCTCCTGATTGGTTAGTCGTCCATTCTGCTGCAAAGCACGGATAATTTTCCTATCAATTGCGTCCATTATTATTTCCTTAGCATTTTCTGCCAATATTTAAACAAATAACGCATAAATACGCAAGCACATTGCGTCATATTTATGGCAAGATTTTAGTATATGTTGAAATTATTCGGAGTAAGATTATGTCCACAGAAAATAAAGATTACGGTTTCGCCACCCGCGCCATTCATAAAGGCGTAGAGGGAAGCGCAGAAAATAACGCACTTGTCCCACCAGTTTATATGACGTCAACCTTCACATTTGATAATGCGGAACAGGGCGCCGCCCTATTCGCAGGTGAAGAGCAAGGTCATTTTTACACCCGTATTTCAAATCCGACATTATCATTACTTGAAGAACGCATTGCTGATCTAGAAGGCACAGAAGCAGCCATGGCAACTGCATCCGGCATGGGCGCGATCACATCTACGATGTGGACACTTCTTGCACAGGGCGATGAAATGATCGTTGATAAAACGCTTTATGGCTGTACATTTACTTTCTTCAGCCACGGCCTTACCAAATTCGGCGTCACTATCAAACATGTGGATATGCGTGACCCTGAAAATGTACGTGCGGCCATTACCGACAAAACCAAAGTGATCTATTTCGAAACACCGGCAAACCCGAACATGCGCCTTGTTGATATTGCTGCGGTGTCCGCCATTGCAAAAGAGCATGATATTACAACAGTTGTTGATAACACATATGCAACACCGTACCTGTGCCAACCGATCAGCCTGGGTGCTGATGTTGTTGTGCATTCTGCGACAAAATACCTTGGTGGTCATGGTGATCTTGTCGCCGGTATGGTCGCCGGTTCAGAAGAACTGCTGACCCGTATCCGCCTTGAAGGTGTAAAGGATATGACAGGCGCCGTGATGGCACCCCTTACCGCATTTCAAATCATGCGCGGCCTTAAGACATTAGAAATTCGTATGGACCGTCATTGCAGCAGCGCAGAAATGATCGCACAGGTTCTGGAAGACCACGCCATGATCGAAAAGGTTTATTTCCCGGGTCTTGAAAGTTATGAACAACATGAACTTGCCAAGCGTCAAATGTTAAAACCGGGCGGCATGATCGCATTTGAACTAAGAGGCGGCATTGAAAGCGGTATTCGTTTCATGAATGAATTAAAACTGATTAAACGCGCCGTAAGCCTTGGTGATGTGGACACGCTCATCCAGCATCCAGCAAGTATGACCCATTCAACATACACCGAAGAAGAACGTCTGGAACATGGCATTTCTGACGGACTGGTAAGACTTTCAATCGGTCTTGAAACACCGCAAGACCTGATCGATGATTTGATCGAGGCACTCAATACACTTGAGATAACAAATAGCCCTGCAAACGCAGCTTAAATCTAAAAAACAAAAAAAGGCCCGCGAATTTCGCGGGCCTTAAATTCATCTTAACTCTAATTATTCAATTAGAACTTTGTACCGATACCAACACCGATGATCCATGGGTCGATTTGTACATCAGCAGTTACAAGACCAAGATCAGTTGGGATTGTCGCATCTGTGCTTAGGAACAATTTCTTAACATCAACGTTCAAGAACATACTTTCATTAAGCTCGATATCAACACCCGCCTGTAATGAGAAACCAAATGTATCATTCAGGTTAAAATCATTAACCGGTGTACCGGCTGCTTCTTCGCTATAGAAGAATGTGTAGTTCACACCTGCACCAAAATATGGCTTAAGTGTTTCAGACATTGGCATATGATACTGAAGCGATAGTGTTGGTGGTAATAACCATGCACTACCTAGTGGAACGTCACCCACATCTGTGCCGATTGCTGTTGCGTTATGCTTTGTTGTCGCTGCAATCAGTTCAAGACCGATATTGTCAGCAATAAAGTATGTGAAATCAATTTCCGGTACGACTTTACTGTCAATATCAGCAGTACCGCCAATTGTTGTTGTTGCGCTTGCATCCGGTGCAACATAAAGCACGCGACCACGAACAAGTAAATCACCAGCTTGCTGCGCATTTGCAACTTCACCAGCGAAAAGTGATGCAGATAAAAGACCCAATGTGGCCACTAATTTTTTTGACATGTTTTCCTCCTGTCAATTTAATTTGATGCCCCATCCTTACACCCTGAAAGCGCCAAAAATCTTTGACCCCGGTCAAAGAAGTTGCAATAATCAAACAAAATAAAAATTAACGAGATTTATTAATTTGAACGACCATCCTTTTATTATTATGTGTGCCCCAAACGGCGCCCGTAGAGTTAAAAAAGATCATCCTGAAATCCCCATCACCCCTTCTGAAATGGCGGATTGTGCTGAACTGATTCTTGAAAATGGCGCAAGCATTCTTCATCTGCATGTGCGTGATGATAATGGTGGTCATTCCCTTGATCCGGACCGGTACCGCGCGTCCATAAAAACGGTCCGTGAACGAGTGGGCAAGAATATGATCATTCAGGCAACCACAGAAGCCGTCGGCATATATAACCGCGAACAACAAATGGAAATTGTCCACGATTTAAAGCCAGAGGCCGTATCACTCGCCCTTCGGGAACTATGCCCGACTGATCAAGAAATGTCAGAATTCGCAGCATTCAATGAATGGTTAATAAAAGAACATATTTTCCCACAATATATCCTATATAACGAGGCCGATTATAAAAGGTTCATGAGTTACCAGAAACAAGGCGTTTTCCATCAAGACAATCCATTTATCCTGTTCGTCATGGGAAGCTATGCCGGGCCAACACCGGAAACTGCAAAAACATTTGAATGTGCAACATCCCATAACGGTCCATGGGCATCATGTGGCTTTGCTGACAATGAAAAAGAATGCATTGAACATAGCATCAATAATGGCGGCCATATCAGAATTGGTTTTGAAAATAACATCTGGCGCGAAGATGGCACATTGCTTGAAAACAATGGCGAAATGATCAAATATGCCGCGGATCGCTCAACAAGGTCTATTGCATCCGCAGACGATGTGCGAAATATTTTTAATTTAAGAGATTAACATGACAAAAAAAGTATCGGTCCTTCAAATCGGATCATCCCCAGAAGGTACCCAAGCAACGCTGGACAAAATATTATCCTTTGAAAATGAAATTAAAGACGCCAACCCCGACATTCTTGTGATGCCGGAAGCGACCCTCGGCGGATATCCGAAGGGCGAAAGCTTTGGAACACAATTGGGTTTTAGATTGGAAAGCGGCCGTGATACTTTTAAAAATTATTATGATGCAGCAATTGACCTTTCCGGCAAAGAAGTAAAAACACTTTGTGACCTATCCTCACGAATTAATGCCAATATCGTTATTGGCGTGATTGAACGTGCGGGTGGTACGCTTTATTGCACAGCCATATTCATTGATCCAAAAGACGGACTTACCCATAAGCACCGCAAATTAATGCCTACGGGTTCAGAAAGGCTGATTTGGGGTCAAGGGGATGGATCAACATTACCGATCGTTGAAACCAATGCGGGTAAGGCAGGTGCTGCCATTTGCTGGGAAAATTATATGCCGCTATTACGCACAACCATGTATTCCAAAGGTGTTGAAATTTGGTGCGCGCCAACAGTTGATGCCCGCCCCGTCTGGCAATCAACCATGCAACATATTGCATTAGAAGGCCGTTGTTTCGTCGCAAGCGCTTGCCAATATCAACCATCACCAAATGCACTCGGTGTAAATGTTGAAAATTGGGTCTCTGATGATGCGCTGATCCCCGGTGGCAGCGTGATTATCGGGCCACTTGGTGATGTCCTCGCTGGACCGCTCCATGAAAAAGAAGGGCTGATCAGCGCTGAAATTGATCTGGATGATATTGCGCGCGGGAAATATGACCTTGATGTCATTGGTCATTATGGCAGACCCGATATTTTTGAATTACGGGTTAATGAAACACCACGTCAAAGTGTCACGACATTTGTTGAAACAGATGATTAATCATCACATTTAGGCATTAATCAAATATCACGTAAATTATCATTTTAAAAATTGTATATTATATACTACCATGCACATGCATATTGGATTCTAAAGCAGAATTTTTCTGCTAAATATCCAAAAAATATAGGGACAATAAATCTGAAGAAGGAGAGGAAATCATGGCATTCAGATTAAAGCAGGTCATGACCAATGTTCTGCTTGCGGCAACAGGATTATCATTATTCATGTTTGCAACAGCAAGTTCTGCGCTTTCGCAGGACGGTCTGGTCATTGAACCAAGAAAAGAAGGACAAGGCCCATATAACCGCCTGATCTTACGCGGGGCGTATTTGATTGATGGAACTGGCGCGCCAACACGCGGCCCAGTGGACATTGTTGTTGAGAACGACCGGATCACGGAAATTAAAACGGTTGGTTATCCATTACTTCCGATTAAACCGGAAAACCGTCCACCGCTAAATGGTGGAACAGAAATTGATCTGACAGGCATGTATATTATGCCGGGTTTTGTTGATTCACATCTTCATTTACATACACCGGCATCCGGTCAAAATGTCCCACCGGAATATGTTCTAAAATTGTGGTTATCACATGGCATCACAAGCGGCCGTACACTTGGCGGCGAAGGTATGATGTGGGAACTGGAACAGAAGAAAAGATTGGAAAACAATGAAATTACCGGACCTCGTATTCTGGTTTATCCTGTTTTTGATTCAAGTGAAGCTGGTCCAATTAACACGCCAGAACAAGCACGTGCACGTATCCGCGAAATTAAAAAGGCGGGCGGTTCAGGTATTAAGTTCTTTGGTGCCCCTGCCGAAATTATGTGGGCAGCACTTGACGAGGCCGATAAACAAAGCCTTTCAAGCACCATGCACCATGCCCAGCTTGACGTAAACCATGCAAACGTACTGACAACTTCAGAACACGGTCTTAAATCCATGGAACATTGGTATGGCCTTCCGGAAGCGATGTTTGAAGACAAACAAATTCAACGCTATCCTAACGATTACATTTATCACGATGAACAGGATCGTTTCAGCGAAGCAGGTCGTCTTTGGAAACAGGCTGCAAAACCAGGCAGTGCCAAATGGAACGAAGTCATGCAAACTCTGCTTGATCGTGATTTCGTTCTATCACCAACATTCACCGCTTACCAAACAAGCCGTGACTTTATGCGCATGAGCCGCGCCAAATGGCACGAAGAGTACACCATGCCAAATCTTTGGGAATTTTACCGCCCTAACAGAAACGCGCATGGTTCATACTGGTTTGACTGGACACTTGAAGATGAGATCGAGTGGAAAAACAATTACCGTCTGTGGATGACATTCGTCAATGAATATAAAAACCGTGGCGGCAAGGTAATCGTCGGTGCTGATGCCGGTTATATTTATAACCTTTACGGTTTTGGTTATATTCAGGAAATGGAACTGCTTCAGGAAGCTGGTTTCTCATCACTTGAAGTACTGCATGCAGCGACACTTGTTGGCGCAAAAGCACTCGGCATTGATGACGAGGTTGGTTCCATACAAGTTGGAAAAAAAGCCGACTTTGTTGTGACAAAGGAAAATCCGCTTGCCAACCTTCATGTGTTACTTGGTACAGGACACATCAGGTTGAATGACGAAACCCGCGAAGTTGAGCGTGTTGGCGGCATTAAATATACCATCAAAGATGGCATCATTTATGACACAACAAAAATGCTGGCTGATATTCGCGCAATGGTTAAAGCAGAAAAAGACAAACTTGGTATTCCACCAGGACCAATGCCAATTATTACAACTGGCGAAGAATAATTCTGTTTAGATGAACTAAAAAGAAAAGGCCCGGTAAATCCGGGCCTTTTTTATTCCTAATATCGATTACCCTCAAGCCGGAAGATTTGCAATGACCTCATTCAAATGGGCCATGGCTTCTTCTGTCGGGCCAGGGTAATCGCCAATGATTGGTTCGTTACCGATATAGCCAATATCCTCTATGCCTTCCGGACTACTGAAATAAGCACCAAATACCAATGAACGAAGTCTTGCAAAGAACATAACCGCATGTTCAAATTCAGCGATTTCTGCCTGTTTTTCATAAGCAATATCATCAATGATTGCTATTTGCTGATCACTGCTGCTGTTCATAAATGAACTACCATTTCGCATATTCGCTTCATCATCAAGCCATTGAAGGCCGTTTAAGATTAAAACACGGTCATTTTGCTGTGCTTCATATGGGGCACTTACCCATTCATCAATCACATCCGGAACACCAACTACTGTGGCTGATGGCCCACCCTCGTCCGCAGGGCAGATGATATCGGATAGATGCGCAATCAAGTTTAATTGGTCCTGCGTAAGCGTTCTTGCCCACGGTGTTGTCGGATTGGTCATATCTGGATCCTGACCATATTTTGGTCCCATTATCGGATCAAAGGTTAAATTCGGCCAGTGACTGGTTCCCTTAACTTCCGGCATTGGTTGATCAGCCGTATCACAGGCAACAACGACGCCACCAATTAGCACAGTCGTGCTCATTTTCCCGATCCATTTTAAACTGTCGCGGCGGCTGACTTTTGGTGAATAACTCTTATGCATTTTTAATCTCCTCAGCCAGTTTTGTCGCATTCTTCATCGCAAGGGTCAGAATTGTAATCGTACAGTTTTTATGCGGGTTCGATGCAAACACGCCACCATCCATAATGTATAAATTATCAACGTCCCATGTCTGGCCCCATTTATTGGTAACCGATGTTGCCGGATCATCACCCATTCTTGTGGTGCCGACTTCATGAATGATTAATCCACCGGGTAAAAGCGCCTCTTCTGGTGTGCGTTTTGGTGATGTGACATAACCACCCATGGCCTTGATCAGTTTTTCCGTCCATTCCATGCCGTGGGCAACTTGATTATATTCTTCATCCGACCATTTCCAATGGAATTTCAGCACCGGAATTCCCCATTTGTCCTTAACGTCCGGATCAATTTCGCAGTAACAATTTTCATTCACGACCATTTCACCACGAAGGGCAAAATAAATACCACTTCCGTATTTTTTACGGATTTGGTCCTTGGCTGATTTGCCGTACCCATCGGCACCATTTCCGGTTCCCATACCCGGTTCACCAAAACCACCACCAATTTCAAGATGATAACCACGCTTAAATTTAACGCTTCCATCATCCTGTCCTTCGTAATCCCACCACGGGATATAAAGGTGATTTCCAGCAAGGCCGTCTTCGTTATATTTCGGTCGCCCTTCCAGCGCAGGGATATATCCGGTAAAATCCGCCCCTGTACTATCCATAAGATTTCGACCAACTTGCCCACTGGAATTAGCAAGGCCGTTCGGGAATTTTTCACTGGTTGAGTTTAGCATCAAACGCGCCGTTTCACAGGCACTCGCCGCGAGGATGACATAATCCGCATCCACGCGCACGTCTTGCATATTTTTACGGTTCACGAATGTGACGCCGGATGCTTTTCCATCATCACTCAGATGTACTTCTTTCACCATGGCGTCAGTCACGACCTTAAGGTTCCCGGTGTCTTTCGCCCACGGAATAACAGATGTCGTTGTTTGAAACGCCGCCCCAATGGAACAGCCACGCCCACAATCGGTCGCGTTAAAACATGCCTCACGGGTATCTTGCGCACGCGTTAAAACGGCCCGGCGCATCGGCACAATAGGAAGACCCAGTTTTTTACAGGCGGCCTCCACAAGCAATTCATAAACACGTGGTTTTGCATGTGGCTGCAATACCCCTTCACCGCTATCCGGCACATCATAAACGCCCGGATTATTTCCGGAAACGCCAACTAACTTTTCTGTTTTATCATACCACGGCTGCATTTCATCGTAATCAAGCGGCCAATCAACACCCAAACCATCATGCGTGAATGGCTTAAAATCACGATCATTAAAACGCGGCACATAACGGCCGAAATGGTTTGTTCTACCGCCAAGCATACGGGCGCGCCACCATCTGAATGTGGTGCCTTCTGCATTTGTATATGGCTCACCCGGCACTTCCCAGCCGCCATCAACGGTGGCATCGAAATATCCGAAATTTTTATCTGATGTGCTTTCGCCGCGAAGTGGTGCTTCGTGGTTCATTTGAAACATCGGGGTTTCTTCAACGGGGTCATAATCGCGACCCGCTTCCAGCATTAATACTTTAATTCCTGCTTCCGTCAGGATATGTGCGGCCATGCCGCCCCCTGCCCCCGAACCGACGATCAATACGTCATATTCAAAACCATCAAATGATGCCATTATTTACTTCCCTTATTCTAAATTTTTAAAAACTATAACTGATCTTAACTTAATTGACAGCCCTATTTTGAAACTTTACTGTTCTTCAAAACCAAATCATTCTGGAGCATTAAATTGATCAGATCCGCCATCACCATCACCGCTATTCTGTCCACTAGCTTGTCATTAACTTTCGCCCAAATGGTCCCTGAACCAAAGGCCACAGAAGTTTGGGGAAAAGAACCGGTAAAAGTAACACCAGGTGAACAAGGTGCTGCCCCATCGGATGCAATTAAACTTAATCATGCTGAATGGGAAAGTGTTTTGGGCGGGGATAACCCATGGACCAATGAAAATGGTGTTATGACCGTAAAACCGGGAACAAAAGATATCCGCACCAAAAGGTCATTTGGTGATGTGCAGCTTCATGTGGAATGGCGCATTCCTGAACTGGACGCAAAATTTGTTGATCAGGACCGCGGCAACAGCGGCGTATTCTTGCAGCAATTTTATGAAGTGCAGGTTTTGGATAGTTATGAAAATAAAACTTATAATAACGGACAGGCAGGATCCCTTTATAAACAACATATCCCGCTTGTTAACGCCACCAAACCAGCAATGCAGTGGCAGACATACGATATTATTTACACAGCACCACGTTTTGGTAAAAACGGCAACGTGATTTCACAAGCCCGCATGACCGTTATTCATAATGGTGTACTTATCCAAAATAATGTCTCATTAACCGGACCAACCGTTTATATCGGCGCACCATCATATGAGCCACATGGCGAATTACCAATTTACCTTCAAGATCATGATCATGAGGTAAGCTACAGAAATATCTGGATCAGAGAACTTTAAGCTTCGGCCATATTTCAAGCCATCCCTTGCTTTTTAGACGGCTATCAAAATCATCCGGCTTTGGTCGTTTGGTGTTTATGGTAACCGTATTTTGAAAAAGTGCCGCTATCCCAAATGGTGCGATTATGTCGCATTCACCGTTCCGTACGGTTGCCCCAACTGCCGTTTCAACCTCGACCCAATAACTCATGGCGTCACTGGTTGATTTGTATGGTTGATCACCATTTCGAATGTGCATGCGCGCCTGATTTTTCACGGACCATGGCAAACCCAATACTGACTTTAATTGATCCTCTATCTCTGTTTCAGAATGCTTAAAATCAGGATCAAAATAAATCAGATCAATATCATTTAGTGGCGTTGCTTCCGCATATTCATGCAGCTTATCCCAGACAAGATTTCTAACGAACCCTGCTGCCAAACACCAATCCGGTAAAGAAAGACGCGAGGCAACGTCTAATGCCTCGCGTCTTAAGGGATCTTCATTGATCCATTTTATGATTTGTAGCTTACCTTGTTGGTCTTGCATGCGCAGATCCACGGAAAATCGCGTTCATTAGCATCACGTTCAAACCATCAAGAAATGCTCTATTTGTTGGGTTTGCTGTAAAGCCGATAACCTGACCGCGGCCACGTGGCTGTGATATTACAAACGGCTTATTGGCAAGCTGAAGACGGTTTTCTTCCCAGATATACCCCCCCATCAACAATTCATCGGCGTCCGCATAATTAACAACATTACGCCCCTTATCAATGGTGACAGGTGTATAAATATCCGTTCCGCTATAAAGCGGGAATAATTCCGGTTCAATACCAGCCGTCAGCCAATGTTCCAGATCAACATTTGCCCGCACAATAACACCCGCGACGCTGTCCGGGTTGGCGTCTTGCTCTTGAATGGCTGCGTTATAATCATCCGCATTCATCAGCGTGCCATCGACGCGTGCCGTATCTTCCTTTTCATCTTTTTTATTTTCCTGATACGCATATTCGCGGCGCACTGAAATTAGATCAACATCAGGATCACTGACAAATCGCATCGCAGTATCAAGGGCAATTAAAGTACCGCCTTCTGATACCCATTCTTTAAGATTTTCTGCACCAGACGTACCAAGAACAGATTTATAATTGCCACCTTGCGGCATAATAATAACCTGAAACGGGCTAAGGTCTGCTGAGCTAACATTACGTGTACGAATTGCCGATACTGGATAATCAAATTGGCGTTCAATTACGAAACGAGCATTGCCCGCCCCATAATTACGGGTTGGACTATCCCAAAGGATCGCCACTTTCGGCGCATGAATTTGCACTGTATTGCCGCTGCCGAAACTTGGGCCTTCACTGACCCAACTGTCATTAACACCGTAAGCATCCGCACCGGTATCAGCCGCAATTTTTTGTAATTTTGCCGCTAGTCCCGCATCATTACGTGCAACTTCGATAATCAGGCTGCCTGCCGGATATTTAACACCAAGGTTCGTGAAACCCTGATCCGCGCTTTTCACCGTGATGCCTGCTCTTAATGAATGCGTTAGGAAACGTGCGGCTGTTGCCTGTCCCCACGGCACAATAAACGCCACTGTTGCATCCGGATTATGAACCGTACCAGCCGTAAAATATTCAGTACCGGCCATGCGTGTATCGGCACCTGAAATACTGTTACAGCGTTCCACCTTAAAATTATACATAAGCGGAAGCGACCATGCGGTTACATCATAAATCTGGTCACTCAGATTATTATCCCTACGTCTTTCTTGTTCTTCAGCAAAAGTGGAATCAAGTTCGACATTTTCTTCCATCATATTGCTGACGAAACGGCCCATTGGCTGCGCAGCATCAAGAATATAGGTGCCCGCATTATAACTGGTTCCGCAGGCTCTAAAGCTATCTTCAGCGACCGATACTTCAACGCCGTGTCTGCGCATTAATCCCGCAAGCTTATCTGCGCCCGCCTGATTGCTTTGGGTTGGGACGATATAATATCTGCCGTCCAGATTTTCACCATATTCGATACCAGTGACGCGGTAATCATAAAAATTCTTTAAGAATAACGCGCGGTTATCGGCGACCGCCTCAGCGGTTGAAAGGGCCGCGATCATATGATGCTGGGTTGCCTGACGGTAATGAAGTTCGTTTCCATCGTTTCGGTGATAAACAAGTCCACCTGCGGCCGCCTGCTCATATGTTGATGCCAAGCCACCGTAATGAAGCGACCATTGATCGCCATACCCTGGGTAAAAGGCATCGAAAATTTCTCGCGTGAAATAATCATATCCCTGATTATCGAAATGACGCGCATTATTGCGCCCTACAATTTCAAGGCCGTCGCGTTGTTCCTGTGTGATATGCGGGTTAAATGGTTCCGCTGATGGTGAAAAGAAATAAGAACTGTTGCCACCCATTTCATGAAGATCAATGTAAATTAGCGGGAAAAATTCCTGCATTGCTTTAATCCGACCTTGCGTTTCCGGCTGTGTTAATGCGAACCAATCACGGTTCATATCAAACATATAATGATTAACACGACCACCTGGCCATGGTTGATTATGTTCTGCTGAAACGCCACTGTTGTCTGGAAGCAATCCTTTATTTTCATGATAGGTGTTCACAGCCCGTGCGCGACCATCCGGATTAATCAATGGATCAATAAACACCACTGAATTTTGCATGATATTATCAATCCACGGCTGATTATTGGCAGCCAATAAATGATATGCCGTTTGCAGTGATGATTCCGCGGCGGAAAGTTCATCACCATGCACACTATGACCAAGCCAGGTGATACCCACCATATTTTCAATCATGGCATTTGCTTCTGCTTCTGATGTGTTTCTCACATCCGCAAGCTTTTTCATCTCCGCACTGATTTGATCAAGGCGTGATATATTTTCCGCACTTGAAATCGCCACGTAAATAAGTTTGCGATTCTGCCACGTACGACCATATTCACGGATCACAACGCGGTCCGGGGCTGCAGCCTCTAGGGCTTCGAAATATTTAATGATATTTTCCGGTGTTGTCATATCATCACCGGCTCTATAACCCAGAACCTGTTCCACCGTTGGGATGGACGGATCAAATGTCGCACCCGGTAGATATTCGAAATCCTGTGCCACCGCAATATTAGCGAAAATGGCACAGGCAACGACTATAAATATTTTCTTCATCATTTTATCCTTATCTCGTTGGGCGGGAATGGGCCGCACCACGGAAAATTGCATTGATCAACATTAAATTAAGTCCGTCCAAATAGGCACGTACCGTTGGATCAGCTGTAAACCCAATAACCTGCCCGCGTCCGCGTGGTTCTGAAATCACAAACGGTTTATGCGCGAGTTGCACGCGATTTTCTTCCCACAAATATCCACTGGTAAGAATTTCATCTGCCCCCGCATAATTAATGACATTACGGCCATTATCAATGGTCACCGGCGTATAAATGTCTGAACCACGATAAAGCACATTTAATGTTTCCGCGGAACCCGCCGTTAACCAATGTTCCAGATCGACATCCGCCTTAAGCATCACGCCCGGTACAGGATCCGGATTGGCATTGTGATCTTCGATCGCATCCATGAAATCGTCTTTACTTTCATAAAGAACGCCGTCCACGCGTGCAGTGTCATCGCCCTCTTCTTTTGTTTCTTCACGGTACGCATATTCACGGCGTGTCGAAATCAAATCCACATCAGGGTCAGCGATATAACGCATTCCGGTACCAAGGGCAATTAACGTTCCCCCTTCATTAACCCAGTCTTTCAGCGTTTCCGCCCCGCGGTCACCGAATGTGGATTTATAGCCACTGCGACTTTCCGGAATAATCAACACGTGAAACGGACTAAGATCAGCACCAGCGATATCAGCCGCACGAATTGGTGTTACCGGATAATCAAATTGTCGTTCAATAACAAATCGTGTGTTACCCGCGCTGTAATTTGCTGTCGGCGTATCCCAAAGGATCGCCACATTAATTGGGTGAACACGTTTTGTGTTCCCTGATCCAAAGCTTGGACCGTCTGTCACCCAACTGCTATCCACACCAACGACCTCTGCCCCTGTCGTTTTCGCGATATTCTGAACTTTTTCTGATAGGTCCGCATCATTTGCTTTTACCTCAATCACAAGTGATCCTGCGGGATAACGGCGCTCACCTGTCACAAATGACATATCAGCTGACTTAACAACAATCCCCTGACGAAGCGCATTGGTTAGAAAACGGCTGGCGGTCGATTGTCCCCACGGCACGATATACGCAACCGTTGCATCCGGATTTGAAACCGTTCCGGCAGCGTAATATTCTGTCCCGGATTTCACACGTTCAACATTCGGCAAGTTATTACAGCGATTAACATCCACATTAAACATGTGTGGCAGTGACCATGCGGTAACATCATAAATTTGATCGCTTAAATTATTATCACGGCGGCGTTCCTGTTCCGCAAGAAACGCTTCATCCATTGGTACATTTTCATCCATAATCGTACGAAGAAAACGTTTCATTGGTTGCGCACTATCAATCACATAACTGCCCGCATCATATTCAGCACCACATGAACGGAAATTTTCCGTGGTTTTAAAAACATCAACACCTTGTTTGTGAGAAGTCCTGCAATTTTATCCGCGGCCGCTTGGTCATTCTGTGTTGGGATAATGTAATAACGGTTATCTTCGCGTTCACCTTCATCAATGGCGCTTTTACGGTAATTATAAAAATCCCTTAACAGCTTTTCACGGTTTGTCGCGACAACCTCTGCTGTCGATAGACTTGCCAATAAATGTTGTTGAACTGTTTCACGGAAATGAAGAATTTCGCCGTCATTTCTTTTAAACATCATTGCATTTGCCGATGCCTGTTCATAAGTTCCTGATGCCGCCCCAAGATATGCCGGCCAGCTGGCGCCATACCCCGGATAAAAGGCATCAAAAACCTCGCGTGTATAATAAGGAAATCCGTGACTATCAAAATGACGGGCATTGTTCCTACCAATCATTTCAAGGGCCGCCCATTGGTTCGTTGCAATATTTGGGTTATTTGGCGGCGCAGGCGGTGAAAAGAAATAAGTCGAATTACCGCCCATTTCATGAAGATCGATATAGGCAAGCGGGTAATATTCTAATAGTGATGCGACCTTACCCTGACTTTCCGGCTGCGTCAGTGCGAACCAGTCACGGTTAAGATCAAATAAATAATGGTTCACACGACCACTTGGCCATGGTTCACTTAATTCAGCACTTAACGGGCTACTGTCATGAACAAGTCCGCGTGCTTCACGGAATTTATTGACAAAACGGTCACGCCCATCCGGGTTTTGTTGTGGATCAATGATGGTGACACTATTCGTCATTACATTATCCACCAATTCCATATTGGTCGCGGCAAGCAGGAAATATGCCGTTTGCATGGCTGCGTCCATTGGCGAAATTTCATTACCGTGAACACCATACCCCAACCATGTAATGCCAAGTTGATCTGCAATAATGGTTTCCGCTTCATCAGCATTTGTCACACGCGGATCGGCAAGGCGTTGCATATTCGTCTTAACATCATCGAGTTTTGCAATATTTTCAGCATTCGAAATCGCCACATACATCAACGGACGATTTTCCCATGTTTTTCCGTAGCTGAAAATTTTCACCCGGTCCGGTGCCGCATTACGCAGCGCATCGAAATATCTGACCATATCCCCGTGGGCGGTAATATCATCACCGGATTTATACCCCAGTACTTGTTCCACCGTGGGTATCGATGGATCAAATTTTGTCCCCGGAATATATTCAAATTCTTGTGCAAAACTGCTTAATGTAAGTGATGTAAATATGATCACTAATTTCTGAAGAAATCTGGTCATGATTTTCCCTATTATCCCATTATTTTCTTTTGATTTACCTTAGTCAAAGTCTTGGTTAATATCAAACGCAAATAGCCTTAGGAAATGAAGTATGTCCAAAAAAATATTGATCACAGGTGCCACAGGAATGGTCGGGCATTTCGTCCTTCAGGAATTACTTGACCACGACGACGTATCAACCATCATTTCCATCACAAGGCGCAATACCGAAATCACCCACAGCAAATTGATTGAAATCATCCATGATGATTTTCTGGATTTTTCATCGCTTGATGAACAATTATCAAATATCGATGTCTGTATTTATTGCCTTGGCGTTTATCAGGGACAGGTTCCAAAGGATAAATTTTACGAAATCACCTGCGATTATCAAAAAGCACTCGTTGAAAGATTGGAACAGACAAGCCCAAACCTGACCTTTGTGTTGTTCGGTGCAAATGGCGCCAAGCAAGAAGGATCAAAGGTCCTTTTCGCGGATGCAAAAGGAAAAGCGGAAAAACAATTGATGCAGAGCTGTTTTCCAAAAAAATATATCTTAAGAGCAGCCTATATCCATCCCACAGGAAACCGCAGACCAGCAGGACTGGTTTATGATATTTTTATTCCGATTATGAATTTCATCTTTCCGCTTATGCCCTTTATTGGCACAACGGATCATGATTTGGCCCGGGCGCTCGTTAACATCGGTCTTGACGGCACATCACCGTCAAGAGTTCTCGAAATTTCAGAAATAAAAGAATACGTCTGATCAACGTCTTAATGCTTCGGATAGGAGATATAAAATATCACCACCTAATGTCGCGCCCGCAACAGCAGTCACATTGCCGATCGGGTCATAAGCCGGTGCAATTTCAACGAGATCACCACCAACGAAATTAAGCCCCGCCAACCCTTTTAATATTTTACGGCCCATCATCACGGTTGGCCCACCCGATACAGGTGTTCCCGTACCCGGCGCATAGGCAGGATCAAGAAAATCAATATCAAATGTCAGGTAAGTTTTTGCATCGCCAACACGATTTCTGATGCGTTCGGAAACCTCGGATGCCTTCATTTCATCAAGTTCATCGGCAAAGATAATTTCAATGCCATGATTTTCCGGATTTGGTGTTCTTAGCCCCACGTGAATGGAATGCTCTATATCAAGAAGCCCTTCTTTAATCGCATGATAAAACATGGTGCCGTGGTTATAATCTTCGTCGACCCACGTATCGGAATGGGCATCAAAATGCACGAGTGCCACCGGGCCATGCTTTTTCACATGGGCGCGTAATAGCGGCAATGAAATAAAATGATCACCACCCATGGCAAAACAAACCGTATCGCTATCGATGATCTTGCTGGTTGTTTTTTCTAAAACCTCAACCATTCTTTCGGGGTATCCGACAAATTCACAGATATCACCATAATCAATCACCGTATGATGTTCGGCGATATGATAATCCCATGGCCACAAACCATATTCAAATTCACCCGTCAGTGTGGATTGTTCACGCATGGCACGCGGGCCAAAACGCGCGCCCGGTCTGTTGGTTGTACCAAGATCATATGGAACCCCTAATACGGCAATATCGGCCTTATCCAAATCCTGCGAAAATTTAAATCGCATAAAGCTCATTGGCCCTGAATAGGCCTCATCCCACCAATTATCCAAGAGTTCATTATCACGTGGCATTTATATCTCCTCTAATTTTGCATCTGTAACCTTAGAGAAACTCACATGTCAGATCAATAAAATTACTCTTCTTGATATTCTTTTAATGCGTGATACATTATCCCGAAAAAAGGGAGGAACAAATGACAACAACAATCACAAGACGAGATTTCGCAATCACTGGCGCCGCAACAATCGGCGCATTAGCCGCAGCAGGCACGAGCGCATCGGCACAAGAAAATAAGAAAACATATGCCCCGTTTGATGTACCATCCGGCACCAAACAATTTACCTATGAAAATATCATCAATAATGATGCCCTGCGTATGGATATGCCACTTGGCATTATTAACGGCGAAAACGACGGGCCAACCATGATCGTCACGGGCGGGTTATTCGCCACCGAATATTGTGGTGTTGAGGCAGCATCGCGTCTTTACCGTGATACTGATCCATCCAAATTATCCGGCCGTCTGATCATTATTCCAGTGATTACATATGATGCCTTTCAATTCAGAACACCAATGTTCAACCTATCATCGGGCGTAAGCCCACGCGACGGTAAAAGCTTGAATTCAGTATTCCCAGGCAATAAAGACGGCAGCCCGACAGAGGTCCTCGCCCATTATGTCTTTAACGACCTGATTTTAAAATCCGATTATCATATCGACTTACGGGGTGGTGATCTGGCGGAATCCCATGTGGTTCATTCAATTCATCCAAATAACGCATCTGATAAGGTCAACCGGATTTCGGAAGAAATGTCGCGCATGTGCGGTTACGAGTATTTCCAAGCCCGTGATGTTGACGAAAGAAGCCTTGTTTATGAAGCATCACAAGCAGGCGTGCCATCAATCATTACCCAATGCGGCCTTGGATATAAAACCCAACCGGAAGAAGAATTTATCAATTTCCACATTCAAGCGGTCGTCAATAACATGAAACATTTCGGCATGCTTGTGGGCGATCCGGTCATTCATCCGAAACAGCGTGAATTCACCGTCGAATTCGACCGCGTCCGCGCCACAACCAGCGGCATATTCCAAGGATACGCGGACCAAGGCGATATATTAAAGAAAGGCCAATTAATCGGAAAGGTCACCGCGCTCGACGGATCAGTGTTAGAAGAACTTCATTCCCCCATCGACGGCGTCGTCCATGAACTTCTCGTCCGTCGTGTGGTATTCCAAGGGGATCTGTTATATAATTTGGTTCAGCTTAAAGATTAAATTTTGCAATTTTTCAACGTCCGCTTCGACACACAGCGGACGTTTATTGCCCCCTCGAACACGCCTAATCCGAACACCCTGAATTACTTTAACATACACTAAATTGAAAGTAATTATCAGAAAAGAAGGTAAGCTTCATTCTTTTGTTAACGTCGTCAGTTTCAGGGAATAAAAATTATCTGCCCCTAAATTTTCAATTATTCTAACCAGCTTTTTACTACTGTCACCAACAACGGGTGATAATTGAGCAGGATTATTGTCATTAGCAACATCAATAAGGGTCAAATCACCATCTGTAGTCACATCATCCAACATTGACACGTCTGAACGATATAAATTTAAAGAAGTATCGCCGGAAAAATCGTATCTTAAAATGAACCATACTTGATCATCCGTATCGAATTCCATTTCCATAGAACCATCCGTAACGGATCTTAATTGAAGATTTATAAAGGTCGCCCCATCGACCATGGTAGAAAAACCCCTTAAAAACATATTTTTCGAACTTTGCCCAGATTCATCAATACGTATATGCAGATTCATCCAATGTTTGCGATGAGCATTAAAGGTCATGGTTGTTGTTGTTGTTTCTTCCACAGCAACCCAGCTTCCTGCTAATTTTTTATGAAAACCACCATCTTTTTCTGGCGAGAGCGGATTTTTGCTACCATGGGTCACACAAGAAATGAGGGAAAAAGTCATTATCATTAAGACAAAGGATTTTAATAAATTCAAATTATGTAGTTTCAAGAGCACCTCCCAATGTAAATTGAACTAACTCTAAAAATAGACACAAGCATATATGTTATTTGTGTTATTCAGAAAATACAACTAGAATGTGGTAAATGAATCACAAATAAGGGGCATAACCGAAAGGGAATGGTTAAATTTCGTTCTATAATTGCATGGACTTTATTAGTTTTTACAGTTCAATTATTTTATATAGGAAGTTCCGTTATTGCAGACGAAATATCCGTGACTATCAAAAACGATCAGCTTTATATCACTGGGCCTTTCAGCGCAGTAAACAAGCATGATACAATTCGCGTAAATGCAGTTTTTCTAAATGGTGATGATGAAAAGTTTGATGGTGAAGCATTATCATTAGGTTCATTTTATACTGAATGGAATGATGACATTATATATTCCGATATCACGGAAGAAGACCCAGATTTCAAGCTTGATATTTCATCAGACCAAAGAATTTCATTGGAAAGTGATGATGCTTTTATTCCTTATGAGATAAACAATTTCCTTGGAACATGTCTTCGCGGCGAAACCAAGTTGATGGCAATAAAATTTTCAGGGAATTATTTGGGGAATATCTTTGGCGCTCGTCCGGATGATATCATTTTTGTTTTTTATGACCCTGTAGAAAAAAATGTCAAAAGGGAAAGCTTTAACGGTTATGAATTAAATAGAATGGGGTGTTTGGATGAAGCAAGGCAAGATAGGCAATATTCACAAAAAGTATTGTTAGAAGAAAAAGCACTAATATCACGTTACCTTGATAAAACCTCTACTGATCCTGTTGAAATATTTGCAAAAAACAAAGTAAATATCCGCACATTAGACAAAAACCCTCTGATTGAATTTGGTGCTCATTTCGATAAATTCAATCAATATTATAACCCCGCAACATGTACTGATAAATCGGAAGATGACCTGGCGTTTTTCCCAGAATGCCAGAAAAACAATAGCAATATTTCGCTCGTTTACGAAAATGATAAAATTGAAATTCATAGAGTAAAGTTCATATATAACTGTGATAGTAGCGGTTTTGACTTTCTTAAAGATAAAGACAGTGGTGAATGGACCTTGTTATATTCAATACCCGGCGGATGTTCGAAATATTTCCTTTTTGCCCCGAAATATCAAAGCCAACAAAGTAATGAATTAAATATAACCTTTTGTGACGCATGCAGCCATTGGGGCACATGGAAGCGATATACGGTTAACACGAAAACATATGAAATTATATCAGCCAGGGACGAATAACCGTGGAACAGATTTTTAACCTACAGCAAAACCCTTTAAAGCATCGCATTGAAGAAGGTTTGGGTGAAATTTCTGCTTATATCATGACGTTGAATGACGATGATCAAACTGCCGCTGAAAATGCATTTTATCTAGCCGTTAAGAAAAGAATGAATGCTAGAGCCTATGAAAATGATAATAATCAATATTTATCTGGCTTGCTCGAAGACGTCCTAGAAGGACAAAGAGAATTTTCACAAACTTGCTATGCGAATTGCCACGCAGACAATGTTTTTATGTTTTTAAAAACCTTATTAACCAGTCTTTATGGAGAATAAAATGAATATCTTTTGCCGCTTAATAACGATTTTAAAGGTTATTATTCTTGCCACCTTAATGACGCAACCTACTTTTTCGCAAGAAAACAGCACTGATACGGTCGCCCGTGATAAAAAGTTACTGGAAGAATTATACGAAGAAATGAGTTCGAAAAATTCCTATTATAAATTTCATTCATCAATGCTGTATAGTTTTGCGGGATTGCATACGACAATGGATAATGAATTAAAGAATGATGGGGCGATAAGTTTTCTCGGCGATTATAATTGTAATGCTCTTATAACCCCGTCGCTTTATATGAGTGTTCATATAGATATTTATTCTCAAATTAAGTTATCACCACCAGTAAGTGACCTTAAAGAGAATTACCCACAATTAGCGGAATTAATGGATGACTACATAATGCAGGAAGGTCTTACCAACGAAAAACTAAACCTAGAATATGATCGTTTAATTGTGATGCATGAAAAATATCCCGATATTTTCCAGTTTAATCACCTACATGAAAAAGACCCTTTTTCGTCTCGTGATAATCAATGCAATCTTGATTTATTAAACCAAAGCGACACTTTCCCTGCAGACCTTAGGCAGAATAAATTGTCACTTGAAAATATTATCATGATGCTTAACGCCCATGTTAAAGAGTTAGAGCATCTAATGGAGGCAATTAAGGTCAATTTGGAAAAGAATTAAAACTACAATTGCATAAGAGGCAAATGCGCTTAAAACATTTGCCTCTTCATAAAATCTAAAATTAATCGCGTTCAAAAACCACTTTGCCGTTCACGAGGGTCATCATGACATCGACCGAGTCCGCGCCACAACCGGCGGCATATTCCAAGGTTTCGCGGACCAAGGCGATATATTAAAGAAAGGCCAATTAATCGGAAAAGTCACCGCGCTCGACGGATCAGTGTTAGAAGAACTTCATTCCCCCATCGACGGCGTCGTCCATGAACTTCTCGTCCGCCGCGTCGTATTCCAAGGGGATTTGCTTTATAATTTGGTTCAGTTTAAGGGTTGAATTTAGCGAAATTCTAATGTCCACCTTGACACAAAGCGGACATAGGATAACTTCTTTTTTTGCGTCACTGTGTTATTTTCGAAGCGTGTAAAACCGCGAACGAGCTTTAAATATCAAGCTACCGTAGATGGTCCAAAACAGCGATACCAGAAGTATGTGTACGCTGTTGTTACCATAATTGATGTACATTGCATTGATGAAGAAAAACAGTAAACTCAAAATCATAAAAATCACAATAGCGAGTACTTTGAATTGCTTTACATACCAAAGAGATACAGCCGCTAGTAATTGTAAAACAATCTGAACTACAACCCATGCCCGATAGGTTTCGCTATCAGATGAGAAGAGTAGAATATGAAGTAATGTGCTGATTATGATGCCAAAAATCAACGTAGATGTAACTAACTGAAAAAATCTCTCGATCCACATATTCGCCATCTCCCCAATAAATAACAATAAAGTTAAGTAAATTTAAAAGAACTGTCAAACATGTATAATTTTCAACGTCCTAATTGGGTAGATTGCAAACACCAATAAGAAATAAAAAGAGGCAAATGCACTTAACACATTTGCCTCTTCATAAAATCTAAAATTAATCGCGTTCAAAAACCACTTTGCCGTTCACGAGGGTCATCATGACCTCGCCATTCAGCAGGTCAGATGGGTTTGTTGTGCCGACGTTCAGGATGTCTTTATCAACGACCGCGATATCTGCCCACATGCCCGGTTTTAATTGACCGACGTTGTTTTCCACATGGGCACTGTATGCCGCCCAATTGGTGTAACCGCGCACGGCTTCTTCCGCTGTTAATTTTTCCTCTGGCAGGAACCCTTCAACAGGATAGCCTTCTTTATTGGCGCGGGTAATCGCACCATAAATGCCATAGAAAATGTTATGGTCATATGAACTTAAATCAGAACCAAACGCAAGACGAATGCCATAACGGCGCATTTTACGCCATGCATACATGTCTTTTGCGCGTTCTTCACCGATGCGGCTTAATGCCCATGGTGGATCTTCTGATACATAGGGTGGTTGTGCGGATGCAATCACGTTTAATTCCACCCAACGTGGATAATCATCCGGATGAACCACGGATGCATGTTCACTACGGTGTCTTAAGTTTCTAAGTTCCGGATTAATGGCATAATTTCTTTCCAGGAATTCCAGAATTTCACGGTTTGCCTTATCCCCAATCGCATGGGTGTTAATTTGGAATCCAGCCTGGATCATTTGATCCATTTGCCCAATTTGCTTGGTCCAGTTTTCATCAAGACCGGAATGTTCCGGCGCATCTGAATATGGTTCAAGAAAACGTGCGCTTCTGACGCCCAACGTGCCATCAAGGCCCGATTTCATTGAACGAACGAACAGCATATTGCCCGGGAATGTTTTTGGCCCCTTGGCGGTCCATTCATCCACAAGCTTTGAATCCGCGCGGTCCACCATCGCATAAATTCTGATCGGCATATTTTTTTCAGCATCCAAGCTTTCAAACGCCGCCATGCTTAATGATGCGGTACCCGCGTCATGGGTCATAGTGAAACCGTCACTGGCCATAACATTCATGGCTTTATGAAGTGTATCTTTACGTTCTTCAACTGTTTCCGGTGGTAACGTACGGCGCCAGATACGGCCCGCTTCATCGAGTGCCACACCGGAAAGTTCGCCGTCCTCATAACGGGTGAATGTTCCTTTATCCGGGTCTTCGGTGTTTCTGTCAAATCCGGCCGCTACAAGTGCCGCCCTATTGCCCCAAACACCGAAACCAGTTTCACCGCCCATAAGAACAGGGTTATCAGGGAATAGTTCGCTTAAGCGTTTTTCAGTTGGCAGGATGTTCATCCATTCGCCCTCATCCCAGCCGCCACCTAAAATCCATTCACCGGGGGCAAGTTCTCTGTCCTTGGTGGCCTCGATGATCATTTGGATCGCTTCGTCTTCGTTGGCGGCACCAGTGATGCTTACGTATTTTTCATTGGCGATCAGTCCCCTGATATGGCTGTGCGCATCAACAAAACCCGGATATACATGACCGCCCTTGGCGTCAATCATCTGGGTATTTTCACCTTGATAGGCGCTCATTTCCGCCATTGAACCGATGGCAAGGATGTTACCGTCTTTTATGGCAATGGCTTCACCATCCGGTGACCATGTGCCGTTACTATAAGGAGCGTCACTTGCCGGAACACCTTCGGCGTCCGGATCCCCCCATGAAAATGAATAAACCTTGCCGTTATGCAATATGCTATCGGCGGTGATTTGATTTTGTGGTGGTTGCTCCTCTGCGCAGGCCACAAGCAATAATGCCATTAGTATTGAAGATATTTTCTTCATTGTTCTCCCCTTTTTTTGATGTCCCTAATTTGTAACCTTTTATTTGTAAAAAGTTTCTAAGTCCTCTTCATGACTATGTTTTGTATTTAATGAAATGATAATCAGTACTGGTAACGATACAACCCAACCGACATAGGATGCCGCAAATCCGTAAGGTTCGTCAAGAACTGTCCATATCACGGCGCAGGCTCCACCGCTTACGATGCTCCAAAATGCGCCGCTGGCCGTTGTCCGTTTCCAGAAAAGCAAACCCAGCATCGGGAAAAACAGCCCCGCAGCGGCGAATGTGTAAGCATATAAAATTAAATCCAGCACCCGCGGCACAAGAAATGCCGATCCGATCGTCAACACACCAAGCACGATTGTGGTAATACGTGCCACACGAAGCATGTCACCACTATCCGCATCGGGCTTAAGATATTTTTTATAAATGTCATTGGTAAAAATCGCCACCGGGCCGATAAGACAGCTATCCGCCGTCGACATTACCGTCGCGATATAAGCCGCAATAACGAGACCACCAATACCCACCGGTAATAAGGTCATAATCATGGTCGGTGTCGCGAGTTCCGGATCAGCCAAATCTGGCATTAAAATACGTGCGATCAGGCCAACCAACGTTGTCCCCACCGCAAATAATGGCCATTCAATTGGAACACCGGTATAGAAAAACGCGCGCTGCGCCGTTTTAACATCACGGGCAGCCACAATACGCTGTAATCCCACAATCGATACGAACCAAATCGGAATTACGGCAAAAAACCATCCAATTATTTGTTTCCATCCCGCCGCCGTCCAGTCAAGCAAGGACGCCGTTTCCGGATTGGACGAAAGCGTATCAACCATTCCACCAATACCACCGACTTGCATTAAACCAACAGGAACCAGAATAAAAATAATGCCGATCATTAATATGACCATTTGAAAGACATCCGTATAAATCACGGCTTTTAATCCGCCCATCGCCGTATAACCGACAATAATCGCGCCAATGATTAATGTGGCACTGGTCAGGTCCCAACCCATGGACACCTGTAACAATTTACCACCCGCGATAATTTGCCCGCCAACAAACGCCGACCACGCCAGCCCCACCACAATGGCGGCGACAGTGCCGGTTCGTTGATCAAATCTGGCTTCGAATAAATCGCCAGTGGTTAACCCTTTCATTTTATCGGCCCAGTGTTTGACCTTTGGCACCATAAAAAAGGAAACAAGAACGATACTTAACCCCGATACGGCAATGATCCATGACCCAGACAGCCCAAGCGTAAACCCAAGCCCGCCCATGGCGATACTAAATCCGCCGCCCATGTCGGTTGCGGTCGTGGAACAGGTAATTTGAAAGGTATTCATATTGCGGTCAGCCGCAAGAAAGCTTTCTGTTTCTTTTCCTTTTTCCTTGGTACGCATGGTGTAAACACCCACCAAAAACAGAAACAGAAAATATCCCCCAATCGCAATTAAATCTAATATATGTAAATCCCGCATTCCTCATCCCTTTTTATTTTAAGGGCATCTTAAAGGATGAAATGCAGCATTACAATTTACTTTATAAGGTCACAAATTTCCGGCTGACCATCACAACAATCATTGATCAGATAACCGATAAAATCTTTCGTCAGGTCAATTGACACCGAATAATAAAGAAACCGGCCATCCCGCCTTGATGAAATGACACCCGCATTGGAAAGAATATTTAAATGGGATGACAGGCTATTATCCGCGACCCCAAGTTCCTTGGCAATACTGCCCGCTGCCATTTCGCTGTTGCCGCATTTCATCAGCAGGCGAAAGACCGCAAAACGTGTTTCCTGCGCCAGTGCGCTTAAAATCACCACAGCATTTTCATTATTCATTGTTTATTCTCCTGACCAATAAAACGGACATTAAAATCATTCCGCTTGATACCGCAAGACACGCTTCAAGCCCATAATATTGATATACAAGTCCCGAAAGCAATGTTCCTAAAAAACGTCCTATAGCATTTGCCATATAATAAAACCCGACATTTAAGGACACTTTTTCGTGATCGGATAAGGCAACAATCAAATATGAATGAAGCGATGAATTAAAGGCAAAAACAACACCAAAAACCATTAACCCCGCAAGCATCAATGCGACATTATCCCCAACGAACATAATTAAAATGGTGATAAGCACCAATATCCAACCCCAATTGGCCGCCGATGAAATGGCCGTGACGCTGTCATTGGTGTTTTTTAAGAACTTTGGCACCAATGCCTGAATGATACCGTAACCAATAACCCAGATAGCCATAAAGCCCCCCGTTTGATCAAAGCTCCAACCCGCAACACTGCTTAAAAAAACGGGCAAACCCACCACAAACCAGACATCACGGCTCGCGAATAAAAATATCCGCGCGGCCGATAGCAAATTGATCGGCCGTGATTTAAAAACCAGTTCCCGTTTTTTGATTTTTACTTTTGATTTCCCAAGTTCCTGTGTCAGGCAACAAATGCACAGCACCAGTATCATCAATAAAACCACCGCCATAATGATAAGCGCATAAAAGAAACCGGTTACAGTTAATAAAAAACCACCAACAAAAAAACCAAATCCTTTAAGTGCATTTTTCGATCCAGTTAACAGCGATACCCATTTAAACAACAAGCTATCACCACCTTCGGGTACCACCAACTTAACGGCGGATTTGGAACTCATTTTCGTAAGATCCTTGGCGCATCCCGACATGGCTTGCGTGATCATTATGTATATAACCGCGCTCGCCATATTCAGGCTTTCCGGTAGGAATGCCAGCATGGTAAGGGCTGCGATCTGTAACGCTAACCCCATATAAAGTGTAAGACGCAAACCAAACCGCGCCCCGATCCAGCCACCAACGAAATTAGTCATAATGCCCATGGCTTCATATAAAAGAAATAAAAACGCCAGCTCAAGCGGCTGATAACCCATCGCATGGAAATTCAGCAACACGAGCATACGCAACGCCCCATCGGTGATGGTAAAGCCCCAATAAGCCATCGTGACAATGGCATAGCTTTTACCGTCAGCCATTTGCGATCATCTCGGTTAGTTCAACCATGCGGTTCACATAACCCCATTCATTGTCATACCAGACATAAAGCTTTAATTGGGTTCCGTTCACGACCATGGTCGATGGCCCATCCACAATTGATGAACGCGGGTCATTGACAAAATCGGTCGATACAAGCGGTCGGTCTTCGATGCCCAAAATATCTTTTAAATATGTGTTTTCTGCTTCACGGAATAATGAGTTTACCGTTTTCGCATCCGTTTCAGTTTCCAGTTCAAACACGCAATCGGTCAGGGACGTATTTAAAAGCGGCACACGCACCGCATGACCGTTCAGTTTTCCTTTTAATTCTGGGTAAATGATCGTGATCGCTGTTGCTGACCCTGTAGTGGTCGGGATTAAACTGTTAAGGCATGACCTTGACCGTCTTAAATCCTTATGCGGCATATCAACGATCACTTGGGTGTTGGTAACATCGTGAATAGTTGTCATTGAACCATGTTTGATACCAAGCTTTTCATGGATCACCTTCACCACCGGTGCAAGACAATTTGTTGTGCATGATGCCGCCGTAATCAGATCATGCTTTTCAGCATCATAAAGATCGTCATTAACCCCCATCACAAGGTTCAATGCCCCCTCTTCCTTCACAGGGGCGGACACCAGAACTTTCTGAATGTTCCGGTCATAATAGGGCTGCAGCGTTTCGCGTGATTTAAATTTTCCGGAACATTCAATTACAATATCAACATCGTCACCCGTCCATGAAATTTCTGACGGTGACATATGTTCGGTGAAGACAATTTCCTGACCATTGACGGTTAAGACGTTCCCATTAATGTTAATATCACCATCCCAACGACCATGAACCGTATCAAATTCCAATAGATGCGCTGCGGCCTCTATCCCGCCAAAAGGTTCATTAATCGCCACAACGTCAATGTCGGTTCTATCCAGCAACGCCCGCAAATATAGCTTCCCCATCCGGCCAAAACCATTAATCGCAATTTTTGTCATTCTTCACCTGCTTAACATTTCAATAATCGTTGAAATAACGAATTGTTAGACAAAAGTAAAGCGATTCATGAAAACTTCATAAAAAAAGCCGCCCTGAAAAGAGCGACTTTTTAAACGCAGTTGTCATGCCCGACCCCGCAAGGGATACTATAATATTAACAGTCAGCGAAGCCGGGCAGACATGCTGATGAAACTTAATTTCCGCTTCTGCTGACGGCTTCTTCGCCGTTATAGACAAGACGTGTTGACCATGGAATTGGGTTACGCAGTGCATAATGCGCCATGCAGCCGCCTTCTGCCTCTTGCAATAGATCCATGATGCGTTCTTTTGATTCCGGGCTGTCGATGATCACATGGGTTTCAACCATGTCACAACCGCCCTCTGTCATGTAACCATGATCACGCATATGACCTAGGTTGGTTCTGAATTTAATGCGCTGTTCTAATTTCAAGCTGTCTACCTGAATTTTACGGGCTGTCAGAATGTCCGTTAAATGCGTCATCAGGCAAAAACCGATACCCGCAGCGAAAAACGCTAGTGGTGGTGGCGCTGTGTCTTCGCCGACTGGTGGCTGTTCATCACAGTAGAGTTTCACTGGGCTAAATCCCGGGATATTCACAGAAACCACACCCTGCTTTGATTGCATTTTGCCGGCCTCGGCAACAAGGTTTACATCAAATGTATATGGTTCCGGATGGCGTGCCTTTGTAAAAGGGCCGACTTCGAATTGTGTCGGGGCGATCGCGCCCGGGTTTCTTTCACCAACGTGGAAAAACTTTTCTTCTGACATTTTATTCTCCTGAATGACTGATTTGATGCAATCAAAATACATCAAAACGCCTGCAGAAATTCGTCAAAATCAGCCTTGAATGACATAATTTTGATGATATCATTCATAATTATTTACTTTTTGAAGGAATTCACCATGATCACTGATCAGGATAAAAAGATATTAGGCACACTGCAAAATAATGGCCGCATGTCGATGGTTGACTTGGCGCATGAAGCCAATATGTCAGAATCAACCTGCCTACGCCGCACCAAAAGTCTTGAGGAAGTTGGCGTGATCAAGGGATATTCCGCCAACCTTGATTATGAAAAGGCGGGCTTTGATGTGATGGCTTTTGTGCAGGTTAATATTAATCAGAATAGCGAGGCCGAATTTGACAATTTCAAAAATGCGGTTCGCGCGTCACCCTATATCCTTGAATGTTATTCCCTATCCGGCCCATACGACCATTTGATGAAAGTGGTCGCACGCAACAATAAGGAACTATCGCATTTTATCTTAAAAACCTTAAAAACATTTCCAGAAATTCGTGATGCGCAGACGCTTTTTGTGTTACATGAGGTCAAACACACAAACGCACTGCCATTGGATCTGCCATAATGGAAATTAAAAACAAAGATATTCGCAATTTATGGATATCAACAACGGGACTATCGGTAAGCCCAGCGGGGCAACTTGATTTAATGGAACTGATCAAACAGATCGGTTTTGTTCAGCTTGATACCATTCAAAATGTCAGCCGCGCCCACCATCATATCATCTGGAGCCGTAATCAAAATTATCAGGAACATATGCTTGATGACCTGCTTAAGGAAAAGGGTAACATATTCGAACATTTCACCCATGACGCATCCGTCATCCCGGTTGAATATTACCCCATGTGGACCCGTCAGTTTGGACGCATGAAGGCCTATTATGATAAATCAAAACGATATCAGGAAATGTTAAAACTTGCAGATTTTGATGACATAATCGGCCGCATTACAAATGAAGGGGCACTTTCCACAGAGGCTTTCAATACTACGAAGCAAACTGACAAAATGTGGTCCAGGCCACCGCATAAACTGGCGCTTGATTATATGTGGTATGCGGGTGAACTTGCCACATCACACCGCGAAAAGTTTAAAAAGTTCTATGATCTATCCGAACGGGTCATTCCAGAACAACATTTAAATCATGACAATGATGATCAGGCGCAAATCAATTGGTTATGTGAAAATGCGCTTGATAAATTAAGCTTTGCAAACGCAAAAGAAATAAAGGAATTCTGGGACGCAACCGATAGATCAGAAGTGAATAATTGGATTAAATATCAAAAGCTAACCCCCATAAAATGGCAATCTGCAGAAGGAACCTGGATAGACGCCTTTGCACCCGCTGATATTGCGTTGCGTCTTGAAAAGGCCAAGAACCCAACATCAAAATTAAGAATATTAAACCCGTTTGATCCGGCCATCCGTGACCGTGAACGGCTTTTAAAGCTGTTCGGGTTTGATTATAAAATTGAAATATTCGTCCCCGCCGCCAAACGAAAATGGGGATATTACGTTTATCCGATCCTTGAAGGGAACCGTTTCATTGGGCGTATTGACCTTAAGGGCGACAGAAAGAAAAAACTGCTGAATGTGATAAATTTTTGGTCGGAACCAAATGTGAAATGGACAACAAATCGTCAGGAAAAACTAGAGACGGAATTATCACGCCTTGGAAAGCTCGCGGACCTCGAAACTGTAAATTGGATGATTAAACCAGATTTTCCGCAATAAATTCAGTAAACTGTTTCGCGAATTTTTTCTGTTTTTCAGCACCAACACCATATACGCCGCCAAAATCATCATATGATGTCGGCTTTTGCACGGCCATGTCGATAAGGCTTTTATCTGAAAAAATAATGTAAGCAGGCACCGACCGTTCTGCGGCAATTTCCTTACGCAGTGATTTTAATTTCAAATATAAATCCTGATCCTCACTTGGCAGTTCTTGAACCACTTGCGCGGATTTTTTATTACTTGAGGTCGCGGATTTTTTATAGCTAACGTCAGGTCGATATCTAAATTCGCCATTTCCCCTTAATAAATCAAATCCTTCGTCCGTGATTTTAAGCGATCCATACTCCATATCCGATACAATAAAACCGCGTGCCATTAATTGGCGGGCAATCACTTTCCACTCATTAATCGAATATTCTTTACCGACGCCAAATGTCGGCAACATATCATGATTAAGCTGACTGATTTTATCCGTCATTTTTCCGGTAACGATATTAACAATATGAGCAACACCAAAACTTTGCCCCGTGCGGTAAATGGCTGAAATGAATTTTTGCCCTGCTTCCACCGCATCAACCGTTTCACGCGGGTTTTGGCATAAATCACAATTACCGCATTTTTCATATTCCGGATCATCGCCAAAATACCGCAGCAATGTTACCCGGCGACATTCCGGTGCTTCTGCATAAGACAGCAGTGCGTTTAAACGTTGATGACCGCGTCTTTTATGCCCGTCATCGGACTGTTCATTATCAATGAACATACGCCGCATCCGAATATCATCAAGGCCGTATAACATATGCGCTATCGATGCATCACCGTCCCGTCCTGCCCGGCCGATTTCCTGATAGTATGCTTCGGGTGAGCTGGGCAAATCCGTATGGAACACAAAACGAATATCCGGTTTATCAATGCCCATCCCAAATGCGATGGTCGCGACCATGATCAAATCCGGTTCAGTCATAAATTTATTTAAATTTCGTTCACGGTCATTGCCCGTCATACCCGCATGGTACGGAAGCGCGTTATACCCGCTTTCCATTAATATGGCTGTGGCCTCTTCCGTCTTTTTACGGGACAGGCAATAGACAATCCCGTTTTCATTACCGGGGCGATCTTTCATAAATTTTAAAAGTTGTTTTTTCCAGCCCGCCTTTATTTCCACATTAAGCGCAATGTTAGGACGGTCAAACCCGGTCAGATAGGTTTTCACATTATCTGAAAATATCTTTTCACAAATTTGCTCGCGCGTTCCCTTATCCGCCGTCGCGGTTAGCGCAATAATGGGAATATTCGGGTAACGGCGATGTAATAAGGCAAGGTCTTCATATTCCGGACGAAAGGCTGCGCCCCACTGCGAAATACAATGCGCTTCATCAATTGCAAATAACGACACATTCAATTCATCAACGCGGTCCAGCATTTGTTCAGTCATTAATTTTTCCGGCGATACATAAAGGAACTTCAATGTCCCATCATTGATTTTTCGCCAAATTTCCCGTCCCTCATCCGGACCCGTATTTGAATTAATGGTTTCTGCGGCGACGCCCGCGATTTTTAAGGCTTCCACCTGATTTTGCATTAATGAAATTAAGGGTGAAACAACAATTGTTAATCCATCCATCATTAAGCCCGGCAATTGAAAACAGAGCGATTTACCCGCCCCCGTAGGCATCACCGCAAGGACATTTTCACCAGAAATAATATGTTCGATAATTTGTTTTTGTTTGCCGCGAAAGGCGTCAAAGCCGAAGACATCCTTTAAGACCTCTTCGGCAGATGAATTATTCATATTGTCCACAGATTACTTATCCAGTACTTTTGAATCCTCGAACTTTCCATCACTTTGGCGTTCACGTTCACCAATAATGATATCATCACCTGTTAATGTGATTTCCATCATATCATGGGCAACCGTTAACGGCCCGTCATAATATGGGGCCGTATCACGGCGCAGGTCCGCTTCTGTTGTTCCCGGTGGAATAATATGGGAATAAACGGCCATCTTTGGCTTGGTTCTGGCAAATACATGACCAACCTGTTCCGGTGTTGAATGAACGGTCAAGCTGACATTGGCAAGGTTAGCTTCCGGTGTTGCGCCCGGTGATGGCACCTGTACTTCATGAATTAACAGATCAACGCCCTCACCCACTTTATTAATTTCTGATTTTTCCGTTGATCTTGTATCACCGGAAAATAGAACGGAATGCCCTTTATAATCAATTCTGAAACCAAGTGTTTCACCACGTAATCCCAAAAGATCGCCAGTTGAAATATCAATCGGCATATGTTCCACTTGGAACGCAGTAATTTTAAGACCGTCTTCATCAAAAATAACGCCGTCGGATACTTCGTCCACGATCAATTCAGTGCCCGCTTTCGGTACACCAACCATAACACGGTAATCAATATCCCACTGATATGCTTTTTCGATATGATCCATCATATTTTTAATGCCTTTTGGTCCCTGCACCCTTAACGGTACACGGCGTCCAAACAGCCAACCGCTTAACCACGCACTTGAAATGCTAACGGTATGATCAAAATGAAGGTGGGTAACAATCACATGATCAACACCCGAAATGGCATCAAACCCGCCGGCTTCAAATAATCTCTCACGCATGCCTGGGCCCGCATCAACAAGAATTTTATGATCGCCTGCTTCCACATAAATGCTTGGGCCATATCTTTCTGTGGATGGTCTTGGTGCGCCAGTTCCCAGAAACGTCAATTTCATCACATCGTTATCCGGGGATACCTGATAATCCGCAGCCAATGTCGGCAATGAAAAACTAAACGCAATAAAACTTAAAAATATTTTTTTAATCATTTCGACCCTCATTTCCTATATTTGCGTTTACCTTACGCACTTGGATCATTAAGATCAAATCCAAACTTATAAAGGGGAAATAATCATGATTAAAAAACTGGCCGCAATTGGCCTTATGCTTTCCGCGTCTTTCGCACAGGCACAAGAAGGGGAATGGGAACAAATATTTAACGGTGAAAATCTTGATGGTTGGACGATAAAATTTTCCGGTCAAGATCTTGGCGTTAATTACCGCGACACATTTCGGGTAGAAGACGGCATGATGCGTGTGGTTTACGATAACTATGAAACATTCGATGATGCCTATGCCCATATTTATTATAAAGAAAAACTATCCCATTACCGTCTTAAGCTGGAATATCGTTTCACTGGCCTTCAGGTGCCGGAATCCGAAGTATGGAATAACCGCAACAGCGGCGTCATGTTCCATAGTCAGTCACCAGAAAGCATGTATTTTGATCAGGATTTCCCAGCTAGCGTAGAAGCACAATTCTTAGGCGGCCTTGAAGATGGGAAAGAGCGTCAAACAGCCAACATCTGTACACCGGGCACCGATTTCCATATTGACGGCGAACTTTATAGCGAACATTGTTACCGCTCAACATCCAAGACATATTTCGGTGATCAATGGGTCAGCATTGAATTAGAAGTCCGCGGTGACGAAGTTATCCGCCATTTTGTAAATGGCGAACTTGTATTTGAATATGAAAAAACGCGCATCATTCCAAATGAAGAAGACAGCGCCCATTTCATCAAGGAAGCCTTGCCATTGAAAGAAGGCTACATTGCATTACAAGCCGAAAGCCATCCAATTGATTTCAGGAATGTGTATATAATGCGTCTTATCGATTAAACCTCGTTACTTGCTTTCATAGACGGGAATTGTCTGACGGTACGTTTTGCCGGGAAATAAATCTTGGCAATCGTACCTGTTGGTACGGCATTATATAAATTAAATTTACCGTTATGGGCTTCCACATATGATTTCACAAGCGGAAGTCCAAGACCTGTTCCTTCATGATTTCTAACGAATGCGCCATCAAGCTGCGAGAACGGTTTTAAGATATCATCCATTTTATTGATCGGAATGCCTGGTCCTTGATCCTCAACATCAATGGTAAAGGCACCACGTTCATCTTGCTTAATCGAAACATAAATCTCGGTATGTTCCGGCGAAAATTTAACCGCATTGGATAACAGGTTAATTACTACCTGCCTGATTAGCTGTTCATCAAGTCTGATATAATCAACACAGTTATGCGGACGTTTGATGATGGTAATATTTTTGGATAGTGCCTTTGGCGCCATAATCCTGATGGCTTCATCAACGATATCTTCTGGAAATTCATCACTTTCCATCAGATCAAAATTACCAGATTCAATGCGCGATAAATCAAGAATACTATTAATAAGCCCCAACAAATGACGTCCACTTGAATGAATATCACCAATGTAACCCAGCACAGCCTGTGAACTGACCTCTTTTGACATATGCTGTAAAATCAAATCCGAAAAACCGATTACAGCATTAAGTGGCGTTCTTAATTCATGGGACATGTTAGCGAGGAAATCTGATTTTGCTTTACTGGCTTCTTCGGCGTGTTGACGCGCTTTTTTAAGTTCGCCCATCTTGCGTTCCGAAATATGCATATTTGCCTGCAGTAACGTTAACGCGGAACCAATCCCCTTGTATTCGCCATTATCAACAATGATAAAACCTTCCTGAAGCGCATGTTTGCTTTCACTCGCAAATCTTGCGTTCATTTCATCGACCTTGGTATTACTGTTTACAATCACTGGATTGCTATCCATCAAAACGGAAACGGGTTGTTTACTGTAAAGTGGTCGACCGTATCTGTCCGCAAGCCTAACAAGGAAATCCATTCTTTTTAAAATACCAATTGGCTTATCCCCATCCAGAACCGGAATAGCCAGCAAATCCGAATCGTTTCTAAAGCGTTCAAAAATTTCTGCACAACAGTCTGTTTCCAGCGCGGGTTCTATATATTCCGTGATTAAATCAACGGTTTCCATACAGTCTCTTTTATTATTTTTATACCTCATATCCCACTTCCAACTTGGTCAAAATATAAGGCATACTGATTCACAAAAATGAAATGCACGTAACCAAAAAATGAATATTTTATGACATTTAGTTCCCCACATTTTAGAGGTTAAACAATTCATAAAAGTAGCATTTAACTGCAACGTGTCTGTAACAAACGAACTCCATTAAGGGTTGAAATTAACCTGGTACAGGAGTTAGAAATGACGCCACTAAAGTTTAATAGCCTTGAAGTAAAGCTTGCTGAAACTTCACAAGAGATCGAAGCAGCTCAAGCATTAAGATACCGCATCTTTTATGATGAAATGGGTGCTAAACCATCTACACGGTGCAAGGCATTAAAACGTGACATTGATACCTATGACATCGTTTGCGATCATTTAATTGTGGTCGATACCGACCTGGGTACGGATGATGAACCAGCCGTTGTTGGCACATACCGCCTTCTTCGTGGGAATGTGGCCGAGGCAACAACAGGTTTTTATTCCGAAAATGAATTCGAATTTGACAATCTTGCCTACGCACCGGAAGAAGTTCTTGAACTTGGCAGATCATGCATCGACAGCAAATACCGTAGACGCGGTGCCATGCAGTTATTATGGCGTGGCATAAGTGATTATCTTGATCTTTACAACATCAAGATCATGATCGGTTGCGGTAGCATTCATGGTACAGATGTAAAAGAAACCGAACGCGTTCTTTCTTATCTGCATCACTATCATCTTGCGCCAAGCTCATTACGTCCGGTTGCGCTTGCTGATCGTTATCAGGAAATGAACCTGATTGATGAAGATTATCTTGATGCGGGTCTTATTCAGGCGGAATTACCACCACTATTAAAAGGATACCTTCGTGTTGGTGCCTATGTCGGTGATGGCGCCGTAATCGATAGACAGTTTAATACCATTGACGTTTGTATTGTTGTGGAAACGGAAAATATTACGGGCAAATATAAATCCCACTTCAAACGTGATAAAGCCCGTACGGAAACAACAGAACATGCAGTACAGGCCAGCTAACAATAATTCTACGCATTCCAACATAAGAGCCAGCGTCAAATTGCTGATCATTTTTTCAGTGACGCTGGCTCTTCTCCCCCCATATTTGATTACATTTCCATTTGGCAAACGGTTCAGAAGGTTTTTTTCCTATCCATTTTATCGCACCCTTGTCCACACTGCCGGGTTAAAACTAACCGTTGTTGGTAACCCCAAAAATAGTGATGCCAATTTCCTGATATCAAATCATGTTTCTTATCTTGATATACCAGTACTTGCCAGCATGACAGATGGTATTTTTGTGGCCAAAGCCGATGTCGCAAAATGGCCAGTGATTGGGTTTCTCGCAAAAATTGGACGTACTCAATTTGTCAGCAGAAAAGCAACCAAAGCGATAGCAGAACGCGATCAGATCGCATCACGTCTAAAATCCGGTGAAAGAATTTTCCTGTTCCCGGAAGGAAGTAGCGGAAACGGTCGTGATATCCTTCCTTTTAAACCCGGACTTTTATCTACGGCTCTCTTACCGTTTGATGGTGTTGATATATCTATTCAACCTGTATCACTTGTCTATGGTGACTTTGATACACAAGAAGAACGCGATTTATACGCTTGGTACGGTGATATGGACCTAGCGCCGCATGTTTGGCGTCTTCTTGGTCAAAAGCAGAAAACAACGGCCAAAATTATTTTCCATAATGAAAAGAAACCTGATGAATTTAAGTGCCGCAAGGAACTTGCAAAGTGGGCAGAGCTTGAAATCAGACAGCAAATGGAACTTTGTGCTTAAAGGCATAAAATGAAAATGGGCCCGTCTTTCTATTAAGACAGGCCCATCATTATTTTTTAATCAGAAGATATTATTTTATGTGCTTCACGCGTATGCCGCTTCGCCTTCTGGAGCACTAGTTTCCTTTCCCTCATCTTGCCCAATCTCAACAACCGCTTGGGCAAGGGCATCATGACGGTTATCAAACCAATGATCATCTGTGATAAGTGGCGCAACATCCAAACCGTGAAGTACGTCGCTCACTGCTTTGTTAATTCCGGCGATATATACTGACTTACCGGATGCAGCAGCATCTTCAACGATTGTCTCAACCGCTTTTACAGCTGATAGATCAAGAAACGGCACACGGGCGAAATCAAGCACTAGAATTTTAACATGACCGTTTGCTTTCTCTCTTACATGGTGACCTAGGTCAGCAGCAGCACCAAAGCTTAATGGCCCACCGAAATCAAATAGTGTCACTGCACCATCCGCACGTGTTAATAGCTCACGCTCCTGTGGATTTTCAATTTCGGCTTCAGAAAGGTTTAGGTTTTTAAGCTGAATTTCTGAAAGCTGTTTGATGAATGCAAGCGCAGCAAGAACAACCCCCACAGCAACCGCAGTAATCAAGTCAACAAACACAGTCAAACCAAGAACAATCGCCATCAACACCAGATCCCAGCGTGGACCTCTATGGGCACGTGCAAGATATCTCCAGTCAATGATATCGTAACCAACTTTGATCAAGATACCGGCAAGGGCTGCGTGTGGGATCATTGATGCTAATGGAGCAAGCACCAATGCAATCGCAAGCAACACCAAACCATGGATCATACCTGATATTTTAAACTGCCCTCCTGAGCGAATATTCACAACCGTACGCATTGTTGCGCCAGCACCCGGTACACCACCGAAAAGACCAGCAACCGTATTACCAATACCCTGACCAATCAGTTCCTGATTTGAATTATGGCGTGTACGGGTCATATTGTCCGCAACAAGTGATGTCAGCAAACTATCGATAGCACCCAATAGTGCAAGTAAGAATGCAGCTTCAATCACGATCAGGAATGATTCTTGTTCAAAAGCCGGCATTACGAATGATGGTAGACCCGATGGCACATCACCAAGGATCGGCGCACCTGCAATCGCTGCACTAAATACAGTTGCAACAACCAATGCAGCAAGCGGCGCAGGAATATATTTCCCAAGCTTTTTAGGCCAGTAGAACACAATCGCAAGTGTCATTAAACCAATGGCAAGCGCAATCCAGTTCGGGTCAATAATCGCACCCGGCACGGATGTTAAAGCAGGAATGGTACCGCTTCCTGATGGTTCATGGCCAAAAAGGCGTGATAGTTGCAACGCAATGATAATTACGCCAATCCCGCTCATAAATCCGGAAACAACCGGATATGGCACAAGACGAATTAATTGACCGACTTTTAAGAAACCAAAGGCAATTTGCAGTAACCCGGCAAGCACAACTGCAGAAAAGACAAGCTCTGGACTACCGCCGAGGCTAGTGTAAACACCAGCGAAAACAACAACCATTGGCCCCGTTGGACCGGAAATATTACTTCCGGTTCCGCCAAACAAAGACGCAAGGAAACCAACAATAATAGCACCATAAAGGCCAGCCATTGGCCCTGCACCTGATGCTTCACCAAAGGCCAAAGCCAATGGTAGCGCAACGATACCGGTGGTTAAACCACCCATAATGTCGCCGCGTAGATTAGAAGTATTTAAGAAACTCATTATAGTTACCTTTATGAACAGTCGTTAAAAAATAAAATTTTTCGCATTTCCTTATGCCGTACTAAAGCATCCCCAGAAATTTATTTGCCTACAATTGATGATTGCTAAACAATTTACTTATGATCGTTATATAATAACAAATCGCTGATAATACAATTTGCTATTTTTCCGAATTTACGATAGATTTTATCTATCACCTATAAAAAATGCAGGAAAACAGCCATTATGCAAGTTGGACATCCAACAATTAAACAGCTCAAATATCTTCAAACGGTTATTGAATTAAAAAGTTTTCGTCAGGCGGCGCTTTCATTAAATGTGTCACAACCGACCGTAACAGCACAAATTGCGGCACTCGAAGAAAATCTTGGCCTAACTTTACTTGAACGTTCAAGAACGGGCGCGCTTCCGACGGCTGCGGCGCGTTCCATGCTGCCACACATTGAATTAATGCTAGATGAAGTTAAAGCAATTCGGGATGTTGCCAGATTTTCACTTGATAGCGGTGCCGGCATTCACCGACTTGGTGTTCCACCAACGCTCGGGCCATATATATTGCCAGATATTATTCCAGGTATTCACAAAACATATCCGGATCTTCGTCTTTTTGTCCGTGAAGATTCGCCAAGGGAAATTGAAAATGGGTTACTAGATGGCCAATTCGATCTTATTTTTACAACCTTGCCATTGGATGTGACCGGGTTAACTGTTGAGCCGCTTTTTGGTGAACCCTTTAGATTATGTGTTGCACCCGACCATGAATTGGCAAAACAAAGCACCGTAAATGCAAACGACATTACCGATCAACGGCTGCTCGCCATTGAAGAACGTCATAGGCTATTTGAACAGATGCAGGGCCTAGCGAATAAATACGGTGCCCGTATCTTACGAGATTACGAAGGAACCAGCCTTGATACCGTAAGACAAATGGTTGGAACCGGAATTGGTATTGCATTTTTGCCTTCACTTTATGTGCGTTCGGAAATTGAACCAAGAAAAGACGTAGCCGTACTTGAACTTGAAGATACACCAACAGACAGAGAAGTCGTTCTCGCTTGGCGCCCAAGTGCCCCGCAACGTCATCTCTATAAAGAGCTCGCTGCCTTCATTCGGTCATTATGCGCCAAGAGATTGAAAAATTATTTACATGTAGATTTATGAGAATAAGGTGATAGATAAAAACTATTGCAAATTCGGAAAAATATCAAATTGTTTTATCATATCGATGCACCTATATACATATTGAATTCATTAAAAACATTCATTTGTAACGAAAGGAAACGCAATGGCGATTACAGAAACTGAATTAGAACAAGCACGTGTCGCATGGGGTGATGCGCTTGTTGCAATCTCAAAAGCTTATGAAAACGGTGGCATTGACGAAGCACGCGGTGTTGCTGAAAATGTACTTGATACAGCATATGGCTACAACATGGGTCCGGTACTATTTAAACCAACACTTGCAAGCGGTGACAAAACATTCCGTCCAACTAAAGAAGGCGCACTTGCCTATTTCGTTGGTCACGATGACAATTTCCCACTTGATGGCGGTTTCGGTCTTAAAGGCTGGCGCGAATGTGAATCAGTCACATCAGCAAGCTTCATCGAAGGCGATGTTGCCATGTGGATGGGCTGGATTTCATTAACGGATAAAGACGGCAATGTAACCACAGTTGATAAAAGCTGGGGTTATAAAAAAGATGAAAACGGAACACTACGCATCGTACATCACCATTCATCACTACCATATCAGCCATAATTTATATTATTTTATAATTACAATCAAAGGCCCCATTCTGGGGCCTTTTTTATTTATCCTTCATTCTGTGTAAAATTCTTCAACAATACTCAATGCAGTACCGATTAATTTCTCATATGACATACCATTATTACTAAGCAGAATTATTGTTCGTTTACCTTTTGGAATTCTGACCATCAAAGATGCATAGCCTTCTACTTCGCCGTGAGCAATCATCAACTCAACGACTTTTTTTTGCGAAATAGAAATTTCGGCTACATCCCAAACAGCACGGGTATTACTATTAAATAAAAAAGCTTTGCTTTCCTTGCTCAATATATTGTTACCATATAAAGCCTGATCCCATTTTAATAGATCACTTACATTAGAATACATAGAGCCACTGGCCCTGAATAATGCAAGATTAACATTACCACCTAAACAATATTCCCCATTAATGGGGGGACAGAACGAATATCGACCCTTAACAGGTTTATATGCATGGGCAAGCATAGATAAGACTTGGCCAGGATAATATATATCGCTATTTATCATATTTAATGGCTGTAAAATCCTTTCATTCAATGCCTCTCCAAATTCTTGCCCTGTTATTGCTTCGATAATAGCGCCTAAAATATAATAATTTGCGCTTGAGTAATGCCTCCCACTATCAGTTTTTATTTCAAGCGGCATGGCTGCAATTAATGATAAAAATTCACTTTTACTAATTGATGCTCTCGATTTTTCCTTAGACCATCCAGGAATTTTAAATTGCCGTGATATACCGGATCTGTGGGTCAAGAGTTGCTTGATAGTAACTGTTTTTGCATACGGCGCTGAGTATTCTGGAAGGTATGTACTAATAACATCATCTAAATCTATTCGTTCTTCTTCTACAAGCATCATAATTAATGCAGCAGTAAAAGTTTTAGATAACGTAGCTATATGATAACGCGTATCTATATCGTTTGGCACTCCCCACTCAATAACAGCAAATCCGTATCCCTTTTGATGCACTAGTTGGCCGTTATCTGATACAAGAGCAGTTCCTTTAAACCCATTTTCTTTAAATATTTGATCCAACTCTTGTACTATTGCTGTTTCCTGTGCCTTAGCCCCAAGTGACATCAAAGATAGAACACAAGAACCCATAATCATTAAAAACCTTGATATTTTCATAAAACTCTCCTTTTGGTTCTCCTCCTAAGAGAGTTCGTAAATAAAGTCGTCCGAAAACGCGTTTTTGGTCGCTTTTTATTTCTTTCTGGTAGAAAACAGCACGTTAAATTATAATTTTTCTTATGAATAACATGCTATTAAATTTTAATATGATCGTCTCCTTCCTGTGCTTGTTAATGTCGATACATTTAATTTTATTACGATCTATTTATAGGCTCCCAGTACTTTTATTAGCAGGATGCTTTTTGACCATGGCATTACAAGCCTTGTTTTTGGATCTATCCGTTTCAAAAGGACACGAAAGTTTTTCGGCAACACTTAAACCAGTAATGCCATTATTGTTTGCACCTCTATCATTTTTATTGTTTCAATGTGCTAGAAAAGTACATTTTAAATTAAGCCCCATTCATATTTTACACGCGCTTCCTGCTATTACAGTTTTCACGCTAATGCTGACACGGTACTTTATCAATATTATCGATATTGTTATTTTAGCAACGTTAATGGGGTATGCTGTTGCGCTTTCGTTTTTAACCTTTAACGGAAAAATTCAATTCCACTTTAATTTTAAGAATAACAATAATCAAAACGCCATTTTTACATGGCTTATCATATTTACTGGATATGCATGGTTCAGCTTTGCGAGTGACGTATTAATTTACATTGAAATCAGTAACGGCGCGGGCATAGTTCACTCCACCTCACTATTTATCACAATTATTTTTAAACTAGCATTGGTTAGCTTTGCCTTTATATTCGCTCTTCAAAAATCGCCCTATTTTGATTGGCTTTATGAGACTAGAGAGTCAAAGCAAACTCATGAGCTCCCATATGATAAAAAACGCGAGTATGCGTTCATCATTAATGAGTTTGAAGCCATATTGAAAAACCCCAAAATTTATACTGATGAGGTATTTTCTCTGAAAGCAATGGCAGATAAGATCGGCGTACCAGCACGTCTCTTTTCTAACGCTATCAATCATAAATTTAGTGAGAGTTATTCCAAACACATGAACCACAGGCGAGTCTGCTTTGCAGAAACCCTCTTGAAAGAAAATCCAGAATTAAACATGACTAATATCATGTTTGATGCTGGTTTTCGCACTAAATCCAGTTTTAATAAAGAATTCAAAGCAATAACAGGTATGACGCCCACAGAGTACCGAAACTCGCTATAGATTACTTAATCTTTTATCGTAATACTGATTTTAATTTTCTGTCGCATTTTTCCGAAAATTGGTCAGCTAAAATTCTCTATGTTTTGGTTTATTTCTCTTTTCATCATCAACCGCACTCACACTGCATACCCAGATACAACACAAAACTATCACTACTCCTAATCCTTGTAACAAGGATAAAGTCTCACCGAGAACAATCCACCCCAGAAAAACAGCTGTTATAGGACTAAGAAAACCAAAGCTCGTAACAGTTGATGGGCCAAGACGTTCAATACCCCGGAACCACAAATAATAAGTCAATGCGGCACCGATCAATCCTAACCACACAATTCCAATTATATTAACCATGGATAATTCAGGAAGTGGCGGTTCAAATATCATCGATAATGGTACGAGTAAAATACCACCAGCTGTTAACTGCCAGGCTGTGAAAGTAAATGTTGAAACAGGTGGTTTCCACTTACGCGTCAACACGACCCCACCTGCCATGGAAAAAGCACCAATAAGTGCCGCAAAAATACCTACAACATCTAACTTAGCATTCGGACTAATTACCAGTAATGCGATCCCGCCTATTCCCGTTACAGCAGATAAAACAGCTGATAATTTCAGTTTGCTCTCTAATACAAAATAAGAAAGCACCAAAACGATAAGCGGTTGCACGGCCCCTAAAGTTGCCGCAATACCGCCTGGCAACCGATAGGCAGCAATAAATAATGCGGCCCAAAATAAAGAGAAATTCAATAGCCCAAGTAACAATATTTTCCCTATCCATGGTGTATTAGGCAACTCTCTGGATATTAAAATTAATAATAATCCCGCCGGTAAAGCACGAAGCATAGATATTGTTAACGGATAGGCGTCGTCAGTTGAGAGCATTTCGTACGCTTTTGTTAAACGATCTGTGATACTCATGCTGGCAATAATGTCACCACCACGGCGATTTTGATCGCTTTCCAAAGATTGATGAGCGCAACTAATAAATTGCTTTTTATCGCTCCAGATAGTTTCCTTGAGTGCCGCCAAATCGTGAAGGTGGCGGATCATTGTGGGATCATCTTTATCTGAAGACCTGTCTCGAACAACTACTCGCCATGTTAATGCGCTCACTTTGTCAGAGGCTGTTTCAATAGGTGAGATGCAAGTTATTTGTGTTTCTGGATCGTCACCCGATAATTCGGACACGATAGATCGTACATCCCGCTTTACAAGTGGTAACCTATGTTCAGAAAATGTCATTTCTAGTTGTAGGTACGGGCGCAAGAACTCTTGTTCAAAACTCATGTCATATTGGACTGGAGCTTTGAAGAAACGATGGCTGTCACCACGCTGAACCTGCCCATCTTCAATTCTAAAGCGTGGGTCAGATATGATATGCGAGATGACAGATTTTCTAAACGAACGCCTGCCACCAACAGATACTTGATCCGGTGAGTATAAAATGAAGTCCAAGTCTTCTGAGAAGCGTTTTATTAAACCAAAACCTTTTGACAGACTGGTTCCGCCAGAGAAAATGGTGCCAACGCCACGATCATTTTCAAAACTGCCAATCGATTTAAGTAGCTGTACAGCATACCAATCTTTTTCAATGAACGCAGGATCGATACCTGTTTCAGCAGCAGCTTCAAGAATAAGGTCACGATTAAGCATATTGTTCAAAGGATACGTACTTTCCATTATAACCAATCTTACGAGAAATACGCCCTTTAACTCCGATCACACGCCCCGTTGGAACTTGCGTTGATTTTCCTTCATTGTAAAACTTTTGTGCCTTTGACGGCATAATCTTAATGCCCAGTTTATTCAGGGCTTCTTGAGCTAACTCTGGCAAAGGCTTTTCAGGTATTGTTGCCCCGCTGAGTGCAGATTGTTTAGCACGTGCATATACGCCATAGCCAATATTAATCAATAAGCCTTTTTGTACCAACTGTCGTAGAATACGACCAACTTGGTCATAGCCCCCAATGTCTTCAAAATCTTGGCGCACAAACACGCTTAACGCACTACGTTTAACGCGATAAGTGATTTTTCCTTCTAATGTGTTTTTAATCGCCATAGCTAATCCTTACAAATATACGACATCTATAATTACAAATATACGACATTTTCATTTAATTTTCAAGCCCTTTAATCATTGTATCATAGTAACTTATATATATGATTAATAATATTTGAGTGCAAGTAACTGACATTTATGAGTTTAGTTTCCGAGAGTAATTTCATGAAATACACTTACAATCCATGAAAAACACTTATATTTCAGCCATTTTGTGAAAAACGCTTACAAATATGCATTATAACGCATTTATTGGCGCAATTTATGCGCTTTAACGCATGTCAGGGTTTGAACCCAGATTACTGTTTCTTTGCCACCCGCTTCTTGGGAACGGTAAGGCCTATATCCTGTAATTTTCGTCCCAGCGTATCATCCTTAGCCAAAAGCAATAGATCATCTTCTAAGTTGAGGCAAAACAATACACTGGCATACGCGCCAAATGTCACACCGCTGTCACCATTTTCAATTTTACGCAGCGTTGTGCGCGTCATTCCAGCGCGCTCCGCCAACATACTTGCTGTGATTTTGCGGCGCAGGCGGGCCAGCTTAATATTTTCACCAACGCGCGGTAATAACGCTTCAAGTGTTGGTGATAACACTGCCGTTCTTCTGCCCATCAGCTTGCCCTCAATAGTCATTAAAATGTCCAAATATACCGCTTAATGTAAACTATTATATACATTAACCCGCTTAACGATAAAAATAAGATACGTTATCTTTTGGCATTGAAGCCTGCCTCATACGCCTCCTGCAAAGCCTCTTTCAAAGACCAGACGGCCACATCGTGAAAATCAAGGCTGTCGCTGTTGCGGGCTTCCAGCGTTTCAAGGCTCAAATGCTTCTTGGCGATTTCCGTTAAAAGCTGATCGATTTGTTGTTGGGTGGCTTTAGGCATATTCACCCTCCTTGAAAACACGGTCGGTGATATGTTGTAGGTCTCTGGCAATGTCTGCTAAAAACCCTGCGTCGCCCCAGCGTATGTCATCAGGGTTGGTTTCAAAATGATCGGCGCTTGCCGCTTGCAGGCGCTCCAGCATCTCGTCAATGTGGGCTTTGTGTTCGATAAAGGCGTCCAGCGCGGTTCTTTTTTCCTGTGTGTTTGTCATTGGTTTGTCTCCTTTGTTGGTAGCAGTAACGCTTCATTCTCGGAAGCTATCAAGTCAATTGATGATCTTTCCTCATCGCGGCATGCGCATGTTACGCACAACCCCAGCTGTTATCTTTTCTATTTCTTTTTTAAGGTGTTCTTTTCTTCCTTTATATGGTGTGGACGGATCTGTCGTGTCTGGAGTGGACGAATCTGTCCGGTTTAGAGTGGACAGATTTGTCGTGGTAAGTTTTGAGCTGTGGATAAGTATCGACTTATCCACATGGTAGATATTCGATTGCCCACGGCCACGTTGCTGTATTGTCAGCAGCTTGTGATCTTCTAATTCGGCAATGAAACGCTGCACATTCCTGGGGGAACAGCCAAGCTCTTCGCCCAGCGTTTTAAGCTTGGGAAAAGCCTGGCCATCCTTGTTGGCATATTGAATTAACCGCGCACAGCAGAGCTTTGCGCCGTGACTTAAATCCGTACGGCGCAAGATATCATTGGGGATTGGGGCAAACGTCAATTGGCTCATATTCGTGCGGCAATTTTACCCAGCGCACATTTATACATCTCCCACGCCTTTGTGCGCCCGACACCGAGCTGGTTACAAATCAGCTTCCAGCGCACACGTTCGGCACGTTGCCAGACAAGTTTGCGCTCATCCACATCCAACCAGCGCAGCCATACAAACAGCACTTCTTCCATTTCGGTGATGTCATTGGAGGTCGGCCTGATCCGCATGGGCTGTTTTTCCATCTGCAGGATTTCCATTTCATCGCGTTTGATGGCAGGCCACGCGCTGAAATAGCCTTGCACTCGTTCTTCAGGCAGGCGATGCAATGTTCGTGCAGCTTCGCGGATGCGATCTTCAACGTATTTTTGTTTTACGGTAACGGTCTTTTCGTTCATGAGCGCACCTCCACGATAGGATTGGAAGGTTGCTGTTCACGCTCAATAGATTTGAGTTTGATAATCCCATCGATCCAATGCAAAGCTCGTCCGACTTCACGCACCTCTTTGATCAGATGCTGTCGTATCATCTCCAGCTCATCATCATCCAAATTTTTCAGATGCCCCACTGGTGTGTGCTGCACCCATTTAAAAACGGCATCGCCAATATTGATTTTTTCTTCTACGGACAGTGTCATGTTTTCTCCTTTTAGGTTTTGTTGGTCCTAAAAGGCAGGTACCCGGTTGGTTAAAAAAACGACGACGACCAGGGACGTTTTTTTTATTATTTTTTCATTAACTCTTTAGCACCTGATTTTTCTAAATATTTTCGCAGCTTTTTTGCTTTGCTCGACAGGGTTGTCCGAGGTATTTTTAAAATATCTGCTATTTCCGAAATAGTGTGTTCTTGCATTAAGGAATATAAATCTTGCAATTCCTTAGGCATGTCTTGAGATATTTTTTTCATATCAATGTTAATCTCAATTTCTCGATACTGTTCCAAGGAACTTGGATTGTTCCATATGTTTTGATCACTTGAAATTTTATCGATTAGCGCATCATTATTTGCTTCATCTGATTGAAAAGGCATTGAAAGAGAAACATTTTTTGTTCCAGTCCAGCGCTTTTGTGTTTCTGCATCCCTTATGATCTTATGAGCTTTGTTATTGATTGAGGTCTTTATAAAGCTTCTCCTGTCACCCTGATTTTTATCAAACTTTGGCCATGCCAAAAGATACGCAAGCATTAACTCTTGCTGTAGATCTTCATAATCATCGTATGTAAAAAATGGACTTCTAATCAGCTGTTTCACTTTATAACCAATAAAAAAAGCGGCGTAGGAATCCACGCCGCCGTAACGATTGTTCGACATCCTTCATTCCTCTGTTTTGGATGCGGAGGGATTTCCGCACAGAGGGAAGGATGCAAAAAATACAGCGGGTTACAGCTCTTGGTTGAAGCAATGAGCGCATTGCAACATTGCCAAATACCTAAAACCCTTGTGTTAACTGAAATTGCAATTATTTTTTGAGCACATAAAGCGCTTCAACTACATTTTTGTCATACAAAGGAATGCTTTAACCGTCATATGTTTCGTTTCTTTTTGGCAATAATCGCCAGCGCAATGATTTTTGATATTTCTTCAATGCGCTCTGAAGCAGTCATATTCTGAGCCGGTTTGGGTTTATCTTGCATGATAGGATCTCCTTTTTTGTTCCTATTCACGCTGGTAACCGAAAGATCTAAAAAATGACGATCTGAATGCATAAAAAAGCGCCTCAAAAGAGACGCCAGTTACGCAAAAGCTATGTGTTATAAATTACACAGGATCATCAAATCCAAACATTGTCCTTTGTTCTCGCCATGATACTGGGAAGCCGCGCACCACATTCTGTAGCGTTAAAGCCCGTGGCTGCTGCCCATCCATAATCGCTTGAATGATATCAGGTGCAAGCAGTGTTAAACGCATCAGCCGATACATATGCGTAATTTCTGTTTTCTCTTTTTCAGCCAGCTCTTTTGGGGATGCGTATTTGCCTGAATCTAGCTTCTCTTGCCAACCAAATGCTTTCACCAGCGCTGATACAAATGTCATATCCTGTTTCGGCCCTTCAGCTTCTACAATGGCTTTGATATTTTTACCGTTGGGTGAGACGATTGTTTTACGGCTTTTACGCCGTTTAAAACTCACTGGCACGGTAATACTTAAAATCTTGGTTTCATCATCATAGGCTTGCATGCTCATCTGTTTTTCCCTTTAGCTTATTCGTTATTGTTGAAAATCCATCCATGCGCAGATTGATCTTTACCGCATCCGTATTGACGGCGACGCTCTCAACCAGCAGCTCGGCAATACGCTGTTGCTGCTCCAGTCCCAGCGCCTTCCAAAACACATCGAAATCTTTGATCTCTTTGCGAAGCTCTTCTAAGCCAAACCCTGTCGGCGCATCTTCATGCGCCTGAATAATGCCGTGTGTTTTGCTTAGAATTTCAGGTGAAGTGATCAGTTGCTTTAAATGCCCGACCACCAGCGCATCAATCTCACCTGCGGGCAAAGGACCAACCTCGCAAGCCTTATAGTGCTGGTGAATGGCCTTTGTAGGCGTGTAGTAACGGTATGTCCGGCGACCTTTAACTGTGAAGCTTGGTGTCATAGCGCAATCACAACATTCGCATGTGATGAGACCTCGCAATAATGCAGGATGACGGTTGCGCGTATAATTACCGCGTGCCACCCGATCTTCTTTAAAAACATCATTGGCTTTATCGAACAATTCTTGAGAAATTATGGCTTCATGCAATCCTTCATAGACTTGGTCTTTGTGAACGATTTTCCCAATGTAGATCTTGTTTTTCAAAAGGCGATATAGATACTGTCTGTTCGCAACTTTACCACCGCGCTCTTTTCCTGTGCCGCTGACATAGCGCTTGGTGCGAAAGCCATCTTTTTCAAGCTCAACCAGAAGCTTCTTCATAGATTTTAGCGTGGCAAAGCGCTGGAAAATATGGCGCACCCATTTGGCTTCATCCTTATCAATATAAAGCTCTCTGTTTTTCACTTGGTAACCCAGCGGGATAGCACCGCCCATGAAGATGCCTTTTTTCTTGGAGGCGGCGAATTTATCGCGGATACGTTCGCCAATGACCTCACGTTCAAACTGTGCAAAGCTAAAGAGAATGTTCAGCGTCAGTCTGCCCATTGAGTCCTTTGTATTGAAATGCTGCGTGACGGATACAAAGCTCACATCATGTTCATCAAAAACCTGTACCATCTGGGCAAAGTCAGCCAACGACCGCGAAAGACGGTCAATTTTATAAACCACCACCACATCGATCTTACCCGCTTTAATATCTTCCATCAGTTGCTTGAGTGCGGGGCGATCCATATTCCCACCCGTAAAACCGCCATCGTCATAACGTGTGGGCAGTATTTCCCATCCTTCATGTTGCTGTGATTTGATATAATTTTCTCCAGCATCGCGCTGAGCGTCCAACGTGTTATAATTCTGATCCAAACCTTCTTCAGTAGATTTACGCGTGTAAACTGCGCAGCGTATTGTGTCTTTCTTTGCTCTCATGCTACGCGCTCCTTTACGGATCTGGTCAGACCAAAGAAGGCATTGCCGTTCCAGTTTGTGCCAGTGATTTTGCGGGCGATACCGCTCAGGCTCCTGTAAACAACGCCCTGATATTCGTATCCATCCACCAGAACCGTAACGTGATGCTCGATATCATCATGTTCGCGAATTAACTTTGTGCCAGCGACTGGTTTATCAACAATCTGTTTACGCTTTGGCGTTTTGCCATGAACAGCATCATAAATGCGGTCTTTTATATCTTGGGGCAGGCCGCCATATTCCATTTCTTGCATGCGATAAGCCAGCCTGTTTACCAAAGTGGATTTATTAAATTTAGGCGGCGGGCAATCAAAATAGCTTTGCCATAGGTCACGTAAATACTCTGTCTTCTGATAAGGCAGAAGCGCAATGTCCTTTTCTATATCATTGTTATACATCGGTTTTCCCTTCCGTTTTTATGTTAGACATGAATGCTTCGCTTTGGCACTTAGTCCAGCGGAAACTCTCACTTCTAGTCAGGTATCCGGTTGATCTAAAAAACGACGATAAAACATAGATTTTTTTCTAACTTTTTTTCGGAGATGCGGTTTGAGATTACGAACTTTGAAAAATGGCATTGAAGAAAATACAGTAAAAACAAAGGGTAAATAGCTGTCGGTCGAATACCATCCAGCCGACAGCTTTCTGAGAGAATGGCGTGATTTTTTGAAAAAGATGGTGTTTTTGGGGGAGCGTGTTGCCTGAGCTTGTGAACAGCTATGGTCTGAAAACCGCGCAGAAACTGGGGTTTTAGGCACAAAAAAACCGTCCCTAACTAGCGTTAGAACGGTTCGTAAGTAGTAAATTGGTTGCGGGGGTTGGATTTGAACCAACGACCTTCAGGTTATGAGCGGATGCTAAATTACTGTTTTGATTGTGCTTTTTGACCATTAGAATTGCGAAATAGCACTCTAACCTTTTGATATGTGGCACTTAGTTTTCTGAGTCGAGGCTAAATCATTTTCGCCCCGCTTCTTCCCGATTATCAGAAACCTTTGCTCCCATTAGTGCACTTTTAGTGCACGTTTTTAAGGGCCATACGCAGCAATTCTCTGGGCTAATTTTGTTTTCGCGCTGATTTATTATCCTATTGATATAACTTGATAATAACGCCGTTCCAAGCATCCTTATACGCATAGAAATTCAAATTTGTGTAGATGCTTATGCCAAAACTAACCAAAACATATGTCGAAAGAGCCCAACCAAAAGACAAGCCCTACTTCCTGTTTGACGACAGCTTGAGCGGTTTCTGCCTGCGTATTACGCCCAATGGCAAGAAAACCTATTACGTTCAGTATATGGTGAACAAGAAGATCAAGCGTGTGATCATCGGGCGGCATGGAATCTTCACCACTGAGCGCGCACGTAATCAGGCAATTGTTTTGCTCGGTGAAATTAAGGCTGGCGCAGACCCCCAGAAAGAAAAGTCTCAACGCCGCCAAGAACTATACGTCACTCAGCTTGCAGAGCGGTACATGGAGGAACATGTTACTCCACATTGTAAGCCTTCGACCCGAGATGGCTACCGTCGTTACCTGGACAAACACATCCTGCCTTTCTTTGGCGACATGAAGATCCGTGACGTCCAACGTTCTGATGTGGCAGAGTTCCATCACTCGCTAAGGCACATTCCTTATGAGGCTAATCGCTGCCTTGAGGTCATTTCCAAAATGTTCAACCTCGCAGAGATGTGGGGTCTACGTGATGACCACACGAACCCAAGACGTCACATTAAGAAGTACCCATCAAAGGCGCGTGAGCGGTACCTGAGCGAGGCAGAAGTAAAACGCCTGAGCGCAGTTCTTGATGAAGTGAAACGCTACCCAGACGAAAATCTGGCTGCAGCTTATTGTATTCAATTGCTTCTATTGACCGGCTGCCGTCTGGGTGAAATCCGCTCCCTTAAGTGGGACTATGTTGACCGTAAGCTACAGGTGCTCAAACTGCCAGATTCAAAGACTGGGGCCAAATACGTTTATGTCGGCAATACGGTCTTCAACCTTCTGGACGAGATATACGATCACCCAGCGCGCCCTGCAGACAACCCATATGTTATCTGGGGGCTGAATGAGGGCTGCCACCTAGATAATGTCCAGAAGCCATGGCGGCGGTTCCGTAAGATGGCTGGTATTGAAGATGTTCGCATTCACGACCTACGCCACAGTTTTGCATCTTTTGCCGTCAGCAAGGGCATGAGCCTTGCGATGATTGGACGACTTCTTGGACATACTCAAGTTCAGACCACTGCACGCTACGCCCACCTTATGGCTGCACCTATGACAGAGGCAGCCAGTCAAGTGACAGACGTTCTGGGTGAATTGATGAACTTGGACACTGAGATGAAGAAACAAAAACCACGGCGCAGCAAGCCAAAAGGCGTTATCGCTGGCACAAACATTAAAGCCCCGACTTTCCTATCTTCAGATCAAGCCGCTAAATATCTCAATGTCGCCCCTCGCCTAATGGAAAACTGGCGATGGCGCAAGGTTGGCCCTAAATACGTCAAGGTAGGCAATCGGGTCCGGTATGAACTGAATGACCTAAAATCATTCATTTCTAATAATTAGGCGCAACTCCATACCAAAATAGAGCTATTACAGGAATTATTGATAGACACTGGATCATATTCTGAACTCTTCCAAAAGACCCCGCCAGGGTGATCCGGTCCTAGCCATCTAAAAAATGCCGTCGAGAATGAGACGGTGATTGGCAGCAGGACGACCACCATGGCCACAAACTGCAGATAAAAAGGTTCAAAAAATGCCTATTTGGCATCGTCCATTAACAACCCCACCAGTGTATTCTAAGTAAAAACTATCTGGCTCTTCGATGTTTCACTTGGATTTGAATATATCGCCGAGTGGGTCTGAGATTAAGTAGATCATGGTGATGAATATCCCGGTGTTGCGATCTCCTCTGGCTCGCGCCCTGCGGCTTAGAACAGTCCGTTCATTGCTTCCATACGAGTGTTGCTGTGGGTTGACGCCCAACGTTGGAGAATGCGTTTTTGATGTTTTTTGACAGTATCAAAAGCATTGCGGATGGCTTCGAACAATGGTCCATCTGGGATTCTCGCACGACGCAGCCAATGCAACTTCTCCTTGATCCGCCAAGCGACGGCGGTCAGGAAATCACAGGTTTCCTGTTCGGCCAATGCCATCGCCTGCTTGTCCGTCAACTTGCCGTCAGCAGCCTTCAGGACCGCCCATCGAGTGGCTGCGGGCATTTTCACCAGCTTGTATTCTGCCTTGCGCACGTCGTCCACTGCCCTGGTGAACAACTGCACTACATGGAACCAGTCCACGGTGACAGCGGCGGCGGGAAATTCCTTACCGATGGCGGCGAGGAACGCAGATGAGATGTCGCAAACCAACTCCTTGATGCGCTCTGGCTTACCACCGCGCCGCTTCAGAAACATCTTGAATTCATTGACTGTTTTCTTGCCCTTGCCCGGCATGGCGAAGATCACGGGCTCGCTCTTGCGGTCCGCGTCGATGAATATGGTGACGTAGTTATGGCCCCGCTTCGATGCCGTTTCGTCGAAGGCAAGTGCCGTCAGGCCGGAAAGATCAAGGTGTTCCAGCGCCTTGGCGACGTAGTGCTCGACGACCCGCCACAGCCGCTTGTCGGTGATGTTCATGAACCGGGCAGCAGCAAGCACCGGCATCTCCCGGACCAAGATCATTGCCGCCTGCTCGAACAGTAGCGTAAAGCCGTTGCCCTCGCGGGCCCACGGAACGTTGGCCTGCTTCACGCCATGCTTCGGGCAGGAAAACTCCGTCCCACGTTCCGACTCCAGCAAGATCTCCAGAACTTGGGGCTGTTTGTTCGTGTTGAGGCGTTGTTCGACCAGCCGCCACGGCGGCGTAACCCCAAGGCCTAGAGCCAAGACATCCTGCGCATCCATCGCTTACACCTCCGTTGTCGTCAATGACGACCAAGGGTAGCTGATTACGCACTACATAACTTCTTGAATTCCACTTCAAACTTCGAGCACCCAGCTTGTTAAAAGTGCATTGATTTTTGAAAAAGTTCATTTGAAATCAGGGCAAACTACCGAAATTTAGATATACATTTCAAATTAAAAACACTAAAGTTTCTATGCGGAGATTAATTTAGCAGAATTTAAAAATTAAATAAAAAACTATTGAAATAGTGAAAGTATAAAATGGATAATAATTTACAGGACTTTTTTGATCTATATAACGACATCCAGTTTCGTGAAGAATCGTTCAACTTTTTAACTTGTATCGTAGAAGAACAGGTAGAAAAAAATGGAACAAATAACTTAAATGCCGATGAAGCAATCGTCACTTTAAAAAAGAAAATATCAAATTGGGAAGATATTAAATTTGCATTCTTGCTATGTCATTCTTGTTATATACCTGACCATTATCCGGAAACAGGAAGTGAGGAAACACTTTTTTCGAAACTAATCGAATATTTAATATATGAATGGGGAGTAAGGCTTGGTTACACTTCTATATTGCAAAAAGAAAAATCCACGAAAGAAGATGTGACGTTTTTTAACAACAATGATGTTATTGTATGTGATGCTAAGAGTAATCGTCTGGGGCGAAGTCAGAAATCGCCCAACGTAAAGGACGTAATGAAAACTTCTGAGTATCAGACATGGATAAATCAATATGAAAGTAAAAATAAAGTAGGTGGGTTTGCTACATTCCCATCACTCTTGGAGTGGTCAAAAGGCAGCGAAGTCCACACATATTTAACTGATAAGTCAAACCCCATAATGTTGCTTTACAATGAATACATTGCATTTATGTTACTTAAGAAAAAACAAAATAGCACTTTAATATTCGATATACTCAAAAAGTATCCATCATTATTTCCTGTGAAAATCACTGATAAAAAAGAAGCAAAAGAAAAATATCAGTCTATGGTAGTTCAACAACTTAAATCAATTGATAATGAAAATCAATTCGAACAGTATCTTGCGGTCGTTAAAAAAATCCAAACACAGTTTGTTCAGTTTTCAGTCATGCGGCTAGAAAACATTATAAGAAAAAATATGACAGCTGCGGAGGAAAAAATTAATTCATTATCTAATAATGAATTAATTGAGATGGCAAAAAAATTAGAAGTAGATAAAGCCAATAAAGAATATATTAGGATATTAAAAAATATTCGAAAATTCAGATTGTAAACAACGTGTATTAAATGAGCTAGTTGAGATGCGGTAGTCTCCGATATTCCATGTAATACCAGTTCTGAAAAATAAAGACTCTCTGGGCCTGGTTTGGCTGCCGAAAGTGTGATTCATAGAAGGAAACAATTTGGAGGTTTCCTTGGGCCAGCCATTACCCTTGCGTCAGGATTATGACGCGTCCAGTCTTCGCCGCCTTGCCCGGCAGTCAGAAGATTCGAATCAAACGCGCCGTTTGCTTGCCCTTGCCGTCATATATGAGGGTGGTAGCCGGAGTGAAGCTGCACAGGTTGGCGGCGTTGGTCGTCAAATCGTTCGCGACTGGGTTTTGCGCTTCAATGCAGAAGGTCCTATCGGGTTGCTGGCGCGGACACGAAGCGGGCGACCGGCAAATCTTGATGCTGCACAGGTTGCGGCTAGTTTCAAAAACCAAGTGCAACGCTCGTCCGTTAGGATGGGTCCGCAATGGGAACGAATTATTCACATCTCGGGCTGACCGAGAGATGTGAGATTTACCGTCTGCATGCAGACGGTAAATCTCAACAGCAGATCGCCAATCATATTGGTCGGTCTAAATCCACAATCAGCAGGGAGTTGCGGCGCAATGTTTTATCCCCAGGGGGAAGCTATAAGCCGGGTTTTGCGGATCGCATGAGCTGGGCAAGGAAATTACGTGGCAGTAAACTGGAGCGCCTGACCCCGCTGCGCGACCATGTGCTGGAGAGCCTTGCAATGGGACATTCCCCCGAACAAATCTGCGGCAGGGCCAGACGGACAGGATCAGAGCATAGTCTGACGCCAGAAACAATCTACGCCTGGATTTATAGCCCGGTGGGCCGAAAATGCGGCCTGCATAAACTGCTACCCAAGGGCAAAGCCCGCCGTGGCAGGCGTGTCCGGAAGAAAGGCAAAGAACCGCCAATTCATGGGCGTATGCCTATTCACTTGCGCCCGACCAAAGCACATACACGCGCAGAACCGGGTCATTGGGAAGCCGATCTGGTTCATTTCTCCGGGCAGCGTGCATCACTATTAACCTGTATTGATCGGAAAAGCCGGTTTCTAATGACCCAAAAACTGCCAAACAAAACAGCGGAAACCACCAGCGACGCTCTAACCGACATGTTCGACAGTTTGCCCCGGCGGCTGGTGAAAACGATGACGGTCGATAATGGGGGTGAGTTTTATCAACATCAGCGCCTGCCAATCCGAACGTTCTTCTGCGACCCGCATGCGCCGTGGCAACGGGGATCAATTGAAAATGCCAACGGTGTGTTGCGGCGTATGCTGCCAAGAAAAACCAATATCAATCACTTCACCGACAGCGATATCAACGACATCATGTGGACATACAACACAACGCCGAGGAAATGCCTCGACTATCTCACCCCGCTTGAAGCGCTTGCAAAATCAATGGGCGTTGCACTTGAAATTTGAATCCAGCTCCCCTTCAATTAAATACAGTTCACCTACAATGGCCTACGTTTGCTTAATTTAAACTTTTCAAATTTACGTCTAATCATTTTTTCAATATTCAATAATGCTGATGCCGTATCCTGATTCAAAACGCTAGCAGAATTCGCTATTAAAGCCACGCCGTGTGCAATCAGGCCAATAGATATATCTTCATCACACCAGCCAGAATTTGTAAGAGCGTCAGAGAACCCACTGGAAAGAATCTCTTCAAAGCGCTTTTCTAGCATCTCACTAGAAATTGCCTCTTTAGGTTTCTCAGAAATTCTTGCAACAAAGGTCACACAAGTGTTAACAGCATCTGATGTAACTGCCCTAGGGCGACTTTTTCTCTCAATAGATAGTGGCTGCACACTAGTAATTATCATTGGTGAATTCCTGAAGGATTCGATCAGTGCCGCCCAACCAAGTATAGAGTTATGCGAATAGACAAATGATAGTAAACCATCTTTCTTCAATACCCTAGATACTTCGTTAATAGCTAATGTCAAATCGCGACAGTATTTACTGTGGGCCTCCTCGCCGAATCTTTTACTTGATGCAACCAGTTCATTATCAAAACTTGTTAATTCCTTGCTAAAAAGTTCATTATCGACATGTTTTAGCAACAACCTCTTCCAAGCATAAAAATTATCCGCCAATATGGAATAAAAAATATTATCATAATAAGGTGGGTCCGTTACAACGGCATCAAACATATTATCTGAGTATGGAAGTGACTGAGCAGTTCCATGCCTTACGTCACATTCTCTATCTTCTATCCGTAAGGCTGCTGCTCCAGCAATAATTCGTTTTAACTTGCTCCTTAAATTAGATGGGCCATTAGATGCAGGGTCTGTCTCACAATAATCCCAATACATTGAAATCCCAGGGCCACAAAAAGCCCTTCCAACTTGCTCATTCTGAGAAATCCACATCGACATTCTGCAATTCCAGTCCACAAGTTGATCTACAAGACTTGATAAAATTGAAATGACATAAGTTGCAATATCTTTTCCATACTTATCAGATAAAATAAAGTACTCATCCTTAAGAAAACTCAAAAGTATAACACATACTGCTCTCTGCCTAGGGTTAAATATATCGGAATGAGTTTCTATACCGTACAGTGCTGGATTTACAATCCCAGACCACTTGGGGAGCTTCGATGAAGGAAGAACAGAACCTAATCTAACAAGATGTTTTTCCTCTATGTCATGAATTCGTTTCAAAACATCATCATCCATAGATTTCGCGACGATAAATTTTTTACCCCGATCTTTTTTAACAACTTCTGAAATTATCACTTCTTTTGCATTCTTTACCGATATGTTATCCATCTCGCTAGAGCAATGAGGGCAACTAATTTTGTTTGTTCTTCCGATCCAATTTGTGCTAAGATTAGTTGTGTCTAGATCATTTATTTCATATTTAGGTCCACTTTTTTCTTCTGTGACTACAACACCTAATTTTTGCCCTTTCTTTTTTGATAGCCATTTACGTTTGCTGAGAGAAAAATAAGATTTACATTTTACACATTTGTATTCGTATCCCCATATGTAATTAGTTGTACGGCCTAAAACATTAGAATTTCTATTGGGATACATCTCCTCTGTTTCTACTTCTAACTTATCTAATATATGATCGCCGGAATTCTTTATAATTGACAAAACGTCAACACCTCTAAACTTCCGGCTCAAATTTAAATTCGTCTTTTGAATAAAAACTGACATTTCATTGGCATCCATAGAATAAGAATCTAAACCAAGTGCTGAAATCTCAAAAGGAATTGTTCCTCCTCCACCAAACATGTCTAAAACTTTAGGTCTGTAGCTATAACCTTTTGATAAAAAACTCTTGGCTTCATCAAGAACCTCCTCTGACTCATAATTAAGAGCTAATTTAGCCATTAAATTTTCCGAACTTCGAGAAGTATCTTTGCACACACTAGAAAAAGTTAAGGCCCTCATCGCGCTATGTGGACGTCTTGCCCACCAAACATGTATAGTATGAGAATGCTTTCCACTTGTATAACGCTCAGAGTTACCCGCAACTGAGGCTTCTACATGTAGCAAGCCTGTATCAATAAGTCGTTGTTTGCTTGCTTTAACTCGAGCCAGATTTGGGTACTTCAAACTTTCTCTTTTAACCATTACACATCAACTATCAATTTTGAATTTTTTTTACTTATTCTAAAATAAGAACCGCTTTTAAAGGCTCCTGCAATTCTGACCCCTATAGATATTCGCCTGTATCTGTAATCAATTTTTTTTACACCTAATGAAATGCCATTTACCAAAACCTCAGCTTCCTTAACCGCATCAAATTCTGCAGTAACTTTGTCATCATCTTTCTTAGTCCAATAAATGTACCCATATTTAATGGCTCTTTCTGCAATCCTAATTTCAATCAACTTTAGCTCCCATCTTTTTTACTTATTCGAAATACATAAATCATAACAATAATGACAATAAAGCTTTAATCAAGCTTTTTAGATGTGGGTTAGGTCCAATTGACAAAGTACTTCACTAGCCTCTCAAATATTGTTACCGACGCAGAGGTGGTCGTCCGCCACATGATCAGGTGATGATGTTCAAAATCCTGATTCAGCAGGCAATGTATGATTTATTGGATGACAAAGCAGAATTCATGATCCGTGACCGGTTGAGCTTCATGAGTTTCCTGGGGCTCTTGGTATTGGCGATGTGGAGCCAGATGCCAAAACGATCTGGCTGTTCCGCGAACTCCTAAAAGAAAAGGCTTTCATTAAAAATAAGTTTGAACGTTTTGAACGACATCTTGAGGATCAGGGCTTGCTGACGCTTGACGGAAAAGGCATGGATGCCAACATTGTCGAAGCCTCGCGCCAGCACAATAATGACAAAGAGAAAGAGGCGATCAAATCGGGGTTCTTCGAGGTGTCCAATTACAGAAAATAGAACCTTTCTTTCCGTTGTGACACAAGGTGCGGCATAATGAAGACCGATGGGTTGTTACTGGTATTATTCACATGATCCGCAATGGTTTGCGTCAGTGAGAATCTACTCCGTAATATAGGCTCCATAAGACGCTTTATATCCGTTTTGTTTGTTAGCACAAACTGGGCGCCTTTGATCAAATATTTTTCTGTTTGTAAGCTGCAAACACCTGAAAACCCATGGCGAGGCATCGAGCCTTTTAAGGGCAGGACTTACCCGTCACATCACCGGGACAAAAAGCGGGCTAAATTCCAAATTGCTCGCGGTATGTGATGAGCATGGCCGCGCAGCAAAAACCGAAAAATTACCGGTGGAGTGATGCAAAGCAAAATACAAGAAACGTCACAAGTTGGAGAACATGTTCGCCAAATTCAAAGATTGGCACGGGATTAACATGCGATATGATCAATGCGTGCATCCATTCTTCTCAGCCATTTGTCTCGAAGCAATCGGCATATTGTGACTGAATTAACGTGTCCTGAGCCTAATTGTTATTATTCTCTTGATAAAAACCAGCCTCTGCAACCCTTCGCCGAACCAGCCCTTTCAGTTTGCGGCCACCGGCCCAGATCCAGCGTATAAACTGCTCTGGCACTTCGGCGTGTTCCTCGCGGTTGATCTTACGGCGCAGTGTTGAGCGTTGGAGCGCCCCGCCGCCCAGATTATAGGTAAATGACACCAGCGCATCGAACTGACCGTCTGTTAGTGGCACATTAATCAGGCGCAGGACAGCACGTTCTGCGATCTGGGCATCTTGATGCAATAATTCCTCGGCTTGTGCTTCATCAATGCCTGATGAAAAGTCCTCATCATCTTTAACGACATGACCATATCCGATTGTGGGATAGCCAGCCGGGCAAAAATAAACAGTCCGAGAGAAGCCCTCAAACCGTTTGATCAAGTCCACCCCATTTTGTGTTATCTTCCTCATATTTCTTCTCTTTTCTTGTAATTTCACCCATTACTGATAGGATATTTGGGTACGAAAACTAGAGGGATCGAAGCATGGCGCTAAACTTGGCGAATACCGTTGTTGAATTTTTACAGCAAAATCCGGAGCAAAAATTTACTGCTCGGGAGGTCGCCAATTGGATATTTGAAACCTATCCAGATGAATGCCAACAGAAACTGGAACGAAGTTCTAAGGTCAAGAACGACGATGATCTGGTAAAGCAAATAACGGGTGAGATTTATGCAGTCACGTTTAAAGACAGATTGCAAAAACACGGCATTAAAATGATGGAAGACAGACCGCGACGGTTCTATTTCACCCATGCTACTGATGATGAAGAAATAGCCAAGGCCGAAAGTCATAAGCCTTCACCCGACACAAAAGCGAAAGGGTCTGTGGTAAAAGAGCATGACCTTTACCCCATCCTGTCAGAATTTCTCTGGTCAGAGCTTGAGCTGTACAGCAAACGAATTGATGAAAAGCGATCCCGTAATTCCAGAGGCGCAGGCGGTAATAAGTGGCTCTACCCTGATCTTGTCGGTATGGAAGATCTCAGTTCTGATTGGCACCGTGAAATCAAAGACTGCGTGCAGCAATATGCTAATAAGAAAACCAAACTATGGTCGTTCGAAGTAAAGATACTCATTAACCGCTCAAACGTACGTGAAGTCTTTTTCCAAGCCGTAAGCAACTCATCATGGGCAAACTTCGGCTATTTGGTTGCCAGCGAAATCGAAGGTGCTGATACCTTGAAAGAGCTTCGCATGCTTTCCAGCCTTCATGGCATTGGATTTATACGGCTGGATGCCGAGAACCCATCTGAAAGCCAAATCATGATTCCTGCCAAGGAGCGCATTGAAATTGATTGGGATACGGCGAACAGGTTGACGGAAGAAAACAAAGACTTTCTGCAATATATCAAGTTAATCCGTCAGTTTTATCAAACAGGTGAGATACGCCAGTCTGATTGGGATATGAATACAGAGCAGGATTAATCCTTTTCCAGTGTTCCTATAACTTTCAGGTTCTTGCTACCATATTCAAAAACGCCATGCCATTGCTCTTGCCCGAGGACATCTTTGCGCTCGATCATCAACGTAAAGCGATCAATGCCGTATTGTTTGGCTGTGGCGTAATCTTCCAGCGCGTACCAAGCTTTACGGGCCAGCGTGGTGGCCATTTTCTTGACCGTGTATTCAAAAGCATTCAGTAGCGCTTCCAGCTCGGTATCAGTGCATTTTTCGTTTTGAACATCTTCAATCATGGCCTTGTAAAATAGTTTACTCATACTGTTATCTCCTTGTTTTCAATTGCTTTTTACACTTACAGTAACGCTTCATTCCGGGCGCTTATCAAGTGAATAAGATCATGTTTTTCAAGGATTTGAGCGGAACTTGGCCAAGGCGCGTTGCCCAAACCAGAAGGACATGACAGCGGCAAACAAGGCTTGCGTTTCAGCGTCCCACACCGCAATCAATCCGGAGGTCAAATCGACACCCTGATCCAACAGCTTGAACAATGCAGCGGTTTTGACGGTGGCGAACAGAATGAAAAACGCGTAGGTAATAATCGGGCGCACCGATGCCCGCAGCGCCTCAACCCATTTCACGCCACTGGGCTGGCTGGCATGGGCATAGAGCGCCTTGCTTTCAGCTACATCAGCTTCCACCTGAATTTCTTCAAGGCGCTGAGTGTGGCCTTGACGCTGTGCCTCCAGCTGTCTGTCAAGAATGGCAAGTTCATGCTTACGGTCCGAATGGTCTCGCCAAAGTTTCAGAAAGTCCGGGAACGCGGATGAGAAAAAGCCAAGCAGGCTTCCAAGTAATGTCAACATTATGAACCTCCTCCAAAGAGCTTAAATTTGATGGCCACCCCTGCCATCAGGGCGAGCAGAAGCCCGGTGGTGATAAGTCTGACCGCCGTTGCCCATGCCGTGCGTTTGGCAAGACGCAGGGCGCTTAAGAGCGAACGAAGTTCATGGATGTCGTCGGCTGCATCTTCGCCGTCGAGCCCAACATTCTTGAGGGCCTGCAGGGCTCCCTTGCGGGCTGCACGCTCAAGCAATGCTTCAAAATCTTCTTCGGGCATGACAATGCGCCCGCCCTCATGATCAGGTGGTGTCATGGTCTTTTCCTTTATTGGTATTTTGAGTTTTAGCTGCCGAGCGTCGCGCTCATGGCAATGGTCAGATCAGCCAGCGTGGCATCTGCCGGGTTGGGGGCAATCACACTGAGCCTGTCACCGGCAGCAAAGCTCACTTCACTGACATTTGTGAAGCCCCCCACATTGCTGCCAATGGCAAAGTCGATACTCCCAAAGGAAACACCGTTCTTTTGAAGGTCCAGAGAGGTTGCTGCCGTGGCTGTGACATCAGCGTAAGCCTGAGATCCCGTCAGACCAACTGGCAAGACTGCAGCACGGGTGAATATCTGACTGTGCAGTGTTTCACCGGCGGAGGGCGTGCTAGTTTTGGTAAAGCCAATATCAAGCGATGGTGCCTGCTGGTCTGTGGTTTCGACAACCTCAAGGCAGATCCAAGTGCGGTCCAAGTTTTTCACTTCCGCAGACGATCCCACATAGACCATCAGCTCAAAATAGTCCCCTGCTGCCACCTCCATCACCGCGCTTGTGATATTGCGCATCTGATTGCTGTAGCCACTGTCCCCGCGCACAATGAAAGAACCGCCGCCAAGGACAGACGCGCCATTCTTTCTGATCTCAATCAGCTGATTGGTCGGCGAGGTTTGCCATTCCAAATTTGCCATCAACCGCACTCGGGTCACACCTGCAGGCACCGTTAAACGGCTTGGGGAACCTCCATCCCAAAAGCTATCGGTATCATAGGACGCAGTCTCCCATGGGATCGCTGTATAAGCCCCAGAGCTTGGGATCACATAATTGGTGCTGCGTCTTAGTAATACCCCTTTAAACGGCAACAAGGTGCGGCTGTAGATGCCCGCTGACTGGTTTGCCCAGTTTGTCCCATCAAAGCGCAGAAAGTCACCATTCACCAGGGACGGCGCAGACACATCGGTGAGATCCGCAAGCGCAGAAGCCGCGTCTCCCGTTTGCCCCACCGCATAAAGCGTGTTCTGCCCCGTGGCATAGATTAAAGCGTGATCACCTGGGGCAAGCGTTACGGTTTCAGTGCCACTGCCCGTGGTCACCAGCATATTGAAACTTGTGGCATTGCGGCAGAGGAACGGCGCTCGCACTGCCGGGATACTGAGCGTTATATCCCCGTCCGGGGTGCCATCCGCAAAGAAGCGGGCATTGCTCTGGAACTCAGCTGTGGTCAATGTCCAGGTGAGCCCGTCACCAGTCTGCCAGCTTTTACCAAGCGTGGACGTGATGCGTCCATCGATCTTGTTGAAGGCATCATTGGCTGTCACCTCTTTCTGGTTTTGACCAGCTGCAATATGAGGAATAGCAAGATTAGGGGATGACATTTACACCTCCGCTTTGGCAGGAAAACCCCGCCCGATTGTTTCTGAAAGTTGATAGACTCGGATTTGAAGACTGGCTTGCGCTGACCCAAAATCCGCTATTTGATCACTGGCTGAATAGCTGGCGGCCTCGCTTGTGAGCCCATACAGAGTGCGAAGGACCGACAGGCCATCAGCGGATAAAATATCCACCTCATAGCTTTCAGACGTTTCTCCCAAAGGAACCACGCCCGTGCCATCACGCCAGTCACCGCCAAGGCGTGTTCGACGCTGCCAGTTGATAGCAAGATTGCCACTGCCATCCCGACTGCCTGTCACATGAACCGGGGCATAGGGCTTGAGATCATTGCCCGCTGCACTAAAACGGTGCAGCTCTGTTTCGTCAAAAAGTGCTCCAAAACCAGCAGCCCGCCATGAGCGGGACACGCCCACTTCTCCAAGGGCAAGGCTGAGAGCCTGAATGCTTTCTTTATTCAGCAGCACAAACTTGCTGCCCACCGCATGGGTGGCAATGTCAGCGTCCGTTCCGCGCCTACCACGCAGCAAGCCTGTCAGCAGATAAGAGCCATCACCCTGCAGGGCCACGTCCCTGAACTGGATAATCTCAGCGCTGCCGCTCTCTGGGATGATGACAGCCCCATTTGCTCCGCTCAGCATCTCTATTTGGGTGACACTTTCAAGGCGGTCCGCGCCGCTTGTCATATAGACCTTGAGACTGTTCACCTCATCGGTCGCAAAAGCAGATGTCGGCACATCAAGGGGCGCTGCGAGCACACCGTAGGCCATTTCATAGAGACTACGTCCCACCTGATCCCAGGTCAGCTCATCAGCACTTTTATAAAGGCTGCCACCCGTCCATGGGTTCTCAAGAGGACTGCCCATCAAATAATAAAGGCGGGAACCTGTCCCGCCTAAATCATCCGTATCCTGCAACAAAGGTATATTGAGGAGGATAAGCTCTGTGAAGCGATTGCTGGCAATCTGTTGAGCTATGATCTGGCCGCTATCGGCAATCACATCTGAGACATAAGTGGCAGGCTCAGAGGCAATCAGTTTTACCTTCATACTATAATCCCCACCAATATCGAGCCGCTCAATACGACTTGGAAAGCGCGAGCCGTTTGCCAGTTCAATGGTGATCACGTCAGCTGGATCAAGACCCAGATATTTCTGGTCGAAGGCCGCCTCATAGCGAGACCGCTCCACCCAATTAGCATAAAGTGTTTTCTCAGCCACTTGCTTGGCGCTACCTGCTTCCAAAACCATGGGCAGATCAAGGCTCACCTGATTGTCAGAGCTTGTGGTCGCCACCGGATTTTGAATGCGTTTTGCAGCTGCTGTCCCTTGCACATAGTCCCGCGCCTTATCCATATAAAGAACCGAGACCCGGCCCGGCATTTCAATGGCCTGAATACGGGTTTCAGAAAGACGCAGTGCAGGTTCTTCCTCGACAGCACCCAGTTCATCAACGGATACTGTAAGCGCGGAAGGGTTCCCTCTTGGAATAAACTTGAGAAGATTATCGCTTTCCACCACATCAAAGAAGAAGGTGCTGGCAAGCGGCTCGAGCGCCCCTCTGATGGTGGTTTGGCGACCAAGGACATATCCCGGCACATTCCCTGTGAGTGCAGTGGTTTCAATATCAGCCAGACCAAAGCCTGCCTTCAAGCATAAGTCCTCCACGATGGAAGCAAGCGGATCACCGTCACCACCGCCGCGCCCCAGATAAAGCTTCGCCCAGCCGGAGGTGGAGCGCACAAGAATGGTTTCATTGGCTCCGTCAAAATACTGCGCCCCGCTTTCGCTTAATGGCCATGTTTCATCGAGGATGATATCGCCTGTTCGGGTATCCAGTTCAACGACACGGCTGCTGCGCATCAAGGCCCAGCGACTATTTGAGACATAAGAGCCATTAAAGCCCGGCCCCTCATAATTGATCTGATGAGGGACAATGGTTTTCCAGACAATGCCCAGAGCTTCGCGCCATTTGATCGTATAGACATTCCCGCCAGACCCACTATTGGACATGCGGCACTGGAAGATGACGCTATCATCACTGGCATCATAGGTAAGGCCGCCCGCTTTGCCATAAAAGCCTGTCGCACCAGCTTCAATATCACCGGGGCTAAAGCGCACCATTTCTTCAAAAGTGATACCGATGGTTTGCCCCATCAGGCTTTCATAACTTGCACCTGTTTGGACGCGCAGGCGGTAAAGCGCGAGTCCCGTGTGATTGGTGCTGGTATGGCTTGAGAGTATCCAGCCGTCACCATACCCTTCTGCTACAATGCCAGAGACCAGACCTCGCACCCGGGCATCAGCCACCGATTGTCCGCTGCCCCAAACATAAGCCATGTCCTTGGCGCGGAGCAGACCCACATCATCAAAGACAGACCCAGTGATCAAGAAGTCCTCTCGGCCCGTGGCTCCATAAGCGCTGATCATGGCAAGCCAGTTTCCTGCCACAAAACGGCTGGTGCTATTGCTTAGTCCTGTAGAGAGAAACCCGAACCGTCCCACCTCACGCATGGAATTGGGATCAATCCGCAAGATGGGCCTGCTGTTGCTGGAACCCGTCACCAGATAAATATGACCATCTCGCCCAGTAAATAGGCTTGAGGGAAAATTGTTCGGTTCAGTGGATGTCACATCAGACATCAGGACCTGACGGTCTTCCTTCATAGTCTGCAGGTTAAACCGGCGAATGCCAGCGAGCGACGGATTACTGCTGCTATCCACAAAATAGCCAATGGCCCGATCCCTATCGATGGCCAGTTCGTCAATTTGATAGCTATCAAGGGGAGCGCCTTCCCCCGTCGTAATAAAGTCCAGCAGCTGATAAGGCTGCAAGTTTGTTTTCTTGAAGGTGATCTCGGCGGTGATATTGGGAATACGATTACCAAAGTCAGCAAGCGCCAGATCCTCAAAGACCAGATAGCAAAGCCCCCTATGGGCAGGCGTATTGGCAGCCCCCAGATCACTCTCCATCAAAGGATCAGGCATTTGATGCTCATCCCCGGGGTAAAAGCGAAAATCGAGCCCGTCCTTCTTGGTGCGGTCTCCGGTGCCTGTCTTATCAAAGATTAGCTTGCCGTCGGCCCAGAGACGCAGCACATCCTCTGCCACACCTTCAGCAAAACCAAGGGCAAAGCTTGCAAAATAGCTATAGGTCACACTAGTCTGTGATCCACCGCCACCCCCTTTACCGCCTGTGCGGGTGGTGGAGACATTCTTTTGTTCCCGAATACCTGAAGACCAGATCATCTGGCCTGCCATACGCACAGTGCCATAGCCAACAGCAATGGGAGAGCCATAGGCAGACCCCGTGACAGTCAAATCCCCAAGGCGGGGACCTTCCTGCGTGATATTAGGTCCTTTCGTTGGAAACAAAAGACTGCCTGCAGCCGCACCAATGAGCCATCCTGCACTGGCACCGATACCAATGGCTGAACCAAGGGCGGCTCCGCCTGCTGCAACCAATATGGCCATTAGTCTGCTACTCCATAAAAACGAAAGGCATGGATGGCTTTTTTCTGCCAATCCGCTGTGTAAATTTCTTCAACGACTTTGCGCCGCAATGCATGGGCATGGATGATCCAGGGCTGGTCTTCACCCGCCACATAAAAGGCCACATGACAGGGACTGATGCCGTCTGCAAAGAGGATCACATCACCTGTTTTTAGGTCCGCGATCCTGATCTCCTCCATGGCCTCGCGAAAAGCTGCAACAAAACGCCCAGCGTGGGGTGTGCGCCGATAGCCACTGACATCATGGTCAGCAAGACCAAGGGATCGGGCAACCAGAACCACAAGCCCAGCGCAGTCAACCCCGGTAGATGACCGTCCCTGATGCCGCCACGGCCTGCCGAGCCAACTGCGGGCTGCCAGAATAATATCGTCTCTATTTGGCATCAGGGTATCTCATCAATTCATCTTGCCCGGGCAGATAAGGCTCTCCCCGAAAGTTTAAGACATTTGCAAATTTGTCCCGGCAGGTGGCAAAACGCTTGTCACAGCCCGGAGCCATCCGGAACCGATCACCGATCTCTGGCATAAAGGGCTGCGGGATAAAAAAGGACAGATCGCCCGTTACCGGATCAAAAGATTTCACTTCCGAGGCCCGGCCTTTGTTGGCCCCGCTTTCCCAGACAAGCAGACCACCCGCAAACCAGCTACTATCGGCTCTCGGATCAGTCAGAGAAGCATTTACCTGACGTGCATCAGTGAGGCTCAATACTTCACCCGCCCGAAACCATGCTTCTTCTGCTTCAAAGATGGCAGTGCCATCTGTGGTTTGATTGCCAACAATAATATCAAAAACTGGCTGGCTTGAGGCTGTGATGCCTGCGCTGACACAGCGATAAAGCCGATCTTCAAAATCCGCACTGGAGCTCAGACCTTCGGTCATATCCCTTGCAATGATGCTCAGTGCATCAAAGGCAGCATTGGACTGGGTACCCGCCCCGCGCTGGTGCAACAGAGAGATTTTAACCTTCCGCGCTGCTGCAGGAATAGTCACGGCAAGGGCTTGTCTGAGCTCCCAACTGCCTGTGGGCAAAATAACTTCAAAGCCCGTATCCAGAATGGTTGATACATGCTGATCGGATGCGTCCAACAATTCAACGATGACCCGCCCCATGTCACTGTCATAACTGTTACCCCGGGCAATGGAGACATCCAGCTCATAGGCAAGTGCGTCAATCTTGGCGTCGTCAATGGTTGGCACCAGATCCACGGTCTGGGTCACCTCGCCAGAGGCTGTACTGCCGCCTTCCAGATAGACACTCCCACTATAAAGCGGCAGTGCCCCATTGCTGGCATCATGGGTATCCCACTGGCCAGAGAGGCGGCTCCAGCCTGTTGGGGTGAAGGTACTTGCATCCTGCAGGCCGTCCGCTTCAAAGTCACCGTTGATAACAGGCAGAGCAAAGGTCACTTGCTCACCGCTGGTTCTAACCCGCACCAGGTCGCCAACACTATAGGCGGTCTCGCGCAAGATTTCTGGTGGCTCCAGATCGACCTTGCATCTCGCGTCCCCGAGATCAGCCCGGCATTCAGGGGTAAAGAGACCGCCAATTGTTTTGGAGAGCGCCTGCGTCATACCGCGCAGCTCTGTGAGAAAGACCCCGCTTTCTTTTAAGGTCACTTCCCCAAACCAGCCTCGGCGCAGGGCAATCTGACCCATGGACAGATCAGCCCAGTTGACCAAGAAGACAAAGACCTCAGCTCCGTCAAAGAGACCTGCTCGCAAATATTCTTCCCGAATATCCTGACTGTCAAAAACGCCAGACACATCAAGGTTATCCACACTCATACTGCTGTCGCTGCTGATGGCTGAGCGTTCATAGCCCGCTTGCGCTTTATAAAGATCACCATCAAAACTGATATCCTGATCATGATCCGTAAAATGATAGCGAACCCCGTCAATGCGGATGATTTTCCAGCAAGTGGCCAAGCTAGAGACATCCCCTGCCAGATGCATAGCAAAGGCCGATGACATGGTTTTCATATGATTTTCCTTGATAAAGGCACCATTTTGACGTACATTTAGACGCAAGAAGGAGCAAAATGATGATTAGTGCAGCAGAGACAAAAGCAGACCGGCTGAATTTACGATTGAATTCAGATGTGAAGACCCGTGTCGAAAAAGCGGCCTCGCTTGAAGGCAAGACTGTGAGCCGTTACATAGTCGACACCATTGCCCGCACCTCTGCGGAAACCATCAGCAAACATGAAACAATGGCGCTGAGTCGACTGGACGCTGACAGCTTCCTAGATGCCCTGTCCAAGCCTGTTGTTTTCAACAGCGCTATACAAGATGCCTTGCAGCAACATGGTGAGAAAGTTACTGCAAAATGAGTTCCTCCCCATATGTTATCGAGCCGCTCGACAAGCACCATAATCGAGCGGCTTTTTCTTGTGGCAATGAGGCTCTGGATCGGTACCTGCAAAAGCAAGCCTCTCAAGATATAAAGCGCAATGTCTCCCGGGTTTTCATACTGAGCGAAGCTGGCTCACCAGAAATCGTGGTTGGTTTTTACACCTTGAGTGCCCTTTCAATTAACGTTGATACATTACCAGAAGCCGTTAAGCGTAAGCTGCCACGCCACCCGCTGCCTGCAGCCCTTTTGGGCCGTCTCGCAGTCTCTGAAAGCGCACACGGCACAGGTATCGGCAAACTTCTCCTTGCTGATGCAATCAAACGCACCATGGGCATTCAAGGAGACATGGCCATATACGCAATGGTCGTTGCTGCCATTGATGATAAAGCAGCTGCCTATTATACAAAGTTCGGTTTTACCGCATTTGAAGACAACCCGGACCGGCTCTTCCTGCCTCTCAAATCACTCAGCTAAATCATTCTCTGATCTCCACAATGGGGATTTCTGACCAACGGGCCAGATCATAGGTTTCAATGGAAATATCCATCTGATCCGTATCGAAGCGTGCTGGCACATCAAATTCAAAGTCTGCGGTCACCGCCACGTCAACGGCTGGCGCTGAGGTGAAGGTGACAAGGCCGGTCGCATAATCCAAGCTCCAGCCCGTTGATGCCTCTACACCGTCCCGGTAAATCTTGAGCGTGCCCTGAACAGGCCGCGTGATCTTACGGGTAAAACTCTCCGCCCCGCTGCTATAGACTTTCTGGAGGTTAAAGGTCTTGGTGGTACCGTCGCCTGTACCGATCAAACTGCTTGTCGCCTGAAAGTCGCTCCAATCCTTAAACCGAAAACCGTAAGCCCGACCGTAACGTGCCCGGAAAAAAGCAATCAGCGCTGCGATTTGTTCTCGCCGTTTAAGGCCATGGGCCACATTCCAGCGGCCTCGTGCTTTTGACCAGTTCACATTGCGGCGTTCAAAACCGGAAACTGAGGCAATCACACTTGTTGAAAACCCCGGCCCACCGCTCGCCCCATAAGAAATATCGCTGGGGAACTGAACATCATGAAATCCGCCCATTCTTCCTCCTATCTATTTCTGTTGGCCCGCTCAATGGCCCGAGCGGCATCGGCTGCTATCTGGTTCTGGCTTGCTCTGAAACTACCCGCATCATTGGTTTTGATATTCATCACCACAGTAACAGGAGCCGCACTCATGGGTTCCCGTTTGATCCTCTCAGGCGGGATTACGAGCTCACCGCGCCTTGCGATAATGGGCACTTCATCCGGCAACAACCCACCGCCCGCGATACCGCCTGTATGGAAACGCGGTGCGCCGTCAAATGCGCCCACTGGGGCAAGTTTCATGGGAGCAGAGCCACCGATCATACCGCCTTCATGGAACATTCCAAAAAGGCCTGCGCCGCCGCCAAACATCCCGCCTAGCATTCCAGCAAGAGGGGCTGTGATGGCTTGGCGCACAGCAATCCGAGTGATATCTGCCATGATGCTATCAACCAGTGAGGAGAAGGAGATTTTTCCCGTGGTGACCATCTGGACAATCCCGTCTTCAATGCCTTGGAAAGCTTTACGGGTAATATCTTCTGTCATCAGCGCCATATCTTCGGCCTCAGACATGACAGACTGAAGACCACGTTTTACGCCGTCTGCCCAGTGGATGGAGTTTTGCAGATCCCGCTCCCGAGCATCCGCCATCATATGACTGAAGATTTCTTCAATCTGGGCTTTAAACCCTGCATACCCCCCTTTGGTCGCATCCAAGCCCTCAAGCGCCTCCTTGCGCCAGCGAATGGCTGACTGGATTGCCTGCTCGGTTTCTGAACCGAGGGCGGCATAAGCCTCCGTGATCTCTTCAACCGTTTCGATGTGGCGGCGGTTGCGTTCTTCCTGTTCGTCCTCCACCTTGGCCAAAGACATGCGACTGGCAATCAAGGCCCGTATTTTATCGGCATAGGCGGCTTCCGCACTTCCCGCTTTTGCTGTTAGATCAATACCAAGCCTGCGCAGCTCTTGTTCCTGCTCTTCCAACAAAAGAGCGTCCTGAAGAGCAGCCCCGCCTTCTTGCCTCGCCAGCATCAAGCGCCTTAAAGCGACTTCTTCCTGCTCCAGCTCTGCAATGTAATCCTGAATACGCTTAGTCTGCTTGTCTTCCTTTGGCTTTGGAACCGTGGCAGGTTGGCTCGCACCCCCAGTTTGATTGGGCACCGCTGAGTTATTGTTATTGGCTGGTGCTGTTACGCTAGTACGAATACGTTCAATCTCCGCCCGGGCACGACTGGCTGCAAGTTCAGCGGCTTTTAGGGCAAGAACCTGCTCCTGGATTTCTTTGGCGTTTTCCGTGAACTCAGGATATTTTACCGCCAATTTCCAGATGGCTTCCCGGTATTGGTCTGCATTGATGCGGCCCGTCTGGAAAGCCCGTCTGACTTGATAAAGATCGGCCTGCAACTTTGTGCCAAAGCGAGAAAATTGGTCCCAAAAATCTCCAATGCCTCCAGTTCTAAGCTGCTGGGTAACCGCTTTGACATTGTCGTTCGCAATACCCAGCTTTTCTGTCCAGCGGGCCAAGGCTTCATTGCGCGAGGCCGCATTCAGGCTTTCAATATCATCTGTGGTCTCGGAGATTTTGGCGCGAAGCTCTTCCATCTCATTGGCATGGTCTTTTGCAGCCTTACCTGCTGCGTCATGACCTTCAGCCAATTTATAAAGTGCAACTCCAGCCAAAATGGCAATACCCGCAGGACCGCCGAGAAGCAGCATCACATTGCGCAAACCTGCCATGGCAAGGGTCGCAAGCTTTGCAGCCCCTTCCATAATCACCATACGAGCTGCCGCCAAACTGGAGACCTGGGCCAGCATTTTGAAACCGACCACTGTGCCCGCGTTACCGAGCATAGCAACATTCATAGCTGTAATGGCCCCGCCTACGGTTCGAGCAATGAGGAGCGCCCCCAAGCCTTCTACGACCACATCCATATGCGTAATAAGAAGGCCGAGACCGTCAGCTGCCACACGAAGTGCAGCACCCAATGTTTCACCAAGGGAACGAGCGGCTTCACTGCCACTGTCCGTGGCATCCTTGAGGCTCAAGGCCACATCGCGGATGGCGTCATTCAGCCCGCCCGCACCAACCTCCCGGGCAAGGCGAGCAAAGTTATCCTGAATGTTTGAGAAAACCCCGCCAAGGGTCTTCATCTGCTCGGACATGGCTCCCGCAAATTGCACATTCCCGATCCGGCGTAGATAGGCTTCTATTTCTTCGGCATTCTTGCCAACCGTTGTGGTGATCCCCTGAAAGGTGAAGGAGACTTGATCACCTTGGCTTTTCGCCTTGATGCCAAACTCTTTCAGTCGCTCAAATTCACCGGTCGCAGCGTCAGCAATGGCCTCCACAAACTGCATGAGGTTTTTGCCCATGGCAGAGGCTGTATTACCGTAAGAACGCAGCGCCTCCTCACTGGGATCAAGACCGAGCGCCTTTAATTTGATAAAGGCTTCGGTGATCTGCTCCACATTGAAGGGCGTTTCACTGGCAAAATCCTCAATCAGCTTGAAAGCCCGATCAGCGGCTTCTGCTGATCCGGTCACTGTTTTCAAACTGGCATTCAGTTTCTCAAATTCACGGTTGGTCGAGACAATAAAGCCAAGGGTTCTGCTGATCCCCTGAATACCTGCATAGGCCCCGATCAAACCAGCGGCCTGTCGAAAAACGCCATTGAGGGCACGCGCTGACGCATCAACCGCCCGAATGCCCGCACTTGCGGGTTTGGTCGCCCCCGAAATCCGGTTAAAGGCAGCGGTGCCTTCCTGCCCCAAGCGCCCGAACTCACGGCGCAGTTTATCGCCTCCAGTCGCCTGCAAACGAATGGAGAGTTTTTTCTCTCGAGCCATTATTCTTGTTCCGGATATTTGGGGTTAGTTTTGCTCCAGGTCCTTAAAACCAAGAGCGACGCCAAGGGCGACTTCTGGCAGAAACTCCGCCATAGCTTGAGTGTCATATCCCAGCGTCTCGCCCAACTTCAGAGCTTCTGTTACCGGGAATTTACGTTCAATCGTGGGAGATAGTTTAATGAGGAGATCCCAAGCCTGCCAGCCTTCCAGACTTTGCATCTCATGTTCATGATAAGGGCAGCGTTTGCCCTCTATGCCTTTTTGACCTTTTGCGCAGGGGCTGTCGCTTTCTCTGCAGCTAGCACAGTAGGCTGACCCGTCGCTGGCGTGCCACCTGGCGCGGGCCTTGAGCCGTTTTTTTCCGCTTCCAGCAATTCCTTCAATCCCGTGTATTGCTGTCGGAAGGTTTCTGCAATTACCCAGTAAGCAGAAAATAGCTCTTCGATTTTCTCAGGCGTTGCAGGAGCATTCTGGTCATCATCAGCTTCCAGCACACCTTCCCATTCGATAATAGCTGACTGCGCCAAACCGAGCGTGAGATATTGCTCTGCAAGGGCCTCGCGGATGCTTGGGTTTTCAAGATCAGGCAGATCCGTGATTGTAGCTCCCACATCTTTAAGCGAGCGATATTCTTCACCCAGCTTCTGGAGTTTCTGGTTCATCTCGGCGCGCGCCTGATAAAATACAGCACTGGTACAGGGGCGCACCTTCACGCGCACGCCTGCACCAAGGTCAATCCAATAAGGTTCCTTGGGAAGATTGAGTTTAAGCATTTTTGTCTCTTTCTGTTGACCAGCGTTCAAACAGCATTAAGCTGTAGCCAATCCCATCTGTTGAATTCGTTCACAGACCGCGAGGCCCCGATTATGGGGCCTCTGCTTTTTTAAGCGTAATCCGTCATATCGTTGGTGAGTGTGATGGTGAGCATCTTGCCAAGCACATCATCCTTGGCCCCTTGGAAATCATAGGTGGCTTCAATGCCGCCCGGTCCGCTGACACTGCGCTTTGGCTTTGGCAGATAGACCTCATGGGCGATGATCTGCAGTTTCTGATTGGCATCGATGGTATAGCTGAGCTCCAGGTCAATGGGCGTACCAGCACGGGCTGCATCCATGAGCGTGGTGTCACTGTAGCGCACAGTGATTGAGCCTGAGAGGCTGGACATGCCCGGCTCAATAGCTGCCACCATGCCGTCATCCCGGATAGTTTCCACTTTCTCCAGATTATTGCTGTAAGTGATCGATGCTGTGGTCACATCCCCAAGATCTGCACCGCCTTGTTTGATTGATCCCTGAAACTGAGAAAAGCGCGTATAGATCGCCTCACCCGGCGAAGCATCGCGGGTTGCAGCAGCTGCAATCTCGCCCTGACCAATAAGACCGAGCGTCACCTGGGCTTCCCCTGATCTTTGAAAGTTGAAGGCCATGCTATTGACCCTGACGCCTGCAAAGAGCGGAAAGTCTGGCACTTCGGGCATCCCTAGCTCCAAACTCAGGCTCGGCAGACTGATACCGCCAGATTCAAAATCATGGGTATAAGGACCTGCACCGACAGATACGGGAACACCAAAGGCTCCTTTCAGCCAATAACCGATGTTTCTGAGGTCCACTGGCACGACCAGATCACCTTCCACATTGATCACATCCTGAAAAGGTGCGGTTGGGTCACGACCAAGGCCAAGCACACTGGTTTCAAGCAAACCTTGCTCAGAATCCAGTGTCGAAGAAATAAAGGGGACTTTCATGAAGCTGCCTGCCAGAGGCGCTTCTCCATATGTTGTTTCAAAGCCAAGCAACAGCCTGACATTCCATCCATAAGCTCTCGCCATAGCTGGCTCCTTCAGGTTAAGGGATTAGATGTTGAATATTCGAGATAAACAGGGATGACTGCCGCCTTGAGGGCCGGAGCCCCTTCAATGGCTTCGTCCATAAACTCGGGACTGCCGAGACGGGCAAAGTCCACCGCGCCAGATAATGTCTGGTCACCAAGAACAGCCGCTGCGATTTGAGCAAGCAGGCCATCGATCAGAAGATCCCGAGAGGGCGCGTCCTTGTCCTGCACAATCACCTCAATCTCAGCGCGGTGCTCAAAGTGATAGCGCACAGGAGATAATGTGATTTCCGGACTGCCTAGATCACCATCGCGCAAGATCAACAGACCCGTATTTGGAATAGCCGTTGGCAGGATCTCACTGCGGAGTACTACCGGGCCTGTCACGCCCGATTGCAGGCACAAAAAAAGACCCTGAAGGGCCTGTTCGCGAGCTGAGGTCATAACTTCTCCAGTAAGGACTATTTGATACTGTCTTTCCAATGCCGCAGCACAAACTCCGGCAAACGGCTGTGCCATTTGATGGCTTCCGGTTCAAAACGGATCAGTTTGGGCAATTTGACCTGCGGCACGAGCCAGAACATCACCACAGATGACAAGCCATTACCGGTTTTAAGGGCTCTCTGACTGGCTTTTCTAAACCCGCGCAGTTCCCCAGTTTTTCGGGAATAGGATGCCCGCATATTTTGGGCAACCAACAGACTGGGGCCTCGTTTGCGATAAACAAACTGCAGCCTCATACCTCTGGCTTTTTCCAGATTACCCGGCGTGACCCGTTTGCCCATTACCCGCTTTGGCGCATTAGGTGTGGGAATAGCCAGCCAGAAGCCGTCCTTGGCGCGGATCACTTGTCCCTCTTCAAAACCTTCCATGATCTTCTGGGCTTTGGTGTAAACCAGCCCAGCAGCCTTGAGGCTTTCACCGCGACGGGGATAAACGTCCCCGCGCCATGTCCTCGCCAGCCTCGGCCCAAGACCACTGGCAACCACTTGGGATCGCATGGATTGTTTCAAACCAGACGTGGCTTGACGCACTGCCTTGGTGACAGCTCTTTCGCCCATCAGAAGTTCTTTCTTCAAATAAGCATCCAGATTGCCTTCAAGCGCAGCCTTTAGTCTCATGCTTTCACCAGATCCAATTTCCAGATCAGACCGTGCTGATCTTTTTGTGGTTCACCCTGAATGCTGTAGGACACCGCACCAATAGTGAGCCCATCTCCGGCTTTCGGATTCGGGACAACCGAGACCAACAGCTCCGCCATTTGGCTGCCTGTATGAATTTGGGTTTCCCGAAAGTCATAAATCTGATCAGGGATCTTGAGCACTGCTTTGCAGGGAATTGGATCGCCAACAGTTGGCTGATAGGTCGCATCGACAGCTAGCTTTTCAAAGAGTTTAAGCGCAGCCCGTTCAAAGGCGGGGATCATGTCTCCGCCTTATTAAACTGCTCCCAAGCAAGATCACGCTGCTGACTTGTTATATCCTTATCAAGAATATCTTCCAGAGCTTTAACGAGCGGCTTGCCGTCCTTGCCAAAACCATCTGCGTCCAAAACAGAGATGGCATCCAGCATAGCTGACATGTCACCATCATCAGAGGCTGTCGTTTCAATCGAAGAGGCAGACGTGGCTGCTTTGACAAAACCAAGCTTGATCAAACGCTCCGCATCTGCCTTTTCAAGGTCAGTGGTCTCACCGGGTTTAACGGTAAATTGGCGGCCCTGCAGGCTAGAAATTGCAATTACCTTCATATCACCCTCCCTTATGCCACAGTTGCAGCGAGAGAGGCGTTCGGGCGATAAGGCACCACCAGCGGTGCAGACTGCATCAAAAGCCAGCGCACAGCAGGATCTTCTTCGAGCCATGACTTGGAGAAATAGCGCTGAGCCTTAAAGCCCGCCTTTTCATCCATAATCATGCCGTAGCAGCGCGTGCCTTCCAGCTGATTGCGGCTGACCAGCAGCACCGTATTGTCCGGCAAGAGATTTGTCAGCGTGCCATTGTCGGCGATGTAGACATCGTTATAGACATAGAAGTCAAAATCCCCGATGGAGCCCACATACCGCGCTTTTTCGCTGCCTTGACCGCGCACCATCGGATCAGTGGAGATGCTGGCATTGGTACCGCGACGGATTTCAAGCTGTCCCTTCACCTGATTATTGTTGCGGAACAAACGCCATGCTTTCGGGTCCATGATGACCGTTCGAGCTACAGCACCGGATTTTTCCTGAATGAGCCCCGCCCAGTCTTCAAGCTGGTCAAGGGCTGGTGCCGTCACATCATCCCATTTGGCTGTGCCTGTGAGTGCCACGGTCAAAGCCGCATCACGCTTAAAGTCCACCACCTGGGTTGGATAATCCTCACCGCTCACGGTCACACGACCGCTCAGCAAGGCTTCCGTTGCCATTACTTCTTCGCGGCGCGTCAGGTTCTCAAGCTGGTTACGCAAAGAGCGGTTCACGGCTGCTTCCATGCGCCGACTGGCTGGCAAGCTGCCGCCAATCTTTTCACCGATCAGGCGTTTGATCGGCGTATTCGCATCAAAGCGGCGCTTGTCTTTTACATAGGCAGGCTTGAAGCTCTGAGTGCTAAAGCCTTCCTGATCAACAACGCGGCCTGCCACCAAAGGGGACACGAAAGGCGCGATGCGCGGCTTGGACTGATCTACATCGAAGTGGATTTCTTCAGACTCTTCCGTCTGCATCTGCCCAAAGAATGTATCCAGCAAAAAGGAAGCCGGTCGCTCCAAATATTCAACGGTCCGGTTCAGGACAAAGGTAGAGAAAATATCGACCATCTTTTAAGCCTCCTGATTTTTGCGCAAGAAGATGCTGTCAGGTCCCAATGTTTTGAGGGACTCTTCAAAGGTTGCCGCGCTATGGCCAGAGCCAAAGAGCAAGGCAGTGATGTTAAATTCACCCGCGTGATAGACGACAGCGTCTGCATCACCCGCCGTCACATCGATGTCTTCGGCGAGAATGGCGACAGGCTTTTCTGAACCGTCCACAGCAGCTGCATCACTAAGCGTGTAAAAGCCATTTGCTGTAATCCGGCCAAGAACAGCGCCGCGATGAAGGGTAATCGCTCCCGTGATGGTTTCTGTGCGCTGAATGGAGGGGAATTCCCCGGAGTGAAGATTGTCGGGCGTATAGGCACCCTGATCTGTAAAACCTTGTGCGGTCATAGGATGTCTCCTGTTGATTAATAAGAAGCGAGACGTTTGGCGACATCTTCATCCGCTTCTTCGTCTTCTTCCCGGCTTGGGGTGATTGTTGGGTTTGGAATTTCATCCATGGCGGCCTGAAACCCTGATGCCTCAGCATGTGACTGCTGCTCTTTGGGCGCTTTTGAAAGCAGTGCCACAGCAGCCTCCACCGTCATGTCGGTTTCAAAAGCAAGATGCTTGGCAAGCTCGCTGCGATCCGCTGCTTCTGTGTGCGATAAGATCTCTTTCAAGCGATCTCGTTCCGCTTTAATACCGCCCCCTTGAGCTTCTTGTTCAAGACTGGCCGTCAGGTCGGGATAAGCCTCCCGCAGGCTTTTGATGTCATCCATATTTTTCTCCTGTGGACTTATCGAATTTGAGGAAGACGCCTGCATGCGCTCACCTCCACCATTACCCCCAAGTTCACTCAGGAGTTTTTCAAAAGAGCCAACACGGTCAGCCAGACCTTGGCTCACCGCATCACCGCCGATGAACACATCGCCGCTGCCGTAATATTCCTGGACATGGGCCGCAGTTGCGCCGCGATATTTGGCGACCGCGTCAACAAAGACACCTGCCATGGCATCAATGCGCTTTTGCAATCTGGCGCGCCCCTCATCGGAGCCGGGATCTAATCGCTTAAAGGGGCTCTGCGAAGACACCACTTCAACCGTGTCTGTATCCTTGCCGCCTTGATAAACGCCCACCACACCGATGGAGCCAAGGGCACTGGTCTTTGAAACCACAATTTCGTCTGCTGCTGCAGCAATCCAATAGGCACCAGAGGCCGCATCGCCGGATGCATAAGCAATGACGGGTTTTCTGCCGCGTGCCTCATAGATCATGTCGGCAAGCTCAGCGCAGCCATTTACCTCACCGCCCGGAGAGTCGATATTAAGGACAATTGCCTGAACCTCGGGGTTCTCCAGCGCTGCGGTAAAATCCTTGGCCAGCAGTTCATAAGAGGATGCGCCGCTTACCTGCGTAAACAGGTTGGCATAACGAAAAAGCGGCCCAACCAAAGGCAGGACCGCTATATTCTCTCTCATTTCCAGACGGTGCGTATTTTGGAGTTCCCGTCCCAGCTTGGCGGCCACCGCTTCCGGGGGCTCATTCTGCCTTGCGGCAATATCCAATATGGTCTCAAGGCCCGCTGGCGTTATTGCCCAAGGTTCACCGGCTGCCTTGTTCCAAGCCATCCTGTTCCATAGTTTCATCATCATTATCCTGTTTGTCCTCAGCTGCCATAGTCGGAGTGGAAAGACCAAGTTCGCGCATCTTCGCTTGTTCTCGTGCACGCTGCTCGAGCACTTCTTCCCAGTCCAACCCTTGGGAGGCACATTCCTCTTCCAGTGTGGAAAGACCGTTTTCCATGCGAATGCGGGAGGCTTCCGCTTCCTTGACCGGATCAATCCAGCCGCGACCGGGGCCAATCCATTTAGAGCGCGTCCATGCCGCCCGGTTTTGATAAAAGCCCGGAGCTTCCACCAAGCCCTTACTTATGGCTTCCTCCAGCCACAGCTCATAGACAGGCCGTGCCCAATAGGTTGCAAGCCACTGCCTGCGGCCCATGAAATAGCGCCATGCTTCCATGAGTGCGGCTCGCGCACTGGAATAATTGGTCTTGGAAAAGTCCTTCATCAGCAGTTCATACGGAATGTTCAATCCCGTTCCGACATGCCTCAGGACATTCTCCACAAACTGGCCGTATCCGCTATTAGGACGGCTTGGTGTAAAGGGCGAGACCTTATCCCCCGGAAAGACCGGAATGATGGCACCGCCCTGAAGTCGCACCTTCCACTCATTACGCGCTGCGATATAATCATCCACGCTGCCGCCGAACATTTCTCCGATGGCCTCGCCGTCCAGCGGGGTTTCAATAAAGGCAGCGATCATGGCGTTGACCACAGCGGCCTGCAGCTCACTACGCTCATAATGATCAAGCATTTTAAAGAGCGGCATGACACTTGTTAAAAGCGGTTTGCCTCGCTTTTGACCGCTGCGCTCAAAATCTGCGATATGCAACACCCGCCTGCGACCAAAGGCCGTCTGAATGGGTATGCGCTGCCAATCATCTTCAACACCGAGAGAGATCAGCACATCCCCAGGATGGTTCTTTCTGATCCAATAGGCTTTTGGCGCACCATATTGATCGATCTCAATACCGCCGCGCAGGCGCTTACCGTCCTGCTTCCCGTCCGGATTGCTCAAGCGGTCTGGTTCCACAAGCTGGATGACCGTTGAGAAGCTGCGACCTTTTAACCATAAGGGTAAAGCCAGTGCTTCCCCGTTTAACATGGAAGATCGAAACACCTGCGAGGTCATGCCTGCAAAGGTCAAGGATCTGGCGGCATCACAGTCGGTTGTCTCCGCCCAACTGCGCCACTGGGATTCAACCTGGCGGGACCATTCATCAGCCCACGCCTTATCCTTCCCAAGTGACTTATAGTCAGGCTGAGCGGCCAAACGGAGCCCAGTCCCCACCACATTATCTGTCAGTGTCTGGATTGCGCCAGAGGCAACGCCGTGATTGCGGACAAGGTCCCGCGATCTGGAGACCAAAGTCCCCAGCTCAGGAATTAGATCACTGTCAGCAGATCCGGCATGAGGGAGCCATGAGGCCAACTCTCGAGCCGTCGTTGATGCAGCGCGGTGCGCCGTATCTGGCTGGCTTGATGTTTTATTAGGTTGCATTTTTACTCCATATTACCTATTATATAATCATAAGCGCCATGAAGAGAGACATCAAAATGCCAACTACAATCAAGCTTTCAGACGAGTTAATCAGTGAAGCAAAGCGATATGCTGCTGTTTACAGTCGCTCAACACCCAAACAGATCGAATATTGGTCACGCATTGGAAAGATTGCAGAAGAAAACCCTGACTTACCCTATAGCTTCATTCAGGAAATTCTCCTTGCCAAACAAGAAGAAACAGAGCCGTTTGAGTTTTCCCAAGACTAAACTATGAAAATCTTACAAAAACCGTCGTTCAAAAAGGCCTATAAGAAATTAAAGCCCAACCAAAAAGCCGACATGGATGATGCAATCCGGGCGATCATAGCTGATCCTGAACTTGGGCAGCTCAAGACTGGCGAATTATCAGATATCCTTGTCTATAAATTTAAAATGGTAAACCAGCTCACTTTACTGGCTTACAGCTACGAGGATCAAACAATCACGTTGACACTCGTTGCACTGGGTTCCCACGAAAACTTCTACCGCGACCTAAAGAAAACCATTTAAAACTCCACATAGATGGGCTTACGCCTGACACCTCCCTGCTTGCGCTGAATGTCAAACTTCAGGTGTGCGATATATTTTTCCAGATTTGCGACATCAGCCGACTGATAGGACACCGCGCCATAACCGCCGATATTGACCGAGACTTCTTTCGCTCCGGTCATCAGTAAATGGTAAGCATCCTCGGCTTCTGTCAGCCGTGATTGCAATATGGCTAAATCTGTCATCAGGTTTCCTTATAAATACGGATCATCAGCCATTTGAACCGGACGCTGCTTTAACCGATCACTTAAATGAACAGGCTCAGACACCTGCGGCTGATCAACTACCGGAGCCGTCGGCACAGGCTTGCCCAAGCTTTCTTCAAGCTGAAGCCAATGACGCTCCATAAATCGATCAAGGCCGTAAATGCTCGCTGCCGCTCGGGCATAAACCCGGCAGTCCAGCGCCTCATTATTGCGTGTGGGGTCTTTCTCCCACACAGCGCGGGGATACCCTTTGTGAATACGGATGATCCGTTTTTCCGCTGTCAGCTGCTTAAAATATTCTTCCCCATATTGCGGAAAATGACAGCTACCAGCCGGATAAGTTTCACCCAGTTCCAGCTCTTTTTCTGTGGGCCAATCCAGTTTGAGCCAGCGGTAAAGTTCAACTTTGGCCACGGGACCAGAAACATTCCAGACCCGAAGGCCGCGTCTGCGACCTCCAACATCAGCTTTCGACACGCTCAAGATCAGCGCCGTATCCCGGTCCTGACCCTTGATTGCCACCACAGTGCGTGGTTGGCTGGCACGCGCACCGCCTGCGCCCCAAACGGCTTGGGGGTGGCCCTTCACCCAGCCATAAACATCCTGTGTGGCATAGCCGGAGTCCACCGCCATCACGCGAATGGGCATGGTATGTCCGGTTTCGTGGAGCCAGTCTCTATTCAGAAGTTTTTCAAGTTCCTGCCAGACCTCACGCCTTGCCGTATCGCCAGCAATAACCTCATAGCCGACTGACCAGCTTTCTTTGTTTCGGCCCCATGCAACAATCTCGCATTCAAGGCGATCTTTTTGCACATCGACACCAGCCGTCAGAAACAAACCGCCTTTTGGGATAGTATTTTCTGTATAGGTTTCACGGCGTTCATATAGCCGGTGCCAATCTGGGGCTTCATGTTCTTCTTCAAACGGCTCACCTAGAACCGTATTGACGAAGCTTTTCATTAATTCAGGGTGTTCGCCTGCCTGCTCAAACATATGAGCCGCCTCTGACCAGCTAAACCAGCCAACTGGGCTATAGAGCGAGGACAGGTGATATCCGACTGTTCTGCCATCACCCTCTTTTGATGCCACCCAGCGCCCTGCCGCCAACATGGCTGTTTTGTGATGTTCTGCGATATGTTCTTCACAAGATTCACACTCATAAACCACATCCTTTGGCTGCCCTTCTTTCCAGCGAAGCTGACTGAAGCGCAAAGGCTGCATATGGTCGCAGTGTGGGCAAGGCACATGGAAATAGCGTTGATCTGAATGCTCAAATTCCCGCGCTATGCGGGACAATCCCTTTAATGTCGGCGTACTCACCAGCAGAACCTTCCTGCGCCCCTGAAAGGTCGCACTTCGGCGCTCTGCCAGCAAAATAGGATCGCCTTCACCTTCAACATCGCCGGGATAACCGTCCACTTCATCCATAAAGAGATACCGAGCAGGCATGGACCGCAGTCCAACTGCCGAGTTTGCGCCCGTCATAACGAGCACACCGCCCGGAAACTCTTTAGACAGCACCGTATTGCCGGAATCCCGTGACCTGGACGGCTTCACCCGTGCCTTTAATTCTTTTGAATCCTCAAGAAGAGGATCAATCCGCTGCTTGGAGTTCCTTTTGGCCATCTCCACCGTTGGGGCAACTGCCATCATCGGCCCGGGTGCCATATGGATCACATAACCAATCCAATTGTTACCCGCCTCGGTTCCACCGATCTGGGCACCCTTCATGAAAATCACACGCTGTACCGGCTCATGGCTGGACAGCATGTCCATAATCTCACGCAGATAAGGTGTACGTTCTGTGCGCCATCGCCCGGGTTCTGCCGCTGATTTAGGTGACAGGTAGCGATAGCGATCAGACCATTCAGAAATCGTCAAAAAGGGATCAGGCTCCAGCCCGCCAAGCCATGCTTGCTCAACAGCATCCGCACCGTCATAAAATTCTGTGCTCCCTGCATCATTCCCGGAAATTGGGTTTGACGGCGGCAAGCTCGCTGAGGTGCTCTCGGACATATCTTTCCAACATTACATGTAGCTTATGGGCATCCACTTCCAGATCCGCTGCCATCTGGCTGGAAATTCGAGAAGGCCATGATGTCCAGGCATCCCGCTCCTGCCGGGCCAGCCGAAACACATGGGCTATCGCCGCATCCCGGTCGATCAATTCTCCCTTGAGCTGTTTGAGTTTGACGCGGCCCGTTTGAGCCTTCAGGACTTCATTAGCTGTTCGTGCCTGCATGAAGGTGGTTCCACCTGCATGACTGCCAGATTCTTTCAGCGTTTCTTCAACGGCCTCTACAGCAGACTTTGGGACGGCTTTAACTTTTTGCCGCACGGTTGAGGTGTTGCGCTTCCAATCGGCATTGGCTTTTTCAACATCAATGCTGCCATCAGCCTCAGCCGTAATGCGTCCTTGCTTGATCGCTTTGCGCACTGCCGTATCACTCACACCGCGCCTTCGCGCATATTCCCGAATGGATACGCCCATCTTCTCTAACCGCCTCTATTTACTTGATATCCAGCCCCTTCCAAGCATTCATGAATTCAGGAAATGGAGACAAAACATGGATACAAAAACAATCAACGCAGCGGTCAAAGCCAATATGGAAGCCCTCAAGGATATCCTCGCAATTGCCGCTGAACTGGCAAGTGAGGGCCACGGAAATATGGTTGAAGACAATCGCAACGGCGCTATCGGCACCATCGCTGATCTGGACAAAATGCTAGAGGCTGCCAAAGCCCTGCAAGCCGCCTGCCTTGTGCTTCACAAAAAATAGACTTCCCAACGGGCCGGGCAGACGCTAAAAGGACTACAACAACACCTCCCACGCCTCTCAAAGAAGCGCCTCTTCGGAGGTTTTTTATTCTTCAGCCAGCTCCGCATATGTTTTTTGGTGTTCTGCGTGGATTGCATCCAATCCCGTCATCTCCTGCCATCGCTTGATGATTACATCTACATATTGCGGATCAAGTTCAATCAATCTTGCCTGACGGCCTGTATGCTCAGCACCAATCAGTGTTGAGCCAGACCCACCAAAGGGGTCCAGAATAATATCTTTGGTTTTGCTGGAGTTCTTGATGGCTCTCACCACCAGATCCACGGGTTTCATGGTTGGGTGGAGATCGTTTTTGCGTGGCTTGTTATAGAACCAGACATCGCCCTGATCGCGAGCCCCGCACCAATAGCGCTCATTGCCTTCCTTCCAGCCATAGAGGATCGGCTCATACTGACGCTGATAATCTGAGCGCCCGAGCGTGAAAGTGTTTTTGGCCCAAATGATAAAAGTGGACCATTTCCCGCCAGCGCTTCTAAAAGCGCTTTGCAAAGTGTCTAGCTCGCTTGAACTCATGCAGATATAAAGCCCACCTTTGGTGACCTTCAGCATATTTTCGCAGGCAGCTGTAAGGAATGCCTCAAAATCATCGCCCAGGTTATCATTCATGATCTTGCGACCGGCCTTGGAACCACCTTTGCTCGACAACTTGTCTTTGGGCGTGTCGCCATAGTTCACATTGTAAGGCGGGTCAGTGAAGGTCATGTCAGCAAACTCGCTGCCCATGAGCAGGGCCATATCTTCCGCTTTAGTCGCATTACCGCAGAGCAGTTTATGGTCTCCCAAAATCCAGAGATCACCTGTTTTGCTTACAGGATTTTCTTCTGCTTCAGGAATATCACCGTCCAGATCCTCAGCGCCGTCTTCATCCAACGCCACCAAGAGGTCATCGATTTCTGATCCATCAAAACCAAGTAGGTCCAGATCGAAATCATCTTCAGACAACTCAGCCAGTTCAAGGCGCAGCATTTCTTCATCCCAGCCCGCATTCTCTGCAATCCGGTTATCTGCAATCACCAAAGCCCTGCGCTGACTTTCCGTGAGATAATCAAGGCGAATAGCTGGCACCTGATCCAAGCCCAGTTTCTGGGCTGCGAGCAAACGTCCGTGGCCCGCGATCAAAATATCATCGCCGCCAATCAAGACTGGATTTACAAAACCGAACTCCGCAATGGAGGCTGCAATTTGAGCCACCTGTTCCGGGCCATGGGTTCTGGCGTTCCGGGCATAGGGGATTAACTGCTCGGTCGCAATTTGCTCAACCTGCAAACTCATATTCTTCTCTTTTGGATATCTGCAAACCTGTCCGCGAACTGCGAACCTGATTTTTTGTTCTGACGCTAGAAAAGTCCCGGGCGCAGCCCCCCCGCATAGGGTTGGTGCGCAGGAAGGACCCGTGGCTCTCAGATGTGCTATGGATTTCGCTTGAATCTCTCGAAACGACTGCTGGAACACCCTGTGCCCGCAAGTCTCCCGAGCTTGATCAAAATATAGCCTAAAACAGCCCGTTTTGTCTCAGCGAAAAGTGTCCGGCGGACACCTTTCTATCTGCTACTCTCCCTTGCCAGGTCAATGATATGCCGACGGGACCGCTTGGTCGGGGCGTGCTGTCTGTTGAGCTTGAGCGTGATCAGGCACAGGCCGTAGAGCCAGTGTTCGTGGGCAGCGGATCGTTTGAGACCAACCGTCCAGCAGACAGTCTTCCAGCGAGCCCCAGATGCCCTGAGCCAGACGATCTTACCGTCTACAGGCTCAAGCCCCACTGTCCACGATAGACACTCTTCCATGCGGGTGATGGCATCAGGCAACGGCCATGGCTTCAGCGGCTTCACATCCTTCTGCCCCACCAGATCAGAAAACTCCGGGGTGATCTCTGGCCACACGGTGTAATATCCCTGCAGCTTCTTCTCAGGCAGCCGCCTTAAGACTGATGCTGCTTCTGCCAAGCGCTCTTCAACTTCGGTGATCGTCCATTTCTTCATGTCTGACCTCCCTTGCTGGTGACCTCATGGAGACAAGCCGCATAACCAGCGACATCCAGAATGCTATCTGCATGACAGGGATCATGTGCGAGCCGGGCCATCTTGAGATCAATCATGCACATGGCGACCTGGTCAGCTGTCACCTGTGTGCCCAGTGCTATGGTCCAGCGCTTTGCTATGCAATCGAAGAGCTCTGATGCGTTGCCGTAGGCAGCTTTACGCTCCGCAAATGTCTCAGCGGCGCGTTTCAACAAAAATTCCCCACTCATGCCGCTCCTCCTTCAAACTGTGACTTTGCCAGGTTCAGCAAAGCCAGCGCATCAGCCTCATTGTCATCAACGGGATTAAATCCCAGCACCTCAACTGCCTTGATTATTTGGGCCTTAGTTGCATTGCCTTTGCCTGTGATGTGTTTCTTGATCGTGCCGACCGGGATGCCCTGATAGGGAATTTCTTCGGCCTCACACCAGCTGCTCAGCTGGCTTAAAAAGCCCCCATAGGCATGAGCGGCATCTACGCCCATGTGACGGCGTACTTCCTCAAAGCAGACCATCTCAATGCCGCCTGCCAGCGTGTTCATTTCCTGAAGCCATGACTGGAAACGCAAATAGCGCATTCCACCCCCTTCAAAGCGGCCCGGCTTAAACGACTGTGAGCCGCTAGTGATGTTGGTTGATTGACTGAGCGCCCACCCCGTGGTGGTGCCCAGATCGAGTGCAAGAATGATCATGCAATTCTCTCCTTCTTTTTCATGGTGATTGATGAACGGTGAACGACACTCCCTTCCCGCACGGGATGAGTGCCACCCACAGGGGCACTCTCTCCCGTAGGGAGAGGGGGTTGTGTGACAAACTGGAAAAACTGATAACAGACTGTAATCATTGACGAATTTCCAGTCCGTCAAGTTTGTCATCCAGTTCGTCATGACAAACTGGATTTTTTCACCTAAGTGACTGTAAATATTGAGATATTGATCACCAATCCAGTTTGTCACATCGGTCAGTTTGTCAAAAAACTGGTCCAGTTTGTCACCCTGTTTGGCAGACATTTTGAGGGCAAAAATCATGGATTACCCTCCTCGTAATAGAGCCAGACAAGAGGGTCTTCGACAGGCAAAGCTGCAGCCGTGGACCTGCATTTATAGTGTGATGGCAGAACTGGAATAACACTTGAGGTGACCTCACCGGTTTCAGGATCGACAACATCATCACCACCAGCGATGCGCATATCTTCCACACACATGAAGCCGTATTTGGTTCTGGCAGACTGGGCGATCCCATATTGCTCAGCATCTCTGAAGAACTTGATGTAGCCTTTGGTCGACAAGACATCCAAGCGCCTGCGAATGGTGGTCTCCCCGCCCAGTCCAGCACTATTCTCAAATGCCTGACAAAACTGGTTCATAGTGTAGACGCGCCCAGACTTTGCCTCTTCAAAGAGGATCTGAAGGATCACGTCATGCTTGCGCCTGCGCTCAGCGTCCAGCTTCTCCCCGTAGTCCTGATTGACCAAACGCTCGCTGTTTTTGTCGAGCTCCATCCAGCGCCCATCGAGCTTATCAACGAGCTTGTATGGGAGAGCTGGACCGTTGCGCAGTTCAAAATAGAGGTTACGCTCAGTCCTGCTTTCATCGGGCCTGAACAGCAGAAGACCGGACGAATAAAATCCCCGCATAGCACTGGCACCCGATAGTGCCTGAAACGGATCTTCTTCCAGCTGCTTTTTAGGAAGCTTTCTTGTGTGATGAACGAGAATAACCGCTGCGTCTGGATTGACCATTTTGGCAAGCCTCTCGACCCGTTCGGTCAAGAAGAACATCATGGCTGCGTTGTCATTTTCGCCGCCGCCATCACTGCCGCCATCAAAGACATTACGAATGGGATCAATGGCAATGATGTCTGGCCCGTCCGGGAATCTGGACAGGATGGCTCTTGCCAACTGCTCCACACCCTCACTGTTCAGAAGCAAGCGCAGTTGCGGCGTGAGAATGAGATTGCGCCCAGCGCGGGCTCTCAGCTCACTGGAGACAGCCAGCGTCTGCACACGTTCTCGCAAGTAATGATATTGAACCTCAGCCTGAAAATAGAAAATCTTCAGTGCCCCAGAGGGCGACATACCGAGAAATTCCTCGCCCGCTGCCAAATGGATAAACCACGACAACAGGAAATCACTCTTGCCCACTTTGGGTGCGCCGCCAAAAACCAGAATACTACCAGGCGTCATCACACGCGGTGCGACCAGGTCTGCAGGCATTGGGCTCGTGTCAGCAATCAGCTCTTCAAGCGCGAAGGATGGAATGGCCGGGCGCACATCCCCCTCCAAAAGCGTGGGCACATCAAAACCTTCAGCAACCGCGTCAGCCGCATCCCACTTTTCTGGTTTGCCTGATGGGATGGAGAGAACTGTTACACTGGCTGCACCGAATCTTGGCAGTGCCGCCAAGAGCTTCTGGGCATAGGCATATCCAGCCTCATCATTATCAGGCCAGATGATAACCTGCTTACCCTTCAGCGGAGACCAGTCGGTTTTATCCAGAGGGGCCTTAGCACCAAACATGGCCGTTGTTGCTGCGATACCGATAGAAGCTAAAGCATCAGCGCATTTTTCTCCTTCCACCAGAACCACCCGGCCTGACTGGAGTATCTCCGGCAAATTATAGAGGGGCCGAATGTCAGGCGCTTTCATCTTGCGGCTCTGCACATCCCACGGCCTAAACTCCTTGCCTGCCTCTGTGTCATAGCGATAGACGCAGGCTAATAACTGGCCGTCCGCATCCAGATAATCCCATTTAGCACTATAGGCTCCCAGCTCATCCACAATGGGTGCGGCAGGTTTGGTATCACTCGAACGCTCGGGCGCAATGCCCAGCCAGTCTTCAAGCCTTTGCAGCAGTTCGCCAAAGTCATGATGGCTGTTCAAACCCCATACAGATGCAAACAGATCAAAGACATCACCGCCTTCTCCTGTGGCAAAGTCATGCCACATCCCGGCTTTGCTGCCCGTGAGATCAACGCTTAAGCTTTGACCTTTGCTCCCGCTCGTATCCCCAACAACAAACCGCCCATGCCTTTTGCTGCCAGCCGGGAACAACTGGAACAGATAGCCTTCAAGGCTGCCAAGCAACTGTGCCTTAACGGGTGCCTTGCGATCCGGCTGGTCGGTATGAACCGCCTCGGTTTGGTCATTGGCTGAATTAAAATCAAACCACGGTGATGTTGGAGAAGACGCTTGCATTATGCCTCCTTCCAACATCGATCCTGCCAGTCACAAAAACGGCAGAGATAAAATGTCGGCGCATCACTGATGCGCGGCAGAAGTTCTCCAGCCTCACAGGCTTTGATAATGTTCACCGCCTTGTCGCTCATCTTTTGCGCAAGCTCAGCATTAAACGGCACCAGCTCATGGTGGATTTCTGCGGTGTCTTTATTGACCGCCGTGAAGAAAGCTGGGTTGGAAGAAATCCCTTCAACCGATCCTTCCATATAGGCCTGATAAATAGCCATCTGAGCCGCATAGATTGGTTTGGATTTGACGACACCTTTTTTGACAGTGTCTGCCCATGACTTGGCATTCATAGACTTGCACTCCCAGAGCATCGGAAATGTAAGCTTCAAGCTCGGCGGAGCAGCGGTGATAATCCCGTCCACATGACCTTTGATACGGCCACCCGCAACCGAGAAGCCAAACTGCTGGCCGTTTGGTTTTTCCGTGAAAATCTCAAAGCCTGCCTGACGCAACCAATCAATGGCTAAATCTTCGAACAGGTGGCCTGCCGCAAAAATCCGCAGCAACTGCCCGGAGAAATCCCGCCCTTCATCCTTCGGGGCATTCTGAAACTCGAACTGCAAAGCGCGGGCGCATTCAACACCCAAACGGGACGCACCGAGATAGCTACGCGGTGTTTCGCTTGCGGACTTTGTGGTCAGCGCCACATCGATCTTATCGTTGACGCGATCTGCAAAGCTTTCTTTTGAATTAAAATCTAACATCAGAAAGGGATCTCCTCTGATGTAGGAAACTGCTGGCGCAAATTATCCTGATAGGCCGTAACCACGGTTTCGATGAGGGCCAAGACTTCGTCTTTTTGATAGTCAGCCAAAGGACGGTTCATTCCGATGCTGGCCACATATTCGCCGAGCGGCACCAAGGCAGCTTCCATGGCTGCACTCTCATTTTTTGTCGGATCAATCATCCGGTTATTTCCTTTCTTCTTCCATGCGGACCAAGCCCTCTGGCAAGGGATGGAGCAGAATTTTCTGTAACTTGTTTCTCGCGCTTTGCTGCCTCGGGCGCTCCGTGCATCAAACCATCCGAAGCCTCGGGCTTGCCTGTCGCACACCGCACAAAAGACTGGCCCGGACGAGACGCGTGTCATGCCGCCAGGTCTTCTGCCGAGCGCATGACGAGCTGCTGGATAGAGCCACGGTTAAATTGGAACTTGAGCAGGGCTGATGCCTGATAGCGTGTCAGACTAAAGTCCATCCGGTAGTCAGCGGGCAGCAAGGCGAGCTGTTTTGCCGTGGCGGACTGATTGAGCCAGCCTTTGGTCTTGTGAGCCGTCTCATCACTTTCATAGTCATTGAGCCAGTCATCTGCGGACGCCAGACATATTGTGCGTTCACCCACACTGAGGAGACGCACGATCTTTCCGTCCACCCCACCAACAGCATACCAACGCCCGCCCAGATAAAAGATGCCAGCCCATGCTTTGAACCCACAGGCCATCAAGGCCAAGTCATCACCGAACAGATCAACCCAGCGGAAAGAAGATCGCTTCAAAAGATCCACCTCAGACATGATAAAGTCCGACAAAGGGGTGCCTTCTGTGGTTTCTGTCTCGAACACGTGGGAGCAAATGGAACATTCACGACTGCTGATCGGCACCATCGCATGGCATTCCGGACATTCCTTTTGGGGAGCCTCACCGTCGCCAGTGCGCAGATCCAAATCTACATCCTGTTCAAGAGACCCATGCAGCAAGCTGGATGTGCCGAAGTCCAAAACGATACAGTCGGTTTTGACAACACCCGGAAACTCTTCAGGATCAACGGTCCTAAGCCCCCTGCCTACCATTTGAATCATAGTCGATTTGTATGAGGAAGGCCGCAGCAGGATCACACATGAAGTTGGGGGATGGTCCCAACCCTCCGTCAGAACTGCCACATTGACGACAACCTGAATGTCTCCATCACCATAAGCCTTCAAGATTGCAGCACGGCTTTTTGAAGACAACTCGCCGTGAATAGCGGCTGCTGCCACGCCATGCGCATTAAAGGCATCGCTCACATTCTGTGCATGGCTGATGGTCGAACAAAAGACCACTGTCGGACGATCATGGGCTTTATCCTGCCAGTGCTTGATTACCGCATCAGTAATGGGCGAGCGGTTCATGATGGCATCCACTTGTGCCATATCGAAATCATCGACAGACTTGCGGACTTGGGTAAGCTCTTTCTGTGCGCCCACATCAATGACGAAGGTGCGCGGCGGCACCAAATGCCCCGATGCGATCAATTCCCCAATGGCGATTTGATCACCTACATTGGAGAAAACAGGTCTGAGCCCCTGCTTGTCTCCCCTGTTAGGTGTCGCGGTAACACCGAAGAGTTTGAGATCCGGGTTCTGGTCATATGCCTGATCTATTACCCGTCGATAGCTATCTGCTGCCGCATGATGCGCTTCATCAATAACCAACAGATCAAGCTTCGGCATGGCTTTGACATTTGCCTGTCTGGAGAGCGTCTGGACCATGGCGAAGGTTGTCTGGCCGGACCAGTCTTTGTTGGTCGCATCAAAACGGGACGTCCTGGCCCCTCTATTGACGCGCTTGAACTTGGCTTCATTTTGACCTGTCAGCTCATCACGGTGTGCGAGCACACATACCTTGGCATCACTGTCTGCCACATAGCCGCCTGCGACACCCGATAGCATGATGGTCTTGCCCGCACCTGTCGGGGCCACACCGAGCGTGTTGCCGTGTTCATGGAGCGCCGCCGTGCAGCGCTCCACAAAGGTCTTTTGTCTGGGACGTAAAATCATGACCGCCTCCTACTGCGCCCAGCTCGGGCGGTTCGGATTAGCAGGGGCTGCAGCAGGCGCATCGGGAGCCGGGGCAACATGATTACCCATCAACGCGGCATAATCCTTGTTGTCCGGTGTGATCGCCAAACGGATCTCGTTTTTGTCATCACCGTTTTGATCTTTGCCCACATCAATCTTCGCCAGAAACTCAATGCCATCCAGGTCAGCCAAACCGGAGATGCGCCGCTTGTTTTGCGCTTCTGGTGACGTGTCTTTTGGCAGCAACTTGCGCGAAGAGTTCAGGATGCCCTTGATGAAAGAGCGGCCCATGTTGGCCCAATCAGGCCCCTTTGGACTGTAGAGGCCAATCAGGCTCCAGACCTTGCGACGGGCATAGGGACCATCTGTCACAACAAACTCGCAGGACAGATAGATTGATCCGGTAGTGTCACTGCGTGTTGCGTAGCCACCAGTCCAGCCATGTGTATGGTCATCATAACCGCCCGGACGGATGGTCATTCTCACTTTCGCCAAGGTTCCCTTTGGGATCAGGTCGTAATTATTCTGCTCATCAGCAGAGTTGAAATCATTCCATGTCATGATTATTGCTCCTCGCCCTGCTGTGGGCCGTTATCTTGGGATTGCTGTGGGAAGTGATGCTGCAGGCGCTCTGCTGCTGGCTGAACCGGCTGATGAATTTTGCCCATCAAACTGTCGAGCCGTGGCTCTTCCATCATCTCAAGGCGGCCAGAGCGGTCCTTTGCCGGATAGCCATAAGGGTTGATGGTATGTGTGATGAATGCGCGGTAGGCCGGGCCTTCTTCTGGCTTGATCTCAGCCATCGTAATCACCTGATCCACGATGCCAGGCAGCTCCAATCCGGTTTTTGCACCCTCAATCTGTGGGGCAAAGACCTTGCGATTGAAGTCATCCAGACGCTCATCAAGGATGCCGACAAACCAGATGTTTTTGTCTCTGGTATGCTGGAGATGCGTAAGCCATGCGATCATCTCCTGACCATGAAGGCCGTAAGCCCCCCGAGTATCAGGCTTGCCTGTGCGATCAGACATGGCTTGGGGTTGCCCCTTGCACCAGTTGAAACACAGCCGTCCGGCGACAGTGATGCTATCAATGAAAACTGTCTTGTATTTGCTCAAAACATCCGCGCTGCCGAACTGTTCACACACGGCATCAAAGTGCGCCTGACTATATGGCTGATCATCACGCAGCGAGGGGTTGGGTCCGCCAATAAAGACAGCAAAGTCCCGACATTCCTGCCAAGTGCGCGGACGGATGCTATCACCCGTCCAGCCTTCAATAGCCAGGTCACCGGCTTCCAGATCCATGAAGAGGGTTTCATTGGCTGGCAGCGTCCAGAGCAAGGATGTCTTGCCAATGCCAGACTTGCCGAAGATCACGCCTTTGACCCCACGGGTCTCATTCAGGCGTTCATCCGCAGAAATAATAGGAAGGCTCATTTTGCGCCTCCCTGAATGTAGGTGTTTTCTGTGGTGCTTTGACGCATTTGATTGGCCTCAAATGCTTCAATGTCCTCAACACGGTAAACAACCCGACCACCGAGTTTCATAAAGGCAGGGCCTTCGCCCAACCAACGCCACCGTTCCAAGGTGCGCTCGCTCAAGTTCCAACGATCGGCGAGCTCGATCTGATTTAAATGCTTAATGGACATCTGCCATTCCTTTCGCTTGCTTCAAATTGCAAAGAAAGAATGGCCTGTTATTCGAAATTCGTCGTGGGGACTAAATGTGGATGATTGGTGGATATATAACCCACATCAAAGGGGACGAATGAGGGGTGAGGAAGGGATGTCTGGGGGATGACTGATGCCGAACACGGCACAGATGAAGGAAAAAGAGCGGGGGATCAGCTTTTACGCACATCCACGTTTAAACGGTAAAGACCACGTTTGTTTGAGACGATCAAATCACGCCATGACGGGTTTTTCTGGGATTTAAAGACATCCTGCATGCGATGGGATTGAGAACCAGCTTCTGCCAGAACCTGCTTGCCGGATCGCCACATCCCCCCATCCAGCATAGATTGATGCAAGCGAGCGACGACCTCCGCCTGAATAGGCCCAAGGGTATAGGTTTTGCCACTCAGGGAAACCTCTGTGAAATCCTTGTTATGCTTGAATCCATGATTTGATGGATGATCCACATCCCCCGTCAAATTGTGTTTCAACTCAACGCGGTCACGCTCTTCCCGGCGAATTACAAGCTCTTTGGTCGTTACATGCAATCCAGCTTCGGGGGAAAGCAGGTGCGAATATTCCATGTGGGGCGCGTCAAAAGCTGAGATGACAGAAGAGCCATTTGTGAAAATCTTATAAGCATCGAAGTCTCTCAGATCTTGCAGCCCCTTAAACCGATCCTGAGAACAGGGCACAGTAAAGCCCTGACCTGTTTCTGCATCTTCTTCAATGTATCCGGTTTCAATGACAACGCCGAACAAACGAATTGAAACCTTGAGCAGACCGTTTTCAGCCAAATAAACCAAATCCCGCCGGGGCATCCCCCAACGGGCTTCAATTTCTTCGAGCGTGAAGTAGTCTTTCTCAATGAAGCTCATCAAAATATTAACCCTGCAATCAAGCGCCATACCATAAACGCTTGACACAGACTAATCAATCCTTTTTAATCCACAATATCCACACCATGAGGATAAGTTATGAAATATACGATGGCTGATAGATTGAAAGCGCGGACCCGCCAATTGGGTCTCAACGCTGGTCAAGTCGCAGAGATGGCTAATATCAACAGATCATTTGTCTATGATATTATGCGTGGTCGATCTGGTAATCCAAACCTAGAGAAACTCGACAAACTCTCAGATGCTATCAAGGTAGAGCGAAACTGGCTGCTCCATGGTATGGGAGATGTTGAGGGTGAAAACCCCATCATGGAAGATCCGGATGAAGCCTTTGTCGCCGTGCCATCAGTCAAGCTGACAGCCTCTATGGGCGGAGGGCGTGAAGTCATTGAAGACGTCGAGCACGGTGAGCCCTATCATTTTCAGAGCTCGTGGATAAAACATAAATTACAAGCCGACCCCAAGAACCTGAAGATCATGCATGTGGAAGGTGACAGCATGATGCCCACACTGCATGACGGCGATGTGGTACTTGTTGACGTAGGGCGAAAGTCACCCACCCCTCCAGGCATATTTATTCTTCATGATGGCATGGGGCTGGTTGCCAAGAGGCTCGAGAACATTCCAAATAATGATCCCCCAATGGTTCGGGTGATCTCAGACAATAACTTTTACTCCCCATATGAACGCACGCTTGATGAAGTAAATATCATTGGCAAGGTTCGATGGTATGCGCGGGAGATATAGTTGATCAGGTTCAAGCCGATACCAGATGCATCTGATGCCCTGAAGCTCTCTCCTATGATGAATGCGTCGGAGAGGCTACTCTCCTACATTGAAGAACATGATGGGATTGGCCTGACGCCGTCGAAGGCTTTCAAACGGGTCTTTGTGGAATGGGCTGCAGGTGAGTTTAACTGGCCGGGCTATTCGAAAGACGAGCTGTTCAAGTTCAACAAAGTGCTGAATGAAATCGACTTTCCCCCACTCATGGATCTCCATGACCTATTGATTACCCTTAAAATTGGCCGCCACTACAAAGGCAAGTTCAAACTCACGAAGACAGGCAAGGAACTGTTTAAACAGCCCGGTCGCTTGTTTGGAGTGATGATCCCCATCTATTTGTTTGAGGTGGATCATCACCGCTTTTCCAGACGCTCCGATAGCCTAATGGGAAACTGGGACATTTTTCTAAATGTAATAGGCGACCTCACAACCAATGGGGCCACGGGCGGCCAGATCAGAAGGGCCTTATACGGCGAGCATGAGGGCACAGACTTCGATTACACTCTGAGCAATTTATATGTGCATGTCCTGCGTCCCCTGTGCTGGACTGGCCTTCTCCTCGAAAAAGAAGGTGAAAAGCTCAGAAGAAATGAAACGAGCCTATTCGTAAAAACACTGCTGTGGGATGAGGCTCTTGAGCTATGAAGCAGAAACTCATCCATACAACGGCAACCGCATTCTCATTACTCGTCCTATCAACTGTATGTCAGGCAGAAGACCTCCAAGGCACAGCCTCCGTGATTGATGGAGACACACTCGAAATCCACGGCACACGCATCAGGTTGCATGGCATCGACACACCAGAGAGCAAACAAACCTGTGTGGCCAATGGGTCAACGTACCGGTGCGGCCAGAAAGCAGCCCTCGCTCTTTCTGACAAGATCCAAAGATCACCTATCCGTTGTACAGTGAAGGACACTGATCGATATGGCCGCTCAATAGCTGTTTGTTACAAGAACGGCGAAGACTTGAACTCATGGATGGTTTCTCAGGGGTGGGCAGTCGCATATCGTCGATATTCTAAAGATTATGTGTCTCAGGAACAGTCCGCCAAAAGTAATAAAGCTGGCATATGGGCAGGTGACTTTGTGCTGCCTTGGGAATGGCGTCGAGGAAAGCGATTAACTCAGGTGGTGTCATCCGACCGAAACGGCGAATGCAAAATTAAGGGCAATATCAGCAGTAAAGGTAAGAAAATTTATCATGTCCCGGGTGGTCGTTGGTATGAGAAGACTCGGATCGACGAGAGCAAAGGCGAGCGCTTTTTTTGTTCAGAGCAGGAAGCCAAAGCCGCAGGGTGGAGGAAATCCTCTTATTAAGCGCCTAAACACTCGCCTATTAATTCTAGACATTCTATCTATCAGTGCGTAGTCTAAACTACCTGTAACTTTTAGACGAAACTATAGGGCCGTCAATCGGCGCTACGAGCAGATAGTATGAAAATAGATAATTTTAAGCCACTAAAAGTGCGCTGGCCTCAATTATATGAGTATGCCCACCACGCAGAACAGTACGTTCACTCTGACCCCCACACTGCAATTATCAAGCTAAGATGTTTTGCCGAACAGCTAGTGGGCACACTATACAGAGAACTAAACCTTCCATGTGATAGAAATGATGCGTTCTTCGAAAAGTTAACAGCTAAAGCATGTGTCGAAGTAGTGGACGAAGCTATTCTTCAAAAACTACATACAATTCGTATTCTTGGGAACAAAGCAGCTCATGGTGAGCAAGTGGAGACAGACGGTGCCCTGTCACTGCTGTATGATGCTTATGTGATCGGCCAGTGGATCTTCAAAACTTACAGCGGTTCCTTTGAAGAACAATATCCGGCTTTTGAGGAACCACTTCCGCCATCTAATGTTGGCGATGCGCTGCTCGAAAAAAACAAATTATTGAATAGCCAGCTTGAAGATGTGAAAGCTGAGTTGGCTCAGCTTCAGAAGTCTGAACTTGAAGCACAGATAAAAAATAGAGAATTGCAACATTCTCTTAACGAAGCAGAGCTTCAAAGATTCAAAAACGCCTCAACCCGTGCGATTGAAACCATTGATACCCGTTCTCACCCCTACCAAAACGACATTGATTTAAAGGACATTTTTGCATCCTACACATTAACTAACGACCAACAGAAACTGGTTAGTCGACTTGAGAGTTTTCTGAATGGGTCAAACGAAAAGCTATTCTTATTGCAAGGTTATGCGGGAACAGGGAAAACTTTTATTACAAAAGGACTAACAGAATATTTTCGCGCGATTGGACGAAATTTTGTCTTAGCGGCTCCGACAGGTAAGGCTTCTAAAGTAATCGCTGATAAAACTAAGTGCCAAGCATCTACTATTCACAAAGCTATTTATTCCTTCAAGGACATTTCTGAATACCGGGAGGACGGTTTAGACGGGTCTCAGACATACAAATATTATGCTCAACTGGCTGTTAACGACCATTCTGCGGATACCGTATTTATTGTCGATGAGGCCTCAATGGTGTCAGATATCTATAGTGAAGAGGAATTCTTTCGATTTGGTTCCGGCTATTTACTCCAAGATTTCATGGATTTTGTGAACCTTGATCATAATGACCATAACAAGAAAGTTATTTTCATAGGCGACAACGCTCAGCTTCCGCCAGTCGGCATGAAGTATTCCCCTGCATTAAACCCCCAGCATCTTCAAAAGAAATATAATAAGATTTCTTTGAGTTTTGAGTTAAGAGAAGTCGTTCGCCAGAAGGCTGATAGTGGAGTAATTGCAAATTCAATTAAGTTAAGAGACTCAATTGATAAATCTGTATTCAACCAATTAGACTTTAACTGCGAGTATCCAGACATTAAAGAAGTTGATTACTCCGATCTGATATCCTGCTACTTAGACAGCTGTAATGCAAAAATCAATGCTGAGTCAATTATACTAGCCCATTCGAACGCAGACGTCGCTGCATACAATCGAAGGGTGCGTGAACACTTCTTCCCTGAACAGTCCGATATAGCAAGCGGCGACAAGGTGATGGCAGTAAGCAATAACTATGCATACGGCGTCGACATTTTTAATGGTGATTTTGGCTTGATACGGGAAGTACTCGGTTCACCTGAAACGCGGACACAAGTTATAAAGAGAAAGAACTCAGAGACTGATGTTGTCGAGGAAATTGAAGTCCCAATCACCTTCAGAAACGTTAATATTGGTTTCAAAGACCTTGATGGTCGAGCACATTTTTTTAATGCTAAAGTGGTCGAAAATTTAATCTACAGCGATCACCCTAGTCTAACATCTGATGAGAACAAGGCTCTCTACCTTGATTTCTGCATACGAAACCCGAAGCTAAAGCCAAATACGTTAGAATTCAAAGAAGCGCTTAGATCAGACCTATACTTCAATGCTCTAAGAGTGAAGTTTGGATATGCTATCACTTGTCACAAAGCTCAAGGCAGTGAATGGAACAACGTATTTGTAAAATGCCGAACACACCAAAGCCAACTTACCTCAGATTATTTTAGATGGATATACACTGCTATCACGCGGACAAAGCAGAACTTGTTTCTCCTAGATCCACCAAAAATTAAAATCGGTTCAGGGATCAAAGTTGTATCGTCTCCCAATTCACATCGGGAAATCCCGGAAGCAACTGTTCTTAATACGCACAAGACAAACCAAACTCAGAACAGCTTCACAGCAACAGAACCGCTATATGGAATTCCGCCTAATGCGCACTTTTCAAACAATCTTCTAAAACGAGTTCAAGCCACCATTAAAGACAAGAGCGAAACAATCCAAGATATTGAGCTCAAACAATACCAAGACATCTATTTCTTTAAGAACGACGACGATGCTGCAAGGATAGATATCAGATACAATGGAAAGCAAAAAATTACCGCTATCACAACGCCTAAGCAAACAGCCTTCAGCCTTGAACTGTTGGAAATGCTCTCGCCTCTAAAGGGAGAAATTATTCTCGCCGCGTCAGAACCCCAGAATGAACTCATGGATTTTGGTGAAGATTTTCTCAACGCCTTTCACGAAAGACTTAGCCCAATTGCCAGCGAAAACGGTTTGATAATTAGCAGTGTTGAACCATTGGATTGGAACCAAAGGTACCATTTCACTTCTGGAAATGAGAGAGCCGTTGTTGATATATTCTATAATGGGAAAAAACAATTTACTAAATGCGCATTGGTTAAAACCGCATGCACATCCACTGCCTTTTCAAACTCCGTTCTGAAATTAATAATGGAAGAGTTAGGCTAATGCTTTCCAGTCGAGATGTATTTGCCAAGCGCAAGGAAGGCGAAATTGACGAAGCCTATCAAATGGCACTCCAATTAATGAAGAATTCTGAAATTGATGATTGGGATAGAAAAGCTTTCGGATGGTGCCTTATTGATCTTATCAAACGTGATACCAAGTTAAGCGATTTCAGCAAAATTGAAATTTATGGAAATCAACTAAGACCCTTGAAGGTAGACCCTTCTGACAAAGTATTCAGGGATCAAAAGGAATACGCTCTCAAACTATGTAACCCGAATGCCAAAATTATTCTTGAAGCCAAAAGTCACAGCAAAAACGGCAATCATCAGCAGGCGTTAAATATATATCGGGATCTAATTCATAGGGGGGATAATTCCGCAGAAACACATACCAGTGCGGCTTGGGAGCTTTATAAGACTGCAAAGTCCATGATTAGCCAAGATCCTGCTAATCATCATGGCGCAAAAAGATTATTGAACGAGTACCTTCACCTCAATACTGAAAAGCCCTCGCTGCTGCATTCTTGTTTCCTACAACTAGCTGACAAGATTGCTATAGCGGGCAAACTAAACATGGGTGCGTTCGTTAGCATATGGAACTTAGAAAACCTTCGTTATGAAGACTATGAACCGTTCATTACGAATGATGGAGAAACCTATCCTTCCCTAGCTGAAAAAGTCTTACAGCACGCCTGCAAAGATTCTTTTAGTCGTGAAGCTAAAAGCGAACTAATTTACCTATTGCCATTCGTTGAAAACTGCATCAGCCAATTTCCTGAAAACTTATGGCTAAAACTCAGCCAAACAAAAATATATTTAGGAATTGGTCAAAGTGACAAAGCACGTTCTGTTGGCTTACAGGTTGTAAAGAACAAGCCAAACAATTATTGGACCTGGGAGCTGCTTGGTGACATCTACGCCGGAGATGAGCCCGATATCAGCCTTTCCTGCTACTGCAAATCCTTGCTTTGTGAGAAAGACATAAACTTCATAACAAAGGTTAAACTTAAGCTCACGAATATTTTGATTGCACGTAACCTCCTTGCCGAAGCAAAATTTGAAGTTCAAGAAATCTCGAAATTCAAACAAGAAAAAGGCCAAAAGGTCCCAGACGAGTTAACCGAAATCATTAATCTGCCCTGGTTTGAAGGTCAAAAAGAGCTGAAATCCAACGAAGCCCTTTACCTGAAATATTCCGTCAACGCTGATGAATTGCTAATATCTGATATGCCTTGGAAGAAAGCGGTATTAGGCGAGAAGTTCACAACAAAATCAAATCCAAACAAACCTCGTCGCAAAATATATATTGAAGATCATAATCACCCTATTGAAATTTCGATTCCTGAATCCAGAATAAATTTGCCCCAAAAGAGACATGGTCTTTCTATCGCGCTGAAAGGCGAAGAAGATCTAGATGGTCGCTTTCAGATCTATTCTCTACAGCCAAGAGAAGCTGAGGACTGGGATATCTTCGGAAAATATATCGGCGTTGTAGACAACGTTAACCATCAGAAAAAGTTATTACATTTTATGGTTAGCCGCCAAATTGATGGAATCATTCATTTCTCTGAATTAGAATCTATCTTCTCACTTGGCGCAGCAATCGAGCTACGACTAGCAACGTATAAATCAAAGAAGGGAACTGGCTTTCGCGTTCTGACAGCATCCAAAACTGACAAATCTCCCCCTTCCGAGTTAATTAAACAGTTTGAAAGTAATGTTTCCGCAGACAGGGGAATGGGCTTTACTGATGACAATATATTCATCCCGCCCCCATTAATGGAGCAGCACTCTATATACGATCAATGTACAGTCAATGGTACGGCAATATTAAGCTACAACAAGAAACGCTCCGAATGGGGCTGGCGAGCATTAGAAATTCATAGTGTTGAATAAAATATGATTTGGATAATTCCACCCATTGCCCAATCACAACGAGTCCACTGTCCAGAACGATTTTCCCTTTAATTATAAGGGCTTCGCTGTCTCTTTAGTGCATTTTTAGTGCACTAAGCAAAAAACCGCCCCAAAGGGACGGTTTTCTGACTTTCGTATCTCTTTGATATACAAAGAGAATTTTGGTTGCGGGGGCAGGATTTGAACCTGCGGCCTTCAGGTTATGAGCGGATGCTAAGAAACTGTTTTTATTGTTCTTTACACCCTTTAGAATTGCGAAATAGCACCCTAACCTTTTGATATGTGGCACTTAGTTTTATGAGTCGGGGCCCAACTGTTTTCGCTCCGCTTCTTACCGATTATCAGGAACATTTGCTCCCTTTAGTGCACTTTTAGTGCACGTTTTTAAGGGCCATACGCAGCAATTCTCTGGGCTAATTTTGTTTTCGCGCTGCTTGATTATCCCCTTGATATAACTTGATAATAACGTCGTTCCAAGCATCCTTGTACGCATAGAAATTCAAATTTGTGTAGATGCTTATGCCAAAACTAACCAAAACATATGTCGAAAGAGCCCAACCAAAAGACAAGCCCTACTTCTTGTTTGATGACAGCTTGAGCGGTTTCTGCCTGCGTATTACCCCGAACGGCAAGAAAACATATTACGTTCAGTATATGGTGAACAAGAAGATCAAGCGTGTGATTATCGGCAGACACGGCATCTTCACCACCGAGCGCGCACGCAATCAGGCAATTGTTTTGCTTGGTGAAATTAAAGCTGGCGCAGATCCCCAGAAAGAAAAGTCTCAACGCCGTCAAGAGCTATATGTCACTCAGCTTGCTGAACGGTACATGGATGAACATGTTGCTCAACATTGTAAGCCTTCTACCCGTGACGGCTACCGTCGTTACCTGGACAAGCACATCCTTCCATTCTTTGGCGACATGAAGATCCGTGACGTCCAGCGTTCTGATGTGGCTGAGTTTCACCACTCGCTTCGACACATTCCTTATGAGGCCAATCGTTGCCTTGAGGTGATTTCCAAAATGTTCAACCTCGCTGAGATGTGGGGATTACGTGACGACCACACCAACCCAAGACGCCATATCAAGAAATACCCATCAAAGGCGCGTGAGCGGTACCTGAGCGAGGCAGAGGTAAAACGCCTGAGCACAGTCCTTGAAGAGGTCAAACGCTACCCAGACGAAAACCTAGCTGCAGCCTACTGTATTCAGTTGCTCCTGCTGACCGGTTGCCGTCTGGGTGAAATCCGTTCTCTCAAGTGGGACTATGTTGATCGCAAGCTGCAAGTGCTCAAACTGCCGGATTCAAAGACTGGTGCCAAATATGTATATGTCGGTAACACCGTCTTCAATCTTCTGGACGAGATATACGACCATCCAGCGCGTCCTGCAGACAACCCATATGTTATCTGGGGCCTGAATGATGGCTGTCATCTCGACAACGTCCAAAAGCCATGGCGGCGGTTCCGTAAGATGGCTGGGATAGAAGATGTTCGTATTCACGACCTACGCCACAGTTTTGCATCTTTTGCTGTCAGCAAGGGCATGAGCCTTGCGATGATTGGGCGACTTCTAGGACATACCCAAGTTCAAACCACCGCCCGATATGCACATCTCATGGCAGCGCCTATGACAGAGGCAGCCAGCCAGGTGACAGATGTTCTTGGAGAGCTAATGAACCTGGACACTGAGGTGAAGGAGCAAAAACCTCGATGCTGCAAGCCAAAGGGCGTTATTGCTGGCACCAACATTAAAGCCCCAACTTTCCTATCTTCCGATCAAGCCGCTAAATATCTTAATGTCGCCCCTCGACTTATGGAAAACTGGCGGTGGCGCAAGGTAGGCCCTAAATTCGTCAAGGTGGGTAATCGGGTCCGGTATGAGCTGGATGATCTGAAGTCATTCATTTCTAATAATTAGACGCAACTTCACACGCAAAAACAACCACCCTCTGCACCATTGGTGGTTATCATATTGACACACACATAAATATCATATACCCCTATACACTACTTTATAGCCGCTAATGGCAAGCTATAAATCGGGGAGCAATATGGCTGCAGGGGATAACACCAAAGCAAAACTGGCAGAAATCAGCCAAGCACAGAAAGAGCGTCTATTTCATATAGACTTCAAACTCTATTTTCTGGGCTCGATAAACAGGTCTGATTTGGTCGAGCGATTCGGGATCAAAGAAGCCGCAGCTTCTCGGGATCTATCCCAATATAAAGAACTATCTCCTGAAAACCTTGAATATGACACCAAGGTTAAAACCTATATTCAGCGTAAGGGCTTTAAGCCGCTTTTTGAGTATTCCGGCAGCCAAACACTGGCAGCACTTCTTCATGGCTTTGGTGACGACTATGTTAGCCCTGAGCACTCTTTGGTCCCTGCAGAAGCACCAACAGAATTAAACTTCCCGAACATCGATATTTTGGCTGCGATAACCCGCGCCATTCACAATGAAACACCGCTTGAGGTCACTTACCTATCTTTATCAAGTGGCAGCTCGAAACGAGAGTTTGTTCCATTCGCATTAGTTGACAATGGTCTTCGCTGGCATGTGCGTGGTTTTGATCGAGCAAGAGAGCGCTTTTCTGATTTTGTCATTAACAGGATCGCCAGCGCTAAACGTGCAAAGAACACATCAATATTGTCTCACGAGACAAAAGACGCGGACAAACAGTGGAACCGCATTGTTGAGATGCATATCGTTCCACATCCTGCCCTTAAGCATCCAGAAGCCATCAGCCTTGAATATGGCATGGATGAAGGGTTGTTAAACGTGGAGGTTCGGGCAGCTGTTGCTGGCTACCTTCTACGCAAGTGGAATGTAGACTGCACCGAAAATCACAAATTAGACGGGCCAGAGTATCATCTATGGCTGAAAAACACCCCAACCCTTTACGGCGTTGAAAACCTTGCGATTGCACCGGGTTATACAAGGAATGATCCATGAAAACGTCAATATTTTATGAAACACAATTAATGGCATATCGATTTAAAACGAATAATAAGAGGAATTCCGTATGAGTAGCAGCGAACAACGTGCAGCATTACAACGCCAAATCTGGCAAATCGCCAATGATGTCCGTGGGGCTGTTGATGGCTGGGACTTTAAGCAATATGTCCTTGGCACATTATTCTATCGGTTTATCAGTGAGAATTTTGCCAGCTACATTGAGGCAGGTGACGAAAGCGTCAATTACGCCGCCCTGTCTGATGACGTTATCACGCCAGAGATCAAAGATGACGCCATCAAAACTAAAGGCTACTTCATCTATCCTAGCCAATTGTTCGCCACTATTACCAAAGGTGCTAACACCAATGAAAGCCTAAACACTGACCTCGCAGCTATCTTTGCGGCTATTGAGGCCTCAGCCAGTGGCTATCAGTCTGAAGGTGACATCAAAGGCCTGTTTGCTGACTTCGACACAACCAGCAACCGCCTTGGTAATACAGTGAAAGACAAGAATGTTCGTTTGGCCCATGTGCTAAAGGGCGTGGCTGGTTTGGACTTTGGTGATTTTCAGGGAAGCCAGATTGATCTGTTCGGGGATGCCTATGAGTTTTTGATCTCAAACTATGCTGCCAATGCGGGGAAATCAGGCGGGGAGTTCTTTACCCCGCAGCATGTATCAAAACTGATCGCCCAGCTTGCCATGCACAAGCAAGACAAGGTCAACAAAATCTATGACCCTGCCTGTGGGTCTGGCTCCCTATTGTTGCAAGCCAAAAAGCATTTTGATGCCCATATCGTTGAAGATGGCTTTTACGGACAAGAGATCAACCATACCACCTATAACTTGGCGCGTATGAATATGTTCCTGCACAATATCAACTATGACAAGTTTGAGATTGAACTGGGCAATACGCTGACAGAACCCCATTTCGGCGATGACAAACCCTTTGATGCTATTGTCTCTAACCCCCCATATTCGGTGAAATGGATCGGGTCCGATGATCCTACCCTGATCAATGATGACCGTTTTGCCCCTGCGGGGGTGCTGGCACCGAAATCAAAGGCTGATTTTGCCTTTGTGCTGCATGCGCTCAGCTATCTATCCAGCAAGGGGCGTGCAGCCATTGTTTGCTTCCCTGGCATTTTCTATCGTGGTGGCGCAGAACAAAAAATCCGTAAATATCTGGTTGACAACAACTATGTTGAAACGGTGATTTCCCTTGCCCCTAACTTGTTTTTTGGCACCACCATTGCGGTGACTATTTTGGTTTTGGCGAAAAATAAACAGAACACAGATATTCAGTTTATCGATGCCAGCGGGGAAGACTTCTTCAAAAAAGAAACCAATAACAATGTGATGAAGGATGAGCATATCCAAAAGGTGATGGATATGTTCGACAGCAAAGAAAAAGTCGACCATGTGGCTGAAACTGTGCCTTACGACAAAATCGCAGCCAATGATTATAACCTGTCAGTCAGCAGCTACGTGGAACCTAAAGATACTCGCGAAGTCATCAACATCACAGAGCTAAATGCAGAAATCGAAACTACCGTAGGGAATATCAACAAGCTACGCACCGATATTGACGCCATCATCGCGGAGATAGAAGCATGAGCGATCTAAACTATCTGGAAAAGCTGCTTGATGGTGCTGAGGTTGGGTGGTTGCCTTTAGGTGATGTGACCCAATATGAGCAACCTACTAGGTATCTTGTGAAAACAAAGAATTATGATGATGCGTTTAAAACACCCGTTTTAACAGCAGGGAAAACTTTTATTCTCGGATATACAGATGAAACTGACGGCATAAATAAAGCCTCCAAAAATCCTGTGATAATTTTTGACGACTTTACTACAGCAAACAAATGGGTTGATTTTGACTTCAAAGCAAAATCATCCGCCATGAAAATGATTTCATCAAGTGATGACAACAAATTCATTCTAAAATATGTTTATTATTGGATGAACACTTTACCAAGTGACCTTGTTGACGGCGATCATAAACGACAATGGATCAGTAACTTTTGCAATAAAAAAATCCCCATCCCCTGCCCAGATGATCCAGAAAAGTCGTTGGCAATACAGGCGGAGATTGTGCGCATCCTCGACGCTTTCACCGAGCTTACAGCCGAGCTTACAGCCGAGCTTACAGCCGAGCTTACAGCCCGCAAAAAACAATACAACTACTACCGCGATCAACTGCTAACTTTTGATGAGGGTGAAGACATTATAAAAATGTCAATGGGGGAAGTTTACGGTTTTCAATACGGTAAAGGTAACACCATTCCATCTAAAGGTGGTCAATACCCCGTTTACGGCAGCAATGGCGTTGTCGGCAGCCATGATCAATATAATAGCGAAGACTCTCCAGTCATTGGTCATATTGGCGCATATGCTGGTATTGTTAATTGGGGAGAGGGTAAGCATTTTGTAACTTACAATGGGGTTATCTGCAGACATAAATCAGAAAAAGTGCTGCCAAAATATGCTTACTATCTTTTATTGCTTCAAGACTATGGTTCGAAATCCAACAGTGCATCACAGCCTTTTGTTTCATATCATATTCTAGAAGCCCCTGAAGTTTTAGTTCCATCATTAGAAGAACAAGCCCGCATTGTGGCCATTCTAGATAAGTTTGATGCACTAACCAATTCCATTAGCGAAGGCCTGCCACGTGAAATCGAGCTGCGCCAGAAGCAATATGAATATTACCGTGACTTGTTGCTGAGCTTCCCAAAGTCTGAGGAGGTAGCGGCATGACTGAGGTGACTAAGCCCATTGCTGAAGGCAATAATTTCATCGTTCTTGATAAATATACCAAGGAATGGGAAGCGACTGAGAGCTATCAAAGCGAAAATGATCTAGAGCGAGAGCTTGTTCAGGACCTTGTCAATCAAGGCTATGAGTTTTTACCCGCGCTCACCACACCTGAAGCCATGCTCGCCAATGTTCGGCTGCAACTTCAAACGCTAAATGGTATTGAATTTGCTGACGGTGAATGGGCGCGCTTTGTCGAAACCTACCTCGACAAACCCAGCGATGGCATTGTGGATAAAACCCGTAAAATTCATGACGACTATATTCATGATTTTGTTTTTGATGATGGGCGTATCCAGAACATCTATTTGGTGGATAAGAAGAATATTGCACGCAACAAAGTGCAGGTGATCAAACAGTTTGAGCAAACAGGAAGTCACGCCAACCGTTATGATGTCACGATCCTTGTGAACGGTTTGCCACTGGTGCAGATTGAGCTAAAAAAACGCGGCGTGGCAATCCGCGAAGCCTTTAATCAGATACACCGTTACAGCAAAGAAAGCTTTAACAGCGATAATTCGCTTTATAAGTACTTGCAGCTATTCGTGATCTCTAACGGCACGGACAGTCGCTATTTCGCCAACACAGTTCAGCGTAATAAAAACAGTTTTGATTTCACCATGAACTGGGCCAAGTCTGATAACAGTCTGATTAAAGACCTGAAGGATTTTACAGCCACCTTCTTCCAGAAAAATGTACTATTGAATGTGTTGCTTCATTATTCCGTTTATGACGTTAGCGATACCCTGTTGGTCATGCGCCCCTATCAGATCGCTGCCACTGAACGCATCATGTGGAAAATCAAGAGTTCTTTTGAAAGCAAAAGCTGGAGCAAGCCAGAAAGTGGCGGTTATATCTGGCACACCACTGGATCAGGGAAAACGCTCACCAGCTTTAAGGCGGCACGACTGGCCACAGAATTAGACTTTATCGACAAGGTTTTCTTTGTTGTGGACCGTAAAGACCTCGATTTTCAGACAATGAAGGAATATCAGCGATTTTCACCTGATAGCGTGAATGGGTCTGACAGTACTGCAGGCTTAAAGCGCAACATTGAAAAGCAAGACAACAAAATTATCGTCACCACCATCCAAAAGCTTAATAACCTGATGAAAAGCGAAGGTGACTTAGCCATCTACAACAAACAGGTCGTGTTTATCTTTGATGAATGCCACAGAAGCCAGTTTGGTGAAGCACAAAAGAACCTTCAAAAGAACTTCAAGCGCTATTACCAGTTTGGCTTCACAGGTACACCTATCTTCCCGCAAAATGCACTGGGCTCAGAGACAACAGCAAGCGTCTTTGGGCGTGAGCTGCATTCCTATGTGATAACGGATGCCATTCGCGATGAGAAGGTGTTGAAGTTCAAGGTCGACTATAATGATGTGCGCCCACAATTTAAGGCTATTGAAACTGAGCAAGACCTTCAAAAACTAAGTGCGGCTGAGAACAAATTAGCCTTATTGCATCCAGAACGCATCAACGAAATATCACAGTATATTCTGACTAACTTCAGGCAGAAAACGCACAGATTGCATGGTGGCAATAACGGCTTTAATGCCATGTTTGCTGTCAGCAGTGTAGACGCTGCAAAGTCATACTATGAGACCCTTAATAATTTGCAGGCTGAGAGTGAAAAGCCTTTAAAAATTGCTACGATCTTTTCTTTTGCAGCGAATGAGGAACAAGATTCTGTCGGTGCAATCCCGGATGAAAGCTTTGATGTCTCAGCGATGAACAGTAGTGCAAAGGAGTTCTTGAGCGCTGCGATCAAAGATTATAACGGATTTTTTAAGACCAACTTCAGCGTCGACAGTAACGGGTTCCAGAACTACTACCGCGATTTGGCTAAACGGGTTAAGACAAAAGAAATTGATTTACTCATTGTGGTCGGTATGTTCCTGACTGGTTTTGACGCCCCAACTATGAACACTTTGTTTGTAGATAAAAACCTTCGCTATCACGGGTTAATGCAGGCATTCTCGCGCACTAACCGCATTTATGATGCCACCAAGACCTTTGGCAACATTGTGACATTCCGCGATCTTGAGACAGCAACCATTGATGCCATTACCCTATTTGGTGACAGAAACACAAAAAACGTGGTGCTGGAAAAAAGCTATAAAGAATATATGGACGGCTTCACGGACAATGCTACAGGTGAAGCTCGGAGAGGTTTTATTGAAGTTGTAAAGGAGCTGGAAGAAAGGTTCCCGAACCCTGAAGAAATAGTAAAAGAGGCAGACAAAAAAGCCTTTGCTAAACTTTTCGGGGAATATCTACGCGTTGAAAATGTACTGCAAAACTATGATGAATTTGCCAGTCTCAAGGCTCTTCAGGATGTGGATGCCACAGACGCGGACGCCCTTAAAGCATTTCAAGAAGAGCACCATCTAAGTGATGATGAGTTATCAGCACTTCAGGCTATTAAATTACCTGCCGATCGCAAGGTACAAGATTATCGGTCCTCTTATAACGATATTCGTGATTGGCTTCGCCGGGAGAAAGCTGCTGACGAGAAGGATCAAGCCACTATTGATTGGGATGATGTTGTCTTTGAGGTTGACCTACTTAAATCTCAGGAAATTAATCTGGATTATATCCTTGAACTAATTTTTGAAAAAAACAAGAAAACCAAAAACAAATCAGAATTGGTCGATGAGGTGCGTCGGGTTATTCGTGCCAGCCTTGGCAACAGGGCTAAAGAAAGCCTTCTTGTCGACTTTATCAATCAAACCGACCTTGATGGAATTGGTGATAAAGCCACCGTCATTGACGCCTTTTTCACATTTGCTCAAGCTGAGCAAAAGCGTGAAGCCGAAGCACTCATCAATGATGAGAATTTAAATAGTGACGCTGCCAAGCGATATTTAACCACTTCGATCAAAAGAGAATACGCCAGTGAAAATGGGACAGAGTTGAATGCACTTTTGCCGAAAATGAGTCCTTTAAATCCTCAATATTTGACCAAGAAGCAGAATGTTTTTCAGAAAATTGCTGCCTTTGTTGAAAAGTTTAAAGGGGTTGGCGGTGAAATATAGAAAGTTTTTCCACGATACATGTAGGAAAACCATTGTAAAGAGAAGGCCTGTACACCACGAGGTTAAGGCAAGCAATAATTCAGTATACGGGGGGTCGCAAAATGCCTGATGGTGATCAAAAGAAGAATGATGAATTTCTATCATTGATTCGTTCAAAGATTGAAAATTTACGACCTAAGCTGCTTGATTTAAGTCGCAGAAACCCTCTCTTATCCACCCGTTTCTCCACGCGATCTAATGCTATTGTTCGCGTTGTAGATGAGCTTCCTGGTAACGTTTTTGATGATATTTCGTCTGGGAAAAGCATGCGTCTCTCTCCTTTACCTGCCTTGGAGGATGACCCTAAAGATGAACAAACTAGGGAATTTCAAAACGCTCTTTCCGATGCGCGTTTAACAGATGAAGTCTATATTACTTTCTTAGAAAACATCGATCAAAATAGTGACACATATATTGAGGATAGTTTTCGCGCAGAGAGAGATTTAAAAGATAGAGTTAGAGAAACTCTAAATATGCCAGTTAGACAAACTTCATCTGACCTCTCTCTATCGCAACATGCCATTAACAATGGAATTTCACCATCATATGAATTGCCTGATCCTAGTGTTCTACATGAAGATGGGCGACATACTGATGCCGACATTCAAACACTACTATTACCCGACATTCTAGAGCGTCGAATGAACGCGCTCATGACCAAATGCAGGACCTGGGTGCAGGAGACTGGCATTAATGTATTACATATTGCATTTGGCTTTTTAGAATGGACTGAAGCAAAAGTTAGTAAAACATCGTATTCACCATTAGTTCTCCTTCCTGTAGAGCTCAAACGTAACAAAACGAAAGACGGGCTTGAGTTTTGGATAAACGGCATAGGGGATGAAGCTGAAATAAACACCGTTCTAGCTGAAAAATTACGAATTGATTTTGGCATCGAGTTACCTGAGTTGAATGGCAATACTATTGAAAGCTATCTGAAAGAAATAGCAGAACTTTCACCCAAAAACTTAGGATGGAGAGTAAGACGACAAATTGCAGTCGGTGTTTTTCCCTCAGCTCGCATGGCAATGTACCATGACCTAGATACAAATTCTGGCCGTTATGACAATCATGAGGTTATTGCTGAATTATTTGGAGGCACACCAGTACAAGCTGGAGAATCACCTTTTGGGGAAGAATATGAGGTAGATGCTCCTCATATTGAAAAGAAAGTTCCTTATTTAGTAAGAGACGCTGATTCCTCACAATTTAGTGCAATCGTTGATGTAGCGGATGGCAAAAATCTAGCTGTCGAAGGTCCACCAGGTTCGGGCAAATCCCAAACTATTGTTAATACGATTGCAGCCGCTTTGGCAGACGGCAAAAAAGTCCTTTTCGTTGCCGAAAAAATGGCTGCTCTTGACGTAGTGAAATCACGGTTAGAGGCCGTAGGCTTAGGAGAATTTTTACTTTCTCTTCAGGCAAGTCGATCCACTAAAGAGCAAGTGATTAACTCATTGCGCGACCGAGTGGAAATGGAATCAGGAGAAGCCCCATATAACTACGAGTCTAAAGTTGCCGAATTTCGAAAACTTCGTTCAGAAATTTCTTCTTATATTGATGTGATTGCTACCGAACATGGAAACACAGGCCTAACTGTGTATGACATACTTGGGAAATCAATAGCTACCAATGAAACTCTTCGATCCCTTCCCAAACAACTTCAATCAATAACATTCAAAAATACAGAACAATTTACGCATGAAAAAATCGAGGAAATCGAAGAAATATGCACCCATATTGAAGAAGCATGGGCGACGGCATCAGGAGCAGACATTTATTGGAAAAAGTCAACTATTGTCAACATCGACCCTTTTATAACAGAAGAAATTCTTGAACGCTCAAAAACTACTGCAGAACTTTTTCAGAGCTTGCTCCTTATTCGTCAAGAATTGCCAAGTTATCGGGTGGATGAAGATTTACCTGTATGCCAAGCAGAAGATATCATTTCCATTTTTACTAACCACCTATCCACTATTGAGGAAATGAACTTACCACTTTTAAAGCGCATATTAAACAATCAAGCTCTTTCGTTAGTCAAAAACTACATAGAACAATGTAACATAATTCAATCCGAAATTAACTCTCTAGAATCTAACCTTGAAAAACCTCTAAAGTCATCGCGCATTGAGGAACTAAAGACACTGACCAAGCTAGTAGATAAAATTTCAACTCCTGGCGTTTCTTATGAACAAATCAAAAAAACTCGTGAAGAAAATGAAAACCAAAAAATCAATTACAAGGCAATTATCGAGTTTGTAGGGCCTATGGTAAAATTGCTCCCAGAGAGTAAAAGCTGGAGCCTAAATTCAATATTAGATGCCTGCGATCACATTCATTCAACATCACGAGAAACACTGTCACTTAGAAACAACACATTTTCTGACCCTTCTGCCTTTACTATTTTCCAGAAGGGGCTTGAAAGAGCAAATCAGTTACGTGAAAAAAAGGTAGAATTAGAACAAAATATTTCGACAAATGCTCTACCAAGCTATTCGGACATATCCGACCACGCTGCGATAATTGAATCTAGCGGCATATTTTCCTTTTTATCTTCCGACTTCAGAAGATCAAAGCGTTTTTACGTCTCGCATTCCAAGGACAAAGATTTTGATAAAGTAAGAGCTTCTACAAAGTTAAAAGAGTTATCTGAATGGTTGGCTGAAAAAGAAAAATTTGAAAAGGACCATCAGCTAATAGGGCTTATGGGAGTCAAATATGCTGGTTTAGATACCGACTTCCAAGCCATAGAGAAAATTTTCAACTATTATAAGCATGTAGATGAAAGTTTCTCCGGCGGAGACAATATTAGCTTAAGAAAGTTCCTTAAGGATGGAGATCTTGATATATTACTATCTTTTCCAAAGGTGGAGCTTGATGCTGATATTAGAAAAAACCTCAATTCCACATATAGTGAAGCTGAGAAAGAGTTAAAATTAATTGACAACAAACTAGTAGATTTCGATGCGATAGCTAGTGAAATAGAAGAGTTGTCAAATTTTATTAAATACAAAAAGATTGCTAACACCAGCTGGCTAACAAAAATAACAAAGGAACTCGAAAAAACTCAAGATTCTATTGATTCCATCAATAACAACCATGAAATAAAAGACATTCTTAGAGAACAATTTAAAGGCTTTGAGTTCGAATCTCAAGAAATCGAATCTGAACTAAAGCTAGCAGAGTCTATGCTTGCTACTAGTTCCGAGAATAGAGAAATCATACAACATTCGATCGACGACAAAAATTACAAGGAACTTCACAAAAATCTAGAGAAATTAGTTCACCTAGAAGCAGAATCTGAAAATAGTATCAATAACCTATCAGAACTCACAGGCATAGATACAGATTGCTTTATGCAAGAAAATGGACTTCTTGAAACAGCAGAGTTTCTTGAAAAGGCCTCAGAAGATAAAGAGGGTTTGATAATCTATTCTAACCTGCATTCAAGTATCGAAAAGTTGAGGGACCACAAATACGATATAATCATTGACCAACTTATGGATAGCGAAAACGGATTCAAAGATTTTGCTAAAATTATGAGATCAATCATATCTCGGTCATTGGCAAAAAGCGTTTACTCTTCTTACGGTGACACACTTGCACAATTCAACGGCATTAAACTTGATGACTTGCGCTCAAAAATAGCAAAAATTGATAGAGAATTGATCAATTTATCTAAGCAACATTTGCGCAATAAAATATTTAATTCATCATACCCTCCGATGGGCATTGGTTCTGGTCGCAAGTCAACTTGGACAGAGTATTCATTGATACACAATGAAATTAGCAAGACGAGGCGATATGTTCCTGTAAGAGACCTTACGAAGAGGGCTGGAAAAGCTCTGATTGAGCTTAAACCTTGTTGGATGATGTCTCCCTTAGCTGTTGCTCAATACATACAGCAAGGGGCTATTGATTTTGATCTGGTAATTATCGATGAAGCATCTCAAATGACGCCTGAGGATGCTGTTGGAGCCATTCTTAGAGGTAAAAAAGCAATGGTAGTAGGTGACACAAATCAATTACCACCAACAAGCTTTTTTCATAAAATATTCGAAGATGAAGATGCTGATGAAGATGAAAGTGTAACTGAGGAATCAATTCTCGAAATGGCAAATTCTGCTTTCAGGCCTGCTCGCCGCCTACGCTGGCACTATCGCTCAAGGCATTCTGGACTTATCGCGTTCTCTAATCATCATGTTTATAACGATGACCTCATCGTTTTTCCATCTGCATCTGAAGATGCCATTAATATGGGTGTTAAACTTGTAGCAGTGGAAGGTCGTTATTCATCAGGAACTAACGCTGATGAAGCCAAAGTAATGGTTGATCAAATAATCAAGTTTATGCGCCACTCCCCAGAGCGATCCCTCGGTGTGGTAACTTTAAATCAAAAACAAAGAGACCTAATTCAAGAAGAATTTGAATATGCACTGAAGGATGACATAAAAGCCGCACGTTACCTAGACAAGTGGGATGAACAAAATGAGGGACTTGAATCTTTTTTCATTAAAAACCTAGAGAACGTTCAGGGGGATGAAAGAGATGTCATATTTATCGGCACAGTTTATGGTCCGGAAAAAATTGGCGGGCCTGTAATGCAGAGATTTGGTCCTATCAATGGAGTGGCAGGAAAAAGGCGATTGAATGTTCTCTTCTCAAGAGCCAAGGAACAAATTGTTACATTTTCATCAATGAAAAGTAGTGACATCAAAGCAGAGGAAGATGGTAATCAAGGGGTATACATGTTGAAGCGCTGGCTCGAGTATTCGGCAACAGGCGTACTCCATGCTGGAAGTCAAACAAATAAGGAACCAGATTCAGATTTTGAAATTCATGTTATTGAACAGTTAAAATCTATTGGTTGTGAACCTGTTCCTCAAGTGGGTGTTGCAGGTTACTTTATTGACATAGGTGTTAAGCATCCAGAGTGGCCTCATGGCTTCATACTGGGAGTAGAGTGTGATGGGGCCACATATCATTCTTCAAAGTCCGCTCGTGATAGAGACCGTTTGAGACAAGAAGTGCTTGAAGGTTTAGGTTGGCACTTTCATAGAATTTGGTCTACCGATTGGTTTAGCGACGCTCAATCTGAAGTCAGTAAATTGCGTGAAGTTGTATTAAAGAGGCTAAAATACCTTAAGGAAAATGAGAATAAGTTTGTAAAGCCTGCGACATCAAAAGTAGATGCCTCAAAGACAAAGAAAGCAGTTTCTTCAACTAGGGAAAAACAATTTTCATCGAACGCTAAACAAAAGTCCCAAATAATTTCACAGGCAAAACTACCAAACCCAACGCCACCTCAAAATTCATCTAATGATATAGATGAAGGAGCTGCAAAGATTGGTGACAAAGTTTTGGTGAAATACTTGGAAGGCACGAAAAGTGAATTTGAAATCACATTAAGTGACACAGAAAACATACCGTCAAAAAGAATTGTTCATATTGATGAACCTCTAGGAGAGGCTGTCCTTGGCGCAATGGAAGGAGAGGATGTCGAAGTGTGGATTGGTGGCCAAAAGAGGAATGCCCAAATATTGAAAATCACCTCGACAAAATAATTAAATTACAAGGTTGAATGAACTATTTCGCCTTCCCCCCAAACTTCTCAACTGTTCGCATAGCTCCAAGCCCCAGCAGAGACAGCAGCACAGTGACCAATGTTTCTGTGCCTGTCAGCTCCGGCAGCTCAGTCACATGCGGGAAGAAGTTAACCGTTATCCAGCTGAGCAGATCAAACAATATAAAATGCCACAGTAACGCAAAACCACACACCCAGCCGATGAAAGGTCGCCACCCCGCAACAAATATGGATCTGTGACCGGCTTCAATCTTGTTAAGTTCGATTTGGGCGAGGCTCGGCTGCATCATCAATTTGGCTTTTATAATCTGCGCTGCCTGTTTTTCTTCGTCGGTTTCAACAAAACGGTCGATGACATTGGCGACCCCTTCTGCTGCAGTGATGACGCCGCCACCGATGATAGACCCGAATAGTTTTTTAAGCATCTGTCACCTCCACCAATTCAAAGTGAACCAGATCATCAAAATTATTGTCCCGGACTTCTGTATCCCGGTCCCAGTCACCGCCCCAGCGCAAATTGATACCCATAGATCTGGCTAGGCCAATTACATAGCCCGCAAACAATGTCTGGCGCTCCCTGTCATTCCAATTGATGGGATAGGCCGCCACATCCACGGCCAGAGACGGAACTGCATTATGCTTCCCGTTTGGCCAACCGACCTGACTTTTACCTTCAGCGACCATCTGGTTCTGGCGGGCCTTGTCACGATGCCCTTCAAGGATGGTGCAATCAAACTCTCGGATCACCTCATGAAAAACCCGCTGCAAGAGTGAGTGGCAGGTGGCAAGGTTATTCAACGATTTCTCGGAAAAGGCGGGCATTATGAACCTCCTCCAAAAAGTTTAAATTTGATCGCCACCCCCGCCATCAAGGCGAGCAACAGTCCTGTGGTGATTAACCTGACTGCCGTTGCCCATGCTGTGCGTTTAGCAAGGCGCAGGGCGCTTAAGAGCGAGCGAAGTTCATGAATGTCGTCGGCAGCATCTTCGCCGTCGAGCCCAACATTCTTGAGGGCCTGTAAGGCTCCCTTACGGGCTGCACGCTCAAGCAATGCTTCAAAGTCTTCTTCGGGCATGACGATATGCCCGCCCTCATGATCAGGTGGTGTCATAGTCTTTTCCTTATTTGGTGTATTGAGTTTAGGTGCCGAGCGCCGCGCTCAGGGCAATGGTCAGATCAGCCAGCGTGGCGTCTGCCGGGTTTGGTGCAATCACACTGATCCTGTCGCCTGCGGCAAAGCTCACCTCACTAGCATTTGTGAAGGTCCCAACATTGCTGCCAATGGCAAAGTCGATACTGCCAAAGGACACGCCGTTCTTTTGAAGGTCCAGAGAGGTCGCTGCCGTGGCTGTAATATCAGCATAAGCCTGTGATCCAGTCAGTCCGATTGGTAAGACTGCGGCGCGGGTGAATATCTGACTGTGCAGTAGTTCCTCTGCTGATGGGGTGCCTGTTTTTGCAAAAGCAACATCTAGCGACGGTGCCTGTTGATCTGTGGTTTCGACAACCTCAAGGCAGATCCAAGTGCGGTCCAGGTTTTTCACCTCGGCTGACGATCCCACATAGACCATCAGCTCAAAATAATCGCCTGCCATCACCTCCATCACCGCGCTTGTGATATTGCGCATCTGATTGCTGTAACCGCTGTCGCCCCGCACAATGAAGGAACCTCCGCCAAGGACAGAGGTACCATTTTTTCTGATCTCAATGAGTTGATTGGTTGGTGAGGTTTGCCATTCCAGATTTGCCGTCAAACGCACTCGGGTCACACCTGCAGGCACTGTCAAACGGCTGGGCGTACCGCCATCCCAAAAGCTATCGGTATCATAGGATGCGGCCTCCCATGGGATCGCCGCATAAGCGCCCGTACTCGGGATGACATAATTGCTGTTTAGCCTGAGCAACGCTCCCTTGAACGGCAATAGCGTACGGCTGTAAATGCCTGCTGATTGGTTTGACCAGCTTGTTCCATCAAAGCGCAGGAAGTCACCACTGACCGGAGACGGCGCAGTCACGTCCGTGAGATCAACGAGCGCCGATGCCGCATCACCCGTTTGCCCCACCACATAAAGCGTGTTGGCCCCCGTGGCGTATATAAGCGCATGATCACCTGGGGCTAGCGTTACCGTTGCTGTTCCACTGCCCGTGGTCACCAGCATATTGACGCTTGTAGCATTACGACAAAGGAACGGCGCTCGCACTGACGGAATGCTGAGGGTTATATCACCGTCCGGCGTCCCATCCGCATAAAAGCGGGCATTGCTTTGGAACTCTTCTGTGGTCAATGTCCAGGTTAGACTATCACCAGCCTGCCAGCTTTTACCAAGCGTGGACGTGATACGCCCATCGATCTTGTTGAAAGCATCATTGGCTGTAACCTCTTTCTGGTTTTGGCCTGCTGCAATATGGGGAATAGCAAGATTGGGGGATGACATTTACACCTCCGCTTTGGCAGGAAAACCCCGCCCGATTGTTTCTGAAAGTTGATAGACCCGGATTTGAAGGCTGGCCTGAGCCATCCCAAAATCCGCTATTTGATCACTGGCTGAATAACTGGCTGTCTCACTTGTAAGCCCATCAAGGGTGCGAACGACCGACAGGCCATCAGCGGATAAAATATCCACTTCATAACCCTCAGATGTTTCGCCCAAGGGGACAACACCTGTGCCATCACGCCAGTCACCGCCAAGACGGGTGCGGCGCTGCCAGCTCATAGAGAGATTACCGCCACCATCCCGATTGCCTGTCACATGAACCGGGGCATAAGGCTTGAGGTCATTACCTGCAGCGCTAAAACGGTGCAGTTCTGTCTCATCAAAAAGCGCTCCAAAACCCACTGCTCGCCATGAACGGGATACACCCACCTCACCAAGGGCAAGACTGAGCGCTTGAATGCTTTCCCTGTCCAGCAGCACAAACTTGCTGCCCACTGCATGTGTTGCAATCTCAGCGTCTGTGCCGCGCCTGCCGCGAAGCAAGCCGGTGAGCAAATAGGAACCATCCCCCTGCAGGGTCACGTCCCTAAACTGGACAATCTCAGTCCCGCCGCTTTCCGGGATGATAACGGCACCATTAGCACCACTTAACATTTCTGCTTGGGTGATGCTCTCAAGGCGATCTGCGCCGCTGGTCATATAGATCTTGAGACTGTTCACCTCATCGGTCGCAAATGGAGATGTGGGCACCTCAAGGGGTGCGGCGAGCACCCCATAAGCCATCTCATAAAGACTGCGTCCTACCTGATCCCAGGTCAGCTCGTCAGCGCTTTTATAAAGACTGCCGCCCGTCCATGGGTTTTCCAGAGGACTGCCCATCAAATAATAAAGGCGGGAACCTGTCCCGCCTAAATCATCCGTATCCTGCAGCAAAGGTATAGTGAGTAAAATAAGCTCCGTGAAGCGATTGCTGGCAATTTGCTGCTGGATGATCTGCCCGCTATCCGCAACCACATCTGATACATAAGTGGCAGGCTCAGAAGCAATCAGCTTGAGCTTTATGCTATAATCCCCGCCTATATCCAGCCGTTCAATGCGGCTTGGAAAGCGCGAGCCGTTTGCAAGCTCGATGGTGATCACGTCAGCTGGATCAAGGCCCAGATATTTCTGGTCAAAGGCGGCCTCATAGCGGGATCGTTCCACCCAGTTGGCATAGAGGGTTTTCTCAGCCACTTGCTTGGCACTCCCAGCTTTCAAAACCATGGGCAGATCCAGACTGACTTGATTATCCGAGCTTGTGGTTGCCACCGGATTTTGAATACGCTTTGCGGCTGCTGTGCCTTGCACATAGTCCCGCGCCTTATCCATATAAAGTACCGATACCCGACCCGGCAATTCAATAGCCTGAATACGGGTTTCAGAAAGACGCAGTGCAGGCTCTTCTTCAACAGCACCCAGTTCGTCACCGGACACTGTGAGCGCGGAAGGGTTGCCTCTTGGGATGAATTTGAGGAGATTGTCGCTTTCCACCACATCAAAGAAGAAGGTGCTGGCAAGCGGCTCAAGCGCCCCTCTGATGGTGGTTTGGCGGCCAAGTACATATCCCGGCACACTCCCAGTGAGCGCAGTGGTTTCAATATCAGCCAGACCAAAGCCCGCCTTCAAGCATAGGTCCTCAACGATGGAAGCAAGGGGATCACCGTCACCGCCGCCGCGCCCCAGATAAAGCTTGGCCCAGCCGGATGTGGAGCGCACAAGAATGGTTTCATTGGCCCCATCAAAATATTGGGCACCGCTTTCGCTTAATGGCCATGATTCATCGAGGATGATCTCGCCGGTGCGGGTATCAAGTTCAATGACACGGCTACTGCGCATCAAAGCCCAACGGCTGTTTGAAACATAAGAGCCGTTAAAACCCGGCCCCTCATAATTGATCTGATGAGGGACAATAGTTTTCCAGACGATACCCAGAGCTTCGCGCCATTTGATCGTATAGATATTCCCGCCAGATCCACTGTTCGAGATGCGGCACTGGAAAATGACGCTATCGTCACTGGCATCATAGGTGAGACCTCCTGCTGTTCCATAAAAGCCAGTCGCACCAGCTTCAATATCCGCAGGGCTAAAGCGCACCATTTCTTCAAACATTACACCAATGCTTTGACCCATCAGGCTTTCATAACTCGCACCTGTTTGAACCCGCAGGCGATAAAGCGCCAACCCCGTATGATTGGTGCTTGTGTGGCTTGAGAGTATCCAACCATCACCGTAACCTTCTGCCACAATGCCTGAGACCAACCCTCGCACCCGGGCATCCGCCACCGATTGTCCGCTACCCCAAACATAAGCCATATCTTTGGCGCGGAGCAGTCCCACATCATCAAAGACAGATCCTGTGAGCAAAAAATCTTCACGGCCCGTGGCCCCATAAGCGCTGATCATGGCAAGCCAACTGCCTGCCACAAAGCGACTGGTGCTATTGCTGAGACCCGTTGAAAGAAACCCGAACCGTCCAACCTCGCGCATAGAATTCGGATCAATCCGCAAAATAGGTCTGCTATTGCTGGAACCCGTCACCAGATAAATATGACCATCTCGCCCAGCAAATAGGCGTGAAGGAAAATTATTGGGTTCAGTGGATGTCACATCCGACATCAGAACCTGGCGGTCTTCCTTCATAGTTTGCAGGTTAAACCGGCGAATGCCCGCTAGCGACGGGTTACTGCTGCTATCGACAAAATAACCAACAGCGCGATCCCTATCGATGGCCAGTTCATCAATCTGGTAACTATCAAGGGGAGCGCCTTCCCCTGTCGTGATAAAGTCCAACAGCTGATAAGGCTGCAGGTTTGTTTTCTTAAAGGTAATCTCGGCAGTGATATTGGGAATACGGTTGCCAAAATCAGCAAGCGCCAGATCCTCAAAGACCAGATAGCAAAGCCCGCGATGAGCAGGCGTATTGGCAGCCCCCAGATCACTTTCCATCAAAGGGTCTGGCAGTTGGTGTTCGTCCCCGGGATAAAAGCGAAAGTTAAGCCCATCCTTTTTAGTTCGATCTCCTGTGCCTGTCTTATCAAAGATCAATTTGCCGTCAGCCCAGAGCCGCAGCACATCTTCTGCCACGCCTTGAGCGAAACCAAGGGCAAAGCTTGCAAAATAGCTATAGGTGACACTGGTCTGTGATCCACCGCCGCCACCTTTACCGCCAGTGCGCGTGGTAGAAACATTCTTCTGTTCCCGAATACCTGACGACCAGATCATCTGGCCTGCCATACGCACAGTCCCATAACCAACGGCGATGGGAGAGCCATAGGCGGAGCCTGTCACTGTCAAATCCCCAAGCCGGGGACCTTCCTGTGTGATATTGGGACCTTTCGTTGGAAACAAAAGACTACCTGCAGCCGCACCAATGAGCCATCCGGCACTGGCCCCAATGCCAATGGCAGAACCAAGGGCGGCTCCGCCTGCTGCAACCAATATGGCCATTAGTCTGCTACTCCATAAAAACGAAAGGCATGGATGGCCTTCTTCTGCCAATCCGCTGTGTAAATTTCTTCAACGACTTTGCGCCGTAAGGCGTGCGCATGGATGATCCGAGGCTGGTCTTCACCCGCCGCATAAAAGGCCACATGACAGGGACTGGTGCCGTCTGCAAAAAGGATCACGTCGCCTGTCTTTAGGTCCGCGATCCTGATCTCTTCCATGGCCTCACGGAAAGCTGCAACAAAACGCCCGGCATGAGGTGTGCGCCGATAACCGCTTACATCATGGTCAGCAAGACCAAGGGAGCGGGCAACCAGAACCACAAGCCCAGCACAGTCAATCCCGGTTGATGAGCGTCCCTGATGTCGCCACGGCCTGCCAAGCCAACTGCGGGCAGCCATAATAATATCGTCTCTATTTTGCATCGGGGTATCTCATCAATTCATCTTGGCCGGGCAGATAAGGCTCTCCCCGGAAGTTTAAGACATTTGCAAACTTGTCCCGGCAGGTGGCAAAACGCTTGTCACACCCCGGAGCCATACGGAACCGATCACCGATCTCTGGCATAAAGGGCTGCGGGATAAAAAAGGACAGATCGCCCGTTACCGGATCAAAGGATTTCACTTCGGAAGCACGACCTTTGTTGGAGCCGCTTTCCCAGACAAGCAGCCCGCCTGCAAACCAGCTATTATCGGCTCTCGGGTCAGCGAGAGAAATGTTTACCTGACGCGCATCGCTGAGGCTTAAAATCTCACCGCCTCGGAACCATGCTTCTTCCGCTTCAAAGATGGCTGTGCCGTCTGTGGTTTGAGTGCCAACAATAATATCAAAGGCAGGCTGGGTGGTGGCCGTCACACCTGCGGTCACACAGCGATAAACCCGATTTTCAAAATCCGCACTGGAACTCAAACCTTCGGTCATATCCCGCGCAAGTATGCTCAGTGCGTCAAAGGCAGCATTAGACTGGGTACCCGCCCCGCGTTGATGCAACAGAGACACTTTAATCTTCCGCGCTGTTGCCGGTATAGTCACGGCAAGGGCCTGCCTAAGCTCCCAGCTACCTGTTGGCAAAATAACTTCAAAGCCCGTATCCAGAATGGTCGAGACAAGCTGATCAGATGCATCCAACAATTCAACAACCACCCGCCCCATATCACTGTCATAACTATTACCCCGGGCAATGGAGACATCCAGCTCATAGGCAAGTGCGTCAATCTTGGCCTCGTCAATGGTTGGCACCAGATCCACGGTCTGGGTGACCTCACCAGAGGCTGTGCTGCCGCCTTCCAGGTAGGCACTCCCACTATAAAGCGGCAGTGCCCCATTACTGGCATCATGGGTGTCCCATTGGCCAGAGAGGCGGCTCCAACCTGTTGGGGTGAAGGTGCTGGCATCCTGTAGGCCGTCTGCTTCAAAATCACCGTTAACAATAGGCAGAGAAAAGGTCACTTGCTCACCGCTGGTTCTGACCCGGACCAAATCACCAACACTGTAGGCTGTATCGCGCAAGATTTCTGGTGGCTCCAGATCTACCTTGCATTTGGTGTCACCGAAATCAGCTCGGCATTCGGGTGTAAAAAGACCTCCGATTGTTTTGGAGAGCGCCTGCGTCATACCGCGCAGCTCTGTCAGGAAGACCCCGTTTTCTTTTAAGGTCACTTCCCCAAACCAGCCTCGGCGCAGGGCAATCTGACCCATGGACAGATCAGCCCAATTGACCAGAAAAACAAAGACCTCAGCCCCGTCAAAGAGACCTGCTCGCAAATCTTCTTCCCGAATATCCTGACTGTCAAAAACGCCGGACACATCCAGATTATCCACACTCATACTGCTATCACTGCTGATGGCCGAGCGTTCATAGCCCGCTTGCGCTTTATACAGATCGCCGTCAAAGCTGATGTCCTGGTCATGATCTGTAAAATGATAGCGCACCCCGTCAGTGCGGATGATTTTCCAGCAAGTTGCCAAGCTGGAGACATCCCCAGCCAAATGCGCCGCAAAGGTTGCAGACATGGTTTTCATATGAATTTCCTTGAAATAGGCACCATTTTGACGTACATTTAGGCACAAGAAGGAGCAAAATGATGATTACAGCAGCAGAGACGAAAGCAGACCGGCTGAATTTACGGTTGAATTCAGATGTAAAGACCCGTGTCGAAAAAGCGGCCTCGCTTGAAGGCAAGACGGTGAGCCGTTATATCGTTGACACTATTGCCCGTACCTCTGCTGAAACCATCAGCAAGCACGAAACAATGGCGCTGAGCCGACAGGATGCAGACAGCTTCCTTGATGCCCTGTCCAAGCCCGTTGTTTTCAACAGCGCCTTACAAGATGCCTTGCAGCAACATGGTGAGAAAGTTACTGCAAAATGAGTTCCTCCCCATATGTTATCGAGCCGCTCGACAAGCACCATAATCGAGCGGCTTTTTCTTGTGGCAATGAAGCTCTGGATCGGTACCTGCAAAAGCAAGCCTCTCAAGATATCAAGCGCAATGTCTCCCGGGTTTTCATCCTGAGCGAAGCGGGTTCACCTGAAACCGTGCTCGGCTTTTATACCTTGAGCGCCCTCTCCATAGACGTTGAAACCTTGCCCGAAACCATTAAGCGCAAATTACCGAGACATCCACTACCTGCAGCCCTTTTGGGCCGTCTCGCAGTCTCTGATAGCGCCCACGGCACAGGTATCGGCAAACTTCTCCTTGCTGATGCGATCAAACGCACCATGGGCATTCAAGGGGACATGGCCATTTATGCGATGGTTGTTGATGCCATTGATGATAAAGCAGTCACCTATTATACAAAGTTCGGTTTTACCGCATTTGAAGACAACCCGGACCGGCTCTTCCTGCCTCTCAAATCAATCAGCTAAGTCATTCTCTGATCTCCACAATGGGGATTTCTGACCAACGGGCCAGATCATAGGTTTCAATAGAAATATCCATCTGATCCGTATCGAAGCGAGCAGGCACATCAAATTCAAAGTCTGCAGTCACCGCCACATCAACGGCTGGCGCTGAGGTGAAGGTGACAAGTCCAGTCGCTTCATCAATACTCCAGCCACTGGTTGCTTCCACACCGTCCCGGTAAATCTTGATCGTACCCGGCACTGGCCGCGTGATCTTGCGGGTAAAACTCTCCGCCCCGCTGCTATAGACTTTCTGGAGGTTAAAGGTCTTGGTGGTACCGTCGCCTGTACCGATCAGGCTGCTTGTAGCCTGAAAGTCGCTCCAATCCTTAAACCGAAATCCATAAGCCCGACCATACCGCGCCCGGAAAAAAGCAATCAGCGCTGCGATCTGTTCTCGCCGCTTCAGCCCGTGAGCCACATTCCAGCGCCCTCTAGCCTTTGACCAGTTCACATTGCGGCGCTCAAAACCGGAAACTGAGGCAATCACACTTGTTGAAAACCCCGGCCCACCGCTAGCCCCATAAGAAATATCTGTGGGGAACTGAACATCATGAAATCCGCTCATTCTTCCTCCTATCTATTTCTGTTGGCTCGCTCAATGGCCCGAGCGGCATCGGCTGCAATCTGATTCTGACTGGCTCTGAAACTACCCGCATCATTGGTTTTAATATTCATGACCACAGTGACCGGAGCCGCATTCATCGGCTCCCGCTTTATCCTCTCAGGCGGGATTACAAGTTCACCGCGCCTTGCGATAATGGGCACTTCATCCGGCAACAAACCGCCGCCCGCAATGCCGCCTGTATGGAAACGCGGTGCACCATCAAATGCGCCCACCGGGGCAAGTTTCATGGGAGCAGAGCCACCGATCATGCCGCCTTCATGGAACATCCCAAAAAAACCAGCGCCGCCGCCGAACATACCACCCATCATTCCTGCAAGCGGTGCCATGATCGCTTGGCGAACAGCCATCCTTGTGATATCTGCCATGATGCTATCAACCAGTGAGGAAAAAGAGATTTTCCCCGTGGTGACCATCTGGACAATCCCGTCCTCAATGCCTTGGAAAGCTTTACGGGTGATGTCTTCTGTCATCAGCGCCATATCTTCGGCCTCAAGCATGACAGACTGCAAACCACGTTTTACGCCGTCCGCCCAGTGGATGGAGTTTTGCAGATCCCGCTCCCGAGCATCCGCCATCATATGACTGAAAATTTCTTCAATCTGGGCTTTGAACCCAGCGTAGCCTTCCTTGGTCGCATCCAACCCTTCAAGCGCTTCCTTGCGCCAGCGAATGGCTGACTGGATTGCCTGCTCGGTTTCCGAGCCGAGCGCTGCATAGGCTTTCGTGATTTCTTCAACTGTTTCAATGTGGCGGCGGTTACGTTCTTCCTGCTCATCTTCCACCTTGGCTAAAGACATGCGACTGGCAATCAAGGCCCGTATTTTCTCCGCATAGGCCGCTTCAGCGCTTCCGGCTTTTGCAGTTAGATCAATACCAAGCCTGCGCAACTCTTGTTCCTGCGCTTCCAACAAAAGAGCGTCCTGAAGCGCCGCGCCGCCTTCTTGCCTTGCCAGCATCAAGCGTCTTAAAGCGACCTCTTCCTGCTCCAGCTCTGCAATGTAATCCTGAATGCGCTTGGTCTGCTTGTCTTCCTTTGGCGGTTTGACACGTCCTGTCTGACCGACTGCACCTGTTGGATTGGTGACTGTTGGACTGACACCATTCTCTGGTGTCGTTACACCTGTACGAATACGTTCAATCTCCGCCCGGGCACGACTGGCAGCAAGTTCAGCGGCTTTTAGGGCAAGCACCTGCTCCTGTATTTCTTTGGCATTCTCTGTAAACTCAGGATAGCGAACCGCCAGCTTCCAGATGGCTTCTCTATATTGGTCCGCATCGATGCGCCCCGTCTGAAACGCTTTTCTGATTTGATAGAGGTCTGCCTGAAGCTGCGTCCCAAAACGAGAGAACTGATCCCAAAAGCCGCCAATGCCCCCACTCTTAAGCTGCTGAGTAACTGCTTTGACATTGTCGTTGGCAATGCCCAGCTTCTCTGTCCAGCGGGCCAAGGCTTCATGGCGTGATGCGGCATTCAGGCTTTCAATATCATCAGTGGTCTGGGAGATCTTGGCGCGAAGCTCTTCCATCTCCTTGGCATGGTCTTTTGCTGCCTTACCCGCTGCGTCATGACCTTCAGCCAGTTTATAAAGAGCAACCCCTGCCAAGATGGCAATCCCCACCGGACCACCAACAAGCAGCATCACACTTCTAAGGCCAGCCATAGCAAGGGTCGCAAGCTTTGCAGCCCCTTCCATAATCACCATACGAGCTGCCGCCAGACTGGAGACCTGGGCCAGCATTTTGAAACCGACCACAGCACCCGCATTGCCGAGTATGGCAACATTCATGGCTGTGATGGCCCCGCCTACGGTGCGAGCAATCAGCAGAGCGCCCAAGCTTTCAACCACTACATCCATATGGGTGATGAGAAGACCCAGACCATCAGCTGCCACACGAAGGGCAGCACCCAGTGTTTCACCAAGGGACCGAGCGGCTTCCCTGCCACTGTCTGTTACATCTTTGAGGCTAAGCGCCACATCGCGAATAGCATCATTCAGCCCGCCAGCACCCACCTCCCGGGCAAGACGGGCAAAGTTATCCTGAATATTGGAGAAAACCCCGCCAAGGGTTTTCATCTGCTCAGACATGGCCCCCGCAAATTGCGCATTCCCGATCCGGCGCAGGTATGCTTCAATTTCTTCTGCATTCTTGCCGATGGTTGTCGTGATGCCTTGAAAGGTGAAGGACACCTGATCACCTTGGCTCTTGGCCTTGATGCCAAACTCTTTCAGCCGCTCAAATTCACCGGTCGCAGCGTCAGCAATGGCTTCCACAAACTGCATGAGGTTTTTGCCCATGGCAGAGGCCGTATTGCCATAAGAGCGCAGCGCATCTTCACTGGGATCAAGCCCAAGCGCCTTTAATTTGATAAAGGCTTCAGTGATCTGCTCCACATTGAAGGGGGTCTCACTGGCAAAATCCTCAATCAGCTTGAAAGCCCTGTCAGCCGCTTCCGCTGATCCGGTCACCGTTTTCAGGCTGGCATTCAGTTTTTCAAATTCACGGTTGGTGGAGACGATAAAGCCAAGAGTTCTGCTTATCCCCTGAATACCTGCATAGGCCCCGATCAAACCTGCGGCTTGGCGAAAGACACCGTTTAGGGCACGCGCTGATGCATCAACTGCCCGAATGCCGCTACTTGCAGGTTTAGTCGCTCCGGAGATCCGGTTAAAGGCAGCGGTGCCTTCCTGTCCCAATCGCCCGAACTCACGGCGTAGCTTATCGCCTCCCGTCGCTTGTAAGCGAATGGAGAGTTTTTTCTCTCGAGCCATCAGGTTCATCCAAGTGATTAGGGGTTAGTTTTGCTCCAGGTCTTTAAAACCAAGAGCGACGCCGTGGGCGATTTCTGGCAGGAACTCAGCCATGGCATGGGGCTCATATCCCAGCGTCGCGCCCAACTTTAGGGCGTCTGTGACCGGGAATTTGCGATCAATCGTCGGGGATAGTTTGATGAGAAGATCCCAAGCCTGCCAGCCTTCAAGGCTTTGCATCTCATGCTCAATATAGGGGCAGCGTTTGCCTTCTAGGCCTTTTTGGCCTTTGGCGCAGGGGCTGTCGCTTTCTCTGCATCTGGCGCAGTAGTCTGGCCCGTCGCTGGCGTGCCATCTGGCGCGGGCCTTGAGCCGTTTTTTTCTGCGTCCAACAACTCCTTCAGCCCCGTATATTGCTGACGGAATGTTTCTGCGATCACCCAATAAGCTGAAAATAACTCTTCAATCTTCTCAGGCGTTGCTGGTGCTGTTTCTTCACTCTCAGCCTCCATTACCCCTTCCCAATCAAGGATGGCCGACTGCGCCAAACCGAGTGTGAGATATTGTTCAGCAAGGGCCTCACGGATGCTTGGATTTTCAAGATCAGGCAAATCCCCAATGCTTGCCCCCACATCTTTGAGAGCACGATATTCTTCACCGAGCTTCTGCAGCTTCTGGTTCATTTCAGCGCGGGCTTGATAGAAAACCGCACTGGTGCAAGGGCGCACTTTGACACGCACACCAGCACTAAGGTCGATCCAATAGGGTTCTTTGGGGAGATTCAGTTTAAGCATTTATAACTTCTTTCTGTTGACCAGCGTTCAAACAGGATTAAGCTGTAGCCAATCCCATCTGTTGAATTCGTTCACAGACCGCGAGGCCCCGACTTTGGGGCCTCTGCTTTTTTAAGCGTAATCCGTCATATCGTTTGTGAGCGTAATGGTGAGCATTTTGCCAAGCACATCATCCTTGGCTCCCTGAAAATCATAGGTGGCTTCTATGCCGCCCGGTCCGCTAACACTGCGCTTGGGCTTTGGCAGATAAACCTCATGGGCAATGATCTGCAGTTTTTGATTGGCATCGATGGTATAGCTGAGCTCCAGATCAATGGGCGTACCAGCACGGGCAGCATCCATGAGCGTGGTGTCGCTATAGCGCACCGTAATAGAACCAGAGAGACTGGACATACCCGGTTCAATGGCCGCCACCATGCCGTCATCGCGGATGGTTTCCACTTTTTCCAGATTATTGCTGTAGGTGATAGAGGCCGTGGTCACATCACCGAGATCAGCGCCGCCTTGTTTGATTGATCCCTGAAACTGTGAAAAGCGCGTATAAATGGCTTCACCCGGCGTGCCATCGCGGGTCGCAGCGGCGGCAATCTCACCCTGACCAATAAGGCCGAGCGTTACCTGAGCCTCCCCTGATCTTTGGAAATTGAAGGCCATGCTATTGACCCGCACCCCGGCAAAAAGAGGAAAGTCCGGCACTTCAGGCATCCCGAGCTCTAAACTCAGGCTTGGCAAGCTAATACCGCCCGATTCAAAATCATGAGTATAAGGGCCTGCGCCAACTGTTACCGGAAGGCCAAAAGCACCTTTCAGCCAATAGCCAATGTTTCTGAGGTCCACTGGCACAACCAGATCGCCTTCCACATTGATCACATCCTGAAAAGGTGCTGTGGGGTCACGACCAAGGCCAAGGACACTGGTTTCAAGCAGACCTTGCTCTGAATCCAGTGTCGAAGAAATAAAAGGGACTTTCATGAAGCTGCCTGCAAGCGGCGCTTCTCCATATGTTGTTTCAAAGCCAAGCAACAGCCTGACATTCCATCCATAAGCTCTCGCCATAGCTGGCTCCTTCAGGTTAAGGGATTAGATGTTGAATATTCGAGGGTAATCGGGACAACTGCCGCCTTGAGGGCTGGTGCCCCCTCGATGCCTTCATCCATAAACTCGGGACTGCCGAGATGGGCAAAATCCACCGCACCAGATAATGTCTGGTCACCAAGAACAGCCGCTGCAATTTGAGCAAGAATGCTATCAATGAGAAGATCCCGTGCGGGCGCATCCTTGTCCTGTACAATCACTTCAATCTCAGCGCGGTGTTCAAAATGATAGCGCACAGGGGATAATGTGATTTCAGGGCTGCCCAAATCACCGTCCCGCAGGATCAGAATACCCGCATTTGGAATAGCCGTTGGCAGGATTTCACTGCGGAGCACTTCCGGGCCTATCACGCCTGATTGCAGGCATAAAAAAAGACCCTGAAGGGCCTGTTCACGAGCTGATGTCATTAACTATCATCCATGTTACTTAATTTGGGCTAACTAACAAAATAGGGGCTTTTTGTTAGTTAGATCTACTGAATGGTGAAATCTTTCAATTTGTCTACTGTGATAGTTCCATCGTCTACAAGGTCACAAAAAGCATCCACCACATTCTGGTCGTATATTTTGCCGCCTCCACTACGAATAACTTCAATGGCAGCTGCATGACCTCTAGCCTTCCTATATGGCCGGTCTAAAGCCATCGCATCAAAAGTATCCGCAACAGCCACAATTCTAGCTTCAATAGATATCTCATCACCAACCAGCCCAAGGGGGTATCCAGAACCATCTATTCTTTCATGATGCTGAGCAGCGATTTCTCTAATTGGCCAATCAAAATCAATATTATTCAATATGTTATCACCAGCAGAGGCGTGATTTTTAATGAGTTTAAATTCATCATCTGTAAGCTTTTCTTGCTTGGTAAGAACACTCGTTGGAACAATAAACTTACCTACATCATGAACTAGTGCCCCAAGTTCGAGGCCAGTCAACTGCTCTTCGCTTAAACCTAGTCTACGTCCAATCAATACAGAAATATCTGCCACATTTTGACTATGTCCTGCCGTGTAGGGGTCTCGCGCTTCTAACGCAGCCGATAATGCACGTACAATATTTTTTAATGCATTTTGCCTTTCGCTGTCCAACCTAGCTAATTCTATATGCTCTTCTTTTCTTTTACTGAAAAGCCTCATCAACAGCCCTAAAACTACTGTAGCAGGAAGAAAACTCAAAAACATAGCAGGCAAAACCTGATCGTTAACTGTTGTAACAGCGCCAGCAGGAAGAAACTGGAATAAAAAGGCGACTATTACATGGACTAAAAAACCCAGTCCTAACAAAGATAGCCAGTTTACCTCTATTCTTTTGCGCTGCTTCAGATACCAGAAAGCCAAACCACAAAATGATGATGCAATAATGACTGAAAAACCAACAAAAGCACCACCACCACCGAGATAGAGACGGTAAGCACCCGCAATGGCTGAAGAAGTAATCGCGACTAGCGGCCCGCCAAATGCAGACGCTAAACTAATCATTACCGATCTAGCGTCAAATATTACACCAGGCTCAACAACAACCGGTACAACCATGCCGAAAATACAAATGAGCCCAAAAAGCAAACCAAGTGATATCTGCTTACTTAACTCATTCCTAAACTCTAGGTTAACAAAAACACCATGCATCAACCCCAAAGTGAGCATAATTGAGACGGTTTTTGCTAATTCTATATACATACGCGATAAACTTTAACTTGAATATGTGTTCATTATTTGTTTTTCATTAGAAATAACCTTTTTTATTCAATAACATACAAACTCTTATCTTAACAGATATTATTTACTTGAACGCCGTGCTCATCACTCTCATTTTCACTTTAAAATTCTGCTCAAATGTAAAGCCCAACTTGATATATGAGCTATTTTTTAAAGTTACCGATCCCTCCAATGGCGCAGCACAAACTCTGGCAATCGGCTGTGCCATTTGATGGCTTCCGGCTCAAAACGGATCAGTTTGGGCAATTTAACCTGCGGCACGAGCCAGAACATTACCACGGATGACAAGCCATTGCCGGTTTTAAGGGCTCGCTGACTGGCTTTTCTAAACCCGCGCAGTTCCCCAGTTTTTCGGGAATAGGATGCCCGCATATTTTGAGCGACCAGCAGACTGGGGCCACGTTTGCGATAAACAAACTGCAACCTCATACCTCTGGCTTTTTCCAGATTACCCGGCGTGACCCGTTTGCCCATCACTCGCTTGGGCGCATTAGGTGTGGGAATAGCAAGCCAAAAACCATCTTTGGCGCGGATCACTTGCCCCTCTTCAAAACCTTCCATGATCTTTTGGGCTTTAGTGTAAACGAGCCCGGCTGCTTTCAGGCTTTCACCGCGACGAGGATAAACGTCCCCGCGCCATGTCCTCGCCAGCCTCGGCCCAAGACCACTGGCAACCACCTGGGAGCGCATGGATTGTTTCAGGCCAGATGTGGCTTGACGCACTGCCTTGGTGACAGCCCGTTCCCCCATCAGAAGTTCTTTCTTCAAATAGGCATCAAGATTACCTTCAAGCGCAGCCTTTAGTCTCATGCTTTCACCAGGTCCAGTTTCCAGATCAGACCATGCTGATCTTTTTGTGGCTCACCCTGAATGCTGTAGGACACCGATCCAACAGTGAGCCCATCTCCGACTTGCGGGTTTGGGACAACCGAGACCAACAGTTCAGCCATTTGGCTTGCTGTGTGAATTTGCGTTTCCCGAAAATCATAGATTTGATCAGGGATCTTGAGCACCGCCTTACAGGGGATTGGATCGCCAACAGCTGGCTGATAGGTCGCATCGACAGCCAGCTTTTCAAAGAGTTTGAGCGCAGCCCGTTCAAAGGCGGGGATCATCTCTCCGCCTTATTAAACTGCTCCCAAGCCAAGTCACGCTGCTGACTGGTGATATCCTTATCCAAAATATCCTCCAGAGCTTTAACGAGCGGCTTGCCGTCCTTGCCAAAACCATCTGCGTCCAAAACAGAGATGGCATCAAGCAAGGCCGACATATCTCCGTCATCAGATGCTGAGGTTTCAATCGAGGCGGCAGCAGTGGCTGCTTTGACAAATCCAAGCTTGATCAAGCGCTCCGCATCTGCCTTTTCAAGGTCAGTGGTCTCACCGGGCATAACGGTAGATTGGCGGCCCTGCAGGCTAGAAATTGCAATTACCTTCATATCACCCTCCCTTATGCCACAGTTGCAGCAAGAGACGCATTGGGGCGATAAGGCACCACCAGCGGTGCAGACTGCATCAAAAGCCAGCGCACAGCAGGGTCTTCTTCGAGCCACGACTTGGAAAAATAGCGCTGAGCCTTAAAGCCCGCCTTTTCATCCATGATCATGCCGTAGCAGCGCGTGCCTTCCAGCTGATTGCGGCTGACCAGCAGCACCGTATTGTCCGGCAACAGATTTGTGAGCGTGCCATTATCGGCGATATAGACATCGTTATAGACATAAAAGTCAAAGTCACCGATGGAGCCCACATAACGCGCCTTTTCGCTGCCCTGACCGCGCACCATCGGATCAGTAGAGATACTGGCATTGGTACCGCGACGGATTTCCAGCTGTCCCTTCACCTGATTATTGTTGCGGAACAAGCGCCATGCTTTCGGGTCCATGATGACCGTTCGAGCCACGGCACCGGATTTTTCCTGAATGAGCCCCGCCCAGTCTTCAAGCTGATCAAGGGCTGGTGCCGTGACATCATCCCATTTGGCTGTGCCTGTGAGTGCCACGGTCAAAGCCGCATCACGCTTAAAGTCCACCACCTGGGTTGGATAATCCTCACCGCTCACGGTCACACGACCGCTCAGCAAGGCTTCCGTTGCCATGACTTCCTCTCGGCGTGTCAGGTTTTCAAGCTGGTTGCGGAGCGATCGGTTCACAGCCGCTTCCATACGCCGACTGGCTGGCAAACTGCCCCCAATCTTTTCACCGATCAGACGTTTGATCGGAGTATTGGCATCAAAGCGGCGCTTGTCTTTTACATAGGCAGGCTTGAAGCTCTGAGTGCTAAAGCCTTCCTGATCAACAACGCGGCCTGCGACCAACGGGGACACGAAAGGCGCGATACGCGGCTTGGACTGATCTACATCGAAGTGGATTTCTTCAGACTCTTCCGTTTGCATCTGCCCAAAGAAGGTATCCAGCAAAAAAGAAGCCGGTCGCTCCAAATATTCAACAGTCCGGTTAAGGACAAAGGTAGAGAAAATATCGACCATCTTTTAAGCCTCCTGATTTTTGCGCAAGAAGATGCTGTCAGGTCCCAATGTTTTGAGGGACTCTTCAAAGGTTGCCGCGCTATGGCCAGAGCCAAAGAGCAAGGCAGTGATGTTAAATTCACCCGCGTGATAGACGACAGCGTCTGCATCACCCGCCGTCACATCGATGTCTTCGGCGAGAATGGCGACAGGCTTTTCTGAACCGTCCACAGCAGCTGCATCACTAAGCGTGTAAAAGCCATTTGCTGTAATCCGGCCAAGGACAGCGCCGCGATGAAGGGTAATCGCTCCTGTGATGGTTTCCGTGCGCTGAATGGAGGGGAATTCCCCTGAATGAAGATTATCGGGCGTATAAGCACCCTGATCTGTAAACCCTTGTGCGGTCATAAGATGTCTCCTGTTGATTAATAAGAAGCGAGACGTTTGGCGACATCTTCATCCGCTTCTTCGTCTTCTTCCCGGCTAGGGATGATTGTTGGGTTTGGAATTTCATCCATGGCGGCCTGAAACCCTGATGTCTCAGCATGTGTCTGCTGCTCTTTGGGCGCTTTTGAAAGCAGTGCCACAGCAGCCTCCACCGTCATGTCGGTCTCAAAAGCAAGATGCTTGGCAAGCTCGCTGCGATCCGCTGCTTCCGTGTGAGACAAAATCTCTTTTAAGCGGTCTCGCTCAGCTTTAATACCGCCCCCTTCTGCTTCTTGTTCAAGACTGGCCGTCAGGTCGGGATAAGCCTCCCGCAGGCTTTTGATGTCATCCATATTTTTCTCCTGTGGACTTATCGAATTTGAGGAAGACGCCTGCATGCGCTCACCTCCACCATTACCCCCAAGTTCACTCAGGAGTTTTTCAAAAGAGCCAACACGGTCAGCCAGACCTTGGCTCACCGCATCACCGCCGATGAACACATCGCCGCTACCATAATGTTCCTGGACATGGGCCGCCGTTGCCCCGCGATATTTGGCGACCGCGTCAACAAAGACACCTGCCATGGCATCGATGCGTTTTTGCAAGCGGGCGCGCCCCTCATCGGAGCCTGGATCTAATCGCTTAAAGGGGCTCTGCGAAGACACCACCTCAACCGTGTCGGTATCCTTGCCGCCTTGATAGACACCCACCACACCGATGGAGCCAAGGGCACTGGTTTTGGAAACCACAATTTCGTCTGCTGCTGCGGCAATCCAATAGGCACCAGAGGCCGCATCACCGGAAGCATAAGCAATGACGGGTTTTCTGCCGCGTGCCTCATAGACCATGTCGGCAAGCTCAGCGCAGCCATTTACCTCACCGCCCGGAGAGTCGATATTAAGGACAATGGCCTGAACATCCGGGTTCTCCAGCGCCGTGGTAAAGTCCCGTGCCAGCAGCTCATAGGAAGATGCGCCGCTTATCTGCGTGAACAGGTTGGCATAACGAAAAAGCGGCCCAACCAATGGCAGGACCGCTATATTCTCTCTCATTTCCAGACGGTGTGTGTTTTGAAGCTCCCGTCCCAGCTTGGCTGCCACCGCTTCAGGTGGCTCATTCTGCCTTGCGGCAATATCCAATATGGTCTCAAGACCCGCTGGCGTTATTGCCCAAGGCTCACCGGCTGCTTTGCTCCAGATCATCCTGTTCCATAGTTTCATCATCATTATCCTGTTTGTCCTCAGCAGCCATAGTCGGGGTGGAAAGACCAAGTTCGCGCATCTTCGCTTGCTCCCGCGCTCTCTGCTCGAGCACTTCTTCCCAGTCCAACCCTTGGGAGGCACATTCCTCTTCCAGTGTGGAAAGACCGTTTTCCATACGAATGCGGGAGGCTTCGGCTTCCTTGACCGGATCAATCCAGCCGCGACCGGGGCCAATCCATTTAGAGCGCGTCCATGCCGCCCGGTTTTGATAAAAGCCCGGAGCTTCCACCAAGCCCTCACTTACGGCTTCCTCTAACCACAGCTCATAAACAGGCCGCGCCCAATAGGTTGCAAGCCACTGCCTGCGGCCCATGAAATAGCGCCATGCTTCCATGAGTGCGGCTCGCGCACTGGAATAATTGGTCTTGGAAAAATCCTTCATCAGCAGTTCAAACGGAATGTTTAATCCCGTACCGATATGCCGCAGGACATTCTCCACAAACTGGCCGTATCCGCTATTAGGACGGCTTGGCGTAAAGGGCGAGACCTTGTCACCCGGAAAGACCGGAATGATGGCACCGCCTTGAAGCCTTACCTTCCACTCATTACGCGCTGCGATATAATCATCCACGCTTCCACCGAACATTTCACCGATGGCCTCGCCGTCCAGCGGGGTCTCAATAAAGGCCGCGATCATCGCATTGACCACAGCGGCCTGCAGCTCACTGCGCTCATAATGATCCAGCATTTTAAAGAGCGGCATAACACTGGTTAAAAGTGGTTTACCACGCTTTTGACCGCTGCGTTCAAAATCCGCGATATGCAACACCCGCCTGCGACCAAAGGCCGTCTGGATGGGTATGCGCTGCCAATCATCTTCAACACCGAGAGAGATCAGCACATCCCCGGGATGGTTCTTTCTGATCCAATAGGCTTTTGGCGCACCATATTGATCGATCTCAATACCGCCGCGCAGGCGCTTGCCGTCTTGCTTCCCATCTGGATTACTTAGCCGGTCTGGTTCCACAAGCTGGATGACTGTTGAAAAGCTGCGCCCTTTTAACCATAAGGGCAAGGCCAGCGCTTCCCCGTTTAACATGGATGAGCGAAACACCTGCGAGGTCATGCCTGCAAAGTTCAAGGATCTGGCGGCATCACAGTCGGTTGTCTCCGCCCAACTGCGCCACTGGGATTCAACCTGGCGGGACCATTCATCAGCCCACGCTTTATCCTTCCCAAGTGACTTATAGTCAGGCTGGGCGGCTAAACGGAGTCCTGTACCGACCACATTATCTGTCAGTGTCTGGATTGCTCCAGAGGCAACGCCGTGATTGCGGACAAGGTCCCGAGATCTGGAGACCAAGGTACCCAGTTCAGGAATTAGATCACTGTCAGCAGATCCAGCATGTGGCAGCCATGAAGCCAGCTCCCGGGCCGCCGTTGATGCAGCGCGGTGCGCCGTATCTGGCTGAGTTGATGTTTTATTAGGTTGCATTTTTACTCTATTTTACCTATTATATAACCATAAGCGCCATGAAGAGAGAGACATCAAAATGCCAACTACCATCAAGCTTTCAGACGAGTTAATCAGTGAAGCAAAGCGATATGCTGCTGTTTACAGTCGCTCAACGCCCAAACAGATCGAATATTGGTCACGCATTGGCAAGATTGCAGAAGAAAACCCTGATTTGCCCTATAGCTTCATTCAGGAAATCCTCCTTGCCAAACAAGAAGAAACAGAGCCGTTTGAGTTTTCCCAAGACTAAACTATGAAAATCTCACAAAAGCCGTCGTTCAAAAAGGCTTATAAGAAATTAAAGCCCAACCAAAAATCCGACATGGATAATGCAATCCGTGCTGTCATGGCAGACCCAGAAATTGGACAGCCAAAGACAGGCGAATTATCAGATATCCTTGTCTATAAGTTCAAAATGGTAAAACAGCTCACTTTGCTGGCCTACAGCTACGAGGAACAGACAATCACGTTGACACTCGTTGCACTGGGTTCCCACGAAAACTTCTATCGTGACCTAAAGAAAACCATTTAAAACTCCACATAGATGGGCTTACGCCTGACACCTCCCTGCTTGCGCTGAATGTCAAACTTCAGGTGCGCGATATATTTTTCCAGCTTTGCAGTGTCCGTTGACTGATAGGTCACTGCGCCGTAACCGCCGATATTGACCGAGACTTCTTTCGCTCCGGTCATCAGTAAATGGTAAGCATCCTCAGCCTCTGTCAGCCGTGATTGCAATATGGCTACATCTGTCATCGGGTTTCCTTATAAATACGGATCATCAGCCATTTGAACCGGGCGCTGTTTCAACCGATCACTTAAATGAACAGGCTCTGACACCTGCGGCTGATCAGACGTTGGAGCCGTCGGCACAGGCTTGCCCAAGCTTTCTTCAAGCTGAAGCCAATGACGTTCTGTAAAACGATCAAGCCCGTAAATGCTCGCTGCCGCTCGGGCATAAACCCGGCAGTCCAGTGCCTCGTTATTGCGTGTAGGGTCTTTCTCCCACACAGCGCGGGGATACCCTTTGTGAATACGGATGATCCGTTTTTCCGCTGTCAGCTGCTTAAAATATTCTTCCCCATATTGCGGAAAGTGACAGCTACCAGCCGGATAGGATTCGCCCAGTTCCAGCTCTTTTTCTGTGGGCCAATCCAGTTTGAGCCAGCGATAAAGTTCAACCTTGGCCACGGGGCCAGAAACATTCCAGACCCGAAGGCCGCGTCTGCGACCTCCAACATCCGCTTTAGAGACGCTTAAGATCAGCGCCGTATCCCGGTCCTGACCCTTGATTGCTACCACAGTGCGCGGCTGACTGGCTCTGGCACCGCCTGCGCCCCAAACGGCTTGGGGGTGGCCCTTTACCCAGCCATAAACATCCTGTGTGGCATAACCAGAGTCCACCGCCATCACTCGGATGGGCATGGTGTGTCCGGTTTCATGGGGCCAGTCTTTATTCAGAAGCTTTTCAAGCTCCTGCCAAACTTCTCGCCTTGCCGTATCGCCAGCGATGACCTCATAGCCCACCGACCAGCTTTCTTTATTGCGGCCCCATGCAACAATCTCGCATTCAAGGCGATCTTTTTGCACATCGACACCAGCCGTCAGAAACAAACCGCCTTTCGGTATAGTGTTTTCTGTATAGGTTTCACGACGTTCATATAGCCGGTGCCAATCCGGGGCTTCATGTTCTTCCTCAAACGGCTCACCAAGAACCGTATTGACGAAGCTTTTCATTAATTCTGGATGTTCGCCTGCCTGCTCAAACATATGGGCCGCTTCTGACCAGCTAAACCAGCCAACAGGGCTATAGAGCGAAGACAGGTGATAGCCAACTGTTCTTCCGTCACCTTCTTTTGATGCCACCCAGCGCCCTGCCGCCAACATGGCTGTTTTGTGATGTTCTGCGATATGCTCCTCGCAAGATTCACACTCATAAACCACATCTTTCGGCTGCCCTTCTTTCCAGCGAAGCTGACTGAAGCGCAGGGGCTGCATATGACCGCAGTGCGGGCAAGGCACATGGAAATAGCGTTGATCTGAATGCTCAAATTCCCGAGCAATCCGCGATAAACCCTTTAATGTCGGTGTACTCACCAGCAGAACCTTCCTGCGCCCCTGAAAGGTCGCACTTCGGCGCTCTGCCAGCAAAATAGGATCGCCTTCACCCTCAACATCACCTGGGTAACCATCCACTTCATCCATGAACAGATACCGTGCAGGCATTGAGCGTAAGCCCACTGCCGAGTTTGCACCCGTCATAACGAGCACGCCGCCCGGAAACTCTTTAGATAGCACCGTATTGCCGGAATCTCTGGAGCGAGAAGGTTTCACCCGTGCTTTTAATTCCTTGGAATCCTCAAGAAGCGGATCAATCCGCTGTTTGGAATTTCGTTTGGCCATTTCCACGGTTGGTGCCACGGCCATCATCGGCCCCGGTGCCATATGGATCACATAACCAATCCAGTTATTGCCTGCCTCAGTGCCCCCAATCTGCGCACCTTTCATAAAGATCACACGCTGCACCGGCTCATGGCTGGACAGCATATCCATAATCTCACGCAGATAAGGTGTGCGCTCTGTGCGCCAACGCCCCGGCTCTGCGGCTGCCTTTGGTGAAAGGTAACGATATCGATCAGACCATTCAGAAATGGTCAAAAAGGGGTCAGGCTCCAGTCCGCTGAGCCATGCCTGCTCAATAGCATCCGCACCGTCGTAAAATTCTGTGCCCCCTGCGTCATTCCCTGAAATTGGGTTTGATGGCGGCAAGCTCGCTGAGGTGCTCTCGGACATATCTTTCCAACATTACATGTAGCTTATGGGCATCCACTTCCAGATCCGCTGCCATCTGGCTGGAAATTCGGGAAGGCCATGATGTCCAGGCATCCCGTTCCTGCCGGGCCAGCCGAAACACATGGGCGATCGCTGCATCCCGGTCGATCAATTCTCCCTTGAGCTGTTTGAGTTTAACGCGGCCCGTTTGCGCCTTCAGGACTTCATTTGCGGTTCTCGCCTGCATGAAGGTGGTGCCACCTGCATGACTGCCAGATTCTTTGAGCGTTTCTTCAACAGCCTCTACAGCAGACTTTGGAACAGCTTTGACTTTTTGCCTGACCGTCGAAGTGTTGCGCTTCCAATCAGCATTGGCTTTTTCAACATCAATGCTGCCATCAGCTTCAGCTGTTATGCGTCCTTGCTTGATCGCTTTGCGCACCGCCGTATCACTCACGCCGCGCCGTCGCGCATATTCCCGAATGGATACGCCCATATTCCCAAACCACTTCTATTTACTTGATAAAGCTCCCCTTCCAAGCGTTCATGACATTACGAAATGGAGACTTGAAATGGACACAAAAACAATCAACGCTGCGGTCAAAACAAACATGGAAGCCCTCAAGGAAATCCTCGCAAATGCCGCTGAACTCGCCAGTGAAGGCCACGGATATATGGTTGATGACAACCGCAACGGCGCTATAGGCACCATCGCTGATCTGGACAAAATGCTCGAGGATGCCAAAGCCCTACAAGCCGCCTGCCTTGTGCTTCATAGAAAATAAACCTTCCCATCTAATCAAGCTGACGGTAAAATCACTGCAACAACACCTCCCACGCCTCTCTTGGAAACGCCTCTTGGGAGGTTTTTTATTCTCTAGCCAGCTCCGCATATGTTTTTTGCTGATCTGCGTGGACCGCATCCAATCCCGTCATCTCCTGCCAGCGCTTAATGATCACATCCACATATTGCGGATCTAGCTCAATCAATCGTGCCTGACGGCCTGTATGCTCAGCACCAATCAGTGTTGAACCTGAACCGCCAAAGGGGTCCAAAATAATATCTTTCGTTTTGCTGGAGTTCTTGATGGCTCTCACCACCAGATCCACGGGTTTCATGGTTGGGTGGAGATCGTTCTTACGTGGCTTGTTATAGAACCAGACATCACCCTGATCCCGGGCCCCGCACCAATAGCGCTCATTGCCTTCCTTCCAGCCATAGAGGATGGGCTCATACTGGCGTTGATAATCGGATCGGCCCAGTGTGAATGTATTTTTGGCCCAAATGATAAAAGTGGACCATTTGCCGCCCGCACTTCTAAACGCACTTTGCAAAGTGTCCAGCTCACTTGAACTCATGCAGATATAGAGACCGCCTTTTGTGACCTTCAGCATGTTTTCGCAAGCAGCCGTCAGGAATGCCTGAAAATCCTCACCCAAGTTATCATTCATGATCTTACGGCCCGCCTTAGAGCCTCCCTTGCTTGGTAGCTTGTCTTTGGGCGTATCGCCGTAGTTCACATTGTAGGGCGGATCAGTGAAGGTCATGTCTGCAAACTCACTGCCCATGAGCAGCGCCATATCTTCACCTTTGGTAGCATCACCGCAGAGCAGTTTATGATCTCCCAAAATCCAGAGGTCACCCGTTTTGCTGACAGGATTTTCTTCAGCTTCAGGAATATCACCGTCCAGATCTTCTGTGCCGTCTTCATCCAAGGCAACAAGAAGGTCATCAATCTCTGATCCGTCAAAACCAAGCAGGTCCAGATCGAAATCCTCTTCAGACAACTCGGCCAGTTCAAGGCGGAGCATTTCTTCATCCCAGCCTGCATTCTCTGCAATCCGGTTATCTGCAATCACCAAAGCCCTGCGCTGACTTTCCGTCAGATAATCAAGGCGAATAGCTGGCACCTGATCCAAGCCCAGCTTCTGGGCAGCGAGCAGACGACCGTGGCCCGCGATCAAAATATCATCGCCGCCAATCAAAACCGGATTTACAAAACCGAACTCCGCAATGGAGGCCGCAATTTGAGCCACCTGTTCTGCGCCATGGGTTCTGGCGTTCCGGGCATAGGGGATTAACTGCTCGGTCGCAATTTGCTCAACCTGCAAACTCATATTTTTCTCTTTTGGATATCTGCAAACCTGTCCGCGAACTGCGAACCTGATTTTTTGTTCTGACGCTAGAAAAGTCCCGGGCGCAGCCCCCCCGCATAGGGTTGGTGCGCAGGAAGGACCCGTGGCTCTCAGATGTGCTATGGATTTCGCTTAAGTCTCTCGAAATGACTGCTGGAACACCCTGTGCCCGCAAGTCTCCCGAGCTTGATCAAAATATAGCCTAAAACAGCCCGTTTTGTCTCAGCGAAAAGTGTCCGGCGGACACCTTTCTATCTGCTACTCTCCCTTGCAAGGTCAATGATATACCGACGTGAACGCTTGGCTGGGGCTTGCTGTCTGTTGAGCTTGAGTGTGATCAGGCAAAGGCCGTAGAGCCAGTGCTCGTGGGCGGCTGAACGTTTGAGACCAACGGTCCAGCAGACAGTCTTCCAGCGAGCCCCAGAAGCCCTGAGCCAGACGATCTTACCATCTACAGGCTCAAGGCCCACGGTCCAGGACAAGCACTCCTCCATGCGCGTGATGGCGTCTGGGAGCGGCCATGGCTTTAGCGTCTTTACATCCTTCTGACCTACCAGATCAGAAAACTCCGGCGTGATCTCTGGCCACACGGTGTAATATCCTTGCAGCTTCTTCTCAGGCAGGCGCTTTAGGACCGAGGCGGCTTCTGCCAAACGCTCTTCAACTTCGGTGATCGTCCATTTCTTCATGTCTGACCTCCCTTGCTTGTGACCTCATGGAGGCAAGCCGCATAGCCTGCCACATCCAGAATGCTGTCAGCATGCCGGGGGTCATGGGCGAGCCGCGCCATTTTGAGATCAATCATGCACATGGCAACCTGGTCAGCAGTGACCTGCGTACCCAGTGTCATGGACCAACGCTTTGCAATACCGTCAAAGAGATCTGATGCATTGCCGTAAGCAGCTTTGCGCTCCGCAAATGTCTCGGCTGCGAGTTTCAACAAAAATTCCCCACTCATGCTGCTTCTCCTTCAAACTGCGCCTTTGCAAGATTGAGCAAAGCCAGTGCATCGGCCTCATTGTCATCAACGGGATTAAAGCCCAGCGCCTCAACCGCCTTGATCATCTGCGCCTTGGATGCATTGCCTTTGCCTGTGATGTGTTTCTTGATCGTGCCGACGGGAATGCCCTGATAGGGAATTTCCTCCGCCTCACACCAGCTACTCAGCTGGCTTAAGAAGCCCCCATAGGCATGGGCAGCATCAACGCCCATATGACGGCGCACTTCTTCGAAGCAGACCATCTCAATGCCACCTGCCAGAGTGTTCATTTCCTGAAGCCATGAATGGAAACGCAAATAGCGCATCCCGCCCCCTTCAAAACGGCCCGGCTTAAACGACTGTGATCCGCTGGTGATGTTTGTTTGTTGGCTGAGCGCCCACCCCGTGGTGGTGCCCAGGTCAAGTGCAAGAATGATCATGCTATCTTCTCCTTAAAGCTTTTGTTGATCGAATGGGTGATCGGCCAGAAACAGCTTTTCCGGCCTGGTGATGGTCTGGGCAGCGACGGTTGAGGGATTTCCCTCTCAAGCCTGAGGTGACAACGAATGCCTGTCCGCATTCAGGGCAATGGCTTCGCCAGTGAAGCAACCAGCTCGCATTACCGTCCTGTCGGATATATCGCTCAGCTCGGATGAACTCATAGCGCTGTGCTCCCTGCATGAGGGTCGCTCCACGCTCGGGTGGCTGTGCAAAATTTATTGTGAAGAAAACATCTCTAACCACGGCCACCCCCAAAACTATGGTTGCCGTATACGCACAGGCGTAAGCGTAAGCGCAACGCCAGTTCGTATACTGTAAGTATAGGGGTTGTGTGACAAACTGGAAAAATTGATAACATGCTGTAATCATTAACGAATTTCCAGTCCGTCAAGTTTGTCATCCAGTTTGTCATGACAAACTGGATTTTTCTTCTTAAATGACTGTAATCATTGATGTTTTTACCACCAATCCAGTTTGTCACATCGGTCAGTTTGTCAAAAAACTGGTCCAGTTTGTCACCCTGTTTGGCGGACATTTGGAGGGCAAAAATCATGGGTTACCCTCCTCATAATAGATCCAAATTTGAGGGTCTTCGACAGGCAATGCTGCCGCCGTGGAACGGCATTTATAGTGTGATGGAAGAACCGGGATAACGCTTGAGGTCACCTCACCGGTTTCGGGATCGACAACATCATGTTCACCAGCAATGCGCATATCTTCCACACACATGAAGCCGTATTTGGTTCTGGCTGACTGTGCGATCCCATATTGCTCAGCGTCTCTGAAAAACTTGATGTAGCCTTTGGTCGACAAAACATCCAAGCGCCTGCGAATGGTGGTCTCTCCGCCCAGCCCAGCACTATTCTCAAATGCCTGACAAAACTGGTTCATGGTATAGACGCGCCCGGACTTCGCCTCTTCAAAGAGGATCTGAAGGATCACGTCATGTTTGCGCCTGCGCTCAGCGTCGAGCTTTTCTCCGTAATCCTGATTGACCAAACGCTCGCTATTTTTGTCGAGCTCCATCCAGCGCCCATCGAGCTTATCAACCAGCTTGTATGGCAGGGCTGGACCGTTTCGTAGTTCAAAATAGAGGTTACGCTCAGTCCTGCTTTCATCGGGCCTGAACAGCAGAAGACCGGACGAATAAAATCCCCGCATGGCACTGGCACCCGAAAGTGCCTGAAACGGATCTTCTTCCAGCTGCTTTTTAGGAAGTTTTCGTGTGTGGTGAACGAGAATAACCGCAGCATCCGGATTGACCAATTTGGCAAGCCGCTCGACCCGCTCGGTCAAGAAGAACATCATGGCTGCGTTGTCATTTTCGCCGCCACCGTCACTGCCGCCGTCAAAGACATTGCGAATGGGATCAATGGCAATAATGTCTGGCCCGTCCGGGAATTTGGACAGGATGGCTCTTGCCAGCTGCTCCACACCCTCACTGTTCAGAAGCAGGCGTAGTTGCGGCGTGAGGATGAGATTGCGCCCAGCGCGGGCTCTGAGGTCACTTGAGACAGCCAGCGTCTGCACCCGCTCTCTCAAATAGTGATATTGAACCTCAGCCTGAAAATAGAAAATCTTCAGCGCCCCAGAGGGCGACATGCCGAGAAAATCCTCGCCAGCTGCCAAATGGATAAACCACGATAACAGGAAATCACTTTTGCCTACCTTGGGTGCGCCGCCAAAAACCAGAATACTGCCCGGCGTCATCACACGCGGTGCGACCAGATCTGCAGGCATTGGGCTCTTGTCAGCAATCAGCTCTTCAAGCGCGAAGGATGGAATGGCCGGGCGCACATCCCCCTCCAAAAGCGTGGGCACATCAAAACCTTCAGCAACCGCGTCCGCAGCGTCCCACTTTTCTGGTTTGCCTGCTGGGATGGAGAGAACTGTTACACTGGCCACACCGAAGCTTGGCAGTGCCGCCAAGAGCTTCTGGGCATATACACGCCCCGCTTCATCATGATCGGGCCAGATGATGACCTGCTTGCCTTTAAGCGGTGACCAGTCGGTTTTATCAAGCGGAGCCTTGGCACCGAACATGGCCGTTGTAGCTGCAATGCCTATGGAGCCGAGTGCATCAGCGCATTTTTCCCCTTCGACCAGAATCACACGGCCCGATTTGACTATCTCGGGCAAATTATAGAGGGGCCGAATGTCAGGCGCTTTCATCTTGCGGCTCTGCACATCCCACGGCCTGAACTCCTTACCTGCCTCAGTGTCATACCGGTAAACGCAGGCTAAAAGCTGCCCGTCCGCATCCAGATAGTCCCATTTAGCGCTATAGGCTCCCAGCTCATCCACAATGGGTGCGGTAGGTTTGGTATCACTCGAGCGCACGGGCGCAATGCCCAGCCAGTCTTCAAGCCTTTGCAGCAGTTCGCCAAAGTCATGATGTGTGTTCAAACCCCATACAGACGCAAACAGGTCAAAGACATCACCGCCTTCCCCGGTGGCAAAGTCATGCCACATCCCGGCCTTGCTACCCGTGAGATCTACACTGAGGCTTTGGCCTTTGCTCCCGCTCGTATCCCCAACGACAAACCTCCCATGCTTTTTGCTGCCAGCCGGAAGAAGCTGGTGCAGATAGCCTTCAAGACTGCCAAGCAATTGCGCCTTAATGGGTGCCTTGCGATCCGGCAGGTCCGCATGGACCGCCTCGATCTGGTCATTGGCTGAATTAAAATCAAACCACGGTGATGTTGGAGAAGGCGCTTGCATTATGCCTCCTTCCAACATCGATCCTGCCAGTCACAAAAACGGCAGAGATAAAATGTCGGCGTATCACTGATGCGCGGCAGAAACTCTCCAGCCTCACAGGCTTTGATAATGTTCACCGCCTTGTCGCTCATCTTTTGCGCAAGCTCAGCATTAAACGGCACCAGTTCATGGTGGATTTCTGCTGTGTCTTTATTGACCGCCGTGAAGAAAGCTGGGTTGGAAGAAATCCCTTCAACCGATCCTTCCATATAGGCCTGATAAATAGCCATCTGAGCCGCATAGATTGGTTTGGATTTAACAACACCTTTTTTGACAGTATCTGCCCATGACTTGGCATTCATGGACTTGCACTCCCAGAGCATGGGAAAGGTGAGCTTCAGGCTTGTCGGGGCAGCTGTGATAATCCCGTCCACATGGCCTTTGATGCGGCCACCAGCAACCGAGAAACCAAACTGGTAGCCGTTGGGTTTTTCCGTGAAAATCTCAAAGCCTGCCTGACGCAACCAATCAATGGCTAAATCTTCGAACAGGTGGCCTGCCGCAAAAATCCGCAGCAACTGCCCGGAGAAATCCCGCCCTTCATCTTTCGGGGCATTCTGAAACTCGAACTGCAAAGCGCGGGCGCATTCAACACCCAAACGGGAGGCACCAAGATAGCTGCGCGGTGTTTCGCTTGCAGACTTGGTGGTCAGCGCCACATCAATCTTATCGTTGACGCGGTCTGCAAAGCTCTCTTTTGAATTAAAATCTAACATCAGAATGGGATCTCCTCTGATGTGGGAAACTGCTGGCGCAAGTTATCCTGATAGGCCGTAACCACGGTTTCGATGAGGGCCAAGACTTCGTCTTTTTGATAGTCAGCCAAAGGACGGTTCATGCCGATGCTCGACACATATTCACCGAGCGGCACCAAGGCAGCTTCCATGGCTGCACTCTCATTTTTTGTCGGATCAATCATCCGGTTATTTCCTTTCTTCTTCCATGCGGACCAAGCCTTCTGGCAAGGGATGGAGCAGAATTTTCTGTAACTTGTTTCTCGCGCTTTGCTGCCCCGGGCGCTCTGTGCATCAAACCATCCGAAGCCTCGGGCTTGTCTCTCACACACCGCACAAAAGACTGGCCCGGACGAGACAGGTGTCATGCCGCCAGGTCTTCTGCCGAGCGCATGACGAGCTGCTGGATAGAGCCACGGTTAAATTGAAATTTGAGCAGGGCTGATGCCTGATAGCGGGTCAGACTGAAATCCATCCGGTAGTCAGCGGGCAACAAGGCGAGCTGCTTTGCCGTGGCAGACTGGTTGAGCCAGCCTTTGGTCTTGTGAGCCGTCTCATCGCTTTCATAGTCATTGAGCCAGTCATCAGCGGAAGCCAGACAAACCGTGCGCTCACCCACACTGAGAAGCCGAACGATCTTGCCGTCCACCCCGCCAACTGCATACCAACGCCCGCCGAGATAAAAGATGCCAGCCCATGCTTTGAAGCCGCAGGCCATCAAAGCCAGATCATCACCAAACAGATCAACCCAGCGGAATGAAGATCGCTTCAAAAGATCCACTTCGGACATGATAAAATCCGACAAGGGGCTGCCTTCTGTGGCTTCTGACTCAAACACGTGGGAGCAAATGGAACATTCACGGCTGCTGATCGGCACCATCGCATGGCATTCCGGACATTCTTTTTGGGGAGCCTCACCATCGCCAGTGCGCGAATCCAGATCTACATCCTGTTCAAGTGACCCATGCAGCAAGCTGGATGTGCCGAAGTCCAAAACGATACAATCTGTTTTAACAACACCCGGAAACTCTTCAGGGTCAACGGTCCTAAGCCCTCTGCCGACCATTTGAATCATAGTCGATTTGTATGAGGAAGGTCGCAGCAGGATCACACATGAAGTTGGAGGGTGGTCCCAGCCCTCCGTCAGAACTGCCACATTGACGACGACCTGAATTTCACCATCACTATAAGCCTTCAGGATTGCAGCCCGGTCCTTTGAAGATAGCTCACCGTGAATAGCAGCTGCTGCCACACCGTGTGCATTAAAGGCATCACTCACATTCTGTGCATGACTGATGGTCGAGCAGAAAACGACCGTTGGACGATCATGGGCTTTATCCTGCCAGTGCTTGATTACCGCGTCCGTAATGGGTGAGCGGTTCATGATGGCATCCACTTGTGCCATATCGAAATCATCGACAGACTTGCGGACTTGGGTAAGCTCTTTCTGTGCGCCCACATCGATAACAAAGGTGCGCGGCGGCACCAAATGCCCGGATGCAATCAATTCTCCAATAGCGATTTGATCGCCAACATTTGAGAAAACAGGTCTGAGCCCCTGCTTGTCTCCCCTGTTAGGTGTCGCGGTAACACCGAAGAGTTTTAGATCAGGGTTCTGGTCATATGCCCGATCAATGACCCGCCGATAGCTATCTGCAGCTGCGTGATGCGCTTCATCAATAACCAGCAGGTCAAGCTTCGGCATTGCATTGACATTGGCCTGTCTGGAGAGCGTCTGCACCATGGCGAAGGTTGTCTGGCCGGACCAGTCTTTACTGCTCGCATCATAGCGGGACGTGCTTGCCCCACTATTGACGCGCTTGAACTTGGCTTCATTTTGTCCAGTCAGCTCATCGCGGTGTGCAAGCACACATACTTTGGCATCACTATCTGCTACATAGCCGCCTGCGACACCGGATAGCATGATGGTCTTGCCAGCACCTGTTGGGGCCACACCGAGCGTGTTGCCGTGTTCATGAAGCGCCGCCGTGCAGCGCTCCACAAAGGTCTTTTGTCTGGGACGTAAAATCATGGACCAACCTCCTACTGCGCCCAACTCGGACGGTTCGGATTAGCTGGTGCCGCAGCAGGTGCATCAGGAGCCGAAGCAACATGACTACCCATCAAGGCAGCATAATCCTTATTGTCCGGTGTGATCGCCAAACGGATCTCGTTCTTGTCATCACCGTTTTGATCTTTGCCCACATCGATTTTCGCCAGAAACTCTATGCCGTCGAGGTCAGCCAAGCCGGAGATGCGCCGCTTGTTTTGCGCTTCCGGTGACGTGTCCTTTGGCAGCAACTTGCGCGAGGAGTTCAGGATGCCCTTGATGAAAGAGCGTCCCATATTTGCCCAGTCAGGTCCCTTCGGACTGTGAAGACCAATCAGGCTCCAGACCTTGCGACGCACGTAGGGACCGTCTGTCACAACAAACTCACAGGACAGATAGATTGATCCAGTGGTGTCGCTGCGTGTGGCATAGCCACCAGTCCAGCCTTGAGTATAGTCGTCATAGCCGCCCGGACGGATGGTCATTCTCACCTTCGCCAAGGTTCCCTTTGGGATCAGGTCGTAATTATTCTGCTCATCAGCAGAGTTGAAATCATTCCATGTCATGATTATTGCTCCTCGCCCTGCTGAGGGCCGTTATCTTGGGGTTGCTGTGGGAAGTGATGCTGCAGGCGCTCTGCAGCAGGCTGAACCGGCTGATGAATTTTGCCCATCAAGTTGTCGAGCCGAGGCTCTTCCATCATCTCAAGACGACCAGAGCGATCCTTTGCCGGATAGCCGTATGGGTTGATGGTATGGGTTATGAAGGCGCGGTAAGCTGGGCCTTCCTCTGGCTTGATCTCAGCCATGGTAATGACCTGATCCACGATGCCTGGCAGCTCCAGGCCGGTTTTTGCGCCCTCAATCTGCGGGGCAAAGACCTTGCGATTGAAGTCATCCAAACGCTCATCAAGGATGCCGACAAACCAGATGTTTTTATCTCTGGTATGCTGGAGATGCGTGAGCCACGCGATCATCTCTTGGCCGTGAAGGCCGTAAGCCCCCCGGGTGTCAGGCTTGCCTGTGCGATCAGACATGGCTTGGGGTTGCCCCTTGCACCAGTTGAAACACAGTCGACCCGCAACGGTGATGCTATCAATGAAGACCGTCTTGTATTTGCTCAAAACGTCTGCGCTGCCAAACTGCTCACAAACCGCATCAAAATGCGCCTGACTATATGGCTGGTCATCACGCAGCGAGGGGTTGGGGCCGCCAATGAAGACCGCGAAGTCCCGGCATTCCTGCCAAGTGCGCGGACGGATGCTGTCACCAGCCCAGCCTTCTATGGCGAGGTCACCAGCTTCCAGATCCATAAAGAGGGTTTCATTGGCTGGCAGCGTCCAAAGCAAAGATGTCTTGCCAATACCGGACTTGCCGAAGATCACGCCCTTGACCCCACGGGTCTCATTCAGGCGTTCATCCGCTGAAATAATAGGAAGGCTCATTTTGCGCCTCCCTGAAGATAGGTGTTTTCTGTGGTGCTTTGACGCATTTGGTTTGCTTCAAAGGCTTCAATATCCTCGACGCGGTAAACAACCCGGCCACCGAGTTTCATAAAGGCTGGGCCTTCGCCCAACCAACGCCACCGTTCCAAGGTGCGCTCGCTCAAGTTCCAACGATCGGCGAGCTCGATCTGATTTAAATGCTTAATGGACATCTGCCATTCCTTTCGCTTGCTTCAAATTGCAAAGAAAGAATGGCTTGTTATGCGAAATTCGTCTTGGGGATCAGATGTGGATAATTAGCGGATATTATAGGCAAATTAAGGGGGATTAAGATGGGGCGAGCGAGGGATAGGTGGGGGATGGCTTTGACCAAAAGCGGCACAAATAAATGGATAAGACCGGGGGATCAGTCTTTACGTAGGTCTACGTTTAAACGGTATAGACCACGCTTGTTTGAAACGATGAGCTCACGCCATGACGGGTTTTTCTGGGACTTAAAGACGTCCTGCATACGGTGAGATTGAGAACCAGCCTCTGCCAGAACCTGCTTGCCGGATCGCCACATCCCCCCGTCCAACATCGAGCGGTGCAGGCGGGAGACGACATCAGCCTGTATAGGTCCAAGATTATAGGTCTGCCCGTTCAGAGAAACTTCCGTGAAATCCTTATTATGCTTGAGCCCATTATTGGTTGGATGGTCTTCATCTCCTGTCAGATTATGCTTCAATTCCACACGGTCTCGTTCTTCCCGGCGGATCACAAGCTCTTTGGTCGTAATAGTCAATCCGTCTTCGGGGGATAAAAGGTGAGCATATTCCATGGGCAATGCGTCAAAGGCAGAAATCACTGACGATCCATTGGTGAATATTTTATATGCATCAAAGTCCCGAAGGTCCATCAGGCCTCTATACCTGTCCCTTGAACAGGGAACTGTATAACCCTGACCTGATTCTTGATCTTCTTCGATATAGCCGGTTTCAATGACAGCACCGAAGAGGCGGACAGAGACTTTGAGAAGACCGTTTTCAGCCAAATAAACCAAATCCCGCCGAGGCATCCCCCAGCGGGCTTCAATTTCTTCCAACGTAAAATAGTCTTTCTCAATGAAGCTCATAAAAAACATTAACCCTGTAATTAAGCGCTATACCATAAACGCTTGACAAAGACTAATCAATCCTTTTTAATCCACATTATCCACAAGATGAGGATAACTTATGAAATACACGATGGCTGACAGACTAAAAGCAAGGACCAGACAGCTTGGGCTGAATGCGGGTCAAGTTGCTGAAATGGCAAATATCAACAGATCATTTGTCTACGACATTATGCGTGGTCGTTCTGAAAATCCTAATCTGGAAAAACTGGATAAAGTAGCCGGTGCAATCAAGGTTGAGCGAAACTGGTTACTCCATGGCATGGGTGATGTGCAGGGTGAGAACCCTATCATGGAAGACCCAAATGAAGCCTTTGTCGCGGTTCCATCTGTGAAGCTCACAGCCTCTATGGGGGGTGGGCGTGAAGTCGTTGAGGATGTTGAAAATGGCGAGCCTTATCACTTCCAGAGCTCGTGGATTAAACATAAGTTACAAGCCGACCCAAAGAACCTGAAGATTATGCATGTGGAAGGTGACAGCATGATGCCCACCCTGCATGACGGCGATGTGGTTCTTGTTGACGTGGGACGTAAATCCCCCACCCCTCCGGGCATCTTCATTCTTCATGATGGTATGGGGCTGGTTGCCAAGAGGCTTGAGAACATTCCAAACAATGACCCGCCTATGGTTCGGGTGATCTCAGACAATAACTTTTACTCCCCATATGAACGCACGCTTGATGAGGTGAACATCATTGGCAAAGTTCGCTGGTATGCGCGGGAGATATAATGATCTATAAAGCCCTCACATTCATAGCAGTTCTATTGCTTCTTTCCCCATCCAGCTATGCCAATGAAGTTGAGGGACTAGCTCGGGTTGTCGACGGTGACACCTTAGTCATAGGCAAACAGCGCATAAGACTTCACGGCATTGATGCTCCTGAACAAAAGCAGCTATGCCGTAAAAAAGAGAATTTTGACTGGGCTTGCGGTCAAGCGGCCACTCAAGCGTTAAAGCAAAAAATTGCTTCCCAATCAGTCAAGTGTATTGGGGAAACTTATGACCGCTATAAACGTTTAATCGCAGTCTGTTACTTAGGCAAAACTGATCTGAACAGATGGATGGTACGCAATGGATTAAGCGTAGCCTATCGGCGTTATTCCAAAGATTACATAACCGAAGAAAAATATGCGCAAAACCAAAAGAATGGCATTTGGAATTCTGAATTTCAGATGCCTTGGACTTGGCGAAAAAACAACAAATAGGAGGCTAAATGGACGTCCACGAAAGAGCTGAAAATAATTGGCTGGAAGCAGATCAAGAACCAAAAAACAATAACTCATGGGGGATGTTTTCATATGGCGATGCACCCGCTGGTATCGGTGGCGGTATTGGTTCATTCGTCTGGTTTAAAGATAGAGATAGCCTCCTAGACTTTATAGCTCAAACATTACCATTTTCGCCTCCCGGACCGATCACCACAGAATTACAGCCAGTTATAGAAGCAACCGAAAAAACTGTTACCACATTGAAAAAAGGGGGGAGCCTAGAAGCTGGCATCGAGGAACTTAACCAAACCCTCAGATCTTTCTCCCAGATCCGATGGATTGGCACATTTGAAGATTTACGAACTGGTCAAAAAGAATTTGAAAAAGAGGTTCGCTTAGATTTCAGAGATTCAACAGACTCATCAAAAAATGCCAAGGCAGAAATCGAAGACAATGCTCTTAAGGACTTTATTGAGTATATCGAAACCTACGGCATCTAAAGAAGGGGGATGATGAAATGGACGATGACTTAATACCATTATTCAAAATTCTGTTTTGGGGATTTATAATTTGGTTTTTCTTTTTCAGAAACAAAGATGAGAAAACAGAAAGCACAAGAAATGCAGATGCCGTTAAACCGGCGGAAACATCTACATTTAGCCGCCTGAAAGAGCCTTTGACCGACACAAAGAAGCAAGAAGTAATCGAAGAGCGGGATAGCAAGATCCTCACAAAACCGCCATTTATAGTCAAAGAAGCAATGGAACAGTTTTTCCGTGAACATAGAGGGAGCTCGAGCTTTTCCTCTGATTTTGGCGTGGAAGAATCACCTTTAACATGCTTTGGCTATCGCGTTGGAAAAACTAATGGAAGGCCCGAGCATCAACGTAATGATATTTTGAAATATGCTATTTGGGGGCAAATTCCAGACTTTTTCCCCGATTATTACCGAAGGGCTTGGGGAAACCCTGGGACATACAAACGGTATCACAAAATTATTGATCATTTAAATATGCTAGCTGATCAACGTGACGGCAGGAGGAACTACGAAGTCGCAGTTTCACATTGGCGCAGAGACATTACTTGGCTGCGTGACAGCTATCAATCGATCATGAACAAGGTTCGCCGATATGAGTAACCCTTAATACCAAAGAAGGCTTCGTTATAAATTATGTGGTGGCAAACTATAGGCGCAACAGCAGCCATTATCGGACTGGCAGAGATCGGTGACAAAAGCCAATTAGTGTGTATGGCACTCGCTGCAAAGCACAAGCGCATTAAGCCAGTACTATTGGGCTCTATCATCGCATTCAGTATCCTAAATGCTTTGGCTGTAATTTTTGGTGGTGCAGTAGCTAACTGGTTACCTCGCGAATGGATTTTAGCTGGCGCAGCAATCCTCTTTTCAGTGTTTGGTATCAAAACATTTTTTGAAAAAGATGTAGAAGACGACAATATTGAAGAAACCAAAACTTCAAGCCTCTTCCTCACGACATTTTTGATGATCTTTCTTGCGGAGCTTGGAGATAAAACTCAAATTGCTACGGCTGGCCTCGCTAGCATGTACCCGGCACTATACGTCTGGACTGGTGCTACGATAGCCCTAGCTAGCACTTCGTTCCTAGGCGCTGTTACTGGTAAAACGATTCTGACAAAGCTTCCTATAGTATGGCTTCATAAGTTTGCTGGAATACTATTTCTGGGCATGGCGGTCTATGCAGGCTGGTCTTTCATTAAATTAGTCGGGTTTATTTAATCAAGCTGGCTAACTTCTTATAGATGGCAACCATGGCATAGGTATCCATCTCACAGTAGCTCAATAGCCCTTTGGCAATTTTTTGTCTTTCCTTCCCTGCGGTATCCATCATTTTCTGCCAAGCATCCATGGCAGATGCACCGTCCTGAACATCAAGGTCTTTATAACCAAGCTCCGGACACAATACTGGCAAAACCTTTTTAATGGACGTAGAGCCATCAAACCGGGCGTCAACGTAGGCTTCCTTAAAAATGTCTTCCAGGTCCATCATTCGCCTGTTTATATCCATCAGGAAGTCTGACTTTTCAGGAAACCAATTAGCCATTTCCTTATTCTGCGTTTTTTCAAATGAAGCATGCCAGGACACCACACTTCCGTCCGCACCAAAGTCCGCTTCCATTTGATCCACAAGATTGCGTGGCAGCTGCATTTCCTGTTGCAGAAACTCCCTATGTTCAAGACTTCCGTCATTGTGAAGAATGTGAAGAGAATACTGCACAGGGAAATGCTTGTGCGGGCTGACACCGTCAACTATCGGCACCGCTGACGCGAAGGTTTCATAGTCGAAGAAATAGAGCGGGAATTTATATTCATCCAAGAAACCACTGATCAATCGCTGACTGACTTGGGGTTCGCCCGCATGTACAGCAGCCAAGACGATAGACTGCTTATCAGATAATTCGTATTCGGGGTCTACGTCGTTAAGGTCATAGAGGTTCTCACCAACTAGTTGATCGCGTTTTTTCTGGCTTAACCTCGGAAGGCTGTAAATCGATGGCTTGGGGATGTTTGGATTAAAAACAGCAAACGTATCACAATGGTTCGCCCGCGATTTCAACAGGCAGTCACAGCCATTCTTATCTATGGTATTCGCTGATAACTGAGACAGCGCCTGATCAATTTCAATCGATGTCACCGCTTCGCTTTCAGCCACTTCCACAGTTATATCTTGGATTTTTAATAAGGCTGCAGGTTCTATCTCACCGGAGCGAACATAGTCTCCATTCAAGTGGATTAGGTAAACCTTATGGATTTTAGTGCCAGATCGCTCCGCACAGATTTTTTGAAAGCAGGCATCCTTTATGTGATTGTGCTTCTTGTCTGTCTTTACGCTCGTTGAGGACTTGACCTCGTATAAGATATTTAGACCTTCGTCTGTGATCTCGAAGCCATCCGCCCTTGCAAACAAGCCATCATCGCTCTGGAAGATCTTCTGGAAATCCAAATTATGATTACCTTGATCTTCAAAATATTGTCGAACGTAACGCTCGACTTCATATCCTTCCCTGATCAACTTCTGAAGAAAAACAGAAAACTCACCCTCTGGATAGTTTTCAGGTTCGTGTTTAGCCAGCCAAAATGATTTGGGACAGTTAAGGTAATGAATAAAATCAGTTTTTGTTAATTGCATCCATTAACCATACACAATGAGTCCACAGTTCAGAAGGATTTTCTCTTTGTTTATAAGGACTTCTCTGTCCCTTTAGTGCATTTTTAGTGCACTATGCAAAAAACCGCCCCAAAGGGACGGCTTTCTGACTTTTGTAACTCTTTGATAAACAAAGAGAATTTTGGTTGCGGGAGTAGGATTTGAACCTACGACCTTCAGGTTATGAGCCTGACGAGCTACCGGGCTGCTCCACCCCGCGTCATTGTAATTATTCTTTTATATCTGATATTTATCATTTAATCCAGATACAAAAAAACCGCCTTGTGGGCGGTTGATTTTGATCTTTGAGATTGTGAGGGGGTTTATAATACTCTTAATAGATCTGGCAGCGACCTACTCTTCCGCGCCTTAAGACGAAGTACCATCGGCACAAAGACCTTTCACTTCCGGGTTCGGGATGGGACCGGGTGGGACAATCTTGTTATAACCACCAGATCAATTAAAAGTATTATAAAGTCTAATTAGTATTATGTAATGAGCACCTTGCTCTGAGATCATTTTATTCTGATCTCTGTTCATGATGAGATTTCAAGTCGATCGAGTAATTAGTACTGGTCAGCTTCATGTGTTACCACACTTCCACATCCAGCCTATCAACGTGGTGGTCTTCCACGGCTCTTAAGGGAGAACTTATCTTGAGGGGGGCTTCCCGCTTAGATGCTTTCAGCGGTTATCCCTTCCACACATAGCTACCCTGCAATGCTGCTGGCGCAACAACAGGTCCACCAGAGGTGTGTCCATCCCGGTCCTCTCGTACTAGGGACAGCTCCTCTCAATTCTCCTGCGCCCA